>CAVXLY010000005.1:0-1606624 GCA_963762725.1 uncultured Verrucomicrobiae bacterium | reverse complement strand
ACATATTTGCGTGTTTCTCTGCGGCACGCAGCAAGTGCGACCGGCTCAGTGAAGAGCAACCAGATAGGTTGATGCCGATTCCGAGCGGGCCGTGTGCTCCATGGACCGACAGCAACTCCGGCTGAGGAACTTTTTAGCTGTTGCTCTGTGCTGCCATTGGGTCAGCCGGCCGGATATCGCCAGTCTCCTAGACCGCGACCGCGATCTGGCGCGAGTTGAAGGGGAACTGCAGTTGTTGCGACGTCGGTAATCGCAGCGTCCGCGCTCACGAGCGCGTCGGAGTGGGGTGCAAGCATTCCTGGCGCAATGCTCGTTTCGAACCCATGGATTGAGCTGGGTCAAAGGCTTGCTATCGGGAGGGAAAACGCAAAAAACAGCTACCGTAGTTGTTTTGCATGCTGAACCCATCGCTTAGGACCGCTCAGCCAGTGATGCCCTGGACCAAACCCAAGTTGAAATGAATACCGACGTCGCCTACGGCCAAACCACTCTCCCAGCCGGGATACGCTCCCGCTTTGTTGAAAACAACAACGGCTGCACGATGCACATGCTCGAGGCCGGCTTTGAGGGCAGCGATCGGCCCTGCGTGGTGCTGCTCCATGGCTTCCCAGAGTTCGCCTACAGTTGGCGGAACCAGATGTTGCCGCTGGCTGAGGCAGGCTTTCATGTTGTTGCCCCCGATCTGCGAGGCTACGGGCGGAGTTGCGACACGAACGTAACTTTTGACGAGGACTTGCAGCCCTTCGCGATTTTAAACTGCGTGAGCGACAGCTTGGGGCTTGTGCAGGCTCTCGGATACCGGAGCGTGGCCGCGATCGTGGGACACGACTATGGATCGTCCGTCGCGGCTTGGTGCGCACTGGTCAGGCCGGACGTATTCCGGGCGGTGGCTCTGATGAGTGCGCCGTTTGGCGGGCCGCCGCCCATGCCATCTGAACACGGCGAACGACCCGTCACAACGACCGGCTTCATCTGCGTCCGAGCATCTTCGACGAACTGGCTGCGCTGCCGGAACCGCGCAAGCATTACCAAAAGTATTACGCGACGCGCGAGGCGAACGAAGACATGTGGCGCTGCCCGCAAGGCGTCCACGATTTCCTGCGCGCTTATTTCCACATGAAGAGCGCCGATTGGAAGCAGAATACTCCTTTCCCCCTCAAGGCAAAGACCGCTAGCGAATGGGCAAAACTGCCGCGGTATTACGTGATGGATCTGGACAAGAACATGGCGGAAACCGTCGCCCCGGAGATGCCGGCGGCAACCGAGGTTGCTGCGTGCAAATGGCTGCCGGAGGAGGAACTCGCGGTATATAGCGAAGAATACACGCGGACCGGATTCCAGGGCGGCCTCGAGGGGTATCGCTTGCGGTGGATCCCCAAATACACTCCCGAGCTGCAACTGTTCGCCGGCCGCACGATCGACGTGCCGTCCATCTTCGTCAGTGGCAGGAGCGACTGGGGCATCTACCAAACTCCGGGAGCGCTGGAAAGGATGCAAAAGACGGCATGCACCCGAATGCTCGGCACCCATCTCGTGGACGGGGCCGGACACTGGGTGCAGCAGGAGCAGCCGGAAGAGGTAAACAATTTACTCATCGGATTCCTGCGGCAGACCGGAGCTGAAGGCAGACGGTAACGTGAAAAGCGCGGCTGATCTTCCCTCGAAAATGGGGGTCGAAGCGCCGTCGCACACCGGTCGCATGCGAAGCGTCAGTGCGAACCCATCCCGAGCAGTTTCGGGACAATCGTTGAAATCCAGGGAATGAAGGCAATGAGCAGGGCATCCGCGAGCGCTACAAAGTAAAACGGGATCATCGCCCGCACGATTCGCTCGACCGAGAGCTTGCTGATCGCCGCGCCGACAAAAATGCACAGCCCGACCGGCGGGGTGACGTGTCCCAGCGCCTTGGTGACCACGGTCAGAATGCCGAAGTGCAACGGGTCGATCCCCATCTTCAGCGCGACCGGATAGAAGATCGGCACCGCGATGATGACGCCCTCGGTCGGCGAAAGGAATAGCCCGAGAAACAGCAGAAAGATCGTGTAGAAAATCAGGAAATTCGTCTGACCCAGGTGCAGGCCCGCGATGAACTCACCGACTTGGAACGGCATCCGATCGTAAGCGATCAGCCACCCGAAGATGGCCGCGAGCGCCAGCATGAACGAAACGATGCCGGTGAGTTTTGCCGTCTCGGCAAAGATACCGGGCATGTCGGCCCAGCGCAGTTCCTTGTAGTAAAACATGCAGACCACGAATCCGTAAACCGTCGCCACCGCCGCGGACTCCGTTGCGGTGAAAACGCCGGTGATCACGCCACCGATGATGATCAGCGGCATCAGCAAACCGGGCAGCGCATCCCGAAAAATGAGGAGCTTCTCGCGCAGCGTGTAACGCGGAGCGGTCGGGTAGTTGCGTCGGCGCGAGATCACCCAGGCCGTGATCATCAGCGAAATGCCGATAAGAATTCCCGGCAGATAACCGGCGGCAAAAAGCGTCGCAATCGAGGTCTGCGTGACCCAGCAATAAACGATCATCACGATCGACGGCGGGATGATCACGCCGAGGGGCGAGGCGATGACGGTCACCGCCGTGGCGAAGGACTTGTCGTAGCCTTCCTTTTCCATCGCCGGAATCATGACGCTGCCGATCGCCGAGGTGTCCGCCGTGGCGGAGCCAGAGATCCCGCCGAAGAACATGCTGGCGAGGACGTTTGCCGAAGCGAGTCCGCCCTTGGTGCGCCCGACGAGGATGTTGGCGAAGTGCACGAGTCGATGCCCCATGCCGCCGTGGCTCATGATGTTCCCCGCGAGGATGAACAGCGGGATGCAAACGAGCACCGAGGCATCGTAAAGCGCCGGGACCATCCGCTGCGGGACAGCCATGTAGGAAAGGTGACTCGCGGCGATCGCCGCCACCGAGGCGATGCCCAGGCTCAGCGACACCGAAGTGCCGAGCAGGATCAGGCCGAAAAAGACCAGAAAGAGGATGAGCGACATCATGGCGCGTGCCCTCCTTTCCGCAACGAAGCGGCGATATGCCGGATCTCGTAAAAGAGCATCAACGCCGCGCTCACCGGCAGCGACGAGTAGGCCACGCTCATCGGCAGCCCCATCGACGCCGAGGTCTGATGATGCACCAGCAGCATGATCTTGAACCCGGTGTAAACCAGCAGCACAAGGAAGCCGACGACCAGCAGGCCCGTCACCACAGCCACCCAGCGCTGCACCGCCGCCGGGAACAAGTTCAGGATCACCTGCACCGCGATGTGCCCGCGGTGCTTGACCGCGATGGCCGCGCTCAGGAAGCAGAGCCACGTGAACGCGATCGCCACGACTTCGTCCGACCAAGTCAGCGGAAACGCGAAGATGTAGCGCGTGAACACCTCCACAAACATGAGCACGGTGATCAGCGTCAGCAGCGCACCGCAGACAAACTCCACGGAAAAGGCGCGGCGCAGCAGCGACTCGCGCGGCGGCGGCTCCGGAGCAGACGCCACCGACTCGCCAGTCAGCACTTCCAGCTTGGCGGGATCGACAAAATGTTCGCCCATGGCAGCAGTGGCTACTTGCGGATCTGTTCGACGAACGCCCAGGCTTCCGGGCCGTATTGCTGTTTGAACTTCTCGTAAACCGGCTGCACCGCGGCGCGCATCGGCTCGATCGGTGGGCGGGTGACGTTGACGTTCAGTTTTGTCAGAGTAGCGTCGAGATTTTTGTCTTCCTCCAGCACGACTTTGCGCTCGGCTTCCGTTGCTTCCTTCGCGGCGGCCAGCACCCAGCCTTGCTGCTCCGGGGAGAGCTTTTTCCAGCTGGATTCGGCGATGTGAAACATTTGGACCGAGAAGATGTAATTGATCATCGCGACGTTCGGCGCGGCCTCGTAGAATTTCTTGTCCACGTAGGTGTTGATCGCGCCTTCCGCGCCGTCCACCAGCTTGGACTGCAGGCCGGTGAAAACTTCACCGAAAGGCAGCGGCGTCGGGATGCCGCCGAGCGCCTGCCAAGTCGCGAGATAATACGGATCTTCCAGCGTGCGCACCTTTTTGCCGCGGAAGTCGGCCATCGTGTTGATCGGGCTGGTGCCGTAGTAGCTGCGGGAGCCGCCGATCCAATAGCCAAGCGGATGAATGCCTTTGGCGGTCAGCCCCTTGGCGAGCCGGTCCTGCACTTCCTTCTTGTCGATCGTGGTGAACAGCTCCTGAAAATTATCGAACAGGAACGGCAGTGAAAACGCCTGGTAAGCCGCGTCGAACTTCGCCGTCAACGCCGAGGTTACGGTCGTGAAATCCATCGAGCCGATTTGCAGGGATTCGAGCAAATCGCGCTCGTTGCCCATCACGCCGTTGGGAAAGATCTGAACTTCGATCTGTCCGTTGGAAAGCCGCTTGAGACTTTCGGCGAACTGCGCCGAGCCTTTGTGAAAAGCGTGCGATTCCGGCTGCACGTGTGCCAGCTTGAAAACGAGCTTTTGCTGCGGTGCCGGGCTGCCGCTCGCCGGTCCAGCGGTGTCGGCGGGCTTGGAGCAGGCAGCCAGGGTGAATGCCAGGCCGAGACCCAGCGCGAGACGGAGTTTAGGGGGGAGGTTCATGTGCTTGTTTTTCTTCTTCAACGAATCTGTTTTTGACGATGACGAGCGCCCGATTCAAGTGCTGCCGCAGCAGTTTCACCGCTTCCGCTCGCTGCCCCTCTTTGAGCAGCGCAACCAGGCGGGCGTGCTCCTCGACTCCGTGTCGCGCCCATTCTTTGTTGTTCAGCGAGAGGAGTCGGAAGCGCGAGATTTTATCGTAGATGGAATCAATGAGCTGCTCCATGCGGCGGTTGCCCAACGCGGAAATCAGGGCCGAATGGAACTCGGTGTTCGTCTGCGCCAGCAGGTCGGTGTCTCCGGCTGCGAGCGCCTTTTTTCCGCGTGCGACGCAGCGTTCCAGCTTGTCGAGCAGTTCCCGGTTGTCCGGCGCGATGCGCCGCAACGCCTCAGCTTCCAGCGTCATGCGGACATCGTAAATTTCGAGAATGTCCTCGATCGCCGGAGCCTCTGAAACGATCAGCTTGCGCCCCGGCAGCTTGGTTACCAAGCCATCGTGCTCCAAGACACCCAGCGCTTCCCGCACCGGCGTGCGGGAAACCGCCAGCGAGGCCGCCAGCTTGTTTTCGCTTAAGAGCGTCCCCGGCTTCAGCGTGCCGTCGAGGATGGCATCCTTCAGCCGGCTGAGCACCGCGAGCTTGAGCGGCAAATGCGCCGGGAAACCTTGCAGCGGTGCCAGCTGCAGCTCTCCATCGTCGGTCATAGGCCGGGACGCCAAACCATCAGGCAAATTTGTCGCCGAGAAACACGCCGTTGCTGCGCAGCCGTTCTTGCAAGGCACGGACATTGAGCTCGGGAAACGCGACGTGCTGTTTCACAGCCATCGCGGCAGCCTCACCGGCGGCCTCGCCCATCACGAGGCACGGAGCCATGTTGCGGGTGGCGCCGTGCGCGTAGTGCGTGGCCGACACGCAGCGGCCAGCGACCACGATATTGTCGACGCCCTTCGGCAGCATGGCCCGGAAAGGGATGTCGAAGGCGCCGTCGTCGCCGATCTGGTAGAACTTTGCCTGGCCGGTATCCGGGTCGTGGATGTCCACGGGAAAACAGATTTGCCCGATGGTGTCATCAAACTTGCGACCCTCGATGCAATCTTCGTCGGTGATCTCGTAGAGTCCCTCGATGTTGCGGGTCTCACGCACGCCCGGGAAAATCGAAGGAGCGAAGTAGGAGCCCTGGAACCCTGGCACGTGCTCCTGCAGGAAGCTGCCGATGCGGGTGGCCTGATCCAGCAACCCGACGGTCGCGCGCCCCATCGCGACCGGGTCGAGTCCGTCCATCTCGAACACGGCGGTGGTGTTCACGTTGATGCGGTGCGGCCAGACGGTGTTGAAAAACACCATGTGATCCTTGTTGGGAAAAATCTTGTCTCGCAGAACAATGTCGTTCCACTTGCTGAACGAGCCGTTGAAATAGACCGGGAAAGGCGTCGGATGATCCGGCCGGGTGGCCATGGCCGGCGGGGTCACGGCGATCGCGTCCGCAATCTTTGCGGTATCGACGCGGTGAAAGTTCAGGATCATCGAAACGGGCTGCATCTTGCCGGTGACCCGGTCGCCCTTGCGGAAGTTGACGCCGGCGAAAGCCGCCACATCGGCGTCGCCAGAACTATCGACAATGGTTTTTGCAAAAATGTCACACAGCCCGCCTTTGATGGCTGCCTTCACCGAGCGGATGTGCCCGGCTTCGGCATGTCGACACCGACGACTTGAGCGCCATAGATCACCCGCACGCCGGCTTCCGCGAGCATGGCGGTGCTCATCAGGCGGAACTGATCGCCGTCCACCGGAGTCACCGAATGGACAAAGCTGCCGTAAGGAATATGACCCACGGCACCGCCGCGCGCGATGAGCCGATCGACGACTTCCTGGGCGATGCCGAAGACATGCTGACGGCCGAGCTTGGAAACATAGTTGTGCAAGCAGAGGCCGGTGGTCGCATTGCCGCCGACGAAGGGCTTGATCTCCAGCAACACCGTCCGGGCACCCGCCCGGGCAGCCGCGACCCCCGCCGCCACTCCGGCAACTCCGCCGCCGACCACCAAAACGTCGCAATGCATATCGTTCATATTTTTGAATACCTGAATCCTTGAATGCTTGTATGCAAGCTAACGCCGGTTTCGGGTGTGTCAACGGAGAAACGGCAGGGCGTCGTGCACGGCACTTCTAACGCCTCGATCCTTCGGTCCCCAGCCGGTTCCCGAGATCGCGCGCAACAGTCGCTGCATTCCCCCCGGTTTTTCTTGCACCCCATTTCCCTTGGCTCTCCGACCCATCGTGATGCCGCGCCCTGCCCGCGTCCGCAGCATGGTCAAATTTCCCGCAGTGTGCCATTCCGGAGCACCGGGGGACGCCCGGCGGCATCTTTGAAATCGCGAAGTATGCGAGGAATTCGACGGACGCCTGTGCTCTTACCAGGGTCAGTTTGTCTGGAGACACCGGTGCCACATGCATATCCCGCAGCGGTCATGAAGCCTGGCAGCACCGATTCTGTGCTCATGCGCAAGCTCGACGAAAATCTCTGGCTGCTGACCTATCCGCTGAAACTATTGGGCGCCGATCTGCGACGCAACTGCTGCGTGATCCGGCTCCGCTCGGGCGAGTTCGTCATCCATTCCATGGGGCCATTCACGCCGGAGGATGTGGCGGCGATCAAGGCAGTCGGCCAGCCTGGCTGGCTGGTGGAAGCGATGATGCGGCACGACACATTTTCGAAGTGCGGACGCGAAGCGTTTCCAGAGATTCCTTTCCTGGCGCCGCCGGGATTCGAAGAATCAGGCGAGATCGATTTTCCGACGCAGCCGATCCTGCCGACGCCGGCGACCTGGGGCGATGAACTTGTCGCGCTGGAGATCGAGGGCGTTCCGAGCATGCGGGAGACGCTATTTTTTCACCGGCCCTCGCGCACGCTGATCGTTTGCGATCTGGTGTTCAATTTCGGGAAAGACGAACCGGTGTGGACCGAGGTGTTGCTCTGGGCTGCCGTGGGCGGTGAGCATCATCCCGGCATGTCGCGAGCCTTCAAACTGGCAATCAAGGACGAGGCGCGCTTCAAGGAATCCATGGCTGCGACGATGGCGTGGGATTTCGACCGCGTGGTCGTCGGCCACGGCGACGTGATTGAGTCGGGCGGCAAGGAGAAAATCGGCGCGATGCTGCGGGAAGCGGGGTTCTAGCCATTTCCCGGCGGTGCGTCACCACCCGACGGAACGCTTGCAAGATCGGGCTGGTGGGGCGAGGCCACCACGTCGCCTCCCTTCTGACAGATCAACCGCGATGCGATAGAAATCTTTTGTGCCGGTGCCATTCGGACCCGTGTAGGTGAGAAAAGCACTGTTGCTTACTTGGACGTTCCCCGCCGGAGCAGGCACGGGCAGTAATGGACCGACTTGCCGGCGCCGACCGTCGTGTTACCGCTTTAGGCGTCGACGTTGCTCAAGGGCAGCCGTCCGCCGCCGACCTTGGTGAATCCGCCCGTGCCGGATCGTTCTCCCATGCTGGAAAGTGCGGCTCTTGGAAGCGGCGGAAGCGTTGGCGAAGTTTTCGACATAGCGCGGTTTGCCTTGTGCGACCCAAAAAATTCCGAGCTAATATCCGTGACGTCAAAAGGGCGGGCTTCGGGAATATGGCATCCACGGGTGGCTTGGGAACGCCACGAAAGGTTGGCGGTCACTTGGCGCTCAAAAATTCAACGATCTCCGACGCGACAATTTCCGGCGCCTCCCGCTGCGGGAAATGTCCGACCCCGGGCAGTTCGACGCGCCGATAGCCTGCGCCGAACATCCTCTCGCGGCCACGCGAAGTGGCTGGCTCGTTGGCGCCATCCACCTGACCGTGGATGACCAGAGCCGGCACCTGAAAAATCGGCAGGGGCTGCATCTGCTTTTCGATGGCGTCATACCGCGGATCGCCCGCCGCCAGGCCCCAGCGGTGACGATAGGAGTGCAGCACAATGTCCGCCCAGTCCGGGTTGTTGAAAGCCTGGGCCGTGGCGGCAAATTCCGCGTCCGAGAACGACCACGTCGGCGCCCAGGTGGTCCACAGCAGCCGGGCGAGCGCCAGGCGGTCCTCGCGCACCATTCGCTCCCCGCGCGGCAGCGCCATATACCAGTGATACCAGTAGTTGCGGGCCTGGGTGAGAGAGATTTCCTGACCGGGGTCGTTGGTGCCGTAGCCGACCGAGAGGGAGATGCAGTGGGAAAGGCGCTGCGGCGCGACGATGCCGGCGACAAAGGCTGCCCGGGCGCCCCAGTCATTGCCCACCACGGCGAACCGCTCGAGTCCGAGCGCGTCGGCGAGTTCGAGCACGTCCATGCCGAGGGCGGTGAGTTGGCCGCTGCGCAGGGTTTCGGCCGCGAGGAAACGCGTGGGGCCGAAGCCGCGGAGATACGGGCAAAGCGTGCGCCAGCCCGCCTGGTGCAGCGCCGGGAGCAGCCGGTCCCACGCCCTCACGTCGTCCGGCCAGCCGTGCAGGAGCAGCACGGTTCGGCCATCTGGCGGGCCACTCTCTTCAAAAGCGACGTTCAGCAGGGAGGTGCGCGCGAATTGCGTCAGGACGGGAGATGCGGCCATGATCGGTATCCCAGATTTCGAAAATGCCGCGCTCCGAGACCGTGTCGGGGAACTGGGTGGCACGCGCCCGCCCCATCCGCCCAGATTCGTCCCGTCTTCTTCCGGCTCACGCCACCAATGTCAGCTCCATCCCCGGCAGGTCGATGCCTGCCAGCGCCGTGCTCCACGTTTCCCCGGGCTGAATCGCCGCGGCCGCGGTGATCGTGCCCGTCGTCACGAACTCACCCGCCCGTAGAGGCTCGGCTCCCGGTTGCCGCGCGAGCAGCGCCAGCAAATGGCCCACGGCTGCCAGCGGATGGCCGAGCACGTTCGCGCCACAGCCGATCTCCCGCGCCTCTCCGTTGCAAGATAGCGTGAGGGAGAAGCGCGCCAGCGCCGCGATCGGATCGACCCCCAAGGCCGCCACGGGCCGGGGCTCGCCCAGCAGGAGCGTGCCGTGCAGAGCCGAGTCGGCCACGGTGTCCGCGGGCTGAAATCTCCAGCCCGGGAAATGCGACTGCACGATCTCAAAGGCGTGTGCGACCCAGTCCACGCATTCCAGAATGGCCGGGAGCTCTGCGCCGATCGGCGGCGCCGAGTGAAAGTGGAAAACGATCTCGGGCTCGATCTTCGGTTCCGTGAAGCGCCGGAGGGAGCAAGTGCCAGACTGGGCAGGCAGATGCACGACGGTGGTGTCATACAGGTAAGCCCAGATCGGCTCGCCCACCCCGTAGTGGCTCCACATGGTCGGGTTGGTAAAGCCGAGCTTTCGCCCGACCGGCACAGCGCCTTCCTCCCGGCGCGTCTCGTGCATCAAATGAGCGACGGCGTAAGCGGAGGCGACGTCGAAATCGCCGCCCCGCTGCGCGCTGAACGGCTCGATCTGGCGCGCCTCGTCCTGGGCGGCTTTCATCTGGCGCGCGATGCCGCGCAACTCGGTCGGGGTCAGCATTGCATTTAAACTCTGGGGGCGGATCAAAAACGGTCCGGGATCATCTGTCAGTCCGGCACGGCGGCGGCGCGTCCAAATCCGACCTTGCCACGCGCGTCCCGACTCGCTCCATTGATTCGGAAATCTGGCGGCTCCATTTTGTTTTTCCATGGATAAAATCACCTTCGATCACTGCGTCATTCATGTCAGCGACTGGGAGCGTTCGACCGCGTTTTATCGCGACGTGCTCGGGGCGGAGATCGTCCCGTTTCGCAAAGGCTTTCTCTACCGCTTCGGCGCCGTGCAGCTCAACACGCACGGACCCGACCAATTCCTGACTCCGCGCGCGCAACTGCCTGTCATGCCGGGAGGCAGCGACCTTTGTTTCGAGTGGCACGGTCCCATCGAGGAAGCCGTGGCTCACCTGGAACAACACGGCGTCCCCGTGGAACTCGGCCCGGTCGAGCGGGCGGGCGCACGGGGCGGCGGCACCAGCGTGTATTTCCGCGATCCGGACGGTTCACTTCTGGAATTCATCTCCTATCCCCAGCCGGCTTGATGGCACCGGCGCCCGCGCTCGGATCCCGGCCGGCGGGGTGAGGTTCATCCGGCCAGGTTTTGCGGCGGATACCGGCGTGCGCAGGCATCTCAAAACTTGGGCGGCCCAACGATCTGCGAGCGGCGTGTGACGGCGTCAGGCCTTCCCGGGACTGCGCACTCCGGTTACGCAAAACATCGCATTGCCTTGCGATGATCAAACGCTCAGAATCCTCCGAGAAGCCTCTCCCCCGGCTGCCGGTCGTTTCCGACCGTTGGCCATTCCGGCTTCCCTTCGTCAACGGCCCCCGGCCAGCCGAGGAATCCCAGATCGCATCGGGGAACTGTCTCTCAATTTAATTCATCCATGAACCTGCACACCAAGCTCCAGGCCCGGGCCGCGGCCGGCAATCCGATCCGCGTCGGTCTCATCGGCGCCGGCAAGTTCGGCTCGATGTTTCTCTCCCAAGTCCAGCGCACGCCCGGCATGCACCTGCTCGGCATCGCGGACCTTTCACCCGCGCGCGCTCACCAATCCCTCGAACGGGTCGGCTGGCCGGCGGAACGCCACGCGGCGACTTCGTTTGGCGAAGCGCTGAAGAAAGGCACGACCTTTGTGCAGGACAGCGCCGAGGCGCTGATCTCGCAGCCCGAGCTGGATGTCGTCATTGACGCCACCGGCGTGCCGGCCGCCGGCATCCGCCACGCGCTGCTGGCCTGCGCGCACCGCAAGCACATCGTCATGGTCAACGTGGAGGCCGACGTGCTCGCCGGCCCGATCCTGGCGCGCCGGGCGGCGGAGGCCGGCATCGTTTATTCCATGGCCTACGGCGACCAGCCGGCGCTCATCGTCGAGCTGATCGACTGGGCGCGCGCCACCGGCTTCGAGGTCGTCTGCGCGGGCAAGGGGACGAAATATCTGCCGGCCTACAACCAGTCCACGCCCGACACGGTCTGGGGTCACTACGGCTTTACGAAGGAACAGGTCGCCGGCGGCGATTTCAACGCCCAGATGTTCAACTCGTTTCTCGACGGCACGAAGTCCGCGCTTGAAATGGCCGCTATCGCCAACGCCTCCGGCCTGACGCCGGCGAAGTCCGGCCTGGCGTTCCCCGCCTGCGGCGTGGACGACCTCCAGAGCCTGCTGCGCCCGCAGTCCGACGGCGGCATCCTCTCGCACAAAGGCACCGTCGAGGTGGTTTCCTCCCTCGAGCGCGACGGCCGGCCGGTGTTCCGCGACCTGCGCTGGGGCGTCTACGTCGTCATCGAGGCGCCGAGCGACTACGTGCAGAGCTGCTTCGCGCAATACGGCCTGCGCACGGACAGCACCGGCCGCTACACCGCCATGTATCGAGCCCTATCACCTCATCGGCCTGGAGCTGGGCATCTCGGTGGCCAGCGCGGTCCTGCGCGGCGAGCCCACCGGGGCGACGACCGGGTTCCGCGGCGACGTGGTGGCGGTGTCCAAGCGCGCGCTGCAGCCCGGCGAGCGGCTCGACGGCGAGGGCGGCTACACGGTGTATGGCCAGCTCATGCCGGCAGCCGATTCGCTGGCGCTCGACGCCGTGCCGATCGGCCTGGCCCACGGCATCACGCTGCGCAACGCCGTCCCCGCCGGCCAGCCGGTGAAGTGGGGCGACGTGGAGTTTGACGCCACGAAGGAAGCCATCCGCGTGCGCAAGGACATGGAGACCATGTTCCGCCAGGAACTCGCCATCGAGACGCCCGCCGGCGCGGACAAGGCGACCTGAGGAGTTTCGAATTTCGTAAATTCTATTAAGTCCTGAGTGCGCTGTTCCGCAGTTGAACCGACGCAACCCGGCCATCACAAATCAGGCCTTATTCCGGCAGCGGCTTGCCCGTGGTTTCCGGCATGAACCACGGCACGACGAGACCGAGCCCATAGACGCTGCGACATGATCAGCGCCGCCGCGGCCACGCCGCCGAAGCGAGGCGACGATCGCCCGGCGATGATCGGGAAGATCCAGGCGATCAGGCGCGCGCCGTTGAACACGACTCGCCGCGGTGGCGCGCACGGCCGGGGTGAACAGCTCGACGAGTAGATCGCCATCCACGATGAAGGCGAAGCCCAGGGCGAAGAATCCGTTCAGGAACGCGATGCCCCATGAACGCCATCAGCCTCGCCGGTCCAGAGATACGCCAGCAGCGAAGTGGCGATGAGCCCGCATACGTCAGCAGCAGGAAGCCGCGCCGGCCATCGCATCCGCGACGAAGCCCGAGATCACGTAGGCCGTGATCGCGCCGAGCGTTGTAGATGATGCCCATGCGCGGGCCCCAGACGCCGGCCGGCTCGCCCGCCGGCTTCGCCAGCCTCTCCGTGTAAGCCGGCAGCCAGCACGACACCGCCCACCAGCCCACCGTGGTCGCAAACGACATGATCGGTGGCGAGCAGCACCCGCCGGCGGCTTTCCGGCTCGCGGAAGATCTCCGTCAGGCGTGAAGGGACGCTGGCCGCCCGCTGGGCCCTTGCCGTCGGCAGCGCTCGTCGGTCGCGGCCCAGCGCTGCTCCCGGAGCGCCTGTCATCCAGCTGCTCGGATTCCTCCAGCGCCCGCCGCAGGTAGAGGCAGACGAAAGCGGGCAGCGCGCCCAGCGCGAACATGATGCGCCAGGACTGGTCGGCGCCGATCGGGTTCGTGGCCGCCAGCACCGCACCAGACGATCGCGGCGAGCACGGCGCCGCCGCCGAAGCCGGATTGCAGGAAGCCGCAGCCCTTCGGCCGCGCCCGGTTCGGCCAGGTCTCGGCGACCAGCGCGATGCCGGTGGACCATTCCGAGCCGATGGCGAGGCCGGTGATGAACCGCAGGACCGCGAGCTGCGTGAAGCTGCCCGCGAAGGCGGTGATGTCCCGTGAAGACCGCGTAGCCCAGGATCGAATAGCATCATCATGCGCTTGCGGCCGATGTAGTCGGCCGGATCCCGCCGAGCAGCCCGCCGATGCCCCAGCCGAGCAGCGTGATGCCGATGGCCGCGCCGACGTAGAACGGCGGGCGCCTGGGCCTGCTCGGGGGTGAGGAGGGTGTTGAGCGCCGGACGGCAGCGCGTAGACGAGGGCCACCGCCTCGTAGCCGTCGAAGATCCAGCCGAGATAGCTGCCCCACAGGATCCGCCAGTGCCGCGGCGTGAGTCCGGCGTACCACGGCGCCGACGCGTCCTCGTGCAGCACGGTCTCGTTTGCCGATGGACAAGAAGTTCTCGGTTGAAGTTTCCTGTTCAACGACCGGCCGGGGCGGCGTGCATTCGATCCCGCCCCGTCGCTGATCCGTTCGCGCAGCCAGTTGATCACGCCGCCGCGGAAAAGGCAGGCCGACCTGCCGGGGCGACATGTCGTGCTTGAGCTGGATCGTCTTCGTGCCGTTGATCCGTGCCGCCACGTTTGGGCCAGCTTCCAAAGCGGCGCGGATGCCGGTGATTTCGATCTCATCGCCGACCTGGAGCGCCTCGTAATCCGCCGGGTCGGCAAACGTCAGCGGCAGCACGCCGAAGTTGATGAGATTCTGCCAATGGATGCGGGCGAAACTTTTCGTCAGCACGGTCTGAAGTCCGAGATAACGCGGCGCGAGCGCGGCGTTTTCCCGGCTCGATCCCTGCCCGTAGTTGGAGCCGGCGACGATCGCGTGGCCCGCGGTGTTTTCCCGCGCCCGCTTTGGATACGTTTCATCGACCATCTCGAAGGCAAACTCGCTGGTCTTCGGAATGTTCGACCAATAAGGCAGCACGCGCGCGCCGGCCGGGATGATGTCGTCCGTCGAAATGTCGTCGCCGATTTTCAAGAGCACCGGCACCCGGATCGTGTCGCCAAGGCGGCCGAGTTCCGGCAGGGTCGTGATGTTGGGCGTTTTCGCGAGCTGGACCGCCCGCGCTTCCTCCGGCGGCAATGGCGGCACCAGCGTGATTTCGCTGATCACCGGCGACTCAGGCTCAGTCACGCGAGGGTAAGGCACGCCGAGCGTCCGCGGATCGGTGATGACGCCGGTCAACGCCGAAGCCGCCGCGGTCTCGGGGCTGCACAGGAACACGCTGTCCTCGCGGGTGCCCGAGCGGCCCGGGAAATTGCGCGGCACCGTGCGCAATGAATTGCGCCCCGCGGCCGGCGCCTGGCCCATGCCGATGCAGCCGTTGCAACCGGCCTGGTGAATGCGCGCGCCGGCGTGGATCAACGCGCCCAGCCGGCCGTCGGCGACCAGGGTTTCGAGCACGCCGCGCGACGTCGGATTGATGTCGAGCGACACCCGGTCGTGGACTTCGCGGCCCTTCACCATCTCCGCGACGATCGCGATGTCGCGGTAGCCCGGATTTGCGGAAGACCCGATGTAAGCCTGGTAAATCTCCGCGCCCGCGACTTCGCGCACCGGCACGACGTTGCCCGGGCTGGAGGGCTTCGCGATGAGCGGCTCCAGGCGGGAAAGGTCGATCTCCTCGTGCACGTCGTAGGTCGCGTCCGGATCGGCCGCGAGCGGCACCCAGTCCCCTTCCCGCCCCTCGCCGCGCAGAAAGCGGCGCGTCGCTTCGTCCGAGGGGAAAATGCTGGTCGTCGCGCCGAGTTCCGCGCCCATGTTGGCGATCACGTGGCGGTCCATGGCCGAGAGGCATTCGAGCCCGGGTCCGTAGTATTCGACGATGCGGCCGAAGCCGCCTTCGACACCGTGCCGGCGCAGCATTTCGAGGATCACGTCCTTCGCGCTCACCCAGTCCGGGAGCGTCCCGGTGAGCTTCACGCCCCAGATCTGGGGCATGCGCAGATGGAGCGGCTCGCCCGCCATCGCGAGCGCGACTTCCACGCCGCCGGCGCCGAACGCCAGCATGCCCAGCGAACCGGCCGCGGGCGTGTGGCTGTCCGACCCGACCAGCGTCAGCCCCGGCTTGCCGAAGCGCTGCATGTGCACGGGATGGCTGATGCCGTTGCCCGGCCGGCTATACCAGACGCCGAACCGCTGGCAGGCGCTGCGCAGAAACAGGTGCTCGTCGGCGTTGAGATGATCGTTCTGGACGAGGTTGTGATCGACGTATTGCGCGGCGAGCCCGACCTTCACGCGCTCGACGCCCATCGCTTCGAGCTCGAGCATCACCAGCGTGCCGAGCACGTCCTGGAGCAGCGTTTGATCGACGGAAAGCGCGATCTCGTCGCCGGGGGTGAGGCTGCCCTGGAGCAGGTGCGAGCGGACGAGTTTTTGGGCGAGGTTGTAGGCCACTGAAATTTCTCCGGGGGATGGTGAACACGGGCGGCGCAAACCGGCGACCTGCCGCGTGCCTTGTTCAGAAACGAGCCAGCCAATTCGTTTGGACTTTTCCCCGGAGAAATTCGGGGAGCCGGCGCCCGAATCCGCCGGTCCTGGCAGCAGGGCGGCATCCCGCGCGCTGGCGGTCCGACTTATTTCGTCCGCACGATCTTCTGCACCGGCGAAACGGTGCCATCCTTGTAGGTCACCTGGACATTGGCGAACTCCGCATTCGGCTGGACCGCCAGGTAAGGCAGCTCGTCGCCGACCTCATACATCTTGTCGCTCGGCTTGAACTTGAAGACCTTGTCCAGCTTGTCGTCGTTCACCGAGTAGCGGATCTCCTTGATGACCGGCCGAAACGAGAGCAGCCCGCTGAAATAAAGCAGCACTTTGCCGTCGTAATCGCGAAACGACAGCCACGAGCTGGACGTCATGTTCAGCATCATCTTGCCTTGGGCGAGCTGCTCGTCGGCGGTGGAAAATTTCAGCGTGTAGGGGCCGTTCGTCTTCTCGTTGCGGTCCACGTATTTCACTTCCACCACGTGCTCGCCGGGCGCGAGATTCGGCAGCGGCACGTAGGAGTTGATCATCGGCAGCCCGGTCTGGGCGTTGCGTTGCGGCAGAAAGCCGGTGGACTGGAAATCGCCTTTGCCGTCCAGCCGGTAAAAGAGCTCCTTCGCCTTGAAATCCGTGAGCGCGAAGATCGACCGCCCAGCCGCTGCCGGAAAGCTGCGCGGTCAGCGTGACCGGATTTTCGAGCACGCGCTCCGGCGTGCTCAACAACTTCGCCCAGCGCGCCTCCGCGGCTTCGATCCACTTTTGGGCTTCTTTCTTATCGAGGAAGAATTTCTCGAATTTCCCGGCCGCGTGCGCCGCGCGAAACCGTTCCAGCCATTCCTTTTCCCCTCGCTGATCGGCGAGCGTCTGGTCGCCGCGCCGGGCTTCGGAATATTCCTGGCTGATGAGCCACGCCAGCGGGCCGAAGTCCGGGTGGCTCGCCGCCAGCGCCTGCAGCTTTTCCAGCCGGGCGTCGCCCTCCGCCAGCATGGCCAGGGCGGTCTGGTAGGAAACCGTCGGCGGCGTGAGCTTGTCGCCGAAATAGCGCAGCGTTTCCACGGCGCCGGCCTTGCCCTCGGCCGATTTCAACATCGCGGAATAGCTCAGCCAGGGATCGAGCGCTTCGAGATTTGAGGACAGGTATTCGGTGTATTCCTTGCGCGCGGCGGAAAAATTGCCGCCGAGTTCATGCACCCGGGCGTTGTGATAATGCTCCTCCGGCGTCTTCGGATTTTTGATCAGCCCGCGGTCGGACGAAAGCGAGTCGAAGCGCTGGGCGATTTGTTCCAGCGAGCCCTGCGCCTTGTCCTGGCCGCGCAGCAGCAGGAAGACCATCGCGGCAATGAGCACGAGCAACGCCGCGATGCCCCAGGCCCAGCGCCGCGCGCCGCGGCGGAGTTGCGTGAGATCGTCGCGCAGCTTCAGCACCCCGGCCTCCAGCGCCTCGCGGGTCGCCAGCGGATGAAAGAGGTGGGTGTCCGCTTTCAGGCTGTTGCGATAGGCCGCCTGCAACTGGCGCAACTCTTCCGGCTCCGGCTCGTGCGGATCGATCGGGAAGGTCTCGTCCATGAAGAGATACCAGACCTTTTTCCCCTTCTTCCGGGCGTAGAGCGCCTCGAACTGCGTGTAGGAAATCCGGCCGAACTCTTCGTCCGGCGCCATCGGCTCCGCGCCGTAGCACTGGCCGACGAGCTGGACGACGCCCTTTGATTGATCGATCTGCTGGCGCAGCATCTGGCGCAGATCCCCGCCTTCGGTGCCGAAGATGTCCTGCCAGATCGGCTCGTAACCCAGAAATGTCAGGGTATTCGCGACGAGCTGGCGCGCGCCGCGCAACTCCTTGCTGACCGACGAGATAAAGATGGTGGGCCGGGGCGACATCGTGCCCCGAGAGCTACCAGCGCGACCGGACCTCTGGCAAGCCGCAACGGTGCGCTCCGCCGCGGGAACCGAGGCCGGCGGAAAATTTTGTCCGCAAAGTCATACGGGAAACCGGCGGGCGCCGAATGGACGATGAAATGCCCGAGCACGTCACCGCGCCCGAACCCACCGGAAACCCGGCGCCACCGGATCCCGCGAAAAACCCGGCTCCTGCGCCCCGCGCGAAACCCGCTGCTGCCAGCCCCTGGCCGCGCCGGCTGCTCTGGCTGGGACTCGGCGTTGCCGTGCTGGGTGCCGCGGGCTACGGCGCGCTGACGATCGGGCTCAACCGGTATCTGCAAAGCAACGGGCTGCGGGAATCCGTGGGCCAGCAAACCGCGGCCGAACTCCGCGCCAGCGCCGGGTATCTGCCGGTGACCGCGCGCGGGTTGACCCTGTTTTCCGACGGCCTCGCAGCCCGCGGCGAACCGTCGGCGCCACTCCGCGATCTGCGGGCCCGCGGCCTGGAAGCGCGCTGCCGCCTGCGCGGCTTGTGGCACGGCGTCTGGGAGATCGAGGAACTGCGCGTCGAGCGCTTGCAAGCCGCCTACGGCGACGCCGCGGCCGCGAAATACATTGAGCCCGATCTGCCGGCGCAGCCCGCGTTGCAACCGCCCGTGGACACGCCGTCAACGATCCGCGTGGACATCCGCCAGACCCGCATCGCCCGCGCCGATTTGAGCTGGGGCCAGACCGAGCAGGATCTCGGCTACATCCTCGGTGTGAAAACGCTTTGCACGCTCACCGGCCCGGACGGTAAGGAACTCGCCGTGCAAGGCGACGGCGGGCGACTCCGGCAGGCCGGGTTTCCGGAGCTGGCGATTTCGCGGCTCCGGCTGCACTACGCAAAGCCCGAGCTTCGCATCGAGCAGGGCGACCTCCGCCAGCCGGAAAAAGACGGCGGCGAGGTGACGACCCGCGGCAAAATCCGCTTTGAAGGCGCGACGCCGCTGGAAATTTCCATGAGTTTCAACCGGTGCACGGTCGCCCCGTTTCTGCCGCCAGATTGGCGGGAAAAATTCTCCGGCCGGTTCGGCGGAGAAACGACGGTGCAGAAGGATTTGAACAACGAAGAGCCGGTCGCGGCGCGCGGTGATCTCAAGCTGACGGACGGCGTTCTGCAAGAGCTTGCCGCGCTCGACAAGATCGCGACGCTCACCCGGCATGCCCGGTTTCGGCGCCTGCCGCTGCACGTGGTGCGCGCCAAGTTTTCTTATGAGCAGGGGACGCTGAAAGTAACGGATTTCCGCGCCGAATCCGAGGGATTGGTTTGCGTGGAAGGCAGCTTCACCATTTCAAAAAAACGCATCCGCGGCCGTTTCCAGCTCGGCGTCGCCCCGGACGTGGCCGAATCCATTCCGGGCGCGAAGGAAAGCGTCTTCACAAAGGCGCACGATGGCTACGTGTGGACCCCGGTCCGCCTGCGCGGCCCGCTCGACCGTCCGCGCGACGACCTCAAGCCGCGCCTCGTGAAAGCCGCCGAAGCGCAGATCGCGAAGTCGTTGCTCGCGCCGCTGGTCGGTCCCGGCAAGGAAATCCTGGAACTGTTGCGCCGCTTCTGACCACGGTCCGCCGGCAGGCTCTCCGGGTGTCCTGCTGAAGCCTTGAACCACCCGCCCGCGACCGCGTATGCTGCCGGCATGTTTGAGGACGCGGCGCAGTTTCCCCACGCCGCCGAGCTGGAGCGGAACTGGGGCATCATCCGCGACGAAATGGTCGCGCTACGTTCCACCGGCTTCATGGCGTGGCCGGAAAAGTCGCTCTACGCCGACACCGGCGGCTGGAGCACGTTTGGCCTCTACGCCTTCGGCCAGAAACAGAAGGAAAACTGCGCGCTTTGCCCGCGCACCACGGCGCTGGTAGAGGCGATCCCCGGCATGGTCATGGCCGGCTTTTCCCGGCTCGCGCCCGGCGCGCACATCAAGCCGCACGTCGGCTACGACGAATACTCCCGCTACGTCCTGCGCCTGCACCTCGCGCTGGAGACCAACTCCGGATTGCGCCCTGCGCGTCGCGGACGAAACGCGCGCCTGGCAGGAAGGCAAAACGCTCGTTTTCTGCGACGCCGTCGAGCACGAAGCCTGGAATCGCGGCACGACGACGCGCACCGTGCTGCTGCTCGATTTCAAAAACCCGCGCTACCGCTTTCGCCTGCTGAATCCCGGCCTGAGCACCGAGTTCGTCGATTTCGTCGAAAACGTCCGCTGGCCCGAGCTGAGCTGGCGGAACGGATGAAATGGCGCTTCTGGAAATTCACCCGCTTTGGCCGCCAGCCGCCGCCGGCCGGGCAG
The DNA here is from genome assembly GCA_963762725.1 of uncultured Verrucomicrobiae bacterium. Classification (GTDB taxonomy): domain Bacteria; phylum Verrucomicrobiota; class Verrucomicrobiia; order Chthoniobacterales; family SZAS-18; genus JAFAXH01. The sequence goes on along the minus strand of CAVXLY010000005.1, from coordinate 1,586,512 downwards.
TCGGCGAAGGGGGCCGACAAACGGTAGTTGGAACTCATTCCATCGCCAGCGCGACCGCGGGGGTTAATCCTCCAACGGGTTCGGGCGCGGTGTCGGCGTCGCGGATGAGCAGCCAGGTCGCAATGGACGATAGGGCCGCAAAAAACGCGGCGGTGAGGAAGAGCGTCTGATAGCCGTCGGCGAAACTGCGCGTCACGATCTCCGCCAATTCTGGCTGTGCCGCCTTGGCTCCGGCGAGATCACCGGCCACGACGCGTTGGGCGAGGGTCTGCGATCGGCGCGGACGAATCGCGCAGCGTGGAGGTCCGCAAACTGGATTGAATTTGGCCGAAGAGAATCGCGCCCAGCATAGCGCAAATCCGATGACGATCCCGGCGAAGCGCACGGTGCCACCGACACCCGCCGCCATGCCGGCGCGCTCAGGCGGAATGACGGTCATGCCGACCTTGGCGGCCTCGCCGTTGAGGATGCCTGCGCCCAGTCCGGCGATCAGCATTCCGACCAGCATTTTGCCGTAATTGAAATCCTGGACGACCAAACCCAGCCACAGCAAACCGAGCGCGACGAACACCTGCCCGACCGTCAGCAAAAGCCGCCCCGACCAGCGGTGCGCGAGGTATTGCGAAACGATCCGCGGCACGACGAACAACGGCACCGCCATCGGCAGCATGAGCAGGCCGACCTTTTGCGGATCGTAGCCCAAACCGCCCTGTAGAAACATCGGCAGATAGGTGAGCATCGTGTAGAACGAAGCCGCATAGACCAGCCCGGCGACGCAGGCGCCGATGTAGGTGGGACGGCGGAAAAATCCGAGTTCCAGCATGGGTCGGGCGTGCTTGAGTTCGACGCGGATAAAGAGGGCGAAAAGCAGCGCCGAAGCGCACAACTCCAGCGTTACCTGACGGCTGAGCCAGCCCAGGTGATTGCCGGAAATCAGCGCCAGCGTGAGCAGCAGCAAGGCGCAGGAGAAAGTCAGAAATCCCCAGCCGTCGAGCCGGCCGGCAGCGGGGTCGCGGGATTCCGACAAAACGCGGACCGCGAGGAGCAGGATGCCGAGGCCAACGGGGAGATTGATGTAGAAGGCCCACGCCCAGCCGAGGTGTTGGGTGATCAATCCGCCGATAACCGGGCCGAGCGTGATGGCGATGCCGATCACGGAGCCCCAAAACGCGAAAGCTTTCGCGCGCGCCGCACCGCGGAATTCGTGGGAGAGCGTGGCCAGTGCCGCGCTGAGTTGGAGCGCCGCCCCGAGCCCCTGCACTGCACGCGCGACGTTTAGCGTCGTGATGTTCGGTGCCAACCCGCACGCCAGAGAAGCGGCGGTGAAGAGGGAGAGTCCGAGCAGAAGAATCTTCTTGCGACCGTAGCGATCGGCCAGCGTGCCGGCGGGGAGTAGCAGCGACGCGAAGGCGAGCGTGTAGGCGCTGATGACCCATTCGATGTCCGCGAAATCCGCGTGCAAAGAGCGCGCGATCGACGGCAGCGAAACGGCCACGATGTTCGCGTCCAGACTCAGCATGAACGACGGGACGGAGACGCAAAGCAGGATGAGCAGCGTTTCCGCCTTGGAGCGTTCAGAGGAATCCATGAGTGTATTTGAAATGGGCCGCGCTGTTGGCCGGAGGCGTTGCTAGACCGTCGGCAGTGCGCGTGGCGTGGCGCTGCCGATCGAGCGCAGGGCGAGGACGTGCAGCACCACGGCCAGCGGCACGAAAAATCCCGGGATGAACATGAACGGAAACGTGCCGATCATCAGGTTCGGGAGCCTCGGTCTGGATGAGCTGAATGGGACCGGGAGCTGTGAGGACGGCGCGTGTTACCACGTTGGCGAGCGCGACCAGACCGAGAAGATTCCAAACCCACGCGATCCACGAGCCGGTGCTGGCTCGCGATGATGCCAGCCAGGCGATGATCGGCGCCGATGCGCCGATATAGATGTCCACGTTCGCGCCCGCGAAAGTGAGCATTTTCGGAATGAGTCCGGCGCGCCAAAGCTCGTGCAGGAACAGTTCGACGATGACGCGAAAAACCTGCGTCCCGATGAGCACCCAGAGCGGAAATGCCAGCGCGATGCGCCCACCCGACACACCGCGCACCCAAAGGATGAACCCGCCCAGGAACGCGACGACCGGGACGAAAAGAAACGCCGCTCCCGGAGGCCGCATGGCGATGTTTCGGAGCACGCCGAAATACCCGATGCCGCCGACATAGAGAAACCAAACGCAGAGCCCCGCCGCGAGGCCAGCCGCAGTCCGTCCGCCCAGGTAGCGCGCGCTCAGACCCAGGACGACGGCCGCCATCAACGCGACAAATCCGCAGAAGAGCACAGTCATCTTTTCTTGCTTAGCTCCGGGTCAAACGAAGAGCGCCTTGTTTTTGGCGATGTAGTCGCTCGATCGGCATCGGCGGGCGCCCGGTGAGTTTTTCCACCAGATCGTTTGTCCCGCTGAAGAGCCCGTCGCGACAGTCTTGGGCGACCGCCGAGATGTGTTGGATGAAATAGGGAGTAAATCCCATGGCTTGCAGCACGGGCCGGAAGGCCTCGATTTCCATCGGGACGTAAGTGATTTTCCGCCCCACGATCCCGGACAGGATTTCGGCGATCTCGAATTGGCTCAGCTCGGTCGGACCAAAGAGCGGATAAACCTTGCCCGCGTGCCCGGCGGGATCGCTCAGGATATTGGCGATGATTCGCCCCTGATCCTCGGCCGCGATGGGCGCATAACGGGCTTCGCCGAACGGAAGCGGGAGGATGTCCTGCTCGCGGATGGCCTTTGACTGATACATCAGCCACTCGGCGAAAAACGTGGGCCGCAGATGCGTGACCGCGATCCCCAAACGATCCAGCAGCCGCTCGGCGATCCAATGATTCCGCGCCGCGTAGCTTTTCGCATTTCGGCGGGCGGAGATTTGCGACATGTTCACGATCGCCTGGACCCCTTGCTCAATGGCCGCTTGCGCGAAGAAGGCCGTGCTTTCCAAAATGCCCGGCACCGTAATCGGGTAAACAAAATAGGCCGTGGCGATGCCTTCCAATGCGGCATGGAGAGCATCGAAATCCGAGATGTCGCCTTGCACGATTTCCGCGCCTTGGGCTTCGAGCTTGGCGGACCGTTCATCGAGCATTGTGAACGAAAGCGCGAACCGGAATCCCGCGTTCGCGCAGGGCGGCGATCGCATGTCCGCCGGTTGAGCCGGTGGCGCCCGTGATGAGGACTTTGTTGTTCATCGGCGATGATCAGTTAGCTGTCGGAGCGGGCTCCTCTGGACGCAGAAAGGCCGGCGGCACCACTGTCTCGACCAGCCCGGTGGCGACGTCGTAAACGAGGCCGGTCACGAGCAGTCCGCCCGGCAGTTGGGGATTCGCCTTGAGCGCGGCGATATCCACGGCCACGGACTGGCGGGGATCGGTGATGGCCAAAGGCTCCAGCGCCGTCGCCGCCACGCCGAAGTGCTTCGCCAGCAGTTCCGGGGAGTGCGCAAGGCAGTTGATGCCGCAATCGGTGTGGTGCAGCACGATGAGATTCCATCCCGCGCCCATTTCCGCCCCTTGCGCTTTGGCGACCATGCGGAGCATCGCCATCGTCTGCAGCGTGGACGGGTAAATGCGGCCGCCGACGTTGCGGATGACCGCCGTTTCGCCGGGCGCGAGGCCGAAGATATCGAAGGGGTCCACCCGCGGATCAACGCACCCGATGATGGTCGTTTTCAGCGACGGCATCATGCGCAGTCCCGGCGTGAATCGCGTGTGTGCGAAGGTCGCGTTTCGCTCGGTGAGAGTTTCGATGACAGTCATGGTGCGAACGGTTTCGGGAGCAGCAGGAGATGGCGGCGGACGAGGGTTTGGAACCAACTGGTCGGCGGCGCCACGAAGGCCGGACCGAGTTGAATATGGTCAACCATCTTAATCGTTAAGCAAAATAAAAATCAACGGGGCGGCGCCACCGCGAAAATGCGCTCGAACGTGATCGCAAAAAAATCCTCCAGAGGCTGCGTGCTTTGGGTCACTTTCATGCGCACGGTGGCCCCTTCCCAGGCGTTGAAGACAAACCGGGCCAGCAGTTCGGCCTTCGGTTGCCTGGGGATTTCTCCCTCAGCCTGCGCCTGCCGGATCACCGTCGCGACCGCTTTGCACCAGGCATTAACCCCATCCTCGAGCGCGGATCGAAGCTTGGGATGTTGTTCGGAAACTTCCGCGCTGAAATTTGCCAGCAGACATCCGTTGCGAACGTCCGATTTCTGCCGGTCCACGAGCGTTTCAAAGTGCGTCCGCAAACGCTTCAACGCCGAGGGCGGCCCTTCGAGCGGAAGCGTCTTCAACCCCTCCGCGACGTAAAGCTCGACGGCAGCGATGGCGAGCGACTCCTTGCTCTTGAAATGGTTGTAAAAAGACCCCTTAAAAACCCCCGCCTGATCGGCGATCCCCTCGATGGTGCAAGCTTTGAACCCGTGCGTTCGGAAGCTGCTCATCGCCGCGGACATCAACTTTCCTTGGGCACTGGGTCTGGGCATTGAAATGATCGTTCGCTGCGAGAAGAGAGGCTACGCGGGATCATCGGCGTTGCAATCGTCGGCCGGGAGCCGGAAGCCTGAATTGATGCGGCCTCCCCTTGCCCCGGGGGAGCAATTTCCCGCGAGATTTTTATTCGCCGATCCGACTGCCGGCACGCTTCGCCTCAACGCCAGCGGAACATTTCTCCGCCCGCATTGCGACCGGTCGCCGGAGCCGTTATCGTAAACACCCATGTCCTCGGATATTTCCGCCCGTAACAACGTCCGAGTCTTCGGCAAAGGCACGCAGCCGATGCTGTTCGCGCACGGCTTCGGCTGCGACCAGAACATGTGGCGGTTCATCACGCCGGCGTTTGAGGACGACTACCGCATCGTCCTCTTCGATTACGTCGGCTCCGGCAAATCCGATCTGCGGGCCTACCGCGCGAATGCCGCGCGCTACCGCTCGCTCGACGGCTACGCGCAGGACGTGCTCGACATCTGCGCGGCGCTCGACCTGCGCGACGTCATCTTCGTCGGCCACTCGGTGAGCTGCATGATCGGCGTGCTCGCGGCGAACCGGGAGCCGGACCGCTTTCGCCAGCTCATCCTCGTGGCGCCGTCGCCGAGCTACATCAACGACGGCGACTACGTCGGCGGCTTCGAGCGCGCGGACATCGCCGGGCTGCTCGACACCATGGAGCGCAACTACCTCGGCTGGGCCAGCGTGCTCGCGCCGACGGTGATGAAAAACGCCGACCGCCCGGAGCTGAGTCGCGAGCTGGAGGAGAGCTTTTGCTCCACGGATCCCGAGATCGCGCGGCGCTTCGCGGAGGCGACCTTTTACGCCGACAACCGCGACGATCTGCCGCGGGTGCGCGTCCCTTCCCTGATCCTGCAATGCTCCGACGACGCGCTCGCGCCGCTGGCGGTCGGCGAATATCTCGCGCAGCATCTGCCGGCGAGCACGCTGCGCGTGATGACAGCCACCGGGCATTGCCCGCACATGAGTCACCCGGAGGAAACCGTGCGGTTGATCCGCGAATACCTGGCCGGCGACCGCACGACGGAAAGCGCTCCTGTGTCGCGCGTCGCCGCCGGCCAATGAATGACCTGCTCGACACCGCGCCCTGCGGGTTCGTCAGCTTTGCGGACGACGGCTCGATCCGCACGGTCAACGCGACGCTGCGCGCCATGCTCGGCTGGGCAGACGGCGAGCTGGAGGGGCAGCACATCCAGGGCATCCTCTCCGCGGGCGCCCGCATTTTTTACCAGACCCACGTCTTCCCGCTGCTGAAGATGCAGGGCCAGTTTGAGGAAATCTACCTCACGCTGCGGACGAAAACCGGCGAAGAAATCCCGGTGCTCGTCAATGCCCGCCGCACCGAGCGCGCCGGGGCGCCGGCGAATGACTGCGTCTTCGTGCGCATGCGGCAGCGCGCGAACTACGAAGGCGAACTGCTCAAGGCGCGCAACGCCGCTCAGCAGGCGAGCCGGGCGAAGGACGACTTTCTCGCCGCACTCAGCCACGAGCTGCGCACGCCGTTGAATCCCGTGCTGATGGTGTCGTCCGCGATGGAGATGGACGCGACGCTGCCGGCGCGGGCGCGGGAACAGGCGGGCAGCATCCGACGCAACGCCGAACTCGAAGCGCGCCTCATCGACGACCTCCTCGATCTCACCCGCATCGCCCACGGCAAGATGAAGCTGGTGCCCTCCAGCATCGATCTCCACGCCGTGCTGAGCCAGACCGAGGAGATCGTCCGCAGCGAGAGCAGCGGCAAGCGCGTCGCCGTGCACTTTCGCCAAGGACGCCGCGGAGCATCACGTGAGCGGCGACTCGGCCCGCTTGCAGCAGGTGTTCTGGAACGTGCTGAAAAACGCCATCAAGTTCACCCCGAAAGGCGGCGAGGTGCGGGTGACGACGAGCAACAACGCCGAAGGCCGCATCGCGATCCGCATCACCGACACCGGCATCGGCATCGACAGCGAAGGGTTGTCGAAAATTTTCAACGCCTTCGAGCAAGGCGAGATCTCCACGCAGAGCTTCGGCGGCCTCGGGCTGGGGCTCGCCATCGCGCGGGCGATCGTCGAGATGCATGGCGGCTCCATCGTGGCGGACAGCCCGGGACGCGGCCACGGCGCGACGTTCACGATCGAGTTCGACGCCGTGCCCGCGCCGGCTGCCGCGCCCATCATGCCCTCCTCTCCGCGCACGACAAACGGCCGCAAGCTGCGGCTCCTGCTCGTCGAAGATCACGATTCCAGCCGGGAAGTCCTCGCGAATATCCTGCGCCGCTTCGGTCACGAGGTGCACACCGCCGGCACCGGCGGAGAAGCGCTGCAAATTGCGGATTCCAAGGCAGGCTATTTCCACGTCGTGATCAGCGATCTCGGTTTGCCGGACACCAACGGCTTTGACCTGATGCGCACCTTGCAATCCCGCCACGGTCTGCCCGGCGTCGCCCTCAGCGGCTACGGGATGGACGAGGACGTGCGCAAGGCGAAGGCCGCAGGTTTCAGTGCGCATCTGATCAAGCCGGTTTCCTTCGAGCAGCTCCGGGTCGTCCTCGACCAGGTCGCCGCGGGCACGGTGCTGTGAAGGCGATCAGGCAAAACGGCTTGTTGCCAAAGACGGCCCGTTCGCTTCGACTTTCCTTTCCCCACAGCTCCCGATAGTTTCCAGCTTATGAGCACGATCACCGCGATCTTGGAACCCGACGCCGACGGCACGCTGCATCTGCCGTTGCCGGCGGAATTGCGGCATGGGAAGTGGAAAGTCACGGCGACGGTCGAGCCAGTTGATACAGACCCGGAGCAGCCGCACGCAACGCCCGAGGCAATCAAGCGACGGCTAGAAGCATTCGCGCGTGTGCGGGAACTGGATCCTTTCCGCAACATAGAAGATCCCGTGGCGTGGCAGCGCGAGATGCGCGAAGACGTGAAACTACCCGGCCGCGATTGATTGGCCCGTGCTCCTCGACTCGAACATCCTGATCTATTTCTCCAAACCTGACGGCGAATTCCTTTCGCGCTGGGTTGGAGATCCTGAGGCGGCGGTGAGTATCGTGACGCGGATCGAGGCCTTGGGATTTTCAGATTTTTCGCCCGGAGAAGCAGAAGCCATCGAGCGCGCACTGCAATCGCTTCCTGTGGTGCCATTAACTGATGCGATCGCGGAGCGCGCCATCACCTTGCGGCGTCAACGCCGAATGAAACTTGGCGATTCGATCATCGCCGCGACAGCGGTCGCGCTCGACGCAGAGCTGGTCACGCGCAACGTCGGCGACTTTCGGCACATTCCCGATCTCCGGCTAATCGATCCCTTCGCTGGGCTGAAGACCGGCTGATCGGCCTTTCCGCTGAGGTTGCCGCTACGCTGATCCGTCCGCGCCATAAATCCGCCCGAGCCGTTCTCGGGTCAGGCCGAGGATGGTGTCGAAGCGGCTGAGCTTCATCCCTTCGAGGCCGGGCTGGTATTCGGCCAGATTCCCCAGCAGCACGGCGTCTTCCTCCACGGTCGCCCAGGTGCGGCGCCTTAAATGCCAGCCGAGATGCGGTCCGAGCCATTGGAGCATTGGCCAGCCCATTTTCAGAAAGCCAAAGGTCACCATCCGCGTGGTCTTTTCATCCTCGGGCACGAAGTAGTGAATGACGTGATACTTGAACATCCGCTCGCCGCCGGTCTGCGGATCGCTCCACCAATGCGTGACGAGCGAACGCGGCGGATCGAAGTAAAACGTGTAGTCCGCGTGAAAAAAATCGCCGCGCCGAATGCCCACCCCAAGTCGCGTCGCCAGCGGCGGCCGCTTCGCCGGACCGTAGCCCCGCGCGGTGACGGAATCGTCCGTGGATTCCAGCTCGATCGTGGCCTCGCTGGCGCGGGCCGGCTCGAAGCCGAAATGCGGGTGCGTGGTGACCGTGTGTTCGATCTCGCTGAAATTATCGATGACCAGTTGCAACGGGGCGGGGAGCCGATTGAGGACCGCGCCGAACGGTTCCCAGCCATCTTTCGCCAGCGTGGGGAGCGGTTGCTGGCCGCCGCGCGCCCGGACCCAGACGACTCCGCCCGCCTCGGCGCAATCGTAGCTCGTCGCACAGGCGTGCAGCTTCGGCGCGCTCGGACTCTCGCCTTCGCCGGTGCGGGCAAACGACCAGCCGTGATACGGACAAATCACGCGTCCACCCTCCACGCGCCCGGTGCTGAGTTTCATCCGCCGGTGCGCGCATTTGTCTTCGAGCGCACCGAACTCACCGTCGCCGGCGCGAAAGAGCACGAGACGTTTTCCGTCCAGGCTGACTCCGACCGGGCGATCCCGCGGAACGTCGCGGGATGCCATGATCGGATGCCAGAAATCGAGCCTGCTCATGTCGCCACGGTGTTCTCGCGGAAAGCCGCGACTGTTGACGGATCGAGATAGGTGCCTTCGTAGTTGAGCTTCGCGGCCGTAAATTCCAGCTCCGCGAGCGCGCTGCCAATGCCGCCGCGCGGCCGCCGGCTCGATGAGACCGATCGTCGGCGGAAGATCCGGACGCCGGGCGGAAAGCAGCGCGGAAAGGATGCAGCCGGTGATGTCCTCCGAGCGCAGCATCGAGAAGAAGAGCTGCGGAATTTCCGCCTGCATTTCCGGGCGCGAGAATTGGCGGCACATGGACGGTGCGCGGGATCGGGGCGCCGCCGCGCACGAAGCCGCCTTCGGTAAAAAGAATGTCCCGGCTTTCGCGCAACCGGTCGAAGGCAGCGGGGCCGTTCAGGCAGTGCGGCGAGGAGTCGTCCACGATCAACGTGCCCGGCGCCAGCCGCGCAACGTCGAGCACGTTCTCCACGTTCGTCGCTCCGATGATGACGCTGGCGTCGTAGAAATCCGCGTCGCGATCCCCGGCCGAACGAACAACGCGGATCGTGCCGCGGAAGCCGTGTTCCTCGCGCAGCGTCGTTTCGAGTTCCGCGAAAAATCCGGCGCTGCGAAACGGATCGCACAGGCGCAGCTCGGGCGGATGCGGCAGCACATCGAGCATCAAGCGCAGCGCGCCGAGACCGATGGAACCGATGCCGTAGAACATCACGGTTTCCGCTGCGAGCTCGCGCTCCGCCGCGTCCAGCAGCGCGACGAGATTCAGCAACACCGCGGCCACCGTGGTGGCGTGACCGGTCGTCACCGGCGCGAGACCTTCCGCGTCGCAGACGGCCTGCACCGTCGCGCCGTAATTCGTGGCGGATGGAATCAAGCCAGTCAGCGCGACGCAGCGCGCACCGCAAGCCGACGCGTGCCGAATGCCTTCGAGCGCAAACGGCAGCAGCGACGCCTCGCCGGGAGTCACCTGCGCGGTGGTGAGCGGCAGCATGAAAATGCCGACCGGACCGAGCGGCGTTTCCAGAATCAAATCGAGCGAGACGTGCGGCTCGCTGCCGTGCATGCGCGCGAAAAACTCCGCGGGCGCGACGCCGGTTTGTTGGAAGAGCGTGATCGGCCACGGCATCAGCGCGCCCGCGGCCAGCGGCGGAAGTTTTCCTTCGTGGATGAGATCGAGCAGCGGCGTCGGCTCGGTGCGGAGAAGCGGCGCGGCAGATCTCTGCGCGCTCTCCGACAACGGGCATCGGAGCCGCGGGCCCCGCGTTGGTTTCGCGGTCGACGCCGATTTGTTTCAACAAACGCTCCGCCAAGCGCGCCGCGGTGGCGTCGGCATTCAGCGCGTCGATCGGCAGCGTGCAGCCGGAGTGATCCTCGAGTCGCACCTTCAATTCCACCGCCATGAGTGAATCCATCCCGGTGAGTGGACCGTTCGGATCGATGGCGTCCGGCGCCATGCCGAGCGTGGCGGCGACTTGCGCGATGACCAATTCCGAAACCGCCGCCGCCTGTTCCGCCGGCGGCAAAGCGCGCACCGTTTCGCGCCAGCTCGCGGCGTCGCCTTCGCCGAAGCCGCCGGGCTTGCCGCTGCTTTGCGCGAGCTCGCGGAAGACCGGCGAGCCGGTGAACTTCACGCTGGTGCGCGCGAGTTTTTCCCAATCCACATCCATCACACCGACCTGCGCCTGCGGGCTGACGATCCAGCGCGCGAGCGCCGCGAGCGCATCACGCGCCGGCACCGCGCGCACGCCGATGCCTTCGAGGTAGCGTTTGATTTCCGCGTTCTCCGCGGCGACGCCGACATCGGCGAGCTGGCCCCAGTTGACGCTGAGTCCGTGCTGACCGTTGGCGCGGCGATGCTGCGCGAGTGCGTCGAGAAACGCGTTGGCGGCCGCGTAGTTCGCGTGCGCGGGCGCGCCGATGATCGACGAGATCGAGGAGAACAGGACGAAGCAATCGAGCGGGCAGATCGCGCGTCTGGAGATGCAGATTCCAGGCGCCGGTCATCTTCGGCGCGAGCACGGCGGCGAGATCGTCCTGCGTCATGTCGGCGAGGAAACGGTCGCGCAAGACCATCGCGGAATGAAAGACGCCGCGCAGCGGTGGCGAACGTTTTCTGTAGTCGCTCGCAACGCCGCGCCGAGCGATTTCGCATTCGCCACGTCGGCCGCGAGCGTGACGACGGAAACGCCCCGCGCACGCATCGCCTCGATGGCCGGCGCGTCGTCGTCCGAAGCGACGCCGCGCCGGCTGAGCAGCGCGAGATGCTGCGCGCCGCGGTCCGCGAGCCATTGCGCGGTGGCCAGACCGAAGCCGCTCAAGCCGCCGGTGATCAGATACGTGCCCTCAGGATTCGGCCAGAATTCCGGCGGCACTTCGGGCGCGTGCGCGGGGTCGAATTCCAGCACGAGCTTGCCGATGTGCTGCGCGGCCTGCATCCGGCGAAACGCGGCGACGGCGTCGCTGGCGGCGAAACTTTGTGCAGGGGATCGGCTGCAGTTTGCCGTCATGGAAGCCGTTCGCGAAAAACCGGCGCAACGCGCGTCCATCCTCGCTCGACGATCCGAGCACCGTGCTGAGATCGAAGGCAAAAAACGCGAGCGACCGCTGAAACGCCGCCAGCGGCAGCGCGTTGTTTTCGAAGAGATCGCGCTTGCCGATTTCCACGAAGCGCCCGTGTGGCGCGCAGACCGCGAGGCTCTTTTGCTGAAACGCACCGGCGAGCGAGTTGAGCACGACATCGACGCCGCGACCGTCGGTGAGGCGCAGGATTTCGTCGGCAAAATCAAGCGTGCGGGAATCTAGCACGTGCGCCACGCCGAGCGCGCGGACGAAGTCGCGTTTCTCCTCGCTGCCGGCGGTGGCGAAGACGGTGGCGCCGATTTGTTGCGCGAGCTGAATGGCGGCAAGTCCCACGCCGCCCGCCGCGGCGTGAATGAGCACGGTCTCGCCGCGCCGGAGCCGCGCGAGCGTGTGGAGCGCGTGATACGCGGTGCCGAAAACGACCGGGATCGAAGCGGCTTCGGCGAAGCCAAGCGACGGCGGAATTTTCCACATCGCATCCGCCGCCGAAATGAGGTGCGAACTGAACGCGCCGCCCGCCGGCGAGAAGCCCATCACGCGATCGCCGACGCGCAGCTTCGCGCACGCCGCGGCCGACGCGCACGACGCGTCCCGCGAACTCGTCGCCGAGTCCGACGGCTTCGTCTTCGCGCAACGGATAGATGCCGAGCGCCTTCATCAGGTCGCGGAAGTTCAGCCCGGCGGCGGCGATCTCGATTTCGACTTCCCCGATGCCCGGCGAGCGGCGCGCATGGCCGCGGAATTGCAGCGCGTCCACGCGTCCAGCGGCGCCTTCGATTTTCAGCGAATACGCAGGCGGCGGTGTGACGATCTCGGGCAGCGCGGGTTGAATGTGGCGCAGGCGCCGGGCGTATCGGCCAGCCCGGCGCAACGCGACTTCGGGCTCGATTTCCGTCGCCAAAAATTCGCCGAGCAGCGCATCGCCGCATGAAGCGTCTGCGCAATCGACCAGCGAGAGACGCCACTGCGGCTGCTCCGTTTGCACCGAACGCGCGAAACCCCAGATCGCGGCGGGCGCCGGCTGCAAGTCTTCCGCATCATCGACGGCTTGCGCGCGCCGCGTCGCGACGAGCCAGCGCGCGGGAAGCTCGCTGCCCGGTTGCGCGAGGCGCGCCTGGACCAACGCGAGGAACGCAGCGCAGCCGTCGGCTTCGTCATCGTCCCAATTCCAGAGATACAAAATCCGCGCCGGCAGAGGGTCCGCGCGCGGCGAGCGTTTTCCAAAATTCCACCGCCCAATCCGGCTGGCGCACATCGACGGCGAGCGAGCTGCCGTTGCGATCGTCCGCGCGAAAAACCAGCGTCGTCGCGACGCCTTGCGCGCTGCAACGAGTCGGCCAGCGATTCGCCGAAACCTTCGCGGTCCGCGAAGATCAGCGCCGGCTCGGGCGGCACCGTTTTTCGATCCGCGATGGCTGGCTGCGGCTCCCAGGCGAAGCCGTAAAACTTCCGCTCCCGCTGCCCCGGCTTCGACGCGGCGGAATCGACCGCGAGCAATTTCAGCCCCTTCATCTCCGCGAGCACCGCGCCGGCCGGATCGAGCAGCGTGAGATCGCCGAGGTGCGAATTTTTCCAATGCTGCACGAGCCGCAGATGCGCGTAGAACTCGGCCGGCAGCGGCGCGAAGATCTGCAGTTGGCGCAGCGACATGATGATCACCGCGCGCCGGTCCTGACTGCGACGCAAGCGCGAAGCTGGAGTGGAAACAACTGTCGAGCGCCGGCGGATAGAGCAGGTAATCCGACGACGCCTCGCTCCCGCCGGTCGAGCGGATGCCGGCGAGCACGGCTTCGTCCTTTTGCAGGCGGAGCGAATGCAGTCCGCGGAACGTCGGACCGTAAACCTGGCCGATGCCGTCGAGCTGCTGGTAGAGCGCGGCGGGGTCGTGCTCGGTCGTGCAGGCGGCGCGGATCGCGTCGAGATTGTTCGGCGGCGGAACGTGCAATCGGCCGGGGCGATAAATTCCTTCCGCCTGAATTTCCCACTCGCCCGCGGAGTCCGGTCGCTGGGTGAAGATTTGAAACGACGAGACCGCGGGATCGAGCCGCACGCAGGACGGGACGGTTTTTTCCTCCGGCAGAAAGAGCAGATGATGGAACCGGATGTCTTCGAGAAAAACGGTCGGCTCGCCGAGAAATTCGCGCACCGCCGCGGCGGCCATTTCCAGATACGCGGCGGCCGGGACGACGGCGGATCCGGTGAGCCGATGATCGTTCAGCCACGGCAGCAGGCGGGCATCGAGCTGACCGAACCAAACCGGCTGCGGGTGCGGCTGGCGGTCGCCGAGGAGCGGATGACCGGGCGGGCTTTTGAACTCGCGCTCGACGTCGCGGGCTTCATGCCAGAGGTGCTGGCGTTGCCACGGATACGCGGGCAGCCGCAGCGCACGCGCCGGGCCGCGAGTAGAGCGAATCCCAGCGCACGGCGGCGCCGTGTTGATAGAGCGACCCAAGCGCGTGCAGGATGGTGCGGCGCTCGTCATCACCGCGTCGCAAGGAGGCGACGGTGAGCGCAGAGGATTTCTCGGCGAGCGCGATTTCCCGCAGCGCCGCAGCCATGACGGGATGCGGGCCGATTTCGACGAGCGCGGTGCAGCCGTCGCGCAGCAGTCGCGCGATGCCGTCGGCGAAGCGCACGGGCTGGCGGACGTTGCGCCACCAATAATCGGCGTCCATTTCCGGGCCGCGCACCGGTTCGCCGGTGACGGTGGAAATCATCGTCGCCGTCGTCTTCGCGTCCGTGCCAGCGACGCCCGCGAGATCGCGCCGCAAGCCGGCTTCCAATGGGTCCATCTGCGCGCTGTGAAACGCGTATTCGGTCGGGAGCAGGCGGCAGAAAATTTGCGCCTGCTCGAGCGCGGTCGCGATTTCCTGCCAGCGCCGCGGCGTCGCCGGAAAGCGTGACCTGGCCGGGCGCGTTGATCGCGGCGAGGTTGATGCGACCGGGGAATTTTTGTTCCCACGTTTTCGCGTCTGCCGCGGTGATGGAAGCGGCGAGCATGCGGCCCTGGCCGTGGGTGGTAGCCTGCGCGCGACTGCGGGCGAGGATGACGCGGAAAATGCCGTCGAGATCGAAGATGCCCGCCGCCCACGCAGCGGCCGCTTCACCGACGCTGTGACCGACGACGGCGTCGGGCGCGATGCCCCACGCGCGCCACAATTCCACGAGGCCGCCTTGCAGCGCGAAGAGCGCGGGCTGGGCGATGTCGGTGTGATTGAGGCGCGACGACGCTTCGTCCGCGAGAAGTTCGTCGAGCAGGTTCGGGCCGCCTTGCGCGCGGCAGATGGCGTCGCAGCGTTCCCAGAATTCGCGGACGATTTTTTCGCGCTCGAAAAGTTCGCGTCCCATCGCCCACCACTGCGGACCCTGGCCGCTGAAAACGAACGCGATCTTCGGCGCGGCACTGGTGGCTGGCACCGGGGCGGGCGCGGCGGCGAGCAGTTGCGCGCGCAGATCGGCGAGCGAATCGGCGACGAGTGCGCGGCGCAGCGGGTGATGCGTTTTGCCGAGCGCAGAGGCGGCGCACAGTTCGCGCAAACTCAGCGTCGCATCGCGCGTCGTCGATGAACTTCGCGTAAGCCGCCGCGTATTCCGTCAACGCGCCGGGACTGCGCGCGGAAAACGGGAACAGATACGGTCCGTTGTCCGCTGACTGCTCGCGCGATTCATCCGCAGCGGCAGGCGCTGCTGTCAGCAGCGCATGGACGTTCGCACCGCCGAAACCGAAGGAGTTCACGCCGACGAGCGGCGTGCGTCCCTCCGGCAGCGTGGGCAGCGGAGCCAGCGCCGTCGGGACGCTCACGCGGTCGAGCGGCAGGCGCGGATTCGGTTCCTCGAAATGCAGATTCGGCGGGACCATCCGCTGCTCCAGCACGAGCACCGCTTTGAGCAATCCCGCGACGCCGGACGCCGGTTCCAGATGGCCGATGTTCGCCTTCACCGAGCCGACGAGCAGCGGTTCGCCGGGCGGCCGGCCGGCGGCGAGGACGTTGGCGATGGCGCGCGCTTCGATCGGATCGCCGACCGGCGTGCCGGTGCCGTGCGCTTCCATGTAAACGATGTCGCGCGCGTCGAGCACCGGCGTTCGCCAACGCTTCGCGCATCATCGCTTCCTGCGCCTTGCCGCTCGGCACCGTGATGCCGCCGACGGAGTGGCCATCCTGATTCGCCGCGGTCGCGACCAGCAAGGCACGCGCGTGCAGGCCGAGCTTTTGTGCGGTGCGCCACGGCATCAGCACGAGCGCCGCCGCGCCTTCCGCACGCACATAGCCATCCGCGCTGGCGTCAAAGGCGCGACACCGTCCGCGCGGCGACAGCATGTGCGCCTGACTGAACCCGATCCCGCCTTCCGGACTGAGCACTGCGTTCGCGCCGCCGACCACGGCGTAATCGCATTCTCCCTGCCGCAAACTTTGCGCCGCGAGATGCAGCGCCATCAGCGACGACGAACAGGCCGTGTCCACCGCGAAGCTCGGACCGCGCAGATTGAGCAGATACGAGATCCGGTTTGCCGCGATGGAAAACGCGCTGCCGATGTTCGTGTAGCGATCGATCGCGCCGGCGTCGCTGCGGTGCAGATTCGGGTAATCGCTGTGCGAGATGCCGATGAAAACGCCGGTGCGGGTGCCGGAGAGTTTTTCCGGCGGCAGACCCGCGTCCTCGAACGCTTCCCAAGTTGTCTCCAGCAGCCAGCGATGCTGCGGATCGAGACACGCCGCCTCGCGCGGGGCAATGCCGAAAAACGCGGCGTCGATGCGGTCCGGATTTTCCACAAAGCCGCCCCAACGCGTCACCATGCGGCCAGGCGCGGCGGAATTCGGATGATGAAAGCGCGCCGCGTTCCAACGCGTCGGCGGCACTTCGGTGATGGCATCCACGCCGTCGCGCAGCAGCGCCCAAAACGCCAGCAGGCGAATCGGCACCGCCGGGAAAACGGCAGGCCATCCCGACCAGGGCGAGTGGTTCCTGACTGGACATAGGCAGAGGCGAAAGCCCGCAGGGCCAAAGAACGTTTGTCCCTATTTACAAGTGCTTCTCGCCGAATGCCAGACTCGTAGTGGACAAAACCGCGTTGCCGTTTGACCCCGGGAATTCCGGCTGATACGAATTCCTGCAGGCTGCGCGCGATTTTCCCCGTTCCCGCGCAACCGGAGCGCCATGCATCCTCCGCGCCGACCTTCGCCCCGAAGCCGCCGGCGTCGGGTGCTGCTCGCGCTGGTCGGCGTCGCGTGGCTCGTCGCCGCTGCCGACGGCGGGAGACTCGCGCGATCCGCGCCGCCGCCGCGCACCGCCGTCACCGCCCTGGGTCGGGTCACGCCGGGCCGCGCCGTCATGTCCATCGCCGCGCAGCCGGGCAGCCGAATCCTGAAGCTCGAAGTCCGCGACGGCCAGAAAGTAAGCGCCGGCGACGTGCTCGCCTACCTTGAAACGCATCCGCTCAAGGTCGCCGAGCGCGAGGCCGCCCGGATGGCTCTGACCGAAGCGCGCGAGCGGATGGACGCCGAAACCGCCTACGCTCGCGCGCTCATCGAGCAAAGCCGGCTGACGGTGCGCGTCCTCGAAATCGCCGTGGAATTCGAGCGTAAGGAGTTGAAGCGCGTCCGGTCGCTGGCGACGACCCGGGCGGTGGAGGAACAGAGTCTCGACAACAAAAAATACGCCACCGAAACCCGCGAAACCGAGCTGGCCCGCGCCCGTGCAGAACTAATCTCCGCCGAGGCCGCGCTGGCCCGGGTCCGCTCCACGATCGCGGTCCGCACAGCGGAGGCGCAGGTGCGCGCGGCCGAAGCGCAGGTCGAACTCACCGTAATCCGCGCGCCGCTGGACGGCGAGATTCTCAAAGTGCTCACCTACCCTGGCGAGCGCATCGGCAACGATCCGATCCTGAAAATGGGCGACACCGCGGACATGCACGTCATCGCCGAGGTGCATGAAACCGACATCGGCGCGGTGCGCATCGGCCAGCGGGCGACGGTCACGAGTCCGGCACTGCCGGAACCGGTGGGCGGCGTCGTGGAGGAGATCGGCGCGCTCATTTACAGGAACGACGTGCTGGCGCTCGATCCGCGCGCGGAAAAGGATTCCCGCGTCGTGGAAGTGCGGATCAAGCTCGACAAATCATCCGACCGCGGTGGCGCGCCTTTCGCACCTCGAAGTCTCCACCCGGATCGCCCTCGACTCCGCGCCGGCTACGGTGGAAAACGGCCGGGCGGCCGCCGCACGCTAGCCGCACATCATCCCCCGTGAAAACGCCGCTCGCCTGGCGCAACGTCTGGCAGAACAAGGCGCGCTCGCTCGTCGCGCTCGGTGGCATCGCCTTCGCGATCCTGCTCATCTTCATGCAGCTCGGCTTTTACGCGGCGTCGGGCCGCACGGCGACACTGGTGTTCGACGCGCTTGATTTCGACGTGCTGATCCGCTCGCCGCAATACGTCTTCGTCGCGCATCCCGCGCAATTTCCGCGGGATCGGCTCGAAGCCATGCGCGCGCAGGATGGCATCGCCTCGGTGAGCCTGGTTTGGATCGGTCTCGGCGAATGGCGGAACCGCGAGACGCGCGAACGCTGGAACGTGCTGACGCTCGGCGTCGATCCGGCGGCGCGGCCGTTTCGCGACGCCGCGCTGAACGACGAGCTGCCGCAACTGACCCTCCGCGACACCGCGCTCAGCGACAGGCTCGCCCGGCCGGAGCACGGGCCGCTCGCGCCGGGCGTCGCCTCCGAAGTGCAGAATCACCGCATCCGCATCACCGGGCGGTGTGCGATCGGGGCCGGGTTTGTCGCCGGCGCGACGATGGTGATGGGACGGGAGACGTTTCTCGACGTTTTCCGGGACGAGGCGTCACCGGAGCGGGTCAGCTTCGGATTGATCAAGCTCGCGCCCGGCGTGTCCGCGCGGACCGTGGCGGCAGAGTTGAACGAGCGGCTGGCACCGGTCGCCGAGGCAGTGACGCGGGAGGAGCTTTCCCGGGCGGAAGAGCGGTTCTGGCTGCGGATCAAACCGCTCGGCATCATGTTCACCTCCGGCGTGCTGGTGGCGTTCATCGCGGGCGCGGTGATCCTTTACCAGGTGCTCGCCAGCGAGGTGCAGAATCGCCTGCGGGAATACGCCACGCTGCGGGCGCTCGGCTACCGCGACCGCTCGGTCTACGGCGTCGTGTTGCGGCAGGCGTTTCTCTTTTCCGGGCTCGGATTTCTGCCGGCGTTTGGCTGCGCGCTGGGGCTTTATTTTTTGCTGCGCACCGGAGCGCTGGTGCCGGTGACCATGGAGCCGGCGCGGGTGGCCGGCGTGCTTCTGCTCACGCTCGGGATGTGCCTTTCCGCCGCGGCGCTCGCGATCCGCAAACTGCGCGCAGCCGACCCGGCGGATCTGTTTTGATCGCACAATGACGCCTCGACGACGCACGCCGCTGGCCTGGCGCAACGTGATGCACGGCAAGGTCGCGCTGCTGGTGTCGGTCACGGCCATGGCGTTTGCGGTGGTGATCATGTTCATGGAGCTGGGCTTTCTGAACGGCCTCTACGACAGCCAGACCGGCGCGCTGCGGTGGTTTCGCGCCGACCTCGTGATGACGAGCCGCGCGCTGCACATCCTCAACACGCACGAGACGTTTCCACGGGCGCAGCTCATGCGCGCCGCGGGACTCGCCGGCGTGCAGGCGGTGCACGCGGTCTATCTCGAGGACCGGTTTTCCGAGCTGCGCCATCCGGTCACCGGGATTCGGAGCACGGTGCGCGTCATCGCCGTCGAGCCGGGCGCGCCGATTTTCGAAACCAGGGAACTTGACCGGCTGACGGCGGCGTTGCGCGCGCCGCTGACGCTGCTGTTCGACAGGAAATCGCGCGCCTTTCTCGGGTTCGTCCAGGCCGGTGCGACGACGGAACTGGCGAACCGCGCGCTCACGGTCGCCGGCACGTTCGACCTCGGGCCGGACTACTATTACGACGGCAACGTCCTCACGAGCACGGACACGTTTTTCACCTTGTTTCCGAATCAGGGGCGCACCCGCGTGGCGCTCGGCTTGATCCAGCTCGAAGCCGGCGCCTCGCCCGAGCGCGTGCTCCGCGAGCTGCGCGCCGCGCTCGGGCCGGAAGCGGAGGTCGCGGTGTTCACGAAATCCGAAATCGTCGCGCGGGAAAAGGCGACGTGGCGCCGGGCGACGCCGGCCGGTTACATCTTCACCATGGGCGTCGCGGTCGGGTTCATCATCGGCGTCTTTATTTGTTACCAGATTCTTTACACCGACATCTCCGATCACCTGCCGCAACTGGCCACGCTGAAGGCGCTCGGCTACCGGCACGGCGATCTCATCCGGCTCGTGCTCACGCAGGCCGTGCTGCTCGGGCTGCTCGGATTTCTACCGGCGGTGGCGCTGACGTTCGGGCTGTATGCCGGGCTCACCGCGATGACCGGGATTGTCACGCAGCTGACTTTCGGGAGAATGGCGCTCGTGCTCGCCCTGACGCTCGGCATGTGCATCGCGGCCGGGCTGCTGGCCGTGCGCAAGGCGCTCGCCGCCGATCCCGCCGAACTTTTCTGATGTCGTCGTCTCCAACCGTCGCCGCCGTTTCCTCCGCCGAGTCCACGGTCAGCGTGCGGGCGTTGCACCACGGGTTTGGCGAAGGCGAGAATCGCAAGCCGGTGTTGCACGACAACCATCTTGAGCTGCGGCCTGGTGAGATTGCCATCATGACCGGACCGTCCGGCTCCGGGAAGACGACGCTGCTCACGCTCATCGGCGCGCTCCGCTCCGTGCAAGCCGGGAGCGTCCGCACGCTGGGCCGCGAACTGGGCACGCTGAGTCCGGGCGAACTCGTCGCGGTGCGGCGGGACATCGGATTCATCTTTCAAGCGCACAACCTCTTCGATTCTCTTTCCGCGCAGGAAAACGTGAGCATGGCGGCCGAACTCACGCTGCACGATCCGCGCGAGCGCGAGCGGCGCGTCACCGAAATCCTGCACCAGCTCGGGCTCGGCGAGCGGCTGACGCACAAGCCGCAGGAACTCTCCGGCGGTCAGCGCCAGCGTGTCGCGGTCGCCCGCGCGCTGGTGAGCCGCCCCCGGCTCGTGCTGGCTGACGAGCCGACCGCCGCGCTCGACCGGAACTCCGGCCGCGACGTGGTGAACATTCTCAAAACGCTGGCCACGGAGCACGGCACCACGATCCTGATGGTCACCCACGACACCCGCGTCCTCGACGTGGCCGACCGCATCATCAACCTCGTGGACGGCCGGATCGTCTCCGATGTGCACGTCGGCCAGACGGTGCGGATCGCGGAGTTTTTGCAGCGTTGCCCGCTGTTTTCCGCGCAGCCCGCAAACATGCTCGCCGAGTTCGCGGAGCGGATGCAGCGGGAAGCGTTCGCGCCCGGCGAGACGATCGTCCGGCGCGGCGAAACCGGCGAGAAGTTCTACGTCATCGCCGCGGGCCGGGTGGACGTGGCCGGCGAGCACGACGGCGTGCCGTTTGCTGGCGTCGCGCTCGGTGCCGGCGATTACTTCGGCGAGGTCGCGCTGCTCACCGGGGCTCCGCGCAACGCCACGGTCGTCGCGCGCGAGCCGGTGGAAGTTTTCTCGCTGGCGAAAGCGCACTTCGACGAAGCGCTCCAGCGCAGCAAGTCGCTGGAGGAACGACTGCGCGAAGTGCTCTATCGCCGGTCGTAAAAATCACCCGGCAGGCGGCGGCAACCGACTGCCGGCTTGGCGCTTGAGACGGAATCTGGTGGAATGCGGCATGCCCAACTACGTGGATGGATTTGTGCTCCCGCTGCCGACGAAAAACATCGCCGAATACCGCCGCATCGCGCAGAAGGCGTCTAAAATCTGGCGCGAACACGGCGCGCTGGAATATCGGGAATGCCTTGCCGACGACGTGGACGTCAAGGGGATGGTTTCGTTCCCGCGCCTGGCAAAAGCGAAGCCCGGTGAGACGGTGGTCATCGCCTGGATCGTGTTTAAATCACGCGCCCACCGCGATCGGGTCAACGCAAAGGTCATGGCCGACCCGCGCTTGGCTGAGATGATGGAGGAGAAGAACACGCCGTTCGATTTCAAGCGCATGGCTTACGGCGGCTTCACGACCCTGGTTTCCGCCTGAGCGCAGACCGCGGCTCCAGTTCGCATCCCCCCCGCGCGTCGGTCCGCCGGTTGGTTGTAGAGGTGGCTCTGCGAGCCGCTGGGTTTTGGAATAGCGCCTCACAAAGGCGCCTCTACAACAACGCAGCGGCCTGGACGCCCCAGCCCCTTGCGCTTCGCCGCGACACCTTGCCGACAACACCGACAGACCCACCGCCCGAGATTTGTTTGTCAGAAACCGTCCCGCCGTTTATGTAAGAGACTGCGGATCAACCCGCCGCGTCCATTCATTCCTATGAGCCCCACTGCCCAACTCGATTCGCCGACTGCCGCCGCCAGTGCGACCGGCGGGAAGTCCAGCCAGCTCGACCAGCTCAAGCGCTTCACCAAAGTGGTCGCCGACACCGGCGATTTCGGTTCCATCAAGCAATACGCCCCGCACGACGCCACGACCAACCCGAGTCTGATCCTGCAGGCGACCCAGAAAGAGGAATACCACGCGCTGGTGGACAAGGCCATCGCGGACAACCGCAACGCCAGCGTCACCGGCGCCGCGTTGACCGACAAGATCGTGGACGATCTGCTCATCCTCTTCGGCACCGAGATCCTCAAGATCGTGCCCGGCCGCGTGAGCACGGAAACCGATGCGCGGCTGTCGTTTGACGCCGACGCCATCGTCAAGAAGAGCCGCGAACTCATCGAGCTTTACAAAAAAGCCGGCATCGACCGGGAGCGCGTGCTCATCAAGATCGCCTCGACCTGGGAAGGCATCGCGGCGGCGGAAGTGCTCCAGCGCGACGGCATCAAGTGCAACCTCACGCTGATGTTTTCCCTGCCGCAGGCGGCCCGCTGCGCGGAGTCGAAGATCCAGCTCATCTCGCCCTTCGTCGGCCGGATTTACGACTGGTATAAAAAGAGCACCGGCAAGGAATTCCAGGGCGCCGAGGATCCCGGCGTGCAGTCCACGACGGCGATTTATCATTACTACAAGAAATACGATTATCCGACGGAGGTCATGGGCGCGAGCTTCCGCAATGTCGGCCAGATCCTCGAGCTCGCCGGCTGCGATCTGCTGACGATCAGCCCGAAGCTGCTCGGTGAACTCCAGAAATCCGATGCCCCGGTCGAGCGCAAGCTGTCGCCGGAAAAAGCGAAGAGCATGGACCTGCCGCGCGTGCCGACGGACGAGAAGAGCTTCCGCTTTTTGCTCAACGAAGACGCGATGGCGACGGAGAAAACCTCCGAAGGCATCCGGCTGTTTGTCGCCGACATCATTAAGCTCGAAAAGCTGATCGTCGAGAAGCTCAACGGCGGCGGGGCGCCGAAGTCGGATTCCAGTTCCAAGAGCGGAGCGTAGTCCGCCAGTCGGGCGGCCCGCCGCGCCGCTGCGATTGTTGGGAATGTGCGCGTAACGCGGACTTCCCCGCCGTCGTGGCGTCTGCGGCGTCTGCGGCATCGCCGTCGCCTGCCTGTCGAGGCAGCGGCGGCGCCAGACGCAGGCACGGCGCGGCGGTGCTCCGGCGTGACGGAAGCCGTGGCGATCGCTTCGCCCGGCTCGCCTCATTTGACTCCCCGCGATCGCGGCGTGGCTCTGGTCCTGCCAGATGCCGGCGGGTCGGCCGTGTGTGACCGGACTTGCAAGACACCGGAGTCGGGCTCCAATAAGGCCCGGTGCGTTTCTCGATCCTTTTGTTTTCCTTGCTGGGGTTGGCGGCGGGTTTTTTCGGCAGCGCCCCGGCGCGGGCGGAGATCAGCGCGCGCGGCGTGCAGGCGGCGCACCGTTACTCCAAGGCGCACGGCGGCTTGTCCCTGCTGATTTTGCAACACGGGCGCACCGTGTTTGAGGATCAGGCGGCCGCCCGCCGGTTTCCGATCTTCAGCGGCACCAAGGCGTTCTGGTGCTTGGCCACGCTGGCGGCTGCGCAAGAGGGACTGCTCAGCCTCGACGAGCCGGTGAGCGACACGCTCACGGAATGGAAATCCGATCCGCGCCGGCGCGAAATCCGCGTGCGTCAGCTGCTGAATTTCACCTCCGGCCTCGACCCGGCTTCGCGTCTGCACCGGCGCGACCGGGCCAACCGCGACCGCGAGGCGCTGACGCTCGGGTTGCTCGCCGCGCCGGGAACCGCGTTTCTTTACGGCCCCAGCCATCTGCAGGTGCTCGACGAGTTGCTGCGGCGCAAGCTGCGCGGCGGTTCGACGACCGATTATCTCGAGCGCCGGGTCCTGCGGCCGCTCGGCATCGAAGCCGTGGATTACCGGCGTGACCAGGCGGAAAATCCGCTGCTTGCCAGCGGCTTCGATCTTTCCGCGGAAGAATGGGCGAAGATCGGCCGCCTCGTGCAAAACCGCGGCCGGGCCGGCTTGCGCACCGTGGTGAAGCCGGAGTTGCTGGAAGAATCGTTTCGCGGCAGCGAGGCCAATCCGGCGTTCGGTTTCGGCTTCTGGCTCAACCGGGAGGCGCGCTCGCCGGAGTCCCGCGTCGTGGACGCCGAAAAGATGCTGGACGGCAACTGGCGCGGAGCCGATTGGCGCCACGCCTGCCTGTCGAAGGACGCGCCGGCCGATCTCGTGATCTCGCTCGGATCGCACGGTCAGCGGCTTTACGTCGTGCCGTCGCTCGATCTCGTCGTCGTGCGACAGGGCCGTGGGTCCGGGTTTCGCGACGCCTTGTTTTTGAAGAAGCTGCTCGTGCCTTGAGAGACGATCGAGGTCACCGCAGTTGACCCAGCAGCAACACTCCGCTTGCACGCTCACGCCGAGCACAGGAGCAACGAATCCGCTTTGGACGAGGGAGCGCGGGCTTCCAGCCCGCTGCGGCCGGCATCCTTGCCGGGCGCCTGCCAAAATAATTCCCGCCGCTGCGGCGGCCTGATTTTCACAAGCTTGCTGGCAGGATGCCGGCAAGAGCGGGCTGGAAGCCCGCGCTCCCCTTTTTCCAACTCGCGAAAGTAGGCTGGAGCCGCCAGTTGGCAGCTGCGCAGGTTTCGAATCGCGGAGAGCCAGCAGGCGATCTTCCAAACCGTAGCAGCGCGCTTACGGATTCACCGGCAGCGCTCGCGGGATCGGGGGCTCTTGCTGCTGCTGCTGCTGCTGTGTTGTTGCAACAAAGGCCGCGGACTCTGCTCCACCGGCAGCGCCGGCAGTGCGGGACGCGACGCTGGCGGTGGCAAAGCTCCCCCGCCCCCGGTCGAAAACTCGCCCCCGCGGCGCACCGCCAGCAGGAGCGTGGACTGCGAGCCGTAGTTCCGGTAGCCGAAGCCGAAGGGCAGCCGCGGCACCGGATTCGAGCGGTAAAGCTGCACGAGATCGGGCTGGGGATATTGCGCGAACAACTCGATCGGCCCAACAAAGGTGCCATACGGACGCAGCGCCCATTTCGCCGCATCGAAGTAGCGCAGCGGGATGCCGGAATCATCCTCCACAATGGCGTTGCTCTGGTTCAGCACGAAGTCGCGCACCCGGCTGAAATTGTTTTGGTGCGGCAGATACGAGGCGGCTTTGAGCAGGCTGTTGCCGGTGCCGAGATCGGCGCAGAATTTGAGAAACCCGGGATTCGATTTGATCGCGCCATCCGACAAATCCGTGGTGAAATAATAAAGCGTCTGCGTGCCGCTGGCCGACCCGTAAACGATCCGCACGCCGCGCGTCGCCCCGCCGCTGCCGGTCGCCAGGCCGCCGCCGCGATCGAGCGACACCGGCTCGACGCGCAGCAGCGGATGCCCGGTGCGCGCGAGCAGGACGTAGAGCGCGGGAAGATTGCCCTTGAACGGCGTGCCGGCGAAGTCGCGCCGCATGTCTTTCGTGATGAAAAACGACAGGTTCAACACCGAGTTCAGCGTGGCCCGGATGTTGGCCAGCAGAGCCGTGATTTCCGGCTGCGGCAGGCGGCCGAGATCGGGCAGCTCGCCGACCGGTTCCAGCCCGCAGAGCACCGTGGTGCGGGCGTAGGGGAAGAAGACGTCGGCATACAGAAAATCGGGCCCGCCGAACATGTAGAACACCGGCCGCGTGGACTGGCTGATCTCCCCGAGCTGAGTCGCCGCCCAGGTGCGCGCGGAGGCGAGCTGGCGGGTGTTGAGCCGGTCCCAGCCGCCGTTGAAAAACCGGGCGTGCGCGATCCACGCGGGATCGGCGGTGAGCGGCGCGAGTTCGCTGTCGCGGCTCACCGGCAGGCCGGCGAGAAAGCGGGCGGTGTCGTCCGCGCTGGCTGCCTGCGCTTGCGGCGCGATGACCGCCGGCGCCCGCGACGACGAGGCAGAAAAAGAACGCCAGCGCCGCGGCCGCGCGAATGTTATCGCGCCAGATCACCGGACGCGGAGGAAGCGGAAGGATTCGGCGGCGCCGCCGGGCGCAGTAGTGGAAAGTCCATGAGCAAGCGATGGGTTCGTGTCGGCATTGAAAATCCGGAAAAGAAAATACACCGCCAGCCCGAGCAACAGCGTGCCGACGCCGGCGAGCGATTCGCGCGGCTGGCTCCGGCCGATGTAAAAAAGCATGTAGGCGCTGATGGTCAAAAAAAGGAGCGGCGTGACCGGATATCCCCAGACCCGATACGGCCGCGGCAGTTCCGGCTCCCGCCAGCGCAGCACGATCACGCCGAGCACGGTGAGAAACGAACTCAGGATCAGGCTGAACTGGATGTAGATGAGCACGGCTTGAAACGTCGAGGTCAGCAGCAGCGCGGTGATGACCGCCAACTGGAAGAGCAGCGCGACGCGCGGAATGCCGGCGGCCGTGCCGCGCGAGAACCACTTCAGCGCGCGGAAATCCTCGCCCATCGCCTGCGCGACCCGCGGACCGACCCAGATCATCGCGCTGACCGAGGAGATCAATCCCGCGCAGATGAACACGCCCATGATCCGGCCGCCCGAGCTGGCCGAAAATCGCCTGCCCCGCGATCAGCCCGACCTCCAGCTGGCCGGCCATCTTCGCCACCGGCGTGGTGCGGAGAAACACGGCGTTCACCGCGATGTAAAGCACCGCCACCAGAGCGGTGCCGAGGACGCAGCGCGCGCGGCACGTTGCGCCGCGGATCGTGGATTTCGTGGACGATGTAGGTCGCCGCGTTCCAGCCCGAGTAGGCATACATCACGAAGACCAGGCTCACGGCAAACGGCGCGCTGAAAACCCGCTCGAAATCGCCGGGCACCGGCCGGAACGCCACGGCCTGCGGCGCGGCGCTCACGAGGAACCCGGCGACGATCAGCGCCAGCACGAGCCCGAGCTTCAAGCCGGTGAAGCCGTTTTGAAACCGGCTGCCGCCCCGCACCGAAGTCAGGTGCACCGCCGACGCCACCCACACCAGCGCCAGGGAAATCGGCAGCGCCGGCACGCCGGGAAACACGCCGTGCAGATACGTGCCGAACGCCATTGCCGCCAGGGCGGTCGGCGCGGCAAAACCCATCGTGACCGACAGCCAGCCGCTCATGAACCCAAGCGCGGGATGGAAGATGCGGGAGAGAAAATGGTATTCCCCGCCGGACCGCGGCAGCGCCGCCGCCAGCTCGCCGTAGCAGAGCGCGCCGCAGAGCGCGACGATGCCGCCGATCGTCCAGAGCAGCAGCACCGGGAACGCGGTGGGAATCGTCGCGACCTGAAACCCGAGACTGGTGAAAACCCCGGTGCCCACCATGTTCGCCACCACGAGGGCGGTGGCGGTCCACAGCGAAATGCGATGCTGCCCGGTGGTGGTTTCCATGCTCGACGCCAGCCGCGCCCGCCGCCGGCGGCTCGGCGCCCGGCCAGACCATGCCGCCGCTCCGGGCCGAAAGCAATTTGCCCCGCGACCCGGCGTCGGCACCGGAATAAAAGGCTCGCGCCCTGCCCGTGGCCTTCCGTGAATCTCTGAGCCGATCCCATGGAACCTCCGCCCACCCCGGCTGGCGAACGCGGCGCCCCGCCGTCGGCTGGCGGCGCGGCGTCCCCGCCCGGGCGCGCGGCGCGGCTGAAGTCGTTCTTCGGGCTGCAGCGCAACGTCGTGCTCCTGCTCGTCGCCATCGTGCTCATCAGTGCCGGCGAGGAAACGTGGGCGCGCTTTGTGCCGAAATATCTGGAAACGCTCGGCGCCGGCGTGCTGCTCATCGGGCTTTACGACGGCCTGAAAACCTTTCTCGGCGCCGTCTATGCGTATCCCGGCGGCGCGCTTTCCGACCGCTGGGGGCACCGGCGCGCGCTCGTCTTTTTCAACCTGCTCTCGATCCTCGGCTACGCGCTCGTCGCGCTCGTGCCGCACCCGGCGGCGGTCTTCGCGGGGATGTTTCTGTTTCTCGCCTGGAGCTGCCTGTCGCTGCCGGCGACGTTTTCGCTCATCGGCACCAGCCTGGCGAGCGACAAGCACGCCATGGGCATCGGCGTGCAGGCCACGCTCAAGCGGCTGCCGATCATCGTCGGGCCGATCGCCGGCGGTCTCCTGATTGATCGCTACGGCGTCGTCACCGGCGTGCGGATCGCGCTGGGCGCCTCGATCGTGCTCGGGCTGGCCACGATCTTCGTGCAGCGGCAGATCCGCGAGGAGCCGGCGCTGAGTTCCGCGCTGCCGGGATCGGCGGGCAGCGGCGGGTTTCTGGCGTCGGTGCGCGGGTTCAGCCCGGCGCTGCGGCGCTTGTTGCTCAGCGACATTCTCATCCGCTTCTGCGAACGCATCCCGGCCGCCTGGGTCATCATCTACGCGCTGAACGATCTCGGCGTCAGCGCCGCGGCGGCCGGGACGCTGACGGCCGTGGAGATGGTGTGCAGCATTCTTTGCCTCATCCCCGCGGCGCACCTGGCGGATCGCTACGGGCGGGAGCCGTTTGTTGTCGGGACGTTCGTGTTTTTCACCCTGTTTCCGCTGGTCCTGTGGACGGCCCACGGCTTCTCGATGCTCGTCGTGGCCTTTGCGGTGCGGGGCTTGAAAGAATTCGGCGAGCCGGCGCGCAAGGCGCTCATCATCGGACTCTGCCCGGCCGAGGCGCGCGGCCGGATGATTGGCGCCTACTACCTGATCCGGGACGTGACCGTCACCGTCGGCTCCGTGCTCGGCGCGCTGCTCTGGAAGTTCGGCGGCGCGAGCGCGAATTTTCTGACCGCGGCAGCCGTCGGCGCGGTGGCGACGATTTTCTATTCGGCCACGCTTTTCGCGAAATCTCGCCGACCCGCTGCCGCCGCCTGAGCCTCTCCCCTGTCATGTCCACCCCCCTGCCGAGCACCGTCACCGCCGCTGCTTCCGCCGCGTCGCCGGTCCGTTATCCGACCTTTGCCGAGGCGTTGCGGTTCTGGATCAAACTCGGGTTCATCTCGTTTGGCGGTCCGACCGGCCAGATCGCCATCATGCACACCGAGATCGTCGAGCGGCGGCGCTGGATCAGCGAGCAGCGGTTTCTCCACGCGCTGAACTATTGCATGCTCCTGCCGGGGCCCGAGGCGCAGCAGCTCGCGATTTACATCGGCTGGCTTCTGCACCGGACCGCCGGCGGCATCGTGGCGGGGGCGTTCTTTGTCATTCCCTCGGTGTTCATCCTTTGGACGCTGAGCTACATCTACGCGGCCTACGGCAACCTGCCCTGGATCGCGGCGATCTTTTACGGGTTGAAGCCGGCCGTGCTGGCCATCGTCGTCGCCGCGGTCATCCGCATCGGGCGGAAGGCGCTGAAGAATGAGGTGATGTGGACGGTCGCCGCGCTGGCGTTTGTGGCGATCTACTTCTTCCGGGTGCCGTTCCCGGTCATCATCCTGGGCGCCGGCGTGCTCGGCTGGTTCGGCGGGCACTGGCTGCCGGAGAAGTTCCGCGGCGGTGGAGGTGGCCATGGTCCGGTGAAAGCGGGCGCCGCTGCCGCCCAACCGGAGGCGACTGCCGTCAGCGACAACAGCGCCGACGCGGCCCCGCACACCCAGCCGAATTTCGCCCGCGCCCTGCGGGTCACCGCGACCTGCGTGCTGCTCTGGGTGACGCCGATCATCCTGCTCGCGCTCTGGCTGGGGCGGGACCACACGCTTGATGAAGGAAGGCATCTTTTTCAGCAAAGCCGCGATGGTCACCTTCGGCGGCGCGTATGCGGTGCTGCCCTACGTTTCCCAGCAAGCGGTGGAAAACTACGGCTGGCTCCAGCCCGGCCAGATGCTCGACGGCCTCGGGCTCGCCGAAACCACGCCGGGACCGCTCATCATGGTGCTGCAATTTGTCGGCTTCATGGGCGGCTGGCACCAGCCGCTCGGGCTTCCGCCGCTGCTGGCTGCCACGCTCGGCGCGCTCATCACGACCTGGACGACGTTTCTACCCTGCTTCCTCTGGATCTTTCTCGGCGCGCCCTACATCGAGCGGCTACGCGGCAACCAGCGGCTCTCTGCCACCTTGACCACGATCACCGCCGCGGTCGTCGGCGTGGTGATGAACCTCGCGGTCTGGTTCGGCTGGCACGTCTTGTTTCCCGGCGGCATCGCGGCCGGCCGGCCGGACTGGGTCGCTATCGCGCTCTGCGTGGCGGCGTTTCTGGCGATGCAACGTTTCAAGTGGGACATCATCCCGGTGGTGATCGTCGAGCGGTTTGCTCGGGCTGGTGCTGAAATTTTTCGCCGGTTTGTGAGGTGCATTACAGGCACTGGCTCGATTCGCATTTTCGCTCCGTTGTAGAGGCGGCTCTGTGAGCCGCATTATCCTAACGACTGCGGCTCACAGAGCCGCCTCTACAACGGCTTCCGCTCACGTCGCGTCGCCGCTTTGTTTCCGCCGGTGCAGCGACGGGTCGATCACAGCGGCCATTTTCTCGACGTCCGGCAGCCTTTCGGCGCCGAGAAATTCCGTGAGGCGCGCCAGCTCGGAGGCCGGTTCTCTGACGAGCGTCGGATAGTTCACTTCGAGAACTTCGACGTGCGGCGCGCCGGTCATCCAGCGGCGGATTTCGTCGCGGTGGGCGCGCAGTCCGCGCTCGAGTTGTTCGTGGTCGAGCGCAGCGCCAGCCGTTCCCAGCCGTTTGGTCATGGCCGCTTGCGAGCGGACCACTTCGGCGATCGGCCGCATCATGAAAATGACTTTGTAACTGTGCTTTGCCGGCATCTGCGGCAGCAACATGGAGATGCATTTGATCGCGCGACCGTTCAGCGCGTCGTCGTCGAGCAGCTCCGGCTCTTTGGCAATGCGCTTGATCGCTTCCCACTCGTAGTAGCCGCGCGGGTTGTCGATGTCGGCGGCGCGTTCGCCGTCCGTCATCACCGGCAGGCCACCGGTAGCGAGCAGTTGCATCATCAACGAGGTGCCCGAACGCGGCAGGCCGCTGACGAGCACAAACGTCTTGCCCGACTTCGGCTCCTCAGCCTTCGGATCGGGCCGCTCGCGCAACAAAATTTCCAGTCGCTCCGCACGGCTCGGGATCGGCGGCAGATCGCGCAGCGTTTCGGCGCGTCCGTTGAGCCCGGGAGCGACCGAGCGACCGTTGTGTTGAAACTTGCCGGCGGCTTCCCGATGCTGCTCGGCCCGTGCGGGGTCGCGGTCTTTCTGGAGGGTGGCGAGAAACCGGTGGGCGTTGATGAACCGGGGCTGAAAGCGCAGCGCCGTCTCGAAGGCGACGATCGCGCGTTCCTCCTCGCCGGAACGCGCCAGCGCCACGCCGAGGTTGAAATGCGCCAGCGGCAAACGGTGCAGCAGACCGACGGCGCGCAACGCGGTCTCGACGGTCGCCTCGTTGTCGCCCCGGCGCCGGTGCACGGTGGAAAGTCCCTGGAAGGCGAGGGCGTTGTCTTCGTCCAGCGCGATCGCGCGTTCGTAAGCGGCCTGCGCCTTGTCCCATTGCAACAGCCGCGCGTAGGCGTGGCCGAGTTGCGTGCAGACACCGGGCAGTTGCGGGTGCAGCGCTTCGGCGGCGAGCAGGCTCCGCAGGCCACCACCGAGGTCGCCGCGCGCCAGCTTGATGCTGGCGAGCAGAAGGTGGCCGCTGGGACTATCCGGCTCCGCATCGTCGCCGGAGATCGCGGCAAGCAACCGCTCGGCCTGGCGCAGGTAGCCGGCATGGAAATAGGCGGCGGCCAGTTGGGAGAGGAAGCGATCCTCCCACGGGCGGCGGCGCACGATTTCCTCCAGCAGCGGGAGTGCTTCGTCGGCCCGATTTTTCCAGAGCAGGGTGCGCGCGACGTTGTATTTCGCTTCGATGTCGGCCGACTCCGCCTGCTTCTCCTTGTCGGCACCGGGGTCTTCGATGTAGCCGAGCGCGGCGAACTGTTGCATCAATTCCTGCGCCTGTTCGCGGTCCAGCCCGGCGCCGGCGGCGTGCATGCCCGACTCACCCGGTTTGGTTTCCCAGCTCGGGATTGATTCGACTGTCGGCGGCGTCTCGAAGACTTCCAGCAACGGCCGGCCGTCCATGTCCGCGCCGACCGGCAAACCGAAGAGGGCCAGCACGGTCGGGGCGATGTCGATCAGGCTCGCGCCGTAAATGCGTTCGTCCTGCCGGATGCCCGGGCCCGCCACGACGACGATCCCGTATTGCCGATGCCACGCGGCCGGGCCGGCGGGTTCGCGCGGAGTGCCGCGAGGACGTTGCGCGCCGGATTCGAAGCCGTGATCCGAGCAGAGGATGACGGTGGTCTCCGGCCCGGCGAGCTGCAGCAGCCGCTCGAGCATCATGTCGTGAAAGCGATAGGCGCCCTGGACGACCTCTTTGTAGAGCGCGAAATCCTCCTCCGAAATCCACGGCAGCCGCGGCGGATGATAGGGCATGAAGCCGTGCGAGAAATGATCCACGGCGTCGTAATACACCGCCGTGAAATCCCACGGCTCGGTTTCCATCAGCGTCGTGGCGACGGCGTGAATCGAGGCGGCGTCGCTCAAGACCTTGGCGAACGTCTCCAGCCGCCGATCGGTCTTTTGATCAATGGTCGCGGCCTGCGGGATGAAGGGCAGGATGTGCTCCTGCGTCAGCTCCTGCGGAAAGACTTTGAAGCGCGCCAGCAACGACCCTTTCTCCGCCGGATGCACGGCACCCGGGGGAACGGACCAGCCCCGTTCGGGATCAAACTTGACCCCACCGAATGCGTTGGTGACCACGGTGCCGTTGATGGGCTCGGCGGGATGGCTCGCCCACCAGCCGACGACATTCGAACGCAGGCCGGATTGGCTGAGAATATTCCAGAGCGCTTTGCACTTGCGCGAAGTGCTCGTGTAAGGCCGCGCGCCGCCGTTGACCGGATCGGGCTCGATGAAGCCGTGAATGCCGTGCTTGTCGGCGAACTTGCCCGTGGCCACGGAGTTCCAGAGCATCGGCGAAAGCACCGGCTGGAGCGTCGCCAGGTTGCCCATGACGCCGCGGTTGATCAGTCCATCGAGCGTCGGCAGCAACCCGGCGTCGAGCAGCGGATGAATGTGCTCCCAGTCGGCCGCGTCCCAGCCGATGAGCAGCACCTTGCGTCTCGCAGGTGCCTCAGTCATGGGTGAGTTATCCGAAGCCGATCACCACGAATAAACGTTGAGGCGTTGAAACTGGCCTCGGGTTGCCAGAACGAAACAGGCGTGTGTCGTTCTCCCTTCGGCGCGATGAAATCAGCGCCGCAAAATCGGAGGCCCCTCACAGAGAATTTCTTTTATGCCACCACCTTCGCGCGCCGCTTTCGCCAAGCCAGTAGACCCACGCCTCCCACGGCGAGCAGTGCCAGCGATCCTGGCTCCGGGACCTGACCGGCAGTGATCTGATCCCCGATGTTGCCAAACGCGTAGTCCACCAATGTGAAGCTATTCACCGGTCCACCGTCCATGTCGAGTCGTGCCCAGCCATACCTGGGTCCGTCTCCGTTATCGAACCTGAATCCGACGAAGCCGACGCCGGCGCTACCCCATTGTGCGTTGGGATAGCCGCTGGCGGCTCCGTTGCCAGGCGCCAGTGATGCGTGGGCACCTGGCTGCATCGCATTGCCATTGGCGAGAAAAGGGCGTGTGCTCAGGACCTGTCCAAAACTCAGTTTCGATGCATACGGAAAGGTCTGGTTATTTGCGTTGGTGGAGGCGCCAATAAAACCGGCAATCGCGGGTTGGTTTCCGTAAAAGAAGAAGAAAGCAAATCCCAGCGTGGGGTCGAATCCCCGGAAATGGGCTGGATTGGTGGAGTTTCCTGGTTGGTCCAACTGGAAATAGGCCGACGCCGGGGCACCCCCAGGTGCCGGATCATTGAATGTTTGATTGATCGGCCCGGAATACACGATCTCAGCCTCGGCAGAAGGCACGCCGGCGAGCGCCGTGGCGGCACCTGCCGTCGCGTAGGCCAGCCAGCGGGAGCGCGCGATGGGCGTGGCTTTATCCCGACGACGTTTGGGAGTGTTGGTCTTCATGTGGATCGGCAAGTTCAGCCGCGGCGCGGCGATGGATTTTTTCGGTTGTGAAACGGGGCGACCCCGGGATCTGCAATCGCAGCTGATACGAAACCGGACTTGCCACCGGGGAGAAGAGTGCGCAGAAGGCGCGCGGCGTGTCATCCCAACTAAAGTATGAAAACGCGGCGCGCCGTTTTGGTCTTGCCCAGGCAGGAGCAAGTTGGTTTTCTGCCCGTTGGTTGCGAGACACTTACCTGGGAAAGTTTGGGCACCAATGGACGATCCCGCCACGAAGAAAAGGCAGACCGCCCGCGCGCGCCGCGGCGGCCTGAACGGACTTTCCCTCTTCGATCCGAAGCTGCAAAAACCGCTGCTCGCACTGGCGACCGCCACGGAGAGCCGGACGTTTCTCAAAGCGGCGGAACAACTCGTGCACGCCGCCATCCCGTGCGACGTCGTCTATACCTTGCTGCACTACTCGATGGACCGCGGCCGCTCCTCCGCCGCTTGGGGCTCCAATGGCCGGACGTTCACTAACGAATACGTGCGCGAAAGCCTCCAGGGAAATCCCCTGGGCTGGGTGCTCGCGACCAAGCCGGGCGTGAAGGTGCACACGCTGCGCGCCTGCTATCCCAGCGACGAGGCGATGGAGCGCGATCCGTTTTTCATCCGCTTCATCCGGGGCATCGGGATCCAGCATGCCTGCGTGATGATTTTCTGGCGGGAAAACCTCGACGGCGCTGACCTCGTCATAGGGCCGCACCGCAGCGCGGAATGGCCGGAATATTCCCCGGAGGAAATCGCCACGATGGAGACGATTCATCCCTACATCGACGCTGCCTATCGCCGGGTGAACCTGCTCCAAAGCCAGCGGTGCGCGCGGCGCGGCCTGGAGGAATTCATCGCCCTGCTCCCGCTGCCCGCCGTGCTGGTGGACTGGGGGCTCACGCCACTTTTTCACAACACCGCCAGCCGCGAAGCCGCCGCCCGCTGGAACGGCGCCGGCCCGCACGACAAACCCTCGCCGGACGAGTTCGCAGTTCCTGCCGACCTGTTGGCCGCCATCGAGACCATGAAGGAGGACTGGACGACGGCGTTACGCGCCGGCCCCGGCCCGACGATCTTTCTCGAACGCACGGTCCCGCACGCCCGCCATCCCGGGCTGCGCGCCCTGCTTTCGATGACAACGCTGCGGTCGCCGCACTTCGGCAAGCCGAGCTTCATCATTCGCTTCGAGACGGACGCCGCCCGCGGTGGCGGGCCGACCGGCAAGCTGACGGCGCTCACGCGGCTTTCCAGGCGCGAGCGCGACCTGGCATTGATGGTCAGCGACGGGCTGAGCAACCAGGAGATCGCCGATTCCCTCGGCCGCAGCTTGAACACGGTGAAAAGCGAGCTGCATTCGGTCTTCAAAAAGCTGGAGGTCCCCAGCCGCGCCCGCTTGATGGCGCTGCTGCGCTGAGGCTCGCTTTCGGAGCGCGATCGCGACGAAACGGCGGGCCTGTCAGTCGCGGACGCGCGGCATCAGCGGTTCGCCCCAACGCGGCTGGCATTCGCGTAAGACGCCTCCGGTTGCAGCGGCGGTCCATGACCACCCCTTGGCGGCGGCACACCGCGGGCCGGAGGCGGTCGTGGGCCACCGCGCCAGCCGAAGAAGAACGCTGAATGCATCGGCGTTTTCACACGCTGGAAAAATTTTGCCGGTCTGAAGAATTCGTGTCGGCCAAAAAAATATCGACTTCCGATTTGTATGATAACCATATCAATTCGGTAGGTTCCCTTCGCCTCATCCCCCCATGTTCGCGAAAGTCGGCGTTGCCCCCACGCTGAGCGATCAAGTTGCCCAGGCACTGCTCGCCCGCATCGAGTCGGGCCAGTTCAAGCCGGGTGGCAAACTCCCGGCCGAGGCCATGCTTGCGCCAGAATTCGGCGTGAGCCGGACCGTGGTGCGTGAGGCGATCTCGCGCCTGAAACACGAGGGATTGCTCGAAGCCCGGCAGGGCAGCGGTGTGTTTGTCACCGCGCAGGCGGCGCTGAAGCCGCTGAAAATCGAGGCGTCCGTCGTGGAGTCGCTGGATTCGGTGTTGCAAATCGTCGAGCTGCGGCGCGCCATCGAGTCGGAGGTCGCCGCGGTCGCCGCCCAGCGCCGGTCCACTTCGCACCTCGCCTCGCTGGAGAAAGCGTTTCGCGCCATCGACGCCCACGTGGGGAAAGGCGGCGACGGCGTGGCGCCGGACGTCGCGTTTCATCGCGCCATCGCCCGCTCGACGGGCAACCCGTTCTTCCTGCAGACGCTCGATTTCCTGAATCAATATCTCACCGCGGCGACGCGCATCACGCGGGCCAACGAAGCGCGCCGCATCGACTTCGCCCGGCAGGTGCGCGACGAGCACAAGGCCATCGTCGAAGGCATCCGCCGGCGGGACCCGCTCGCGGCCCGCAACGCCGCGCAGGCGCACATGTTCAATGCGGCCCGGCGGCTGGCGGATGTCCAGTTGGAAGCTGCCTGACGGACCGTTCTTCTTCCCTCCCCGAAAACG
This sequence comes from uncultured Verrucomicrobiae bacterium, assembly GCA_963762725.1. GTDB lineage: Bacteria > Verrucomicrobiota > Verrucomicrobiia > Chthoniobacterales > SZAS-18 > JAFAXH01. Next base: position 1,550,200 of record CAVXLY010000005.1, on the reverse strand, counting down.
CCAAAAGCCAGTCACCACCGTCTGCATCCCCCCTCGTTTATTTATGTCCAATCGTCCTGTCGGAGTCATCGGTCTCGGTGCCATGGGCATGGGCGTCGCCCGCTCGCTGGTGCGCGCCGGGTTTCGCACCCACGCGTGCGACGTGCGCGCCGAAGCGTTGCAAGCGTTTGAGCGCGAAGGCGGCGTCCCTTGCACGGACCCGGCGGCGCTCGGCGCGGCGTGCGAAATTGTCGTCACGGTCGTCGTCAACGCCGACCAGACGGAGGCCGTGCTGCTCGGCCCGAACGGCGCGGCCACGGCGATGCAGCCCGGCGGCGTGGTGCTTTCCTGCGCCACGGTGCGCCCGGATTACGTGGCGGACCTCGGCCGGCGGCTGACGGAGCGCGGGCTGCACCTGCTCGACGCCCCGATGTCCGGCGGCGCGGCAAAAGCGGCCGAGGGCACGATGACGCTGATGACTTCCGGCCCGGCGGAAGCGTATGCGGCGTGCGAGGAAATTCTCGGCGTCATCGCGGCAAAAGTTTACCGGCTCGGCGACCAGCACGGGCAGGGGTCGAAAGTGAAAATCATCAACCAGCTCCTCGCCGGCGTGCACATCGCCGCCGCCGCGGAAGCCTTGGCGCTGGGCCTGCGCGAAGGCGTCGATCCGGACGCGCTCTACGAAGTCATCACGCACAGCGCCGGGAACTCCTGGATGTTCGAGAACCGGGTGCCGCACATCCTCAACGGCGACTACACGCCACTCTCGGCGGTGGACATCTTCGTGAAAGACCTCGGCCTGGTGCTCGACACCGCGCGAGCCACGAAGTTCCCGCTGCCGCTCTCGGCCACCGCGCACCAGATGTTCATGGCGGCTTCGACGGCGGGCTACGGCCGCGAGGACGACTCCGCGGTGATCAAGACGTTTCCCGGCATCTCGGTGCCGCCGGCGCGCCCGCCAGCGCCGCCGTCCGCCTGACAATTTCCGCCTCCGCCCAAGCCATGCCGCCGCCGTCAGCCAGCCAGCCTGAATTTTGTCCGGAAACGTCCCGGCTTCCGGCGGCTTCGGCGCGGCGGCAGTGCCCGCGGGAGTTGCCCCTCTTTTGTCCCCGCCCGGTTGCAACCTCGGCCTCGGGAACGTGCGAATCCTTTATTGCCCCCAACTGCTGAAACCCCGGAGTGAAGCCCCCGCCGGCCGGCTTCGGCCCGCGGTGGTCTTGCTCTCTCCACCGCCCCCCGTTCGTTTTTATGCCCCTGCTCTTCGGATCCGTCGCGGATGACTTCACCGGCGCCAGCGATCTGGCGGATACTCTCGTCAACTCGGGCCTCGGCACGATTCTGCTTCTGGGGCTCCCGGAAGGCGGGCGACTGCCCGACGCCGCGGCGAATGCCGAAGCGGTGGTCATCGCGCTGAAAACGCGCTCGATCCCGGCGGCTGAAGCGGTGGCGCAATCGCTTGAGGCCGCCCGGCTCCTGCGCGCGGCCGGCTGCGGGCATTTGTTTTTCAAATACTGCTCGACGTTTGATTCCACGGACGCCGGGAACATCGGCCCGGTGGCGGACGCGCTGCTGGATGAGGTCGGCGGCGATTTCACGCTCTTCTGCCCGGGCTTTCCGAAGATGGGGCGGAAGATTTTCCACGGTTACCTCTTCGTCGGGCCGGTGCTGCTTTCGGAATCCGGGATGCAGAATCATCCGTTGAATCCGATGACCGACCCGAGCTTGGTGCGGGTGCTCCAGCGGCAGACCCGGGGCAAGGTGGGGCTCATTGATTTCGGAGCGGTGAGCCGCGGCGCGACCGCGATCCAGGAGGAAATCGGGAAGCTGCGCGCGGCCGGTTTCCGCCACGCGATCGTGGATGCGGTGAGTGAGGACGATCTCGCCGCCATCGGCGCCGCCGCGCTCGCAGCCGGGCTCCCTTTGACAACCGGCGGCTCCGGCCTCGGCGGCGGGCTGGCGGTGAATCTGCGCCGGCCGGCAGGCGGCAATGCTGCCGACCCGGCCGCGGCCAGCGCTGCCTTCCCGGTGGTCCGCGGTCCGGCGGCCGTGGTGGCCGGTTCCTGCTCGCGAGCGACGCTGGGACAGATCGAACATTTTGTCAGCGCCGGCCGCCCGCTTTTCCGGGTCGAAGTCGCCGCGCTGCTCGCGGACAAAGAGCGCGTGGTCGCCGACGCTCTGGCCTGGGCCGCGAAACACCTGGACCCGTCGGACGCCGCGAGCGGCCCGGTGCTGATCGCCGCCAGCGAGCCGCCGGAAGCCGTCGTGCAGCACCAGCAGGCGCACGGCCGCGAGCATGTCGGCCACTTGATCGAGAGCGCGCTGGCCGAGATCACCCACGGGTTGGTCAGCGGCGGCGTGCGCCGGCTCATCGTGGCTGGGGGCGAAACCTCCAGCGCCGCGGTCGAGCGGCTTGGGGTGCGCGCGCTGCGCATCGGTCCCACGATCGATCCCGGAGTGCCTTGGACCTTCACGCTCGAGCGCGAGCCGGTCGCCATCGCGCTGAAGAGCGGCAACTTCGGCGCGCCGGATTTCTTCACCTCCGCTTTCCAAAAACTTCCGATGCAAAACAACCCTAACCTGTAACAAACATGAACAACCCTGCTGCCACCGCTCCACATCACTCCGGCGAAATGTCGCCCGGCCTGCTTTCCAAGGTCACCTGGCGACTGGTGCCTTACCTCATCCTCCTTTATTTCATCGCGTTTCTGGATCGCGTGAACGTCGGCTTCGCCTCGCTGACGATGAACAAGGATCTCGGCATCGACCCGGCCACCTACGGCCAGGCGGCCGGCCTGTTCTTCATCGGCTATTTCTTCGCCGAGGTGCCGAGCAATCTTCTGCTCGAAAAGTTCGGCGCCCGGAAGTGGATCGCCCGCATCATGTTCACCTGGGGCCTGCTCTCGATGGCGATGGCTTTCGTCCAGGGGCCGATGTCGTATTACATCCTGCGCTTCACGCTCGGTCTGGCGGAGGCCGGGTTTTTCCCCGGTGTCGTGTTGTATCTGACCTACTGGTTCCCGGCGCGTGAGCGGGCCAAAGTGATGGCGCTCTTTTACCTCGGCATCCCCCTGGCCAACGTGCTCGGCGGGCCGATGTCGGGCTGGATTCTGGACCTGTTCGGCGGCGTGGGTGGGTTCAAGGGCTGGCAGTGGCTGTTCCTCATCGAGGGCGTGCCGGCGCTGATCCTGACCTTCACGACGCTGGTCTATCTGACGGATAAACCTGAGCAGGCGAAATGGCTCACGGACGCCGAGCGCGCCGAGCATGTCGCCGTCATGGACGCCGACCGCGCCACCCGCGCGCAGCACGGGCATGGCAAGCTCTCCGACGCCTTCACGAATCCCCGCGTGCTGGTGCTGTCGCTGGTTTATTTCCTGATCATCCTCGGGCTTTACGGCCTCGGCTTCTGGATGCCGCAGATCATCAAGCGCATGGGCTTCACGAACACCGGCGTGGGCTGGATGATCGTGATCCCCTACGCCATCGCGGGCATCTCGCAGGTGCTCTGGTGCCGGCACTCGGACAAGACGGGAGAGCGGCGCTGGCACTTCGCGACTTCCTGCAGCCTGATGGGACTCGGCTACGCCATGACCTGGCTCGCGCCGACGCCGACGATCGCCTTCGTCGGCCTGATCTTCGGGGCGACTGGCATCATGTGCACGATGCCGGTGTTCTGGACGATGCCCGCCGCGTTTCTGAGCGGCACCGCCGCGGCCGGCGGCATCGCGTTGATCAACTCCATCGGCAATCTCGCCGGCTACTTCGGCCCGGCCATCCTGGGCTGGGTGGCGAAGTCCACGGGCAACCCGTCTTCGGGCCTGCTCGTGCTGACCGGCGCCGCGTTGCTGGCGGCGGTCATCGTCCTGCTGATGCGGCGGGACACCGCCACCCGGCAGGCGATCGGAGCGGACACGCCGGGCCGGAGCGCCACGCCGGTCATCACCCGCGCCTGATTCGGGTCGGGGCGCCCGGTTCGCCGGTCGGCGGTGGGGAGAGGCGGTTGCCGCTCTTCTGCTGCCGGCCGGTGGTGCCGGGTGCGGCGGATTTTTTAACTGAAAACAGGAGGGATTCCAGAAATGAAAATTGTCATCACCGGCGGCGGCGGGTTTCTCGGTCAGCGCATCGCGCGCGAGCTGCTGCGCCGCGGCAAATTGATTGGTGCCGATGGCCAGCCACAGGAAATCCGCGAGCTGGTGCTCGTGGACATCCAGCAGCCGTCGAGCGCATTCCATGATGCCCGGGTGCGCTACGCGATCGGCGACGCGTCCGATCCCCGGCTGATCGCAAACGCGTTCGGCCACGACATCGACGGTGTCTTTCACCTCGCAGCCGTGGTGAGCGGCGCGGCGGAAGCTGACTTCGATCTCGGCATGCGGGTGAACGTGGATGGCACCCGCTCGCTGCTCGAAGCCTGCCGCCAGCACGGCACCAGGCCGCGGTTTGTGTTCACGAGTTCCGTCGCCGTCTTTGGCCAGCCGCTGCCGGACGTGGTGACCGACGCCACGACGCCGCAGCCGCAGAATTCCTACGGCATTCAGAAGCTGATCTGCGAGCTGCTCGTCGGCGATTACACCCGCAAGGGATTTATCGACGGCCGCGCGGTGCGGCTGCCGACCGTCAGCATCCGGCCCGGCAAGCCGAACGCCGCGGCCTCGAGTTTTGCGAGCGGGATCCTGCGCGAGCCGCTGAACGGCGTCGAAGCCGTCCTGCCCGGTCGAGCCGGAAACCGAGTTGTGGCTCACTTCGCCGCGGCTGGCGGTGGAAAATCTGATCCACGCGTTTGAAGTGCCGAGCGAAGCCATCGGCCCCGTGCGTTCGCTGAGCCTGCCGGGCATCACGGCGAGCGTGCAGGAAATGGTCGCCGCGCTGGAACGCGTCGCCGGCAAGCAGACGGTGGAGCGCATCCGCTGGGAGCCGGACCCGAAGATCAAAGGCATCGTGCAAACCTGGCCGGCGCGCTTCGACACCGCCCGCGCGGACAAGCTCGGATTCCCGCGTGACGACGGCGGCTTTGACCGGATCATCGCCGACTACATCCGCGAAGAAGGCGTGAAATTGTAAAGGACCCGGCGCCGCCCTTCACTGGCCGCATTGCCGGCGGCACGCAATCATCCTCCGTCCCGCGTTCTACGTTGACGCGGACCTGCGGACTGATAGGAAGTCGCCTTTATGAAAACTCTGATGCTGGCGGTCCTTTTGTTGTGCAGTCTGCTGTGCGGCGCAGTTCGCGCTCAGCAGACTCCGGCAGATGCCGTGAAGCACGAGCACGCGGTCAAGGGCGACTGGTCGGTCAGCTATTACACCGACAAGACCGGAAAATTCCTCTTCGCCCGCATGCAAAAGACCTTCGACAAGAAGGAGACGAAGCTGAGGCTCAGCATCTCGGAGGGGATGCTGACGATCGATTCGTCGGCCGACTTTTCCAAGATCGACACCAAAGCCGAATTGGTTCCCGCAAAGATTTATATCGATACGCCGAGCACCGCGATGCCGTTCAACGCGGTCTATTTTGAGGAAGCCAATGGCGAGCCGTGGATGAGCATCGTTCAGCCGACGAACGAACCGGGGATCGAGGATGGGTTTGCGAACGGCAAGACGTTGTTCATCCAACTCGGCAAGGTGCTTTGGAAGTTCGACCTGAAGGGCACCAACGCTGCGTATAAAAGCATGATCGACTGCTTCCAAAAACGGGCGAAGAAATAGATCATCTCCGGCCCGCGAGGCGCCCGTCCTTGAATTTACCGCTGTCGCGAAGGCTGGCTGCGGTCAACTCCGCGGCGCGGACGGGCGTGGGCTCGCCGGCGGCGGCGACGATCGCTTTTGACCCTGTGGTCCGCATCGCTTGCCTCGCGGTCGCCCGAACGCTGTGCCGGACTCTATGCCGACCGATTACCTCCGCGAAAAAAGCGTGACAGTTCCAGCCGGCGCACCATCACCAGCCGCCAACTGGCCTCACTCGCACCGCTCATGACACCCACTGAAACGAAACAGCGCGAAGCCATCTGCCGGCTCGGCGCCAGCATCTTCACGCGCGGGCTGACGCCCGGCACCTCCGGCAACATCTCGGTGCGCGTGGAGGACGGCTGGTTGATGACGCCGACGAATGCCTCGCTCGGCGAACTCGACCCCGCGCGGCTTTCGAAAATCGGCCTCGACGGCCAGCTCGTTGATGGCGATAAGCCGACGAAGGAGAGCTTTCTCCATCGCGCCGTGTATGACGTGCGGCCGAGCGCCGGCGCCATCGTGCACCTGCACTCCACGCATTCCGTCGCGGTTTCCTGCCTGGCCGACGTGAATCCGGACGACGTGCTGCCGCCGATCACCGCCTACTACATCATGCGCGTCGGCACGCTGCCGCTCATCCCTTACTACCGGCCCGGCGACATGAAGCTGGCCGAGGCCGTGCGCGCCGTGGCGCACAAGCACCACGCCGTGCTCCTCGCGAATCACGGGCCCGTGGTCGCCGGCAGCTCGCTCTCCGCGGCCGGCGCGGCGGTCGAGGAACTGGAGGAAACCGCGCGGCTCCATCTCCTCCTTCAGGGCCACCGGACCCGCTACCTCACCGCGGAACAAATCGCCGAGTTGCGTGAGGTGTTTCCGTCGTAAATTCTTTCCGTTCGGCGCGCCACTTCCGGCGTGTCCCCCCCTGCTTCCTCTTGCCCCCAAAAAGATGAACCCCAACAGCGACCGCGTTCCTCTTGACGCGGCGGAACTGGCGGCGCTCCGCCCCCTGGCCCGCGAGGTGCCCAACATCGATTCCGCCGTGGCCGAGATCGCCCGGCTCTCCGCCGAGCTGACCCTGCCCAAGGGCACGATCCACGTCATCAGCGACATCCACGGCGAGGACAAAAAGCTGCGCCACGTCATCAACAACGCCTCCGGCACGCTGCGGCCGCTGGTCGAGCAGTTGTTCGAGGACAAGCTGTCGCCCGAACGGTTCCAGGAATTTCTGACGCTCATCTTCTACCCGGCGGAAATGGTCGCGGCGCTGGAGCGCAAACTCACGACGCCCGCGACGCAGCAGGAGTATGCGATGCGCACGCTGTTCGATCTTTTCGAGATCGTGCGCGTGCTGGCCGCGCGGCAGAGCCTCCAGCAGGCGACCTCGACGTTCCCCGCGGAGTACCGCGAGCTGTTTGCCGAGATTCTCCACGCGCCCTCGACGGAGCGGGAAGTCGGCTACCTCGAGGCGATCGTCGACGAGCTCGTCCGGCGCGGCCGCGCGCTGCACCTCGTCCACCTGACCGGCCGGCTGATCCGCAACCTCGCCATCGACGAGCTGATCATCGCCGGCGACTGCTGGGACCGCGGCCCGCGCGGCGACCGGGTCGTCGACTACCTCATGCAGCAGCCGAACGTGTCGTTCATCTGGGGCAACCACGACGTCGCCTGGCTCGGCGCCTGCCTCGGGCACGACGCGCTGATCTGCAACGTGCTGCGCGTTTCCCTGCGCTACCGCCGGCTCTCCCAGCTCGAAGAAGGCTACGGCATCCCGCTGCAGCCGCTCGAGCAGCTGGCGCGCAAGGTGTACGCCGACGACCCGGCGACCTGCTTTCAAGGCAAGGGCACCGGCATGCGGGAAAAGAGCACGATCGCCCGGATGCAGAAGGCGGCGGCGGTCATGCAGTTCAAGCTCGAAGGGCAGATGATCGCGCGCCACCCCGAGTGGGACATGGAACACCGCCGCCTGCTCCACCGCATCGACCACGCCGCCGGAACGATCGAGATCGACGGCGTGCGTCACCCGCTGCGGGACACGCTTTTCCCGACGATCGATCCCGACCGACCCGTATGCGCTGACCGAGGACGAGCAGGCGTGCCTCGACCGGATTCGCGGCTCGTTTCGCACGAGCCAAAAGCTGTGGGAGCACATGCGCTGCATGGTGTCGCGCGGCGGCATGGTGCTGCGGCGCGACGACCACCTCATCTTCCACGGCTGCGTGCCGGTGGACGAGCAGGGCGAGTTCTTGCCGATGCCGGTGGACGGCCAGACCTACCGGGGTCGGGAGCTGTTCGAAGCGATCGAGCGGGCGGTTTACAAGATGATGGATGCCAGCGCCGGCGAGGTCAGCACGGTGCCGCAAAGCGACCTCGACCTCTTCTGGTATCTCTGGAGCGGGCCGGCGTCGCCGCTTTTCGGCAAGGACCGCATCGCCACGCTGGAGCGCGATCTTATCGCGGACAAAGCGACGCACAAGGAGACGAAAAACCCGTATTTCGCGCTGATCCACGAGCCCTGGTTCTGCGAAAAGGTGCTGACGGAGTTCGGCGTCGATCCGGCGAACGGCCTGATCGTCAACGGCCACGTGCCGGTGAAGATCGAGAAGGGAGAATCACCGCTCAAGCGCAGCGGCAAGGCGATCACGATCGACGGCGCGTTTTCCGAGGCTTACGGCGACCACGGCTACACGCTGGTGCTGGAGCCGAACCGCACGTTTCTCGCGCGGCATTCGCATTTCGAGTCCGTGGAAGCCGCGATCCACGAAGGCGCGGACATCATTCCGGACATCACGGTGGTCCGGGAATGGGAGCAGCCGCTGCGCGTGGCCGACAGCCGGCACGGGCTCGAAGTGCGCGCCCAGATCGGCGTGCTCGAGCGGCTCATCGCCGCCTACGAGGCGAACGCGCTGCCGCAGCGGATCGGGCATTGAACGCGCAGTTTGCCGGCTGACGCGGCGCGCCGGTTCCGATTTCGATGGGCCTTTGGGTAGGGCGGGCGTCCCGCCCGCCGCCGTGGGCGTCTCGCCCGCGGCACGCAAATAGGGGCTGATGCGGCTGCGCTCTTCGCGCTGTCCGTGAGGCGATCCACCGAACGACACGCTGCGATTCGACCGGGAACAGAACGTGTCCCTATGCGCGGCCCGCGGCGAGACGCCCCGGGCGGCGGGCGGGACGCCCGCCCTACCCGCAGAGGTCACTCCTCTTCACGGGTCGGAGATCGACTTGGACGCGTGAACGAGAAAACCCCAGCGGTAGACGCGCCAATGCCTACCCTCGATTAGCGTTTCGCGGCGTTGATTTGCTCTTCACGCCGGTCCGTCGCGGAGGGCGGAGTCTTCGTGAGCGCGCTGATCTCCGCGCGGGTTTCCGGCGTCATCGGAAAATCGAGCGCGGCGAGCGACGGCTCGAGCTGCTCCAGACTGCGCGCGCCGATGATCGGCGCCGTGATGAGCGGATTACTGGCGGCCCAGGCCACCGCGGCGGTGACCGGATTCCAATCCCGCTTCTCGCAAAGATCGATGAACTTCTCCACGACCTCGAAATACTCCGCGTCCTCATACCGCGCCCGGTAGGAGGGGTTCACCGTGAGCCGGCTGCCGGCAGCCGTGCTGTTGTCCACGCCGCCGCGATATTTGCCGGTGAGCAACCCGCCGCCGAGCGGGTTGTAGCAGACCACGCCGAGCCCTTCGGAGGCCGCCATCGGCAACAGCTCCACCTCGGCCTGGCGTTTGACGAGGTTATACATGAGTTGCACGCAGGCGAAGCTGGCCAGGTGTTCCCGGGCAGAAATGCCGAGCGCCTTCGCGATCTGCCAGGCGGCGTAGTTGCTCACCGCGGGGTAAAGGATCTTGCCCGCGCGCACGAGATCGATCCAGCCCGCGGAGGATTTCCTCGATCGGCGTGCGCGGGTCGAAATGATGGACGTAATACAGGTCCACGCGGTCGGTGTTGAGGCGCCGGAGCGTTCCTTCAATCATGAGCCGCATGTGCCGCCGCGAGCCGCCGCTGTCGTTCGGCCCGGGGCCGACTTTGCCGTGAAATTTCGAGGCGATGACGAGTTCGTCGCGCTCGCCCTGCATCAGCTTGCCGAGAATCTCCTCCGAGCGGCCCTTGGCATAGACGTTCGCGGTGTCGATGAACTGGATGCCGGCTTCGCGGCTGCGCCGGTAAATCTGGGCGGCGGCGGCTTCGTCGGCCGTGTCGCCAAATGTCATGACCCCGAGACAGAGCGAGGAAACCTGGACACCGGTGCGGCCGAGCGTTTTGAATTTCATAAAGGAGAGCGTGCTTTATCGCAGGCCGCGAGCAGAGGCAAAGGCCAAATCCATCCCGGCGCAGTTTCGCCGACGGCGCAGTTGTCGAGGCAGCTCGGTGCAGCCGCAAAGACGAAACGCTTGCAGCTCACGGGGAGCCGCTGCTGCACCCTGAAGCGCGCCGGCGCGTGGCGATCCCGCCGTCCGGCGCGCCCGGCCTCAACCCGGGTAACCGCCCGAGATGTAGCTCTCGAGTTGATCGAGCGCCGCGGCCTGGTGGGAAATTGTCCACTTCACGAGGTCGCCGATCGACACCACGCCGCGCACTTCCCGGCCTTCGAGCACCGGCAGATGGCGGACGCGATGTTCCGTCATGGTGCGCAGGCAGCTTTGCACCGATTCATCCGGCAGCACCGTCCTGGGTTGCTCGGTCATGATCTCATGCACCTGCGTCTCTTTTGAGCGCTTGCCGCGCAACATGACCTTGCGGGTGTAATCGCGCTCGGAAATGAGCCCGACCAGCGCGCCGTCGCGCAGCACGAGCAGCGCGCCGACGTTTTTATCCGCCATCATCTGAATGGCGTCGAAGACCGTGGCCTCCGGGGTGATGGACCAGATTTGGGTGCCTTTCTGGCCGATGATTGCATTGATCGTGCCGTTGACGTCCATGGCGTATGATTTTGGGGGAAGGGAGAGAACACGCGCGTGCGAAGAAAGTCGCCGCGCGAGGAGGGGAAGAATTGAGAATACGCACCGGCCCGGAGCGATGCAAAAGAAAAGGAAAAGAGGGAAAGAGCAGCCGCCCCGCCCGCTAGCAGATGCGCGGTAATTGCTCGCCGGAAAGCATGTCCACCACGCGGGTGCCGCCGACCCGGGTCTTCATCAGCACGAAGCCGGGATGATCGCCCGTGACTTCGCCGATGAGCGCCGCCTCCCGGCCGAGCGGATGCGCGCGCATGGCCTGGAGCACGCGGTCGGCCGCGGCAGCCGGGACGATGGCGATCAGCTTGCCTTCATTGGCCACGTAGAGCGGATCGAGCCCGAGGATTTCGCACGCGCCTTTGACCGCTTCATCAATCGGGATCCGCGCTTCCTCAAGCAGCATGCCGACCTTCGCGGACTGGGCGATCTCGCTGAGCGCGCTCGTCACGCCGCCGCGCGTCGGATCGCGCAGGACGTGCACATCCGGCTCGACGGCGAGGATGGCGGCGGTGAGCCCATTGAGCGCCGCGGTGTCGCTGGCGATCTCGGTTTCAAATTCCAGCCCTTCGCGCACCGACATGATGGCGATGCCGTGCACCGCGATCGTGCCACTGAGCAGGATCTTGTCGCCGGCCTGGGCACGGCTCGGACCGATGGAGACGCCTTCCGGCACCAAGCCGATGCCGGAGGTGTTGATGAAAATTTTGTCCGCCTTGCCGCGGTCCACGACTTTTGTATCGCCGGTGACCAGCGCGACGCCCGCCGCCGCCGCGGCCGCGCGCATGGACGCCACGACGCGCTGGAAATCCGCCATCGGCAGCCCTTCCTCCAGGATGAAGCCGACCGAGAGATACAGCGGCCGCGCGCCGCACATCGCGAGGTCGTTCACGGTGCCGTGGACCGCGAGGGTTCCGATGTCGCCGCCAGGGAAAAAGATCGGGCTGACCACGTAGGAATCGGTGCTGAACGCCAGGCGCGCGCCGTTGACCGAAAAGACCGCGCCATCATGCAACGGCGCGAGGAGTTCGTTGCGGAACTGCGGCAGCACGACGCCCTCGATCAACCGCTGGCTGAGCTTCCCGCCGCTGCCGTGCGCGAGGACGATCTCCTTGTAGTCCGACAACGGCAGCGGGCAGGCACCCAGCAGCGGGTTCACGTCGGCGGCGGTAGCTTCCGCGGCGGGATCGGCGTCAGGTGACATCTTCGGCTCCGAGCGCGATGTGCACGAGATCCCAGAGCACGTGCACCGCGGTGGCATGCACTTCCTGGATGCGGTGGATGCTGTAGCTCGGCACGATGAAACAATAATCCGCGACTGCCGGCAGCCGCCCGCCGTCCTTGCCGGCAAAGGCGATGGTGAGCAGCCCTTTTTCCCGCGCGGCTTCGAGCGCGTAAAGGATGTTGGGCGACTTGCCGCTGGTGCTGAAAGCCATCACGGCGTCGCCGGGCGCGGAGAGCAGGCGGAGTTGGTTGACGAAGACCCGGGTGAAATCCACGTCGTTGCCGATGGCGGTCATCGTCGCGATGTCGCTCATCAGCGAAACCGCCGGAAACGCCGGCCGCTTTTCGATGATCGGATGGTTGAACTCGACGGTGATGTGCAGCGCGTCGCACAGGCTGCCGCCGTTGCCCATGGTGAAAAGCCGGCCGCCGTTTTGAAACCGCCCGGCCAGCGCGCGCGACATGGCTTCGAGCGAGTCGGCGTATTTGGAGAAAAACTTCTCCTTCATCTCGACGCTTTCCCCGCATTTGCGGAGAATCTTGTCGCGGAAATTTTCCGTCAGCCGGTCGTGCGGGGAAGCCGTTTCGGCAGCGTTCATGGGGAGAATTTTTTCCGCGCTCACCGGGTCGCGGCTGCCGTCTCCGGCTGGGGCTGCGGCGCGCGCGGCTGCGCCTGCAGATGCCGGCCGTAGGCGTGGTAGGCGGCGCACGCGCCCTCGGCGGAAACCATCGTGGCGCCGAGCGGATGCTCGGGGTTGCAAAGCGTGCCGAAGGCCGGGCAGTCGTGCGGCTTTTTCACGCCCTTTAGCACCAGGCCGCTGATGCAGATCGCCGGCTCGGCGGTGTCGATTTCCTTCACGTCGAAAAGCCGCTCGGCGTCGTGCTCGCGGAATTCGTAGCGCAGTTTGTAGCCGCTCTTCGGGATGGAGCCGACGCCGCGCCATTTGCGGTCGCAGACCTCGAAGACTTTGTTCACGAGATCCTGCGCGACCTGGTTGCCGGCGCGATGGACGACGCGGGGATATTGGTTCTCCACGGTGTGCGTGCCGGCTTCGAGCTGGCGCACGGTCATGAGCGTGCCTTGCAGGAGATCGAGCGGCTCGAATCCGGTGATGACGATCGGCACCCGGAAGCGTTCGGCGAGCGGCTCGTATTCGTGGTAGCCCATCACCGTGCAGACGTGGCCGGGGCCGAGAAAACCCTGCACCCGGTTGAGCGGCGATTGCAGGATGGACGCCATTGCCGGCGGGACGAGGACGTGCGAAACCAGCACGGAGAAGTTCTTCACGCCCTGCCGCGCCGCCTGCCAGACGGCCATCGCGTTGCCGGGCGCCGTGGTTTCGAAACCGATGGCGAAGAAGACGACTTTTTTGTCCGGATTCGCCCGCGCGATTTTCAGGCAATCGATCGGCGAATAAACCACGCGGATATCGGCGCCGCGGGATTTTAACACGAGCAGATCGCTCTCGGAACCCGGCACCCGCAGCATGTCGCCGAACGAACAAAAAATCACGTCCGGCCGCTGGGCGATGGCGTGCGCTTTGTCGATCATTTCCAGCGAGGTGACGCAGACCGGACAGCCGGGGCCGTGGACAAGTTCCACCTCGGCCGGCAAGAGGTGGTCGAGGCCGTATTTGACGATCGTGTGCGTCTGCCCGCCGCAGACTTCCATCAAGACCCACGGCCGGGTGACCGTGCGCCGGATTTCGGCGACGATCTTTGTCGCCAGCTCTTCGCTGCGGTATTCGTCGAGAAATTTCATGACGCGCCTCCCCGGGTTCCATTGGTTCCGTTCACGGGGTTCGGCGCGTTCGCTCGGTTCGCTCCATTTTCCCCGAAGAGTTCCGCGACGTCGATGTCCGGAGTGTCCAGCTCGCCGAGCTGTTCCATTTCCTCAAGCAGCTTGTAGGTCCGCGCGGCTTCCTCTTCGTCCACCTTGCTGAGCGCGAAACCCACGTGGACGAGCACGTAGTCGCCGGGGACCACCTCGGGCGTGTATTCGAGGCAGACCTGCTTGACGATGCCGCCGAAGTTCGCGCGTCCCATGCGCACGCCGTTCGGATCGGCGGTGATGTCGATGAGCTTACCCGGAATGGCGAGACACATAAGCGGACTCCTCCTGCGGTTCTCCGAATCCAGCGGCGACCCTGCCGATCGCCACACCGTCACACAGCAAAAGGCTATCACCCGGCGCGGCGTCCGTCACCAACTCGAGCGGGATCTTTTGCCACGCTCCGCCAACCCGGACACGGCCCAGCCGCAGGCCCTCCTCGGACGGCAGGACCTTCACCAGTTCGCCGTAGAGCAGGTTCATGGGGAAAGCGCCGCGGCGACCGGAGGCGGGGGCGCGCTGCGAGCGGGCGCAGGCGTCGGGCGGTTGTGGGTTGCCGCCAGTGCCGCGGCCGCGCCCATCACCTGCCCGAGGGCGATGCCGCCGTCGTTGGGCGGCACGCGCTGGTGCCAGTAGGGGCGGAAACCGGCTTCCTGCAGGCGGCGGACGCAGGCTTCGAGGAGAAACCGGTTTTGAAAGCAGCCGCCGGTGAGCACAACGCGGGACTCGCCGACCCGGCGCGCCACGGCGACGACGATCTCCGCCAGGGTGTGGTGAAATTTCGCCGCGATCCGGCCGAGCGGTTCGCGGTGCTCAAGATCGGTGAGGATCGCATCCACCAGCGGCGCCCAATCGATGATCCGCGGCGCGCCTTCGCGCAGCGCAAACGGGTAGCTGCCGGCGGCCCCGGTCGCGCCGTCGGCCGCGAACTCCAGATCCATGGCCGCCTGCCCTTCGAAACCGGCGCGCTGCCGCAGGCCGATGAGCGACGCCACGGCGTCGAAGAACCGGCCGGCGCTGGAAGTGAGCGGCGCGTTCACCCCGCGCGCGAGCATCTGCCGCAGCAGCGCGATCTCGCCGTCGGAGAAGCTTTGCACCGGCAGGAAATCCGGCTCGCAGAGCGCTTCTTCGCCGCGGATCTCGAAGAGCAGACCCAGCGCCGCCCGACGCGGCTCACGCACCGCCGCCGCCCCGCCGGGCAGCCGGAAATGACGCAGATGGGCGACGCGCTGAAACGCGCTCCCGCGGCCGTCGTCGCCGCTGAACAAAAACTCGCCGCCCCAGATCGTCCCGTCGCCGCCGTAGCCGGTGCCGTCCCACGCCACGCCGAGCACGGGATGCTCGAGCTCGTTCTCCGCCATGCAGGAGAGCACGTGCGCCCAATGGTGCTGCACCGGCTCAATCCGGACCGGGCCGCCGAACACGGCTTCGCGGGCGAATTTCGTCGAAAGATAGTCGGGATGAAGATCGCAGGCGATGACCGCGGGCGCGACCGCGTAGAGCCGCGGCAGATCGGCGGCGACCTGTCGGAACGCGGCAAACGCCGGGGCGGTCTCCAGGTCGCCGATGTGCTGGCTGAGGAAAACTTCCGTGCCGAGGCCGAGCGCGACGTTGTTTTTCAAATGCGCGCCGACACCGAGCAGGGCGGCGGGGAGCGGCTGCTTCAAATGCACGGGCAGCGGCGCGTAGCCCCGGGCGCGCCGGAGCACCGCTTCGCGGCCGCACATCACCCGCACAATCGAGTCGTCCGCATGCCGCACGATGGGCCGGTCGTGGGTCAGAAACAAATCGGGCACGCCGGCCAGCCGCTCGAGCGCTTCGCCACCGCCGGTGCAGATCGGCTCGTCGGAAAGATTCCCGCTCGTGGCGACGACCGGAAAGCCGAGGTCGGCCAGCAACAGGCTGTGGAGCGGCGAGCCCGGCAGCATGACGCCCAGAAACGGGTTGCCGGGCGCCACGCCGGGCGCCAGCCGGAACGCCCCGGCGCGTTTCCGCACCAGCACGATCGGCGCCTCCGGCGAGCGGAGCAGGCGCTCCTCCAGGGCAGTGAAGTCGCAGTCCTCGCGCACGGATTCAAGCGTCGGATGCATGAGCGCAAACGGCTTTTCCTCACGCCGCTTCCGGGCGCGCAGACGCGCGACGGCCGCCGCGTTCCGGGCATCCACGAGCAGATGAAAACCGCCGACCCCTTTGAGGGCGAGAATCCGGCCGTCGCGCAGTGCCGCCGCGGCTTCGCGCAGCGCGGCGTCTCCGCGGGAAAGCTCCCGGCCGGTCGCGTCCCAAAGCTCGAGCCGCGGGCCGCAGTCCGGGCAGGCGTTGGGCTGGGCGTGAAAGCGGCGGTCGCGCGGGTCGCCGTATTCCCGCGCGCAGGCCGCGCACAGCGTGAACTGCTTCATCGCTGTGTTCGGCCGGTCGTAGGGCAGTGCCTCGATGATCGTGAAGCGCGGGCCGCAGTTCGTGCAGTTCGTAAACGGGTAGCGATAGCGCCGGTCGCCGGGATCGAAGATCTCGCGCAAACAATCCGCGCACGGCGCCAGATCGGGCAGGATCAGCGCGGTGCGGGCGCCGTTTTCATCGCTGCGCCGGATCGAAAAACCTTCGTAGCCGAGCGCGTCGAGCCAGGTCGCTTCCAGGCTTTGGATGGCGGCGCGCGGCGGCCGCTCCTTTTCCAGCCGGTGCAGAAATCGCTCGAGCGTTTCCTGGCGGCTTTCGACTTCGATGAAGACGCCGCTCGCCGAATTCGAAACCCAGCCGCTGAGCTGATGCTCCGTCGCGAGCCGGTAAACGAACGGCCGGAACCCGACGCCTTGCACGGCGCCGCGGACCGTGACTTTCAAGCGTTGGGGTTGCATGGCGGGTCAGCCGTTCACGACCGAAACAGTCCCTGCACAAAACCGATCTCGTAAATCATGAAAATGCCGAACCCGACGCTCAGCGCGCCGGTAGCGGCGCCCATCCAGCGATGGACCCAGTCGGAGCGCTTCGCGGTCCAGAGAAACGGCAGCGAGATCGCCGCGGTGAAGAGCATCATGCCCGCCACGGTCCCCAGGCCGAACAGCCCGAGATACGCCATCGCCCAGGCGGGATCCGGGATGATGGGCAGCACCAGGAGCGCGACCGCCGCCGACCCGGCCAGACCGTGGACCACGCCGACGAGCATGGGCCGCACGACGCGGTAAAAACGCTGCCCGCCGAAGCGCGCATCCAGCCACGCGGTCGGCGTCTGTTCCTCGCGATGGCCGTGCGCGTCCGGGTCGTGCCCGTGGCCATGGGGATGGTTGTGGACGTAGTCGCCGTGCTGATGCGGATGCTCATGCGCATGCGCGAGCGCGGCGATATTCCCGCCGCCCGCCGCCAGCGTCCCGCGGGTGCGGCGCAGAAAACCGCGCAGATTGAAGACGCCGAGCAGGATCAGCATGAACGCCACGCACAGTTCCAGACTCAATCCGAGCCGCTCCGGGAATGACCACGCCGAAAAGGATGATCGCGCCGCCGACGACCAGCATCGTCAGGCTGTGGCCCACGCCCCACCAGACCCCGGTGAGCGCCGCGCCGCCGAGCCGGCGTTGACGACTGACAATGGTGGCGACGGCGATGACGTGATCGGAATCCGTGGCGTGCCGCATGCCGAGAAAAAACCCGAGCAGCAGGATGGAAAGCAACGTGGTGGTCATGAAAGAAAACGTGTGGATGGTGTTGGCGGCACCCGTCGCTCAGACGATCAATGTCCGGCGCGGGAGAGCGCCACTTTCACCACGCCATCCTTCACCAGCAAGGGAAACGGATCGAGATGCCGGTCGGGCAGATCAGGGCTGCGCCCGGCGCGGCGGACGTCGTAGCGATGCTGCGCGCGGCAGGCGAGCAGGCCGTCCCCCGGCGTGAGCGCGCCGAGGTGGAGCGGCAGGTTGCAGGCGGGGCATTGGTCGCGATAGGCGAAGAGCTGGTCGTCGAGTTTGCACAGCAGCAGCGGCACCCCGGCGAGATGGCGCGAGAGCAGGCCGCCGTGGGCCAGGGTTTCCGTGCCTTCCACGACCGTCCAGCTCGGCGCGGCGTTGGGCGTGTGCGTGTAATGGCCGTTGGCTCCGTCCGGCGTCGCCTCCGGTGCCGCGGTGCTGGTGTCGGGCATGCCTTCGACGTCGAACCCCTGCAGATCCGGGCAGGCTTCCTCGATCGCCTGCCGGACGGCCAGCTCCAGCGTGACCGCCGAGGACGGGCACGTCTTGCAGTGCCCTTCGAGCCGCAAGCTGGGCGTAGTCGTTTTCCAAGTGGACGAGCTCGACGTTCCCGCCGTGGCTTTCCATGTAGGGACGGACTTTGTCGAGCGCCTGGCGCAAGCGGGTTTCGAGACTGACCGGGTGCAGGCCGTGGAGAAGCAACAGGCCGCGCACGGTCTCGTCGTCGAGCAACGCCTGGAAAGGAGCGCTCCCCTCGCCGCCGGCGGTTTCCTGCACGACTTCCATCACCCGCGCGAGCCCTTCGCCGTAGAAGGCGAGCACGGACCCCATGCACTCCTGCATGAGCGCGCGCGCCGCGGGATCGGGCAATGCCTCGATCTGCTCGATGAGTTCCTGGATGCGCTTGCCCTGCTGGTTCAGACCGCCCCCTTCGTGGCGCGGCGGCGGGGCGGCGGCGCCGTTGTTGGGGGAAGCAGGCACAGATGGGCGGGCGGTCAGGTCGTCACTTCACCGCCAGGCCGGCGAGCGCCGATGGCGTGTGCATTTTCTCCAGGGTTTTCCCTTTGCCGAGATACATGTGGACGCCGCACGGCAGGCAGGGATCGAACGAGCGCACGGCGCGCATGATGTCGATGCCCTTGAAGTTCTCGGGACCGTTTTCCTCGAAGATCGGCGTGTTTTGCACCGCGTCTTCATACGGCCCGGGCGTGCCGTAAATGTCGCGCGGATTCGCGTTCCACGGCGTCGGCGGATACGGGTGGTAGTTCGCGATCTTGCCTTTGCGGATGACCATGTGATGCGACAGCACGCCGCGCACGGCTTCGTGGAATCCGCAGCCGATCGCTTCGTCCGGCACCTTGAAGGGCGTGAACGTCTGCGTGCGCCCGGCGAGCACTTCCTGCATCGCTTTCTCGCAGAAGTGCAGGGCCGCCGCGGCGGCATACGCCTGGAAATAGGAGCGGGCGCGGTTGCGCTCGAGGGCGTTGCTCCACTGCGGGATTTTCCACTCAAACTCGACCTCCGGTTTCAGCGCCGTCTTCGGCAGCAGAATCTTCACGCTGTGGCCGGTGGATTTGACGTAGCCGATGTCCACCATGCCGGCGAGCGCGGTGGCCCAAAGCCGGGCAATCGGCCCGCCGCCGGTGTCGAGCGCAAGGTGGTCGTCCGTGCGCTTGTCATACCAGCGCGGCGACATGACCCAGGTGTAGTTGCCGCCGAAATCGCGCTTCTGCGGCTTCGGGATTGTCGTCTGATTCCAGGGATGATTCTGATCGATCGGATTGCCGAGCGGATCGTGGGTGACAAATTTTTCGCTGTTCTCCCAGCCTTCGTAATACGACGAGCCGAGCAGGATGCGGATGCCGAGATTGATATCCACCAGACTCGTCGTGACCAGCTCGCCATCCACGATGATGCCGGGCGTGACAAACATGTCCCGGCCCCAGCTCGCCATCGTCCGGTAATCGTAGTCGCAGGTGTCCGGATCCTGGAACGAGCCCCAGCAACCGAGCAGGATGCGCCGGCGGCCGACTTCCTCGTAGCCGGGCAGCGCTTCGTAGAAGAAATCGAAAAGGTCGTCGTGCAGCGGCACGACCTTTTTCATGAACTCGACATACCGCATCAGGCGCACGAGAAAATCGGTGAACACCTGAATGGACGGCACCGTGCCGACGCCGCCCGGGTAGAGCGTGGAAGGATGCACGTGCCGGCCTTCCATGAGGCAGAACATCTCGCGGGTGTAGCGGCTGACCTGCAGGGTCTCGCGGTAGAACTCGCCCTCAAACGGGTTCAGCGACTTCATGATGTCCGCGATGGTGCGGTAGCCGTGATCCTTGGCGTGCGGCGCCTCGGTTTTCAGCGCCTTTTCCCAGACGCCCGGGTTCGTTTCTTTCACCATCATCTCGCAGAAATCGACCCCCACGAGATTGTCCTGAAAGATGTTGTGATCGAACATGTATTCGGCCGCTTCGCCGAGGTTCACGATCCATTCCGCCAGCGGCGGCGGCTTCACGCCGTAGGCCATGTTCTGGGCATAGACCGAACAGGTCGCGTGGTTGTCTCCGCAGATGCCGCAGATCCGGCTCGTGATGAAGTGCGAATCGCGCGGATCCTTGTTCTTCATGAAGATCGAGTAGCCGCGGAAGATGGACGACGTGCTGTAGCACTCGGCCACTTTCTTGGCTTCAAAATCGATCTTCGTGTAGATGCCCAGACTCCCGACGATGCGGGTGATCGGATCCCAGGACATCTCGACGAGATTGCCCTGCTTGGCCGACGTTTTGACTTTGGGGATGGTGGCGGTTGGCATGGGGACGGGCCTCGGGTTGGATGGAGAAGATCTAGTGGGCGGCGTAATACTTCGGCACGTAGCCGGTCGTCAGCTCCGCGCGCGGGTGCCGCCACTTCGGCTCCTTGTTCACGGTCGCGTTTGTGATGGAGCGCATCTTGCGGATGAACCGCCCCCAGAACGCGATCGGCCCGGAGGTGGACAGGTTTGACCCCGGCGGCGCGTCCATGAACGGCATAAACTTGTCCGGGAACCCCGGCATCGTGCAGCCGATGCAGATGCCGCCCACATTGGGGCAACCGCCGACGCCGTCCATCCAGCCGCGTTTCGTCACGTTGCAATTCACCACCGGCCCCCAGCAGCCGAGCTTCACGAGGCATTTCGGCGAGCCGTATTCGTGGGCGAAATCGCTCTGCTCGTAGTAGCTGCCGCGGTCGCAGCCTTCGTGCACCGTCTTGCCGAAGAGCCAGGTCGGCCGGAGCTGGTCGTCCAGCGGGATGACCGGGGCGAGGCCCGCGACCTGGTAGAGCAGATAGAGCAGCGTCTCCATCATGTTATCCGGCTGCACCGGGCAGCCCGGGACATTGACGATGGGCAGCCCGGCCTTTGACCGCCAGCCCCAGCCAAGATAGTCGGCGAGTCCCATCGCGCCGGTGGGATTTCCCTCCATCGCGTGGATGCCGCCATAGGTCGCGCAAGTGCCGGCGCAGATGATGGCCAGCGCCTTCGGGGCGAGGCGGTCGATCCATTCGTTCGTCGTGATCGGCTGGCCGGTGTCCGGGTCGGTGCCCATGGCGGCCCAGTAGCCTTCGTTTTTGATCCTCTCGTTCGGCACGGAGCCTTCGAGCACGAGGACGAAGGGATCGAGCCGGCCTGCCGCGGCGTCGAACCACCATTTCATGAAGTCGTCGCCGACCTCGTAGGCGAGCACCGGATTGTGCAGATGCACCTTCGGCAGGCCCGGGATGTTGCCCATGACCACGTCCTCGATGCTCGGCAGCGACGCGGCGGTGACGGAGACCGAATCCCCGTCGCAACTCAGCCCGGTCGTCATCCAGATGACGTGAACCTCTTTCACATCCGGCGGCCGATGCGCGCCGATGGGGTGGGACACTGCTGCTACCATAGGATTCTCCTTTCCCGACACCGCGGTTTGGAATACCCCCGAGCTGACCCTGTTCTATTTTTCGAAGGAATCCGGCTTTTGGACGTTTCCCCCCACGGTTTTTTCGGGGAAACCCTGAAATAATTTGGGGGCTGCTCTCTTTTCGCTCTGACCGCCGCGGTGCGGCCCATTTCCGTTTACGGAGGCGTGGATGACAAAGAGCTTGATCGCAAACCGGCGGCCCCGGAGGACCGGAGCCCCCACTTGAAGCAGGAAGAGCAGCGCGACGCCGAGCGGCGCGTGGCCCCTTCCGCGGCAACGGTTTACGAGACGATCCACATCGAGGGGCTGGAGGAATTGAAGCGGCCCACCTCCGCGCTCGCGTGGTCAGGTCTGGCGGCGGGGCTTTCCATGGGCTTCTCCCTGGTCACGGAAGGGTTGCTCTACGAAGCGCTGCCCGAAGCCTCCTGGCGCCCGCTGTTGACGAAGTCAGGTTACATCATCGGATTCCTCCTGGTGATCCTCGGTCGGCAGCAGCTTTTCACCGAGAACACGCTCACCCCGATCCTGCCGCTGCTCCGCCGCTGGGATCGCAAGGTCCTCTGGCAGGTCGCCCGCCTCTGGATGGTCGTGCTGGCTGCCAACATGGTCGGCACCTTTCTTTTTGCCCTGCTGCTCGCGCACACCCCGGTCTTCGATGCGAAAATGCACGCGGCGTTCGGCGCCATCGCGGCGGAGTCGCTGCCCGGCTCGTTTCTCACCCACGTGCTCCGGGCGATGCTCGCCGGCTGGCTGATCGCGCTGATGGTCTGGCTGCTGCCGTTCGCCGAGACCGCGCGCGTCGGCGTCATCATCCTGATCACCTACGTGGTCGGGCTCGGCGGGTTCAACCACATCATCGCCGGCTCCGTGAAGACGTTCTATCTCGTCCTGACGGGAAACCTCGCGTGGCTGGAGTTTTTCGGAAATTTCTGGGTGCCGACCTTGCTGGGCAACGTGATCGGCGGCGTCGGCCTGGTCGCGGCGGTCAACCATGCGCAGGTGACCGCCGGCGGCGACGAGGAAAACGTCGATCTGTAAACTCCGCGCCGGGACACGGCGACGGCACGACCCGAAGCGGAGCCGGGCGACCGACCTGCCTGCCGCTGCCCGGAGCCGCTGCGGCGGTCACATGCTGCTGATGCGCAGGTAGCGTCGCAGTTCCGGGATGTTCTTGATGAAGATCAGGGCGGCGATCAGGGCCACAATGGCCAGAATGGTGGTGCCAGTGTTCGGTGGGTTCATTGTTCAGTTCACCTCCTTCCGGGCCGGGCGAGGCCGGGGGTTTCTGAAAAGTCGGGCGGCCCTTCGCCGCGCAAGAGGTTTGCCACGAGCGACTCGATGAGCACGATCGCCTGCGGGACGGCGGCCTGCACCGGCTTGCTCAGGCCGAAGCCGTCGGCATCCAGCACGGCGGGCTCGCAGCCGACCAGATACAGGCCGCGGCCCGGTTCGCCGCCGAGCGAGCGGACCAGTTGGAGCACGCGGACCGGGTTCATGCTGTGGGCATCGATTTCTTCGGTCCCGAGCCGGTCGAGTTCGCTCAGGTCCGGCTCGACGAGCGAGACGGTGCCGGGCGGCTCGCCGCGCGGCGTGGCGTCCACCAGGATCGTCGCGTCGGGGCCGTCCATGATCGCATACGCGAGGTCGTAGGAGCGAATGCCAAAATCGACGACGCGCACGCCCTCGGGCAGCGGGCGGCGCAAGAGCGCCTGCGCGACTTCGCAGCCGAAGGCATCGTCCCCGTGGAAGATGTTGCCGATGCCGGCGACGAGGATGCGTCTGGCCGGCGCGCTCATGGCTGATTTTCCTCCTGGGGAAGCGGCGCGACTTCCTCCGGCGTGTAGAAAAAACGGTGCCCCGGCTGGCGCAACATGCCGAGATCCCGGCCCGGGTCATCCTCCAGCACCAGGGCGAGGTGGAAGCGGTCTTCGGCGTCCTGCTCGACGGCTTCGATGACAGCAATCTTCCCGGCCAGCGCGAGGTCCATGATGTCGGCCCGGCCTTTGGGATGAATGCGGACGCGGTCGCCGGCTTTGAGTTCGACGCCGGCGACGGTCACGCTGTGGCGGCGGGTGTCGGGATTGAAAAACGCCTCGATTTCCGAAAGCTCCGTCGTCGCGCCGTGCCGCCGGTGCCGGGTTTGGCACGACTTCCCGCATGGCGCCGTGCATGGCGAGAAGGTTTTCTGTGGGCAGCGCGTCGGTGCGTTCCAGGATGCGGCGGGCGAAGTCGTCCACCTGGCGCATTTCGTTCTTTTCCTCGTCGGTCAATGTCTGGATGCGCAGCGACAGGATTTCGTCGATCTCGCCGCCGTCGCACAGGTCGCCGGCGCTTTCCGGGGCGATCTTCGGGTAATCGTAAAGGATGATCGGCGAGGCGAGCAGCGCGTCGCGGTCCCCTTTTTCCTCCTCGCCGACGAGCACCGGCCAGACGCCGATGTTTTTGCACGCCGCGGCCGCCTCCGCATACCGCTCCGGCGGCTCGAGCAGGGAAAGAAACGTGCTGCCGCCCCGTGGGCCTGAAGGACGGTGTGCGTGGAGGCAAAAGTCCGCATCAGCACGGCTTCCTCATCGCCCAGGCTGGCTGCCGGCACCGGGGTGCGGTTCCACACGCGGACGGTGAGCCGGAAGACATCGGCGTCCACCGGCTCGGCACGCAGCTCAATCTCCCCGGCCAGCGCCTCCTGCCGGCGCACGACGACGGCGACGACCTGTTGCGACGCGGGGTCGCGGATCGGCTCCACGGCGCGGCTCGCCGGAAAAGCGAACAGCACGCGCTGCCCGCCGCCGTCCCGCGTTGTCGCCGCCACGAGCGCGGGAACCCCTTGCACCGGCACGGTCACGAGCCGTTCGACCGCCTCCTGCCAGGTCTGGTGCAACAGCTTTCCCAGCCGCAGCTCCGGCACCACGCGATACCGGCCCGGCTCCAGGGTTTCCGGAAGTTCCGCCAGCGGCGCGGGCAGCTCGCCGATCTCCCGCGCCATCGGGTGCAGAAACCGCACCGAGATCTCCACCGCCGCCGCGCCACCAGCCCCGACCTCATCCCGCCCGCGCTGGACGAGGCATTCCGTCTGCATGAGGCACGGCTCGGCGCCCGCCTGCGCGACGCTGTAGTCCTCCGGATAGACGCGGCCAAACGTGAAGCGCTGCCGGTTCTTCTTCGCCGACGCCCGGTAGGGATAAAGAATGTAGCCCTCGTAGAGGACCGCGTTCACGACCTGCTCGACGAGCGCCGCGTTCATGGCTGCAAGGTCATGGCCTCCGGGATAGCCGACGCTTCCGCCGCCAGCAAGCGCTCGACCGCGCCCTCGATCGTCGCGATACCGTGCCGGCATTTGAAATCGTAAAGCCGGTCAAAGGTTTCCCGCGGCAGCGAGAGCACCGCGGTGTTCGGATAATGGTGGTCCATCAGCTCCCGCCAGCGTGCCACCGGCAGGCGGTAAACGGATTCCTGGTTCCAGGAAATTTGCTGCACCTGGAGGCGATCATCCGGCGGCGCGGCGTAGAAGATCGTTCCGCTGAAAAGAAAGAGCAGCGACACGTCGGTCTCCGGGTCGAGGGCGAAGAAATACTTCGTCGCCACCACGTTGAGGTCGAACGAGCAGGGCACCGGCAAAGTCGCCTCGATGCTCCCGGCGAACTGGCGGACCGTGGTGTGCGCATGCGTCCAGAGCTTGTTGCGCAGCGTCTGGCCCCAGCGTTCCGGCGGACCGAAAAGATCGACGAGCTTTTCCTTTTCCCGGCCGTTGTAGGCGCGCTGCGGCGACTGGATCTGGATCTGCGCCTGGAGGATGACGGAATGAATCGTCTCGGTTTCCGGCGTGTTGGTCACCGCCACCCGGAAGTGCAGCAGCGGGATCAACCCGCGCACCGCGGGCTCGACACCGACGATCTGGAAGCCGAGGTCAGGCATGGGTCTTCTCCACGGGCAGCGCCACCGCGTTGGCGGGCTCGATCTCCAACGGCCGCGCGCCGGCTTCGAGCCGGGCAAAAAATGTCGCGATTTCCTGCCAGACTTCCGTGCCGCCGGAAAGCCCCCGCCAGTGCAATCGGATGAGCCCGACGAGTTCGAAGCAGGCGTCGATCGGCGCCAGCAGATGGGTGCGCGTCTCGCCCACCCGGTTCACCAGCAGCGCCTCGACGTCGGGCAGCATCTCCGCGAGGCCGGGGTTCTCCGTCACCAGT
Source organism: uncultured Verrucomicrobiae bacterium (assembly GCA_963762725.1). Classification (GTDB taxonomy): domain Bacteria; phylum Verrucomicrobiota; class Verrucomicrobiia; order Chthoniobacterales; family SZAS-18; genus JAFAXH01. The sequence continues at coordinate 1,524,700 of CAVXLY010000005.1, read as the reverse complement.
TTCTCCCAGGCCGCCAGTGGCAGGAGCGACTCCGTGGCACCGGCCGGGCTGGGATAGAGTGCCACGGTCTTGCCGAACGGCGTGCTGTGGAAAAAGAAGGCAAGATTGATCGGCAGCGACAGGTTTTCCCACGCGGCGTCCGACATCCGGAAGTCCGGCAACGAGCGAGCGTCGCGCGGGATGAGCTTGAAGCGGCCGCCGACGGCGTTGTGGAACAGGAGCGCACACGGATCGCACGCGCAGGTCACCCGCCGGGTGGCCATTTCCAGCAGATGCCGATGCTCCGGCGCCAGGGAGATCCCGCACAGTTCGCACCGCTCCCGCGCAGCCGTCGCCGCTGCCGCCGCACCGCCCGGTCGGGCAAAGCGGCGGAGCGTCGCGAAGGGCGAAACCGTCTGCTGCCGCTGCCGCCCGCCCGCTGGAGGGAAACCGGAACTCATCAAGAGGAGTGAGGAAACAACCGCACGCTGCCGGGAAACCGCGATCCGCACACGCGCCGGCCGCCTCAGGAGGGCGGCAGGTTCGGCATGCTCGGATGGATCGGCTGGCGCAGGTGCGCGTTGATCCCGGTGGAGTCCCGCGCGGAGCGGTAGCTGCGGCCCTGAGCGGCGCCGCGGCCGGGCTCCGAGCCTTGCTTGACCACCATTTCTTCGCCTTTCATGGTGCCCGGCACATGCACGGGCTGGGGGTTCCGCTTGTCGTGTGGCATGGGTTTGTCCTCGTTGATGCCGCCGGCCTGCCCGCAGACTGGCGGGCGGGCGCCGGCTCGCTTTGCTGGCTGCAAAAAAGGTTTCTGCCGTCCGACCGGCCGGAACCGTGTCGCAACAGAGGTATCGTCCCCCTTCCCCGGCTTGCGCGTAGCGGAACGCCCAACATCCGCGGAATCAGCGGTTTGCAAGCGCGGCACCGCCCAGGGTCACGCCGGCGGCCGGAATCGGCGCGCTGCCGCGGTCAAAACCGGGCGGCTTGACGATTTCACATTGTGCCGAAAATTACCGCCGGGCGGGGTCCAAATCTGCTCTGAAATCCAATCCGAGCATCCAGCCCGCCTCATGTCCATCCAGCCGATGAATCATCCGCCCGCCAGCCCGGAAGGCGGCGTCGTGGCACCAAGTTCCGCGGAACTGGCCGAGAGCGAGGCAAAGTTTCGCCTGCTGGCCGACACGATGCCGCAGATCATCTGGATCACCCGGCCGGACGGCTACCACGAATATTACAACCAGCACTGGTGGGACTACACCGGCCTGACCTGGGATCAGGCCCGCGGCGACGGCTGGAACCTGCTGCTCCACCCGGACGATCTCGAGCGCTCCATCGTCCGCTGGCAGGAGGCGCTGCGCACCGGCGAGCCCTATGACATTGAATACCGCTTCCGCCGCGCCTCAGACGGCGTTTACCGCTGGTTTCTCGGGCGCGCCCTGCCGCAGCGCGACCCGGCGACCGGCGAAATCGTCAAATGGTTCGGCACCTGCACGGACATTGACGACCAGAAGCGCGCCGAAGCCCGGCTGCGCGGGCTGACGCGCCGGCTCGAGTTTCTCAACGACCTCTCGGAGGCGACGCGCGAAGTCGTGGACCCCGAGATCGTGATGGCCATCGTCTGCCGCCAGCTCGGCGAGCAGCTGCAGGTGTCGCGCTGTGCCTACGCGGACGTCGAGCTCGACTCGGAGCACTTCACCATCCGGCACGATTACACCGCGGGCGGCTGTGCCACTACGGTCGGCAGCTACCGGCTCTCGCTCTTCGGCGCCCGCGCGGTCGCCGACCAGCGCGCCGGGCGCACGCTCGTGGTGCGGGACGTGGAGCGCGAGCTGCCCCAGGATGGGGACGGCGGCGCGGCGTCGTTCAACGCCATTGGCATCAAGGCCATCATCTGCTGTCCGCTGGTGAAAGAGAACCGCTTGGTCGCCATGATGGCCGTGCATCACGCCGAGCCGCGGGACTGGGCCGTGGAGGAGATCGAGCTGGTCGAGGCCACGGTCGAGCGTTCCTGGGCCGACATCGAGCGCGCCCGGGCGAATCGCGCGGTCGCGGAAAGCGAGAGCCGGTTTCGCTCGCTCGTCACCGAGACCACGCTCATCGTCTGGCAGGCCGACAACCAGGGCGCCATCTTCGGCGAGGTGCCGGGCTGGGAAACCTTCACCGGCCAGACGCGAGAGGAATACGTCGGCCGCGGCTGGTTCCGCGCCGTCCATCCCGAGGACCGCGAGCGCACCGCCGTCGCGCTGCGGCAGGCCACGGAAAAGCGGCAGAAAATTTCCCACGTCTTCCGCCTGCGCCGGCGGGACGGCGAGTATCGCCGGGTGGACTGCGTGGGCATCCCGCTGCCCGGCCCGCACGGCGAAGTCCGGGAATGGATCGGCACGTGCACGGATGTCGAGGACAAGCTGCGCCTGGACGAACAGCGCGATGCCCTGCTCGCCGCCGAGCGCTCCGCCCGCTCCGAAGCCGAGCGCAACGGCCGGCTGAAGGACGAATTCCTCGCCAACCTTTCCCACGAGCTGCGCACCCCGCTCAACGCCATCCTCGGCTGGGCGCAGATGCTCCGCGGCGAAGGCCTCAGCGCCGAGGAAATCGCCGACGGGCTCACGGTCATCGAGCGCAACGCCCGGGTGCAGACCCAGCTCATCGAGGATCTCCTCGATGTCAGCCGCATCATCTCCGGCAAGGTGCGCCTCGACGTCCAGCGCCTGGAGCTGGCGAGCGTCATCGAAGCGGCCATCAACTCCGTCAAACCGACCGCCGAGACGAAGGGCGTGCGTCTGCAGGCCGTGCTCGATCCGCTGGACGGCCCGGTCATGGGCGACCCGGCGCGCATCCAGCAGATCGTCTGGAACCTGCTCTCCAACGCCATCAAGTTCACCCCGCGCAACGGCCGCGTGCAGGTGTTTCTGGCGCGCGTGAATTCCCACGTCGAGATCACCGTCAGCGACACCGGGCTCGGCATCCGGGCCGATTTTCTGCCGCACGTCTTCGAGCGTTTCCGGCAGGAGGACGGCTCCATCACGCGCCGCCACGGCGGCCTCGGGCTGGGGTTGGCGATCGTGAAAAATCTCGCCGAGATGCACGGCGGCACCGTGCGTGCGCAGAGCCCCGGCGAAGGCCAGGGCGCCACGTTCATCGTTCATCTCCCGCTGGCCATCGTGCATCCGGGCACCGGCGACTCGCTGGAGTCGCGCCGGCAGCATCCGCGCGCCAGCTTCGAGGGCATGGCGGAGTGCCCGCCGGAGCTGAAGGGCGCGCGCGTGCTGGTCGTAGACGACGAGCCCGACGGCCGCGAGATCGTCCGGCGCATGCTGGAGCGCTGCGACGCCGTGGTCGCCACCGCCAGCTCCGCCGAGGAAGGCCGGCGGCTGGTGCAGGAATTCCGCCCCGACGTGCTGGTGTCCGACATCGGCATGCCGGGCGAGGACGGGTATCAATTTCTGCGCAGCATCCGCGATTCCGAAGCCGGGTATGGCCGAAAGGTGCCGGCGCTGGCGCTCACCGCCTTTGCCCGCTCGGAGGATCGCCGCCGCGCGCTGCTGGCCGGCTTTGACATGCACGTGGCCAAGCCGGTGGACGCCGCCGAGCTGGTCACCGTGGTCGCCCGGCTGGCGGATAAAATCTGAGTTTTCTCACCCGCCCCAAGGCGCGGCTCGCCCCCTTTACTTCGGCGCGCCGACGGAGCGCAGCTGGTCCTGCTGCAGGTGGCGGATGTCGTGCGCGTTTTTCGCATACACGGCGTCCTCGGCGATGTTCGTGGCGTGGTCGCCGACGCGCTCCAGGCTGCGCGCGATGAAGATGAGCTCCAGGTAGCTGCGGATCTGCTCGGGATTGCGGGACATCAACTCGGTGAACCGGACGCTGATCTGGGAGTTGAGCGCGTCGAGCTGCTTGTCGCGCGGCTTGATCGTCAGCGCGAGGTCCACGTCGCCGTCGGTGAAGGCGCGCAGGCTGTCCTTGAGCATCATCACCGCCTCGGCGGCCATGGGCTCGAGCTCTGTGGCTTCCGGCAGCGCTTCCTCCAGGTTCAGCTTGCGCACCCGGCGGGCGATGCTGGTGGCCTGGTCGGCGATGCGCTCGAGATTGGCGCCGACTTTCATCGTGGCAATGATGGCGCGCAGATCGCGGGCGACCGGCTGGAAGCGCAGGAGGATGTCGATGCCCTCGCTGTCCACCTGCTTTTCCAGGGTGTCGATCTCCTCGTCGTCGGCGATGACCTGGTTGGCCAGTTCGGTGTCGCGCTGGAAGAGGCTTTCAAACGTCTGGGTGAGATTGCGCTCGGTCAGGCTGGCCATCATGAGCACGTCGTTGCGCAGGGCGTTGAGGGCTTCGTCGAAGGATCCGAGAATGTGATCGCTGGGCAGTGGGGACATGGCGGTGCGGGTGGATCGGGGAGTGGACAGGCAGGGAAACGAGAGCGAAATCGCGGGGCCGGAGCGGCGCTTGCGCGGGCGGCGGCCGACGGGACATTAGCATTCACGGCCCTCCCCGGCAGAAACGCATTGTAACAAAATCTTCACACTTCCCAACGTGCCGCCGCGCCGATCCGCGGCCATCGTGGCGCGTCGTGCCGATGGCAGGATATCTATCCGCGCCCCGGTGCCGCAGACCCCAGCTCGCACATCGCCTTATGAATCCCATGAAGACACTCCGTCACATCCTCCCGCTCGCCGCCGGCCTCGCCGCTCTCCTGAGCGCCGCGCCCGGCTTGCGCGCCCAGACCTCCATCACGGGCGCCGGCGCCACGTTTCCGTATCCGATCTACTCGAAGTGGTTCTCGGAATACAAAAAGGTCGATCCGTCGGTGAACTTTAACTACCAGTCCATCGGCAGCGGCGGCGGCCAGAAACAGATCAGCGAAGGCACCGTCGATTTCGGCGCCTCGGACGGCCCGATGAGCGACGATGCGCTGGCCAAGGCGAAGGGCGGCAAGATCCTGCACATCCCGACGGTCGCCGGCGCCGTGGTGCTGACCTACAACCTGCCCGGCGTCACCGGTCTGAAGCTCGACGCCGCCGCGATCGCCGGCATCTACCTCGGCAAGATCAAAAAGTGGAACGACCCCGCCATCGCCGGCCAGAACAGCGGGCTGAAGCTGCCGGACCAGGAGATCGCCGTCATCCATCGCGCCGACGGCTCCGGCACGACCTACATCTTCACCGACTACCTCTCCAGCGTAAGCGAGGATTGGAAGAAAGTCGGCAAAGGCACCAGCGTCTCCTGGCCCGCCGGCCTCGGCGGCAAGGGCAACGAAGGCGTCACCGGCCAGGTCAAGCAGATCCCCGGCTCGATCGGCTACGTGGAGTTGATCTACGCGCTCCAAAACAAGCTGCCGTATGCCGACGTGAAAAATAAGGACGGCGCCTACGTCAAGCCCTCGCTCGAAAGCGTCACCGCCGCCCTGGCCACCGCCAGCATCCCGGACGACTTCCGCTTCTCGATGGTCAACGCGCCGGGCAAGGACGCCTACCCGATCGCCGGCGTGACCTGGTTGCTCGTGTATGAGCAGCAGAAGGACGCCGAAAAGGGCAAAAAGCTCGTCGCGTTCCTGAAATGGGCGCTGGACGACGGCGAGAAAATCGCCAAAGACCTCGACTACGCCCCGCTGCCGGACGCCGTCCAGAAAAAGGTGCTCGACCGCGTGAATTCGATCAAAATGTAAAGCACCGCGCGGGCGGCGGCGGGCGCGGGAAAGGGAGCGCTTCCTCTCCCTGCCGGCCCGCCGCCGCGCCCGCGCGAGGAGCCCGGAGATTTCCCGCCCGTCTTTGCCGATCCCCGGCGGAGAGGCCACGGCCGGCGGCTCCCGGGCGACCGATCCTTTATCTCCCGACTCTGCAAATTCCCCGGCGTCAGCCCGCCGGGTTTGCCGCGCCAGCGCGTCCCTGCCGCCCCCGAGCGTCCGCTTTCCCGCCTTCCGCCATGCTGCTGTCGTCCGCCGCTGCTGCCGCCGCCGCCCGTTCCCCCGCCGAGATCCCGCCGGCGGGCGCGGAAGCCCGGGTCCAGTTGAAGCCGCTTTCCCGGTTTGGCGACGCGCTGTTCCGCGGGGTTTGCTTCGCGATGGCGCTGGCGGTGCTCGCGCTCGTCCTGCTCGTGGGCTGGCAGCTCTGGAGCGGCGCCGGCACCACGTTTCAAAAATTCGGTTTCGGGTTTCTGACGAAGAGCGTCTGGGATCCGGTGCAGGATGAATATGGCGCGCTGCCGTTCATTTACGGCACCCTCGTTTCCTCCCTCCTCGGCCTGCTCATCGCCACGCCGCTGGCGGTCGCGACGGCGATCTTTCTTACGGAACTGGCCCCGCGCTGGCTGCGCCAGCCGCTCGTCTTCCTGGTGGAAATGCTCGCCGCGATTCCGAGCGTCATCCTCGGGCTCTGGGCGATCTTTGTGCTGCTGCCGCTGTTTCCCGCGCTACCTGTTTCCGTTTCTGAAAAATACGCTCGGGTTTCTGCCGCTGTTTCAGGGGCCGACTTACACGAGCTACTCCATGCTCGCAGCCGCGCTGGTGATCGCGATCATGATCCTGCCGATCATCACGAGCGTGTCGCGCGAGATCCTGCGCTCGGTGCCCGACCTGCAGCGCGAAGCGGCCTACGCGCTGGGCGCCACGCGCTGGGAAGTCACAAAGATCGCCGTCCTTTCCTATGCGAAGAAAGGCATCTTCGGCGCGATGATCCTCGGCCTCGGCCGCGCGCTCGGCGAAACCATGGCGGTGACGATGGTCATCGGCAACACGCCGAAGATCGTCGCCTCCCTGTTTCAGCCCGGCTACACGCTGGCGAGCGTCATCGCCAACGAGTTCGCCGAGGCGACCACGGACGATTATCGCAACGCGCTCATCGCCGTCGGCCTCGTGCTCTTCGCGGTCACCGTGGTCGTCAACCTGCTCGCCCGTCTGCTGCTGAGATTTGGCACCGCGGACATGAGCGCCAACAGCCACCGCGCCGAACCTGCTGCGGCCGGCAAGGAAGCGGGCAGCGCCGGGGCCTCGCGCCGCATCGCCCGCCGGTAGCGTCATCTCCCAGGCCACCGTGCGGCTCGGCCAGGTTTCCGAGCGGCTGCGGCGCTGGCGCAAGGCCAAGAGCGCGCTCATTGCCACGCTCTGCCTGGTCTGCGCGGTCATCGTCGTCACGCCGCTCGCGCTGGTCTTCGGGTATCTCACGTTCAAGGGCGCCGGGTCGTTGAACTGGGATTTCTTCACGAAGCTGCCGGCGCCGGTCGGCGAGGTCGGCGGCGGGGTGGTCCACGCGATCGTCGGCACGTTTATCCTCATCGGCCTGGCCTCCCTGCTCGGCGTGCCGGTCGGCGTGCTCGGCGCGTTGTATCTGACGGAATACGCCAGCCCGCGCTTCGCCTCCTGGGTGCGCCTGTCGGCGGATATTCTCAACGGCGTGCCCTCGATCGTCTGGGGCATCGTCGCCTACGCCATCCTCGTGCTGCCCGGCGGGTCGCCGATTGCCATCGGGCATTTCTCCGCGCTCGCCGGCGCGGCGGCGCTGGCGTTCATCATGATCCCGCTCATCCTGCGCACCGGCGAGGAAGTCCTCCTCCTGGTGCCCGGCGGCTACCGCGAGGCGGCGCTGGCGCTCGGCATCGCGAAGTGGAAGACGACCGTCCACATCGTCCTGCGCACCGCGTCAACGGGCGTGCTCACCGGCATCCTGCTCGCCGTCGCGCGGGTTTCCGGCGAGACGGCGCCGCTGCTTTTCACCGCGCTCGGCAACAGCGGCTGGAGCCAGAGCTTGAAAGATCCGATGGCCGCGCTGCCGCTCCAGATTTTCACCTACGCGATCTCGCCGTATGAAGACTGGCACCGCCAGGCCTGGGCGGCCGCGCTCGTCCTGCTCTTGCTCGTGCTCGGGCTCAATGTGAGCTTGCGTTTGCTCACCCGCGACCGGCAGGGCTCCAAGCCGGAGGCACCCGCCGTGGACGCCGCGGCCGCGAGTGCTACCACCGGCGGCGCGGCCGCGGTGATTCCGGCCGCCGCTCCCGCGAAGGCTTGAGAAAGATTTCTGGCCCCAGCCGCTCCGTTTCTCGATGATGCCGCCGAACCATTCTTCCACCCTCGCCCCGGCTCCTCCGATGACCCATCCTCCGACGAATGCCGCGCCCGCGTCGCCCGGCGGGCGCGCCGTTTCTCCCGGCAGCGCCCCGGCCGGCACTGCGCCCGTGGTGCCGGCGGTGGACGCCCGCAGCGTCGATATTTTCTACGGCCCGAAGCACGCCGTCATCGACGTCACGCTCCAGATTCCGCCGCGCGCGGTCACCGCCATCATCGGTCCGAGCGGCTGCGGCAAATCGACGTTTCTGCGCTGCCTGAACCGGCTGCACGAGTTGATCCCCGGCGCCTACATGACCGGCGAAATCCTCGTCAACGGCGAGAACCTTTACGGCCCGAAAGTGGACCCCACGGTGGTGCGCCGGCGCGTCGGCATGGTGTTCCAAAAGTCGAACCCGTTTCCGACCATGAGCATCGCCGACAACGTCCTCGTCGGCCTGAAGCTCAACGGCGTGCGCGACCGCGCGGTCCTGCGCTCGCGGCTGGAGGATGCGCTGCGCAAAGCCGCCCTTTGGGACGAGGTGAAAAACGATCTCGGCAAGCCGGGCGTCAGCCTTTCCGGCGGTCAGCAGCAGCGGCTCTGCATCGCGCGCGCCATCGCGGTGCAGCCGGAGGTGCTGCTCATGGACGAGCCGACGAGCGCGCTCGACCCGATCGCGACTTCGCGCATCGAGGAGCTGATGCACGAGCTGAAGAAAAATTACACGATCATCATCGTCACCCACTCGATGCAGCAGGCGACGCGCGTCGCGGATCGGACGGCGTTTTTCTACCTCGGCACGGCTCATCGAATACGCACCGACGCGCGAGCTGTTCAACAACCCGAAGGAAAAGCAGACCGAAGCCTACATCACCGGGCGCTTCGGCTGAATCTTGGGCGGGGCGGAATGTGCCCGCAGGGAGGTCTGGTTCCGTTTTCGGCTTTCTCGGATGAAACGCGACGCGTCAGGGCACCAGGAGATCGAGCGCAAATTTCTCGTGGCGCAGCCGCCGGCAGATCTCGACCGGCACGCTGCGGAAAGCGTGGAACAAGGCTACCTGGCGCGCGACGCCGAGCGGGGCGTCGAGGTGCGGCTGCGGCGCATCGGCGACGCGCGCTGCCTGCTCACCGTGAAAGTCGGCGCCGGGCAGCGTCGCGACGAAGTCGAGCTGCCGCTGGAACCCGCCGCGTTCGAAGCGCTCTGGCCAGCCACCTCGGGGCGTCGAATTCGCAAAACCCGGCATCGCCTGCCGATCGCCGGCACGGAGCTCACCATCGAACTCGACATCTATGCGGACGCGCTCGCCGGGCTTTGCGTGGCGGAAGTCGAATTCCCGGATGAAGCCGCCGCGCAGGCATTCCAGCCGCCGGCCTGGTTTGGGCGCGAAGTCACAGGCGACACTGCCTATCGCAACGCCGCGCTGGCGCGCCATGGCCGGCCCGAGGACGCGGCATCCGGCAACGCGGACGCGCGATGAAGGCTGCCGGATCGCGGGCGCGGTGCTATTGGTTTCGCCGCCCCTGCTTTCCTTTTTCCCATTATGGCCGCGCAATTTTGCCGTGACGAAACGGCCGCCGAAAACGTCCGCCGTCTGCTTTGCGGACGCCTGGACAAGACCCTGGAACTCCTGACCCATCCGCCGGCGGACCAACTGCCTGCCGCGGTGCACGACGCCCGCAAGAGCTTCAAGCGCCTGCGGGCACTGCTGCGCCTCGTGCGCCCCGCGCTCGGACGGAAGCGGTTCGATAAGGAAAACACGGCCTTTCGCGATGCCGGCCGCGCGCTGTCGCCTCTGCGGGATGCCCAGGTGCTGGTGACCGCGTTCGACCGGCTGCTCGAGCCGACGGCGGCGCGCACCCGGATCGATCCCGACGCCGCGCTGCGGCTGCGCAGCGTGTTGGTGCAGGATCTCGAAACCGTCGCGCAGGACGCCCGCCTGCCCGAGCGCGTCCCGGCGATCGTCGAGGAACTGCGGGCAGCCCGCGTGCGGCTGGCTGCCGACTGGCCGCTCGAAGGCGGGCACTGGTGCCACGTTGGCGACGGCCTGCGGGCGACCTACCGCCAGGGCCGCCACGCGCTGGCGCGACTGGAAGACCGGCCGGACACCGACGCGTCGTGGCACGATCTGCGCAAGCGCGTCAAAGACCTCGGCTACCAGTTGCGCGCCTTGCGGCCGCTCTGGCCCGGCGCGCTCAAAAGCCTCGGCGCCGAGCTTCGTAACCTGGCTGGGGCGCTCGGCGACGACCACGATCTCGTGGTCCTGCGCGCCCGCCTGCTCGACAACCCGGAGCCTTGGATTTCACCCAAGGATTTGGCCGCGCTGGGCGCCGTCATCGATGCCCGCCGCGCCGAGTTACAATGCCGGTCACTCGGTCTCGCCCGGCGGATCTACGCGGAGAAGCCGAGCGCGTTTGAAGACCGGATGCGCGATCTCTGGGACATCTGGCGGGACGAGAAACCCGCCGATTGAGGCACGTTCTCCAGCCGCTGCGACTGCGCCGGGTCAGCACTCCCGCCGCACGAGCGAGCGCCGGCGCAACACGGCCCACCCGGCGAGCGTCCCCACGATGAGAAACGCCCAGGTGCCCGGCTCGGGCACGGTGATCACGTTGAGGCCGATGCTGTCGCCGTCGAGCAGGAAGTTCGCGCTGAAACCCGCCGGAGTATTTCCGAACGTCAGGTCCGACAGCGTCAGCCCGCTCTGCGAGGCAAAGGTCACCAGATCGTAGGTGCCCGTGGTCAGGCCACGATCGATGATGTCGAAAACCAGCGAGCCGCCGCCGGAGGTGAAAGTCAGCACCCCGCCGATCGCGATCCGGTCGGAGCTGGCCGTGCCCGCGCCCAAGGCGAGGGTGAAGCGGGAGCCGCCCTCGACGTTCAGCGTGCTGCCGAGCGTCAGCAGGGTCGGCGCGGAAAGCCCGTTGTTGCTCGGGGAAAGACGGCCGCCCGAGGAAACGGTCACCGGCCCGCCGATGCGGCCGCTGCCCGCGAGGGTGCCGCCGCTTTGCACCGTCACCGCGCCGGTGCCGGTGGCGCTGTTGCCGGGCGCCGCGGTGTTGCGCGCCACCAGGGTGCCGCCGTTGGCGATCGTCGTGGTGCCGGTGTAGGTGCTGTTGCCCGAGAGAATCACGGTGCCGGCGTTGACCTGCGCGGTGGCAAAGTTCGAGAACGAGCCGGCATAGGAAAACGTGTTGCCGCTGCCGGGCGAGAAGATCAACGCGTTCGTGCCGCCGACGCCACCACTGACGTCGCCGGTGATCACCGCCGCACCGCCTTCGATCCGCAGCGTGTTGTTGCCGCCTTGCATGTCGATGGCCAGCCCGTTGGCGCCGGTGATCGTGCCGCGATTGATGATGATGTCGTTGCCGTTCCCGCTCTGGATGGCGGCGCCAGCCGTGCCGTCCAGGTTCTCGGTGCCGCTGATCACCCCGCCGGTGTCATTGGTGATCGTGTTGGCAAACGTGCTGATAAAGACGACCGCCGGGCCCAGGCTGCTGCTGATGAGGCCGCGGTTGGTCAAGTCGGTCGCGGCGATGGAATTGCCGCGCGAGGAGTTGTCGATCAGGATGCCCTGGCTGAAGCGGGCATTGCCGGTCGTGACCGCCGCGGTGATCTCCGCGCCGGCTTCGTTGATGATCGTGCCGCCGCCGGCCGCGATGCCGTCCGACCCGTTGGCGAAGCCGTCGCTGCCGACGCCGTTGGCGCCGAGGGCGCGGATGAAGCCGCGGTTGGTGAGATTGACCACGCCATCGATGTCGATGCCGTCGCCGTCGCCGTTGGCCGAGACGCCGTCCCAGTTGCCCTTGATGGTGGCGCCGGCGTTGTTCGTCACGTTGGCGACCACCGTCGTGGCGACGCCGTCGATGTTGATGCCCGAGCCGTTCACGCCCGAGATGACCCCGCCGCTATTGTTGGTCACCGTGATGGCAAAAGTGCCCGGCACCGTGACCCCGCCGGTGATGCCGGCGCGGCCTTCGACGAGGCCGCTGTTATTCACCTCCACGCCCGTGTTGGTCTGCGCGTCGATGCCGTCGCTGCCGCTCGCGTTGCCGCCGCTCTGCACCGGCGTGGCCCGGATCGTGCCAATGTTGACAATCGATCCATTCACCCCCGGCCGCACCGCGTCGCTGCCGGTGGCAGAAAGCACGCCGGTGGAGAAATTGTTGAGCGTGTTCGTGCCGGTCGCGATCGCGCCCCAGTCGATCGCCTGGCCGCCGCCGGAGTTGAACGTGCCGTAGTTGTTCAACGTGATATTGGCGTTGGCCTGGTTGATCTGAAAGGCATCGTCACCCGCAGCCTGCACCAGCGCCGTGCTGTTGCTCATGCTGCCGTTATTGACCATGACCGAAGTGTTGTTTGCGGTCAGTCGGATCGCGCGGCCGCTGCCGGTCTGCTGGATGGTGCCGAGATTGTTGAGCGTCGAGCTGCCCGTGATCGTCACCGCCACCGCGCCGCCCCCGACCGAGAGATTCCCGCTGGCGCTCACCGTGCCGGTGCCGCCGGCGAGCGTTTGCGCGTTGTTGTTTGTGCCGGTGATCGGGTCCGGCCCGGGCAGGAGCTGCGCGTGACCCATGGGAGCCAGGAACGGCATGAAGACAACCGCCAGCGCTGCCATGCCGGGAGCGGAATATCGGACGGAGATGGGATTCATATTGATCGATGGATTCGTCGGATAACCCAGATTTCCAAAAACTTAAGAATCCGTCCAGCGCAAAGGCGATGCATTTCACACTTGGGTCAGTGAACGCAAAACACATGCTGCGCTAAAGCCGGCGCGCATGGACGAAACGGATTCCGTGCACGCACAGAGTTTGCCCGCGCGACGCGAATAAAATCCGGCGCCGTTTTTGTCCGGCCACGGCACTCCCCGTCGGCTGGCTCTTGCCTCCGCGTTTGGGCCTTTTGGGGAGAAAAGCGTCGGGACGTGGTTCGCCTGGGTTCGTCCCTGGCGTTGTCGCGGCAGCCCACCGGGCCGCCTCCAGGTGCGACGCGGACGGGATCTCCCGTCATCCCCTATTTCGTGATGATCTGGCCGGTGGCGTAGTTGTAAAAGAAGCGGGTGCCGTTCGTATTGTAGCGCTCCGGGTTGTTCGGGTCCGGGAAGTAATAGAGGACCGCTTGCAGCGAGAAGTCATACAGATACGGGAACGGGAAGACCGGACTCGTGTAGAAGAAGCTCCCGCTCTTGAAGTCGTAGAAGAAGATGCCCGCCCGACCATCGTTCGCGTTGTTGTCGAACCAATACTCGTAGCCGAGGTCAAAGTGGAAGATGAAGCGCGGGTCCGAGAGATAAGCGTAGTAGCCGAAGAAGTTGCCGGTCTGGGCGAACCGCAGGAAGTAAACGCCGTTCGAGAGCGGGATTTCCCCGTTGAAAAACGCGGGCCGCGCCGGCGGGCCGCCGGAGGATTTGGTCAGCACCACGCGGCTGGGATCGAAGCGGCTGCCGGGGCCGTAGTTCACGAAAAACGTGGTCGTGCCGTCCGCCGTCATGATCTGCCCGTTGTTGGCGACGTTCGCAAACCCGCCGGCGAGCGGCGCATTGGCGATCAGCAACACGATGGCATCGTTGTCACCGATGGCCGCGGCACCCGGCGCCAGATCGACGACGAGTTGGCCGGCGAGCGTGGCCGAGCCGTTGACCCGGAGGAAACCCGCGCTCTGCGGACCGTTGGCTGCCGGTCCGCCGATGCCGATGGAGAGCACGGAGCTGCCCGTCAGCGCGAGGTCGCCGTCGATCTGCAGCGTGCCGCCGGCGTTGATCGTCGTGGTGCCGGCGTAGGTGTTGCCGTTGCCCGGGAGAATCACGGTGCCAGCGTTGACTCGCGTGCTGGCAAAGTTCGAAAAGCGGCCGGCGTAGGAAAACGTGTTGCCGCTGCCGGGCGAGAAGATCAGCGCGTTGGCGCCACCCGTCCCACCGTTGACATCGCCGGTGATGGAGGCCGCGCCGCCCTCGATCTGCAGCGTGTTGTTGCCGCCCTGCAGGTCGATGGCCACGCCGTTGGCGCCGGTCGCCGTGATGGCGCCGCGGTTGATGACCGAGTCGTTGCCGTTGCCGGTCTGGATGACTGCGCCACTGGCCGCCGCGCCGGTGCCTCGGATCGTGCCGCCGGTGTCGTTGGTGACGCTGTTGGCGGTGGTCGCATCGCTGATGAGAATGATCGCCGCCCCATTGGTGCTGCTGATAAAGCCGCGGTTCGTCACCGCGGTCGCGGCGATGGAATTGCCGCGCGAGGAGTTGTCGATCAGGATCGCCTGGCTGCTGGTCGCGTTACCGCTCGTGACGGCCGCGGTGATCTCGGCGCCGGCTTCGTTGACGATCGTGCCGCCGCCGGCGGCAACGCCATCGGGTCCATTGACAAAGCCGTCGCTGCCGACGCCGTTGGCGCCGAGGCCGCGGATAAAGCCGCGATTGGTGAGATCAATGACGCCATCGACGTCGATGCCGTCGCCGTCACCGTTGGCGGAAACCCCGTCCCAGTTACCCTTGATGGTGGCACCGGCCTGGTTGATGATCGTGGCCGTCACGGTCGTGGCAACGCCGTCGATGTTGATGCCCGAGCCGTTCACCCCGGAGATCGTGCCGCCTGGGTTGTTTGTCACCGAGATGGCGAAAGTGCCCGGCACCGTGACCCCGCCGGTGATGCCGGCGCGGCCTTCGATGAGGCCGTTGTTAGTCACCTGCACGCCGGTGTTGGTCTGCGCGTCAATGCCGTCGCTGCCGCTCGCGTTGCCGCCGCTCTGCACCGGCGTGGCCCGGATCGTGCCGCTGTTGATGATCACGCTGTTGACGCCCGGGCGCACCGTGTCGTTGCCGGTGGCGGAGAGCACGCCGGTGGAGAAATTGTTCAGCGTGTTGGCGCCCGTGGTGATCGCGTTCCAGTCAACTGCCTGTCCACCCAAGGAGTTGAGCGTGCCGTAGTTGTTCAACGTGACGCTCGTGCCCGTTTGGTTGACTTGAAACGCGTCGTCGCCCACGGCTTGGACGAGTGCCGTGCTGTTGACGGCGCTGCCGTTGTTCACCGTGCTCGCGACGCCGTTGGCAGTCAGCCGGATCGCCCGGCCGCTGCCGGTCTGCTGGATGGTGCCGAGATTGTTGAGCGTCGAGCTGCCCGTGATCGTCACCGCCACCGAGCCGCCCCCGACCGAGAGATTCCCGCTGGCGCTCACCGTGCCGGTGCCGCCGGCGAGCGTTTGCGCGTTGTTGTTTGTGCCGGTGATCGGGTCCGGCCCGGGCAGGAGTTGCGCGCGACCTGTGGCGACTGTGAACTGCACCATGGCGAGCGTCAGAGCGGCCATGCCGGGAGCGGAAAAATGGAGGGACAAGCGGCTCATATTGATCAATGGATTAGTCGGAATCACGAGGTTTTCAGAGACTTAAGAACCCGTCCAGCGCAAAAGTAAAACATTTCATATCTGGGTCAGCCGCCGCGGAATCACCGACTTCCCGAAGCGGCTTCCGTGGACAAGACCGACGCTGGTTAAGTCTAAATTCCTCCGTGCACGCCGCGCTTCGCCTGCCTCCTTTTCCAGGCGCGGACTTGGTCCGGCGGGCTCAACGCAGGCCGAGGAAACGCCCGGAGCGCGGCCCCTGGCAAACTCGCCGCCCCGGCGGGCATCACGTCGGGATTGCAGAAAGAATCCCGGCCTTTCCCACGCTCCGCCGCGAAGTTGTTGGAGTGCATCCCGAACGTCCCGCGCTCGCCATTTTCCACGAACATCCGGACTGGTTCCGGCCGCTTTTCGCGGAACTGGACCGGCGCGGCATCGCCTTTCCGGCGCATCGACGCGCGCGAGCCGTTTTTCTACGACCCGGCGCAGACGGAGCGCGACTGCGGCGTGTTCTTCAACCGGATGAGCCCGTCGGCGTATCTGCGCGGCGGCACGAGCGCGATTCTTTACACGCTGAACTTTCTCGCCCATCAGGAGCGCCTCGGCGCCCGGGTCATCAACGGCACCCGCGCCTTCACTGTCGAAGTCTCGAAGGCGCTGCAGCTCACGCTCCTCGCCGAGCTCGGCCTGCCGGCGCCGCGCAGCCGGGTGATCCACCGCGCGGCCGACGCCCCGGCCGCGGCCGCCAGCGGGCTGCGGTTTCCCGTGGTGGTGAAGGCGAACGTCGGCGGCAGCGGCGCCGGCATCGTGCGCTACGATTCGCCGGCGGAGCTGCAGCGCGCGGCCGACGCCGGCACGATCGATCTCGGGCTGGATCGCGTCGCGCTGGTGCAGGAATTCGTCCCGGCGCGCGACGGCCACATCACCCGCGTCGAGACGCTCGGCGGCCGGTATCTTTACGCGATCAACGTCTTCCCGGAGGCCGGCTCCTTCGACCTCTGCCCGGCCGATGCCTGCCAGACCGCGAGCGGTGAAACCCTGGAACGCTCCGCGACTTCCGCCTGCCCGATCGAGGCGCCGCGGCGCGGCCTGCGGGTGGAAGGCACGACGCCGCCGGACGACGTGATCGCGGCGTGCGAACGCATCGCGCAGCGCGCCGGCATCGACGTCGGCGGCATCGAGTCCATGATCGACGATCGCGACGGCAGCCGGGTGTATTACGACATCAACGCGCTGTCGAACTTTGTCGCCGACGCGCCGCGCGTCATCGGCTTCGACCCGTTCGCGCGGCTCGTGGATTTCCTGGCGGGCGAAATTGCCCGCGTCGCGAAAATAGACCCGATTTTTATTTACTTATGCGCTACGGCTATTGGCTCCCGGTTTTCGGCGGTTGGTTGCGCAACGTCGAAGACGAAAACATGGCGGCGACCTGGGACTACGCCAAGCGTCTCGCCCAGCGCAGCGAACAGATCGGCTACGACCTCACGCTCGTCGCCGAGCTGAATCTCAACGACATCAAAGGCGCCGACGCGCCGACGCTCGACGCCTGGAGCACGGCCGCCGCGCTGGCCGCCGTCACCGAGCGGCTGGAGCTGATGGTCGCCGTGCGGCCGACGTTTCATTCCCCGGCGCTCCTCGCCAAGCAGGCGACGAACATCGACCACATCGCCGGCACGCCGGGCCGGCTGTCGCTGAACGTCGTCAGCTCCTGGTGGGCGGACGAGGCGCGCAAATACGGCGTCGGCTTCGAGCAGCACGACGACCGCTACGCCCGCACCGCCGAGTGGCTCGACGTCGTGGACGGCATGTGGAAGCGCGACCGGTTTTCGTATCAAGGAAAATTCTACCGCGTCGAAGACGGCATCATGCAGCCGAAGCCGCTCTCCCAGCCGCGGCCGGTGATCTATGCCGGCGGCGAGTCCGAAGCGGCGAAGAATCTCATCGCCCAGCGCTGCGACGCCTACGTGATGCACGGCGATCCGCCGGCACGCATCGCGGAAAAAATCGCCGACATGCGCGAGCGCCGGGAACGCCTCGCGCCGGACCAGCCGCCGATGCAATACGGCGTGGCGGCTTACACGATCGTGCGCGACACCGAGCGCGAAGCCCAGGCCGAGCTGGCGCGCATCACCGACGTGAAATCGTCCGCGGCCGGCTTCGACAATTTCCAGCAATGGCTCGGCGGCACGCAGCTCGACACCCGCATCGGCATCGAGGAATACTCGGTCTCCAACCGCGGCCTGCGCCCCGGACTCATCGGCACGGCGGACCAGGTGAGCGCGCGGGTGGCGGAGTTCGAGGATGTCGGCGTGAACCTGCTCCTCCTGCAATGCAGCCCGCAGGCCGAGGAGATGGAACGCTTCGCCGCCCAGGTGATCCGCCGGAAGGTGATCCACGCGGAGCGCGCGTTTGGCGCCACGACGTGACGACGGCCGGACACCTGGCGACTGCCGCTCGCTATTCGAAGAACTTTTCCCGGTCCGGCCGCAGGTCCAGCTCCAGCGTCCAGGCATGGCGCGGCTGCTGCGCGAGGTGCCAATACGTTTCCGCCATCGCGTCGGCGTCCAGGAACGGCTCGCCCTCCGCGGCGCCGGCGTCTTCATCCTCGGTCGCGATGACGCCATCAATGACGACGTGCGCCACGTGGATCCCGCGCGGCCACAGCTCGCGCGCCAGCGATTGCGCCAGCCCGCGCACGGCAAATTTCGCGCTGCTGAAAGCGATCGCCGAGCCGCGCACCGACGAGGTCGCGCCGGTGAAAAGCACCACCCCGCCGCCGGCACCGTCAGGTGAAGTCGGCTGCAGCATGTCCGCCACGGCTTCCTGCGAGCACAGCAGCGCGCCGAGCACGCCGACGCGCCAGGCGTGCTCAAACGTCGCCGGCTTCAGCCCGAGCAGCCCGCCGCCGGTCGGCCCGCCGGAGCTGGCGTGGTTGACGAGCAGCCGCACCGGCCCGAGTTCCGCGCGCACCCGGCGAAACGCGGCCGCGATGCTGGCGGCATCCGCCAGATCAGTCGGCACGGCCAGCGCGCTGCCGGCGGTCGCAGCGTTCAATTCCGCGGCCAGCGCGTCGAGATAATCGGCCGAGCGCGCCAGCAGCGCCACGCGGCAGCCGCCGCGCACAAAGCGCCGCGCGAGCGCCGCGCCGAGGCCGGAGCCGACGCCGGCGATCACCGCGACTGAGCCGGCAGGAAGTGGGGAGGAGGTTTCGGACATGGGACCGGGGCGGGAGGTTTCAGGGTTGCGGTGGATTGCCGTCGGCGGCGCGACCGCCGGCGACGGGCTTGAGATAATTCGTGACGCGCGCCACGCAGAGCAGCCGGCGGCTTTCGACGTGGGAAATTTTCACCTCGTGCACGACGAGCGTGCGCGAGCGGCGCACGACTTCGCCGACCGCGCGCACCCGGCCGGCGCGGGCGGAGCGCAGGTGCGAGCCGTTGATCTCGATGCCGACCGGCGCCGTCTTCGACAAATCCACGCCCCAGCAGGCGTGCATGCTCGCCGCCGACTCGGCCAGCACCATGCTCACGCCGCCGTGGAGCAGCCCCATTGGCTGCCGGACGGCGTCGGTGATCGGCATGCCGAGGACGATGCGCTCGGCGTTGATCTCCTCGACCTCGATGCCGAGCGCGGCGTGCACGGTGCGCGGGAGATTCTCGCTCAACGCCGCGAACTGCGCGGCAAATGGCGGCGGCGATGACGATGTTGCAGTGTTCTCGCAGGCGTCATGAGAAGCGTCGCTCAGGCGCCAGCGATCATTCCGGCGCGGGCCACACGTAGCGCCGCACCGGCCGTGCGTCGTTGCCGGCGCGGCGCGGAATGGTCCATCTCGTTCGTTGAGCGTCGCAAAGTCCGACGGGCGCGCGTCGATGCCGGCACTTGCGCGGCGCAGCGTGGAATCACCGATGCGAGGGACCGCCGCCGCCTCGAACCGCGTATCAATTTTTAACAACGCACTCCGGCTCTTCCCACCCCTTGCTTATGCCCGACGAAAAATCCCCCTCCCTCCCCGACCTCCCAGCTTTTCAAAGACGGCCTCGCGGTGCGCCGCGAAGTCCTCGGCGCCGATTACGTGGACAAGTCCCTGGCCGATGCCGACGCGCTCGGCATGCAGATGCAGGAACTCGTCACGGAATATTGCTGGGGCAAAGTCTGGACCCGCCCCGGGCTCGACCGCCGCACCCGCAGTTTCTTGAATCTGGCGATGATCACCGCGCTGAATCGGCCGCACGAGCTGAAGCTCCACGTGCGCGGCGCGCTGAACAACGGCCTCTCGCGCGAGGAAATCGTCGAAGTCTTTTTGCAGACCGCGATCTATTGCGGCGTGCCCGCGGCGATCGACAGCCTGCGGGTCGCGAAGGAAATCTTCAAAGACATCGACGCCAGCAGCAACTCGACCTCCGCCAGCGGCGGCAAATCATGAGCAGCGACGCGACAAAAGCGGCAGTCGGCTTTGTCGGCCTCGGCAAGATGGGTCTGCCGATGGTGCGCCAGCTCGTGGGCGGCGGCTACCCGGTCGTCGCTTTCGACGTGAGCGCGGCGGCGCTGGACGAAGCGACCGGCTTTGGCGGCGTCCAGAAAGCCGGCAGCCCCGCGGAAGCCGCGGCGGGCTGCGGCGGGATCCTCATCACGATGCTGCCGAACATCGAGATTGTGCGCTCTGCGGTGCTCGGCGCCGACGGCATCGCGAGCCGGCTGCCGGCGGGGTCGCTGCTCATCGATATGAGCTCCTCCTCGCCGCAGGGCACGGTCGAGCTGGGCGCGGCCTTGCGGGAGCGCGGCATCGATCTCATCGACGCCCCGGTCTCCGGCGGCGTGCCGAAAGCGAAGACCGGCGAGCTGGCGATCATGGCCGGCGGCGAGCCGGCCGCCGTGGAGCGGGCGCTGCCGGTGCTGGAAACCATGGGCAAAAAGATTTACCGCACCGGCGCCCTCGGCACCGCGCAGGCGATGAAAGCGTTGAACAACCTCGTCTCCGCCGCCGGCATGATCGCCTCGATGGAAGCGCTGCTCGTCGGCAAGAAGTTCGGGCTCGATCCGGCGTTGATGGTGGACATCTTCAACGGCTCCACCGGCCGCAACAACACGACGGAAAACAAGCTGAAACAGTTTGTCCTTTCCGGCACGTATGGCTCCGGCTTCGGTCTGGACCTGCAGCTTAAAGACGTGAAGACCGCCCTCGAACTGGCCCTCCAGCTCGGCCTCGAACTGCCGGTCGGCGCGCCGACGGTCGATGCCGTCGCGGCCGCCGCCGAGTTTCTCGGTCCCGGCGCGGATCACACCGCCGTCGCCAAACATTTGGAACACAAGCTCGGCGTGAGCTTGTAAGCCCTTCAGTTCATCGCTGACCCGAGGCTCGCGCTGGCGCCGTTTTCGGCGTCAGCGCACCGCGGTGTTCTGCCACAGCCTGGATTCCCGCCAGTGCCTTACCCACCCCGTCCTCTCTCCCTTCTCTCTCCCCCCATCATGAAAACCAAACTCCGTGCTTTCTCCCTCGCCGCGTTAGCGACGTGTATCGCCCTCATCACCTGCTCGCTGCCGGCGACCGCGCGCAGCGAGATCCAAAAAGTCGTCACCGGCCACCAATACGGCCTGGTGTATCTGCCCTTCATGGTCATGAAGGACCAGGCGCTCGTGGAAAAAGCCGCCAAGGCCAAGGGCTTCGAACTGGAAGCCGAGTATCGCATCGTCAGCGGCCCCGCAGTGATCAACGACGGCCTGCTCTCCGGCCAGATGCAGTTCGGCGGCGTGGGCGTGCCCTCGCTCATCACGCTCTGGGCGAAGACCAAAGGTTCGCTGGATTACAAAACCTGCGGCTCGCTGGCCTATCAGCCGAACTATCTCAACACGAACAATCCCGCCATCAAGTCGGTGAAGGATTTCACCGACAAGGACAAGATCGCGGTGCCCTCGGTGAAGGTCTCGCTTCAGGCCGTCATCCTGCAGATGGCCGCCGCGCAGGCCTTCGGTGAAGCGGAGGCGACAAAGCTCGACCGGTTGACCGTCGGCATGTCGCATCCGGACGGCTTTGTGGCCGTCGTCTCCGGCAAGTCCGAGGTGAATTCCCATCTCACTTCGCCACCGTTCCAGCGCCGGGAGATCGTGGAAAGCAACGGCCGGGTGCACAAGGTCTTCAGCTCCTACGACATCCTCGGCGGCGAAGCGTCGAGCTCCGTGGTGGTCGTCTCCGACGGGTTCCGCAAAGAAAACCCGAAAGCGTATGCCGCCTACATGGCCGCCTTCACGGAAGCGATCGACATCGTGAATCGCGACAAGCGCGCCGCCGCCGAGCTTTACCTCCGGGTTTCCGGCTCTAAGGAAAAGCTGGAGGATCTCGTCGAGGAACTTACCAACGGCGAAAACGTTTTCGGCCTGCCGCCCAAGCAGACGCAGAAATACGCCGACTTCATGTTCAAGATCGGAACGATCAAGGTGAAGCCGGACTCCTGGAAAGACATGGCCGCGCCGGAGTTGCACAGCCTGCCGGGCAGCTAAGAGGCAGCGAGCCGAGGAACCCGGAGAAACAAAAAGCGGTCAGTGTTCGCCGGGTAGGGCGGGCGTCTCGCCCGCCGCCGTGGGCGTCTCGCCCGCGGCACGCAAATGGGCGGTGACGTCGCTCCGTCCTTTGGGCGTTGCCCGGGGCGAGACGCCCCGGGCGGCGGGCGAGACGCCCGCCCTACCCGGGAACACCGATAAACCGTTTCGCGGACACCGGGATCTTCGGCGACTACAGCCGGCAACGCGCGGACAAGTGCCACGCCACCGCAGCGAGCGACCGCCGCCGGCCGGCAAAACGTGATCTGCCTATGGACCCACGGGTTCCGAAGGTGGAGAAGCGTTTTGCCGCCGACCCGCTGGACGGCGGCAGCAGAGCGTGGCGGGCGTCGCCGTTTATTTCACCATGTTCATCATCCGCGGCAGCCAGAGCGTGAGCGACGGCCAGTAGGTGACGACGATGAGGAAACCGAGCATCGTGAGCAGCCAGGGCCAGACGGCGATGGTCAGCTCCGTGATGCCCATCTTCGTGATGCCGCTGGCGACGTAGAGATTTAATCCCACCGGCGGATGGCACATGCCGACCTCCATGTTCACCACGATGAGGATGCCGAAGTGAACCGGATCGATGCCGAGTGAGACCGCCACCGGAAACAGGATCGGCGCCATGATCAGCACGATGCTCGACGGCTCCATGACGTTGCCGGCCAGCAGCAGCAGGATGTTCACGACGAGCAGGAAGACGACGCTGCCGAGATTGCGGTCGAGGATCCATTGGGCCATCGCCTGCGGGATGTTCTCGGAGGTCATCAGGAACGAGAAGAGCACGGCGTTCGTGATGATGTAGAGCAGCATCGCGCTCATGTTGGCCGAGTCGAGGAGCACCTTCGGCACCTTGCGCAGCGGCATGTCGCGATAAACAAAGACGGCGATGACAAACGCATACACCGCGCTCATCGCCGCAGCCTCGGTCGGCGTGAACATGCCGGAATAGATGCCGCCCATTACGATGGCGATGAGCAGCAGGCCCCAGACGCTTTTCCGGAACGTGGCAAACCGCTCGCCCCAGGTCGCCTTCTGCCCGCGCGGGTAATCATTCTTCCAAGCGCGATACCAGGTCGTGACGCCCAGTGAGAAGGCCAGCATGATGCCGGGCACCACGCCGGCCATGAAAAGTGCGCCGACGGAGGTGTTCGTCGAGACGGAATACATGACCATCACGATGGATGGCGGGATGAGGATGCCGAGCGCGCCGGAGGTCGTGATGACGCCGGCGCCGAAGCGCTTCGGAAATCCCTGCTTCAACATCGCCGGCAGGATGATCGAGCCGATGGCCACGACCGTCGCCGGGCTGGAGCCGGAGACCGCGGCGAAGAGCGCGCACGCCAGCACGCCGGCCAGACCGAGGCCGCCATACCAGTGGCCGACCAGGGAGTTGGCGAAGTTGATCATGCGCTTCGCGACGCCGCCGTGCGTAAGGAAGTTGCCCGCCAGGATGAAGAACGGGATCGCCATGATCTCGAACTTCTCGATGCCGGTGAAGAGCTTCAGCGCGACGGCCTCGATGGGCACCTGCGTCATCGTAAACAGAAACGTGAGCACGGTGAGCCCGAGCGAAATGCTGATCGGCATGCCGGTCAGCATCAGGGCGATGAGCAGACAGAAGATGATGGTGGCGTTCATGGACGTTATTTCCGGTCGCCACGCTGCCGGTCCTCTTCCGTTCCGGGGACGGGTTTATCGGTGTCTTCGGGGTGGAACGGATCGGGCATCTTCGGATCGCCGACGTCCTCCGGATCGCCGATGCCCTCGACGTGCGCCACATCGTGGTGCGGCAACTCGCCGGTGCGGTAAAAGGCCACAGCCACCTGCAGAAACCGGAAGCACATCAGATACGAGCCGAGCGGCACCGCGAGGTAGATGATCCAGATCGGCCATTCCAGATCGGGCGAAGTCTGGGAGGTGCTCGAGAGGCGATACACGAAACTCGCGCCGAGCGTGCCGACGATGCCGGTGAAGGTCGCGCCGGCGAGCAGACCAAACAGGACGAACCGCGCCCGGTTCTCGTTTTTCATCCGGTTGATCAGCACATCGACGCCGACGTGAATGCCGGTGCGCACGCCGTAGGCCGCGCCGAACTTCGCCATCCACACAAACATGTAGATGCAAAGCTCCTGCGCCCAGCTCATGTGGATCTTGAGGATGGCATCCTGGACGACTGGGATCGCCAAACCGGAAGCGTAGCGATGGACAACAGCGGCGAAGATGACCAGCGTCGCCGCGCCCATGAGCGTGGTGATGATGATCTCCTCCAGACGATCGAGGATTTTCAGCATAGGGGGGATGAACGGCACCAGCACTTTCCGAAAATCACCGGTTCCGCGGCCGTCCCAAGCGGAATCAGAGGCGATCTTTTACCAAGGAACCCGCGGCCGTGAAAAGAAGACTTTGCACTGGGCGAAAAGATTCTTCGCCTGACCCGAAGTCTGCACCCGTGAAACCCACTCAAAACGCAGCGAGCCCGGCCCGCAGGGTAGCGGACCGGGCTCGACAACAGCCGGATAAAACCGTGATCGCTTTACAGCGATTTCGGATCGAAACCGGTTTCTTTATAGAAGGACTCGATCAGCTCCTTGCCGATGCGGCTTTCCATTTCCTTGTGCACCGGGATCAGCGCTTTTTTCCATGCCTTCTTCTCTTCCGGCGTCAGCGAGACGATCTCGGTCGTGCCGGCTTTGCGGATGTCTTCGAGCGCCTTGTCGTTTTCTTCCTTGCCGATGGTGCGCACGTAGGCCGTGGTTTCTTTCATCGCGGTTTCCAGCGTGCTGCGGATGTCCGCCGGCAGGCCGTCCCAGAATTTCTTGTTTACGATGACCGCGTAGCCAATGTAGCCGTGGTCGCTCAGCGTCAGGAATTTCTGCACTTCGTGCATCTTCTGGGTGTAGACGTTGGAGATCGTGTTCTCGTTGCCGTCCACGACGCCGGTCTGCATAGCTTGATAGACTTCGGAGAACGCCAGCACCTGCGGCAGCGCCCCGACCGCGCGCATCTCGGCGTCGAGCACCTTCGAGGATTGGATGCGCATCTTGAGGCCCTTCATGTCGTCGGGCTTGCGGATCGCCTTGTTGGCCGTCATGACCTTGAAGCCGTTATCCCAGTAGCCCAGGCCGATGAAGCCCTTCGGCTCCAGCTTCTTCAAGAGATTCTGCCCCGCGGCGCCGTCGCAGGTTTTGTGCAGGTCCTGGTAGTTGTCGAAGATGTAAGGCAGATCGAAAACTTCGAATTCCTTCACGCCGAGCGGGCCGAATTTCGCCATGGAGGGCGCCAGCATTTGCACGGAGCCGAGCTGCAGCGCTTCGACCTCTTCTTTGTCCTTGTAGAGCTGGCTGTTCGGGTAGACCTCGACCTTCACTTTGCCCTTCGTGCGCTCCTCGGCGAGCTTCTTGAAATATTCCGCGCCCTTGCCCTTCGGAGTGTCATTGGCGACGACGTGGCTGAACTTGATGATGATCGGATTTTGCGCGAACGCCGGCGTGGCCAGCGACAACGCGGCCAGGCCGACCAGCAGGAATCTGGGGGTAGTCATGTTTGTAGGATGTTTTTTGTTCTTCGTGTTTTGGGGATCTGAACCGACTCGGAAAGAAATTTTGATCCGAAAACCGCTCAGGTCGGCAGCTTGCTATGAACGGGTGGAGTTGTCTCCTAACAATTCTGTAATGTTGCGCTTCAAACGCGGCGGGCCGATCCGGCGAGAATCTCTTCGGCCTGCTGAATCACCGGCCGGTCCACCATTTTTCCATCGACCGCCACGGCGGCGCCCTTGCTAGCTGCGGCGGCTTCCAGCACCCGTTTCGCCCAGGCGACTTCTTCGTCGCTGGGGCCGAAGCCGGCGTGAATCGCGGCGAGCTGTCGGGGATGGATGACGAGCTTCGCGCCGAAACCGAGCCGCCGGGCGCGCCGGGTTTCCGCGCGGATGCGCTCGGCGTCGTCGATGGCCGTGACGACACCGTCCACCGGCGACTGGATGCCGGCGAGCCGGGACATCAGCACGAGCTGGGAGCGGAAATAAAGCAGCTCCTCGCCTTCGCCCTGGATGCCGAGGTCCACCTGAAAATCGATCGTTCCGAAGACCAGCCGCTGCACGGCGGGCGCCCGGGCGAGCGTGGGCGCGTTGGCGAAGCCGAGCGCGGTTTCGATGAGCGGCAGGATCGGCTGGCCCGCGGCCATCCGCGCCTGGATGCGGGCGTCGTCGAGGTGCTCGGCCTTTGACAGCATGATGCCCGCGACGCCGGGCTGGGCGCAGACTTCCAGGTCCTCGCCGAACCAGGGCGTGTCCATCGCGTTGACCCGGATGAACACCGGCTTCTCCGCCGACAACCACTTCGACACCGCGACGCGGGCCGCCGCTTTTTCCGCCGGGGGAACCGCGTCTTCGAAATCGACGATCACCGCGTCGGCGCCGGCCGCGCAGGCTTTGTCGAAACGCTCCGGCCGGTTGCCGGGAACGTAAAGGTAGGAGCGGACGAGGGGGGCGGCAGCCATGGCGAGATCGCTTCGTTTTCCGCGTCAGACCGCGCCGATCATATGCAGCTCGTGGATCGCAGCATCGTCATAGCCGAGGTCGCGCAACACCGCGTTTGTGTGCTGACCCAGTGCCGGGACGGCTTCCATGCGGGGCTGCCAGCCGGTCGAGACTCCGGGCGGCTTCGGCGCGGTGATTTTGCCGGCGGAGCTTTCCACCTCGGCCCAGCGGTTGCGGGCCCTCAGCTGGGTGTGGTTCCAGACTTCGTGCATGTCGTTCATGCGCGCGTTGGCGATGCCGGCTTTCTCCAGCCGCGCGATGACCTGCTCGGCGGTGAACGCCGAAAACGCTTTCTCGACGATCGCATTCACCTCGTCGCGCTTTTCCGTGCGCCGCCAGTTCGGCGTGAGGCTTTCGTCCTTCGCCAGTTCGGGTTGCTCCAGGACCTGCTCGCAAAAGCTGACCCACTCGCGCTCGTTCTGGAGGCCGAGCATCACGATTTTTCCGTCGCCCGCGCGGAACGGCCCGTAAGGCGTGATCGTCGCGTGCGACGACCCGGTCCGCGGCGCCGGCTCCGCGCCGTCGTAGGCGTAATACATCGGGAACGACATCCACTCGACCATGCTTTCCAGCATGGAAACGTCGATGTAGCAGCCTTCGCCCGACCGCTGGCGCTGGAGCAGCGCGGCGAGGATGTTCGTGAGCGCATACATGCCGGCGGCGATGTCGGAGATCGACGCGCCGGACTTTGACGGCGTTTCCGGCGTGCCGGTGATGGACAGGAAACCGGCCTCGCTCTGGATCAGGAGATCGTAGGCTTTTTTGTTTTTGTAAGGTCCGTCCGAGCCGTAGCCGGAAACGTCGCAGACGATCAGGCGCGGATATTTTTCCTTCAGCGTCGCGTAGTCCAGGCCCATCCGCGCCGCGGCGCCGGGAGCCAGGTTTTGGACAAAGACATCGGCGCGCTCGAGGAGCTTCGTGAGGATCTCGACGGCGCGCGGATTTTTCACGTCGAGCGTGAGGCTTTCCTTCGAGCGGTTGACCCAGACAAAGTGCGACGACAGCCCGCGCACCCGTTCGTCGTAGCCGCGCGCCTGGTCGCCGACGCCGGGCCGTTCGATTTTAATGACGCGCGCGCCCAACTCGGCAAGCTGCCGGGTGCAAAACGGCGCGGCGATGACGTGTTCCAGGGCGACTACGGTGATTCCGTCGAGGGGACGCATAGGTTGAAAAAGAAAAGAGCGGAGGGCGCGAGCGAAAACGGGGAATGGCAGCGGCGGGACAGCGGCTCAATCCGCCAGCGTGGCGGTTCCTTCCATCGTCAGCCAGCCTTCGTGATCGCGGGTCCAAAGCTTGACGGTCCTGGCGCCGCCTTCGCCGGTTTCCGGCTGCCCGAGCACGGTCAGCGGCACGCCGGTCACGGTGACCGGGCGCAGGGCACGGAACTCGAACCGCGTGATGCGTCGCCTCCGGCAAATTCCGCCGCACCAGATCGAGCAGCAGCGTAGCCACGAGCGGGCCGTGGACGACGAGCCCGTTGTAGCCTTCCACCTCCGTCACGTAGCGATAGTCGTAGTGGATGCGGTGGCCGTTGAAGGTCAGCGCGGAGTAGCGGAAAAGCAGCGTCTCGTCCGGCACGATCTCGCGCGTCCAGGCGGCATCGGTCGGCGCGGGTCGCGGCGGCGGCACCGGGTCGCCGGGCTTCGGATCGTCCCGATACACGATGTCGTGCTCCTCGGTGATCGCCACGCGGCCAGCGGCGTTTTTGATCTCATGCCGCACGAGGACGAAAACGAGGGTGCCGGTGCGGCCTTCCTTCTGCGTCACGTTCACGATGCGCGACTCGCGGAGCACTGCCTCGCCGGCACGCAGCGGCTCGTGAAATTGCAGCCGCCCGCCGGCCCACATGCGCCGCGGCAACTCCACCGGCGGCAGGAATCCGCCCCGCGCCGGGTGGCCGTCCCGCCCGAGCTCGCTGGCGCGGCGGACCGTCAGAAAATAAAGCCAGTGCCAGAGCGGCGGCAGCGGGTCGCCGGGCTGCGGCAGCGGGTCGTCCCGGTCGAGCGTCGCGGAGAGCGCGGCGATCGGCGTCAGGGCGATCTGGTCGGCTTGCGACTCCGTGTTTCCAATCCAGTTCTCGTAAGAATTCGTAGCGGCAGCGGCCATCGTTGTGCTCGGGGGAAAGCAGAAAGTTGTCGGCGCGAATGACAGGTGAGTCTTGCTCGCCGCCGGCTGCTGTTATATCGCTGCCCATTCGGTTTTCGCGCGCAGAAGAAATGGCTGCGGCGATTCATCCGTTGGTCAACTGGCGCCGGCCGTCCTTTTTCCCATGCCCCTGGTCCGCATTTCGCTCCGTGCCGGTCAGCCCGCGGAATATCGCCGCGCGCTGGCCGACGGCATTCACCAAGCGCTCGTGGAAACCCTTGGCGTGCCGGCGGAAGACCGTTTTCAAGTGCTCACCGAGCACGACGCCTCCGGGTTGATCTACGATCCGAGCTACTTGGGCATCGCGCGCGATGACGACGTGGTGCTGGTGCAGATCACCCTCAGCTTCGGGCGCAAACCAAAGCAGAAACGCGATTTCTACGCCCGCGCGGCCGAGCTGCTCGCGCAGAATCCCGGACTCGATCCGGGAAACCTTTTCTTCAACCTGATCGAGGTGGCTTGGGAGAACTGGTCTTTCGGCCACGGCCAGGCGCAATACACAGAATAACCAGCCGTCCCCCTTGCATCCATGACTGCCACGATTCAGCGCGACGATCTTGTCGCGAGCGTTGCCGACGCGCTCCAGTTCATTTCCTACTACCATCCCGCCGATTACTTGCGGCACCTCGCGCTAGCTTACGAACGCGAGCAATCGCCCGCCGCGAAGGACGCCATCGCGCAGATCCTGACGAACTCGCGCATGTGCGCCGAAGGCCACCGGCCGATCTGCCAGGACACCGGCATCGTGAATGCCTTCGTGAAGATCGGCATGGACGTCC
This sequence comes from uncultured Verrucomicrobiae bacterium, assembly GCA_963762725.1. Lineage (GTDB taxonomy): Bacteria > Verrucomicrobiota > Verrucomicrobiia > Chthoniobacterales > SZAS-18 > JAFAXH01. The sequence continues at coordinate 1,495,351 of CAVXLY010000005.1, read as the reverse complement.
GCTGGGCCGGCTTCGCCAACGGCGAGTCGCTGGAAGACGCGATCAACGAAGGCGTGCGCCGCGGCTATAATTTCAACGACAACAAGCTGCGCGCCTCCATCGTGGCGGACCCGTTGTTCGAGCGAAAGAACACGCGCGACAACACGCCGGCCGTCGTCCACGTGCAGATGGTGCCGGGGAACCGGGTGGATGTCACGGTGGCCGCGAAAGGCGGCGGCTCGGAGAACAAATCGAAGTTCGTGATGCTGAACCCGAGCGACTCGCTCACCGACTGGGTCCTGCGCACCGTGCCGATCATGGGCGCCGGCTGGTGCCCGCCTGGCATGCTCGGGCTCGGCATCGGCGGCACCGCGGAGAAAGCGATGCTCATGGCGAAGGAGTCGCTCATGGCGCCGCTCGACATGACGGAGCTGCTGGAGCGCGGCCCGCGCGATCGGGTCGAGGAACTGCGCATCGAGCTTTATGACAAGATCAACGCGCTCGGCATCGGCGCGCAGGGCCTCGGCGGATTGACCACGGTGCTCGACGTCAAAATCATGATGGCGCCGACGCACGCCGCCTCGCTGCCCGTCGGCATGATCCCGAACTGCGCCGCGACCCGCCACGCGCATTTCACGCTCGACGGTTCCGGCGCCGCGGTGCTCGACCCCACCGCGGCTCGCCGACTGGCCGGATGTCGCCTGGTCGCCCGATGTCGAGCGCTCGAAACGCGTGAATCTCGACACGCTCACGCCAGCGGAAGTCGCTTCGTGGAAACCCGGCCAGACGTTGCTCCTTTCCGGCAAAATGCTGACCGGCCGCGACGCCGCCCACAAGCGCATCGCCGACATGCTTTCCCGTGGCGAACGGCTGCCGGTCGATTTCACCAATCGCGTCATTTATTACGTCGGCCCGGTCGATCCGGTGCGGGATGAGGTGGTCGGCCCCGCGGGTCCCACGACCTCGACGCGGATGGACAAGTTCACCGAGACCATGCTCGCACAGACCGGCCTCATCGCGATGGTCGGCAAGGCCGAGCGCGGGCCGGTTGCGATCGAGGCGATCAAGAAACATCGCGCCGCCTATCTCATGGCCGTCGGCGGCGCGGCGTATCTGGTTTCCAAGGCGATCAAGGCGTCGCGCGTTTTGGCGTTCGATGACATGGGCATGGAGGCGATCTACGAGTTCACCGTGGACGACATGCCGGTGACCGTCGCCGTCGATGCCAGCGGCACGTCCGTCCACCAGACCGGCCCGCAGGAATGGCAGTTGAAGATCAAGGAAATGCCGACCTGCGCCCGCTGCGCCGCGCCCGCGCCCGCAACTGCGCCCGTGAGCGCGTAAGCCCCTTTTTTCGCGGATTTTTCCCAGCCATGCCCGACCTCTCCGAAGCCCTCGCGGGCATCCATTTTGTCGCCCACCTCGGCATCGAAGTGCTGGAGGTGGACGAAGGCCTCGCGCGGCTCGCGCTCAACGTCCAGCCGTTCATGCGCAACAGTTGGAACGTCACGCACGGTGGCGTCACGATGACGCTCATGGACGTTTGCATGAGCCTGGCCGGCCGCGCGATGAACCCGGCGCACGTGGTCGGCGTGACCGTGGAAATGAAGGTCAACTTCATCGCGCCCGGCAGCGGCGACCGGCTCATCGCCTCGGCGCGCGCATTTCCACAGGGTCGCTCGCTGTTTTGTTCCGAATGCGAAGTGACCGCCCCCGATGGCACGCTCATCGCGCGCGGCCTCGGCACGTTCAAGCTGCGCCAGCGCCAGCCCGGCGACCGCGCCGTGGTCCCGCTCGACCGGGACGCGCCCGCAGCCGCCGCTCCCGGCGCCCAGAACGGCTGACCGCGCCCCGCGTTCCCGCCGCCACCTTGATTTGTCTTCGCCGCCCGCTTCTCTTTCTTCTCATAACCCATGCACAACGTCGCCTCCCCTGCCGCTCCTCCCGCCGGACTCGTTGACACGCCCGACCAGACCGCGCTCCGCCAGCGCGTGCGCAAAGAACTCGAACCCTTCGGCGACCCCTATTGGCGCGAGCTCGACGCCCGCCGCGCTTATCCCGAGGAATACGCCAAGGCCTTCGCCAAAAACCGGCTGCTCGCCGCCTTGATCCCCGAGGAATACGGCGGCCTCGGCCTGCCGCTTTCCGATGCCTGCCTCATCGTGGAGGAAGTGAATCACATGGGCGGCAACGCCGGCACCGCGCACGCCCAGATGTATATCATGGGCACCCTCCTGCGGCATGGTTCCGAGGAGCAGAAAAAGAAGTGGCTGCCGCGCATCGCCAGCGGCGAACTGCGGCTCCAGGCGTTTGGCGTCACCGAGCCGAAAGCCGGCAGCGACACCACGAAGCTCGAAACCCAGGCCGTGCGCGACGGCGACCACTACGTCGTCAACGGCGAGAAGCGCTGGATTTCCCGCATCCAGTATTCCGAGCTGATGCTGCTGCTCGCCCGCACGAGTCCGCCGAAGGAAAACGACCGCACCTTCGGGCTCTCCACGTTCCTCGTCGATCTGCGCGAAAACAAAGGCGAGATCGACATCCGACCCGATCAAGGTCTGGATGAATAATTTCACGAACGCGCTGACCATCAAGAACCTGAAAATCCCCGCCGAAAACCTGGTCGGCGAGGAGGGCAAAGGCTTCCGCTACATCATCGACGGCTGGAACGCCGAGCGCATCCTCATCGCCGCCGAGTGCGTCGGCGACGGCCGCTGGTTTGTCGAGCACGCCTCGGAATACGCGAAAAACCGCGTCGTCTTCGGCCGGCCCATCGGCCAGAACCAGGGCGTGCAATTTCCCATCGCCCGCAGCCACATGATGGTCGAAGCCGCCGACCTCATGCGCCGCCAGTCTTCCGCGCTCTTCGACGCCGGCCAGAAATGCGGCGCCGAGGCGAACATGGCCAAGCTCCTCGCCAGCGAAGCCTCCTGGCAGGCCGGCAACGCCTGCATGGATACCTACGGTGGCAACGGCTTCGCCGCGGAGCACGACGTCGAGCGCAAGATGCGCGAAACCCGTCTCTACCAGGGCGCGCCGATCAACAACAACCTCGTCCTTTCCTTTATCGCCCAGCACGTCCTCGGCATGCCGCGGTCGTTCTAAGCAGGGCGCGCTCTCATCACGACACCGAGGAAAATCGGGTCAGCACGCAGTCAGCGGGGGCAGTGCCGAGGTGCCAGCGACGCGGTCAAATGCGGCTTTGAATCGACGGCGATTCTTGTGCAGCAGGAGGCAGAAAACCAGGAGGATCACGCAAGGCAGGGCGGACACTTCCGGCACTATCGCGGTTCCGATGGCGCCGTTGACTGCCACGTTCGAAAATCCGTTTGAGCCGGCCGGCTGCCCCGCATTCCAGCCGTAGAAGCGAAACTCTGCGCTGGTGACGTTATCGACATTGGTCAGCGGGGTAAAATTAAAGGCGATCGACTTTGTGCCGCTGAAAAACTGCGTGGCGTAAGGGGTGGAATAGTCGCCGTTCAGATAGAGGTGAACTTCTTCCTTGGTCGGACCAGAGGCGTGGTGGATCGTGTCAAACGTCAGGCTGGTCAGATCCAGCGTCTGGCCAAACTTGGCGGTGATGGTGAAACCTGCATACTGCGTGAGATCCTGCGCGGGATGAGCGTAGCCAACCGAGGTGAACTCGTTGGTGTAAGTCATCGTGTCGGGAGTCAGATTGGTCCGGGTAAAATCGCTGAAGGTCGCCCCGCTGGGCTGCGCATTGGTCTGAGCCGCGGCGGATCCCGAGCCGGGGGTGCCGGGAAAATCATAGAGATAAATCAGGCTCGCCTGGCTGGTCGACGCCAGGAATCCCGCAAAAAAGAGGAGCGTGCCAAACGCAAATGCGAGCGGCTTCACAAAAATCATCCTCCTTGGACGAGCACTCCCTATGCCGCGGGCCCCGCGATCGATGAGGCGAGTGCGACGCCTGGGTCCACTCGTCAGGGCTCTCACCGCGGCGGAGACTTCCGGGAGGCCCGCTTCACCGCTTTCGATCACCTTTGCGGCGTTTGGGGCCGCCGGGAACCGCGATGGTTTCAGGTGCGTTGCAAGCTCCTGTTTTGCTCGGGCAGGCAGATCCGGTCAGCAGCTCGGCTCGCCGGCGCGTCTGCCGATCCCGGTGGCCCAACTCGGGCTTCCCGCGTGTTGATCCAAAAGACCAGGGCGGCATGGGGAACGGTCAACGCTTTTTCCGTTTCTTTCTGGCTGGCGCGGCCGATGAATCCTCGCCATCCCCGTCACCGCCGCCACCGTCGCTCAACTGTTGCGCAGCGGAGTTCAGATTGTTCGTGAGTGCGGAGACGAAGACATCGCCCAGGTTTGTCGCGTTGATCACCGCGACCTGCCGGCCGTTGCGGAAGAAGATCTTCTCCCGGTAGTTGTAAACCGGTGCGCCGACTGTGGGGTTGGGAGCCTGATAGACCACGGTGACGGAATATCCCCATGTCCGCTCGCCGGTGTCACCCATCCAGTCTTTCGCCGGCTTCGACATGCCGACGACGTGAAAGGGATCGCCCAGTTGCGCATGCCGATTGGTCATCAGTTGATTGACGGCGCTTTGATACCCCGAAGGATAGCGGCCGTAGCGGGCACTCTTCAGCTCCTGCTCGGTCGGGGGCGACACACAGGCGGACAATCCGAGTGAGGCCAGGACGATGACGAGAGACAACAGCCACGTTTTGGAAGTGAAACGCTGTGCTTTCATGGGGCGCGCGGTTTCCGGGATGCGGAGCGTGGGGATGAGTTCCTCGGCGGCAGTCATCGTTACCGCCGCTTCTTACCGCGCGCTTCCGGTGCGACAGCCTGCTGCTGCGGCGCCTGGCGCTGCGGTGCCGGGCGGAAACGGGCTTGTTGCTGAGGGCGAAAAACCACCCTCTGCTGACCGCCGCCCGCGCGCACACGCCCCGCGCCATTGTATCGCGGCACTCCACCGCCGGAACGCGCGACGCGCCTGTTGCTGGAAGCATTGACGCCCGGCGCCTGGGCGCTGCGCGCGCGGTTTCTCGCTTCGCGCGTGCTGGCCGCAGGCGCGCCTCCGGTCCGCACCACGTTCCCGCCACCCGTGGAGCGCGCCTGCGCTCGATCGCTCGACGAGGCCGTTGTGCGACCCGCCGGGCGCTGCCTCGCGACATGCTGCTGCACGCGCTGCACGGTCTGTGCGTCCACGCCGGCCTGGGTGGGGCGCGAGGCGCGCGACATCACCTGGGCTTTGACCACAGGCGGCCGCTGGAGCTGGGTGCGCGCGGTCGGCGCAGTCACGCGCGGGCCGGCGATGACCAGCCGGTTGCCCTCCACCCGGTTGAACTGTCGGGAGCCGATGGCGGCGGCCGCCAGCCGCGGGTTCGTCTGCCTTTGGAGGCTCAACTGCGGGATCGGCCGTTCGCTGACCGAGCGCACCTGCACCGGGTCCAAGCCGCCGACGTGGATCACCCGGCTGCCGCGCAGATAGGCGATGCGGGTGACATTGTAAGAGTGTTCGACGAAATAGTAATTGCGCGCCGGCGCCCAGAGGACTTCGCGCACGATCGGCGCGCCGAAGTAGCGCGCGGGCACGAAGCAATAATCTTCCGGTCGAATCTCGAAGTCCGCATCCGCACTCGTGTCAATCCCCTGCGGGCTCCAGGTGGCTTCTGGCGGCAGCGGCGCCCAGCCGATGTAGGCTTCGTTTACCGCTCCGTCGGGAGCCGGGGAGGCGGCGAGCCGCTCGCCCTGCGGGGACGTCGACCCGGAAGCGGCGGACCTTTCGGTGCGCAGCGGAGCGGGATCCAGATTCGTGGAGGAGCGCTCCGCCGCCGGCTGATCCGTCACCGAAGCGGCGACCAACAGTTGCTGATCACTCGTGCGAAAGGTGACCCAGGCAGGCGCCCAATCGTAACCCGGCACCCAGACCCAGCCGATGCCCCGGACGTTATCCGTCCAGCGGCCGTAATGGTAGGTCGCCCAGCCAAAGGATTCGTTCGAGATCCAGGTCCAGCCCTGCTCCGTCTGGGCCCAGGAACCGTCGGTGTAAGGGCGCCAGTCCGGCTGTCGATCGGCGATTTTCGGCCGCCACACGTCGCCATATTCCGTGGTGTTGAACCAAGTGCCCTCCTCTCCCAAATTTGTGTAAAAGAAATTCGCGTTGACCGTGCCCTCGGCCGCCGCCTTCGAGGAGGCGCTGCCTCGACGCGTAGCGGCGAGAGCGGGCGTGAGTGTGACGCTGAGAAGGAGCAGACAGGCGATCGGGCGGAAGAGCTGGCGAAACATGGGAGGGAGTCCTGGTCGGGGTTTGCTGGCGGCGGTGCGGCGAGGCACGATGGTTTTGCGGATCAAAGAACGGGGCGCTCCGCCCTCGCCCCGGTGGAAAAAAACCGCGGCGGGCGGGCAGTCGGCTGAATGACAGGGCACAGTCCGCTTGCGATTTGCCCTTCAGCGGCAGACCCTTAAATCAGGATGCCCGTTTTTGGGCAAGACCTATTTCCAGATTTCTTCTTCCCCCCGCGGCTGACCCAGGCAAGTCCAGCCGGCGGATTCCAGTGCGCGGCGTTTGGGTGGGCGGAGGGCGCAGCCGCCTTCTCAAACACCTCGCAAGCCGCCGCTGCGCCTGGGCAGGCAGCCGCTGGCGGGCGCGCCCATCACGCTTGGCAGACCCACCGCTCGGGCTTCCCGCGTGTCGATCCAAAAGACCAGGGCGGCGTGCGGCATGGTCAGCGCGAAAAGCACCAGAGGATACGTCGAGCGCGCCGCCTCCAGCCACGGCCGCCCGCCCGCGAGCACGCTGGCTGTGAGCCCGAGCAAAAGCAGGCCGCCGACGCTGAAAAACCAACCCTGGACCAGCAGTCCGCCGATCGCTTTCGCACTGCCGGTCCCGGTGCGCAGCCAGGCCAGCCGCAGCAGGTGACGCCAGGAATGGAAGAAGATGAAATACACGCCGACGGCGAATTCCGGCGGCAGCCAGGCGCAAAGCGCGACGTATAAAACCGTCTCCGCAAAATGGGCGACCACCGTCAGCCGGCGGCCATCCCCCCGGGTCGAAGGGGAAGCCGGCTCGGCCGCGCTGAAAATCCCGACGAGGATCAGCGTTTCCAAAATCAGCGCGACCGGAAAAACGATGTCCGGAAGCCGCTGGCCGGCTTCGACCCAAAACCAGGGCGTTGGCGCGCCCGGCGGAAAGGCCGCCTCGGTCAGAAAAGCGACCGCGCTGGCCCGTTGGAAGAAGAAGGGCGCGCTGACCAGGATCGCGCCGCGCGCCAGGCCGCTCAGGGCCCAGACCAGCGAAGTCCGCCGCACAGGCAGTCCCGCCGCGTCACCGGTGCCCCAGTGCCAGGCGGTCAGGAGCAGCAACGCGGCGACGGCGATGACCCGGTTCTGCCAGACCAGAAACCCGGCCGCGGCGACGACCGCGACATAAACTGCAAGGAGCGCGAACCAGCGGGTCGCGGAAAATCGACGGCGTTCGACCCACTGCGGAATCCACGGGTCGAGTGCGCCGTGAGGCATCCCGAGCAGCAGGGCACTGGAAAGAAACAACCAGGGCGAAACGTCGACGGCCGCCTGCGGCCAGACCCGGCCAAAGGCAAGAAACCCCAGGGCCGCTCCCCACGGCAGACCGTGCGTCTGCCAGAGCGAGACGCCGGCCCGGGAAAATGAATCTTTGGTGCGTGTCACCGTGCGACGGCGGATGAAAAGGAAGCGTGGCCAGCTCAAAGCCGCGCATCTTCACCCCACCACGGCATCGTTTAATACGCTTGTCATCCTGCCGGCGTTGCATTTACCGCGAAAAAATTTGGGCTCTCAACCGGACCCGTAACCGGCCAGTCAGGGATACCAAAAATTTTTTATATTTCGTGAATCCTGCTACTCGGTGTGTCCGTAGCTCATCGACAGAACGGAGCTTCCCCAACCCTGTCGCGGTAGGAGCTTCGGACCATTTGCTGCTCACTTCGCCTTAACTCATTCAGAACCCTCGCTAGTCCGCATCCTATGCACAGTCTCCCTGAATTAACCGTTAACCAGTATTCTCTGGTTTATAACTTCCTCTCGTTCACGATCGCCTCCATGCTGGCAGGCTTCGTCTTCTTCGTGCTCGGGCGCCAGTCTCTGGCCGAGCGCTACCGGCTCGCAATGGTCGTCTCGGCCCTGGTTGTCGGCATTGCCGGCTACCATTACTTCCGTATCTTCAACAACTGGACCGAAAGCTATCGCCTTACCGGTGGTCTGGGTGGAAAATACGTGCCGACCGAAATCCCATTCAACGATCTTTACCGCTACGTTGATTGGTTTCTTACCGTGCCGCTGCTGATGGTGGAACTCGTCCACGTGATGCGACTGGAACGTGGCGTGCGCGGCCGCCTGATGACGAAGCTGGTGATCGCCGCCTCGTTGATGATTGCCCTCGGTTATCCCGGGCAGAATACGGATTCCAATTCGGTCCGCGCCCTCTGGGGATTCTTGTCCACGCTGCCGTTCGTTTACCTTCTGTTCGTGCTTTGGACCGAAGTCGGCAAGACGATGGCGCATGAGCCGCCGCAGGTTGCCATCCTGTTGCGCAACCTTCGCCTTCTGACTCTGGCTACCTGGGGCTTCTACCCGATCGCTTACATGGGGCCGCTTTTCGGATTCACGGGCGCTAATGCCGAAGTGTTTACGCAAGTCGGCTACTCCATCGCGGACATTACTGCGAAGGTGGGCTACGGACTGCTGATCTATGCGATCGCCAAGCAGAAGAGCATCCTGGTGGACGGCAAAGAACCGGATGGCGCGCTGCCCGTCAGTCCAATGCGTGGCGCGGCCGCCCAAGTGCAAACTGTCTAACCTATTCTCCACCAAGCTCCCATCCTGCCCGCTGGCAGCGATGGGAGTTTGGCGTGGTGAGGCAAGTTCTTTAGAAATACTCTTAGGCTGCTCGGAGGTAGATCAACTCCGAGAGATCGATCGCACGCCTTCTTCTAGTTTACTTCCGTATGCGCGGTTTTTTAGAACTTCGATGCCGAAGTTCCTGCCACGATCCCCGTCAAGGTAGCTCGCTTGCAGCGGGTTGACCCGGCTTTCAGCTTCCGCTTGAAAGCCTGCTCCATAGTCGCGGAAGAAATCTGAGTGCGGCTTGCAGTGGCGTCCGCGACGCTGGCACCGCTGTCCCACGCAGTTTCTGCCGCTTGTGCGAGAAGGAATGCGCGGCCAGACGCAATCCGACGTGATCGATTTCCCGCATCGCCGTCTGATCCTCATGGGAAAGACCGGCGCGGTGCGCTTCTCCGGCGGGGTCGCAAAGAAAGCGGGCGCGCAATTCGTCATCGGTGTAAAGCCGCGCGAGAAATGCTTCCAGAGAAACGGGCACCGGTTTCATGGACGGCTGGCGACGGTTGGGTTGCCCGGCTGACCGGCTCGGGCGCGCCCGCTGGCCAGGGCGACGCGCGCCTGTTCCAGCTCGACCAGCAACTCGGCCATCGGCGGGTATTCACCGTCGCGTTCGAGGATGACGGTCAGCGGCTGCGGCGCGCGGGCGGCGACGGCGGTCAGCAACTCGTAAACCGGGTCCGGCACCGGGTGGAGATGATCGTCCAGGATGCGGGCATGTCCGTCCCCGGCGGCGTCCATTTCCCGGCCTCCCGCGATGTGGATTGCGCCGACCCGGTCAAGCGGCAGGCGATTCAGAAAGTCGTGCGCATTGAAGCCGAGATTCTGCGCGTTTACGTAAACATTGTGCAGATCGAGCAGGAGCGGCAGGTCCGGCTGCATCTCCAGCAACGCCAGCAACCAGCCGGCTTCATCCCACTCGCTGCCGGGCGGTTCGATGAGCGTGGCGATGTTTTCCATCGGGGGCATCGTGCCGACGGTCCGCGCGGCGCGGGCGAGGTTCGCCAGCGTCCCGTCGAGCGTGCGGCCGTTGCGCGGCGGGGCGGCGAGATGGCCGATCTCGATGCCGCCGGCGCGCACAAAGGCCAGGTGCTCCGACCAGAACTCCGGCCGCACGCGCTCGACCACCCGCGCCATGGCATCGAGCCGCCACTGTTCCACTGGCTCCGCGGACGCCAGCCCCGCACCGACTCCGTGCAGGGTGAGCGGCACCTGCGCGCCCAAGGTGCGCAACGGCGACAGCCGCGCGTCCGGCACGCCGAAATAATCGTCGGCAATGACCTCGACGATGTCGATCCGCTCGAGGTTGGCGAAGATTCCCGCCGCCAGCTCCGGCCGCCAGCCGAGACCGACGCGGTCTTGACCGGAAGGGGATGAAAATGTGTCGGCGCTCATCGGAACCTGACCCAATTCAAGAACGGAAATTATATTTTATGAACGACGAATTACGAGGCGATACCAGCGCGGGACGGCAAAGATTTCCATCTCCCGGCTTTCATGGTGCATTACTCATAATCTTCGCCTTCAGCTCCCGCACCCGCCGCAGCCGCCGCCACACCCGCCGCCGCCGCAAGACGAGCCGCACGAAGAGGAGTTGCTGTCAGAAGACGACGATCCGCCACCGCCGCCGTCCGAGGACGTAGTCCTTACCGGATAAAGCTGCTGCGCATAGGCGAACTGCGCCGCCGGCAACGCGGCCACGCCGAATACCGCGGCTAGCCAGGCCAGCTCTTGCGTCGCCTGGCCGGGGGGGCGCGTCAGGCCCGGCGCTTTCAGCCGGGCAAAGAGTCCGCGCAGGTCGTTGAGAAGCGCTTTCCCGCGCGCGGTGAGCGCGGTTTCCTTGACCACGAGCGAAATGACGAACATCCCGAGCACCGTCAGGATGACAAGAAACGCGACGTTGGAATGTCCGCGCTCAAATGCGAGGTAGATTTTCCAGCCCGCGATGCCGACCAAGACGAACCAGGCAATCCAGTGTCGTGCCACGCGTGCAGTGCGAAGCGCCGCGTCTGGCCGCAAGCCCAGCTCGGCGAGTTGCTCCTCGTAAGGTTTGGCGAGCGCCAGCAGGTCCGGGCGTTTGAAAACCGATTCCGCGGGACTCGGTGACCCGAAGTATTCGATGGCAGCGCGTTCCAAGTCGTTTTGGCCCATGCTGGGATGAAATTTCCGTCGCGTGCCGACCTCGCCGTTCGCTTTCACTTCCAGGATGTCGCGGTCGATCAGTGTGACCGTGGCCAGACGCCAGACCTCTTCGCGTCCGCCGCGCAGGCAGGCCACCGCATAGGGGTCGGTGACCTCCGGCATGCGTCCGTGCAGAGCGGGCATGGATTTGCCGCCGTGATCGCGCAACGCCCAGAGAATCGCCGCGACGCAGACAATCAAGCCGGCGTAGAAAAGCAGGAACTCAGGACCGCGAAGATCGAAGGGATTGGACAACATCAGCGGCGATGAGGACGAGCACAGCAGCGGCGGAAGCGGCAAAGATGCGTTTTGTTTAGATCGACGCGGCGCGCGCGTGCAGCCGCGAGCCGAGTTCGATGAGTCGCAACAGGGTCGGCGCGGCCGTGCCGGCGGGGAGCAGGCTGTCCTCGCGCGCGGCGCTCAGGGCGGACAACGCAGGCGTGAAAGCGGTGCCGTCGATGCCGGCAGCGAGTTCTTCCAGAGCCGCTTTGGGATTCGCGGCGGGCGGCAGATTTTCCAGCTCGCGTAGAGTCACCGCCGCCGAGCGCAACGGCCCCGCGGTTTCGGCGACCAGCCGCGACAGGCGCTCCTCGAAGCCGCCGTCCACGACGAGGGCTTCGCGCATCCGCAGGACGGTGTTGAGCAGCACTTGGCGCAGCCGGAAAATCCTGGCCTCGCGCGACACCGCCAGGTGACTGAAAAAATCGCGTCCGAAAAGCACGACATGACGCGAGGCAAGATCGGTAAATTTGAGCGCAAACGCCGTGGCGGCATCGGCAACCTCCGCTTCGAGCAGGAACATCGCGCGCAGCCGCACCGCGGCCTCGGCCAGGCGCAGCGGGCCGGTCAGCCGAGCCGCGGCGGCGGGATCAAAACGCGCCAGCACGAGGACGACGTTCACATCGGAGGTCGCCCGCATCCGTCCCTCCGCCGCACTGCCGTAGAGCACGACGGAAAGGAGATCGCCGTCGCCGAAACTTTCACGGGCAGCGCGCAAAAAATCGCCGAGAACCCGGCGCACATTTTCGGGCACCTGGAGCGCGGGCAGCGAGTCGGTTTCCGGGGTCATGGTCGGTGTGCGTGCAGGCGCCGTCCGACTCCCGGGGTAGCAGGCCGGACGCATCGGCGTCAAGCCGCGTGGTGACGGATCGGGCGGCGGATGTGCCTTGCGCAAAGGCAAAAGCGGGGAGGCAGGCGCAATGGCCTCACGCAGACGCGCAGAGGGGGAAAAGACAGGTCGGGTGACGGCACGCAGACTGAAGCGGCGTGGGAATGGCCTCGCGCAAAGACGCAAAGGCGCAAAGGGAGAAGAAGAGGAAAGGATGAGAAAGGGAGAGATGGCAAGCGGATAGATCGGCAGAAGACTTCCGAAACGCGCAGAGAACGCTCTTTGCCCCTCCGGCCCCTGCCATTCTCCTGCATTTTCCTTGGCGCCTTTGCGTCTTTGCGCGAGGCCATTCCCACGCCGCTTTGCTCCGCGCATTGCCCAAGGCTGCCTTCTCCTCTCTCTGCCTCTCTGCGTCTCTGCGTGAGGCCATTCCCGCGTCTTCGCTCCCGGCGGCTAGCGGCGGTAGGCCACGATGAATAGACGTCCGAACGGGAAACGCACCTTGCCATCCGCTTGCGGCGGGTAGGCGCTCGCAGCACCGGCGCGGAGTTTTTCTTCGAAACGCGCCCGCTCGGCGTCGTTTTCCAATGCGTCCAGATACGGCCGCAATCCCGTGGAACGCACCCAGTCGATGATCGCGCCGGCGCTTTCCATGACGTGATGATATCGAGTTTCCCAGATGTCGATCCGCGCGGCCAGCGGCGACAGGAAATCGTAATAAACCTGCGGCGGACCCACGCGGATGCGCTGGCGTGCAGCCTGCGTGCGCTCGCGCCACGCCGGCTCGGAGTCGGCGGTTTCGATGATGACTTTGTGCAGCGCCGGATACGCCTTCGCCGGCATCTGGACGGCGAACGCACCGCCTCCAGGCCGGGTTTGCTGAAACAGGTGCGAGAAAAGCTGGGAGTGATTCGGCAGCCAGTGCAGCGCAGCATTGGAAAACACGAGGTCGTAGCCTGCACCGGTCGGATCGCTCCAAGTCGCCGCATCGCCGACCTGCCAATCGCCCGCCGGAGATTCCGTCCGCGCGGCGTCGATCATTTCCTGCGAACTGTCGAGGCCAGTCAGCTCGCGGGCGTCCGGCCAGCGGGCGCGCAGGACCGCGGTGCTGTTACCCGGGCCGCAGCCGAGATCAATGATGCGTGGACGCTTGGTGTCGAGCACGACACGCGCTGCCAGATCATGCGCCGGCTGGGTGCGCTCGTCCGCAAAGCGCAGATACAGATCGGGATTCCAGGTCTCGGAGGCAGTCATGATGAGCGGACGGCGCCGCGGTTAGTGCGATTTCTCCGACACCGGCGTCGTGATCGCGGCCACCAGACTCTGATCCAGCGAACGGCCATCGACCAATGCCAGGATCGTGTCTTTCATCCGGGTCGCTTCGGCCGCGCTCAAGCCGCCGAGGCGGAAGAGTTCGTCGGCCTTTTCGAGCAGCCGGGATTCGCTGAGCTTTTGGTCGGGATCGCCGCTGCACGCCGCACGCTCGACTTCGAGCTTGCGGCCGTCGGCGGTGCGCACGGTGACGCGCGCGCCCCACGCGTCGGGATACGCGGAGACGAACGGCTCGCCCGCTTTGACCGTCACCTTTTTGCGCAGCTCCGTGTGCCGCTGCCGGCTGTCGGCGTCGAACGCCGGGAAGCGGATCACGCCGTCCGTCAGCGCGGCGGCGACGCAGTGCTGGAGCGAAAACTTGGCGTTGTATTCGGTCTGCGGATCGGGCCGGTCGCAGACGTCGATGGCGGCGCGATACGTCTCGACCTCGATCGACTGCACCGGCGCACCGGCCAGCGCGCCGTGCAGCGCGAGCGCGGCGTCGATCGTCGGGTGCGTGTGACGGCAGGAGGGCCACGGCTTGATGGAAGTTTCGTGCACCTGCCACGGGGCGTCGGGATCGGCGAGCAGCGCGTCGGGATTCGGGTCGGGGCACATCCCGGCAAAGAGGCCGGCTTCGCCTTCCAGGATCGCGGGCGGCCCGGTGAAGCCGTCGAGTGCGAGGTCCGCGGCGACGACGCCGGCTTCCGCGGCGCGACCGGCGTGGAGATGCTTGCTCATCGCGCTGGTTTTCAGGAATTCCCAGAATCCGGCGGCCTGCGTGCCGGCATTGCCGAGGGCGTGCAGTGTTTGCGCATCGTCGAGTCCGAGCAGGTGCGCGGTCGCCATCGCGGAGCCGAAGGGGCCGCACGTCGCGGTGTTGTGAAAAATGCGGTAATGCGCCGGGCCGACGGCCATGCCGACGCGGCAGCAGGCTTCGTAGCCGTGGAGCACGGCGTCGAGCAGCGCGTGGCCGCCCGCCTTGACCCGCTCGCCGACGGCCAGCACCGGCGGCACGACGACGCAGCCGGGATGCGTGACCGATGCGCGATGGAGGTCGTCCATTTCCAGCATGTGCGACACGCAGCCGATGATGAACGCCTGCCGCGCGGTGTCGCACGCACCCTGCCGGCTGGCCCAGCGGCCGACGATTTTCCCCGGCGGCGTGGTGCGCCCGCCGATCGCGCTGGCGACCGTGTCGAGCACGAACATCGCGGCCTCGTGACGGTCGGCGGCGTTGATCGATTTCTGCCGGATGAGCGAGATCAAACCGGCGGTGAGGGAGGAAGGCGCCGAAGCGGCAGCCGGGCGCGGCGGAGCATCGAGAACAGGGGAGGCGGCGTTCATAATCTCAACAATTTATCGTAAGAGGCGCGTTGGTCTGTTGTAGAGGCGGCTCTGTGAGCCGCAAATCTTTGGAATCTGCGGCTCACAGAGCCGCCCCTACAACTCTGAGTTCACGGGGCCCGGTTTGGGAACGGCGGGATCGGCGGCAGCTCGTAACCTTTGGTCTTCAACTCGCCGGTGATCTCTTCGATCGCCTTGTCGAGCTGCTGATCTTCGCCGCGATATTCCTTCGCCGGATCGTTTTCCACGACGATGTCCGGCTCCACGCCGGTGCCTTCGATCACGAAGCCTTTGCCGTCCTTGGAATAGAACGTGAACTCCGGCCGGAAGAGCTGGCCGCCGTCCGCCAGCGGCAGCGGATTACGGATGCCGACAACGCCGCCCCAGGAGCGTTTGCCGATGAGCTTGCCCAAGCCGAGCGTCTTGAAGCGGTAGGGGAAGATGTCTCCGTCGGATGCGGAAAACTCGTCCATCAGCGTGACCATCGGCCCGATGAATGTCTGCGGCGGATTCGTCTGCGGCACGGTGCCGTTGCGCGACATGCTGACCATGACCAGCGCGCGCCGCAGCCGCTCGATGACCAGCGGCGACACGAAGCCGCCGCCGTTGCCACGCACGTCCACGATGAGTCCCTTTTTGCGGATCTGCGGGAAGTAATATTTCGTGAACTCGTTCAGGCCCTTCTGGCCCATGTCCGGGATGTGCAGATAGCCGACTTTGCCGCCCGTCTTCTTGTTGACGTAGTCGATGTTTTTCCGCACCCAGGCGAGGTAATAGAGCGGTGACTCGTCGGCGGTCGGCACGACGATGATGTCGCGCGCGCCTTCGTCGGTCGGCTTCGAGTTTACCCGCACCGTGATCTGCTTGCCGGCGGTGCCGATGAGGGCTTCAAACAGGTTCGGCAGGTCTTTCACCGGCTGGCCGTTGATGGCGAGGATGTAGTCGCCTTCCTTCACGTTCAGACCGATCGCGGTGAGCGGCGAGCGGGTGTGTTCGTCCCAGTTTTCGCCGGGCAGAATCCGGTCGATGCGATAGGCGCGCGTGGCCGGGTCGCGCGAGAATTCCGCGCCGAGCAGGCCGAGCTTCACCCGCGGGTTTTCCGGCCGTTCGCCGCCGCCGGTGTAGGCGTGGCCGACGTTCAACTCGGAGATCATCTCGCCGATGAGATACGTGAGATCGTTGCGATGATTCACGAAGGGCAGCAGCGCGGCGTATTTGTCGCGCATCGCCGGCCAATCGACGCCGTGCATGTTCGGCGCGTAGAAGAAGTCGCGCATCTGGCGCCAGCTTTCGTGGAAGATCTGCGCCCACTCGGCGTGCCGGTCGAGCCGCAGATCGAGGCCGGAGATTTTGACCTTGTGATCCTTGGTTTCGAGCTTGTCTTTCGGCAGGTCGATGAGGGCGTATTCCTTGCCCTGCTTGAGCAGCATCTTCTTGCCGTCGGCGGTGATCTCGAAGGCGTTGACCTTGCCGAGTTCCGTCTCCTTGCGGTCCTTCAGATTGTAAACGCAGAGCGTGCGTTTCTGATTGTTCGGACTGCCGTCGTTGTCGTCGTCGGCCGCGTCATCGCCGACGGTGCGGCGGGAGTAAAAGATTTTGTCGTCCACCATGCGCATGTCGCGGTAGTCGGCGGCGCGAATCTTCAAGCCCTCGATGCGATCGCTGAGGCCGTCTTCGTCCACGGTCACCGTCACCGGTTTCTTCGCCGCGCTGGGGTCGTCCTTTTTCTTTTCGTCGGCTTTTTCCTTGTCGTCCGATTTCTTGTCCTTGTCCTTGTCGTCCTTGTCGCCGACTTCATCGCTGCGCGGCGCGAGCGGCGCCGGGGTCGCCTTGGCGAGCGTCACAAGGTAGACGCGCTCCATGTCGCGATAGACGTTGGCGAATTCGTTGTCGGCAAACAGCGGCTTGAAATCGCGGCTGGAAGTCAGCAGCAGATACTTGCCGTCGTCGCTGAAGACCGGGCTGCCCGAGGCATACCAGCCGTCGGTGACTTCCATCTTCTTGTTCCCGGCCACCGAGAAGAGATGCACCTTCGGCAACATGTCTTCCTCCTGGCGCGACCAGGCGATCCACTGGCTGTCCGGCGACCAGTTGTATTCCCGCATTTCATACGTCTTCACCTGATCGACGAGCGTCACCGCCTTGCTCGCGACATCCACGAAGCGCAGCCGCTGCAGCCGGTCGCTCCAGAGCAGTTTTTTCGAATCCGGCGACCAAACCGGCGTGTAGTAATACGTGTCCGCGCCGCGGGTGATCTGCTGCGGCTCGCCCTTGCCGTCCTGCGGACGAACGTAGAGCTCGTTTTCGCCGGTGGCGTCCGAGATGTAGGCGATCCATTTGCCGTCCGGCGACCACGTGGCGTCGCGCTCGTGCGCCTTCGCGCTATTGCTCGAAAGGTTGCGCGGTGAGCCTTCCTTCGCCGGCACGGAGAACAGGTCGCCGCGCGCGACGACAATGAGGCGCTTGCCGTCCGGTGACGGACGCACAGACTCCTGCTGCTTCGACGCATCGACAAACGCCCGGTGACCGGACGCGAAGTCTTCCTTTACCGAGATCGGCACCACGGCGGCCTGGCCGCCCGCGAGATCGTAGCGCCAGATGTAGCCGGCTTGTTCGAAGACAACGGCGTCCTTGCCGATGGACGGGAATTTGATGTCGTAGTCCTTGAAGGTTGTGTGCTGTTTGGTTTCCTTCGAGTTGAGATCGGTCGAGTAAAGGTTCATCCGGCCATCGCGGTCGGAGACGAAGTAGATCCGGTTGTTCGGCCCCCACATCGGGCAGATGTCCTGCGCGGGGTTGTTCGTGAGATTCTCCGTCGTGCCGGTTTTGAAATCGTAAACCCAGACGTCGTCCGCCATGCCGCCGCGATAATGTTTCCACGTGCGGAATTCCCGGAACACGCGGTTGAACGCCATCTTCGAATCATCCGGCGAGAACGAGACAAAGCCGCCGCGCGGCACCGGGAGCTGCTTCGGCAGATCACCCTCCGGCCCAACCGCGTAAAGCTGGCCGATAAAGTCGTTGAACGACTTCATGCGCGAGCGGAAGACGACCCAGGGATAAGTGTTCATCCAGGTCATCACGAGGTTGTTCGGCCCCATGCGGTCGGAGATGTCGTCGCGGCCGAGCGTTGCCGTCGTGGTCAGGCGCTTCGGTTCGCCGCCGTCCGCGGCCATCGTGTAAACCTCGCTGTTGCCGTCGTAGTGCGAGGTGAAGGCGAGCTGTTTGCCGTCCGCCGAAAACCGAGGAAACGCGCTGTAGCCCGGCCCGCTGGTCAGCCGCCGCGCGGTGCCGCCAGCTTTATCGACTGTGTAAAGCGCGCCGGCATAGGTGAAGACGATCTGCGAGCCGTTTGTCGTCGGAAAACGCAGGAGCCGTGTGGTGTTCGGCCCGTTTTGCGGCGTCTGGGCCAGCGACACTTTTGCGGGCAGAAGAGCAACGAGGAGTAGGAGGGACAGCGCGAGGAAGCGGGGGAGGAATGGCATACGGGGCTGAGGGTTCACGGACATACGTGAGCGTGGGAATCTCGCCGATGCGAATCCCCGCGCAAGGACGCGTCTGCAATCGTTCGCGCCCAGGGCGACGCGCCGCGGTTACCCACGCGCGTATTGCTCGTCGGTGACCGCTTCGAGCCACTCGATGTCCTTCTCGCCGTCGGATTGCTGGATGGCGAGATGCACCATCACGCCGGTCGGGGTCGCGCCGTGCCAGTGCTTCACGTCGGGCGGAATGTGGACGGTGTCGCCAGTGCCGATTTCGACGATCGGCTCGCCCCAGAACTGCACGCGGCAGACGCCGGTGGCGACGTGCAGGATCTGCCCGCGCGGATGCGTGTGCCAGAACGTGCGCGCGCCGGGTTCAAACGACACCCGCACGAACCGGATCGCGCCTTCGCCGGTGTGCTTCATCAATTCATCGTTCCAGGCGGTGCCAGTGATCCAGTTGGCTGGCATGCGCTTCGAGGCGAGCGTTTTGGCGGAAGTGACATTCATGACGAGCGCGATCCTAGCCGGACCGGCGTCACAAACGCGAGCAGTGTTCCGCATCCACCCCCCTTCTCTTAGGAATCCCGGCGCTCGCTCCGAGCGTCACAACCGCGAGGGATGTTCCGCGGGTAGGGCGGGCGTCCCGCCGGCCGCGCTGGGCGTCCCGCCCGGCGCACACCACCAGCCTCAGACGCCTCCCCGCACTCCGCCCACGAGCCGCCGCGCTCACCCGCGTTGCACCAGGCGCGATCCCGGCCGCGATCGCCACCAGCCCGGCCAGGTCGCGCGCGGCCACGGGCTCGTGCAACAGGACGGCGCCGAGCGCCAGACCGAAAGCCGGCGTCAGGTAGTAAAACGCGCTCACCCGGCTGGCCTCGCCGTGCGTCAGCAGCCAGAACCAAAGCAGTGACGCCCCGACGCTGAGCACGAGCACGAGATATACAAACGCGCCGATCAGCTCCGGCGAAAATGTCTGCCGATGCGGCGAGCCTTCGAGCAGCAGCGCCGCCGGGATCATCGCCAGCCCGGCGCCGACCATCTGGATGGCGATGACGACCATGAGATCGTCGCGCGTCGCGGCGAAGCGCTTGAAGAGCACCGTCGAGCCGACGCTGAAGAGCACGCCGCCAAACGCCAGCGCCGCATCCGCCGGCTGCCCGCTCGGCGTCCCGTGGCGCGCCAGCACGATGGCCACGACGCCGCCGAAGCCGAGCAGGGAGCCGAGCAGCTTCCGCCCGGAAAGCGACTCTCCGAGCAGCGACGGCGCCAGCAGCGCGAGCACGAGCGGATTTGTGCTGGCGATGATCGCGCCCATGCCCGAGGACATGTGCTGCAGCGCGGTGTAAGTCATCCCGAGGTAGGCGGCATTTGCCGACACGCCGAGCGCGAGATAGATGCCCCAGCTCGACGCCCGGTTCGGCCAGCGCCGGCGCAACACCAGCGCGAGGACCACGAGCAGCACGCCCGCGGTAAGAAAGCGCACCGCCAGAAACCACAGCGGCGGACTTTGGGTCGAGGCGATCTTGCTCGGCACGTAAGCGGTCGCCCAGAGAAAGACAAAAAAGATCGCCAGCGCGGTGCCGAGCAGCCCGTGGCGCCGGCCGCGCGGCGCCGCTGTCGTCGCAGTCGTTACCGCTGCTGCTTCCGCGGCGGCCGACGCGACGACGATCTCCGCCGCAGCGTCGGCGGCGCTGCCGGAAGCACCGGCCGGTTTCTCCTCATTCTCTTCGCGTCGCGACGGACGCGCTTCGTCGCGACTCATACGCGCTTCGTCGCGACTCATCGTTGGCCCGGTTTGGCTGTGCCGGCGCCGGCTGCGCCCAGCGCTTCCGCCGCCGCCTTCAGGCGTTCGGCTTCGACCTGCCCGCGCTGCTCGACGGCGCGTGCGGTCAGTCGCGAGAGATCGAGGCGTTGCAGGACCGGAGTCGTCTCCGCCACGGTCGCCAGCGCGAGCCACAGGGAGCGCTTGCCTTCGATGCCCAGGGAAAGCGCCTCAAACGCTTCCATCCGCCCGAAGGCGTTGTCGCCAGGCGCGTCGAGCCGCAGCTTGAATTCCGCGGCTTTCTCCGCGAGCCAGGCGGCTGCCCGCCGGGTTTTGCTTTCCCCGCCGTCCAGCTGGCGGAGCAGGTCTTCGACGACCGTCTTATCCTGCGAAATCTCCCGGTGCAGCTCGGTGAGGACCTGCGCCAGCGGGGTGTGCGCGTGCGCCTTGGTCATGTGCTCGACCAGCTCCAGGGCGCCGACGGCTCCGGCGAGATGGTCATTCAAATAAGTCGCCAGGTTTTCCGTGCTCATGCGTGGATCCGTTCCGTGGGAGATCAATGTCTGTATCGCCGCCGCCCGCCTCCGCGCGCGGGGCGATCGGGAGAAGTGTGAACCGGGAATGATGAATCACCAAGAAACCGCCCGCCCGCCACAGCGCGCAAGACGATTCTCGCGCGAGGCGCCCGCCGGCCGCGCCGCCCGACGCGCGCCTCCGCGGAAGTCTCCCCTCATCTGCGTTTCATCTGCGGAATCTGCGGACTCTCCCCCGCCTTTCCCCACGGAGCATTTCCCCCCGGGAGAATACGCCTTTTCGCTCGCGGCCCCCGTCGCCACGGCGTAAAAATTCCGCTCCCGTCCCATGCCCCGCACGCCCACCCTTTCCTACGATCGCGGCACGCTGATCCTGCACCCGCCGCCGCGCGGCAAGGCGTGGGTCGATTTCGCGGAATGGGATGATCGGGTCGAGAAATTCCGCATCCCGGCCGTGCGCTACGGCGGGCTGGTGGAATCGCTGCGCGTCGCGGAAACCCCGGTGGACGACCGGGCGCGCGACTTCTCGGAGGTGCCGCTCGCGTTTGCCCGGCCGGTCACGCCTTACCCGCACCAGGCTGAGGCGCTCGCGGCCTGGCAGGCGGCCGGCCGGCGCGGGGTCGTCGTGCTGCCGACCGGCGCGGGCAAGACGCACGTCGCCTTTCTCGCCATGCAGGCGACCGGGCGCAGCACGTTGATCGTCGTGCCGACCCTTGATCTCATGCACCAATGGTATGCCGGGCTGCTGGCCATGTTTCCCGGCGCCCCGGTCGGCCTGCTCGGCGGCGGTTCGCACGATGTGGATAGCCCGCTGCTCATCGCCACCTACGCCTCGGCGGCGATCGAGGCCGAGCGGCTCGGGAACCGCTACGCGCTTTTGATCTTTGACGAAGTCCACCACTTGCCGGCGGACTACACCCGGGTCATCGCCGACTTTTCCATCGCGCCCTGCCGGCTGGGGCTCACGGCGACCCTGGCCCGCAGCGACGGCCGGGAGCAGGCGCTCGCCGCGCTCATCGGACCGACCGTGTATTCCCGCACGCCCGCCGAGCTGGCCGGCCACGCGTTGGCGCCTTACGAAGAGATCCGCATCCCGGTGTCGCTCACCGTCGCCGAGCAGGCCCGCTACCAGGCGCTCGTCGCCCGGCGCAACGCCTTTCTCGAAGCCCGCCGCATCCGGCTCGGCTCGCTCCAGGGCTGGCGGCAATTTGTGCGTGCCAGCGGCAGTTCGCCGGCCGGTCGCGCGGCGATGCTGGCCCATCGGGAAGCCCGCGCGCTGGCGTTCGGCACCGAGGAAAAGCTGGACGTGCTCGAAACGCTCCTCGCCCGCCACGCCGGCCGGCGCACGCTCATTTTCACCGATGACAATGCGACGGTGTATCGCGTCGCGTCCGAGTTTTTGCTGCCGGCCATCACGCACCTCACGCCGGTAAAAGAACGCCACGCTACGCTGGCCCGGTTTCGGGACGGCCGGTATCCGGTGCTCGTTTCTTCGCGGGTGCTGAATGAAGGCGTGGACGTGCCGGAAGCTTCCGTCGCCATCGTCCTCTCGGGCACCGGCGCGGAACGCGAATACGTGCAGCGCCTCGGCCGCATCCTGCGCCCGCTCGAAGGCAAGGGCGCCATTCTTTACGAAGTCGTCTGCCAGCGCACGAGCGAGGAAGGCGTTTCCCGCCGACGGCGCGGCGGCAATGCCACACCGCGAGCGGACGCGGGCTGATTCCCTAGATCGATCCCGCCATGCACGACGCCCCGGCAGTAGGGCGACCTCTCCGAGGGCGCCGGAAACGCGGCTCAATCGTTTGCCCTGATTCCCAGCGCCCTCGGAGAGGTCGCCCTACCGCCAGAGATTCCCTCCTTCCATGCTGCCCACGGATTTATTGATCGTTCGACACCGCGCGGATTGCGTCGTGCCGCATCGGCTCGGCATTGATGCCGGCAGCATCGCGCTTGCGACCGAGCTGATCGACACTTTCTCCCGATCCGTGGGCCGGCGGCGCGGGGAACTCGACGACCTGCTCGCCGCGTTTGAAGGCGAGGATACCGCCTTCAGGGTGAAGCGCGGGCTAGCGCATCTGCTGGCCGGCGATTTCGCGACGTTTGAAACCGTGTCGCCGGTCGCCCCGCCGGCGTTGCGGCAGCGCGTCTTCGAGCTGGCCGCCGGGAGCGTGCCGTCGCGGGCGCGGCGCGACACGACGCTGCGCGCCGCCGCAGACGCGCTGGCGCTGGCGGAAAACAAGCTCTGCACGCCGGAGGAAATCGCCGCCGGGCTTTTCGCCGACCTCCCGTGGAACGAAGTGCTCACCGGCTTCGAGGCGCCGTCGCCGGAGGCGCTCATCCATCGCTACAACCTTGCCCAGGCGCAGGGCGTCCTGTATCGCGCCTACGAGCTGACGATCACCGCGCATCGCAACGAGCCCGGTCATTACAAACAGCTTTTCAAATTCGTGAAGCTCTTCGGCCTGATGACGCTCATCGAAGGCGACGCCGAGCACGGTTTCACGCTGCGCATGGATGGCCCGACGAGCCTTTTCGAGCCGAGCACCCGCTACGGCCTCGCGATGGCGAAGCTGCTGCCGGCGCTGCTTCACGTCACCCGCTGGAGCCTGCGGGCGACGCTGAAACCGCGGCGCGATCCGCTGGCGGAAACGCGACGCGAAACGCCGGGCGCCGCGACGTATGAACTCGACGCGCGCTGCGGCCTGGTGAGCCATTACGAGCCGGGCAAAGCATTCGACTCCATCTTGGAGGAAGCCTTTGCCGCGCGCTGGGAAAAGCTGGACACGCCATGGCGGCTGGAGCGCGAGGTCGATCTCGTGCCGGTGCCGGGCAGCGCGATCATCCCGGACTTCCGCCTCGCGCATCCGGACGGCCGCAGCGCGCTGCTGGAAATCGTCGGCTTCTGGCGGCCGGAATACCTGCGGAAAAAATTTGCGCTCCTGCGCCGCTCCGGCCGGCGGGACGTGCTGCTCGCGGTGTCGGAGCGGTTGAACCTCGAAGCCGCCGGTGTGGAAACCGGGGAGTTCCGCGACCGGATCGTCTGGTTCAAAGGCAAGCTCGATCCGCACGCCGTGCTGGAGCTCGTGGACGCCGTGGCGATGCGGTGAGCCGCGGCGATGCACGAGGTTTTTCCATCCATGAATCCCCGCTCGCTGCCGCTGTCCCCTTCCCTTCGCCGCGGCGGACTCCGCTCGTCCGCGACGCTATCGGCCGCCGAAGCGCGGCGCGTTGTGCTGGCGGCGCAAGGCTTTGCCCAGCCGCGGCCCCCGGCGCCGACGCGACAGCAGTTGCTCGCGACGATCCGCCGGCTGGGATTGTTGCAGATTGATTCCGTCAACATCCTCGTCCGGTCGCATTATCTGCCGTTGTTTTCGCGGCTCGGCGGATATCCCGCGACGGCGCTCGACGCCATGGCGTTTTCTCCGCCGTCGGGGAATCGGCGGCGTCCGCGGCCGCTGTTTGAATACTGGGGTCACGAAGCCTCCCTGCTGCCGGTGGAAACGTATCCGCTCCTGCGCTGGCGGATGGAGCGCGCCGCCCGGTCGGACGGCATCTACGGCAGCCTCGCCAGCCTCCTTCGCCGTCGACCCGCCCTGGTGTCGGATGTGCTCGCCGAGGTGGCCGCGAACGGACCACTGCGCGCGAGCGAGCTGGAGCGCCGGCTCAACCCGGATTCGCCGGCGGCGCGTTCCTCGCCCTGGTGGGGCTGGAGCGACACGAAGCGGGCGCTCGAATTCCTTTTCTGGTCCGGCCAGGTGACCGCGGCGGCGCGGACGAGTTCGTTTGAGCGGCTCTACGATTTGCCGGAACGCGTCTTCCCGCCCGAAATCCTCGCCGCGCCAGCGCCGCCCGAGGAGGAGGCGCAGCGCGCGCTCGTGGAAATCGCGGCCCGCGCGCTCGGCGTCGCCACCGAGCGGGATCTGCGCGATTATTTCCGGCTCGATCCCGCGGACTCGAAGCAGCGCGTCGCGGAACTCGTCGAAGCCGGGCGCCTGCTGCCGGTGGCAGTCGAAGGCTGGACGGCGCCGGCGTTTCTCGATCCCGCGGCCCGGTTTCCGCGCCGGGCGGTGGAAGCGCGGGCGCTGCTCTCGCCGTTTGATTCCCTGGTCTGGGAACGGGCGCGCACCGAGCGGCTCTTCGGATTTCGCTACCGGCTGGAAATCTACACGCCGGCGCCGAAACGGGTCTTCGGCTACTACGTGCTGCCGTTTCTGCTGGGCGAGCGGATCGTCGGGCGCGTCGATCTCAAAGCCGACCGCGCGGCCGGCACGCTGCGGGTGCTCGCGGCACACGCCGAGCCGGACCTGCCGCAGCCTGGCGATGTCGCCCCCGCGCTGCGGCTGGAGCTGCAAGCGCTCGCCGCGTGGCTCGGGCTGCCGGCGGTCGATCTGCGCGCACACGGGCGGCGGATTTGGCGGTGGCGCTGCGCAAAGCTAGGCCGTAGCGAAGATGGGGTTGCGGCGTTCCCCGGGTAGGGCGGGCGTCCCGCCTGCCGCGGCGGGCGTCTCGCCCGGCGCACGCCCACGGCGTTGGACTCGCGCTTTCCTGCGACGTTTGTGGGTTGCGCGAGACGCGCAACCCGGCGGGCGAGACGCCCGCCCTACCCGCCGAACATTGCATGTGGGATCGGCGCGAAGTGCATTCGCGTTCATCGGGCCGGACGACCGGCGCGAACCGGCGACCCGGACGCGTCGAAAAGGTCAATGTTGATCCATCAGTTCGCAGCAGCGCATCCGAAGCATTGCTACGACACATTCATCGCGGTGAAGAGCTATCCGGAGCCGGACTCCCTGACACCCCGATGTTGCCGCCGTTTGCCGTGCGATCTCTGCTCACCACCTTATGATGACCTTTTATCCGCCCGACGGTCCCGGTGTTGAAGCGAAAGACGCGGAGACCTGCCGGTCGCTGATCCAGCGCGCGGTCTGGGTCGATCTGCTCCACCCGACGCGCGAGGAAGAGCTGGCACTGGAAGAGGCGCTCCGCGTCAACGTGCCGACGCGCGAGGAGATGCAAAAGATCGAGCTTTCCAGCCGGCTGCGGCGCCAGGACGACACGCTCGTGATGACCAACGCCGTCCTCGTGCAATCCGGCTCCCGCGCCCGGAAACCTCGCCGGTCACGTTCATCATCGGCCCGGAAGGCCGGCTGATCACGGTGCGCTACGCGGAGCCATCGGCGTTTCGCTCATTTCGCACGGATCGCGACGCCGAGCCGGGGAAGTATCCCACCGGCCGGGAGGCGCTGATCGGTTTGATCGACGCCATCGTCGAGCGGCTGGCCGAAGTGCTGGAAAAAGTCGGCGGCGATCTGGACAAGTTGTCGGTGGAAATCTTCCGCCACCCGGTTGCCGAAGCGCCCACCCGCCGAAATCCGGCGCGGCAGAACTACAGCGTGGTGCTTTCCCGTCTCGGCCGCAGCAGCGACGTGATCTCGCGCGCCCGGGAAAGCCTCGTGGATTTCGGCCGGCTCGTCGCGTTCTACGGCGAGATCCAAAAGGAGAAAACCGCAGCCGCGGCCGAAGAAGGATCGACCGCAGTGGCGGAAGCGGAGCCCGAAAAACCGGCCGCCGCGCCGGGGCAGAAGCCGGCCGCCGACGACGGGAAACACCACGCCAACGGCGCAAACAAAGCGGCGCGCAACCATCTGCGCACGGTCACTGGCGACGTGAATGCGCTCGCCGATTACGCGAACTTTCTTGCCGGCAAACTTTCCTTCCTGCTCGACGCCACGCTGGGTCTCATCGCCAACGAGCAGAACGGCATCATCAAGATCCTTTCCGTGGTCGCCGTGGTCTTCGGCCCGCCCACGCTCATCGCCAGCATTTACGGCATGAATTTCGAGCACATGCCGGAGTTGAAATGGACCTTCGGCTATCCCTTCGCCCTGACGTTGATGGCTGCCTCCGCCGTGCTGCCGTATCTCTTTTTCAAGCGCCGCGGCTGGCTGTGATCTCCTCCCGGACTGCTCCGCTGGACGATCCTCGCTCGCGTTCACAGCGAGCCCGCCCTCACCAACCAGAAAAGAAGAGAGCGCACTTTCTTTCCTTTCTTTCCGTCCAGCGGCGACGCTGCCGCTGGACGCCTGCCACTTCCGGAGGCTCAAAGCCGAGCGCCACGTTTGATTATCGCCAGCCAACCCAAAAGCGATCTACCGGAGCCGGCCGCCTCTGTTCTCCGCAGCCTCAACGCCGGGCCCCAAGCTCCGCGACCGGGCGCGAGCAAGGTTCACCGCGGCGCGGGTTCGAACACCGTATGTTGATCCCTGCCGCGCCTGACGCTGACCCGGCCAAGCCATGCCCAGACATTCCTTCCCGGGCCCTCGCACACGCCCGGCTCACGCCGTCAGCGCGGCCATGATAATCTCGCCCCTCGCGGCGAGCACCAGCCAGGCGCCGAGATAAATGGCGATGGCGCGCCAGCCGATGAGGTGCGTCGCCATGCTGATCGTCAGAATGCACATGCCGACCGAGGCGAACATAAAGCAAAAAGCCGGGCCGGAGCCGACGCCCGTCTCCAGCAGCGCGCGGGTGAGCGGGGCCTCACCGCCATCGCAAACGTAGATCGGAATCGCCATCGCAGCGGCAAGAACGTAGGCGCTCCAGCCGCCGCGCAAGTAGCGCTGGATCGTTTCCGCTGGCATAAGCGTGGAAACCAGCGCTGCGACGAGCAGACCGGCGAACAGGAAAGGCGTGAGGGCACGGACGTTCGCCCACCACTGCGCAAGGCGGAGGAAAAGTGTCGATCACAGAAACGGCGTCGTGGCTGCCTCGTCCCAGCGGGACTCACGCAGACATTAGTCCGCGCTCTTCGCATTGTCCCAGCGGCTGACCTTTTCCCTCCGCGGTGCGTCTGCTCTTATCGGCCGGCTGATCGTCCTCGGGGATCGTGACAGCAGCTGGAAGGGGCCACTGATTTCCCACCGACAGCCTTTACTGAACTGAAGATGATTAGGCGCGTGCCCGCCTACGCGAGGCGGGCGCGCCGGCGACGCAGCGTCAGGCCCAGCAAGCCCACGCCCAGCGCCCAGCAGTGCCCAGGTGGATGGCTCAGGGACAACGCTCGTGACGACCAGCGAGTCTGCGTTTACCCCGGTGCCGAAGTTGTAAGTATACGTCCCAGGCGTGAACCCCAGCGTGCTGAACGTCGCGTTGGCAAACGTCTCCGTATTCGACAGCGGGCTGCCCGAGACGTATCCCCCCGGAACGAAGAGGGAAGGCGGGATGGGAAACGGACCTGCCATCCCCCCGGTTCCCTGAATCCCGACGTCGTCGCCCGAACTGGTGGTCGCAGCGCGAAAGCTACCGATCCCAAAATTCCCGGGGCCAGCGAAGCCCGTGTAAGATGCGGTCGTCGTGTTGACGACGCCAGCAGTCAGGAGACCGGACGACGGCGTGATGCCAGGATTAACCAAAATGGGGTTCCCGACGAACGTCAAACCCGTGAGGTTGATCGTGCCGCTTCCGGTGACCACCACGTCAGATCCCACTTGGGTAAGCGTGAAGGTGAAGGTGGCATGAGCGCGGCCTGGCAGGGCGACGTTGGCTAGCAGGAGCAGGGCTAGGGCACAGTGGCGGAGATTGGTGCGGATGGGGATCACAGATGAATTCGGTGGTTGGATGATTGTCGTGGGATTGCTCGGTGGAAGGACCCGCAAGCAGGCCTTTCACCTTTGAATTGGCGTAGCCAATTCCGCGCCTGAACCACCGGCTTACCGCATTTTCTGGGAGCAATCAGCGGAGGCCGGTGTCGGTTTGGCAGCGGTCGGCGCGGCGGCTAGCACGCAGGGTCGAAGCGAGCGGGCGAATGGACTGAACTTCTGTTTTCGCAGAAGCGGACGTGTTCTTCAGGCTGGATGCCGCGAAGACCGCAGGCGCCTGACAAGAATTGGACGAAAGCTCGTTTCGTCGAATGCCGAACATTTTCATCCTATTTTGCATTATTCTTCGCCACCTTCAGCACGGTGGCAAAAACGGCGATAGCCCCGGCGCGGCAGCGCGATCGCAAAAGCGAAAGGCGCGCGGTCATGCACCAGCACAGAACACGTTTTCCTGATTGGCGCGTTTTGCCGTGCCTGCCAGTGCGCTCGCTCGGGAAGATGCCGATGCATTGGCTTGCACACTCCCGGCGGATCAATCCCACCAGCTGGGGGTCACCACTTCACACTTGCGAGCGGAACGGGATCACCAGCCACTCGGTGAAACGCTCCCAGAGTCCGCGCTTTTTGAAGTCTTCCAGCGTGTAGGGCTTCGCCAGCTTCAGGTCGGTGTTGAAGATGGTTTCCATCTGCCGGCCGAAGCCTTCGTCATACACGGTGATGTCCAGCTCTTCGTTGATCTGCGTGGAGCGGGAATCCAGGTTCGAAGAGCCGAACATCGAGAACATGCCGTCCACCACCAGCGTCTTCTGGTGGATCATCGTGGGCTGATACTCAAAGATCTTCACCCCGCCTTCGAGCAGCTTGCCATAGGCGGTGCGACCGGCCGATTTTGTCGCGGGTTGGTCGTTGTGTTTCCCTGGCAGGAGAATGCGCACGTCCACGCCGCGCGCCACGGCTTTGACCAACACTTCGACCTGATCCTGGGTCGGCGTGAAATAGGCATTGGTGATGAACACGCTCTTCTCCGCTGCCGCGATGGCGCTGGCTTGCACGAGCGGCACCGTGGCGATGGAAAAGGCGTGGGAATCAACAAGCTGGACGGTCAGATTCCCGGCCGGCTGCAACGCGGGGAAATGGGCGGGACCGCTGAGCTGTTCCTCGTAGGATTCCATCCAGTGCTGCTGAAAGGCGCCCTGGAGCTTGCCGACGAGCGGGCCTTCGATGCGGGCATGCTGATCGCGCCAATGGTCCTTGTCCTGCGCGCTGCCCAGCCAGCTTTTGCCGAACCCAGCGCTGCCGGCGAAGCCGAGCTTTCCGTCCACGATCATGACGCGGCGATGCGTGCGGCGGTTGAGCTGATCCACGCGCCAATGGCGGGCGGGATGGTAGTAGGCGAAGCGGCAGCCGGCTTCCTTCAGCTTCTTCACGTCGTCGTTGTCGAGGCTCCAGCCGGAGCCGATGCCGTCGAGCAGCACGCGCACTTCCACGCCGGCGCGGGCCCGGTCGCACAGGGCATCGCGAAACTGGCGGCCGACTTCGTCGGAATAAAAAATGTAGGCTTCGAAGTTGACGCTCTTTTCCGCCCGGCGGATCGCTTCGAGCATCGGCGGGAACATGCCGTCGCCGTTCTGGAGCAGCTCGATCTTGTTGCCGCCGAGCGGCACCGGATCGGCCAGGGCGTGCGCGGAGCCGAAGAACGCCGGGTCGCGCACGGAAATCGTGTGTTCCGGCCGATACGGAATGATACGGCGATGCAGCAGGAATGCGCTGCCCACCGCGACGAGGAGGACGAAGGCAAGAAAGCCGACCAGCCAGTAGCGGAGCGGAAATTTCCAAAGGTTCTTATCGAGCCAGCTTTCGGCGGAGGCGGACTGGGAAGTGGCGCGGGGCATGGAAGGGGGGAAAGGTTCCCCTCAAATCGCCCCTCACCGGCGGCGAGGTTGCCTGCGCCGCCCGCGCACTTTTTCGCTTCTGGCGGCGGGCGAAACGGAAGCGTTCGCCGCGACTTCGGACGGCACTGGGTTGCCGTCGGCGCGTCCGGTGCGCGCAGGTCAGCGCGCGCTAGGCGGCGGGACGCGGTTTGTTGCCAGGACGACGGCGCGGCTTGCCGCGCGGTGACGCAGCAGCAGCGGCGGCGGGCGGTGGCGGCATCGACGGCGGCAGCATCTTTGTCCCGCGCGTCTTTGAGACGTCATCCGCCGCAGGTTCGTCCGGATGCAGGGCGAGGGCGGGATTCGGCGCGCAGACCACAGTGCGGGCGACTTCGAGGAAGCGCTCGAGCGCAGGCGTGCGGCTGTCGCGCCGCCACGCGACGCAGAGTTGGTATCGCGGC
This sequence comes from uncultured Verrucomicrobiae bacterium, assembly GCA_963762725.1. Taxonomy (GTDB): domain Bacteria; phylum Verrucomicrobiota; class Verrucomicrobiia; order Chthoniobacterales; family SZAS-18; genus JAFAXH01. The sequence continues at coordinate 1,464,880 of CAVXLY010000005.1, read as the reverse complement.
ACCGAGTTGTCCAGCGGCACATACGCGACGCCCGGTGTCGCCAGGCGGCCCATCTGGCCGGGAAAGATCGCCACGCCGAAGCCGGCGGCCACGTAGTTGAGCGACGAAGGCGAGCGGTCAGCTTCCAGCGCGACGCGCGGCTCGAAGCCGGCGTTCTGGCAGAGCGCGATGAGCCAGGGATTGTAGGCCGGCGCGTTCGCGCGCACGGTGAAGATGAATTTTTCCTTCGCCAGATCGCCGAGCGCCAGCTTGCGCCGCCGCGCGAGCGGATGATCGAGCGGCAAGGCGACGACCAGCGCCTCTTCCGTCATGACGGCGACTTCCAGCTCTTCGTGCGGCTCGGGCAGGTCGAGGCCGATGATGCCGAGATCGAGCCGGCGGGCGAGCAGCTCCTCGATCTGCCGCACCGGGGTCAGTTCGTTGAGGGCGATCTCCACGTCGGGCACCGCGCGGTGAAAGACCCGCAGCACGGTCGGCAGCCACTCGTAGGAAAGCTGCGCGGTGAAGCCGATGGAAAGCCGGCCGGTTTCCCCACGCGACGCCCGCCCGGCGGCGCGCGCGGCTTCCTCGGCGCCGCTCAGGACGCGGCGCGCGTGCTGCAAAAACACGCTGCCGGCCGCGGTGAGCGCGACGTGATGCCGGTCACGCTCGAGCAGCTGCGCGCCGAGCTCCTCCTCCAGCTGCCGCACCTGCGCGCTAAGCGCGGGCTGGGCGAGGTGCAGGCGGACGGCGGCGCGGCGGAAATTCAATTCCTCGGCAACCGCGACGAAGTAACGGAGATGGCGGAGTTCCATGGTGTCTTTACCAAAAGCCGGGGCCAATTGGTGATAAGCATATCTTATCACGAAGAGACAAACAAAGTAATTCCGTTCTCACGGAGGGGGTCGATCTTGTGTTCATCCAAACATCCGAATTTATGAACAAAGAACAACTCCAGGTGGCCAATGACACCGCTTACTTCCCCGCGTCGGCCGCGTTTCTGCGCCCGCGTTATCCGATTGATCCGAAGCTCTCCGAGCCGCTGGCCGAGGCGCTCGGCGGCGCCTACGCCAGCACCGCGCTGCTTTCCCTGCTGATCCTGCTGTTGAGCTTCTCGCTCTTCGTGACGGCGGCCGGGATCTCCCGCATCCCGAGCGCTGCGCGCCGGGCCAGCGAGATGCAGCAACTGCCGGCGACGACGGCGGAGCCCGCCGTGCTGACGGCCCGGGTGCCGGTCGCGGAGGCGCGGTAAGCGACTGCGCGCAGGGGCGCGCGAAAGTTAGTAGGGCACGACGCGGCCGCCGCCGGGCGCGTCGTGCGAGCGGAATCGCAATGCGGCTCGTTTTCCTGGCGGTTGAACATGCGATTCCGCCGGGGCAGTTTCCGTCGTATGTCGCCACAGGAACAGATTGCCGAAGAGAAGATCCGCGAAGCCCTGGAGCGGGGGGAGGACAAGGAAATCCCGGGCAAGGGCCAGCCGATCAACCTGGACGCTTATTTCGCCGCGCCGGAGGACTGGCGCATGGCGTTCTCGGTGCTGCGGAGCGCGAACGTGGTGCCCGAGGAGGTCGAGCTGCTCAAGGAAATCTCGCGCCTGAGGGAAGCCGAACAAGCGGCGACCGGCGACGAGGAAAAGCGGGCGCTGCGGAAGCAGATCTCCGAACTCGTCGCGGTGGCGGAAATGAAATTGCGACGGTTCGCGAAGGGTGGCTGAAGATCGACTTGTCGAGGCGGCTCTGTGAGCCGCGATCGTTTCAATTCTGCGGCTCACAAGAGCCGTCTCTACAACAAAACAGCACCGCTTCGGCATTGCGGCTTGCGGAGCCGCTTTACGACAAGGCGGCCCAAACGCGATGCACGTCGTCGTGATCGTCCAGTTCCTGTAGAAACTCGCCGACCTCGGCGCGCTGTGCATCCGTTAACGTCGGCGGCGTTTTCGCCACGTAACCGATCTCGCTTGTCACCACGGTCCAGCCGTTGTCCGACAACCAGCGGGACACCGCATGCACCGCGGGCCGGTCGGTGAGCAGCCGCGCGCCGGCGTGGCCTTCGGGAATGTCGTCGTTCTCGGCGTGAGCGAGCGGCGTGACTTCATTTGCGCCCGCCTCGATCGCCGCGCCTTCGATGTCCGCACCGGCGTCAGGGTGATGGGCTTCCACGATGCCGACGTGGTCGAAGAGAAACTTGTTGCTGCCGGTCGCCCCGAGCTGGCCGCGCTTGAACAGCACCCGGATCGCCGGCGCGGTGCGGTTTTGATTGTCCGTGAGCACTTCGACGATCACCGGCACTTTGTGCGGCGCGTAGCCTTCGAAGACGACGTGGTCGAGCACGAGCTTCTCGTCGCCGATGCCGGCCCCTTTTTTCGTGGCCCGCTCGATGACGTCGCGCGTCACGCTCGCCTTGCGCGCCTTGTCCACGGCGGCGGCCAGGCGCGCGTTGCCCTCCGGGTCGGCCCCGCCGAGCTTGGCGGCGACCATGATTTCTTTCACGAGCTTGCCGACGACCTGACCTTTTTTCAGGTTGGCGACTTCGCGTTTTGCCTGCAGCCACTGGCGTCCCATATCGGCAAAGCTTTAGCGGCGATCCGGGGCCGCATCAACGCGGAATGCTGCCCCGACCCCGCGAATCCGTGGCTCTTCCGCGTGATCCGTGACAATCTCCCGCCCCCCGGCCCCCGATTTATTCCCTGAGACGACAACGCCCATCCGCCTTTCCGGCGAGCCCCCAAATCGCCGTGAACCACGACCCGAACAAGCCTGAGGCGTCGCCCGATGACCCGCCCGCCCCCGCGGCACCGGGGCCCGGCGGTCGCGACGGCGCCCCGCGCATCCTGCTCAACACCGGCGCGCTCCCGGACTCGCAAAGCCGGGCGCTGGAACGCACGCTCGCGGCCGATCACGCTGTCGTCATCGTCCGAACGATTGGCGAAGCCGAAGCCACGGCCCGCCGCGACCCGCCGGATCTGCTGCTGTGCGCGCTGGAACCGGCCGATCCTCGCCGCCGGCCTGGCGCTTCTGCGGAGCGTGCGCGCGGACCCGCTTCTCGGCACGATGCCGTTTTTCTTTTTCCTCGGCGCGGACGACGGCACCGCGGCGGCACACGTCCGCCTCCAGTGCCTCGACGCCGGCGCCGACGACGTGCTCCTCCTGCCCGCGCTGAGCGACGACGAGCTGCGCGCGCGGCTCCGCTCCCGGCTGGCGCTGACCCGGCGCCGGCTCGATTACGCGGGAGAACGTGCGCGGCTGGAAAATGACACCCGCTTCCGCATGCTCTCGGAAACCGCGCCGGTGCTGCTCTGGAAGACCGATCCCGGTGGCCGGATGACGTATCGCAACGAGCGCATGGCGGATTTTGCCGGCCCCTCCCCGGCGGTGATGCCCGGCGGCCAGCCGCCAGCGGACGCGCATCCCGAGGACGCCGTGCACGGCCTGCGCATCCTCCAGGAGGCGCTCGCGCGGCGGGAGCCGTTTGCCTGCGAGTATCGCCAGCGCCGGGCGGATGGCGAATGGCGCTGGGTCGCCAGCCGCGGCGAGCCGCAGTTCGGCCCCGACAACGAGTTTCTCGGCTACGTCGGCGCGATGCTCGATGTCACCGAGCGCAAGACGATGGAGGGAACGCTGCGGGCGCGCGAGGATCAGCTGCGCCTGATCGTGGAAAGCGCGCGCGACTTCGCGATTTTCTCGATGGACGCCGATCTCGCCGTGACGACCTGGAACCCCGGCGCCGAAGCCATCCTCGGTTGGCCGGCGGCGGAGATGATCGGCCAGTCGGGCGCGCTGATCTTTACGCCCGAGGACCGCGCCGCCAGGCAGCCCGAGCAGGAAGCCGAGACGGCCCGGCGGGATGGCCGCGCCGAGGACGAACGCTGGCATCTGCGCCGGGATGGCACCCGTTTTTGGGGCAGCGGCGTGATGATGATGATGATGGCCGACGGGCGCGAGGTCGGGTTTCTGAAGATCATGCGCGATCTCACCGCGGTGCGGGTGGCCGAGGAGGCCCGCCGCCAGGCGGAGGAGCGCTTCCGCGTGCTGGTGGAATCGGTGAAGGATTACGCGATTTTCCTGCTCGACGCCGAGGGCCACATCACGAGCTGGAACGCCGGCGCGGAACGGATCAAGGGCTACGCGGAAGCCGAGGTGATCGGCCGGCCGGCAGCGATCTTTTATCCGCCCGAAGACGTGGCCGCCGAGGTGCCGGAGCGCGAGCTGCTCGCCGCGCGAACGGTGGGCCGCATCGAAACCGAAAGCTGGCGGGTGCGCAAGAGCGGCGAGCGCTTCTGGGCGCAGGAGCTGATCCTCGCGCTGCGCGACGACGCCGCGGGAACCGGCGAGCTGCTCGGCTTTGCCACGATCTGCCGCGATCTCACGACGCAGAAATCCGCGGACAACGAGCGCGCCCAGCTGCTCGCCGCCGAGCGGATGGCCCGGGCTGAAGCCGAGAGCGCCAACGTCGTCAAAGACCGTTTTCTCGCCGTGCTCTCCCATGAGCTGCGCACCCCGCTGACGCCGATGCAGATGGCGCTCTACGCCTTGCGCCGGGAAAAACGGCTCACCGCCGGCGGCCGCAAGATGCTGGAACTGATCGGGCGCAACTTGCACGCCGAAACCCAGCTCATCGACGATCTGCTCGACGTGTCGCGCATCGTCCACGGCAAGCTGGAACTCAGCCGGGAGCCGCTCGATCTGCACGCCTGCGTGCGCGACGCGCTCGAAGTCTGCCACGCCGATTTCACCGCCAAGTCGCTGCGGCTCGACGTCGCGCTGACCGCCGGGGATCCGACCGTGGAAGGCGATCGCTCCCGTTTGCAGCAGGTCTTCTGGAACCTGCTGAAAAATGCCGCGAAGTTCACGCCGTCCGGCGGCAGCGTCACGGTGCGCTCGCGCAATCCGGAGCCGGGCCGCATCACCGTGGAAGTCGCCGACGACGGCATCGGCATCGAGCCGGCGGCGCTGCCGAAAATCTTCGATCCTTTCGAGCAGGGCGGCGCGCAGGTCGTGCGCCGCTACGGCGGGCTCGGGCTCGGGCTGGCGATCTCCCACGCCGTGGTGGACACGCACGGCGGGCAGCTCGCCGCCTCCAGCGCCGGGCCGGGCCGGGGCGCGACGTTCACCGTTTCGCTTGCCACCCTGCCGGATGAAAAGTAGTGGAATTCCCGCAGCAACGGATGGCTGCGCGCAGCCGAATGGGAAAATGGAAATGGAGCGTTCGACGGGCAGAAAGCGCGGTGGAAAGAGCCAGGGCAAAGCGCCGGGCGGCCCGGGTTCCGCCCGCACGCCCCGGCCCGGAGCCCTGCGGATTCTCGTGGTCGAGAATCATCCCGACACCCGGCTGGGCCTGGAAGTGTTTCTGCGCACGCTCGGCCACCAGGCGCGCTTCGCCGAGGACGTGAAATCCGCGCTGGAAACGGCCGACACGGCCGGCGCCTTCGACCTGCTGCTCAGCGACATCTCCCTGCCCGACGGCGACGGCTGGGATCTGTTGCGCCAGCTGGAAAGCAGCGGCCGGCGCCCGCCTTACGCCGTGGCGATGAGCGGCTTCGGCAGCGGCGCGGACGTGGAAAAAAGCCGCGCCGCCGGCTTTGCGGCCCATCTCATCAAGCCCTTCCCGCCCGAGGAGCTGGAGGATGCGCTGCGCACCGTCGTCCAGCAGCAGCAACAGCCGCCGGCAGCCGGCGGGAAGTAGCGCGGCATCGGCCTCACGGCGCGGCGGCAGGCGATGGCGGCGATGCCGGCGTGGCGTCGAGCAGCCGCTGCTGGAGTTCCGCCATGGGCACCATGATGTCCTCGATCTTCGTCATCTCGACATTCCCGCGCGCGTAGGCCGGGTCTGCGTCGAGGCTTCGCGCGGTGAACCCTTCCCACGTGCCCACCAGCCGCCGGCCCGACGATCCTTTGCGCCGCAGCAGGCAGGTGCCGCAGATCGGGATCGTGCCGGCGCTCCAATACGAGAGCGCGATCCAGGCTTCGCTCGAAACGACGCCTTCCATCGGATACACCCGGTATTCCGCGGCGGCGAGGTCTTTGACGCCGCTTTTCTGGTTGAGCCCGACCAGCCGGATCCGGCTTTCGGTGGTCCAGATGTAGAGTGCGTCCGCCTCGAAGAGTTCCTCCCGGCCGTCCGCGTGCACCTGCGTCCACTGCGCCTTCCAGGTGCCGCTGAGCTGCCGGGCGGTCTGGGCCTTGTGAAAATGATCCCGGAAATGGGTGCGGGTCACCGCGGCGATGGCTTCCTGCACCAGCATCTTGTCGAACTTCTGGTAATACGCTTCCCAACCTTCCTGCCGCACAGCGGACACCTCTTCGCCGGCGAGCACGACGTCGCGCAGCATCTTGAAAACCTCCGCCCGATTCCGGCCCAGGATGGCCTGGGGCATGATGGACTGGAACAGCTCGTTCACGTGATCCTTCTCCATGAAGTGGAGGATCGGGATGATGCGCTTCTTCTGCCCGCTGGCGAAGCCGACCTCGTAGTGGACCCAGGGCCGTTCGTTCGAGCCCGGCGTCAGCACGACCAGGATGGTCTTGGCGTGCTCGAGCGCCTGGGTCAGCGTGCGCCGCCAGTCTTCCCCGGCCATCACCCCGCCGCCGGGGTCTTCGCAGCCGGTATACCACGGCTTCACGGCGTCGCCGGTGATCCCCTGGATGAGGTAGCGCCACGCTTTGGCCACGCCCTCGTCCTCGGTCGCGTGGCTGATGAAGATGTCCGAGAAAGGCGACTCGCTCATCGCAGGGCAGGGGCAGGGCAAACCGAAACCAACCGCCGAACCCCGGCAGTCTGAGCCAGCGCGGGCCAATCTGCAATCGGGATGTAAGTTGCACTTTGGAGCGCATTTGCATAATCCTGGCCGGAGGACCGGTTGGGAGGCCGCGCAGCAGGGAAAATTTCCGGTTCGGCTTCCGGAGACCGTCCCAAGTTTGACCAAGAAACGTCCGCACGCTTCCGCCCCCCATGATCTCCCCGCCCGTTGCCCTGCCTGCGGTCACCGACGCGGACGCGGCGCCGGCGCACGCCCTGCGGGTGGAGCTCAACACGCGGATCACCACGCAACCGCTGCACTACCGCTCGGGCGACGAAGAAACGGCGGCGACCAGCGTATTTCAATTGTTCGGCAAGACCCGCGAGCTGTTGCTCGCCCACCCGAAGGCGGCGGCGTTCGAGGTGGCCGCCGTGTTTCTGCTGAACCGGGTGCTGCGGCCGAACACCGCTCGCTGGCACCGGATGCTGGTGGACAAGGAATTTCAGGACGAGGCCGCCCGGCGGCAGTTCCGCCTGGAGCTGCAACACCTCCAACCCCGGCTGAGCGCGTTCGAGGCATTGCTCCGGCTGCTGATCGCGGGTCCGGCCGGAAGCGCAGAGGCGGCGGCGGCGTTTGCGCGGTTCTGCACGGGAACGATTATCCCCGGCGGGCTCGCCGATCTCGGCGGCGCGGTCGCCGCCGGCATCGGCACCGAGGTCAGTCTGAAATCGGGCGATCTGCCCGCGGATCTTGCCGGTGGCGGCGCGCGCTTTGCGACCGCGCAGGAGATCAACGCCGCGGAGGCCCGCTTCGTTCACCGCCGCCGCCAGGCGCTGGGATCTGCAAGTGAAGGCGGCGACCCGGCGGCGGGTCCATTGCTCGATGCCACCGGCATCTGCCTGTCCGGTGGCGGCATCCGCTCGGCCACGTTCTGTCTCGGCATCGTGCAGGTGCTCGCGCGTCAGGGGCTGCTCAAGCAGTTCGACTATCTTTCCACGGTTTCCGGCGGCGGCTATCTCGGCACGTTTCTCAGCTCGTTTCTCGGCACCCCGCCCGGCGCGGAAATCCCGCCGCCGAAATCCGACGGCCCGTTTCAAAAAGGCGCGATCGCCGACGCGTTTGACGACGCCTTCCAACCCGCGGACGGGCGGGAGTCAGCGGCCGTGCGGCACCTGCGCAACAACAGCCGCTACCTGCTCTCCGGCGGCGCGTGGGCGCGGGCGCGGATCTTCGGCCTGCTCGTCACCGGCATCCTGACGAACGTGCTGCTCATGCTGCCGATCCCGCTGCTGTCGGTGCTCGGCGTCATCCTGATTTCCGCGTGCGGCTACTGGACGAACGCGCCGTGGTGGCCGGGCTGGGAATCCCTCCCCGGGTATCCGGCCGGGGTGGTTTTTCTGACGCTGCTCAGCGCGCTCGCGTTCTTCTGGCTGCTGCTGCCGGTCGTGCGCAACCGCGCCCGTGGCGAGGCGCCGGGCTCGCCTCCGGTGCGCATGCGCAGCCTCTGGGAAACCGCCGCGCTGGTGCTGGGCCTGGGCACGCTGCTCGCCGGCGCGCTCGTGCTTTTCCCGCCGTTGTTTCACGGCATGATCCTTCTGCGCCAGAACGTGCATCTGCTTGGGCCGGCGCTGGGCCGGTTTGCCGAGTCGGACGCCATCGTGGCGGTCGTCAGCGCCATGGCGCCGTTTGTCTTCGGCCTGATCGCGGCGCGGCTCAAGGCGGGCGCCGGCAAACGGGTCGCCACGCTGCTCTTCACGTTGAGCGGGCCGCTGTTTTACGCCGTCACGTTTCTCATCGTCGCCACTCGCACGCTGGATGGCACCTGGTCGCTGCCGGTGGTCATCGCCATCACCGCGTTTCTGACGCTCTGGGGCTGGCTGTTCGTGGACATCAACGACTTCTCGCCCCACGGCTACTACCGCGCCCGGCTGTGCGAATGCTACCTGGCCGCGCGCCACGCCGACCAGACGGGCCTCGTCCGCGGATTGGTCAAGCGCGTCTTGCACGGCCGGGAGCCCGGCGAGACGGTGCGCGAGTCCAGCGTGGGCAAGCTCCGGCAGCTCCCGCTCTCCCGCATGAACGCCACCGGCGCCGCGCCGTATCACCTCATCAACACCGCCGTGAACCTGCCCGCCAGCCGGGAGCCGAACCTGCGCGGACGCGACTGCGATTTCTTCACGCTGAGCCGCGATTTCTGCGGCGGGCCGGTGTGCGGTTACATCCCCACGGAAACGCTCGAGACGCTGGATCCGCACGTCGATCTCGGCACCGCCATGGCGATCTCCGGCGCCGCGGCCTCGTCCAACATGGGCGTGCAGACCCTGCGCCAGCTCCGCTTTCTGCTCACCTTGCTCAACGTCCGCCTCGGCTACTGGCTGCGCAATCCCCTCGCCGGCCGGCGCAGCCCGCTCACCACTCCCGGGCCGCTCTATCTTTTCCGCGAGATGACCGGCTGGATGCACGAGAAAAGCGGCTATCTCAATCTTTCCGACGGCGGCCACATCGAGAACCTTGCGCTCTACGAACTGCTGCGCCGGCGCTGTAAATTCATCGTCATCGTCGACGGCGGCATGGAGCCCGGCATGGAGTGCGCCGACCTCATGCTGGCCCAGCGCTACGCGCAGATCGATCTCGGTGTGCAGTTCGACCTCGACCTCGCCGACCTCGCGCTCAATCCCCAGCGCCGCAGCCGCGCTTATGCCGTCTTCGGGCGCATCCGCTACAGCGACGCGCGCACCGGCGCGGAGGACATCGGCTGGCTCGTGTATCTCAAGCTCGCGCGCACCGGCGAGGAGCCTGGCTACGTCGTGGACTACGGCCGGCGGAATCCCGATTTTCCCCACGAAACCACGGGCGACCAACTCTACGACGAGGCGCAGTTCGAAGCCTACCGGCGGCTGGGCGAATGCGCGGCGGAAAGTCTTTTCCGCGAAGAGATTGCTGGCCCGTTTTACGTTGCCCGGCAGGAACCCGTTCCCGGGTTCGGCACGCCACGCTTCGCCACGCTCTCGGCGTGGTTCCAAGCCCTGGCCGGCAGCCTGCTCGCCGACAATGATCCCGCGTTCAGCCGCGGCTCGCAATCCGCCGGTGCGCCTGCCGGCAAACCGTGAGCGCCAGCTCGGGCGATCCCGTTTTTTCCTTGTTCCGCCCGCCCCGCCGCACCGAAAAGAAGCGCGGCTTTTTTCGCGTCCGGCGCTTCGGCTGAACGCGGCCGCGGCGAGATGTTTCAGCAAATTCACACCAACGGCGACTCGATCTATCGTCAGCAGGCGATCGTCTTTCCGCTGCTCGGGCTGCTTTCCTACGGCTTTCTCCAGTTTTATTCCGGCGCGATCGACGACACCTTGTGGGAGCGGTTCAAGTCCTCCTTCGGCCAGGATGCGCCACCGGCGGAAACCCCGGGAAACCGCCCGCTCCAGCGCCTGTCAAAGCGTGCCCGTCACGCGGCGCGACGGCGGGGGCCAGCCGGGGACAAAGTTGCCGGTTCCGCCGCTCCGCTGCCCAGGCTCCAGCCGCTGAATTGTCACACCTGCGGTGCCGGTGTCCTGCTCGGCGAAACCGAGACGCGCTGCCCGAGCTGCGGCCGGCGCGCGCCGGTGCCTGAGGATCACCGGGTCGTCGCCCGGTTGAAGTCGCAGATCGCCCGGGCGTTTCAGCGCGCGGCCCGGCACTGGAAGCTGGCGCGACTCCTGTTTCGTCCCTTTGTCGGAAGAATTTTGCTCGGCCTCACGCTGCTGCAGCTCGGCGTGCTGATTGTGAGTTTCCTCGGTTACGTTCGCTACGGCTCCGCCCCCGATTTCCATGCACATGCCGCGCGCTACTAGACGCGCTTTTTTTGGTGGTGGTGCCTGCTGACTTCGCCGATCGGGTTCCTGCTTTTCGGCGCGTTGGCCGATGCCAGCGCGACCGATCGCGGCAAGAAATCGAGCCAGCCTCCGCTGACCCTGCCGCTTCTGAGTCCCGCCGGCGCGCGGGCCGGGACGGCGAACTGCCACGGCTGCGGCGGCGCCATCGCCTATGAAGCCGATGATTTCGCGAGTCTCTGCCGTTATTGCAACGTCGCCAACTACCGCGCGCAGTTTGTCCGCATGGTGCGCGGCCGGGCGGAGGAAGCCGCGGCAGCGACGGATTTTTCCTTCTTCCGCGCCTGGAGCATCAACTTCGATTTCGTGATGGTCGCTTTGGCCATCATCTTCACCATCAGCGTGCCTGCGGGCCTGCTGGCGCTATTCTTCGCGGTCAGCTAGACGCCGCGGCGACAACAGGGATTTTCGCCAAAAAAACGATGCCTCCGGTTCGAGGCTTCAGAGGGCATTCGCAGCGGAAGCCCTGGCGACCCCAACGGGATTCGAACCCGTGTTCACGGCTTGAAAGGCCGTTGTCCTAACCACTGGACGATGGGGTCTGCTCGGAGCAGCACATCTGCGAGACAGCCGGAAAGCCGGCGCGCAGAGTTGCCAATATGCGGCGGCGGGCACGCTCGGCAAGGGAAAATCGCACCGGCGCCCGGCCGGTCATTTTACGTCCCGCTTCGCTTCCCATCAGCCGGGGGCGACGACGCCCCGAGCCGGATCCCGGCGGTGCGATCCGCGCGACAGCCGGCTTGCCGGCGGCGGGCGCACCGGGCAGGGTGACGCTCTGCCGATGCGCCGCTGGATTGAAAGCCTCGAACAGTTTGCCATCGACGTCATCCTGGAACGTCGCTACGGCAAGCGCGCCGCGGTTCTGCGCTGGGTGCTCTGGACGTTGAGCTGGGTGTTTCGCGGCATCGTGCAACTGCGTCTGTGGCTTTACCGGGAACGCTACCTGCGCGACGCGCCGCTCGGCTGTCTCGTGGTCAGCGTGGGCAACCTCACCGTTGGCGGCACCGGCAAGACGCCGGTCGTGGAAAAGCTGGCGCGCACGTTTCAGCAGGGCGGACGGCGGGTGGCGATCCTTTCGCGCGGTTACAAGAGCCGCAAGCCGCCGATCTTCCGCCGGCTGAAGGCGCGCTGGCGCGGAGAGACGGTCGAAGCCGGCGCGCCGCGCATCGTGTCGGATGGCATCAAGGTGCGGCTCGGCTCGCGCGAGGCCGGCGACGAGCCGTTCATGCTGGCGAGCAACCTGCCCGGCGTCGTCGTGCTGGTGGACAAAGATCGTGTGAAGGCCGGACGCTACGCGATCGAGAAATTCGGCGCGGACACGCTGCTGCTCGACGACGGGTTGCAGTATCTGCACCTGCGTCACCGGCTCGACCTGGTGCTCGTGGACCGGCAGGCGCCTTTCGGCAACGAGTATCTTCTTCCCCGCGGCACCCTGCGCGAGCCGCCGCGCAACCTGCGGCGCGCGAGCCACATTTTTCTCACGAAATCCACCGGTGAACCGGGCGCGAACGACGCGATCATCGCCCGCATCCGCCGGCTGAACCGCACGGCCGAGATCATCGAATGCGCGCACCGCCCGCAATACCTGCGCGAGGTCTTCACGCACGAGACGCTGCCGCTCGAAGTGCTCGCCGGCAAATACATCGGCGCGCTGAGCGCCATCGCGGCGCCGGAATCGTTTGAGGATGGCCTGCGCAAGCTGGGCGCCAACGTCGAGCTTTCCCGCCGCTTCATCGATCACCACCGCTTCCGCGAGGAAGAGCTGCGCAGCTTTGCCACGCGCTGCCGGCGGCGCGACGTGGACATGATCGTCACCACCGAAAAGGACGCGGTGCGTTTTCCCCGCAAACTGACGCCGCCGCTGGAGGTGCCGGTCTATTTTCTGCGCGTCGAGATCGAGATCCTCAGCGGTGAGGAAAACTGGCAGGAATGCATCACCCGGGTCTGCGCGCCGGAGACGTTCTTTAAGAATGGAGAAGGATGAATGCGGCAGCGGGCGGACGCGGCGCGGCGCCCCGGGGTCGCGGCCGTCAACTTCCGAAGAACGCGCTTCCACCCATCACTTCTCCCCCCACTCCGGGAGGGTGAAGGCAAACTGCGCTCCGGTGCCCTCGGTCGCCTCGGCCCAGACGGCGCCGCCGTGACGCTGGACGATACGTTGCACCAGCGCGAGGCCGACGCCGTTGCCCTCGAACTCATCGGGCCGGTGCAGACGCTGAAAGGCGCCGAAGAGCTTGCCGACGTAACTCATGTTGAAGCCGGCGCCGTTGTCCCGGATGAAGTAGGTCGAGAAATCGGCTCCGGCCACGGTTCCGCCGATCTCGATGCGGGCCGGCGTGCGGCCGCGCGTGAACTTCAGCGCGTTGCCGACGAGGTTGATCCAGACCTGCCGGATCAATGACGGATCGCCGGCCGCCGGCGGCAGCGCGCGGTCCACGTGCAGCTCGACTTTTCGTCCGTCGGATTGCGCGGCCGGCACCAGTTCGTCGCAGACGCTTTGCACCAGCGCGACCATGTCGATCTTGCGCGGCTCGATGGCCGTGGCGCTCACGCGCGACAGCGTGAGCAGATCGTCGATGAGTTGCGACATGCGCGCGCCGTTGAGCACGACGCGGTCGAGCGCCGCCTGCGCCTCGGTGCTCAGTTCGGCGGCGTGATCTTCGAGGATGACGCCGGTGAAGCCGTTGATAGCGCGCAGCGGCGCGCGCAAATCGTGCGCGACGGAGTAGGCGAAAGCCTGGAGTTCCTTGTTCGCGATTTCCTGCTGCCCGCTGGCGGCGCGCGCCTCGGCTTCCGCGCGTTGCGTGCGACTGACCTGGTTGACGAGGCTGACGAAGACCGCGCCAAGAATTCCCAGACCCGCCAGCCCGAGCGCCAGCTGGGTGTAGAGCGACCAGCGGCGGCGGCGTTCCAGCAAGGCCAGCCGGCTGTCCAGCAGGCGATCCTCGTCGGCGCGCATGGTGTCGACGATGTTGCGCACCCGCTCCATGAGTTGCGGCCCCTGGCCGAATCGCAGCGAGGGATCGAGCGCGCCGGCGCCGAGTTCGCGCCGCTGCTCGACGCGCATGAGAGCGTATTCGATGCGGGCGTCCACGGCGGCGTCCAGCTCGGCGAGCCGCTGCCGCTGCACGCCGCGATCGCGGATGAGCCGTCGCAACGCCGCCATGCGCTGGGGCAGGACGGTGATGGCGTGATCAAACGGCTTCAGCGTCTCCTCCAGGCCGGAAATGGTGAACGCGCGCTGAGCCGATTCGGCTTCCTGCACGCTGATGTAAACGTCGTTCAAGGCGCCGTTGACACGGTAGGTCTGAGTGACCCAGTTTTGGGCCTCGATCTGCCGGCGCAAGGTCAGCCGCGACCAGACAAAGAGCGTCAACAGTCCGGCGAGCGCGACCACGAAACCGATGACCACGGCGAGCGGCAGTTGCGCGAGGGAACGTTGGAGTTCAGCCAGCGCTTTTTTCATTGGGGGACCGGGAACCTAACGGCGATTCGCTGAGCGGCAAGCGAGCCTCGAAGGAGCGGGAATGGCCTCGCGCAAAGAACGCAAAGGCGCAAAGGGGGGGAGAGAGGCGGAAACATCTCACGCAGAGGCGCAGAGGGAGAACAAATCGGAATGGCCTCGCGCAAAGGCGCAAAGCCGCAAAGGGGGGAGAAGAGGCGGAAAGGCAGAGACGGAGGCAAGTTGCGGTGGGCAGGCGTCGGCTAGGAACGATGAGGCCGGCGAGAGCGATCGGAGACGCACGAAGCGCTCCCTCCGCAGTTCCAGCCCTCCCTCCCTTCCGCCTTTTCCTTTGCGCCTTTGCGTCCTTTGCGCGAGGCCATTGCCGTCCGTTCGCGGGTCGACACGGATCAGCGTTCGAGTCGCAGGATGTGCGCCGGCCGGGCGTGGGGATCGAGGGAGACGTAGTTGCGCCGGCCCTGCCAGCGGTAACGCTCGCCAGTGAGCAGATCATTGACGAAATAGCCGCCCTCCGCCGCGCCTTCCGGCAACGGGAATTCCTCCACCGGCACGTCCACGAAATCCGCTCTGCGTGTTGTGCGGATCGAGGTTGACCGCGATGAGCACCACGCTGTCCCGCGCCGGTGTCATCTTCGAGTAAAACAGGATCTGGTCGTTCGTGCTCGGGTGGAAGCGCAGGTTGTCGTAAAGCTGCATCGCGCGGTTTTCGCGGCGGATGCGGTTCAGCCGGGTGATGAGGTCTTTGATGTTGCCCGGCGCATTCCAATCGCGCTGCTTGAACTGATATTTCTCGCTGTCGTAATATTCTTCGCGCCCCGGCAGCGCGGCGTTTTCGCACAGTTCGAAGCCGGAATAAATGCCGTAAACCGTCGAGAGCGTCGTCGCCAGCACGGCGCGGATCATGAACATCGGCCGGCCGCCGGTCTGGAGATGGAAGGGCAGGATGTCCGGCGTGTTCGGAAACAAGTTTGCCCGCATGTAATCGGCGACCTCGGTCTGGGTCAGCTCGGTGAAATATTCCTCGATCTCCCACTTCGCCGTGCGCCAGGTGAAATAGGAATAGCTCTGGGTGAAGCCGGCCTTCGCGAGCGCCTTCATCATCTTCGGCTTCGTGAAGGCTTCGCTCAGGAAAATCGCGTCGGGAAAGCGCGTCTGCACGCCTTCGATCATCCAGCCCCAGAACGCCACCGGCTTCGTGTGCGGATTGTCCACGCGGAAGATGCGCACGCCGTGCTCGCACCAGAAAAGGATGATCGATTTCATCTCTTCCCACAGCGCCTTCCAGTTCTCGTTGTGGAAGTTCAGCGGGTAGATGTCCTCGTAGCGCTTCGGCGGATTCTCGGCGTATTTGATCGTCCCATCCGGCCGGTGGAAAAACCACTCCGGATGCTCCTTCACATACGGATGATCGGGCGAGCAGTTGATCGCGAAATCCAGCGCGACCTCCATGCCGCGCTCGCGGATCTGTTTCACCAGCCAGTCGAAATCCTTCATCGTGCCGAGGCTCGGCTCGACCGCTTTGTGCCCGCCCGCGGGTGACCCGATCGCATACGGCGACCCCGGCTCGCCGGGCTGGCTGGTCACGCTGTTGTTGCGACCCTTGCGCTTCGTGAAACCGATCGGGTGGATCGGCGGGAAATAGATCACGTCGAAGCCCATCGCCTTCGCGTCGTCCACGCGGCCCAGGCAGTCGCGAAACGTCGAGCCGCCCTCGTTCTCCGGCTTGCCCTCGGCGCAGCGGGGAAAAAATTCATACCACGCGGAAAACCGCGCCGCCAGCCGATCCACGTAAACCGGGATCGGCGGCTCCATCTCCGTCGAGGCGCTGCGGTCGGCATACACCTCCATCAGCACCATGACCTCCGGGTCATCGATCAATGCATTGACGAGATCCGGCTCGCCGCGGCGCATGGTTTCGGCGAGTTCCGTGAGCCGTTTGCTGTCGGCCGTGTCGGCCTTGGCTTTGCGCGCGCGGGCCGCGGCGCCTTCGAGCAACTGCGCGCCCTCGATCGTCTCGGTGGTCAGCTCGCGCAGGCCGGCCTCGAACTTTTTGTGCCACTCGTGCCGCCAGGTCCCCCAGGTGTCCTGCCAGGCTTCAAGCGTGAACTCGTGCATCGCGTTTTTCAGCAGCCGGCAGGAGCCGACCCAGCGGTCGTTTTCAAGAAACCGCATCGGCGTTTCCTGCCACGCTTTTGCGCCGCGAACCCGCCACTTCAGCGCCGCCGCCATGACGTCGTGCCCGTCCTTGAACAGGTCGGCGGTGACAACCAGTTCATCGCCGACGATCCGCTTCAGCGGCAGCTTGCCGCCGTCCACGGCGGGGGAGACGTTTTCAATGACGACGGTAGGCAGGCGGGAGACGTTCATAGAGCGGTATAGAGACAATTCGGATGCAGTTCCCCGCGCGGGTGCCGCCCTTCTTCTGGCCGGCGAGCCGGCGGCCGTCACGCCACCGGCAGGTCGTCGAGCAGCGCGCGGAAATCGTCCAGACCCGGAACCCGGGCGGCGATTTCCCGCAGGGAACCCAGCGCGACCGGCACATGCGCGAGGAATTCCGGCTTTTCTTTCACCAACCCGAGAAAGCCGTAGGCGCCGAGCGCCTGCATGAGACGCTGCAACGCGCAGAGCGCGTAGGTCTTCTCGAACTCCGCGCGCGTGCGCCCCAGGTCGCCGCGCGAGCCGAGCCCGAGATAATAATCGAGCAGCTCGGCGCGCTCCGCCGCCGGCAGTTGCGCGTAGGGATCGTAAAGCAGACTGGCGAGATCGTAATGCGCCAACCCCGGCCGCATGCCCTGGAAATCAATGAGGTGGGCGTGCTCGCCGTGCAGGATGATGTTTTGCGATTGGAAGTCGCGATGCACGAGCACGCGCGGCCAGGCAGCCAGCTTCTCCGCAGTCTCTTTCCAAAACGGGTCCGCCGCCACGCGGGCGACCCGATCCGCCGCCACGCGGCCGGCGAAAACGCGGCCGAGGCAGTTCTCGAAAAAGTAACTTTGCTCCCAGCGGTAAAGCGCGGCGTTGAACTCGATCTGCAGCGTGAATTTGAACTTCGCCAGCCCCGCCCAGCCGCGCTCGTGCAGCCGCCAGATTTCCTCCAGCGCGCTTTGGTAATAGGCGCGCCGCACCGCCCACGGGGCGCTCCCGCCCGCCGTCTCGGGCCGGTAGGTCCAGAGATCCCGGTGGCCGAGATCTTCCATCCAGATCAGGCCGGCGGCTTCGTCGTGAAAAAAGATTTTCGGCGCGCGCACGCCGATCGTTTCCAGAAACTGCGCGATGCGCACGTAGTGCCGGTTTTCCTCTTTCTGCGCGGTGTATTTGACGAGGATGAGCGAGAGCAGGCGCGGCTTGTTGACGCCGCCGGCTGCGGGCGGTGTGTCGCTTCCTTGACGGCTCGGTGTGTTGCCGGTGCTACCGTTGCTCAGGCGCACGCGATAGAAGCGCCGGTCGCTCCCGCCCTTTTCGATCGGCTCGATCCGCACGTCGTCCGCGGCGGCGTCGAAGTGCGCGCGCGTGGCGTGAATGAGAGCATCCTGGGCGGCAAGCATAAAAGGCTGGACCGGGGCGGCAAAGGTGGGAACAGAAGCATTGCACGAAACACAACAACCGTGGCGAGGGGAAGCGGAACTTTCGGGAATTCGGTGTTTTCCCGGCGGGCGTGGCCCGGTTGGCATTTCCAGTTCGTCGCGAAGACGTCTCCGAGAGGCGCAAACCGTTCGGAATCTGCGACTCACAGAGCTGCCGCTACAATCCGACCGCTTCGCCCGGCGATGCCCTTCTATCTGATGCCCGACGGCGACTGAGCCGCCGGGCATCGTTCGCTGGCGTGATAATTCCCGCCGGGGCCGACAACGAATTTTCTCGCCAAGCGGCACGATCCCTCCGAAAGGAAAAGAGGTGATGTCCATTCGTGCCAGCTGTCAGCATCGGCGCCGCCGTGGCGCCGCGGTTGCCCGGCTGCTCCTCGTGCTCGGAGCGGTCGCGACGGCGTCGCTGCTCCACGCGCAGCAGCAGCCCTTTCCTCCCCCGCCGCCCCCGCCCCCACCGCCGCTGGCGCCCGCGGCCGATCTGCAGCAGCAGGTGCCGCCTGCCGATGTGGGCAGCGGCGGAGGCTTGTTTCCCGGGGCCGGCTCCGTGCGCCGCCCGGCCGGCACGCCGGCCGCCGCCCGCGCGGCCCAGCGGGCGACGCGGCGGGATCGTTTCGCCGCGCCGACATTGAGCCAGGCCGCGACGGATTCGCTCGGCGTGCGCCTCGCCTACCGGCGCGCAAAGACGGCGGCTCTGCTCGACCCGCGCTTTTCGGAATTGCTCCGCGCAGCGGATCGGGCGCGCGGGGACGACGAGCGGCGCGAGTTGCTGCGCGTTTACTACCAGGATCTCTTTGCCCGCATCCGCCGACTCGACCGCTCCCCGGCGCTGGCCGCGCACATCGAGTTGCTCTCCCGCGCCGCGCAGCAACGCTACGCGCCCCAGCGCGTGCTCGGGGGCGAGTCGGAGATTTCCCGGGCGCAAAGCACGAGCAGCGCGGGCCAGCGCGGCCGACGGTAAGCCGGGCTCCCGGGCCCGAAATTGCGCCTCGGCGGTGGCTCCGCGCCTGCCCGAGAAAGCGCCTTGTGCGCTGCCGGCTTTTCGGTCAAAGTAGCGCTCTTTCTTCCCGACCGACGGCGCCTTCGTCTAGGGGTTAGGACACGGCCCTCTCAAGGCCGGTGCACGGGTTCGAATCCCGTAGGCGCTGCCATCCCGAAATCAGTCGTTGTGAATGGCGTGGCTGCCAGGTTTTCCGAGCGGCTCGCAGACAAAGCTGGCCCAGCCGCGTTTCACTGGCGTCATCGTGGCGACAGACGAAGAATGACGGGAAAACCTGGTGTATTCTCGGCCGTTGCTTCCCGTCCTCGTCCTCCGCGCGTCGATGGCGGCGGCTGGCTGACGGGATCGTCGGCGTGGCTCCCTCATCGGTGAGCGTTCCGCCCTCGCCCGTTTGCCGGGAACACGCTTTTCTTTCCTTCATTACTCCCATGGACTCGACCTCGAAAGCTGCCGGCAGAAACCTTCGCGTGGTCTTTGTCGTCGTCCTGGCGCTGGCGGTGACCGCGTTGTTTCTAGCGGTCATCTGGCCTTTTCTGAAGCCGCTCCTGCTCGGGGCGATGCTCGTGAGTCTTTGCCGGCCGCTTTACAACTGGATGGTGCGCCTGGTCCGGGGGCGTCGCTCGCTGGCCTCGGCGCTGACGTTGCTCCTCCTTTTCATCGTGGTCGTCGGCCCAATCAGCGGGTTTCTGGGTCTAGTCGTCAATCAGGCGCTGAAAGTGAGCGACGAAGCCATCCCGTGGGTGCGGCAGCATCTCGGATCGGCCAGCACGTTTGACGCGCATGACTGGCTGGCGCAGCGGTTTCCCTCGGCCGCCGACTACGTGCCGACGCAGTCTCGAATCCTGGAAAGCGTCGGCAACGCCGCGCGGTCGGCCGGCGGCTTTCTGGTCGCGGGGCTTTCCCGATTCACGGCGGGGACGGCGGCTTTTCTGCTCGATCTTTTCGTGATGCTCTACGCGATGTTTTACTTTTTTCGCGACGGCGAAAAGATCCTCGCGCGGCTTTTTTTCTACCTGCCGTTGCGGGACGCGGATGAAGCGCGCCTGCTGGACGGCTTCACCTCGGTCACCCGCGCGACGGTGAAGGGGACGATCGTGATCGGCATGATCCAGGGCGGGCTGGCGGGTCTCGCGTTCTGGGTTGCCGGCATCGACGGGGCGGCGTTTTGGGGGACGCTCATGGCGATCCTTTCGGTCGTGCCCGGCATCGGCGCGACGCTCATCTGGGCGCCGGCGGTCATTTACCTGTTCATCACCGGCCAGACGCTGACCGGCCTGCTGCTGGGCGGCTGGTGCGCGGCCGTGGTCGGGACGGTGGACAACATCCTGCGCCCCACGCTCGTCGGCAACGACGCGAAGATGCCGGACCTCCTGATCCTCGTCGGCACCCTGGGCGGCCTGTTTCTTTTCGGGCCGATCGGCTTCATCGTGGGGCCGGTGATCTGCGGGCTGTTTCTCACGGTCTGGGAAATCTACGGCGCGACGCTCAAAAATTTGCTGCCGCCGGTGAAAACGGCGCATCTGACCGGCGACCCAGGTCATCCCGCGCCCAAAGGCGACTCGGCTCCCGAGGATTTTGCCACCGCGCCGGCGAAGCAGGATTCCGCGCCGAATTCCCTCCTCCCGTGAGCATTCGAAAAAATACTCCGAACAACGACAACACCGGCGACGCGGAGGAGGATGACTTTTCCTACGAGGAATTTGTCGCCGACGAGTTTGGCGAACAGGACAAGGCGCACCGCCGGCACATCCATCCGCTCTGGTGGCTGACGGCGCTGCTGCTGTTGCTGCTGTCCGGCTACCGGTTGCTGCAGACTTTCTGGCCGCTGTTCTGAGCAGCGATTCCGAGATGCGCCATGCGACGGATCGTGGCGCCTGTGACGTTGGGGAGGCGGCTTTGCGAGCCGCGCAGCATCATAACGTCTGCGCCTCGACAACGGCCGGAAACGGGCGCGTCGCCACAACCGCGGCGACGAATAACAGGCTGGGCAGGCCGGGTCCCGTCGGATAGCGTGGCGGGGCGTCGCAAGCGCGTGGTCGTTTTCCGCGCCACCCACGCCGGTCGGTCCGCGGCCCGCAGCGGCGACGCCTGACCCGCTGCTCCTCTCCTCTTCCCTGCATGAGCGCACTTCCTGCAACGCAAACCCCGAAAGCAGATAAAAAAGCGCTCATCCTGCATGTGGCCGCCCTGGTGTGCGCCGTCTGGTTTCTTCTCACCGGCTGGTTCTGGGCCTATCTCGTGAACATCGTCTTCTCGTATCCCGTGGCCCTCCTCGGATTGGTGCTCTGGTATTTCGGGCGGAGGGCGGATCCCGCCAGCCGGCTGGGGCGCGTCGTCATCTGGCTGCTCGCGATCGGGCTGGTCGTTTCGATTGGCTCGATCTTCATTTACCGGTGACGACTCACCGCCGCGGGCGGGCCAGCCGCGCGCCGGTGATTTTCAGAGAAAAACGCCGCGAGCCGGCGATGCCGTGCGGTGCGTTCCGCAGCGAGATCGGGCGATCCCGCTCGCGCAAAAGCAGTTCCGCAACCGAGCGTGCGCGGGCCTGGATTCTGGCGGCATCAAGCGCCGCGATCCGCGCCACGGGAGCCGTCCCCCGACCGCCGGTATCGGGGAATCCTTGATATCCGGCGCACCTCCGATTCCCGGCATGACTTTCGCTGGCTATAGGCTCCTCATTACAGCGATTCGCAACGTCGTCCCCACCGGGGTTAGCGAGCGATTCAGTTCTCAAATTGGTCTATGCATGCTCCTTTCCCGGATCGCGAGCGGCAGCGCCTCGACGCGCTGCACAGTTACGCGATTCTCGACACGACTCCCGAAGCCGCCTTCGACCGGATCACCCGGCTGGCGACGCGCCTGCTCCATGTCCCCGTCGCCATGGTGACTCTCGTTGACGAGAGCCGGCAATGGTTCAAATCCGTCCACGGCATCACGAAGGCGCCCCAGGAAACCCCGCGCGAAATCTCCTTCTGCGCGCAGGCCATCCTGCAGGACGACGTGATGGTGGTGCCCGACGCCGCCTCGGACCGGCGATTTGCCGATAACATCCTGGTCACCGGCGCGCCGCACATCCGTTTCTACGCCGGCGCGCCGTTGAAGAGCAGCGACGGGTTCAACCTCGGCACGCTCTGCGCGCTCGACACCGTGCCCCGGCAATTCACCGCCGCCGAGCAGGAGATCCTTCAGGATCTGGCCGCCATCGCGCGCGATGAACTCGAGCTGCGCCGGGTGGGGCGGGAACGCACCCAGCAATCCGCCGCCATCACGAATCTCGGCTCCGGCGTGGTCATCACCGAGCCCGGCGTCCCGGATCATCCGATCGCTTTCGCCAACCCCGGCTTTTACGAAATGACCGGTTACTCCCCGGAGGAGGTCATCGGGCGGAACTGCCGCTTTCTGCAAGGTCCCGGCACCGATCCCGCCATGGTCGATGCCATCCGGGAGGCCGTGGCGCATCAGCGCGGCTTTCACGACGTCCTGCTCAACTACCGCAAAGACGGCACCCCGTTCTGGAATGAGCTGACGATCAGCCCGGTCTTCGATCAGAACGGCGCCTTCATCAGCTTTGTCGGCTTGCAGAGCGACGTCACCGAGCGCAAACGCGCCGCGGATCAGCTCGCCGAAAATTTCGAAAAGCTCAAGCAGCTCGAAGCCCTGCGGGATGATCTCACCCACATGATCATCCATGACCTGCGCTCGCCGCTCACCGCGGTGGACGGTTTCCTCGGTCTCCTCGAGGCGACCACGGCCGGCAAGCTCGGCCCCCGCGAGCTGGGCTTCATCGGCCACGCCCGGATGGGCGCCGCCAAGCTCGGCGAGATGGTGACATCGCTGCTCGACGTGCATCGGCTGGAAGCCGGCGAGATGCCGGTGGAGCGGCGGCCGCACGACCTCGTGGAGATCGTCCGGCAGGCGGCGGCGCCGTTTGTCCCGATCAGCGACGGCCGGCTGCGGCTGGACGGTTTGCCGCCGGAGCCGGTGCCGGTTTCTTGCGACGCCGAACTGATCGGGCGCGTCGTCGCCAACCTGATTTCCAACGCTCTGAAATTCACGCCCAGCCGGGGCACGGTGGAAATCCGCGTGGTGCCCCGCGGGACCGCCGCGCTGGTGGCGATCAAAGACGAAGGCGTCGGAATTTCGCCCGAATTTCACGGGAAAATCTTTGAGCGTTTTGGCCAGGTGGAAAGCCGCCACGAGCGGCACTCCACCGGGCTGGGGCTGGCTTTCTGCAAGCTCGCCGTCGAAGCGCACGGCGGCACGATTCGCGTCGAGAGCGCGCCGGGCAAAGGCAGCACCTTCGCCTTCGAACTCGTCGCCGCGTAGCCGGGGCGCGGGCAGACCGCGAGCTTGCTCACCGGTGCAAACGGAGTCGTGCGCCGGCCGCTTTGCCCGGGCGCAGCGGACATCCGCGACCCGACTCGCGGCGCTGCGCGTCTCGGAAACGGACGGGTGATGGCCCGTTTCAGGGTCGACTTACTTCGTGATGACTTGCCCGGTGGCGTAGTTGTAGAAGAACCGGGTGCCGTTCGTGTTGTAGCGGCCCGGGTTGTTCGGATCCGGGAAGTAGTAGAGCACCGCGTTCAGGCTGAAGTCGTAGAGATACGGAAACGGGAAGACCGGGCTCGTGTAGAAGAAGGAGCTGCTCTTGAAGTCGTAGAAGAAGACGCCGCTGTTGCCGTCGTTGGCTTCGAACCAGTATTCGTAGCCCAGGTCGAAGTGGAAGATGAAGCGCGGGTCGGTCAGATACGCGTAGTAGCCGAAGAAGTTGCCGTTCGGGAATGACAGGTAGTAAACGCCGTTCGCCAGCGCCGCTTCGCCGTTGAAAAACGCGGCAGTTGCCGGGGGCAGAATCGTCAAGGCCAGCGCCGCGTTCCCGTCGCCGAGCGGGCCGGTGGCCGTGAGGTCGATCTGGAAGGTGCCTGCGTTCGTCGGGGCGCCCACGATGCGACCGGTCGTGTGATCCATCATCAAGCCGGCCGGCAAGCCGGTCGCATCGAACGCCCGCGCGGGGCCGTTTGCCGTCACCGCAAAATCAAAGGCCTGCCTGGCGGTCCCAGTCGCCGACCCGGGACTCGTGATCGTCAATGCGCCCGACATGCCTCCGATGAAAATCCGCGTCGAAGCCATGTCGCCGAGAAGAACCCCGCCCACGGGGATTGCCAGGTTGAAGGCGAAATCCTTGCCCGCACCGGACGCACCGGCCGCCAGCGTGATCGTCCGGAGCGAGTCATCGCCCGCCGCCCAGCGCAGCACGCCGCTCTGCGCCGTGAATTCGTCGGCGACATCCGACGCCGAACCGTTCTGCGTGGCGTAGTTCACCGCGATCTCGCCGTCGCTGCCGCCGACCCGGCGCACGGTCAACGTCAACGGCTCCCCGGGCGTTGCGATCCGCCCTGCCGTTTCCAGTTGGACAACTCCGGGTCGCAGCCTGCCGCTCAACAGACGCACCGAGTGGACCGGCTGGCTGAGCAACGGCCCGATTTCACCGGTCTGGGTGTAAAACACGATCAGGCTGCCGTCCGGCCGGGCGCTGATCAAGCGCACCGACAGCGGTGGAACGCCTAGCGAAACGGTTTCCACCGGCACCGTAGCAGCCAGATCGCAGTCAAACGTCGGATCAAGTGAACCGTCGGCATGCAAGCGTGCGAGGTTCCGGCGCACGAGGCCGCTGACCCGATCAAAGTTGCCGCCGATCACGATGCGTCCATCCGGCTGCACCAGGAACGCGCTCACGCTCTGGGCGTAGCCTGATGCCAGGGTGATGCCGGGTCGCAACGATGGATCGCGGGAGCCGTCGGCCAAAAAGCGCGCCAGCGCCGGACCGTAAGATGAGTCCAGAGAAACGAGCGAACCGCCGATCAGAATCCTGCCGTCCGGCTGCACCACGATGGCGGAGACGTTCGGGTTGAAAGGGACCGCCCCGTTGGAAACCGGTGGCCAAGCCGCAAGCATGGCGTTGTTGAACTCCAGATCGAGGCTGCCGTCCGCATTGAGCCGGGACAAGGCCGGGTGCAGCCCCGGGGAGTTGGTATTGCCTTGGGGAAGCCCTCCAAAGATCAAAATTCTGCCGTCCTGCTGGAGCGTGATGATGCGCACCGAAACCGAACGCGTGGGTGCGTTGAACCCGGGCGGAAGTCGGAAGTCGGGATCGAGCGAGCCATCCGGATTCAGCCGGACGAGGCTGGAAAAACTTGAGCTGCCGGAGGTAGTGACCAAGACCGAACCGCCGACCAGGATTTTCCCATCGGGCTGGACGGCGAGTGCATAAATCTCCTCGAACAAACCGCGGGGAAAAACGAATCCCGGGTCCAGCGTGCCATCGGCGTTCCAGCGCGAAACCTGCGGGTAGGAGCCGGTCAAGGTATTGGCCACCTGCAGGCCAGTCGCGGCGAGCAGCTTGCCGTCGGGTTGCGCGGTCAGCAGCCGGAGCCCGCCCTGGACCCGGGCATTGCCGGCGGCCGGAAAACCCGCGCTCGCATTCCCCTGGGCATCCAGGCGCGCGAGCTGAAACTCGCTCGTGAAGCTGTTGCCCAGCCGGTTGCCGACGATCATGCTGCCATCAGGCCGGGTGATCGCGGCGGGGCTGGGCAGGATGGCGCCACTCACCGCGAAGCCGCGGTCCAGCGAGCCGACGCCGGGAATGCGCACGGTCGCCGTGCTGGCCCCGAGCATCCCGCCGTTTCCGTAGGGAACCGCGCTGATTTGCACCGAGAAGGTGCTGGGCGACGGCAACGCGGCATTCGTCGCCAGCAGAATCGTGATCGTCCGGGCCGCCGTCTCGCCGTCCGCCCAGACCACTTCTCCGGCCACCGGGATGTAGTCCACCCCGGCGCGAGCGCTGCCATCGATCGTCTGGTAGCGCATCCGGGTCTGGCCGGAAGTCGATCCGGTGCGGTTGAGCGTCACCGTTGCGCGCCCGGTTTCCGGATCGGCCTGCACCTCCGCGGCGCCCAGCTTGATGCTGCTGCCGAGGATGATCTGCACGTCGAGCTGATCGTTCGGCGCCGGGCTGCCGGTCACCGCGACCGGCGTGATCGAAACTCCGTTCTCGGAGAAAGCTCGTCCGACCGTCAGCCCGGCGTCATTCGCGTAGCCGGGAGTCCCGGTCGGCACCATGTCCAGCAGATCGCTCGGCCGCACGTCGTGGTAGCCCCAGATGACGTAGAGGTTTTGAATGGAAGAGTTGAACGTGGCAGCCGGCTTTTGCCGGATGCCGATCCAGTAGTCGCGCTCGCTGTCCCCGCGAACGTCGCCCGGGATCTTCAGCGCCAGCGTGCGGTTCCGATCGGGCGGGGAATTATCGAAATGATAGACGCGGTAGGTGCCGGAGGTCACCACGGTCTGGACCGAGCTGTCCGGCAACCAGCCCAGGAGATTGCGCGACCACATGTTGAACTCCGCCAGATTCGGGTAGCCAAACCCATCGTAGCCCCTGCCCATCACATCACTCGGATCGCCGTATTCCACGCTGCTGCCGGCGCCGGTCACCGTCCTATCCGTGGTCTGCCAAAGGTTGGCGTGCCGCAATCCGTAGGTGTGCCCGAGTTCGTGCGTCAGCGGGCTCAAGGTGCCGTTGAGCATCAACTGCTTTCCGCCGACCTCGCCCAGACCGCCGAAGTGGAAACGCGAATTGGTCAGGTTGGCGATATTGGAGAACAGCACGACCTGCCGATCGTAGCTGTCGGTGTCGAAGCCTGCCCTCCGCGCCGCGGCCAGCGCATCGGCAAACAGCGCGTCCACGTCGCCGCTGCTCGCATACAGCCCCGCTTTTTTCGGCAGGCGCAACACGCCGGTCACATCACCGGCGCCGATCGCCAGGGAGGTCTGGCCGTAGGAGCAACGGTTGAAAAATTCCGCGCACCCGCTGAAACCGTAGAACGCGTTGAGCACGACCGAGGTATTCACCGGCCCGCCCGACACGATGGGCGCACCCGTCAAATCCGGAAAATCGACGAGCATGAAGAGCACGCGCTTCTGTCCCGTCGTCCATTCGGCGGGATAAAAGGCTCCCTCCGTTCCGGTGCCGGCCGCGGCTTGTTCCCCGGTGGACCCCGGGGAAAATGCCTCCGGTGCGAGCGCGCCCGCATACGGACCGGCGCGGGTCTCGGCCCGCACGAGCCGGCGCTCGAGTTCGCTGACGTGCTCGACGTGGCAAAGCCGCAGAAGCGCGCCGCCGACTTCGACGGTTGGAGTGTCCATCGCCGTCCCGGCTGTCGAGGCCGCATCGGTGTCCGGCACGGAGAAACCGGAGACCGGGCAAAGGCGCGCGATCCCTTTCCCGAGACCGGGCGCTTCGCCGGCTTCGAGCACGCGCACCGGGCTGGCCGAGAGTGCCAGCGCGTCGTCAATGGCGACGCCGGCCAGTGAGATGTCGCGCTTGGAGCTTTGCCCTTCCCGCCGGCCGAAAACGTAGGCGCGGAAAGCCCGCCCGGCGACGGTCACGGTGCGAAACGTCGGCTCGGCCGGCGCGGCCTCCCCGGGAGCCGGCGTCGTCCCGTAAACGTGCAAATCGCCGCGGCCGCTCACCCGTTCTTCGAGCTGGCGGGCGACCGATGCCGGCAGTTGGTCGCGCACCGCCATCGGCACGGTCGCCGCGAGCGCACCGGCGGGATTCCAGCGGATCAGACTGGCGAAGTCCTCGCGCCGTGCCTGCGCCAGCGCCACGCCTTCCGAGACCAGCGCCGCCTTCGCCCGGGCGTCCGGGGCGGCAAGATAACGCTGCGTCCAGCCCGCAAACGCGGCGAGCTTCGGCTGATCGGCGCCGATGGCGGGATCGTGGAAACGTGAACCGAAAGTCCATTGCGCCAGCGCGGCCGCAGTCGATTCGCCGGCGGATACCGGGGATTTCAAGAGCGCAACGGATGACGCTGACGACTCACCAACCGCCCGGGAAACCGCGGCACCGGATGCATCGGTCTGCCCGGCCGTCACCGGGGCGCTGGAGCCCGCCGCTGGGGTGACCGGTGTCGGCCGTTCGGCCGGCGGCTCCGATGTCGGGCGGAAAGCCACCACGCCCAGGCTGACCGCCGCCGTGACGCCGGCGGCGACGACGGCGAGGGCGGTTGACGAAGCCACCAGTGAAAAACGTTTGTTGGGGAAAAACATGCCGATCTGCTGCCCGCTGCCAGCATCCCTGGGCAGGCGGCGCGGTGCGTGAGGTTTGTAGCAGAGCAGAAACCCAAGTCCAGTCCATTGCAGCGAGGCAGGCACTCCCCTCGCCATGACCGCGCCAGCGGCGCTTGCCGGCCACATCGTGGCTTTGTCCTATCCGTGAACGGATCATGATCGCTTCTCCCGACACGCGTGGCCAGCCGCCGACGCTCGCCGGCGGACGAGGCCACCAGAGCGACAGATTCTGTCGTGCTGCCGCACCGCAAAGATTGCCTTTTCCCGGCCGCCGCGCGCCCCGGCGAATTTGTCTCACCGGCCGGCACGGTGTAGAGGCTGGGGCCGCCGCGCACAGCCCGCCATGCCCTCCGGTCCCGCGACCGCGGGGCATACCGGACCGCCGGTGCAAAGGCCGGCACACTATTGATCATGAAGTTCCTCTCCCTGCCCCCGTCCAGGCTCTCCCCTGCGCTTTCCCCACGTCACCTTTGCCTTCCCGCCCGGCCCGATGATTCCCGGGTCGGACGCATCGCGCGTCTCGGTTTTCTCCTCGCCGTCGGTAGCTGCGGCGGGCTCATGCTCGCTTCCCCGGCGACCGCCCGATCCGCCGCTGGCGGCAGCCCCAGCGCGGCAGCGGCAACCGAGCGTTCCTCCACCGATTCCATGACGACCAGCACGGCCACCGCTTCCAGCGCCAACCCCCTTCTCACCCCGAGCCCATTGCCCTACGGCATGCCGCCGTTTGACGGGATCAAAGACGACGATTTCGCCCCCGCGCTCGACGCCGGCTACGCGGAGCATTTGAAAGAAATCGCCACCATCGCGAACCGTCCGGAGCCGGCGACCTTCGACAACACGATCGTCGCCCTGGAGCGCGCCGGCCAAACCCTCGCCCGGGTGGGCCGCATCTTTTCAAATCTCGTCAGCGCCAACACGAATCCAACGCTGCAAAAGGTCGAGCGCGCCAACGCCCCGAAACAAGCCGCGCATCTTGACACCATCCGGCTGAACCCCGCGCTCTTTGCCCGCATTTCCGGCCTCTACGAGAAGCGCGAAACTCTCGGCCTCGACGCGGAATCGAAGCGGCTGCTCGAGCGGTATTACAAGATTTCGTCCGCGCCGGCGCGAAGCTGCCCGAGGCGGAAAAGACGAAGCTGAAGGCGATGAACGCCGAGCTGGCGACGCTGCAGACCACCTTCAGCCAGAACCTGCTGAAGGAAAAAAACGCGCTCTCCATCGTCGTCGATTCCCGCGAGGAACTGCGCGGCATGTCGGACAGCGCGATCGCGGCTGCGGCGGCGGCGGCGAAGGCGGACGGCAAGGAAGGAAAGTTCGTCCTGCGCCTGCAGAACACCAGCAGCCAGCCCGAGCTGGGGTCGCTCCAGGATCGTGCGCTGCGTGAGCGCATCATGCGGATTTCCCTCTCGCGCAACAGCCGCGGCGGAGAGTTCGACACGCGCGACCTTGTCACCCGCATCGCCCGCCTGCGCGCCGAGCGCGCCGCGCTCCTCGGCTACCCGAACCACGCCGCTTATGTGCTCGAAGACCAGACCGCGCGCGACGTGCCCACGGTCAACAAGCTCCTCTCCGGCCTCGCCGCGCCGGCCGCGGCGAACGCCCGGAAGGAAGCGGCCGACATGCAGGCCGTCATCAAGGCTGAGGGCGGTGATTTTCAGCTCGAATCCTGGGATTGGGATTTCTACGCCGACAAAGTCCGGCGCGCCCGCTACGCCTTCGACGCCGCGGAGCTGCGGCCTTATTTCGAGCTGAATCACGTGCTGCTCGACGGCGTGTTTTTCGCCGCGCAAAAGCTCTACGGCCTGACCTTTCACGAGCGCTTCGACCTGCCGGTGTATCAGCCGGACGTCCGGGTGTTCGAAGTCTTCGACGCCGACGGCCAGCCGCTCGCGCTGTTTCTCGCCGATCTTTTCGCGCGCCCGTCCAAGCGCGGCGGCGCCTGGATGAACGCCTACGTGCCGCAGTCCGGCCTGCTCGGCACCCGGCCCGTCGTGGCAAATCATCTCAACATCCCCAAGCCGCCCGCCGACCAGCCGGCGCTGCTGACGTATGACGAGGTGAACACGCTCTTCCACGAGTTCGGCCACGCGTTGCACGGCCTGTTTTCGCAGGTGAAATATCCGCGCTTCAGCGGCACCAGCGTCCCGCGCGATTTCGTCGAGTATCCCTCGCAGGTAAACGAGATGTGGGCGACCTGGCCCGAGATCTTGAAAAACTACGCGAAGCATTACCGCACCGACGAGCCGATGCCGGCCGCGCTGCTGGAAAAAATGGAGTCCGCGGAACGCTTCAACCAAGGCTTCAAGACGACGGAATATCTTGCTGCCTCGCTGCTCGATCAGGCGTGGCATCAGCTCAAGCCCGAGCAGGTGCCGGACGACGCGCTGGCGTTTGAAGCCGCGGCGCTGAAGCGCGCCGGCGTGGATCTGCCGTTCGTCCCGCCGCGCTACCGCAGCCCCTATTTCTCGCACACCTTTTCCGGCGGCTATTCGGCCGGCTATTATTCCTACATCTGGAGCGAAGTGCTCGACGCCGACAGCGTGGATTGGTTCAAGCAACACGGCGGCCTGACGCGCGCGAACGGCGACCATTTCCGCCGCACCTTGCTCTCCCGCGGCGGCAGCGACGAGGCGATGACGCTGTTCAAGAACTTCACCGGCGGCGATCCCGACCTGGCGCCGTTGCTGAAACGCCGCGGGCTGGATTCGGGCACCGGCACCGGCTCCAGCCCGCGCTAAACGCCATCATGCAACGCCACCGCCGACATCAGCTGTTGCTACCATTGCTTCCGCTTTTGTTCGCCGCGCTGGTGACTCCGTCGGTGCAGGCCCAGGCTGCCGGCGGTCCGCCGCGCGAAGGCAAATACCGGATCATGACCTACGGCGCGACGACGAGTCCGCCGATCTTTCTCGGTTCGTTTGTTCTCGCTGCGGGCGGCGCTTACAAGGCGTATCTGCCGGGTGACAAATTATCGGGCGAAGGCAGCTACACTTACGATCCCGCCACGCAAACCGTGACGTGGAAGTCCGGTCCCTACGCCGGGGTTTGGGGCGGGCAGTTCACCGTGGAACGCGAGGGCAAAACGCACAAAATCCGGCTGAAGAGCAACACGATCGCGACGAACAGCACGGACGCGCCGTGAGCAATCGCGCACCTTCGGTGGTGGCGTCCGTTTGCGTTGTCGAGGCGGCTCTGTGAGCCGCAATCGTTTCAACTCTGCGGCTCACAGAGCCGCCTCTACAAGGGCCGAACAGGCGAGCAAGGCCACCTCCCCGCGCGGTTCATCGGGTTTGATATCCGCGCTGCCCCAGCCGCCGCCGCCGGGCGTTTCGATCCGCAGCACGTCGCCGGCTTCGACCGTCGAGCCGCGCGGACGACGCCAGGGTTTCAAAGCCGTCCGCACCGCGTCGCCGCAGCAGATTGCGCCCCGAGGCGCCGGGCGCACCGCCTTCGCTTCCGTAGGGTTGGGTCGTGCGCCGCGAGGTGAGCAGCGACACGGTCAGCGGCGCGAGAAACTCGATCTCGCGCACCATGCCGTCGCCGCCGCGCTGGGCGCCCGCGCCGCCGGAGCCATGCCGGATTTCCCAGCGCCGCAGCCGCACCGGATACCGGCTTTCCAGCACCTCGGGATCGGTGAGCCGGGTGTTCGTCATGTGCGTATGCGTCGCGCTCGCGCCGGCGGCTGCCGGGCCGGCGCCCGCGCCGCCGCCGAGCGTTTCGTAAAAGCCGAAATCCGCGCCGCCGAAGAGCACGTTGTTCATCGTCCCCTGGCTCGCCGCGACGACGCCGAGCGCGCCGAGGATCACGTCCACCAGCCGTTGCGAGGTTTCGACGTTGCCGCCCGCCACGGCCGCGCACCGGCCCGGGTCCGGGTCAGCCGGCGGATCGAGCAGGCTGCCGGGCGGCACGCGGATTTCCACGGCGTCGAGCAACCCGGCGTTGAGCGGGATCGGCTCGCCGAGCAGGCAGCGCAGGCAATACGTCACCGCGCTGGCGACGATGGCGCGATTCGCATTCAGGTTGCCGGGATGGACCGGGCCGGTGCCGGCGAAGTCGAAGATCGCCGCCGGCGCCGGCGGTTGCGCGGCGGGCGCCAGCGTGATGGTCACCGCGATCGGCGAGCCGTCGTCCAGCCGATCGGTGAACCGGCGCTCGCCGGCGACGAGACGCCCGAGCGCGGCGCGCATTTTCTTTTCCGTCGTCCGCCGGAGGGCATCGGCGTAAACGCGGACGACCTGCGCGCCGTGACGCGCGGCGAGTTCGTGCAGCAGCCGCGCGCCCGTCGCGTTGGCGGCAACCTGCGCGCGGAGATCGGCAAGATTGTCTGCGACGGCGCGTGTCGGGTGCGGCGCGTCGAGCAGCACGCGGCGCAGACGTTCCTCGCTCGCCGGATCGTCCGGCCGGTGGCGAAACGCCCGGATGAGCACGCCCTCCTCGGCCAGCGTGCGCGCGGCCGGCGGCATCGAGCCGGGCGCGGTGCCGCCGATCTCGGCGTGATGCGCGCGGCTCGCGGTGAAAAACGCGAGCGCGCCGCCGTCCGCGGGATCGAAGACCGGCGTGACGGTTGTGACGTCCGGCAGATGGCTGCCGCCGCGGAACGGATCGTTCGTGATGAATACCTCGCCCGGTTGCGGGTCGGGCACGTCCTCGAGCAGGCAGCGCACGCATTCGCCCATCGCGCCGAGATGCACGGGAATGTGCGGCGCGTTCGCGACCAGCTTTCCGTCCGCGGAAAACACGGCGCAGGAAAAATCGAGCCGCTCTTTCACGTTGGTGGAAAGCGCGGTGCGTTGCAGCGCCGCGCCCATCTGCTCCGCGATCGAGGCAAAGCGCTGGTGGAATAGCTCCAGTTCCACCGGGTCCGCATCCGCCGACGATCCTGCTGCCGTGCCTGCGACTGGAGCGGCGGCGTGATCCCGCAGCAGCAGCTCGCCGGTGCGGAGAACCTCGGCCTGCCAGCCCGGCTCGATGACCACCGTGGCGATGCCTTCCAGCACGATGGCCGGCCCGGCGATCTGCGCGCCGGGTTGCAACGTCTCGCGGTCGAAGATCGCCGTGCGCCGCCACTGGCCATGGAGATACGTTTGTGTCCAACCCGCGTTCGCCGGGGCATGCGCAGCGGGCATTGCCGCCGCCGGCGCCGGCTCCGTTTCCGCGCGGCGGCTCGTGAGCTCCACCCGCGCCGCGTAAACCTCGATCGGACGGTCGCGGAAAACGAACCCGTAGAGCTTGCGATGCGCACGCTCAAACGCCGCGCGATAACTCTCCGCCCTCCCGCCGCCGCCCTCGGCCGCGGAGGGCTCCGAAATCGTCAGCCGCGTTTCCTGTCCGGCGTAACGCAATTCCAGCGCCCGCTGCGGCGCCGCCAGCGTGGCCGGGTCCAAATCCTCCGAGCGCATCGCAGCCCGCAGCCCCTCCTCCAGCGGCGCAAACACGGCTCCTAAACCGTCGTCTTCGACCGCAGAAAACTCGGACAACGGCCGCCCGACCGCGGCTTCGGCGAAGCGCGTGATGTCCGCCCGTCCGATGCCAAGCGCGCTCAACGCCCCGGCCAGCGGATGACACAAAATGCGGCCGATGCCCAGCTCCCGCGCGAGCGCGCAAGCGTGTTGCCCGCCGGCTCCGCCGAAGGGAACGAGCGTGCGCGCCCGCACGTCGTCGCCGCGCGCCGCGGAGAGCCGACGCACCGGCTCGATGGTGATGGCGTTGGCGATGAGCGTGAACCCTTCGGCGAGTTCCTCGCGGCCATACGTTTTGCCCGTGGCCGCGGCGATCTCGGCGATGAGCGCGTCCAGCCGCGCCTCGACCGCCGCGCGATCCAGCGCGAACGGAAAGCGCGGAATTTTACCGAGGAAAAAATTGACGTCCGTGACGCACAGCGGCCCGCCACGCCCGTAGCAGGCCGGCCCGGGATCCGCACCGGCGGAGCGCGGACCGACCGCCGGTTTCTGGCCGTCGAACCAGCAGATCGAGCCGCCGCCCGCGGCCACGGTTTCGACCTCCAGCATCGGCGCGAGCAGGCGCAACGGACGCGCCCCGGCGCCGCTGCCGATTTCGATTTCATAACGCCGCGCGAACCCGGCGCCGTCGCCGTCCCAGCGGCTCACGTCCGTGCTGGTGCCGCCCATGTCGAAGCCGATGATGGCACCGACCCCGGCGCGGGACGCCACGCGCGCCGCGCCGATCACGCCGCCCGCCGGTCCGCTGAGAATGGCGTCCTTCCCGTGAAACGCGTCGCCCGGCACCAGCGCGCCGGCGCTCGTCATGAACCGCAGCTCGGCGGCGGGCAATTGCGCCGTCAGTTGCGCGACATACGCGGAAAGCACCGGCGTCAGGTAGGCGTCGGCCAGCGTGGTGTCCGCGCGGAAGATGAACTTCGGCAGCGGACTGAGCCGGCTTGAAAGCGCGACGTGCGCGAACCCGAGCGAGCGTGCGACGCGTTCCACCTGCTGCTCGTGCGCGTCGTTTCGGTAGGCGTGCAACAGGCAGACCGCCAGCGACTCGATGCCGGCCGCGCGCAACGGCGCCAGCTTCGCGCGCAGCTCCGCGTCATCCAGCGGACGCAATACGCGACCGGCCGCGTCGAGGCGCTCGTCGAGTTCCACGGCGGCTTCGTGCAACACGCTCGGATGCGCCGGGAAGAGGTCGAACAAATCCGGCCGATCCTGGTAGCCGATCTGCGGCGCATCGCGGAAGCCGGCGGTCGTGACAAATGCGACGCGCGCCCCGCGGCGTTCCAGCAAGCGCGTTCGTCGCCCGCGTGGTGCCGAGCCGCACGCGCACCGGCCCGACCGGCTCGTCGAGGCGCCGCCCCAGCAGCCAGCGAATGCCGATGACCGGCGCCGCGAGATCGCAGGAAAGCTGGTAGCGCGTTCCGGCCGGCGGCGCCGCGGGCAGCGGAACCGCCAGCTCCAGCCGGCCGGCGCGCGGATCGAAAGCAGCCACGCGTGCCTGCACGGGTTCGCAGTGGCCGGGCAGCGTGCAGGTCAGCGTCCAGCCATTGAAAAAGCCGGCGGGATCGTCCCCCCGCGTCGCCGGGTCGAGGAGCGTGGTCGCCGTCGACCCGGCGCCGCTTACGACGCCCAGGTAGCGGCCGGTGGAGAGCAGCTTGTGCGTGCGGATCGCTCCGTCCTCCGCCCGAAACGCCAGGCAATCGGTGAACGTCCCGCCGGCGTCGATCCAGAAATCCCAGGGTTCCAGTGCGGCGTCCGGCCGGTGCTCGTGTTCACTCATGACAACCGGGCACAGGATCCTGCCGTCGTCGCCGTGTGCGCGGGATTTCTCAGCGATAAATCAGTGACAACCCCGCGGGAATCGCGATGCCGGCGGGAAGTGACAACAGCACCGGGCCAGGACTCCGGCTAAAACGAAAGGCCATGATGACGCCCAGGATCGTCGTCAGCACCAGTGCCGCCGCGGCGGCCAGCATGAAAACGCGCAGCGGCGTGTCGAGGCTGCGCCCCGTGCCCGGCAGGTGCTGATATTGGTGAACCGTGGAGAGCGCCGAAAGGATGCTCGGCGGCACATAACTGCCGTCCTTCGTGCCGCGATGAAAACCGAAAAGCTGCCACGCTCCCGTGACGCTGAAGAAGATGAGCACCGGCGCAAACAGCGACCCAAGGTAGAGGTGAAGTTTGCGCAGCGTTTTCATCTTTCATGGTTGATTCGATCGCCGCGCGCTCATGGCTCGGCTACGTGGCGCGTCAGCTCGGCAAACTGTTGCAGTTCCCCGGCGATGAGATCAGACACCGCCCATAATTCATGGGCGCGCGCCGAATTCAACGGCGGTAGCCTTGCCGCGTCACGAGATTCGGGTCGGTCGGGCGGCGCCGATTTCCTGGAGGTTTCCGGACAGACGAATAGGTTGATCACGTGCTTGTCGCGTCCGTAAACCAAGGCGGCATCGGTGCGGCCGTCGCAGATAATCGAGCCGCCCGCCCAGCAACGGAAAGCCGGCGCTCCCAAACTTCGAACACCGGCTGGCGCGAAATCGAGTTTCCCGTCGAACCACGGTTTGACCGTGTGCCGGTCGGTCGAGACGCACGTCGGCAAGATGTCGTGCATGAGCGAGCGCACATGGCTGGAGACAACTTCCCGCGCCAAGAAATGGCTACCGCTTTCCCGGTCCTCTTTGGAAATAGACAAAGCCGACGCTCAACAAAATGACGAGCCCCGCAGCCACAGCCGCGAGCGAGCGCCAGCCCCACCGTTGGGTCTGTGCCGCGGGAAATGCGACCACGTCCGCAGCCGCATTTTCTCCGCGGATCTCCGTCCGCAAGGCCGCGTGAATTTGTGTCCGCATATCGGCCGGCGCCTGATAGCGCAAACCGGGCGAACGAATGGCGGCAGCGAGCGCACGTTCTTCGGCAAACGCCTGCGCGCAAGTCGGGCAGTTTTCCAGATGCCGTTCGATTTCGAGATTGTTGATCGGGTCCAGCTCGCCATCCAGATAGGCGTCCGACCAAGCGCGGGTTTCTTCGCAATTTTTCATGAGGTCCGCTCCGCCGTGGCGTGTCATCGTGAGCAATTCTTTGAGCCGCGAGCGCGCCCGCGCCAGGCGCAACATCACGGTCCCCGGCGGGATCCCGGCGATGTCGGCGATCTCTTTGTAGGAAAGATTTTCCTGGTGTCGCAGCACGAGGATTTCGCGGAATTCCAACGGCAGCGCTGCAATCGCGCGGCGGACGTTTTGTTCATCTTCCCAGCCCGCTAACACCGTCGCCGGCGTGGTCGTCTCGAGTTGTCCGCGCCGTGGAGTTTCTCGTCAAACTCCGCCATCAACCGCAGCGGCTTGTTCTTTTGCAAAGTGTCGTAAGCGGCATGACGCAGGATGGTCAGCAACCAGGCTCGACCGTTCTCGCCGTAGAAGCCGCCGAAGGAGCGAAACGCCCGCACGCAGGCCTCCTGCATGATGTCCTGCGCGTCCTGTTCGTGACCGGTGAGCCAGCGCGCCAGATTGTAGGCGGCGTCCAGGTGCGGCAGGATGATGGCCTCGAAATGCGCGAGCGTGTTTGGAGTCGCCAACGGGTTCCGCTTTCTCGTGGCGGCTTCGGTTTCACTCCTCGGAGGGTCGCAGCCCGGCAGCAGACTGATCTGCGGCACTGTCGCCGGCAGCACCTGAAACGCGGGCTGAGCATACGACGGAACCCGAAGGTTTCTCAACCGAGATCGCTCCCGGCGCTAGTGGCTGCCGAGCCGCGGGGTCGCTTCCTTGTGACGCATCACTTTGGTAAAGCCGAGATGCTTCGCCGGCATCGATGACCTTGCACCCGGGTCGGGCGTCGCGGCGGCGGCGCGCGATCCAGACAAGCGTAAAAATCGGCGATCGCCTGGCGGTCGGTGTCGCCGTCGGCCCGCGCGGCGAACGGAAAAAGCAATGCCTGCCGCCAGCACCAAAGCCAGAACGGCCGCCGGCTTCTTTATCGAGTGAACGTGGAGTGTTTGTGTTTGCATTGGGTATTTAATTTTTGGTCGCCAGCTGGACGACCGGGTTGCTTTCAATCCATCCATACCCGCCGCACACAGAAATATTCCCGGAAAGATTTATTGCGATCGGCGGGAATAAACGGTCACGGGAACCGGTAGGGAACATTGACGGACGCGGCTCGGATGAGCCGACCGCGCGTGTCGCAACCCGGCACCCAACTCCCTGACCCATGCCTGACCATATCCTCCACGATCACCATCACGACGGCATCGACCGGCGCGGCTTTCTCAACTGCATGGCCTGGGCGGGCACGGGCGTCGCTGTGGACGATCAGCGGCGGGATTCTCCGCTCGCAGTCGCTCGGCCGATCGCCGCGGCTCGCGGCAAGAACGCCGCCGGCGGGCGAGCTCAGTCTTCGCGCAGATCAGCGACAGCCACATCGGCTTCGACAAAGCAGGCGAACAAGGATGTCACCGCGCACCCTGCAGCGCGGCGATCGACGAAGATCAACGCGCTGACCGGAGCCGCCCGCGTTCCTCCTCCACACCGGCGACCTGACGCATCTCTCGCAAGCCGGCGGAGTTCGACACGCTGCAGCAGGTCCTCGAAGGCTGTCGAGTCGCCGGACGTCTTCTACGTGCCCGGCGAGCACGACGTGCTCGAAGACGACGGCAAAGCTACCTGCGAGCGTTCGGCAAAGGCACGCGGGCGCCGGCTGGCACAGCTTCGACCACAACGGCGTCCACTTCATCGGCCTGGTCAACGTGGTCGAACCTCAAGGCCGGCGGCCTCGGCACGCTCGGCGACGAGCAACTCGAATGGCTGGAGCAGGACGTCAAGCGCCTCGCGAGCAGCACGCCGATCGTCGTCTTCGCGCACATCCCGCTCTGGACGGTGTATCCCGAGTGGGGCTGGGGCGACGGACGACAGCGCGCAGGCGCTGGCGATCTGAAACGCTTCGGCTCGGTGTCGGTGCTGAACGGCCACATCCATCAGGTGATGCAGAAAGTCGAAGGCAACGTGACCTTCCACACCGCGATGTCGACCGCGTTCCCGCAACCCGCGCCCGGCAGCGCGCCATCCCGGGCCGATGAAAGTGCCAGCCGACCGGCTCACGAGCATGCTCGGTCTTGCGAGCGTGCGCTACGTGCCGGGCAAAACCGCGCTGGCCATCATCGATTCACCGCTGGGGTGAGGCCGGAACTTGGATCGTCGGCGAAAGCAGCGGCTCCTTCCTGTCTCGATAGTTTTTATGAGACACGTGGCACTCACATTAGCCCGTTCGCTCGCGATCGCGGGTTGCTGGTTCCTGCTCGGCAGACGCGCAACGCTCGGCGCAGGAGTCCACCGCGAAGATGCAGGTCGCATCGAGATCGAAAGATTTTCAGTTCCAGCCGGCCGAGCTGACGGTTCCAGCGGGGACGAAAATCACTTTCGTTAACGTGGACGAGGAGCCGCACACGGTTGTCAGCAAGGATGGCAAGTTTGCAAAATCCAAGGCGCTCGACACCGACGGCGAGTTCGCTCTCACTCTCACCGCACCGGGCGAATACGCCTACTTCTGCACCGTGCATCCGCACATGACGGGGAAAATCACGGTGACCCAGCCGTAGATCGCTCGGCCCGTCTTCGGCGGTTATTTTGGCGCGTGGTTGACGATCGCCAGCGGCCGCACCGGGGAGCCGGTGGCGCCGACGAATTTCAGCGGCGTGCAGACAAACTCGAAGCGATATTCCTTCGCTGCGGCGAGTTCTTCGAGGTTCAGATTTTCAATGATATAAATGCCGTGGCGCACGAGCAGGATGAGGTGGCAGGGCAGGTGGCACTCAAATTTTTCGTCCCACAATCCGACCACGTCGAACGCCATGTTGTCCGCGCCGACCGCGAACACGCCGAGGCCGGCCAGCCACTCCGCGGCGCTGGCGTGCATCCCGGGACCGGCGAGAAATTGCTCCGGATCGTGCCAGTTCCGGGAGTTGCCGGTGCGCACGAGCACGACCTCGCCGGCGCGAATTTCCGTGCCCTGTTTTTTCGCGCATTCCTGGAGCTCGGCCGCGGTGAGCGCGTAGCCGGGCGGCAGCGTCTCCACGCCTTTCGCGCCGGCGGCGTCGAGCAGCACACCGGGGCGCACGATCGGCAGGATTTTTTCCACGGCGTGCTCGGTGAAGCCTTTCATCGTCTCGGTCTGCGCATTCACCGGGATGCCGCCGCAGAGCGTGAGGTTTTCCGCCTGATGGCAGATCGCGTCGATGTGCGTGCCGCTGTGCTCCATGCAGATGAGCATGCCGCTGGCGCTGGAGCGCACGCCGGTCTTCGTGCGGTCGTAGGTGTCGCCGTGGCGGCGGTAGAGGACGTAGTTGTAGCCGGGGCGGTGCGCGGCGAAGACGGGCATGCCCTCGATGCGCGGATGTTCCAGATCGAAAATGCGGCGGTTGTCAGTGGCGGGGGTGGTCATGGATTCGAGTTGTAAAGGCGGCGCGGCGGGCCGCAAATCCTAAAACGCGGGCGGCTCCCATGGCGCCGTTACAAGGTCAGCTCGCGGCCGCGGGTTTCCGGCAGCAGCACGGCGGCAAGAAACATCAGGGCATACGCGCTCGCGGCAAAAATGCCGATCGCTTCCCCGAGCGGCAGCGTGGTGCCAAGGTAGCCGACGAGACTGGGAAACAACGCGCCGATGCCGCGGCCGAAGTTGTAGGCAAACCCCTGGCCGCTGCCCCGGATCCGGGTGGGAAACAGCTCGGTGAAAAACGCCCCCATGCCGCTGAACACGCCCGATGCGAAAAAGCCGAGCGGAAAGCCGAGAAACAGCATCGTCCGATCCGAAATCTGCAGCCGGGTGTAAAGCAGCACGATGATCAGGGAGCCGACGGAGAAGAGGAAAAAATTCTTCCGCCGCCCGAGCCGGTCGGACAGATACGCGCTGACCAGATACCCGAGAAACGACCCGGCGATGATGACCGCCAGATAGCCGCCGGTGTTGAGCACGGAAAGTTTGCGCTCGGTGCGCAGAAATGTCGGCAGCCAGTTCGTCACCGCGTAGTAGCCGCCCTGCGCGCCGACCGCCAGCAGCGAGGCGAGCAGCGTGGTTTTCAGCACGCCGCCGCGCGGTGAGAAGATTTCCAGAAACGACGCCGCGCCCGACGCCTCCCCGGCCGATCGCTCCTGCGCGCGCTGGCGCTGGGCCGCTTTGAAAAGCTCCGGCTCGTCCACGTATTTACGCAGGAAGAAAACGAGCCCGGCCGGCGCGAGCCCGACGAAGAAAAGCGCGCGCCACGCCCAGTCCGGCGGTAGCACGGAGAAGAACAGCGTCGCCAGCAGCGCCGCCGCGCCCCAGCCGATCGCCCAGCCGCTCTGCACGCTGCCGACCGCCTTGCCGCGGTGTTGCGCGCGGATCACCTCGCCCATCAGCACCGCCCCGGCCGCCCATTCGCCGCCGAAGCCGAGGCCCATCAAGCCGCGGGCCAGGAGCAGTTGCGTGTAGTTCTGCGCCAGCCCGCTGAGAAACGAAAACGTCGCGAACCAGAGGATCGTGATCTGGAGCGTGCGCACCCGCCCGATGCGATCGGAAAGCAGCCCCGCCGCCCAGCCGCCGACCGCCGAGAGCAGCAGCGCCACGGTCCCGAGATAGCCGGCATCCGCCTTCGAGATGCCCCAGGTCGTGATGAGCGTCGGGATGACGAAGGAGTAAAGCTGCACGTCCATGGCGTCCAGCGCCCAGCCGCTGAAGCACGCCCAGAACGTGCGCCGCTCCTTAATTGATAATTGCCGGAACCAGTTCGCGTCCGCGTCAGCCGGGGACAGGGTGAGCGTGGACTCGGCGGAATCCCGGGCGGAGGGCAGTGGGTCCATGGGAGAAACGGGGTGCGCGGGCGGGCAGTCGCTCAGCGTTCGGCCACTTTCCGCTCCTTGCGCGGCTCCCGGGTGCCGGCGGCGGTCCGGAGATCTTCCGGCCGCGGGCGCGGCTCGCCGCCGACGCCGCCGCCGAAGAGCGCGCGGATGAGGCCGCGATGGTGCAGCGCGTGGATGTAGTCGTGCAGCGCGGTGGTGGCGCCGTGCAGATCTTGCGAATTGCGCGTCAGCCCGGTGAGCAGCGCCTGCGCCTTGGGGTCGATGCGGCGCAGCAGGCCGTCGAGCCGATTGGCGGAATCGTCGAGCTTGATCATCAGTCCGGCCAGATGGGTCTGCCTTGTCCGGATCGGAGCGCACGTTCAACGCGTCGGCGGTGGTCTGGAATTCCTTCAACAAACTCGTCGCCTCGCCAAAGGTCCGGCTGCTCTCGACGCCGAAGTTTTTGATGGTGCCCCGCAGTGTGACGAGCGTCGTCTGGAGTTCGGCGAGCACGGGAGTGAGATCGTTGCGCATGCCCTGGGCGGCGGTGTCGATGCTGGCGAGAGTCTTCGGGAGCTGGTCCAGCGTCGGTTGCAGGCTGGCGAAAAGATCCGCGGGCCGCTCCAGCCGCGCGATCGTCGTGGCCTGTGGGTCGCGCGCCGCCTTGGGCCGGCCTTCCAGCTCGATGATCGTCGGCCCGATGATCGGGCTTTCGGAAACGAGGCGCGCGCTCTCAAACATGGACCGCCGGCAGACGCGGTCGTCCGCGCGCAGCAGCAGCTTGATCTGAAATTTGCCGCTGATCGGCTGGAACCTGAGGTCATGGATGACGCCGATCGGATACCCGCGAAATTTCACGTCCATCCCGACGCTGAGGTTGCGCACGTCGTCCGTGACGATGCTGATCTTCGCTTCCTCCTGGGTTTGAAACGGGCTCAGCCAGGTGAGCATCCGCATCCAGCCCGGCGTGTGCCCCATGAGATGATTGACCAGCAGCGCGGCGACCACGGCCACTGCGACAAGAATGGACAGCCGGGCGATGGAGAGACGTTTTTTCATAGGCAATTTTGCAGCGGCGACACCGGAACCGAGATCTCGGTCCCGGAATCCGCTGCGACGACGGAGGGGGTGGGCAACACAGCGGAGGGGAAAAATGGCGCGTCGTCCGGATGCTGGAGGAAGCGTTGAAACTCGGCGCACCGGTGGAGCGCGTCTGAGTGCGAATAGAATCGACCCTCGCCGAACCGGGCACCGCTGCCGAGCAGCAAAAAGCGTGTGCCGATCCGCAGGGCGCTCTGCAGGTTCTGCGTGAAGACGACGGCCCCCGCGAGCGCGCCACTGTGCGTCAGCCAGGCGAGCAACTCGTCGATCTGATACGCCTTGTCCGGGCTAAGCCGGGCGGTCGGCTCGTCGCAAAGCAAAATCTGTTTGCCGCCGGCCAGCGCGCGCGCCAGCGCGACACAGCCCTGCAAGCCTTCGCTGAGTTCGCGCGGGTAGCGGTCGTCGAGCCCCCGGATCCCGACAAGATCGAGCAACCGGCTGACCTGGGCGTCGATCTCCGCTTCCGTGGCGGCATCGGCGGATTGCCGGAAGGGCAGCGCGACGTTTTCGAAAATCGTGAGCGAATGGACGAGCGCCGGTTGTTGAAAAACCACGCCCAGCCGCCGGCGCGCCCGACGCCGCCCGGCCCGCTCCCGCAAGTCGTGCCCGCCGATGCGCACCACGGCGCCCTCGCCTTCCGGAAGGTAAACGCCGGCCAGATAATTCAGAAGCAGGCTCTTGCCACTGCCGTTGTCCCCCAGCACCGCCAGCACCTCGCCGGCGCCCAGCGTAAAACTCAAACCCGGGTCATCATCTTCCGACCCGCCCGGCGCCCGGCCGCGCCGGAGCCGCAGTTGCCGCGCCTCGATCAACGCCGGCTCCTCCGGCACAGCGATGGGTCCGGCGGGGCGCGTTGATTTCCAGAACCACATAAGGGGGTGCGATGAAAGCGAAAGAAGCCGTCGATTTTCCGCAGCCGGCGCCGCCTAATGGTGCGCGGTGACGCGCTGGCCCAGCACCGTGGCCAGGAGATGGATGAACGCGACGCCGAGCACGCAATACACGACGGCGAAACGCACCGCGCGGCCGACGCCCTCGCGCAGATCCGTGCGGGCATTCAGCCCAAAGTAACCGCCCACCGCCAGGACCCACCAGGCCGCGATCAACGTCTCGGCCAGCGCGATGCAGAGCAGCATGGCGTCGCTGCCGCGAAAAAACGCCTCCGTGAAAACCGGCAGCGACGCGCCGAGCCGCATTCGGGTCGCCAGCCAGCCGCCGATCATGGCGGCGTAGATCGCGAAGAGCACGGTCGCCGGCAGCACGATGAACAGCGCCAGCGCGCGCGGCAGCAACAGAAAGCCGACCGGATCGACGCCGAGCACTTCCAGCGCGTCGATTTCCTGCGACACCCGCATGCTCGCCAGCTCGGCGGTCATCGCCACGATGGAGCGGCTGACCACGAGAAACGCCGCCACCAGCGGCGCGATCTGACTGATGAAAACCCGCCCCAGAATTTCCGGCAGATAGGTGCGGTAGATCTGCGCGTAGGGCGTGCCAAGCG
This sequence comes from uncultured Verrucomicrobiae bacterium, assembly GCA_963762725.1. Classification (GTDB taxonomy): domain Bacteria; phylum Verrucomicrobiota; class Verrucomicrobiia; order Chthoniobacterales; family SZAS-18; genus JAFAXH01. Next base: position 1,421,269 of record CAVXLY010000005.1, on the reverse strand, counting down.
CAAACGCCGCGCCCGCGCCGCAGAGCAGCGTGCAGACCACCAGGGTGAGCAGCAGCGTGACAAACCCGAGCACGAAGAGCTGCTCGATGGTCGCCCGCGCCAGCGGCCGCGCCGCCGGGTGCCACGGCGCCAGCACGGCGCGCAGCAACGAGCCGAAAAGCTTCGCGTTCAACCGCCAGAATCCGAGCGGCTGCGCGCGCACCGGCGCCGTGGAGAAACCACCCGTCTGCGCGGGTGACACCGGCGGCGTGGATTTGCCTTTCGAACTCATGCGGAGCCTCATTAAACTCGGCACCGCGCGCCTGCGGCAAACCTCGACCCGATCCGCCGGGAAAGTGGAAGGATACAGCACACCAGCAGCTGCAGCAGTGGCGCCGGGGCCCATGCTAGAGCAAAACTCCATCCTGCAGGAAGAACAAAAGCTGGCCGCGACGCTGGCGGAACTGCGCGCGCAGAACAGCCTCCTTTCCGCCCGCGCCCTGGAGCGGCTCTGGCGCGAGCGGGCGCGGCCGCTCTGGCGCGGCAGCCGCGAAGTTTACCAGCTTCTCAGCCGCCGCCTCGGCGCGCTGGGCGAGAACTTTCTGGCCATCGAAGTAGCGCGCGAAGGGCTCACCTGGTTTCCCGGTGATCTGAAGCTCGTGCACGCGCTCGCGCTGGCCCATGCCCGCTCCGGCGCGCTCGGTCCCGCGCGAGAAATCGTCGCCTCCCTGGCCGCGCGCGACGTCGCCTCCGGGGAGGCCACCGCGCTGCTGGCGCGCACGCACAAGGAACTTTTCCTCGCCGCCGGGGCGCCGGCCGCGCGGCGCGAGCACCTCCGCGCGGCGCGGGCGCATTACCGCGAAGCCTTCGCGCAACCGGCGACTCACACTGCGTCGATCGGCGTCAACGCCGCCGCGATGGCGCTGCTCGATGGCGACACCGCCGGCGCGCGCGAGCTGGCCCGGGAAGCCCGCGGGCTGTGTGAAAGCGAGCGATCGCTGCCATCCGCCGAGCCCGGAGGAGGATCCCTACGGCCGGCAGGCCACCCTGGCGCAATGCAGCCTGGTCTGCGGCGAGCTGGCGCGCGCGGACGAGGAATTCCGGACGCTGCGCACCCTGGTCGGCGGCCACTGGATGCGGCTCGTCACCACCCGCCGCCAGGCCCGCCTGATGCTGGCCTGGCTCGCGGAAGACCGCGCCGGCCCCAGCTCCCTGCCCACCGCTGATCTGGAGGCCATCCGCGTCTCGCTGGAGGAAAAATTGACCCCGCCGCGACTCATGCTCTTCGCCGGGCACATGGTGGACCTGCCGGACCGCCCGGCCCCGCGCCTGCCGGAGGATCGCGAAGCGTGGCTGCGCGCGGAGATCGTGCGGCGGCTGGACGCCGGCAACGTCGGCTTCGGCTTCAGCGCGGCGGCCTGCGGGGCGGACATTCTTTTTCTCGAAACGCTGCTCGCCCGGGGCGGCGAGGCGCACATCGTCCTGCCGTTTGGGCGCGCCGCGTTTCGCCGGCAGAGCGTGGTGCGGGTGCCGGAGCACGCCCGCTGGGGGGAGCGTTTCGACCGGTTGGTCGAGGCCGCCACGACGTTTGCGGAGCTGACCGACAGCTTTTCGTTGAGCGCGGCGAACGCAGTGAGCTACGCCAACCAGGTCCTCCACGGCCGCGCGCTCTGGCGGGCGGTGGAGTTTGACACCGGGCTGAGCGCGCTCGCGGCGTGGGACGGCCGCGAGGAAGGCGTCGCGGCGGACGCGGGCGGCGGCGGCACGCTGAATTGCGTGCGCCAATGGCACGCGCACCACTGCCCCGTGGACATCATCTCCCTGGCGCCAGCCGCGACGGACGGGGCACCGGCGGCGCCGGCCATCATCCCGTCTGCGCCGGCGCGAGCGAACGGCCAGGGAGTGAACAAACGGCGGATCGACGAAGCCATCCGCGCCACGCTCTGCGGCGAGTGGGTGCCGCCCGATTCAGCGCGGCTCCACAACGAAAAGCGACGGCTCGCAGCGCGGCGGGCGTTCTTCGCGCGCGTCGCCGAAATCCTGGCGCCGTTTCGGCCGCAGATGCTCGATCTCACCGTGGAGGACCACCGTTTCCGGCTGCTCTTCGCCGGGCTGCTGCCGGCCGCGCAGGCCGCGCGCGCGCTTCGCGCCGGCCTGCATCCCGCGGGCGCCCCGCGCCGGGACAGCCAGCGGTTTGCGACGCGCCTCGGGCTGCACGCCGGGCCGGTGGCGCGGATGGAAAATGCGCTGCTCGACGGACACGCCGAACCGGTCGGCACGCATTGGCAAAAAGCCGAGCGCCTGGTGTCGCTCGCGACGGCGGGCCGCATCATTCTTTCCCGCGAAGCCGCCGCGCTGCTGGCCGTGGAAACCGCGGGCGGACGCGACGCGGCGGGCGCGGAAAAAACGGACGACTGGCACTGCGAATACCAGGGCCGCGGCGCGTTCGGCGAGCCCTTCGGCCGGCAGGGCATCTACGCGCTCTAGCCCGCTTCCGCCGACCGCAAGACCGCGCGCACCGGCGCGGCGTCGCCGCCGACAATTTTCAGCGGCAGCGCGATGAGTTCGTAAACGCCGGCGGGCACCGCGCGCAGGTCGAGCGATTCCAGGATGGAGACCCCGGCGCGGGCCAGCGCGTGGTGCGTCGGCAGCGTCTTGCTGTCGATCGCATCGACGCTCGGCACGTCGAGCCCGATGAGGAGGACGCCGCGCGCGCCGAGCCACGCCGGCACGTCGGGCGCGAGCACCGGGATCGCCGCGGGAAAGCGCGTCTCGTCCGGCCAGGCGCCGGTTTTCAAAAGCAGCCGCGGGGCGCGCGCCAGATCGGCGGCGGCGGGCTCGAGCTCGGCCAGGCGGATCGGCGCGCACCGGTCCGCGCGGCCGGCCAGATCGACGACGACGGCGGGGCCGCAAAAGATTTCCAGCGGCAGCGCGTCGATCCCGATCTCGTCGGGCAGGAAATGGCACGGCGCGTCGGCGTGCGTGCCGTTGTGCACGCCCATCGTCACCGCGCCGACATTCACCGGCGCGCCCGCGCTCATCTCCCATTTCCGCTCGTAATGAAACGCGGTGTCGCCGGGCCAGGGCGCCAGGGCGTTGTGCAGCGGACGCGTGATGTCGTAGAGCTTCATGGAGACAAACCCGATCATGGCACCAGTTCGCGGGAATCCGGCTGCGCCTCGTGCGTGCGCGCCGCCAGGATTTCGCGCAGCCGCCCGATCGCGGCGTGGCACTCGGAAAACGTGTTGTAGAGCGGCACCGGCGCAAAGCGCAGGATGTCCGGCGGCCGGTGATCCGTGATCACGCCGGCGGCGCGCAGCGCGCGGCACAGGCGCGCGGCCGCCGGGTGCCGCAGCGAGACGTGCCCGCCGCGGCGATGCGCCTCGCGCGGATTGGCAAAACGGAACCCGGCTTCCGGCGGCAGCAGCGTCTCGACGCATTCCATAAGGTAGGAAGTTAGCGCGAGCGATTTCTCCCGGATCGCCGCGATGCCGGCCTCGGCGGTGATCGTCAGCGCACCGGTCAGCGCCGCGATGCCGAGCACCGGCGGCGTGCCGATCTGCAGCCCGCCGGCACCCCGCGCCGGGGTCTGCTCGCGCGCCATGTCGAACTGCCCCTCCTTGCGCGACCCCCACCAGCCGGCAAGTCCCGGCGCGCGGTCGAAGTTCCGCCGGTGGAGAAACAATCCGCCGACCGCGCCGGGGCCGGCGTTGAGATATTTGTAATGACACCAAAACGCGAAATCCGCGCCGTCGGCCGCGAGCGTGTGCGGCACGACGCCGACCGAGTGCGACAGGTCGAAGCCGATCGTCACGCCGGCCCGGCGGGCGGCGGCCGCGAGGCGGGCGATGTCGAGCAACTGGCCGGTCGTGTAAACCACCGCCGGCAGCACGGCGAGCTGCAGCGCGGGATCGGCCAGCGCGCGCTCCGCGGCGCCTTCGTCGATCCAGCCGTCGGCATCGGCCGGGAGCAGGACGAGATGTTCAGCCGCGGAGCGCCCGTGGAGGGCGAGCTGGCTCTGGATGGCGTATAGGTCCGACGGAAACTCGCCGGCAAACGCGAGGATCTTTGTGCGCGCTTCCTCCCGGTGCCGGGGCTGGTAAAACGTGGCGAGCAACTGGTGAAGATTGACGGTGCGTCGAGTTCGTCACCGCCACCTCCTCCGCCTCCGCGCCGACCAGCGGAGCGACGCGCGCCGCGAGGCGCTCGGTGAGATCAAACCAGCCGGCATCCAGCCAGCCGCCGATGGCGCGCGCTTTCCAATCGTTCAGCGCGGTCGAGCACCGCCGCCTCGGCGTCGCGCGAGAGCAGGCCGAGCGAGTTGCCATCCAGGTAGATTGCCCCGTCGGCGGGTTGGTAGAACCGGTCGCGCAGGGCGCGCAACGGATCGGCGGCGTCGAGCGCACGCGCGCGATCGGCGCTCCTCGCGTCGGCCGTCATGAGTTCGCGATTTCCCTGGTCACTTCCGGCGGGAGCCGCGGCAGGCTGCCGCGGTTGGGATCATGATTTGCAGCGCTGGCGTGGCTGCCGGAATGGGCGCCGCCACCCGGAAGGCGGTCGAGCCGCGCGAGCACGTCGGAAGTGAGCCGGTCGATCTTTTCGTGCAGATGGGCGACCTCGAGTTCGGCGCGCAGGTTCACGTCGTATTCGATGTCCGCGCGGACGCGGTCTTTCGCGGCCTGCCGGTTCTGACTGAGCAGCACGAAGACGCTCAAGAAGATAGCTTCGAGCGAGACGCACATGGTCAGAAAATTGAACGGATACGGGTCGAAGCGCACGGATTCCGGCGCCTGGGTGTTGATCAAGATCCAGCTGGCAAACACGCCGATGTGGATGACGAGAAACGCGATGGACCCGGAGAATTCCGCGATCCAGTCGGCCGCTTTTTGGACCACGGTGCGCTTGTCTTCGACCTCTTCGTTGACGTTGCGGGTGGCGGTGTGGCGCAGCAGTTCGCTGGTGTTGCGCAGCCGCTTGCCGAGCGCGGTGAGCAGGTCCATCGCTGCGGCGGGATGCTTGTGCAGAAACTGCTCGAGATCGCTGCGCTCCATGAGCAGCGCCTCCATTTCCTGGGTCACGAGCACCGAGGTGCTGCGGCTGCCGCCGTCGAGAAAAGCGAGTTCGCCGAAGAAGTCGCCGGCGGTCGCGGTTTCGAGCACGATCTTCTGGCCGGTGTCGTTTTTGAACGACAGTTCCGCCTCGCCGGAGCGGACGACAAACATCGCGTCGCCGGGTTCGCCGTAGTTGAAAATGATGTGACCGACCGGGAACTTGACGACGTCGAGATGGGCGGCGAGCGAGGCGCGTTCTTCGTCGTCGAGCAGGTGAAACAGCGGGACTTCGGCAAGCAGGCTGGCGTCGGCGGACATAGGGTCGAATAGTTTGGCGGCGAGCGATTTTCTGCGAGGAGGCCGGGCGAGGCGAGCGGATAATTTTCCGTTTTTTCCCAGCCATCCCAGACACCGATGGGAAAGGTGCCGGACGCGCCCGGATTGCCGATTTCGTCTCGGTGGAGTCGCCGGGAGGAAAGCGCGGGGCCCGGCTCCGGGCGCATTGACGCCGGGCCGGCGCGCGGGTATCTTCGCGGTCGGTTCGCTCCGCCCGCATGGTCACCCGCCTGTTTCTCGTTTTGATGCTGATCGCCAGCCTGCTTTCGTCAGGCGTGGCCGCGGCGGGCGTGGCGGCTTGTCCGGTGTCGGCGGCGGCAACGGCTTGTGGATGCTGCGTCCGGTCGGCTCAGCCGGCGGACCATTCGCCGGTCACAACGGTGGGCCAGCAGACGCCGGCGTGTTGTCACGCCACGTCCGGAGATTCCCACCCGGCCTCGTCTGTGCCCGCCACTTTGCCGGCGGCGAACAGCGGTGCCAGGGATCAACTCGCCGCGCACTTCGCCGCGACCGCGCAGCCGCGGGTTTGCACGTGGCTGGATGTCCTGCCGCCGGTGCAGGTTCCGCTCGTGATCCACGGCGATGCAAGCCGCGGGCACGACGGCTTTGCCGACAGCGGCCGCGCGCGATGCCCCGCTCCGCGGGCACAGAGCGGCATTCTCTTGATCTGATCGCCCGGGCCGCCGCCGCGCGCTGCGCGGTGAGGCGAGCCTTTGCGCTCTTTTCCCTCGCACCGGGCTGGTGACGGGCGGCGCTTCTGAGTTTGCGCGCGTCCAAAAAGTGATCACCCGGAGTGGATCGGCAGAGCGCGGCGCTTCACCGTGACCGCCCTTCCCGCGCGGCGGCTCCTCTCCCTCCTGGCGGCGGCTTTTTCCGCTGCCGTGCGCGCCCGGCCAGCGGTCAGTTTCTGGGCGCGTGTTTCCCTGATCCTTCGACGGATCGCCCACCTTGCCAGTTGGTCTGCCTTTCCCAGTTTTCTGCCCTCTTTTCTTCAACATGAAAAAGCCTCTTCTCATCGGTCTTTCGATCGTCCTCGCCCTCACCGTTGCGGTGGGCGCCGGTTGGTTTGTCGGCCGGCAATCCTCCTCCGGCCTCGGGCTCGCCGGGAGTGGTGCCGCCGGCCAGCGCAAAGCCTTGTTTTATCAGAGTCCCATGCACCCGTGGATCAAGTCCGACAAACCGGGCAAATGCACGATTTGCGGCATGGATCTGGTGCCGGTTTACAACGACGCCGAGCCGGCTTCCTCCTCGACGATGTCCATGGCGCATGCACCGGATACCGCCGCGGCGGCAAATGATCCCGGCTTGCTGAAGCTCTCGCAAAACAGCGTGCGCATCGCCGGCATCCGCACCGAGCCGGTGCGCCGCGGCGCCTTGACCAAGACGCTGGAAGTCGCCGGCACCGTCGATGACGATGAAACGCGGCACCGGTTTATCTCGGCCTTCAGCAGCGGGCGGGTGGAAAAACTCGAGGTCCGGTATGTCGGCGCCGAAGTCGTCAAAGGCCAGCCTCTGGCGACGCTCTACGCGCCGGACATCCAGGTGGCCGAAGGCGAGTTGCTGCTCGCATTGAAAACAGCCGGCGACCGCGGCTCCGCGGTGGCGGGAACCCGGGAGAAGCTGCGCCGCCTCGGGCTGACCGATGACCAGATCGCGGCGGTGGAAAAGCGCGGCACCGCGGATCGCGATGTGCCCATCCTGGCGCCGATCGGCGGCACGGTCGTCGAGCGCAATGTCTATGAAGGCCAGTGGGTGAACTACGGCGACAAGCTCTTCACGCTCGCGGATTTCTCGACCATGTGGTTCCAGTTCGACGCTTACGAGCGGGACCTGCCGTGGCTAAAGGTGGGTCAGCCGGTGGAAGTAACCACGGACGCGGTGCCGGGGCGGGTGTTTCGTGCGAAGATCGCGTTCATCGATCCGAACCTGAACGAGATGACGCGCTCGACGAAGGTGCGCGTGGAAATCCCGAATCCCGACCGCGCCCTGGCGCACCGCGTCTATGCGCGCGGCCGCGTGCAGGTGAATGGCGAAGCGCGTCGCCGACGACGACGCCAGCGCTCCTTTGCTGGTGCCGCGCACCGCGGTGCTCCAGGCGAGCGGCGACCGCGCGGTGGCGTATGTCGAGCGCGAGTCCGGCCAATATGAGCCGCGGGTCGTCAAGCTCGGCCGCACCGGCGACCGGGAATACGAGGTGCTCGGCGGTTTGAACGAAGGCGACCGGGTCGTGACGGCGGGCAATCTGTTGCTCGATGCCCAAGCGCAGTTGGGGCGCGAAGTCGTGGCCAACGACTGTTGGGCCGGGACATAGCTTTGGTCGTGAATAAGCGGCAATGGCCTCGCGCAAAGACGCAAAGGCGCCAAGGAAAAGGCAGAAGAAGAGGGAAAGGCCGGAGAGGCAAAAAGACATTTGCTGCTTGTTTCGAGAATTTCCTGCAAATCCACTACCCCGCTCTTCCGCATCCCTTCCACTTCTCTCCCCCTTTACGCCTTTGCGTGAGGCCCCGTTGCCGCTCCTTTCTCTTCCTTCCCCTTTTTCCTCTGCGTCTCTGCGCCTCTGCGTGAGGTCATTCTGCTTCTTCTCCCCCCTTTGCGCCTTTGCGTCCTTTGCGCGAGGCCATTTCCCTTTACCGCCGCTCTAAAACCCCGCTTCTCCCCGTGAGCTTTTTCCCATGATCGCCAAACTCATCGAATGGTCGCTGCGCAACCGCTTTCTCGTCGCGTGCGCCGCTTTGCTGCTCACCGCTCTGGGCGTGTTTGCGGTGCGCACCGTGCCGATCGACGCCATCCCGGACCTCAGCGAAAACCAGGTGATCGTTTTTGCCGACTGGCCGGGCCGCAGCCCGCAGGAGGTCGAGGACCAGGTCACCTACCCGCTCACGACCAACCTCCAGGGACTCGCCGGCGTGAAAACCGTGCGCGCCAGCTCGATGTTCGGGTTCTCGCTGGTGACCGTGATCTTTCAGGACAAGATCGACAACTACTTCGCCCGCACCCGCATTCTTGAACGCCTGAATTACCTTGGCAGCCAGTTGCCCGCCGGCGTCGTGCCGCGGCTCGGACCCGACGCCACGGGCCTGGGCTGGGTCTATCAATATTATCTCAAAGTGGACCCGGCGAAGGCGCCGGGCGGCGGCTACGATCTCGGGCGGCTGCGCTCCGTGCAGGATTACTTTTTGCGCTACGGCTCGCCGGGGTGCCGGGCGTCGCCGAGGTCGCCAGCGTCGGCGGTTTCGTGCGGCAATACCAGATCGAGGTTAGCTCGACGCGGATGCGGGCGCGCGGCGTTTCGCTTGCAGGAAGTCATGGACGCCGTGGCGCAGAGCAACCTCAACGTCGGCGGCAAAACGCTGGAGGAAAACGGCGCTGGAGTTTATCGTGCGTGGCGTCGGGTTGGTGAACTCGGTGGCCGATCTCGAAACCATCGTCCTGCGGCAGGACAAGGGCACGCCGGTATATTTGCGCGACGTTGCCACCGTGCAGATCGGCGGCGACTACCGGCGCGGCGCGCTCGACGTCAACGGCCAGGAAGTCGTCGGCGGCATCGTCGTGATGCGGTCCGGCGAGAACGCGTATCAGCGTCATCGAAGACGTGAAGGCCAAGATCCGGGAACTGGCTCCCGGCCTGCCCGCCGGTGTGTCGGTGGCGCCGTTTTATGATCGCAGCGACCTGATCTCGCGCGCGATCGACACGCTCAAGCACGCGCTCTGGGAGGAGATCATCCTCGTCACCCTGGCGCACATCATCTTCCTCTGGCACTTCCGCAGCATGCTCATCGTCACGCTGCCGCTGCCGGCGTCGATTCTGATCTCGTTCATCCTGATGAAGCAGTTCGGCATGGTGTCGCACATCATGTCGCTCACCGGCATCGCCATCGCCATCGGCGTGCTCGTGGATGCCGGCATCGTGATGACGGAAAATGTCATCCGCCATTGCGAGGAAGCCGAGAAGCGCAAGGGCGCGGCGCCTGACGCCAGCCGAAACCTGGCACGAAACGCTCGTCGGCTTCGCCAGCAAGTCGGCCGGCCGATCTTTTTCGCGATGGCGATCATCATCCTCGCCTTCGTGCCGGTCTTCGCGCTCAGCGGGCAGGAGGGGAAACTGTTTCATCCGCTCGCGTTCACGAAGACCTTCGCGATGATCGGCGGCGACGCTGCTCGCGGTGACGCTGGTGCCGGTGCTCTGCACGCTCCTGGTGCGCGGGCCGTTCAAGCCGAGAGCACGAAAACTGGCTCATGCGCGGGTTGCTGGCGATCTACAATCCGGTGCTCGACTGGGCGCTGACGCACCGCAAGACCGTGCTCGGCGGCGCCGCCGGCTCGCGCTGCTGGCGTGGCTGCAGCGGTCTGCTCGTTTGCCTCGGCGTTGCGGGTTCGCGAATTCGTGCCGACCGCTGCGAGGAGGGCAGTCTGCTCTTCATGCCGGTGCTGCTGCCGCAGACTTCGCTCACCGAGGTGAACCGCATCATGGCCTGGCAGGACGACGTCATCCGCCAGACGCCCGAAGTCGCTCACGGCCGCCGGCAAGCTCGGCCGCGCCGACACCGCGACCGACCCCGCGCCGGTCGAGATGATCGAGACCACCATCATGCTCAAGCCGCCGTCAGAATGGCGGCCCGGCATGACGAAGGAATCGCTCATCGCCGAGCTCACCGAAAACTTATCCACGTGCCCGGCTATGTGCCCGGCTTTCTGCAGCCGATCGAGAACCGCATCCTGATGATGAGCACCGGCATCCGGGCGCAGGTGGGCGTGAAGATCTTCGGCGACGACCTGCGCGGCGTCTCCAGCAAAGGCGCTTCGAAGCCGAGCGCGTCGATGCGCGACATCCCCGGCGCCAGCGGGCGTCGCGCCGTCGCGCGTGCAGGGCAAACCGTACCTGGAAATCCGCCGGACCGCGCCGCGATGGCCCGCTACGGCCTGCGCGCCGCAGGGACTCTTCGACGTGGTCGAGGCCGGGCTCGGCGGGACGAACGTGACGACGACCATCGAAGGCCGCGAGCGCTGTGCCGATCCAGGTGCGGCTGGCAGCGCGGCGAGCGCGACGACATCGAGCGGCTGGCGCGCTCACGTTTCCACGCCGGCCGGCACCGCAGATCCCGCTCGGCCAGGTCGCCGACGATCGCGCGCGTCACCGGCCCCAGCGAAATCGCCAGCGAGAACGGCCGGCTCCGCGTCTTTGTGCAGGCCAACGTGGCCACCGGCGCGATCTCGGCGGCTTCGTCGACGGAATGCGCGAGCGGATCGCGCAGGACGTGAAGCTGACGCCGGGCATGACCTTCGAGCTGCCGGCCAGTACGAAAACCAGCTCCGCGCCACCCGCACCCTGCGGGCCGTCGTCCCCGCGGTGTTGCTGATCATTTTCCTGCTGCTGTATGTCACCTTCGGGTCACTCGCCGAAGCGGCGCACGTGATCCTCGCCGTGCCGTTTGCGCTCACCGGCGGCGTGCTGCTGCAGGCGTGCTCGGCTTCCATTTCAGCGTGGCGGTCTGGGTCGGCTACATCGCGCTCTTCGGCACCGCCATCCAGACCGGCGTGGTGATGGTCGTTTATCTGGAGGAAGCCGTCGTGCGCGGAAACGGCGAGCGCGGCCGGCGCTTCGACCGCGCCGGACTGCTCGCCGCGATCAAGGAAGGCGCCCGGCTGCGGCTGCGCCCGAAGGTCATGACCGTTGCCACCGTCGTCGCCAGCCTCCTGCCAATCATCTGGAGCCACGCGCACCGGCGCGGAAGTCATGAAGCCCCTCGCCGCGCCGGTCATCGGCGGCATGCTCTCCAGCCTGCTCCACATCCTCATCGTCACCCCGGTGATCTTCGCTTGGTTGCAGGAGCGGAAAATGCGGCGTGCCAGCAAAGTGGAAGAAGCAGAGAGCAAAGCCGCACGGCCGTTGGAGCCGGCCCTGGGGTAGGGCGGGCGTCTCGCCCGCCGCCGCGGGCGTCCCGCCCGAGGCAGCGAAGTCGGAATGCGTTTTTCTTTGCCTGGTCGATGCATGCGAGCGGGACGCCCCGCGCGGCGGGCGGGACGCCCGCCCTACCCGGCGGCACATTGTTCCCGCGTGCGATTGCGCCGGGCGGGGTGGCGCGTCACATCAAAGCAGCGTCTCGATGCGGGCTTCGATCTCGCCGGTTTCGCGATCGATCGTCAGCCAAGCGAGCGTCACCGGTAGCCGGAAGCGCCGCGGCCCCGCGCTGCCGGGATTCAGAAACAAAACGCCGTCCGCCTCGCTCCGTTCCACGACGGGCTGGTGCGAATGGCCGCTGATGACGACCCGATACCCCGCTGCGCCGGGATCGAGTCCGCCGAGTGCATGGCGGTCGTGCAACATCAGAATGCGGACGCCGTCGATCTCGACCGACACCTGCTCCGGCAACGCCAGCGCCCAGGCGCCGTGATCCACGTTGCCGCGCACCCCGGCGAAGCAGCCTTCCGGCGCCAGCGCACGCACCGATTCAAGCACCCCTTCCGAGCCGAAATCGCCGGCGTGCAGAATCCAGTCCACGCTACCGCCGCTGCGCAGCGCTGCGACCGCTTCCGGCCGCAAGAGGCCGTGCGTGTCGGAGATTACACCAATCGTTATGACCTTATCCTTCATCTGAAGACTTTATCGCGGCAATCAGCAAGGTCGCAGGAACCGCCGAAGCAACACTTTTTCCGATCGTTTTCTGTGCCAGCAGAACGACGAATGCAGGAAACGAAACAACCCCGGCAGTTCCCCGCCGGGGTTGTTTCAGGTGCCGTGGCGCACCGGTCAAAAATGCCCGGGAATCTCAGGCCGCGCGGACCATCAGCCGCTTCCGCCCGGCCAGCACCAGTAGAACACCGGTCGCCGACGCGATCATCACCCAAGTCGAAGGCTCGGGCACGGCGTCGCCATACACGCGCACCGCGACGCTTTGATTGGTCTGGCCCAGGGACCGCAGGGTCGAAGTGAAATTGCCATTCGTCTCGCTGTTCGCGTTCCGGTAATAGCCGTTGAAAATATTGGAGCCGACCGTGGCAGGCGTGCCGTAGGTGATGAGCGAGGTGAGATTGTTCGCGCTGGCGTAATTCACGCCGTCCGTCGTGCCCTGATAGGCGAACGTCAGCCCGATGGTAGTGTCACCGAGGGGCAACGGCGTTGCCAGAGCGATCCCCGGAGTGACTCCAGGTGTCGCACTCTCGAACGCATAGTAAAATCCGCTGGTGTAGGTGCCGGTGCTGGTGAGCGTAAACGAAGTGATGAGATTGCCGAACGCCGGGGTCGTCGCATTGACGGTGCCCGTGTTCACGGTGTCCCAGACATAAACCGTCAAACGCAGGCCGGTGTAATTGGTGCCGGAGAGGTTGGTGGGAAAAAGATCAAACCCCGAGATGCTGGTCGCGCCTGAGAGCAAGGTGTAACCATCACCCATGAACGTGTTCGGCGTTGTGCCGGTCGAGGTGCCAGTGGCGCCAGCGACGCCGTTCCGGAAATTCGAGACATTGTCGAAGATCAACGTGGCGTGCGATGCAATGACCGTGCCGAAGAGCGCCAATGCGCTGACCGCTGAGACTGCGAGCCGGTGGCGCGTGCCACGACGGTTATGATTCGTTTTTTTCATTTCCATGAAATCCTTCGTCGTTCGAGTTGCCAGTGCCTGCCGCAGCTCCCTGCGAAATTGGCGGGCGGACAAGCCCAGCGATATGAGACCTGGCCGGGATGCGTCAATCCAATTTCCGATCCGTTTTAAAAAGTTCTGCTGCCGGCCGGTCCCACAAATGTTGTTCGGATCGAAAGCTGGCAGCGAACTCGGGAACCGCGCATGAAAAAAGGGCACCGCTTTCACGGTGCCCTTTCCAATGATCCGTTGTGACAACAGCGGAGGTGTGGCGTCGGTTCAGCTCGCCTGCGCGCCAGCGAGGTCAACGCTCTCATCACGTCCCGGCATCGCTTCTCGTGGCGACTGTGGCCATTGCCGCCCCCCGCTGCTGATCGCGCCAGCGGCGATACGCTTTCAGCGCTTCCATCAGGGCAACGTCGTCCTGGCCGACCATGCCGCTGGTTTCCTTCTTCGGCATCCACTCGGTTTCATACCAGTGGACCTGATTCGGCGTCAGCTCGGAGAGCGTCAGGCCGCGGTTCTTGCCGAAGTGGATGCGGGCTTCGCGGAAGTCCGCGCCTTCGCTTTCCTTCTTGGCTTCCGCATCAAGGTCCACGTCCGTGCGCTGCGCCTGCTGCGAGCGGCGGGACGTCGCGGAGGCACCGTTGCTGCGGCGCGACTTCGGCGCGGCCGGGCGCGGCGGATCGAGCACGACCACTTCTTCGTCCTTATCCGCAGCTTGCGACTCTGCGGTCGCTTCCACCGCGGCAGGTGCCGGAGCAGCAGCCGTGACCGGCGGGTGCGCCGCGAGGTTCGCGCTGATGTCTTCAAGGTCCTGCGTGAAGATGTCGCTGGCCGCCGTGGCGGTGAGCACCGCATCCACGAGCGCGCGCTTCTTCGCCATTTTCAGCACCGTGTTGAACACATCCGCCGGGTTGTCGTTCTCCACCTTCTCGCCGCCCGTGCAGATCATCCAGCCCTTGCCTTCGATCTTGCGGGTCGAGAAGCCGCGGCCGCCGAGAAGCTCCTGCGCTTTCGCGGGGTTTTCCTGGCGGAGATCCCAATACGCGCGCGGCACCGGCCGATCCGTCGGCTCAGCGGCACCCATGCGGAAGCGGTATTTGCCTTCCATGCTGGAGCAGGTGCCCACGCCTTGGCCGACAAACGCGCCGGTCGTGATGGAGCTCAGCGTGCATTGCACCCGATACTCGCGGTGGACGCGCTCAAGCTGCTTTTCCTCGACCACGTAGGCCGGCGCGAGCCGGAACGTCAGACACAGCTTTTCCGCGCCGGGTTTGAGCAGCGTCGGCTTGTCGCCACACCCCGGAATGCGCCCGAAATGCTCGCCTTCTTTCATCGTGGCGCTCATGATCTGCTGGATCAGTTGCACCTGTCCAAGCACCTGCTGGACGCTGAGCGCGGAGGCCGCGGGATCGAGCGCCAGAGACACCTGTTTTTCGTCCCGCAGGGGGGACACTGGAGGGGTGTTTTTCATCGTCAAAAACATCGCTCATTTTGACGAAAAATCCAGGGTTGGAGGCAGGTTTTTTACAACTCTATTCTGCTTAAAATCAACAACTTGCGGGCGGCGTTAAAAATAGTTCTTGCCGCTCCCTGAAAATCCTGAATTTTGCGCATTTTTTCCTACTCCGAAACCGCGTAAAGCCGCTCATTTTCCTCCAGATCTTTCACCACGGTGCAGAGGTAAACGGGCTCCGGGTGCAGCGCCCGGTATTTGGTGATTTCCATCCGGTCGAGCAGGCGAAAACCGTAGCGCTGGAACATCTTTTCGCCCCGGCGTTTGGCGAAGCTCACCATCTGGCCATAGACGCGTTTCGCGCCGCGGGACCGCAGGTAGCCGAGATAGGCGTCGATGAGCGCGCGCGTGCCGGAAACGCTGCGGGCTTCGGGCAGAAGATTGATGTGGAAATGGGCGGTCCGGCGCGGCGCCGCCGGCACTTCGCGCCAGCCGTTGAGCAGGATCCAGCGCATGAACCGGCGGCTGGCCGCGTGGTAGCGCGGTGCCCGCCAAAGCAGCACGGCGAAAAGGAGAAGATTCTGCACGAAATTGTGGAGCTGGTTGCGCAGCGGCCGGCGGCAGCCGAGCAGGTAGCCGCTCACCTTGCCGTCGGCGATCGTCTCAACGACAAAGGCGCTCTCGGGCTCTTTCTTGAGATAATAGTTCGTCAGAAAATCAGCGAACAATTCGCGATCTTCGAACACCGGATCGATCGGCTGACCGAGAAAGCCGGTTTCGCAGCACAGCCAGCGCACCGCGGCGCGGTCGCTCGGGCGGTATTTGCGGATGCGCAGGCCGCCGGCTTCGCTGATGAACGCGTGGGGATCGGCGGCGGCGGCGCTCGAGGAAGTCGGTGACGCGTTCAAAGTGGATGAAGTCATGAGCAAAGGCGGAGAAGCGAAAGCACTGACCCGGGGCCGGGATCAGGCTGAGTGAAAGGCAGAATGCAGGCAGCGGACAGAATGGAAAGAGAAACGATACCGCGGGAGACGGGAGCGAGGAACCTGGCTCCCGCATCAATCTTCCGCCGGCGATCGCAGCCGGATGACGTCGCGGTAGGCGGCGAAGAGTCGATCGAAGACGTGGTTCCAGGCGTAGCGCTCGCGCACGGAAGCACTCGTTTGGAGTCCGAGCGTGCGCAAGTCGGCGGCGCGATCCCGTCGGCCGAGACCGGCGATGGCGGCAGCGAGGGATTCCGGCGTGTTGGCATCGGCCCAGCGCATGAGCAGATCGTGAAACACGATGCGATCCATGTAAGAGCCGCGGATGCCGACGACCGGCGTGCCGCAGGCCTGGCTTTCCAGGGTGACGAGGCCAAAGGTTTCCTGCACGCCGGGATGGACGAAGAGATCGGCCGCGCGGTAGAGCCGGGCGAGCTCGCGTTTGTCCGCGCAATACGGCTGCCAGGTCACGGCGTCGCGGATGCCGCGCCTGCAGCGCCTGGAGCCGGCCGCGCTGCTGGCCGTCGCCGACGACGAAAAGATGGAAGGCGGTGCCGTCGTGCGCCGCGCGATCCGCCCGGAGCCGCTCGAACGCCCGGAACAGGGTTTCCACGTTTTTCTCCGGCGACAGCCGCCCGACGTAGAGCAGCACGGTCGCGGCTCCGCGCGCCGGAAGGCCGAGCGCGGCGCGCGTGGCGTCCGCCTCCGCGGAATCGGCCGCGGGTTGAAACACTTCGGAGTCCACGCCGAGATCGACGGCCTGCACGTTTTCCACGCCCCAGTCGTGCAGGACGGCCGCCAGCGGCGCGCTGGGCACAAAGGTGCGCGCGCAGCGGTTGTAAACGTAACGCACGTAGCGGCGGGTGACTTCCATCATGATCTCGGTGGCCGCCTGCCCGAAATATTTCATGGCCGTGCGCACGTTCGCCTCGGCGAAATGGGAATGGTAAAACCCGACGACCGGGATGCCGAGCGCGCGGCCGCTGGCGAGCGCTTTCCAAGCGAGCTGGTAAGGGTCGTTGGACTCGATGATGTCCGGCCGCTCGGCTTCGAGGATGCGCTCGACGGCGCGCAGGTTCAGCAGCACGCGGTATTGCGCGGTGCGGGAAACGAGCGGCGAACGGATCGTGTAAACGCGCGAGCGCTCGCCTTCCTCGACGGCGGTTCGCTCGCCGGGCACGACGAGGACGTGGCGGTGGTCGTCTGGCGTGTGGGTGCGCAGGTAGGCAACCTTTTCCGCGAGATAGCGTTTCACTCCGCCGCTGACCGGTGAATAAAACTGAGTGAGGTCGCAAATTTTCAAAGCACGACGTGGCGCGGGGAAGGCGGAATGGCCTCACGCAGAGGCGCAGAGACGCAGAGGGGCGGAAGGCAGGCTCTGTGATGACACGCAGCGAGTGAAGCGGGGACGGCAGTGACCTCGCGCAAAGACGCAAAGGCGCAAAGGAAAAGGCGGGGAGAAAGAAGCAGGAGCCGGAGGGCGGACAGGGTGCTTTGTGCGTTGGTGCTGTCTTCTTATCCCATCGTTCCCAACCTCAGCTCGCCCCCCCTCTGCCTTTCTTCTTCTCCCCCTTTGCGCCTTTGCGCCCTTTGCGCGAGGCCATTCCCGCGCCTCACACGGCTTTCAACGCTCGCTCGCGGTTTCGACCAGTTCCTGCGCTTTGTCGGCGGCTTCGGCCGGGGCGGCGCCGTGGGCTTCTTCCTCGAAATCGAACTCCGAAAGATACCGCTCGGCGTCCAGCGCCGCGGCGCAGCCGTCGCCGGCGGCGGTGATGGCCTGGCGATACACTTTGTCGCTCACGTCGCCAGCCGCGAAGACGCCGGGAATCTCGGTCGCGGTCCCGCGGGTTTTGAGCAGGTAGCCCTCGGGATCGGTCGGCAACTTGCCCTGAAATGGCTTGGTATTCGGCTCGTGGCCGATGGCGACGAAGACGCATTTCACCTCCAGCTCCCGCGTCGCGCCGGTGACAAGATCTTTCAGCAGCACCGCGCGCATCTCGCCATCGGGCGCGGTGAGATATTCCGCGACCGCGGAATTCCAGATCGGCTCGATCTTCGGATTCGCCAGGACGCGCTCGGCCATGATCGGGCTGGCGCGCAGCTTGTCGCGGCGATGGATGAGATAAACCTTGGACGCAAACCGCGTCAGAAACGTCGCCTCCTCGCAGGCCGAGTCGCCGCCGCCGACCACGCAGATCGGCACGTCGCGATAAAAGGCGCCGTCGCACGTCGCGCAGCTCGTCAGGCCGTGGCCGATGAGTTCCTTCTCGCGCGGCAGCCCGAGCCAGCGCGCGCTGGCGCCGCTGGCGACGATGAGCGCGCGGGTTTCCAGTTGCCGCTCGCCATCGATTTCAAGCGTCACGCTGCCCGCGTTTGCTCAAAACCGGTGACCTCGGCGAAGTCAAAGCGCGCCCCGAATTTTTCGGCCTGCGCCTTCATGTTCATGATCAGCTCCGGGCCGTCGATGCCTTCGGGGAAGCCGGGAAAATTTTCGACCAGCGTGGTCGTGGAGAGCTGGCCGCCGGGCTGCCGGCCTTCCAGCACCAGCGGCTGCAGGCCGCCGCGCGCGGCATACACTGCAGCCGTGAGCCCCGCGCAACCAGTGCCGACGATGACGAGTTTTTCCATACGATAAGGTAGCAGAGATTCCGGATTGACCACAGCGGGCGGGAGGCCCAAAGAGCGGGGAGCCGGCGGTCCGGGCGACCGGCTCCCCCTGTTTTCTTTCCCTGTGTCTTCCGGATTTCTGTGGTTAAAAGAACCTTGGCAAAACTGCGATGACAAAATTCCCCACCTTCGCGGCTCTGGCCGTTTTCCTCCTCCTGTGCGCGCTCTTTGCCGCGGTGGCGCCGACAGCGCTGGCCGCCGCGCCGCCTTCCGGAGCCGGGGCGCCGGCTTCGTTTCCGCTGCCGGCCGAGAGCTATGCCGACGATGGCGGCCGGAGCGGCCCGCTGGGCCAGGTGCTCGCGGACCGCATCGCCCGGGAGCCGCTGAACCTCGTCGCCACGCTCCTGTTTCTCGGCGCGATCATCCACACGTTTCTCGCGCCGCGCTTCATGCACCTTTCCCACCGCTGGCAGCGGGAGCACGCTGAGCACATCCATCGCGCCGGCCGCACGGCGGAGGCCAAGCCGCAGCGCGGGGCGAAGTCGGACGTTTCTTTCAAGGCCGAGGTCGCCCACTTTCTCGGCGAGGTCGAAGCCATCTTCGGCATCTGGGTGCTGCCGCTGCTGGCGGCGATTTTTTACTTCAAAGACTGGCCGACCGCGCAGGGCTACGTGGCGCACGGGGTGAACTTCACGGAGCCGATGTTCGTGGTCGTCATCCTGAGCATCGCCAGCACGCGGCCGGTGCTGCGGATTGCCGAAGCGGGATGGCGCGCGTGGCGGCGCTGGGCGGCGGGACGATCAAATCCTGGTGGCTGGCGATCCTCACGCTCGGGCCGCTGCTCGGCAGTCTCATCACGGAGCCGGCGGCGATGACGCTCTGCGCGCTGCTGCTCGGGCGGCGCTTCTACGATCTGCGCCCGAGCCCGACGCTCGCGTATGCCACGCTCGGGCTGCTCTTTGTCAATGTCTCCGTCGGCGGCGTGCTGACAAATTTCGCCGCGCCGCCGGTGCTCATGGTGGCGAGCACCTGGAACTGGAGCAGCGCGTTCATGTTCTGGCATTTCGGCGACAAAGCGGTCGTCGGCATCGTGCTTTCCAACGCGCTCTACTATTTCTGGTTCCGCAAGGAATTCGCCGAGATGGCGGCGCGCGGCAAGCAGGCGGAAGCCGCCCCGCTGCCAGCGGAAGCCGCCGACCCGGCGTTTCCCACGCCGCCGCCCACACCGCGGCCGAGGAACGCTGGGAGCGGCGCAGCGATCCGGTGCCGATGCCGGTGACGCTCGTGCATCTTTTCTTTCTGCTCTGGACGGTGCTCAACGCCCACGCACCGGCGCTCTTCATCGGCGGATTTCTGTTCTTCCTGGCGTTCACCGCAGCCACCGAGCATCACCAGAATGACATCCAGCTGCGGCCGGCGCTGCTGGTCGGCTTTTTCCTCGCCGGCCTCGTGATTCACGGCGGCCTGCAACGCTGGTGGATCGCCCCGGTGCTCGGCCGGATGGGCGAGATTCCGCTCCTCTTCGGGGCGACGTTTCTGACGGCCTTTAACGACAACGCGGCCATCACCTATCTCGCCTCCCTGGCGCCGGAATTCACGGACGGCATGAAATACGCCGTCGTCGCCGGCGCGGTCACCGGCGGCGGCCTCACCGTCATCGCCAACGCCCCGAACCCGGCGGGCCAGTCGCTGCTGGCGGAGTATTTCCCCGACGGCGTCTCGCCTTTGAAGCTCCTGGCCGGCGCCGCGACGCCGACGGCGATCGTGCTCCTGCTGTTCCTGGTCTGGCAGTGAAGGCGGGCGGCGTGGCGGCGGCGATGTTTTCCGTTGCCATCGGCGCGCCGCCGGGGGAAATCTCCGTGCGCCGACCCTGCGGCTGCAAAAAGCATCTCCCCCCCTCTTTCCATGTTCACCGGACTTATCGAAGAAGCCGGCCAGGTCGTCTGGTTGCGGCAAAGCAGCAGCAAAGGGCTGCAACTCCAGATCGTCGCACCAGGGATCGCCCGCAGCCTGCGCCGGGGCGAGAGCGTGTCGGTGAATGGCTGCTGCCTGACGGTCAGCGCCACGCACCGCGGCGACCAGATCACGTTTGACGTGCTGAAGGAAACGCTCGACCGCACAAACCTCGGCAAGCTGCGCCCGGAATCGAGCGTGAACCTCGAACGCGCCCTGGCGGCTGATGGCCGGCTCGGCGGGCACTTTGTCCAGGGCCACGTGGACTGCACGGCGCCGATGGTTTCCCACGAGAAGATCGCCGACGACTATCGTCTGGAGATCGAGCTGCCGGAAGTCTTCAGCCATTACGTCGTCTTCAAAGGCTCGGTCGCGGTCAACGGCGTCTCGCTCACGGTCGCCGAGAAACTGCCCGGCGGCTTTGTCTGCTGGATCATCCCGGAAACCCGCAAGCTGACGAATCTGCGCGCCTTGCGCCCGGGCGACCCGGTGAATCTGGAGTTTGACGTGCTGGCCAAATACGTCGAAGCCCAGCTTGCGCGACAGCAGGGAGGGATGACCGGACTCTGAAGCCCGGCCCCTCGCTGCCGCCTCGCTCCCGGCCAGCCCGGCCGGAAGATCAGCCTGCTTCCCCGGGAACGCCGCCGGGCTCCCCGTTTTTCTCCGACCCGTTTTCCCGATGAGCTTTTTCGCGATCTTTGCGCTGCTGCTGACACTGGCGGCGCTGTTTTCCTACGCGAACCACCGCTTCATCGGCCTGCCGCCGACGGTCGGGCTGATGCTGCTCGCCCTGGTGCTCTCGCTCGGGCTGGTCGTCGGCAGCCGGCTCGGCCTGCCGCTGCAAAGCTTCGCGGAGGATGTCCTCGGGCGCGTGGACCTGGGCCGCACGCTGATGGAGGGAGCGCTTTCCTATCTGCTCTTTGCCGGCGCGCTGCACGTCGATTGGGATGAGCTGCGGGCGCAGCGCTGGCCCGTGGCGCTGCTGGCCACCGGCGGCGTGCTGGTCTCGACCGGGCTGGTCGCCACCATCACGTATTACCTTTTTGCCTGGCTCGGGTTTCCGATGCCGCTTCTCGTCTGCCTGCTCTTCGGAGCGCTGATCTCGCCGACCGATCCGATCGCGGTGCTGGGCCTGCTCAAACAGGCCAACGCGCCCAAGGCGCTCTCCACGAAGATCGCCGGTGAATCGCTCTTCAACGACGGCGTCGGCGTGGTCGTTTTTCTCATCTTCTACGAGATGTTCATCAGCGGCCAGAATGCCGATTCGCTGGATCTCGGCCACGTCGGCGTGCTGCTATTGCGGGAAGCCGTCGGCGGCATCGCGCTCGGGCTTCTGCTCGGCTGGATCACCTATCGGCTGCTCAAAAGCGTGGACGAATACAAAGTCGAGATCCTGCTCACGCTCGCCCTGGTGACGGGAGGCTACGAGCTGGCCAAGACGCTGCACACCAGCGGGCCGCTCGTCGTCGTGGTGGCCGGCATCCTCATCGGCAACCTGGGCCGGGAGTTTGCCATGACGGAGGAGACGCAGCGCCGGCTGGACACTTTCTGGACGCTGATCGACGAGATCCTCAACGCGATGCTCTTCGTGCTCCTCGGCCTGGAGGCGCTCGTGCTCAAATACCAGTCCGGCTACATCACGGCGGCGTTGCTGGTCGTGCCGGTGGTGTTGCTGGTCCGGTTCATCAGCGTCACGGCGCCGGGTCCGGTGCTGAAGCTTTTCCGGCAGGGCTTCGAGTGGCGCAACGTCGTGCTGCTCACCTGGGGCGGGCTGCGCGGGGCGATCTCGATCGCGCTCGCCCTCTCGCTGCCCCCGGGGCCGGAGCGAGATTTGTTGCTAATGGTGACCTACGCCGTCGTAGCCTTCGCCATTCTGGTCCAGGGGCTGACGATGCCGTGGCTGCTGCGTCGGGTGCTGCCGAATCAGAAACCGAGCGCGAGTTAGTCGAAACGAGCCGGCCTGGACGGAGGCACGCACGCCGGGCGCGCTGGCTCGCGCTTTTCCGCGAAATCCCTTTTTTATGCACACCACCTCCACCGGCCGCATCCTCGCGGGAGCCTTTCTCGTCATCGCCGCGATCGCGAACTTCGCGGGCTATTACTGGCCGCTGTATAAGGCGTTCAGCTGGTTCGACAAAGTGCTGCACGGCTACACGATTTTTTCCCTCACTCTGCCCGCGGCGTTGTTTCTCTCCAGCCGGGTGCTGAAGGGACATCACACCCACCGCTTCCTGCTGGTGCTGACGGCTGCCAGCGTCGGCCTGGCCATCGGCGCGCTTTGGGAAGTGGCGGAATGGGCCTTCGAGCTTTCCACCGAGGCCAACATCATCAAAGGCAAGTTCGACACGATCACCGACATCATCGCCGACACCGGGGGCGCGCTCATCGCCGGCTGGCTTCTGCTCGGCCTGACGGAAGAAAAGGATTCGGCGGCGTCGCATTGAGCCGCCGGCCGCTCGCCGCGTTTACCGGCCGGCGGGCGATCCTGCCCCGTGGTTCGTTGCCGGGAGCCGATTGAGGAAAAGTCTTATGTTTTTCGATACCTGGTCTGGTTTGTTGCGTGTGCTGGTCATCAGCCCGATCGCCTACGCGGCGCTCGTGGCGATGCTGCGGATTTCCGGCAACCGCACGCTTTCCAAGATGAACGCCTTCGACCTCGTCGTGACCGTGGCGCTCGGCTCGACGCTGGCCTCCACGCTGCTGACCAAGAATGTCGCCCTGATCGAGGGCGTGCTCGCCCTGGGCCTGCTCATCGGCTTGCAATGGATCGTCGCCTGGCTCTCGGTGCGCTCGTCGCGCTGGGAGTCGCTGGTGAAATCCGACGCCGTGCTGCTCGTTTTCCGTGGCAAGCTCCTGCGTGGCGCGATGCGTCAGGCGCGCCTGACGGAAGAAGAAATCCGCGCCGCCCTGCGCACGCACAATGTCGCTTCGCTGGCTGATGCGGAGGCCGTCGTGCTGGAAACCGATGGCACGGTGACTGTCCTCTCTCCCATGAGCGGAAAAGACGGCGAGGCGCCTTCCGTGCTGCACAAGGTGCGCGGGGTCCCCGCACCGGTCGCCTCCGGGCCGGCTGCGGCGTAAAAATCCCGGCCGGCTTCAGCGCCTCCCCTCACGCCATGCTGAGCAAATTCTGGATCGAACTTCGCTCCTCGCTCTGGTTCGTGCCCGGGCTGCTGGTGATCGCCGGCATCGGGCTGGCGCTCGGCTTGATCCAGCTCGACGTGATCTTCGCCGACGCGTTGCGCATCAAAAGCTGGCAGCCCTTGCTCAATGCCGGGGCCGAAGGCGCGCGCGGCATGCTCTCGGCCATCGCCGGGTCCATGGTGACCGTGGCGGCCACGGCATTTTCCGTCACGATCGTGACGCTCTCGCTGGCTTCCAGCCAATACACGCCGCGCATCCTGCGCAATTTCATGCGGGACCGGGCCAACCAATATGTGCTCGGCGTTTTTCTCGCCATTTTTGCCTACTGCGTGGTGGCCATGCGCACGATCCGGGGTGGCTCGGGATTCGACGGCGTCGTTTTCGTGCCGCTGCTCGCCGTGGCCTTCGCGGTGTTGCTGGCACTCGTGGCCATCGGCACCCTGATTTTTTTCATCCATCACGTCGCCGCTTCCATCCAGGTTTCCTCCATCCTGGAATCCATCACCAAGGAAACCTACGACGCCGCCGAAACGCTTTTCCCCGACGACCTCGGCGAGGATGAAGGCGAAGAAGCGGCGGAGAAAACACCGCTGCCGCCCGGCGCCGAGTGGCATCCGATCCGCGCGGAAACCACCGGCTACCTGCAGCACATCGATCCGGCCGCTCTGATGCGGTTTGCGAAGGAGCGGGAGGCATTGCTGCGGCTCGAGTGCGGCCCGGGAGATTTCGTCGCGCCCGAGACGGCGCTGGTTTCTTCCGATTGCCAGCTCGACGACGAAGCCCACCAGGCTTTGCGGCGGCTGTTTATCGTCGGCGATTTCCGCACCGTCGCGCAGGACGTCGGCTTCGGCATCCGCCAGATCGTGGATATCGCGCTCAAAGCGCTCTCGCCCGGAGTGAACGACACGAGCACCGCGGTTTCCTGCCTGGACTACCTGGGCGCAGTGCTCAGCCGGCTCGCCGGGCGGCGAATCGCCTCGCCCTACCGCGGCAAGGAAGGGGAGCTGCGGGTGATCGCGCCCGTGCTCACGTTTGACCATCTCGTGGCGAAGTCGCTCGACGAAATCCGGCTCTGCGCCGAAGGAAACGTGACGATCCTGCGGCAAATGTTCCGCCTGCTCGCCCGGGTCGCCCCGATCACCCGCAACGCCACCCGGCACCAAGTGTTGCTCACGCACGCCCGGTTGATCCGCGACCTCGCGGACCGCTCGGTGGAGACGCCTTATGATCGGGGCCGCGTCAGCTTGGAAATTGCCGCGACGCGCGACGCGCTCCAGACGGATCCCGGCGCGTTGCCCCCGCTGCCGGACGAGAAGCGGGCCGCCGGCGCCTAGTTAGTTCCGGCCGGCCGGCGCCGCGGGCTGGCTTTCGGCCGGTTCCTGGGGCTCCGCGGCGCTTTTCTGGTGGCCGTTGCTGCTGTCCGCCGCCAGCCGCGCAAGCGCTGCGGCGATCGAGCGGGATTTCGGCGCTTTGCCATCTTTGCCCACCGGCCAGCCTTCGCGCTGGCGGGAGCGATCGCCGTCGGTCTCCTCGGTCTGGTCGTGAAACAAAATTTGACGGGTCGGGAATGGCAGATCGACACCGTTGGCGGACAGTTTGTTTTTCACCGCGGCGAGCACGAGATCCGTGGTGGCGACCACGTCCGACCGTCGGGGCGGATCGATCCACCAGCGCACGCGGATGTTCACCGAGCTGCCGGCGAGGTCCACCACGAGCGCCTCCGGCGGCGGATCGGTGAGAACGCCCTCGGTTTCGCGCACGGCTTCCAGCATCAGCTTTTTCGCCCCGGCAATGTCGTCGCCGTAGCCGATGCCCACGTCGTATTGCAGGCGGCGCTTGTCGTAGGCGGTGTTGACCGTCACGGATTCCGTAAACAGCGTGGAATTCGGGATCACCACGCGCCGGCCGTCGTAGGTGCGGATGAAGGTCGCCCGGGTTTCGATGTTCTCCACCGTGCCCTCGTAGGAGCCCATGATGATCTGGTCGCCGATGCGAAACGGCTCGGTCAGCAGGATCAGGATGCCGGCCAGGAAGTTCTGCAGGATGTCGCGAAACGCGAAGCCGATGGCGACGCTGGAAACGCCCAGAAGCTGGATGAGTTGCGCCGGCTTGAACGAAGGCAGCGCGATGACCAGCGCCACCAGCACGCCGACAAAGATGAGAAAGCCTTCCGCCAGCCGGCCGAGCACGATGGCGGCGTTGCGATGCTTGCGACGCCGCTCCGTCAGCCGGGTGATGAGGCTGCGCAACCCTTTGGCGGCAAGGTGAAAGAGCGCGTAAACGAGCAGCGCAATGACGATGTAGGGCAGACGCGCGAGAAAGCTCACCACCATGGCGTGGACCGATTGGTAGGCTTCAGAGATGTCAAAGTTCATAGAGCGGTGCGGACGGTAGCACCATCCGCAGTGGCACGCCCGCCCGGTCGCCCCACGGGCAGCCGATTTTTCCAGGCTGAATTTCGCCGTTTTTGTGGTCAAACGGCAGGTGCCCGCTATAGTTCAGGCCAGCGTCGCGCCCAGCCGCGGCATCCCCTGGTTTATGGCCAAGGCTAAACGAAAAATTTCCCATCCGATGGTGCCGTTCCAGCGGCAGCTGCCGTTCCGTGTTGCCGGCGAGTTTCACAACCTCCAGGCGATCTTTAACCGGCTGAACACCACGTATTTCTGTGGAAGCCCGCTCCGCGGCTACACGATCACCTGGGGCCGCCGCCGCCGGCTGCCGCCGCGGGAGTATTTTGTCTTCGGCACCATCCAGGAAGAGGACCGGATTATCCGCATCCATCCCCTGCTCGATGCCCCCTGGGTGCCGCGCTGGTTTCTGGAATACGTGGTCTATCACGAGATGCTCCATTCCGTGGTGCCGGACGAGCCCCTCGGCCGCGGACGGCGGCGGGTGCATACCGAGGAATTTCAGCGGCGGGAGAAGCGGTTTGCCCACTACCGCCGCGCCCGGCGCTGGGAATCGGCGAATTTGACGCGGTTTTTGCGGTGAGCGGGGCTGGAATGGCCTCGCGCAAAGGACGCAAAGGCGCAAAGGGGGAGAAGAGAAGACGGGATGGAAGGGCAATGCGGCGGGTGAGAAGGAGGCGAAGGGGGCTTCGGAAACGCACAAGGACCCGATCCGTCCCCCCGATTATCTTTTCCTCTGCGACTCTGCGCCTCCGCGCGAGACCCTTCTGCCTCCTTCCCCCGCCTTTTCCTTTGCGCCTTTGCGTCTTTGCGCGAGGCCATTGCCGCCCCGCTCCACTCGCTGCATATCCCAATACCTGCCCTCCCCCTCTGCGTCTCTGCGCCTCTGCGCGAGGCCAATTTGCTCCTTCATCCCCGGCATCGGACGTTTGCTTGAACGCCCCTGACCCGCTGCATAGGCTCGTCCGACTTGGACGCTGAAATCGCCAATATTAATACGCCGATGATGCGCCAATACCGGCGCATCCGCTCGGAGCTGCCGGCTGACGTGCTGCTCCTTTTCCGGCTCGGCGATTTCTACGAGCTTTTCGGCGAGGACGCCCGGGTCGCCGCACCGATCCTCAACGTCGCGCTGACGAAGCGCCACGAACTCGCGATGTGCGGCGTGCCGTTTCATGCGCTCGACACCTATCTCGGCAAACTCATCCGCGCCGGCCGGCGGGTGGCGATCTGCGATCAAAAGGGCGAGGTCAAGCCGGGCCAACTCGTCGAGCGAGAGGTCGCGCGGATTTTGTCAGCCGGAACGGTCACGGACGCCCAGTTGCTCGACGCCGGGCGCAATAATTATCTCGCCGCGGCGTTTGCACAGAAAAGCGTGCGTGGCTTCGCGTTTCTTGATCTCACCACGGGCGCGTTTCACGTCACTGAACTCCCCTCGCCCGCCGCGCTTCTCGACGAACTCGCGCGCGTCGCGCCGGCCGAGTTTCTCATCGCGGAAGATCCGGCCCAGCGCGCTGCATTTGCCGACTTCGCCGACACCCAGGCGTATGACGCGCAAGCCTTTGATTTCAGTGGGGCCGAGCATGCGTTGTGTGAACATTTCGGCGTGCAGTCGCTCGATGGCTTCGGCTGCGCCGGTCTGCCGCGTGCCGTGTCGGCTGCGGGCGCGATCCTGCATTATTTGCAGCATGCGTTGCGTCGCCCGCTCGGACATGTGGTCAGCCTGACGAGCTATCGTCCCGATGGCTTTCTCGCGCTCGACGCCACCTCGCAGGCGCACCTCGAAATAGTCCGGTCTCGCGCCGAGGGTGGTGTGAGCTTGCTCCAGGCGATCGACCGCACCGTCACGCCGCTCGGCGCGCGGCAATTGCGCCACTGGTTGCTGTATCCGTTGCGCGACGCGCAAAAGCTCACGGCCCGACAGGAAGTGATCGCCGATTTTCTGGCCCAGCCGGACCTGGCGCGCGCGTTGCGCGAAACCTTGCGCAACGTGCGCGACCTGGAGCGCACCGTCGGCCGGCTCAGCCAGGCCGCGGGCAACGCGCGCGACCTCGGCGTCCTGCAGGATTCGCTCGCCGTGGTGCCGGAGTTGCAGACGCTTCTCGCGCAGCTTTCCGCGCCGGCGGCGGCCCGGCTTAGCGCGCGGCTACACCCGCTGCCGGAACTCGTGGAAAGACTTCGCGACGCGCTCGCCCCGGAGCCGCCGGCTTCGCTGCGCGACGGCGGCATCGTGCGCGACGGGTTTCATCCCGAGCTGGATGAACTCCGACGCGCGACGCGCGAAGGGCGCGACTGGGTGGCGGCGTTGCAGGAAAAAGAGATCGCGCGCACCGGCATCTCGTCCTTGAAAATCCGCTACAACTCCGTCTTCGGATACTTTCTCGAAATCACGAAGGCGAATCTCGGACGCGTGCCGGCCGATTACCATCGCAAGCAGACCACGGCCAACGGCGAGCGCTTTATCACCCCGGAGCTGAAGGAAGTCGAAAGCCGGATCCTGGGCGCCGAGGAACGCGCCCGGCAGCTGGAATACGAGCTGTTTCTCCAACTGCGCGACGCCGCGCTCGAACACACCCGCCCGTTACAGGAAACCGCGGCTGCCTTGGGCAAGCTCGACGCGCTCGCCGGCCTCGCGGAAACCGCGCGCCTTTTCAACTATTGCCGCCCGGTCCTGCACGAGGACGCCCGCGCCGGCATCCGCATCGCCGACGGCCGCCATCCCGTGCTCGACGCCGGGCTGGCGGAGGATGGCGCCGGCGCGAAGTTCGTGCCGAACGACGTCGCGCTCGATCCGGAGACCAACCGGCTGCTCATCCTCACCGGTCCGAACATGGCCGGCAAATCGACGTTTCTGCGTCAGACCGCGCTGCTCGTGCTCCTGGCGCAGATCGGCTCGTTCATCCCGGCCAGTTCGGCGGAAATCGGGCTGGTGGACCGCATCTTCACCCGGGTCGGCGCCAGCGACGATCTCGCCCGCGGCCAGTCCACGTTTCTCGTCGAGATGAACGAGACGGCCAACATCCTGCACCACGCCACGGCGAAATCGCTCGTCATCCTCGACGAGATCGGTCGCGGCACCAGCACGTATGACGGGCTCTCGATCGCCTGGAGCGTGGCGGAATATCTGCACGACCAAGTCGGTGCGCTGACGCTTTTCGCCACGCATTACCACGAGCTGACCGAGTTGGCGAAGACGCATGCAGCCGCCCGGAATTTCACCGTCGCGGTGCGCGAATGGAACGACGAAATCGTCTTCCTGCATCGCATCGTGCCGGGCGCCGCCGACAAGTCCTACGGCATCCATGTCGCCCGCCTCGCCGGCCTGCCCGCTGTGGTGCTCGACCGGGCGCGCGAGATCCTCGGCCGCCTGGAAGCCAGCGACCTGCCTGCGACTACGACCACCGTCGCCAGCGATGGCGAAGATCCGGTGCCGCGCCCGACCCCGGCCGAGGTCCGCCGCCGCAAAGCCGCGGCCGCCGCCGAAAAACGGGCTGCTTCCGCCGCCAGCGACGCCGACCGGCCGCAGTTGTCGTTGTTCTGACCGCCCCCCGCCCGCACCCCGCGCGGGCGCGGGAGTGCGTCACCAATTCTCCGCCTCTGCGAAAATCTGCGTAATCTGCGGACGGATTCCCCCGCTCCCCAGGACGTCGTCGCGTTGTCCGACCGGCCGCCCCGTGCTCTAGTCGTTTCGGTCGGGCTGAGCCACCCGGTTTCCGGCCCCGCTTTTCTATGAACGTTTCCCCCTTTCTGCGCGGCATCGCTGCGGTCGCCCTCGGGAGCACCCTCATCGCGCTCGCTCCATTGCGCGCGGATGTCGATCGCTCCCAGCAGCCGCCCGCCGGGGCGCTGCCGGTGGCGGCATTTCCGGATTATCGCGAGGTCACGCTGCCAAACGGACTGAAAGTATTCATCGTCGAAAACCACCGGCAGCCGACCGTCACGTTCCGGCTGCTGATCAAAGCCGGCGACGCCCAGGACGGCGCGAAGACTGGAACCGCCGACACCGTGGCGGCGTTGCTGAACAAAGGCACGACGCGACGCGACGCAGCGAAGTTTGCCGAGGAGATCGATTTCCTTGGCGCCAGCGTGGAAGCCGGCGCCGGCGAGGATGCGACCTCGGTCGGGGCGCGCGGGCTGGTGAAATTTCTGCCCCAGGTGCTCGATCTTTTCGCAGACGCCGTGCTGCATCCCATCTTTCCCGAAGGGGAACTGGTGAAGGAAAAAACGCGGATGCTCAGCCGCCTCACGCAGGCAAAGCAGCAGCCCGCCTGGCTGCTCGGCGCGTTGCGCGGCAAGCTCCTCTACGGCGCGGAACATCCCTACGGCGCTTATCCGACCGAGACGAGCGTCGGCGCGATCGGGCGCGACGACCTCCAGACCTGGCATCAAGCCTGGTTTCTGCCGAACAACGCCACGCTCGCGATCGTCGGCGACGTGAAGCCGGACACCGTGCTGCCGCTGGTCGAAAAGGCGTTTGCCGATTGGAAAAAAGGGACCGTGCCGACGGTGAAATTCCCGGCGCTGCCGTCGCCGCCGCGCGAGCGCACGATCCATCTCGTGGATCGGCCGGCGTCCGTGCAATCCACCATCGCCGTCGCCGCTCCCGGCGTGCCGCGCACGAATCCGGAGCTGTCTGGCATCGGCGTGGTCAACAGCGTGCTCGGCGGCGGCTTCAGCGGCCGACTTTTCCAAAATCTGCGCGAGCGCAACGGCTACACCTACGGCTCCAGCTCGGGATTTTCCTCCGCGAAGCTCGGCGGCATATTCTCCGCCAGCGCGGAAGTCCGCAATGAAGTGACGCTCCCGGCGGTGCAGGAAATTCTCCATGAAATCGAGCGGCTGCGCACCGAGCCGGTGCCGGATGCGGAACTGGCGATGCAGCGCGGCTACCTCGCCGGTAATTTCCTGCTCAGCCTCGAGAACCCCGGGCGCATGGCGGAGCGCGTGCAGGAGATCGATCTCTACGGGTTGCCAGCCGATTTCTACAAGACCTATGTCCGGCGCATCGAAGGCGTGGACGTCGAGCGCGCCAGCCTGCTCGCGAAGACTTATCTGCCCGGTGAAGATGGCACGACGATCCTCGTGGTCGGCGAAGCGAAGGACGTGAAGCCGCAGCTCGAAAAGCTCGGCAAAGTGGTCGTTTACGACCTCGACCTGAAGCCGAAGGAATAAAACAACCCGACCGCTCGCCGCCCGGTCGCGGACGTCATTGCGCCGACGGCGCGAGCAGAGCGATACGTTCCACCTGCGCCGCGGCGATCCAGGCACGCGTGCCGCCGGGCAGCTCCACGTAATCCCACGCGCCGCGTTCCTGTAGGAGACGCACCTCGCCGCCGGCTGGCAGCGTGCTCTCAACCTTCGCGGTGTCCGCCGGCGCGTAGCGCGCTTCCACACTTTCCGCACCGACCAGCACCGCGCGGGCAGGATCCACGGCGCGCCGGTCCGCCAGCCAGAAAAACGCCAGCGCACCCGCCACGGTCACCGGCAGCCCGGCGGCGAGCGCCACATTGCGCGCGTGGCGGCGAAAAGCGCTGCTGCGACCCGCGAGCAGGGCAAGGAACAGTCCGCCCAAAAGGAGCCAGCCGCCCGCCGCCAGCAGCCACGGGCCCCAGACGAGCGCCGCGCGATTCCAGCCGGCGGCGATGCCACCGGCACCCGGGGAGGGCGCCGGCACCCCGATGCTGCGCCGGACAAAGGCGAGGTTCGCCGTGGCCTCGGGATGTCCGGGCTGCAGGCGCAGCGCGCGCTCGTAGTTCAACAGCGCCCGGCCCGGCTGACCGGCGCGAAACCAGGCGTTGCCGAGGTTATAAAACAGGTTGGCGCCGACGCCTTCGCCAGCGGCGCCACCGGCCGGTTTGAAAGCGCTTTCATACGCCGCCGCGGCTTCGGCGAAGCGGCCGGTTTCGTAGAGCGAGTTGCCGCGAGTAAAAAGCGTCGCCCGAGGCCGGCGCGGCGCCGGCGGGCCAGGACGAGAGCAGCACGACGACGGCCGCCACGATGGCTCCCAGCCGCGTTGACGGCAAGATGCGGTGGCGGTGGCGGGTGAGCGGAAAGCGCGGCGAATTCTGCGCCGAGAAGCGTGTGGAAATCATGGTGGAAAAGCCGGCTTGCGGGTTTCTCAGCGCGCGGCGAGCGACGGCTCCGACGGCGCCGCGGCGGCCGGCCGCGACGCCTCGGCCGCGGCGAGCGCGGCGAGCACTTCCTGGCGTTCCGGGGCCGCGACCGGTTCCGCGCTGGCGGGTCCGCCGCTGTAGGCCAGTTCGTCGTGACGACGGACGATCGTTTCGAGCGGGAGCGCGCCGCCTTCCGCAACAGCTCCCTCCGCGCGTCCGAGCGCGCCCCGGTCCGCATCGCGCAACTCAAGCAGGCGCGCCGCGGCTGCGTAAAAGTCCCGGCGGCTGGCGCGCTCGTCGCGCAGCGTGCGGTTGAGCGTTTCGCGCTCCCGCGCCAGGGCGGCGCGACGGCGGGCGGTTTCATCGCGCCTCCGCGCTCCGGCCAGCAGCCAGGCGGCCCCGCTCAGCAGCACCGCGCCGGCGACACCTTGCGCGAGCCAGAAGAGGCGCTGTTGCCAGACCGGCTGAAATGCTTCGGCGAGTTCGCGCACCGGCGTCCCCGGATCGGTGCGGATGTGGAGAATATCCTGCGCGGCCGGCGCCGGCGTGGCGGCAGGCGGGGGCGTCGGGTTGGCGGCGTCCTCGGCCGGTGGAGATGTCGGCACCGGCGTGGCGGCCGCCAGCGGGGCGCCCGGCGCGATCTTCAGCGGGATCGGCGGCGTCTGCAGCTCGACGTATTTCCCTTCGCCGGGATCGAAATAGCTGAAGCGGTAGCCCGGCAGCCCGTCGCGCGCGGCGCCGGGAATCACGACCTGCTCGAACGTCTTCGTCCCGCTCAGCCCGACGTCGTCGTCCGCTTTGAATTTCCCGTTGGCCGGATACGTGCGCAGGCCGGTTTCATCGGTCAGCAGCGGCGCGCCCATGCGGTCAAAGTTGCCCTTGCCCTTCACCGGCACCCGCACGGTGAGCGGATCGCCGGCGCTGGCGAGGCGTGGGCTGACCTCCGGAGCGCCGAGTTCGAAGCGACCGATGGCGCCGGAGAAATTTGCGGGCTGACCGGCGGCTGGCAGCGGTTTGATCTCGATTTTCACCGGGTCGCTGGCGGTCGGCACCTGCTGGGGCGCGCCGAAGAAGATGGCGTTCGAAAAATTGTCGAACACGTCGTCGTCAAACCCGCCAAACGACCGCAGCCGCGGGCGACGCCCTGGGAGTTGCACGGTCGGCACGACCTGCGCCGGACCGATGGAAAGCGTCCCGGCCTTCGCGGCGGTGATCGCGGTCTTGTAAGTCACGACCTGGAACGGCACGCCCTCGACAGATTGGAGGCCGATCTGCGGGCGGGCGAATTTTTGGACCGAGAAGCCTTCGCCGGTGAGCTGCGGGTTGGCGTCCGGCTCGAGCAGGCGGGCTTTGGCGCTGAGGTGCAGGCGGATTTCGCACGGGATCGTTTCGCCGACGTAAGCCGTCTTTTTCGGCACGATCAGCTCCGCGAAGATGAGCCGGTCGAGCGGGCCGCCGGCGTCGTCGGGGGCGTTGCCGCCGCGCCGCCCGCCGCCGCGTCCGGCGCTGCCGCCGCCGGGCATGACGTTGAGCGTGAGCGCGCGGGTGCGGAGCGCGACGCCGCCGACCTGGATTTCCTGCTCGGGAATCGTGAACGTGCCGGCGCGGGTCGGCAGCAGCGTGAAGGAATAAACGATCGATTCGCTCATCCGGAAATTCTCGAGCCGGATGGAGGTGGACTGGCTGGAGCCGGCGACGGTGAGCCCCTCGACCTGCGGCGCGCGCGGCCGGGTGAGCGCGCGGCCGCCCTGCACTTCGATGCGGTATTCCACCGCCTGACCGACCTCGGTGGTGCGGTCGGAGATCGCCGCCTCGACGCTCGGGGCATCGGCGCGGGCCGCGGGCGCACACAAAACGGCGAGAAGCACGCAGCCAAGGAGCGCCAGGACGCGCCGCCACGACGCGGCGGGCGCGCGGCGAGGGTTCCCGGACGGCGCCGGACGGACCGATGCGTTTTTACCAATCGTCATACCCTGGATCTTCACGTCGTTTGGTTTTGCCGCGCGCCTGGAGCGCGGCGGTGGCGTTGCGGTCGTCCTCGCCTTTCAAGGCGTCGAGCAACGCCCGCGCCTGGGCGCCGCTCATGCGGTCGTCGGCGGCGGCCACGCTGGCGTCGCCTTCGCCGGGATCCGGCTCGCCGCGGCCCGGCGAGGGCTGGCCTTCCTTGTTCGGCTGCGGCGGCGATTTCGCGCCGCGCTGGGCCTGCACGTCGCCGCGCTGGCGGGGGCCTTCCTGACCCGGCGGCGGGCTGGATTGGGCGGATTCGCCGCTGCCGTTTTCCTTGTCCTTGCCTTCACCGCTCTGCGGCGGCTGGTCTTGGCGTTCGCCGGGCTTTTGCTGTTCGCCCTCTTTGCCCGTTTGGTTCCGGGCATCGGTTTGTTCTTTGTTCTGGCCGGAGGGATCGGCCTGCGGCGGGGAATCCTGCGAGCCGGACTGGCCCTGCTGCTGGCTTTGCGGCGGCTGGCCGGGATTGTTCCCCTTGTTCCCATCGTTGGATTTGTCCTTGCCGGAATTCTGCGGCTTGCCCGGGTTGGATTTCGGCGGGTTGCCTTGTTTGCCGCCTGGCGGCGGCTTGCCGCCCTTGTTCTGGTCGGACCCCTGCTGCTGTTGCTGCTGTTGCTGTTGCTGTTGCTGCTTTTTTACTTCCTCTTCGAGACGCTTTTGGACCAGGGCGCGGTTGTGCTCGGCGTCGGTGCGCAGGCTGGCGGACTTGCTGGAATCGGGCGGGATCGTCTGGATCGCGTTGTTGTAATATTCAACGGCGTTGCGCCAGTCCTTGAGTCGTTCGCCACCGTCCTTTTGCGCTTCGCCGCGGCGGAAGAGCGTGTTGCCGAGATTGTATTGCGTTTGCGGCTGCAGCTCGGCGTCGCTGGAGGCCAGCGCCCGGCCGAAGGCGTCGAGCGCGCCGTCGTAGTCTTTGCGCTGGAACGCCGCGGCGCCGGCGTTGAACTGGAGCTTGCCGGAATCCGGATGCGCCCGCATCAACGCGTCGTAAGCCTGGTAGGCTTCGTCGAATTTGCCTTCGTTGTAGAGTTCCAAGGCCTGCTCGGCATTGGCCGCGGCCGCGGCGCGCGCTTTCCCGACGGCGCCCGGAAACAGGAACAGCCCGGCGACGAGCAGCATCCCGACCGCGACGGCAGCCGCGGGGGCGGCCGGTTCCGCGGCGCGGCGACGGCGCGTGCCGGCCGGGATCGGTGCCGGCGCAGGTGCTTTCTGCCGGCGGCGCTCGCCGATAAGCGCGGAGGCCGCGAGGCAGAGCAGGCCGAATCCGAGTGGCCACTGGTAACGCTCGATCGGGCGGCGGCTGAGGCGGGCGTCGATGTCGCCGGCGGCGAGCCGCGAGAGGCCGGTTTCGGCGAGCGCTTTCATCTCGGGCTGGCCGTTGACCAACCGCACGTAGGAGCCGTTTCCGGCGCTCGCGATCTCGCGCAGGCGCTTTTCGTCGAGCCGTGAGCGGACGACTTTTCCTTCCCGATCGCGCACGAAATCGGTGCCGCCGAGCCGCTGCCGGTCGCTGGGCAGCGGCACCACGCTGCCTTCCGGGGTGCCGAGGCCGACGGTGAAGATCGGCACGCCGGCTTCGGCGGCGCGGCGCGCGCTTTTCACGGCGTCTTCCTCGAGCTCCTCGCCGTCGGTCAGGAGGATGAGTGCGCGATGGCCGCCCTCGCCTTTGCCGAAGGCTTCCAGGGCCAGCTCGATGGCCGCGGCGATGTCGGTGCCGCCGCGCGGGATGAGCTCGGTGTCCAGCTCGGCGGTCGCCAGGCGCACGGCGTCGTAGTCAATGGTCAGCGGCGCCTGGAGAAACGCGCTGCCAGCAAAGGCGACGAGCCCGACGCGATCGCCGGGCAACAGGGCGAGGAGATCCTGGATGGCGAGCTTCGCGCGGGTCAGCCGATTCGGCGCGAGATCGGTGGCGAGCATGGACTTCGACACGTCCACGGCCACAATGACGTCCAGCCCGCGCCGCTTCACCGCCTGCTCCTCGAAGCCGAGCCGCGGCCGGGCGAGCGCGAGGATCAATGCCGCGAGCGCCAGCAACTGGAGAGCAAAGCGCACCCGGCGCCGCGTCGGCGACACGGTCGGCGCGAGCTGCGCGCGCAGGCGGGCCGCGATGAGCCGGGCCAGACGCCGCGCGGCGGAACGTTCGGCATGCAGAAACAGGGCGACCGCCGCAGGCAGGAGCAGCAACGCCCAAAGCCAGACCGGCGAGCCGAGGACGAGGCTTTCCGCGAGGAAAAGCGGGAATCGGAAATCGCTGCTCACCATGATGGGAACGAAAAAATGGAAAACGTGGAGGTCACGGCAGCCGGCGCCAGAACGTCTGGCTCAACACGAGATGCGCCGCCAGCAGCACGACGCCGCTGCCGAGAAACCAGCCGAACAGATCGCGGTATTGCCGGTATTTGCTGACCTGCACGGTCGTTTTTTCCAGCTTGTCGATCGTCTCGAAGATGGATTGCAACGCCTGCGTGCTGTCCGCGCGGAAAAACTTCCCGTCCGCGATCCTGGCGACTTCGTTCAGCGTCTTCTCGCTGTAGTCCGCCTTGATCTGGCGATACACGACGCGGCCGAAATTGTCCGTGTAAGGATAGGGCGCGTAGCCGTCCGTGCCGGCGCCGATCGTGTAAACCTTCAAGCCCAGCGCGCGCACGGCTTCGGCGGCGGTTTCCGGCGAGATGCGGCCGCTGTTATTTTCGCCGTCGGAAAGCAGGACGATGATGCGGCTCTTGCTGTCTTTTTCGCGATTCTTGAGCCGGTTGGCCGCGCTCGCCAGGCCGCTGCCGATGGCGGTGCCGTCTTCAACGAGGCCGATGCGAATGCGGTCGAGATTCTGGATGAGCCAGTCGTGATCCAGGGTGAGCGGCGACACCAGATACGGCCGGCCGGCGAAGGCGAGGAGGCCGATGCGGTCGTTCGTGCGGGCTTCGATGAATTTCTGGGTGATCTCTTTCACCGCGTCGATGCGGTTGGCGCGCTTGCCGCCGAGCGTGTAATCCTCGGTGAGCATGGAGCGCGACACGTCGAGCGCGATCATGATGTCGATGCCGCTGGCCTCGACCTGGGTGAAAGAGTTCAGCAGTTGCGGCCGGGCGAGGCCGAGAATGCCGGCGGTCAGCGCGCCCAGCAGCAGCCAGCCCCGGAAGCGGCCCGCGCGCGCGGATCGCGGCCGGCCGAGCGTTTTCAGGAT
This sequence comes from uncultured Verrucomicrobiae bacterium, assembly GCA_963762725.1. GTDB lineage: Bacteria > Verrucomicrobiota > Verrucomicrobiia > Chthoniobacterales > SZAS-18 > JAFAXH01. The sequence continues at coordinate 1,384,471 of CAVXLY010000005.1, read as the reverse complement.
CGCGGTCGAGGAATAAGTGATCGCCGGCGCGTTCCCTTCCCGGCCGCGCAGATAAAGCAGCGCGGGCGGCAGCAGCAACAGCCAAAGCCAGGCGGGCTGCGCGAAGGCAAAGGTGTCCCACGCTTTCCAAAGCGGGGCGAGCCAGGTGCTGCTGTTCATCGCGAGGCGGTGGGGCCGGGAGGGCGGGACGGGTGGAATCTTACCACAAAGCGCGGCGGGAGGGAGGCGATTGGGCTGGGGGCGGTTTGGGGCGGCTGTATTTTTAACACAGAGGGCACAGAGACAGAGGCACAGAGGACACAGAGGAAAAGGCAGGAGACAGGCAAAAGGGAAAGGCAAAGCGCAGAGGGCGAAGGCTGACGGCAGGAAGCAAGGGGCGGGAGCAAAGGCCCTCTCGAGTTCTCATTCCGATCTCTCCGCCTTTCTCCTCTCCTTCTTCTTCTCCCCCCCTCTGTGTCCTCTGTGCCTCCGTCTCTGTGCCCTCTGTGTTAAAAAATTCACCGTGTCTGCGCCCCAGCCGGGAGCGGCGGCGGAGTATTCGTGGCGCTGCCTTCAAGAAACTCGGTCGCTTCCTGCACGAGCCGTTCCTTGGCGTCGCGCGTCGCGTCCTGACGCGCAAATTTCAGCAGATCGCACTGGTCCAGGAAATCCTGCAGCAACGCGTGCTCATGCCGCGAAAACGCGTGCGAGCGGCCGACCGCTTCCAGAAATTCCGGCGACGTCTGCCGCTCCGGCTGCAGGCCGTATTGGGCGCCGATGTAAACGCGCAGGATGTCGCACACTTCGTTGCCGAAATCGCGCGCGCTCATCTCGTGCATGCGCGCCACGATCGCCTGCAAGCCGGGCCGTGGCGATCTGCCGCGGACTGAGCGACGGCACCGGCGGTTTGCGCCGCGCGCCGCCGCGGAAAAAGAACCACCAGACCAGCGCACCCGCGACCGCGAGCAACGCCACGCCACCCAGCACCAGCCAGAGCAGTTCGACATTATCCACGTAACGCACCGGCGGCACGATGCCGCGCAGCGGGTCGGGAGTGGGATCGGGGACGACGGCGGCGGGATTCACAACGAAAACTTATGACCGCACGCCGGCGTTTCTGTTGAAAATTGCCGCCCTCCCCGCCAGCCGCCGCTACACCGCCATGCCCACGGCCCGCTTCGGCGGCGTGGTGAGCAGCGCGAGCTCGGGATGACGATCCTGGAAATAGCGCAGGCTCCAGTCGGTGGGGAACAGGAGCACCGGCGCGTTATCCGTGTCCTCGGCCACGGCGACGCCGGTCGGCAGGGCGATGCCGGACAGATCAGCGTCCCGATTTTCGAGCCAGCGGGCGATGGACCAGGTCGCCGGTTCGAGGCGCGACTCGGCGCCGTATTCGCTCTGGAGCCGGTATTGCACGACCTCGAATTGCAGCGGGCCGACGGCGGCGAGCAACGGCACTTTCATCACCTGATCGCGCAGGTGGAAAACCTGGATCGACGCCTTCCTGCAGGAGCTGATCGAGACCCTGGCGGAACTGCTTGTATTTGCCGGTGTTCGGATTGCGCAGATACGCGAAGGTTTCCGGCGCGAACCGCGGGATTTCGTCGAACACGACCGCGCCTTCCTTCGACGAATCGCTCAGCGTGTCGCCGATGCCGAAGCCGTCGTGGCCGACAAAGCCGACGATGTCGCCGGGAAACGCTTCGTCCACGGTTTCGCGTTCCTGGGCGAAAAGCTTCGCGGGATGCGAGAGGCGGACGCGCTTGCCGGTGCGGGAATGCAGCGCGGTCATGTCGCGCTCGAACTTGCCCGAGCAGATGCGCAGGAACGCGATGCGATCGCGGTGGCGCGGGTCCATGTTCGCCTGGATTTTGAAGATGAAGCCGGCGAACGGGCCGTCCGCGGGATCGATGACGTGACCGCCGTTCGCGGCGTTCACGCGCGGCGCCGGCGGAGCGGAGTATTTCAGGAAACCGTCGAGCAGGAGCTGGACGCCGAAGTTGTTCGCGGCGGAGCCGAAAAACACCGGCGACAACTCGCCCGCCAGGACCTTCGCCGGATCGAATTCCGCGCCGGCGATCTCCAGCATTTCGATCTCTTCGCGGACCTTCTCGTAAACGTCCGGCGCGAGGCGTTCCTTCACTACGGGATCGGACAGATCGGCGATCTCCAACGGTGCGCGATACGCGCCGCCGACGGTGCGTTCGAAAAGGTGCACCTGCTTGCTGAACCGGTCATACACGCCGCGAAATTCCGGCCCGTCACCGAGCGGGAAATTCATCGGACATGTCGCGATGCCGAGCACGCTCTCCAGCTCGTCGAGCAACGCCAGCGGCTCGCGGGCCGGGCGGTCGAGCTTGTTCATGAACGTGAAGATCGGCACGCCGCGCCGGCGGCAGACTTCGAACAGTTTGCGCGTCTGCGCCTCGATGCCTTTGCCGGCGTCGATGACCATGATCGCGGCGTCCACGGCGGTGAGCACGCGATACGTGTCTTCGGAAAAGTCCGCGTGTCCCGGGGTGTCGAGGAGGTTCACCCGGTAGCCGTTGTAGTCGAACTGCAGGACGGTCGAGCTGACCGAAATCCCGCGCTGCTTTTCCAGCTCCATCCAGTCCGAAGTCGTCGCGCGCTGCTTGCGGCGCGCCGTCACGCTGCCGGCGAGCTGCACGGCGCCGCCGTAAAGGAGGAGTTTTTCCGTGAGCGTCGTTTTGCCGGCATCGGGATGCGAGATGATGGCAAACGTGCGCCGGCGGGCGATTTCGTTGGCGATGGCGGGATTCACGGGAAAAAAGAGGGGCGAAGCGGGCGGGAAAGTAAGCACGAAATCAGGCGCTTGTCGCCCGTGGCCGCCGCACTCTAGCCTGCACGCAGGACCGAGCATTTTTCCATCGCCCGCCGCCATGCCGACCGAGCCCATCATCCAAAGCCTGCTCGACACCGATCTCTACAAGCTGACGATGATGCAGGCCATCCTGCACCATTATCCCGGCGCGCAGACGGTCTGGCACTTTCGCTGCCGCACGCCCGGAGTTGATCTGCGGCCGCTGGCCCCGGAAATCCGCGCGCAAGTCCGGCATCTCGGCACGCTCCGCGCGACGAAGGCGGAAATCGACGGGCTGCGGACGCTCGATTATCTGAAAACCGATTTCTTCGATTTTCTGCGGATTTTTTCGCTCGATCCGGAAACCGTCGAAGTCATCGAGGGACCGGAGCAGCTCGAAATCCGGGTCTGCGGCAGCTGGCTGCACGTCAGCAGCATGGAGATTTATCTGCTCGCGATCGTCAGCGAGCTTTACGGCCGGACGGTGGCGCCGGACATCGCCGCGGCGCACGCGGAAGGTCACCGTTTGTTGACGAGCAAGATCGCGGAGTTGCGCGCCGGGTTGGCGGCGGTCGAGCCGGCGATGCCGTTTCGGTTGTTTGAATTCGGCACCCGCCGGCGGTTTTCGCGCGCGTGGCAGCGCGAAGTCCTGGAACGGTTGCGCACCGAGCTGCCGGAGCAGCTCTGGGGGACTTCGAACGTGAAGTTTGCGCAGGAGTTCGGCCTGCGGCCGGTCGGCACGTTTGCGCACGAATGGGTGCAGGCCCACCAGGCGCTCGGGCCGCGGCTGGTGGACAGCCAGAAAATCGCGCTCGACACTTGGGCGCGGGAGTATCGCGGCCGGCTCGGCATCGCGTTGAGCGACTGCATCACGCTTGACGCGTTTTTGCGCGATTTCGATCTGTTCTTCGCCAAGCTCTTCGACGGCGTGCGGCAGGATTCCGGCGATCCGTTTGTCGCGGCGCGCAAAGTCATCGCGCATTACCGCGCGTTGAAAGTCGATCCGCGCACGAAGGCGATCGTGTTTTCCGACGCGCTCGATTTCGACAAGGCGCTGGCGTTGTGGCGCGAGTTCGAGCCGCAGATTCAGACGAGCTTCGGCATCGGCACGTATCTGACGAACGACGTCGGCGTGCCGCGGCTGAACGCGGTGCTGAAGATGGTCGAGTGCAACGGCCAGTCCGTCGCGAAGATTTCGGACGCGCCGGGAAAGGGGCTTTCCGAGGACAAGAAGTATCTGGCGTATCTGGCGCGGGTTTTCGGGGTCGAGCTTTGGTAGGGCGACACCTCCGGGGCCGCCCTTGCTGCGGGTTGCATTCGCCGCGCGTCGGCGTTCTCTTGCTGCCCGCAATTTTTATGGCCGCGCCGACTTCTGACGATCATTCCGCGAATTCTTCACTCCAGCCTGCTGCCGCGGCATCTGCGACCGGGCACGAAATTCCCAAAGCCTACGAGCCAGCCGCCGTCGAGGCGAAGTGGCAGACGCGCTGGACCGAGGCGCGTTGTTTTGAAGCCGACGCCGAGTCGAAAAAGCCGGCGTTCTCCATCGTCATCCCGCCGCCAAACATCACCGGCGTGCTGACGCTCGGGCACGTGCTCAACAACACGATCCAAGACATCCTGGCGCGTCGCGCGCGGATGACCGGCCACGAAGTCCTCTGGCTGCCGGGCACCGACCACGCCGGGCTGGCGACGCAGACGGCGGTCGAGAAGGTGCTCCGCAAGACGGAAAAGAAGACGCGGCACGATCTCGGCCGCGAGGAGTTTCTGCGCCGGACCTGGGAATGGAAGGAGCAGCACGGCGGCGTGATCGTCGAGCAGCTCAAGCGCCTCGGCGCGTCGTGCGACTGGTCGCGGGAACGCTTCACGCTCGACGCCGAATACACCGCGGCGGTGCAGAAAGTTTTCATCGCGCTTTACGATCGCGGCTACATCTATCGCGGCCAGCGGATGGTGAACTGGGATCCGGCGGCGCTGACGGCGCTCTCGGACGAGGAAGTCATCCCGACGCCGCAGAAAGAGCGCGCTCTACTACGTGCGCTACGATCTCGTCGAGCTGCCGGGACAGTTCATCGAAATCGCCACCACGCGGCCGGAAACCATCATGGCCGACGTCGCGCTGGCGGTGCATCCGGACGACCCGCGCTATCGCGGGCTCATCGGCCAGCACGTCTGGCGGCCGCTGGCGCGCGAGGCGATCCCGGTGATCGCGGACGCCGGCATTGATCCGGAGTTCGGCACCGGCGCGTTGAAAGTGACGCCGGCGCACGACAAAGTCGATTTCGAGATCGGCCAGCGCCACGAGCTGGCGACGATCGACATCCTCCATCCCGACGGCCGCATCAACTGTCCCGCGCTGCCGGAACTCGACGGCCTCGACCGTTTCCTCGCGCGCAAAAAAGCTGCCGAACTGCTGACGGAAAGCGGCCTGCTTTCGAAGGAAGAGCCGCACGAAAACAACGTCGGCTTTTCCGAGCGTTCGCAGGTGCCGATCGAGCCGCGGCTCAGCACGCAATGGTTTCTGCGTTACCCGAAAACCGAGGAAGCCCTTGCCGTGGTGCGCGACGGGCTCATCCGATTTTTCCCGGCGCATTGGGAAAAGGTTTACGCGCAGTGGCTGGAGAACATCCAGGACTGGTGCATCTCGCGCCAAGTCTGGTGGGGGCATCGGATTCCCGCGTGGTATCGGCAGACGGACGGCGCGTATTCGATCTCGGACGCCGGTGTGAACGCGATCCTCGACGGCGACACGGAAATCCGCGTGCAGCTCGAAAAACCCGAAGGCGAAGGCTGGACGCAGGACCCGGACACGCTCGACACCTGGTTTTCCTCGTGGCTCTGGGCTTATGAAACGATGGACGACGCGACGCGCGCGAAGTTTTATCCGACGGACGTGCTGGTCACCGGGCCGGACATCATCTTCTTCTGGGTCGCCCGCATGATCATCGCGGGCCTGGAATTCACGCCGGGCAAGACCGAAGCGCGCGAGGACAACATCCCGTTCCGCAACGTCTATTTCACCGGTCTGATCCGCGACCGGGCCGGCAAGAAAATGAGCAAGTCGCTCGGCAATTCGCCCGACGTGCTCGACCTCATCGGCAAATACGGCGCCGATGGTCTGCGCTTCGGCCTCCTGCGCATCGCGCCGCAGGGCCAGGACATCCGCTTCGACGAAAAGCAGATCGAGGAAGGCCGCAACTTCGCGAACAAAATCTGGAACGCCGCGCGCTTTTACCAGATGCAGGAGCCGGCGCTGCCCTTCGGCACGCGCATCGCGTATCGGCCGGCGCCTTACATTCTCGACATCGAGGCCAAGCTGCGCGCCACGCAGATCAAAACCGCCGCCGCGTATGCCGAGTTCCGCTTCAGCGAAGCCGCGCAGGGGCTCTACGACTTTTTCTGGAGCGACTACTGCGACTGGTTTGTGGAAGCCGCGAAGGTGGACATCCTCGGCGTCGAAGCGCCGGAGCCCGGCAAGGTGACCGAGCGCGCCATCGCGAAGGAAGCCGCGCTGTTCACCATGTATCGCGTGCTGACGGAATTCCTTGCGCTCGTGCATCCCTTCATGCCGCATCTGACCGAGGAACTGCACGAGCGGCTGACGTTTCCGCCGCGTCCGGCCGCGGCCCCGGAGCCGTTGCCGCCGGTCCCGCCGGAAGGGGAATCGAAGGCGCGGCTGGCGCGGCGCAAGGCGAAGTTCCTCATGTATCAACGCCTCGCCGAGCCGCTCGGCTTTTCCGCGTCGGCCGAAGAGGTCGCCGCGGCGCAGGTCACCACGGCCGCGCTCTACGAAACCGTCAGCCTCGCCCGGAATCTGCGGGCGGAATACGGCATCGCCACGAACAAACCGGCCCGGTTCATCCTGCGGCTGCGCGAGGAAACGATCGCCGACATCGAGCGCGACGCCTGGCCCTTCACCGCGAGCGTGCGGGCCTTGCAGCGCATGATCAACGCCGAGGACCTCGCCCTGAATCCCGACTACCAGCCGCCGCGCGGCACGCCCTCGGCGCTCACGCCGCTCGGCGAGCTGTTCATGCCGCTGGCCGGTCTCGTGGACCTGGACGCGGAGCGGGCGCGTATCGAAAAGGAGATCAAGAAAACGACGACCGACCTGGAAGCCGCGGTCCGCAAGCTGGCGAGCGAACAGTTCGTCAACCACGCTCCGGCCGCCGTGGTCGAGGAGCACCGCCAGCGCCAGATCGCCGCCCAGGCCCGGCTCGCCAAGCTGCGCGAAATGCTGGCGGCGGTGACGGAGGAAGAGGCGTAGCGCGCGCTATTTCGGCACAAAGCTCTGGGCGTAGTCGATCACGCAAACCGTGCCCCACTCCTTTTGCGGCCGCAGGCAGGCGCCGGCGAGTTGGAAGGCGGGATTGAGGATGTTTTTGCGGTGGCCGCGATCCGGCACGCCGTCGTCCACGATGAGGCTGAAGATGATCCGCTCCGGCGTCTCGGGTCCGTAGGAAGCGTTTTCGCCGAACTGGCCCTGCGGCGCGCCGACCGCCTGGAAGCGGTCGAACATCGTGCTGCCATTGCTGCCGACATGACCCGTGCCGCCGTTTTTCGACTGGTCCTCGGCGAGTTCGCAGGCCACGACGGCGAGCGATTTTTCAAACGCCAGCATCCCCACCGGCGGCGTGGCGCGCAGCGCGGTGATCGCGTCGTCCAGAGCCGCCACGCCCTCGTGCGTCACCAGCGGGATCTCGCCGGGCAGCGAGAGCACTTTGTCCTGAAACTTGTCGCGAAATCCTTCGAGGTAATCCGCGTAAGCGGCTGGCTGCGTGCGCGCCCAGTTCTGCCAGTTGAGGAGCGCCTGCTGAAAATCCTCCTCCGCCGGGGATGGCGCTGGTGCCGGGCTGGCCGCCGGTGTTGGCGAAATCTGGGCGCTGACCGAAAACGTGCCGAAACTGAACGCGAGGAGGAAAACCGGCAGCGTCCAGAGGCACCGGGTCAGGCGGCGTGCGCGCGTCATTTCTCTCAGATGCGGCGTTCCGGCGGTCTGCGTCCCTATGTTTTACCCGCCCGGTAAAACCGCTGCCCCGCTCCCCGGTTTTCCGCCGGCTTGCGCACCTGCGGGCGCGAGTCTAGTTTCGCACCCCTGTTGCTGGCGCTTTGGGCGCGCCCGTGGTCTGTTTGTCGTCCCTGGAAATGAGCACCGCCGAACTGAAAGACAATTTGAAGCATTTGATCGTCGAACGCTTGAACCTGATCGACGTGCAGCCTGCGGACATCGGCGACGACACCCCTCTGTTTAAGACCGGCCTCGGCCTGGATTCCATCGACGCCCTGGAGCTGACGCTCAACGTCGAAAAGGAATACGGCGTGAAGATCGCCAACAGCGAGCAGGCGATGAAGGCGTTTCAAAGCGTGACGACGCTGGCGCAGTTTATCGAAGCGGCGCAGGCCGCGAAGCTGCCGCCGCCTCCTTCCTGAGCCGGTCTCTCCGAGCGCGCTACGGCGCGGTCTCGTTCCGGCATTGCCATCGGGGCGCGCATCCGGCATGGTGAGGGGCCGTTGTTTCCCTCATGATTCCAGCGCTTCTCGACCCGGCCGGCAGCCCCTCCACCAGCAACGTCAACGCGTCGCGTAACGCCGCGTTTCCGGCGACCGCCGTTGCGCTCACCGCCGCGAGCTGCTGCACCGCGCTCGGCGACACCGGCGCCACGGCGGAGCGCGCTCCTGCGCGGCGAGCGCGGGCTGCGCTTTCTGCCGGCCCGGGGGACCGAGGGCGGCGACCCGGTGCCGCTGGGGTTGATGAACGAATGGCAGCCCGTCGGTGGCGCCGCGGCGACGGCTGGCCGACCGCGCTGGGAGGCGCCGCTCTTCAAATTTCTCGCCACGGTGCCGGATCGGCCGTGGGGCACTCCGCGTTTCCCGGTGTTCATCACCAGCTCGAACTTCGGCATCGGCGAGCTTTACGCGTTTTTCACGGATCGCGACGATTCGCGACGCGACTTTCTCCTGCCGCAGCAGCTCACGGCCTGGATTTTCGGACGGCTCGGCTGGGGGCCGAACGTGACGCACTTTTCCCATGCCTGCGTGTCGTCCCACCTCGGGCTGCTCTACGCGTCGCGTCAGGTCAACGCCGGACTGGCGGATGAAGCGCTCGTTGTTTCCTACGATTTTCTCAGTCCGTTTGTCGCGGCGGGATTCCAGGCGCTGAAGATTCTGTTCAACGAAATGCCGGCGCCGTATGCCGAGCGGGCGTTTGGCGCCATCGGCCTCGGCGACGGCGCGGCGTTTGCCGTGGTCGCTCCGCTGGGAAGCGCGGGGTCCGCGGGTGGCGGCAGTGGAGGTTTCGTGCTCGAAGCCCAGGCGGGCGCGAACGAGATGTATCACTTCACCGGCAATCATCCCGACGGCCTCGGCATGGGCCAGCTTGCCGAGGAAATGCGGGCGGCGGCCGCGGCGTGCGGGCGGCGGGTCTGGATCAAGGGCCACGGGACCGGCACGATCGAGGCCGGCCGGCTGGAGGCCCGGCACATGAGCGAGAAATTTCCCGGCGCGCCGCTGGTTAGCTGGAAAGGCGCGCTCGGGCACACGCTCGGCTCTTGCGGTCTCGTCGAGCTGGCGCTGGCGTGCGAGTTTTTCCGGCGCGGCGAGGCGGCGGGAACGGTCGGCAGCGAAGGCGAGACGTGCTTCTCGGCCGAGGTCGCCACGGCACCGTTTTCGCTGCGGGACTACACGGGGTGCGTGCTGAACTCGTATGCGTTTGGCGGGGCGCATTACGCGATTTTGCTCGGGCACGATTGAGGGCGTGGCGGCGGGTGTATTTTTAACACAGAGGGCACAGAGACGGAGGCACAGAGAGCACAGAGGAAAAGGCAGGAGACAGGAGGCAGAGAAGAAGGCAGTGGGAAAGCGGAGGCGCCCGCAGCGGCGAGAAGTTTCAAGTCTGTCCCGCTCTCCCTTGTCTCCCCCGCCCCGCTTTTCACGATTTCTCCAACTCCTCTCCCCATCGTCCCTCTCCCCTCCTCTGCCTTTTTCTCCTCCCCCTCTCTGTGTCCTCTGTGCCTCCGCCTCTGTGCCCTCTGTGTTAAATTGAAACCATGCCCCCCGCGCCGTTGCGTCGTTACCTGAAAAAAGCGAACGCCGAGGGCGCGTTTGAGGCATTCGCCGATCCCGATGTGCGCGTTTGGATGGCGAATTTTCCGCCGAACATCGCGCGTCGCATGACGCGTCTCGGCCTCCTGCTCGGGCATGCGATGCGCGACTTCGCGATCGCGCCGGACGACGCCGTCGTCTATGCCACGACCTTCAGCGAAGCCATGGCCACGGAGCGATATCTCGGCAGCTTCCCGGCGGCGAGCCCCCTGTTTTTCCAAACCTCCATCCACCCCAGCGCCGTCGAGCAGGTGCTCATCAACCGCGGCTGGCCGGTGCGCGAATTGACCCCGGTGGCCGGTCGCGCGGACCTCGCCGCGCAGGCCGCGTTGACGGCGTTGCTGACGCCCGGCGAGCGCGTGTTTCTCACCGGCGGCGAAGAACTCGGCTCCTGGCTGGCGGAAATCGGCGCGTCGTCGCCGCTCGCGTTTGCCTTCGCCTTGCAACTCGACCGCGCGCCGGGCGAGGACGCGCTCGGCGAGTTGAGCTGGACCCCGGGCGACCACGGAGAGCACGGCGGCGAGGTGGCGGGCGCCAATGATGATGGGCGGCAGCAGCGCGAATTGCCCGGCTTGTTTCGCGCGATCAGTGAGCGCCGCTCTGCGCGCTGGCCGAGTCCGGCCGGCGGCGAGGTGGCGCTCAACTGGTTTTGACCGGCTCCCCTCTTTCCCCGCTCCTGCTGCCGCCCGGCCATGCCACTTTTCGCTGAAACCGTTTCTCCGCTGCTCGTGCTCCTCGGCGTGCTCGTGCTGCTGGCGCCGCCGCTCGGGTTCTGGATCGGCTGGCGGCTGCATCGCCGGCCAGCGGCGGCATCGGAATCGGTCGAAGCCCGCAATCCTGGTCCGGCCTGGGGACACGCGTTTATCGGTTTTTGCCTGGAGCACATGCCCGGCTGGTTCAACCGCGGCGGGCTGAAATTCGGCGCCTGGCTCTGCATGCAGCTCATGCCGCCGCAGCGCCGCGCGTCGCGGGAATATCTGCGGGCGATCCTTGGCCGCGCGCCGACCCGGCACGAAGTCTGGCAACATTTCCACGCCTTCGCCCAATACCTGTTTCTGCGTCTGGAAATCGCGCACGGCCGCCAGCCGCGGCTGCGCTCGGCACCGGGCGAGGATCACCGCGAGTTGTTCGCCTTTGCCGCCAGCGGCCAGCCGGCGCTCTACGGCACCATGCACGTCGGCCACTCGGATCTGCTCGGCTATTTTCTCGGCCACCTTGGCGCGAAGCTGCACATGGTCCGCAAGCGGGTGCGCAACTCCGAGGACACCGAGCGACTCGCGCAACGCTACGGAGGCTCCATCACGTATCTCTGGATTAACTCCTGGAACGAGAGGGTCTTCGCCACGAACGACGCGTTGCGCGCCGGCCGCTCCGTGGCCATGCAGTGCGACCGCATCGAATACAGCGCCAAGCGCGAGACGTTTCGCTTTCTCGGCGCGACGCGGGCGATGCCGTTCACCATTTATCACCTCGCGATCATGCACGGGCTGCCGGTGGTCTTTGCCTACGCGGTGGCCGATGCGGACGATCCCGGCGCGAGCCTGATTTCGGCGCTGCCGCTTTTCCGGCCGCGCGCGGATGCCAGCCGGGAGGAAAACTTCGCCGCGGCGCGGGCGCATTTTCAGACCGTGCTCGACCGGATCGAGGAGCAGCTGCGGCGCACGCCGTTTCAGTGGTTTAACTTTGTGCCGTTGAACCCGGTCGTCGCGCCGGTGGCGACATCCACGGCGCCTGCCGGCCCCGACGCTGGCGGGCGGAGCAGCAGCAGCCGCTGCCGATCCGAAGGAGCGGCCACCGCGTTCTGCCGCCATGCAACCGCCTTCCCTCGTTGAATCCCGCACCGCCGGGCAGCTCGCGTGGCGCTTCGACGTGCCGCGCGAGAGCCCGTTTTTCGAGGGCCATTTTCCCGGGCATCCGATCCTTCCCGGCGTCGTCACGCTCGGCTGGATGGTCGCGGCGGCGGAGCGATTCGCCGGTGCCACGGGGGAGAGGACGACGTTGCTGCACAACGTGAAATTCCAGGTCGTGCTCCTGCCGGGCCAGAGCGAGGTCGAGCTGACCGTTCTCCCGCAGGGCACCGCCGGGCGGCTGCTGGCGCGGGTCGTCTCGCCGGCGGGCGTGCATGCCTCGGCGGTCATCGAGTTTTCCGCTGACCCCAGCGCCAGCAGCGGCGGCGGAAACGTAGCGAAACAGGGTCGCGCATTCTGCGGCTTGCGAATCGGGCGGGAACGCAGAACGTAACCGCTCTCATGTCGAAATTTCCGTTCGCCCTGCGCCGGCCGGCTGCCGTCACGCTCTCCATTTTTCTCACCACGTCCGCCGCGGTCACCACGTTTGCGACGCCGCCGCTGCCAGCGGACGTCAACGCGCTTTTCGCCCCGGCGTATGAGGTCAACAAGCCGCAGCCGCCATTCACTTTGCGCGCCGTGTTCCGGCGGCTGGCGCGGGCGGAAAGCGGGCAGCGGCCGTTCACCGAGACGCGGAAATTCGCCATCTCCAAGAATCCGGTGCGGGCTTCCGGCACCCTGCGCTACAGCCGGCGCGGCGGGCTGAGCATGGCTTACGACGGCAACCCGGGGCGGGTGCTGATCATTGACGACCAAGGGCTCATCGAGCGGGTTCCCGGCGGCCGCGAGCGGTCGGTTTCCGTGGCGGACCGGCCGGAACTGGCGGCGCTGACGGACGTTTATCTGAACCTCCTGCGCGGCAACAGCACGAAGCTGCTCTCCAGCAGCAACGCCTATTTTGCGAACGAAGGCGGCACCGGCTGGCAGCTCGGGCTGGTGCCGAAGGACGAAGGCATCGCCAGGCGCGTCGGCCGCGCGGTGATCTTCGGCCGCGGCCGGGACATTTCCCGCATCGACACGATCTCGCCGAACGGCGAAACGCGCTCGCTCGATCTCGGGGCGTTGAAGGTGAATGTGAATTTCTCGTCCGAAGAGCAGAAGCGGTATTTCCGCGGCGAAGGCTGAGGGCGCGGGGCCGGGAAGGGGAGGTTGTTTTTTAACACAGAGGGCACAGAGACGGAGGCACAGAGGACACAGAGGGAAAGGCAGGAGGCAGGAGGCAGGGAAAAAAGCGAGAGGCAGAGGTGGGAAGGCGGGCGCCAGCAGCGGCGGCAGGTTTCAACCCTGTCCGGCTCTCCCTTGTCTCCCCGCTCTGCTCTTCACGATCTCTCTCTCCTCTACCCATCGTCCCTCTCCTCTCTTCTGCCTTTTTCTCCTCCCCTCCCTCTGTGTCCTCTGTGCCTCCGCCTCTGTGTCCTCTGTGTTAAAAAACCACCCGCCCAAGCCGCCCCCGGCTCGCCACCGCCCCACGCCAGCCCGGCGTGTTTGACGCCCCCGGCGCGCGATGCGAGCGGTAGCGCCGCGGTTCGCCGCAGCGTTCTCCGTTCGCTCCATGTCCCTTCGCCCGCCTGCTGACGCCCGCCCGCCTTCTCCCACCGTTCGTCCCGCGGGTTCCGGCAGCCGTCCTTCGTCGTCTCTCTTCTTCCTCCGCGCCATCGCCGCTGCGGCTCGCGCCTTGGAAGGCCACGGGCATCCTGCTCCTGTTTTTCCTCGTCGGCCTCGGCATTTTGCTCGGGCCGCAGCGCGCTCTCCAGCGCACCAGCGTGGACGTGCTCGACCTCCTGCCGCACGATCAGCAGGACGCGACGATCTCCCTGGCGCGCGGCACCGCCAACGGCCGCTTCGGTCGCACGATGCTGCTCGCGCTCGCAGACCCCGCGCAGCCACAAACGCCACCCGTCGCAGCCGCCCGCCGGCTGGCAGCACTCCTGGCGGCGGACCCGGCGTTTGCCAGCACGTTTTCCGGCCTGACCGAGGAAAGCCGGGAGGCGCTCGGAAAATGGTTCTTCGACCGCCGTTTGCCATTGCGGCTGCCGGTCTGGCTGGAAAATCAGACGGCCCGCTGGCGTCAGGAAAAAGGCCCGGCCGCCAGCGCTGACCCCGACCCCGCCTGGCTCGCCGCGCAAGCCGTCCAGGCGCTCAACGATTTCCAGGCCAGCCCCGACGCGCTCGCCGCCCAGGAACTGCTCCCGCGCGATCCGCTCCTGCTGGTGCCCGGGCTGCTCGAAGTCTTCGGCAGCGACGAACGCTCGACCCAGGGCGTCTCCGGCGGCGCGCTGACCGGCGAGGACGAAAAGGGCATCCGCTACGCGTTGATCTACGCGGAAATCCGCTCTTCGCCGATGGATCACGCCGGCCAGGGCCCGGTCTTCGACGCCGTCGGCCGCGCGCTTGCCAGCGTGAAATCCGAAAACGCCGGCGCCAATGCCGGCCTCGCGCTGCGCTACAGCGGCGTGAACGTCTTTGCCGCCAACAGCCGCGCCAAAGCCGAGCGCGAGATCGGCATTCTGACGAACATCTCCCTGGCGGCTTCGTGCCTGTTGATCCTCCTCGCGTTCCGCAACATCACGGTCTTCGCCTACCTCCTGCTGCCCATCGCCACCGCGGCGGTCTGGTCGCTCGTCGTTTGCTTTCTGTTTTTCGACAAGCTCCACGTCGTCGCCATCGTCTTCACCACGGTGCTGCTCGGCATCGCCATCGACTACGGCATCTTACGCGCTCACGAGCGCTCAGCGCGGAGCCGGCGGGTTGCGCCAGTCGTTGCGCGACATCCGCCGGCCGCTCATCGCCGGCTGTCTGACGAGCGTCGGCGGCTTCGCATTTTTAATCCTGACAAACCTGCCGATGCTCCAGCAGATGGGGCTGGCGGTCGCGCTGGGGCTGCTGTTTTCGCTCCTGCTCGATTTTCTGTATCTGCCCTGGGTGCCGGCGCTGCGGGTGGAAAGCGCCGCCGCAGCGCGCAAGGTGGAGATGCCGGTGCGGCTCGATCTCAGCGGGAAACTGTTTCCCGTGCTCGTCGTGGCGCTGCCGCTGGTGCTCGGGCTCTACGTCGCGGCTTCGCGCCCGTTTTGGAACGACGACATCCGCGCGTTGCAGACCATGGACCCGGGGCTGCAAACCGAGGAAACCGCGCTGCGGAAAATGTTCGGCCAATCGAAGGGCGAACATCTCGTGCTCACCTTCGGCGCGACGCTGGACGACGCTTTCGCGAACGTCCAGAAGCTCAACGCCACGCTCGACCGCGCGCGCACCGGCCCGCCGGACAACGCGTTCAACCTCGGCCGCCTGTTCCCGAGCCAGGCGCAGTCGGCGCGGGCGGCCGATTATTTCCGCGCGCACCCGGAATTTGCCGACGCGTTGCGCGGCGCGCTGGACGCCGATTTCAACGCCGACGCGTTTCAGCCGTTCTGGGACACCTGGGCGGAATATCAGCAAACACTCGCCGCGCCCCCGCCCCGGCCGTCGCAGCTGATGACCGGTCTGCGCGACGTGCTGCCGCTGCCGTTGCAGAACCTTTGGAGCGACGAAAACCCGGGCGCCGCCTGGCTCGCCACCCGCATCAACGCCTCGCTGTTTCCGAAGGTGCCGGAATCCGCGTTCACCGCGCCGAACACGCCGATCGATCAGGTCGAAACGCTCAACGGCGCGCTGCGGCGCTACCGGGTGATGGCGCTGCGCAGCGGCGGCATCGGGCTGGGGATTATCTCGATCTGCGTGCTGGTTTACTTCGGCTGGCGACGCGGGTTGTTCATGCTCATGGTGCCGCTGGCGAGCATGTTCTTCGCGCTCGGCACGTTTGGGTTCATGGGGCAGCCGCTTTCGCTCCTGCACGTCATTGCGCATCTGCTCGGGTTCTGTCTGGCGAGCGATTATTCCATCTTTCTCGCGAGTCCCGGCGATCTGCCGCATTCGACAAAGCGGGCCGTGCGGCTGGCTGGGTTCACCTCGCTCGTCAGCTTCTCGGTGCTCACGTTTTCCCAGATGGAAGCGCTCCATGATGTCTGCCTGACCGTGGCGCTGGTGATCGCCTTTGACCTCGTGCTCTGCGAGCTGGCTCACCGCCTTTTTGTGCGGCCGAGCCGGGCGTGACGGCTGGTGACGCGCGGCTCGCGCATTTCGCCGCGCCGGGCGCATTTCGCTTTGCCGGCCGGGGGGAGCCGGGCTAAAGATTGGCCCATCATGCAGGCAACCCATTCCGACAGCTCGGCGGCGGGCGCCGGGAGCGTTTTTTACGATGTCGCCGTGATCGGCGGCGCGCTCAGCGGCGCGGCGACGGCGTTTCAGATTTTGCAGCAGTGCGCCGGAGCTGAAGGTCGTCGTCGTCGAAAAATCGGAGGCGTTCGAGCGGCGCGTCGGCGAGTCCACGGTCGAAGTCAGCTCCTACTTTCTCGGCCGGGTGCTGGGGCTGACGCAGCATCTGAACGAGAAGCATTTCATCAAGCAGGGGCTGCGCTACTGGTTTTACAACGACGCGGCGCCGACGCTCGGCGAGTGCAGCGAGATTGGCAGCAAGTTCAACGTGCGACTGCCGGCGTATCAGATTGATCGCGCGGTGCTCGACGAGGAAGTGCTGCGGCGCGCCGTGGCGGCCGGGGCCGAGTTGCGCCGGCCCGCGCAGGTCGTCGGCAAGGTTGAGTTGAACGCGGGCGGCGAGCAGCGTTTTACCGTGCGCGACACGGTGTCGGGCCAGGAGGAAACGATCCGCGCGCGCTGGGTCGTCGATGCCAGCGGCGTGGCCGCGTTGCTCGCCCGTCAGAACGGCTGGTGGCGCGCGAACACCGAGCATCCGACGACGGCGGTCTGGTCGCGCTGGCGCGGGGTGAAGGATTGGGACGGACTGGAGTTGCAGAGCCGGTATCCGGAATGGTCGAAGTGCTGCTTCGGCCTGCGCTCGATGGCGACAAATCACCTCATGGGCGACGGCTGGTGGAGCTGGTGGATTCCGCTGAAGGGCGGCGACGTGAGCATCGGCGTCGTGTTCGATCAGCGGCTCGTGGAATTTCCGAAAGGCGCCTCGGTCGGCGAGCGGCTGAAGACGTTTCTCGGCCGGCATCCGATCGGGCGCGAGCTGCTGGAAAACGCGACCTGGCAGGAGGGCGACGTCCATCTCCGCAAGAACCTGCCGTATTACTCGACGACCTTCGCGGGCGACGGCTTCTCGCTCGTCGGTGACGCGGCCGGGTTCATCGATCCGTTCTATTCGCCCGGCATCGACTGGATCGCTTACACGACGAGCGCCACCACGGAACTCATCGTCGCCGAGCGCACCGGCCGCACCGATCCGGCCCGGGACAAAATGCACCAGCCGCTCGCCGATCGCCTGGCGCATCACCAGACGAGCTTCGACCGGGCGTATCACCATTGGTTCCAGGCGATCTACCAGGACAAATACGAATACTTCGGCGACTACGAATTGATGCGCCTGGCGTTTCTGCTCGACCTTGGTTTGTATTATCTCGGCGTCGCGTCGCAGCCTTACAAGTTCGGGGCAAAGGCGTTGAACAAACCGGTCTTTTCCGACCCGCCGTCGGTGCCGGCGTATCACTTCATGCGGACGTATAACCAGCGCTTTGCGCAGATCGCCCGGAAACGGCGCGAGCGCGGCACGCTGGGGCGCGCGAATGCCGGCCGGCGGTTTCTTTTCGGCGGGTTCACGTTTTCGCCCGGCAGCGCGCGGCCGTTGCTGAAAGCCTTTGCGCAATGGGGCTGGCTGGAACTCACGGAAGGCTGGCGCTCGTGGTCACAGCCCAAGGCGTCCGCACCGGTCCCTCCACTTCCCCGTCAGGAAAAAGAGGAACCAGCCGAGCGGACCGTCGCTCCGCAGGTAGTGTCGGCGGGGTGAGCCGGAGAAAAGCGGCAATGGCCTCGCGCAAAGACGCAAAGGCGCAAAGGAAAAGGCAGGAAGAGGGAGGGGTCGGAGGGGCGGACGGGATTGTTTGTGTGTTTCCGCTGTCTCCTTGGACCCCATCTCTGCCGGTTTCAGCTTGCCCATCACTTTCACCTCCCCTCACTGCCTTTCTTCCCCCCTTTGCGGCTTTGCGCCTTTGCGCGAGGCCATTGCCGCCCCGCTTCCTTTCCCCCTCTGCGTCTCTGCGCCTCTGCGTGAGATTCATTTTTCGATCCCCCTCAACCCGTGGACAGCTTTCCACCACTGATTGAGCTTTTGCCGCACCGGCCGCCGATGCTGCTGTTGCGCCGCGTGCTCTCGCACGCACCGGATGCCACGGTTTGCGAAGCGATCTTCGACTCCACTTTCGCGCAGGCGTGCGATCCGGATCCGCAGGGCGGGCAGCCGCTTGTTCCCGCGGTGTTTTGTCTGGAACTGGTCGCCCAGACCATGGCTGTGCACGATGGCTTGTTGCGACGGGCCGAGGGGCGGCCGCGCGCGACGCGCGGGCTACTGCTCGGCAGCCGCCGGTTCGAGTTGCTGGTGCGAGCGCTGCCGGCGGGCACGATGCTGCGAGTCGTGGCGAGCGGGCAGTTGAACGATGCTGCCGTGGCCAGCGCCGGGCTGGTGCGCTTCCAGGGCCGCGTGGAAAGTCAGGACGGGGCCACTGTCTTCGCGAGCGGCGACGTCACCGTGCTCGAGCATCGGCCCCCGCCCCCGGCGGAGGAATCCGACCTGACGCTTCTTGCCTGACGCCATGGAGAACACGCTTTGGCAGGTCTGGCTCGACGCCGCTCCCGGCGACACGCTCGCGCTGGTGGACGGCGCCAGCGGGGAGACGTTCACGCGCGCTGACCTCACCGCGCGGGCTGCAGATCTGGCCCGGCGATTCGAGCCGCAACTGACCGGGAGCAACCAGCAAGCGGTCGTCGCGTTCGCAGAAAAAAACGGGCCGCGCTGGCTGACGCTGTTTCTCGCCTTGCAACGCGCGGGCGCCGTGGCGCTGCCGCTGGATTCCGCGCTTTCAGAAGCCCAGCAGTCCGCGATGGCCGCCGCACTCGGCGCCCACTGGCTGCTCCTGGGCGCTGGCGACGGCGAGCCGGCCGCGTTGCACCCGCTGCCATCGGCTGCCGACGCGGGCGCATCCGCACCGGGCATCTGCTTGTGGAAATTGACCTCCGGCACCACCGGGCAGCCAAAAATCCTCCCGTGCAGCTCGGACCACATGCTGGCCGACGGCCGGCAGGTTTGCGCGACGATGGACATCCGGCCGGACGACGTGAACCTCGGCGCGATCCCGTTTGGCCATTCGTATGGGCTCGGCAACCTCGTGCTGCCGCTCATCGCGCAGGGCACGCCCGTCGTCAGCTCGAACGAAATGCTCCCGTCGGCGCTGGCGGAAAAGATCGCCCGCTTCCGCGTCACCGTTTTCCCGACCGTGCCGGTCGTGCTGCGCGGGCTGGCGGAGTCGGAGACCGATCCGGCCGCGCTGGCGACCCTGCGCCGGGTGATTTCCGCCGGCGCGGTGCTGCGGCCGGAAGTCGCGTCGGCGTTTGAAAAACGCTTCGGCCGGCGGGCGCACAATTTCTACGGCTCCTCGGAGACCGGCGGCATCTGCTTCGACCGCTCCGGCGACGCGACACTCAGCGGCCGCGCCGTGGGCACGCCGTTGGAAGGCGTCGAGGTCCGCCTGGACGACGCCACCGGGCGCGTTGTCGTGCGCAGCGCGGCGGTCGTCGGCGCCGCGGGCAGCGAGCACATCCTGCCCGACCTCGGCGCCTGGAACGAGCACGGCGAGTTGCGCCTCATCGGCCGGGCCGCCGCGGCGGTGGCAAACATCGGCGGGAAAAAAGTCGATCCCGCCGAGGTCGAGCGGGTGTTGCGGGAAATGAGCGGCGTGAGCGACGCCTGGGTCGGCGTGCAGGCCCGCGCGGAAGCCGCGGGCGGCGGTGATTTCCTGCTGGCGGCGGTGGAAACCACGGCGGGCCGGGAGGAAATCCTGCGCGCGCTGACCGCCCGGCTCCCCGCCTGGCAGGTGCCGCGCCGCATCTTCACGCGCCGCGCAGCTGCCGCGCACCGACCGCGGCAAGCTCGACCGCGCCGCTTTGGAGAAACAGCTCGCTGGCTGAGGCGCATCTTCAGAGCGCGAGATACGGATTCGTCCGGCGTTCCTGGCCGATCGTGGTGCTCGGTCCGTGACCGGAATGCACGGCCACCTCGTCGCCCAGCGGAAGCAGCTTCCCGCGGATGCCGGAGAGCAAAAGATCGCGATCGCCGCCGGGCAGATCCCAGCGGCCGACGGCCCCGGCGAACAGCGTGTCGCCGGCGAAAACGTTTCCGCTTTCCGCGTGGTAAAAGCAGATGCTGCCGGGGCAGTGGCCGGGCACCGAGCAGCAATTGAAACGGCACGCCGGCAAACGACACCGGCTTCGCGGTTTCATCGATGAGCACGCCACCGGTCACCGGCTCGAACTCGACGCTCAACCCGAATTTCCGATAAGCCGCGGTGTCCTGCAGCAGCGGAATGCCGTCGGCGTGGTGATACACCGGGCAGCCGTGCTCGCGGATGATCCGCGCGGCATCCTCGACGTGGTCGATGTGAGCATGCGTGAGCAACAGCCCGGCCACTCGCAACTTGCGCTCGCGCAGCCAATCCGCCACGCCCGCCGGCGCATCCACGAGCAGGCAGGCCGCCGGATCCTCGGGCAGCGCCAGATCGACCACATACGCATTCGTGCCGAAAAAACCGCCAGTGTAAGTCTGGAAATTCATCGCGTCGGCCGGAATGGACGCGAGCCCGCCGCCCGGCGCAACGCGAATCTGCGGTGACCGGAAAGGGATTGAGCGCCGCTGCCCCGGCGCTGTCTGAGGAGGATTCCTTTATCTTTGTCAACGGTCTGGAAACCGCTACATTGGAAACCGGAATGCTCCGCATGAAATTGCCCAAATTGCTGGCGCTTGCCGCCGGCACTGCGTCTCTCCTGCTGCTCCTCAGCAGCCCAGGTCTTAATTCCCCGCTCCGCGCCGCCGGTGGCAACGAGCCGGACCCGCGTGATGTGTCTGTCGCGGTCAGCAAGTTGCTCGAACAGCTCCACTACTCCAAGCATCCGCTCGACGACCAGATTTCCGAGCGCATCCTGCGCAATTACCTGGAGACGCTGGACTACAGCCACCTGTTCTTCACCCAGAAGGACATCGCCGGTTTCGAGAAGAAATATCTCTCCGTCCTGGATGACAGCGTTTCCGTCGGCGACATCTCGCCGGCCTACGTGATCTACGAGGTTTACAAGAAACGCGTCGAAGACCGCGTGGCGAAGGTCAAAGAACTGCTCAAAAAGGAGAAGTTCACCTTTGACGGCCACGGCACCATCGCGCTCAACCGCCAGAAGGCGCCCTGGCCGAAGGACGAAGCCGAGGCCGATGCCCTCTGGCGCGACCGGGCTGAGAACGAGCTGCTCACCGAGAGCCTCAACGAACATCCCGTCGAGCCGCCGCTGCAGGTGGTGACAAAGCGCTACGACCGGCTGCTGCGCTCCCTGCACGAGCAGACGAAGGAGGATCAGGTGAAGTTTTTCCTGAACGCCCTCGCCCAAGCCTACGATCCGCACAGCGAGTATTTCACGCCGACGGAATTTGAGAACTTTTCCATCAACATGCGCCTGTCGCTCGTCGGCATCGGCGCGCAACTCCAGAGCGAGGACGGCTACGCGAAAATCAAAGAGCTAATCCCCGGCGGCCCGGCGGAACTTGAGGGCAACCTCAAGCCGAACGACAAGATCACCGCCGTCGGCCAGGGCAAGGAAGGCACGTTTGTGGACGCCGTGGACATGAAGCTCGACAAGGTCGTCGAGATGATCCGCGGCAAAAAAGGGACGATCGTGCGGCTCCAGATCATCCCGGGCGGCTCGACCGATCCGAGCAAGCGCAAGGTCATCGCCATCGTGCGCGACGAGGTGAAGCTCACCGAGCAGGAAGCCAAGGCCGAGATCATCGAGCAGAAGACCGAAGCCGGCGAGACCGCGAAGCTCGGCTGGATCACGCTGCCCTCGTTTTACGCCGACATGAACAGCCGCGCGACGAACGCGAAGAGCACGACGAAAGACGTGCGCCTCCTGCTGGAGCGCCTGAACAAGGAAGGCATCAGCGGCCTCGTCGTGGACCTGCGGCGCAACGGCGGCGGCTCGCTCGAGGAAGCGATCAACCTGTCCGGCCTGTTCATCAAGCGCGGCCCCATCGTCCAGGCGAAGGACAGCGACAAGCGCGTCACGGTTTCCAGCGATCGCGATCCCTCCATCGCCTACAGCGGCCCGATGGTCGTTCTCACCAGCCACCTCAGCGCCAGCGCCAGCGAGATTTTTGCCGGCGCGATGCAGGACTACAATCGCGCCACGATCGTCGGCGACAAGAACACCTTCGGCAAAGGCACCGTGCAGACCATGATCGAGGTCGGCCGCGCGCTCAGCCCGTTCGGGTTCAAGCTCGCCGAGGCCGGCGCGCTGAAGCTCACGATCCAGAAATTCTACCGCCCGAGCGGCCAGAGCACGCAGCTCAAGGGCGTCGAGAGCGACGTCGTGCTGCCCTCGCGTTTCGCGCATCTCGACATCGGCGAGGACGCGCTGAAATTTCCGCTGCCGTATGACGAGGTGAAGCCGGCCGATTTCGAGAAATGGAACGGCGCCCGCGCCGCCGACATGAACGACCTGCGCGCCCGCTCCGCCGCGCGCCTGAAGACCTCGCCCGAGTTCCGCTACGCACTGGAAGACATCGCGCAGCTCGACGCCCGCATGGCGGAAAACCGCATCTCGCTGAACATCGAGGATCGCAAAACCGAACTCGCCGCGGACAAGAAAAAGATCGAATCCCGCAAGGCCGAGCGCAAAGCCCGGCAGACCCCGGAGCCGGTGGCCTACCGTCTCTCGCTCGCCAACGTGAACAAGTCGCCGCTCCCGCGTGCCAGCGACGAGGACAAGAAAAAGAAGAAGGCGCCCAAGACCGAGGAACAGCGCGCCGCGGAGGAAGCCGATGATGTCGATCCAGACGACGCGCTCGCTTCCGAATCCGCCAGCCCTGGCATCGTGGACCCGGTGAAAGCCGAGGCGTTGAACATCCTGCAGGACATCATCCAGCAGTTGAACAACCGCCGTCCCGAGATCGCCCGGACGAGCCGCGACGGCGCGACGAATTAGGAGGTTGGTGCGGTCGAGGGTCTCCGGGCTGGACTCGCGCCACCGTCGTTGTAGAGGCGGCTCTGTGAGCCGCAGAATCCAAATAACTGCGACTCACAGAGCCGCCTCTACAACAGACAGAAAACGCGCCGCGTCATTTCGGCGCCGTCGTTCAATCGACGCGACGCGATTCAGCCCTTCAGAATTGCCCGACGTTTCGGGTCGAAACGCATGGCCGCTTTCGCCTCGCTGGAATTCAGCCTCCGCATCCCTGATCTCTGGCAGGGTGAAGCGGTCACCGCGTTGCGCGCCGGCAAGGACGTCGTCGTCCACGCGCCCACCGGTGCCGGCAAGACCTACGTTTTCGAACTGCTGTATCCGTCGCTGAAAGGTCAGGCGGTTTACACCGTGCCAACCCGCGCGCTGGCGAACGACAAGCTGGCGGAATGGCGCGCCAGCGGCTGGGACGTCGGCATCACGACGGGCGACGTTTCGGAGAAGCCCGATGCCCGGGTGGTCGTCGCCACGCTCGAAACCCAGCGCGAGCGGCTCCTGCGACGGGTGCGCTGCCCGAAGCTGCTCGTCATTGATGAATACCAGATGCTCGCCGATCCGGAGCGCGGCGCGCATTACGAACTCGCCATCGCCCTGGCGCCGCCGGAAACGCAGCTGCTCCTGTTGAGCGGCAGCGTCGGCAATCCGGCGGATGTCGTCGCGTGGCTGCGAGCGGCTCGGGCGCGACGCCGTGCTCGTGGCCACGCACGAGCGGCCGGTGCCTTTGGAGGAAGTGACGATCGACACGATCCCGTATCGCATTGACGACCGGATCCGCGGTTTCTGGCCGCGGCACCTGGCGAAGGCGCTCGCCGCGGATCTCGGGCCGGTGCTCGTTTTCGCCCCGCGCCGACGCGCCGCCGAGGAACTGGCGCGCGACCTTGCCGCCGCGCTTCCCGCCGACGAGCCGCTGGCGCTTTCCGCGGAGCAAGCCGCGCTTGCCGGCGAGGGCATGGCGAAACTTCTGCGTCGGCGGGTGGCGTTTCACCACAGCGGCCTGCCCTACGGCCTGCGGGCCGGCGTCATCGAGCCGCTGGCGAAGGCGGGGCAGCTGCGTGTCGTCGTCGCCACGACCGGGCTGGCGGCGGGCGTCAATTTTTCCCTGCGCAGCGTGCTGATCACCGACACCCGCTACCAGGCGCGCGGCTTTGAGCGGCATCTCTTGCCCGAGGAGTTGCTCCAGATGTTCGGCCGCGCCGGGCGCCGCGGGCTGGACGACCGCGGCTACGTGCTCGTCGCCCCCGGCCGGCCGCGGCTGAGCGACGCGCGGCCGAAGGCGCTCCGCCGCTCGACGCAGGTAGACTGGCCCACGCTGGTTTCCGTGATGGCCGCGGCCGCGGATCGCCGCACGACGGATGACGCCGGCGATCTTCCGCTCGCCGCGGCGGTGTCGCTGACGCGCAGCCTGTTCAGCACGCAGGAAGTCCGCCTGGGCGCGGAGCTTTCGCTGGCGGACGGGCCGCGGCCCTGCGGGCTGTTTGTGGACGCCGAGCGCGCCCGCTTCGCCCGGCCGCAAAGCATCGAAATCCGCAACTCGCGCGGTGAGTGGGAACCGGCCGCCGGCGCGGCGGAGGAGGTGCCGCTGGCGGAGTTGTTTGTCCCGGTGAAAAGACCCGCTGGCGACGGCTCCCCTGCGTCCCGGTGACGCGTCCGCGGACGAGGCGGCCCCGACCACTTGGCGGCCGGCGCTGCAGGACGCGGTATTTTTCAAAACGATCGGTCGCGCCGACCTGAATTTTTGCAAGCTGCCGCCGCCCGCCGGAGAACCGGCGAACCGCTGGCGCTACGGCCGGGAGCTGCCGCTGGCCGTCGCCCTCAGCCCGCACGAAGTCCGGCTGGCGAAAGGGCTCCGTCCGCGTCTGGAACCGCTCGGACCCGAGTGGCAGGACCGGAACTGGCCGGAAGGCGGCCGCTTCGGGCGCGCCGTTTTCGAAGAGCGCGTGCTGCCGCTGGTGCCGGTGCTCAGCGGCGGCGGGCAGCTCGCTGCGCTGGTCGAACGCGGCGGCGGATCCCTCGTTGCGCGCGTGGATTATTCGATGCTCACCCGTCCCGCGATCCGCGATGCCAGCGGCCGTGCGCTATTCGGAGTCGAGGAACGGCGCAATTACCCGGCGCCGTGTCAGATTTGTCCGCGCCTGCCGGACTGCGAGCGCGGCGATCCGGCCATGACACCGGCGCTCGCCTGGCGCCGGCTGGGGCTCATCGAGCCGGACGGCACGCCGACGCGCCGCGGGCGGGTGTTTGCCTTTTTCAACCACGGCGAGGGCCTCGCGATCGCCGCCGCGCTCGAGGACGAGCGGTATCCGATCGAGTCTCTGCTCTTCGATCTCGCGAATCTGCGCGCCGGCCACCGCTTCGCCGAGGATGCCGGCGACAGCCGTTACGGCGGGCGGCTGGCGGCGCGTTGCCAGGAAGCCTACGGTCGCGCCGCCGAGTTCCCGGGATATCTGGAAATGGGCGTGCCGCCGGACTACGGCGACGGCGCGGCAGCCGCGGTCACGACGTGGCTCACAGAACCGGCGCGACGCCACAAGCTGCTCGGCGAAACGCTGCGGGCCGGCGACGTGGAACGCGCGGTGACCGAGTGGCGCAGCCTCCTGCGGCAGATCGCCACCGCGCCGGATCTGGTCGATTGGCCGCGCTGGCGCGAATTGCGCGCTGCGGCGCGTGGGCGCGTTTCCGCCACGCCGGCGGGCGCGGTGCCGGTGTTTCCGCCGTTGCTGCCTTCGCAGATGCGGCGCCAGAGCGGCGGCAGCGGTTTATCCTTCGGCCGGTCTTGATTGCACCGTCGAGGGCTGTCATCTATCAGGCGTGCCCGATCCTTTGCCCGAAAGCACCGCTGGCAGCGCCTCCGACGGAACCGAATTCCCGGCCCACGGCGGATCTCGCCTTGGCGCCGCGGCAGCCGCCTGCGAGCACCGATCCTGGCGAGGAAGCTCCGGCACCCGCGGCCGCCGAGCGCGACGAACCCCAAACCGCCGCCGCCGACGAATCCGCGGCCGAAAGCGAGGAAGCGGCAGGCGAATCTCCGAAAGAAACTGGCGGCCTTTACCTCATCGGGCATCCGCTCGTGCAGGTGAAAATGGCGCGTCTGCGCGATGCGACGACGCCGCCGCTGGAGTTCCGACGCATCACCCGGGAACTGGCGGCGCTCCTGTTCTTCAGCCTCACGGACGAACTGCCCGTCACGGAAATCGAAGTGCAGACGCCGCTCGCCGGCTGCCTCGGCTACGCGCTCGCCCGGCCGCTCGTGCTTGCGCCGATCCTGCGCGCCGGGCTCGGGTTGCTCGAAGGCATCCACGACCTCGTGCCGGAGGCGTCGGTGGCGCACATCGGCATTTATCGCGAGGAAGGCACGCTCGCCGCGCACCGTTACTACATCCGCACACCCGCCATCGATCTGGCGAATGCCGACGTCATCGTGCTCGATCCCATGCTGGCCACCGGCCACACCGCGGTGGAGGCGGTGAACGCGCTCAAAGCCGCGGGCGCTCTCTCCGTGCGGCTCCTCTGCCTGGTGAGTTGCCCGCAAGGGCTGCAAACCCTCCACGCGGCGCATCCCGACGTGCCGATCTTCACAGCCAGCGTGGATTCCGGGCTCAACGAAGCCGGCTACATCGTGCCCGGCCTCGGCGATGCCGGCGACCGCTACTTCGGCACGTGACCTTTTGTCGGGGTCAGCTTCCGTTGTAGAGGCGGCCAGTAGATCGCCCCGAATGGCCCCGTGCGTATTACGTCAGGACCAGGAACAGAAGCAGACCGACCAAAGCGTAAACGACGGGCCAGGTGAGTTGGTGCTGGAATTCCATAAGGGGTAAACGCCGGAAAATTCCGCCGCGGATGCACGCCGGCGAAACGGAGCGTCGTTTCGCCAGCCGCGCCGAGGCGTTTCCCGCATCCGTGTTTGATCCGCGCCCGTCCGCGGCTACGTTCCCCGTCCGTCCCCGCCGGGACGCGTGCGATGGCGAAGATTTACCTGAAAACCTACGGCTGCCAGATGAACGAGCGCGACAGCGAACAAGTCGCGCGCGCCCTGCTGGCCCGCGGCCACGAGATGACCTCGCGTGAAGCCGAGGCCGACGTGGTGTTGCTCAACACCTGCTCGGTGCGTGACCAAGCCGAACAAAAGGCGCTCGGCAAAATGGGCATGCGCATCGCCGCCGATCGCAGCCAGCGGCGGGCGGTGCCGGTGGTCTATGGCTTTCTCGGCTGCATGGCGCAGAGCCGCGGCGCGCAGTTGCTCCAGGATGCGCCAGGCGTGGACCTCGTGGTCGGCACGCAGAAATTTCATCGCGTGGCGGATCACGTCGAGGAAACGCTCGCCCGCAAGCGCGCCGCCGTGCTGGAGCCGCTGCGCCGGGACGACCTGCGCGCCGCGATCGTGGACGTGGCCGCCGAGGCCGGCTCGCAGGGCACGATCCGCGACCACCTGCTCAAGCCCGGCCAGGCGACGGCGTTTGTCTCCATCATGCAGGGCTGCAACATGCACTGCACCTTTTGCATCGTGCCGAGCACCCGCGGCGTGGAGCGCGCCCGGGCGATGGAGGAAATCGTCGCCGAGGTGCGGGGACTTGTGGCGAGCGGGGTGAAGGAGGTGACGCTGCTCGGGCAGATCGTCAATCTCTACGGCCGGCACGAATTTCCGAAGAGCGCCGTTGGCCGCAGCCCGTTTGTGCAATTGCTGGACGCCGTGCACGCGGTCGAGGGTCTCGAGCGCCTGCGTTTCACCAGCCCGCATCCGATCGGTTTTCGCGGCGACCTCGTCGAGGCGTTTGCCCGGCTGCCGAAGCTTTGCGAGCACGTCCACCTTCCGCTCCAGAGCGGCAGTGACCGGATCCTGCGCGCGATGCACCGCCCTTACACCACGGCGAAATACGAGCGCCTCGTCGCCGACCTGCGCGCCGCGCGGCCCGGCATCGCGATCACCACGGACATCATCGTCGGGTTCCCCGGCGAGACGGAGGAGGACTACGCGCAGACCCGCGAGCTGGCGGAACGCGTTGGCTTCGACAACGCGTTTATTTTCCGTTACTCGCCGCGTCGGGACACGCCGGCCGCGACGATGGAGGGCCAGTTGCCCGAAGAGGTGAAGGAAGCGCGCAACCAGGACCTGCTTTCCGTCATCAACGAACACACCCGCCGCCTGCACGCGGCGCACGTCGGGCAGCGCGTCGAGATTCTTTGCGAAGGCCCGAGCAAGACCAACGCGCGCCGGCTCAGCGGCCGCATGCGCACGAACAAAATCGTCGTTTTCGCCAGCCCGCAGCCCGAGCGGCACGTCGGCGAGTTGGTGTCGGTGGACATCGTCGAGTCCAGCGGCTTCACGCTCTACGGCGAATGCGGCGATCCGCAGGCCGCCGCGGCGGCGAGCGTCCCGGCGGAACCGGCACTCGCGTCGTCTGACGGTTTTTGATCTCTCTCGCTCCGCTGCTGTCGCCGCTCTTTCCTTTTCATGGATTATTCGTTTCTTTCGCTTCGCGCCGTCGGCCTGCTGGTCGGCTTGCTGTTGCTGGCCAGCCACGCCATCGCGCTTGTCCGCAGCGAGTCGGTCCGGCGGTTCCTGCTCGATCTGCCGCGGTCGCGCCCGGCCGGGATCGCGCTGCTCACGCTGGCCGCGCTCTGGACCTTCTGGCTGTGGAGCCGCACCGATCTTGGCGAGTTCTACAGGCTGCGCCCGCTCGGCCAAGTGCTCATCCCGATCGGCTGGTTCCTGATGCTGCGTTACGTGGATGAATTTCTTGCCGCGCGCGCGCTGGGCATCCTGCTCCTGCTCGCCGCCGACCCGCCGCTCGAAGCCGCTTTCCTGCGGCCGCCGGCGACCCGTCTGCTGCTCGTGGCACTGGCCTATGTCTGGATCGTCGCCGGCATGTTTCTCGTCGGCAAACCGCACCTCCTGCGCGACGCGCTCGGCTGGCTTTCGCGCAGCCTCACGCGGTGGCGCCTGGCGGTCTATCTCGGCCTCGGCTACGGAGCGCTGTTGTTTGTCTGCGCGCTGACTTGGTGATCGGCCGCAGCGCTGCGATCAACTGTCCGCGCAGACGAGTTCCAGCAGCGTGCGCGCGCCGAAGCCGGTCGCGCCACGGGCGAGATCGGCGCGATCTTTCGTGATCGCGGCCGGGCCGGCGATGTCGAGATGCGCCCACGGCGTGTCGCCGACGAAATTCTTCAGAAACGCCGCCGCCGTGCAGGCGCCGCCGGGGCGGCCGCTGCTGTTTTTGACGAGCGCGATGTCGCTCTTGATCTTCTTTTCGTGCTCGCGGTTCAGCGGCATCGGCCAGAGCGGCTCGCCGGAGCGTTCGCTGGCGGCGAGCACGTCGTTTTTCAACGCGTCGTCCGTGCTCCAGAGCCCGGCGGTTTCGTCGCCGAGCGCGACCACGCAGGCGCCGGTGAGCGTGGCGAGATCGATCATCGCGGAAACCCCGAGGTGCTTGCGCGCGTAGCCGAGCGCGTCGGCCAGGATCACGCGGCCTTCGGCGTCGGTGTTGTTGATCTCGATGTGCTTGCCGTCGTAAACGGTGACGATGTCGCCCGGCCGATAGGCGCCGGGGCCGGTCATGTTTTCCGCGCTGGCGATGACGCCGACGATGTTCCGCTTCGGCTTCAACGCCGCGATCCCGTGCATCGCGCCCATCACCGCGCAGCCGCCGCATTTGTCCCAAACCATCTCCTCCATGCCGAGCGCCGGCTTGATGGAAAGCCCGCCGCTGTCAAAGGTCATCGCCTTGCCGACGAGCGCGATCGGCTTCTCGTCCGCGTTCGCGCCGCCATTGTAGCGAAACACGATCAGCCGCGGCGGACGCGCGCTGCCGCCGCCGACCGCCAGCAGGCCGCCGAAATCTTCCGCGCGCAGTCGGTTCTCGTCGAAAATCTCCACGCTCAGCGCGCCGCCGGAATCGTCCGCGAGTTTTTGGGCGGCTTCCGCCAGCGTTTCGGGGAAAAAGACGTTCGGCGGCGAGTTCGCGAGTTCGCGGGCGTAGTTTGCGGCTTCCGCGAGCGCGTTGCCGCGATTGGCGGCGGCGCGGACAGCGTCGCGCTCGCCCTCCCCGCAAAGAAATGTCGCCTGCTCCAGCAGCGGCCCGTTTTGCGCGGCATCGGCTTCGGCGTCACCGCTGCCGTTGCCCGCGGATTTCTTGAATCGATCAAAGCGATAGGTGCCCAGCCCCAGCCCTTCCGCCAGAGCCTGCGCGTGGGCCGCCAGCCCGTCCGTCAGCGCAAACGCGGCGCTGCTCCGGCCGTGGCTCCGCAGCCAGCGCGCCGTCACGCCAGCGGCGGTGCGCACGGCACGCGCATCGAGTTTCGCGGCCGCACCGAGCCCGATGCAGAGCGTGCGTTCCGCATGGAAAAACACGATTGCGTTCTCCTTGCCGCTGAACTCTGCCTCCGGCACGGCGACGGGCGTTTCCGCCCGTTTCTCGGCGGACAGGAAGCGCACGGTGATTTCGGCGTCGGCGGGGGCTTGAGCGGTGGAGAAAGCGAGTTTCATAGACGGGGTTTCGGAAAGCGGAAGCGCAGTTTAAACGGCGTCACCAGCGACGGCAACGGCGAGCCGCGTTTGCATGACGGCAACTCCATGTCGGTTCCCGGCAGCCGAACGCTCTGCGCCCGCGCAGGACCGATTGAATCGGCTCGCAGTCGCTGCCGTGATCTTCGACTCGGCGACGCAGCGGCGATCCGCGGACGCACGGCGGCAACGCGCCGGGCCTCTTGGCGGATGGTGGTCTGGTTTGCGTTTTTGTAGAGGCGGCTCTGTGAGCCGCACGCGTTGCAATCCCACGCCACGCGGACGCGCCACTCCGACGGGCGGAAAGCGCCCCGTCCTCAGGCGCCCATCCGGGCGAGTTGCTGGCGCGCGATCGGGCCCAACACCGGGATCTCCCACTCCTGCCCGCTGAACGCTTTCACCAGCATGATGATCCAGACGATCAAGCCGGCGATCATCATCACGATGTAAAGCAGCGCGATCAGGAAGCCGACGATCCATCCCAGCACCGGGATAAGTCCGAACACGATGGCCACCACTTTCAAAACGATCGCCGCCAGAAACCAGGCGCCGCCGAAGATCGTGGCCTGCATCGCCCAGAAACGGACGTAGCTGCTGCGCTTCTCCAGCACGAGAAAGACGATGCCGCTCAGAAACGTGAACAAACACGCCAGTCCGGCCGCGATGTTCGGCGTGAGGCCGGTCGAGGTCAGCGAGCTGTCCGTGCCCGGCAGGTAAGACGGGGGCGGCGTCGGCGGTGGCGCGCCGACAGCGGGGCCCTCGGACGGGAAAGACGGTGGCGGGGTGGACCGAAAAGGTTCCTCAGGCATGGCGGTATTCGGGAAGCTTAGAAATGCCTTGTCTCCAAGCGTTCAATCAAGGCATTCCGGCGTGCGGCGGCGAGCGGCAGAAAGCGCTCAGAGCGTCAGCACGCGCGCCTGCAGGATATCCGCGTCGGCGCGGATGCCCGCGATGGCGTCGGCATCCGGCGCGCTGTCGAGATTGAGCACGTTCAGCGCGGTGCCGCCGGCGGCGTCGCGGCTCAGGCTCATCGTGGCGATGTTGATGTGCCGCTCGCCGAGCAGGCTGCCGATCTTGCCGACCATGCCGGGCACGTCGCGATTTTCGAGCAGCAGGATGACGCCTTCCGGCTTGGCCTCCACGTGACGGCCGTTGATCGTGACGATGCGCGGCTTGGCGCCGAAAAACGTGCCGGCGACCGAAGACGTTTCCTCGCCGCAGCCGACCGCGACTTCCAGCAAATCGGTAAAATCGCCCACCGCAGTCTGGCGGGTCTCGCTGACTTTCAAGCCGAGCGCGTTGGCCTTCGCGAGCGCGTTGACATGGTTCACTTCCGAACCGGACGCGGCTTCGAGGTAACCCTTCACCACGGCGCGGGTGATCGGCGTCACGTCGGCTTCGTTGACCTTGCCGGAATAATTGATCGTCAGCCGGTCGCAACGCTTTGACGGCGCGGTCTGCGACAGAAAACGGCCGAGCCGCGCGCCGAAATCGAGATACGGCCCGATGATGGCGAGCGTCTTGGCGTCAAGATTCGGGAGGTTGACGGCGTTGCGGATCACGCCGTCGAGCAGTGCGGCGCGGATGGCCTGGGCGATCTCGATGCCGACGGATTCCTGCGCCTCCGCGGTGCTGGCGCCGAGGTGCGGGGTGAGGACGAGGCGCGGGTTCGAGCGCAGCGGAAAATCGGCCGGCAGCGGCTCGACCTCGAAGACGTCCAGCGCGGCGCCGGCGACGTGGCCGCTGTCGAGCGCGGCGCCGAGCGCGGTTTCATCCACGAGACCGCCGCGGGCGCAGTTCACGATGCGCACGCCCGGTTTGCAGAGCGCGAGCCGGCGGGCGTCGAGCATGTGCCGGGTTTCCGCGGTGAGCGGCATGTGCATGGAGATGAAATCGGCGCGCGGCAGAATCTCATCGAGTTCCTCGACCAGCTCGACCTGCATGGCGCGGGCGCGGCTGGCGGCGAGATACGGGTCGTAGGCGAGCACGCGCATGCCGAAGGCCATCGCGCGGCGCGCCAGCTCGGAGCCGATGCGGCCCATGCCGAGAATCGCGAGCGTCTTGCCGTAAAGCTCGACGCCCTGGAACTTCTTGCGCTCCCACTTGCCGGCCGCCGTGCTGGCGTGCGCCTGCGGGATCGTGCGGGCGACGGAAACCAGGAGCGAGAAGGCGTGTTCGGCTGTGGAGATCGTGTTGCCGTCGGGCGTGTTCATCACGATCACGCCGCGCGCCGTGGCGGCCTCGACGTCCACGTTGTCCACGCCCACGCCGGCGCGGCCGACGATGCGCAGCGCTTTCGCGGCTTCGAGCACGCGTTTGTTTACCTTTGTCTCGCTGCGCACCACGAGCGCGGTGCAGTCCGGGATGATTTCGAGGAGCTGCTCCTCCTTCAGGCCGGTCTGAAACAGCACTTCGAAAGCGCCGTCACGCCCGAGTTCCTCCACGCCGCGGGGCGAGATCGGGTCGGCGACAAGGATCTTGGATTTGGTCGTCATGATGAGAGCGGATGGCAGCGGTGAAAAATTGCGGAAAACCGGCGAAACGGGAGGTTGAAGTTACGGGGCCACGGCGCATGCTGTCAAAACTTGCGTCGCCGGCGCCGTTTTGCCGGTTTTTTAACCCCGCCTTTCCCAGCCATGACCCAGCCCACTTCCGCTCCCCGTCCCCACTCCGCCATCATGCTTGATGGCCCCGAGCGTGCCGCCAGCCGCGCGATGCTGCACGCGGTCGGCTTCACCCGCGAAGACTTCGCCAAAACGCAGATCGGCATCGCCTCGACCTGGAGCCAGGTGACGCCCTGCAACGCCCACATTGACGGCCTGGCGCGCGAGGCCGCCGCCGGCGCGGACGACGCGGGCGGCAAGGCGCTGATCTTTAACACGATCACGATTTCCGACGGCATCTCGATGGGCACCGAGGGGATGAAATACTCGCTGGTTTCGCGCGAGGTCATCGCCGATTCCATCGAGACGGTCACGGCCTGCGAAGGCTTTGACGGAGTCGTGGCCATCGGCGGCTGCGACAAAAACATGCCGGGCTGCCTCATCGCCCTGGCGCGGCTGAACCGGCCGTCGGTGTTCGTCTATGGCGGCACGATCCTGCCCGGCTGCCACAAGGACAAGCTGGTGGACATCGTCTCGGTCTTCGAAGCCGTCGGCAAGCACGCGACCCGCGAGATCGACGACCAGGAGCTCGCCGACATCGAAGCCTGCGCGATCCCGGGCCCGGGCTCCTGCGGCGGCATGTATACCGCGAACACCATGGCTTCCGCGATCGAAGCGCTCGGCATGAGCCTGCCGAATTCCTCCGCGCAGGCCGCGATCTCGAAGGACAAAGTCATGGACTGCCGCCGCGCCGGCGCCGCCGTGGTGAAGCTCGTCCAAGCGAACATCCGGCCGCGCGACATCATGACGCGCGAGGCGTTTGAAAACGCGATCACCGTCGTCATGGCGGTCGGCGGCTCGACGAACGCCGTGCTCCACCTCCTCGCCATGGCGCACGCGGCCGAGGTTCCTTTAACGTTAAACGATTTCACCGCCATCGGTCAGCGGGTGCCGGTGCTGGCGGACCTCAAGCCGAGCGGCAAGCATCTCATGTCGGAACTCGTCGCCATCGGCGGCCTCACGCCGCTGTTGAAGACGCTCCTCGACGCCGGCCTGCTGCACGGCGATTGCCTGACGGTCACCGGCAAGACGCTGGCGGAAAACGTCGCCGACGTGAAGCCGTATCCGGCCGCGCAGACGATCATCCGGCCGCTGAGCGATCCGATCAAAAAGACCGGCCACCTCGTCATCCTTTACGGCAACCTCGCCCCCGAAGGCGCCGTCGCGAAAATCAGCGGCAAGGAAGGCACGCGCTTCAGCGGCCGGGCGCGGGTGTTTGAAAGCGAGGAAGAGGCGCTGCAGCGGATTCTCGACGGCGCGATCATCGCCGGGGACGTGGTGGTCATCCGCAGCGAAGGGCCGCGCGGCGGGCCGGGCATGCGCGAGATGTTGTCGCCGACCGGCGCGATCATGGGCCGCGGACTCGGCCGGGACGTGGCGTTGATCACGGACGGACGGTTCTCCGGCGGCAGCCACGGGTTTGTCGTCGGCCACATCACGCCGGAAGCGTTCAACGGCGGTCCGCTGGCGGCGGTGCGCGAGGGCGACACGATCACCATCGACGCCGAGGCGCGCACGATGACGCTGGAGCTGGGCGACGACGAAATTTCCGCCCGCCTGGCTGCCTGGCGCGCGCCGGCGCCGCGCTACACCCGCGGCGTCCTGGCGAAATACGCGCGGCTCGTCTCCTCCGCCTCGCAGGGCGCGGTGACGGATGCCGGATTGTGAACGGCGGAGTCCGGCGCGAGGTCTAACCTGCCGCCGCGCGGGGGCGGCGGACTTCGCACTTTTTTCTTTCCATGTGGCAACAAGGGGACCGGATTTCCGAAACCGCAGAGCAGGCGCACAGCTACCGGGTGGTTATCGGCTGGCGTCACCTCACGTATTCCGAGGGGCTCGGCGGCGAGGGGATCAAAATTTACATCGATCCGCCGACGCGCTACGGGCAGCCGTTTTCCTTCTACATCCCCGGCGAGGTCCGCTGGCGCGAAGTGATGCCAAGCTGGGCGGCGGAGCGTCGGGCGGAGATCGTGGCGCGTATCAAAGAGGAATGCTCGCATTACCACGCGGAGTGGATCGAGGGGTGAGCGCGTGGGCGGCGGGTGTGTTTTTTTAACACCGAGGGCACAGAGACAGAGGCACAGAGAGCACAGAGGAAAAGACGGAGAAGAAACGGACTATGAATATCACCGGGAAAAAATTTCCTCCGCTTTCTCGGTGTCTCGGTTTGCTGTCGAATTGGAGGCTCGGCTTAATCGCTGCCGCGCTTTTGACGCTACCGGCCGTCGTCACGCAGGCGGCGGAAAACGGCGCGGGTTTCTCGGCATGCGTGGCTGGATGATGCCTACTGGCGCGACGGCAAGGCGGAGTTCAACACCTACGAAGGCACTGCGTCGCGGTATGGCCAGGCGCATCCGGCGGAAGTCATTCACATCCTGGTGCGCGAGGATTTTCTGCCGGATACGCACGTCAAAGCGGACGACTGGCAGAAGCCGGGCGTCTATCCGGTGCTGAAGCTCAACCAGATCCTGCGCATCCAGACCGGGCTTTACGTTTACCAGCAGATGCACAGCGCGTTCTGGCGGGTCGGCGGCGACGCGCCGGGGCAGTTGCTGAAGTGGTCGCTCACGAGCAACGACTCGTGCGGCAACACGTTCAAAATCGCGGACCGCGAGGGCGCGCGCTGGAAGTATCGCTACCACACGTATTGGGAAGGAATGGTCGAAGGCAGCGAGGAAGTTCCCGCGCCGCCCGACGGCGTTTTCTACGATGAACTGCCGGCGCGCGTGCGGACGATCGATTTCAAAAAATCAGCCAGCGGCAGCTTCACGGTTCCGCTCGCGCCGAGCGTGATTAATTCCAAGAAAGACCGCATCGCGTTCGCCCCGGCGACCGTGGATTTCAGCACGGACAGCAAAGCCGGACAGATCACCGTGAACGTCGCGCACAGCGGCGGGAAAGATACGTTTCTACTCGACGCCGCGCCGCCGCATCTTCTGCGGGTTTGGCGTCCGGCGGGCGGCAGCGAACTGCGGCTCAAGGGGAGCCTGAAGGTCGATTATTGGAACTACCACAACCTCGGCGATCGCGAGCGCGCGCTGAACGATCCCGCGCTCCGCACGCAGCCGCGCTGACCGGAAATTTTCCGGCGAAGCGCAAGGCCGCGCGACGCGCTTTATCGGCCGAGCCGGAAGACGCAGCGATACCGGCCAGAGGCAGATTCGTCCACGCGCTGCACCGGGCAGAAGAGCACCCGTTCGAACAGCTCGGCCTCCAGCCGGGCCAGGAGCGGAAATTTCGGCAGCAGATCCGCCAGCGGCGAGTCGTGCTCGACGATGCGCAACGTTTCGCCGCCCGCAGTTGCCGAGGCTGCCGACGACGCCGACGGCATGCGCGGCGTGTGCCCATGGCCGTTGCCGCCGCCGTTGCTGAATTCCTCGCCCCGGCCGTTGCCGGCGGGAGCCAGCACTGGCGACGCGGCAGTGCCGTTGGCGGCGGCAGCGGCGGTTTCCAGCGAAGACATGTGCCCCTCGGCATCGCGGATCCGCACCAGGGCGGCCGCGCGGTCGGCGAGCGAAAACGTCCGCGGCGGCAGCTCCGCGGCGTAATCCTCAGCGCGGCGGCTGAACAGCGCGAAGAGCAGTTTTTCCGGCGCGCTGGCGCCGTAGGTGTGACGCACCGCGGCGAGCAGATCGAGCACGAGCCGCGCGGCCGGACGCGGCGCGCCACCGCAACTGCCGCCCCCGGCGCCGCCCGCCGCGACATCCGGCGGCGCGCTGCTGACGAGCCCGTAGGCCCGCGGGCTCAGGCGGTAGATCAATTCTGGCCGGCCGACAGGCTGATGCCGGCGCTCGGTTTCCAGATAACCGTCTTTTTCGAGCCGCAGGCAGTGCTGCTTGATGCCCATGTAGCTCATGCCGAATTGCGCGGCGAGCGCCTTCACGCTCAGCCCCTCGGCGCCGCTGCGCCGGAGCGCATTGAGCAGCTCCAGCCGCTGCTTGCGGCCGATCTCGACCAGGGCTTTGGGATTCGTCGGCATCGAACGGCGGCGCGGGGACAGAGACGATGGATTGGCGGAAAAGAACGGCTCGGGCCGGGTTTCAAACATCGGCACTTCGCGTCACTTTTGCACGAAAAAAGCGGCGAAGTTTTCCGCGCCCGGGCGCCATGCCGACGGGCGCGCGCATTTTGACCGGCCGATCGCTGCGGGAAAACCGCGGGATGCCCGCGCCGGCCCAGTGCTCCGGCCCCTTCCTGCCCGACGCCAGGGACTTAGGAGCCTTTGATGACGACAAACGTCTTGCTGCCGCCGCGGGTGACGTAGCAGTCGATGCCGCGCTTCGGGTCCGAGTTTTTGAGCGCTTCCTTCAGTGATTCCACGTCGGTCACCGGCTTGTCGCCGATCTCGGTGATCACGTCCCGCACCCGGATGCCGGCGCGGGCGGCCGGGCTGTCCTCGGCGACGCTGGTGATGATGACGCCGGTGTCCGTTTCGACGCCCATGCTCTCGGCGAGTTCCTTTGTCATCTTCTGCACCTGCAGGCCGAAAAGATTGGGCTGGCTCGGCCGGGCGGTGGCGCTCTCTTTGCCGGCGCCGGGTTCGTTGTTCCCACCGCTGCTGCCGCTGTCCGGCTGCGGGAGGACGTTGCGCCGGCCGCCGGCCCCGGCGACCTCGCTCGGCAGTTCGCCGGTGACCACGGGCACCTTGATGGACTTGCCCTTGCGGATCACGGTGAGCTGCACGGTGTCGCCGACCTTTTTCGACAGAATGCGCTTTTGCAGCTCGCGGTCGCTGTTCACCGGCTGGCCGTCCACTTCGACGATCACGTCCGCCGGCTTCAGGTCGCTGCGATACGCCGGCGTGTCGGGTTCGATCGTGCGCACGACGACACCCTTCTTGGTGCCGCCAGTCATGGTGGAGTCGAGCCGGCCACCGCCGGCCGCAGGGTTGTTGCCGCTGTTCGCGTCATCCGTGAGCGTTTCAATGCGCACACCGATGTAAGGGCGCACGATGCGGCCGGTCTTGATGAGGGAATTGCCGATCTCGCGCAGCATGTTGCTCGGGATCGCGAAACCGAGGCCGCGGTTGAGGCCGTTGATGAGCGTGTTCATGCCGATCACGTGGCCATCGAGATCGAGCAGCGGGCCGCCGCTGTTGCCGGGATTGATCGAGGCGTCGGTCTGAATGTAATCCTCGTATTGCGCGACGTTGAGGTTGTTGCGGTTTTTCGCGCTCACGACGCCCTGGGTGAAGGTGTAATCCTGCTTGTAAGGCACGCCGATGGCGAAGCAGAGCTGGCCGACGCGCACCGCATCGCTGTCAGCGAGCTGGACCGTGGGAAAGCCCTGGCCATCGATCTTCAACACGGCGATGTCGGTCTTCTCGTCCGAGCCGACGATCTTCGCGGTGAATGTGCGAGCGTCTTTCAGGCGCACGCGCACCGTGTCGCTGCCGCTGACGACATGGTAGTTCGTCAGGATGTAGCCGTCGGCCTGAATGATAAAGCCGCTGCCTTCGCTCTGGCTCTGGCGCGGGCGGCGCTGCGGGCGGTTTGTCCCACCGCCGCCACCGCCGCCGCTGTTGTTATCGTCGCCGTCGTTCGGCTGGCCGCGGAAGAAGAAGTCGCCGAAAAATTCCATCGGGTTGTTCTCCCCTTCGGGACCGGCTTTTTTCGACACGTCAACCACCACCACCGCCGGGGCGACGTGATCGAAGACGTTGATGAACGCCTCGTTCATCTGCCGCGCCAGGTTCATGCCCGGCGACTGGGGCGCCTCGACCTTTGGCGCGCCCGCCGGCGGCGGCTGCTGCAAGGGCGCCGGCGTCGGCTGTTGGGCGCGCACGCCGAGCGGAGTCAAAACCAGCGCGGCGCAGAGGAGAAAAGGACGGGGACGCAGCATAAGATGAGAGGCGGAAAAGTGTTGCGGGAAATCGACAGGCCGGCGGCGGGCGTCGTTCAAAGGAAGCCCGGAAACCACCAGCCAGGAGCCCGGGCGCCGACCAACATCCCACGATTCCCAAATTTGACAATAAACCCCGTCGCCCTACCGTTTCCGGCACGATTAAGCATCGAAATGAATCAAACCCTCGCCGCGGATGCCGCGGCCAGTGTGGTTGCCTCCAAGGCCTCCGCGGAAAATGCGGCCCTGGCCACTGCCGGCAGCTCTTCCTCCACCTCCTCGGGCGCTGAAGCGGATGCCGACGCGCCCGTGCCCGAACGCACGGCTTCCCAGTCTTCCGCCGTCTCCACGGCCGAGGGCGATCTCGCCACGACGTTTCGCTCGCATGCGCCCGGCTACTGGCCGGAGGCGACGCCCGAGCAATGGAACGACTGGAAGTGGCAGTTGAAGAACCGCGTCACCACCCTCGAAGGGCTGGAGCAGCGCCTCGTGCTCACGCCCGAGGAACGCGCCGGTGTCCAGGTGGCCGGCTCGAAGCTGTCGCTGGCGGTGACGCCCCATTTTTTCAATCTCATCGAGCGCGACAACCCGCTCTGCCCGATCCGCCGCCAAGTGCTGCCGCGCCTGGAGGAGTCGCTCGTGCAGCCGTGGGAAATGGCGGACCCGGTCGGCGAAGACCAGGACATGCCGGTGCCGGGACTCGTGCATCGTTACCCGGACCGGGTGTTGTTTCTCGTCACGGATCGTTGCGCCAGCTACTGCCGGTATTGCACCCGCTCCCGGGTCGTCTCCGGGGCTGGCGAGCAGGAGCTCCACACGAATTTCGAAGGCGCGCTGGCTTACCTGAAGGAGCACACCGAAGTGCGCGACGTGCTGCTTTCCGGTGGCGACCCGCTCCTGTTCACAGACGACAAGCTGGAGCGCATCCTGCGCAGCCTGCGCGAGATTCCGCACATCGAGTTTCTGCGCATCGGCTCGCGGGTGCCGATCTTCCTGCCGCAGCGCATTACGCCGGCGCTCTGCGCCATGCTGGCGAAGTATCATCCGCTCTGGATGAGCGTGCATGTCAACCATCCGCGCGAGCTGACGATCGAAGTCAAAGCAGCGCTGGAGCGCCTCGCCAACGCCGGCATTCCGCTCGGCAACCAGAGCGTGCTCCTGCGCGGGGTAAACGACGATCTCGATGTGATGAAGGCGCTCGTGCACAAGCTCCTGCGCTGCCGGGTGCGGCCGTATTACCTGTATCAGCTCGATCTCATCAAAGGCTCCTCGCACCTGCAGGTGCCGGTCGCGAAGGGACTCGAAATCATCGAGGGCCTGCGCGGACACACGACCGGATACGCGGTGCCGCAATATGTCATCGACGCCCCGGGCGGCGGCGGCAAAGTGCCGGTCAATCCGAACTACCTGCTCTATCGCGACCGCGAGAAAGTTGTCGTGCGGAACTACGAAGGCCGCATCTTTGAATACCCGGAAGCCGGCGCGCCGCGCGAGGTGCTCGGCAGCGCCGCGGCGGCGTCCGCGCCACGGCCGGTGCCAACGGTGGACGATTTCTATCCCTGACGGGGGACAGCCGCGCGAGCGGGGAATCAACGCTGAACGGTCAGAGCGAGAAGCGCCGTTTCGCAGCGCTGGCGCTCGGCTTCAAACGCGTCGTCGGTCGCCGTCTCCGGCACGCGGAAAGGCTCGCCGATGCGCAGAGTCACGCGCGCGAAGGGCTTGGGAATCATGAACCCGTCCCAACTCCGCAGCCGCCAGCAGCGCGAAAATTCCACCCCGACCGGAATCATCAGCGCGCCGGTGATTTGCGCGAGCGAAACGGCGCCACCTTTGAGTCCGTAGCGCGGGCCACGCGAGCCGTCGGGCGTGATGAAAATATCGTGTCCGCTCCGCACGGTTTCCACCAGTTCGCGGAGCGACGCTGCACCGCGTCGTCGCGCCGAGCCGCGCACCGCGCCGATGCCGAAGCCCGCCGCGAAACGCGCCAGCATTTCGCCGTCGGAACTGAGGCTTGTCAGCACAAACGGTCGCGGTCGATGGCGCGCCTGGAATTTCTCCCACGCAAACGGCATCACCAGAATGCGGTTGTGCCACATCGCCGCGATGAATCGTTCGTCCGGATGCTCGCGCAACCAGCGGAGCCGCGCCTTCTCGTCGGGCGATACATCCCAACGCAGGGTCAGCTCCAGCGCACGCAGGATCCAGACCCCGAGGCGGGCAGCGATGGAGGGAGGAATGGACAAGAGAAGTCAGGAAAAATGGTCGGCGACTTTTGATTTACGAAAGGAAGCGGGCAATCGAAACGGCGGATGCCTCCGGCTCGCTGCGATTCAGCACTCATCCAGCCGAGCGCCTCATTTCTCCTCTTCGTCCGCCTGCCACCGCCGCGTCGCGGGATCGCGGATGCCGAGATGATCGAGGATGCGGAAGACCACGGTATCAACGACTTCCTCCACGCTCGCCGGGCGATGGTAAAACGACGGGATCGCGGGCAACAAAATCGCGCCGGCTTCGAGCACGGTCACGGCGTTGCGCGCGTGGATGAGGCTCCAGGGCGTTTCGCGCGGCACCAGGATCAAGCGGCGGCGTTCCTTGAGAAACACGTCGGCCGCGCGCAGGATCGGCGACTCGCTGGTGCCCGCCGCGATGCGCCCGAGCGTGCCCATCGAGCAGGGCACGATCGCCATCGCGTCAAACAACGCCGAGCCGCTGGTCCAGGGCACGTGCATCGAGCGGTCGTCGTATTCCCGCACGCCTTCCGGGACCTGCAACTTGCCGCTCCCGAGTTCCTCGGCGGCGACCTGCCGGGCGTGAGCGCTGAACACGAGATGGATTTCGTGCGCCCGGGCGTCGAGCCGGCCGAGCAGCCGCTGCATGTAGATCGATCCGCTGGCGCCGGTGGCGGCGAGAAGGAGCTTCATCAATAGGAAGGAACCAGGAAGTTTTTCCGCGGGGACGAAACGGGCGCGCTAGAACTAGAAAAAGCCGCCGCTGCGCAGCTTGCGGGTGAGATCGGTCTGGCGGGCCTGGGTTTCCGCGTAGAGCGCCCTGTTGCCGGGAGTTGGCTCGACGCGCGTGCTTTCGTCGAGCTGCACGCAGCGCGCGGCGATTTCGCGCAGCGGCGTCGCGGTGCCGTTGACCGCCCGCTCCGTCCAGGCCGCCTGGATGGCGGCGCCGAGCGCGGCGCCCTCGCTGGATGCCAGCGCGACGACCGGCACGCCGAAAACATCGGCGCAGATCGAGCGCCAGATCGGGCTGCGGCTGCCGCCGCCGGTGAGGCGGATCTCCGCCGGTTTCACGCCGAGCGCGCGGAGGCGGGAAAGCCCGTAGCCGAGGCCCAGGGTCGCGCCTTCCATCACGGCGCGGGCGATGTGGGCCGGCTGCATGTTCGCGGTCGTTAGGCCGTGCAGGACGCCGCTGCCGCGCGCGAGGTCCGGGGTGCGCTCGCCGCGCAGATACGGCAGGAAAAGCAGCCCGCCGGCGCCGGCCGGCGTGGCGGCGACCGCGGCTTCGAGCGCGGCGTGGTCGTAGTTGAAAAGCTTGCGCGCCTGCTCGGTGGCGACCGTCACGTTCATCGTGCAGACCAGCGGCAGCCAGGCATC
The DNA here is from genome assembly GCA_963762725.1 of uncultured Verrucomicrobiae bacterium. Taxonomy (GTDB): domain Bacteria; phylum Verrucomicrobiota; class Verrucomicrobiia; order Chthoniobacterales; family SZAS-18; genus JAFAXH01. The sequence goes on along the minus strand of CAVXLY010000005.1, from coordinate 1,342,010 downwards.
CGTGCTGTCGCAAAACGCGGCGACTTCGCCATGCTCGTCGATCACCGGCTCCGGGCTCCAGGCGAAGAGCGTGCCGCTGGTGCCGAGGCTGGCGGTGAGCCGGCCGCCGGGCGCGGTGTTGGCGGTGCCGATCGCGGCCATCATGTTGTCGCCGCCGCCGGCGGAAACCAGCACGGTGCCGGGGAGCCCCCAGTCCTTTGCCAGGCTGTCGCGCAGCAGGCCGCACGGCTTGCGGGAGCTTTCCACCGGCGGCAATTTTTCCTCGATGCCGGTGTCGATGAAATCGAGGATCGGCTGGCTCCATTTGCGCGTGCGCACGTCAAACATGCCGGTGCCGCTGGCGTCGCCGAACTCCATGCGCTTCTCGCCGGTGAGCCAGAAATTGAGGTAGTCGTGCGGCAGCAGGATCGTGCGGGTGGCGGCCCAGTTGGACCGCTCGTTTTGTTTAAGCCACAGGATTTTCGGCGCCGTGTAGCCGGTGCGCATCGGGTTGCCGGTGAGCGCGATGAGCTCGTCGGCGCCGCCGAATTCGGCGTTGAACTGCTCGACCTGCGCGACGGTGGAAGTGTCGCACCACAGCTTTGCCGGGCGCACCGGGTCGCCGCTGTCGTTGAGCGCCACGAGGCCGTGCTGCTGCGCGCTGACGCCGATCCCGCGCACCTGCGAGCGTTGCGCGTCGTCGAGCTGCGCGAGGCAATTGCGGATCGTCAGGTCCGCGGCGTCGATCCAGACTTCCGGCGCCTGCTCGACGTGGCCCGGAGGCAGCCCGCCGAGGAGGCCGACCGCGGCGCTGGCGCTGGCCAGCACGCTGCTGGTTTCCAAGTCGAGCACGACGCATTTCGTGCTCTGCGTGCCGCTGTCCAGGCCGAGGTAAAGCATCCGATTTCCCGTTTTGGATTTGTGATTTCCGATTTACGTTCCGACGGCTGCGTCGCCAAAGTCCCCGGCCGCCTCGGCGGCAACGGCACGCAGCCTCTCCTTTAATCGAAAATCCGCAAACCTAAATCCATCATGGTCAAACGCCTCCTGCACACCCGCTACCGGGTCCACGATCTCGAAAAAACCGTCGCCTTCTATCGCGATGTGCTCGGCCTGGAGGAAATCCGCCGGCACACCTCGGGCCGCGGCTCGCAACTCGTCTTTTTGAAAGCGCCGGGCAGCGAGGAGGAGATCGAGCTGTGCAAATTCGACGAAAGCGGCCCGATCGAGGTCGGCTCCGACTTGACGCACATCGCCTTCGAGGTGGACGACATGGAAGCTTTCGCCAAAGAGGCGGCGAAAAAGGGTTACCCGCTCTCCGATGGCCCGCACAAGGGCGAGAAAAATATCATCGCCTTTATCGACGCGCCGGAAGGCTACGAGGTGGAGCTGATCCAGCCGCTCTGAGTGGCGCTGCTCCGCTCCGCGGGAGGAATCCCGCAGGAGTTCACACTTTAGCGGGCAGGAGTCGATCGTTGCCCCGCCCCGCTGCCGCCGACGCCTCGCTGGCGAGGTGCGCGTTCCAAAAGAAACAGCCCGACTGGCCCCGCTGGAAGTTCCCCCCGGATTTCCAGCGATTCTCCCTCCAGTCGGGCTGCCCTTTTGGTTTTTTCCCCCGTTCGTTGTTACACGAACATCTGTCCATTTAGCACCCGTTGTGCCAGACCCCGTTTTTCGACGGAACCGCGGTGAAACAAAGGCGCCAGCGCGCACTTTTTCCCTCTGAGCAGCGGCGGTAAAAAAATTTTGCCGCACGATTTTTGCGGCACGAGCAGCGGCCTTTTGCTCGTTCGATCAGCAGCCAGAAATTGGTGAATTTTGCGCAGGCTGGACGAATTTCTCGCCAGCCGGCAATGCCGTGCGGATCCGGTGCGCCGGAGGATTTCCCGATGGCATCTCCGGGGCTGAACTGACACACTGGCTGGCGACTTTTCGCTCCGTCTGCCATGCCCGCTTCCTCCCCTGCCACTGCTGCCCGCGTCGCCGCTTTGCGCCGCGAAATCGAAGAGCACAACCGCCGCTACTACGAGGAAGCCGCGCCCACGATTTCCGATCAGGCTTACGACGCGCTTTACCGCGAACTCGCCGACCTGGAAAGCGCGCATCCCGAGCTGCTCACGCCCGATTCCCCAACGCAACGGGTCGGCGGTCGGCCGCTGGAGGAGTTTGCGCAGATCCGGCATCGCGTGCCGATGCTCAGCCTGGACAACACGTATTCCGAAACCGAGGTCGCCGAGTTTTACCAGCGCGTGCAGAAGGCGCTTCCCGGCCGCGCGGTGCCCGTGGTGATCGAGCCGAAAGTGGACGGCGTGGCGGTGTCGCTTTTTTACGAGGAAGGCCGGCTGCAATACGCCGCCACGCGCGGCGACGGCGTCGTGGGTGACGACATCACGCAAAACATCCGCACGATCCGCTCGCTGCCCACCCGGCTGCACAAAGGTTTCCCCGCCCGGCTCGAAGTGCGCGGCGAAGTCTTTCTGCCGAAGTCCGGCTTTGCCCAACTGAACCAGGAACGCGCCGCCGCGGACCTGCCGCTCTTTGCCAATCCGCGCAACGCCGCCGCCGGCTCGCTCAAGCAGCTCGATCCCGCCATCGCCGCGCGGCGGCCGCTCGATTTTCTGGCTCATTCCTACGGCCTGCTCGAAGGACGCGAGGTCCGCTCGCACTCGGAATTTTTCCACCTGCTCGACGAAGTCGGCCTGCGGCGTTCGCAAAAGCTCTGGAGCGCCGGGTCCGTGGAGGAAATCCTGGCGGCGATCCACGAACTCGACGCGCTGCGCCACAAACTCGAATACGAAACCGACGGCGCGGTCGTGAAGGTGGACGATTTCGCGCAGCGCAACCGGCTCGGCCTGACGAGCAAATCGCCGCGCTGGGCGATGGCTTACAAATACGCCGCCGAACGCGTCGAGACGCGCCTGCTCGACATCCACATCCAGGTCGGCCGCACCGGCGTGCTCACGCCGGTCGCCGTGCTGGAGCCGGTGCTGGTGAGCGGCTCCACGGTGGCGCGCGCGACGCTGCATAACGCCGAGGAAATCGCGCGCAAGGACATCCGCCTCGGCGACACCGTGGCGCTGGAAAAAGCCGGCGAGGTGATCCCGGCCGTCGTCGCCGTGCGGACGGATCTGCGCACCGGCAGCGAGCGCGTTTTTCATTTTCCCACGACCTGCCCTTCCTGCGGCGGCCCGCTCGTCCGCGATCCCGAGCAGGTCGCCATCCGCTGCCAGAACGCGAGCTGCCCGGCGCAGCTCAAGCGCCGCCTGCAGCACTACGCCTCGCGCGGCGCCCTGGACATCGAAGGGTTGGGCGAGGCGGTCGTCGAGCAGCTTGTCGGCGCCGGGCTGGTCGCAAACATTCCGGACATCTACGGACTCACCGCCGAGCCGTTGCTGGAGCTGGAACGCATGGGCGAAAAGAGCGTCGCCAACCTGCTCGCCGCGATCGAAGCCTCGAAGGCGCAGCCGCTGTGGAAGCTCCTGTTTGGGCTGGGCATTCTCCACGTCGGCGCAACCGGCGCGCGCGCGCTGGCGGCGCGTTTCCGCACGCTCGACGCGCTGCTCCCGGCGCCGCTCGAAGAGATCGTCCGCACGCCGGATATCGGCGAAGTCGTCGGCCGCAGCGTGCACGATTTTTTCCGCAACCCGGCGAACGTCGAAAACCTGGACCGCCTGCGCGCGGCCGGCGTGAATTTCGGCGAGCGCGACCCCGATCCCGGCGCGTCGGCCGCGGGCGGCTCCGCCATCGCCGGCACGCGCTGGGTCATCACCGGCACGCTCAGCCGGCCGCGCGAGGAAATCGCGGAGGAAATCCTGGAGCGCGGCGGCAAGGTCAGCGGCAGCGTTTCAAACAAAACGAACTTCCTGCTCGCCGGTGCGGACGCCGGCAGCAAGCTCGAAAAAGCGCGCACGCTGGGCGTCAAGATCGTGAGCGAGGAAGAATTCCAGGCGCTGCTCGCGGGCGGCACCGCGGCGACGGCGCCTGCCGAAGCGGAGGCTGTCGGAGAAAAGAAACCGACTGCCGAGCCAGCGAAGAAAGGGACGACAAAAACCGCGAAAGGCGCGGAGCTGGAACTGCCCTTCGACTGAGCAACCGGCAGCACGACCAGCCCGCCGCCGAAGCCTTGCGGACTAGCGGCCGCTGCCGAGCGAGAGCTTCGAGCCGGACGGCAGTTTCAGCCCCGATTCGTTTTCCTCGCGCAGACGTTTCATTTCCTCAATTCCACGCCGGGTAGCGGGATGATCGGCCGCCTGCACGGTGAAAATTTTTTCCTCGCCGGCGCGCGAAACCACCATTTGCAGGCTGTCGCCCCCGGTGAGATAAAAACTCGCCTCGTAAATGTCCGACGGCCGCCGGATCGGCGTGTCGCCGACGCGCAACAGCACGTCGCTCGCATGCAGACCCGCGCGCGCCGCCGGCCCGTCGGGCGCCAGCTCGCCGACACGGGTTTCCGTGTTCTCGTCGTTCACCAGCTCCGGCGGCGGCGAGATCGTCACGCCGACCCAGCCGGGCCGCGGCTCGCCGAAACGGACAAAATCGCGCCGCAGTTTTTCCGCCGCCTTGATCGGCAGCGCGTAGCAGGCGCCTCCGGGACCGAGCCGCCCGGCGACCAGGCCGACGACTTCGCCGCGCATGTTGAGCATCGGCGCGCCCTGTTCGCCCGGCTGGACGAGCAGGCTGGCCCGGATATGGGCAGGGGAGAGAAATTCGCCGAGCACTTTCTGGTCAATGCCCGCCACGATCCCGGAACTCGGCGACACCGGCAGATCCGCGGGATAGCCGACGACGAGCACCGGCGACGCGACTTCGAGCGCGTCGGAATCGCCGATGGCCAGAAACGGCGTGGAAGCCTCGATCTTCAGCAACGCCACGCCGCTGCGCGGGTCACTCATCAGGCAGATCGCGGGAAACCGCTGGTTGGCAAACTCCACGGTCAGATCCCAGGAGCCCTGGCCGCCGACGTTGGTGTGCGTGTAGATCGTGCCGTGCGGATCGATGAAAAATCCGGTGCCGACCCGCATGCCGTAGCGTTCGGTCGCGTAGATCCGCACGACAGCATCTTTGCTCGCCGCGAAAGCACGCCCAAACTCGCCTCCGCTCCCCGCGACCGGGACGACGGCGGCATTCGACGATGACGACGACGCGGCCGATTCTTTCGCGGAGTCCGCCACCGGCGCCGGCGCGGAAGGAGCCTGCTGCTCCCCGGCGAAGGAGCGATTTACGAAGGCGCCGCAGAATCCGAGCAGGCCGCAAAGCGCAGCGAGCAGGGGCAGCAAAGCGACATCCACGACACCGGCGGCGACTGGCGCGGTCGCGGCTCGGCGGGAAAGAAGAGCGGGCGACAACAGCGGCAGCGACAACGGCGACCGGGAGCGCTTAAAAAGTCGACGACCGCGGCTCATAGCGCACGGGCTTGGATTCCAGCACGTAGCGCGGCTGGAGATGGTGGTGGGAACTCGTCATCACCCGCGCGGTCTGCGCCGGGTGGCGGAAATCGCTGTCGATGTCGGTGCTCGTAAACCGCACGGAAGCGTTCTCCGAGCCGCGCGGCGTCAGGAGATCGATCGGGATCTGACGCTGCGGCGAGGAGACGGGGGTGATCCGATCCGCCGGGTTGAGCACTCCTGGTGGAAACGTCGCTCGAAGTGGGGGTGTTCACCGCGACCCGCGCAGCGCCGTCGTTCCCCTGCAAACCATGCGACACCATGCCGGTCACCGCCAGGGAAAGCGCCACGGCGCAGGCACCGGCATAAGCCAGGCGCGGGGTCGCCAGCGTGGGAACAGCGAAGAGGCTTTCCACCCGGTCGAGCGCGATCCGCCACAGCGGCCGGCGCAGCAACTCCGTGCGCTGCCGACGATGAAATTCCGAGAGAAAATCTTCCACGTTGTCAGCCGGCGGCGTCTCGTAGCGTTTCAGACGCAACAGCGTTTGCAGCGAGGAAAAGTCTTCGTCTCGTTCCTTCATACGGGGATTTTGGGAATTGGGCAGCGGGGCAAACTGACGGGTGGGGGAAAGTGTTTCAATCGCTGGCGGCGGTCAACGGGAGAGAAGCAGCGAGCGAATCAGAACAGCGGGAAAAAAGCGGCGGGCAGGCAGGCTTAGCGGCGAAATTCTTCGAGGTAATTTTGCAACTGCCGGTGCGCGTAAAACAACCGGGAGCGCACTGTGCCCTCGGACACGCCGAGGATCTTGGAGATCTCGGCGTGCGGCATGCCTTGGATGTCGAACATCGTCACCACCGCCCTATGCTCCTGTGACAGCTTCTGCATCGCCTCGTTCAATCTCTTCTGCAGCTCGGAGAGATTCGTTTCGCGCACCGGATCGCTCGACGCGGTGAGCTCCAGAAATTCCTTGTCGTTCTGAATGTCCGAATCGACGTCGTCCAGGCTCAGCTGAAAGCGCCGGCCGCGCTTCTTCAGGAAGTTGATCGTCATGTTCACGCCGATCGTGTAGAGCCAGGTGTAAAAGCTCGACTGCCCCCGGAAGCCGCTCACCGAGCGGTAGGCCTTGGCGAAGATGTCCTGCAGCAGGTCGTTCGTGTCCTCGTGGTTCGAGGTCATGTTGTAAACCATGCCGTAGAGCCGCGGATGATACTTGCGGATCAGCGAGTCAAACGCCGCCGGGTCGCCGGCGCGCGTGCGCTCGACGAGCTGGGCATCGGTTTCCTCCGCCGGCCCGGCGTTTTCCTCGACGGTGACCGTCACCGCAGGCGCGGCCGCGGCGCCACCCTGCTGGCGGCGCTTCGAATCATCAGCAGCGGCGGCGTTGGAAGGCATCGCTGCGCGAGGGAACTTGAGGGTGGCGGAAGCGGCAGACACGGGAGATTGGCGAGGTCGAAAGACGGACGAATCCGGCTGTTAGACGCGCTAAACCTCCAACCGTTTCTCAAAACGTGAAAGAATTTGCGGCGCCCCCTCCGCGGTGACCGCCGCGACGTCCTCGATGCGGACGCCGCCGAGGCCGGGATAATAGAGTCCAGGCTCGACGGTAAACACCTGGCCGGGTTCGAATTTCTTCGTTTTGTTGAACCGCGGCGACTCGTGCAATTCCAGCCCGAGCCCGTGGCCGGTGCCGTGGAAAAAGCCGACCCAGCGGCCGTCGCGCTTTTCGGTGGGAAAGCCTTCGTCCTGGAAGAATTTCTTCACCCCCTCGTGCAGTTTCACCCCGTCCCCGCCGGCGCGCAGGCCGTCCATCGCCATCTTCTGGCCGGCCTGGACGGTGGCGTAAAGTTTCCGCTGCGCGTCGCTCGCCTGGCCTTTGACGACGGTGCGCGTCATGTCGCCGAAGTAGCCGCTCTCGGCGTCGCGCGGGAAGATGTCGAGAATGATCAGCTCACCGGCGCGGAGCGGCCCGCTGCCGCGCTCGTGCGGGTCGCACGCCTGCTCGCCGCCGGCCACGATGGTGTCGCCCGGCGCGCCGCCGGCCCGCAGCACGGCGGTGTCGATCTCCGAGCGCAGGCGCTCGCTGGTCAACGCCGCGCCGCCCCAGCGCAGGGCGTTTTTCTTGCCGATCTCCGCGGCTTCCAGCACTTCCACGGCGCGCGCCATGCCGACGGCGGTAATCTTTTGCGCGCGCCGGAGCAGCGCGAGTTCCTCCGGCGTTTTATGCTCGCGCGCCGGCCAGAAGTGGCCGTTCGTCACCGGCTTCAGGGTGATGCCGGCGGCGCGCAGGGTTTCCGCCAGCCCGAGCGGAAAATCGGCCGGCACCTCGGCGCGGCGCACCTGGCGACTGCGCAGAAAGCGGGCGAGCACCTTCCCGTATTCCGGGTTTTTGCCGAGCGCTTTTTTGTTCTCCGGGGCTTCGGTGAATTCGCTCAGCGACACGATCTCGTCGGCGCGGGCCTGCTTGCGGCCGCGGTCCACTTCGAGGTCGGAAAGCAGGAGGGTCGAGCGATCGTTCTGGACGAGGAGCATGAAGGCGTCCGGCGCCCAGAATTTCGTCGGATAAACAATGTCGGCGCTCGTCTCGCTGGCGGCGACGACGAGGCGGGGAACGGGGGATTTTTTTGACATAACGGAAAGCCGCTCAAGGCGAACCCGCTCGCTCCCGGTGCAAACGGACGGCGACGTGCGCGGTGTCGGCCAGCACATACTTGCGTAACTCCACATCGACGGCTCGGCAAGCCGGATACGCGTGCAGGATCGCCGCGGCGATTTCCTCGGCCACGGTTTCCAGCAGGCGGCGCGGACGCTCGGCGGCGACGGCTTTCACGGTGTCGCAAACCGCGGCGTAGTCGATCGTGCGGTCGATCGCGTCGCCGAGGTCGTGCAGGCCCGCGGCGGGGTGCAGAACGAGGGAAACCGTGAGCCGCTGCGGCTGCGCGCGCTCGGCCTCCGGCACGCCCAGGCAGGCGCGCAGCTCCAGGCCGGCGATCTCGATGGTGTCCGTGGCTTCAGGCACCGGGAAGTATCTGCGATCCCTCGCTTTTCGCCACCGCCTCGAGCAGGTGGCGGGAGGGCGCGTTCAACGGCTTCGCCCGCAGCGCTTTCGCCGCCGGGACCCAAGTTGAACGCCTGGGCTTCGTCGTTCAGCGTCACTTCCCGCGAACGGGCGCGGGCGCGGTAGGCGAGCAGAAGGAAATGCGCCGGCCGCTCGAACTCGGCGGGATCAATGCAATCCTCGGCGTGGACAAACGCGACGGAATCCGGCTCCAGCTCCAGGCCGGTTTCCTCGCGCACCTCGCGATGGAGCGCTTCGAGGGCCGTTTCGCCGCGGCGGATTTTCCCGCCCGGGATGCCCCAGCGATCGCTCCATTTCCGGGTGCGGAGTAAGAGGACTTCGCGGCCTGTGGGATCAAAGATGAGCGCGCCGACGGCTGGCAACGGGCGGGCGTAGAGCGCTTCCTGCGCTTCCCCGGCGGCGTCGCCGGAAAGCAGCAGGCGGCCGAGCGCCTGGAGGTCGGGCACGATGGCATCCGGCTGCGCGGCGGCGAGCTTTTCCAGCGCGTCGTAGCCGGTGAGCACGGCGACGCCCAGCACGCCGGCGGCCCGCGCGGTTTCCAGGTCGTGCACCATGTCGCCGACGAAGACCGTCTCCGCGGGCCGCAGCCCGGCTTCCGCCAGCAGCGCGCCGATGCGCTCGCGCTTGTCGAGCACGCCGACCTCGGCCCGCTCGAAAAACCCGGCCACGTCGAGCCGCACCGATTGAGTCGCCCAATGCCGCGGGTGGATCGTGCTCAGGAGAAACAACCGCCGCCCGCCCGCGCGGCACGCGGTCAGAAAATCCCGGGCGCCCGGCAGCAGCGTGACGCCGTCCTCGCCGGGGATGAAATATTCGTGATACAGCCGCTCGATTTCCGCCGTCGCCACGCCGGGGAGCATTTCTTCGTAAAAACCGGTGAACGGCAGCCGGAAATGGGTGCGAAATTCCTCGCGCGAAAGCTCCGCGCGACCGTGCCGGCGGAAAAGCGCGTTTGTGGCGTCGAGCACCAGCGCCATGTCATCCGCCACGGTGCCGGACCAGTCGAGGATGATGTTGCGGATCACGCCATCATGTTCGTTTGCCGCGCGTCCGGGGATTCACGCAGCCGCGGACCGGTCGGCCCCACGCACCTGTTCACCCGACGCGGAATTTCACGTCGCGCACCGTCTTCGGACCGAAGCGCGCCCTGAGCTTTTCGACGATCTGCGGCTTCCACACCCGCTCCAGCTCGAAATGCACGGATGGCTGCAGCACCTGGACATACAGGATGCCATCGCGCAGCCGGCTCGGCGTGGAGTGCGCGGCGATAAATTCGCCGACCGTTTCCTTCCACGCCTGGAGCACTTCGCTTTCCTTGACCCGGCTGCCGAGTCCGAGTCCCTGCATCGCCTTCGCGATCAGGCTGCCGACCGAGGCGGTCCGCTCCGTCACCGGAGGCAGCTCGCGATAGCCGCGCCATTCGGCGAGGACGCGATCGCGCAGGGGAGGCATGGAGGAGGATAATCGCGGGCGCGGCGCGCTGGCAACCGGCGCCCTCCGCGCCCGCTGCCTTTCCTTTCAGCACTTTTCTGAATCGTCGCCGGCCGCTTACACCCCGTCGCTGCCGATCGCTTCCACCGGGCAGCCTTCCATGGCTTCCTTGCAGAGCGCGAGCTCGTCGTCGCCGGCGGGCTGTTTGAAGACGTAGGAGTGGCCGCCGTCGTCGTTGCGGGTGAAGTTTGCCGGCGCGGTTTCGCGGCAAAGATCGCAATCGATGCACTGGTCATCCACGTAGAAGGAGCCGGTGACGTTTTCGGCGTATTTGTTGGCGAGATCGGCCATAAAGTATTGGGTCGGAAAAACGGTAAAAATTGCGGGGCACAAGCTAAGGGCGTCACCCGGCGATGCAACGATTTTTTCCACGCTTTCTTTTGCCGTTTTCCTGCGGCATGGTGTCGCGCCGACTGCCGCCCGAGCGCGCTTTGGCGCGGGAAACACACGGCGGCTGGCACTTGCACGATTGTTCCGTTCCGTTTTGAAAAAATCGCCGCCACCGCCGCCACCGCCACCGCTCCCCGCGCGCGTCGCGTCGTCGAAAAAATCGCGTCCGCCCGCCGGGCGTGGGAACCCCGGGCTTCTTCGCCGGATTGCTACGCCGGTTCCGGCTTTGGCAGCTGGCATTGCTCTGCCTGCTCGCTACGGGCGCGGGCGTCTTTCTTTATTTCGCCACCCTGGCGGCGACGTTTGACCTCGCCGGCATCGGCCAGATGCCGCAGCTCGCCGAGGTGCTCGACATGGACGGCAACCTTTACAGCCGGCTCCACGGCGAGAACCGCATCGTCGTGCCGCTGGAGAAGGTGTCGCCGCTCTTTGTGAAAGCGCTCGTCGCCCGCGAAGACACCCGCTTTTATCAGCACAGCGGCGTGGATCCGCGCGGCATCGCGCGCGCCCTCCTGCGCAACCTCACCCGCGGCAAAGTCGCCGAGGGCGCCAGCACGCTCACCCAGCAGCTCGCGCGCAACTCCCTGCCGCTCGGCGGCCGCACGCTGCAGCGCAAAATCCTCGAAGCCTTTGTTTCCGTGCGCATCGAGCAGCGCTTCAGCAAGGACCAGATTCTCGAGTTCTACATCAACCGCATCTACTACGGCAGCGGCCTCTACGGACTCGAAACCGCCAGCCAGGCCTATTTCGGCAAGCCGAGCGCGAAGCTCGATCTTTCGGAAGCCGCCATGATGGCCGGGCTCATCCGCTCGCCCAGCCGCTTCACGCCGTTGAAGAATCCCGAGGGCGCGCGCCGCGAGCGCGACAACGTGCTCGACCGCATGGCGACCCTGAACATGATCACCGCCGCGCAGGCCGCCGCGGCGAAGCGCGAGGTCGTGCGCGTGACCAAACTGCGCTCGCTCAATTTCCAGGACAACTACGCGATGGACGCCATCGGCCGCGAGTTGCGCGACATTCTTGAGGACGACCAGCTCGCCGCCGGGAACCTCAAGATCTACACCACGCTCGATCCCGCCCTGGAAAAGCTGGCCACCGACGCGCTGGAGAATCACTCTGGAAAAAATCGAGTCGCGCCCCGGCTTCGAGCATCCGAAAAAGCGCGACTATCGCCCCACCCCGCCCGGCGCCGGCGAGAAACCCGAGCCGCCCGATTATCTCCAGGGCGCGCTGGTAGCCATTGATAACCGCACCGGCGGCATCCGCGCGCTGGTCGGCGGACGGGATTTCACGCAGAGCAATTTCAACCGCGCCATCAGCGCGCGGCGGCAGATCGGCAGTTCATTCAAACCCTTCGTTTACGCCGCCGCGTTCAACCGCGGCCTGCTGCCCGGCGCCAGCATCGACGACGGCCCGATCCGCCCCGGCGAGCTGAAGGACGCCAACCTGGCCGACGTCAACTGGAACCCCGGCAACAGCGACGGCACCTTCGGCGGCATGCAGCCGGCCGATGTCGGCCTCATCCGCTCGCGCAACACCATGAGCATCCGCGTCGGCCAGCTCGCCGACCTGGATCGCGACGACCAGGGCAACGTGCGCCGCTTCACCGGCGACGTCACGAAGATCGCCGCGGCCGTCGGGTTCGGCGACAAGATCCCGCCCCAGCCGACCACCTATCTCGGCGCGTTTGAAACCGATCTGCGCACGCTCACGGACGCCTACTCGGTCTTCCCGAATTGGGGCGTCCGCCGGCCCGCGTATTTCATCGAGCGGGTGGACGACGTGGAAGGCAAGACGCTCTACCGCGCGCCGCACAACAACGATTCCCAGGTGATGAAACCGGCCGTCGCCTGGATGGTTTCCGCGGTCCTGGAGAAGGTGATGAAAACCGGCACCGCGGCGGAATCCCGCACGCTCGGTTTCAACAAACCCGCCGGCGGCAAGACCGGCACGACGAACGATTTCAAGGACGCCTGGTTTCTCGGCTACACCTCGAGCCTGACCTGCGGCGTCTGGGTCGGCCTCGACCAGCCGGAGACGATCATGAAACGCGGCTACGGCTCGGCGCTCGCGCTGCCGATCTGGGTCCAGGTCGTCGGCAAGGCGGACCCAAAGCGGTATCCGGCGGAGAACTTCAAGCCGCCCGAGACGCTCCAGCGCGTCCAGCTTTGCTCCTATTCCAACCAGCTCGCCCGCGCCGACTGCCTCACCGCCGGCCGCGCGTATGAAGTCGCGCTGCCGGTCAGCATGATCCCGAAGGATCGCAACGGCCAGCCGCTCTATTGCTTCTACCACGGCGGCGCGAACGAGATCCCCGGCGAACAGATTCCCGGCGTGCCACCGGGCCAGGGGAACAATCCCAACCGCCGCCAGGACGACAACCTGCCGAACCGTGTCTTCCGCTCGTTCCGCCGGTTCTTCGGCGGTTAGCTCGAAGTCTTTCTTCGCCTGCCGGAATGCCGGCCCACGCACGGTCCGTTCAACCCCTCCGCCGAAATGAACACGCTCCCCTCCCCACGCGCCCGCCTGGCCGGTTGCTGCTGGCTGCCGCGCATCCTGGCGAAAGCCCGCGCGCTCCAGGCGGGCGAGCTGCCCGCGGATTACGTCGAGCGCTTCGCCAACCCGGTCGCGGTGGACGGCCATTTCCTTTATTTCTTCGGCCTGACGAAGGAGGAACTCCTCGCCGCAGCGGCCCGCCATGCTGCCGACGCGGAAGTGGCCGCCTGGTTCTGCGCGCGCACCGGCACGGACGCCGCCCGGATCGAGGAATGGAATCGCTTCGCCGAAAATCTCGGCCAGCCCGGGCATCCGATGGCCGATCGTTTCGCGGCCTCGCTGAAGACGATCTACAGCCACTTCGATCCGAAGACGGTCCGGTCCATTTTCGATCTCATCGAAACCGACGAGAATCCCGGCGACTCGAAGGGTCCGTAGCGCGTCCACCTTGCGCCCGACGGCTCCGGTTTTTATTCTGTCGTCCGCCGCCGGCTTCGCTTCGATCGCCTCCCTCTCCCGCGCTTTGCCCACTGCCGCCGTTTCCTCCACCGTCGCTTCGTTCGGCTTTGACACCGCGCTGCTCGCGCGGCTCGACCGGTTGCGGCTGCTCGCGCGGCGTCCGCCGACCGGCGGGCAGCACGCCGAGCGGCGTTCCCGGCGGCGGCAACACGGGTCCAGCCTGGAGTTTGCCGACTATCGGGAATATTCGCCGGGCGACGATCCGCGGCGCATCGACTGGAACTCCTACGGCCGGCTCGATCGGCTGTTTCTCAAGCTCTACGAAGAGGAGGAAGACCTTCCCGTCCATCTGCTCATCGACGCCAGCGCCTCGATGCGCTGGACGCCGGATTTCGCACCCGGGTCCGCTGAATCCACCCGGCGGCCGTCGAAGTTCGACCTCGCGCGCCGCCTCGCCGCCGCGCTCGCCTACGTCGGCCTCGGCCGGCTCGACCGCGTGAGCCTGCGCTTTTTCGGCGGCGGTGGGGGCGCGTCGCCCGGAGCTGACCCCAGCTTGGGGCTGACGCGCGGCAAGTCGCAATTTCATCGCGCGCTCGATTTTCTCGCCCGCCCGCCGGCAGCGCCGGCTGAAGGGGCGGCGGCCGCGGTGCCCACGGATCTGCGCGCGAGCCTGGGCGATTTTTCCAAACGCACGCGGCGCGCCGGGCTGGCGATCGTTTTCAGCGATTTCTTCGACCCCTCCGGCGGGCATCTCGACGCCCTGGCGCGGCTGCTGCATCGGCGGTTCGAGCTGCAGCTCGTCCACACGCTCGACCCCGTGGAAAGCGACCCGCTCGCCGGCCAGTTGCGCGGCGATCTGCGCCTGCTCGATGCCGAGAGCCCGCTCGCCTACGAGATCACGGCGGACGACACGCTGCTGCTGGCTTATCGCCGCGAGTTCGAGGCGTTTCTCGACGGCCTGCGCGATTTTTGCACTCGCCGCGGCGCCGGCTACACGCTGGCTTCCACGGCGGTCCCGCTCGAGGATCATCTCACCCGGATGCTGCGCGCCGGGCTGGTGCTGGGAAGATAAAATGGATCGCTGGATGCCGGCGGAATGCGGCGTGGTGGAATCCGGGGTTTTCTGCGTATGCTCCGGCGCGCTGTGTGAGCTTCACCGCTTGCACCGGCTGCCGTAATTTTCGAGAAGATCTCCAGCGCGCGCCGCGTTCTGCCTCCCGCCTTTTTCCATGACGCTCCTCCAGCCTGCCGCGCTCCTTTTTCTGGTGCTGGCGCCGGTGGTCATCGCGCTCTATCTGCTGAAAGTCCGCCGTCGGCCGGCGGCGGTGTCCACGCTGCTTTTCTGGCAGCGCGCCCTGGCCGAGCACCGGCAGCGGGCGCTGTTTCAACGCCTGCGCCGCTGGCTCTCGCTCCTGCTGCAACTGCTCATTTTCGCGCTGCTGCTCTTCGCACTCGCGCGGCCGGAATTTCTCGGGTTCACCGCGGCCGCGGAAAGCGGCGCGACCGTGCTGATCCTCGACGGCCGGGCGCGCATGCAGGCGCTCGGCGCGGATGGCGAAAGCCGCTTTGCCCGGGCGCGCGCGGAGGCGCTGGCATTTGCCCGCCGCGCTTCGGCGCGTCATCCCGTGGCGCTGCTCGCCCTGGACGGGCCGGCGCCGCGGGTGCTGGCGCCGTTTTCGACGGATGACTCGGCGTTGCGCGCCGCGCTCGACACCGCCGCGCCCACGGACGCCGGCGGCCGGCTCGAAGACGCGCTCGACCTGGCTGCGGGTTTGCTCGCCGCGCGCGCCGGCTCGCACGAGATTGTCGTGCTTCACGGACCGGGCATTTGCCGCGCGCGACCTGTCCGCTTCCTCCGGCGCCGGTAACAATGTCCGCATCCGCGTCCTGCCCGTGGCCGGGTCGGAGACGCGGGAAAACGTCGCCATCACGCGCCTCGCCGTCCGGCCGCTGCCGGCGAGTCCGCAGACCGCGGAAGTGTTTGTCCAGATTGCCAATGCCGGCACCCGCCGCCAGACCGGCGAGATCGAGCTGGCGTTTGATGGCCGGGTCTTCGACGTGCGCCCGTTCGACCTCGCTCCCGGCGAGAAGCGCGTGGAAACGCTCCCCGCCCTGCCGGTGCGTCCCGGCACCGCGCCGGCCAATGCTCGCGGCTGGCTGACGGCGCATCTGCGCGCAGGCGCGGGAGGACAGGACGCGCTGGCGCTCGACGACACCGCCTTCGCCGTGCTGCCGGCGCCCCGGCCGCTGCGGGTGCTGCTGGTGACGCGCGGTAACTGGTTTCTGGAAAATCTCCTGCGCGCGGCCACCGGCGACATTGCGTTTCAACAGCTCGCGCCGGACGCCTTCCAGCCCGCGCTGGCCACGAGCTTTGACGCCGTGGTGCTCGACGATTTTTTGCCCGACACCGGCTTCGTTTCGATCGAAGCGTTTCCGGCGGCGGGGAATTACTTATTCATCCGCCGCGCGCCGCTGGCGCCTGCCGCGAACCCCGCGCTGGCGACGCCGGCCCTGGAGCGTCCGCCGGTCACGGACGTGGATCCGGCCAGCCCGTTGCTGCGCCTCGTGGACTGGCGCAGCGTCGGCATCCTGCGCGCCGTGAATTTCCCGACGCTGGATGCGCTGCTCCGCGCGCCGGACGAAGCCGCCACCGCCGCGCCGCCTGGCGGCTGGCCGCGCCGGTGCGCTCGGCGGATCGTCCGCTCGTCCTGAGCGGCGAGCGCGGCACGACCGCAGGCGGCGCGCGCCGGCAGCAACGGTTTGTCGCGCTCGCCTTTGGTCTGGCGGAAAGCGATCTGCCGCTGCGCGTGGCGTTTCCCTTGTTCATGACCAACACGCTGCGCTGGCTCGCCGGTCGCACAGCGGAAGACCTCGCCGGCGGGACGTCCGCTCCCGGCGCCACGCTGCGGGCGGGCGAAACGCTGCGCGTGGCCGCGGGCGAAACGCTCTGGACCCGGCCGCAGCGCACCGGCGGCGACTTCGGCCCGGTGCGGCCGTTGCCCGATCCCTGGCCGCCGGCGGAAACGCTGCGGGGACCGGCGGTGTATCAGCCGCTGCAAAACGGCTTCTACCTGCTGCGCGGCTCCGAGGGCGGCGACCGCTGGCTGGCGGTGAACACGGATGACCCGCGAATGGCGCAGTTGAACGCTCCGGCGTCTGCGGAATCCGGCGGCACCCCGGCGGTCGTCGTGACGACCGAGATCCGGCCGACGCGAGGAGTCTGGGCGGACATCGCGCGCGGCTGGCCGCCGTGGGTCTGGCTGGCGGCGGGCGCGTTTCTGTTTTCGGTGCTGGAATGGGGTTTGTTCCACCGGCGCCAGACCGAGTAATTTTTCTCCGATGATCCGCTTCGCAAACAGCGCCGCCGCCCCGACAAAACAACCCGGTTCCCACTGATTTCCCTGTCCGCGATGCCGACGCTCACGCACCCCTGGTTTCTCCTGCTGCTGCCGCTTGGCGCGTTGCTGCTCACGCTCGGGTTGCGGCGCTCGCTGGTGGAGATGTCGCCGGGCCAGCGCCGGGTCTGCATCGCGGTGCGCGCCGTGTTGCTGCTGTCGGTCGTCCTGGCCCTGGCCGGGGTGCGCTGGCGGGAACGCGGCGGGGAAGCGCTGGGCGTGCTGTTTGTCGTGGATGCGTCGGCCAGCGTCTCGGCGGAAACCCGCGCCGGCGCACGCGAATTTCTGACGCAGAGTCTGGCCGCGCGCCGCTCGCGCGACGCGGTCGGCGTGCTCGGCTTCGCGCGAAATCCGCAGGTCTGGCAACCGGCGGCGGAGAGCAGTGCGCTCGCGGCCGCGTGGCCGGAATTCGCGCCCGGCCAGCGCGCGGTCACGGACGTCGGCCGCGCGCTCGATTTCGCCGCCGCCACGCTGCCGGCGGATCGCGGCGCACGGCGCGTCGTCCTGCTTACCGACGGCAACGACACGGCCGGCGGCGCCGCGGAAGCCGCCGCACGCCTGGCAGCCGCGGGCGGCGAACTTTGGACCGTGCCGTTGCGCAACCGCGCCACGCCCGAAGTCCTCGTCGCCGGTCTCGACGTGCCGCGCGGTCTGCAGCCGGGCGAGCCGTTCGACGTGCGTGTGGAAGTGCGCGCCAGCACGGAAACCCGGGCGCGGATCGATCTTTACCAGGACCGGTTTCTCATCGGCCGGCAGGAGAACGTCGCGCTGCGGCCGGGACGCAACGAGGCCGTATTTCCGAACGTCCGGGCGAGCGGCGGCTTCACGAACTACGAGGTCGAGATTTTCCCGGAGGCCGACACGCTGGTGGAGAACAATCGCGCCCAGACCGTCGTCGCGCTCGCCGGGCAGCCGCGCGTGCTGCTGATCGACGCCGAGGAAAGCCGAATCGCGCCGCTCGCCGAGGCGCTGCGCGCGGAAAAGATCGACGTCGAAACGCGCAGCGCCGCCGGTCTGCCGCGCACGCTGGAGGACCTGCAGCAGTTCGACCTCTTCCTGCTCAGCGACGTCTCGGCGCTGAGCCTGTCGCGCGACCAGATGGAGCTCTACCGCCGCTGGGTGCAGGATTTCGGCGGCGGCTTTGCGCTGCTCGGCGGCGAGAACAGCTTCGGCGTCGGCGGCTATTACCGCACGCCGATCGAGACGATGCTGCCGGTGCGCATGGAGCACGACGACCGGCAGGACACGCCGAACGTCGCGCTGCTCGTCGTGCTCGATCGCTCCGGCTCGATGACCGCGCCGGTCGGCGGCCGCACGAAGATGTCGCTCGCCGACCAAGGCGCGGTGCTCGCGATGAACGTCCTCGGCCCGCGCGACTATTTCGGGCTCACCGCGGTGGACACGTCGCCCATCCCGTCGTGCCGCTGGCCCGGGTCAGCGGCAGAGCAAGGCGGCAGTCGCCGGGCAGATATGCCGGCATCACCGCGGGCGGCGGCGGCATCTACATTTACACCTCGCTCGTGGACGCCTTCCAGCAGCTGCGCGACGTGCCCGCGCAGGTCAAACATTGCTCCTTTTTTCCGACGCCGCGGATGCCGAGGAAAAATCGGCCGGCGAGATGGGCGACGGCACGCCGGCGGGCGCGGGCGGCGCAGGCAGCCAGACGTCGCTCGACCTCGCGGCGGCCATGCTGGCGAACAAAATCACGACCTCCGTCGTCGCGCTCGGCGCGGAACGCGACAAGGACGCGGCGTTTCTGCAGCTCCTCGCGGAGCGCGGCAACGGCCGCTTTTACCTGACGAACGACGCGCACAACCTGCCGCAGATTTTCTCCACCGAGACGATGAAGGTCGCGCAGTCGAGCCTCGTCGAGGAGCCGTTCCAGGCGCGGCCGTTCGCGCCGAGCGCGGTCACCGCGGGCATCGATTGGAACGCGGCGCCGCTGCTGCTCGGCTACAACGCGACGAAGCCGAAACCGACCGCGGACATCGCGCTGACCACCGAGAGCGGCGAGCCGCTGCTGGCGACCTGGCGCTACGGCCTCGGGCAGGCGGCGGCGTTCACCAGCGACGCGAAGTCGCGCTGGGCGGCGGAATGGCTGGCGTGGCCGGGCTACGGAAAGTTCTGGGTGCAATTCACCCGTGGATTGCTGCGCAAAAACAGCGCGGCGGCGGAGTTTCAAGTGCGGGTGACGGAGGTCGGCGACGGGCCGGACGCGCGGCTGCGGCTCGACATTGACGCCATGACGCCAGCGGGCGGTTTCCGGGACGGCCTGACGTTAAACGTCGCGGCCGTCGATGCCCAGGCGGCCGGCGGCGGGAGCAACACCGACCGGCCCGCGGCGGGAACGCAGGTGGCCGAGCCGGTCGGTCCCGGCGCGTATCGCGTCGAGCTGCCGCTCGGCACCGCATCGACTACGGCTGGTGGCGACGGGAATGAGCGTGGCGCCGCGAGTCTGCTGGTATCCGTTTCCTCGCCGGACCTGCCGGGCCGGCCCTACGTGTTTGGCCACACCCGGCCCTACCCTCGGGAGTATTTGACGACGGAGACCAATGAGGGTCTGCTGCGCGAGCTGGCCGGGATCGGCCGCGGCCGCTTCGACCCGGCACCGGCGGAAGTGTTTACCCAGCCGATCGCACCTGCCGCCAGCGCGCCGGGCGGCCGCCAGCGCGATCCGACGAATTTTTTCCTCGCCCTCGCCCTGTGCCTTCTGCCAGTGGATATTTACTTGCGCCGCCGCGTTCCCCGGGCGACGCGGTCCGCTCCATCGCGCGCGCCGGCAGCCGCCGCGGTGCCTTGAAGTCCTGCCGGCCCACTTTTCCAAGACCCAGCCTGTTTCCGCGCGAGCCGATCCCATGATCATCGAACTTATCCGCTATTGTGTCACCGAAGGCCAGGAATCGGCCTTTGAAACGGCTTGCCGTCACGCGGCCAAATCGCTGACCCGCTCCACGCATTGTCTCGGCTACAGCCTCATGCGCGCGACCGCCGCGACGGAGCGCAACCGCTACGCCTTTACCCTGTATTGGGACTCGCCGGACGGGCATCACATCGGCTTCCGGCAGAGCGCGGATTTCGTCGAGTTTTCGCGCTGCCTGGAGGCGTTCGCGACGATGGTCGAGGAAGACCAGCACTACCGCAAAACCGGCGTGGAATTGACGAAGCCATCGCTCGTGCGGCTCTCCGGCGGAACGCGGATCTAGCTCCGCCCGCGGTGCCCGTCGCCGAGCCCGAAAGTGGGCGATCGGCGGTGGAATCCCGGCTGGATTGTGCTAGGTTTTTGCATGAAAACCACGCGCCAAAAATCCGGCACGAAAGCCTTGCTGATCGCAGCGTGCTGCGTCGTCGCGCTCCCGCTTTTTACCGTTTCCACGACGCTGGCGGAGGATCGCGCGACCGCGAAGAAGAAGAAGACCGTCCGCTCGTCGCAAACGACGAAACACCGTGTAACGACCTCTGAGAGTTCCGGGGCCAACCGGGAGGAACGCTACGGCTATCGGCAAAGCCGCTCGGCCCGGCCGGTGACCTCGACGTGGTCCACGGACACGCCGGCGACCCGCGCCTACGTGCGCCAGGATGCCTACGGCACGCCGCGGCGTGATCGCGACAAGCAGTTCATCACCGGCTCGCTCATCAAGCAGGACGTCACGGTCAACGGCAACAGCGCGGACACCGCGTCGCCGGTGCGCATTTACGGCCAGCAGGACCTGCGCACTCGGGGCGGCGGCTTTGGTGCCGCGAGCGCGTTGCGCAACGCCGATCCGTCCATCCGGATCGACGCCCGCGCGGGGCTCTGAGTTTCGACCCACAGACGGCGGGCGAGACCGCTGCTGAAGCGAAGGCGCTGCGGATTTATTTCCGCGGCGCCTTTTCGTTTTCCGGTCAGGAGGGCTTGGCCACCGGCGGGCGCCGCAGCTCGCTGAGAGAGCCGATCAGAAAGCAGCCGGCGGCGATGCAGATGCAGCTGTCGGCGATGTTGAAGCTCGGCCACGGATTCGCGCCGGGAACGTGCAGATCGAACTGCAGAAAATCGATGACCGCGCCGTGCAGGATGCGGTCGGTGAGATTGCCAAGAACGCCGGAAGTCAGCAGCGCGAAGCCGGCGCGCGACCAGCCGCTCACCGCGAAGAAGCGCAGCTTCCAGAGCACTCCGAGCACGACGAGCGCGAGGATCGAAAGACCGATAAAGGCGGCGTTGTTGTTCGAGAACATGCTGAACGCCGCGCCGGTGTTGGTGACAAAGATCAGGTTGAAGAAATTCGGGATCACGACGATGCCGCTCTCGTAGGGAATGTAGGCGCGGATCAACCCTTTCGTGACCTGGTCGGCGACGTAGAGCGGCAGCGTGACGGCGAGGAGCAGCCACGGCAGTGACGCCGGGGAGGAAACGATGCGCTCGTGGAGCGTGGGGGTGACGGCGGCGGAGTCGGGAGATTTCATTTCACTTCAAAGTCTGCCAGCCCGGCGGCCAGCGCGGCGGGATAAGCCGGGATGCGCCTGCAATTCGGCGAGCGTCAACGGCTCAGCCGGCTCGGCGGAATCGTCATTCCCGGGCGACGGCGGCACGCGCAACGCCAGTTGCCACCAGCCGACGTCGCGCCACGCCCCGGCTTTGTAACCGATGCTCTCATAGACGCCGACGGGCCGGAAGCCAAACGCTTCGTGCAACCCGATGCTGCCCGGATTTGGCAGGGTGATCCCGGCGCAGGCGGTGTGATACCCGGCCAGTCGCAACAGGGCAAACAGCGAGCTGTAAAGCGCCCGGCCGACACCGGTGCGCTCCTGGCCGGCGGCGATGTAAACAGCGACATCCACCGCCCACCGGTAAGCCGCGCGCTCGCGGTGCGCACCGGCATAAACGTAGCCGGTCACTGCGCCCCCGCGCTCGCCCACCAGCCAGGGAAACCGGCTGCCGACGCGCGCGATCCGGGCGGCCATCTCCGCGGCATCCGGCGGCTCGACTTCGAACGAGATCGCGCTCGCCGTCACGCTCGGTGCGTAGATGGCGGCAATCACGGCGGCGTCGCGCGCGGGCTCAGCGTGGCGGATGATGAGCGGAGCCGGCATCGGGTGAGGAGCGGCGGGTGTATTTTTAACACAGAGGGCACAGAGACGGAGGCACAGAGGACACAGAGGAGAAGGCAGGAAACAGGAGAGAAGGATGGAAGCAGGAGACAGAAGACGAGGCACAAGGCAGAGGTGGGAAGCCAAGATGCTTGCAGGATCAGGAGCCTCAACCCCGCTCCGCTCTCCCCTGTTATCTCGCTCTTCTCTCCGGCATCTCCCCCTTTCCCTTCCCATTACCTCTCTTTGCCATCCCCTTTTCTTCTTCTCTTTTTCTTCTCCTCTCTGTGTCCTCTGTGCCTCCGCCTCTGTGTCCTCTGTGTTAAAAATACACCCTCCGCCCCGCTTCAAGCCGCCCCCGACCCGAGCATCGCGCTCACCACGTTCGCGCAACGATCACACAGCGTCGGATGCGCCGCCGATTCACCGACCGTCGGACGATGCCGCCAGCAGCGGTCGCACTTCGGCTGGGACGTCGGGCGCAACGTGGCGGTGTCCGCTTCGCCGTTGCCGCGGTCGAGCGTCAATTCACTGAGGATGAAGAACTCCGCCAGCTCGGCCTCGCGCTCTTCCAGCGAACGCCGCAGCGGCGCCGCGCCGACATGGAGCGTCACGTCCGCTTCGAGCGCGTTGCCGATCAGCTTTTCCTGACGCGCCTTCTCGATTTCCTGCGCGATGACCGCGCGCAACCGCAGCAACGCCTCGACTTGCGACGCGGCGTGCGCGTTCACGAAAGCCGCATCCGGCTCCGGAAATTTTTCGAGGTGGATGCAGTCCGCCTTGCCCGGTTTTTGGAAGTAACCCCACGCCTCGTCCGCGGTGAACGCGCAGATCGGCGCGAGCAGCCGGCAGAGCGCGTCGAAGACCGCGTGCATCACGGTCTGCGTCGCGCGACGGCGCGGACTGTCCGGCGCGTCGCAATACATGCGGTCCTTCGTGATGTCCACGTAGAGGCTCGACAGATCGACCGCGCAAAACTGGTTCAGCGCATGGTAAACGCGGTGAAACTCAAACGCAGAATACGCCTCGCGGCAGGTCGTGATGACTTCCTGCAAGCGGTGCATCACCCAGGCATCCACGGTGGTGAAATTCTCCGGCCCCACGGCGTCCCGCGCCGGGTCGAAATCGTGGAGGTTGCCGAGCAGAATGCGCAGGGTGTTGCGCATGCGCCGATAGGTGTCCGCAAGCCGGGTGAACATCTCCTCCGAGAACGGCACCTCGTCGGTGAAATTCACGCTGCTGACCCAGAGGCGCATGATGTCGGCGCCATGTTTGCCGACGAAATATTCCGCCTCGGTCGGCTTCGAGTAAGCGCCGGTGCCCTGGGCGGATTTCGAGATCTTCTTGCGGGTGTCCACGTCCACGACAAACCCGTGCGTGAGGCAGGCGCGATACGGCGCTTCCTCCTTTTCGCGCAGCGCGACGCCGGTGATCAGCGAGCTTTGAAACCAGCCGCGATGCTGGTCCGTGGCTTCGAGATACAGGTCGGCCTGGGCATCCACGCCGAGCATCTTTTTCGTGACCGCCAGCCAGCTCACGCCGGAATCAATCCAGACGTCGAGCGTGTCGTTGCGCCGGGTGGTGCCGGGCGGCAGCCCGAGGGTGTCCGCGATCGTCGTGTCAGCCGGATCGAACCAGATGTTCGTGCCTTGTTTCTCCACGAGCGCGGCGACCTGTTCGATCCAGTCGGCGCGCAGCACCGCGTTGCCGTCGGCGTCGTAAAACACCGGCACCGGCACGCCCCAGGAACGCTGGCGCGAGATGCACCAGTCCGGCCGCGTTTCGACCGTGCCGTAGATGCGGTTGCGGCCCCAGGGCGGCAGCCACTGGACGTTGTCGATCGCGCGCAACGCCGCGGGGCGCAGCTCGTCCATGCGGATGAAAAATTGCTCGACCGCGCGATAAACGATCGGCGTCTTCGAGCGCCAGCAAAACGGATACGTGTGGTGGATCGTGCCGGCGCCGGCGAGCGCGCCGCGTTCCCGCAGGAGCGCGATGACGTCGTCGTTCGCGGCAAACACGTATTTGCCGACCAGCGCCGGCACCTCGCAATCGGCCGTGAAGTGGCCGCGGTCGTCCACCGGCGAGAGCACCGGCAGACCGTAGCGGCGGCCGACGTTGAAATCATCCTCGCCGTGCCCCGGCGCTGTGTGGACCACCCCGGTGCCGGCTTCGAGCGTGACATGATCGCCGAGGATGAAGAGCGATTCGCGGTCCAGAAACGGGTGCCGCGCTTTCCAGCCTTCGAGTTCCTTGCCCAGCCACGACGGCGCCGCGGGCTCGGCGCTGAGTTCGCTCGCCGGCTGGTAGCCGGTTTCGCGGCAGAACGCTTCCGCCAGGCCGTCCGCCAGCAGCAGCGTTTCCAGCTCGCCGGTTTCCGGATTCCGATAAGGCCGGGCGTGGTAGCGGAACGTCGGGTTGAACGCGATCGCCACGTTCGCCGGCAGCGTCCAGGGCGTCGTCGTCCAGATGACCGCGCTCACGTTCTGACCCGCCAGCGGGCCGCTGACGACCGGGAACTTCACGTAGATCGCCGGCGAATCCTTCTCGTGGTATTCCACCTCGGCTTCCGCCAGCGCGGTCTGCGCGCCGGTGCTCCAATAGACCGGCTTCTTGCTCTGATACACGAGCCCGCGTTCCACCAGCCGGGCAAACGCGCGCAGGATCTCCGCCTCGTAGCCGGGATCCAGCGTGAGATACGGATGCTCCCAGTCGCCGAAGACGCCGAGCCGCCGGAACTGCCGGCGCTGGATGTCGATGAACTTGCGCGCCATTTCCTCCGATTTCCGGCGCACCTCGACCGGGCTCAGCCCGCGCGCTTCCTTGACGACTTTGAACTCGATCGGCAGCCCGTGGCAATCCCAGCCCGGCAGATACGGCGCGCGAAAGCCGGCCATGGATTTCGACTTCACCACGAGGTCTTTCAGAATCTTGTTCAACGCCGTGCCCATGTGCACGTCGCCATTGGCAAACGGCGGGCCGTCGTGGAGCAAAAAGAGCGGCGCGTTTTCCGCCGCGCGCGCCGCCTGGAGCCGGCCGTAAACGTCGGCTTCCTCCCAGCGGCGGAGCGTTTCCGGCTCGCGCGAAATCAGACTCGCCTTCATCGGAAAGTCGGTCTGCGGCAGGCGAAGGGTGTCTTTGTAACTGCGGGTGTCTTTGCTCATGGAATGATGCGACGCGCGGGGCGCCGAAACTACCATCCGCGGCGGGCGGAAGCAATCCGGGGCGGGAGGCTTGCTGGCGGATCGTGTGATTGGCCACGGAACCCGAATGCGCCGCAGACCCTGCTCCCGTCCTCGACGGATTCCGGTTGCCGTTCTCGCACGAGCCTTTTAGCCTGATGCCATGACCTTGACGGCCGTTTTCACCCGCGCGCCCGAGGGCGGAATCACCGCAACAATCGAAGAAATTCCCGGCGCCATTTCCGAGGGCGAGTCCATCGACGAAGCTCGGGCCAATTTGGCGGACGCCTTTCGCATGGTTCTGGAATGCAACCGCGAGATCGCGCGCCAGAACTAACCGTTACAGCAGCGCTTTGGATGAAGCTTTACATAATTCTCTACATCACTGGCACGATTATCACCCTCGTTGGCTCGATTACGCTTTTGGCTGCGTGGGTGACCGAGAAACGGCATAACGATGCCGAGACGACTAAAGCGAAAAGAGAAAAAGAGATAGCGGACGCACACCTTGTAGCCCGGCTCGCTGAACATACGGCACCAGCTACCCAGCTAGGCGAGATCAGGCGTGATTTGGCCAAAGCTGGAGTTGCCCCTCTTATCGTGAGTGGCAAACCGGTTCAGGACGCTGCTCCGAGCACAACAGATTTAATGATTCGAAAGGCTATTGAAAGCATTCCTGCCGAAGTCCGTGCTCGACAGCAAGAGGAGGCTGTAGCTTTGCGTGAAGAGGCAGCTGCTCAACAGATGGCCCGGCGCATCGATGTGGAATTTCGGCCGCGGGTGCAAGACATCGTCCGCGTCGTTGATGAAGTAGTTACTAATGCGGCAAATGAAGGGCTTGTTGTGCTCGCCGAAAAGTCTTCTCTGCTCCTTCTACCGCCTCAGCTTGCCTACACGACATTTGCGATGAAAGAAAATGGCATTCCCGAGGAAGATCCCTCTCGGTCGATGTCATTCCAATTCTCCGGCGATGTCGTTTGGACCATTTATTGGAAGACCGGGATGGTTCGATCACCAAAAAGCCTTGCTCAGAGTTGGGATGCACTGACCGAAAATTATTATCCGATGTTGCGCCTCCAGCATCGGCGCGGCGATCACAAACTGCTACTTGGCACGATTTGGTTCCACCAAGAAAGTAAGGAATTGGGTTTTGAGTTGAACGCCCGCCAAGAATTGCCGGCTTTGCTACGCAGTCGGCTAGAAACCATTGAGCAAACAGAACGCAGCACCGATCAAATGAGCGCTATGCTCATCGAACTGCTGAAGGCAGTGCGCCTTAAATTGTTCTGATTCAACGTGAAAGTAACATTTCGATGAAGCCGGGACGAAGCAGGGGCAGAGCCCGGGGTCAGTTTGTGAATGCTGTAGGTTTCTGGACAGTGTCCTCTTCGTGGCGCTAGCCTGCGGTTTGGAACGGGGTCACATCTTTGCACTTGGCATTTTAGCTGCCGCCTTCACGCGCGGCGCGCATTCCGGCCATGACTCGGCCGCTGCGCCTCGATCTGCCCGATGGCCCCACTACGTCAGCGCGCGCGGCAATGAGCGGCGCGCCATCTCCCGCGAGGATGTCCCAACCGCGAGTGACCACGTTCTTCCAATGCCACTACGAGGCCGTCATCATGGACCGCACTGAGTGAAGCCATTTCTCTCGTGTTTCCGTCGCGGTTGCCTGTCGGGCTAAGGCGCCTGCGGCCGCTAGGCCCAAAGTTTACACTCCGCGCACCGCCAGCCGCCATGAGCACACTCGCCGAGATCGAAGCCGCCGTGGAAAAGCTGCCTCGACCACAGCAAGCAGCCTTGCTGGATTTCGTGGCTCGACGCTTGCAGGCCGCCGCGGCGGCGGATACCGAACTGCGGCGACCGCGCCATGAGCTGCTCGCAAAATGGCGCGCCTGGGGCAGCACGCTGGTCCAATGCGCCGGTGGCACTCAGGCCTATCTGCACGCACTGCGCGGCCGCGATGAAAACGGCGGTTGACACCTCGGTTCTGCTGGATCTTTCTTCGCCGGATGAACTGACCGCGGCACGGAGCGACCCGGCGTTGCAGGAGGCGGCGAGTCGTGGCGAATTAATCGTGTGCGACCTCGTCTTGGTGGAACTCGGCCCGGCCCTGGCGCCCGGCGCTTCGTTGCATGAATTCGTGCGCGACTGGCACTTGGAGTTTGTGCCAGCCACGCTGGAGGTTGTGGAACTGGCAGCGGCGCATTTTGCCGAGTATCTCGCGCGTGGCGGCAAGCGCGGGCGCGTTGTGGCAGACTTCTTGATCGGAGCACACGCCAAAGTCTTGGCAGATCGCCTTCTTACCGCCGACGCGGGTTTTCGCAGGGACTATTTTGGCGACTTGACGCTGGTCGCGCCGTAAATTTTCGGCGGGCAGACCAGAGATGAGGACGAGGCAGAAAGAGGTCGACTCAAGAATCTCGGTGTTTCGAGATTTGTCGCTGTCGGCGGACTATAAGCGGAAAGAAATAGAGCGCGAGGGTTTCGAAGTAACTCCGAGGCTTGGGTATTGCGCGTCATTACGGGGAAGCGCAGCCAGGGCGGCCGGTAAGGTTCGAGAAGAGGGACGAAATTCTGGAACTATCCTCTTTCCTCGCTCTTCGCGCCTTCGCCGGGCACGACAGACGCGTTGCGGCATCATTTCCGCTAGAGTTGCCGCGCTGGGGGCGGCGACCTAGAATCGCGCCGATATGGCCGAGCATTTTCTGGGAAAAACCGCCACGCACTGCCGCTGGAACAACGCCCTCGCGCCGGCGCTCTCGGTTGAGCCGGGGGACACGGTGCGCATGGAGTGCTTTGACTCCAGCGGCGGCCAGATCACGGCGGAGAGCACGCTCGCGGACCTCGCCGCGCTCGACCGCGAGCGCGTCCACACGCTCACCGGTCCGGTGGAAATCCGCGGGGCCCGGCCAGGCGACGTTTTGGAAATCCGCATCCGCAAGGTCGAGCATCTCGGCTGGGGTTGGACGAGCTTTGTGCCGAATCTCGGCCTGCTACCGGAGCGCTTCACAGAGCCGCATCTGACCATCTGGAAGCTGGAGGACGAGGTCACGCGCACTCTGCTTCCCGCGGTCGTCCCGATCCGGCCGTTCTGCGGTATCATGGGCGTCGCCCCGGCGGAACCGGGCGAGCACCGCACCCGCCCGCCCGGGGTTTTCGGCGGCAACATGGATGTGAAGCAACTGGTCGCCGGCACGACGCTTTATCTCCCGGTCCAGGTGGAGGGCGCGCTTTTTTCCGCCGGCGATTCGCACGCCGCCCAAGGTGACGGCGAGGTCTGCATCAATGCCATCGAGATGCCGGCCAACGCGGAGTTTGAATTCCATGTGCGGCGGGATTTCCGGATCGACGAACCGTTCGCCGAGACGCCGCCTCCCGCCGCGTCGCTGCCGACCGACCGGGGGAGCTGGTCGTTTATCGCTTCACGGGTTGATCCGCTGGAAGCCGCGAAATCGGTCGTCAATCGCGCAATCGATTTTCTGGTGAGCCAGCACGCTTTCTCGCCGGAAAAAGCCTACGTGCTGTGCAGCGTCGCGCTGGACCTGCACATCAGCCAGTGGGTCAATCAGCCCACGGTGACGATCACCGGGCATCTGCCGAAAAACTTGTTTCCGGCCGGTCATTGAATCAACCGGAGCCCCACGTTTTCGGAGCCGAGTCGGTCGCGTGAACCGGCACGCGATTCGCGCGGCGGGTGTTCCCGGTGGCGAATGAAGTTCCGCTGCAGCGTCTAGCGTTCCGCTGCCCGCTGCTCGTCCTCGCGCGTGGCGGCGTTGTCGAGCGGAGCCGTCGGCTGGGGATTTTCCCGGGACTCGGACACCGCTTTTTCCGTCGAAGCGCTCACGGCGAGCCGTTCCACCCGCACCCGCATCTCGCCAGCGGAAACCATGTCCAGCGCCTCGGCCGCGGGACGGCTGAGATCGATAAGCGCGCGGCCCTTGGGAATGCCGCGATCGGTCACGCGCGCGATGACGGTTTTGCCGTTTTCCAAACTGGTGACGCGCACGTAATCGCCGATCGGCCAGCGGTTGTGCGCGGCGGTGAATTCCGTGTTCCAGGCGCGGCGCGCGGCCAGGGAGTCTGCCGGCACGTCATACCAAGTGGCGACGCCTTCTGCTGTGTCCACGGCGTCCACCGCGAACTTCGGCGCCGGCGTCGCGGGGGGCGCTTTCCCGGCCGGAGTCGAAGCTGCGGCGGCATCTCCCCCACCCGGGCGCGGCGAGGCATCCGGTGCCGGGCGGCGACACCCGCCGGAGACTAGCGCGAGCGCGGCGAGCAGCGACAGATACCCGAGCCGATGCGGCCCAAATACAGACCGATGCCGTGCCAGCGGCGGTCGGCTCATACCGGGGCGTGCTGGCCGTCCCGGGCGCTGCGGGCGGCCACGGAACTCGTGGTCGCGGAAACCGGCTCGTCGAGCACCTCGCGCACTTTGCGCGCGAGCGTCTGCGGGGTGAACGGCTTTTCCAAAAACCGGATGTCCGCGGCCAGGATTCCCTGGTCGCTGATGTCGTTCTCCGAGTAGCCGGAAACGTAGAGCACGCGCGCCTCCGGCTGCACGCTGGCGAGCTGCCGGACGAGTTCCGGCCCACTCATTTCCGGCATGACGACGTCGCTGATGACGAGCTGAATTTTCTCGCCGCGCGCCTGCGCCGCTTTCGAGATCTTCAACGCGTCCGCACCGTGCCGGGCGCAATGCACGGAGTAGCCCTGCTCCACGAGCACCGAGCAGACCAGCTCGCGCACGATTTCCTCGTCCTCGACGACGAGCACGATCTCGGAGTCGTGGGCGCGCGGCGGTGGGGCGGGCACGGAGCTGGGCGGGTCGAGCGGGGCGTTGATGGCGGGCAGATAGATGCGAAACGTGCTGCCGCGTCCCGGCGCGCTGTCCACCGCGACGGCGCCCCCGCTCTGGGTCACGATGCCATACACGGTGGAAAGCCCGAGCCCGGTGCCGTGGCCGGCGCCTTTCGTCGTGAAGAACGGCTCGAAAATATGCGTGAGCGTGGCGCGGTCCATGCCGCTGCCACTGTCGGAGACGATGAGCACGACGTAGTCGCCGGTAGGCAGCTCGACGGTGGCTTCCGGCCGGGTGTCCTCGTCTTCGAGCCGGGCGTTGGAAGTCGCGATGGTGAGCCGGCCGCCGCGCGGCATGGCGTCGCGCGCATTGACGCCGAGATTGAGGATGACCTGCTCGAGCTGGGTCGGGTCGGCCTTCACGCGGCCGTGCGAGGCGTCCGGGCGGGTTTCGAGCGTGATGTGCTCGCCGATGACGCGGCGAAGGAGCTTCTCGATGCCGGCGACGACGTCGTTGAGATCGATGACCTTCGGCTGGAGCAGCTGCTTGCGGCTGAAGGCGAGCAACTGGCGGGTCACGCCGGCGGCCTGCTGGCCGGCCTTGAGGATCATCTCCGCGTTGCCCCGGCCCTCGGGGTCGCCCTGCATGCGGCGGGTGAGGAGCTCGGCGTAGCCGATGATGGCGGTGAGCAGGTTGTTGAAATCGTGCGCGATGCCTCCGGCCAGCCGGCCGACGGCTTCCATCTTCTGCGCGTGCCGCAGCTCTTCCTCGCGCTTGGCGAGCGTCTGCTCGGTGTGCTCGCGCTCGCGCATCTCGCGCAGGAGGCTATCGCGCTGGGCGAAAAACCGGCGGATGAGCCGCGCCAGCTCGCCGAATTCGCTCTGGTGATGCTCGATGCGCGAGATCGGCCCGAGATCCTCGCGCCGCAGGGTGTCCGAGATGAGCTGCAGCGGCCGGCTCACCCATTTGATGAGCGCGAAGGTGAGCACGGTGATGAGCGCGAGGGCGAAGAGGCCCAGCGCCAGAAAGAGCTGGTTGCTGGCGGCGTTGAGCAGCGGCACGATCGGCGCCTCGTAGCGCACGATGAGCCGCGCGACCGGCTGGCCGTCCCAGCCCGGCAGCGGACGGGCGAAGGTGGTCACGCCATTGGCCGCGTCGTCGCGCCGGCGCGGCTCCGGGCCGCCGATCGAGGCGATCCAGGCGCGCTGGTTGTCGGAAAACAGGCCCAGCTCGTCGAGCCGCTCATTGCTCCAAAGCCGGCCGGCGAAGAAGAATCCGCCCGGCGGCTCTTTGCGATCGAAATCCTGCGAGCCATGGATGGTGGCGGCGCGGATTTCCATCAGCCCATGCTGGGGCAGGACGACGAAGAAATGGGCGAACTTGTCGCGCGCCAGCTTCTCGTAGGCCTCGGCCGGCAGCGGCAGCACGCGCAGATCGTCTTCGCCGTAGAGATTGTTCAACGCGTAGAGCGGCGCGTGGTCGGGCCGGACGATCCAGACGGCATTGGCGGCGAAACGGTCGAGCGTGCTTTCGCCGACGTTGGCTTCCAGCCAGGAGATATCCTTCCGGGCCACGGCCTCGACCATGGCGTCCCAATACGTGTAGTCGTTTGCCAGGGCTTCGAGCGGCTCGCCGCCTTTGTCCAGCCGGCGGTCCACGGAAACCCGGCTCTCGCGGGTGCGTTGCTCCGCGATTTCCTGCAGCCGGCCCCCCGCGTTGTAGCGGATGCCCCACAGGCCCATGCTGAAGGCCGCCACGAGCGCCAGCAGCAGCACGATGATTTTCGTCTGGACGCTCATCGTTGCACGCCGGTCCCCTCCCCGCGGACCCGGTTGCGCTCTTTCTTGGTGGTTCATGAAAATTGGTGTTCTCTCCCGGCGGCCGGCGGCGTCAGGCCTGGAGCTGAACGAGGCGCCGGCGGACAGGAATGAAAGCAGGAGGCAGGCCGAACCAGGGCAGTCGCGGTTGGTCGGGTGCCAGCTACAACATGGCACGTCTAGGCGCCGGTGCGCTTCTCGCGCATGGCGATGATGCGCACGGCGCCAGGCTCGCTGCCGTGCAGGACAAAAATGTTGTCGGTCCGGCCTTCGACCCGGGTGGGCGGCTTGCCGCGACGGGTTTCCCGCTCGTAGCGGTAGTGGATGAGGAAGCGCACCGTGGTCTCATTCTCGCGTGGCCCGGGGGCCATGACGAATGGCTCCAGCAGCTCGAACTTTCGCTTCGGCCAGCGTCGGTAATAGCGCTGCACGTCGCGGCGGATAAACGCCCGGTCCACGATGCCCTGGTTAAAATAATTCACCTGGTCAGCGTAAAACTTGAGCTCTTCGTCCAGGCGGTTGCCCTCGCCGGCGCGCAGGTAGTCTTCGATGAAGCGGCGCGATTCGTCGAGCGTCAGCGGCTTTTCCACGGCTGGCCGCAGGACCGTCGCCCGCGGCGGCGGGGGCGGGGCGGCGAGCGCTGGGGTCGCGGCGGCGGTGGCTGTGGCGCCGGCGCCGGTGTCCGTCCGGCTGAAATTGGTGATGTCGTTTGAAAACAGCTTTTCGTCGTCGCTGGCGCTGCCGGCCCCGGCAGGCTTCGGGCGTCCGGCGCGATCGCTTTTGAGGATGATCCCCGTCGGGCTACCGCCACCGCTGCCGCTCGCGGCGTCGCTGCTGCCGGTGGTGATGAGCGTTGGCTCGACGTTCAACGAGCGCAGCGTGATCTCGTCCAGTTGGCCGCTTGTCGGGAAGCCTTTGCGCTCCTGGTAGCGGCGAAGGGCGCCGGCGGTGGCGCGGCTTTGCTCGCCGTCGATGTCGCCATAGTAGAGATTGCGCCGACGCAGCTCTTCCTGCACGCGGCGCAGCGTTTCATCCGCCCGGGCAGCCACCACGGGAGCAAGCGAAGCCAGGAGCGGCATCAGCAGCAGGAATGCGGACAGCCAGGAGAAATTCGGTGGGCGGCCGCCGGGCTTCGGCAGCGGTGCTGGCGACAGCAGCAGTTTTATTCGGTGTGTCATCTCGCCACGGAGGGGGGAATAGAGGAGCCGGGCGGCCTGCCGCGGTTGACCGCGGAATCGGCGCACGACAGCACTTCGCGCTTCCTCCCGGAAGACCGGTGCCAGCCCGGCTCCGGCCCGGCCGCCACGGTTTGCGGCGCCCCGGCATCTGCGCTTGAGTGCAGCTCTCATGCTGCTTTCCCCTGCCCCGAAGTCTTCGCTCCGTGCGGTGGCCGCACTTTTGCTGGCGCTCGCCGCGCTCTTGCGGCTGCCGCCGGCCGCCACCGCCGCCGCTTCCACGACCACGGAGACGACCCGCCCGGCGGCGTCCTCCGCGATGCCGCGCGTGGAATTCACCGAATTCGACCTGCCGAACGGCCTGCACGTCATCCTCGCGCCGGACCGCACCGCGCCGGTCATCGCCAGCTACGTGCTCTACCATGTCGGCAGCAAGGACGAGCGGCCGGATCGCACCGGGTTCGCCCATTTTTTCGAGCACCTCATGTTTGAAGGCAGCGAGCACATCGCGCGCGGCCAGGTGGACAAGCTGATCACCGCGGCCGGCGGCAACCTCAACGCCTCGACCTCCTACGACGGCACCGACTATTACATCAACCTGCCCTCCAACCAGCTCGCCCTCGCCCTCTGGCTGGAAAGCGAGCGCATGCTGCACGCCAAGATCGACGAAGCCCGGCGTGGAAACCCAGCGCAGCGTGGTGAAGGAGGAGCGCCGCCTGCGCTACGACAACCAGCCCTTCGGCGGGTTGTTCGAGGAAATGTCCAAGCTCGTCTTCGCCGGCACGCCTTACTCCTGGGTGCCCATCGGCAGCGTCCAATACATCGACCAGGCGACGCCGGAAGAGTTCCGGGAATTTTACAAAGCCTGGTATCGGCCCAACAACGCCACGCTCGCGCTCGCCGGTGACTTCGACCCCGCGGAGGCCAGGAAACTGATCGACGCCTATTTCGGCCCGATCCCGCGCGGCGACCTGCCGGAGCGGCCGAAGATCGCCCCGCCCCAGCAAGCCGCGCCGCAGACCGTCGAGGTCCGCCGGCCCAACACGCCGCTGCCCGCCACCCTCCACGCCTGGCAGGTGCCGCCCGAGACCGACCCGGACGCGTATCCGCTCGACATGCTTTCGAACATTCTCGCCGCCGGCCGCTCCTCGCGGCTTTACCGCCGGCTCGTGGACACCGAGCAGGCCGCGGTCACCGCTCAGGCATTCCCCTATCTACAGGAAAAACTCGGCATGCTCGGCGTCTTCGCCATCGGCCAGCGCGGCGTGCCGATGGAAAAGCTCGACGCGCTCGTGGACGAGGAAATCGCCCGGGTGCAGCGCGACGGTGTGACGGAGGAGGAATTCCAGAAGACGCGCAACCAGAAGGAAGCCGAGCTGGCCAGTTCCTTCGGCAGCAACTCCGCCCGCGCCCGCACGCTGGCGCAATACCATGTCTTCTACGGCGATGCGTCGCTCGTGAACAAGGAGCTGGAGCGTTATCTCGCCGTCACCCGCGATGACATCCAGCGGGTGGCGAAAAAATACCTCGTCGAGAGCGGCAAAAACGTCCTCCACTACCCGCCGCCCGGTCCCGCGCCCGCGGCCCCCGCAGCGCCGGCACCAGCCCGCTAGCGGAAGACCGGCGCCCGCCGCGCCGACGCCCGATCGACCCGGCGGCGGGGAACCCGCGTGGGGTTTTCGCCCACGCATGCGCCCCGGGTCGTCACGCCACTTCTGGAGCGTCACAATTTGGCAGCCGGAATTGTGTGCAAAAACGAAAATGAGGAACTTCGTCTTCAATCCGCGGCGGCCGGACCAGCCAGCACGCAGCTTGCTAATTTTACGGCCCGCCGACCCTGACTTGTCCTGGTCAAATTCTCCTCCCTCATCGCGCCAGCCATTATGTCCACCGCTGCCGACTCCGAACAAAGCACCCGACTGCGTCTCGCGGTGCTTTATCAGTTCGGCTTTGGTTTGACGCGTTCCGCGGCGGACGCGATCGACCTTGTCCAAAAAACCCTCTTGGTGCCCGCGGAAAAAGAGGCTCCGGCGCGCGACGAGACAGCCCTGAAACACTGGCTGCTGGGCGCGCTGCACCGGCAGTTTCTGGAGTCGCGCCGGCACCAGAGCCGGTTTCCGCATTTCGAACTCGCCGAGGGTGATGCCAGCCTGCTGGCGGCTTCCGCACCCACCGCCGCCGGCCAGCCCGGCACCGCGCGCGTGCTGCGCGTGCTCGCCACGCTGGACGATATTTATCAAGCGCCGCTCTTGCTGTTTTACCTTCTCGACGCCGATTCCTCCCAGGAAATCGCGACGATCCTCGACGCCGCTCCCGGCACCGTCCAGGCGCGCATCGCCCGTGGCCGCGCGCAGGTCCACGAACGCCTGACAGTCGGCAACAGCATCGACACCTCGGAGCCGCGCGAGGCAGACGGCGTCACCGGCGTCGAGAACTGGCTGCGCCGGGGCGGGCTGAACACCCCGGACTTTCCGGCATTCCCTGACCCACGCCCGTCCGCCGCCCGTGCCTCGGCTGGGGACGATCCCGACGATGGCGTGTCGCTGGCGGCGGATCTCCCGCCAGCCCGGCAACCCGCGTTGGATGATGCGATCCGGGCAAGCCTGCGCGGCATCGCGCCCCCGCTCGATCTGGCGGAGCGCATCTTCACGCGGGCCCGCCCGGTGCCGGCTCCGCCCGCCGCCGTCCGCTGGCGTTTTCAACCGCTGCAACTGGCAGCCGTGATGGCCATGCTGCTGCTCGCGGTGGCCGCGGTCTTCGGCATCTCCCGCCGCTGGCAGGCGCCGGCGGACTTTGCCGTTTTTTGCGACGACATGCTGGCGTTGCTGGAGGAGCGCGTGCCGATGCAGCTCCATTCCAGCGATCTCGGCGAGATCCGCGGCTTCCTGGCCCAGACGGGCGCTCCTGATGACTTCCCGCTGCCACCTACCCTCGACCGGGTGAATGCAGATGGCTGCACGAGCCTGCGGTGGCGCAGCGCGCCGGTGGCGGTCGTGTGCTTCGATATCACGGAGCGCAAGCAGCAGGAGCTTTACGTTTTCGTGGTCAACCGCACGGAAGTCTCCAATGCCCCGGAGCCGGATCAGGGCTGGCACTTCGGCACCGCCGGCCGGTATCTCACGGCGCGATGGACCCAGGGTGACAAGGGATTTCTCCTCGCCGGTCTGGTTGAGCTGGGGTCGCTGGAGAAATACCTTCCGGCGTCCGGCGCGGCCAGTGGGCAGTAGCGGCCGCGATCGGCTCCGGCGATTTATGCCGGCTCGACGTGGATGAGCACGTCGGCAATGCGGTCGTCGGCGGCGCGCACAGCGTCCTTCACCCGGTGGGCGATGTTGTGGCCGGCATCCACGGTGATGGCTCCATCCACGGCGACGTGGAGATCGACGTAAAAGCTCAGCCCCATCTTCCGCACCCGGCACTTTTCCGGGGTGACGACGCCTGGCACCGCCGCGGCTGCGGCCCGGACGCGGGATTCGATCTCCGGCGGCGGCGCGATGTCCATGATCTCGCCGACCGCCGGCACCAGCATGCGCCAGCCGCTGATGGCGATGAACGCGCAGGCCACCAGCGCCGCCCAGGCGTCCGCCCCGGCCCAGCGCGGGCCGCCGAGCAAGGCGACCGAGATGCCGACAAACGCCGCCGCGGAGGTGAACGCATCGGCCCGGTGGTGCCAGGCGTCCGCCTGCGCCGCGCTGCTGCCGAGTTCCTCGCCGAGCCGCGCCATGCGGCGGAAGAGCGCCTCCTTCACCAGCACCACGACGACCAGCACGAGAAGCGTCGCCGGGCTCGGCGCGGCCCGGGCTTCCGCAACGACAAAAATCTCGCGCACGCTCTGGGCGCCGAGCACCACGGCGGCCGTGAGCACGCCGGCCGCGACGACCACCGCGCTCACCGGCTCGGCCTTGCCGTGGCCGAAGGGATGATTCTCATCCGGCTGCCGCTCGGCGAAGCGCAGGCCGAACCAGATGACCAGCGACCCGGCCACGTCCAGCGCGCTCTCGACGCCGTCGGCGATGAGCGCGTAAGAGTTTCCAAACACGCCGGCCGCGATTTTCACCACAGCGAAGACCGTGTTTGTCACCGCGCCGAGCAACGCCCAGCGCCGGACCAGGGCGGTGCGCGGCGACGATGCCGGGGCTGCATCCGATCCCGTGGTGGGCCGCGTGACCATGTCCGCTGCACAGTAGGGCGGCCGTCGTTCGTTCGACAACCGCATTCCGCCGCCACGCCTCCCGCAAATCGCCCGCGCCCCGCTTTCCGCGGAAGACAAACCGCCTCGTCGCCGCCATATTCGTCGCTGTGATCGAGGTGACTTCCAGCACGATGAGCATCGCTTGGTCGGCCGACGGCGGTGAGGCGGGGCAGCAGGCCGAAGTGCTCACGGTTTCCGAGCTGACCGATTCCATTCGCGCGCTGCTGGAAGGCGAGATCGGCGACGTCTGGGTCGAGGGCGAAATTTCCAATTTTCGCCACCAAAACAGCGGCCACCAGTATTTCACGCTGAAGGACGCCGCCAGCCAGCTTCCGTGCGTGCTCTTCAAAGGTCGCGCCGCTCTGGCGAATCCCGGCCGGGTGACCCTGGCGGACGGCGTGCAGGTCCGGCTCCACGGGCAGATCACGATCTACGAAGCCCAGGGCAAGTATCAGATGAAGGTGAAGACCGTGCAGGCGCGCGGAGTCGGCGCGTTGCAGGCACGCTTCGAGGCGTTGAAGCGCGCGCTGGCCGCCGAGGGGCTTTTCGATCCGGCGCGGAAAAAGGAACTCCCGCGCTTTCCCCGCACGGTCGCGCTCGTCACCTCGCCGACCGGCGCGGCCGTGCAGGACATGCTCAACGTCCTGCGCCGGCGCGCGCCGTGGATGCGCGTGCTCGTCTTCCCGGTGCGGGTGCAGGGCCGGGGCGCGGCGGCGGAAATCGCGGCGGCGATCGCGGCGCTGAACCTTTGGAAAAATGCCGATCTCATCGTCGTCGGCCGCGGCGGCGGGTCGTTCGAGGATCTGTGGGAGTTCAACGAAGAAATCGTCGCCCGCGCCATCGCCGCCAGCGTCCTGCCGATCGTCTCGGCGGTCGGCCACGAGATCGATTTCACGATCTGCGATTTCGCCGCCGACAAGCGCGCGGCGACGCCGAGCGTCGCGGCCGAGATCATCGCGCCGGACACCGCCGACCTGTTGCGCCAGCTCGCCGGCCACCGCCAGTTTCTGCGCCGGCAATTGGTCGATCGCGTTGCCCAGGCCCGGGACAGCTACCGCCGGCTCGGGCGCGGGACGCTCGACCGCGAGGCCCGGCGGCGGCTGGAAACCGAGAGCCAGCGGCTCGATGACCTGGAGGAATCGCTCCGGCGCGCCGCGGCCAATGCGCTCGAACGCGCGC
This sequence comes from uncultured Verrucomicrobiae bacterium, assembly GCA_963762725.1. Lineage (GTDB taxonomy): Bacteria > Verrucomicrobiota > Verrucomicrobiia > Chthoniobacterales > SZAS-18 > JAFAXH01. Next base: position 1,303,932 of record CAVXLY010000005.1, on the reverse strand, counting down.
GCAGCGTCTTCGCCGAGCACAGCGCCCGGCTGCGCGCCGCGTCGCCGGCCTGCCAGCTGGAAGTCTGGCAGCAAAAACTCGCCGCCGTGCACTGCCGCTTCGCCGACGCCGCGGCCCGCGCCTGCACGGAGCGCCGCCACCGGCTGGACCGGGTGCAGGATTCCCTGCGGCTGCTCGGTCCCCAGGCGACCCTGGAGCGGGGCTACTCGATCACGACGACGGCGGAGGGCGCGCTCGTCACCTCCACGACCCAGGTCCGGGACGGCGCCGAGATCGTCACCCGGCTGCGCGACGGCACGCTGCGCTCGAAGGTGGCGGCGCGCTGAAGAAGATCCGCGCGCGGCCAGCGGCGATCAGCTCGCCGGCCAGGCAGTCGTCCAGCGCGGCGAGCAGCTCGCGCATCGTCTCCTCCGTCTCGTCGCCCATGTTCGAGATGCGGAAGGTTTTGCCCTTCAGCTTGCCGTAGCCGCCGTCGATGACGAAGCGGTGGCGCTCACGCAATTTCTTGATCATCGCGGCCACGTCGATGTCGCGTGTGTTGGCCACGCAGGTCAGCGACTTCGCGCGGAAACCTTCGGGTGCGAAAAATCCGAATCCGTGACGCCTGACCCAGTCGTGCACCAGCGCATTCGTCCGCTCGTGGCGGGCGTACCGGGCGGCGATCCCTTCGTTGAAGATGTCTTCGAGCTTCGACTGCAGCGCGTAGATGTGCGACACGCTCGGCGTGCTCGGCGTCATGTCGCCCTCCCCGTTTTTCTTGAACTCGATCAGGTCGAAATAGTAGCCGCGCTCCGGCATCTCCGCGGCGCGCGCCATCGCTCGCTCGCTGACCGAAAACAGCGCCATGCCCGGCGGCAGCGCCAGCGCCTTCTGGCTGCCGGTGAGCAGAAAGTCGATGCCCAGCTCGTCTAGCGGGATCGGCACCGCGGAAAACGACGACACCGTGTCCACGATCGAAAGCGTCTCCGGATGGCGGCGCAAGACGGCGGCCAGCGCGGGCAGATCGTTCATCACGCCGGTCGAGGTTTCGTTGTGAATGATCGTGACGGCTTCGTAGTTGCCGCCCGCCAGCTTTTCCTCGAGCGCCTCGGCCCGGATCGGCTGGCCCCACTCGACCTGCAGCGCGTCCGGCTGGCGGCCGCAACGCTTGGTCACATCAAACCACTTGTCCGAAAACGCGCCGTTCATGCAGTTCAGCACGCGCCCGCCGGGCCGCACGAGATTGCGGATCGCCCCTTCCATCACGCCCCAGGCCGACGACGTGGAAATGTAAACGGGCCGGCTGGTGCCGAAGAGCTCGCGCAGCTGCGGCTGGATCGCGCCGTAGAGCGCTTTGAACTCGCTGCCGCGGTGCCCGATCATCGGCCGGCAAAACGCGGCGAATGTTTTCTCCGAGACTTCGATCGGGCCGGGAATGAAAAGTTTGACGTGAGAGGTCATGAGCAACGGGAAGAAGCCAGAACGCGGCCGTAAATCAACTGCACGCTGCGCTGCGGGCGGCCGCGATTTCGCCGACGCGCGGCGGTGCGCGCTCAGTCCGGCCAGAGAAAATGCTCGAGCCGTAGCTGATTGAGCTGCGCTTCGACCTCGGCCTGGAGCGGGCCGTTGGCGGCGGCGAGCTTGGTGTAAATCGCGGCCGCGGAGGACCAGCGGCTTTCGTTTTTCAACAACCGCGCCGCGGCGAAGCCCGCCCGGTAAAACCAGGTGAAATCGGACGTCGGCGCCGAGGCGAGAGTCTCCGCCCCGGACGCGGAGCCAGCAGCGGCGGCGGCACCCGGTTCGGAGGCGACTCCGAGCGCGTCGTAATACGCGGCCAGCGCTGCCGCGTTGTCACCCGTTTTTTCCAGCACCTCGCCCCGCCGCGCCAGCGCCTGGCGCCGCCACGCCACGCTGGCGCCGGGGAGCGCGGCCAGCTCGGCAAAGGTTTCGGCCGCCTCGGCGGGCCGGTTCAACACGAGCAGCGTCTCGCCTTTGCCGCAGAGCAGGGCGCAGCGGTTTTCCAGGGTCTCCGCGGCGGGCGCGGGCGGTGCGGGCGGCGTCGGATCGGCGGTGCCGGCGGCGCGCGGGAGCGGTCGGGGCGCAGGATTCCGAGCGCGGCTGGCGGTGGTGTTCACCGGAGCCGCCGGCGCGGGCGTCACGGAAGCGGCGCCAGCGCCGGTTGCGGCGGGGGTCGGTGGCGCGGGCGGGGCGAGCAGGCTTTCGTAAATGCGCAACGCGTCCGCCGGTTTGCCGAGCCGGTCCCGCAGCGTCTCGGCCTGGCGCAGACGCGCGGCGGTCTTCAGCGTGCCGTTGACGCGCGCCGCATCTTCGAAGAGCGACACCGCGCGGTCGGCGCCAGCGGCGCTCAGGCTGCGCAACGCCGCCAGCCCGGCCAGGTAGCGCGCGTGCTCGAACAACGCCGGAGAGGTGCCGCCGACGCCGAGGCCCACGCCGTTGCCGGCTTCCCGGCCGACGAGCTCCAACTGCGTCTGCGCGTCGGCATAATCCTCCCGCCGAAAATAAATCTCGCCCAGTTTCAGACGCGCCTCGGCAAGCCGCGGGGACTGCGGCCAGCGGGCAAGAAATTTTTTCGCCGCCGCGATGGCTGCCGCTTCGTCGCGCCCCGGTCCCGGCGCGTCCGCCAGCCAGATCGCCAGATAATCGGCGCGCTCGGCGGCGGCCGCAGCGGCCTCCTCGGCCCCGGTCCCGCCGCCGGCGGCGTCCAGCTCGGCGGAGATCGCCGCGACCTGGCGGCGCGCCTCGTCGAGCCGGTCGCCGTGCGGCGGCGATGCGTCCGCGCCACCGGGCTCCCGGCTGCTCAGGAGCGCCAGCTCCGCCAGCGCCAAGCGGGCTTCGAGTTCCCGCGGCGCCGCGGGACTTTCCCGCAAAAACTGGCGCAGGGCGTCTGCCGCCGTGCCGAGCTCGCGGTAGCCACCGGCCGCGCTTGGCACCGGCGTCCTTTCCGCGAGCGTCTCGAGCGCGTGCGCGGCACGGATGAGCCCCTCCTCCAGCGGCAGCTCGGCGCGGCGCCGGCTGGCCGGGAAGCGGCGCAGAAAATCTTCGCGCGCGGCGACGTATGCCGCCTCCGCCCCGGCCCGCAGAAAAATCAGCGTGGCCGCCAGCGCTGCTGGTTCCGCCAGCGCGGTGTCGCGCTCCGAGAGCATCTGCAGCGTGCGCGCCGCCGCCGGCAGATCGCCGCGCGCGAGGCTCACCCGGGCGTCGAGCAGATCGATTTCCGCGGGCGCGGGAAAATCACCGGTCGCGCCCGCTGGCTTTGCCCCAGCCTGGGTCAGGGCCGCGCGCACCGCCGCGAGGCTGACCTGCGCCTCGCCGGGCCGGCCGTCGCGTAGCTGCAGGGCGGCGAGCTCCAGCAGGGCGCGGGCGCGTAGCGGATGGTTCGGGAAGAGCGTGTCGAACCGGCGCAGGACGACCTCGGCGGCCTCGAGCGCGCCGCTCGCGCGACGTGCGCGAGCCAGCGCCAGCGTGGCGCGCGCCTGCCGGTCCGGCGCCGTGGCGTCCGCCTCCCAACGCGTCAAGTCAGTGGCAGCCGCCGAGCTGCTCGCGCCGGCGGGAGCGACCGCGGAAGACGCTTCGCCGGCGAGGCGTTCCAGCCGCGAGAAAGCGGTGCCGAGAAACGGGCTGGACGGATAGCGGTCGATCCAGGCGGTCAACGCGGCGCGGGCGCCGGCAAGATCGCCGCGGCCCGCCCGGGCTTCGGCCTGCGCAAAGACGATCGCGGCGAAAAGGCGTTCATCCAGGATCTCGCGTTCCTGGCGCAGGGTCTCGAGCGTCTCCTCCGCGGCGGCGAAATTGCCGCGGGCCAGCTCCAGTCGGGCGCGCAGCAGCCGGCGTTCGGCGACCTGAAGTCGCGTCTCGGCGGTGGTAGCCGCTGGAGAAGCGGCGTCGGCCGCAGCGAGCCGATCGGCCGCCTCTCCCAGCGCGCCGGCTTCCAGGGCGAGCGCGATGAGCCGCAGCCGCGCGGCGCCGCGAAACACTGCGGCCCCGCCATCGTCGCCTCCGCCTTCGCCGATGCCGCTGTCGCCGCCCGGTGCGCGCTCGCATTCGGCAAATGCCTCCCGGGCCGCGTCGCGCCGGCCCAGGGCGAGCAGGGCTTCCGCCCGGCCGAAACGCGCAGCGGCAACCCGCCAGCGGCGCGCTTTTTCCCCGGCGTCACCGCCACCTGCCCCGGCATCCGCGGAAGCGGCGACGGCTTCATAAAATGCCAGCGCCTCGGTCCAGCGTCCGAGCGCGGCCAGCGCCTGCGCCCGCCAAAAGCTCACTTCGGGATCCGTCGCCGCGTCGGGCTCGCCGCGCAACGCGGGCATGCCGTCCACCGCGGCCAGCGCGCCGGCCGGATCGCCAGCTTGGAGCCGCGCCCGCGCCAGGAGCGCCGTGGCGGCGCGGACATCGCCCGGATCAAGATTGCCCCGCAGAAGTTCGCGCAACTTTACCGCCGCAACTTCGGGCACGCCATCGGCCAGCGCGCGGCGCGCCGTCTGGAAAAGCAGGTCCCCGCGGTCGCCCATTGGCGGCGACGCGGCCGCGGCGGGTCCAGCCGCTGGCAACGCGCCGCCGACGCAGAGAAACCCGCCGAGCCAGCAAGCCGCCGCCGCGCGTCGCCCGGAACCGCGACGGCGACGCCGCGGAACCGACGGCGGGAAATGGGAAAATGGCTCACGCATGCGGCGGACAAGGCGGGGAGGCGCGCGGGCTGGCCGCGGCAACAATGCCGAACGTGCGCGGACTTCGCGCCGGTTGCAATCCTGCGGCGCAGCCGATCGTGGGACCGGACGATTTGCGCGGCCGCTAGTTTTTACCGAGCGCGAGTTCCGGCCGGGCGATTTGCAGCTTCGCCGCCAGATAGCGGCCGGTGTGGCTCGCAGCCGCGCGGGCAATCTCCTCCGGCGTGCCCGCCGCGACGATCCGGCCGCCGGCGGCGCCGCCTTCCGGGCCGAGATCAATGACCCAGTCGGCGCATTTGATCACGTCGAGATTGTGCTCGACGACGACGAGCGTGTTGCCGCCGTCCCGCAGTTTGTAAAACACTTCGAGCAGCTTGGCGATGTCCACGAAATGAAGGCCGGTCGTCGGTTCGTCGAAAAGGTAAAGCGTGCGGCCGGTCGCCTTTTTTGCCAGCTCGGCGGCGAGCTTCACGCGCTGCGCTTCACCGCCGCTCAGAGTGTCGCTGGACTGACCCAGCTTTAGGTAGCCGAGACCGACGGCTTCGAGCGCGTCGAGCCGGTCGGCGATGGCGGGCACGGCGCGGAAAAAGCGGGCCGCTTCCTCGATGGAAAGCTCCAGGACGTCGGCGATGTTTTTGCCCTTGAAGGTGATCTCCAGCGTTTCGCGGTTGTAACGCCGGCCTTCGCAGACCTCGCAGGGCACATAGACGTCGGCGAGAAACTGCATCTCGATTTTGATCATCCCGTCGCCCTGGCAATGTTCGCAGCGGCCGCCGCGCACGTTGAACGAAAACCGGCCCGCGTCGTAGCCGCGCACCCGCGCCGCCGGGAGTTGCGAAAACAGCTCGCGCACCGGGCCGAACGCGCCGGAATAAGTCGCTGGATTCGAGCGCGGGCTGCGGCCGATGGGCGATTGGTCGATGACGATGACGTGGTCGATCCCGTCCAGGCCGTCGATGCCGTCGTGTTTGCCTGGGGCGTCCTTGGCTCGGTAAAAATGGCGCGACAACGCCCGGCGCAGGATGTCGTCCACCAACGTGCGACTTGCCGGACCCGGAGACGCCGGTCACGCAGGTGAAGCAGCCGAGCGGGAATTTCGCGTCGATCGCTTGCAGGTTGTTTTCCCGGGCACCGCGCACCGTCAGCCAGCCCGAGGCGGCGGTGCGGCGACGCGGCACCGAGATCGTCATGCGCCCGGAAAGATACTGGCCGGTCGGCGAGTTCTCGACGGCTTCGACTTCAGCGACGGTGCCTTGGGCGACGAGCCGTCCGCCGCGCGGGCCGGCGCCGGGACCGATGTCTATAAGGTGATCCGCCGCGCGAATCGTGTCCTCGTCGTGCTCGACGACGACCACGGTGTTCCCGAGATCGCGCAGGCGATGCGACGGTGCGCGATCAGCCGGCCGGTGTCGCGCTGGTGCAGGCCGATGCTCGGCTCGTCCAATACGTAGAGCACGCCGGCAAGGCCGCTGCCGATCTGGGCCGCGAGGCGGATGCGCTGCGATTCGCCGCCCGAGAGCGTGCCGCTTTCCCGGTCGAGCGTGAGGTAGTCCAGCCCGACCTCGGAGAGAAAGCCGAGCCGCGCGCCGATTTCCCGCACGATCTCCGCGGCGATCTGCCGCTGCTGGCCGGTGAGTTGCAGGCGCAGGAGAAACTCGCGCGCGCCGCCGATCGTCTGGGCGCAGAACTGCCGGATGTTCAGTTGCTGCTGCACCGCCGACGCCTCGGCCGCTCCGTCGGACGTGGTCGCGCTGAGCGTCACCGCCAGGATTTCCGGTTTCAACCGCGCCCCGCCGCACGCCGGGCAGGGACGCGGGCTCTGGTAGGCGCGCAGGCGCTGGCGGGTCAGCTCGCTCTTTGTGGTTTCGAAGAGATTTTGCATCTGCGGCAGCACGCCCTCGAAGGGCTTGGCGACGGTGACCTGCTTTTTGCCCCGGCCCTCGCCCTGAATCGTGCGCAGCGTCACCGGTTCCTCGCCGGTGCCGAAAAGCACGGCGCGCTGAAACGCTTCCGGCGTCTGCTGAAACGGCGTGTCCACGCTCACGCCGAAATGCGCGGCCAGCGCCTTCAGCAGCGCGGCGTAATAGACTCGCATCCGCGGGCTCACGCCCCGGCGCCACGGCGCGACGGCACCTTCGGCGAGCGTTTTCTCCGGTTCCGGCACCAGCAGCCCGGCGATCGAATTCCGGCACCGCGCCGAGACCGTGACAGACCGGGCAGGCGCCGAGATGGCTGTTGAAGGAAAAATGGCGCGTGGTCAGCGGCGCCAGCGTGAAGCCGGTCTCGGGATCGCGAAACGCGGTGGAAAACGTGGTCTCCATCCACTCGGCTGGATTCTCCGCGCCGGCCGGCTGCGAAAGCAGGACGAGCAGGCTTTTGCCCCAGCGCAGCGCCGTTTCGACGGAATCCGCCAGCCGTGTGCGGACGCCCTCTTTGACAATGAGCCGATCAATGACGGCCTCGATGCTGTGCTCGCGTCCCTTGGCCGGGCGCACCGGCTCCGGGCCGCCGAGCTCGACGAGTTCGCCGTCGATGCGGGCGCGGACAAAGCCTTCGCGGCGGATCTTTTCGATCACGTCGCGAAACTCCCCCTTCTGCCCGCGCACCACCGGCGCCAGCAGGATGAGCCGGGTGCCCTCGGGCAGCGAAAGGATCTGATCGACAATGGACTGCGGCGTCTGGCGACGCAGCGCGCGGCCGGTGCCGGGATCATGCGGCTGGCCGATGCTGGCGTAGAGCAGGCGCAGGTAGTCGTAGATTTCGGTGGTCGTCGCGACCGTGGAGCGCGGGTTCACCGCCGTGGTGCGCTGCTCGACGGCAATGGCGGGCGACAAACCCTCGATAAAATCGACTTCCGGCTTGCCGAGCTGCTCGATGAACTGCCGCGCGTAGGCCGAGAGGCTTTCCACGTAGCGCCGTCGGCCTTCGGCGTAGAGCGTGTCGAACGCCAGTGAGCTTTTCCCCGAACCGCTCGGCCCGGTGATCACCACCAGTTCCCCGCGGGGAATTGCCAGGCTCAGGTTCTGGAGATTATGCTGGCGGGCTCCGCCGATTCTGATACTTTGCTGCGTCGTCATCGACAGGGTGAAGTCGCGGTCAGGTTGCAGAGCATTTCCGCCGTTTTTCCCGCGAACCGGAATTCCCAACATAATGCGTCAGTCGTCGCCAATCAATCCCACCCAGGCTCCTGCCGACGCCGCCCCGGCGGACGCGGGCGCACCGCTCAGCCGCGAAGAAGTCATCGAGATTCACAACAAATTTCGCGCCCTGAAACACAGCGCCTGCAACGCGCTGGCCGTCATCATGGCTCTGAGCGAAATGGCAGAACGCAACCCGGCTTACGTCGATAAACTGACGAAGACCGTGCTCGCAAAGAGCCCGCAAATGGTCTCTGAACTGCGCGCGTTTGACGACGAGTTCCGGACCCTGCTAAACGCCCAACCAGATTAGCCCGCCGGGAGCGGGAAATTCGAAATCCGAATCTCGAAATCCGAAACAATCGGAGGGAAAATCGGAAAGGGTCGGAAAACTCAGATAGCTGGTAAACACGAGTCTGTGGAGCAGCCTTTTGTTTTCCGTTATTTCAAAATTTTCTAACCTTTAGTTCTGATTGTTTCGGGTTTGCCGCCGTTAACAAAATGGGGTTTAGAGCGACCTTCTCGCTTCGCCCGGCTCGAATTTCGAGATTCGAATTTTCAGCCTCAGAGTAGTTCCAACTGCTCCCCGGCCTCCGCTTCGCCCGCTCGCAGCGTCTTGCTGCGTTCCGCCAGCGCCGGCAGCTCGATCTCCATGTCGAGCAAGCGGCCGAGCCGCTGGCAGGTCAGCGGGGCAAAGCCTTCATAGTGGTCGTTGACCATGACGAAGATTCGCTTGCAGCCCCGGGGAGCCGGCGCGTCGTCAGGAGCTTCGCCGGGTTCGCACAAGTGCTGCCGCAGGCGCGCGGCCCAGCTTTCGAGCGCGGCGTCGCGCGGCCAATGCAGGCGGCCGTAGCGGAAGCGCGCCTTGCCGGTGTCGGGCCGGTATTTTGTGTCCAGATCGCCCATGAGCCGGATATAAAGGAAATCGGCGGTCTGCGGCAGAAACGCGAACGGCGCCTCCGCCTGTTCTTCCAATGGACTCAAGTCATTCCAAGTCCAGGCGACGCCGTGCTCGCGCAAGAGCCGCGCGATCGCCGGCCGGCGCCAGGTCGGGTGGCGGAACTCGATCGCAAAATCCATCTCGTCCACCGGCAGGGCATCAAGGAAATGGCGCAGCGCGTCCACGTCGGCCGTCGTCGGCCGGAAGCCGGGCGGCAATTGCACCAGGACGGCACCGAGCTTTTCGCCCAGCGGCCGCAGGCTGCCGAGAAACGCTTTCAGCACGGCGCGACCGTTGCCCACGCCGCCGCTGCTGCCGGCGAGCGGGACGTCGAGACGCAGTCGCGCCTCGTGTGTCAGCATCCGGGGCAGCTTCGCGGTGAAGAGAAAATCGTCCGGCGTGGCGTCCGCCCACTTCGCTACCACCTCCAGCCGGGGGATCGCGTAGAACGTCGAATCAATCTCGACGGCCGGCAGGTAACGCGCGTAATAAGCCAGCAATGCGCCGGCTTCCAAGGTGTCCGGATAGAACACGTCGCGCCAGTCCTCGAAGCTCCAGGCGCAGGTGCCCAGCCACAGCTGGGGCCGGCTGGCCTCAGGGAATCTATTACTTGCGCTTACCGGGGAACCTGTGCTTTTGTCCGCGTCCATGAGAAAAACTAATCGTCTCCGAGTTTCTTCGCGCCTCCGAGGTTTCTGGCCGCGTCGGAACAGTGCGGAGCTGGGCGCGAGGATGCCGCGGCGACGCCGCGCGTTGCTCCTGCTCGTTTTCCCAACCCTTTTCTGTGTCGCTCCCGGCTTCGCCAAAGCTGCCAGCCGATCGGCCGCGGTCCCCACCCCGTCGCAGCCGCAGACCGGCGCGGCGAGCTGGCACGCGCCGATCCGCAACAGCTCCGCCAGCCGCACGGCCAGCGGCCGCCGCTGGAACACCGGTGAGCTGGTCGCCGCGCATCGTCACCTGCCGTTCGGCACCCGGGTCGCCGTGACGCATCTGCGCACGAATCGCAGCGTGGTCGTGCAGATCATCGACCGCGGCCCTTACATCGGCGGACGCATCATCGATCTCAGCCAGGCCGCCGCGCACGAAATCGGCATGCTTGGCTCCGGCGTCGGCAAGGTGCGCCTGGACGTGCTGCCGCCGCAAGGCATCGCTCCAGCGGTGAAGAAGGCGTTTGCCGCTCATATCACCGTAGTGCGTTCGCCCGAAAACAAGAAGAGCAAGTCGGCGAAACATTAGTCTTCTCTGCGCCCGAACAGAGCGCAGGGCGCGGCATTGGCGGACAGAAACGCCATCGTTGTGAGGCGATCGTTCCTCGCGCGAGGGCCACGGCGATTTCGCCTCGTTGCTCGTGTCCCGACACCGGGCCGAGCTGCTCTGCTTGACCGTGCCGGGAAACCTAGGTAGCCTGTTTGCCCTCTTCGTTTCTTCGTCCCGTGCCCCCTATGCAGATGTCTTTTTCGCACAAATTTTGCCTGCTCGCCCTGGTCATTCTCGGTGCCACCACGGCGCTTCCGCGCCGCTGCCCGGCGCCGCTTATCATCCGCCAGGGCGAAGGCGCTTCCTACGTGGCGCCGGGCGCCGAAGAAGTGCCGAATGCCCGCGACGCGCAGGCGCAGTTCGACAACGCGCTGGAGCGGGAAACCAAGAACGATCTCAACGCCGCCATCGCCGGCTACAATAAAACCGTCCGCCGATTCCCGAAGTCCAGCGTCGCCGCCACGGCCCTGTTTAAGCAGGCGCAGTTGCAGGAAAAGCTGGGCCAGCTTGTGCCCGCGTTTAAATCCTACGACAAGCTGGTGCGCGAGTATCCGCGCAGCCTCGATTTCGACAAGGCGCTGGAAGGCGAGTTCCGCATCGGCACCGCCTTCCTCGAAGGCGCCCGGCAGAAAGTGCTCGGCGTGCCGACGCTGCCTTCCATGAACCAAGCGATCGTCATCTTCGCTTCCATCGTCAAGACTGCTCCCTTCAGCCGTTACGCGCCGCTGGCGCAGTTCGGCATCGGCCAGGCGAAGGAGAAGGAAAACGACCTCAAGGGCGCCGTGCAGGCGTATCAGGTCGTCGTTGATAAATATCCGACTGATCCCGCCGCGGCGGACGCGCTTTACCAGATCGGCTTCGTCTGGATGCAATACAGCCGCAGCGGCAACTACGACCGCGGCGCCGTCGTCAAAGCACGCGAAACCTTCCAGGATTTCCTCGCCGCCTATCCGAATGCGGAAAAAGCCGCTCAGGCCCGGGAAAACCTCAACAATCTCGGCGTTCAGCAGACCGGTGGCGCTTTCAAAATCGCCCAGTATTACGACAAGCAAAAGCAGTATCGCGCGGCCATCGTCTATTATAACGAAGTCATCCGCCAGGAGCCGAACTCGAAGGAAAGCGAGCAGGCCAAGACGCGTCTGGCGGCTCTGCGCGCGAGGTTTGGCGACGCCGCCATGGAAAGCGCGCTGAACCCCACCGCCACGTCGAACCTGCCCGGCAGCAAGCCGGGTGACAACCGGCTCCAGGCCCGCACGGACACCGCCCGCCGCCCTGATTACAACGGCCCGCCGGTGACCGCTCCCGAGCCGCCGAAGACCGCGACGAATTCCGCCGGCGCCGGCGCTGGCGCTCTGACGGGTGGCCGTTCGAGCGGTGGTTATCCTTCGACGCCACTGCCGCTGCCGCCGCCGATTCCAGACTCCGCCCAGCCGCCGCTGCCGGCTTCCGAGAACAACGCCACCGGCCAGCCCGTGGCCCCGGGCGCGGGAGCCCCGACGGAAGCGCCGGTCGCGCCGTTGCTGGACCTTGGCGCGCCGCCGCCAACGACTTCTTCGGCCCCGGCCTCTGCACCGGCGCCGTCCCCGACGAACCCCTGATCCGCGCCGCGTGCTGACCACCGACGTCGCGACTGCCGCCTGCCCGGGGCCGTCGTCGCCTGCCGCCTGCCGTCTCCCGGCCAACCAGCGGTGCCCTGCTCCCGTTTCGCGCTCCGCCGACTCGGCTTGTTTGCGGCGCAGCTTGCGCTTGGCGGCAGCCTGTTGCTGGGCGTGACCGGCTGCGCGGGTTATCAGCTGGGGCCCGCGAAGCCGGGCTACCTCCAAAGCATCCGTCGCATCGCGGTGCCGACTTTTCGTAACGATACCTTGGAGCCGCGCTTGGAAGCATTGATCACCGGCACCGTCGTCAAACAATTCCAGCAGGACGGCACCTACGAGATCGCCAGCCCGAACGAAGGCGGCGGCAGCACCGTCGCTTATGCTTCCAGCTCGAGCGACGGCGACCGGACAAAAATCACTGCGATCGCCACGGGTGCCGACGCCGTGCTGGAAGGCACGATCGAGCGCGTCGTCCGCACGCCGGCGCGCAGCGTGCGCGGCAACGTGCTGCTCACCCGGGAGTTCACGCTGACGGTCGGCTTGCGCTACCGCTTGGTGGAACGCGCTACCGGCAAGATCCTCGATGTCGGCCAGGCCCAGGGCCAGACGAATTTCTTCATCAGCGGCGACCCCACGCAGGAGCAGCGCCAGGCGGTGCCGCTGGCCGCGGAACGTGCCGCCGTCCGGCTGGTGAGCCAGCTCACGGAAGGGTTCTGAGGCAGCGGGCCGGGGAAATATTTTTCTCGCGCGCGTGCGCCTCCGGTTTGTTTTTCCCCCGTGCTTTACATCGTCGCCACGCCGATCGGCAACCTGGCGGACATCACGCTGCGGGCGCTCGAAGTGCTGGGGAGCGTGGACCTCGTCGCCGCGGAGGACACACGGCATTCCGGCAATCTTCTGCGGCATCACGGCATCGCAAAGCCGCTCGTCTCTTTTCACGAGCACAACGAAGCGCGACGCACCCAGGAGCTCATCGCGCGGCTGCACGCCGGGGCCAGCGTGGCGTTGATCACGGATGCCGGCATGCCCGGAGTCAGCGATCCCGGAGTCCGGCTGGTGCGGGCCTGCCAGGCCGAGGGGCTGCCCTACACCGTGCTGCCGGGGGCGAGCGCGCTGCCGGTCGCGCTGGTCGGCTCGGGCTTTGACACCAGCCGGTTTTTCTACGGCGGCTTTCTGCCGACCAAGAGCGGACAGCGCGAGCGGGTGCTCCGCGCGGCCGTGGAACGCGCCGAGACGACCGTGTTCTTCGAGTCGCCGTATCGGCTGGTGAAATCGCTGGACGTGCTCTCGCAGATCGCGCCGGAACGGGCGGTCTGCGTCGCCCGGGAATTGACAAAGCAGTTCGAGGAATTTCGCCGGGGTGCGCCGGGCGAGTTGCTCGCCCATTACACGACGCGTCCGCCGAAGGGGGAGATCACGCTCGTTATCGCCGGCTCCGAGGCGTAGAGCGCGCGTCCTGGCCCGGGGACGGAAAAAGAAGGACGGCTGTTTTGCGGTCGGGCGCCGAACCCGGTGGACAGGCGCATCCTCCGATCTCTCGCGGCCAGCCACCCGCCGGCTTGTGATCCCAGGCATCCGCGTTTACGTCCCCGGCACAACACGATGACGATCCCCAGCCTGAGCCATTGGCTGCCCTTGATTTACCACGGTGCGACGAGCGCGTTTTTGCTCTACACCGCCGCGCAGGCGGCTGTGAACCTGCGCGTTTTCCGGGCGCCGCGGCCCCGCCGATTCGAGCAGGCCGAGGAGGCACCGCTGGTTTCCGTGCTCGTGCCGGCGCGCAATGAAGCCCACCGCATCGGCCCCTGCGTAGCGTCGCTGCTGGCGCAGGATTATCCGGCGGTGCGCTACGAGTTGATCGTGCTCGACGACCATTCCCAGGATGCCACCGCACAGGTGGTGCGGGCGCTCGGCTTGCAGGACGAGCCGGGGGAAGGCGAGGAGAATCCCGGGGCGACGACGACGGCGATCCCGCGCCGAGCGTTGCGCCGGGGCGAGCCACTGCCGCCGGGCTGGACGGGCAAAGCCTGGGCCTGCCACCAACTCGCGGCGACGGCGCGCGGCGATTTTTTGCTCTTCACCGACGCGGACACCACTCATATGCCCGCGATGCTCGGCGCTACGGTCGGGCACGCGCTCCAGACAGACGCCGGCCTGCTCTCGGCCTGGCCGCGGCAGATTACCGGAACCTGGAGCGAGCGGCTCGTCATCCCGTTGGTTTACCTGCTGGTCCTCGGCCTGCTGCCGCTCGCGTTGCTCGAGTTTCTGCAACGCCGGCCGCGCTGGGCGCGCCTCTCGCCGACCGTGTTGATGCGCGCGCTGGGTGCCGGCAACGGCCAGTTCCTGCTTTTTCGCCGCGAGGTTTACGAACGCATCGGCGGCCATGGCGCGGTGCGCGATCATCTCGTCGAGGATGTTGCCCTCGGGCGTGCCGTCGCGTCGCGCGCCGGGCGCGAGCCGGGGATGAGCGTGGTCAACTGCGACGGCTCGCAGCTGGTCACCTGCCGCATGTATCAGTCGTTTCCCGAATTGTGGGAGGGATTTACGAAGAACCTACGCGCTGCGTTCGACAACTCGACCACGGCGTTTTGGATATCCGGCGTGGTGCAAGGCGGTGTGTTTGTTGTGCCATTCCTGCTGGCGGTCTGCCCGCCGCTGGCTGGGCGCTGGTGGCCGGTCGCGGTGGCGGAAGCCGCGGGGATCCTGGCTTTGCGCGCTGCGTTTGCGCTGCGTTTCCGCACCTCGTGGCGCAGCGTGTTGCTGCATCCGTTTGGTTACGCGCTGACGCTGGCGATCGCCTTGAACAGCTGGCGGCTCAGCACGCGGCGCGGGGTGAGCTGGAAGGGGCGCATCTACCGGCTGCAAACGGACACCTGAGCCCGCGGCGGCAGGCTCTGTGGACCCGCTCACCGCGGCTTTTCGAAAATGAGCAGATGCTGCTGCGGCAGCGTGTCGAGCGTCTCCTTCCAGACCAGCCCGGCGGCTTCCATTTCCTTGCGCGCCTGGGCGGCGGACATCTTGTGACGCGGCAGGATCTGCACGGTTGAGTCCTCCTCCCGGAACTCCAGCTGGAAGACCTGCCCGCCCGGCTTCAGCGCGCGGACAATGCCAGCCAACATCTCGCGCGGATGGTCGAACTCGTGATACGAATCGACGAGCAGCGCCAGGTCCACCGTGTTCTCCGGCAGCTTCGGATCGGTCGTCGTGCCGAGGATCGTTTCGACGTTGGGCTGCTTGATGAAACCGGTCGCGCGGCGGCGCTGGGTCTTGTGCCGGATGAGCTTCAGCATGTCGGGATCAATGTCCTCGGCCAGCACCTTTCCCTGCGGCACGAGCGGCGCGAGGCGCTGGGTGAAATAGCCGCTGCCCGCGCCGATGTCTGCGATCACGGCATCCGGCCGGTCTTTCAGCCGCCGGGCGATCTCGGCGATCAGGAGATCCGTGCGCTCCTCTTCCTGGCGCGTCGGCCGGTCGAGCCAGCTCGCGCCGGTGTGCCCCATCACCTTCGCGATCTCGCGGCCGAGGTAAACTTTGCCGATGCCGTCGGGACTCGGCGGCACAGTCTGGTAGGCGTTGCTGTTTTCCGCCGTCGCCCGTGGGGTTTCCGCCGCCGGTCCCGCGGGGGCGGCGGCATTGCCAGCGCCGGGCGCGACGGGTTCCCGGGCTTGCGCGCGGCGGACGTGATCGTCGAGCTTCAGGATGAGCGTGTCGAGCACCGCGTCCACGGCTTCCTTCAGCTTGCCGGCTCCGGACAGCTCCCGCGCCCCGGCGAGGAGCGCTTCCTTGCCGCGGTGGAGCGCGTGACCCTGCATCAGTTCCGCCGTGCTGCCGCCGCGGTCGAACAGCGCCGGATAGAGCGCCTCACCGAGCCGCAGCTTCCACAAGTCCGAGCCGGCGAAGTAACACACCAGGGCGTTGTCACCGCGATCCGGCAATTCCAAGGCAGCGGCAGTATCGCGGGTTTGGGCGCGGGCCTCGCGTTCGCCAGCGGCCGCGGCCAGCAGCCGGACGACGAGCCGGTGGCCGGTGGCGCGCTCGTAGTTCGCCAGTTTGTAATTGAAATTCTTGATCCGGAAGTCGGGCAGCTTGCCGGTTTCATCAGCCACCATCACGAAGTCCGCCGGCGGCACGGCGCTGCGCTTTGCCAGCACCGATTTTTGCAACGCCGCAAACGCTTCCGCATCCGTCCGGAACCCGATGGCCGCCAGCCCGGCGCGCTGGATGCGCACCCGCTCGATGCGGTCGCCCGGCGCGATCTCCGTGAGCACGTCGGCGCCGGCGATGACCCGGCCGAAGACGCTGTGCAGATAGTTCAGCCGGTTGACCTCGCGCAGCGTGATGAAAAACTGGCTGCCGTTCGTATCCGGCCCGTCGTTGGCCATGGAAAGCATGCCGGCCGCGTCGTGCCGCAGCTTCTCGGGGCCGAACTCGTCGGGAAACGCGTAGCCGGGTCCGCCGTCGCCCAGCTTATCCGGCGGCACCGTGGGGTCGGCGGAAAGCGGGTCGCCGCCCTGGATGACAAAGTCCTTCACCACGCGGTGCCACGTCAGCCCGTCGAAAAACGGCTGGCCGGCGGGCCGGTTTTGAAACGGCAGCGAGCCTTCCGCCAGCCCGACAAAGTTTGCGACGGTGAGCGGAGCGTGCTCGAAGTCGAGTTGCGCCAGGAGCGTGCCGCGGTTCGTCGTGATCTCCGCGTAAAGTCCGGGGCTGAGCCCGGGCAGGCTCTCCTCGGCCCGCGCAGCGGTGGCCGCGAGGAGGAGGAAAGCGGTGATCGCGTGGAGGAAAAGGCGCGGAATTCTCGGCGGCATGGTCATACTCGGAAAGGTAGCCCTGAATCGTCCTCTCCCGCCTGGCTGCGCGGGGTTTCCCTGCGGGTGGCGGTCAGAGCACCGGGGCCGGCCGGTCGCCTTCGACAAAATGGAGGTGCAGCGCGCGCACGGCCTCGGGCAGCCGCGCCCGCTCGACCAGCCAGGTGATGCGAAAGCTGGAAGTCGCCACGCTGTGCGCCCGCAACCCGTGCGCGCGCAGGCAGGCGCTGCCGGCGAGCAGGTTGCGGTAGCTGGCATTGATGCCGGAGCCGATGGCGCTGACGGCGCCAAGGCCGTCGATGAGATGGGCGCCGGTGCCGAAGCGGCTCGCGAGATCCTGCCGCAGCGCGGTCTCGGCGTGCAGGTTTTCGCGCGACAGCACGAGCTGAAAGCTCTCCGCTTCGCCCTCGTCCGGCTTGCGCGCCGAACGCCGCGAGCTGGAGCTGCTTGCCGACCGCGCCGCGGGCTTCGAGCAATTCCAGCAACTCCGCGCCGGCGGCGGCTGGGCCGGTGGCGCGCAGGACGAGGATGTCCCGCTCGCTGACGACGGCGGCCACGCTGCCCGGCGCCCGCGGCGCAAACCGGCGCACCACGGTGCCGCCTTCCGCGCCGTCGCCATTTGCCCCGCCGACCGGCGGCGGCTGCGCGGTGGCGCGGGCGTAGATGGCGATGCCGCGTTCCTTGGCAAATTCTACGGCCTGTGCGTTGAGCACTTGGGCTCCGGCCTCGGCCATTTCTTGCGTCTCTTCGTAGCTCAAGGCATCGAGCTTCCGCGCCGCCGGGACCACGCGGGGATCGGCGGAATAAACGCCGTCCACGTCGCTGCAGATCTCGCACCATTTCGCGCCCAGCGCGGCCGCGAGCGCCACGGCGGTCGTGTCGCTGCCGCCGCGACCCAGGGTCGTGACTTCCTTTTTGTAGGAAACGCCCTGGTAACCGGCGACGACGACGACTTTCCCCCCGGCCAGCTCGTCCTGCACCCGGAAGGGGCGGACCTCGATGATGCGGGCGTCCGAGTGCCGGTCGTTCGTGATGATGCCGCTCTGGCTGCCGGTGAAGGAGATCGCCTCGCCGCCGAGTTCCCGGATGGCGATGCAGAGCAGCGCCATGGCGATGCGTTCGCCGGCGGAGAGGAGCATGTCCAGCTCGCGGCGCGGCGGGTTGGGGAGAGCTTTTTTGCCAGGCCGAGCAGGTCGTCCGTCGTGTCGCCCATTGCGGAAACCACCACGCAGACCGCGTGACCGGCCTGGCGAGTCTGCATGACACGCGCGGCGACCCGCCGGATTTTTTCAACGTCGGCCACGCTGCTGCCGCCGTATTTCTGGACGACGATGCTCATTGGGGGAAAAACCGGGGAGCGAAATCAGATCGCGAAGCCGCGCGAGCCCGGCGCCGGAATGCGCGGGCGGGCGGAGCGCCTTTTGATTTAGGCGCAGTCGGGCAGGTTGTAAACCTCGCCGGCTTGCGGGCATCCGCCAGCCCGCACGAGGGGCAGATCCCGATCGGATCAGAGGGCGTCCGGTCACCAAACGCTGAACGTCGCGGTGCCGTTACCGGTGTTCGAATCCCAGCATTTGGTCTGCAATTCAAACGCGGCGCCGTAGCAGCGGAAGCTCCAGCTCGACGGGATGGCGTCATACTCCGCGCGCGAGAGCAACGCGATGGTTTGCTGGCGGATGTGGGACGGCGGAGCGATCCGGTCCATCAGAAAAAATTGTGTGGCGATGCTTCTTTGGGTTTGATCCATCACAATCCCCTCCCAAGGCACTGAATAGGGAATAATCCCGAGTTTGTCATCAGGTTTTACCTGATATAAATTCGCGCCGTCTGGAACCCTGTGCTAGCGAAAGAGTTCCCACTTGCTGAAATCAGATGATTGCATCTCACCCGACAGGTTCCGCCCGGAGCATCCGCGCTATTCTGGCGGATCGGCTGCGGCCGCCGATGGACCATTGGAAGCAAAACGTGGCGTCCCATTCGAAGTCCGAGTTCGACGCGCTCCCGCCCGCGGGCTAGGCCATGCCGTGGCGGGATTTCTAGTTTAAATTGCTGGAGAAACGCTGGCGCCACGCCAAGGGCCGTGGCTCCGCGCAGTTCCGCGTTTTGTAATCGCTCGGCTCCCAGGCAAGCGGCCGGGGGAAGACGGGCTGACGCATCACGTCGGCGGCACAGCCTCAAGAGCGCGGAATTCCGGGCCGGCAGGGCGCTCCCGTTGGACACCGCGCGGACCATCGACTAGAAAGCGGGTGAACCAGTAGCTCCTTGCGCCATGAGGCCTGACGAATTCAGCCCGCCCCCTGCCGCCGGCCCCCCCGCGGAGCCCGCGACAACTCCGCTGCAGCCGCAGCAGCAGGCCAGCATCGAGGAGTTGCTCGCCCTGGCGAAAACCTTTCTCGCCGCGCAGCAATCCTCGGCCCCTCCGCAGTCCACCGCCACCCCTGCGGCGCCCCCGTCGGGCGCTGAACCGGGGGCCGAGCCGACGTCGGCCCGGGAGCGCAGAAAATTTTTCAAGCTGACCGCCGAGCAGGTTGCCGCCGCGGCCGCCAGGACATCATCGGCACCGGCAGAGCCCGAGCCCGGAGCGCCGGGCCCGACAGAGGCCGACCCGGCCTACGGGCTGCCAGCCGATCCCTCCCTCCCAGCGGACCCGCTGGCGCCGGAAACCGCCGGCGACATCGGCACCGGTCAGGATGCCGCACCGGGAGATGAAACCTTCCGGCGCCGACGCGGGGCGCGGATCACTCCGCAGCTTGGGCACACCCAGCGGCCGACTCGGCGGACGAGCCGGCTGCCGTTTTGGATCAGCGGGATCACGCTGCTGGCCGGGCTGGGGATCGGCTGGTGGGTTTATCCCCGGCTCCAGCGGCCGATGCCCGCATCCGCCGAGGCGCCCAGCCTGCCGGTGCCGAGCGGCAACGCGCCCGGCGCCGCGGAGCTGCTGCAGATGCCGCCGCTGCCGCCCGGCAGCGTGGCGGCGCGCGCCATTTCTCCGGAGCCGGTCACGGTCCGCGCGCTGGCGCTCGTGGATGAAGGGCTCGCGGCGGAAAAAGCGAAGGAACCGGCCAAAGCCGTCCGTTTCTACGAGCAAGCTTATGCTCTGGATCCGCGGGTGCCCGGGGCCGCTTATCGCCTGGCGGAACTGGCCATGCGCCAGGGCGATCTGCCGAGGGCCACGACTTGGGTGAACCGTGCGCTGAGCGTGGGCGAGAACACCGCGGATTGTTACGCGTTGCGCGGGCTTCTGGCGGGGCGCACCGGCAACTCGCGCACCGCCATCGAGAGCCTCACCGCGGCGACCCGCGCGGAGCCGCTGAACTCGCGCTGGTATTTCTTTCTCGCTCAAACGCTGCGGCGCGGCGGCAAGCTGCAGGAAGCGGCGCACCGCCTGCAACAAGCCATCCAGCGGGTGGACGATGCGCAGCAGGAGGAATTTTTCAATTTCGTGCTGCGGCTGACCCGGATCGAGATGGGCGAGGCCGAGCAGATCGTGCCGGAGCTGGGCGCGAAGCTGTCGCTGGCGGTCCCGCCGCCGGACTGGCTGCTCACCGGCGCGGCGATCGAGTTGCAACGCGGCCGGGTCGAGCAGGCGGCGGCGTTGATGACGCGAGCTTTCCAAAATCAACAACGGGCTTACATCGCCTCTCGGCTGGAAGACGTTTTTTTCCGGAATTTCGAGACGACGCGTGAGCTCAGCCCGTTCTACGCCGCCTACTCGCTGCGGGGCGGCGGCGGCAACGCGCCGGATCCCACCGGCAATCCGCGCTCGGCGGCACTAGTCGCGCCGGGGTTGATGCCGTCGGCGGTGCTGTTGCAGCAGCCGCCCGCGCAGCAACGGTCGTTGTTCCAGACGGCGCCGCCGGCACCGGTGGGCATCGGCCCGACACCGGCACCGGCGGGGAATGGCAATGGAAACCGCTGAGACCGCTTCCCGGATCGCGGCTCCCGGGCGGATCGCCATCCCGGGCGGACGGACGATCTTGCGCCAGCTTTTCTTTTCATGAAATCATCGGACGGGCTTCTTCGCCTCGCCGCGGGTGCAGCGTTTCTGGCTGTCGCGCTCGGCGCGTTTGGCGCGCACGCGCTCAAGGAAAAACTGGAGGCTGGCGGCTACGCGGCGGTCTGGCAGACGGCCGTGTTTTACCATCTCACGCATGCGCTCGCGGCATTTGTGCTGGGGCTCTTCGGTCTGGGCCGGAGCGGGGCTGCCGGGGTGCGGGGTCCGGGAGGGTTGATGCTGCTGGGCATCGTCATTTTCAGCGGCAGCCTGTATCTGCTGGCGCTGACGGGCGTGCGCTGGCTGGGGGCGATCACGCCTCTGGGTGGGATCTGTTTTCTCGTGGCCTGGGGCTGGCTGGCGCTGCGTGGAGTGGCTGGCTCGCGAGGTAGTGGTGGCCCCGGGTAGGGGCGGCATGTTTTCCGGATGGTTCGGAGCGGTTTCTGCGACTAGCGTGGTTCCATGGCCATGGAGGAAGAATTCGATTTTCCCAAACAGATGAGCGCCATCTGGGCGCCTTGGCGGGTGGAATATTTCGAGCAGCCGCGCACCGGCGAAGGCAGCGCGGGCGGCGACTTTCTTACCGCCGCGGCTCAATCGGCGGATGACGCCGCGCATCTCGTGGTGCTCCGGCGCAAATGCGCGTTTCTCCTGATGAACCGCTACCCGTATTCGAACGGTCATCTCATGGCTGTGCCGTATCGCAAGGTGCCGGAACTTTCCGACCTGGCGGACAATGAAAAGCTGGAACTCTGGTCACTGGCCGAAGCCGCCCAAAAACTCTTGCGCGCCACGGTCCACGCACAAGGGTTCAACGTCGGCCTGAATCTTGGCACCTGCGCCGGAGCCGGTGTGCCCGACCATCTTCATCTGCACATCGTGCCGCGCTGGGCTGGCGACACGAATTTCATGCCGGTGCTCGGCAACACGCGCGTGATTCCGCAGGGACTGGAACCGCTTTACGGAAAGCTTATCCAGGCGCGGGATGAGATGCAGCTGTGACGAACGAGCGGGCGGAAAATCCGAAATCCGAAATCCGAATATCGAAACAATCAGAATCAGAGATCAGAAATCTCTGAAATGACGGGAAACAAAAGGTAGTCCTGTTTCCCGACAGTCGGCATTTTCTCGACGCTCTGAGTTTTCCGACCTTCCCGAATTTCTCTCCGTTTGTTTCGGACTTCGAAATTCGGATTCCGGATTTTCCGCCACTCACGGCGGCGGCTTCTGCGTCTGCTGCGCCACCTGCGCTTTCGCGTCGCTGATCTTCTTGGCGATGCGCTCTTTCTCGGCGTCCGTTGCGGTTTCCACTGACACCGCTTTGGACCAATAGACGAGCGCCTGCGCGGCGTTGTCGAGTTTCAGATGGGTATCGCCGATGTGTTCGAAAACCGTGGCGTCATCGCGCTTCATCCCGGCGGCGGCTTGAAGCAGCTGAGCCAGCGCGCGGTCGTATTTGCCGGCCCGGTAGAAATACCAGCCCATGCTGTCGAGGAAGGCCGGGTTTTCCGGCTGAAGCTCCAGCGCGCGACGCACGAGAGCCTCGGCTTCCACGAGGTTTTCATTCCGATCGATCCACATGTAGCCGAGGAAGTTGCAGGTTTCCGCGATCAAGTCGGGATCGCTCGCCACCTGCAGCGTCTGGCGGAAAAGCTCGGCCGCTTTCTCCGGAAAACCCGCCGCCTCGGCCGCCGCGCCGTAATCAAAATAAAACTGTCCGTTGCGCAGGAGTTCTTCTTGATTGAGCCGCGCTTCGTTGAGCGTCTGCTCGAAGACCGTCATCGCCTCCTGATGCCGCTTCGCCTGGCTCAAGGAATGGCCGAGCCATTCGCCGAAAATCGGGATGTCGGGGAAACGCCGCCGGGCTTCCGTGAGGATTTCCACCGCGCGCAACGGCCGGCGCACCTGGCCGCTGAGCAGGAGCTTGGTGAGCTCTTGGTAAACGAGCGGGTTGTTCGGGTTCAGCCGCAGGCTCTGCTCATATTGCTCGAGCGCTTTTTCGTATTGCTTATCCTCTTTGTAGAGCTCGCCCAGGATCTCGTAGGCGCTTTGCTGCGTGGGATTGATCTTGATGATCCGCTCCATCGCCGCAGCCGCCTTCTCGCGCTGCCCACCGAGCCGGTAGCACTGCGCGAGCCGGTCCGCGGCATCGGTGTTCGTGGGATCGAGCCAAAGGACGCGTTCGAAAAGCGCCGTGGCTTCCGGAATCTGGCCGGTGAGCTGATAGAAATTGGCGACCTGCTCGATGATGCCGGGATTGTTGCCCGCCGCGGTCATCGCCTTTTGAAAAAAGACCGCCGCTTTTTTCGTGTCCTCCGGCGTCTTCGGCTTCTCGTCCTTGAAATTGAGCGCGAGATGCACCTTCGCCAGCTGCATCCAGAAGGAGGCGTCATTCACCTCCAGCTTCGCCGCGCGTTCCAGCAGCGCCTGCGCTTTCGGCAGCTGGTCGAGCGTGACGTAAATTTCCGCCAGATACTGGTAGGGATCGGCGTTCTGCGGATCGAGTTCCAGCGCCTGGGTGGCGTATTTCAACGCCTGCTCGGGCTTGCGCTGGAAACGCAGATAAATGTGCGCGAGCGCGAGGTGCGGTCGCGACAGGCGGGGGCTGGCTTTGATCGCGTCTTTAATGAGGTCGATCGCCTCTGGAATCTCGCCCCGGCGGAGATACTCGCCCGCCAGCTTCAACGCCAGCTCGGCGTTTGAGGGATCCAGGGCAATCGCACGCAGGTAGGCCTGCATCGCGTCGTTGCTGCCGGTGGTTTCCTCGAGCAGCCGCCCGTGGGCGTAATGCGCCATCGCCTGGGCTTTGCGTTCGCCATCCAGGCTGAGTTGCAGATCTTTTGCCGCCGGACGCGGCGCGCTGTCGAAGACGACGGCGCGCTCAGCGGCGGACGCGGCTGCGCCTGCCTGGGTCGCAGCAGAAGTCGCCGGCCGGCTCCCGCTCCCCGGCATTGCAGCCGGCGGCGGGGTCGGGACGGCAGGCGACGCCGGCGAGACGGATTTGGGCGCACCAGCCGGCGCGCGACCGGTATTAATCGCTGCGGCTGGCGGTTGCGCCGGTGCTGCGGAGAGCACGCCAGTGCCAATGCCCGCCGCGAGGCAGCAGCAACACGCAAACAGCACCGACGGCGCCCGCGGCGCACCAAGTGCGCGCCTGAAAAATAGCCAGCACTGCCTTCGGGAAATCCTCCGCGTTCCGTCGCGGCCGATCCCTGTTTCCCCGCCCTCCTCGGCGCTGAGCAGCTCGCGCAGGCGCATGGGCTGGAAACTACTGCGCTAGCTCTTGTAGCGCAACCGCTTCTTATGGCGGTTTTCCTTCATCCGCTTGCGGCGTTTGTGCTTGGAAATCTTGGCTTTTCTTCTTTTCTTTAACGAACCCATAAGGAATTCCGCGCGAACAAATAAGAGATCAAATCTGGCAGGCGCGGGCGGTCTTTCTAACGATCGGAGTGTGGCTTAGTAAACGACTTTGTTGAGCGGGTATTCGATGATCCCTTCGGCGCCGAGCATCTTCAACGTGGGAATCAGCTCGCGGACGACTTTCTCATCGATGATCGTCTCCACCGCGATCCACCCCGGGTGAGCCAGCGGCGAGACGGTCGGCTCGCGGAGCGACGGTAGGGTGGCGATGAGCTTTTGCAACTGATTTTCCGGCAGGTTCATTTTCAACCCCACCTTGTCCCGGGCCGCCAGGGCGCCCTGAAGGAGGATCTGGAGCCGGGCCATTTTGTCCTTTTTCCAGGGATCGGTAAACGCCGCGCGGTTCGCGATGAGCTGCGGATAGCTTTCCAGCAACGTGGCGACGATGCGCAGGTTGTTCGCCCGCAGGGAACTGCCGGTTTCCGTGATGTCCACGATGGCATCCACGAGATCGGGCACCTTGACCTCCGTGGCTCCCCAGGAAAACTCGACCTCCGCGCTGCACGCCCTCCTTGGCCAGAAATTGCCGGGTCAAGCCGACGGCTTCCGTGGCGATGCGCTTGCCTTCGAGATCGGCGACCGTGCGCACCGGCGAATCGTTCGGCACCACGAGCACCCAGCGGGTCGGCGCGGAGGAAACCTTTGAAAACGGCAGGTCGCAAAGCACTTCCACGTCGGAAGCGTTCTCCGCGATCCAGTCGCGCCCGGTCAGCCCGCAGTCCAGAAAGCCGTGCTCGACGTAACGGGAGATTTCCTGCGCCCGCAGCAGCCGCACGTGCAGCTCGGGATCGTCGATCCTCGGCTTATAGGAGCGGCTGGCGCCGGAAATCTGGTAACCGGCTTTCGCAAAGAGCGCCAGGGTCGGCTCATGCAGGCTGCCGGTCGGCAGGCCGATGCCGAGGACGCGGGAATGGGAAGCTGGAGGGTTCATCGGGCGTGCAGGCTCGGCGCGGTGGACGCGCGGGCCGTCTCCCTAACATTGAATGCCCCGCCTGAAAACCGGGTTCTTCGCCGGCGGCCGCTCGCTGCCGTCGGCCGGTCGGCGATCCCCGGCCGCCGACTTTCCTTGTGCCGCGGAGGATCGCCCGCCATGTTTTGCGGCGATGCGGGCAGCGGCGCCGGCGGTTCCCGCGGCGCGCACGCGCTGCCTCGCGGATGCATCGCCTCTCCCTGCCTTTTCCGGCCCGACTGCCGTGCCTTTTGTTTCGCTGAATTCCTGGACCGCGCCCGGTCGGATTCTGCAGTCCGCGGGGGAGCCGGTGGCCATCGTGACCGGCCAGGCGGGCGACGATTGGGCCCGTCTTGAGGAAACGCTCACCCGGCACCGCCGCGTTTCGGAAGGTGGCGGAGCCGTCGGTTACATCACTTATGAAGGCGCTTTCTGGTTTGGCATTTTTCCAACCCTGACCCTGTGGCCGGCTGCGCGGATGACGCCGCTCTGGCGCGCGCGACGCGCAGCCGCAGAAAGCCCCGTGCGCCTCGGCCCGTGGACGGCGAACCAGACGCGGTCGCGCTTTGAAGAAGCCGTCCGCGCCGCCCAGGCGCACATCGCGGCGGGCGACATTTATCAGGTCAATCTCGCCCAGCGTTTCGCCGCCCGGTTTTCCGGCAACGGCCTCGCGCTTTTCGAATCGCTTCTCGCCTGCAGCCCGGCGCCGGGCGCGGCGTTTCTCGACACCGGCGAGCGGCAGATTCTCTCGGCCTCGCCGGAATTGTTTCTGCGCATCGACCGCGACCGGCGCATCACCACGCGCCCGATCAAAGGGACGCGTCCGCGCAGCGCCGATCCGGCGGAAGACCAGCGGCTGGCGGATGAACTCCTCGCCGACCCGAAGGAGCGCGCCGAGCTGCTCATGATCACCGACCTGGAGCGGAACGACCTTGGCCGCGTCTGCGAATTCGGCAGCGTGGCGGTGCCGGAACTGTTGCGGCTGGAAAAATTCGCGCAGGTGCAGCACCTCGTTTCCACCGTCACCGGCCGGCTGCGCGCCGACGTGTCGCCGGTCCAGGCCGTGGCAGCCTGCTTTCCCGGCGGCTCGATCACCGGGGCGCCGAAGCGGCGGGCGATGGAGATCATCGCGGAACTGGAGCCCGGGCCGCGCGGCGTTTACACCGGGGCGATCGGCGTCTTCGGCTTTGACGGCAGCGCGGCGTTTAACATCGCCATCCGCACGCTCATTCACGAACCGGCGCGCGGCGAGCTGCACTACCACGTCGGCGCCGGCATCACGGCGGGCTCCGTGCCGGCGCGCGAGTTTGAGGAAACCATGCACAAAGGCGCCGGCCTGCGCGCGGCCGTGGCGCGCTACGCGCAAACTCCCGTCCCCGTCGGCGCCTCATGAACGCCCCGCCCCCGCTGGAAATTCTCGCGGCCGGGGAGCCGTTCCGGCCGTGGCTCGGCGTGTTTGAAACGCTCTGCGTCGCGCGCGGCCGGGCGCTGTTTGTCGAGGAGCACTGGCAGTCGCTCCAAGAAAGTTGCGCCGCGCTGGGCCTCGCTTGCGAAAGCGATTTCCGCCGCGCTGCCCGCGCACTGCCGGCCGGCGCGGAGGGCCGCTGGCGCTGGGTCGTCCCGGCGGATGGCCCCGCGCGGCAGCTTTTCCACGCCGAGCCCCCGCCCCGCCCCGGGCGCGGCTTGACGCTTCAGCTCTCGGCAGTCCGGGTCGGCTCCGCGAACTGGGACGCCCGTTTCAAGACGCTGAGCTACCTCGCGCACGCCCAGGCCCGCCGGGAAAATCCGCGCGGCGAGACGCTGCTGCTCAACGAGCGCGGCCACGTCGCCAGCGGCGCGATGACGAATATTTTCTGGATTCGCGACGGCCGCCTCTTCACCCCGGACACCGCTGCCGGCTGCCGGGCCGGCGTCACCCGCGCCTGGGTTCTCGCCAATGCGCCGGCTGCCGGTGCGGCTCGTCCGCGCTGCCCGGCCGGCGGCGCTCGACGCGGCGGACGAGATCTTTCTGACGAACAGCCTCCTCGGCCTTTGCCCGGTGCGCCGCTGGCGGGAGCGCGAACTGCCGGCGCCCGGCCCGCTCCTGCGCCAGCTCCGGCACGCGTATCGTCTTGCCTGCCAGGAGCAACTGCGATAGACCCGAGGACCGTCGGCATTCATTCTTTCCGCCAACCCGACGCCCGTCCTCTCACCGCCCCTCCTCATGAGCCTGCCCAACCAAGCCGTTCTCGCCCAAGCCGCCACCGCCGCGCGCGGCCTCGCCATGGACGCCGTCCACGCTGTCAGAGCTCCGGCCACCTCGGCCTGCCGCTCGGCTGCGCGGAAATCGGCGCGGTGCTCTTCGGCCACGCGCTGCGCCACTGTCCCGACGCACCCGGAATGGCTCGAACCGCGACCGCTTCGTGCTCTCCGCCGGCCACGGCTCGATGTTCCTCTACGCCTGGCTGCACCTCTCCGGCTACGCGGACATGACGCTCGAGGAGGTGAAGAACTTCCGCCAGCTCGGCTCGAAGACGCCGGGTCACCCGGAATTGACCCACGCGCCGAGCGGCGTCGAGACGACCACCGGCCCGCTCGGCCAGGGCGTGGCCAACGCGGTCGGCATGGCGGTCTCGGCGAAGATGGCCGAGGCGCGCTTCAACACGCCGGAGCACACCATCTTCGATCACCACATCGTCTGCCTCGCCGGCGACGGCTGCATGCAGGAAGGCGTGGCGATGGAGGCGGTGGAGTTCGCCGGCCACCAGCAGCTCGACAACCTGATCCTCATCTACGACTCCAACGCCGTCACGCTCGACGCGATGGCGAAGGAGACGCAGAGCGAGGACGCCGCCAAGCGCTTCGAGGCGATCGGCTGCGACGTGCAGACCGTCGACGGCCACGACATGGAGGCGTTCCTCGCGGCGTTCGACCGCGCGAAGGCCGCCGGCAGCGGCAAGCCGCAGCTCATCATCGCCAAGACGCTCATCGGCAAAGGCATCCCGGAAGTCGCCGGCACGCAGAAGGCGCACGGCGAGGGCGGCGCGAAGTTCGCCGACGCGGCGCGCAAGAACCTCGGCCTGCCGGACGAGCACTTCTACGTCGCGCCGGAGGTCACCGAGTTTTTCGAGAAGTACCGCGAAGCACGCTCGACGCCGCCTACGACGAGTGGACGAAGACGTTCGACGCCTGGAAAGCGGCCAACCCCGAGCTGGCCGAGGAACTCGGCGCCTCCCGCGCTTCGCCCAGACGCTGCCGCAGGACACGAAGGCGAAGACGCCGGAGTTCGCCGAACTGCTCGCCGCGATTCCCGAGTTCCCGGCCGACACGAAGATCGCCACCCGCAAGGCCGGCGCAAGACGTGCTCCAGCCGCTCGCGAAAATGCTGCCGCTCCTCATCGGCGGCAGCGCCGATCTCTACGGCTCGACGCTCAACTACATCGGCGATATGAAGACGCCGACGACGACTTCAAGCCCGGCCACCGCAGCGGCCGCAACATCCGCTTCGGCATCCGCGAGCACGGCATGTGCGCGCATCATGAACGGCATCGCCGCGCACGGCATCTTCCGCCCGAGCGGCGCGACGTTCCTGGTCTTCGCCGACTACTGCCGCCCGTCGCATCCGCCTCGCCGCGCTCAGCGCACCTGCCGGTGATCTACATCTTCACGCACGACAGCGTCGGCGTCGGCGAAGACGGCCCGACCCACCAGCCGGTCGAAACCATCCCGGGCCTGCGCGTCATCCCGAATCTCGACGTGATCCGCCCCGCCGATCCCGAGGAAACGGCCGGCGCGTTCGCCGCCGCGCTCGAGCGCACCGACGGCCCCACGCTGCTCGCGCTTACCCGCCAGGCCGTGCCGCTGCTGACCGAGATCCCGGTCGCAGGACGCGGCGCGAGGGCGTGCTGCAGCGGCGGCTACATCGCGAAAAAGGAAACCGCCAAGCTCGATCTCATCCTGCTCTCGGCCGGCAGCGAGCTGCAGCACGCCATGAAGGCCGCCGAAACGCTCGGCGCCGGCACGCGCGTCGTCAGCATGCCGTGCTTCGAGCGCTTCGACCGCCAGCCCGACGGCTACCGCGAGGAAGTGCTCCCGAAATCCTGCCGCCGCCGCGTCGCCATCGAAGCCACGGTGCCATCGACCTGGGCGCCGTATGTCGGCCTCGACGGCGCGATCATCGGCATCGATCGCTTCGGCATCTCGGCGCCCGGCGACAAGGTGATGAAGGAGCTCGGCATCACCGCGGATCACGTCGTGGAAGCCGCGAAGGGTCTCGCCTGATTTCGATCTGAGCGGCGCAGAAGTTCCGCGCCGACACCGGTGCAAACACCCGCCGGGGCGCCTTGAGCCCGCCCCGGCGCGAGCGTGCCCGGAAGTGGGACAGGAGGCAGAGCGCCCGCCCGTGGAGACGGCCGTTTCCGCGTGGGGAATAAGGCCAAAGGAGGAGGCATAACCGAATTTTGGGCGGTCTCTTCTTACTCCAAAATCCCTATGACTCTAATGATCCTCGCAACGATGGCTCCCATGCTGGCGGCAGCGGGTTGGGCGTTTCTCACCTACATCTTCGGTGGTGGCCTCGGGCTCGCCATCCTGGTCTTCGTGGTGCTCAAAATGTTGGGCCGATAAGCGGCCACGCCAGGCGGGTGCGGGCGGCTGAAGCAGGACGCTTTGGCTGCCCGCACCCGGGCAGCGTTTTCGTCTCCGGGACCGCGCGGAACGATGAAAACGGCGAGCTTTTTTCTTCTGGCTGCCTTCTGGGCTGGAACGGTTTGGGATGCCTGCGGGCAGACCGTTGCCACGCGCGACGGCGATCTGATTTTCACTGCTCCTGGCGGTCAGGAGCGTGCTCTGACTTCCGGCGGAAAAGACTCGGAGCCGAATCTCTCGCCCGATCGGCGCACCGTGGTCTTCGTCCGCGCCACCTCGGCCAAGCCGCTCGAGAGCGGTGCGGGCGAGGCGGATGCCAACCAGATCTGGACGGTCGGCACGGATGGTAAAAATGCCGCGCTTCTGGTGCGCAGCGCGCCGAACGGGAATCCGAAAGCCCTCCTGGCCGGTCTGAGCGCGCCGCAGTTTTCGCCGGATGGCAGGACGGTTTATTTTCTCAGCGCCGCCTGGGCGACATCCGGCGCGGTCCACTCGGTGGACGTGGTGACGCGGAAGGTCGCGTATGTCTGCCCAGGAAATGAATTGGAGGTGATCCGCACCGGCGAATACCGGGGCCACCTCATCGTGCAACAGCACAAATATTTCGTCGGCGGCGGCTCCTACGACTGGTATTGGCTGCTGCGCGCCGATGGCCGCGAGATCGGTCCGCTCGGCGAGAACACCGAGATGTTCAAGGCAACGTTCGTTACGGAGAATTAAGCCGCGCGTTCTTCCCATCCGGCGCCGCCGCCCGCAGGCCGCGAGCGAATCAGAATCCCATGCCCGGCGGCAGACCGAGACCAGACGTCAGCTTGCTCATTTCGGACTCCGCCATCTGCTTGGCTTCGGTGATGGCCTGCTTGACGCCAGTGAGCACGAGATCTTCGAGAAATTCGACGTCTTCGGGATCGACGATCTCTTTCGCGATCTTGATGGAAGTCACCTCCCCGGCGCCGTTGGCGATGACGGTGACTTTGCCGCCGCCAACGCTGGCGGTGACGGTGCGGTCGGCCAGGCCGGCCTGCGTTTTCTGCATGTCGGCCTGCATCTTCTGGGCCTGCTTGAGCATTTTCTGGATGTTCATGGGATCGTCGTCGCGAGAGGGTCTGTGTTGGGGAGGAGGTGGGGAGAGGAACGCGGTTGGTGAATCGTTTTAACTGCCAACCGTCGGCGGCTGCACGGCTTTGATTTCGCCTTCGAAAAGTTTCAGCGCCTTCTGAATCATCGGGTCGTTTTTGAACGAAGCCACCGCGTCTTCGGCGCCGGTCGACGCTCTCGCACCGGCCTCGGAAGCGCGCTCGTTCGCGGAACCAGAAGCGGCCGCGGGCGCCCGTTTCGGCTCGTCCATCGGCGGCGGCAGCAGCGCTTCGTCCAGCAGCTCGAATTTCAACCGGGCCGGACGCCCGGCGAGCTTCGTGAGCAAGGTTTCGAGCAACTGGCGGTTGCTCGGTTTGCCGAGTTGTTCGACCGCCATTTTTTGCTCCAGCGGAAAGCCCACGCGAAACGTAGTGCCGGGCGCCACGTCGAGCAGGCGGCTATTTTGCACCCACGCGGTGATGAGCGGGCGCTGCGAACGGATCTCGCCGATGAGCGCGCTCCAGATAGCCGGCCCATCGAGCGGCGGGGCATCCGCGGCGGCTTCGTCCGCGGTTTCCGCCGAAGGCGCGGCGGCGGCGGGTGCCAACTCGCCGGCGGCTCCGGCTTGGCTGGCGGCGCGGAGTGATGAAGGCGCCGGCGACGCGCTCTTCGCGGCGACCGATTGCTTCAAACTGGCAAAGCCCTGGCGGCTGCTGGAATTTTCCTTCGCCGGCGGGGGCGCGGCTTCGGTGCCGGATCTGGCGCTCGCGGAGCCGCTGCTCGGCGGCGCTTCGGCCACGCGCGGCGCCCGCGCTGCCGGCGGGGCGGAAATTTTTCGCGACTGGCGGCGCGCCGCCGTCACCGTCACCGCGGCCGCCATTGCCGCCATTGCCGCCATCGTCGCCGCCGTTGCGCAACGCGGTGAGCGCGTCGAGCACGTCGTCGAAGTTCGACTGGCCGAGCGTCTGGATGGCTTTGATGACGGCAATCTCGAACTGGAGCTTTTTGTTCGGCGCCCACTTCATGCGGTTTTCCGCGGCGGCAAAGCCGTCGATGAGCTCCAGCACGCGGTCGGCGCGCACGAGGGCCGATTGCTCTTCGTAAATGGCCAGCATGCGCGAGCCGGCCTCCGTCTTCACGCTTTCCGGGCTGACCTGGAAAACGAGGAGATCGCGGCAATGCACGATGAGATCGGCCAGCAGGCGCGACAGGTCGCGACCGGCTTCGGCCTGCTCGTCGAGGAGCGCCAGCGCGGGCGGCGTCTCCCGACGCAGGATGTGCCCGGCAAGGCCGGCAACGGTTTCCGGCGCGGTGAACCCGAAGATGTGGCGCACGTCTTCGTCGGTGATTTTATTCCCGCAAAACGCGACAAGCTGGTCGAGCATGGACTCGGCGTCGCGCAGGCCGCCGTCGGCGCCGCGGGCCACGGAATCCGCCGCGGCGTCGTCGAGTTTGATCTTTTCCTTTTTCGCGATTTTGCCGAGGTGCTCCGCGATGAGCGGGGCCGGGATGCGGCGCAAATCGAAGCGCTGGCAGCGGCTCAAAATCGTCGGCAGGACTTTCTGCACCTCCGTGGTCGCGAAGACAAATTTCACGTGCTCCGGCGGCTCTTCGAGCGTTTTGAGCAACGCGTTGAACGCCGCCGAGGTCAGCATGTGGACCTCGTCGATGATGTAGAGCTTGAACTTCCCGCGCGTCGGCGCGTAACGCACGTTGTCGCGCAGCTCGCGCACCTGCTCGACGCCGTTGTTCGAGGCGCCGTCGATCTCCAGCACGTCCATGCTGATGCCCTCGGCGATCTCGCGGCAGGGATCGCACACGCCGCAGGGCTCGGTCGTCGGCCCGTGAATGCAGTTCAACGCCTTCGCCAGGATGCGCGCCGTGCTCGTCTTGCCGGTGCCGCGCGGGCCAACGAAGAGGTAGGCGTGCGCGAGCCGGTTCTGCGCGATGGCGTTTTTCAACGTCCGGACGACGTGGTCCTGGCCGACGACATCGTCAAAGGTCTGCGGCCGGTATTTGCGCGCGAAAACCTGGTAGTTGCTCACGCGGGAAACGATACGGTTTTCCTACCGTGGCGAAACCTCTTTTTGCGCGCCGGCGCAGAATTCACGGCCCGGCGGCGGGCATTGGCGCCGCGTCTCCAGGCGACCGGCGAAAAACGAAAACGCTCCGAGAATTTCTCCCCGGAGCGTTCGCAGAAAATTTCAGTTGCCGGCGTGCTTACCGGTCGTAGCCGCCCCGGCGATCGCCGCGGTCGCCACGGTCGCGTCCGCGGTCGCCGCGATCGCGATAACCTCCGCCACCACCTCCGCCGCCGCCGCCGTAGCCGCCGCCGCCACCCCCGCCGCCGTAGCCGCCACCTCCGCCACCTCCGCCGCCGCGATAGCCACCGCCACCGCCGCCGGCCGGACGCTCCTCGCGCGGGCGGGCTTCGTTGACGGTGAGCACCCGGCCTTCGATCGACTTACCGTGGAACTGGCTGATGGCGTTGGCCGCGTCTTCATCGGTGACCATCGTCACAAAGGCGAAGCCGCGCGATTTCCCGGTAAACCGGTCCTGAATAAGTGCCACGTCCTTGACCTGGCCGGCCTGGCCGAAGAGGTCCATGAGATCGGTTTCCGTGGCGTTGAACGAGAGATTACCTACGTAGAGTCTGGAGCCCATAGCTGCGGTGGTTTGTTGAGGTTGAACTGCGGTCTGGCTGCGGTCTGATGGTTACTTAACTTACTTACAGTCTGCGGATGGTTGTGCGTCCGTCCTGGCCGGGCTGTGCGCGCGGGGCCGGGGTATGGCATGGCCCGATCGATCCCGGGTCGGGGAAAAACATCGTTTCCTTGCCGTCGAATCCCTTTGGTCTGGCCTGCCCCGCTGTCGCGCGCTCGCTCGTGGAAAAAAGTGCTCGTTCCGTGCTTGTGACTGTTCCTGCGGATCAGGTTTCAAACTGCCACTGAAGAGGGTGACTACTCCAACTGACAATCCACCAATCAATCACTCGAGGGCGACTCCTTCGTTAATGCCGGACGGACGTTCGGCAGACTACAAATCGGGTTATTGATTGCAAGAAAAAATTCGAGCCTCCGCCGCAGGCGCGCAACGGGTTGCACGCCGCCCGCTTTCAGCGCCCGATGTCTTCGTTCCAGAGCGCCGGATGCTCCACGACAAAGCGGGCCATGGTCTCCACGCAGACCGGCAGATCGAGGTCTACGACTTCGATGCCATGCGAGCGCATGAACTCCGGGGCGCCGGGAAAATTGCGCGATTCGCCGACGACGACCTTCTTGATCCCGAACTGCACCGCGGCACCGGCGCAGAGGTAGCAGGGCATGAGCGTGGAATACAGCGTGGCACCGCGGAAACCACCCGGTAGCCGGCCGGCCATCCGCAGGCAATCAATCTCGGCGTGCGTGATCGGGTCGCCCTCCTGCACGCGCTTGTTGTGCCCGGCAGCGACGACGGCGCCATCGCGCACCAGGGCGCTGCCGATGGGGATGCCGCCTTCCGCGAGGCCCTTCTGCATTTCGGCGATGGCGGCGGCCATGCCGGGGTCGAGTGCGGGTGTCGCGGGAAAAGGCTGCGGTTCGTTGCTCATGTGAGAAAATAGGTCGGCGGCGGATGCGGTTCCGATGGTTCGGGACATCATGCCGGAGGGGCAGGCGGCGGCAGGGTGGAAAGTGTCACCCGTTCGTAAAGGTCTGCCAGCGGCAACGCGACCATCCCGAGACTGCCGGGGAGTCTGGCCACGGTTTCGAGGCCGCGGAACTCGGCGATTTCCCAGCCGCCGTTTTCGGCCCGGTGCTCGATGCTCACGGCCGGTTGGTCCTGCTCGATGCGCACGAAAGCCACGAGGCTGCCGAGGCCGAGATATGCCAGCCGTTTTTCGCGTTTGTCGGTGTGCCGGGTGCTAGCTGAAACGATCTCGAACAGCGCCGCCGGCCGCTCGCGCCAGCCGTGGCCGACGTCCGTCGGGTCGCACGCGATCATGGCGTCCGGATAATAAAAATATTCGCCGCCGGGCTGCTTCAGGCGCACCTGCATGTCCGAGCCGAAAGCCTGGCAGGAACGACCACGCAGCTGGTTGTAAAGCAGGCCGGCAAGGTTGGCGGCGATCGTATTGTGCGCCTCGCTCGCGCCGGCCATTTCGTAAACAAACCCGGCGAGATATTCGCGCTTCACCGGGCTCGCCGCTTCGGTAAGGCGGTATTCATGCACGCTCATCCGGGTGTCCGGAACTTCGGCGGTCGCGGTGCTCATCCTGGCCGGCATTCTCGCGCGGAGGCCGGGACCAGCGCAAGGTCGAACCCGCGGGCGATCCCCAACCGCCGAGGGCGTCAGCGTGCCGGTTTTTTCGGCGTCGTGGCGCGCTGGCGCTGCAGATGGCGCTTGAACATTTCCAGCGTCCGCTCCCGCTCTTCGCCGTGATCCACCATCGGCGCCGGGTAGCCGCGGACCAGCCGCTCGCCCGGGGCTGGCGGCGAGTGCAGTTTCTCTACCGGCACGTCGCGCAATTCGGGGAGAAACGTCTTGATGTATTCGCCCTGCGGATCGTGCCGCGCGCTTTGGGTCCAGGGATTCTGGATGCGGAAATAGGGCGCGGCGTCGGCGCCGGTGCCGGCGCACCATTGCCAGCCGCCGTTGTTGCTGGCGATCTCGCCATCCACCAGGTGCTGGTTGAACCAGCGCTCCCCTTCGCGCCAGGGCAGGCGCAGGTCTTTCGTGAAAAACATGGAGACGATCATCCGCACCCGGTTGTGCATGAAGCCGGTCGTGAGGAGCTGCCGCATCCCGGCATCGACGATCGGGAAGCCGGTCTCGCCGCGGGTCCAGCGCGCGTAGGCTTCGCTCCCCTCGATGCTTTCCCACGGCAGGCCGCGCATCTCGGGATTGAACTCGGCGTCCAGCACCTCGGGAAAGTGAAACAGGATTTGCATGTAGAAATCCCGCCACGCCAGCTCGCCGAGATATTTCTGCACCCCTTCCCGCTCCGTGGCCTTGAGGTCGCCCTCCAGCAGCTCGCGGCAACGGTGATACACCTCGCGCACCGATAGCAGCCCCCAGCGCAGATCCTGCGACAGCCGGGACGATGCCTGACCCGCCGGTGTATTGCGCCCGGCGCTGTAGCCGGTGAGCGCATTTTCCAGAAATCGCTCCAGCCGCTTCCGCGCGGCGCGCTCGCCCGGCTCCACGGTCCGGGTCCCGCTCGGCTCCAGATCCCAGTGCGCGAGCGTCGGCAGCGGTTCGCTGGGAATTTCCGGCGGCGTGTCGAGGCGGTCCGGTTTTGGGTGAACCGCCGGTTTCTCAAGCTTCGCCCAGGCCCGCGCGTAGGGAGAGTAAACGCGATACGGCAGGCCGCTGCCGTTCAGCAACTCATCCCGCTCGTGCAGGGCGACATCCTTGCAAGCCATGGCTTCCACGCCGAGCCGCCGCGCCATCGCGACCACCTTTTCCTCCATCGCGATGCCGAAGGGATCGGGATCGCGGTTGAAGAAAATCGCCTCCGCACCGGTCTCGGTGATGAGTGCCTCCAGCACGGCATCAGCCCGTTCGCCGCCGGTGCGGAAAATCAGCCGGCCGCCGAGCGTTTCCAGATTCCCGGCCAGCGCTTCGAGGCTGCCGCTGAGAAACTCCTGCCGCACCGCGCCGGTCCAGGGATGCTGCCGCTTCCAGTCGCTGACGACATACACCGGCACGACCCGCGCGGCGGCGCCGGCCGCGGCCAGCAGCGCAGTGTTGTCCGTGACTCGCAGGTCGCGTCGGAACCAATGGATCGCCGTGGAAAATTTTGGATTCTTGCTCATCAAATCGTGTCGGTGCAGCGCCTGTGTCCAATACGCCCGCGGTCGGGCTTTCGGGCGCGACGAAATGGACGTGTTCGTCCGCGCCGTTTTCTGCTTTCCTTCCTGGGAAACTCTTGCAGCTTCCCAGCCTCATGTCCGCCGCTGACGTCACCGCCGCCGTTTTGATTCCCGCGTATTGCGAGGAACGTTTTATTGCCGACGTCGTGGTCCGGGCGCAGGCTCAAGACCGGGTCAGCCAGGTGCTCGTCGTGGACGATGGCTCGACCGACGGCACCGTTGCCCGGGCGCTCTCGGCCGGCGCGGAGTTGATCGTCCATCCGGTGAACCAGGGCAAAGGCGCCGCCATCCAAACCGGGCTGCGCCATTTCCTGGAGTCACCGGCTGGCGACAGTGGCGCGCAGGACGGCGCGGCGCCGGTGGAATGGGTCGTCATGCTCGACGCCGACGGCCAACATCGGCCCGAGGAGATCGGCCGGTTTCTGGACGCTGCGGAGGCCGAACCGCGGGCGCGCCTGTTTGTCGGCACGCGCATGAGCGATACCCGCGCGATGCCGCTGGTGCGGCGGCTGACAAACCGCCTCATGTCGAGCCAGATCAGTCTGCTCTGCGGCCAGCGCATCGCCGATACGCAATGCGGCTTTCGCATGATTCATCGCTCCTTGTTTCCGCTTCTGCTCGGGCGCGCAGCGAAGTTTGATTACGAAACCGAGATGCTGATCCTGGTCGCCTGGAGCGGCGAACCGATCGCCGACGTGCCGATCTCGACGGTTTACGGCGACGAGGTCAGCAGCATCCATCCGGTGCGCGACGCCGGGCGCTTTCTCAAGCTGATGGCCCGATACTGGGTCCGGCGCTGGCGGGACAAACCGGCCGCGCGCGTCCCCGCGGCGACGACGCCCACAAACCTTTTATGAAACCTCCCGCCATCGTCGGCGCGCTGATCATGGCGATCGGCGTGCTCATCCTCATCTTCGGCGGCTTCAGCTTCACTCAGGAGCGCAAGGTCGTGGACCTCGGGCCGCTCCAGGTCAACGCGCAAGAGCGGCGGCACGTGCCGATCTCGCCGATGGCCGGCTACGCCTGTTTGATCGGCGGCGGAGTGTTGCTGATGGTGTCCGGCGGGCGCCGTCGCTGACGCCCGTCAGCCGACGTTCACGCCTTTGAGGTAATCGCCGAGTTCGCGGCGCTGGCCGTCGAGCTTTTCGCGTAGCGCGTCGGCTTCGGTGCGCAGCTTTTCGAGCTGGCTTTCCTGGTCGTCGAGCTTCTTCAACAGGCGCGTCGCATACGCGCTCTGGCGGTCCACGGTTTTGATGTTTTCGCGGATGCGATTCTGCTCCTGCGTGATGGTGTCAATCTGGCTGCGCTTTTCGTTCATCGCCCGCTCCGTCGCCACGGCGGCCTGCTGCAGCGTCGCCGCTTTCGCCAGGGCATCGCGCACCGGCTGCGGGATCTGGCCTTGCTGGCTGTAAAACAAGCACAGTGCCCGGGTCGGTCGAGAGGATCGCCATCCGCACCCGGTCGATCACTTCCTCTTTCACCACGAACTTCGCCGACCCTTTTGCGGGCACCGGCACTTCGAAGCGATACATCGCCGGCAGCGTTTCCACGGGCGCCGGCGTCTCCACGAGCTTCCACTCGTCGCCGCGCCGGGGGTGCTCGAGGACGAGTTTCTTCGCGCGCTCGCTCTTGTTTTCCGCCGCGTATTCGCGCTCGACGTGGCGCTTGCTGGCGATCTCCAGCACGCCGCCGACGATCTTGCCCGATTGCAGGTCGCTGCGGCCCGCGCCGGTGAGCTCCTTCGGCGTCACGACGAGTTGCAAATCGACGCCGTAGCTCAAAAGCCGGCTCTGCCCGGCGGGGACGTCGCCGAGGCTGGCGTCGCCGGCGTAGGTGCCTTCCTCCAGCACGGTCACCGGACCTTGGAGCAGCGCCTTGCCGGTCGAGTTTTTCAGCCGCGCACCGTTCAGCGCGTATTTGGCGAGCGTGCGCTCGTTGAAAATGGAAACCTTCTCGGCTTCGACCGGGTCGTTGAGGATCGGGATCATCGCGGAGCGCTGGCGCTCGAGCGTGACGTTGCCGACCGTGTATTGAAACAGCTCGCCGATCTGCGCGGTCGTGGCGACGCTGCCGATGCTCTGGTCGGCTTCGATCCCGTCGCCGCGGCCCGGCGCGCTCTCCGACATCGTCATCGGCCCTTCCCGACGTTTCGCCCGCGGCGCCGAAGCCGATGGCGGCGGGGGCGGCGCCGAGGGCGACATGGCGGACATAGTCATCCGCTCGGCCGGCGCGTTGCCGCCGCTCATGCCGCCTTCATACGTCTGCGGCCGCAGGGAGGAATACAGCTCGGGTTTCACCTCGGGCCGCGGCACGTAAAGCGGCTGATACAGATCCTGGATAAACGAGATCGGCCGGCCGCTGACGAGGCTCAGCTTCACGTCGCGCCAGTCGTTGTCCGTCTGGTTTTCCACGATGGCCCAGCCTTGCAGCGTCGCGCCTTTGGCGTCCGGCTCGCCGGAGAAAATCAGGCGATAGCTCGCCTTCCAGATCGGCGTTTCGACGACGTAGCCGACGCGCACGCGCCGCTCGCCCTGGCCGTTGAAGTGGATGTCCACCGGCTTCTTGTCCTGGTCGCGCGCCGCCGCCAGGGCTGCGAGCGCTTTGTTCAATTCTTCGCGCAACGCCGGGTCGTCCAGCGTCCACTTGCGCACGTCGTCCAGCGGCACGCTGCGGATGCCGAGGTCGGTGATGAGATTGAGAAACGGCCGCTCGATGGCGACGTCGTGCTTGTCTTTGCCGACCGTTTTGTTTTCCACCCCGAGGACGGTGCCGGTGAAGCTTTCCGCGCCGATCGCGACGGTCACCCGGGCGCCGCGGAGCTGGTTGAGCAGGTCGCCCAGGCCCGGGTTGCTGCCGATGTTGATCTGAAACGATTTGAGCGTCTTCGACAGCGGATCCTGCGATGGGTAAGTCACGGCGCCGACCTTGCCGCCGTCGAGATCCTGGAGCACGAGGCTTTTCAAGATGTCGTTGATTTGCGAGGTCTTGAAACGCAGCTCGGTCGCGGCGTCTCCGCGCACCGTGGCTTCGTGTTGAAAATACCCGACGCCGCTGGAAAACAGGACGACCTGGCGCACCGGCACTTCGGTGCTGCTGGCAGAGGAGGCGGGAGGAGTCGGTGCAGGGTTCATAGTTTGAGCTTGGGTGACGGCGGGGACGAGGCTGCACAGCGACAACAGCACGGCCGTCGTCGTCATCGTGGCGGCGGCAGTCCGGGCGGCGGTGGAGGGACGAAGACGACCGGGGGAGACGGAGGAGAAAGTGCGGATCATAGCTTTTCCAGTTGGACGAAGGCTAGACTCCGTTTGCTCCCGGCGCCCGGCATTTTCTTTGGTTGGTTCTGAAGCTCGGGGCGGGGGCGGAGATGTAATTTTAACACAGAGGGCACAGAGGCGGAGGCACAGAGGACACAGAGGAAAAGGCAAGAGGCAAAGGCAGAGGGCGGATGGCAGAGGCGAGAAGGCAGAGCGCCCACGGCACCGGGAGGTCTCACTCCGGTCTTCTGTGCATTTCTCTCCTCTTATTTTCTCTTCTCCCCTCTCTGTGTCCTCTGTGCCTCCGCCTCCGTGCCCTCTGTGTTAAAAATCACCCTCCTCCCCGCCCTCAACGCTCTCCCCAGCATCAGAAGACCGCCCTGCCTAAACCCCGCAAACCCAGACACCCCGTTTGAGCCGGCCCGCTTCTGCGCTACAGTGCCAACCCGCATTCCGCCATGATTCCGCTCCAAGACCTGCGCATCCGTTCGACCACGCGCCTTGTCGCGCCTGAGGCGCTCAAGGCCGAGCTGCCCCTCACCGCTGCTGCCGCCGAAACCGTGCGCCTCGGCCGCGCCGCCGTCGAAGGCATCCTCGCCCAGCGCGACCACCGTCTGCTCGCGGTCGTCGGCCCCTGCTCGATCCACGACCCGGCCGGCGCGCTCGAATATGCCTGCCGCCTGGCCGCGCTGCGCGTCGAACTGCGCGAGCACCTTGAGATCCAGATGCGCGTTTACTTTGCAAAACCGCGCACCACGGTCGGCTGGAAAGGGCTCATCAACGATCCGTTTCTCGACGGCTCGCATAACATGGGCGCCGGCCTCTCGCTCGCCCGCAAGCTCCTGCTCGACATCAACGCGCTGGGTCTGCCGGCCGCCACGGAATTCCTCGATCCCATCGTGCCGCAATACATCGCCGAACTCGTGAGCTGGGCGGCCATCGGCGCGCGCACCACGGAAAGCCAGACGCACCGCGAGATGTCCAGCGGGCTGTCCATGCCGGTCGGTTTCAAAAACGGCACGGACGGCGACTGCCAGACCGCCATCGACGCCATGGGCGCAGCGCGCGCCCCGCATTCGTTTCTCGGCATCGATCAACAAGGGCGCACGGCCGTCGTCCACACCACCGGCAACGCCATGGCGCACCTCGTCCTGCGCGGCGGCCGGGCCCGGCCGAACTTCGATCCCCAGAGCATCGCCGCCGCCGCGCGCGACCTCCAGTCCGCCGGCCTGCCGCCGGTGCTCATGGTCGATTGTTCCCACGCCAACAGCGCCAAGAAACACACCCAGCAGGAACTTGTCTGGCACAGCGTGCTCGACCAGCGCCGCGCCAGCCCGCCGGAAGCGCCCAGCCCGATCATCGGCGTGATGCTGGAGAGCTATCTGGCCGGGGGCGCGCAGGCGATGCCGGCCGCCGGTCAGCCGCCGCTGACGTATGGCGTTTCCATCACCGATGCCTGCATCGGCTGGGAGGAAACGGAGGCGCTCTTGCGCGCCGCCGCGAAGTTGTAGCGGCGGCTCGGTGAGTCGCAGAACGACGCCGCACGCATTGCGGCTCACAGAGCCGCTTCTACAACGGCGCGTTCCACGTTGCGCAAAAACATTCCCACGCACGACGCCACCGGTGTGCGGCGGGTGAAGGCGGCGATCGCATCGAAATCGTCCAGCCCGACGCCGCGCAGCCGGGGCGCGAGCACGTGGCAGATCAGCTCCACGGTGGTCTGCACGTCGCCGAGCGCCTGATGGCTGGCGCCGGTGGCGTTGAGCCCGAAGTGGGCGCGAAGTTTTTGCAGCCCGTGGCCCGGCACCTCCTCCTTGCCGAGCACACGGCGGGCGAGCGCGACGCTGCAAAAGCCGCGCCGGCCAAACGCGTTTGCCGCGGTGAGCGGCGGCACTTCGGCGGCGAGCTGAAAATCGAACGCCGCCATGTCGAGCAGCCCCAGCCGCGTCCACTCCGGCACCAGCACGCGGTCCCAGTCGAAGGCGAGGTTGTGCGCGACAAACGGCAGGCCGCCGGTGTAGGCGCAGAGCGCGCGGTGCGCCTCGTGCGGGTCAATGCCGTGCCGGCGCAGGAACGCGCGGTCGTAGCCGTGGATCGCCACGACCTCGCGCGGGATCGGCACGTCGTGGTTCAGCCAGACGCGAAACGGCTCGCCCCACGGCTCCCAGCCGCGCATCCGCTGGGCGCAGATTTCGACGACGTGGATCGGCCAGCGGCAGCCGTCGGTTTCGGTGTCGATGATGATCCAGTCGGTGGCTTGCATGCCGCGGGCGCCCGAAGGATTCAGGCGGGCGCAAACGTCGCCGAAACCGGCGCGTCCGGCAAGCGGCGCGAGGTCGCCGCGCCGGACGGAACGAGGCCCGTCGCAGCCAGCGCCGCCCGCGCGGCGTCAGCCCGGTTTTTCGCGACACCGGGCAGCAGCAGGAGGAGGCCGGCATCTGCGGGCGCGAGGCGCAATTCGCCGTCAGCATGTGTTTCGCTGAGCGCGGCCAGCGCCAGCAACTGACTCGTCAACAGCCGGTGCTCCGACGTTCCGGCGAGAAGCACGCAATGCTCCGGGCGATCGCGCATGGGAAAATCCTCGACCACCAGAACCGTCGTCGTCGCCATCGTCCTCGCTGCTGCCGCATCCGCGACGGCAGGCGGCGTTTCGGCGCTCCGCCGCCGCTCCGTCCGGTGCAAACGGAGATCGGGGTCTTCGGTTTCCAGATGCGCAAGGATCGCGTTGGCACCCTGCGTGGCGACGAGGGTGGAAAACCCAGCGCCGCCTTGACCCAGCCGCCGAAACGTCCGCGCGAGCGCGACGCAAAAGCGGACCGCCTGGGCCGGGTCGATGAGAACACCCGGCGCGTCATCGCCGGCGCCGCCGCGGCTGGCACCTGCGAGCCGCACCTCCAGCCGCACGCCGCTCACTGGAAGAGACGCTGGGCCGCTCCCGGCAGGTCGCACGGCACGCAGGCACGCATCAATCTCCGCCGTCCCGAAGCCAGCGGCGGGCGGGAACAAACCATCCCCGCCTCCATCCAGCGCGATGCGCAACGGGTGCGGCAGGTTGAGCAAATCGCGGTCGGCGCCGGTGGCGACCAATTGCTCCAACTGCCACGCCACGTCCGTCGTATCGAAAATTTCCCCCAGATCGAGTCCGGCCGCCGGGCTGATTGCCAGCGGCCGCAGCGTGCTGCCGCCCGCGCCGAGAGTTTCCAACCCGGCCGCGCGCAGCCGGCGCAGGAGTCCAGGCGCGTCGCGCCACGGCACTACGCGCAGCTCCAACCCGCCACCCGGCGCCAGGCCCACGCAGCCGCTTGCGGCTTCCTGCGTCAAGGCGGCCAGCTCCCGCAGTTGAAATGACCGCAGCCGCCCTGCGGGGAGCCGCACCCGCACCGCGCAGCCATCCCGGCCCTCGTCCGTCGCGAGATCGAAGACGCCAAACCATTCCCAGAGCCGGGCATCCGCGGCGGCGGGCGGGCGATCCGCGGCCGCGCCTTCGAGCAGACGCGGAAAGGCTGCGAGCGGGTGAGTTCCGCGCTCGTCGTGACCGACGGTGGCATCCGCCGCTGTGCTGTCCGCACCATTCGCCGCACTGCCGCTGCCGCTGCCGTCGGCCGGCGCCCGGTGATCGAGGGCGCGCGCCTTTTGCCCGGCGTGAAAGCCGTCGAGAAAACGCTGCGGGACCGGGTTCATCATCCGCACTGCGCGGTTCCGCCGCGATCCTTCCGATCTGCCGCGCGCGGAAACGCAGGGCGCCACGGAATCGTCGCGAACCTTAAGCGAAAATCCTGCCGCTTATCCGGGGCGTGGCACCACACATTCACTCGTCGTTACTGAAGATGGCCTGCAGCGTGTTGAGATCGAGCCGGCGGGTAAACGCGCTGAATGTTTCCTTTTCCTGCCGATGCCGCAGGTAGCCGCCCAGCATTTTTTCCACGGTCGGTTTCAGCATCGGAAACGAGACGCCGCGAAACACCTCGCGCGCCACCGCCTGATCGTCGCCGAAGCCGCCGCCGACGAAGACGTGGTAGCCCTCCTCCTTGTCCGGCCCGACCTTGGTGCCGAGCAGGCCGATGTCGCCCATATAATGCTGCGCGCACGAGTTCGGGCAGCCGGTGAGATGAATGTTGAGCGGCAGATCGAGCGTGAATTTTTTCTCCAGATAACGCGCGAGCTCGACGGCGTGCAGCTTTGTCTTCGACGCCGCCCACTTGCAGCCCTGCGCGCCGGTGCAGGCGACCAATCCGCCGGAAATCGCGCTGGCCTGGTGGTGAAAGCCCATCTTGATGACGTTCTTTTTCACCGTCTCCACGAAGCCATCGGGCACGTTCGGAATGATGAGATTCTGCCAGACCGTGAGCCGCACCTCGCCGCTGCCGTAGTGGCGCGAAAGCTCGGCGACGCGCCGCATTTGCTTCACGCTCATCCGGCCGACCGGGATGACGACGCCGACGTAATTCAGCCCCGACTGGCGCTGCTTGTAGGCGCCGAGGTGACCGTGCGCGATCGTGCGTGGCCGCGGCTCGCAGGCGCTCTCCGGCAGGCGAGCGAGCGGGAACGCCAGCTTCGTTTCCACCAGAGCCATGAACGGGTCAAGCCCGAGCCGGTCGATGACGTATTTCAGCCGCGCCTT
The DNA here is from genome assembly GCA_963762725.1 of uncultured Verrucomicrobiae bacterium. GTDB lineage: Bacteria > Verrucomicrobiota > Verrucomicrobiia > Chthoniobacterales > SZAS-18 > JAFAXH01. Next base: position 1,259,738 of record CAVXLY010000005.1, on the reverse strand, counting down.
TTTGCGGTTCGTGCGGTTGCCGGTTTCGTTGAACACCCGCACGATCGCGGCCGCGACGGCGACGCAATCCTCCGGCCGGATGAGGACGCCGGCGTCCTTGGCAAACTGCTGGTGCCCGGTGATGCCAGCGAGTTGCAGGCGGAAATAAACGTCCGCCGGCACGCCCGCAGCGTTCCCCTCCGGCACCCGCACGGCGAAGAAGCCGATGTCGTTCGTGTCCGCCGCCGCGGAGATCGCGCCGCCGCCGTCGAAGGCGATGTTGAACTTGCGCGGCAACCCGAACATGTCGCGGTTGTTGACGATGAAATGCTGCGTCGCCTTCGCCAGCGGCCGGCAGTCGAAGATCTCCTCCCGGTCGAGGCCGGCGGTCGGCGTGGCGGTGATGTTGCGGATGTTGTCCACGCCGGTGCCCTGCGAGGTCAGCCCGATCTCCTGCAGGTGCATCAGGACTTTCAGCAGGTTCTTCGGCGCGATCTCGCGCACCTGGAAGTTCGCGCGCGTGGTGAGGTCGCCGTAGCCGCCGCCCCATTTCTCGGCCAGATCGGCGAGGCCATCGAGCTGCCCCGCGGTCAGCTCGCCCGCCGGGATGCGGCAGCGGAGCATGAGCGACTCCTGCGTCGGCCCGACGTAAAACAGGCCGTGGTAGCGGAAGTAAAACGTGTCCTTTTCGTCCGGCAACTGGTCGTTTTCCGCGTGGGCGATGAGCCGCTCCCAGATGTCGAGCCCGTGGCGCTCCAGCTTCCAGAGTTCCTGTTTGCAAAGCTCGGAAATCGGCGTGCCGTAAACCGTTTCCTCCGCGGCTTCCGCGGCGTCCGGCGGCGCCGCGAGGTTCTCGCCGCCGGCGGCCGGATCGCCGGTGAGCCGGCCGTCCGTCGTGTGGCCGACGAACGGCACGAAGCCGCGCTGCGCGATGCCGGACATGAACCCGGCGAGATACTCCTTTTGCGCCGGCGAAAAGCTGGCGTTCGCGCCGGAGTCGAGCGTGCCCGCCGACGCGCCGTTGCTGCCGTTGTTGCCGTTGAAAATCGTCATCGCCATCGGGGTCCTGTTCTTCTGTTTTCGTCCGTCGGGTCTGGGTGCGAAATCCTGCGTCCGGCCGTCAATACACGTCGCGCTGGTAGCGTTTATCCTTCTTCAATCTGGCGACGTATTCCTTTGCGCCTTCCTCGCCCCGGCCGCCGGCTTCGGCGATGATCCGGTGCAGCGCGAGGTCCACGTCCTTCGCCATGCGCGAGGCGTCGCCGCAGACGTAAAAGTGCGCCCCTTCCTCCAGCCAGGCCCAGAGTTCCGGGCCGGCTTCCAGCATCCGGGTCTGCACGTAGATTTTCTCCGCCTGATCCCGCGAAAAGGCGAGACTCAGGTGGGTCAGCACGCCGGCCTTTTGCAGCGCCTCCAGCTCGTCCCGGTAAAAGAAGTCGCTGGCCTGGGTTTGCGCGCCGAAAAAGAGCCAGTTTTTGCCCGGCGCGCCGGTCGCCTGCCGTTCCTGCAAAAACGCCCGGAACGGCGCGATGCCGGTGCCCGGCCCGACCATGATCATCGGCCGGCTCATGTCCTCGGGCGGCCGGAAATGCTTGGCCTGCTGGACGAACACCGGCACCGGCGTATCGGCCACGGCTCGCTCCGCGAGAAACACGCTCGAAACGCCCGCGCGCTTCCGCCCGTGCGCCTCGTAGCGCAGGGTGTCCACGCAGAGATGCACCTGCTCGGGGTGCGCCTTCAGGCTCGACGCGATGGAGTAGAGGCGCGGCTGGAGCTTGCGCAGCAGCTTGACGAACTCTTCCGGCTGAAACCCGAGCTTGGGCGAGTCCAGCAGAAAATCGATGATCTCGCGGCCGAACAGATATTTGTCCAGCTCGGTCCGGATTTTCGGATTGATGAGGTCTTTCAGAAACGCGTCCGCGTGGTCGCGCGCGGCTAGGGCGTCGAGAAATTCCTTGTGCGGCGAGCGGATCGCGTAGTCGCGCAGCAACGCCAGCCGGATCGGTTTCTTCACGCCGTCCGAGCCGGTGACTTCCTCCTCGCCGTCAAAGCCGAGCGCTTTCAGGATTTCATCGACCAGTTCAGGCGAATTCGTCGGCAGCAGCCCGAGCGCGTCTCCGACTTCGTAGTGCAGGCCGCTGCCGCTCAGGCAGATTTCGTAATGCCGGGTGTCCTTTGCGGAATCCGGCGCGGTCAGCCGGCGGTTGACGAGCAGCCGGGCGGGAAACAGGTTCGTGCGGGAATACGCCGGCGCCGGGAGCGTCACGGCGCCCAGCCCGATTGGCGGCGTCGAGGCGACGTGCGAGTCGCTGCGCATGGCCTGGCCGGCCGCGGCCAGCTCGGCGGCGCCGGGGTCCATGTGCGCTCCCTCGTCATGATGACCCGTCGCCGGGTCGAGCGTTGTCGAGCGCGTCAAACGCGGCCTGCATCCACGCCTTCGCCGGCTCGTCGTAGTCGGTGTCGCAATCCTGCCGCGGCACGAGTCGGCGCGCGCCGAGTTCGGTGAGGCGTTCGTCAAACTTCCGGCCGCAGCCGCAGAAGTCCTCGTAGTTGCGGTCGCCGAGCGCGAGGATGGAATACGTCAGTCCGCCGAGGCGCGGAAAATCGAGCAGCGGAAATTTTATCCCAGAACCCGGCGGCGTTGTCCGGCGGATCGCCTTCGCCCCAGGTGCTCGTCACTAATAGGAGGTGCGACTCCTTCGGCAACGCGACCGCATCGAACTGCGCCAGGTCGGACAGCTTTGGCGCAAAGGTGCCGCGCTTTTCCGCTTCGGTTTTGAGCTTTTTCGCCAGCCCTTCGGCGTTGCCGGTCTGGCTGCCGAAAAGGATGAGCACCGGCTTCTTTTCCACCGCGGCCGAGACTGGGCCGGTCGCGCCGGCAGTGGGCGCTCCGGTGAAAAGTCCGGCGAAAAAACCGTTGAGCCATTGGCGCTGTTCTTCGCTGAAGGGCGCGGTCTCGGGAATGTAGGGAATCAGTGTTTGCGGCATGGTGACGCGGCGGTGGTGGGAAGGTTGAAAAGGTGAAGAAAAACGGCGTTAAAGCGTGGCGCCGGCAAACGGCGAGCGCGCCGCGGGTGCCGCCGGCTCGGAATGGGCCGGGCGGATAAGCTCGAGCCGCACCGGGCAAAATTTCAGCTCGGGCTGGAGCGACACCGGATCCACGGCTTCGCTGGTGACGGAGTTGATCGCGACACCGGGCGCGAAGAGCTCGCCCCAGTGCATCGTCGCCCAGCAGCAGCCGCGGCGGATGTCGGACGTCAACCGCACCGGCAGCTCGGCCGCGCCGCGGCGCGAGACGACGCGGACCCGGTCGCCGGCAGCCGCGCCGAGGTCGGCGGCATCGGCGGGATGCAGCTCGAGAAACGGGCCGGGGTTCAGCTTGTTGAGGCTCGGCACCTTGCCCGTTTTTGTCCGAGTATGCCACTGGTGCGCGAGCCGACCGGTGGTGAGCACGAATGGAAACGCGTCGTCGGGCATCTTCGGGTCCGGCAGCCACGGGCGCGCCTGGAATTGCGCCCGGCCGTTCGCCGTCGGGAAACGCAGCGCCGCGCCGGCGCCTTCGTCCGCGAGATAGCGCCGCTTCGTTTCCGCGGCCCCGGGCTCCGGCGCCAGCGGCCAGGTGAGCGCGCCGTCTGCCGCCAGCCGCGCGTGACTCATCCCGCGCAGATCGTAGCCGGTCCGCGGATTGTGCGAACGCGAGATTTCCGCAAAAATCTCCGCCGCGGAACGAAACGCAAACGCCTCGCCAAACCCGAGCCGGCGCGCGACTTCGCAAACGAGCTGCCAGTCCGGCAGCGCGTCCGCCGGCGGCGGCACGGCGCGGGGCGCCAGCGTGACCATGCGGCTGGAATTCACCATCGTCCCGTCGGCCTCCGCCCAGAGCGCGCCGGGCAGGAGCACGTGCGCGTAGCGGGACGTTTCTGTGGGATGATACGCGTCCTGCACGACGACGAGTTCGGCGCGTTCCAAGCCACGCCGGACGCGCTCCCGGTTCGGCATCGTCGCGAGCGGATTCGAGCCGATGACCCAGAGCGCCTTCACCGCGCCGCTTTCCAGCGCCTTGAACAAATCAACCGCTGCCAGCCCCGGCGTCGGGTTGATCGCGCCCGCCGGCAGACTCCACAGCGCTTCGGTTTCGGCGCGGTCGCGGGCGTCGTTCACATGTCGCTGGCCGGGCAGGCCGCCGCTCATGTAGCCGACCTCGCGGCCGCCCATCGCGTTCGGCTGGCCGGTGAGTGAAAACGGACCGCTGCCGGGCCGGCCGATCTTTCCGAGCGCGAGATGGAGATTGCAAATCGCGTTTGTGCTCCAGGTGCCGCGCGTGCTCTGGCAGATGCCCTGGGTCCAGAGCGTGAGAAATTCCGGCGCCTCGGCGAGCAGGGCCGCGGCGTGCCGGAGGTCTTCGATCCGCAGATCGCAAAGCGCGGAAACGCGTTCCGGCGGAAAATCGTCAAGCAGAGCGCTCAACGCCGGCCAGCCGTCGGTGTGGCGCGCGATGAAATCTTCGTCCACGCGGCCCGCCGCGCGCAGCAGGTGCAACAGGCCGTTGAGCAGCGCGAGATCGGTGCCGGGCCGCAGTGGCAGATGGAGCGTGGCGTCGGCTGCGCTGGCAGTGCGGCGCGGGTCGGCGACGAGCAGTTTCGCCCCGCCGCTTTTCATCCGGCGACGCAGCCGCTGGTGCAGGATCGGATGACACTCGGCCGGGTTGGCGCCGATGACGAAAAACAGATCCGTGTGCTCGAAGTCCTCGTAGTGCCCCGGCGGCGCATCGGCGCCGAGCGAGGACTTGTAACCGGCCGCCGCGCTGGCCATGCAGAGGCGCGAATTGGAATCAATGTTGTTCGTTCCAAGGAAGCCTTTGACCAGCTTGTTGGCCACGTATTGCGTCTCGGTCGAGAGCTGCCCGCTCACGTAGAACGCCACGGCGTCCGGGCCGTGCTGCGCGATGATTTTCCGCAGGCCGTCGGCCACGGCGTCGAGCGCGAAATCGACCGGCACGCGCTCGAATTCTCCGAACCGGCCGCCCTCCCGCCGGCGTTGCGCGTAGTTGAGGCGGCCGGGGACGTGCAGCGTTTCGTGGACGGTGCTGCCTTTCGTGCAAAGCGCGCCGAAATTTGCCGGATGCGACTTGTCGCCCGACACGCCGACGACGCGGCCGCCTTCCACGCGCAGGATCAGGCCGCAGCCCACCCCGCAGTAGGGGCAGACGGTCTTGACCTGGCGGGTGGCGGCGGTTTCCATCGGGGCGAAACGAAAAGGATTTGCGCGACCTCCATCGGCTCAGGCATCGGCCAGCACGGGGTGGCCGAAGCGTTCGTAGAGAAAGCTGAGGATGTTGTTGCGCAGGTTGTAGTAAAACGGGTCTTCCGCGATCTCGGTGCGCGAGCGCGGCCGCGGGAACGGGACGTCGAAAATCTCGCCGATCGTGGCGGCGGGGCCGTTCGTGAGCATGACGATGCGATCGGCGAGCAGGATGGCTTCGTCGATGTCGTGAGTGATCATCAGCACCGTGGTGCGGTGGGATTCCCAGATCTTGAGCAGCTCGTCCTGCATCTCCTCGCGGGTCAGCGCATCCAGCGCGCCGAAAGGCTCGTCGAGCAGGAGGACTTTTGGCCGGATGGCGAGCGCGCGGGCGATGGCGACGCGCTGTTTCATGCCGCCGCTCAACTCGCCGGGCAGCTTGTCGGTCGCGTGCGCGAGGCCGACCATCTCGACGTGCTCGCGCGTGATTTTCTCGCGCTCGCCCGCCTTCAGTTTCGGCAGCGCGGCCTTGACGGCGAGCGCGACGTTTTGCTGCACCGTCAGCCATGGCAGCAGGCAGTAATTCTGGAACACCATCATCCGGTCCGGCCCCGGCTCGGTGACTTCCCGGCCTTCGAGAATGACGCCCCCGAGGCTGGGCTGGCTGAGACCGCTGACCATGTTCAGCAGCGTCGATTTCCCGCACCCGGAATGACCCAGGAGCACGACGAACTCGCCCTCGGCGACGCGCAGGTTGACGTCCTGCAAAATGCAGGCCGGCGCGCTGCCGTCGCGGCTCGGAAAGTTCATCGTGATGCCGCTGAGTTCGAGAAAGGCGCGCATGGCTTCGGTGGGCGACGGCAGGACTCAGGCGAGGGCGGCGGTGGCGACGTCGCGGGAGAGCGCGGGTGAGCCGGCGGAAACCGGCGGCCAGCTCGGCGTCGTCGCGAGCTCGGCGGGGTCGAAAAAGGTGCCGTCCGGAAGCGTGATCGGGTGGAGGCTGTCCAGCGTGGCGGCGACGGGCAGGCCCAGCTCCTGGCAGGCCTGGCGGTAAACGTCGCCGGGATACACCTGGGCGACGACGCCGGCCGGATCCGCCGGCATCGCCAGCAGGTTCCAGCGCGCCATCTGCGCGAGCGTCCAGAACGCTTCGCTGCGATTCGGAGCGTTGGCATCGTGGCGGTGGAAGACGTTGAAATCGGGCGTCGGCGCGCTGCGTCCGAACCCGTAATTATATGAACCGCTCAGGCCGAAGGCGCTGTAGGCCGGGTCGGCGTTGACGTAGGCCTTGCGCGAAACCAGCGCGATGAGTTCCGGCCGGTTGGCTGGCTCATCGCACCAGCGGCAGGCTTCGAGCAGCGCCTTGACGACGGCGAGGTGAGTCCGCGGATTCTCGGCTGCCCACGCCTGGGTCGTGCCGAGCATCTTTTCCGGGTGGCCGGGATAAATGTCCAGGTCCGTGGCGACGACAAAGCCGAGGTCGTCGTGCACGGCGCGCGAGTTCCACGGCTCGCCGACGCAGTAGCCGTCCAGATTGCCGGCGCGCAGGTTTGCCACCATCTGGGCCGGCGGCACGACGATGATCTCCACGTCTTCATCCGGCCGGATGCCGTGCGCGCCCAGCCAGTGCCGCAGCAGCAGGTTGTGCATGGACGACGGGAAGACTGTGCCGAAGACCGGTTTGCGGTGGCCGTCGGCGCGATGCGCGATGACGTAAGTCGCGCAGGCCGGCGCCGTCCCGCACCCCGGCGTCGTAAAATTTCCGCGCGAGCGTGATGGCGTTGCCGTTGCGGCTCAGCGTCATGCTGGCGACAAGCGGCAGCGGCTGCGATTTGTGCGCGCCGAGCGTCTTGCCCAGCGGCATGCCGGTGACCATCATCGCGAGATCGAGCCGAGCTTCGGCGACGCCGTCCTGCACGGCTTTCCAGCTCGGCTCGCGGGAGAGCGTCGCGGTGAGCCCGTGCTTTTCGAAGAAGCCTTTTTCCCTGGCGACCACGAGCGGCGCGCAGTCCGAGAGCGGGATGAATCCGAGCGTGACCTGCGGCTTTTCCAGCCCGGCCGGATTCGGCACGGCGGCGACGGCCCGGGCGCGCGCGGCGACGGGCTCTGTGGCGGCGGGCGGCGTCTTCGCTTTTTTGTGCTTGTTGAGAAAGTAGAGCAGCTCGTTGCGCTGGCGGTAATAGTTCGGGTTGTTGATCGCCTCGGCGCGGGTGCGGGGGCGCGGCAGCTCGACGGTGAGGATGTCGCCGACGCGCGCGGCCGGGCCATTGGCCATCATGACGATGCGGTCGGAAAGCAGCAGCGCTTCCTCCACGTCGTGCGTCACCATCACGACGGTGATGCGGTGCGCCTCCCAAATTTCGAGCACCTGCTCCTGGAGCCGGCCGCGGGTGAGGGCATCGAGCGCGCCGAAGGGCTCGTCGAGCAACAGCACTTTCGGCTTCGTCGCCAACGCGCGGGCGATGCCGACCCGCTGTTTCATGCCGCCGGAAATCTCGCCCGGCAGCTTCTCCGCCGCGTGGCCGAGGCTGACCATTTTGACGTGATCCTCGACCAGCGCCGCCTTGTCCGCGGACGAGAGCGTTTTCTTGAAAACGGCGTCCACGGCTAGGCGGATATTTTCCCGCACGGTCAACCACGGCAGCAGCGAATGATTCTGAAAAACGAACATCCGATCCGGCCCCGGACCGGTGACGGGTGAGTCGTTGACCAGGATCTGCCCGCCGTCGCAAAGGTAGAAGCCGCCGACCATGTTTAGCAGCGTGGATTTGCCGCAGCCGGAATGGCCGATGATCGAAACGAACTCGCCCTCGGCGACCGCGAGGTCCACGTCGGCTAGCGCCTCAAACGTCGAGCCGTCCTGGCGGCGGAAACGCTTGCTGACGTTTTCGATCCGGATGTAAGACATGGCGGCAACCCCTGATTTCCCCTGTTCCCGGCTTCCCGCTCAGGTGCTGGCGCGGCCGCCGCGGTTGTAGCTGACCGCGCGTTGCAGAAAGAGCATGACCTGATCGAGCAGAAACCCGAGTCCACCGATGGTGAAAACGGCGACCATGATCTTCGCCAGCGTCTCGCTGCTGCCGTTCTGGAACATGTCCCAGACGAACTTGCCCAGACCCGGATTTTGCGCGAGCATCTCGGCGGCGATGAGCACCATCCAGCCGACGCCGAGCGAGAGCCGCAGACCGGTGAAAATGTAGGGCAGCGCGGAAGGGATGATGATGCGGTAGATGCGCGTCCACCAGTGCAGCTTCAGCACGCGGGCGACGTTGAGGTAATCCTTGTCGATGGACGCCACGCCGAGCGCGGTGTTGATCAGCGTCGGCCACATGCAGCAGAGCGAAACGGTGATCGCCGACGACAGAAACGCCTTTTCAAACCACGGGTGCGCCGGATTGTAGAGCGCGCTGACCAAGATCATCACGATCGGCAGCCAGGCCAGCGGCGAGACCGGTTTGAAGATCTGGATGAACGGATTGATGGCGTTGTAAAACAACGCGCTGGAGCCGCAAAGAATGCCGACCGGCACCGCGATGAGCGACGCAATGAGGAAGCCGGCAAACACCGTCTTCAAGCTGGTGAAGATCTGGTCGAGATACGTCGGCGAACCGGCGAATTTCCGGTCGGGATAGGTGCGGTCGGGAAACTTCTGCAGATAGGCCGCTTTTTTCTGTCCCTGCTCTTTGTAAAAGTCCTGCGCCTTCGCGCGCTCGGCGCGGTGCGCCTTCCAGAGTTCGCCGGCTTGGTGCCACACCGCCACGGGTCCGGGGATCGCGCCGAAGCTGACCTTGACGTTTGCGGCGACGAGCGACCATGCGAGCAGAAAAACGACAAACGCCACGAGCGGCGTGGCGAGCCGGGAGCCGAGCGGTTGCAGGCGCTTGAGCAGCCGTGCACCGCGCGACGCGGCCGGCGGGGCGGCGACGGGTGCGGCCGGCACCGTGGCGGGCGCGACGCTCTTCGGCGGGACGACGGCAGGCGCGGCAGGCGAAGCGGCAGCGGTGGTGCTGCTGGCAGCCGACGGGGCTTCTTCGAGGGTTTCGAGGCTCATGGGTGGGCGTCGGGAGTGGCGACTCGGTTAATCCTTCAAGCCAATCTTCAGCGACTTGAGGTAGGCGTTGGGCTGGCGGCCGTCGTAGCTGACCTTGTCGATGAAGTCTGCGTTCGCCGGCTTGTAGCCGTCTGTGTTCGGCACTTCGTCGGGTTTGAGCTTGCCGTCGGCTACCAGCAGCTTTGCCGCTTTCAGGTAGATCTCCGGCTTGTAAACGTCCTTCGCGACCTGCAGATACCAGGAGTCCGGCTTTGCCTCGGGGATCTGACCCCATCGGCGCATCTGGGTCAGAAACCAAATGCAGTCGCTGTAGAAGGGATAGGTCGCGTAGTAGCGGAAGAAGACGTTGAAATCCGGCAGCTCGCGCTTGTCGCCCTTCGCGTATTCAAAGGTGCCGGTCATGCTGTTGGCGATGACCTGCACGTCGGCGCCGACGTATTCCGGTTTCGCGAGGATTTCGCAGGCCTTTTTGCGGTTCTCGACACTCTCGTCCAGCCACTTGCCGGCGCGGATGAGCGCCTTGACGACAGCGAGGTGCGTGTTGGGATTTTTCTTCTCCCAATCCGCCGTGACGCCGAAGACTTTCTCGGGATTATTTTTCCAGATCTCCAGGTCCGTGATGACCGGCACGCCGATGCCCTTAAACACGGCCGCCTGATTCCACGGCTCGCCGACGCAGTAGCCCTGAATGGTGCCTTGCGCGAGCGTCGCCGGCATCTGCGGCGGCGGGGTCACGGAGAGCAGCACATCGGCGTCCTTGGTGCCCGTGGTGTCGCCGCCTGTGTAGTAGCCGGGCGAGATGCCGGCCGCCGCCAGCCAGTAGCGCAGGTAGTAGTTATGCGTGGAAACCGGGAACACCATGCCGAACTTCAACGGCGTGCCGGCGTCCTTGTATTCCTTCACGCTCGGCAGGAGCGCCTCGGCCGAGATCGGGTGCGGCGGCTTCGGCTGGGCCAGCTTCGGATCACCGGCCTGCATCTCCTTCCAGATCTCGTTGGAAACCGTGATGCCGTTGCCGTTAAGATCCATGCTGTAGGCCGTGATGACTGGCGCCTTTGTGCCGATTCCGATCGTCGCGCCGATGGGCTGGCCGGCGAGCATGTGCGAGCCGTCGAGCTCGCCGCTGATCACGCGGTCGAGCAGCACCTTCCAGTTCGCCTGCGCTTCGAGCGTGACGAACAATCCTTCGTCCTCGAAATAGCCGTTCTCCTTCGCGATGACGAGCGGCGCGCAATCGGTCAGCTTGATGAAGCCGAGTTTCAGCTCCGGCTTCTCGACTTTCAACGCTTCCGCCGCCGTCCCCGCCGAGCCCGAAAAGCCGGCGATCACGCAGACCGCGATGACGGCCCACACCGCGCGGAAAAGGATTTGGGGACGGGGAAATTTTGCGCGAACCGGAGCAGGAAAGTTTTCGGGAGAAAGGGCGGCGGTCATGAAAAAACGAAGCCAAATACGTCGCGCCGGGCTCTCAGAATTGAGATCACGACGAGGGAAGTCCGCCCTTTAGCAGAGCGTATGCCAGCGGCCTCGCGAAGAGGTGTTCAGCCGGGCTGCGAAACCCGGGCCGCGCGTCTCTCAATCCTTCGCCCTTTTATCTAAATCACAGTCGCTTGCGCGCGCGGTCGGCAGGCGGCGATGAAAATGGCTGGTTTTGCACAATCTGGAAAAACCCGCTCTATTTGCCCGCGGCCCGGTGGTTGTTTTTTACCGAAGAAACACCCTGCCCGTTTTCTCGCCCATCTCTCGCCGCATGGTTCCTCCTTCCCGCAAGAAAATCCCCTACCCGGTGCAGGCGCCGTTGCGGGAATACCTAGACGCTTACTCTCGCGCGATCGATCTGCCGGTCGATTACGAACTGCTCAGCGGCTGGCGCGAAGACTTCCCGCTTTACGACGCGCGCGGCAACGACACGCACTGGCGCTCGGTCACCTACTCGCCCACCGATCTGCCGGAGCTTTCCGCCGGGCTGCGCAAGATTTACGCGCTGCTCAAAGCCAGCGGCGACATCTCGGTGATGGAACATCTCCGGGTCAGTCGCATCGACTTCTGCGAGTTCGGCAATTCGCAGCCGTTCCGCATCCGCATCGTCAATGCGCTCAATGACAATCAGGACTATTTTTATCTCAAGAAAGCCGACGCCTCGCGCATTTACGGCCTCGAGCTGGAGCACCTGCTGTCGCCGAACCGGATGCACTTTTTCGTCTGGAAAGACACGCTGATCGAGGAGCACATCGTCGGCATTCCGGGCGACGCGTTTATCGCCGAGCACCTCAACGATCCCGGTTTCAAGGGGGTGCGCATTGCCAAGGAATTTGTGAAGTTCAACGAGCGCTGCTTTATCCGGCTGCTCGGCGACATGCGCTCTTACAATTTCGTCGTCGATGCCACGCCGGACTTCGAGGAAGTCCAATACCGCATCCGCGCGATGGACTTCGACCAACAGAGCTACGACGGACGCGTCACGTTCTATCGCCCGCAATATTTCACGGAAAACAACGCGCTCATCGCCTTCGGCAAAAAGCACATGGACGTGCAGTCCATGCGCCAGTATCAGGCCGAGGAGCGGGCGCTCATTGCGTTGCGCGTAAAGATCGAGCGCGAGCGGCTCGACCATTTGCTTGATGCCATGTGCGCCGAACAACTGGCACCTACGGAAAAGGTGATCCAGCTGCGCGAAGGCCTGTCGAGTCACTACAAAGACCCGACGTTTCTCGACTGCCACACCATGGGCGACCTGGTGCGCCGCAGCCTCGACAAGCTCCCGCCGCCCGCGGTGCCGACGCACGCTTGAAGACGACGGATCTGGCCGGACGCGCCCCGAAACCGCTTGCGACGCGATTCAGGCGGGGAGGATGAGTCCGAGCGACCAGATCGATCTTTTTTCGCTGCCGACGCCACCGGCTCCGCCTGCGGCCGACGGGAACGCCGACGCGGCGAAACGCGAGAAGCTGCTGGAAGTCCATGCCCGGCTGTGCCGGGAATACGGCTGCCCGGTGGCGCATTGGGGCGAGCTGGATCCGCTCAGCGAGCTGATCTCCGCGCTGCTCAGCCACCGCACCCGCAACCGGGAAAGCGGCGCGGCTTTTGCCGAACTGCGGCGGCGCTTTCCCGACGGCTGGACCGCGGTGCGCGACGCGCCGACCACCGAGGTCGAGGACGCCATCCGCGCGGCAAACTGGCCGGAGCAAAAAGCGCCGCGCATCCAGGATCTCCTGCGCCGCATCACCGCGCGGCGGGACGGCGATCTGTCGCTCGATTTCCTGGGAGAGATGACGCCCGCCGCGGCCCGCACGTGGCTGCAGGACAAGATGCCGGGCGTCGGCCCGAAGACGAGCGCCGCCGTGCTCAGCTTCAGCCGGCTGCGAATGCGCGCGCTGCCGGTGGACAGCCACCATCACCGCGTCGCCCAGCGGCTCGGGCTCATCCCGCTGTCGCTCGACGTCGGCCCGGCTCACGCGGTGCTCGAAGCCATGCTACCGGCCGAGTGGGACGCACAGGCGGTCTTTGATAATCACGAGTTGCTCATGTTCCACGGCCAGCGCTGCTGCTTTTTTCGCCGGCCGGAGTGCGAGCGCTGCACCTTGCTCGACCTTTGCCCGACCGGGCAGGCGCAAGGCCCGACCGGGCAGGCGCAAGGGGCGGCGGGGACTGAAAAATCCTCACGCCGAGGCGCAGAGACGCAGAGGAAGAAGGGAAAGGCGAAGGAGGAGGCGTGAGGAATTTCAGCGGCGCCGGGCGGCCAGGGGCGCGGCGCCGCGACTGACGGATCGGCCGGTCCGCTGCATCCCGCCCTCTGTGGCTCTGCGCCTCTGCGCGAGGATTTTTTGCATCTCCAAACCCCCGGCGCCGCGAATTTATTTCTATGAGCCAAGATTCTCCGTCCCCTTCCGCAGGCGTGGATCGCCGCACGTTCTTTCGCCGCACCGGTCTCGCCTGCGCCGGGGCCACGCTCGCCAGCAGCGCCGCCGCGCTGGCGGCGACGGACACGCCTGTCGGCCAATCGCGCGATCGCGAAGGCTACCCGGTTCCCGCCGGAGAGGCGAAGGTGGCGCAAACGCTGCCGCAGCTCGAAGAGCGCCACAAGCCCGGCCAGGTGCCGCAGCGGCGCTTCGGCAAGGGCGACGACTGGGTGAGCGTGCTCGGCATCGGCGGGTTTTCCATCGGTGGCGACAACGTGTCCGAGCAGGACGCCATCCGCATTGTCCAGGAGGCCATCGACAGCGGCATCAACTTCATGGACAACGCCTGGGAGTATAACAAGCACGTCAGCGAGGAGCGCATGGGCAAGGCGCTCGCGGCCGGCGGCCGGCGCGAGAAGGCGTTTCTCATGACAAAGGTCTGCACGCACGGCCGCGACGCGAAGGTCGGCATGCAGCAGCTCGAAGAGTCGCTCAAGCGCCTGAAGACCGATCACCTCGATCTCTGGCAGGTCCACGAGTGCGCGTATTGGAACGATCCCGAGCGGCATTTCATGAAAGGCGGCGTCATCGAAGCGCTCACGAAAGCGAAGGAGCAGGGCAAGGTGCGCTTCGTCGGGTTCACCGGCCACAAGGATCCGGCGATCCACATGGCAATGCTGGCTTACGATTATCCCTTCGATGCCTGCCAGCTGCCGCTGAATGTCTTCGACGCCAGCTTTCATTCCTTCGAGCAGCGTGTGCTGCCCGAGCTGAGCCGGCGCGGCATTATGCCGATCGGCATGAAAAGCCTGAACGGCAACGCCCGCGCGGTGAAGGACAAGGTGGTCACCGCCGAGGAAGCGATCGCCTACGCCATGAGCCTGCCGGTGGTCACCACGGTGTCCGGCATTGATTCGCTCGACATCTTCCGCAAGAACCTCGCCCTCGCGCGGGACTTCAAACGGTTCGACACGACCGCCATGGTCGCGCTGCGTCAGAAATTCGCCGACAACGTGGCGTCCGACGGCCGCTACGAGCTTTACAAGACGACCGCCGAATTTGAAGCCGAGGAAGGCCGCGGTCAGCACGGCTTTCCGGACAAGCAGGAAAAGGTGACCTGAGGCCCGGCGCGCCGGCGCTGCCGCCCGTTCGCGGCAATCTTCGCTCTCGCTTCCCGAGGGGCGGTGGGTTCTGCTCGAACCACCGCCCCTTTTCTTGCCGCCGCGTCGAGGCGGGCTCCACGCTGCGCGGCCAAGGGTGGCCCCGGGTTTCACCGAAACGATGAAAATCGCCCTTGCCGTCTGGTTTGGTTTGCTGCTGGCCGGCAGGGTGTGCGCGGAGCCCGTCGGGGACGAGCGACAGGTCCGCGACGTGGTGCAGGCGTTCTACGCCAGCTTCAATTCGCACGGGTGGTCGCGCGCCGCGGAGTTCACGACCGAGGATTGGAATCACATCAATCCCGGCGGCGGCTGGACGCGCGGACGCGCCGCCGTGCTCCTGGAACTGGAGGCGGTGCACCAGACCTTTTTGAAAGGCGTCTCCGATACGGTCGAGGAGATGACCGTGCGCTTCGCCAGCCCGGACGTCGCGATCGTCACTGTCACCAGCCGGGTGAGCCCCTTCATGACGCCGGACGGCGTCGTGCATCGCAACGAGCAGCATCTCCGCACCTTCGTGCTCGTGCGGCGGGAGCAGCGCTGGCTGATCATGCAGGATCAGAACACCGTGGTCGTCCCACGGAAGCCCTGATCGCGCCGCGGCCGCCCGCCCGACTTTCGCCGGGAAGCGCGGCGGCTCTGCGGGTTATTTATCTTTCCGAAACCGATCGCCGGTCCAGGTGTAGCGACTTTCGTCCGCACCGCTGGCGTTGTTGATCACGGTGATGGTTTTCCCCTCGCGCGGCAGCGAGTAGAAGCGGGTGCGCGGATTGTCTTCCACGGGAAAAATGCTGCGACTGACCGGCACCAGCCCGGCACCGCTGCCGCGCTCGAAAAACGCCAGCCGCGTGAAGCTGGTGCTGCTGCCAAGGTCGCCGTAGGTGACGGCGACGAGCGGGCTGTCGTTTTTGCTGTTGAAAAACGTGACCTGCAAGCTCGGCTGCTCGTTGTAGCCGTCGAGTTGGATGAAGCCGTTGGCCACGTCGAGCACGCCCTGGCCTTCGCGGACGCGGCGCAGGATTTCGCGCGGCGAATCCGAGAAATAAGGCCCGGGCGGCAGGAGCAACAGGTAGTCGGCCACGGTCAGCTTTTTATCCGCGGCGCGCGCGCCGGCAGGCGACAGCAGGGAGAGCGAGACGAGGAGCACGATGAGGAGGGAACGCAGGATTTGCATGGTGATGGGTGAGGCGAATCCATCGGCCACCAGCGATAAAAATAAAGTGCCGACGACATCTCCATTTTTGGGTTGATCGCGGTGATTGCTCGCCGCTTGTCCGCGCGCGAGCAGCCGTCGTGGCTACCGGTTTACCAGGGCGAAGCGCACCGCGCGGAAGCCGAAGGCCAGCTCGCGCGGGTCGCCGCCGACTCCCAGCCGGACCGGGGAGGCCGCATCCGGAAACCGGAACTCCAGCAACGCTGCCCCGGCTCCCGCGGCGGCGGTGTTCCACCTCGCGGCCGGGATCCGCACGCGGATTGGCTCGCCGTCGTCGCGCCGCACGGTCCACTCGCCGAGCGGCTGCCCGTTCAGATGCAGCGCGAGCCGCTGGGATTCCACGCGGCCGGGCGTCAGGATCGGGAACGCGTCCACCGCGATTTCCACCACTTCCTCCGCTCCGGTCTCCGGCACCGGCACGGCGCGAAACGCGAGGGAGCCCAGCGGCTGCTCCGACATCGTGAAAGCATCGCCGGGCGCCGGATCGCTCCAGCCGGTGAGCAGATAAGCGGCGGCGTTCGGCTGCGGGCCGCCAAACGTGATCGCCGTCCCGACCGCCGGATCCACCGGGAAGGGCTCCAAACGCAGGCCGTTGCCATGAAACAGCGGCCGGCGCGTCGCCGCTTCCGGGTCCAGCGCAGGCGGCAGGATGCGCCAGATCCGTAGGTCGTCCGTCTTCGCCAGACCCTCTCGTGGATTAGCCGGCGCGGTGTCCGCTCCGAAGACGATGCCCCAGCCGGCACCGACCCGGAAACTCTCGCCACGCCGCGCCAGTTCCAGGGCCACGCCGGCGGCGTCTTCCCAGGCGTTGGGCGACGCGAAGGCCAGATACTTCAGCCGGCCCTGGCCCGCCGCCCCATCCTCCGCCAGCGCCAGGCCGACGCTGCGATTGAGATTGCGCGAGGCTTCGTCGTCGCCGGTGGTCGCTCGGAAGCGGCCGGCTTGCGCCGTAAACAAACCCGCCGCCAGCGCGACCAGCGCGAGCGCCGGCCAGGGAGTCCGGGCTGCGCGCGGAAACCACGCCGCCGCGAGCTGCACCGCCGCTGCGGCCGCGCCGAGCCCGAGGGCGAGCAGCAGGCCGAAGACAAACCAGCTGTTGAAATAAAACAGCGGCCCATCCTGGATCGTCGCCCAAAACACCGCCAGCGCCCGCGGCCAGCGCCAGGGTCGCGAGCAGCCAGCGCAAAAAGCGGTCCCGCCACGCGCCCACGGCCAGCAGAGCCACGGCGAGCGCCCAGACGGCAAACATCGCCCCGTTGCGAAGGACGTATCCCCGCAGCGCCGTTCGCCGTCGCGCCGCCGGCGAAGATTTCTTCCGTGGTAGCCGTCGGCTTGTAGCCGGCGAAACGCAGATTGTAAAAGAGCGCATCGAGCCAGCCGTGGCCCTCGCCGACGTGCGTGCGGTGGTGGGCCAGGATGAGCGCGAGATTGCTGGCGCCGCCTCGGAACGCGTCGATCACCACGGGCAGGGCCGCCACGAGCGCCACGGCCAGCGCGAAGAGGTGCGCGCGCGGAAAGGCGCGCCACGGGCGTCGCCGTTTGCTGCCACCACAGCCCGGCCCAAGCCAGCACGGTGAGCGGCAGCACGAAGAGCGGCTGCGCGACGTGGCTGTGCAGCAGCGCCGCCCCGGCCAGCGCCAGAATCGGCAAGTCCTGCCCGCGCCCGGCGCCCACGGAAGCCGCCGCGACGATGCAGACAGCAAAACGGGATGACGGTGAGATACGCCGTCCAGTTGTGCAGCAAGCCCGCCGCCTGCCCGAGCGCGGCGAGGTGCAGCACGGTGACGACGAGCCCGGCCCCGGCGGCGGTCGCGGCGAGCCAGCCCGGCCGCGGGCGGCCGTTGGTTTCCCGATCCGCGGCGGCGACCTCCCGCGCCACGATGCCGATCGCGGCCGCCAGGAAAGCGCTGTTCACCAGCAAGACCACAAGGAGCTGCGCGTTCCACGGCGTCGGCGTCGCCCGCAGCTGGTCGTGGAAAATCGCCTCGCCGGCAGCCATCGCATAAAACCAACCCGGTCCCGGATGCGAGAATCCCCAGCGCGAATACTGGCCATGGAGCCGCTGGAAACTGTTTCGCCTCGCGGATCGCCAGGGAATTCGCCGCCAGGTCGCCATGCTCATGCAGTTCCGCCCGGAAGAGGTAGCGCGCGTTCAGCCCGCCCACCGCGAGCACGATGAGCAGGAACAGGGCGGCAAAAATCCCGGCCGAGCCGCGCGCGCCACCGGATACCGGGGTGACAGCGGCGACGGCGGGAAGGGCGGACATGCGGGAGACGTAGCGCGGCTCGAAGCCACGCCGCAAGTGCCGGGAAAATCGGCGGCGGGCACAACCCCGGCCCGAAAAATCCGCGGCGTGAACCGTGCGGACGCGGCGACGGCGGATCAAAAAAGCGCCGCCTGACCGGCATGACCCCAGTTCGTCCTTGGACGGAGACGGGTTGGGCTTGACGCGAAATGTCCGCCCGGCAATGCTGGCGCCATCATGAAGAACGCCTTGCGCTGGCTGATCGCTTTTCCCTTGGCCGCAATCTTTTCCGTCGGCGGGATCACGACCGCCGCCGCCGCGGAGAAAGCCCCGATTGTTCTGGAGGGTTTCATCCCGAGTTCTTTTGATGCCAAACTGGAATTACCCGCTGCCGGCAAGACCTCCGCAGCGTCGTCCGTGATCGCATTTTATGTGTATGAGTTCAAGAGCGTGCCGGCGCCCAACCGAGTGTTGAGCTACCAAGTTTACCGACTGGGGCTCAATGGTCAGCTGCTGGATAACGTCAGCGACCAGTTTTTCACACCACTCGGCAAGGAAGGCAATGTGGACACGGTGCGCGTCCTCCTCGAACCTGATAACCTGCCGAAGGTCGGCAACTATGTGCTGATCGTCACCGCGCGCACAGAGAACGACGGCGTGATTGGCGCCGGCGCCGTCCACCTTCGCGTGACTCCAAGCGGGCTCGAAACCACGACGAAATAATGCGGTCCTTTTCCGGGACCGGGGCGCGAAACCGCGGCGTTCGTCTCGCGCCCCGCCCCGATTGCCCGCGGGATGCGTGGCGGTAGCTTCCGGGAGA
Organism: uncultured Verrucomicrobiae bacterium; assembly: GCA_963762725.1. GTDB lineage: Bacteria > Verrucomicrobiota > Verrucomicrobiia > Chthoniobacterales > SZAS-18 > JAFAXH01. Next base: position 1,241,132 of record CAVXLY010000005.1, on the reverse strand, counting down.
GTGCGCTCGCCATGAATGCCGACACGCCACCCGCGCCTGCGCGCGCTGCCGCGAGCCGGCGCGCCGCGGCTGGAGTTCTGGTTTGATTTCGCCAGCACGTATTCCTACATCGCGGCGATGCGGATCGAAGCGCTCTGCCGCGACGCTGGCGTGGCGCTCGTCTGGAAGCCGTTTCTGCTCGGGCCGCTTTTCGCGTTGCAGGGCTGGGATGATTCGCCCTTCAACTTGAACCCGCGCCGGGGCGACTACATGTGGCGCGACCTCGCGCGGCTGTGCGCGAAATTCTCGCTCCCATGGCGCCGTCCGACGCGGTTTCCGCGTGCGAGCACGCTGGCCGCGCGGGTGGCCTGCCACGTCGCCGGGGAGCCGTGGGCAGGCGATTTTGTGCGAGCCGTTTTCGTGGCGAATTTCGGCGAGGACCGGGAGATCAGTGAGCGCGCCGAGGTCGTGCAAATCCTCGCCGCGCTGGGTCAGCCGGGAGAAGCCATCCTTGCCCGTGCCGAAGCGCCGCCGGAGCGCGGGAAATTGCGCGCGAACACGGAGCGCGCCATTGCGCTCGGCCTCTTCGGCGCACCGAACTGCTGGGTGAACGACGCGGAGCTTTTCTGGGGTGAGGAAGCGCTGGAAGACGCGATTGCCTGGGCCCGTGGGGCGCAGCCCCAGTCGCCGGCTTGACGCGGCGCGTTCCCGCTAGTCGGCGCACCGCATTTTCGCATTGAGGTTTCGCGTTAAGCGTCTCATGCTCGCGGTGTTATGGCGAGAAAACCAAGCCCCCCACGCAAGTCCGCCACCCGCACCACCGCACCCGCGCCGAAGCGCCGCCCGGCCCAGCCGCGCGATGCGAAAAAATCCGCCGCCGCTGCCACAGGAGCGGCCGGCACGCGCAAGCTGCCCGCCCGCGCCGCCAAAACGAAGCCGAAATCCCCGGCTCGCGCCGGCGCTGCCGTGGACCCGGCCGGAGTCGCCCGGGCGAAGGCCCTGGAGGCGCTCGACGCCTCGAAGCCCGTCGCCGCCCCTGCTGCCGCCGCGGCGCGCCGGGCCGGACCGGCGTTTCCGCTGCGCAACGCCGACTTTCCGCGCACCTACATCAAAGAGATCAACGTCAGCCTGAACGATCCCGATCATCCGCTGACCCTCGTCTGGACCGGCCCCCAGGGCGGCAGCCAGGAAACCGGTCCGTTTCGCACGTCGCCGGGCGCCGGGCTGAAGGGGCTGAATTGCGACAACGCCACCACGAGCCGCCGCTCCGGCACGCTCTGCACGCCGAAAGGGACGCACACGGTTTCCGGTTTCCAGAGCCGGCTGAACAGCGACGCGCGCGCCACGTTTGTCACCTGGTTTGTCCGGGCGCGCGGCATCGCGCTGCACTATTTTCCGAGCGTGCCGCCCTACGCCGCGTCGCACGGCTGTGTGCGGATCGAGTCGAAGCGCGTCGCGCAATTGATCCAGGAAAATGCACGCGCGGACCTGACCAAGGTTGTCATCGACGGCACCTGGACGAAGCCGGCGAAGCAGTGGTGAGGCGGCGCGTTGACGACCCGGCGGGGCGCGGCCACTTTAGCGCTCGCGTTCCGCCCGCTGTCTCCGCCGTTCCTTTACCCTGCCCATGCCGCGCCCTGCACTTGTCCGTTCCCTTCGCTTCGTCATTTTGATTTTCTGCCTGGCCGGGGGCTGGCTGGCGGGTCCGGACTTTCTCTCCGTCGCGCGCGCCGCCGAACTGCCGTTCGACACCGTTTTCAAGGGACGCGACCGCTTCGATGCCCTGGTCCAGCAGGCCGAGGCGGGGAACTGGAAATCGCTGCCCATCGGCCAGCGCACCGCCGCGGTCGGCCGCGCGTTGACGGGCGTGCCTTACAAAAATTACACGCTCGAGATCGACGACCGCATCGAAGCGCCGAGCGTCAATTTTATCGGGCTCGATTGCTGGACGTTTTTTGAAACGTCGCTCGGCTTTGCCCGCATGCTCGGCGAGCCGCGCGACCAGTGGACGCCACAGAATTTGCTCAAATACGTGGAGCTTGATCGCTATCGCGGCGGCAAGTGCACCGGCGAATATCTTTCCCGCCTGCACTACCTCGAAGACTGGGTCGCCGACAACGAGCGGCGCGGCCTCGTGAAAGACCTCACCCGCTCGCTCGGCGGCACCGCCTACCCGCACAACGCCCAGGAGATGACCATCCTCTGGCGTTCGTATCGGTATCTGCGCAACAACCCCTCGCTCCTGTCGTCCCTGCGCGACATGGAGGAGCGCGTCACCCGCATGACGCTGCTCGGCATCCCGAACAGCCGCATCGCCAGCATCGAAAGCCAGCTGCGCGACGGCGACGTGATCGGCATCATCACGAAGGACGCCCCCGGCGCGTTCTCGACTTCCCACGTCGGCCTCGCGGTGCGGGACGACCAGGGAACGCTGCGTTTCATGCACGCTTCGGCCCCGCGGAACTACGGCAAAACGCTCGTCGATTCGCGGCTTTCGACCTACGCGAATTTCTACCGCTCGAACGCCGCGATCCTCGTAGCGCGGCCGTTGAAATAGCGGAAATGCGGAGTCCGCATTCCCCTGTCATTGGGTTGGGCGAAGCCGACAGCACTCCGCTGGGCTATGCAGCCGCCGCGGAGCTACTTCCATCTCTGTGAAGTCAGGGAAATCGGGCCGCTTTCGGCTCGACAAACGCCGCGTGTTTGTGCCAAACATGGGCTTCCTTCCCGGCAGCCGCCTTTCCGCGGCCGGCGGTGAAGGCGCTGCGGCGCGGTCCGGTGGTCGGGGACCGGCGGCCGCGTTCCCGCCATGGCTTCCACGGATCCCTCGCCGATCGATCGCCAGCCCGCGCCGTTTGACCCGAAGAGCCTGCGGCGCTCGGTGATCGCGGTGCCGCTGCGCGAAGCGATCCAGGACGAGCTGGCGCGGACGGAAGCGTTCACCGAGCCGCTACCCGAAACTTCGCAAGCTCTACAACGCCGCCGTCTTTTTCCGCGGCGACACGCCCGCGGCGATCGCGGCTTCGCGCGAGCGGGTGATCCGGCGTCTGAAAAAGGCGGTCGCTGAACTGGGCGCGCTGCCGGGGCCGCGCGGCGAGAAGCCAAAGAATCCGCGCATCGACCCGCTCCTGTCGGAACTCGGCGGGAATGCCAGCCTCGCCTGGCTGCGCGGCCGCGTCATCAGCCTACTGCTGGCGATGGATGCCGCCTCGGACCCGCTCACGGACGACGGCCCGCCGGCGCCGCCGGGGATCGATCACATCTGGCCGACCCGCTTTGAGGTGATCATCGACATCAACCTGAATTTCAAACCGCCGGCAGGCTCGAAAAAGGAAGACGACGACGCGCTGGAAGGACCGGACCCGCGGCGGATCGCCAAATCCTGGATCCAGGGCTACATCGCGCAGGCGAAGGAGTCGTTGGAGATTGACGATCCGGATCAGGGCATCGACGAAGAGAAGACCCGGCTCAGCTCGCAATACGTTTTTGCCCGGTTGGAAGGCAAGGCGCTGCAGGAACTCGTCGCGATCGATCAACGCGAGGCGCGGCGGCTCGCGAAAGCGGAGGTCGCCGCTGCCGCCGAGCGCGAGCAGGCCGTGCTCCGCGCCGCCGGCAAACGCGCCGCGCCGAAGCCGCCGCGCGAGCCCGGCGTCACCCCCGCGGAAGCGAAACGCCGCGCCGCCGAGAAGCTCGCCGCCGAAGAGAAAAAGCTGGTCGCGCGGTTCCGGACGATCCACCACATCTGGCCCGACTTTCCGCTGCGGGGCTGCATCACGCATTCCGTCGCCACGGTGAAAGCCGACGCGGCGCACCGTTCCTTCACCGCCTCCGGGCAGGACATCACCTGGGCCGTGATGGACTCCGGCATTGACGCCACGCACCCGCACTTCCGCCTGCACCGAAACGTCGATCTCGCCTCGACGTATCACAAGGATTTCACCGGGCTGGCCTCGACGGGCAGCGCGCTGCGCGACGAATACGGCCACGGCACGCACGTCGCCGGCATCCTGGCGGGCGAGCAGTCCTTGGAAAAAGGCGCCCAGGCCGGGGACATGGTCTGCGTCTGGCGCGAGCTGGACGAAGGCGGCGGCGGCGCGTCGGAAGGCCAGGCGACCGATGATGAAGAAGACGGGCCGCAGGCGACGACAAAGAAGATGACCGTCGAGGCCATCAGCGGCATCGCGCCCCGCTGCCGGCTCGTGAGTTTGAAAGTGCTCGACCGCTTCGGCATGGGCAACGCCTCCAACGCCATCACCGCCATCGCCCACGTGCAGGAGGTGAACCACCACGGGCGCGAGCTGCACATTCACGGCGTGAACCTCAGCCTGGGTTACCCGTTTGACCCGAAGTGGTTTGCCTGCGGCCACAGCCCGCTCTGCGTGGAGGTGAATCGGCTCGTGCGCTCCGGAGTCGTCGTGGTCGTCGCCGCCGGCAACAGCGGCTACGGGACGATCGCGATGAAGGACGGCAAGACGACCGACGCCTGCCTGGACTTGTCGATCAACGATCCCGGCAACGCCGAGTGCGCCATCACGGTCGGCTCCACGCATCGCGACATGCCGCACCTGTATGGCGTCTCCTATTTTTCGTCCAAAGGCCCCACCGGCGACGGCCGCTGCAAGCCGGACCTGCTGGCGCCCGGGGAAAAAATCATTTCGTGCGCCGCGCCGGAGAGCAAGCTCGTCAAAGACGAAGCCGACAACCAGCAGTGCAATTACTTTGAAACCAGCGGCACCAGCATGGCCGCCCCGCACGTCAGCGGCGCCATCGCCGCGTTTCTCTCCATCCGCCGGGAATTTATCGGGGAGCCGGAGCGGGTGAAAAAGATCTTCACCGACACCGCGACCGACCTCGGCCGCGACCGCTACTTTCAGGGCGCCGGGCTCGTGGACCTCATGCGCGCCATCCAGTCGGTTTGATCCATTTCGCCGCTTCCGCTCCCGCCGTTTTTTCCGGCGCGGAGCCTCCTGTCCGCCAACCCCGCACCCGCTCCGCTCTCCCGCTATGAACGACATCCAAGGCCTCCCCTACGCCCAGGCGAAATTCGACAAAAACGGCCAGCGCCAAAACACGCCCGCCGTGCCCGCCGGCACGACCGATCTCATCGTCGTCTCACACGGCTGGAACAACACCGAAGCCGAAGCCCAGGCGCTTTACCAAAAATTGTTCGGCAATTTCGCGGGCCAGATCAAAGACGACCCGGCTTACAAAAGCCGCCAGGTCGCACTCGTCGGGATCATCTGGCCGGCGCAGAAGTTCAATGAGTTGATGACCCAGCTCAGCGCCACCGCCGGGCAGGACACCGGCGGCGCCAAATCCCTCGGCGGCGCCGGCAATCCGGCCGCCGCGGAAGCCGCGATGCACGCCGCGATTGACCGCGCCGCGCCGGCTTTCAACGATCCCGGCGACGACGCCCGGATCGCCCGGCTGCACGCGCTGGTGCCGACGCTGGAGAAGAGCAACAAAGACCAGGGCACGTTTGTCAAAACGCTGCGCGAACTGCTCGAGGCCAATCCCGGCACCGCCGAGCAACAGCACGATGAAGACAGCTCCGACGTGCTTTTCGGCGGCCAGCCGCAACTCGTCTTCGCCAGCGCGGCCCACGCCGCACCCGCCAGCGCGGCGACCGCGGCGCCGCCGGCGACGAAACCGGCTGCCAGCCCGGACAAGGGTCAGGCGCTCGGCTTCGGGAGCTTTTTCTCCGGCGCTGCCAACGCGGTGACGAATTTGCTGAATCTCTCGACCTATTTCGAGATGAAGCAGCGCGCCGGGACCGTCGGCAAAGTCGGCGTCGCGCCGTTGATCGACGAGCTCGCGGCCGGCGGCGGCGTGCAGCGCGTGCATCTTGTCGGCCACAGCTTCGGCGGCCGGCTGGTGACCGCGGCGGCGGCGAACTCCACGACGCCGAAGCTGCACAGCCTGGCGCTGCTGCAGGCGGCGTTTTCGCACAACGGCTTTTCCGAAACCCGCGGCGGCTTTTTCCGCGACGTGGTGACGAAAAAACGGGTGCGCGGCCCGATCCTGATCACGCACACCAAGAACGACAAAGCCGTCGGCCTGGCCTATCCCGCGGCTTCCCGGCTCAGCGGCGACACGGCCAAGGCATTCGGCGGTCCCGACGACAAATTCGGCGGCATCGGCAGCAACGGCGCGCAGGGGATGAACGACGGCGAAATCTTCCTGACAACGAAAACGCTGCTCCCGGTGAAGAGCGCCTACACCTGGCAGGCCGGCAAATTCCACAATCTGGAAAGCACGCCGTTCATCGTGGATCCGCAGGGCGGCGACGCGCACGGCTTTGTCTTCGTCCCGGAGGTCGCCTGGGCCATCAGCCGCGCCGTGCTGGCCTGAGCGCGGCGTGACCTTGATCGCGGCGCGACATGCTGGGACTGAGCCAGAATGCGACGATTTGCTGAACGGACATCCCGGTGCACGAACTCGATCGGGCAGTCGCTTTCTCCATTTTGCAGGAGAAACACCCGATCGGCTCCTGCGGGTTCCGCGCGGTCATTATCGACGGCGAGCGCAGCCGCAGCGCGCTGCACTCCCGGCAACCGGAAACTTCGTTCACAGCTCCAACCAGCGACGCAGATGCGTTTGGAGACTTGAGCAATCCCGGGCGGTGAGCCGACCGATGACTTTTCGCACCAGCGCCGTCTCGACGGTAGCGAGTTGAGCTTTGATGCCGCTGGGCACGTTCAACCCCGCCGCCCGCCAGTCGGCGAGCGGGAAATCGCTATTTGCGAGCTGGGAGGTAAGCGGGACGACAAACAAATCGCCGGGATGGCTGCCGAAACCGATGACAACCGCCGGACGCACCTTGCGGCTGCTCAAATCCGTAAACGGAATTGGCAACAGCACGACGTCATGGCGTGAGCAGCTCATTGAAAACGTCGTCCGCTTCGTTATCCCAGACCTCGCGTAAACGGCGTTCTGACTGCGCCAGCCAGGCGGCGCGCTCCGGGTCGGCCTCGGGAGTCAATGTTTCCACGGAGATCCGGACGCGGGTATGCTCGGCCAACGGCAACGGCTGCAACGGACGCAGCAGCCCGCCTTCGTAGATGGCTTCGACGGCGGCAGTCATGCGGGCAGATTACTTTTCGTCCGTGTGTCTCGCAAGCCCGGCCACGGTTTGGAACCGGCTTCGTGGTGCTGCACTAATACCCCGCCGCCTGCCCGTCCTTGCGGCTTTCGCTGGCGCCGAAATAGACGCGCTGGCCGTCGCGCATTTCCATCTTGATCGCCTGGTAGCCGCCGAAGCCGCCGACGTCCCAGCGGGCGTCGTGACCCATCTTTTTCAGCTCCCGCACGGTTTCAAACGGCACGCCGCTTTCGCAGTTCACGTAGCCGCCGGTTTCGGTGAGTTTTTCTCCGGTCGGCTCGCTGTCGCCCTCGTGCTGCCAGCGGCTGGCGTCGCCGGCTTCCTGCACGTTCATGCCGAAGTCGATCATGTTCGTGAGCACCTGCACGTGGCCTTGCGGCTGCATGCCGCCGCCCATCACGCCGAAAGCCAGCCAGGGCTTGCCGTCCTTCATCACGAAGCCCGGGATGATGGTGTGAAACGGCCGCTTGCCGGGCGCGTAAACATTCGCGTGACCCGGCTCCAGGGTGAACAGCTCGCCACGATCCTGGAACATGAAGCCGAGACCCGGCGGCACGACGCCGCTGCCCATGCCGCGGTAGTTGCTCTGGATGAGCGACACCATGTTGCCCTCGTCGTCGGCGACGCACATGTAGATCGTGTCGCCGTCGCGCAGGCCGGGATGGCCGGCGTCAAGCCGTTTGGCGGCGTGTTTCGGATCGATGAGGCCGCGGCGTTCGGCGGCGTATTCCTTCGAGAGCAGGCCCTTCAGCGGCGCCTTGGAAAAATCGGGGTCGGCGTAAAATTTCGCGCGATCCGCCCAGGCGAGTTTTTTCGCCTCGATCATCCAGTGCAGGGTCTGCGGCGTGTTGAAGCCGGACCCGCGCAGATCGTAGGCTTCGAGCACGTTGAGCATCTGGAGCGCCGCGATGCCCTGGCCGTTCGGCGGCAGTTCGAAGACGTCGTAGCCGCGGTAGTTCACGGAAACCGGGTCGATCCAGGTGGACGTGTGCTTTTCAAAGTCGGCCTTGCGCAGGTAGCCGCCGTTGGCCTGCATGAAGGCGTCCATCTTGTCGGCGAGCTCGCCTTTGTAAAAAGCGTCGCGCCCCTGCTCGCCGATGAGCCGCAGCGTGCGGGCGAGGCCGGGGTTTTTGAAAACGTCGCCCTTCGCCGGCGTGCGGCCCTGGCCGTCGAGCGTGTAGGTTTCCAGATACGCGCCGGGCTCCTTGCGGTATTGCGCCACGCCGCGGCCCCAGTAGTAGGCGATCGTCTCGGTGACCGGGAACCCTTCCTCGGCGTAGCGGATCGCCGGCGCCAGATCCTCGGCCAGCGACAGGCGGCCGAAGTGCGAATGCAGCTCCGCCCAGCCGTCCACGCAGCCCGGCACCGAAATCGAGAGCATCCCCAGCGGCGGGATCGACTTGCGCCCGAGCTTGGCCAGCTCGGCTTTCATGCCGTCGTAGGAAAGGCCGAGCGGCGAGCGGCCGCTGGCGTTGAGCCCGTAGAGCCGCTGCGTGCGGGCGTCCCAGACGATGGCGAAAAGGTCGCCGCCGATGCCGTTGCTCACCGGCTCCATGAGCCCGAGCGTGGCGTTTGCCGCGATGGCGGCGTCCACCGCGCTGCCGCCGCGTTTGAGGATTTCAATGCCGACCTGCGTGGCGGCCGGCACGCTCGTGCAGACCATGCCGTGGCGGCCGAGGACTTCTGAGCGGGTGGCGAACGGTTTTCCGGTGATGCGGTCCACTTGAGTATAAGAGTTGGAGACAAACAGCAGGGTGGCGCCGCAGAAGGCCAGCGCCCGGCTGAGTTGTTGGGGGAATAAAGGCATGACGATGAGCAGAGATTCGGCGAACAGGCCGGGAGATTTGCCCGGCGCGATTCCACTTTGGCAGAAATGAATCGGCGCGACTTCCTCAAACGCTCGTTCCTTGCGACCAGCGCCGCCGCGCTCGCCAGCGGCGGCCTGTTACCGGGGCGCCTCCTCGCCGCCGCCGCGACGGCGAAACCGAAGCTCGCGAGCGACCGCATCCTCCTCGGCCCCGCGCAGGTTTCGGTGAGCCGTCTCGCCATGGGCACCGGCACCAGCGGCTGGGGCGGCCGCTCCAACCAGACCCGCCAGCTCGGCGTCCGCGGCGCAGCCGATCTGCTCCGGCTCGCCTACGACCAGGGCGTCACGTTCTGGGATTCCGCGGATCAATACGGCAGCCATCCGCTCCTGCGCGAGGCCTTGAAAAGCGGCGGCGGCATCCCGCGCGAGAAAGTCACGATCCTGACAAAAACGGTCGCGACGACGGCGAAGGAAATGCGCGCTGACCTCGACCGTTTCCGGCGCGAGCTGGGCACCGATTACATCGACATCCTCCTGCTGCATTGCCTGACCGATCCCGACTGGCCGGAGCGCAAAAAGGCGGCGATGGACGTGATCTCCGAAGCCCGCGAGCGCGGCATCGTCCGCACGCACGGCGTGAGCTGCCACTCGCTCGGCGCGCTTCAAACGGCCGCCCGCACGCCGTGGGTGCAGGTGGACCTCGCGCGCATCAACCCGGCCGGCGTCGTCATGGACGCCGACCCCGCCACGGTCCTCGGCGTCCTGCGCGAGATGAAAGCCGCCGGCAAAGGCGTGATCGGCATGAAGATCCTCGGCGCCGGCCAGCTCCGCGGGCGCGTGGACGAAGCGCTCCGCTACGCGCTCTCGCTGAGCCAGGATTGTGTCGATTGCTTCACGATCGGCAGCGAGAGCGCGGCGGAGTTTGTCGATCTGACGAAACGCATCGCCGCGGCGGGTGGCCGCGGCTAGCGTCCGTCGCCCGCTGGTTACTTCGAGATGATCTGGCCGGTGGCGTAGTTGTAGAAGTAGCGCACCCCGTTCGTGTTGTAGCGGCCCGGGTTCTGCGGATCCGGGAAGTAGTAGAGCACCGCACCCAGGCTGAAGTCATACAGATACGGGAACGGGAACGAGGGTGACGTGTAGAAGAAGCCCTGACTCTTGAAGTCGTAGAAGAAGACTCCGCTCGTGCTGTTTCCAGCGTCGAACCAGTATTCGTAGCCGAGATCAAAGTGAAAGATGAAGCGCGGATCCGACAGATAGCTGTAGTAGCCAAAGAACGTGCCGCTGGCCGGGAAGGCCAGGTAGTAAACGCCGTTGGAGAGCGGCACCTCGCCAGAGAAAGAAGGGCGCGTGGCCGTTGGCCGGTGCCGCCGCAATCGTGATCGTCAGGTTCCCAGAGCCGCTGCCTGCGGCGTTGGTGGCCGTCACCGAGACCGTGGCGGTGCCGGCGGCCGTGGGCGTGCCGCTGATCAGGCCCGTGGTCGTGTCGAGCGAGAGCCCCTGGGGCAGGCCGCTGACGGCAAAGCTGGTCGGGCTGTTGGAGGCAGCGAGCTGGAATCCGAAGGCCTGGCCCACGGTGCCGCTGGCAGACGAGGCGCTGGTGATCACCGGTGGCTGCGCATTCGTTCCAGGTTTGATCAGATAGGTTCTCTTAGTCTGCGTGCCGTAACCGAGCAACGTGCCGTCGGCAGCGAAGCCCAAAAACCGAAAAGTGGAAAAGCCATAGTCCACGTAATTGTTTGGGTCACGGGCCACTAAACTATTCGCTGGAAACACTTGGTAGGAGCCGTCCGTCTGCCGCTTCCACAACACCGCGGATTGATACGCTCCAGAAATGCCAGTGATGTCTCCAGCCGCATTCACGTGCTCGGCGGTGGATTGCTGAGTGCTGGTATCGAAATAGTCGGCATAGTTTGGAAGCTCTGTGAGCACGCCGTTGCCGTTGGCAACCGGATAGACGAAAGCGCGAGATCTCCCGTTTGGACCGTTGAAGGTGCCGACAATGAGGCCAGCCTTTGTGGCTGCGGGTCCGGCAGTTGGGATCACGTTAGGGACCTTCGTGTCATTGTAGGTGATGCCCGGCCGATTATCTCTGACCAGGACTGCCGAATCGTCCGCATAGACCGGGCGATCGTAGAGGTCGCCAAACTTGTTCGCCTGGGCGTTTGGGTATTGCCAGAAAAGTGCGATGCCGACCAAATAGCTGTTGCCGTAGCCGTAAACGACACCGGCGCTGTTCACGGCAACCGCATACCCGGTGCCTTGCTCACCGGGGTTCGTGCTTTCGGGCGGCAGGACGAAATTGCTCAAAGCCACCATGTCGGAGCTGCCGTCGGCGTTGACCTTCCAGACAAACGGCCGATTACTGGTTTTATCATTGGCATCGATCTTCCCGACGCCACCCACGAAGAAGGATCCATCCGCCGCCAGGTCGCTGATGCAAGTAGCGCTGACAGAGCCGGATTTGGGATCAATGGCATTGAGCGACAGGGAGATGAGTTGCCCATTGCCCTTGTAAACCTGCGGGCCACGCCGCGAGTTGGCATTGTTCTGGTCGGCTATGTAGTTGAACAACACGTAGCCCTGCGCGTTGATGCCGGATTCCGTTCCGTTAAAGCCAACGGGGCTAAAGGTGCCATTCGCCGTGATGTCGGCCGGCAGCTTGATGGTTTCAGCGAGATAGTAACTTGGTGGCGTCGGGGTTTGGGCGCGGGCGGCAGGCGGCGCTCCACAGTGGACGCCGGCGGCGAGGCAGCACAAGGCTGCGGACAGGAATGAGGGCAATTTCATCAGCGTGATTTCGGGTTAAGAGCAGTGGGTTGAATCCGTCGAAAGAGCAGCCAGGCTGTTGCTGACGCGACACGTCGGCAGCAGGGGCTTCAGGGGGGAAATGCAAAATCAGCCGGCAAAAAGGCTCAGCGATTTTTAGAAAAAGTTTTCCGCCGAAATCGCGCCGGTTTTTGTCCGACGGCTCGACCCGGCAAGAAACCGCTCGTGCGGCCGCATCTCGGTTGCCGAGCGCAGTCGCGGGCGACGCCACCCCGCGTCGCCCGCTTTACTGCAAAGCGTTGCCTTTACTTCGAGATGATCTGTCCCGTCGCGTAGTTGTAGAAGTAGCGCACTCCGTTCGTGTTGTAGCGGCCCGGGTTCTGCGGATCCGGGAAGTAATACAAGACGGCGTTCAGCGAGAAGTCGTAGAGATACGGGAAGGGAAACGTGGGTGAGGTGTAGAAGAAGCCCCCGCTCTTGAAGTCGTAGAAGAAGATGCCCGCCCGGCCGTCGTTGGCGTTGTTATCAAACCAATACTCGTAGCCGAGATCGAAGTGGAAGATGAAGCGCGGGTCGGACAGGTAGCTGTAGTAGCCAAAGAACGTGCCGCTCGCCGGAAAGGCCAGGTAGTAAACGCCGTTGGACAGCGGCACCTCCCCGGTGAAAAACGGCGGGTGCGACGCGCCACCGAGCGAGTCGGGCTGGACCACGCTCACGGTGCCGTCGTAGTTGTTCGAGACGAACAGCCGGTGCGTGCCGGGATCAAACGCCAGACTGAAGGGAAGATACCCCAGTTCGACCTGGCCGATCTGGCGGTAGCCGTTGCCGGCGTCGAAGGCCAGCACGCCGCCGGTGCGGTCGCGCGAGCTGACGCTGTCGTCGAGCACGAAGACGGTGTTGCTGTCTTCATCGACCGCCACGTCGTAGGCGTTGCTGAACGGATTCAGGCTGCCGTCGCTGAAGCCGCCAGCCGCAGCGTCCTTCGCGCCGTCGATGATCTGGATGGAATGCAGGTCGCCATCGGTCGTCGCGACGAAGACCTTGTTGGTCTTCGTGTTCACGGCGATCCGGCCGGGGAAAAGGCTGGTCGAGGGAACGGTGGTCACGACCGTGTTCGTCGCGCCATCCATGATGATCACCGCGCTGTTGCTGCCGGCGCCGCCGGTCGCATAGACGCGGCGGGTGACCGGGTTCACCGCGAGGCCGCCGAGGGCGCCGGGCCGCGGGCTGGTGATCGTCGCCACGAGCGTGTTCGCATCGGCGTCCAGCACGAAGACCACGCCGGTCTGGCTGTTATTGGCCGTCGTTCCACCGGTGACGTAAACCCGCCGGTGGGTGTCGTCCACGGCGATCCGGCCGTTGCTCGCGAACGAGTCCGCCCCCAGCGACACGGTCTGCAACAGCCGCCCGTCGTTGCCGTCGTGAACGTCGAGAAACGCGGCGTTGCTGGAGCCGAAGCCGCCGGGGATGTTCTGGTAGCCGGTATGCGTCACGTAGAAGCGGTTGAGCGCGGCGCTCACGCCGATCGTGCGGGTGTCTCCCGCGAGCGCGGCGCCTCCGGGCTGCGCGGTGCGGATCGGGAACCGGCCGACGACGGTCCGGCTGTTGGTGTCGATCGCGGTGACTTCATTCGTCGCGGTATCGAGGACAAACGCGCGGCCGGTCTGGCGGTTCACCGCCAGGTAGCCGGGCTGATAGCCGACCGTGGTCTTGGCGAACGCCCCGGTCGCCGGGTCCAGAACGCCGACGGCACTCTGGATCTCCGTGGAATAGCCGATCAAAAACAATCGCCCGGCGTCGAAGGCGACGCGGAATCCGGCGTGCGGAAACGCGGTCTTCACCGCCAGCGTCGTGGCATCGAAGGCGGTGATCTTCGGGTTGTCGTTGCTCGGGCCCACCGGGTCCGCGACGAACAGCGTGTTTGTCGCCGCGTCGAACGCCATGCTGCGGGCCGCACTGGAAGAGACGGGGTTGATTCCGGTGGTCGTTGAGGCGACGACCGACCCGCTGCCGGCGTCCAGCGCGAAGAGCGTGAACGCGTTGTCCTGCAAACTCCGGGCGACCACGTAAACGCGGTTCCCGGCTTCGTTCACCGCCGCGCCCTGGGTATTGACGAACGGGACGCCGAGCGCGGTGACCGCGTCAGAGGCGCCATCCACGATGGCGCCGCCGCCGATGCCGGCGCTGAAGAAGTAGAGCTTGTTGAGCGTGCGGTTGACGACCGGCAGCGTCTCGGTATCTCCCGGCACGGAGATCTGCTTGAGCAACTGCCGGCTGGGACCGTCCACCACGTAAACCTGGGCGTTCCCGTCGGTGACATACACCTTGTGTGTCACCGGATTAACGACCACCGGATTGGCAAAGATCGAGCTCGGGCTCGTGGAACGATCGAGCAGCAGATCGCTGGAAGGATCGGTGATGTTCGTCTCGGTCGCGCCATCCACGAAGCGCAGGAAGAGGCGGCTGTCCCGGTAAATGTTTCGCCGGCCCAGCACGTAGATCTTGTTGCCGGCCGGGGCGGCGCTGTCGTCCGCGGAGGCGGCGATCGGCAGAAAGCTGCCGTCATTGTTATCGACCAGGGTCGTCGCCAGCTCGATGCCGCCGCGGACCGCGCCGGTCGTGGTATCGATGATTTTCAGGCCGGAGTGGACAAAGCCGACGCCCTGGCTGCCGAGCACGTAAAGCCGGTGCGTATTGGCGTTGAGCGTGAACCCGTAGGAGCCGGAAACGTCCACCCCCGGCGAGAGATCGACGGTGTCGAGCAGCGTCGGCGCCGCGTGGACGGAGGCCGGCTGGGCGCGCAGCAGCGTGGCGGCGGCGAGCAGCGCGGCCAGCAGCCGCAGGCGACGGGATCGGGGAAGGATTTTCACGGGTGTTGGATGAGTGAGCTGCGTGGAGGGGATGTGGTCTGGGAGCGGCGGAAAATCTTGAGCGCCGGTGCATCTGCGCCCGGGCGGGGCTCGAAACTCGCTGGAAGAATTTGTCCTTCTTCCCGGGCAATGCCGAAACGGCCGGCCAAACGGCTCAAAAATTTTCCGACTTTTTTTCTAAGCGCTCGATTTGTCAGTCCGTCTGAAGTAGGAAACCCACGTCCGAGTTGCTGTTGTCGCCCATGTCCGAAAACCCCCGGTCGCAGCTCTCGGCGGCGGCCCGAACCGACTCTCCGGTGGACGACGCGGCCTTTCAGCGCGAGCTCACGGAGTTGGTGCGCGATCTCCTCCCTGCCAGCAAGGCGGCGGGCGACGCCACGAAGACCGACTCGCTGAACACCTTGCTGCCGCAGGTGTATGACGAACTGCGCGCGCTGGCGGCCAGCTACTTGCGCAACGAGCGGCCGGACCACACGCTCCAGCCGACCGCGCTGGTCCACGAAGTCTATCTGCGCCTGGCCGGCGACCGGCCGGTGGACTGGCAAAACCGCGCCCACTTTCTCGGCATCGCCGCGCGCATCATGCGGCGCATCCTCATCAATCACGCCGTGGCCCGGAGCGCCCAGAAGCGGGGCGGCGGCGAGCCGCGTCTGGCGCTGGACGAAGCGCTCCATTTCTCCGAGCAGCACACGCTGTCGCTGACCGGCGTGGACGAAGCGCTCCGCTCGCTGGAAGCGCTCGATCCGCGCCAGGGACAGATCGTCGAGCTGCGTTTTTTCGGCGGGCTGACGACGGAGGAAATCGCCACCGTGCTGGACATCTCGGTCTCCACGGTCAAACGCGAGTGGGCCACCGCGAAGCTCTGGCTCCAGCGCCAGCTCGACAACGACCCGATTGCGTGAGCGCAAACGCCCCCCCGGAACTGGCTGCCGCCGCCGAGCGGTGGCAGCGGATCAAAGCCATCCTGGCCGATGCGCTGGAATGCGCCGATGCCGGGGCGCGGGCAAAATTTGTCGCGGCCGCGTGCGGGGACGACGCCGCCCTTCGCGCCGAGGTGGAAGCGTTTCTCGCTCGGGAAGCGGCGACCGGTCTGGAGCAATACGCGGACGCCATGCGCGGTTCGCGTGCGGAAGACGCGGAGCTGCACGCCAACACCGGCCGCCGGGTGGGCGCTTACGAGTTGATCCGCGAACTCGGCCGCGGCGGCATGGGCGCCGTCTGGCTGGCTGCTCGCGCCGATGGGCGCTTCGAGCAGCAAGTTGCCATCAAGCTGCTCAAGCGCGGCACCGACACCGAAGAAGTGCTCCGCCGCTTTCGCGCCGAGCGCCAGATCCTCGCCCGGCTGGAGCATCCGAACATCGCCCGCCTGCTCGACGGCGGGGAAACCGACGACGGGCTGCCCTATTTTGTCCTGGAATACGTGCTCGGCGCGCCGGTGACCGACTTCGTGCGCGCCGCCGATCTGCCGCTCGCCGGCCAGTTGGAGCTGTTCATCAAAATTTGCGCCGCCGTCCAGCACGCCCACCAGAACCTGATCATCCATCGCGATCTGAAGCCGGCCAACATCCTCGTCACCCGCGCCGGCGAGCCGAAGCTGTTGGACTTCGGCATCGCCAAACTGCTCGACGAAGACGACGGCAGCGGCAGCGGCGGCGACCTGCATCCGCACACCCTCGCCAGTCACAGCCGCCTCACGCCGGCTTACGCCAGCCCGGAGCAGGCGCGCGGAGAACCGGTCACCACCGCCAGCGACGTCTATGCGCTCGGTGCGTTGCTTTATGAACTGCTCGCCGGCCGGTCGCCGCACCGGTTTTCCCGGTCGCGCCCTTCGCCTACGGAACTCGTGCGCGTCATCGGCGACCAGGCGTCCGTCCGACCCAGCCTCGTCGCGGCGAATGCGGCCGCCCGCCCGCGGCTGCGCGGCGATCTGGACAACATCGTGCTCAAGGCATTGGAGAAAAATCCGGCCCGACGCTACCCGACGGCGAATGCGCTCGCCGAAGACCTGCGCCGCCACCTGGAAGGCCGGCCGATCCGCGCCCGGCCGATCACCTGGCGCTACGCCGCCGGTAAATTCATCGTCCGCCACCGGCTCGCCGTCGGCGCCGCCGCGCTTCTGGTGGTCAGCCTGCTCACCGGCCTGGGCGCCACGATTCGCCTGGCTCGGGTGGCCGACCGGGAAAAGCAGCGCGCGGAAAGCCGGTTCAACGACACCCGCCGGCTTGCGCACGCGATGCTCTTCGAGGTGAACGACGCGATCGAGCGCGGCCCCACCGCCGCCCGGCAGCTGCTCGTCCGGCGCGCCCTCGAAAATCTGGACAAACTTTCCGCCGACGTGCGCGACGATGCCGGTCTCCAGCGCGATCTCGCTATCGCCTACCAGAAGGTCGGCGACGTGCAGTCCCGCCTGGATGCCGCCAACGTCGGCGACACCGCCGGGGCGATCGTCTCCTACCGCAAGGCGCTGGCCTTGCGCGAACAACTGCTCGCCCAGGGAGGCCACGAACCCGCCGCGGCCCGCGCGCTGGCCGGCGCCCAAGGCCGGCTCGGCGACATGCTCTCGAAGACCGGCAATACCGTCGGCGCGCTGACCGCTTATCGCCGCGCCGTCCACGTGCTGGAAACGGACGCGGCGCCGGCCACCGATCGGGAAGCACGCCGCGAGCTCGGCCGGATGTGCGACCGCCTCGGCTGCACGCTCGGCCGCACCGGCGATCTGGCCGGCGCGCTGCGTTACATTTTCACCGGCCGCGCGATCCGCGGCGGTCTGGCAGACGCCGCGCCGGAGGACGTGGAAGCGCAGGTGGACGTGGTCCGCAGCGACAGTTCCCTGGCGTATTTCTTCGGGGTGCTGGGACGTCCCGAGGAGGCGCTCGCGCTGGAGCGGCGCAACGCCGCGCTGCTTTCCCGACTCGCCGCCGCGCATCCCGCCGATCTTTCCCTGCGTCGTTCGGAAATGGATGGTCACGAGTGGGTCGGCCTCGGCTTGACGGCGACCGGCGACGCTGCCGGCGCGCTCGCGGAGTTTCGCCTCGCCCTCGCCCTGGCCGAGGAATCGCTCGCCCGCGACCCGGCCAACGTGCAGCTCCGCAACGACCTCGGCGACGTGCTCCACGAAACCGGCGACGCCCTCCGGCTGGCGGACGACCCGCGGGCCGCGGCGGATTTTTACCGCCGGGCGCTGGGACACTATCGCGCCGTGGCAGACGCCGACCCCGTCAACATCCACGCGCGCCGGCAGGTCGCCCACGTCGAGCACCGGCTCGCTCTCGCGCTCGGTGCCAGTGGCGACGCGGCCGGGGCCGTGACCGCGCTGCGCGCTCTTCTGCCCCGGCTTCGAAACGTTGGCTGCCGCCGATCCGGCGAATCTGGAATTCACGCACGACCTCGCCCGCTGCCTGGCGGACCTCGGCACCTGGCTCGCCGTCGCCGGAGATCCGGCCGATGGGCATGCGGCGACAGAGCGCGCGGCGACGCTCTACGACCGGCTCGCCCACCGCGCCCCGGCCGACAGCCACATCGCGACCGAGCGCGCGGCGTTGCAAACCCGGCTGGCGCGCTCCATCGCGCCGCGACTCCAGGCTGAATTTCTGCAGGCCGTGTCGGATCAGAAACTCCGGTCGATCCCCGCGACCGGGGGCGCCGGGTGCTCAGGATCGGCCAGCGAGGCGAAAACCCGCTCAAAAACTCCGGCATCCACGATTCGTCGGAGTCGGTCTGTGCCGCGGATTTTTCTACTGCGGCCAGCCGCGCGATCGACAAATCCCTCCAACCCCAATTCCCCTCCCCGCATGCAACTCTCCCCGCTCCTCCGTCTTTGTTTCGCAGCCGCTCTGGCGGCCAGCGTCGCCGCCCCCGCCAGCGCCCAGAATCCCGGCGGCAGCCCCAAGCCGGCGGCGGCCGAGGCCAAGAACGACAGCAACCTGCCCGTCGTCCAGCTCATCGCCACCGGCGGCACGATCGCGATGAAGATCGATCCGGTGAAAAAGGCACCGGTGCCCGCGATCAGCGGCGAGGATCTCATCGCCACGGTGCCGGAGATCGCGAAGGTCGCGAAGATTGAAGTCGTCAATCAATCCAACGTTCCGAGCGATTACATGGACCCGAAGCGCTGGGTCGATTTGCAGAAAGCGGTGACCGCCGCGCTGGCCCGGCCGGAAGTCGCCGGCGTGATCGTTTCCCACGGCACCGATACCCTGGAGGAAACCGCCTGGTTTCTCGATCTCACGGTGAAGAGCGACAAGCCGGTCGTCTGCATCGGCGCCCAGCGCAACGCGTCCGAGCCCGACTTCGACGGCCCGCGCAATCTGCTTAACGCGGCGAAAATCTGCGTCGATCCGCAGGCCAAAGGCAAGGGCACGCTGCTCGTGCTCAACAACCAGATCAACGCCGCGCGGGAAGTAACGAAGACGCACACTTCCGACGTGGAGACTTTCAAGTCCGGCGACTGGGGTCTGCTCGGCACCGTGGACTTCGACCGCATCGTGTTTCATCGCGCCCCGCTGCGCCGGCAGCACATTGAGCTGAAGGCGGCCAACGGCGCGGAGTTGCCGCGCGTGGAGATCGTTTACTTTTACGGCGGCGCCGACGCGAAGCCGATCCAGGCCGCGGTGAAGGATGGCGCGAAGGGCATCGTCATCGCCGCCGCGGGCTGGGGCAACGTGAATGAAGCGTTTCACGCCGCGATCAAGGAAGCGGCGGCCCAGGGCGTGAAGGTCGTGATCTCCACCCGGGTGCAAAACGGCCGGGTGCTGCCGGTTTACGGGTTTGTCGGCGGCGGCAAAACGTTGAAGGAAGCCGGTGCGGTTTTCGCCGATAATCTCAACCCGCAGAAAGCCCGCATTCTGCTCATGCTCGCCCTCGCGCAGACCGACAAGGGCGACGATCTGCAGAAATATTTCGACAAGTAAGAAGGTTCCCGGCGCGGCGGGAAAGACGCGCGTTGTAGCGGCGGCTCTGCCGTGGCGGGCGCGAAATCACCGCACCGGCCGCGGGATGCCGGCGGGCCGATCGGAAAGCCGTGGCGCGTCGGGCAGCGTCCGGCCGGCTCCGGCGACCGGCAGATCGTCGCTGCCCGGCGCGACATTTCCGCCCGCGGCCTGGAGCACGGCGTGCTGGACGGCGACCCGGCCATCCGGCGCGCGCGCCAGCCCTGGATTCACCTTGCCCTCTTTCGTATAGACTTCCCGGGTAAGCCGCTCGCCCTCCAGCGACATCACGGTGTAAACGTAGGTGCGCGGCACCGCGAGATGGAGCACATGCAGGCGGTTGGCACGATCGAGCAGCACTTGCGGCTCCTCGCCGCTGGTGAGCAGCCGGCCGAGCGATTGCGTGGTGTAAACAATCCCGGCCCCGGCGTCGCGCACCCGGGCGTAAAGCAGCAGCCGATCCGGCAGCCGGTGGGTGAGCAGCGCGAGCTGGCGCAGGCCGCTGCCGCCATTGCCCGCATCACTGCCGCGTCCGCCGGGCACGCCGACGGTTTGCTGCCAGATCGTCCGGCCCTCGGTGAGGTCGAAGGCGGCGGTGTTCGACGAGAAATAGCGATCACCTTCCGCAAAATAAATGCTGGCTCTCAAGCGGTAGCCGCCGGGATCCCGCAGCGCGAAGTGCGGGCCGATGTCGAGCGAGCGCTTCACGCTGCCGCCGGCTGGCACGAGCAGCGCCGGCAGCCGGAAATCCCCGGCGACCGGCGGCAGCGGCACGCCGTCCGCATCGCCGCGCGCCACGGCGGCGGACCCGGCCGCCGCGGTCAGCTCGAAGTCGAGCCACTGCCGGTCGCCGCGGTTTTCAAAGACCACGTCGCGCCCGGCGAAATTCGTGATCGTGAGGATGGCTTCGATCGGTTCGTAAGGCAGAAACGCGTGCCGACGCAGCTTGAGATCGAGCCGGATCTGCGCGTGCGCCGTCGCGGTCGGCAAGCAACAGCGTGATGAATCCGGACAAAGCGGCCAGCAGCAGCGGCAGGACCACCGACCGGAGAAAGGCGAAATGAAGCGACATGCGACCGGATGGACGGGAAGATCCCGCCGCCACGGCCATCTTACTTTCAGCCGTCAGTGGATCGAACAGAAAATTCGGTTCCCGCCACAACACCCGCGGATCCTCGCGACCTCTGAAGCTCGTCTCCACCGGGCACCCCGCGCACTTTCACGGACAGGAAAAGGGGAGCGCGGGCTTCCAGCCCGCCCCGGCCGGCATCCTGCCGGACGGCTGCGTAAATAAACGCCGCCGCTGCGGCGGCCATTAATAAACGAGCTTGCCGGCAGGATGCCGGCAAGAGCGGGCAGGATGCCCGCGCTCCCCTTTCCGGTTTCGCTGGCTCCGGCGCGTTTCAGATTCGACCGCCCGAAGACTCGGAAACATGCGCCGTTTTTTGGCGATTGTCGCCTGTCGCGGGCCGGCTCGGCTTCGCACGAAACCCTGGCCCACCGAGGAAACCTTTTGACTATTGAGATCAAGTCTCAGAATGTCGCTCTCATGATTTCGTTTGCGACACCATCGAAAAATTCCTCCTCGCGTCGCTGGCTCGCGCGGGCTCTTCGTTGCCGGTTCGGACTCTTGGTCGTGGCGGCGGCAGTGGCAGGTTCCTCCTTTTTCTCGGCGCCAGCCGCGCAGGCGGCCGATGTTTCGCTGCCAAAGGTCGTCGTCGCGCTGAAGCCCGACAAAAATCCGGACGCCATGCTGGAGGAAAAACAGGCGCTCGCGAAATACCTTTCCACCCGGCTCGGCAAGCCGGTCGAAGTCATCATCCCGCTTTCCGCCAGCACGATCATCGAAGGCCTGGCCAACGGCTCGATCGACCTCGGCTACCTGAGCGCCACCGACATGCTCAACGCCCGCAAGGCGAAGGCCGCCCAGGTGTTGCTCGCCGGCGAGATCGACGGCAAGACGAGCTACCAGAGCTACTGGCTTTGCCTGAAGGAAAAGCCGTATGGGAGCATCGCCGATCTCAAGGGCAAGCCGGTCGCCTTTTCCAGCAAGACGAGCACGTCCGGCGGCATCATCCCGGTGTATGACCTGTTTCAAAAAAAGCTGATCTCCGAAAAGGGCGACCCGACGGAATTCTTTGGAGCCGGCAACGTCTGGTGGGGCACCGGCTACGTCTCGGCCGTCGAGCGCGTGCTCAGCGGCGAAGCCGAGGCCGCGGCGGTGAGCTACTACGTGCTCGACAAGGACAAGCACCTCAGCGCCGAGCAGCGCGCGAAGCTGCGCAAATTCGCCGAGCAGGGGCCGGTGCCGACGCACGTCATCGCGGTGCGCGCGACGATCTCCGCCGCGGACCGCGCCGCGTTGAAAACCGCGCTGGAATCGCTCAACGGCAGCGGTCAGGAAGCGCTGCGGGACAAAGTCTTCACCTCCCGGCTGGTCGAAGTGAACGAGGAGGCGCACCTCGCCGGACTGCAAAGCGCCACGCAACTGGTTTCCGGCAGCAAACCGTGAGGCCGGCTTCCCGGAACCCGCTCGCACAGATTTAACGTCGGCAATTCCCCGCGCCCCATGTCCGCCGCCGTTGCTGCCGCCACGCCTGCTGCTCCCTCGCCGCTGCCGTTGCTGACCCTGAAGCGGCTAGGCATCGAGCGCGGCGGCCGCTGGCTCGTGCGCGACCTGCAGTTGGAAGTGCCGCGCGGAAAGCTCGTCGCCGTGGTCGGCCCCTCCGGGGTGGGCAAGAGCAGCCTGCTTTCCTGCCTGGCCGGGATGCTGGCGCCGGGCGAGGGCGATCTCACGTATTGCTGCCGGGCGGGCTGCTACCATCCCGCCCACGGCTTTCAAAAACGCATCGGGATCGTCTTCCAGGATTTCCGACTCGTAGCCAACGCCAGCGCCCTGACCAACGTGCTCTGCGGCCGGCTCGGGCGGTATCCCTGGTGGCGCACGATTTTCGGCTTTCCGCGCGCGGAGCGCGTCGAGGCCGCGCATCTCCTGGCCGAGCTGGGTCTCGGCCCCGTGACGCATCGTCCGGTGCGGGGGCTTTCCGGCGGTGAGCAGCAGCGCGTCGCCCTGGCGCGGGCGTTTTTTCAAGAACCGGAAATCCTGCTCGCGGACGAGCCGATCTCCAATCTCGACGCCCCGCTCGCCGAGCGCGTGATGCAGCGGCTCAAGGCGCACGGGCGGGCCAGCCATTGCACGATTTTCTGCGTGCTGCACCAGCCGGAAATCGTCCGCCGTCACGCCGACTGGATCCTGCAATTGAACCCCTGCTTTCCCGAGCGCTGGGAACTCACCGAAACGCCGCACGCCGGGCGCGACGCGGCCGACGCCGTGTTGTGACGCCGGCTGCCTTGCGTCCACCCATGTCTCCGGTGACGCCGCCCTCGCTCTCGCCGCCGGCCGATCCGCGCCCGTGGCATGCGCGCTGGTCGGCTGGCCACCTGCTCGGGCTGGCGTTGCTCCTCGCGGTCCTCGCCTCCTGGCCGGTCCTGCGCGGGTCCGGGCGCAACCTCGACATCGCCGCGAATCTCCTGCGCTTCTTCGGCCGGTTTTTCCCGCCCGATTTCTCCGTCGCCGGGCCGGCGCTGCTGGCGCTCGTGGAAACCGTGCGCATCGCCATCATGGCCACGCTGTTTGCGCTCGTGCTCGCGGTGCCGGTCGCCATGGCCGGCGCGCGCAACATCGCCCCGCGCTGGCTCGTCGCCGCCACCCGGCTCGCTGCTCAACGCCATCCGCACGGTGCCGAGCCTCATCTGGGCGCTGATCGCCGTGGCGGCCGTCGGCGCCAACCCGCTGGCCGGCGTCATCGCGCTGACCTTTTACAGCCTTGGGTATCTCGGCAAATTTTTCAGCGACGCCTTTGAGTCCGCCGATGCCGGCGTGATGCGGGGCCTGCGCGCGATCGGGGCGGACGCCGTGCAGGCGTTTCGCTACGGGCTTTGGCCGCAGGCCGCGCCGCTCATCGGCAGCCACGCGCTCTGGATGCTGGAATATAACATCCGCTCCGCCGCCATCATCGGCTACGTCGGCGCCGGCGGCATCGGCGTGCTGCTGCACAGCTACCAGGAGTTTTACCAATGGGACCGCTTTTGCACCGTGCTCCTGTTTATCCTCGCCATCGTCATCGCGACTCGATGCGCTCGGCGAATGGCTGCGCCGCCGGCTGGTCAGCGGCGGCGACGCGGCGCCGGCGGCGGCCGCGCCATCCCCAGGCCCGGTGACGAAGGCCGCTGACGGGCGCCGCGCAGTGTCACGCGCCGCGCCGCGGCGCGGCGAACCATCCTTTCAGCGCGCGCAAACGCCGCCGGGTTTCCATCTGGAAGACCCGCGCCATGATCGGGTGCAGCACGAATTGCAAAATCCGCGGCCGGGCCGTGAACGTGAAGCGGTAGGTGACCGACGAGCGCGCCGGACCGAGGTCCTCGTGACGGATGGAAGCCGCGAAGGTCGCGAAAAACGGCGGTGAATTGAGCATCTCGACCGCCGCCAGTCGCGGCGGCCGGAACGCCACGTAGCGGGTGCGGATGGCGATGCCCCCGAGATGCCGTTTTCCCACGCAGACCGACACCACGCCGGGTCCGGCCTGGTCCGCGGTTTCAAGATAGGCGGCCCGCAACAGGGTATCCCATTCCAGGCGTCGGGAATAATCGTGGAGCAACGCGAAGACTTCCGCGCTGGAGGCGGCGATCTCTTCGGTGACAGCTCCGGTGGGCATCGCGTGATCTTCGGCGGCGCAAGGTCCGCCCGCTACCCGCGCAACAGCGACACCAATTCCGCGCGCGTGCGCACGCCGAGCTTTTTGTAGGCCGAGTGCAGCTCGGCTTTGATCGTGCCGATGCTGCGGCCCAGCTCCGCGGCGATTTCGGCATTGGATTTAAACGCCGCGCCGGCCAGGAGCACGGCGGTGCGCTCGACGGGCGTCAGGCGGTGCAGCGCGGCGAGGTTTGGCGCGGGGGCACCGGGATTCGCGGCGCCGTTCCGTGGTTGCTCGAAGAATTGCACCGTGAACGTCGGCTCGCCCAGCGTGGCGCCGTTGAGGTGCAGCAGGCGCACGGTGGCGGTCAGAGCGCGGTCGTTCCGATCGGAGGCCGGATGCACGACCCGTTCGAGCACGCTCTTGCCCACGCAATTCGTGCGGACGCGCTCGCGCCACTCGGCCTGCAGTTCGCGGCAGGCGGCGATCAATTCCGGCGGCGGCACGAAGTCGTTCCGATCCGTTTTGCGCTGGCACGCCGCGGGTCCTTCGAGCCAGCGGGCGCAAGCCCGGCGCGCGAGCCGGTTGTGGTAAAGCGGCCGGCCCTGCCAGTTGAGCAGCGCAAGCGGGAGCGGCAGGCTTTCGGCGAAATGCTCGAAGCTGGAGCGCGCCCCGCGCTCCTCCTCCAGTGCGGCGACCCGCCAGAGCGCGCGCTCGATCTCCGCGTGCAACGCGCCGAGACGCTCGGTCTCCGCGTCGGAGAAATCGCCCGCTTCCGCGCTGCGATGGACGCTCAAAACGCATTCCACGCCCGGCTCGCCGTTGTGTTTCCAAAAGCAAAGCCCGACGGCGTGCCGCCAGCCATACGGCACCATGAAGCGCTGGTAGAACGAGAGCTTTTCCAGCTCCCCCGGCGGCGGGAGCACGCCCCGAGTGGGTAAGACCTTGAGCCCGGGATGCGCCATGAGATAAGGCAGGCCCGGATGCCCGGCGATCATCTCCGGCATCTCGGCGGAATGGATGCGCTCGCCCCTGGAAGTGACCCAATAAGCGATGTCCGCTTCCGTGCAGCGCAAGGCGGCACTGGCAAAGGCGCCCGGCACGCTCGCCAGCATGAGCCGAAAGGCGGCGCGCACCCAGGCATCGCTGCTGGTCGCGGCGAGCAAGGCCGCGCGAGTGCGGGCAATGCGGCGCGGAACGGCTGGCTCCCGCGTGGATCGGCGGAGACTTTTCTGGCGGGTGCGACTGTGATGGCTGCTCGCTTTGGCTTTCATGAATGACCCATTTCTGGGCCGTGAAAGCGCAAGGATACCGTTCGGTGCCAGGGAATCGAGGCGGATTTTAAACTTAAGTTTAGATGACGCCCCATGGCGTTTGGAGACAGAATCGCGCGACGAGCAGCTTGCCTTCCGCGACCCGACGCGCCCGACCCTTCACTGAGCACCACCATGATTGATCAACGTCTCCGTTCTCATCGCCCTGGAGCCTGGATCGTGGCGGCAGCTCTTCTCACCGCCGCCGGTTCCTGCGCGCAGGCTCAGAATCTGGTGACCAATCCCAGCTTCGAGTCGGGCGCGTTCGTCAACCGCGGTGATGGCTTCCAGATTCTGCAGGTCAACTCCACGGCGATCACCGGTTGGACGGTCATCAATGACTCCCTGGCTTGGGGCACGACGCCGAACTCCGCTTCGGCTGTCAGCCAGATCGATCCGTTCAACGGCGCATTCTTTCTCGATCTCCAGGGAGACGGCATTTTTTCTTCCCCGTATGGAGGAGTCACCCAGGCGATTTCCACCGTCGTCGGACAACAATACGCTTTCACTTTCTACCTGGGCACGCAGGAGGACGCGAGTTCACCGGCTACCCATGGCCCGATCACGGTTTCTGCCGCGGCCGGGGGCACGTCGCAGTCGTTTACCTATAATCCCGGCGGCACCGGGACACGCTGGGGTCAGTTCGGATTTAATTTCACGGCATCGAACGTCAGCACGGACATCAGCATCGTGGGGACCGACACGGCTGGGGGCGCCTACATCGGACTGGATCTCGTTTCGGTCACCGCGGTGCCCGAGCCTTCGACAGTGGCGCTGGGTGCGGCTGCTGCCGGCTTCCTGCTCCTCGCCAGATGGCGGCGCGAGTGCCGGCGCACGCGCATTGGGTAAGCTCCGGCGGCCGCCCGCGCAGCAGACGCAGGCACGCGGTGACCGGCACGCGCTCGTTTTTGCGCGGCTACTTCCGGTTGCCCGGCGGCGCGTCCGCCACGGTGCGGAAGCCGACCTGCTCGCTGGATTGCAGCGTCATCAGAAAACCGGCCGCGCGCTTTGTAGCCTCGAAGCCGCGCGAGCCGAAGCTGCCGCCGCGGATCACGGGATGGAGCTTGTCGGCGAAATCGGCGGTCCATTCCGCCACGTTGCCGGCGAGATTCATCACGCCATACGGGCTGCGGTCGCCCGGCGTCGCGTCCACCGGCGACCAGCGGTTGAAGCCGTCGTGCCCGCCCTTGCGCCGCGGGTCGTCGGGGGAATAATCGGCGGCCGTGTTCACCTGCCGGATCGCCGTCTCGTCGTTCCCCCACGGGAAGCGCCGGCCATCGGTGCCGCGCGCGGCTTTTTCCCATTCCTTTTCCGTCGGCAGGCGCCGGCCTTTCCACGTTGGCGAAAGCGTAGGCGTCGAACCAATCGACGTAGAACACCGGACAATCCAGGGTCAGCGGCGCGCCGTTGTAGTTCGCGCCGTTTTTCGCCGCGGCGTGGAACAGCGCCCAGTGGGTGTCCTGATGCGATTTGCCGCGCGGCTGGTCGGGATGATCGACCCGGGCGGCGAGCGTCGGGTCCTGCTCCAGCGCGGCCAGAAAGCCGGCGTATTGGCCGATCGTCACCTCGTAGCGATCCATCCAGACCGGTTGCGCGAGCGTCGCGACCTGGCCGTCTTGAAAGATGAATTCGCCAGCCGGAATCTCGACTGCCTCGTCGAAGTCGCGGGCCGGCGGGGCGGAGAAAAATTTCCAGTAGATCACTCCGCCGACGACCCAGAGCAGGGCGAAAAACGCGAGCCCGCTCCAGAGCAGCGTGCGCCGTTGCCGGCGCTTCGCCTCCGCGAGCGTGGCCAGCGCCTGCCGCTCCTGCTCGCCGAGCGCGGCGGCGTCGCGCGGGGCCGCGGCCTTCGGCTCTGCGAGGCGGATCTCCTGGAGCAGCGCGGCCCAGCCCCCGAAACCGCGCGGCCCGTCGAGCGCCATGCGGGCCAGCAGCGCGCGCAGCTCCGGCGACCCGGCGCGGCGGTCGGGCAGGCAGGCGGCGACGGCGGCGCCGAGCGTCTGGATGTCGCGCTGCGCGGGTGGCGGCGGCTCCGGGGAGATGCCGGGTGCGAGGGCGAGGTTGTTCACGCGCGGCAGGCCGTCGTGCCCGAGATAAATGCTGGCGGCCGTGAGCGGAGCGCGCGGGATTTTTTGCTGGCTGAAATGGGCGAGTGCCTCGGCGGTCACGCGCAGCAGCCGGAGAGCGACCGCGTCGTCCACGGTGCGCCCCTGGGCGTGCAGATCGGCCAGCGTTTCGCCGGGGACAAACTCGCGCGCGTAGAAGCAGCGGCCTTCCGCCTCGCCGACTTCGAACACCGCCAGGACCGACGGATGCACCACGCCTGCCCGGGCGCGGGCGCGGGCGAAAAAAGCGTCGCGCGCCGGCGCGCTGGCCGCGGCGGCGCCGGGGAGCACTTTCAAAGCGACGGTGCGGCGAACCGAAGTCTGCTCGGCCTCGAAGGTTTCGCCGTCCGCGTCATTCCCGAGCCGCCGCCGCAGCACAAACGGCCCCAGGCTCGCCGCGCTTTCGACGGGAGCGGCGGCGTCGGCCGCGGCGTCGTGCCGGCGCGCGCTTTCCACGAGGAGTTGCTGCCAGTCCGAGCGGACGGTGCGGACCTCCGGCTGCAGGCCGTCGTCAAAGGCGAATTGACCCTGCGACCAGCCGACGATTTCCCAGACGGCCGGGTCTCCGCGCTGTTCGCCGGCCTGGGCGTGGACGATCTCGCCATCGGCCACGTAGATCACGCCGCGTCTCGCGCCGTGTGACACCTGGAGCCGGCCGGTGCGCTTCGCCAGGCAGCAGGTCTGGACGATGTCCGGCAGGTCGCGCGCTTCCAGTTGCCCGCGAAAACCGGGGCTTTGCACCAAGTGCCGGATGCGGGCGGTCGTCACCCGCGCGGTGCCCGGTGGCCGTGGCTGCCCGTGGCCGCCGGACCGGGCGAGTGCCGGCAGCGCGGCCAGGATCGCCGCCGGGTCGGCCGGCTTCAGGAGCACCGGGTCGCCGGCGAGGTGCCCGGCGTAGGCGCTCAAGTCGTAGGCGGTGAGAAAAACGGTTTGCAGCGCCGGCTGCGCGGTCTGGAGCCGCTGGCGCAACGCGAAGCCGTCCATCTCCGCGAGCACGGCTTCCGTGATGAGCACGTCCGGCGGCGACGACGCGGACCCGGCGAGCGCCTGCTGGCTGCCCGCGGCCACCAGCACTTCGTGGCCGGGGCCGATCGCCGCGCGCAGAGTCTGCGCCAGCGCCTCGGCCGCCTCCAGCGGCGGATCATCCACGATGAGAATTTTCATCAACGGAGCGGCGAAGCGGCGGCGGGCGGACCGTTAAACGCGCGGCGCGGCCCTCCCGGCCGCGAGCGGAAAATTTCCTCTGGGAAGGCCGGCCGAGGTTGCATTCGCCCGGAACGTCGCGTGACCGTCGCGCCGCGTGCCCGCTCTCATTCCGCCGGCAGCGTGGGCGGAGGCGGGAATTGCTGGAGCAACCGGTCCGGCTCCGCTTTGCAATCCTGCAACTGGCGGTCGTAATACAGGCGCACGACGTAGCCGACATACGTGCGCACCGGGCCGGGCAACGGCGTGCCGGCTGCCTGCGAAGCCGGGGCATTCCGATTCCCGGCCGCGCTGCTGCCGCCGCGCTTGCCTTTGCCGCCGACCGGGATCGGGGTGACGGGCGGCGGCGGCAGCAACGGCGTGGAGCTGTTGGCCGCGCCGGCTCCCTTGGCGCGGACATACGTGGTTTCGAGGATCTCCGGCGCGTCGTCGCTCCAGTCCACCGGCGAGCTCAGCCATTGAAAGCCGGTGTCCGCATCGGTCTGCACGATGTCCTTGCCATCCACGAGATCGTAAAATTCGGCATACACCTTCACCCGACGCGGGTCGATCGGCGTGCCCGGCTTGTTTTTGATGACCGTGCGCAGCGCCACCTTCTTGTCGGCCGCGGCGTCCGGCATCTCCTCCTGCCGGGCTTCGGCGATGCGCAACAGCGCGTTCGCCGCGAAGCCGCTGCCCGGCGCCTCCGCGAGACTTCCCGACCCGCCGACGTCGCCCCGCGGCGAGGTCGCGGCCGCCGCAGCCATCATCAAGCCCGCCTCGGTGCCGGCGCCGGCGTTGTTCTGGCGCAGCTTCATCTGGGCGAGCGTGTAGGGCGCGCCGATGGATTCGCCCAGGTCCACGAGCCGCTGCCACTGGACCGCCGCGCGATCGGGCAACTGCATGGATTCGTAAGTAAGCGCCATCTCGGCGATGACGAGCGGGTTGTCCGGCGCCAGCGCCTGGGCCTCGCGCAGCTTCGCCAGGGCGGTCTGCGTGTCACCGCTGCCGCGCAGGCGCCTGGCCTGCTCGACGAGGTCCGCGGCGCTGGGCTGGTAACGCGGCGCCGGGGTCGGCAGCGCGAGCGCCCCGCCGGAAGTGCTGCGCGCCGCCGTTGGTCGCCGGCGTCGGGCCGTCGGGCGCCAGGGAGAGCGGATTGGAATTATCGGAGTTCGCCGGCGTGGCGAGGGCGGTGCTGGGCAGGAGCGGCACCGGCGCCGGGGCCGGGAGGTTCGGACCGGTGGGCGCGTTGAGTTCCGGGCGGCGGGAGGAAGCGTTGAACCCGGCGTCCGTCGCCGACGATGGCGCCGGTGGCTGCGGCGCGCTCGTGGCTGCCGCCAGCAGCGCGCGGTCATCGCGGCGCGCGGCCGCCCCGCC
This sequence comes from uncultured Verrucomicrobiae bacterium, assembly GCA_963762725.1. GTDB lineage: Bacteria > Verrucomicrobiota > Verrucomicrobiia > Chthoniobacterales > SZAS-18 > JAFAXH01. Next base: position 1,211,006 of record CAVXLY010000005.1, on the reverse strand, counting down.
GCTGGCGAGAAACCAGGTGAGCGCAAGCAGTTGTGCCACGACGCCGGCCCCCAGCAGACCACCCGCCAGCGTCAGCGTGCGCTTGCGCCCAGGCAGCCACCAGGAGCTCGGCAGAAAGGAGGCGGCGGGCATGGGCAGGGGCGGGCGGAAGAAATTTTTCAGTTTTCCTTCTTAACGAACGGGGCGCTGCATTGTCAATGTTACCCCGCAGCAAAGCGCGCGCCGCCCGCCTGCCCCGACTCCGATGCCCTGCCCCGACCGTGAATTTCCTGCCCTCAGCCCGGCAGCGGCGGGCGCTGGAACCGGGGCGGCGGGCTGTGCGGAGGCATTTGCCGCGGCCGGTCCTTCTCTTACTTTGCCCGCGTCTCGCGCCACGCTGACCGTCACCACCCACCGCGCCGTTTCTGTTTTCCCACCACGATTTTATGCCGGGTTTTTGTTCTTCGTTTTTCGCCGCACCTTTTTCCCTGCTGTTGCCCCGTTGGTTTTCTTCATCTGCAACGCCGCGCCGCGTCGCGCGCGGGGATGACCGCGGACACGCTCTGGATCATCGGAGCGGCAGCCGCCGCGGCCGCCGTGCTCGGGTTTCCGCCGGCCGCGGCCCGGGCGGAGCCGCAGGGGTTTAACACCGTGATCATCGATGCCGGCCACGGCGGGCACGATCGCGGCGGCCATCCCGGGCACCCGCGGCGTCGCGGAAAAGGTCGTGACGCTCGACACCGCGCAGCGATTGCAAAAAATCCTCCGCAGCCGCGGCCTGCGCACCGTGATGACGCGCGAGGACGACAACTTCATCCCGCTCGGCCAGCGCGTCGCCTACACGTCCGGCCGCGGCGACAACGCCGTGTTCGTCTCCGTCCATTTCAACGGCGCGCCCCGCGAAGGCGCCAGCGGCATCGAGACTTATTATTACCGCGGCGACAGCTTCGGGCTGGCCGCGCGGATGCACCGCAGCATCCTGGCAGCCACCGGCGCCGAGGATCGCTGGCTGCGGCGCCGGGGCTTCTACGTGATCCGCAATTCCCGGGTGCCCGCGGTGCTTTGCGAACTCGGATTTTTGACGAACATCGACGAGCAAAACCGCATCGCGAACAGCAGCAGCTATCGCCAGAAGCTCGCGCAAGGCATGGCGGACGCGATCATCGCGCAGCGTTCCAGCGGCGATCCCGACGGGCTCGGCATCCAGCCGCCGGTCACCACCGAGCGCCTCGGCGGGCGGCGCGTCCGTGGCCGGAGCCGGCGCGGCGGCCGCTCTTATTATTCGTCGTCCCGCAGCGGCCGCGGCGGTCGGAGAGCAGCGTCCGCGGCAACCGCAGCAGTGCCCGGGGTAAGAAAAGCGGCAGCGCCGGGAAAAGGAGCAGCAGTAGCAGCAGCGGCAAACGCCGCAGAACGCGGAGCCGCTGACCGCCGCGCTCCCCTCGCCGGGTGCGGCTGTCCGCATTTTATGATCGTCACCTCCGCCGAAATGCGCGCCATCGAAGAGGTGGCGTTTCAGACCGGCTCCACGCCGGAATCGCTGATGGACGCCGTCGGTCGCCAGATCGCCGACCGCTTCCGGCGGGATGACGCCGCCTGGGACCAGGCGCCACTGATCCTATTCTACGGCGGGAAAGGCAACAACGCGGGCGACGCCTTTGTCGCGGCCCGCCGGCTGGAAAAATTCGCGCGCCGATCCGGGCGTCGGGAGGCACGTCCGGTCATCTGCCTGCGGCTCGCCGACGCCGGCGAAACGCTCGGCGATCTGCCGCGCAAAAAGCTGGCGGAACTGCCGGATCGCATCCGGCGCTTCTCCTCGGAAGCCGAGGTCGAGCGCATGGTGTCGCGCGCCGGGCGACACCGCGTTCCGCTCATCATTTTCGACGGTCTGCTCGGCCTCGGCGCGCACGGCCCGTTGCGCGAACCGATCCGCACCCTGGCGCGCGAGATCAACGCCCTCCGCCTCCGGCACGGCGCCCGCGTGATCAGCCTCGATTTTCCCTCGGGCCTGGATGCGGACACCGGCGAGCCCGCCGCGGATGCCGTCGTCGCCGATGAAACCTGGACGGTCGGCTTCGTGAAAACCGGGCTGGTCGCCGACGCGGCGACAAATCACGTAGGCCGATTGTCCGTCCTGAACTCCGCCGAATTCGACGCCGCGGCGGCCGGCGCATCGTTGGCCGCAGCGGCGGCCCAGCGCGGCGCGCTCGCGACTCCCGCCGGGCTCGCCGGCTTGCTGCCGCCACGATCGTTCGACGGACACAAAGGCCTCTTTGGCCACATCGGCATCCTCGCAGGCAGCGTCGGCGCGACCGGCGCGGCGGTGATGTGCTCCCACGCCGCCGTGCGGGCGGGCGCGGGGCTGGTGACGCTCTTCGTGGAGCGCGACGTGTATCCCATCGTCGCCGCGGCCGCCGCGCCGGAGGTCATGGTGCGGCCGCTCGATTCTCCGGTGGAACTGCTCGCCGCCGAGGCGCGCGAAAAATTCGACGTGCTCGCGGTCGGCCCCGGCCTGGGTCGCGCGGGCGACGGGCCGATCCGCGAGCTCATCGAGCATTGGCCCGGCCCGATGGTCGTGGACGCGGACGGCCTCAACGCGCTCGCGGCCAACGACGATCTCGGCCCCCTGGACCGGGCGCGCGGCCCGCGCCTGCTTACGCCGCATCCCGGCGAGATGGCGCGGCTCCGCCGGGCGGATGGGAAGGGCGAGTCGAAGGTTTCCCGGCTCGAAACCGCACGCGATTTCACGGCGCGCCGGCCGGGTGTCACCTTGCTCCTGAAAGGCGCCCGCACGCTCACCGCCCAGCACGACCGCGCCCCGGTTTACAACACGACCGGCAACCCCGGTATGGGCACCGGCGGCATGGGCGACATCCTTACCGGCATCTGCGCGGCGCTCCTGGGCCAGAAGCTTTCGCCCTTCGACGCCGCGCGTCTCGGCGCCTGGATTCACGGTCGCGCGGCGGACCTGGCGTTTGCCGGAGATCAGTCGGAGGAATCGCTCGTCGCGACCGACCTGCTGCCGCACCTCGGCGCGGCTTTTCGGGAGGTGCGGCCGGGGGCGGCAGCGGCGGCGCTTTGACCCTGCGGCACATCGCGACCCACCGTCGCTGTTACCACGACGGCACATCGCGCCGCCAGAATTCCGGATTCAACCGCTCGAAGCCCCGCGTGAGATAGCCGGCGAAACACACCCAGGCCAGATACGGCGCGAGCAGCCACGCCGTCCAGGGCGCGACGAGTCGGAAGAGCACCATGGTCGTCACCACCGCGCCGGCGAGCAGCACGCAAGCAAACGACGCCAGGCGCACCCGGCGCAGCTTGAAAAAGAGCACCGGCCACGCGGCGTTCAGCGCGAGCTGCACCGCGTAAGCCACGGCGGCCGGGCGCACGAAATACGGCATCTCGTCCCGGTGCTGCCACACGCCCCAAAACGCGGTGGCCATCAACAAATACAGAACGGTCCAGACGACCGGAAACACTCCGGCCGGCGGAGTGAGCGCCGGCTTGCGCAGACGCGGATACCACGAGCGCAGAGCCTCCCGGCCCGCCCACCCGCCGAGACCGGCACCGATGAGAAAGGTGCCGGCCGCGACGGCGAGCCATTCGAGGAGCGGGCGCATGCCAGCCGCGCCGGGCGCTTACTTTACGCCAAGATCTTTTTTGGCTTTCTCAAGCAGATCGAGCTTCACGAAGTCCACGGCTTTCGGCGGGTTGCTGAGCTTGCCGACGCCGAGTTTCACCATCTCGTCGATCGTGGTCTGCACGTTCTCGACGGTCACGTCATACGTGAACTGCGCATTCTCCATCGCCTGCTTGTATTCGTCGGCCGTGAGCTGGTTTTTGAAGACCTGCTCGCAGACGTATTTCTGCGCGACGTCCGGGTTGTCGATGAAATGCTTCGTCGCATCGACAAAGCATTTCAGCACGCGCTGCGCGACTTCCGGCTTCTCCTTGTAGAACTTCTCCGTCATCGCGAAGGAGCGCGGCATTTCACCCATCGGCGTGTCATACGGCTTGATGATTTCCTTGCCGTAGCCACGGGCGATCGCCTGGGCGCTCTGCGGCTCGCTCTGGCAGATGGCGTCCACGTTTTTCTGCTGCAGCGCCTGATTGCACTCGGCGTAGCTCATGTAGAGGATTTGCACGTCGGCTTTGCCGGGCTGTTCGGAGGAGGAAAGCTTGTGCTTTTCCAATTCAGCGCGGAGCGCGATTTCCTGAGCACCACCGCGGGCGACAGCCACCTTTTTGCCTTTGAGCTCGGGGACTCCGTTCTTCCATTCCATGTCCGGCCGGCCGACGATGCGGATGCCGCCTTTGGAAAATCCGGCGACCACCAGGATCGGCACGCCCGCGGCGCGCCCGGCGATCGTGCCGTCCATCGCACTCGCGGCGATGTCGATCTCACCCGCGATGATAGCAGGGATGATGTCGATGCCTTTGACGAAAACTTTCTCGTCGATCTTGAGATTATATTTCGGGGCAATTTCCTTCATGTAGGAGATCGCGCCGTAGTGGGCGAATTTTAGGTTGCCGAGGCGGACGACATCCTGGGCGTGGGCGCCGGCGGAGAGGCCGAGCAGCGCGGCGACCGCGAGGCCGAGAGAACAAAGGCGGACTGGTATTTTCATAGTTGGGGAGGATTGGGAACAGGTCTGGAGGGTTGCTGGTAAAATCGGAACGCGCAACGATTTTGCGGGCTTCGCGCCGGAGGAATCACCGACGCGCCAGCCGGCGTTCGCGGGTTTTGAAGAATGTCCGCAGCGCTGGCAGGTAGTCGTCGGTAGTGCGCAAAGACGATGGAATCCACGCCGTATTTGCGCAGGGTAGCGGCCAGATTTTCCCGGCGCGCGGCGATGACTTTGCGGAAGGCGACCTGAGCGCTCACGTCGCTGGTGTTGACCTCGTATTGCTCGCCGGTTTCGGCGTCTTCGAGCGTCACGCGGCCGATGTCGGGGAGCGTTTCCTCCAACGGATCGACAACCGGCACGGCGACGAGGTCGTGCCGGCGCGCGGTGACGGCCAGCGGCTTCGAAAAATCGGGCGACTGGAAATCGCTGAGCAGGAAAACGACGGCGCGGCGGCGGACGACTTTGTTCAGAAAATCGAGCGCAGCGCTCAGGTTCGTCCCGCGGCCGCGCGGCTGAAAGTAGAGCACTTCGCGAATGATGCGCAGCACGTGGCCGCGGCCTTTTTCCGGCGGGAGAAACAGCTCGATGCCGTCGGAAAACAGCACGAGCCCCACTTTGTCCCGGTTGCCGACCGCGCTGAAGGCCAGCACGCTGGCGACTTCGGCGGCCAGCTCGCGCTTGCTCAGATTCACGCTGCCGAAGGCGCCGGAGGCGGACACATCCACGAGCAGCACGACGGTCAGCTCGCGCTCCTCGGTGAAGTTCTTCACGTGCAGCTCGCCGGTGCGCGCGGTGACGTTGCGATCGATGAAGCGCACTTCGTCGCCGGGCTGATACGCGCGCACGTCCTCGAAGTTCATCCCGCGGCCTTTGAAGACCGAGTGGTATTGGCCGGCGAGGGCGTCGTTCACCAGCCGGCGGGTGCGCAGCTCCAGGCGGCGGATCTTCTTCAGGATTTCTTTGGTGTCAGACATTGCTGGCGTGAGGAGGCTTCGACCACCGGGGGCCGGCGGCGTTCACGATCTGCATTGACTCTTCGGGGTATTGGGCGGAGAACAGCAAGGAAGACGTTGGGCCGGAGTGGGTTTTATTTCCTCCGATGCGTGCGCGGCTTTTTATATTTACGCTGTTGCTTGGCGTGCTCTGGGCGGGTTGTCCGCTGGCGGGTCGGGCGCACGGTGATCTGGACGACTCCATCGCGGAGGCGTCGCGCCGGATTGCCGCGTCGCCCGATGATGCCACGCTCTATTTCCAGCGGGCGGAATTTTATCGGCTGCACGAGGAATACGAAGCGGCCGAGGCCGATTACCGGCGGGCGCGCGAGCTGGACCCCGGGCTCGCGAGTCCGCTGCTGGGCCTGGCGCAAATCCGCCTCGCCACGAGCCGGCCGGCGGAGAGTCTGCCGTGGTTCGACGACTTTTTGCAGGCGCATCCGAAGCACGCACGCGCGCTTTCTCTCCGCGCGAAGGCACTGGCGCAACTGGGCGATTGGCAAAAGGCGGACGCCGATCTGGCGGCGGCCATCGCCAGCGCGCAGCCGCCGTTGATCGAGCTTTTTTTCCATCGCGCCGACAATCTCCAGCAGCACGGCCAGACGGCGGCCGCCCTGCGGTGTCTGGACGAGGGCAGCGCGCTCTTCGGGCGTTCGCCCGCCCTGGAGCAGCGCGCTCTGGAAATCGAGGAAGCCGCTGGCGACACCGACGCCGTGCTGCGGCGTCTGGACCGCTTTATCGCCGCCGGTTTCCGGCCCGACATCTGGCTGGCGCGCAAAGCGCGGTGGCTGGAGCGAGCAGACCGGCGCGCGGAGGCGGCCGCAGCCTGGGCCGCGGCCGAGGAGTCGCTGGCCGCCAATATGTTGCGAAAACCGCCGCTGCCTGCTGACCGCAAGCTATCCGCTGAGATCCATACCGCGCTCACCCGACTGACACCCCCACCGTCCCCAGCAGGAACCCACTGAGAATATGAAAACCCCCTCCCCCCGGAATCCGGAACACTCTGCCTGCTCGCGGCGATGTGGCTGGTGCTCGCGACCACGGTCGCCGCGCACGCCCAGACGACGCTCGTCCCCAAGGGCGCGACGTGGCTGTATCTCGACGGCGGCAGCAACCAGGGCACAGCCTGGCGGGTGCCGCGTTTCAACGACGAGCCGGATGACGGCTGGAAAGTGGGCGCCGCGCCGCTCGGCTATTCCGGCACCCCGGGCGCCTACGGCAACTTTCCGCTCGGCACCACGGTTTCCTTCGGGACGGATGCCGCACAAAAATTCGTCACCACCTATTTTCGCCACCATTTCAACGTGGCCGATCCCGCGGCGTTCTCGAGCCTGACGCTGCGCCTGCTGCGCGACGACGGCGCGGTCGTTTATCTGAACGGCGTCGAGGTCGCACGGTTCGGGATGCCGCCGGGCGACATCGGCTTTCAGACGCTGGCCAATGACGCGGTCACCTCGGCGACGGGTTACGACACGCTCACCTTTAGCGCGAGCCGGCTTGTCGCTGGCAACAACACGCTCGCCATCGAAGTGCACCAGTTCGACCCGGGCGAGCTCGGATCTCGTCATGGATGCGGAGTTGATCGGCGGCCAGACGCCGTTCCTGGCGCGCGGTCCGTATCTGCAAATGGACAACTCCTCCGCGATCACGCTGCGGTGGCGGACAAACATCCCCTCCGACAGCCAGGTCCGCTACGGCAACGCGCCGGGAAATCTCTCAAACACCGCGACGGATCCGCGAGTCACCACGGAGCACGAGATCCGTCTCACCGGTCTCCAGCCCGAGACCACGTATTTCTACGCCATTGGCTCGACGGTTGCGTCGCTCACCACCGGCGAAGCCAACACATTTTTCCGCACCACCCCGGCGCCCGGCGCCAATCGACCGACCCGTATCTGGGTGCTCGGCGATTGCGGCACGGCCAACTCCAACCAGTTCGCCGTGCGCGACGGCTATTACAACAGCCCCCAGTATCGCTTCAACGATCTGATCCTGCTGCTCGGCGACAACGCCTACAACATCGGCGCCGACACTGAATACCAAGCGGCGATCTTCGACATGTATGGCGCCATCCTGCGGCAAAGCCCGCTCTGGTCCTGCCTGGGCAACCACGACGTCGCGCAGGCGACGAGCGGCAGCTACACGAACCCGTATTTCGACATCTTCACGTTCCCGACAAATGCGGAAGCCGGCGGCTATCCCTCGAGCACCGAGCGGTATTTCTCCTGGGATCGCGGCGATATCCACTTCGTCAGCCTCGACTCGCAGACCAACGACGCGAGCTCGCGCGCCGCCATGGTGACCTGGCTGCAAAACGATCTCGCGGCCAACACCCGCCGCTGGCTCATCGCTGTCTGGCACCACCCGCCCTATACGAAGGGCACGCATGATTCCGACAGCGAGGAGCAGCTCATCTGGACGCGCAACAACCTCGTGCCGCTGCTCGAAAACTACGGCGTCGATCTTGTGCTCACCGGGCACAGCCACGTTTACGAGCGGTCGTATTTCCTCGATGGCTACTACGGTGCGGACCATGACAGCCGCAACGTCGAGCCGCACAAGAGAAACGCCGGCGACGGCCGGCCGGGCAGCGGCGGCGCCTACACCAAGGAGCGCGGCGCCCACCTCGGCGCGGTCTATGCCGTCACCGGCAGTGCGGGGCAGACGGGCGGCCCGCTGGGGCCGAAGCTTCCCCCATTCTTTCTCGCGCTCAGCGAGATCGGTTCGATGGTTCTGGACATCAGCGGCAACCGGCTCGACGCGACCTTCCTGGGGCCCGGCCCGAACGCCCAGGTGCGCGACACGTTCACGATCACGAAAGGCGCGCCGGTGCCGGCGACGCCCGCGTTTTTCAACGGCCAGGTGCCGCTTTCCAACGGCGTCTTTTTCCTGCGCTTCCCGAACGGCGCTCCCTTCGGCTTCTACTCCTTCCTGGCCGATCCGAACTTCATCTTCCACTTCGATCTCGGCTACGAATACGTCTTCGATGCCGGCAACGCTCAAAACGGCGTTTTCCTCTACGACTTCGCCTCGCAGAGCTTCTTCTACACGAGCCCGGTCTTTCCGTTCCCGTATCTCTACGACTTCAGCCTGAACGCGGTGCTCTACTACTTCCCGGACCCAAACAATCCGGATCGCTACAACACGAACGGCACCCGGTTTTTCTACAATTACGCCACCGGCCAGATCATCGTGAAGTGACAGCCGGCAGGCGCGGTGCCGCCATCGCCATCGCTGGCTGACTCGGCTGACAAGTCGGCCCGCCCTGGCTACGGCACCGGCAGACCGGCGAAGATTTTCTGCACGATCGTCTCGCTGTTCATTTCCTCGGCCTCGGCTTCGTAGGAAACGATGATGCGGTGGCGCAGGACATCGAGCCCGATGCTCTTCACGTCCTGCGGCGTCACGTAGCCGCGGCCATGCAGAAAGGCGTGGGCGCGGGCGGCGAGCGTGAGGTTGATCGTCGCGCGCGGGCTGGCGCCGCAGCGGATCAAGCCCTCCAGCCGCTGGCCGCGCAGAGCGTGAGCGGGATCGCGTGTGGCGAAGACGACATCGACGATGTAATCCTTCACCCGGTCGTCGATGTAGATCGCGTTCACCACTTCGCGGGCGGCGACGATGTCCTCCGGCTGCACGACGGGCGACACCCCGAGCGTGGGCGAGCTGGTGCCCATGAGATCGAGGATCTGCCGCTCCTCGGCGCGCGTCGGATAGGTGATGTTCAGCTTCAGCATGAAGCGGTCGAGCTGGGCTTCCGGCAGCTGGTAGGTGCCTTCCTGGTCGAGCGGATTCTGCGTGGCGAGGACCAGAAATGGGTCGGGCAAGCGGAAGGTCTGCTCGCCGATGGTGACCTGCCGCTCCTGCATGGCTTCGAGCAACGCGCTCTGCACCTTCGCCGGGGCGCGGTTGATCTCGTCGGCGAGGATCAGGTTGGAAAAAATCGGGCCCTGCTTGGTCGTGAACTCGCCGGTCTTCGGATTGTAAACCAAGGTGCCCACGAGGTCGGCCGGCAGGAGGTCGGGCGTGAACTGCACCCGGGCAAATCCGGTCTGGATGCAGGCTGCGAGCGTTTTGACCGTCAGCGTCTTCGCCAGCCCCGGCACGCCTTCGAGCAGGACGTGGCCGTTGGCGAGCAGGCTCGACGAGCAGGCGGTCAACAAGGTATTTCTGGCCGACGACGACACGGGCGAGTTCCGCCTGGAGCGGCGCGATCCAGCGGCCGCGTTCCTGGACCAGGTGGGTGAGTTCCTGAGTGGTGGACATGAAGAAAAGCTAGGTGACAGGGGACCGGGCGGGCAAATCTGTGCAGACGGCAAGCAGTGGCCGGACTGGGAATGTAGCCTCAGACAGAACGGTGCGGAAGGGCGTTCGATTTCCTCCGTTTCCTAGGCGGAGCGGAGTGTGAAGCGGGGCTGCAATGGCCTCGCGCAAAGACGCAAAGGCGCAAAGGAGAAGACAGGGAGAAGAGGGGCCAGAGGGGCGATACCGGGGCGCTGCGCGGTTCCACGACCTTCCGCCGAGCCATCCTCCTGCCCTCTCTCTCATCCCCTCCTCTTCTCTCTTTTCCCCTTTGCGGCTTTGCGCCTTTGCGCGAGGCCATTGCCGCCTTCCTTCTCCCCCTTTGCGCCTTTGCGTCCTTTGCGCGATGCCATTGCCGCTTCTCCACGACTTCGCGTGCGTCCGCTTTCTCAGCCCTGCCCGCCGTCCGACGGAGGCGGCTGCACGGGCTCGCCGGCGGGTGACAGCGCCCCGGTGCCGCCGGCTTCCAGCACGGGCTCGGCCTTGGCCACCGGCACGATGCGCGCCGCCGGGATCTGACGCTCCCAGACGTAGCGGCGCGCGATCACTTTCAACGTCGCCGTCAACGGCACCGCGAGGATCGCGCCGATCGGCCCGCCCAGCAGGAGGCTCCAGAAAAACACGGAAACAATCACCGTCATCGCGTGCAGCCCGGTCGATTCCCCGAGCACTTTCGGCGCGATGAGATATCCCTCCAGGGTCTGCACGGTGAACATGATCGCCACCACCATGAGCGGATGCTGCCAGTCTCCGTATTGGATGATCGCGATCAGGATCACCGGGATGTAGCAGAGCACGATGCCGAGATACGGGATGAACGTCATCACCGTGACCAGGAGCCCGATGAGAAACGCGAAATCGAGCCCCACGATCGCCAGCGCCGCGCCGACGAGGACGCCGTCGATCAGGCAGACCAGGAGCTGGCCGCGGAAAAATGCGACGAGGTAACCGTTGATCTCGGTGAGGACGCTGACCACCTCCGTCTTCACCGGCGACGCCCGCAGCGGGACGTAATCGCTCCAGCGCCGCGCGATCGCCGGCCCTTCGGAGAGCATGAAATAAAGGTAGATCGGGATGATGATGACGTTCAGCAGCGTGCCGAAAAGCCCGAGCGCGCCGCCGACCGTGCGCAACAGGAAATGGCCGACCGTGTTCAGCACCAGCGGCACCCGTTTGCCGACCTCCGGGAGTTGCGATTGCAGCCAGCCGCGCAGGTCGCCGGTTTCCAGCAGATTCTCCGGATTTGGCGCCGTCGCGTAAGGCGTCGGCCGCTCCTGCGCCTGCGGGAGCGAAGGGCTGGCATCCGGGCTTGGCGCGCCTTTTGGGCTGGGAGGGTCGGGCAGCAGATGGTTGAGCCAGTCGATCCTTTTTTGCGTGCTGTCCACCAGCCCGATGAGCCGCTCCTGGGCCTGCACGGTGTAGGCCGGCAGATCGCGGATGAAGTGCGCCGTGCCGGCGTAAATGCGCGGCAGCACGGAGATGAAAAGCAGCGCCAGCAGCAGCAGAAAGATGACAAAGACGATGACGATCGACGGCGTGCGCGAGAGCCGCGTTCTGTTGGAAAGAAACCGCACGACCGGATCGAGCAAATAGGCCAGCACTGCGGCGATCGCGAAGGGGATGAGGACCGGCTGCAGAAAGCCGACCGCCCGGCCAAGCTGGAAAGTCAGCCAGACCACGGCCACGCCAAGCACGATGATGGCCAGCGTGGTGAACGTGCTCCAAAGCACGCGGCGCTGCCAGGCGGTGGGATAGTTGCGCATCGGCTGTCGCGAAAGAAAGCGCGCCTCGGCCGGTCATCGGCTGTATCGCCGCGTTCGCGGCGAGCCGGTGGGAACGCACGCACGCTCAATCCAACGCCAGGTGCAGCGGCAGGCGTGAGAGCCGGCGAAAACCGAATTTCCCGTAGAGCGCCTGCGCGGGCAGATTATGCTCCTCGACCTGCAACTCCAGCGCCCGCACGCCCGCCTCCCGGCACACCGCGACGATGAACTCCAGCGTCGCCACGCCCGCGCCGCGACGGCGGTGCTCGGGCCGGAAAAACAAGTCGGTGACCGTCGCCAGCCGCCCGCCGAATTCGGCGTCAAAGCCGAACGTGAAAATCGTGTAGCCGGCGATTGCCCCGTCGCTGTTGCCGGCACTCTCATCGCCGCGAGAGACGAAAAAGGCGCGCCCCAGCGTGGCGTCGTGCAACAACTCCTCCAGCGCCGGCGCCACGGCCGCGGCGTGAAACGCGATCCCGTCGCAGGCGTAATACGCCCGCACCCATTCCAGCAACTCGCCGGCGTCTGCCGGCCCGGCGGGCTGTGAATCGCCAGGCGGCGGCAGCGGCGGCGGGCATCGGGAAGCTCGGCAGAGTGGCTTTCCGTTCTTCCCGACGAGTCGCCGCCGGCCGCCTGTCACCCGGCGCGGTTCCTTACATCGCCGCGATGATGCCGTCGGCAAACGCGCTGCACTTCACCTCCGTCGCGCCTTCCATCAGTCGCGCGAAATCGTAGGTGACTTTCTTGCTCGCGATGGCGCCGTTGAGGCCCTTGATGATGAGATCGGCCGCCTCGCCCCAGCCGAGGTAGCGGAACATCATCTCGCCGCTCAGGACCACGGAACCCGGATTCACCTTGTCCTGATCCGCGTATTTCGGAGCCGTGCCGTGCGTGGCTTCGAAGATCGCGTGGCCGCTCTTGTAATTGATGTTGCCGCCCGGCGCGATGCCGATGCCGCCGACCTGCGCGGCGAGCGCGTCGGATAGGTAATCGCCGTTCAAGTTCAGCGTGGCGATGACGTCGAAATCCTCCGGCCGCGTGAGCACCTGCTGCAGCGTGATGTCGGCGATCGCGTCCTTGATGAGGACTTTGCCCGCCTTCGTTTCCGCCTTCATCTCGTCGTTCGCGGCGGCTTCGCCCTTCTCGGCCTTCGTCTTTTCCCAGCGCGCCCAGGAATACGTCTGGTCGGCGTATTTCGAGTCGGCCAGCTCGTAGCCCCAGTCGCGGAAGGCGCCTTCGGTGAACTTCATGATGTTGCCCTTGTGGACGATCGTCACCGATTTGCGCTTCTGCGCGATGGCGTAATCAATCGCCGCTTTCACGAGGCGCTGCGTGCCGGCTTTGCTCACCGGCTTGATGCCGACGCCGACTTCCAGCGGCGCATCCACGCCGACGCTGCCGTCGCCCTGGCCGCCGGAAACCCAGTCCGCCGTGGCGACCGTGGTGCCGAAGCGGATCTTCTTGAAGTCGTTCGGAAACTCGTGCGCCAGGATGTCGAGGATGCGGTTGGCTTCCTTCGATCCGGCCTTGTAATCGATGCCGGCGTAGATGTCCTCGGTGTTCTCACGGAAGATCACCATGTCCACCTTTTCCGGGTGCTTCACCGGGCTAGGGACGCCCTGGAAATATTGCACCGGGCGCAGGCAGACGTAGAGATCGAGCATCTGGCGCAGGGCCACGTTTAGCGAGCGGATGCCGCCGCCGACCGGCGTGGTGAGCGGGCCTTTGATGCCGACGAGGTAGTCTTTGAACGCCTCGACCGTTTCGTCCGGCAGCCAGTTGTCGAACTTGTTCTTCGCCGCCTCGCCCGCGAAGACTTCCATCCAGTGAATCTTCTTCTGCCCGCCGTAGGCTTTCTCGACCGCCGCGTCCATGACGCGCACGCTGGCCGCCCAGATGTCCCGCCCGGTGCCGTCGCCGCGGATGAACGGGATGACCGGCTGATCGGGCACGGTCAGCGTGCCGTTGCGGATGGAAATTTTCTCGCCTTGGGCGGGAACGGTGAAGGTCGTCGGGGTAGCCATAAACGGGGTAATTAAGGGAGCGAAACGAAACGCGCGTCGCAGAAATAGAACGCATCGCGTCGAGGTGACGGATGGCTCAGGGGCGAAGGCGAGAGGAAACAAACATCGTTCGCGCCAAAAGGCAAAGCGCCGGCCGGCCGGCAAACGCGCTCCCCGCAAACGCCCGGATTGCCTTCCCGCCGCCTGCCTATTAACAACGGGAGCATGGCGAACGCGGCTCCCTCCGAAGCGCGCGCGCCGGGACGCGTGGAACTGCTCGGCAACCACACGGACTACAATGCCGGGCTCGCGCTGGCGGCGGCGATTCAATTCGGAATCACCGCGCGGCTGGCGGCTGGTGGCGACGGCGCGGAGATCGTTTTCGCGTCGGCCGACGCCGAGCCTGCCGTGGTGTCGGTGCCGGTCGCCGGGGCGCGCCGGCCGCGCGCAGGGCGACGCGGCGTGGGTGAACTATCCGCTCGGCGTGCTGCACGAATTTTTTCCGGTGGAAAACGGCTCGTTGCCCGGCGGCTTGCGCTTCGAGTTCACCAGCGATCTGCCGGCCGGCGCCGGGTTGTCCAGCTCGGCGGCGATCGAGGTCGCGACCTGTCTGGCGCTGGAAAAACATTTCGACCGGCCGCTGGCGCCACTGGATCGGGCAAAGCTTTGCCGGCGGGCGGAAAACACGTTTGTCGGCGTGCCGAGCGGGCTGCTCGATCAAGCGACAAGCGTCTTCGGCCAGCGCGGCCACGCGGTGCTCATCGATTTCCGCGCCGAGACGGTCGAAACCGTGCCGTTTCCAGCCGGGCTCGGGCTGCTCGTGTTTCACACCGGCATCGCGCACCGGCTCACCGGCGGTGAATACCGGGAGCGGCGCGAGCGCTGTCTGGCCGCCGCGCAGGCGCTCGGCGTGCCGGCGCTGCGCGACGTGTCGATGGCGGACCTAGAGGCGGCGCGCGAAAAACTCGACGAAACGACCTGGCATCGCGCCGCGCATGTGGTCGGCGAAAACGCACGCGTGCGGCTCGGCTGCGAGGCGCTGCGGCGCGGCGATGGCGCGGCGTTTGGCGCGTTGATGTTCCAGTCGCACGAAAGCTCGCGCGTCCATTTCGAAAACAGCACGCCCGAGCTGGATGCGCTGGTCGCCGCGGCCCGCGAGCTTCCCGGCGTGCTCGGCTCCCGGCTCACCGGCGGCGGTTTCGGCGGGGCGACGGTGTCGCTCGTGGAAAGCGCGCGCAGCGCCGCGATCGCCACGCGGCTGGCGGAGGAATACACGCGCCGCACCGGCCACCGCGGCCGGGCGTTTCTCTGCGAGATCAGCGACGGCGCCGCGTGACCAGCCGGGCCGGCCGCGCCCAAACTTTCATTTCCCAGCGACCGAACCCCGCGCATATTTCCTCGGGAATCACCGCTTTATGGATAAAAGCCTGCCGCGCCTGACCGAACGCCTGTTGGAAAGCTACCGGCACATCGGCGGCATCAACAACATCGAGATCACCAACGTGCCCAGCAAGCGGGCCATCGGCGCGATCTGCCAGGATTTGCTGCAAATCCTCTTCCCCGGTTTTCACGACGAAGAGCCGATTCTTTCCAAAGACCTCGCCGCCATCACCGAGGAACGCATCGCCAGCCTCGGCGCGCGGTTGGAAACCGAGATCCGCAAGGCGTTGCACTCCCGCTTCTCCGACGCCGGCGGCTGCCCGCACGAGCTGGCGCGGGAAATCTTTGTCGCGTTTCTCGAGCAGGTGCCGGCGGTGCGCGAAATCCTGCGCACAGACGTGGAAGCCGCGTATGCCGGCGATCCGGCGGCCGGCAGCAACGAAGAAATCATCGTCGCCTATCCGTTTCTGGAAGCCGTCGCCATCCAGCGGCTCGCGCACGTGCTGTATCGCCGCAAGCTGCCGCTGGTGCCGCGCATGATGACGGAGTGGGCGCACGGCCGCACCGGCATCGACATCCATCCCGGCGCGCAGATCGGCACGCACTTTTTCATCGATCACGGCACCGGCGTCGTCATCGGCGAAACCTGTGTCATCGGCGACTGGGTGAAGCTGTATCACGGCGTCACGCTCGGGGCGAAGAGCTTCCAGAAAGACGAGAGCGGCCGGATCGTGAAAGGCACCCAGCGCCATCCCCGCGTCGGCGATCGGGTGACCGTTTACCCGAACTCCACGGTGCTCGGCGGCGACACGCTCATCGGCAGCGGCACGACGATCGGCGGCAACGTCTTTCTCATGCAAAGCGTGCCGCCGGATTCGCTCGTTTATTACGAGGAAACGCAGTTGAAGATCGTGTCGAAGCGCCGCGCCGCGGAGATGTCCGGCGACGCCGCGGAATACGTCCACAGCTACGAGATCTGAGAGCCGGCGGGCAAACGCGCGGCGCCGCGGTCCCGTCAGCGCTTGAACCGCGCCGGCAGCATCAGCACGAGGCTCTGCGCGACGAGCCAGCTCGTGAGAAAAAAGAAGAGCACCTCCTCCACCGGCAGCGGCCCCAGATGCCAGCCGAGCGTTTGCTGCGGGTCGAAAAACCAGATCCCCGCCCGGACGGCGAAGGTGTCCACCAGGGAGAAAAACAGCGTCCCGAAAACCGCCGGGATGATGACGGCGCGCGCGTTGCGCAGGATCGTGCGCCAGCCCGGGATCCATTGCAGCACGATAAACGGCACCGCCCAGAGCACGAGGTGAAGAAAGTAATGCCAGCGGCCCATGGTGAAAGTCAGCGGATCCGTGCGCGGAAAAGAAAAAAGGAGCGAGTGGGAAAATGAAACCGACGCCTGCTGCAGCGACGACACCTGCGGCTAGCGCACGTCCCGCTCCCGGTGCTCCGCGTTGTCGGCCGCAGGCCGCGGCGCCGGCAGGCAGAGGATCGTGACGAGCGCGATCATGACGGTCTCGATGAGGAAGAAGGCGTATTCCTCCGCCGGCAGCCGCCACACCACCCCGCCGAGCGGGATCGTCACCGGCGTCACGCGCTGCCAGTCGAAATCCCAGATTTTGCGATACACCGCCCAGTTGTCCCAAGGCGTCGTGGCCACCAGCACGATGACGCACAGAAACGCGATCGTCCGCCAGTGCGCCGCCCGCAGCCGGCGCCGCGCCAGCCAGAGCAGAAGCAGCAGCGCGGGCAGATTGAAGACGAGATGAAATTGCAGGTAGGTCACCGGGAAAAATTCCGCTCAAAGAGAGCCCAGACCGCCCCCGGATTCAATCGCGCGGATGCGCCGCCGATCTCTCCCTCTGCACCCGGCGGCCCGCGTTCCGCTTCCCGCTCAAAACAACTCGTGGTCCACGCGGTAATCGCCCACGTCGCCGCGGATCGAGCTCAGCCGCTTGCGCATGCCGCGCTCGGTGTCGGGACCATTCACCAACTCGACGATGAACTTCGTCACGCTCGGCACGTTGGCCAGCAGCCCCAGGGAAAGCAGCGCGATGGCGGTGCCGTTGCGCGCCCCCCGGCGCTGAAATTTTCCCGCCACCAGAAGTCCCAATCCGCAGCCCAGCACGGCGCGCGAAGCCGCCAGCAGGCCGAGCACGGTCGGGTTTTCGAGGGTCAGGGCTTTGGGGGAAAATGCTGCGGCGCCGTTTGTCGTCATACCGGGGGTGCTTCAGAGCATATCGCTCGCCATGGGAAAATAAAACTCGAAAAAGCGCCGCGCCGGATTTTGGATTTCCTGTTCCCGGCACGCTATCGTAGAAGCCGGCCGCCCACCGCTTTCCGCCTCCAATTCTCCCCTCCCCCCGATGCCGGACGTTTCCTCTTCCCCCGCCGCCCCGTCTTCAACTCCTGACGACGCCACCACGCCCTACGTGCTCGTCCTCGCCGGCGGCAGTGGCGAACGCTTCTGGCCACTCAGCCGCCGGGCGCGGCCGAAGCAATTGCTCAAGCTGTTTTCCGACAAGTCGCTGCTCGAAGAAACGATCGCCCGCCTCGAAGGCCTCGCCCGGCCGGAGAAAATTCTCGTGCTCACGAATCGCGAGCAGGAGGCCGCGGTGCGCGCGATGCTCCCGCAGTTGCCCGCGGAAAACATCGTCGCCGAGCCCGCGAAGCGCGACACCGCCGCGGCCATCGCGCTGGCGGTCGGCTGGGTGGCGCGGCGCGATCCCGGCGCGACGATGATCGTGCTCCCGGCCGACCACGTCATCCGCGACGCCGAGGCGTTTCGCCGCGACCTGCGCGCCGCCGTGCGGGCAGCCGTGGAAACCCGCGCGCTCATCACCGTCGGCATCAAGCCGACCTGGGCCTGCTCCGGCTTCGGCTACATCGAGCTGGACGAAGCCGCGGCCGCGCCGGTCCGCCAGACCGAGGTCGGCGACCCGAAGTTCTTCAAGGTCGCCCGCTTCCGCGAAAAACCGGCGGCCGAGCTGGCGCAGACCTTTCTCGAGCGCGGCCACTTCCGCTGGAACGCCGGCATGTTCATCTGGTCGGTGCCGGCGGCGTTGAGCGAATTTTCCAAGCAGATGCCGGAGCTGGCTGACTTCATTGCGCAGGTGAAAAGCGCGCCGGATTTCATGACCGTGCTGGAAACCCGCTTCGCCGGGCTGCCAAAGATCTCGATTGACTACGCGCTCATGGAACGCGCTGGCCACGTGCTCTGCCTGGAGGCGGGCTTCGATTGGGACGACGTCGGCACCTGGACAGCGGTGGCCAGTTATCTCGCGAAAGACGGCAGCGAAAACGCGGCCAACTGCGCGCCGGCCACGCATGACGCGCGCGACAACATCATTTTTTCTGACGACAGCAGCCGCATGATCGCGCTGCTCGGCGTCAACGACCTCATCGTCGTGCAGACCGCCGACGCCACGCTGATCTGCCATCGGCAGGAAGCGGAAAAGATCAAGCAGCTCGTCGGCCGGCTGCCGGAGAAATTGCAATGACGAATGCGGAATGACGGGTGACAGGTGACGAACGCCGCGAAGCCGCCGCGGACGGCTTCTCCATTTTCCGCCGTCGTCGTCATTCGTCATTCGTTCTCCTCTCTTTTTTATGAAACGCGCCCTTGGCATCGATCTCGGCGAAGTGCGCGTCGGCGTGGCGATCTCGGACGGCCTCGGCGCCCTGGCGCATCCGCGCGAAACCATCGCTGTCGATCGCGCGCGGCCCGCGGCCACCTTGGATCGCATCGTGGAAATCGCGACGCGCGAAGACATCGGCGTCGTCATCGTCGGCCTGCCGCGCAACATGAACGGCACCGACGGCCCGGCCTCCGAGAAGGCGCGCGCCTTTGCCGAAACCTTGCGCGCCCGGCTCGCGCCCGCCGGCCGCGAAGTCCGCCTGCTCGACGAACGCATGACGACCGTCGCCGCCCAAAAAGCGCTGCATTCCAGCGGCCGGAATACCAAGCAGAGCCGCGCCGTGATCGATCAAGTCGCCGCGCAGATGATCCTGCAGACGTTTCTCGACGGCGAAAGTTTGCGGCGCGAACTCGGATCGTGACTGCGGCCGTGGAACCGACGGTGCGCCTGAAGCTCGTCGTCGCCTACGACGGCCGCCCCTTTCGCGGCTGGCAAAGCCAGGCCGGCGGCGGCGCGGTGCAGGATTTCCTGGAAACCGCCTTTGGCCGGCTGTGCGGCGGCAGCGACGGCGCTCTCCGCGTGCCGGTGCACGGCGCCGGGCGGACCGATGCCGGCGTGCATGCGCGCGGGCAGGTTGCGCAGGCTGACGTGCCCGCGAGCGTCTTCGCGCGGATTCCCCGCGAGCGCTGGCTCACGGCCGTCAACGCCGGGCTGCCGCCGGAAATCCGGGTCGAAAAAATCGCCGTCGCCCGCCCCGGCTGGCACGCGCGATTCGACGCGCGTGGGAAATGGTATCGCTACCGCATCTGGAACGCGCCGACCCTGCAGCCGCTGGAATTCGGCCGCGCGTGGCATCTGCCGGGACCGCTCGATTTCGCCCTCCTGCGCGAGGCCGCCGCGCAATTCGCCGGCACGCACGATTTCGCCCCGTTTTCCGCCAACCGCGGCCGGGGCTCGAAGGCGGTGGAAACCACGGTGCGCACGCTCGGCCGCGTCACGGTGCGACGCGGTCCAGGGCCGCTGCTCGCGCTCGATTTTGTCGGGGACGGCTTTCTCTACCGGCAGGTGCGGCTGATGACCGGCACGCTGGCGCGCGTGGCGCAGGGCAAAGCGCCGCCGGATCGCATCAGCGCAGTTGCTCGCGCGCCGGCGGCGGCGGGGAGAAAACGAGCTTTGCCGCCCCGGCGGAAGGGCTCTGCCTGATGCGCGTGCTGTATTAATTGATGACCTGCCGCTACGCCCGCGGCGGCACCGGATGGAAGTCGCTCGCGTGGTAGGACGAGCGCACCAGCGGGCCGCTGGCGACGTATTCAAAACCCTTTTTCCGCGCGATCTCGCCGTAAAGATCAAACGTCTCCGGCGCGATGTAGGCGACGACCGGAAGATGCTGCGGAGTCGGCCGCAGATACTGGCCGAGCGTGAGCACCTGCACGCCGGCTTCGCGCAGGTCGTCCATGGCCTGGAAAATTTCGGCTTCCTCCTCGCCGAGGCCGAGCATGATGCCGCTCTTCGTCACGCTTTCCGGCCGGATGACTTTTGCCATGCGCAGGACTTCGAGTGAGGTCCGGTATTTTGCGCGCGAACGCACCAGCGGCGTCAGGCGTTCCACGGTTTCCAGGTTGTGGTTGAAGATTTCCGGCGCGGCGTCGAGCACGACGCGCAAATCGCGTTCGCCGGCATGAAAATCGGGCGTGAGCACTTCGATGATGATGCTCGGGTCCATCTCGCGGATCGCGCGGATCGTGCGCGCGAAATGGGCCGCGCCGCCATCCTTCAAATCGTCGCGCGCCACGGCGGTGATGACGACGTGCTTCAGCCGCATGCGCTTCACGGCTTCGGCCACGCGCGCGGGTTCGTCATCCTCCAGCGCAAACGGCTTGGCCGTGCTCACCGCGCAGAAGCCGCAGGCCCGGGTGCACCGGTCGCCGGCGATCATGAAAGTCGCCGTGCCCTGGCTCCAGCATTCCCAGCGGTTCGGGCACTGGGCGCTCTCGCAGACCGTGTGCAGTTTCAGGTCGGCGACGAGGGCTTTGGTGGAAAAGAAAACCGGGTTCGACGGCAGCCGCACTTTGATCCAGTCGGGTTTCTTCTCGACGTGCAGGGCGGGGTCGATCTTCACAGGAGCGGCCATGTTGGAAGGAATATGGCGGCAGCGGGCCGGCTTTGCAAAAGTTCACGCGAAACTGGATCGATTGGGACAATGGCCTCGCGCAAAGGACGCAAAGGCGCAAAGGGGGGAGAAAGGCAGAGTGAGCGCCCGACTCGGAGTGCAGCGGCACTGGAATGCCTCGCGCAAAGACGCAAAGGCGCAAAGGGGGAAGAGAAGAGCGGGGAAAGATCGCAGGAGATGGCTCGAAGGGAGACTTCCAACGACACGCAGCGATCGCTTTCGCCCCTCCGGCCCCTCCCTTTCTTCTCCCTGTCTTTTCCTTTGCGCCTTTGCGTCTTTGCGCGAGGCCATTGCGACGCCGCTTCACTCCACGCGTCGCAATTCGACCTGCCTTTCTCCTCGCGCCTCTGCGTGAGGCTATTCAGACCTATTTCCGCGCCACGCTGCGGTCGCCGCCCTGGACCAAATTCGACATGCGCTCAAGAAATTCCCGGGTCGCCGGCGAGGTCATTTTGAAACGCCACTCCACTCCGCGATCCCGCTGCGCCACCATCGGCGGCTCGATGAACAAATTCGGACCGGAACTCTGGAGCTGGAGCACCTGTTCCGGCGTCGCGCGCAGCAATCCGGCGATGTTTTCCGCGGCCGCGGCATCCTTGGCCCGGATGAGAAACAGGGCGGACGCCGGCTTGCCGGGCTCGAGATCCACGGCGATGCCGAGCATCTCGCATTTGGCGGCCAGTTCGTTGGAGAACAGCGGGTCGGTCAGCGTGCGCAACCGGGTCGGATGGAGCGTCACCAAGCGCAGGGCGCTGTCCCGATCAAGCCGGGCAAATTCATTGAGAAAATCCGTGTCCACTTTCAAGTCCTCGCTCAAGCCGAGCCGCACGCGGATCAACTCGGCGACCGCGGTGGCGGCTCCCAGGGCGAGCGTGTGCGGGCCGATCTGGGCGAAGGAAGGATCGCCGGGCTCCGGGTGGTTGACCTCGCGCTCCCCGGTGCGGGAATAGAGCGTGAGGCCGTTGACCGTGAACGGCCGGTATTGTCCGATGCGGCCGAGTTCCGGGACAAATTTGTCCATGTCCAGCCCGGGTCGCAGCTCCACGAGGAGATAGTCCTGCGGCGTGCCGTCAACGTCGCCCGCCGGCGGGGTGGCCAGCGCGCGGGTGATGCGGGTGACGGTCTTGTTCGTGTCGAGCAGCGGGATCTCGCTGACCTTGCGCGCCAGCCCGGTCCAGAGTTCGCGCCAAACGTCGGGCTCCTGTTGCTGGAGCCATCTCGTCAGATCCGCGCCGGCAAAGCGGCCGACGTTGATGGAGACAATCGTGCCGGTGTCCGCCGGCAGATAAACGCGCTTGCCCGGCGAGCGAAAAAAGAGCAGCAGCGAAACCAGGAGCAACACCGCGCTCGTCGTGATGACAAAGCCGAAAATCCGCAAGTCCTGCCGGTCGATCGATTCGCTTTCCTTCACCCAGCTGGACTCCAGCTCGACAAGCGACTCCAGCGCCTGCCGGCGGATGTGCGCCCGTTCGTAAAGCTCTTCGCCCGCCCGCTCGCGTGGCGGCACAGGCCGGTCGGCCAGCGCGCGGCCCGCGATGCGGTGCGGCTTTTCCTTCCTGCCCTCGATGTCCGACGCCTGACGGCGGCGCGCGGCGATCTCGCGGTGGATCGCGGCGATCGCGGCGGTGATCTCCCGCTCCCGGGTTTCCAGGCCCGCGCGGATGACCTGCCCGCGGCGGCTGGTGTTGATGAGTTCGGCGCGCGTTTTTTTCAACTCCGCCTCCAGCGTGGCGATTGACCCGGCGGCGGCATCGCGGGCGTAGTGCACGGCGCTGAGCTGCTCGGGCAACGCGGCGCGGCGGCCGGCGACCTCGCGCTTGCGCATGTCCCGCGCGCGGGTTTCATCGGTCGGCGTCGCGGAAGCCGCGCCGCCGGTGCCCTGGTGCTTGAGCTGCACGTTTTCGCGCTGAAGCCGCTGGCGCTCGTCCTCGAGCTCGGCCGCTTTGTGCTCGTGCTGCAGGACGTTGCTCTGCAGTTCCTGCAACCGGCTGGCCAGGGAGCCCTCGGCTTCCAGCAACGGCTTGCGCTCCTCGTCGATTTTTGCGACGTCGGCCTCGCACTGGATCTTCGCCTGGCCGCGCTCGGCTTCGTGCTCGACGATCGATTTTTCCAGCTCCGTGATCTGGGCCGCGTTGGCAGCCAGCTCGGCCTCGATCGCCCGCAGCGTTTCCAGGGCTTCGCGCAATGCGTCGGTCACCGGCGGCAGCACCGAGGACGCCGAGGTCGCCGGTGATGCGCTGCCGGCGGCCGCGCGCGGGCGGGGCGGGGCGGGCTTTTTCCGGCCAAAACCAAGCCGCGCGCGCATCCGGCTGACCCGGCTGCCGCGCTCTGGCGGGACGGTGGCCGGCGCGGTCGCCGGTTCCATTCCCGCCGCGGCTGGCAACGCCCCGGGCAGCAGCGTGCGCCAGCCGAAGCGGCCGAGCGCGGCTTCGGCTTCGTCGAGCGACTTGCGCGCGGCGGCCAGGGCCAGGCGGTTTTTCTGCCGGCGCAGCCGCCGGCTGACTTCTTTGATGCCGGTGGAAAAGAAATTCACTGCGACCGGAAAGATGCCGCACGATGCCCGGCGAGGCAAACACTCTGCCGGAGCCGTTTTCCGAACCACCGGCGCGACGCTTTCGCAGTGCGCCTCAGTCAGTGGGTGGCTTGCCAGCGGTTGAACTCGGCCACCAGTTGCTGGCCGCGCGCCGGTCCCAGCAACTGCGTCGCCACTTTCAGACGCCGGGCCGGCGCGACGCGGCGCAGGTCGAGGACGTAGCGCTCCTGCGCAATCCGCGCCTGCAGGTCGCCGGCGGACGGGCCGAACGGACCGCCGAACCGTCGGCTGGTCCCCAGGTCGTTACGGTCGAAAATCTGCAGATTGTAAGCCGCCGAGGTCGCGTTGCCGTAGCGTTCGATGCGCTGCCGGACATGCGATCCGGTGAAAAACCGCGGCTCGCCGGGACGCCGCCGGGTGCCGGTGGAATCGAACTCCGGCAGTGGATCGCCGCGCGACGGCAGCGCAGTGGACGCCGGCTCTTCGCGCATCAACTCGCCGGTGACGATGACGCGCATAACCTGCGACTGAGTTGCCGCGGCTGCCGGTTCCGCGACCGCCTCACCGGCGACCAGCGAGGCGGTAAACACGAGAACGCCCAGGATTCCGCGATGCAGCCGGCTCGCTCGTTTCATGAGGCGACACGTTAACGCAACGCCTCAGGAAAATCGAGCGGCTGGCTGTTGCGACCGCATTTAACGGATGGATTCGACCAGCCAACGCGCCAGGCTCACTCGTCGCCCGACGCCTGCAGCTTCGCGAGGATGGACAGATCCTCCAGCGTCGTCGTGTCACCGGTCACATCCTGCCCGCCGGCGATCTGCTTGAGCAGGCGGCGCATGATCTTGCCGGAGCGGGTCTTCGGCAGCGCGGCGGCGAAGCGGATCTCGATCGGGCGTGGCGATCGGCGCCGATGACGTTGCGCAACGTGCTTGCTGCAGTTCTTCGCGCAGGCCCTCGCCCGCCGTCTGATGCCGTCCTTCAGCGTGACGAAACGCGGCGACGCCCTGGCCTTTGATCTCGTCCGGGCGGCCGACGACGGCGGCTTCGGCGACGGCCGGATGCGCGACGAGCGCGCTCTCGACCTCGGCTGGTGCCGAGGCGGTGGCCGGCGACGTTGAGCACGTCGTCGATGCGGCCCATGATCCAGAAGTAGCCGTCCTTGTCGCGGCGCGCGCCGTCGCCGGTGAAGTAGAAGTCGCGGCCTTTGAACTCGCTCCAGTAGGTCTGCTTGTAGCGCTCGTTGTCGCCCCAGATGCGTGCGCAGCATGGAGGGCCAGGGCTTGCGGATGACGAGCTTGCCGCCTTCATTCGGGCCCGAGCTTCGTTGCCGGCGTCGTCCACGATGGCGGCGTCCACGCCGAAGAAGGGCAGCGTCGCGGTGCCGGGCTTCGTGGGCGTGGCGCCGGGCAGCGGGGTGATCATGTGGCCGCCGGTCTCGGTCTGCCACCAGGTATCCACGATCGGGCAGCGGCCGCCGCCGATGATCTTGTGGTACCACATCCAGGCTTCCGGATTGATCGGCTCGCCGACGGTGCCGAGCAGGCGCAGGCTGCTGAGATCGTGCTTCGTCGGGCCACTCGTCGCCCCACTTGATGAACGCGCGGATCGCGGTCGGCGCGGTGTAGAGAATCGTGACGCCGTAGTCGTCGATGATCTTCCAGAAGCGGTCCGGCTCGGGATGGTTCGGCGCGCCTTCATACATGAAGGTCGGTCGCGCCGTTGGCCAGCGGACCGTAGACGATGTAGCTGTGGCCGGTGATCCAGCCGACATCGGCGGTGCACCAGTAGACGTCGTCCTCGCGCAGGTCGAAGACGTATTTGCGTCGTGCAATACGCGCCGAGCAGGTAGCCGCCGGTGGTGTGCAGGATGCCCTTCGGCTTGCCGGTGGAGCCGCTGGTGTAGAGGATGAAGAGCGGGTGCTCGCTGTCGAGCACTTCGGCGGGGCAATCGGCCGAGCACGTACTCCATCTCGCGGTGCCACCAGACGTCGCGGCCTTCCTTGATGTGGATATCGTTGTCCGCGCGGCGGAAGACGATGACTTTGCGCACGCCGTCGGTGCCTTCGCCATCGAGCGCGTCGTCCACGTTCTGCTTCAGCGGCACCAGTTGTCCGCGCCGGTAGCCGCCGTCGGCCGTGATGACGCAGGTCGCCCCGCTGTCGTTGATGCGGTCGCGGATGGAGTCCGCGCTGAAGCCGCCGAAGACCACGGTGTGCACGGCGCCGATGCGGGTGCAGGCCAGCATGGCGATGGCGGCCTCCGGGATCATCGGCATGTAGATGCAGCACGCGGTCGCCCTTCTTCACGCCGTTGCGCTTGAGCACGTTGGCAAACTTGCAGACCTCGCGGTGGAGCTGCTGATAGGTGAGCGTGCGCTTCTCGCCGGGCTCGCCTTCCCAGATGATGGCGGCCTTGTCTGCGCCGCGGGCCGTCAAGGTGCCGGTCGAGGCAGTTCTCGCTGACGTTGAGCTTGCCGCCGACGAACCATTTCGCGAAGGGCGGATTCCATTCGCAGACGGTCTTCCACTTTTTCTGCCAGAGCAGCTCGCTAGCTTCGCCGGCCCAGAATTTGTCCGGCTTCTTGATGGATTGCTTATACATCTGCCGGTAGTCCTCCATGCTGGTGATGCGCGCCTGCCGGGCGAAGGCCTTGGCCGGCTTGAAGACGCGCTTTTCGCTGAGATGGCTCTCGATGTTCGAGCTTGGAGCCGCGGCCGGGGCGGTAGCAGCGGCAGCGGTGGAGGACTTGGCGGCGGGGGCTTTGCGATTGTTCTTCATGGGGGGCGACGGGAAGGGAGACGCGGACTGGCTGCTGGAGGAGGGTAAAAGATGAATCCGGCGGAGGTGACGCCACTGGCGACGCTGCGCTTGCCTGCCACGGGGTTGTCAGATTAATCGGACAATCCGCCCGGGCTCAAGCTTCACGTTTCCTTCGATGTTTCCACCTTGCGCGGCCGGATGCGCGAGACGATTCTTGCGGTCGAATATGGGCATGGCCGATGACCCCCGCCCGCCCGGTGCGACGACCTCCCACGGCTCCTTTGCCACGGAGCCCCGCACCCCGCGGCTCGCCTTCCGCTACGTCGTCCGCGCCCTGCGACTGCGCTGCCCCGGTTGCGGGCAACGGCCGATTTTCTCGCCCTTCTGGCGGGTGCGCAGCCTGGGAGACTGGTTTCAGCCGCTCGATGGATGCCCCCGCTGCGGGTATGCGTATGAGCGCGAGGACGGCTATTTCCTGTTCGCCATTTTCGGCATCAATTTTGGGTTCGCGGTGTGCGTGGCGGTGATCAACTACCTCTTACTCGACATCTTCGAGGTCTTCGGCCCGGTGTCCATCTGGACGCTCACGCTCTCCGTCGCGCTGCCGATCCCGCTGGTGAATCTTTTCGTTGCCCGTCATGCGAAGGCGCTCTGGATCGCGCTCGACCAGTTCTTTGATCCCCAGCTGCCAACCAGCGAGGACGACAGCGGCGGCTGGTGGGACGGCTTCGGCGACGGCGACGACGACGGCAACGCGCTGCTTGACGGTCCGCCGGCCGGCGGCAGCGGCGTGGCCCTCCGTCCGGAGCCGGACGACGATCCAGCGCCCGCAGAACCCGCCGTGGCCGGGCACCCGGGACAACGCGAGCCGGCGCTGGTTTAGTGGGCAATGCGGGCCGCGAAATTCGCGTCGCGACTCAGGTCCAGTAGAGCACCCGGCCGCGCGGAAAACGCCGCGCAATCTCGCGTTCGAACCAAGCGCGCATTTCCCGCATGATATCGCGCGGATAGACGTATTTGACGCCGCCAAACTTATGCCGCTTTTCGGCCCGCTGGCTTTCGTCCATTTCGAGCTTTGAGCCCGGATACCAGCGCTGCAACACGGCCTTCGAGCCGGGCGTGAAACGGTGCGTGATCAGCTCGAAGGTCACCGCGCTGTCAGCGGGCAGCGCCGCCGCGGCTTCGTCGAGAAGTTGCGCGTAATGCGCCGCCCAATTCTCGACCGCCATGATCGGGGCAATAACTAGCCCGACCGGATACCCGGCCGCCGCCAGCTCACCGATCGCGCGCAGGCGTTGCGGCACTGTCGCCGTGCCGCCTTCCAGCCCGCGGGAAACCGGCGGGATGTTCACGCTCGCCCGCGGCTGCACGCGGCCGCCGTGCGGCAGATCGATCAACGACGCGATGTGATCGAACTTGCTCGTCCACCGCAACGCCGCCCCGGGATGCGCGCCAAACCACGCGACCGTTTCCGCCAAGCTGCCGGTGAGATGCTCGATGCCCAGCGGATCCGTGTAACAACTGGCTTCAAACGACGTCGGCGCGGCGTCCGTGGCGTCGGGTCGGATGTGCCGCGCGAGGTTGTCCAGAATTGCCGGCAGATTCGCAAACGCCCGCACCACCGGCGCGCCGCTCAAACTGCCGGCGAGGTAACAATACTGGCAGTGCGCCGGACAACCTTCCGCGAGATGAAACTGCCAGTCCGCCGACGGCGGAATCGGGCGCAGGTTGAACGCCGAAGCCGGCGCGGTCACCACGGCGAGCGTCGATTTCGCGTTGCGATACGTCTCGCGATCGTCCGCGCCGCGCACCCCGGCAATCCGGTTGGCCGGCAACTCCTCGACCGGCAGCCCCAGCGCCTCCACCCGCGCGCGGATTTGTTGCCCAAACGGCTCGGCCAGCGCCGCCGGGGTGAAAACCACGCGGCGCGGCATCCAGAGCCGGCTGCGCGCCGGTGTGAGGAGCGTGTCGTTGTCCGGAAGCGAAGAGAGAGCCGTGACTGGGTCAGCGGCGAGCGGGGCGGCAGGAGCGAGAAGCATGGCGAGAAAAAACGACGCCTGAACGGAGGCGCCGAGGACTCCCGCCAGCACGGAAAACGGCCAGTCTCGGAAGCCCGCAAACATCGCACATCCGGCCCCAATTTTCGAGCGGTTCGCCGCGATTTTTCCGAGGAAAAGCGATGGCCGGCGGCACGTTTCCGGGCTACGTTTCCGAGCTCGCAAAAATTTGCCAAACGCCATGTCCGACACTTCCAGCAACCTGCCCCGCACCGAGGCCAAAGACGTGCATCTGGTCGGCTTCCGGCGCGGCAGCGTCAAAGCGCTCGCCGGCTTCCGCAAAGGCTTCCACAAAGTGCCGGCGACGCTGCCGGACAACATGTTCGAGCGGCAGTTTGCCACCGCGATCTGCGCCGCCGATCTTGACCGCGACGCGCGCGATCTTTTCGAGCGCCTGCGCGCGGCCCGCGGCTACAAGCGCAAGGAAATCTCCCTCGGCCTCGAAGCGCCGAACGCGACGATCACGACGACCGATTTCACGCTCGATCTCGGCTACGAGGTCGATCCGCAGGATCCTGGCGATTACCTGCTGACCTTTGATCTGCACGACATCCGGGAGATCACGGTTTTCTCCGATCCGCAGCTTAACGAGGCGTTTCAAAACATCTTCTCCCGTGTCTCCTTCACCTTCGCGCAGCCGGTGAGCATTGAAGACGTGATTGATGAAGTTGAAGCCGACAACTCTGGCGACGTGACGGTGGATTACCCGCCGGACTACGCGGAATGCACGATCAAGCTGCGCGGCTTTCTCGGCGAGGTGCGCGTGACGCCGCGCGAGCTGGAAGTCATCACCGGCGTCGCGAGCGGCAGCAGCACCAGCAGCGCCGGCGTCTCACCCGCGGAGCTGGTGAAAACATTCATCAAAGCCAGCGACGTGCTGGCGGCCAATCCCAGCCTGGAAAAGCTGATCCCGCGCAGCCGACGGGAGTAGCGCCCCGGCAGCCGGTCAATTTTGCAAAGTTTCCGGGGCTGCCTGGCTTCGGGGTCGTCGGCGTGTTCCGACACTTTAAGATGCTGATGTTTTCGCCGTTGCAGGCGGTGAGATAATCGGTCTTGCACACAACTTGGCCGCCGAGAAACGCGCTGGCGATCGCCGCGCCAAAGCGCTCGTCCGCGCCGTCATCCAGTTCGTCCGTGGCGGCGTTGACATAATGCGGGCGCGGCGTTTTGAATGAAAAGTTGCCACCACGGCGCGCCGCTGGCCTGGCGCAGATTCGCGGCGAGCAACGGTGCACGACGATCAGATTCGGGCAAACCATTCGGCCAGGCGCAGCAAGCGGTTGGCGAAGCGTCCACTTTCACGCAGAAACACGCTGTCTGACAGTGGGCGAACTCTGATCGGCGGCGGTCCCGGCTACCTTCGTTTTGACCGAACGCGTTGCCGGGATGAAGCGGCTGGATCCCGACGGCAACAAGCCCGACCAAACCACCGCAAACGCCCGCCTGGCTCAAAAGCTGACCCGCACGCCGCCGACGATGTTTCGCCCGGGCAGCGGGAGCACGTCTTTGAGGAAGCTCTGGTGGTTGCGAGCTTCTTCATTCGTCAAGTTGGTGCCGCGCACGAACACATCCCAGCGGGTATCACGCACCCGAAAGCTGTAGCTCACGCTGGCGTTCAAGAACGTGTAACCCGGCGTGCTGGTTTCGAAGGCGGCCGTGCGGAACTGGTGGTTCACGCGCACGCCTTCGATCCTGGCGTTCCAATGTTCGTTGCTGAATCCGAGGCCGACGCCCAAGCGCAGCGGAGTGATGCGGGGCAACGGCTCGCCGGTGTCGCGATCTTCGGCGTGCACGTAATCGGCGCGCAGCTCCAAAAACAGGTCGTTGGGATTGGCCACCGGCTCACGGGTTGCCGCCTCTTTGCTGACGACCGCTTTCGCGCTCGCGCGTTCGGCCGGCGGCACCGGCCGGCTGATGCTCGCCGGCAGGAGATGGACAGTCACGAGCGCTTCGCCGCCGTAGAAGTCGGCGTTCTTCGGCGTGTAGTCGAAGACGCGCAGCCCGTCGATGATGTCGGCCGTCGGCGTGAAGTCGATGAAGTCGAAATAGCGATTGTAAAAGCCGCTCAGGGAGCCGGTGACCCGCCCGGCGCGGCGGCGAATGCTCACGTCCAGGCCAAGCTGTTTTTCCTTACCGAGATTCGGGTCACCCACGAGATACTGGAAGGTGGCGTTGTGCGGCCCGCGGGCATACAGCTCTTCCGCCGCCGGCGCCCGCTCGCTGTAGGCGAGCGTCATCGCCAGGGCGGTGTTCTCCGTGAACTCGTAAACCAACCCAGCAGAAGCCGAGAGCGGCAGAAACTCGCGCGTGGTGCGATCTCCCGGCAGCAGCGAAGTCAGCGCCGGATCGCTCGAGGCGATGGCAACGCGGTTGTATTCGACCCGCCCGCCGACCTGCACCCGCAACGAGGGCTGCCAGTCGGCCGGCTTCGGTTCGGTGCTGGCAGGAGTCGCGGCTTGGGACTTGTCGCCGTCGCCGCCCAGCAGCCGCAGTTCTTCGAAGAAAAAGCCGGCGGGAGAAAACGTGTCCGTCGGCTGGAGGAACGCCTCGCTGCCGAGCACGGCCAGATGTTTATAGAACACCTGCGCGCCGAGGCTGCCCTCGAAGGCGCCGCGCGGCTTGTGGATCAGTTCGAGGCGTGAATCGACGCCGTTCGTCTTGAAAGTCGAGCCGACTTCATTGCCGTCGATCTCCAGATGTTTGTAATCCGTGTAGGAGACTTTCAGGTTGGCCGTGGCCACATCGGGAAATGGATCGGCGAGCGAGGCGCGCAGCGCCCACTGGCGCTTGGTCACATCCAGACGCACGGGCACCGCGGGCTCCGCTGGGTCGTCCACTCCGGGATCATCCGGCACCCCGTAAACCGAGAGGAACTGGCCGAAGCTCACCCCGACGTAGCCTTTCTCCCAGACGTAGCTGGCGCCGACGCCGAAGTCTTTCGTGCGCACAAAAGTGTTCGGCACGTAATGGACGGGGTCGCCGCCGAAGCGGTCGCCCCGCGCACGCTGCTCCGGGGTCAGGGTCGCACGCAGCCGCGGACTCAGCGCAAAGCCGGGCACCGTCACGTCGTCGGTGTAGAAGCGCGAGCCGTCGAGATGGAAGACAAAGTGCGGCGTCAGCGCGAAGTCGAGACTGGCCGCTCCGCTGCGTTCAAAATCGACGGAGCCCATGCGCCCGACCAACTCGCCGGCGAAGCGTCCGTTGGCGGGAGGCGCGCTGGGAATGCGGTTGTCGATCACGTTGACCACCCCGCCAATCGCGCTGGAGCCGTAAAGGATCGTCGCGGGACCGCGCACGACTTCGACTGCCTGACTGAGCAGCGGGCTGACGCTCGGCGCATGGTCGGGGCTGAGGTTGGAGACGTCGAAGACCTCGGTGCCGTTGTTGAGCACGCGCACCCGGTTTTCCTGCTGGCCGCGAATGATCGGGCGGCTCGCACCGGCGGTAAAGCCGCTGCCGCTGATGCCGGGTTCGCCGTCGAGGGTCTCGCCCAGCGTGGAGGCGGCCTTCGTTTTCAAATCACGGTCGGCCAGGATGGAGACGGCCTGGGCAGTATCAAACGCACTGCGATCCAGGGGGCTGCCGGTGACAACCACGCGCTGCGGGATCGGTGCATCGGATGCGGTGGAGGCAGCCGCGGAGGACGACGACGAGGACTGATCGCCTGGAGTGATATCCTGGGCGTAAACGATGGGAGCCACGAGGGCGACAAGCGGAAGAACGGAAGCAGAGAAAAAATGAGTTTTCACGGAAAATGGAGCATTGGGCGCAGAGCGCGCCGGACAGACTGCGAGTGGGCGAATGCCCGGGAAAGAATGAGGTGCCTTGCCTCGCGGCGCGGCAGGCGTCCGCGCAGCCGGCGGCACGCGGCAAGCAGGCCAGCCGGCGGCGAAGAAGTGGCCGCGACGGGAAACGCTTCGAAGAAGCGCGGAGGTCGGCAGCGGCCTGGCTGACGCCGCCCGAACGAACGGCCGCCGCCAAACGACCAACCCAAAGATAGACTCTAACCGCGAAGCGACGGCGGCCCGTGTTCAAACACGCGGCTGAGGGCGAAAACCGAAGCCACCCAGGACGCATCGGCAAGAGGAGAGAAAAGCTGCTCTCCGGTCCACAGCGCCGCGCTCGACCCCGAGATCGGGGCGGCCGGTGCCTCCACGCTGCCGTGAAGGAAAAGCGTCACCGAGCACTCATGGGAATGCTCGCCCGCGTCGCTGGCAGCGTGGGTGTCGTGCAGCCAGTCGTGCCATTGGGGCGCCACGGCCAGCACAACGATTGCCAGCAGATGCGTGAGAAGCAGCGCGGCGAGCGCCTGTCGAAAGCGCGTCGTGGTAAAGCCGCCATTCCCCGAAGCCGACATTGAGTCTGGCAACGAGGCCACGCCTGCGTCTCGCGCGAATTGAAACGGGCACGACTGCACGACGCACATGCTAATTATTTGCAATAAGGGCGCAAGGAAAAAGGCGCTTGAAAGCCCGGCACCTTGCCGGGATTGCTGGGACCCAGCCTTGACCGCACGCCAGCCTGCTGCCGTCTCTCGGCTCCGATTCTGAATTGCCCCCTTGGCGCGTTCCCTGACAGCGCTGACGGGCTGCCGGACGCCTCAAGCGCTGACGGGGGAGCCTGAGGATGGAACTCTCATTTTCGCCGGGTCGTAGTTGAGATACGGCGCCAGCCAGCGTTCGCATTCGGCGACCGGACGGTCCTTGCGCTGGGCGTAATCTTCGAGCTGGTCGCGCTCGAGTTTGCCGACGGCGAAATATTTGGATTCCGGGTGCGCGAAATAGAAGCCGCTCACGCTGCTGGCCGGCGTCATCGCGCAGCTTTCCGTGAGGCTCACGCCGGCGTTGGCTTCGGCTTCGATCAAGCGGAACAGCGGCGGCTTCTCGGTGTGGTCAGGGCACGCGGGATAACCGGGCGCCGGACGGATGCCGCGGTATTTTTCGCGGATGAGCTCTTCGTTGGAAAGCTCCTCCACGCGCCCGTAGCCCCACTCGATGCGCGCCTGACGATGCAGGAACTCGGCGAACGCTTCCGCGAGCCGATCGGCCAGCGCCTGGGTCATGATCTTGTTGTAATCGTCGTGCTCGGCCTGGAACTGCGCGACAAGCGCGTCTACGCCGTGGCCCGCGGTGACCGCGAAGCAGCCGAGATAATCTTCGCGGCCGCTGGATTTCGGCGCGATGAAATCGGCGAGGCAACTGTTCCATTGGCCCGCCGGTTTTTCCTGCTGCTGACGGAGGAAATGGAAGGTCTGCAGCACTTCGGTGCGCGACTCGTCGGTGTAAAGCTCGACGTCGTCGCCGACGCTGTTGGCCGGGAAGAATCCGTGCACCGCGCGGGCCTGGATGAGCTTGCCGTTGACGATGTCCTGCAGGAGCCGCTGGGCATCGTCGAAGAGCTCGCGCGCCTGCTTGCCCACGTAAGGGTCGTCGAAGATGCCGGGATAGCGGCCGCGCAATTCCCAGGTGTGGAAAAACGGCGACCAGTCGATGAAGGGCACCAGTTCGTCGAGCGGCTGATCTTTGACGACGCGGCAGCCAAGAAACGCGGGCACCGCGATTTCCGCCGTGGCCCAATCGATGGGCGTGCGCCGGGCGCGGGCCGCTTCGAGCGTCAGCATCTTTTTCGACGTCGTGCGCGCGGCGTGTTCCTCGCGCAGCTTCACGTAATCGGATTTGATCTGCGCCACGAAACCGGCCTTGCCGTCGGGCTGCAGCAGCGAGTTCACGACGCCAACGGAGCGCGAGGCGTCGAGCACGTGAATGCAGGCGTGGTCGTAGGCCGGCGCGATTTTCACCGCGGTGTGCGCGCGGCTCGTGGTGGCGCCGCCGATGAGCAACGGCGTGGTGAATCCGAGTCGCTGCATCTCGCTGGCGACGTGCGTCATTTCGTCGAGCGACGGCGTGATGAGGCCGCTCAAGCCGATGACGTCCACGCCGTGCTGACGCGCGGCTTCGAGGATCTTCTCGCACGACACCATGACGCCGAGATCGATGACCTCGAAGTTGTTACAACCGAGCACGACGCCGACGATGTTTTTGCCGATGTCGTGCACGTCGCCCTTCACCGTGGCCATGAGCACCTTGCCCTGGGCGCGCTGTTCGCTGACCGGACGCGACGCCTTTTCGGCTTCCATGAACGGCATCAGATACGCGACGGCTTTTTTCATCACGCGCGCGCTTTTGACCACCTGCGGCAGGAACATTTTTCCCGCGCCGAACAGGTCGCCGACGATCGACATGCCGGCCATCAGCGGGCCTTCGATGACTTCGAGCGGACGCGCGAATCTTTGCCGCGCTTCCTCGGTGTCTTCGTCGATGAAATCGGTGATGCCTTTGATCAACGCGTGCGAAAGCCGCTCCTCGACCGGGGCGTTGCGCCAGGCGTCGTCCTTCACCTTTTCCTTGCCGCCGGCTTTCACGGTTTCCGCGAAAGTGACGAGCCGCTCGGTGGCGTCGGGGCGGCGGTTGAAGCAGCACGTCTTCGACGAGTTCGAGGAGGTCTTTCGGGATCTCTTCGTAAACGGCGAGCTGGCCCGCGTTGACGATGCCCATGTCCATCCCGGCGCGGATGGCGTGATACAGAAACGCGGAGTGGATCGCCTCGCGCACCGGGTTGTTGCCGCGGAAGGAAAACGAGACGTTCGACACGCCGCCGGAGACTTTCGCGCCGGGCAGGTTTTGCTTGATCCAGCGCGTCGCTTCGATGAAATCGACGGCGTAATTGTTGTGCTCCTCGATGCCGGTGGCGACGGTGAGGATGTTCGGATCGAAGATGATGTCCGTCGCCGGGAAACCGACTTCTTCGGTGAGAATGCGATAGGCGCGCGCGCAGATTTCGATCTTGCGCTGGAAGTCCGCGGCCTGGCCCTGCTCGTCGAACGCCATGACGACCGTCGCCGCGCCGTAGCGGCGCACGAGCCGGCCGTAGTGCTTGAACTTTTCTTCGCCTTCCTTCAGCGAGATCGAGTTCACGATGCCTTTACCCTGGATGCATTTCAGGCCGGCTTCGATCACGCTCCACTTCGAGGAGTCCACCATGATCGGCACCCGCGAGATGTCCGGCTCGGCGGAGAGCAGATTCAGAAAACGCCGCATGGCGGCTTCGCCATCGAGCATCCCCTCGTCCATGTTGACGTCGAGAATGTTCGCGCCGCCCTCGACCTGCTGGCGGGCAACGGCGAGCGCGGTTTCGTAATCGCCGGCGAGGATCAGCTTCGCGAAACGCGGCGAGCCGGTGACGTTGGTGCGCTCACCGACGAGAAGGAATTGGGAACCCTGGGCAACCGGGGGCGAAGAAGAGACGGCAACATCCGCGGACATAAGCAGACTCCACCTGTCAGGGCGGACCCGTTGATTAGCAAGGAACAAATGCGCGCATCATGATGCGTCGATGCGTGGATGAACTGTCCGCAGATTACGCAGATTTTCGCAGATGGAAGAAGGGAGGAAGACTGTGGACCGCGAGAATTTCCCGCCCCCCGAGACGCTTTCATCTCTCCGCTCGATCTGCGGAAATCAGCGGACGCTCCCACCCCTCCTCTTCATCTGCGGAAATCTGCGGAATCTGCGGACAAATTCCGGCAACCCCACCGCCGCCGCTCAAACCGTCACCACGATCTTGCCGATCTGCTGGTTGCTCTCCAGATAGCGGTGCGCTTCGACGATTTGGTCGAGCGGAAACGTCTTCGCGATTTCCGGTTTGAACGCGCCGCTTTCCAGCCCGGCCACGATGAATTTCTTCGCCGCTTCGAGCCGCTGCGGATCGCCGGTGATCTCGAAAAGCAGTAGCCGCGGATCGTGAGCGATTTGCCGAGCACGTCCATCAGCGGCAGCGGCGTCGGCTCGGTGGAGAGCGCGCCGTATTGGAAAATGATGCCGCGCTCCGCGGTTGCCGCGGCGAGCTTGTTCAACGTCGGGCCGCCGACCGGATCGAACACGACGCGCGCCCCTTTGCCGCCGGTGATTTCCTTCACCCGGGCGACGAGGTCTTCCTCCTCGGTCGCGATCACGTGCGCCGCGCCGGCATCGAGCAGCGCCTGCTTTTTCGAACTGCCCCGCGTCAGGGCCACCGGCGTCGCGCCGACGTGGTTCGCGATCTGGATCGCCGCGAGCCCGACGCTGCTGCTCGCCGCCGGAATGAGCAGCGTGTCACCGGCGGTCAGCTTCGCGATTTCGATCAACGCGCCGTAGGCCGTGGCGTATTGCATCCAGACTGCGGCGGCCTGTTCAAAGGAAAGCGACGCGGGATGTTTCACCACCACGCGCGCCGGCACGACGGCGACTTCGCCATACACGCCGTGATCGTTTTGTGAAAACCCCGGCACCGTGCTGACGGCGTCGCCGACCTGGAAGCCGGTGACACCTTCGCCGAGCGCTTCCACGGTGCCCGCGGCTTCGTAGCCGAGGCGCGCGGGGAACCGGGGCTGCTCCAGATACTGCCCGCTGCGAAACATCGCCTCCGCCCGGTTCAGCCCGAGCGCCTTCACGGCGATGCGGACTTCACCGGCCTTCGGTGCGGGAATCTCGACGTCTTCGAGTTTGAGGACTTCCGGGCCCCCGGTTTGGTGAAAGCGAACGATGCGTGACATGAGGATAGTGGGTTGTTGTAGAGGCGCCTCTGCGAGGCGCTTTGTTTGAAGATTTGCGGCTCACAGAGCCGTCTCTACAACGGATTGATCAGGCCGCTTTTTGTTCCTGCTTCTTGAGCGAGGCCATGTCGATGACGAAGCGATACTTCACGTCGCCTTTGACCGTGCGGTCATACGCTGCGTTGATGTCGGCGATGTCGATCATCTCGATGTCGGACACCACGTTGTGCTTGCCGCAGAAGTCGAGCATTTCCTGGGTCTCGGCGATCCCGCCGATGAGCGAACCCGCCACGCTCTTGCGGCGCATCACGAGGGCTCCGGAGTTCACCGCGCCCTTGAGCGGCTCGACGGCGCCGACGATCACCATCGTCGCGTCGCGCTTCAGCAGCGCCACGTAGGGATTGATGTCGTGACCGACCGGGATCGTGTTCACGATGAGATCAAACGACTCGGCTGCCTTCTTCATCGCGGCCGCGTCTTTCGAGATCAGCACCTCGTCGGCGCCGAGCTTGCGGGCGTCGGCTTCCTTGCCGGGCGAGGTCGTGATGACCGTCACCTTCGCGCCCATGGCGTGCGCAAGTTTGACCCCCATGTGGCCCAGTCCGCCGAGGCCGATGATGCCGACACTCTGGCCCGCCTGCACGTTCCAATGGCGCAGCGGCGAGTAGAGCGTGATGCCGGCGCAGAGCAGCGGCGCGACGGCTTTGAGATCGAGATTTTCCGGCACGTGCAGCACGAAGCTTTCGGTCACGACGATGGAAGTCGAGTAGCCGCCGAAGGTGATGTCGCCGGTTTCCTTGTCCTTGCCGTTGTAGGTGAGGACCATGCCCTTCTCGCAATACTGCTCCAGCCCGTCGGCGCAGCTCGCGCAGTCCTGGCAGGAATCCACGAGACAGCCGACGCCGGCGAGGTCGCCGACCTTGAACTTGGTGACGTCGTTGCCCACCGCAGTCACGCGGCCGACGATCTCGTGGCCCGGCACGCAGGGATAAATGGTGTTCTTCCATTCGTTGCGCGCCTGGTGGATGTCGGAGTGGCAGACGCCGCAGATAAAGGATCTCGATCTGCACGTCGCTCGGCCGCAGCGCGCGGCGCTCAAAGGTAAACGGCTCCAGCGGCGCGGTCGCATTTTTGGCGACGTAGCCGAGGGTCTTCGTGGCGGAAAATTCGGTGCGCTTCGCCGTGGAGGGCGCGTTGGCGGTAGTAGCTTCTTTGTTGCTCATAATCTCTTGGATATTGTGGACGGAGACACTCCGCCGGTTCGGCGAAAGATCAACGGCGACACCGGTTTTACGGGGGATTCCCCCATGCGGGCAGCATCATTTTCCCCATGCCGTATCGCGTCCCGAATGGCTTGAGCAGTCCGCTGGCTGGCGTCTCCTGGATTTAGGAGAAACCGGCCGTCGCGTGCGGCACGTAGGGCTTCTCCATCTCCGCGATTTCTTCGGCGGAAAGCTTCACGTTCAGCGCGCCGACGGCGTCTTCGAGATGGTGCGGCTTGGTTGCGCCGATGATCGGCGACGAGACGCCGGGCTTGTGCAAGAGCCACGCCAGCGCGACCTGCGCCATCGGCAACCCGCGGGCTTCGGCGATGCGTTGCACGGCTTCGACCACGCGGCGGTCGGCGTCCTTCGTGTGCTGGTAGAGCGACTGGCCGAACTCGTCGGTTTCCGCCCGTTTCGTGGCCGCTTCCTCGCTCTCCTGCCAGGGCCGGGTCAGCCGGCCGCGCGCCATCGGGCTCCAGGGGATCACGCCGATGCCCTGGTCGCGGCAGAGGCCGATCATTTCCCGCTCCTCCTCGCGGTAGAGCAGGTTGTAGTGATCCTGCATCGAGACGAAGCGCGTCCAGCCGTGCCGGTCCGCGAGATACAGCGCCTGACAGAACTGCCACGCAAACATGGACGACGCGCCGATGTAGCGCGCCTTGCCGGCTTTCACGACGTCGTGCAACGCTTCGAGCGTTTCCTCGATCGGCGTCCCGTGATCCCAGCGGTGAATCTGGTAGAGGTCAACGTAATCCGTCCCGAGCCGGCGCAGGCTGTTGTCGATTTCCTGCAGGATCGCCTTGCGCGAAAGGCCGCGGCCGTTCGGGTCGCCCTTGCGCATGACGCCGTGGACTTTCGTCGCCAGCACGACTTCTTCGCGCTTCGCAAAATCCTTCAGCGCGCGGCCGACGATCTCCTCGCTGGTGCCGGCGGAATAAACGTTCGCGGTGTCGAAAAAATTGATGCCCAGCTCCAGCGCCCGCTGGATGAACGGCCGCGTCCCCTCCTCGGGCAACGTCCAGGGATGCGTGCCGCTATCGGGCACGCCGTAGCTCATGCAGCCCAGACAAAGACGCGAAACTTTCAGGCCGGTGCGGCCGAGACGGATGTATTCCATGGTCTCTCCACTTCGCGGCCCGGGCGCCTGGTCCGCTCACCCGAGGCGCAGATTTTCCCGTGCAAAGGGTGGAAGTTGGAAAGACGGCCCGTTGTAGAGGCGGCTCTGTGAGCCGCTGAGTCGAAACGATTGCGGCTCACAGAGCCGCCTCTACAACAAACCGCGCTCGTTCACGCCGCCAGTGCTTCCAGCCCGCTGAGCCGCAGCCGCGCCTGAATCTCCGGCACCCGGCGCGGCGGACAATCGCGCACCGCCTCCGCGATTGCCTTGATGTGCGCCGGCGTCGTGCCGCAGCAGCCGCCGATGATGTTCAACCAGCCGTTCGCCGCCCACTCGCGGAGCTGCGGCGCCAGCGACTCCGGCGTCTCCGGAAAACCGGTGGCCGAAAGCGGATCGGGCAGACCCGCATTGGGGTAACAGGAAACAAACGTCGGCGCGATGTGCGCCAGTTCCTC
This sequence comes from uncultured Verrucomicrobiae bacterium, assembly GCA_963762725.1. Classification (GTDB taxonomy): domain Bacteria; phylum Verrucomicrobiota; class Verrucomicrobiia; order Chthoniobacterales; family SZAS-18; genus JAFAXH01. Next base: position 1,171,377 of record CAVXLY010000005.1, on the reverse strand, counting down.
GATATACGGCCGCATTTCCTTCGGCCCGAGCGCGCAGTTCAGCCCGATGCTCAGCAGCGGCGCGTGCGACACGCTGGTGTAAAACGCTTCCACCGTCTGCCCGGTGAGCGTGCGGCCGGAGAGATCGGTGATCGTCCCGCTCACCATGATCGGCATCCGGCGCGCGGGGTGTTCGTCGAAAAACGTCTCGATGGCGAAGAGCGCGGCTTTCGCGTTGAGCGTGTCGAAGATCGTCTCGACGAGGAGCACGTCCACGCCGCCGTCGAGCAGCCCGCGGACTTGCTCCGTGTAGGCGTCGCGCACCTGGTCGAACGTCACATCGCGGGCGCCGGGATCGTTCACGTCGCGCGAGATCGAGAGCGTCTTGCTCAACGGCCCCAGCGCCCCGGCGACAAACCGCAGCCGGCCGTCCTGCGCCGTGACTTTTTCCACCGCCCGTCGCGCGCAGCCGGCGGCCGCGATGTTCAGTTCATAAGCCAGCGTTTCCAGCCCGTAGTCGGCCTGCGAGAGCGACGTGGAATTAAACGTGTTCGTCTCGATGATGTCCGCGCCGGCTTCAAGATAACGCGCGTGGATTTCCTCGATCACCGCCGGCCGGGTGAGCGAAAGGAGATCGTTGTTTCCCTTCAGATCGCTGCCCTGGTAATCGCGGAAACGCTCCCCGCGATACGCCGCCTCGTCGAGCCGGTATTGCTGGATCATCGTGCCCATCGCGCCGTCGAGGATCACGATGCGTTCGCGCAAGAGCGCGGTGAGCGGATGGGACGAGTGGGGAGCGATCATAGCGCCGCCAATAAACAGCGAGCTGGAACTGAAGGCAAGACACGAATTGTCGCATCATGATATGTAGATGGATACCGGCTTCAGAAATCGGGGTCCGACGTTCTCCCCCAAGCGCTGCGACAGAGCCAGCGTCTGCCGATGACTCGAAGACGGAAAAACTTTGATGCACCATGCCAGGCGATGACACAGCGCAGTTTTGTGTTGCCGACAGAATACGGAGGCGTGCGGCGTTGATCTCAAACTGCCTTCACAGTTCCATTTCCGGTTAGGCTGAAAACCCAATGCCGGCTATGCTATGCCGTGCCGCTCCCGGTGGTCCCAATTCGCTTACCCCACCGCCGGACCAAGGTGGCGGCGCCCCGCCCCATGAAAACTTTTCTCCCTTTGAGGCGTCTGCTCTCCGGCGGACTGCTGGCTGTTTTCGCTTCCATCGCCTCGCTTGGCAGCGGTCGCGCCCAGAGCAGTCTGCCTGGAGCACTCGATCCCAACTTCGACCCCGGTGCCGGTCCAGACGGCGTGGTCAATGCGCTCGTTGTGCGACGCGCCGACGGCAAAATTATTGCCGGCGGTGCTTTCAGACAGGTGGCCGGCTCGTCGCGCTCTGGAGTCGCACGCTTCCTTTCAGACGGCAAGCTCGACCCCAGTTTCGATCCGGGGACCGGGGCTGCAGACGGCGAAGTGTTCGCCGTAGTTTTGCAGCCGGACGGCAAGGTGCTCGTCGGCGGCAGCTTCAGCAGTTTCAACGGCGCCGCACGACCGGGACTCGTTCGCCTGCGCACCGATGGCATTGTGGACAGCGCCTTCCAACCGCTCACTGGCCTGGCTGGCGAAACCCACGCGGTGGCTATTCAGAGCGACGGGAAGATTTTGGTCGGAGGCACTTACAAAGATGCAGACGGCACTCCGAGCTTTTTTCTTACCCGCCTCAACGCGGATGGCTCCTTGGACCCGGGGTTCATCTCTGTGAGCCCGCGCGACTTTGCGCCCGCGGGGCTGGTGCGCGCTTTAGCCCTGCAAGACGACGGTCGGATCGTTTTCGGCGGCGGCTTTGAGACGGGTTACCCTAGTTTGGTGCGACTCAACGCGGACGGCAGCCGGGACAGTGGGTTCGTCACGCAAAGGCCGGAGACCCCGGTTTATTCCATTGCGCTGCAAGCCGACGGGAAGATCGTGTATGCCAGCTTCACGGACGCGAACTTTTTCGTTGCACCCGACCGGTCGGTCGCCGGTGTCTTTCGGCTCAACCCGGACGGCAGTAAGGACGAATCGTTCCTCGGCCTTGGCTACCAGGATGGCAGCTTTTTCGCGGTGGCAGTGCAGCCCGACGGCAAGATTCTCTACGGCGGCAGTGTTGCGTCGCGCGCGAGCTTCGGCTCGGGCGGCGACGTGGGACGACTGACTCCTGGCCGGGGTCTGGGAGATGATACTCTTTCGAGCACCGTCGCCGCCAAAGTGACCCAGGTGCTGGCACTCCAGCCCGACGGCAAGGTCGTCATCGGCGGCAGCTTCACCAGCGTCAACGGGAAGGCCCGCGTGCGGCTCGCGCGGTTGGACAACGACCCCGGTGGCGTGTCCTCGTTCTTCACCGGCGCAGCCTCGGTCGGGGGTGGGTTCGACTACCTCGCTTTCAACAACGGAGTTCCCTTCGGATACTATTACGCCGGGCTCTCTTCCTACCTTTACCACAACGACCTGGACTTCGAATACGTCGTTGATGCCGCCAACGGCAGGCGCGGCGTTTACCTTTACGACTTCAAGCTCGGCACCTTTTTCTACACCGAACCGGCGCTCTGGCCTTACCTCTACAATTTCAGCGCCGCGGCATTCTTTTACTATTTCCCAGACACGGCCCGGCCGGGGCATTACACGACGAATCCGCGCGTGTTTTACAACTTCGGCAACGGCCAGTTCGTCTTTTCGCCCTGAACCGGTCTCTTCCGCCGAGCCGCTGTCCAGAAACAGCTCGCGACATCCCGATCACCGGTCGGCAAACCAGTGCCACTGCCGCTCGACGCGTCGGGCAGCTCGGCTGGGATCACGCGACCCCGGCTTTGTGCCGAAGCGGCACGCCGTGTTGGCCGGAAGCCAATAGCGGCGGCAGCAACGCGGTCAGGCCGTGCGCTCGCTGGCGCGATGAACAGCGCCATTCACCACGCCAGCGGCGCACCGCCAGAAGATGGGTGGCGGTTTCGGCTGGGGAATCTCGCCCGGGGGCGCAGAGCGGCCGCCGCCCGCGCGAGGTCGAGATTTTGCGAGTTTTCACCACAAATTCCGCAACGACCGCGCGAGAGATTGGTTAAATTCGGCAACGCCCCGCACCGGGATTTCCGCGGCGACTTCGCCTGGAGCCCGGGAAACGGGCGCAAAGCTGTAAACCCTCCTTTTTTCTCCGATGAACACCCGGCTTACCCTCCGTTCTGAAACCTTCTCCACTACCGCTCGCCGGACTGGTCTCCCGGAGACTCGCTCCAGAAAATCGGTTTTGCGCCGCTGCCAATGGCCGTTGTTCCTGCTGTTTGCCGCGGCTTGCCTTGCTGTGGCCGCTACGGCGGCGGCTCGAGCGCAAACCACCCCGGGCAGCCTCGATCCGACCTTCAATCCCGGCAGCGGGCCGGACGGCACGGTAAACGCCGTCGTCGTGCAACGGGCCGACAACAAGATCATCGCCGGCGGCGCGTTTCTGCGGGTCAACGGAACGTCCCGCGCCGGAGTCGCCCGGTTTTTGCCGGACGGCAGCCTCGACACCACGTTTGATCCCGGCTCCGGCGCGGGCAGCGGCGACGTGCGCGCTCTGTTCTTGCAGCCGGACGGCAAGCTCCTCGTCGGCGGGCGGTTTCGTTTTTTTAACGGTGCGCCCCGCTCCGGTCTCGCGCGGTTGAACGCAGACGGCAGCCTGGACACCACGTTTCAGCCGCTGACCGGGCAGACGGGAAACACGAATGCGCTGGCACTTGCAACCCGACGGCAAAATCCTCGTCGGCGGCCGGTATCTCAATGCCGACGGCAGCCAGAGCTTTTCGCTCACCCGGCTGAATGCGGACGGTTCGTTTGACCCTGGCTTCACCGGCGCCGGGACGAACGGCGTCAGCTCGGACAGCGTGGTCAACGCCATCGCGTTGCAGGCGGACGGCCGGATCGTGATCGGCGGCGATTTCCTGGTGCTCAACGTGGTTTCCGGCCGCGGCGGCATCGGGCGCCCCGGCCTGGCGCGGCTCAACACGGACGGCGGCGTGGACGACGGCTTCGTGCCGGACAAGCCGGGCGCCGACACGATCTTTTCCGTCGCGGTGCAGCCGGACGGCAAGGTGCTGTATGCCAGCACGACGTTTGTCAGTTTCTTCGCTCCGCCGGACCGCCGGGTCGCGGGCGTTTTCCGGCTCAACGCCGACGGCAGCCGGGACAGCACTTTTCCCGGCCTCGGCTATTACGACGGGGATTTCTACGCGGTCGCGTTGCAGCCCGACGGGAAGATTCTCTACGGCGGCGACGGCATCCGCAGCGCCGGTGTCGGCGACGTGGGCCGGCTCGATGCCAGCGGGAATCTGGACCGCACGTTTTTCACCGACGTGCGCGCCCGGCCGACGTATGCGCTCGCGCTCCAGCCGGCGGACGGCCGGATCGTGATCGGCGGCGACTTTCTGTCGGTGAACGGCACCGCGCGCTCCAGTCTGGCGCGGTTGACGAATGACGCCGGCGGCGCGGCGGCGTTTTTCACCGGCGCGGTGTCGGTGGGCAACGGCTTCAAGTATCTCGTGTTCCCGAACGGGACGGTGTTCGGCTACTACTCGGACGCCTCGTTCCCGTTCATTTATCACGACGATCTCGGCTTCGAGTATGTCATCAATGCGGGCAACGCGCGGGGTGGCGTCTATCTCTACGACTTCAAGCTCGGCGTCTTCTTCTACACGGATCCGACGATCTTCCCGTATCTGTATAATTTCGGCACGCAGTCCTTTTTCTACTACTTCCCGGACGCGAACCGGCCCGGGCATTACACGACAAATCCGCGCGTGTTTTACAACTTCGGCAACGGCCAGTTTGTCTTCTCGCCGTAACGCGAGCGGCGCCGCGGAGACATCTGAGTGGTCCCCTGGGTAGGGCGGGCGTCCCGGCCCAGGCAACGCACAGAGGGACGCGATATTCTGCGCCCATTGGCGGCCTCCGCGGGTAGGGCGGGCGTCTCGCCCGCCGCCCGGGGCGTCTCGCCCCGGGCATCGCCAGGAGGGACGCCAGGTTTTCGCCTATTTGCGTGCCGCCGGGCGGGACGCCCGCGGCGGCGGGCGAGACGCCCGCCCTACCCAAAGACCCACTGCTGCTGGTCGGCGAGCACGGTGAGCACGAAGACGAGTCCGACGAAGGCGTTGGCGTTGAAGAAGGCGCGATTGATGGCGCCGATGTCCAGCCGCGCCGGATCGGCGACGCTGCGGTGTTCGTAGAAAAACGCGCCGAGCACGAGCACCAGCCCGGCGTAGTAGATCGGTCCCAGGCCGGCGGCGACGCCGAAAAAAATCAGCAGCACAAACGCACCGCCGTGCAGCCATTGCGCCAGCCGCAAACTGCCCGGAATGCCAAGACGCACGACGAGCGAGCGCAACCCGGCGCGCCGGTCGAAATCGTAGTCCATCGTGGCGTAAATCAGGTCGAACCCGGCGACCCAGAGCAGCACCGCGGCGGCGAGCACAAGCGGCGGCAGTTCAAATTGACCGCGCACCGCCAGCCACGCGCCGACCGGCGAGACGGCGAGCGCGAACCCAAGAAAAAGCTGCGTGAAATCGGTGAACCGCTTCGTCAGCGAATAAAAGAAAACGATCAGCAACGCCACCGGCGAGAGCGCGAAGCAGAGCGGATTGATCCACGCCGTCGTGGCGACAAACGCGCCGGCATTGACGACAAGCAGCGCCGTCGCCACGGGCCGCGACACGAGCCGGTGCCGGCCGGCGGTGCGCGGGTTGCCCTTGTCGAGCTCCCAATCGGCGAGCCGGTTGAAAATCATCGCGGCGGTGCGGGCAAAAACCATCGCCAGCAGGATGAGTCCGACCACCCGCAGCCGTCGGGCGTCCATGCGCGGCGACCAGCATGGAGCCGAGCGCAAACGGCAGCGCGAAAACGGTGTGCGAGAAGCGGATAAACGTCAGCACCCGCCGGGTCGCCGCGAAGAACGAAGCCGGCGAATGGTTTTCCGGCGGCAGCGAGGGGATAACCGGGGAAACCGCGCCGCCGCTGTCGCTGCTGCCGTCTGTCGGCATCCGGCCGCCCGGCGGCATTATTTGCGATCGCGGCAGCCGTCGCGCCACCGCTGTCGTTGGTATTGCCACTACTTCCGCCGCTGGTGGCGGCGTTCACGATGCCTGCCCTCCACCGGCGGCGAGCAGCGCGGCCAGTCGCTCGCGGGCACCGGCCAGCAACGGCGTGCCGTGGGCAAACGTCATGCGCTCAAACCGGGGCAGGTCGAGCAGGCGGCGCAACGCGGCCGGCGTCTCCTTCGGTGCGGTGCAATACTTCTTCGGCAACGGCACAAAGTCGTAGGGCGGCTCCAGGTGAATCAGCGCGTCGCCGACGAGCAGCGTCGTGCCGCCGTCCGCCGCGAAATAAAACGCTGTCTCGCCCGCCGCGAAACCGGGAAGCGCGATCGCCTGCAAGGCGCTCGTTTCTCCACCGAAAAAAAGCCGCGGTGCGTCCGGAAAATCGGGACTCACCGGGCTCGCCACGCCCGCAGCCGCCGGGATCTCTCCGTCGATTTCCAAGCCATCCTCCCGCAATGCTGCGCGCGCCTCGGCCGCGGCAAGCACCGGCACGCGCAGGCGCCGCCGAAAGTCCGCCGCCGCGCGGGCGTGGTTGCCGTTCGTGATGAGCACCGCCGCCGGCGTCGCCTCTGCCGCCAGCAGCAGTTCCTCCAGCGCCGCCCGCCGCAGCGCGACGGGATCCACGAAGACGACGATCCGCGCCGCGTTCCCCGCGCCGTTCGCCGCCGACCCGGCTGCCGGCAGGACCAGGGCGTGCGCCGACAGCTCCACCTTTGCCGCCGGACTGAACGCCGACCACGCAAAAAGGTCGCCGCCAAGATCGTGAAAATCCTCCGCCACAGGCATCGAAAAACGTCCGGTCAGCCACGGCGGGACGCAAGGGAGGAGGGCCGAAAAAAGTTCCGCCCCCGCCCTTGAATGGGAATGTTTTGGCGGCGATGTTCCTCCCCGCGTTCTTTTCTCTCCTTCCTCCCCCGGCACCCCTCGCCCCGTTCCACTTATGGCTTCCTCCTCCCCCTCCATCGATGCCCGCGCTCAGCAAGCTGCCAAGATCATCGGCGAGCCGGAGAAATACAAGGTGTGCGAGGGCTGTGACTCGATCGTGGCGGAGCGCGTGGCGACGTGTCCGAACTGCTACGGCTACCGGTTTGACGACGACCGGCAGGCGGTGATCGATCAGGCGCTGCTGCTCGGCAGCCGCGAGCAAACCAGCGTGGTGGCGGATGATTTGACTTGATCCCGCCGGGGCGGAAAATTCGAAATCCGAAGCACGAAATCCGGAACTGCCGGGCGGATGCTTCCGAAAAGCGGGCGGCGGGAAAACTGCCATTCCGCGGCTCCTGAAACGCGGCTTCGCCGGGCGCAGGCAACCGGAAAATCGAGGAGGCGGGAAGGCTGTTGCATCGTGGCGCTTCGTCGTATCTCCGGTTGCTCTTTCCGAGCCCTGCTATTCCCGCACCGGGCGCATCACCGCTTCTGATCCGCTCCCGCCTTCCTTTCCGGCTCCGCTTCGGCGGTTTCGGACTTCGCGCTTCGAATTTCGAATTTCCGCCGCAGCGGCGCGCCGTGGCTGGCAAGAGACCTGCTTTTTAAGCGCTCTGCCACGCACGACCGCCCACATGTATACCTACGCTTTCCAAGCCCGCGACAGCAGCGGCAAGATCATTGCCGGTGTCCAGGACGCCCTTAACGAAGAGAATGCCATCACCAGCCTGATGAGCCGCGGGCTCATGGTGCTCTCGATCCAGCAAAAATCCGCCGCCTCGAAGCGCAAAAAGCTTTCGACCGTCAAAGACCAGGACGTCGTCATGGCGACGCGCCAGCTCGCCACCATGGTGGACGCCGGCATCCCGCTCGTCGGCGCGCTCACCGCGCTCTACGAGACCGCCGATCCGAAGAAGCAGGCGGGCCTGCGCAACGTGCTCGGCGACGTCACCGGCCGGGTGCAGGGCGGCGAGAGCTTCAATGGCTCGCTCGCGAAGCATCCGCTCGTCTTCAACCGGCTCTACGTTTCGATGGTCAGGGCCGGTGAAGCTGGCGGTCTGCTCGCGGAAATTCTCGACCGTCTGGCCGGCTTCCTCGAAGCCAGCACGCGGCTGAAGAAGAAGGTCAAATCCGCGATGGTGTATCCGGTCGCCGTCATCTCCATCGCATTTCTGATCACCGCTTTTCTCATCATGAAGGTGGTGCCCGTGTTCGCCGGCATCTTCAAGGACTTCGGCAAGCCGCTGCCGGCGCCGACGCAATTTCTCGTTGATCTGAGCGAGTTCACGCGCGGCTACTGGTGGGCGCTCGCGCTCATCCTGGGCGGCACGTTTTTCGGCATCAAAACCTTCGTGAAAACAAAGCAGGGCCGCGAGTTGTGGAACCGCTGGCAGCTCAAGCTCCCGATCTTCGGGCCGCTGGTGCACAAGATCGCCATGAGCCGGTTTTCGCGCACCTTTGCGCAGCTCATCCGCTCCGGCGTGCCGATCCTCGAAGTCATCGAGATCGTCGGCGGCTCGGCCGGCAATCACGTCGTCGAAACCGCCATCACGAGTGTCGGTGCCGACGTGGAGCGCGGCGACAATCTCTCCGTGGCGATGAGCAAGAAGAAGATCTTCCCGCCGATGATGCTGCGCATGGTCGCCGCGGGCGAATCGACCGGCAAAATCGACGAAATGCTCGAGAAAATGGCTGACTTCTGGGACGAAGAAATCGAGGCGACGCTCAACGGATTGACCAGCTTGCTGGAGCCGATCCTCATCGTGTTCCTCGGCGTGATCGTCGGCGGCATCGTCATCGCGTTGTTCCTGCCGATCTTCAAGCTCAGCGAAGTCGTCGCCGGGTAAGGGCGGCGCGACGGGTGGGGCGCGGAGGGGCGGGTGTTTTTTAACACAGAGAACACAGAGACAGAGGCACAGAGAGCACAGAGGAAAAGGCAGGAAAGGTAGGCCAGAGGGCTTTGCGCCCGAGCGGTCGAAACTTTCCCCCTGGTCCTCACTCTCTTCTGCCTCTGTTTTCTTTTCTGCCTCTGTGTCCTCTGTGCCTCCGCCTCTGTGTCCTCTGTGTTAAAAAATCAGCCGTCTCTCCGGGCCTCACGCTCCGCAGTCCACATCTGGTAAAGCCGCTCAATCGCTTCCTCAGGGTCTTCCAGCGTGAGACTCTCTTTGAGACGACTCGCGAAAAGCGGAAACCCGAAAGGGCTCACCGCGCGCAGCTCGACCCAGCGCCACTGCCAGCCGCTCTGCGGGTCAGCCAATTCAGCTAAAAAATCGAACGCCCGCGGCGCATCGAGAAACGTCTGCGTCGCCTGCCGGTAAGCCTCCGCCAGCAGCGGGTGATCCGGCTCGTGCTCACGCAGCACGCGGAAAAGAATCTCGGCGCTGAAACGCAGTTGCCGCGGCCGACGCTTTTCCTGACCCGGCAACTGCCGCGGCACCATGAGCCCGGTCTGCGCCACGCTGCGAAATTGGCCGCGCACCAGCTCGCTCTCCCGCAGCGCCGCCTCCAGCGCGGCGCTGGCGCCGGACGCGGTGAAACATCGCCGCTCCCAGCATTCCGGCGGGAGTTCCTGCGCGCGGCGCAGCGTCAGCAGAAAGCCGTAGTCGTCCACGGTGACCAGCGCATTGCCGCGCACCAGCCGGCCGGCGCGCCAGGCGACGATGCGGGAAAGCGCGTCGTTCGCCGCGCGGCCGAGCGCGGTGTGAAAAAAATAATGACTCAGTCCCGCCGTCGCACCGGTGAGATCGGCTTCGCGAAAGGTTTCCGCCAGCAAGAGCCCGGGCCGCGGCACAGCCGAGACGCTGCGTTGCAATGCAAACTGCGTGACCACGGCCTGCGCGTTGCTCGCGGAAAGATCGAGCTGTTCCACCAGCCAATCCGTCGGCCCGCGCAGCGCCGCGCCGCCTGAAACCGCGCCGCGCGGCGCGGCCTGCATTTGGTCGTCGAGCGCGCCCCGCACCCGGGTCACCTCCTCCGCCAGTCCGGCGGTCAGCGGCAGAAAGCCGGTGCGCCAGATCGGCACCGTCGGGCGCTGGCCGTCGGCCGCTTCGACGCGTGCCCCGCCGAGGCCGAGTTCCAGAAAGCGGACGACGCGGCCGCCGAGCACGAAGATGTCGCCCGGCTTCAAGTTTTGGACGAAGCGCTCGTCCATCGCGCCGAGCCGTCGCCGGCGTAGGTAAACGTCCGTGAGCCCCTCGGTCGCGATGGTGCCGATGTTGACCAGATAATCGCGCGCCACCCGCGGATTCGGCAGCGACAGGCCGCCGTGGATCGGGTCCACCACGAGCTTGCCGAAGTCGGCGGCGTATTGCCCTTCCAACGCCCGGCCGCCGCCGCGCAAGTAATGCACGACGCGATCAAAATCGGCGCGCGTCAGCTCGCGAAACGGATACGCTCGGCGGACGAGCGCGAAGACCTCATCCGGCAGGATGCCGGGCTCCGCCATCGCGAGGCCGACGATGTGTTGGGCGAGCACGTCGGCGCCGTTTTCCGGGATCCGGATCGGGTCGAGGCGGCGGGCGTGCGCGAGCTTCGCGGTGACGGCGCATTCCAGCAGGTCGTGCACGTTTGTCGCCACGAGCACGCCGTGGCTCACCGCGTGGACCGAGTGGCCCGAGCGGCCGATGCGCTGCAGCGCCCGGGTGACGCCGCGCGGCGCCGAGATCAGCACCACGAGATCCACGGCGCCGATATCGACGCCCATCTCCAGGCTCGTCGAACAAACGGCCGCACGCAGCGACCCGGCCTTGAGCCGGTCCTCGACTTCCAGGCGCAGGCTGCGGTCCAGCGAGCCATGGTGCACTTCGATCGCCCCGGCCAGTTCCGGCAACGCGGCTTTCAGGCCGAGCCCGACGCGTTCCGCGCCGCTGCGGGTATTGGCAAAAATGAGCACGGATTTCCGCGCGCGGACCAGGCTTGCCAGTTCGCGGGTGACGCGCAGCGCGCTCTCGCCGGCCGGCGGATACGGATGCCGCCGCAACGGTGAAAACACTTCGATGATGGCGCGCCGCTGATCCTGCGATTCTGCGAGCAAACACTCGCGTCCGTGGCCGGTGAGAAATTGCGCCGCGGTTTCCAACGGGCGGATCGTGGCCGAGAGACCGATGCGGGTGAGAGCGGCGTTTCCGGCGAGGCGTTCCAACCGCTCCAGCGACACGCTGAGGTGCATGCCGCGTTTGTTTTCCGCGAGCGCGTGCAGCTCGTCGATGATGACAAACCGGCAGGCCGCCAGCGCCGGGGCAAACGCCGGCTGCGCCAGGAGCACCGCGAGGCTTTCCGGCGTGGTGAGCAGAATGTGCGGCGGCCGCAGGCGCATCCGGGCGCGCTCTTTTGCCGGGGTGTCGCCGGTGCGCTGCGCGACGCGGATTTCATCGGCCAGCCCCATCTCCGCCAGCGGGCCGGCGAGGTTTTTCTGGATGTCGTAGGTCAACGCCCGCAGTGGCGAGATGTAGATCGCGCGGATGCCACTAGCCGCGAATGCCTTCGCCGAAGCCGCGGCCTCGCGCTCACGCACCAGCGTGTCGATGATGCCGAGAAATCCGGCGAGCGTTTTGCCGCTGCCGGTCGGTGACGAGAGCAGCACCGAGCGGCCGTCGAGGATCGACGGCACGCTGAGCCGCTGGGCGTCGGTGAAACCGGCGCGGAATTTCCGGCGGAACCAGCGCGCGACCGTGGGATGCAGCCGCGCCAGCAGCGCGGCATCCGCCGCCGCTGGCTCGCCTGCCTGCGCTGCCGCGTCCTTCTTCCGCGCTCGACCTGGGTCCACCCGGCGCGCTGCTACACCGCCCGCTCGCCGGTTTCCTCGGTGCGGATGCGGATGGCGTCGTCGATGGAATAGACGAACACTTTTCCGTCACCGATTTTGCCGGTCTTGGCGGCTTTGATGATTGCCGCGGTGGCGTCGTCAAGGAGGTTGTCCGCGAGGACGACTTCGATCTTGATCTTCGGCAGGAAGTCCACCGTGTATTCACTGCCCCGGTAGATTTCCGTGTGGCCCTTTTGACGGCCGAAGCCTTTGACTTCGCTCACCGTCATTCCCTCGATGCCCAGCTCTGCCAGGGCGTCTTTCACTTCCTCCAGCTTGAACGGTTTGATGATCGCTTCGATTTTCTTCATGTTAGATGAGTTCTTACGGTCCGTTACCTGCGGGGGGAAACGCCAAGCTTTACCGGGGGGGCCGGCGGCTTCCAAGCTTTATCGCAGTGGTTTACCCGGTTGCGCGCGCGTCGTGCAAGAAATCCTACTTCAGGCGCGCGGGTGGGCCTGGTCGTAGGCGCGTTTCAGCCGCTCGACGCTGACTTGGGTGTAGATCTGCGTGGTGGAAAGATTCGAATGGCCGAGGAGCTCCTGGACGCTGCGCAGATCGGCCCCGCGGTCGAGCAGGTGCGTGGCAAAGGAGTGTCGCAGCTTGTGGGGGCTGAGCGGCACCGTGATGCCGGCGAAGAGGAGGTAGCGCTTGAAGATCAGCCAGGTCGAGAGCGGCGTGATGCGCCGGCGCAGCTTCGAGAGGAACAGCGGCCCCGCTTTCACCCCGGCCTGGTGCCGGTAGCGGGAGATGGCTTCGATCGCCGGCAGACCGACCGGGCAAAGCCGTTCCTTGCGGCCTTTGCCGAGCACGCGCACGGTTTCGTTGAACACGTCGAGATCTTCGACGTTGAGCGCCGTCAGCTCGGCCAGGCGCAGGCCGCTGGAGTAAAACAGCTCGAGGATTGCGGCGTCGCGGGCTGGCATCCAGGCCGGCGCCCGGCTGCTCTTCGGCATCGCGAGCGGCGCGCCGAGCAGGGCGTCGATTTGCTGGGCGTTGAGCGTGCCCGGCAGTCCGCGCTGTGCCTTGGGAAGTTGCACGAGCTTGAGCGGATTGTTTTTCACGCCGCGGCGCTCGCATTGAAAACGGTAGAACGAGCGCAGCGCCGCAAACTCCCGCCGCACATACGAGCGGGCCATGCCGCGCTTCATGATGTCGAAGAGAAAGTCGCGAAACCGATCCGCATCCAAGGTTTCCCACGGCGTGACGACAGGAGGGCGAGACGCGGTTGTAAGCTCTTGTCCATCTGCCGCCGGCTCAGCGATTGCCGCCGGGCCGTGATGAAATTTGATGAATTCATCCAGACCGTGCCGATAGGCGACGAGCGTGAGCGGGGAGACGTTGCGCTCGATGGCGAGGTATTCGAGAAACGCTTCGACGGCGGGGTCCGGGTGCGGCGGCTGAGCGCGGAGTTTGCGGAGAGCCATCGGAAGGGAAAATCCGAATATCGAAATCCGAGCTGAGCGAAGCGAGACGGCCGCTCTGATTCCTTTTTTGTTAGCAGCGGCGAATCCGAAACAAACAGGGAGAAACTCCTAAAAAATCGGAGAGGTCGGAAAACTCAGAATGTCGAAACTCTGGCAGCCCCCTGAGGGTTTGGCTGCCTTTTGTTTCCCCCTTTTCAATATTTTCTGACCTTTGATTCCGATCGTTTCGAATTTCGAGATTCGGATTTCGGATGTTCCGCCCCTACCATTTGCCCCGGCTCGACGACGTATCACTCGCTCCCGCCCCAGCCGAGCGGAAGGCAGACCCGAGCACATCGAGGCTGCTCGTAATCGAGCGGATGAAACGCTCCGCGCGCTCGCGCACAAACGTCTCGTTGTCCTTGCCCGGAGCCCCGCTGCCATGCGCGCCAGCCGCGCCGAAGCGCCATTTCTCGCTGCTCGGTCCGGGACGCGACAGCGCGCCGGCTCCTGCGGAGGAAAGCCCGCCGCTGCCGACTCCGCTCGCGCCAGCTCCCGCGGCGGCATACAGCGCCGCGCTGAAAAGTTCCCGCGCCTCGCTGCCGCCGGCACCCAGCGCCGCGAGCTGCCGCAACAGCGCCGCGCTGCTCAACGCCGCCGAGGAAAGACTGCTCGGCGCACCGCCCAACAGGGCCGCGCTGCTCAATGCCTCGCTGCCACCCGCCCCGCCGGCACCCGTGACAGCGCCGCCGCCGAATCCGCCGATCCCGCCCTGGCCGGAGCCGGACTGGCCGGACGAAAGGCCGCCGCTGCTGGCGCCGTGCGCATCCGGGTTCCAGCCGAAAAGGGTCGCCAGATTGCGCCGCTCTTCGCCGCTGAGGCTGGCGAGCGCGCTGGTCATTGCGCTGGCCGCTGGTCCGCGCAAGCCGGAGCCCGCGCGCTGCAGCCGGGCGATCGCACCGGTGAGGTGTTCGCCGGCGGCCATGGCCTCGCGCAGCATGTCGGTGAGGCGTTGAAACGAAACGTGAAAAGGCAGCGTCGCGAACTGCGTGACCTCGCCGCCGTTTTCCTCGTCCGCCGCGACGTCCTCGGGCGGCATCGTCACGCGGTCGGACACGGCCAGCGGCCGCCAGGGCCGGCTGCTGCTCGGGCCGCCGCCGCTGCCCAGTTCGACGACATACGTGCCGCCGACGCGCTGCACCGGCAGATAGCGGCCGGTATCCGTGCGGGCGATCTCCGACCGGCTTTCCTCTTCCCCGCTGTCCGCGTGCAAAACGCGCACGGCCAGCGAATCGCGGCTGCCGGTGGGCAATTTATTCCAATCCAGATCCCAGTAGGCGTAGAGCCGGTGCGGATCGTAGGCGACGAGGTAAACGGCCTGCCGCCCGTAGTTCGTCGGCAGCTCGCCGAGATGCTCGTAAGCGGGCGCCGCCATCGCGTTGCCGCCGCCGCCATTCGGAGCGGGAGGCGCCGTTTTCTCTGCGGTCACCGGATCCTGCGAAAGCTGAAAATTCGCGGAGGAAGGCGCCGGCGCGTTCCCGGTGTCGGGGCCGGTGCGTTCCGTGGCGTCGTCTTGCGGGCTGTTGCTCATGACAAAAAATTGGTGCTTTCCTTCGGGCCGAATCGCTCTCCCGATCTCCGATAGATTCGACGGCGCGGCGCGATGCTAAGATGGGCGTTCTTGAAAGCAAGTGCAAACCCGTCGGCGCCGTGAAGAACTTGTGAATAAGGCGCCCCGCTGCCATCGTGCCGGCGCTCTCCGCCACGCGCTTCCGATCGCCCGCCGGCGGGCCTCCCGCCCATGCTCTCCAAACGCATCATTCCCTGCCTCGACGTCACGGCCGGCCGCGTGGTGAAAGGCACCAAATTTCTTGAGCTGCGCGACGCCGGCGATCCGGTCGAGTGCGCGCTCGCCTACGACGCCCAAGGCGCCGATGAACTCGTCTTCCTCGACATCACAGCTTCCAGCGACGAGCGGCGCATCCTCCTCGATGTCGTCGAGCGCACGGCTGGGAGCTGCTTCATGCCGCTGACGGTCGGCGGCGGCGTGCGCACGCCGGACGACGTGCGCGCCCTGCTCGGCGCCGGCGCGGACAAGGTGAGCCTGAACACCGCCGCGCTCGCAAACCCCTCTCTGATAGAGGAATGCGCTCGGCTTTTCGGCAGCCAGTGCATCGTGGTCGCCATCGACGCCAAGCGCCAGGACGCACCGACCGCAGGCGAGGAAATCCATCACCCAAGCTGGGGTGTCTTCACCCACGGCGGCCGGCGGCCGGCGGGACGGGACGCGCTCGACTGGGCACGCGAGGTTTACGACCGCGGCGCCGGGGAGATCCTGCTCACCAGCATGGACGCGGACGGCACGAAGGCGGGTTACGACATCGCCTTGACCGCGGCGGTTTCCACGGCCGTGGGCATCCCGGTGATCGCCAGCGGCGGCGCCGGGCGCCTGGAGCACATGGCCGAAGTGCTCACCGCGGGCCGGGCGGACGCGGTCCTGGCGGCCAGCATTTTCCACTTCGGCGAGCACACGATTTCCTCTGTGAAAAACTTTCTCCACGAGCGCGGGATCCCGGTCCGCCACACCGCGGGAGCCGGCTTGCCAGAGGGCGCCGCCCCGGCCTAAACTGACGGCGAAAATCTTTCGGGAAACATGGCGCATTCACACGGAGCCGATGGGCCGCCCGCCACATTGTCGCTCGACGCGCTGCTCGCCGCCCTGCGTCGCGACGGGCTGCGCATCACGGCCAATCGCCGCCACATTCTCCGCGCGCTGCTCGCGGCCCGCGGCCCGTTGAGCCTGGAGGAAATCCAGACCCAGGCGACCGCGGACGGCAGCCGGCCGGATTTCGCCACGGTGTTCCGCATGATGGGCACGCTCGAGCGGCTCGGCCTGGCCCAGCGGGTGCATCTCGGCCGGGCGTCGAGCCATTTTGAACTGGTTGATCCCCGCCGGCATCATGATCACCTGGTCTGCGTGGATTGCGGGCGGGTGACGTTGCTCGAAGACGTCTGCCCGGTGGAAAAGCTCGAGCGCCGCATCGCCCGCCAATACGGGTATCGAGATGTGACACACTCGCTGGAATTCTTCGGCCACTGCCAGGAATGCACGGCGAAGGCGTGATGCCGGCTTAAAACGCGACGAGGCGCCGGGTGCGCCGTTCGAAGCGGGCCGATTCCTGGTAACCGGCGGCGCGCGCGGCGGCAATGGCGCGATCGAAATCGCGGCCGACTTCCGCCGGCGCGTGGGCGTCGGAGTTGATGACGATCGGCACCCCGGCGGCGTGGGCAAGCGCGAGAAATTCGGCGCTCGGATACAGCTCACCAACGGGCTTGTGCAAACCGGCGGTGGAAAGCTCGATCGTCACGCCGCTTTCCGCGGCCGCGGCGACGGCCGGTTCATAAAAACGGCGCAGATCGCCGACAGGCCGGTGCCCGAACTTTTTCACCAGATCCGGGTGCGCAAGGAAGTCGAAAAGCCGGCTTCGCGCGCACGCCGCAAACGCCCGCCAGTAGAGCGTCCAGATTTCCTCGACCGCGTCCGGCCCGGCGTTGAAACGGCTGAGGTGCTTCGGATTATCCACATCCCAGCCGGGCGCCAGATAGTGAACGCTGCCGATGAGGTAATCCCATTCGGCACCCGCGGCGAGTTGCTCGATCCACGACTCGCGGCCGGCGATGAAATCGCACTCCAGCCCGAGCCGCACCGGAAACGGCGCGGCCGCGGCGCGGGCCTGCGCGATCATGTCGAGGTAACGCGGCATCTCCGCCGAGCCCATGCGCCAGTCGTCAAAGCGCTGGCCGCCGGCCAAATCCGGCATCGGGCAATGATCGGAGAACCCGATCTCCACCAGCCCGGCGGCGCGCGCGGCAGCCACGTAGTCGGAAGGCTCGCCCACGGCGTGGCCACAGAGCGGAGTGTGCAGATGGTAGTCGGCGAGCGGCATGGGAAAGAAAAATTTAATTACGAATTCCGAAAGACGAAAGGACGGTGGGGAACAAGGGCAGCGTCTGCTCGCGGACCACGGATTTCAGCGTCCGTCGTTCATCATTTCTTCCCTCTGCCGGGTCACGGCCCGCCGATTATCGCACGCTCTATCCGGCGCGAGAACCGAATACATCTTGCTATGACCGTCCAACCCTCTTCACCGCATCCCGCCACCGGCCCAAATCGTCTGCCGCTCCTGCGCGGCCTTGCCGCTGGCACGCTGCTCTTCGCGGCTGTCGCCGTCGCCCCGAGCTACGCGCAATCGCCAGCCGAGCCGCCGCCGCCAGCCGCTTCGCCGTCGGCGTCCGCATCCCCGTCGTCCGCCGCGTCGCCTTCGTTTTCGCTGTCGCCGCCCGCGGCTAGCCCCTCGCCTTCCGCGCGTCCGCCGGCGCCGCCGTCGATGACGCCGCCCCCGCCGCCGCCAGCCGCTATGGCGGGCCCTCGCCCGCGCAGACGCCGGGCGCCGGCAACCGCGGCCCGCGGCCATCCGGAGCGCCGGGTGCCAGCAGCAGCGATGATCTCTTCGAAGCCGCGAAGAAGCAGATCGAGAAATACCAGAAGCAAATGCGCAACCGCGAGGAAGACTCCCGCGCGGTGCAACGCGCCGTCGAGAAACAGACGGAGATGATGCAGAAGACCGAGGCGATGTCGCGCACCCAGCAGGACACGCTGCGCCGCGCCGAAGCCGCGGTGGCCCGGCAGGAAGAAATGATCTCCCGGCAAAACCGGCTGATCGAAGCTCAGCAGCGCCAACTTGAGCAGGCGCAGCGCATGATCGATCGCCTCCAGCGCAGCACCGGCGGTAGCGGCGGCAGCAACGACGCCTCGACGCCGCCGACCCCGGCTCCGTCCGCCTCGCCGGCTTCCTCGCCTTCCGCTTCGACGCCGCCGCCGCGGCCGGAAACTCCGAGCTCGACGATCACGCCATCGCCGGCCGCTTCCCCGCGCCCGATGCCGCCGATCCCAGTCCCGACACCCACGCCGCCGGCACCGATGCCGATGGGCGAGCCTTCACCCGCCGCTTCGCCGTCGCCGTCGCCCCGCAGCTAAGGTCGGGCGGCCGCCACCTTTGAAGACCCGGCTCCACGCGTCTGGCATCGTCTGGACGCGGAGCCGGGTTTTCAGCGATCCCTAACCCGGCCTGTTTGTTTTTTACTTCCGTGAACACACCAGAAAATCCCGTCCCGGCCGTCGTCGTCACCCCGGAGTCTGCCGTGCTCCAGGCCATGGCGCGCCATCCTGACGCCGTGCGCCAGTTTGCCTGCGGCGATCAGGACTCGTTCGACACGCTGAAGAGCGCTGCGGTGCGTTTCGCCGACGGGGAGTTTGACGAAGCGGAGATTGCCAGCGCGCTCACCCGCAAGCTGCGCGAGGGACTTTAGCCAGCGCGAGGCCGGTTCTCCTTTTTCCCGCCCTAACGGGCCGGCGTCGGGGCTACGGCCGCCGACGGAGCCGGTCCGGCGCTGTTGCTGTTATTTGCCGGTGGCGTGGCAAACTCGCGCTTGAGCGCCTCATGGATCGCCGGCAGCCGGCGGGCGCGTTCTTCCTCGGCTTTTTCCCGCAGCTCCCGCTCGAGCTTGCGGCGTTCCTGGCTGTAGCGCAGGAGAAACATCTCCCGCCGGTCGTCGCTCAGTTTCAGGCCGCTCTCTTGCAAGGCACGCCCGGCTTCCTCGAGCATCCGGGCGCGATGCCTCCCGGCCTGGCCGCGGAGGGTTTCGCGCTCCTGGGGCGACAGCTCGCGCCAGCGTTTGAAATTGCGCAAAAAGCTTTCGCGCTCACCGGGCGGCAGCTGCTCAAGGAAGCGTTGCACCGCGGGTCCCGGCTGGCCCGGGGAGAAATGGTTCGCGTCTCCCCGGCCCTCGCCGCCCCCTCCGCCGAGAGCGGCCTGACGCTCCTGCCGCGCGGCGCGACGCTCCGCCCGCCAGCGGCTCCAAGCAGACTGTTGGTCGGCGGACAAAACAGACGCCGATGGCGCCGGCATGGGTGACGCCGCTTCCGTGGGCGATGGGCTTTGCGCCGCGGCTTGCGGCGAAATCGGCGCGGCGGCGAGCAACAACAAAGGCGCGGCGACGGACGCGCGGGCAGGATTCATCGTAATTCTCATCAAAGCGTTGAAACGCAGCGGGACGCCGGCCGGAAAAGAGAAATCCCTCCCCGGGCTCACGAAGCGGCGTCGTCCTCCAGCCAGATGCGGTTTTCCTGGGTGTCGAGCAGATCCTCCAGATCGGCGATCACCGCGAGATCGCGGTCGGTGACCGGCTCAAGGCCGACTCCCATGCCTTCGTCTCCCGCTTCTTCACCACCACCGGTGGAAGCGGAGAGCGAAGAGGCCGCGGGGACTTCCTGCCGCGCCAGGCGCGCCCCTTCTTCGGGAGCAGAGGCGTGCCACAGGATGCCGGTGCCGGTGAGCGCAAGGAGAGCGACGCCGGCCGCTGCCGCCGCGAGCAGGCGCGGGCGGCGGTGCAGCCCCAGGAACGCCGCGAGCGCGCCCCAGCCGCCACCTTCCCGCGCTTCCCGCCGCCCTTCTTCGAGCGCCGCGACTTCGCGCAGCACGCGCCGGGCGAAATACGGGCTCGGCGGTGCCGGCGGCCGGGCGCGTCCAAGCAGATCCCAGAGCGCGGCGTCGGCCCCGGCCATGTTCTCCGGGGACGGCAGCGAGTGGCCCGCGAGGCGGTCCGGTGCTTTTTCGTTTGGCGTCATGCAGGAGGATTCTTCCGGTCTTCGGGGGATTCAACGCCTCGGCCCGGCCGGAGTTGCGGCTTTTTTCCCCGACCGTTGGAAAAGGCCGGCGGTGTCCCGCGCCATGCCGCGTGTTGGCGCCTTCGCGTGAGCCAATTCCACACATTTCGGCCCGGTCCGGCAGCTTGACGCCCCGGCCCCCCGGCCTTACCTTCTCAGACCCGACCTATTCCGGCCGGCGGTCTTTTCGTCGTTTCTTCCCAACTGCCCTGGCGCAGTGGAAAGCTCGCCCGCCGGGACCGGTCGGGGAGCCCAGCCGTTTTTTCCAAACCGTCCCGTTTCCCCTGCCATTTTCCGTCTGCTATGAACAGCGAATTGATTGCCGCCCTGGATTATTACGAACGCGAGAAAGGGATCAAGCGCGAGATCCTGATCGAGGCGGTTGCCAACGCTTTGCTGCAAGCCAGCAAAAAGAGTGTCGGCCCGGCGCGCGAGCTGCGCGTGGACATCAATCCGAAGTCCGGCGTCATCCGCGTGCTGGCGCAACTCATCGTAGTCGAGACGGTGACGAACAAGCATGACGAGATCTCTCTGGTCCAAGCGCAGAAGCTCAAGGCGGATGCCGCGATCGGCGAAATGATCGATGTCGAGGTCACCCCGCGCGACTTCGGCCGCATCGCCGCGCAGACCGCCGGCCAGGCCATGCGCCAGCGCATCCGGCAGGTCGAGAAGGAGATGATTTACGACGAGTTCAAAGATCGCGCCGGCGAGATCGTGAGCGGCACGGTGCGGCGCTTCGAGCGCTCGGACGTCATCGTGGATCTCGGCAAGTTTGAAGCCATCATGCCCAGCCCGCAGCGCGTGCCGACGGAGGATTACAACGTCGGCGACCGCATCCGCGCGTATGTCGTCGCGGTAGAAAACGGCGAGCGCGGCCCGGCGATCATTCTTTCCCGGTCGCATCCGAATTTTGTCCGCCGCCTGTTCGAGTTGGAAGTCTCCGAAATCGCCGATCGCACCGTGGAAATCCGCGGCCTGGCGCGCGAAGCCGGCTACCGCACGAAGATCGCGGTTTTCTCCGCCAACCCGAAGGTGGACCCGGTCGGCGCCTGCGTCGGCATGCGCGGCCAGCGGGTGAAAAACATCGTCCGCGAGCTGAACAACGAAAAGGTGGACATCATCCCGTGGCAGTCTGAGCCGCGGGATTTCATTCTCAAAGCGATGGAGCCGGCGCGGGTGAAGAGCATCACGCTCGACCCAGCGAAAAAAGGCGCCACGATCCGGGTGGACGAAGATCAGCTCTCGCTCGCCATCGGCAAGCGCGGCCAGAACGCGCGGCTCACCGCGAAGCTCACCGGTTGGGAGATTTCCATCGAAAAGGACGAAAGCGCCGCCCAGGTTTTCGAGCAGAAACAAACCCAGGCCGCTTCCAGCCTCGCCGGCGCGCTCGGCATCGAGCAGGCGCTCGCCGAGGAGCTGGTGAAGAACGGATTCGTCAACGTCGAGGCGCTCCTCGAAGTCGAGCCGTCTGACCTTGCCGAAGCGCTCGGAGTGGACGCCGAGAAAGCCCAGACCATCCATGAAGCCGCCAAACGCAGCGCGGGCGTCGGCGCCAGCAGCAGCACGGACGACAACCGTCCCGCCGCGCAGCAGCCCGACGCCCCGGCCAGCAGCGCCGGCGCCAGCGATAGCGACACCAGCACCAAAGACAACGATCTCGTCGCCGCACGGCCATGAGTTCGCCCGCATTCCCCCGGAATTTTCCCGCTTCAACCCGACCTTTTCTTCCGCCGCCTCTTTCCAATTCCTTTCCGACACATGGCCAGCTCGCGCACGACTCCTTCCCCCAAATCTGACAAACGTTCCACCGCCGCTTCGCGCAGCCGCACTGCTGCCGCTGCCGGTGGCGACGTAAACGCCCCGCCCACCACGGCGGCAAAGCGCGAAACCCGCGCCGCCACCGCCTCCAAGCGCGCTGTCGAAGCCGCCACTCCGCTGCCCGCCCCCCCGGCTGCACCCGTCGAGCCGCCCGCGCCGAAGCCGGAAGCCCTATCCCTGATCGATGCCCGGAAGCCGAACCCGGTCCGCCGGGCGAGCGCCCCGCTGCCGCCGATCTCGAAGATCAAGCCGATCACCGCGCCGAAGCCGGCCGCCGCCGCCCCGAAGCCGGCCGCGCCTCCCGCCGCGCCGCCCGCGCCGAAGCCGGTCGTGGTGGACCTGATTTCTTCCGTCAAGCCCGCCGCCTCCAAGGCACCGGCCGCACCTGCGCCGGTGACGCCCGAACCCGCCCCGGCCGCCGCGCCCGCGCCCGCTGAAGTCGCCGCGCCCGCGGCCGCTGCCACGACAGCTCCCGCCGAAGGAGCGGAAGTCGCCGCCGCCGTGACGCCCGACGCCGCGGGTGAAAAGATCATTCACCTCAAGCCGCCGGTCGTCGTCAAAGACCTCGCGGCCGCAATGGCGCTGAAGCCGTTCCAGATCATTAAAGATCTCATCGGGCTGAACATTTTCGCCAACCAGACGACGATCCTGGAAGCGGCGCAGGTCAACGAACTTTGCAAAAAACACGGCTTCACCTATGAAGCCGAGAAGCGCGAAAAAGGCGCCGGCGTGCACAAGGTGGAAGCCGTCGTCGTGCCGCCGCCGAAGCCGGTCATCGAGAAGGTCGAGGAGCTGCAGACCCGCGCCCCGATCGTCACGGTGATGGGCCACGTTGATCACGGCAAGACGAGCCTGCTTGATGCCATCCGCAAGACCCGCGTCGCTGCGGGCGAAGCCGGTGGCATCACCCAGCACATCGGCGCGTATCGCGTCAACGTCGACGGCAGCCCGATCACGTTTCTCGACACCCCGGGCCACGCCGCGTTTACCGCCATGCGGGCGCGCGGTGCGAACGTGACCGACATCGTCGTGCTCGTCGTCGCCGCGGATGACGGCCTCATGCCGCAGACTCGCGAAGCCATCGCGCACGCTAAGGCGGCGAAGGCGACGATCATGGTCGCCATCAACAAGATGGACCTGCCCGGCGCGAATCCCGACCGCGTGAAACAGCAGCTCCAGGAAGCCGGTCTCGCGCCGGACGATTGGGGCGGCGACACGACCTGCGTGCCGGTTTCCGCGACAAAAGGCACCGGCGTGAAAGACCTTCTCGATCTGCTGACCACGCAGGCGGAACTGCTCGATCTGAAGGCCTCGCCCACCGCGCCACCGCGTGGCGTCGTCATCGAAGCCCAGGTTGAAGCGGGCCGCGGCCCGGTGGCCACTGTCATCGTCCAGATGGGCACCCTGCACACCGGCGATTCGTTCATCTGCGGGAACTATTCCGGCAAGGTGAAGGCGATGTTTGACGATCTCGGCAAGCCGGTGAAAATGGCCGCGCCGTCCATGCCGGTGAAAGTGCTCGGCTTCTCGGGTCTGCCGAATGCCGGCGACGAATTCCTCGTCATGGAATCCGAGCGCAGCGCCAAGATGCTCAGCGAAGAGCGCCTCGCCGAAGCCCGCAAGGAAAAGCTCGTCGCCCCGCAGCGCCTCACGCTGGAGGATCTTTTCTCCGGCGGCGGCGCCGAAAAGAAGACGCTGCGCCTCGTGCTCAAATCCGACGTGCAAGGCTCGCTCGAAGCCATCGTCGGGTCGCTCCAGGACATCAAGAGCAACAAAGTCGAAGTCGAATTCATCCAGGCCGGCGTCGGCCCGATTTCCGACAACGACGTGCTGCTCGCCACGGCGTCGAACGCGGTCATCATCGGCTTCAACACGAAGGTCGAGAGCGCCGCGGTCGCCAGCGCGAAACGCGAGGGTGTCCAGATCAAGCTTTACTCGATCATCTATGAGCTGATCGACCAGGTGAAGGAAGCCATGGCCGGGTTGCTCGACCCCGAGCTACGCGAAACCGTCATCGGCCACGCCGAGGTGAAAAAGGTGTTCGAGACCAGCAAGGGCAGCGTTGCCGGCTGCATCGTCGTGGATGGCCGGGTGGCGCGCACCGCACGGGCTCGCGTCAAGCGCGGGCGCCAGGCGGTTTACGACGGCGGTCTGGCCACGCTGCGGCGTTTCCAGGACGACGTGAAGGAAGTCCGCGCCGGCACCGAGTGCGGCATCAAGCTGGGCGACTTCTCCGAGTATCACGAAGGCGACATCATCGAGTGCTACACGCTCGAAAAGGTCGCGCAGAAACTGTGACCTCCACCGCCGTCGCGTGACGGCAACCCCGGCCGCGGAGCAGGGCAGGAAGCAATTTCCTGTCGTGCCCGCCGCGGCTTTTTGCACCCATGAAATTTCGTCCCAACCGAGTTCGTGAACTCATCCAGCGCGAGCTGGGCATGATCATCACCCGCGAGCTGACGTTTGCCGCCAAGCTCGTTACCGTGCACAGCGTCGATCTGACGCCGGACTTCAAAAACTGCCACGTCTATTTCTCGGCGATCGGCACCGATGAGGAACGCACGCAGGCGTTGCGCAAGCTCGTCGAGCACCGCACGCACTTGCAGCACGAGCTGGCGCAGCGCGTGATTTTGAAATTCACGCCGACGCTCCATTTCCACCTCGATGAATCCATCGAGCGTGGCGTGCGCGTCACCGAAATTCTGCGTCAGATCGACGAGAAGTTGCCGCCGGCTGAAGGCGAGGAAAACGAGGACGATTCGAACCCGGAAGCCGCGTCCGAACACGACAACGACGACGAGCTGCCCACGTTTGAAACGGAAACCCCGGGCCACGCGTTTGGCAACTTCGCCGTGCCCGCTGCCCCCGCGCCGCGCCCGCGTCGCCCGCGTTCGAAGGAATGATGCCCGCTGCCGCCGCCGTGGATCCGGCGCCCACCAACATCGCCCCGGCGCGCTCCGCCGCCACGTTTGCCGAGATCGGCGCGCTCCTGCGCGATCCCGCCAACCGGCGCTTTGTTGTTGTCAGCCACCTGCGGCCCGATGGCGACGCGCTTGGCTGCCAGATTGCTTTCGGCCTTTGCCTGCAAGCGCTCGGTAAAGAGGTCACGATCTGGAACGAAGACGGCATGCTCGACAAGCTGCGCTTCCTGCCGCACGCCGACCTGGTCGAAGCGCCGCCGAACGACGGACGGACCGAGGACTTTGACGTGCTCGTCGCTCTGGACACCGCATCGCACCAGCGCCTGGGCACGCCGTTGAAAGCCATCGGCACCGCGCGCCAGACGCTGAACATCGATCACCACATCTCGAACGACGGCTACGGCGACCTGGCCTACATCGACGCGACCGCGCCGGCGACCGGCCAGGTGCTCTACGAGCTTTTCCGCGACCAGGACCTGCCGATTACGCCCGAGATCGCGGCGAATCTTTACGTCGCCATGTCCACGGACACCGGCTCCTTTCAATACGGCAGCACGACGGCGCGCTCGTATGAAGTCGCCGCCGATCTCATCCGCACCGGCATCGATTTCGCCGAGCTCGCCCGCCAGCTTTATGGCTCCTACCCGCGCCGCCGGCTGGAGTTGCTGCAGGCGCTGTTGAAAACCTTGCGCATGGCCGATGACGACCGCGTCGCTGCCTTTGCGCTCACGCTGGAGACGGCGCAAAAACTCGGCGTCACGCCGGAGGACAACGAGGGGCTCATCGACTACATCCGCGCCATCGACACCGTGCAGGTCGCCATCTTTTTCGAGGAAATGACCGGCGCCGACGCCGGCAAAGTCCGCATCTCCATGCGCTCGAAAAATCCCGCCATCGACGTCAGCGCGATCTGCGGGAGCTTCGGCGGCGGCGGCCACAAGCTGGCGGCCGGTGCCCGGATGCGCGGCCCGCTGGCGGAAGTCGAAGACCGCGTGTTAGCTACCGTTCATGAGGCCCTACTCCCCGTCGTCGCAGCAGCCGCCCACAGCCCAGCGCCAGCAGCATCGTCCGCATCCGCCGCGTGAGCTGCACGAGCTGGACGGCGTGCTCCTCGTGGACAAGGCGCCGGGGATGACGTCGCACGACGTCGTCGCCATCACGCGCCGGGCGCTCGATACGAAAAAGGTCGGCCATTGCGGCACGCTCGATCCGCTGGCGACGGGCCTGCTCATCCTGACCCTGGGCCGGGGCACCAAGATCCAGGATCTGCTCATGAGCGAGGACAAGGAATACGTCGGCACGATGACGCTCGGGGCCGTCACGGACAGCCAGGACAAGGACGGGCAGATCACCGAAACGAAACCGTTGCCGGACGATCTTTCGGCCGAAACGATCGAGGCGGCGTTCAAGAAATACGACGGCGATTTCTACCAGATGCCGCCGATGGTCAGCGCGATCAAAAAGGAGGGCGTGCCGCTCTACAAGCTCGCGCGCCAGGGCAAAACCGTCGAGCGCGAGCCGCGCTACGTGCACGTTTTCGCCCACGAAATCCAGGCCGTGCGCCCGCCCGAGATCGACTTCCGCGTCGTCTGCTCAAAGGGTTTCTACGTGCGCACCTACGCGCACGACATCGGCGAGACGCTGGGCTGCGGCGCGCATCTCCAGGCTCTGCGCCGCACCAAGAGCGGCCGCTTCGACCTCAGCCGCGCGGTCACCGTGGAGCAGCTGAAAACGGCGCCGGCGGAGGAGTTGAAAAAGAGCATCCTTTCCCTGCCCGAAGTCTCGCGGCTGCGGGGGGCTTGAGCGTCATCGGGTTTCGGCGCGCGTTTCCCGTCTTTCTTCGGACCGATCGCCTGTGCAACGCTTGAAATCGCTTGCGTCCATCGCCGAACTTTCCGCGCTGGGGCCCGCGTATCTCGCCATCGGCGTCTTCGACGGTGTGCACCTCGGTCACCAAGCGGTGATTGGCCGGGCCGTGGAGGATTCGCGCCGGGAACCTGGAGCCTCGGCGGTCGTGGTGACGTTTGATCCGCATCCGCTCCGCGTGCTGCGGCCGGACGCCGCGCCGCGGTTGCTGACTTCGACGCGCCACAAGCTGCAATTCTTTGCCGCGCTCGGCGCGACGCATTGCCTGACGCTGCGGTTCGACGCCGGGTTCGCCGCGACGCCGCCGGCGGAGTTCATTAGCGCGCTGGCGCGAGCCGGGCATCCGCTGCGCGAAGTCTGCGTCGGGTTCAACTGGTCCTTCGGCCGCGGCCGCGAAGGGAACCTCGATTTGCTGACGCGCCTCGGTGAGCAGTTCGGCTTCGCCGTCGTCGGGCTGCCGTCGGTCGTGATGGCTGGCGAGACTGTCAGCAGCACGCTCATCCGGCAGGCGGTTGAAGCCGGCGATCTCGGCCGCGCGGCGCAGTTGCTCGGGCGCGAGTTCACGATTCTCGGCACCGTGGTCGAAGGCCGGAAGCTCGGCCGGCAGCTCGGCTTTCCCACGGCGAATCTCGCGGCGCACAACGAGCAGTTTCCGCCGAACGGCGTCTATGCCGTTGAAGCGGTCTGGCAGGGAAAAACGTATCCCGGCGTGGTGAATCTCGGCGTCCGGCCAACCGTCGCGCAGCCCGGTGGCGAGCGGTTGCTGGAGCTGCATTTTTTCGATTTCGCCGAGGAGATCTACGGGCAGGATGTCGAGGTGCGGTTCTGCCGATTCCTGCGCCCGGAGCGGAAGTTTCCCGACATCGAGGCACTCCGCGCACAGATCGCCCGCGACGCGGCCGAAGCGCGCGAGGCGCTGCGTTGATTTCTCCCTACCCGGCGCGGCCGAGGAGGACGCGGGCTTCGTCGAGATCGGTGACCACGCGCCGGCCGGCAGCGGGCGCCAGAGCCGCCATCTGCGCGGCGAGCGCGGCGGGACGCGGCGCCAGCTCGCCACTGATGAGATGGAGGTTGTTCTCAAACCCGACCCGCGCGTGACCACCCAGGGTCGCCGCGGCCAGCATGCAGGCGGCTTCGTATCGGCCGAACGCGCAGAGCATCCAGGGGAATTGCGCCGGGTCGTCGGCCTCGGCGGCTGCGGTCAAAAATGGCAGCAACTCGGGCGGCTGCGCGGGGTTCGCGTCGTCGCCGTAGCGGCCCACGACGTAGAGCAAGCTAGGGCACGCGCCGGGGATGATCCCGCGACCGCGCAACTCGTGAAACCGGCGCAGCTCGGCGGCGGAATAAACGATGTGCTGCACCCCGATCTTTTCGCGTTCCAGCCAGGCGAAAAATTCCGCGGCGGCCGGCTCGGCTGCGGCGTCGGGCACCAGCTCGCGCACGGCGACTGAGACAACTTCGGGTCGCAGGTCGCGCATTGCGGCGATCTGTTCCGCCGGCCCGTAGCGACCGGCCGTTTCGCTCGTGGCTTGCAGCACCAGCTTGTTTTTGCCGACGGCGCGCTCGATGGCGGCAAACGCGGCGCGATACGCGTCGGGATCGATCGTGTGCTGGCCCGTGGCGTCGCGGACGTGGACGTGGATCGCAGCCGCTCCGGCGTCGAGGCAGGCGCGCGCTTCCGCGGCGATTTCTTCGGCGGTGATGGGCAGCGCGGGATGGTCGCGCTGGGTGCGACGCGCGCCGGTCGGCGAAACCATGATGAGCAGAGGAGCGGGAGAAGCGGGAGGGGGCATAAGCGGCAAGGGAGTTTCGGCGGCCATCGCCGCCGCGGCTCTGTGGCGAGGGAGTGCGTCTGGCATTTCGGGGACTCGCTGGGAGCGAGAAATGCCTGGATGGGTTCCGCGTGGGTTTACGAACGGTTGCGGGGAGCGCGGGCTTCCAGCCCGCTGCGGCCGGCATCCTGCCGGGCGCCTGCCTGCTGAAATGAATGCCGCCGCTTCGGCGGTCTATGTTTCACGAGCTTGCCGGCAGGGATGCCGGCAAGAGCGGGCTGGAAGCCCGCGCTCCCTGCAACCGTTCGCGAAGCGGGCTGCAACCGGGCAAGCGGCCGGCGAATCTCGACGCCGGCGCGGTCGGCGCGAGCGCTCGGAAATCGCGCGTGGAGCGGACTGAAAAATGGCGCCTCTGCATCGCGACGCCGGCTTGCTTGCCCATGCCTTTCTGCCAAGCTGGAAACCGCGTTTCCCCTCCCCAATCCCCCATGTCCTCCGCCTCCGTTTCCCCTCCCCGCGCCGGCGAAATTCTCTGGCAACCTTCGGCGCAAGACATCGCCGCTGCGAACCTGACGCGCTACCAATCCTGGCTGACTGCCACGCGCGGTCTGCACCATGCGGATTACGCAGCGCTCTGGGAATGGTCGGTGAACGATCCCGACGCGTTCTGGGGTTCGCTCGCGGAATTTTTCGGCGTCCGGTTTCACGAGAAACCGACCGCGGTGCTTGGCCGATGCGCGGATGCCCGGCACCCGCTGGTTTCCTGGCGCGACGCTAAACTACGCCGAGCACGCCCTGCGGCCGGCTAACGGCGATGGTGGAGACAATCCCGCAATCATTTTCCAAACCGAACCGGGCGACGACGGCCGCAGCCCGTGGCGAGAGCGCACGCTTTCCCGCGCGGAGCTGACGCGCGAGGTCGCCGCACTCGCGGCCGCGCTGCGGGCAATGGGCGTGAAGCCGGGTGACCGCGTTGTGGGTTACCTGCCGAACCTGCCGCACACGCTCGTCGCGTTTCTCGCGGCGGCGAGCCTCGGCGCGATCTGGTCGGGCTGCCCGGCGGAGCTTTCCGCGCGCGGCGTGCTGGAACGTTTCGCGCAGATCGAGCCGACGGTGCTGGTCGCGGTGGACGGCTACCGCTACGGCGGCAAACTGCACGATCGCACCGCGGTGCTCGGCGAGATCATCGCCGGGCTGCCGACGCTGCGGCACGTCGTGCTCGTGCCGTGGCTGCGCGAGGGCGCGGCCGCGAGCGATGTCCTGCCCGGGTGCCGGGTGCCGGTGACGACCTGGGCGGAGATTCAAGCCACGGAACCGCCGGCGCTGAAGTTCGAGCCGGTGCCCTTCGATCATCCGCTCTGGATCCTCTATTCCTCCGGCACGACCGGCGCGCCGAAGGCCATCGTGCAGGGTCACGGCGGCATTCTGCTGGAACATCTCAAATGGCTGGTGCTCCATCTCGACGTGCGCGCCGGCGACCGCTTTTTCTGGTTCACCTCGGCGGGCTGGATGATGTGGAATTTTCTCGCCTCCGGCCTCTTGCAGCCCGGCGCCAGCGTGGTGCTCTACGACGGCAGCCCGAAGCATCCGGATCTCGGCGTGCTCTGGCGTTTCGCCGCGGATGTCGGCATCACGCACTTCGGCACCAGCGCGCCGTTTCTGCTGGCCTGCATGAAAGAAGGCATCGAGCCGGCGCGCGAAGGCGACCTCGCGCGGCTGCGCGGCATCGGCTCGACCGGCGCGCCGTTGCCGCCGGAAGGATTTCGCTGGGTCTATGATCACATCAAGCGCGACCTCCTGCTCGGCAGCGCCAGCGGCGGCACGGATGTCTGCACGGCCTTTGTGCTTTCCTGCCCGTGGCTGCCGGTGCGCTCCGGCGAGCTGCAATGCCGCGGGCTCGGCGCGAAGATCGAATCGTGGGACGACGCGGGCCAGCCGCACCTCGATCAGGTCGGCGAGCTGGTGCTCACCCTGCCGCTGCCGTCGATGCCGGTTGCGTTTTGGAACGATCCCGACGGCGCGAAGCTGCGGGCGAGCTACTTCGAGCATTACCCGGGTGTGTGGCGGCACGGCGACTGGATCGAGATCAAGTCGAGCACCGGCGGCTGCGTGATCTACGGCCGGTCGGACTCCACGCTCAACCGCGGCGGCGTGCGCATGGGCACGAGCGAGTTTTATCGCGTGGTCGAGGATCTCGCCGAGGTGCAGGAAGCGCTCGTCGTGGACACCGGCGGGCTCGGGCAGGAGGACAAGCTGTATCTCTTCGTCGTCCTGCGCGCCGGCACGGAACTCGACGACGCCACGCGCGGCCGCATCAATGCGAAGCTGCGCGCCGAAGTCTCGCCGCGACACGTGCCGGACGCGATTTTCTCGGTGCCGGAAATCCCGCACACGCTCAACGGCAAAAAGCTCGAGGTGCCGGTAAAACGCATCCTCGCCGGCACGCCGCCGGAGAAAGCCGTGAGCCGCGAGGCGATGGCGAATCCGGACGCGCTGCGGCCGTTTGTCGAATTCGCCGAGCGCCTGCGCAAGGGCTGATTACGCCGGGTCAGGGCGACGAGCGACCGAGCGCAGCGAGCAGCGCGATGAGCGCGCGGTCGCGCTCGGCTTCCAGCGTGGGGATGTCGCGCCCGGCGGCTTCCGCGTGCACGCCGGCGATGATCTTCGCCTGCAGCTCCTCGGTCAATTTTGGGTGACCCAGCTCGGCCCAGCGCTTTTCCTGGCTCGGGCCGAGGTGCTTGAAATAATGCTCGATCCCGCCCGGCCCGCCGCCGAGATGGTAGATCAGGTGCGGCCCGAAAATCGCCCAGCGCAATCCCGGCCCCGAGGCGACCGCGGCGTCCACGTCCTCCACCGTGGCGATGCCTTGTTCGACGAGGGAAACGGCTTCCCGGTAGAGCGCGGAATTGATCCGGTTCGCGATGTGCCCCATCGCCTCGCGCCGCAGGACGACCGGCCGCTTGCCGAGGCGATCGCGGTAAAACGTGACCGCCCAGCGCACCGCGGCGTCGTCCGGCTGCGCGCCGACGATTTCCACGAGCGGCAGGAGGTGCGGCGGATTGAAAGGATGCGCGACGAGGACGCGTTCCGGCCGCTGCCGGCAGGCTCCGACGATCCGGCTGCGCAACAACGCGGAGGTGCTGGAGGCGATGACGATTTCCGGCCGCGCGGCGGCGTCAACTTTCGCGAGCAGCTCGGTTTTGAGCGCCTCGTTTTCCGGCGCGTTTTCCTGCACGAAATCGACGTCCGCGACCGCGGCGGCGGGATCGGTGGCAAACTCCAGCTTGCCCGGTCGTGGGCTGTTTCCCGCGGGCCGGAGCTGGTCCAGCGCGGACGAGGCGCGCTCGACAAACGCCTCCACGCGCGCCGGCGCGCCGGGGGCCGGATCCTGCGCGACCACGTCGAGCCCGGCGTGGAGAAACAGCGCCACCCAGCTTGCCCCGACGGTGCCGCCGGCGCCGAGCACGGCGACGCGGCGCACCTGGGCGGGATCGAGCAGCGGACGGGCGTTTTCGCCCGGGTCGGAAAGGGGTGCGGACATGGTGGGGGAAACGGCTGGCTGAAGCCTAGGAGCCGGTCGTTTTCACGGCAAGGATTCGTCCGCGATCCGGCAAAAAATGTTTTGTTCCGCACGCTGGCACCGCGGTTGCTAAGACAACTCGCATGCCTCTCTCACGCCTCATCCTGTTTCTCTCCCTGCTCGGTCTCGACGCTTCGGAACTCATCGACGAGCAGGCGCTCTCGCCCGTTCCCGCGGGTCAGGACCGCTGAACCGTCCCTCCCCGGCTGGGAGCAGCGTGCGCCACCCGGAAACGGGGCGGGTTGCGCGCTGGTAAAATCATTGCGATGCGGAAGTCCGCCTCGCTAGACTTCGGCGCGACCGTTGTCATCGCGCGCTATGCAAATCTACGTCACCCGAGCCGGGCAGCAGCTGGGCCCGTTTGAAACCGAAGCGGTCAAAGCCAAGCTGCGGGACGGCTCGCTCTCGCCGGCCGACCTCGCATGGCACGAAGGCGCTTCCGGCTGGATCCCGCTTTCCACGATTCCCGGCCTCGTCGAGGCACCGCCGCCGCCGCCGCCCGTGGCTGCCGCTGGGGATTTCCCGCCGCCGCCACCGCCGCCGGGTGCCGGCTTCTACCCACCGCCGCTGGCGGCCTCACCAGGAGCCGCCGCGAAGCCGTGGCTGATCCCGGCGATCATCGGCGGGACGCTGCTGTTGCTGCTCGTGCTCGGCGGAGCTTTCTTCCTGTTGCGCAACCGCGGCGAGACGCCAGCCCAGCGGTCGGCCGCAGCGACCTCCCCCGCGTCCACGACTCCGGTGGCACCGCGCCCGGCCGGCGCCGATCGTCCCGCGGCACCTGGCGCCAGGACGCTGCGCTTCGTTAATTCTCCCGACGGTCTCGACGGCAAGCGAGCCAGCAACTACGCCGATTTTTCGTTTGATTACCCGGCCAGTTGGAAGCTGCGCAAAGGCAAGGATGCGCAATACGACACGAACTTCGTCGAAGCCGGCAACGAAACCGTGGACAGCAAGGGCCAGCGCAACGTCATCGAGACGTTTAACGTCGGCTACCTCCAGGCCGGCGGCGGCGGACCCGCGGAGATGCTCGCTCTGGCGCCCACGCTTTTCGCCCAGCTCGAGCCGCAAATCGCGAAAGGCTTCCCGAACTACCGGAAGCTCTCGCAAGGCCTGACCAAGCTCGGCCCGTATGAAGCTTACGAACTGCGCGCCCAGGCGCTGCTCCCCGGCGAGCCGGGCAAGAAGGGCAGCGACGTGTGGCTGCGCATCGTGCTGGTCGCCCCGCCGGCCAAGGGCCAGAACGGCGTCAGCCTGTTCATGATCTCGACTTCGCTGGCCGAGGGCATGCGTGGCATCGACGACGTCGGTGCGAAAGGCGGCACCGCGACGATCGCCAATTCGTTCCGGCTCGGAAAATAAATTCAGATTTTCCGTCACGGCGTCACGGCGGCGCGGCGCCAGAAGCAGGGGCCAGTTGGGGTCCGCCCGTGAGCGGGAATCGAGGCCGCTGGAGAGGGCAGATGGCCCTCGGCCCGAGGGGTTCCGGCACACCCCATGCTTTTTAAACGGCCATGCAAATGCGTTGTTGGCCGCAGCCAGGCTTGGGCATTTATCGGCCCTTGCGTGACCCGTTTTTTCAACTCCTCATCGCCCCGCCCCTCGTGGTCGGACTCGTGGTGGGACTTTGTCGGCTCTGCTTCGTGCGGTAACCGGGCGACGACGCAGAAATCCTTACTGACGAGCAGATGATACTAATGAGGCACGACCAGGGCGATGAACCGCCGGGCATGAAGACGTTTACCATTCGCTTCAAAGACAACAGCGAACTTGGGCTCGAAGCGCAGCACTGCGAGGTGCATGTGCCGAACGGGTTCACCGAGGGCTGGACGCGCGATTGCCGCGTCTATCGATTCTACGCACCGGACGACGCGCTGATCGTCGCGATTCCGTTCATAGACGTTGAGGCGGTATTCGAAGCAGCCGCGTAGAAGCGGCAGGTGAATGCCCCGGCCGGCACCGCGCCTCCAGTTGGCGCCGGTGCGGCCGGTGAAGCGTGCGAACCGCAACTGTCCGGTTTTAGAGCAGCGGCTTGATCTCGGACTCGAAGGTCGCCTCGTCGGCGTAGCCTTGGTGTCCGGTCACGACGTTGCCATCGCGATCAATGACGAAGGTCGTCGGGATCGCCTCGATGCCGCCAAACGCCGCGGCGGTTTTCTGGTCGCCCATGACCAGGGGGTAATTGATCCCCATTTTCTGCGCGAACGGTTTCACCACCGCCGGGCCGCCTTCGTCCAGTGAAACGCCGACCACGACGAGCCCCTTGTCGCCGTATTTCTTCTGCAGATTGATGAAGCCCGGGATTTCCTTTTTGCAGGGCGGGCACCAGGTGGCCCAGAAGTCGAGGATGACGACCTTGCCTTTGTAGTCGGCCATCTTCACGGTTTTGCCGTCGAGATCCTTCAGCTCCCAAGCCGGCGCGGGCGGGCGCTTGCCGGTATCGGTGGAAGCGACCTGTTGAAACGCTGGCGCCTGATCGGCGGACCAGGCCCAGCGCGCCGAGATCAGGCAGCCGCCGCCCCGAACCGCCCATTGGCACGCCCCCGACGAGCGGTATCCGAAAAAGCTGACCGCGGCCAGGCCAAGCACGACCGGCAGCGACGCGATAAATTTTGCTTTGGGAGCTTTGTTCATGGTTTCTGGAAACTCACCGACCCGGGACTTTATTCCCGGTTGCCGCTTCGCGCTGCGGAAATATTGGCCGCGCTTCTCTCTGCCCGGCGGGGCGGCCATTCCCGGGCGGCGGCGAGCGTTTCGCGGAGCACCTGCCCGCGCATCACCGCGCGATACCGCGGCGCCTCCGCGAAATGCGGAAAGTGGCCGGAATTTTCAAACCAGACGAGCCGCTTGCCGCGCGGGGCGTCGAGCGCGTCGAAGTAGCGTTGGGCGACCTCGGAAGTCACGACGGTGTCGTGGCGGCCCAGGAAGAAATAGACCGGCACGTCGATGCGCGGCGCAGCGGCGAAAAGATCGGTGCGGTAGAAAATTTCCCGCCACAATTTTCCATACGAATACCGGAAGCCGAGCGGAATGCGGATCAGATCCGCCCACGAATACACCGGCGACTTCAGAGCCAGCCCCACCATCCAGGGGCGGGAGAGCGAGGGATGCTCTTTTTCCGCGTAATGATCGACCCACTTCGTCATGAATTCGTGGTCGGCCTCGCTGTGCGGCGGCCGGCCGATGCGGCGCAGGTCGGCGATGGCCTGCGTGTTGCCATCTCTTTGCGCGGACGTGAGGGCGAAATCGTAAAGCACCTGCGTGGTTTGCCGGAGATCCGCCGCCTGGCCGATGCCGACGTAAGCGTGGAACAACTCGGGATGGCGCGCGGCCAGTTGCGCGCCGAAAAGCGAGCCCCAGGAGTGTGCAACAAGGAAACATTTCTGCGCGCCGAAACGCCGCAGGAGCCGCTCGGTCAATTCGCGCGCGTCGGCGATGAATTGCTCGACCCGCATCGAGTCGTCGGGGATCGACCACGCGTAGGATTTGCCGGCGCCGCGCTGGTCCCACTGCACGACGATAAAGTCGCGTTCCAGCTCCGCATTGAGATGGGCAAACGGCATCTGCGGAAAGCCGGGGCCGCCGTGGAGAAAAAGCAGCAGCGGCCTGGCACGATCATGACCGCGAATCTGGATCCATTGATCGAGCCCGCCGAGGCGCACGGATTCCACGGTGTCGATCCCTTCCGGCGCGGTGATCCGGAGCCGGGCGGCCGTCCGGCTTTGGACAAACGCGCGCCAAAAGAGCAACGCCGCCGCGCCGACCAAAAGCAACGCACCGCCAGGGAGCAGGACCCAGCGCCATACTTTCTGGAGGATGCGTTTCACCCGGCAGGTTACACCGATCGGCTGGGATCGTTTTTCGCTGTCTCGAAAAGGCGTGGTGGCTGGCTTCGCTTTTCGTGTCCGTTGTAGAGGCAGAGCTGCTACCCCAAACGGGATCACGACGCGGGCGGGACATCTGCGCGCAACGGCTTGTCCAGCAAAAGGCCCCACGTCGCGTTGTAGGGATGGACCTTCCGGGCGGGCTGTCCGTCATTTTGTTCGAGCGGCCGGCCTTCGTTTGCCCACTGGAAGATCGAGCCTTCGAGGTTTTCCACCCGATCAAATCCGGCGTTCTGGAGTCGGCGCGCGAATTCCGCGGAGCGGTAGCCGACGGAGCAATACGTGACGACCGGTTGATCCCTGGGAAGCGCAAGCTGCGCGGGATCCGAACCCGGCTCCACGCGCCGGGCTCCCGGCAGATGGCTCACGTCGTATTCCGCCTGCGTGCGCACATCGAGGAGCACCGGCCGGGGCCGACGCCGATCGTTCAACCGCTCGGCCAGCTCGCCGGTCCCGGTGCGCCGGACCGCCGGGAAATCGCTGCGGACTTTTCGTTTCACCAGCCCCCAGCCGATCTGCTGGCACGCGGTGAAACAAAGCACGACGGAAACTCCCACCAGCGTCAAACCGATGAGGGCAAATTTGTGGCGGCGGCGGGCAGTCATGGCAGGGTCAGGGTGCGAGTTCCGACGCCGGCCGTGGCTCCCGCTCCGGCACCGCGCCGTCGGGCAGTTGCCACGGGCGCTGTTTGCGGAATGGCAGAACCCAGAGCTGTCCCACGGTCAGCTCCCGTTCCTCGCGGTAAGCCGGCACCCCGATCGTGATGGCATCCTGCGCGACGTCCCGCCGCAGGCTGCGATGAATCGCGTCCCACCAGCAGCAGATCGTGCCCCAGTTTGAGTCGGTTTCGCGTTGCACGATGGAATGGTGGATCCCGTGCATCCGCGGCGTGACGATGACGTGATTGAGCCACCGCTCCAGGCCCAGGGGCAACCGCCAGTTGGAATGCTGAAACAGACTCGCGGATTCAAACGCGATCTCGAAAATTAGATACGTCACCGGCCCGATGCCGAAGAGCACCACGACCAAGAGCCGGAACGGAATCGACAGCAGGATTTCGCCGAAATGGAACCGCGCCGCCGTCGTCAGATCCATGTCCAGATCCGTGTGGTGAACGTTGTGGAAACGCCAGAACAGCGGGACCCGGTGCATGGCGAAGTGCCACCAGTAGTAGCTCCAATCCATCAGGAAAAAGCCCGCGATGCCGCCCACCCAGGCTGGCAGCGGCAGCCAGTGGAACAAACCGACGCCGTGCTGGGCGCACCAAAACGTGGCCGCCAGCGGAATCGGGATCAGCGCGAGGCGCAGCAGGAAAAACGCGGGAAACGAGAGCACAAGTTCCGCACCGCGCGCCGCAGCAGGGCGAAGTGCTGGCGGCGCAGCGGAAACTTCCATTGCACCAGGAGCAGAAGGGCAAACAGGCCCCACAGGATCGGGGTGCCGACGTAGTCGAGCAAAGGAATGGGTTTCATCATTGCACCGGGGTCAGTTGCCAGCCCTTCGCGGGATCGCCTTCGCCAGCCGCCGGACGACGATCCCGCCGCACCAGCCGCCCGTAAACGACCGCCAACGCTTCCGGCCGCACGCCGCCGACGTAAAGGGCCCGAGAATCAGCAGATAAAAACGTCGTGCGATACCGGCCGAGCTGCTCGTAGCGCCGCGGGCTGCTGGTGATCCGCGCCGGGAGTTGCCGCATCCGTCCATGGCGGCGCAGGCCGCGATATAATTCGGCATCCTCCATCAACGGCACTTCCGGATACCCGCCCGCCCGGAGAAAAGCCGCGCGCCGGCAAAAAATCCCGTGATCCCCGAGCGCGAAGCCGAAAAGATCGACCCCCGACGTTGCCCAACGACATCGCTGATCCGGTAAACCCATTGCCGGCCCGGCAGCCGCAACCGGAAGCAACCGCCCACAAGCCGCGGATCCCGCGCCAACGCCCGCGCGATCTCCCCCGAAGCATCCGCCGGCAGAGCCAGCGTGTCGGCGTGCAGAACCAGAGCACCTCGCCGCCCGCCGCGCGCGCGCCGGCGTTCATCTGGCTGGCCCGGCCCCGCGGAGCGTGGATCAGCCGGTCGGCCAGGCCCGGCAGAGCGCGGCCGTGGCATCCTCGCTGCCGCCATCGACCACGATGATTTCCGCCCCGGGCGCGCCGGCCCGCAGGCGCTGGAGAAACTCGCGGATGGTGTCCGCTTCATTGAGCACCGGCACCACGATGGAAACGCCCGCGGCCGGAAGTAACACGGGGATTCAGCAGGAAGGCGGCGTTTGGACATCGGTCGGGAGAAGACGCCGGGCGGCGGAATGCCGGATGCAAAACGCGGGGCCGGATCGCCCGGGCCGTCACGAAGTCAGCGCACCTCGACTTCGATGGGCAGCAGTGGTTGATGATGTAGCTGCCGCGGTCGGCGGTCGCGGTGCTTCCGGTTGCGTGCGCCCGCGGGTATCGGTGGCGCGCGCCATGAGGGTTTGTCTGCCGGCCGCGGCCGGCGTCTGCCAAGGCCACTCCCAGAGCCGCCACGCGTTCTTCACCGGCTCGCCGCAGGAGCTGCGCCTCCGCCCAGGTCGTGCCCCCGTCGGTGGAGACTTCCACCTTCGCGATCTCCGCCTCCCCGCCGCTCCAGGCCGCGCCATGCACCCGCACCGTGGCACCCGCCGGCACCACCTCGCCCAGGGCCGGCCGGGCGATCTCGGCTTTGATCTGCATCGCCGTGATCGGCACCAGCGTGGGCAAGCCTTCCGCGGCGCTCCCAATACGAGTAATCGATGCGACTGGAAGTAGCCGGGAAAGGCCTGGTCGGTGACGATGATGCGCCGCAGCCACTTCACCGACGCCATGCCATACCAGCCGGGCACGACCGCGCGCAGCGGGAAGCCGTGCGCCGGCGGCAGCGGCTCGCCGTTCATCCGGGTCGCCAGCAGCACGTCGGCGCGCGCCTTCGCCAGCGGCAGGCTGCGCGAGTAGTGGATCTTGCCGCCCGGCCGCGGCGGCTCGTCAATCTCGCCTTCGTCGGCGCCTTCGAGGATCACTTCCACGGCGCCCGGTTTCACGCCCGGCGCGCTCAGCAGGGCGGCGAGCGGCACGCCGGTCCACTCGGCATTGCCGACCGCGCCGAGCTCCCACTGCGCGCCCTTCACTTTCGGCGTCGAGAACACGCGGCCGTTGCCCGCGCATTCCAGCGTGGCGGTCGCGGTGCGGGTTTCCATTTTCAGCAACTCGTCGTAGGTCAGCTCAAACGGCGCCTCCACGGCTCCCTCGACCCGGAGCCGCCAGCGTGCGGCGTCGATCTGCGGGATGGGAAAATGGCAGCGGACGTAAAAGCGATCAGTCGGCGTGTGGAAATGCGTCGAGCGTCGAAAACGGCATCTCCAGATTCACCGGTTCCTTTTCCCGCACGATGAAGCCGCCCGGTGCCGACGACGCTGGCGGGACGGCGCCGGCGCCGCTGCTGCCGCTGGCGGTGGAAAATCCTGCTGGATCCGCATTCATCGTCGCGCTTCTTCGTGAATTTCGGCGTCGGTTCCGCGTGCCCGTTTCAGATGCCCGACTTGAGGTAAGACCAGCCGGCTTCCTGTTTGCGCACGACTTCAGCGATGCCGGAGTCCACGATCGTCGCGGCGGGGAGAAGATCGGCCGGCTCGACCTCCTTGCGCCGCATCGTGTTCTGGCACGCGGCGAACGTCACCCCGCCCTGGCCCCCGATGACTTCCACGCGCGACGCCACCTCGCTCGTTTTGAGCAGCAGCCCCAGGCCTTTGCCGTGACCAACGACCGTGATCTCCGTCGCCTCCGCGCCAAAGGCTTTCCGGACGTTTTCGACGTTGTTGAGCAGCGCGTTCCAAGGCTCCGCGCCTTCGGCCACGATCTCGAAAACGATGCGATGTTTTTTCAACTGTGAGGAGTCGCTCATGGCAGTCGTCGGTGGTGTGCGGGGCGTTGCGACCGAGGCGGGCGGACGACTTTATTTCTTCGTGTGCTCGTCGATGTAGCCGGTGACAAATTCCTTCAGCTTCGGCACGTCGCAGTCGAAGCCCATCTGCTCGGCTTTCTGCAACGCTTCGTCGCCGGATCAGCCCGTCCTGCACGGCGGAATCCATCATGGCAAAAGCCCCGGCGCGCTTGCCCTTGTAGCAATGGATGAACACCGGGCCGGGAAGCTCGGGCAGCTTCTCGCGGAAACGGTCCACCAGCTCCGGGCTCATGTTCTCGCTGGAGACCGGGAGATGGACGTATTTCAGGCCCGGCCTGTCTCCGCGACTCGGCGCTCCTCGTCCGGGCTCATCGGCTGGTCTTCCTCGCCGGCGGTGCGCAGGTTCACCACGGTCGCGAAGCCGGCGTTTTTGATCTGCTGGATTTCCTCGGCCGAAGGCTGCCCGCCGACGGTGATCCGGTCGCTGAGTTTCATGCGGTCCTTCATAAATTTCGGTGGGGGTTTCGAGCTGCT
Organism: uncultured Verrucomicrobiae bacterium; assembly: GCA_963762725.1. Lineage (GTDB taxonomy): Bacteria > Verrucomicrobiota > Verrucomicrobiia > Chthoniobacterales > SZAS-18 > JAFAXH01. The sequence goes on along the minus strand of CAVXLY010000005.1, from coordinate 1,131,149 downwards.
GCTCGCTGGCAGCTGAATCGGCGGGAACACCGAATCAGCGTCTCCGAAAGAATGGCGCGCTCCGAAGGAAAGAGCCGCGGCACGCCTCCATGCGTTTGGCCGCGTGCAGCGCGGGTGTCGCCCCGATCTACGGCTTCAGCGCGGACGCGGTGACCAGCTCGCGACCGACCGTGGCGGCGCTCCCAAGGCTGCGCCGATCAGACTGGACGGATTCCCGGCCGGACGCCGGTTCGGGACCGACGTCCGCGGGCGCTGGCTTCAATTGGCCGCGATATCCTTTGGCTTGCAGTCGGACTCCACGTCATAGCCGAGATAGTGGTAGCGGTGCCAGACCCGTGCACCGACGAGTGGCTTGCCAGCCCACACGGTGAAGTGCATGCCCTCGCTGGAGGTGCAGGTGCGGAAATACAGGCGGTTCCCGGCGGGCCCATTTTCCACCCGGGTGCTCGCTTTGCCATTGCTGAGGATCACTCCGTTGATCGCGCCCACCACAGCGGTGCCGACAAAGGCTTCTTCGACAGGAAGGTCGGTGTCGAATTTGAGCGTGTAGCCCGGGCCTTTCTCCTCGTCGGCGGGGAGGATGGGTTCATCGATCTCCGCGGTGTAAACGGTCTGCGGTTCGCCAGGTTGCACCACCGTGATCGGGTCGCCCTTTTTCATGGGCGGACCGCTGATGAAAAGCTTGGGCGGCTGCATGGTTTCCTTCGTCACCAGACCGAAGCGATCCGCGAGCTTGCGACTCGCTTCCTTGCCACCGGGAGCGCCTGCCGCGCTGCTGATGTCCAGCCCTTTGATCTCTGCCAGCGCCTTTGTCGCGACGAAGCGTTGCGCTTTGGCGTCGTAAAGCAGAACCGCGTGGGTCGCGGCGGAACCCCGGGCGACCAGCAGATAGAGATCCTGAAAACCATCACCGTCGAAATCGAGGGTGCCGATCCAGTGCGGCGGAAGGTCCTCCTGGTCCAGATCGGACGCGACGATCTGGCCTTCGCCGACTTTGATCCGTTGCACCGCCGGTCCACCGGCCTTCACGCGAAACTCGATTGCCTGTAAGGAAGCATCCTTCCAGATCGGTGTGACCTGGGACGGCGGCAGACCCTTTTTGACCTCAAAAGAGAATCCTTTCGCACTCGGTGTGTTCTCCTCCGCACGCGCGTGTGACGGGAGAAGAAATGCGAGTGAAAGGGTGACGGCGGAAAGTAGAATACGATTGAACATGAGGAGGATCGCAACCTGATCAGAAGGCGGGAACGCCTGGCAAACACAATCGTTTCAGGTTCCCGAGCCGAGAGTTGAGCGAAGTCGCGTTTCGCCGATGAAATTTCTGAAACTCGAAAACCTGGTGGTCGCGATCTACCTCGCAATCCTCGGGTTGTCCGTTTTTGTATTGGATCAGTTCGGCGTGTCGGCGAAGCGGCAGGGCGATCTTTTCATCGGGTTGCTCGGCATGGCGCCTTTCGCGCTTTTCTTCCGGGTCTGGCAACGCCTGGGGCCCACTTCCAGCCGCCGCTTTCTGGTCGTTCACGCGGTCGTGCTCGCCTTGCTTTTCGTTCCCGGCTTGGAGCTCCTTTTGATCGCGCCGTTTCCCTTGTTGCTGGCCGCAATCTATTTCGCCCAACGCGAACGCGAGGCGCGGTTTCGGGAGTGGCTCGCGGCGCATCATTTCCTCTTCGTGCCAGCACCGCCAGCGACCATTTTGGAAAAACTGCACCCCGCGAACCGATGGCGCTGCTACGCAAGCTCGCTCACATTGCAAAGCGGCCGAAAAATTCCGGTCCTGCTTTGGGCCGGAGAGATGTTGAACTCCTACTATGTCGGCACGACGCGAACGAAGAACCGGGATCCGCTCATCGCATTCTCCTTTTCTCAACGGGACGTCGGCGACAGCTTCATCGGAGCGCTGGACGCCATGGAGCAAGCGAAGCTCTCGACCTGGCAGCGCTTTCGGCCCTCGAACCAAAGGCGCTGCCCCTATTTGAGCGAGCGTCTGCCGGACGGTTCCTACGTCGTGGCCTGGGCACATCCGCATCTCGCCAGCGCCATGGAGATGCGGATGCAAATGTTGCGCGATCTCCTGGAAAGTCCGGCCGACAAACCGGCAGACAGCGCACTTGCGACGAGTCCCGACGGCCGCCGTCCGTAGCAGCAGAAAAGTGCGAACAGCATCGCTCTTTAACACGCAGGAAATACCGAGGATGAAACCCGCATCAATGACTGTCTGGGCTTGCTTGTTCTTCTTTGCGGCTGGCGCCTGCACCGCTTTCAGCAGCGAACCGAAGGAGTTGCGCCTGGAGGTGGTGTTGACGACGGGCGAGCGCAGCAAGGACAGCAGTTCGCAGACAACGACAATCACGGTCGAGCGGACCACAATCGTCTGGGAGCAGACGTTCGGCGGGCATCGGGGCAGGCAAACCGCTCCCACGAAAAAGGAGTTCAAGCTATTGCCCGGCGACAAGGAGCGTCTCGTCCAGTTGATCCAGGCGACCCATCTGCTCGTGACAGATGCGATCGAGCTTCCGCAGGGAAGTCCGTCCCGTTACTTCAGCCTTTCGGTGAGTCTGACCCTGGATAAAAAGAGCGGCGTGATCACCATCAGCGGGCCGCGAAACGCGGTGACGGTAATGGAAACCCCACTTTACCAAGACAGTCTCGCGCTGGTAAAAGCACTCTACCGAATCCTGAATCGCCAGGATAAGAGCCTGGTCCTGGAAGAACTGGTGCGTTGATTCAACTCTCCACTGACCTCGCGACCGCGAGACGGGAGCGATCGCCGGAGATCGTCGGTCGCCGAAGTGCTCTAGCCGAAAAAACAAAGCGTCCGCCCGATCAACGCTCGATCGTCAGGCCCGGTCGCTCGCCCCATGCGGATCGCAGAGCTTGCCGGCCGCCCGGAGAAGACTTCGCCCCCATGGCCGAAAGGAACTTCAGCTGGCCGAGCCATGACGCCTGCGCGAGTGCGAAAAGCCCGGCGTCGCCGACGGGGTTGTAATCCACATTCAGGGTCAGCAGGCCGGCCGCGGTCGCCTGCGTGAGACCCGTGAGGTCGTTGAGCCCGCACGAGACGAGATCGAGCGCGACGATGGACGGAGAAAGGGTGTCCAGATCCACCAGGCTGCCGAGCGGATTCTCGTTCAGAACAAGCGTCTTCACCCGTGCTGTGCGCAGCAACGTCACGGCCGTGGAGCCATCGATCCCGGCCTTTTGCAGGAAGAGCGAGTCCCGTTGCGAAACGAGCAAGCCCGCGGCCGTTCCGATGTTTTGAAACCCGAGGTGGAGCTCGGGAATTTGCGCGATGCCCGGCGAGGCGGCGAGCGCACGAACGCCACTCCCCGTGGCGCCGACGGCCGCCAGGGAGAGCCAGCGGACCGGCGCCAGCGCAAGCGGATTTGCCAGCAGCGTTACGCCCTCGTCTCCGAGCGGATTATTCGACAGGTCCAGAGTCTTCAGGGCCGTGAGCTTTGGCGACGAGACAATCATGCGCACCGAGGCCGTGGTGAGCTGATTGTTGTGCAGGGAGAGTTCTGTCAGCGGCGGCACCCGCGGATCTGCCAGGATGGCCGAGAGTTCCGCGTCGGAGAGTTTCTCGCTCGGAATCATCAGCGTCCCGCGGTCGATTCCGCCCTGGCGAACGCCGAGGAGGAAATTGACCCGGCTCGGGCTGTTTCGTCCGCAGGCAACGCTCAGCAGGGCAACCGCGATCGCCATGCAGAATCGAGCGCGACGCGCAACCTTCACACCAGAGCCTCTACCCGCTTCGTCGCGATGTGACAACGCCGCTTTTGACTACTCGGAAAATCGCGCGCCCCGGCGGTTGCCAGCGCTGGCGAATCCGAGGTCGTCGGCGGCTGGGAAGGCGCGCGCCGGGCCGGGTTCTTTGAAGTCAGTCAGCCACCGTAAATGTCACCGACCGTTCCGATGGTTCCGGCGCGGGGCTCAAGACGACGAGATAATCGCCGCCTTGCGGGAGCTTTTCCATGCTGAGCACGTCGATCGCCGCCCCTTCCTCGTAGCGTTTCTTATCGGGATAGTAGAAGGAGATCCCGACACCGGGCGCAGTGATGTTGAAGCTCTTCCCTTTCGCGACTTTCAGCCAGAAAGCGATACGATCATCTCTGGTTTCGAACTTCACGGTTCTCTCCACCGAACCGTCAGCTTCACCCACGGAAAGCCGTGTCGCCGCCTTCGCCAGCTTCGCATAGCTCGGCTCGCACGACTCGAACTCATACGTGTCGATCAGCTTTTGTTTTCCGTTGTAGAACTTCACGCGCAGAATCTCGTCGTCACCGGATTGGACGACATTCATTTCCATGCGCGCCAGGCCCAGCGGACGGGCATTCACCGGGCCCTTGCCGGCAAGCTTCACGGTGATCGTCCGGCCCGAGGATTGGCTGCCACTGAATTCGTAGCTCTCCGGTGCCTCGGAGTTATACTCACGCTCGATCGTGTAGGTCCCCGAAACTTTCGCTCCATCCACTTGGAAACGAAGGAAATCCTGGTCCTTTAATCCCGCGTTTTTGAAGCACTTCGATTCGGGCTCTCCGAACGCGGAGGCTGCAAGGCTCATCACCACGCCGGCTGTCAGCAAGGAGCGGAGTTTGTTCATCGGCGGAATCCGTGGACCGCGTGTCCACCTTCGTCTTTGGCAGCACGGCCATCTGCTTTTCGTTCCCGGCCGGCGGGAAGAGATCAATCACCGCGAGTTGCTATCCTATACCGCCGGCACCGGACTCCCCGGGACAAGATGGACCTTGCGCGCGCGAATCCGCAGGATCGCAAAAATGCCGAGCGCCGCGGCCGCCACCAGGAGAGCGATGCCCAGCACGGGACGGTAAACGATCCACGCCAGCGCGATCGTGATGAGCGCGGCCACGCCGGAGAGCGCCAGAGAGAGCAACCCAGTGCCGGCTCCGATGAGCGTCCCGATAAATGGGACAAACTTTCCCACGATCACTAACGGTTTGAAAATCATCGTGAGGCCGATGAACATGAGCAGCCAGCCGCCCACGCGCAGCGCCCAGGTCATGATCGTATTTCCCTGGCGCGCGGTTTGGAACATGGCGTCAGCGGTCACCGAGCCGGTTTGCACCATCTCGAGGGTGCGGCCCGCTTTGGTTTGATAAGGCACAATCGTGTTGCCGTTTTGCGCCGCGAGCACGCTGATCTCGGTCGGAGCAAGCGACGTGAATTGGACGCGCATGTCACCCACCTGTGGCGACGCAGGATTTTCGCCGTAGTAAAATGCACCGGCTTCGATTTTGGGTTTCACGGTTCCCGGCGCCGCCGCGAGGGCCTCGTCGCCAAGCGTCAGCGGCTTGCTTCCGCCCAGGCCGGAAATCAGGCGCTCGGGGATCTTGAAGTCGCCCACCGTCACATCCTTGGCCACCAGGCTTTGCGCCTGGTAGGGGAACGATGCCGGATTTTCGTGGCCCGTTGGATTCTTGAATTTGTTCGAAGCGACCGGGCTGGCTGCCCAGTCTTTCTGGTAATCGTAGGTGGTGACCGTTTCCTTTCCGCCGCCCAGCTTCTCCCGGCTCTTGGACTCGGATTTTTCTTTCCACTGATACATCTCAACCGTGCGCGAAAGGGTGAGCGCCTTGGCTTCCACTCCGAACGTCGGATCTTTCAGCGCCGTCGGGACAGCGGTCATGCCTGTAAAATGGATCAGCTTCCCGTTGTTCGTGGCTTGCACCGGCGAGGCGGGGACATCGATCGCGGCGGCCGCGCCTTCATTCAGGCTTTTGGCCGTCTTCACCGCCCGGCCCTCATTCAAGAAGAGGACCGGGAAGGCCACGATCGCCATGATCAGACCGATGATCATGCCGGAAATCGAGGATTTGATCCGCGAAAACCAGGATTCCTGAGTCGTTTCTGTAAAGCTTTCGCTCATGATTTTGCTTTCGTTGGTAAACGGAAGACGCCGGCCGCATTACTTCAGCGGCATTTCCTTTTCGACGCCCCCGTTGCGCCCCAGCTTGACCACGCGATAGGCGCTCGTCGTGGCGTAGCAGGAGCCCTCGTTATTGGTCGCCAGGCCCTTCACGTATTCAGGCCAGCCCGGAAGCGTGCTGAGCGTGCCATTCTGAGCCGAGACGGCATCAGTCGGCGTGAGCGAAACGGCCCGCATGCCTCCGGTCATCAGAAGTTTGTGGTCAGGCGAAGCTCCGGTGGCGTAGCCGCTGTTGGGAAGCGTGAAGACCTCCACTTTCCAATCCGGGGTCACCTTGGCGCTGCCGCCGGAATCGCCGACGATGCAGGCTTGTTCGCCGTTGAAATAGATTTTCCCCGATGACGTGGTGTAAAAAATTCTCTGCTGAGAAATGATTTTGCCCGAGGGAACTTCGACGAACGCCACGAGGGCGGTCTTGCCATCGTTCTGCTGCTGAAACGTGGTCCGCGCATCGCCCTGAAGCTCTTTCGGGATGTCTTTGTATTCTACCTTCTTCTCCGCAGCGTCATCCTTTCCAGCACAGAGCACCGCCAGCCGGGTGCCCGCCGGGTTGAGGCCGAGCGCGACGACCCGCTCTTCTTTGACCAACTTCACGCTGCCTTTGCTCGACCCATCGCTGGCTGAGCAGAAGTGAATGATATTCCCTTGGTAATCCTTTTCCGCGGCGGCGAAAAGGTCCACCGCCCGGGCGACCGAAACCGATTCACGCTTGTCGAACGCGCTTTTCTTCGACCAATCCGCGGTCTTGTAGAGGAGCACGCGATCCGAGCTATCGCTGACCAGCAGCGTCGAGCCATCCTTGCTGAAATCCAGCGCCGTGATGGAAGTCTCGACCCAGATGCGGCTCTTTACTTCAAGAGTCTGCGGATCCATCACCAGCAGCGTGCGGGAATCCCCACCCGCCACGAGCGTTTTGCCGTCAGGAGACAGGGCGATAGTGACCCCGCCGAGGGGTAGCCCGGCTTTGGTGAAATGCGGGAGGAGTGATGTCGCAAGTAGAAGCGTGAGAGCACAATGAAGGAGACGTTTGGGGGACATATGGCAGGTGTTCAATTGAGCGCAGAGTGAGTGCCCGCACGTTTCGACGTCAAGCGAAATGCCCAAAGAGAAATTTTTGGTGCGTCATCTCCTCTCGGGGAGACCCGCCAGTTTGTCGGCGCAAATTTAACCGCTCGAATGGACTCCTAGGCAACACCTTGTGAGCGAGACGACCCTGCTTGCCGGCCGGCCCTCAATTGGCAGCGTGACCTTGGATAGTAGCTTTCCCACCGTCATCGATCTGGGCGGCTTCACCGCCGGCAGCTAGGTGGCTGGGCGCTCGTGGTAAACCTCCCGAGCATGGTGGCGGATTGAGGGTGCGCCTGGACAACGACTGCACGCTCGCCAGCACTACCGTCGGCCAGGAGTGCTTCATGCTGGACATCACGAATGCCTATCCTCGGACCTGACAGGCTGGATTTTCACCGAAGCGCTAAGCTTCCGGCCCGGGGGTAACGGCGCCTTCGCGATTGACTATGACAGCAGCGACCCAGCCGATGTTGCCTGGCTCTTCGACAAGGTGAAGCCCGAGTCCTCATCCGGGGCTGCTGTTCCTCAGCGTCGCTGGCATGGTGAACCATGCCGGTGGTGCGTTGCAGCCCGGCAAGCGCCTTGCGCGATTTTCCGTCGGATTCCCACGAGGCTCCCCGCCTCAGGCAACTCCCAGGAAATTGCGGGCGAGCACGAATACCGCGACTGCCGCGACAAAGAGAGCGAAGCCGCGGTTGAGCGCTGACGGGGAGATCCGTTTAGCGAGTGGCAGGCCGGCCGCCATGCCGACCAGCGTGGAAAGAAAGAAGAGTCCGGTGAGCGACCAGTTCATGCCCGCGTGCCCCAAGTGCGCAAGAAATCCGGCGAGCGAATTCAACGCGATGATGGCCAGCGACGTGCCGACCGCCATCCGCACCGGTAGGCTCGCGGAAAACATCAGCGCCGGGACCAGCAGAAACCCGCCGCCGACCCCGATGAATCCGGTCAACGCCCCGACGCCGAAGCCGGCGATCACGCACCGGAGCGGGCGGCATTCCGGGCTGGGCTCCGTGGTCGGCTGCGGCCGAAACCACATGTTCGCCGCCACCACGAGCATCAGGCCTGCGAAAATGAGCAGCAACCAGCTTGCCGGCACGAGCCGCGTCCCTTGCGCTCCCAACAGCGCGCCCAGCATTCCGGCGATGCCGAAGGTGAGCACCGCTTGCCAATGCACCAGACCGCTGCGCGCTTTAAACCCGGTGCTGACCGCGCTGACTGCACCCACGACCGCCAACGAGATTGCCACCGCATCCTGCGGCGACTGCCCGGCGGCATAAACCAGCACCGGCACCGTGATGATCGATCCTCCGCCGCCCAGCAGACTAAGCGAGAGCCCGATGGCGACGGCGAGAACGAGGGCGAGAAACACAGCGCGAAAGCGGGCTCGGGAACTGAAAATTCATCGAGCCATCTGCCGTTTACTCCCGGCGGAGGTTGATTCACCGAATCACAACCCGTTCCAAGATCACCAACACCCCCACGAGCAGCGCCGCGGTGCCGATCACCACGACGACCCGCGGCAGGTGCAGGAGCTGAGGCAGCATCAGCTCGCCGCGATCACCCCATTTCTCGACCGTGCGATTCAGCACGCCGGAAAACTCGGCAAACAGATATGAGCCGGCGATCAGCCCGAGCGCGACGACGAGCGCGTCGAAATTGCCCTGGCCGAGCGCGGTGATGTTCGTGCCCGGGCAATAGGCGCTGAACCCGAAGCCGACGCCGAAGATCAACCCGCCGATGATGTTCGCGCCGTAGCGCGTCGGCTTCACGTGCAGCTTCACCAAGCCGAGCGCATGCATCGCGAAGATGCCGATCATGCCGACGATGATCGCCGTGCCCATGACCTTCACCACGGTCCAATCGCGCAGGAGCAACTGTCCCATAAGGACGTGGTATTTCCCGACGCCGCCTTTCTGCAGGAGAAAGCCGAAGATGATGCCGAAGACCAGCCCGGAAAGCAGGGTCGTGCCGGCGACGGCCTTCGGTTTGTGATTGGAAGAAGAAGATTGGGAGCTCATGCGTTGGACTCAGATGCGGTAGAGCAGCGTCGCCACGGCGATGCCGCCGATGAAAAAACAGATCACGGCGATCCAGGAACCGACCGAAAGCTGGAGCGTGCCGGAGATGCCGTGCCCGCTCGTGCAGCCGCCGGCCAGCCGGGCGCCGAGCGCCATGAGCAGCCCGCCGCCAAACGCGGTGAGCAGGCGCAGGGCGTAGGAATCCGGGCCGAACCGGGCGACCCACATGGAGGGCAGCCATTGGCCGGTCAATTCTCCGCCGGTCCACCCGGCGAAAAGGGAGCCGATGAAGATGCCAAGCAGCAACATCAGCCCCCAGTTCGCCTTGGGTGGGTCGGCGCTGAAATATTCCAGCGACTCGGTGTGCCGCCGGGCAAAGAGCTTGCCGATCATCCCGGCGATCGTGGCGTAGCCGCCCGAGGCGCCGATGGCTTTGTCGGAAAAAAGAAACGTGAGCCACGAGAGCACGCCGATGAGCGCGCCGACGAGATACGGCGACCACGCGGGCCCCGGGTAGTTCAACGGATCCGTGGGCCCGCCGGCGACGGCGACGGAAAGGAAATGCGGGAAGTCATTCATGGCAGCAAAGTCACTTCATTTTTCGACCGGCAGCTTCGCGGCTTTCCACGCCTGCCAGCTGCCGGGCATGTTGCGGACGTCTTTGAAGCCGGCGCGCTTCAAGAGGCTCGCTCCGATGCTCGCCCGGTAGCCGCTGGCGCAGTAGGTGATCGTCGGTTTCGTCTTGTCCAGATCACCGTGCTTTTTCGGCAGATCCGGCAGGAAAAGATGCTGGGCGCACGGGATGTGGCCGCCTTTCCATTCCTGCGGCGAGCGCACGTCCACCACCTGCAAATCTTTTGAGCAGGTCTCGACTTCGTGGACGGTCATCTGCGGCACTTCCTCGAGCGGGAAACCGGCGTTGTCCCAAGCCGTCATGCCGCCGACCAGGTAGCCGGCGAATTTCGTGTAGCCGGTGCGGACGAAGAGCGCGACCACCTTGTCCACCTCCGCGTCGCTATCGAGCACGAGGAGCACGGGCTCCTTCGGATCGAGCAGCCAGCCGGCCCAGATCGAGAGCATCGGCGAGCCACCGATGTTCAGCGCGCCGGCGATGTGCCCGCCGCCGAAGGCCAGCATGGAGCGGGTGTCCACCAGCACGCCGCGCTTCTTCTCGACCGCCGCCTTGAACTCCTTCGGCGGCAGCCCCGGCACGCGCGGCAGGTGGCCGAGCACCTCCGGCCCCTTGGCGTTCACCTTCTTCATCCGCTTGTAGTAGGTCGGCTCCGGCGGCGCGGTGGAAAGCGCGTGGTCCACAAACTCGGCGCGCTCCTTTTTTTGGTAATACGGGTTCGCGCGTTTCTCGTAGCCGATCGTGCTTTGCAGCCGGTCGCCGATGTCGGCGCCGCAGGGCGAGCCGTGACCGTGCGAAGGATGGATGATCGTGCCGTCCGCGAGCTTGGCGAAGTAGCCGAAAAGCGTGTCGTAAAGCTGCGACGCCAGCTTGTCCGCGTCCTTGCCGAGGAGGTCCGGGCGGCCGGCGGAATTGACGAACAGCGAGTCGCCGGTGAAGACGCCCCACGGCTCCTTTGCGTCCTTCTCGGCCGCTTCATACGACACGTGTTCCGGCGTGTGGCCGGGCGTGTGCCGGGCCGTGAGCACGAGCGAGCCGAACTCGAACCGGTCGCCATCGCGCACCGGCTCCACGTCGAAGCCGTATTCCGCGCCGCCGTCCACGCTGGCATGCACCTTCGCCGTGCCGCTCTGGGCCGCGAGTTCCCGCGCGCCGCTCACAAGGTCGGCGTGGATGTGCGTTTCAAAAACGTGGGTGATCGCGACCTTGTGCTCGCGGGCGAGCTTCAGGTAAATCGCCACGTCCGCGCGCGGATCGATCACCGCGGCCACGCCAGCGCTGTCATCGCCGACGAGATACGAAAGCTCGGCGATGCCTTCGGTCTGGATGCGTTCGAAAATAAGTGACATATGGGGGTTGATTTGAACACCGAAATGGGACTGCTTCCGGAGTTTACGCGGATTCGGCGCCCGGGCGGGCGGCGGACGCTGGACATAACCATATCCCGATTCGGTTGAATAGATGGCAAAGCGCGATTCGTCAAAAAAACCGCTTCCGCCCCGCCGGTTCTCCGACGAGGCGCTGGAGATGGTGGCCGGCCGCTTCCGGGTTCTGAGCGAGCCGATGCGGCTGCGGCTGCTCGCGACCCTGCAAGCGGGCGAGAAGCACGTCGGCGCGCTCGTCGAGGCGACCGGCTCCACGCAGGCGAATGTCTCCAAGCACCTCGGCATCCTGGCGGCGGCCGGCATGCTGGGCCGGCGCAAGGAGGGCTTGAACGTCTTCTATTTCATCTCCGACCCGCAGATCAACCAGCTCTGCGAGCTGATGTGCTCCAAGCTGGAGGAGGAGTTTTCCGCGAAATCCGCCCACCTCCAGCGCTGACCTTCTCCGACGAACCCCCGGACGCCAGGCTCCCGGTCCCCAGAATTTCTGACGCCCCAAAACCGGCCGCCGAACGAATCCCAAAGCCAGCCAGCCCGCGCTCGCGGACGCCGCGCCGCGCCGGTTGCGGCAGCACGGTTTATCGTCTTTCCTCCTTCGTCATGCATTTCCTGATTTACGTGAGCATCGCCGTGCAGCCCTTCACCGCCGAAGAGCTTGTCAGCTGCCTGAAGCTTTGGCGGGCGAACAACGAGCAGGCCGCGCTCACCGGGATGCTGCTCTACAAGGAGGGCAACTTCCTGCAAGTGCTCGAAGGCGAGGAGTCGGCCGTGCGCGCGCTCTTCGAAGACCGCATCTCGCGCGACCCGCGCCACCACAAGGTGACGATCCTGCTCGAGGGCGACGCGGCGGAACGCGAGTTTTCCGACTGGTCCATGGGCTTCCAGAATCTGGACGACAAAGGCCAGGCGGCCGCCGTGGCGGATCTGCCGGGCTACTCGGAATTCATGAACACGGAGCTGTCGGCCAAGGCGTTTGCCGGCAACCCTTCACGCGCCCAGCAGTTGCTGCGCATCTTCAAGCACACCTGACGGCATTCCCCTTGCCGTCCTTTGGCGCCGGCGCCGGAGCTTTCTGGCGGCAGAGCCACCCCGGGCCGCGAGCGTTTCAAGCCGGGAATCACTTCCCGGGCACGCACCGGAACCTCTTGAGCCGGCAGCGCGCGACCGTTTTCCGCCGATGAACAAAGCCGCCGTCCTGCAGGCCGTGCGCGAGGCCCTCGTCCGGGAGTTCGAGCACTTGCGTGCCTTGTCGAAGAGCACCCGCTCGGCCGGCGCCGACGACGAAAGCCGCGCGGAAGGTAAATACGACACCCGCTCGACCGAGCAAAACTATCTGGCCGACGGCCAGGCCCGGCAGGCGCATCTCGCCGCCCAGGCGCTGGCGGCGTTTGAACAACTCGCGGCGCAGCCGCTGGCGCCCGACGCGCCGATCGAGCTGGGCGCGCTCGTCGAGCTGGAGTTTTCCCCGGCGGACAGCGCCTGGTTTCTGCTCGGCCCGGCCGCGGGCGGCAAGGAGGTGACGGTTGCTGGCGTCGAGGTGACGGTTATCACCCCGGAGTCACCCCTGGGTCGCCAGCTGCTCGGCCTGCGCCGCGGCGCCTCGACCGCTTCTCCGCGAGCGACGGTGCGAACGGTCGCTTGATGGCGCCGGAACCTCTTGCGGTCCCCCTCGCCGCGGGCATAGTAGGCGTCGTTCGACGAAGCCCGGTTAAACCACTGGCCGACTTCGGCGAACGAGCCTGGCGGGTCGTCGAGTTTGTGTCCTCCGTGCTTTCCAGAAATTTTCAGCCGTCCCAGGTTGCCGGACGCGCAGGAACTCAGCGGTGGCAACGTGAATACGGGGTGTAGCTTAGCTTGGTAGAGCGCCTGGTTTGGGACCAGGAGGTCGCAGGTTCGAATCCTGTCACCCCGATTTTTCTCCGGCGGAAACCGCCGCCAGCGCGCACCGCGGAAAACGCCGCGCCGGGTTTGCACATTCGTGCGACGGCCCGCTCCGTCCCGTCCGATTCAGCGCGCCAGCCCGCGGCGTTCATCGCCCGGTGTCGCGCTCCTCCCCCCTTATGGCCAAGACTACGATTATCAATGTTTCCAACCGTCTCCCGGTCACCGTCGGTGAAAAGGAGATCACGAAGTCGTCCGGCGGACTCGTCGCCGCGCTGGCGGGGCTCTCCGCGGAAAAGTATGACCTCAAATGGATCGGCTGGCCGGGCGGCGACGTGCCGGACCCGGCGCGGCGGGAGGAAGTCACGCGCGCTCTTACGCAGGAGCACGGCTGCATCCCCGTCTATCTCAACGCGGAGGAAGCCGAGGCGCATTACGAAGGCTTCTCGAATTCCAGCATCTGGCCGCTGCTCCATTACATGCCGAACTACCTGCGCTACGAGCCAGCCTGGTGGGAGCATTATCGGAACGTCAACCAGCGCTTTGCCGATCAGGTGCTGGAGATCGCCGGCGAAGACGATCTCGTCTGGGTGCATGACTACCATCTGCTCCTGCTGCCCGCGCTGCTGAAGCAGGCCAGGCCGACGCTGAAGATCGGCTTTTTCCTCCACACCCCGTTTCCGGCCTACGAAATTTTCCGCTGCCACCCGCGCCGCAGCGAACTCGTCGCCGGGATGCTGGGCGCCGATCGCATCGGGTTTCACACGTTCGGCTACGCGCGGCATTTCCGCAGCACGGTGCAACGCCTGCTCGGCCTCGACTCGGAAATCACGCGCATCCCGAACCCGGACGGCCACAGCACCGCGCTCGGCGTTTATCCCATCGGCATCCACGCGGAAAAATTCCGCACGACGCTCGACTCTCCGGAGTTCGCGCAGCGGCGGGAGGCGTTTCGCGCGTCGCACGGGGGCAAGCGGCTCGTCGTCGCGGTGGAGCGGATGGATTACACGAAGGGCATCCTGCACCGGCTGGACGCCATCGACGTGTTTCTCGGCGCGACGGACGCGGCGGCGCGCGAGAATTTGAAGTTCATTTTCGTCAGCGTCCCGTCGCGCGAAGCGGTCGAGGAATACCAGACCCTGCGCGAGGAAGTGGAATCGCGCGTCGGCCGGCTGAACGGCAAATACGCCACGCTCCACAACAGCCCGGTCCATTTCATCCACGGCTCGGTCGAGTTCCCGGATCTCTGCGCGCTGTATGCGCTCGCCGAGGTCGCGCTGGTGACGCCGTTGATCGACGGCATGAATCTCGTGGCCAAGGAATTCATCGCCTGCCAGGGGGACGGCGACGATGCCGGGGTTTTGATCCTGAGCGAATTTGCCGGTGCGGCGGAGGAATTGTTCAACGCGCAGCTCGTCAATCCGTATGACCTCCAGAGCGTCGCCGATAACCTGACCGCGGCGCTCGCGATGCCTGCTGCGGAACGGCGCGCCCGCATCCAGCCGATGCGCGATCGCGTGATGAAACACGACGCGCAACGCTGGGCGCAGACCTTCATCGAAGACCTCGCCGCGACCCCCGGGACGGAAGCCGGCGGCACCACGACGAGCCTTCTCACCGAAACCGGCGACCGGCTGGCGCAGGCACTCACGAGCGGTCGGCGCGTGGCGCTGTTTCTCGATTACGACGGCACGCTGCGTGAGCTGGAGCGCGACCCCGCCGGCGCGCGGCCGGGCCCGGAGTTGCGCGAACTGCTGGACGCGCTCGCCCGGCGCTCGGATCTCCATGTCACGATCATCAGCGGCCGGGTGCCCGCGGATCTGGAGGCCTGGCTCGGCGACTATCCCTTCGCGCTCGTTGCCGAACACGGCGCCAGCCTGCGCCGGCCCGGCGGGCGGGAATGGGAGGAAACCGATCGCAACATCGGCTACGCCTGGAAGGCGGAACTCCTCTCGATCCTGCGCCAGTATGAGGACTCGACGCCGGGCAGCTTTGTCGAAGAAAAGCGGACGTCACTCGTCTGGCATTACCGCCGGGCCGACGTAGAGTTTGGCGCCTGGAAAGCCAATCAACTGGTCGAGGAACTGGCCTTGATGACCGCCAACGAACCGGTGGAAATCCGGCACGGCAAAAAGATCGTCGAGATCGCTTCCACCCTGGTCAACAAAGGCGCCGCGGTCAGCCGGCTGCTGGAGGAGACGCCGCATGATCTCGTGCTTTGCGCCGGCGACGATCAAACGGACGAAAGCATGTTCCGGCTCGATCCCGCGAACCTGTTATCGGTCAAAGTCGGCCCCGGCCCGACCCTGGCAAAATATCAGGTGGCCAGCCCCGCCGGGTTCCGGCGATTTCTGCAGAGGGTGCTCGACCGCACCGGACCGCGCGCGGACGCCGCAGACACGCATTGACCGGCGGCCGGGGTCCGGTCAGGCTGCGCCGATATTCTGCTCAAGAAAGCAATCGCCGCGGCCCGCCAATTTGCCGCGGCGGACCGAACTAAAAGTGATATGCCCCCCTCCCCTTCCTCCGCTTCCGCCGACGCGCCGCCGCCAGCGCCGGATCCCGCCGCGTCCTCCCGGCCGCTGCCGCTCTCGCATCTGCGGGTTCTGGATATCTCGCAGGTCATGGCCGGCCCGTTTTGCACCATGATGATGGCCGACATGGGCGCGGACGTCGTCAAGATCGAGCCGCCCGGCACCGGCGACCAGACGCGCAGCGCGATGGGCTTCAAGATGAAGGGCAGCGACAGCATGGGGTTCATGAACATGAACCGCAACAAGCGCAGCGTGACGCTAAACCTCAAGAGCGACGCCGGCCGCGAGGCGCTCTACAAGCTCGTCGAAACCGCCGATGTCCTGGTCGAAAACTACCGGCCCGGCGTGATGCGGAAATTGAAGTGCGACCACGAGACGCTGCGCGGCATCAACCCCCGCCTCGTCTATGCCAGCATCTCCGGCTTCGGCCAGAGCGGGCCGTGGGCGGACCGGCCCGGCTTTGACCTCATGGCGCAGGCGATGAGCGGCGTGATGAGCGTCACCGGCTACCCCGGCATGCCGCCGGTGAAATGCGGCGTGCCGGTGGCGGACATCGGCTGCGCGCTGTTTGCGCTTTACGCGATTCTCAGCGCCTACATCGGCGCCCGGGAATCCGGCCGCGGCCAATACATTGACGCCTCGCTCTTCGACGCCGCGCTGGCGTTCTCGATCTGGGATTCCAGCGAATACTGGGGCACCGGCAAGGAGCCGACGCCGGTCGGCACGTCGAACAAAATGAGCGCGCCGTATCAGGCCGTGCGGGCGAGCGACACCTACTTCGTCATGGGCGCGACGAACCAGAAGCTCTGGCAGAAACTTTGCGAACTGCTCGGCCGCCAGGAACTGCTCACGGACCCGCGTTTCGCCGACAA
Organism: uncultured Verrucomicrobiae bacterium; assembly: GCA_963762725.1. Lineage (GTDB taxonomy): Bacteria > Verrucomicrobiota > Verrucomicrobiia > Chthoniobacterales > SZAS-18 > JAFAXH01. The sequence goes on along the minus strand of CAVXLY010000005.1, from coordinate 1,114,819 downwards.
TCCGGCCCGCCTCGCGAACCGCGAAGTCCTGATCGAAGAACTCGAAAAAACCTTCACCACCAAGCCCGCCGCCGAGTGGGAAACCATGCTCCTCGCCGCCGGCATCCCCGCCGGCCGGTTGAACACGTATCCCGAAGCCTACGCCAGCGCGCACGGCCAGCATCGGCAGATGAAGATCGAGATCCCGCATCCGGTCGAAGGCTCCATCCCGAACATCGGCTTCCCGGTGAAGCTTTCCGAAACCCCGCAGCAAATCCGCCGGCATCCGCCGCTGCTCGGCGAACACACCGACGAAGTGCTCACCGAGATCGGCCTCGGCGGCGACACCCTCGCCGACCTGCGGAAACGCGGCGCCTTCGAGCCATGAGCACGGAACCTCACCGAAAAGACCGACGCCGGCCGCGTGCGCCTGCAAGTGGACGGCGCGATCGCGCGTGTCACCTTTGACCGTCCCGCGGCGCGCAACGCCATGACCTGGCGCATGTATGACGATCTCGCCGCCGCCTGCGAGACGATTAACGGCGACTCCGAGATCCGCCTCGCGCTGCTGCGCGGCGCCGGCGGAAAGGCGTTCATCGCCGGCACCGACATCGAGCAATTCCGGCAGTTCAAATCCGGCCAGGACGGCGTCGCTTACGAGGAAAAAATCGACCGCTACGTCGCCGCTCTCGAAACTCTGCGCGTGCCCACCGTCGCCGTCGTCGAAGGCTGGGCGGTCGGCGGCGGATTGGCGATCGCGAATGCCTGCGACCTGCGCATCGCCGCCAGCGGCGCCCGCTTCGGCGTGCCGATCGCGCGCACGCTGGGCAACGTCCTTTCGCCCGCCAACCTGCGCCGACTCAGCGCCACGCTGGGCCTTTCCTGGGTCAGGCGCATGCTGCTCCTGGCCGAGATGCCGACCGCGGAGGAGTTGCTCCCGCTCGGCTACCTCGTCGCCGTGCTCCCGTCCGGAGGAACTGGACGCGCGCGTCGAGAAAGTTTGCGCGCAACTGCTCGGGCACGCGCCGCTCACCCTGCGGCTGACGCGCGAGATGCTCCACCGGCTGTCCACCGATCCGAACGCCGAGGCCAACGACCTGATCGCCGCCTGCTACGGCAGCGCCGATTTCCGCCAGGGCGTGGAATCCTTTGTGACCAAAGCCACGCCGCAATGGCAGGACCGGTGAGGGCGATCCAAATCCCTTCAGCATCAATAATCAACCAATAGTTCGATTGCGAGCCCCCTAAAATGCGAGCGACGTTTTAGCCGTTTCCACGACAAAAATTAATTCGCAGCAAGCACCTTTCGTTTTCTTATTCACTAACTTCGAAGTTCATCAAGGATGTATCGAGTCTGAGCACACTGTCCATTTAGCCGGTCTGACGGTGCTCTCCAAGTCACCTTATGAAAAATAGTCGTTGAACGTTTTGATCATCTCATTCTCATGTTGCTCTGCGCTCTGGTCATCCCACTCGGTGTGATGATAAATAAGCGCCATTTTCAGAGAATCGAGTTTCTGTTGATTGCGATTGGTGAAGCGTTCACGCTTCTCGTTAAAGGGCAAGTTTCCATACTCGGAATTCACACTGCGAGCAACGAGTGCCAAGTTGCCAAACCGGTTTAGCATCTTGTCCGAAAACGTAGAATGATCCACGCCTTGCCGGGTCTGCGGCGAGATATGTTCCACTGAGTTTTTAGCGGTGAGTTTGAAACTTCGCCAAAGCTGCTTTTGACGCTCGTTGCTGACGCCGTGTGCTTCCGGGCCAGCGAACCAAAGAATGAATTCCAGCTTATAGAACCAATAGTGAGGAAAATCGACGCCAAGAGCCTCTTGCAGGATTCGATCGGCGACATACGGGAGGTCGGTTCTCTCACCATCAGCGAGAAATTTCCGCGTTCGCTCGATCAATGCGCGGTCGTCACCGGTGCATAGCAATTGATTGTCGAGATAGCGCAGGTAACGGAAGTGAGCCTCGCACGGACCGCGGTTATTCCAGATGTGCGCAAGAAGTGGCGTCAGCCAGTATTGCGTCGTGATCTGCTGCGAATGATAGAGCATGCTCTGCAGGAGCGAGAATCCACGAACATCGCCCGTCTCTTCCCGATCACGCGTCAGTGAGACGCTGTTTCCCGATACCGAGCGCCGCAGGCCGCAAATCAGATGCAGCTCTTCCTCTCCGCGATCCACCCACTTGATCACATGCTTATCGAATAAGTAGCGGAGCTCCCAAAGGAAACCGATGAAAGAACGCACATCCGCAGCTAGGCGGGCCGGCGCAGCTTTCACTCTGGCGAAGAAATGATTTTCAAACAGGTCGATCAGTTCGCGGTCCAGAATCCGAGGGATGTCTTCGTGCCCGTGTGCGTGAAGCCACACGCGCAAGGCGTGTTGTAGAAATACCGGGAAACCGAAAATGCTGCGCACGCGGTCCCCGTCTTCGCTCGCTTCGGGTGGAGGAGGATTTGTCTTGGTGTCATCCTCCGTTGTCCTGAGGATCTCCGACAGGGGATTCCGACCCGCGACGCCCGCCGTCTCGAGGCCTAGCAGGTGCGTCAGCACTTCGGTCGCGCTGGCCAACTTTTCCTGACCTGTCATCGCTGCCTCGGGATCAAAGAGATCGGTCACCTTGATCTTTGCGAGGTCGCGAAGATTTCGCTCCACGTAGCTGCTCATGTCGGCGCAGGCGTCCCAAAGCATCGCATAGCGGCCCCGCTCGTCCTCGCCCAGAGCATTGAGCATCCATGCTTTGAGAATTTCATGGTGCTGGAGCTGCACTCCTCGGTTGTTGATGATCTCGAAGAGCTTATTGAGGTCCGTATTTGGTGGGACTGTCGTCAGCACCATCTTCACTTTGTTGAAGATGAAATCTGTTAGCCCCGCCAGTTGGTCGATGCGCTGTTCGGGATCACTCAGAAAGGACTGCATCAAGGCCATCGCGTCGCGCATCCGCGAGGTCGCCATCACTTCACCAGTGGTTTCGCTCCCAGTGGCTTTCTCGACTTGGCGAAGCAGGAAGCGGTTCACCTCAGGCCGGATGGCAAATTGAAGGCGTGGCTGCGTGTGATTCTCCGACCTAACCGACAGGAATGGCTTCAGCGCCTCCTGCCACGCGGCACTCAGCATCCACAAAGTCGTGAAGCGCTGCTGGCCGTCGATTAACTCGAGGTGTTTGCCATGTTTGTCCTGCCGCTCTACCACCAGCGTTCCGCCGAGAAAGAAAATATCCTTTCCCTGTCGGTAGGCGCTATTGAGGTCTTCGAGCAGCGTCCTTACTTGGTCGTCGCCCCAGACGTAGAGGCGTTGATAGATTGGAACCGAAAACCGGGGCACCGGAGCGGTGTCAAGCAACTCCTTCAAGCTGATTAGCCGGGACGCTACCTGCATTGTCCGGCCTCCTCCTTTCGCTGCTGGATGAAGGATGCACTAATCCAATTTCTTCGCTCCCGGAGCGAGTCAGTATCCTTCCCTTGCTGGAAATACGCCAGAACGCTCGCTTTGTAGCGCCCTTGGACACCTTCGCCCGATGGGACCTTCTCGTCCGCATAGATCTGGTGCGCCGCCATGTCCGCTTTGAGCAGATCGATTACCTGCTGCGGAGTGAAGGCACCCGCGGCCATGTCCAGCAGGTTCACGTGGCGCTTTGCAAAGTAATTCTTCGCCGCCTCCATCTTCACGTAAGCCTTTTCCATGCGGACGGAGCCGATGGAATAATCAAGCCACAGGGTAAATTCCAACAACCGGGTGTGCCCGAACTGATCCACATACAGAACGCAGGCGAGCAGGAAGGCCTCACGCAAATAAACCGAGAGCGGACCGACGACCTGTCGATAGAAGCGGCCAAAGGCCTGCACTTCATCCGATGGGTGATCTTCGTCCAAGAGTTCCCGGACGAGGGCCGCATATTTATCGGTGAACAAAAAGAACCCGATACCGCGGGAAATCGGTTGCCGCAGGGAAAAGGGAAGTTCTGCCGGATTTGCGCCGAGCACGATCGGCCGCAATTCGAGCTCGAAGGTGCCGGACTCGTGCAGCCGCAGGCGGCTTCCCAAAAGATTGCCGTGCGAACGGTAGAGCGGGATGGCATCGCCGTCGGGCGGGGCGGCAAGCGTCTGATGCTGAAACTCCCTCATCAGCGCGTCATGCGATTTAAAGTGCAGCCCGTTCTGCCCCACCCACGCGCGAGCGCGCCAAAGAAATCGCGTGAACAAGGCCGGAGCGAAATCCTCGCCATAACCGAGGACCTGCCGACCATGCTGCAGCCGCTCCCAACGCTCCGCCGACTGCTTCTGGAGCGCCTCGCGCGAGGCGCCTTCGATGGCGCGCAAATGGTAGGCTTTCAAGAGATCGGTCGCGTGGAGGGGCACGCCGCGATTGTTTTGTGTGTCGAAAAAGGTGAATGCCAGATCCACCGTCGGCACGGTCACCAGCGTAAAGTGAATGCGCTCAAATATGTCGGTGCGTAAGACACCCCGCGCCAGCGCGAGCCTGCGGGCCGCGAGGCGCAAGTTTCGCGCGGATTCCGGTGAGTAGGACAGTTCGCAGTTCGGAGGCAGGCCCTGCGTAAGGCGGTGATGCAGCACGCACAGGGCGCTCAGTCGTTGCTGACCGTCGATGACGTAGAGTTTCGCTTCTTCCCGGTTCTCGTGGAGAAGGATCGTCCCCATGTAGTAATCCGGACACGTTTCCGGATTCTGTTGCTGGAACTCGATCAGGTCCTCACGAAGCTGATCAATCTTTTCATCGCTCCAGACGAAGCCGCGCTGATAGGTATCGAGAGCAAGCGGCAGCCTAGCCGTTGAAAAGAGCCGGTCGAAGCTCTTCACGCACACCGCGACATCGCGTAGGTTTGTGTTCGCTTGAGTCATTCCAACCATATCGTTCCGATGAAAAGTTCCTGTATTGTTGGCTACAGTCATATTTTCGGCAGCCAACATTCCAGCCGATACTGAGAAATTGTCGTTCTCGTGGCTGCTGGCAGGGGCTCGTTTGCTCGGAAGCGGACTTAGCCAAGATTTTCTGCGAATTCTCAAAGGAGTGACGAAGACACCTGAAAGATCGTAAAGGTCGATAATGCCCCTTACAGAACACGCCCAACCTATTGACCAGTATTTGTGGCCCTTGAGGTCAGGATAGCCATTAGCAAGGGATTGCCACAAATCGTTGTATTCACAAATCGATGTCCGCATACCGCTCACCCCGGACTCGCTGGGCGGTGCGCACGATGCAGCGGTGCAATTGGCAGGAGGGAGCGATGACTGCGCCGGGCCAGACGAGCGTGTCATCGAGAACCGCCCCGGCGCCGATCACGGCGCCGGCGCCGACGACGCTGGCGCCGAGCAGACGCGCGGTTGGATGAATTTCCGCCGTGGGATCGACCGGCTCGCGCCAGGCCGGGTCGGGAATTTTGTAACGCGGAAAATCGGCTGAAGATTCGCCGCCAGTTTCCTGGGGAATCAGCAAATCGCGATGCACGCGCAGGTATTCCGCGCGGGTGCCGAGATCGCGCCAGTCGCCGGCGTCGCTGACGATGCCGCCGAGCGGCTCACCGGCTTGGAGCATTTCGAGAAAGAGGGGGATGACGGAGAGCTTTGTCGCCGGCGGGATGCGGTCGAGAAACGCGGGATCGACGAGGTAGATGCCGCTGAAAAGGTGGTCGGCGGGGAGGCCGGTGTGCAGCTGCGTTGCGGATGTCGCGCACCTGGCCGGCCGCGGGGTCGAAGGCGATGTGGCGCGGGTCGTCCGGATTGCGGCCGGTGCGCAGGATGAGGGTGACGAGTGCGCCGGACGCGCGGTGTTGCGCGAGAGCGGGAGCGAGCGGCAGGTCGGTGAGGATGTCGCCGTTGTAAACCCAGAAGGGTTCGTCGCGCGGCAGGAGGTCGGCGACGTTTTTGATGCCGCCGGCGGTTTCGAGCAGGATGGGCTCGTGGCGGAAATCGAGCGGGCGGCCGCGATAGCTGTTGTCGGGAAACGCGGCGGCGTAGGCTTCGGCGCGGTGGTGGGTGTTGACGACAAACCGCTCGACGCCGGCGTCGGCGATGAGGTGATCAAACGCAAAGGTGATGAGCGGCTTGCGGATCACCGGGACGAGCGGCTTCGGCAGCGTGTCGGTGAGCGGGCGCAGCCGGGTGCCGAGGCCGGCGCCGAGGACGAAGGCGGTCATGGGAATGGGAGGGAGTTCGGTTCGCGCGAGGCGGCAACGAAGCACGAAAACGCCCGGTCGCGAACGGCTTCGTCCGCGAGCCCCGTCGCCATCGAAGCTGCTCGGGTCACACCGCGGGGCCGTTGTAAAGGCGCCTTTGTGAGTCGCAACTGGTGAACAAAGCGGCTCGCAGAGCCGCCTCTACAACGCGCGGGCCGCAGCAATGCCCCAGCCGATGTTGCCCACCGTTTTATCAATTTTCCTTTCCACCGCGGGCCGGGTTCGTTGCAACCGTGTCACCGTTACCCTCTCGCTGCCCAGCATCGCTAGCCTTGCCAAAATCCCGCTGGCCGACGCACACTGCGCGTTGCGCCCACCCGGTCGCAGTGGTAGCTCCTCCCCCCGTTCGTCTCCCCCGAACCATGAACTTTTGCGCGCTTCTCGCGGCATCGTTACCCCCGGTGCCGGCTCTCGCCACTTTTGCGGCGACTCACCCGATCTGGTGGTCAATCGCGGAAACCCTCGGCTGGACGCTGCTCGGCGCCGTCGTGCTCCTGCTCGCGCTGCTCGCCGTGATGCTGCTCGGCGTCGCGCTTGGCGCCGAGTCCTTCGTGCGCTCTGTGGGCATGGTTCTGGCGCGCGTCATCTACCGCGTCGGTGTGCGCGGTCAGGACCGGCTGCCACCCACCGGCGGCGTGCTGCTGCTGCCGAATCACGTGACCTGGATTGACGCCCTCGTGCTCCAACTCGCCACGCCGCGCCCGGTGCGGTTTCTTGTTTTCGAGCCGATCTACCGGCAGCCGCTGCTGCATCCGGTGCTGAAACTTTTCAAGAGCATCCCGATCACGCCGGGCCGGGCGAAAGCGGGGCTCTCCGCCGCGGCGGATGCGCTCCGCGCCGGCGAAGTGGTCTGCATTTATCCCGAGGGCGAACTCACCCGCACCGGCTCGCTCCTGCGGTTGCGCAAAGGCTTCGAGCATCTGCATCGCGAGACCGGCGCGCCCGTGGTGCCGGTCTGGCTGGACCAGCTTTGGGGCTCCATTTTTTCGTTTGAAGGCGGCAGCTATTTCAACAAATGGCCGCAGCGCCTTCCCTACCCGGTGACCGTCGCGTTCGGCGAGCCGCTCACCGGCGACGCGGCCAACACGGCGACCCTGCGCGAGAAGCTCCTGGAGCTTGGCGCCGATTGCTACGAAGACCGGTCGCTGCTGCAAAATCAGCACCTCGCCGAAGCCTGCCTGCGCGGCCTCAAGCGCGGCCAGGGCAGGATCGCGGTTTACGACGGCAACGACGGCTCGCAGCTCAAGCGCGGCACGCTGCTCGCCGCCGGCATCGCCCTGGCGCGCCACCTGCGCACCGGCGCCACGGCCGACCAGAAGCGCATCGCCATCGTCCTGCCGCCGGGCAAGGGCGCCATGCTGGCGAACCTCGGCGTCGTGCTCGCCGGAAAAATCCCGGTGAACCTGAATTTCACCAGCGGCCGCACCGCCCTGGAATCCACGATCCGCCGCGGCGGCATCCAGACCGTGCTGACGGCGCGCCTCGTGCAGAAGAAGCTCGACAACTTCCCGTGGTCCTCGGTCCCGCTGTCGCTGAACCTCGAGGAAATCATGCCGCCGCTGAAGCCGAAGATCGCGCTCTGGCGCGTGGCGGTCGCCCTCCTGCCCTGGCGCGTGCTGACTCGTCTGCTCTCGATTCCGAAGCGCGGCGGGCGCGACGAAGCCGTGCTGCTTTTCACCAGCGGCAGCTCCGGCGAGCCGAAGGGCGTCGTGCTCTCGCACCGCAACATCCTGGCGAATGTTTCCCAGTTCCGGCTCATGGTGAACTTTGAGGCCGGGACGGATAAATTCCTCGCGTCACTGCCGTTCTTCCATTCCTTCGGCTGCACGGTGACGCTCTGGTTTCCGCTCATCGAAGGCGTGCCGATCGTGACGTATCCAAACCCGCTCGACACCGCCAAGAACGCCGAGCTGATCGAGAAATACGGCTGCACGATCCTGATGGCGACGCCGACGTTTCTGCGCGGGTATCTGCGCAAAGCCACGCGCGAGCAGCTTCAGACGCTGCGCCTCGTCATCGTCGGCGCCGAGAAACTGCCGCTCGCCACTGCGGAAGCGTTCGAGGAGAAATTCGGCCACCAGTTGCTCGAAGGCTACGGCCTCACGGAAACCTCACCGGTCGTCGCGGCCAACCTCCACGACGTGCCGGTCGGCAAAGGGCGCGCCCGTTATTTCCAGCCCGCGCGCCGGCTCGGCAGCGTCGGCAAAATGGCGCCCGGCATCGCCGCGCGCATCACCGACCCGGACACCGGCGCGCCACGCTCGATCCACGAGACCGGCATGCTCTGGCTGCGCGGCGCGAACATTTTCGAAGGCTACTTCAACGACCCGGAACAAACCGCGAAAGTCAAAACAGACGACGGCTGGTTCCGCACCGGCGATCTCGGGCGGCTGGACGAAGACGGCTTCCTGCACATCGAAGGGCGCGTCTCCCGCTTCTCGAAGATTGCCGGCGAGATGGTGCCGCACGAGACCGTGGAAACCCGGGTCGCCGAGGCGCTCAATTTGCCCACGGATGGCGATCGGCAGCTCGTCGTCGTCGGCGTGCCGGACCTGGCGAAAGGCGAGGCGCTCGTGCTGCTCTCGACGATCGACATCGACACGACCCGCCTGCGGGCCGGCCTCGCCGCGCTCGGCGTGCCGAACCTGTGGATCCCGAAGACGATCAAGCGCGTCGAAACGCTCCCGGTGCTCGGCACCGGCAAGCTCGATCTCAAAGGCTGCCGCGATCTCGCGCTGGCGGAAACGCCGGCGACCGCGACTTGAAGATATTCGACCGGAGAAGAAGAATTGCGCCGCGGTGTTCTGCGGGTAGGGCGGGCGTCTCGCCCGCCGGGTGGCGCGTCTCGCGCCACCCACGCCCTCAGGACGCGGCGATGAATCCGGACAGGGCGTGGCTGGCTGCGGCTGATGCGCCTGCCGCGTCGGTCGCGTCTTGTCTGCGCAGGGCGAGACGCCCGGCGCGGCGGGCGGGACGCCCGCCCTACCCGGGGAACACCGGAAGACCGTTCTTCGGACACTTGGTGCCGGTCATGTCCGTTGGATCGAACGGTCCGTAGGCGCGGAGAATCGGCAGGCGATAGAGAGTGCCGGACGGTCTGACGGCCAGCTTCGCGGTTGGAAGTTTTTTCACCCAGAACTGGCTGTTTCAGCGAGGCAGCACGGGCGGGCTCTAGCCGATCGGCGACGTGGGTGCCGCGGCCGGCGTCGGCGGCGGAAACGGCTGGCGAAAGGAAAACGCGTGCGGCGTCTCACCGTGCGCGCGCAGGTAGTTCAATCGCTCCCGGGCTTCCTCGACCGACGGCCGGTGTCCGGCGGGAATCCACCAGAGGACGGACCACGCCTCGGCCAGGCGCTCAAACCATTCGCGGCGCTTCTTCAGAAACCGCTGGTGCAGCGTGTGGTAAACAAAGTGCCGTAACGTCTCCGTCGATTCCCAGACCGAGAGATTGATGAGCAGCATCCCGTCGCCGAAATGCGCCTCGCCGGTGGGATGGTTTTCGTGCTCGTCCTGCAGCCGCCAGACAAAGCCGGGGCTGCCGTCGGCCAGCGCGTTCACCGGCTCCAGGCCGGCAACAAATCCGGCCATGAGCGGGTCGGTGAGCGGCTCCCGCGTGCGCGCGATGTTGAGCTGCGCGAGCTGGAAGCGCGGCGGCGTTGTCACACCAGCTCGGCGAAGTCGATGCCCCGCAGCGCAAAGAGCCGCCGGATCGTTTCCTCGATGAGATGATTCGGGCAACTCGCGCCGGCGGTCACCCCGATGACGGTGTCACCATCGGGCAGCCAGTTTTCGCTGCTGACTTCGCGCCCGGCGTGGATGTCGAAATGCGTGACACGTTCCCGGCTTTCCAGCCGGCTGGCGTTGCGGATGAAATAGGTCGGCAGCTTTGCCGCGCCCATTTCGGCGAGATGCGAGGTGTTCGAGGAATTGTAGCCGCCGACGACGAGCAGCAGATCCATCGGCTGCTCGAGCATATCGCGGAGCGCGTCCTGCCGCTCCTGCGTGGCGCCGCAGATCGTGTCGAAAAAGCGGAAATTCGTCGCCGCGCCCCCCGGGCCGTCGCGATCGATGATCGCCTGGCGGATGCGGCGCTGCACTTCCTCGGTTTCGCCGCGCAGCATCGTGGTCTGGTTGGCGACGCCGACGGTTTTCAAATGCAGATCGGGGTCAAAACCGGGCGAGTGAGCGCCAGCGAATTTCTCCAGAAACGCCGCGCGATCGCCGCCGTGGCGGATGTAGTCGCAGACGTAATCGGTCTCGTCGAGCGTGAGGACGACGAGGTAATGGCCGGGCCCGTTTTTGCCGAGCGCGCGGCTGGCGGTGGCCTTCGTTTCCTCGTGCTGCGCCTTGCCGTGGATGATGGTGGTGACGTCTTCGGCGGCGTATTGGCGCACGCGTTTCCAGACGCTCATCACGTCGCCGCAGGTCGTGTCCACGATCTGGCAGCCCGTTGGCTTTGATGTGCTCGATGGTCGCGACCTCGGCGCCGAATGCCGGCACGATGCACGACGTCGTCCGCCGTGCAGCTCGTCCAGCTCGGCCTCGCGCCGCTGGCCGATGAGATTCTTGATGCCCATCGCGCGGATCTGCTCGTTGACCTCGGGATTGTGGATGATCTCGCCGAGGATGAAGACGCCGCTTGTCGTGTGAACACCTTGCGCGCCGCGTAGGCGAGATCGATGGCGCGCTCGACGCCGTAGCAAAAGCCGAACTGCTTCGCGAGCCGCACCGTCAGCGCCGCCGGCGGAAATGACGCCGCCGCGCGCGCGGATTTTCTCCACGATCTCGGACTGCGATAATGCGTCTCCACCTGCGCCTGCACGGCCGCCATGACGTCGGGCGTGCGGAGGTTGACGCGTTTCTTCGGCTCGACGGCGGGGGTGGGTGCGGGTGCGCTCATAAGATCAAGGACTCAAGAGAGAAGTCCGAGCGGGAAATCTACACGAAAAAGCCGGCGCCTTCAAAAGAAGCGCGCCGGCCCTCCGTTCGGCACGGAAAGTGGAAATGAGATGTTTCGGAGAAAGAAGCGTTCGTCAGGCGCGGTGAGGCGCGTGGCGACCGCGGAATTTCAGCGATCCTGTTGCGGGCTGCTACTGGTCAACAAGGAGCGGACCGGCCGGATCCTTGAACCACTCAGGCGAAAGCATCAAAGACCGGGGCGGATCGGGATCGGCGCTCTGGTCGAGACGCGTCACTTTTTTCCCGAAGGTTTCGTCTTCCGGCTGCGTGGCCGCGATGTCCACCGGCGTGCCGATCTTCACCAGCGCGAAAAGCCGCGCCGCGGCCTCCCGGTGCAGGCGGACGCAGCCGTGCGTGCGCGGGCTGGGATGGACGAAGCCCTCGTGGAAGCCGTAGGCCGGCTTGAATTCGCACCAATACGCCATCGGATAGCCGGCGTCTGGCTGGCTGTGACGGCGGCGGTTTTTCTCTTTGTTGTAAATGCGGTAGTGCCCGGCCGGAGTCACGCTGCCGGACTTGCCGACGTTGCCCTGCACGGCCATCAGGCAGCGGTCGCCTTCCATGACGTAAAGGTTCTGGGTGGAGGTGGAGAGCTTCACCCGGACGTTGTCGGGGTTGCGTGGCCGGTAGGCCGTCACACGGTAGCTGCTGCTGCTGCCACCGCCGGCCGTGCCGGTCGTGCAAGCTGGCAGGAAGGCGAGCGCCGCGGCGGCGCCGAAGAGCAAGGGAAGAATGCGGAGGAGACGACGGGTCAACATTGGTTGGAGACTAAAAGAGAAATGAAACAACGGACGGTGCCGATGAGAGCATGGGAGCGGGCGGGTGCAAAGGAGAAATTTGTTCCCGAGACGGTGCTGGGTCTCAATCAAGGCTGTCGAGCCGCCGGTTCCCCGGGGGTGGCGGCTTGCGCGAGGATCAAGCGGTCAAACGGCCCGCACTCCCGCGCGTAAGGCGGGTAGCGCTTCCCGGCCTCCGTGCCCGGCGGAGCCTCGGCGGGGCGGTAGCGGAAATGCTTGTAGTTCCACAGCCAAAGCTCCGGCCGCTCGTGGATGAACGGCTCGAAGAAATCCCACACCGCCTGCGCGACTTCCGCCGGCGTGGCATCCTTCGGGTAACTCAGCGCCGGGTAAGCCTTGACCGTGCAGGTGCCGTCCGGCTCCGGGATGCCGACGGCCGGGGTCATCGGCACGCCGGTGCGCCCGTGCAGGACGGCGTGGAGGATCGTCGTGCAGACCTTCAAGCCGCCGAAAACCGTGAGCACCGCGCTCGGCATCGAGGGCGGGAGCGTGAGGTCGATGAGCAGCCCGGCACCGCCCCCGTCCTTCTTTTTCAACGCCCGCAGCAGCTTCAGCGCGGCCTGGGCGCGGCCGGTCATCTTCTGCCCGGTCCGGCCGCGGGCGCGGGCAAAAATCGCGTCGAGCCGGCTGTTCTTGAACTCCTGCATCACGATCGTGCCGGTGACGCCGACAAAGCCGCCGGCCAGCGACACCCATTCGTAGGCGCCGAAGTGGGTCACGAGGAAAATGTTCGCCCCGCGCTCGGCGGCGATGGTGCGCATGCGATCGTAGTCCACGATGCGGAGCCAGCGGGCGTGGTTGGCCTGGGTGAGCCGCGGCGCCCAGAAGAGGTCGAGCAGCGCGCGGGCGAAATTTTGAAACGACGCCCGCCCGATGCGCTCGCGTTCAGCCGGGGAATATTTTTCGCCAAACGCCGCCTCCAGATTCGCCAGCGTCACCGCGCGGCCGCGGGCATCGAGCCGCCAGTGGGCGCTGCCGAGCCAGCGGGCGGCCCGGGCACAGCCGCGGCGCGAGAGCAGCGGCACGGCGCTGGCTATCAGGAGAACCCCCAGATATTCCAGCCGATAGCGAAACCGTTTCCAATTCTTGCGCACGCGCTAGATTCCCGGCGAAGCCCGCCTGATGCAAAACGAAAACCTGCTCGAAATCGCCCGCCTGCTGCTCAGTGTGCCGACCGCCCCGTTTCACGAAGCCGCGATGCGCGCCACGATCACGCGGCGGCTGACGGAGAAATGCCCGCACGTGACGCTGCGCCAAGACGCCTTCGGCAACCTCATCGCCCGGTATCAGCACGGCGCTTCCGGGAGCGGCGAGCCGCCGGCGGCCCGCTGGGCGTTTGCCGCGCACATGGATCACCCGGCCTGGGTGCGCCCGAGCGCGGATGGGCCGAGCGGTGTCGGCGCCGGCATGGAGTGGACCTTTCTTGGCGGCGTGCCGGAAGCCACGCTGAAGGCCAACGCGCACCGCATCGAGCCGTGCGGCGACTTCGCCGTCTGGGCGCTGCCGGACTTCGAGATCGGCACCGACGGCGACGGGCCGGAGCGCTTGTTTTCGCGCGCCTGCGACGATCTCATCGGTTGTGCGGCGATCATCGGCATGTTTGAGGAACTCGAGGAAACCGGTGCGGAATGCGACTGCTACGGGCTCTTCACCCGGGCGGAGGAAGTCGGCTTTGTCGGTGCCATCCAGATGGCGCGCGACGGCTGGCTCCAGGAAGCCGGCGTGACCGTCATCTCCCTGGAAACCAGCGCCGAGCGGCCGCCGGCGCGCCAGGGCGACGGGCCGATCGTGCGCGTCGGCGACAAGACTTCCATCTTCGACCCCGCGGCGACTGCGGAGCTGGTGCAGGTCGCCCAGGAGGCCGAGATCCCGTTCCAACGCTGCCTGATGGCTGGCGGCAGTTGCGAGGCCACGGCCTTCCAGCTTTACGGGATTCGCAGCGCTGCGCTCTGCATCGCGCTCGGGAATTATCATAATTGCGCGCCGGAGTCGCGGATCGCGGCCGAGTTCGTTTCCACGGCCGATTTTTTCGGTCTGCAGAAGCTCTGTTTCGAGGTCGCCCGACGAGGCGCCGCAGAAAAAAAGCCGGACCTCGGAGATGCTCTGCGCCAGAAACTTGAGGCCAAAGCCGACGCCTACACACCCTATTTCCACCGCGATCGTGACGCAGAAAACGTCGCCTCGGCATGAACGCTGCTTAAATACCTGCCACTACTCCGAACTTGATGAAAAAGATCCTCATTCTCGACGACAATTTCGAGATCTGTCTGCTCTACAAGACCCTTGTCTCCCACATGGGCATGGCCGTCCGCACGACGACCGATGCCATCGAGGCGCTGGACTGGCTGGATCATGACAAGTTCGACCTGATCATGACCGACATGCGCATGCCCATCATGGGCGGCGCGGAATTCATCCGCCTGGCGCGCGCCAAGGGGGTGAAGAGCAAGGTAATCGCCATCACGGCGTTCCAGAATCTTTCCAATGCGAACCAACTCGCGCATCTCAATGTTTACGCCTGCCTCATCAAGCCGGTGCTCTTGACCAAGCTGGAAGAAGTCATCTGCGCCGCGCTCGCTGAAGCCGAAGCCGAAGGCGCCGCCTCGGCCGCCAACGGCACGGCACCCGCACCGGCCTCGCCGGCCCCGGCTCCGGCCGCCGCCGCCTCGCGCGAAGGGCAGAACGTGATCGCCACGGCGAACTCGATCACCGCGGCGGCCTCCGCCCCGATCAACGGGAACGGCCACGCCAAGAGCCCCGAGAACACCCTGGGCTACCGCACAAACCGGATCATCACGCTGACCCCGGTGAATCTGGACAACCCGCTGGCGCCGCGCGTCTCAGCCGCGGCCAGCGCCAGCGGCCTTCCGCTCTGGCCCGCACGGGGGTCAACCTCTGGGTGCGCCCCGGCTTCCCGTCCCCTGCCGGCGACCCGGTGAATAAAGCCGGTTGACGCCTTTCGGCGTGCGAAGTTAAGTTGCCCGGCCCAAACCCGCTGCCGTGGTGCGACTTCTTGTTTAAGGACAGGAGTGCTTTACGCTGGCGCCGTTTGCCGGATCGCCCCGCCCACGTCGAGCAGCATTTTCTTGACCGACCCGGGACGCCGCCTCGAGTCAATTCCCGGGCCGGCGCGGGCGCCACGGCTCGCGGCGCGGGCGTTTTGCGTTTTCCATGAAGAGAGGAGCAAAGCCGCAGGGGGTTTGCTCCCGCTATCATGGAAAACTCCCAACTCGCTTACGCCCTGGTTACCCCGTATTCGATGCGCAAATCGCGCACCGGTAACATCCTCGGCCGACTCCTTTCCCGCACCGGCCTCGATCTTGTGCGCGGCCGCATGTTCGCCTTCTCCCACGAGCTGGCGGAGGCCTTCGCCAACAACGTCGTCACGGACGACCCAAATCCCCGGCATCAGGCCACCCAGCGCCTCATCCGCGACTACGTCATCCACCGCATCGGGCCCGATGCCGAGGGGCACCGCAAGCGCGCGCTGCTGCTCGTTTTCCGCGGCCAGGACGCCGTGGAAAAGGTGATGAGCACCGTCGGTCACATCGTCCATGAGCGCACGATGGGCGAGACGATCCGCGACACCTACGGCGATTACCTCACGGACTGCCGACGGCAAGCCGACTTACTTCGAGCCCGCCGTGCTCGCGGCGCCCAGCGCGGACTTGGTGAAAAAGGATTTGCAGTTGCTGGCCGCTCATTCCGAGCGCGAAGGCGGGCTGCTGGAAGACATCATCCCCTACCCGGCCGGGAGCAATGTCCAGAAGACGCTCGTGCTCATCAAGCCGGACAATTTCCGCTTCCCGAACGCCCGGCCCGGGCAGGTGATGGACACCTTTTCGCGCACCGGCCTGAACATCATCGGCTTCAAAGTCTTCGGCATGAGCGTCGCGCAGGCCGAGGAATTTTACGGCCCGGTGCTCGCGGTGTTGCAGGACAAGCTGGCGACGCCGAGCGGAGCCCGGGCGCGGCTCGTGATCGAGCGCGAGCTTGGCTGCGCGCTGAACGACGAAGTCGAGAAGCAGCTCGGCTCCCTGCTCGGCCCGATCAACGGCCGGCATAACTGGGAAACGATCATCCAGTTCATGAGCGGCCGCCGGCCGGACGAGGTCAAGGCGCCCGCGGAACGCGAGGAACCCGGCACCGAGAAGTGCGTGGCCATCGTTTACCAAGGCATCGACGCCGTGCAGAAAATCCGCGAGGTCCTCGGCCCCACGGATCCGTCGAAGGCGCCGCTCGGCTCCATCCGCAAGGAGTTCGGCGTGAACATCATGGTCAACGCCGCCCACGCCAGCGACGCCCCGGAGAATGCCGCCCGCGAAATGGGCATCATCCGCATCGCCGAAGACAACTTCCGCGATCTGGTCGAGCGCACCTACGGCCGCTAGGACAGGAGATTCCCGCAATCCGCCTACTGAAATCCGAAACAATCCGGTTTAAAGAGTCCGCAGCGCCAAACCCAAGCAAGGCCGGGGCCGGAATCCCCGGCCATCCCGCTCTCTCCGATTCTCCGACTTTTAATCATTTCGCCCGGTTGATTTTGGATCCCGATCCCGGGATTCCAGCTTTTCCTCCGCGCATTTTTCCCACGCACCCGTCAGTCACCGTCTCACCTCTTTTCTTTCTCGTAATATGGAACTCTCCGATCGCGTCAGCCACCTCACCCCGTCGCTCTCCCTGGCCATCGACAGCCGGGCCAAGGCGATGAAAGCCGCCGGCCAGGAAATCTTCTCCTTTGGCGCCGGCGAACCTGATTTCGACACGCCCGATCACATCAAGGCGGCTGCCGCCGTCGCGCTGGAGCAGGGCTTCACGAAATACACCCCGAGCAGCGGCATCCCGGAGCTGCGCGAAGCCATCGCGGCGAAGCTGGCGGCCGACAACGGCATTTCCTACAAGCCGAGCCAGATCATCGTCACCAACGGCGGCAAGCAAGCCTGCGTCGAAGCCATCCTGGCCACCTGCGGCGAAGGCGATGAAGTCATCATCCCGGCCCCTTACTGGCTGAGCTATCCCGACATGGTCCGGCTCGCCGGCGCGGAGCCGGTGTTCGTCCAAACCTCCGAGGAAAACCAGTGGAAGATGACGGCCGACGAGTTTGAGAACGCGATGACGCCGCGCACCAAGATGATGATCCTCAACTCGCCCGGCAACCCGACCGGCGCCGTGTATTCCAAAGAGGAAATGGAAGCCCTGGTCGCCGTCGCGGCCGAGGAGGAAATCCTCATCCTGAGCGACGAAATTTACGAAAAGCTCGTCTATGACGACGTGAAGCACGTCTCCATCGCGTCGCTTTCGAAGGAAGCCTACGACCTCACCATCACGGTGAACGGTTTTTCCAAAGCGTATTCCATGACCGGCTGGCGGCTGGGCTACGTCGCCGCCTCCGAACAGATCGCCAAGGCGATCGACGCGATGCAAAGCCACGTCACGAGCAACGTCTGCTCTTTTGTCCAAAAAGGCGGCCTCGCCGCGCTCCAGGGCGACCAGCAGCCGGTGGCCGACATGCGCGACGAATTCAGCGTGCGCCGCGATTACATGATCGACCGGCTCTCGAAGATGCCGAACGTCACCGCCGTCACCCCGCTGGGTGCGTTCTACGTTCTCGTCAACATCTCCCGCCTCGGCCTGACCTCGACGAATTTCGCCGACCGCCTGCTTTCCAAAGCCGGCGTCGCCGTGATCCCCGGCGTGGCCTTCGGCGACGATCGCACGGTGCGCTTGAGCTATGCGACGAGCCTGGACGTGATCAAGAAGGGCCTCGATCGCTTCGAGGACTTCTGCCGCAGCGTTTAAAGAGGACCGCCTGCCTGCACCGGCGGGCGGCGCTGCCGGGGGCGGATCTTCCGATTCGCCCGGCGAGGGCCGCAAAAACTCGCTGGCACCCGCGGCGGGTCAGGCCGCCCGGCGGCGGAGCGCGAGCAATACGGCCGCCGCTCCGATCCCCAGCAACGTCGCGACACCGGGTTCAGGGATAGGCTGCGTAAAGTTCGTGCCCGAGCCGGTGGTGAGCGTGTAGTTGCTGACCGGGTTGTTGCTGCTGTCATTTACGGAAGCGATGCCGCCCCATTCCAGGGTATGACCAAGGTCGGCAATGGCGTCGGCGCCAAACTCCGCCCGCGAGCTGGTCTGCACCTGCAGCCCGACTTTCAGTTCAAACGGCGTGCCGAACGTGAACGGAACCGTGAAGGTGCTCGTGCGATTCAGAAACGGGTCGCCGATATTGCTCGTAGTGCCGTCCGACAAAACTCTCTCGCGCGTGCTCCCGTTGATGAAGGACACCGCATTTTTTTGAAGGGTGAGGAAAGCCGTGGCGGTGGAGAAACCACTGCCGAAATTTTCCGACCCAGAGTTCCTGAGCGCGACGGAAAGCGAGCCAGTGATGCGGAGACTGAAAGTGAATGTGCCGTTCTGCCCAGTCTGCCCGGGAGCATCAAAGAGGAAATCATCCCTGAAATAAGCCATCGCCACCCCAAAGGTGCTGTCGCTGGAACCGTTGGCGGGAGCGTGCGACTCGGCATAGACGCGCAGCACGCCAAATCCAGCTCCAGCAGTCTCGGCGGCAGAGAAGCCGCCAGCACCGCCGCTTGCCGACGCGGACACCGAACCGCTCGAGGCCGAACTCGTTTGAAAGTTCCCTGACCCGCCGCCACTCGCTTGCGCAAAAACTTCGGTGCCGGCTCGAGCCAGCGGACCACTCAAGGCGAATGCGAGTAGACCTGCGACGCCGGGGATAAAGGCGTTTTTGAAGAAGTTGGAACTACTGCGCGCAGAAATTTTCATGGGGGGTGAAAATTGGGGATGAACCTGTGACCACATGAAGCGCAGGCGCCACATGCGATGATGCCCGTCTTCGACCAACGGGTAGTTCAAATGAGCAAGGCGGCGTTTTTCAAGGAAAAATCACCCTCCGCGCAACTGCGTTGTGTGGCGCGCCGACGGCTGCCGCCATATTTCCGCTGACCTAATGAAAAGATGCAGAACCCAGCTTTTTTTACGCCGCCACCGGCCACGCGGTTTCCGCCGCTGACGGATCGGCGGCGCGCAGCAGGGCGAGACGCTGCTCCTCGGGTGTCAGCAAGCCGCAGAACGGGCTGTCGCGCCGAAGCTGGGCGGCTTCCTTCGAGCGCTCGGCCAGCAAGTCGGCGACCTCTTCGGGCGTCGAGGAAAGCAGGATGAATTTCCACCGGCGAAACACCTGCCGGGTCGCCGTGTCGGCTTCCGGTTTCCAGGCGCGCAGGTTTTCCAGCGCGATGATGAGCAGATGCGGCCGGCGCCGGAGCTTTTCCGCGATGGCCTGGTGCAGGGTCCAGTTGATTTCGTCCACCCAGTGGAGCGGGCGCGCCACGGAATGGTGAATGTCCGCGATGGTATCGGAGTTCATGGGCGATGGCGGGAGTGAGAGTCGAGAGCGGTTCCCGATTGTAGAAAGCAGCCGCCGCGCCACTTACCGACGCCGGCCCGCCGGCCGCGCTTCCGCTTCAACCGAAGCTCAGGTTCTTCACCCCGGCCGCCGCGGCGGCAGCGAGCACCTGCATGATGCGCTCCTGGCGCACGTCGGGCGCGGGTTGGATGATCACCGGATCCCGGCCGCCGTAGCTCATCAGCAGCTTGAGTTGCTCGCGGGTCGCCGAGAGATCGGCGCTCTCGGAAGTGTCAAACGACTGGCTGTTGATGAGCACCTGCCCGTCGCTGCCGATCTGCACGAGGATCGGGGTGATCGGCTCCTCGGCCCCGGTCGCCGTCCGGCCGCTGGGCAGATTGATGCCGAGCTCCTTTTCGGCGGTCTGCAAGCCGGCCGAGGCCATGAAAAACAGCATCAGCACGAAGACCACGTCCACCATCGGCGCGATCTGAAACCCGAGATCACCGTTGTCGTCTTCGGAGGCAAGGTTGCCGGGCATGGAAGGCGGATTATGCAGGACGGCGGACGCGGGACGAATGCCGAAATGCGATCCACGCAACCAGTGCCGGCCCCAGAGTTTCCGCCATCATCCTTCGTCTCTCGGAATCTTCTTCGCCCCATCTTCGTCCACGACGGCGAAGGTCACGTTCCTGATCCCGGCGGCGCCGACGGCGGCCATGATCGCGCGGGTGAAGGCGTAGCGGGTTTGCTTGTCCTCCCGCAACAACACCCGGGTTTCCGGCACCGCGGCGACGCGTTCCCTCAACAGCGGGATGATGTCCTCCGGCGAGCCGTAGGCGCGGTCGTCGATGACGATGCTCCCGGCGTCGGCCGCGATGTTCCAGGCGACGTTGATCTTGATTTCCTTCGCCTTTTTCCGGTCGCCAGCGCCCGCGGCGACCGGCAGCTCGATGCCCTTGGCGGATTGCAAAACTTCCGTCGAAGAGATCGACATAAAAAAGACGAGCAACACGAGCAGCACGTCGATCATCGGCGCGATCTGGAATTCCGGCGCTTCTTCGGGCATCTCGCGCACCGCGTGTTTCTTGCGGCGATGCCGGGCTCGGAGGCGCGTCGGGGTCATGGCGATGAAATCAAGGAAACCGCCGGCTGGACATCGGCGCGACGGAGCCTCTGCTTCGCTTTTCCATCTTCCCATTTCATCCCGCCCAGTCCAGCGCGGCGCCGCACTGCGGGCACGGGGTCTGACCGGGAATCACCGCGGCGTTGCAGGCCGGGCAGTTTGTCGTCAACGCCGCGGAGACGGTGCGTGCTGCCGCCACCGGGGCGCCGTCGCCGGCGGAGAAGTTTTCGCCGATGCGCACGCCGGCGAGTTCCTCGAAAGGGAGATCTTCAACGATGCTGTTCAGCCGGTCCTCCGCGGCGACGATGGCGGTCTGCGCCTTGTTGCGGAAGACGTAGTAAAAAATGAATGCCGGGATCGCGATGAACAGCCCGCTCGCCGTCGCGAGCAGCACCTCGCCGATCGCCCCGGCCAGCGCGCGCGGATCGCCGATGCCCGAGCGGCCAAGCGTGGCAAACGCCTTGATCATGCCGATGACGGTGCCGAGCAGTCCGATCATCGGAGAGACGACGCCGATGACCGAGAGGTAGGAGTTGCGCGTGCGCAGGATCGTCGCCTCGCGCAGCGCATGCTCGCCCAGCGCGTCCTCCATGGCGTCCTTGCCGCGGCCGAGCCGTTCCAGACCGGCGCGCAGGACGTTGGCCAGATAGTTGCGATTCGCCCGGCAGGTTTCCCAGGCTTCCTGGTAATTGCCGGCGGCGACCAGCTCGCGCAACGCACGCACCAGCGCCGGCGGCGCCAGGCGGTCCGCCCGCAAGGTGAGGAAGTTCTGGATGATCAGCGTCACCATCACCACCGAGGCCGCCAGGATCATGCCCCAGATCAGGATGCCGAGCGGACCGGTTTCCAGAATGGACTGGAGCACCGTTTTCTCCAGGGGCTGCGCCGGGCTGCCGAAGCCGCTGCCGCCGCCCGTGCCGGTCGGAATTTCCTGCGCCAGCAACGCGCTGCGCACCGCGGTCACCGTCAGCAAACCGGCCGCGCCAAGTGCGCGCCGAAGAAAGCGGGAGCGGTGCAGCAGAAATCTGGAATGGCCGGCGTTCATGCGGATGCTCGATCTTCCCACGCCTCAGGGCGGCACCACCAGCCCGGGATGCGCCGCGCGCAGAGCATCCGCCGCCTTTTGCGCCGCCGCGAGCGCCGCGGGATCGTGATAAAACAGGGTGACCGTGCGCAGATATTGCACGAGCGCGCCGGGCGGATCGCCCGCCGCGGCGGCGAGCCCGCCGAGCAGCAGACACGCCTGCCCGGCGGCGGCCGCGTCGGCGCGCGCGAGCGACAGCGGATCGCGCAGGGCCGCGGTCACCACGGGCTCGAGCAGCGCCCGGGCTCGCGCGGCGTCGCCTTTTGCCAGGGCGATCCGCGCAGTGCCGACGCGCGTCCGCCACGATTCCCCGTCGCCGTAAAATTTTGCGTAGTCCGCGTAAGCTGCTTCCGCGCGGGCGAGATCGCCTCTCGCGACGTGGATGTCGCCCAGCCAGGCGCTTGCCTGCCGCGCCCAATCGGCCGGCAGCCCGCGAAACGCTGCCACCAGCGGCTGCAGCGCCCGCAACGCCCGGTCGAGATCGCCGGCTGCAAACGCCGCCTCCCCTTCCCGAAACCCGGCGGGTGGCTCCCCTTCCACGCGGCGGATCTGATCGAGCCGGAAAGCGAGCCGGCCCGTGGTCGCGCCCGTGGTGATCGCGAGCTGGACCTCGCCGTTCCGCACTCCGAGCACTTCTCCGGCCTGTTGCTCGCCGGTTTTCAGGATTACGCGGCTGTCGCTCGCCGCCGCCGCGAAAACCGGCACCGAGAAAAGTGCCAGGCTCGCCGCCGCGAAGACAGAGCGCAGGGTGGACATCGCGGCCCGAGACCGTAGGGAGCAGGTCTGAAAAAATCAACTGCATATCCCCGGCGCCCGGTGCTAGGTTGTGCGCCCGTTTCCCTTGACTCCCCACCTCCGCGTTCCTCCGTTCCTTTCGCTATGATCGTCAACCTGATGCGCCGCAACCAGCGCTGGCTCATGGTGGCCATTTCCACCCTGGTCATCATCTCTTTCGTGTGGTTCTACAGCGACCGCGGCAGCTCGCGCCCGCGCCGCGGCGGACCCGCCAGTCCGACGGATCGCGTCGCCAAAATCTACGATCGCCCGCTCACCCGCGCCGAGCTGCAGCGGGCAGAGCGGGGGTTCATCACGGCCTACCAGCTCGGGCTGCCGAACTTCGTGCGTCCGGAGTTCTCCGGCGACCAGGCGAATTTTCTTTGGAACCTGTATGTCGTGCGGCATGAAGCCCGCCAGTTCGGTATCGAGCCGACTGAGCAGGAAGTCGAGGAAGCCATCCGCAAGATCCCGCTGTTCCAGGCCGACGGCGGCCGCGGTTTCGACCCCGGAAAATACGCGAAGTTTCTCGATGAACGCCTGAACCCCCGCGGGCTCGGCGCCAAGGAACTGGAGGATCTCGTGCGCACCGATCTCCAGCTCGGCCGCCTGCATCAGCTCATCGACGCCACCGTCGTCGTGCGGCCCGGGGAATTGCGGGCGCAGTATGACAACGTCTTCTCGAAGATCGAGGCCGCGGTCGTCCGCCTGAAAGCTGCCGAGATCGCCGCTGGCATCGAGGTGAGCGAAGAGGACGTCAAAAAGTATTTCGACGAACACAAGGATCACCTCACCGACCCGGAGCGGCGCCAGGTGAAATACGTCGTCTTCTCCCTCGCCGAGGATCAAAAGAAACTGCCGCCCCGCGAGCGGGTGGAGGTCGCCCAGAAGCTGGCCGACCGGGTGAGCGAGTTCACGCAGAAAATGCTGGCGCCGAAGGCGGATTTCGCCGGGATCGCCGCGACCTACGGGGTTGAGGTGAAGGAAACTCCCGAGTTCGCCCAGGCCACCGCGAGCGAGCAGCTCAAGGACACCGGCATCCCGCCCACGCTGCTGCCCGAGTTTGCCACCGCCGCCTTCCGCCTCCGGCCGCAGGATCCGAACAGCGACGCCCTGCCGAATGCCGACAATCCGGACTCGTTCTACGTCCTCCACCTGATCAACACCGTGCCCGCCCGGCCGCTCTCGCTCGATGAAGCCCGGCCGAAGATCGTGCAGTCGTTGAAGGATTCCCGCGCCCGCTCGTCGCTCGTCGCCAAAGCGGAGGAAACCCGCGCGAAGCTGCTGGCCGCGCTGGCGGAAAAGAAACCGCTCGCCGAAGCCGCGAAAGCCGTCGGTCAGACCGCGGAAGATCTGCCGGCGTTCAGCGCGGACGACGCGTTTCGCGATGCGCCCTCCACGCAGTTCCCGGACAACCAGCTGATCACCGAAGCGGCCGAGACGCTCAATGCCGGCGAGATGAGCAAATTCCTGCCGACTCCGGACGGCGGGCTGCTGGTTTACGTAAAAGCCCGCCAGCCCGCGGACATGGCGAAGTTCGAGGAGCAGCAGGCGCTGTTGACCACGCAGTATCGGCTGAGCAAAGAGCGCACGGCGTTTGTGGAATGGCTGCGCACGCGCCGCGAAGCCGCCGGGTTGCAGATCTTCGGTCGCGACGCGAGCGAAGAGGGGTGAGGTTTTTTGGCGAGGAGGAGCGGTGTATTTTTAACACAGAGGGCACAGAGGCGGAGGCACAGAGGACACAGAGAAGGGGGGAGAAAAAGGCGGCAGAGAAAAAGAGGAGAGACAAAGGAGATATGGCGTCCCGCAGCCGTGGATCGTGCTCTCCACCGGCTGCTTCCAGCTTTTTTATCTCGGCTTTCTACCCCCTGCCTTTCCTCCTGCCTCCTGCCTTTTCCTCTGTGCTCTCTGTGCCTCCGCCTCTGTGTCCTCTGTGTTAAATTTCCAGCCCCCGCATGGACATCGACCCCGCGCATGGACATTGACGAAACCTTCGACGACGGCAACGCCCATCTCGCGCTCGGCGAACTGGACGAAGCGGTCGAAAAATACCGCGCCTGCATCGAGGCCGACCCGACGTTTTTCGACGGCTGGCACGCGCTCGGCATGGCGTTGATGAAAACCGGCCGCTACGCGGAAGCCATCGCCGCCGGGCTGAAGTCGGTCGAGCTGCACCCGAACGATCAGCTCGCCTGGTCGAGCCTGAGCTTGTTTTACGTGCGCAACAACCAGATCAAGGAAGCCGAGGACGCCGGCGCCAAGGCACGCATCCTGGGCTGGGGTGGCAAGGTGTTGAAAGCGGACGGCTCGCGGCCGCTCGATGATTTGAAAAAATGAAAATGCGCGTCGGTTTTATCACCGCCTCTCTGGTGCTCGCACTGGTTTGCGGCAGCTGGCTGGTGACGCTCGTAAAGGCGAATCCCGAGTCGGCCACCGCAGCGACGGCTTCCGGCAGCGAGGCCGAGAAGCCGGCAATGATTTACGCCGGCACCGGCGCGGAAGCCCTGGCGCAAGTTGACAGCGACTTCTCGAAAATGTCTGCGGCCGCCGGTGCGGTGAAGGCGTTCAGCACTTTTCTGGCCGACGACGCCGTCAAGCTTGCGGAAAACGAAAAGCCGATCATCGGCAAGTCGGCGATCTGCGCGCACTTGGAGCAATACGACAAGCGGCGCCTGTATCTCACTTGGCGGCCGACCAAGGCCGAGGTGGCAGCCAGCGGGGAGCTCGGCTACACTTACGGCACCTGGAAACTCCGGACGAAACATCGGAAAGAGGTCGTCGCCGTGGGCAACTACACGACGGTCTGGAAGAAATCCGTGGGCGAAAATCCCACTTGGAAAGCCGTGCTCGACATCGGCAACCAATCGCGGGAATAGCCCCCGCCCGCCCGCCCGGAGTCCTCGTCGGCCCGCGCCGGCCGGAGAACGAAACCGGTTTGCCGGGTTTGACGACTGCCCATGAAAGACACTTTTTTTCTCACGACCGCGATTGATTACACCAACGGCGCGCCCCACATCGGCCATGCCTACGAGAAGG
Source organism: uncultured Verrucomicrobiae bacterium (assembly GCA_963762725.1). Classification (GTDB taxonomy): domain Bacteria; phylum Verrucomicrobiota; class Verrucomicrobiia; order Chthoniobacterales; family SZAS-18; genus JAFAXH01. The sequence goes on along the minus strand of CAVXLY010000005.1, from coordinate 1,089,497 downwards.
TGCTGGCCGACGTCATCGCGCGCTATCACCGGCTGAAGGGCGAGAAAGTTTTCTTCCTCACCGGCGTCGATCAGCACGGGCAGAAGGTGCAGCAATCCGCGGAGAAACAAGGCGTGCCCCGCAGCAGTTCGTCGATGGCATCACCGCAAAGTTTCAGTCGCGCTGTGGGAAAAGCTGGACGTCCGCTACGACGGCTGGGCCGCCACGACGGACGAGATTCACAAGGAATGCGTCCGCGCCAATCTCCAGAGCCTCTGGGACGACAAGGTGCCCGGCACGGATCGCAGCCGCTGGATTTACAAGAAAACGCAGCGTGGATTCTACAGCGTGCGACAGGAGCAGTTTCTCACGGATAAAGAACGCGGCTCGGACGGCGAATTCGGCCCCGAATGGCAGCCGGTCGAAGAACGCGAGGAGGAGAATTTCTATTTTCGTCTCACCGCACATCCTGATCTCAGCTTCGATCCCGAAGCAATGGCTGCTCGACTTCATCGACCGACGCAGCGCGGAAGGAAATCCGCTGGTCGTGCCAGAGTTCCGCGTCGCCGAACTGCGCAACGCCGTGGAGAAACTCGAGGGCGACCTGTGCATTTCGCGTCCCGCGGCGCGATTGAAGTGGGGGATTCCTTTCCCCGAAAGTTTTGGCGCGGGCTTCGTGACCTACGTCTGGTTCGACGCCCTGGTGAACTACGTCACCTTCGTCCCCGGCCACGATCCGAAATACGCCGGGAACACCACCGACAAGACGGAGTTTCAACGCTGGTGGCCCGCGCTGCACATCATCGGCAAGGACATCATGATCCCGGCCCACGGCATTTACTGGCCGATCATGCTCAAGTCGCTCGGCTACAACGACGACGAGATTCCGCGCTTGCTCGTCCACGGCTGGTGGAATGTTTCCGGCGCGAAGATGAGCAAAAGCCTCGGCAACGTCGTCGATCCCGACGTGCTGGCGGATACCTACGGCGCCGAGACGCTGCGGTATTACCTGATGACGGACATCGCCACCGGCTACGACGCGGATTTCAACGAGGAACGCCTGATCCAGCGCCACAACTCGGAACTCGCCAACAGCCTCGGCAACCTGCTCAACCGCACGCTCAACATGACGCAGCGCTATCGCGGCGGCGTCCTGACGCCTGCGGGCGAAGAACCGTCTCCGCTGCGCGCGCAGGCCGAAGGGCTCCTGGTGAATTACCGCCAGAAGATGGATGCCGGCGAGATTCACGCGGCCTTTGCCGGCATCGGGGAATTTGCGACGGCGTGCAATGCCTACATCGAGATGGCCGCGCCGTGGAAGCTGGCCAAGGATCCCGCCGCAGCCGGCAAGCTCGACCACGTGCTCTACGGCTTGGCGGAAGCGTTGCGCATTACTGCGATTCTCATTTCACCGGTGTTGCCGCAGGCGGCGCGCGGAATCTTCGAGCAACTCAACTGGAAAGCCGAGCCGCGGCTCGAAGACACCGGCTGGGGCGGGCTGCCCGACGGCCACACGGTCGGCAAGCCGACGCCGCTGTTTCCCCGCATCGAGCCCGCGGCCGCCGCCGACGAATGAAGGAATCCGAACAGGGCGGACGACTCCAGCGAAGCGAAACGGACGCCGGAGACAGGATAAAGGAAAAGACGCCGAAAACAGAATAGCGGAAGGGGAGCGCGGGCATCCTGCCGGCTCTTGCTGGCATTCTGCCGGCAAGCTCGTTTATTAATGGCCGCCGCAGCGGCGGCATTTATTTCAGCAGGCAGGCACCCGGCAAGATGCCGGCCGCAGCGGGCTGGAAGCCCGCGCTCCCCTTTTCCATCCGCCAGCATGACCCCGCGGCAATCTGGAAAACCGTTGCCCCGGTGCCCGGAGTCACCCGTTTTTTCCGACGCCCGTTTTCTTCACGGCTCGAAACGCACACCACCGGCCGCGACGTTTTGTTTCGAGCAATTTCAGCCCCGCTTTGCGCACGGCCGCGGTGACTTCACCGGCTTGCGAGCCCAGCACGCCGGAAAGCAGGAGGTCGCCGCCGGGCTCCAGTGCGGGCGCGATGACTGCCGGCAGGGCGCGAACGAGCAGGTCGCTGAAAAGATTGGCGGCGATCACCGGCCACTGGCGATCGGGTTTCCAATCGAGCAACTCTGCTTGGGCAAAGCGGACGCGACGGGCCGGGAGGTCGTTGAGCCCGGCGTTTTCGCGCGCGGTGCGCACGGCATGGCGATCGTTGTCGAGGCCCAGGACACTTTGCGCGCCGAGCTTCAGTGCCGCCAGCGCAAGGATGCCGCTGCCGGTGCCGAGATCGAGGAGATCCCATGACGACTGCGCCCTGGCGTTGCGCTCGCGCGCGATGGCGTCGAGCAGCCGCAGACACATCGCCGTGGTCGCGTGCTCGCCGGTGCCAAAGGCCATCGCTGCCGGGATGCAAAGCACCTCGCGGCCCTTCGGCTCGTTTTCCGCCCGCAACCGGGGGAGTTCTTCCGCCTGATTGCTCACCAGCAGCGAGCGGCCGATCACGAGCGGCCGATCAATCGCGGACGACGCCAGCCAGCGCTCCCATTCCCCGGCGCGCAACGCCCGCGCCTGACCTCCGAAATCGCGCACCAGCCGCTGGGCTTCCACTGCGCGCTCGCAATAAATTTCCAGCCGCACGCTGCTGCCGACGATGTCTTCGGCGAAGCCGGCCGCGTGGTTCAATCCGTAAGGCGATCCGGCGGCAGGCTGGACGATGACGAGACGTTCCGGGGGAACGCCGCCAAGAGTAATGAGTTGTTCCGTCCAGAATTCGGCGCGGTTGGGCCGCACAATTTTTTTCCAGACGTGCATGAGAGTGAATCGTTTTTCGACTTAGCCGCCAGCGACGACGCGAATGATCTCCAGCCGATCGCCGGCGGCGATTTGGATCGTCGGCCAGTCTTTGCGAAACAGCGCGACGCCGTTGTGCTCCACGAGCACGGCCTGCGGCGGCAGCCCGAGTTCCGCAAGCAACTCGGGCAGGGCGATCCCCTCACGCACCAGGCGCGGTTCGCCGTTTACCTGAATCTCGACGTGAGAGGCGGAGGGTGGTTCCATGCGGGATCGGGCTGGGTCGCGCCAGGCTAAAGCGTCTCCAAGACCGCGTGCGTGCGCTCGTTTTCGAGGTTTCCGGTGTTCAGCGTGCCGGCGGGCTCGAAAAGGAGGATGTGCGCTTCTTCGTCCGCGACGGGCCGATGCTCCACCCCGCGCGGCACCACGAGCAACTCGCCGGGTTCCAGTTCGATCGCGGGCCGGTCGCGGTATTCCATGCGGAAACGGCCGGCGACACAGAGAAACAATTCGTCCGCCTCGGCGTGATGATGAAAATCAAAGGCGCCGCAGATCTTCGCGAGGCGGACTTCCTGACCGTTGAGCCGGGCGACGATCTTCGGGCTCCAGTATTCGGTGAACAGGGCGAGTTTTTCGGCGAGGTTTACTTTTTGCATGGGGCGACGGTTGAAAATTCTAACACAGAGGACACAGAGACAGAGGCACAGAGGACACAGAGGAAAAGGCAGGAGACAGGCAAAAGGGAAAGGCAAAGCGCAGAGGGCGAAGGCTGACGACAGGAAGCAAGGGGCGGAAGAAAAGGCCCTCGCGATTCTCATTCCGATCTCTCCGCCTTTCTCCTCTTTCTTCTTCTCCCCTCTCTGTGTCCTCTGTGCCTCCGCCTCTGTGCCCTCTGTGTTAAAAAACAACCGCTCGCTACCCCACCAGCGCATCGTCCCAGTCTTTCCAGACCGGTTCCAACCCGTGGCGGTCGCGCAACAAACTGGCGATCTCCCCGGCGGAGCGCTCGTCCGCGATGTCGAACTGCCCGGTGGCGCGGCGTTCGCATGCCGGTTTGGCGTCGAGATCCGCATCGACCAGCCGACCGCGCACCGTGAGATGCAAATTCTCCTGCCCCTGCCCGGTGTAGCCGCCCGGTTCCGTGTGGCTGCCGGCGCTCATCATCGTCACTCCGAGCGGGATCAACGCGTCGCGCAACGCCGGCGACTCGCGCGTGCTCAGCACGATGCCGACCTGCGGAAACGTGACGCGCAATGCACACAGCAACTGCACGAATTCGCGGTCCGGCAGGTCGAACTTCGGCGCGAACTCGCCCGCCGCCGGACGCAGCCGCGGCAGGCTGACGGTAAGTTGCGCCTTCCAGCAATTCTTCAGCAGGTAATCAATGTGCGCCGCCAGCGCGAGCGCCTCTTCCTTCCAATCCCACAGCCCGAAAAGCGCGCCAATCCCGAGCCGGCGAAATCCTGCGGCATACGCCCGCTCCGCGCAATCAAGCCGCCAGTCGAAGTCGCGCTTCGGCCCGGCTGTGTGCATCTCCGCATACGTCGGCCGATGATACGTTTCCTGATAAACGACCAGCCCTTCCGCGCCCGCGGCGACCAGCGGCCGGTATTCCTCGGTTTCCATCGGACCGACCTCGAGCGAAACGCTCGGGATTTCCGCCCGCTCGCGCATCGCGCGCACGCAGGCTTCCAGGTAGCCGTTGGAGACAAATTTCGGATGCTCTCCCGCGACGAGTAACAGATTTCGAAATCCCTCCACCGCAAGATGTTTCGCTTCGACAACAACTTCGTCTACGGAGAGCGTCACGCGCAGGATCGGATTATCGCGCGAAAAGCCGCAATACTGGCAGTTGTTCACGCACTCGTTGCTCAGATAAAGCGGTGCAAAAAGCCGCATGACGCGGCCAAAATGCTGGAGCGTGAGCGCCCGCGAGCGCGCAGCCAGGGCTTCCAGTGCGCGATCCTCCATCGGCTCCAGCAAATGGCCAAACCGTCGCATCGCGGGACTTTGCGACGCGCCGAATGTTGAAGAAACCGGGGTAAAAACTTTAGAGAATGACATGGCCGGGGCTGCCCTGATAAACAACGGGGCAAGCTAACGCGAAAGCATCCGGCCGGCATCCGAAAACCCGGTTTCCGCGTAAATCGGGAAGTTGGCCGCGCCTCGGCGCCGGGCTGGGCGTGGTGCCTCAGGGCAGTCGTGTCAGCGCGGGCTTCCGGGATGCCGGGCACTGACACCGGTCCATTCGTTTCTCCACTTCAACGCCATTCCCATGCCTGCTGCCGACGCTGCCGCCACCGCCGCCCTCGCTCCCGCAGCGCTGACGAAGCGCGCCGGCCTGCCCCGGTTCGCCGTGTCCAGCGACCTTCGTGAAATCCGCGGCCGTATCGACACCTTTCTCGCCAGCTACCTGGAAAAGGAGCGCATCGAGATCGCTCGCCACCCGGCGTTCGATACGCTTTACGACGATCTGGCGGAATTTGTCTGCCGGCCGGGCAAACGGCTGCGGCCGCTGCTCTTCCTCCTTTCCTACCGCATTTTCCAGCCGGCGGATGCCGCTGAGGAAGCAGAGCCGACGATCAGCGAAGACCTGCTCGCGATCGCGGCGAGCCTGGAACTGCTGCACGGGTTTATCCTGATTCACGACGACATCATCGACCGCTCGGAAACCCGGCGTTCGCTGCCGACGCTCCACCGGGTCATCGAGAGCCGGCTCACGCCGTTTTCCGATCGGCCGCGGGTCGGTGCCAATCTCGCGCTGGTCTTGGGTGACGTGCTCTTTGCCTTGGCGCAGAAGTGCCTTTTCCACGAGCCCCGCAACGTCCCGGCGGAATTGCGGCTGCAACTCGGTGAGCTGTTGCTCTCCTGCATGGTTGAAACCGGCTTCGGCGAAGCGGCGGACATCATTCACGGCACCCGCGACGTTTCCAAGGTCAGCCTCGGCGACATCGAGACGATGTATCTGCTCAAGACGACGCGCTACACGATCGAATGCCCGCTCGCCATGGCGGCGCTCCTGGCCGGGTCCAGCGCGGAGGAGCTGGCGCAGCTTTCGCGCGTCGCGCGGCCGGCGGGGCTGGCGTTTCAAATCCAGAACGATCTCCAGGAATTCGCCCGCTTCGAGGTGAGCGACGCCGAGGTGCCGGCGGACATCCTGGAGGGCAAGAAAACGATGCTCATCCGCACCGCGTTCGCGCGTCTTGGCGAGAGCGATCAAGGCTTGCTGCAGCTTTGCCTGAGCGGCGGCGCACCCAGCGAGGGCACGGTGAGCAAGGCGCGCGAGCTGGTGGTGAAAAGCGGGGCCGTGTCGCGGCTCGGCACCACGATGGAGGCGCTGTTTGCCGAGGCGGACGAAGCCGCTCGCAGCACGGCGTTCCGTCCCGAAGTGAGCGAGGGGCTCAGCGCGTTGATCCGGCTCGTGCGGGGTGCGACGACATCGGCGGCGGGGTGCGCGGGCAACGGGTAGATTTTTAACACAGAGGGCACAGAGGCGGAGGCACAGAGGGCACAGAGGAAAAGGCAGGAGGCAGGGCAGGAAGCAGAGGTGGGAAGGCGAGGGCGCCTGTAGCGGCGGGAAGTTTCAAGCCTGTCCCGCTCTCCCTTGTCTCTCCCGCCCCGCTTTTCACGATTTCTCCATTCCTCTCCCGATCATCCCTCTCCCCGCTTCTGCCTTTTTCTCCTCCCCCCTCTCTGTGTCCTCTGTGCCTCCGTCTCTGTGTCCTCTGTGTTAAATATACCATCTCCGCCGCGCCCCCGGTCGTAACACCCCGGCATCGACGCTTTTCGTGTTAGATTCCCCACGTATGTCTTCTGCTGCCACCGCTTCCCTCGCGCCGCCTGTCACTGCCTCAAATTCCGGCGCCTCCAGCGCCTCTCGCGCCGTCGTCATCGGCAGCGGCTTCGGCGGGATCGCCGCTGCCATCCGGCTCCAGGCGCGCGGTTACGCGACGACGCTCCTCGAGATGCGCGACGCGCCCGGCGGCCGCGCCTACGTGTATCGGCAGGACGGGTTCACGTTTGACGCCGGCCCGACGATCGTCACCGCGCCGTTTCTCATCGACGAGCTTTTCGCCCTCGGCGGCCGGCGCACGGAGGACTACGTCAAAATTGTGCCGTGCACGCCGTTTTACCGCATCGTGTTTCACGACGGCCGGGTGTTCGATTACACCGGCGACGAAGCGGAGATCATCGCGGAGATCGAGAAATTCGAGCCGGCGGATGTGGAGGGCTACAAGGCGTTTGTCGGCCGCTCTCGCGCGATCTTCGACAAAGCGTTTACCGAGTTGGCAGACCAGCCGTTTTCCACGCCCTGGGACATGCTGAAAGTCGCGCCGGACCTCGTGCGGCTCCAGTCGCATCAATCGGTCTATCAGCTCATCTCGCGCTACATCAAAAACGAGCAGCTCCGGCAGGTCTTCTCGTTCCATCCGCTGCTGATCGGCGGCAACCCGTTTCAATCCAGCTCGATCTATTCGATGATCCATTATCTGGAGCGGAAATGGGGCGTCCATTTCGCCATGGGCGGCACCGGCGCGATCGTCGATGGACTCTTGAAACTTTTCGCCGAGTTGGGCGGCACGCTGCAGCTCAACGCCCGCGTGGAAGAAATCACCGTGCGCGACGGCGCCGTCAGCGGCGTGCGCCTCGCCGACGGCCGCAGCCTGCCGGCGGACGTCGTCGTTTCCAACGGCGACACCGCCAACACGTATCGCAAGCTCATCGCCCCGCAGCACCGCCGGAAATGGACCGATCGCCGGCTCGAAAAGATGCGCTATTCGATGGGGCTGTTCGTCGTCTATTTCGGCACCGACCGCACGTATCCGAACCTCGCGCACCACACCATCGTGCTCACCCGCCGCTACCGGGAATTGCTCGCGGACATTTTCAATAACAAAGTCCTCGCCGACGATTTCTCGCTTTATCTCCATGCGCCGACCCGCACCGATCCGACGCTCGCGCCGCCGGGCGGCGAATGTTTTTACGTCCTCTCGCCGGTGCCGAATCTGCTGGGCAACATCGACTGGAACGCGGTGAAAGATCGCTACGCCGACGCCATCCTGGCCAGCCTGGAAATCCCGGAGCTTTGCCCGGATTTGCGAAAGCACATCGTCACGCAGCGCATCATGACGCCGCTCGATTTCGAGACCGATCTCGACGCGTTTGTCGGCAGCGCGTTTCAGTTCGAGCCGATCCTCACCCAGAGCGCCTGGTTCCGTCCGCACAACGTCAGCGAAGACGTGCGCGGGCTCTATTTCGTCGGCGCCGGCACGCATCCCGGCGCCGGGATGCCCGGCGTGCTGAGCAGCGCGAAAGTGCTGGACCGCGTCGTGCCTGCGCCGGTCGGTGGAGTCGGCGCTGCGCTAGAGATTTTTGCTCCGCAGCGTGTCGCGCTGTCTTGTCACGGCCGCCGCCGGCGCGTTATGGTTCGTGGCATGACCACGCTGGCTGAGATCGAAAACGCGATGTCGAACTTGAGCGCCGATGAATTGGCGCATCTCGAGGTCACGCTGCGGCGGCTGCGCGAAGGCGCCGAGGAAGCTTCGACGAACACGAAATCATCGTCAGCCGCGCCCGCGATCGAACGCCAGCGCGGAGTCGGCGCTTTTCCCACGCGCGCGGATGGCCCGATCACCAGCGAACCGATGCGCCCCCTCGACACCGGGGATGGCATTTAATCCGCCCGCTGCCGCTGCCGCTGCTGCCGGCGCTTCGACGCTGGCGGCGAGCCACGCGTTTTGCCACCGGCAGACTCGGCAGCACGCGCGCTCCTTTTATTTCGCTTCGATCGCGCTGCCGCCGGAGAAAAAGCGCGCGGCGTATGCGGTCTATGCGTTCTGCCGGTATGCCGATGATCTCGTGGATAGGGCGGTCGCTGCCGACGGCATCGAGGCGGCGCTGACGCAGGTCGGCACGGACTTCGACGCCATGCTGGCCGGGGAGAAAACGGAGCCGCCGTTTGCGCCGGCCTTTGCCTGGGCAGTGCGACGCTACGGCATCGAGAAGCAGCCGTTTCTCGATTTGCTGAAGGGCGTCTCAATGGACCTCGGCCCGGTGCGGATCGCGGACTGGCCGGCGCTGCGGGAATATTGTTATCACGTCGCCAGCGTGGTCGGGCTGATGATGGCGCGGATTTTCGAGCTGCGCGACGAGCGGGGGCGCGAGCAGGCCATTGATCTCGGCATCGCGATGCAGTTAACGAATATTATCCGCGACATCGGGGAGGATTTCCGGCTCGGGCGCGTTTATTTGCCGGCGGACGAGCTGGCGGCGCACGGTGTCGCACCGGAGGACCTCGGCGGCGCGCGGGTGACGCCGGCGTTGCGCGAGCTGCTGCGATTTCAGATCGCGCGGGCGCGTGATTTTTATCGCCGCGCGGAGCCGGGCATCGCGTTGCTGGCCAATGATGGCTCGCAGTTCACGGTCTGGCTGATGCGGCATGTTTACGGCGGGATTCTCGACGAAGTGGAGCGGGCGAATTACGAAGTTTTGCAACGGCGCGTGAGCACGAGCCTCCCGCGCAAACTCGCGCTGGCGGCGCGGGCGTGGCGGGATCGGCGGCGTGCGGCTGGGGGTGCGTAGGCGGGGGTTTTATTTTTAACACAGAGGGCACAGAGACAGAGGCACAGAGGACACAGAGGGGGGGAGGAGGAGAAGGCGGAGGAGAAAGGCAGAGAGACTTGAATAAAACCCGAACGCTCTGTTCTTCCGCGCTCTGCTTCCTGCTTTTCGGCTCCACGGCGGCCAGTCACGGGACCGGGAGCGGTGAGCCTTTTCTTCCGCCCGCTGCCTCCCGCGTCCTGTCTCCTGCCCTCTGCCTTGGCCTCCTGCCTTTCTCCTCTCTCCTGCCTCCTGCCTTTCCCTCTGTGTCCTCTGTGCCCTCTGCCTCTGTGCCCTCTGTGTTAAAATTTTAACCGCACGCCACGCCTCTGATTTCCGCGCAAAAAAATCCCGCTTTCAACTTCGCTCTGCGCCGCTGGCTGGGGCGGACGCTGCACCGGCGTTTTCACGCGGTGCGGGTCGCCGGGGGCGAGCATCTCGCCGCGCTCAATCCGGGTCAGCCGACCGTGGGCTGCGTGAATCACACAAACTGGTGGGACGGGTTTGTCCTTTACGTGCTCTCGCACCGGCTCGCGCCGCGGCGCGACATCTACCTGGCGATGGAAGAGAAAAATCTGCGGCGCTACCCGTTCTTCCGCTGGATGGGCTGTTTCGGCGTGGACCCCGCTGAAAACAACGCCCGCGCCGCGCTGCCGGGCGTGCGCTACGCGTTGCGTCTCCTTACCGGCCGGCCGGAGCGGCTGGCGTGGTTTTTTGTGCAGGGAAAATTGGTGTCGCCGGGCACGCCGATCCAGGTGAAACCGGGGGCCGCGCGCATCGCGCAACGCGTCGGGGCGGAGCTGCTGCCGATCGTCATCCGCTACCCCTGGCTGGCGGAATCGCGGCCGAGCATTTTCCTGCGGATCGGCGCGCCGATCTCTGCGGACGATGACGTGCTCGCGGATCGTTTGAATGCGCTGGCGCAGGAACTGGACGCGGACCTCGAAAATGGAAAGCTGGACGCCTATGCGCCGCTGTTTCCAGCACGGATGTCGATGAACAAACGCTGGGATTATTTCCTCCACCGCGTTTGGCGCCGGCAGCCGGCGGAGACGTTTCGGCGCGACAATTAAAACGTCCTGCGCCGGTCAAGGAAATCACGCTGCCAGCCAGCCGCCGTCGATGCTCAAGGCGGCGCCGGTGATGGAAGCGGCGGCGTTCGAGCAGAGAAACACCGTCAGCGCGGCGATCTCTTCAATCTTCACGAACTCCCGGGTCGGCTGCTTCGCCAGGAGCAAATCGCGCACGACTTCCTCGCGCGGCAGACCGCTCTCGCGCGCCCGATCCTGGATTTGTTTTTCCACCAGCGGCGTGTGGACGTAGCCGGGGCAGATGGCGTTGCAGGTGACACCGGCGGCAGCGGCTTCGAGCGCGACAGTTTTGGTTAACCCGACCAACCCATGCTTGGCCGCGACGTAAGCCGATTTGTGCGGCGAAGCGACGAGGCCGTGCGCGGAGGCGAGGTTGACAATGCGGCCCCAGCCTCGCGCCCGCATTCCCGGCAGCGCGGCGCGGATGGTGTGAAAGGAAGAGGTCAGGTTGATCGCCAGGATCGCGTCCCATTTTTCCACCGGAAACTCCTCGACCGGGCTGACGAACTGGATCCCGGCGTTGTTGACCAGCACATCCAGGGCGCCGCTGCCGAACTCCCCGGCGGCACGCGCCACCAGGGCGGCGATCTCGGCGGGGCGCGTCATGTCGGCGGCATCGTAGCCGACCCGCACGCCGTGCGCTTCCTCGAGGCGGGCACGCAGGCGCTCGATCTCGGCGGCGTCGCCGAAGCCGTTGAGCAGGACGTTCGCGCCAGCCGCGGCCAGGGCCTCGGCGATGCCGGCGCCGATGCCGCTGGTCGAGCCGGTGACGAGCGCGGATTTGCCGGCGAGCGGACGAGCGGCGGCCGGCGCGGGAGCGTTGGAGGAGGAAGCGTGGGTCATCGCGATGAGTCTCCCTCGGTTTCGTCTGCGACGGATGCCTGCGCGTAGGTTCGTGGCGTTTTTTCGGAAGTCGCGGCTCCGTGCAGGAATGTGGCGGCGCGGAAATCCTGACTCGGTCCGCGGACCGAAGTTGCCAAACGGTGACGGTTTTGGGTAATAAGCCAGAAGACTCCGAAAGCACTCACCCGTCTGCGGCCAATACCCAACCACACCATGAACCCAACGACCGGCCTGTCGGATGCGTCCGAAACCCCGCCCGAGAAACCGATGCTGGTGCGCGCCGTGGTGGCGAGCACGGTGGGCACGGCGATCGAGTGGTATGATTTTTTCCTCTACGGCACGGTCGCTGGACTCGTGTTTGCGAAGGAATTCTTCCCGAAGTCCGATCCGCTGGTCGGCACGCTGGCGGCGTTTTCAACCTACGCCGTCGGCTTCGCGGCGCGGCCGGTCGGGGCGGCCATCTTCGGACATTACGGCGACCGCATCGGGCGCAAGGCGGTGCTGGTTTCCACGCTGTTGCTCATGGGCGTCGCCACGGTGCTCATCGGCTTGGTGCCGAGCTACGCGAGCATCGGCATCTGGGGCGGCGTGATGCTGACGGTGCTGCGCTTCGTCCAGGGCATCGGCGTCGGCGGCGAGTGGGGCGGCTCGGTCCTGCTGGCGATGGAGTGGACGAAGAGCCACGGCAACCGCGGGTTTATCGCGTCGTGGCCGCAGTTCGGCGTGCCGTGCGGCTTGTTTCTGGCGAATGCGGCGGTGCTGTTGTTCAGCAAGATTTCCGGCGACCAGTTCTTTGTCTGGGGCTGGCGCATCCCGTTTCTGCTCAGCGTGATCCTGATCGGCGTCGGCCTGTGGATCCGGCTCGGCATCCTGGAGACACCGGTGTTTGCGCGGCTGGTGAAGGAGAACAAAATCGAGAAGGCGCCGGTCGTCGAAGTCTTCAAACGCCAGCCCGGGTCGATCATCCTCTCGGCCCTGATCCGGCTGGCCGAGCAGACGCCGTTTTACATCTACACCGCGTTTATCTTTGCCTACGGAGTCACGCAGTTAAAGGTCAGCCGCGACTTGTTGCTCAACGCGATCATGGTCTTCGCGGTGGTGGAGTTTTTCCTCATCCCGCTCTCCGGCCACCTTTCGGACCGGCTCGGGCGCAAGCGCACGTATCTGCTCGGCGCCGCGATCAACATCGTGATGGGCTTTGTCTTCTTCCGCATGCTGGACACGCTGAACCCGACGATCATCTTCATCGCCATCGTCCTCGGCGCGATCCCGCACTCCATCGTTTACGGCACGCAGGCGTCGCTCATCGCCGAGCAATTCACGCCGCGGCTGCGCTACAGCGGCTCGTCGGTCGGCTACCAGCTCGCCTCCATCATTGCCGGCGGGCCGGCGCCGCTCATCGCCACCGCGTTGCTGGCGGAATACAAGTCCGGCGCAGTTGTCGGACTTTATATGGCGATCTGCGCGATCATCGGCTTCACGGCGACGCTGTTCCTGCGGGAATACTCGGGCAAGGATGTCTCCGAGGAATACGAACACGTCGGCCGGAGCGCGGCTTCGTGAGCAGCGGCCCGACGGAGGAACGCATTATCCGCAAAGGCGCACTTCCCGTCTGCGCGGCGATATCAGGAGCAAATGAAAGCCGCCATCCTTGAACGGGCCGGGGCTCCGCAGCCTTATGCGGAAAGCCGGCCGCTGAACATCACCGACGTGGATCTCCAGCCGCCGGGGCCCGGCGAAGTGCTCGTGCAGATCAAGGCGGCGGGGTTGTGCCATTCCGATCTCTCGGTGATGAACGGCGACCGGCCGCGCGTCACGCCGCTGGTGCTCGGTCACGAAGCCGCCGGCCGCGTCGTGGAATGCGCGCCAGACGTCACCGATCTCAAGCCCGGCGACCACGTCGTCCTGGTCTTCGTGCCGAGCTGCGGCCATTGCCTGCCCTGCATGGAAGGCCGGCCGGCGTTGTGCGAGCCCGGCGCGGCGGCCAACGGCGCCGGCACCCTGCTTTCCGGCGCCCGACGGCTCTCCCGGCACGGGCTCCATACCGAAGCGCTCAATCACCACATCGGCGTCTCCGCGTTTGCGGAATACGCGGTTTGCTCGCGGCGTTCCCTGATTAAGATCGACGACTCCCTGCCGAGCGCCGAAGCCGCGCTCTTCGGCTGCGCCGTGCTCACCGGCGTCGGCGCGGTCATCAACACGGCCAGGGTGCCCGCCGGCAGCACGGTCGCCGTTGTCGGCCTCGGCGGCGTCGGCTTGAACTCCCTGCTCGCCGCCAACCTTTGCGGCGCCCGCCGGATCGTGGCCGTGGACTTGAACCCGAAGAAACTCGAAATGGCCCGCGCGCTGGGTGCCACCGATACCGTGCAGGTGACCGAGGCCGGCAACGCCGTCGCCGAAGTGCGCGATCTCACCGGGGGCGGCGTCGAGTTCGCTTTTGAAATGGCCGGCAGCGTCCGCGCGCTCGATCTCGCCTGGCAGATCACCCGCCGCGGCGGCACGACGGTCACCGCCGGACTGCCGCATCCCGACGGCCGGCTCCAGGTGCCGCCCGTCGTGCTCGTCGGCGAAGAGCGCACGCTCAAAGGCTCCTACATCGGCTCCGCGGTGCCGGCGCGCGACATCCCGCGCTACATTTCGCTCTATCAGCAAGGCCGCCTGCCGGTGGACAAATTGATGAGCGACCGCATCGCCCTCGCCGATCTCAACGCCGCCTTCGACCGTCTCGCCGAAGGGAACGTCGTGCGGCAGGTGGTGGTGTTTTGATCCGCCAAAGTCCACCTGCGCGACAGCGATCCTCTCGCTGGCTTGCCCTGAAATCGTGGTCGCTGTAGCCTGAGCCGCGATGCATTACCGAGAGATCATCACGATCGAACCCGGCAAACGCGGTGGGCGGCCGTGCATTCGCGGGATGCGGATTTCGGTTTACGACATCCTCGGCTGGCTCGCCGCCGGGATGACCAACGAGCAGATCATCGCGGAGTTCCCTGAGCTAACCCTGGAAGACATCCGCGCGACTCTCGAGTATGCTGCGGACCGGGACCATCACCTCGTTGGTTCCTCGGCGGCGTGAAGCTGCTTTTCGATCAGAACCTCAGCCACCGGCTGCCGGCTCGTCTCGCCGACCTCTTCCCGCAGTCTGCGCACGTCCGCGTAGTTGCGCTTGACCACGCGCCGGATGACCAAATCTGGGAATACGCCAGAATCCACGGCTTCTGTGTGGTCACACAGGACAGCGATTTCGCGGAGCGCAGCCGGCTCCGTGGCGCACCGCCCAAAGTCGTCTGGCTGCGCTGCGGCAACTGCACGCCGCAGCAGGTCGAGGCGATTTTGCGCCGGAATGCGCTCCTCATCACCGAACTGATCCAGAACGCTGCGCTGCATTCCGTCGAGATTATCGGAGCATAATGCACAACAGCCGCCGGACTGCCGTTTCCCTGGCACGCTGCTTGCGTTGAAACCCCTTGCCTTCTGGTCTCCTTCTTGGCACACTTGGCCGCTTTTATGTTCCGACCGCCGCCCCTTCGTAAGCTGTTTTCGGTGGTCGCCGCGAGCCTGCTCGCCTCGAGTTTCCCTTCGATCCCAGCCGTCCGCGCAGAGACTTGGGACCTCGTGAAATTCGAGAATCGCGATTACGTTTCCGTCCAGAACGTCGCCGATTTCTACAAGCTCCAGAACGCTGCCGACGACGGCAAAAGCGTCTTGCTGAAGTCGCCGGGCTGCACGATCCAGGGCGCCGCCGGCTCGAAGGAGCTGATCATCAACGGCGTTAAGTTCATCCTTTCCTACGAGTTACAGCCGATCGACGGGAAGATTCTGCTCTCCCGCATCGACCTGACCAAGCTCGTCGAACCGGTCCTGCGCCCGAGCAAAATGCGCAACGCCCGGCCGATCCGCACCATCGTCCTCGACGCCGGCCACGGTGGACACGATCGCGGCGCGATGAGCGCCTTTGGCAACGAGAAAGATTTCGCGCTGGACACCGTCATGCGCACCCGCGAGTTGCTGCTCAAGCGCGGCTACAAAGTCGTGCTCACGCGCAATAACGACACGTTTATCCCGCTGAACGAGCGCGCCCGGTTCGCGAATCAATTCCGCGACGGCATGTTTGTCTGCGTCCATTTCAACGCCGGCAGCCCGACGGGCACCGGCATCGAGACCTTCACGCTCGCGCCCCGTTTCGTGCCGAGCACGGATCAGGACGGCCCGGCCGTCAGCGACATGGCGCTCTGCGCCGGCAACATCGGCGACCCGGAGAACATGGCGCTGGCCACCGCGATGCACGCTTCGCTCCTGAACCGGCTGCCGATGGTGGATCGCGGCATCAAGCGCGCCCGGTTCTGGGTGCTGCGCGAGTGCACGATCCCGGCGGTGCTGCTCGAGGGCGGTTTTGTTTCGAATCCGCAGGAAGCCGCGCGGATCGCCCAGCCGATCTATCGGCAGACGATCGCGGAGTGCATCGTGCAGGCGATCGGGAATTATCAGCGCGCGATCGGCCAGCAGCCGAACGGGTTGCTCGTGAACAACAACGCGAAGTCGCCCGCCCTGAACGTCGCCAATCCCGGCATGACCAATCTCGGCGTCGGCGGTCTCAGCGGTTTCAGCGCGACCGGGGTTCCGGGGAACAGCAGCCCGCTGGTTTCTCCGAGCCTGCCGGGCAGTGGCATCGGCGCCACGGTGCCCATGGACGGCGCGGCCGCCAAGGTCGGCGCGTCGATCAGCAACGACGGGCCGACCGTCGTGGTGCCGCGGTCGAAATAAGCGACCGTGCGGTTTGCCGGCTGACGGGTGGGGTCGGCTCGGTTTTGTCGAGGCGCCTCTGTGAGGCGCAATCATTTCGGCCGTGCGGCTCACAGAGCCGCCTCTACAATGACGGGGTCACGCATTCATCAAACGACCGGATCGCGGCCGGCGGCAGGGCGCGACCTCCGGGCGCGCCGAGAGTCGGGAGGGAGATGTCTATCCCTCAGCGAGTCGGATTGATCCATCTGTCCCCAATGGCGGCGGCCTGGAAGATGCCGCCCTACCACCAGCTCAACCGCAAACGGACCGACCACACTGCTCCTGGCGCCACCGCCACGGCTTTTCATCGGCGCCATTCGAAGTTAGCCTGCGATTGCCTCCCTTTCCCGCGTTCGCATGGCCACTCTCGCCCCTCCCCCGGTTTCCGTTTCCGTTGATGACCACGACCACGCTTCTGCCCGGCGCGAACGACTTCGGCCCATCGGCGTGTTTGATTCCGGCGTCGGCGGGCTGACGGTCGTGAGCGCGCTGCACCGGCTCCTGCCGGCGGAAAACATCTTTTACCTCGGCGACACCGCGCGCGTGCCCTACGGCGGGAAGAGCGCGGCGACGATCGAGCGTTATTCCCAAGAAATCAGTGGCTTGCTGCTGGCCGAGGGCGCGAAGGCGATCGTCGTCGCCTGCAACACGGCCAGCGCGCTGGCGGTGCCGCGGTTGCAGGAAACGCTCCGGGTGCCGGTGGTCGGCGTCATCGAGCCGGGCGCCCGCGCGGCCGCGGAAGCGACGCAGACGGGCCGGGTCGGCATCATCGGCACCCGGGCGACCGTGGCCAGCGGCGCCTACGAGCGGGCGTTGCACAAGCTGGCGCCGCAGTTGCGCGTCACCGCCCGGGCTTGTCCGCTCCTGGTGCCGCTCATTGAGGAGGGGCTGCTCGAAGACTCGCTCACCGAGCAGCACATCGCCCGCTATCTAGAGCCGCTCCTGGCGGAAGGCATCGACACGCTCATCCTGGGCTGCACGCATTACCCGCTGCTTTCCCCCGCCCTGGCACGGCTCGCCGGGCCGGGCGTGCGCCTGGTGGACAGCGCGCACAATTGCGCCCTGGCCGTGCAAGCGCTCCTGCACGACGCGGATCTGGCGGCGCCCGAGGATCATCTCGGCACCCTGCGCGTCGCGCTCACGGACGCCAGCGACAGCTTTTTGCGCGTGGCCGAGAAGGCGCTCGGGCTGAACGTCGGCGACGTCGAGCTGCGTAGCGTGCAGGGCGTGACACCCGGCGCGCCGGCAGCCCGGTGACGCGCCGGCCGACGCGGACACCCCTTCTCTGTCCCGCCCTCGCTCATCGGCCGCGGCGGGGAAAAAATCATCAGAAACGCCGTCCGCGCCGGACGTGAAAAGTGCCTCTGGTTTTCTGTCTTTCTCTGTGTTCTCTATGTTTTTGCCCCTGTGTCCTCCTGTGCTAAAAACTCCCGGGCCGCTGTTGTCGGCGGCGCCCACGTCTGCGCCGGGTGTGCCCCTATCGGCGGCCGCCGCGGTGCCGGAGGGGACGCGCCGCCTGCCCTTCGATGAACGCGCCGCGTTCGTCGCTGGCCAGGCGAAGAGCGGGACCACGCTGCTCGTTGCGTTGCTCGACGGCCATCCCGAGCTGCTCGCGCTGCCGGAGGAAACCGCCTATTTCCCGACCGTGCTCACGAAATACGGTCCGTGTTCGCGACGGGAGCAGTTTGATTATCTGACTCAGAAATCGCTCGCGAACGTGCTCTTCGGCGGCCCGTGCAAGTGGGGCCGGCGCGAACGGCATTACGCCGATTTTTTCCCGCGGGGCGAGCTGTTGGCGCGCTTCGAGGCGCTCGCTTTTTCTCCCGCCGGCGCCGGGCGCGACCTGCTGGTGCTTCTGCTGGAAGCCTACGCCGGCGCACTCGGCCGGCCGCTCGATTCCGTGACCCGCTGGGTCGAGAAAACGCCTGCCAACCGCGATCATCTGCCCGCCATCCGCCGGCGGTTTCCGGCGGCGAAGGTGTTGCTCACCGTGCGCGATCCCCGCGCGATTTTCGGCGCCCGCATCGCGCTGGAAAAGACCCGGCGCACCCGGCGATTCTCCGTGTATCTCTGCGTCGCCCACTGGCGTGCGGCGGCCCGGCTGGCGCTCGATGCGCTGGCCGCCGCGGCCCCGCCCGGCGGCACCGCCGACGGCGGCTCGCCGGGAACTCCGACGGCTCCGCCGACGCTCGTTGTGCCCTACGAGCAGCTCGTCGCCGATCCGGCAGCCTGGATGGCGCGGGTGAGTCGGTTTCTGGAAATTTCCGCCGCCGTGCCGGGCGATCGCGACGCCGCGGCTTTGCGGGTTCCCACGAAGGCCGGGCGCCTCTGGAGCGGGAATTCCGCCAGCGGCGCCGATTTCGACGCCGTGACGACGGAGCCGGTCTCACGCTGGCGGCATTACCTGAGCCGGGACGAGATCGGCTGGGTCGAGTTTCATTGCCGCGACCTCATGCCGCGTCTTGGCTACGAGCCGCTGCTCCCGCGCCGCGCCTTCCGGCACTGGGCTCGCGCCGCGCGGGGCGAGACGCCGCGGGAATATCTCAAATCGCGCTGGCTCTCGCTCTTCGCCCGCGATCGCCGGCCGCCGCGATCAAGCCTGGGCGGCGGACGCTGATAACAGCTCGTAGGAAAGCACGCTCAGGCAATAAAGCGCCGCGGTTTCAACCCGCAGGACGATCGGCCCCAGCGTGATCGGCCGGCAGCCGGCACTGCGGGCGAGCGAAAGCTCTGCCGGCGTGAAATCGCCCTCGGGACCGACGAGCACCAGCGCGCTGGCGGGATGTGGCGAAGCCGGGCGCGCGGC
This sequence comes from uncultured Verrucomicrobiae bacterium, assembly GCA_963762725.1. Classification (GTDB taxonomy): domain Bacteria; phylum Verrucomicrobiota; class Verrucomicrobiia; order Chthoniobacterales; family SZAS-18; genus JAFAXH01. The sequence goes on along the minus strand of CAVXLY010000005.1, from coordinate 1,070,593 downwards.
GGCAAAATCGGCCAGGTATTCCCGCAGATGGCGTGCATCGCCCTGGAGCGACGCGATGAGCATCAGGTCAAACGTTCCGGCGCCGCCGCGATTTTGAAAGAACGCTTTCGGCGACTGCGGCAGTCCGATTTCGGGCAGCCAGTTCTGGCCGCACTGCTTCGCGGCCTCGATCGCGACGGTTTGCCATTTCTCGCGTTTCGCCGCGGCGTCGTCGGCATCGTCGAGCCGGGAAACCACGCGTTCGCTGAGCAACGGCGCGATCTCGGCGGCGCCGAGTTCCACGGCTTTCTGGACGATGAAATCCATGTTTTTCCCTTTCGGGATCGCCTGCGCCAGCGTGATGCGGCAGGGCAGCGGGGGCGTCTTCGCGGTCTGGCGCGATTTCAGGCGCACCGCGTTCTTCGTGCTTTCCGCGAGCACTTCGGCGGTGGCCTCCACCCCGCGACCGTTGAAGACCACGACTTTGTCACCGGCCTTCAGGCGGAGGACGTTCAGCGCGTGGTGCGACTCGGATTCGTCGAGTTGCAGGTTGTCAGGATTCCAGGCAGCCGGCGGGATGTAGAAACGGTGCATCGGAGACGAGCGGGGATAGCCTCACGCAGAGGCGCAGAGACGCAGAGGGGGGCAGGCTCTATGATACGTAGCGAGTGACGCGGGGGCCGCAATGGCCTCGCGCAAAGACGCAAAGGCGCAAAGAGGAGAAAAGAAGAAGCGGAGGAAAGGGGAAAGGCGGCTGGCGAGACGGGCCGACGAGGACTCCGGAAATGCACACAGAACGCGATCCGGCCCCTCTTCCAGCCTTTTCCTCTGCGTCTCTGCGCCTCTGCGTGAGATCTTTCCGCCTTTTTCCGCCTGCCTTCTCTTTGCGCCTTTGCGTCTTTGCGCGAGGCCATTCCCGCGGATCTTCAACGGAAAAAGTCTTTCGCTTTCTCGAAGAATCCGCGGTGCAGCGGGCTGTTTTCGTCGCCACAGCTTGCGGCGAATTCTTCGAGCTTGCGGCGCTGCTCGGCGTTCAGCCGGGTGGGCACTTCGACGACGACGTGCGTGAGCAGATCGCCGCGCGCTTTCGAGTTCAGGCTCGGCATGCCTTTGCCGCGCATCCGGAAAACCGTCCCGCCCTGGGTGCCGGGCGGCACGCGCAGACTGGCCTGACCTTCGAGCGTCGGCACCTGGATTTCCGCGCCGAGCGCCGCGGTGGAAAACGAGATCGGCACCTCGCAGTGCAGATCGTCTTCGTCACGCTGAAAAATCGGGTGTTCCTTGATGTGCAGGACGACGTAAAGATCGCCCGGCGGACCGCCGCGCACCCCGGCTTCGCCGTTGCGGCTGGAGCGCAGGCGGGCGCCTTCGTCCACGCCGGCGGGGATCTTCAGCTTGATGCGGGCGTTCTTCTCGACCCGGCCCTCGCCGCTGCAATTTTTGCACGGCTTCTCGATGATCGACCCGGTGCCGCGGCAGCGCGGACAGGTCTGCGAAACCTGGAAAAAGCCGCGCGAAGTGATCACCTGGCCGCGGCCCTGGCAGGTCTTGCAGGTCACCGCCTGGCTGCCGGCTTCGGCGCCGGAACCGCTGCAGACGTCGCAAGCCGCGAGCTTGCGGATGTCGATCTCTTTTTCGACGCCGTTCGCCGCTTCGTCGAGCGTCAGCTCCAAGTCGTAGCGCAGGTCCGCGCCCCGCTGCCGGCCTTCGCGATCGCGACTCCCGCCGCCAGCACCGCCACCGCCGAAAAATTGCTCAAAGATGCCGCCAGCACCACCGCCGCCACCGCCGCCATCCCCGCCGCCCGCGCCGGCCATGCCGCCGAACATCTCGCGGAACAGATCAAACGGATCGTGGAACCCGCCACCGCCGCGGCCGGCCCCGGCGGTGCCTTGGGCAAAGGCCGCGTGCCCGAAGCGGTCATACGCGGCGCGCTTGTCGGGATCCGAGAGGACGTCATACGCCTCGCCGAGTTCCTTGAAGCGTTCCTCGGCCTTGGGATCGCCTGGATTTTTGTCCGGATGATACTGGACGGCGAGCTTGCGGTAGGACTTTTTCAGCTCGTCGCCGGCGGCGTTGCGCTGGACGCTGAGGACTTCGTAGTAGTCGCGTTTAACAGTGGCCATTAAATTTTAGAAAGGAAGATCCGGGATCCAAACCTCGCGGTCCGGAGAACGGAAGAATTCGCCGTGCCAGCCGAAGGCGGCTAGCTCGCGGCGTTGCCGTTGGAAACAAAGACGTTTGCCGCGCGCAGGAGCCGATCCTTCAGCTTGTAACCGCGGCGGAGCTGGCGCACGACATGGCCCTCGGGCACCTCGGCGCTGGCTTCCTGGCCGAGGGCTTCGTGCAGATTCGGATCGAATTTTTCGCCGGTCGCATCGATCGGCGTGACGCCGGCGTCGCGCAGAAAATCGTCGAGCTGGCGGCCGACCATGGACATGCCGTTGATCACGGCCGACTCGTTGCCGCCGCCTTCGCCCGCGGCCTGCCGGGCGGCCTGGAGGCCGAGCTCGAAATTGTCGAGGATCGGCAGGAGCCGCTCGAGGAGCGAGTTGTTCGCATAGCGGATGGCTTCCTCCTTCTCGCGGGCGGCGCGCTTGCGGAAATTGTCGAAATCGGCCTGCGCCCGGAGCGCCAAGTCGCGGTAGCGATCGACCTCGGCCTGCAACTTGGCGAGTGAATCCTCCCCCTCCCCCGCGGACTCTCCGGGGGCGGCGGGCGCGTGGGGATCGGGCACCGCGGTGGCGCGATCCGGCTCGGCCGGGATGGGATCGGTGGCGGACGGAATGGTGCTGGGGTCAACTGGCGGAAACATGGCGGGTAATGAAAAATGATTGGCTGCCAGCGAGGCAGCGGCCGGCAGGAAAACCGGGCCGATAAATTACCTCAAACCTTGCGGATGACAATAAGCGTGATGTCATCGTTCTGGGGCTGGTTGCCGACGAAGGAGCGCACGTCGTCGGTGAGCCGCTTGATGACCGCGGCGGCCCCTTCCGGCGCGCTGGCCTGGATGGCGGCGATCGTGCGATCAAAGCCGTATTCCCCCCCTTTTTCGTCCAGCGCCTCGGTCACGCCGTCGGTGTAAAGGATGAGGCAATCGCCCGGTTTCATCGGGATGGCGGTGTTGCGGGTGAGCCGGTCGAAGACCGCCCCGCTGTCCACGCCGAGCGCCATGCCGGGCGGGTTGACCTTCACCACTTTGCCGGTGGCCGCGGAGTAGAGCAGCGGCGCGTCGTGGCCGGCGCGGCAGAAAAAAACCTCGCCAGAATTCTGGTCGAGGATCGTGTAGGCCATCGAGATGAACATGTCTTCCTTCATGTCGGGGAAGAGCTGGTGGTTCACCTTGCGCAGCACGTCGGCGGCGCTCGGGTTGCTCGGCGCCTGGCTGCGCAGGACGCTGCGGCACATGGCCATGATGAGGCTGGCCGGCACGCCCTTGCCGCTCACATCGGCGATGACGATGCCGAAGTGGCGGTCATCAATGCGGACGTAATCATAGTAATCGCCGCTGACCTGGCGGGCGGGCACGTTGATGCCGGCGATCTCGAAGCCGCGGACGTCCGGCGCGTTGGCCGGGAGCAGGATGCGCTGGATGTCGCGGGCGATCTCCAGGTCGCGATCGAGGTTTTTCTTCTCGTTGACCTCGGAATAAACGACCGCGTTATACAGGGCGAAGGCCGACTGCTCGGCGATGGCCTTGAACACCTCGAAATCCTGCTGCGAAAACGGCTGCCCCATCGGCCCGTTGGCCAGCGCCAGGACGCCGAGCTTCTGGCCGGCGTAGGCCAGCGGCGCGACCAGGGCGGACTCGGTGCCAGAGCCGCCGCTTTCCCGCAGCCGGGCGAGCCGGGCATCCTGGACCGGCGTCGGCAGATAAGCCGGCTCCTGGCTGGCCCAGACCTCCGCGAGCACGCCCTCTCCCTCGCGAACCGGGTGCAGCCGCAGATAGCTGTCAAGCGCGACCGGGGTCGTTTCGGCCTGCTTGAGGATGTGCTTGGGCACGGCGACGAGCGGCGGGCAGCCCTTGGAAATGAACGTGGGCACCAGGGTGTCCTTCGCGGTGCGATCCACGAGGTAGAGCGCGCCGCCGTGGGCGTCGAGAATCCGGGCGGCCCCCTCCACGATGAGCCGGTGCAGGTCGCTGGCGCGGATGTTCGCGCCGGAAAACGCCGAGCCCAAGCCGTGCAGAAAATCGAAGACCCGGGTCTCCTCGACCTTCATCGCCTCGCGCTGCTGGCGGAGCACGCCGATGAGGCGCATGCCGCGACGATGCAGCGCATAGGCCACGCCGAGAGTGGCGAGCCACAGGAGCCCGAGAAGGACGACCCACCACGTCATGGTGCCGGCAGACTAATCGGCGGGAGCGCCGCGCTGCAAATCCTGCTTCAAATAATCGAGCACGTCCTTGAACTTCGAGAAATTCTGCGGATCCGCGTCCACCAGCGCTTGGTGGGCGGCGAGCATGACTTCCGTGGTGCCCTGTCGATCCACGCCCGGGCATTCCAGCTCGTGATCCTCCACCGCGCCCGCCGCCTCGATCGGGCTTTCCGCATCCGGCCCGGTCCCTTCTCCGGCGGCGACCGTGTGGCCATTCATCCCGCTGGGAGTTTCCCATTCGCCGGCAGCCGGCGATTCGGCGTCGGCCAGGTCGAGGATCTGGTCCAGCCCGAGGTTTTGCAGCAAGTCGGTATTACGCTCGTTGCAGCGGATGACGTGGAGATTGCCGTGCCCGAGGGATTGCAACTGCAGGGCCACGCCGGTGAGCGTGCCCATGAACGTGGAGTCCATCGCCGGACAATCCGCCAGGTCCACCACGAACTCGCGGTGGCCGCGCTGGATCATCTCTTTGGCGAACTGCTTGATCCCCGCGCTGTTCTGAAATGAGCCCCGGCCGCGGACCCGGATGCAAACGATTTTCTCGTTGCAACCGACCAGGATTTGAGACGTATCAGTCACGGAATGCTTGCCAAGGGAGGTTCGGGCGCGGCCGGCGGGCTGTCAAACAGACACACGCATACGCATGCCGGCGACCGGGAGAAAAGGGAGGGAGTAAACAGCCGCTTGGCCGGGAACCGGCGCATCTGGCACCGGGAGCAATGGCTGGTAAGGAGACGGAAATTCCGACGGTCAGAAGAACCGCTTCATTCAATTGACGGTTGAAAAAGCTGGTTGGACGCCAAGTTCTTACGGAAAACGCATTTATCTCTTTTGCCTACCGCCACAGGTAGGACTGCCCCAGTGCCACGATCCGCCCCCCCGCCCCGCCGGGCTGGGCGCCGGGCCGTTCGACGAGCAGGACGCGCCAGGAAGTCACCCGGCCGTCCACCTGGTAATCGTCACCGGTGATTTGAAATTCCGTCCGGTGCCCGCCGGTGCTGGCGGCGGGATACGGCACTTCGCGGGCCTGCACCATGGGCCCGAGCCGGGCCTGGCGGTATTCCAGGCGCACGACGAGATCGGCCGGGCGCCGGGCATTCCAGAAAAAGGTGAAATAATTGCCGTAACGATCGCGCTCGTCGTTCGGCGTCACGGCGCCGTAGAGCAGCCGCTGGCGTTCGAAAGCGATGGAGCGCTCCTCGTTGCCCTGCAGGCGCATGACGCGGCGGGATTCGAGAAAGTAGAGCTTCGTCTTGCGGAACTCGAAGGCGGGGTCCAGCGCGAGCGGCAACGCCTCGGCTTTTGTCAGCAGCACCGGCGCCGGCTGGCGGCTTTCGGCCTGCGCGGGGAGCACCGGCGCCAGCAGCGCGAGTCCGCCGGCCGCGAGCGCGGGCAGCCAGAAAGCCGCCCTCCACCCCGCCGTTTTCGCGCTGCGCATGCCCCGATCTAAGCGAATCCCCTACCCGGTGGCAAGACTCGATCACAAGGTTTCGCCTCTGCCTTTTCCGGCGTCCAAACGAACGCTGGAGATCGTGTATTATCGAACACCCTCCCCGCCGCTCCCCGCTTTCTTTCACCGGCTCCCGCTTTTGTCCATGCAAATCAAATTCCAACGCGGCGTCCACCTCCCCGACCAGGGCGGCCTCTGGCTCGATCCGCACGACGACCGCCCGTTCGCCTTTGTTTCCCATGCGCACAGCGACCACATCGGCCGCCACCGCGAGAGCGTGCTCTCGGCGGCCACCGCCCGGCTGATGCACGCCCGCCTGGGCGCCCCGACGGCGGCGGCGCAGAAGCCTGCCCGCCGCGAGCATGTGCTCGACTTTCATCAGCCCGCGGAAGGCATCCGGCCCGGGTTGCGGTTCACCCTGGTCCCGGCGGGGCACATCTTCGGGTCGGCGATGCTGCTGCTTGAGGATCTCGGGGCCGGCGTCGCTGAGGGTGAGCGCTCCTTGCTTTACACCGGTGATTTCAAGCTGCGCCACGGCCTTTCCGCCGAGCCGGCCGAGCCGTGCCGGGCCGACACGCTGATCATGGAGACCACCTTCGGCCTGCCGCGTTTCCGCTTCCCGCCGACGGAGGCGATCCTGGCGGATATCGTGCGCTTCTGCCGCGAGGCGCTGGAAGACGACGCGGTGCCGGTGCTCTTCGGCTACAGCCTCGGCAAGGGCCAGGAAATCATCGCCGCGCTGGCCCAGGCCGGGCTGGCCACGGTGCTCCATGGCGCCGTCCATCGCATGACAGAGGTCGTGCGCACCTTGCAGCCCGATTTTCCGCCGGCCGAGCGTTACAACGCCGGGGCGGATCTCGCCGGAAAAGTGCTCATCTGCCCGCCGAGCGCAAACCATTCCCGGATGCTGCAAAAGATCAAAAACGTGCGCACCGCCATGCTCTCCGGTTGGGCGATGAACCCGGGCGCGCATTTCCGGTATCAGACCGACACCGCGTTTCCGCTGTCCGATCATGCCGACTATCCCGACTTGCTGCGCCTGGTGGAAATCGTGCAGCCCCGGCGCGTGCTGACGCTCCATGGCTACGCGGCCGCGTTTGCCCGCGACCTGCGCGAGCGCGGGATCGAGTCCTGGGCGCTCAGCGAGGAAAACCAGCTCGACCTGGCGTTCGGCGGCGGCGGCGGAACTGCTTCCGCGCCCGGCTTCCAGCCGACGGCCGCGCCCATCGAAGAGCCGGCCGCGCGGGTCCGCGAAGAGCTGCCGCCCGCGGAGTCCGCTCCGCCCCCGCCGCCGGCCGGCGTTTTCTCCCGGTTTGTCGCCGTCTGCGAAGCCATGGCGGGCACCACGGGCAAGCTCAAGAAGATCGAGTTTCTCGCCGATTACTTCCGCTCGCTCGACACCGATTCCCTGCCGATCGCCGCGCTTTATCTCGCTGGCCGCGCCTTTGCCCAAAACGACCCGCGCGTGCTCAACGTCGGCGGCTCCGTGGTGCGCCGCGCCCTCCTGGCGGCCAGCGGCGTGCCCGAAGCCCGCTACCGCGAGCTGAGCGCCTCCCAGCCCGACCAGGGCGAGACGACGCTCATCCTGCTCGGCGAACGCGACGCCCGCGCCGGCCGGCCGCCGGACTCGGTCTTCACCCTGATGGCGTGCCACGCGCTGCTCACCCGTCTCGGCCGCCGCACGCGGGCCGTTGATCAAGGCCGAGATTCTTCAGGAAACTTTTTCCCGGCTGCCGGCGGCGGAAGCCCGTTACCTGGTAAAAATTCTCGGCGGCGAACTGCGCATCGGTTTGAAGGAAGGACTCCTGGAAGAAGCCCTCGCCGCGGCCTTCGCCCGCCCGGCCGACGCCATCCGCGAGGCGAACATGCTGCTCGGCGACCTCGGCCGCGTCGCCCTGCTCGCCCGCGCCGACCGGTTGCGGGAAGCGGAGCTGACCCTGTTTCAGCCGATCAAATCCATGCTCGCCAGCCCGGAGCCGACGGCCGAGGCGATCTGGGCGCGGCACGAGGAACTCCATGCTGCCATCGTGGCGGCGGAGGCGGAGGATCGTCCGCAGATTTCGCAGATTTCCGCAGATGGGAGAAGCCGCGATTTCGCAGATTGCCGCAGGTGGAGCGGGAGGTGCGAGCCCGGCGGCGGATGGGTCGCCACAGCCGGCACCAGCGTCCGCCAGCCGAATCCATCTCTCCGGAAATTCTGCGGAAATCTGCGAAATCTGCGGACGCCTCCCCCTCCCCTCCCCTCCCCAGTCGTCTGGATCGAGGACAAATTCGACGGCGTGCGCGCCCAGCTCCATCGCGCCGCCGACGGCCGGGTGGAAATCTATTCCCGCGATCTGCGGCGGGTCACGGCGCAGTTCGAAGAAATCGCCCGTGCCGCGAGCGCCTCGCTCCCGGGCATCGAGGCGATCTTCGACGGCGAGATCGTGGCGTTTCAGGAAGGCCGCAAGCTCACCTTTTTCGATCTCCAGAAGCGGCTCGGCCGGCGCGAGGCCGACCTGTTCATGCAGGAAACCGTGCCGCTGAGCTTTTTCGCCTTCGACCTCCTGCGGCTCGGCGATCGCGCGCTGCTCGGCGAGCCGCTGGCGACGCGGCGCGCCCTCTTGGAGACGCTCCCGCTCCAGGCGCCGCTGCGGGTCGTCGCGGTGACCCAGGCGGCCAGCGCGGACGAGATCGAGGCGACGTTTTCCGCGGCGCGCGAACGCTCGAACGAAGGCCTCATCGTCAAAGACCCGGCCAGCCTTTACACGCCGGGCCGGCGCGGGCTGGCGTGGTTGAAATTGAAGAAAGAGCTGGCCACGCTCGATGTCGTCATCGTCGGCGCCGAGTGGGGTCACGGCCGGCGCAACCACGTCCTCAGCGACTACACCTTTGCGGTGCGCGACGACGCCAACGGCGGCGACCTCGTCACGATCGGCAAGGCGTATTCCGGCCTGACGGACGTCGAAATCGCCGAGCTGACCACCCGGCTCCAGGCGGCGACGCTGAGTGTGCGGGGGAAATTCCACGCCGTGAAACCGGAGGTCGTGCTGGAGATTTCCTTTGATTCCATCCAGCCGAGCACCCGCCACTCCAGCGGTCTGGCGCTGCGATTTCCCCGGATCAAAGCGATCCGGCAGGACAAAACCCCGGCGGAAATCGATACGCTGGAGTATGCGCGGAGTCTCCTGTGAGCGGGACCCGCGGTTTTCCCCGCCGCCGATGCCCGTTCCCCTGCGCCGAAACTTCAGCCGCCATGCGCGCACGTTTCGCGCGGCGGACGCGTATGTGGTCAGCATCCAGAAAGCCGGGCGCACCTGGGTGCGGGTGTTTCTCACCGCCTATTTCGACGCCTGGCGGCAGGCCGGCCACCAGCCGGAGCCCCCTCTCCTGCACTACACGCACGATCTCTGGGAATTCTACGAGAAAGCGCCCCGCGGCGAACGGCTGCGGGGAAAATGGCTCATCCCGCCGCTCGATGCCCGCCAGAAGCCGAAGCTGCTCGTCGCCCGCGATCCGCGCGATCTCATGGTGTCGCTCTATTTTCATTTAACCAAGCGTTCCCGCCGCTTTGCCGGCACCCTCCCCGAGCTGCTGCGCGACCGGGAGCTCGGCGTGGCGCGCGTCGTTTCCATCATGAACCGCTGGCTGGACGAATGGGCCGATCCGCTCAGCTTGCGCGAGGATTTTCCCACGGTCGCCGGCGTGCTCGGCTCGCGGCTGCACGTGCTCCGCTACGAGGATGCGCGGCGCGATCCGCAAGGCGCGTTTGGCTCGGCCGTGCGCTTTTTGCTGCCGACCGTGGAGCCGGACGCCGAGGCGCTGGAGCGGGCCATCGAGGTGTCGTCGTTTGAAAACATGCGCCGCTTGGAAACGCAGACCGTCGGTGCCGAAGGCGGCCAGCTCGTGGCGCGCGCCGGCCTGGATCGCGACGCGTTGCGCCCTGCCGATGCGGCGGACAGCGACTCCTTCAAAACGCGCCGCGGCAAGGTCGGCGGCTACGTGGATTACCTTGGCACCGAGGATATTGCGTATCTCAACGATGAGGTAGCGCAACTGGATCCCCGCTACGGCTACGACGTTCCCGCTGCCGGCTGACACCGCGGGCACCAGCAGGTCGTCCGGCCGCCGATCGTCGCCCGCTCCAGCGCGGTGCGGCAACCCCGGCGCGGGCAAAAACCGCCCGGCTCCCAGCGGTGCAGAAACAGCCACGACGGCGGGTAAGTCCAGTCGTCCGAGATGATTTCCATCGCGGTGCGCGCGACCCAGCGGGTTTGCTGATGGAGCGCCGCGAGCGCCGCCGGATCTTCGGCCACCGTGCCGGCGGAAGTGGCCGGGTGGAGGCGGGCGCGCCAGAGGATTTCGTCCGCCATCCAGTTGCCGACGCCGGGAAAGCGTTCCTGCATCAGGAGCACGGCCTTCACCGGGGTGCGCCGGCGGCGACGCAGAAATTCCGCGAGCGCGGCGCGCGAAAACTCCGGCGAGAGGACCGACGGCGCCAGGCGCGTCCACCATTCCGGCGGCGCGTCGCCGGTGTGAAACAGGATGCGCCCGAAATGGCGCTGATCCTCGAAAACGAGCGCGCGATCCTCCTGCCGCAGCACCAGGTGATCGTGCTTGCCGGGCGAAAACTTCGGCGCGGATTCCACGCGCAGTTCGCCGCGCATCCCGAGATGCACGCCGAGCCAGAGCCGGGGCTGCCGCGGTCCGGCGGGGTCAAAATGGAAGACCATCTGCTTGCCGTTGGCCTCCGAGCGCGAGAGCACGCGGCCGCGCACCAGCCGCTGCAACGCCGCGGTGTCCACGCCGCGAAACACCCGGATCCCGGGACGCGCGATGACCGCCTCGCGGATCGTGGCTCCGAGCCCGGCATTCCATTGGCGGCGGGCGTGATCGACCTCGGCTAGCTCTGGCATGCGCGATCTTAAACCGAAGCCGCGGCTCCAGCCAAAAATCCGGGCGGAAAACGCATCCCAATCCGGGAATCCCGACGCCGGGGAGGGGAGTCCCGCACCAGCCAGCCGCCCTGTAAATGAGGCTGGAAATCGGGCGTTGAAGGCATCGGTTCGGAGGGTCGATTTCCGAGTATTTTCGCCGTTGATTTTTGATCTTTCCCCCTTAGCCTTTAGACCTTCTTTTTCGCCAGGGTAGCTCAGCGGTAGAGCAGGGGACTCATAAGCCCTTGGTCGGGAGTTCGATTCTCCCCCCTGGTAGAGCTTTCTTCTCCTTCGCGAGCGAGGATGCCGGGGACGCCGTGCTCCCTTCTTTCACCGGGTCCGCGAAATGTCGCCGGGCGCGGCGCACCGGCAAAACGCAAAAACCCGGGAGGGTGAAACGCACGGCCGCGCTTCCCTCCCGGGCAATTGGCAGGATCTTGCGTTCTACAGATCCGAGGGCAACGAGGTGCCGGTGGTGGACTTGACCAGCGACACGTCGGAAGCGTTGACGGCGCCATCGACGTTGAAGTCCGAGCGGAAGGCGGCGGCTGTGCCCAGCGGCTGGCCCGAGCGGCTCTTGGTCTGGCTGACGTCGGACGAATTGACCATGCCGTCGCCATTGCTGTCTCCGACGAGCACGCTCAAAGGCGCGCTCATCGAAGTCAGGGGCGTGGCGGTCGATCCATCGTCCACGTTGCTCACAGAAACGAACAAGCGTTGCGCGTTAGGCACGCCGGTCAGGTTCACGGTGATCTGGTTCGGCTCCGGGCCGAGGAGCGACGCGGCCGTGGCGGTGCCTCCGGTGACGGAAACAGTTCCCGCGGTGGTCAGCGTCGGCTCAAACGTGAAGACGAGCTGGAAGCCGCCGTTGGCATCGGCCCGACGGCATTCGACCGTGGGCGGGCCACTCAAAGCCAGCGGCAGGTCAAACGTTCCCGCGCTGCCATGCGTCTTTCGGGACACCACGACGCCCGGAGCGGGGGCGTTGAGCTGGGCGTAGGCGAGGTTCTGCAAGTTGACTGCCTGGACCGGGGTGATGTTGAGCGCCGCGGCGGCTTGCTCGCCGGCACCCAGCACGCGCGGGTCTTCGCCGGTGATCTTGCCGAACATCATCAGCGCGCTGAGATAGTAGCCGTAGTTGCTGGCGTGATAGCTGTCGGACGCCCACAGATTGTATTTTCCGCTGGCCACCTCGACCGGGTTATACGGATTACGCACCGCGAAACCTTGCACGATGGCCCGCAACCAGGCATCACCGGTCCGCACCACGGCGACGATGTTCGGGGTGCTGTTAAACGCTTCGAAATACCCGTCATGGATCTCGTTGCCCATGGCTTCAACCGGCTCGCCGAAGTATTCGCCGTTGGGGGGATAGGTGCGATCCGCGCGCGACCAGGTTTCGTAGAGGTAGATCTTGGCCGCCGCGTTGCTGTTGTGGATCAGGTTTTCCAGCCGCTGGGCGTGGAGGATGAAGTTAGGACGGTTGCCGGCCTGGATGGTAGCCTCGGTGCTGAGACCCTGGAGAACCACAGTGTCCCACTTGGATTGGCCGATGATGGCCGCCTTGTTTTCGAAATGATACTGCAACGACTGACCGCTGACGGCCTCGATGTGCACATCATAATTCAAACCGCGCTGGAGGGTGAACTGCTTGAAGATACCCGGCACACCGCCGTAGCCGCTGCCGTTCTCATCGGTGACCTTGTCGGAGTTGTAGTTTTGGGCTGTCGCGATAGCGCCGTAGGTGAAGCTGTTGCCCACGAACAGGATCGTGACCGGATTCTGGGCCAGGGCGATCTGTGCGCTGAACAGAATGCCGATCGAAACGACGGCGCAGCGCGTCAGAAACGAGGCGACCCGACTTTGGGAACGGGCCGGAGAGTTCGCCCGCTGTCGGGGTGGGGTGGGTGAGAGGAGGAGTGATAGCATGGCGTGGTGGGTTTTGTGTTCTGCGTCTGGAGATGAAAGTTGTGCGAAGGCGATTTGCCGGTGGCGCTATAAATGACCGCTCAGGGCGTGGAGCCGACCGGTGGGGCCGGGGGCAGGGCGGTGCCGCTCTGGCTCTTGGCAAAGGCGATGTCGGCCGCGTTGATGACCCCGTCGGCGTTGAGGTCCGAGCGCGAGTTGGTCCCGTCCACGCTCTGGCCGCTGCGGGCCTTGACCTGGGCGATGTCCCCGGCGTTGACGGCCCCGTCGCCGTTCGTGTCGCCCACGAGCACCCCGAAGGTCGCCCGCACGCTGGAGGTGTTCGTCCCGTCGCTCACGTTGGTCAGCCCCACGGTCACATACTGGCCGCTGGTGACTCCACTCAGGTAGACGACCACTTTGCTCGCGTCGTTGGGATCGGCTCCGTAGCTGGAAACCGTGCCGACGCCTTCCGCCACCGCGGCGCCGACCATCGCGGTCACCGGTGCGGCGAAGGAGAACACCAGCTGATAGGTGCCGCCCGCCCCGCCGCCGCGGCTCTCGATCGCGCGGGCAGGGTTCAGCCCCTGCGGCAGCGCCAGGTCGATCGTGCCCGCAGTGCCGTGGGTCTTGCGCGAGACCACGCTGTTGAGCGTCACGAAGCCATTGAAAAGCGTCAGGTCCACCGAGTTGCCCATCGCCTGGTAGCCGGCGTCGTTCGGGTGCAGCTGGTCGCCGCTGTTGTAGGCGGGATTCAGCGCCTGCGGATCATTTGGATCCTGCATCACGGCGTCGAAATCCAGGAGCCCGTCAAATTCCGCCAGAACGGCGGATCCACGCATTGACCGCGACCCGGGTCTGCTCCTTTTCCGGGGTATAATACGAGTTCGCCCCGCTGCCGGTGAGCGCTCCCTTGAACGGCAGCAACGTGCCACCGATCACCTTCGCGCCACGATCATGCCCGCGGGCGATGAACTGCCGATACGCGGCGATGAGATCGCCCGGCGTCGGCGCGGTCGTCGGCGAATCGAGCACTCCGGCCAGGCCGATGTCGTTGATGCCGAGCAGCACGGTCAGATGCGTCAGGCCCGGCCGGGCGAGCACGTCGCGGTCAAACCGGGAAAGCCCGTTCGGCCCCATGCGGTCGCGGATCGCGCGGTTGCCGCTGAGACCCACGTTCGCCACGCCGGCCGTGCGGCCCTGCGCGAAGAAGCGTGCCTTGAAAAAATCCGGCCAGCGCGCGTTCGCGTCGATAGAGGATTGAAAGCCCTCGGTGATCGAGTCGCCGAACGTGACAAACCCCGGCACGCCCCCGGCAACCAGCACGTCCACACCCATCAGCAACGGGCTGGCGGTGGTCGTGGAGCCAACCGGAAACGCCGTCGTCCCGGTGGCGTCGCCCTGGCCGGTGGGCGAAATATACGAGGTCTGATTCGTGCGGCCGGCATAGGTCGGCACGTCGATCGCGGTGCCCGGCAGGTAGTAGCTGATGGCGAGGTAACCGAGCGCCGGGACGTCAAACGTCACCGGATCGCTCAACACCAGTGCGCCAGGCGGGATTTTGGCGGTTGTCCGGCCGCCGAAGGTCAGCACGCGGTCGCTGCCGGGGAGGATGTTGGCCCCGGTGTCACGCAGGGCGATGTGCGCGGCGCCGACGATGAGATCCTCCGTGTTGAAGACGTTGGAAAAGCGGACCTGCACTTTGGTGCCGCCGGTGCTGGTGCGCACGATCATGCGCAGGGACTGCTCGGTGAACGGCCCGGGCCCCGGGGTCGCAGGATCGTTCATCGGCCCGACCGGGGGCGCGGCCCAAGTGGACACCCAATGCGGGGTCGCCGGAGCCACCACGCTTTGCGGCCGGGATCCGGCCCGGCCGCGGGCGGTCTGCGCCGGCGCGGCGGGCAGCGTGGCCTGGGAAAGCAGGGCGAGCGAGGAAAGCAGGGCGAGAGGGCGCCAGGCGTGACGAGGGAATTTCAGCATTGGGTGGGTGGGGAGGGAGAGGGGGGAGTTCGAGGCGCGCCGGACCGGGTCAACCGGCCGGCCCGCCAGTGCGGGGGCAAGATGCGATATTGGGTCAGTTTCCAGCGTTTCCGATCCGCAGCCGATAGAACAGGTGCGGCTGCTCGGCGAAGGGCGACTTCGCCCGCACCGTCATGCGCTCGTAGCCGCTGCCGAGCGGCGACGGGCCCATGCTCGGCGGCAGGGTGACGGTGTCGCCGCTCTGCCAGTTGTTTGGCAGCGAAAGGTCGGTGTTCACCTCGACGATGTAGGCGAGGTGCTGGTAACCGGCCGGCCGGTCGAAGACAAACACGACGCTGCCATCCTGCAGTCGCTCGACGTGCGGCGCCTGGGAGCGGTCCGCCACGAGCGGGTCGGTGCCGAGCGAGTATTCCAGCAGATTGCTGAGACCATCCCCATCCGGGTCACCGCCGGGGCTGCTGTCCTGGCCGTTAAAGTGATCCTGCACCCAGCGTTGATACGGCGTGAGTTCCGCCCGGGCGCGGCTGGCCTTCACCTGGGTCATCTCGTTTGCGGTGAGCACGCGGTTGAAGACCATGACTTCCTGCAACGCGCCGTTCAGGAAATTGCCGTTCTGGAAGGCGCCCACCTGGTAGGTGACATCGGTGTTGTCGCCCGTCGCCGTGCCGCTGCCGACCGGGCTGTTGTCGAGAAACAGCGTCCCGGTTTTCGTCGGCTGACTGTAGGTGGCGCCGAGGTAGATGTTCGTGTTCGGCGTGGCCGCGACGCTCGAGCTGGCGAACTCGCCGTTGTGAAAGAGCCGCGCGTTCGCCGACTGGCTGTAAAACACCGCATGGACGCCGGGCACGTTCTGGGTGCCGGAGATCAGGTTGTTCGACGACGACACGTCGAAGAGCTTGTGCCGGACGATCTTCGTGTAGCTGCCGGTCGGCATGCCGGTGGGGCTGCTGAGGAAGCTGTTGTTGTTGAACCGCAGGCCCGGCAGAAAGCCGAACTGATCGGCCGCCAGCGCCGGGGATCGGGTAAAATTCCCTTGGCTGGCGTGATTGCTCTGCCCGCTCTGGTCGGCCCAGCCGGTCACGAGGCCGTCCTGCGTGGTGAGGCCGCGGGTGGATTTTAGCCAGATGACCAGGCCGGGGACGCCGCCCGGCGCCGCGTTCGTTTCCACGACCATCTGGCGGCTGTCGGTGAAGACGTTGCCGACGCTGTCCACGGCGCGGGCCGTGAGGGTGTAAACGCCGGGCTGGCTCGGAGTCCAGGCGCCGCTGGCGTTCAACCCGGTGAGCCCGGGGCCGCCGATCGTCGCGCCGAGCGGCTGGCCTTGCACGGTGAGGTCGAGCTTTTGCAGGCTCACGCCGTCATCGAAGACGCTGGCCGTCGCGGCGACATTCACGCTGGTGCCCGGATCGATCTCGCCGGTGATCGCGGGATTCGTGATGCGCACGACCCGCGGCACGTAGAACGCCTCCCGGAACGTGAGCAGGCCCACGCCGGCGCCGTTCAGGACCGAAGGCCCGCCGCCCGCGCCCGGCCCGGCGCCGGTGCCCTGGCCGGCGGCGCTGCCGAGGTAGTTTACCGCCGTCGCGCCGTCGCCGGAGCCGGAAAGCGTCAGCGTGATCACGCCGGGCTGCACGGAGATGCCGGTGACCAGGGCGCCGGAGCCGGTGAGGGTGAAGTTCGAGGCGATGACCGCCGCCATGTTCGGATCAACCGTGAGCGGATCGGTCGCGTTGCGCAGGAAAATGGTGATGGCGGTTTTGGCTTCGTTGGCCCAGACGATCTTCTTCGGGTTCGGCGCCTCGACGTTGGCGCTGGCCGTGGGCTGGTAGAGGTCGCGGTTGAGCAAACCTGTCATGTGAAAGCCGTGGAGCTTGTAACCGTCCTCGAAGTTCCAGTGGCAGGAGTTGTGGCCGGGAATGCCGTTGAGCGACATCACGGAATGCCGCGGGATCGTGTCGGCAAAACGGCGCTGGCGGTCGCGCAGATCGACGTTCCCCTGAGTGGTGCCGCAGCCCGGGTGAATCTGGCAGACGTAGTAGTGCTCGACGCCCGGATAATCCAGCTCCCAGGACTGCACCAGCGCGCGGTAGCCGACGTCGTGGACGAGCCCGTTGTCGTTCTCCGACTCGCCCTGATAGAACATGATGGCGCGCACGCGCTCATCCAAACCGGCAGCGCGCATCCGGAAAAGGAGCTGGCCGTAGTTCGTGTTGAGATTCAGCGGGTTGGCGTTGTCGCGTTGGAAGAAGCCGATCGGCTGGCCGCCAAAGGCGCCGTTGAGGATGGCGACCGGCACGTTGTTCGCGTTCGAGAGCTGGTTGCCCATCACCAGTCCCCACTGGCCGATGCCGTGGCTCACGCCGCGGTTGCCGTCGCCTTGGGCGATGTGCCACTCGCGGTAGATCGGGATGTCGAAACCTTCGCTGGTGTAGCCGAACGTCCGCACAAACGGGTCGCGATACGCGTTGGCCGAGCCGCTATACATCGCGGCGTCCGCGTTGGACTGGCCCTGGATGATAAAGACATCGCCGGCGACGATGTCCTGCACGCGGTTGACGAGATAATCGGTGCCGTTCTTCGTGACGTAGAGCAGCAGGTCGTAGTTCGCGCGCTCCGCCGGGAGCAGCACCGGCAGGTCAAACGGCGCGCTCCCGGTGATCGGGTCATAGGTGAGCGGCGCGCTGAATTCCGGGGCCACCGGCACACCGTCGCGCAGGAGCTTCACCTTCACCGCGCTGGCACCGCCGAGCGTCTCGGTGCCAGCAACGTGCACCACGGCTTTGTTGAAGTTCGGCCCGGAGAGCTCGCGCGGGAAAAGCTGCTGGTGCTGCGGCCAGCTTGTGAGCACGACCTTCGCCGGCACCGGCCGCGCCAGAATCAGCAGGCGCAGCCGATTCATCGTGGGGTTGGCCGAAAACGTGTAGTCCAGCCCGGCCGAATTCCCGCCGGGGCCGACGAGCAGCGGGTTGTTGCCGATGCCGACGTCGTCGTTGGTGGCATCGGCGACGCCCCAGCGGTTGTAGGCGAAAAGCGTCTGGCCGCCGGTGGCCGAGGCGGTCGCGGCGATGTTGTGAATCTGGAAGGAGCCGTAACCCGCGGCGAGATTGCCGCCGCCGTCGGCGAAGTCGAAGATGGTGTCGTTACCGCCGGGCACTCCGGAGAAGTTGTTGGCGACGTAGTTGCTCGGCCACATTTCGACCCGCGCGGTCGCGAGATTTGTGCCGGTGGCAATGCCGGCGGCATTGGAGAAAACATTCGCCGCGCGCAGCAGTTGCGCGAAGAGCACCGGATTGTCCCGGTTGTGGGGCAGACCTAGCTCGCGCGCGCTTTTCGTGAACGGATCGGCCGAGACGTAAACGTATTGTTTGACCCCGAGCGTATCCGTCAGCTCGTAGTAGTAGGCGACGCGGTCGAACGACGGAATCGTGGCGCTGTTGTCGGTGGTGTAAGGCACCGGAGTGCCGTCCCGAAAACCGCCCTCGAGCGGAGCCGTCAGGTCATAGATCACTTGGAAACCGGGCTCCGGCAGGACGGGCAGCTGGCCGCGCGCGGTCACGGCAGCGCTGCACAACACAAGAGCGGCAACGGCCACCGCGCGGGTCGCGGCGCCAAATTTCGTGCGGAGGAAACCAGGGTTTTTGAGCATGGTTAAAACAAAGGGAGCGGTGGAGTCGGATGAGGACGAGGCGGCGGGATTAAAGCGAAAAGGCGCAGGCTTCGGCGGCACGGCTGGAAGGGCGGGAGATTCATGGCATTTGCCAGTGCCACGCAGCATTCGGGGGAAGGAGTTCAACGATGCCTGAGGAGGGTGGCCACGCTTGGTCACGGCGTGGAGCCGACCGGCGGGGCCGGGGGCAGGGCGGTGCCGCTCTGGCTTTTGGCAAAGGCGATGTCGGCCGCGTTGATGATCCCGTCGCCATTGAGGTCGGAACGGGAATTGGTGGCATCGACGCTCTGGCCCGAGCGGGCCTTGACCTGGGCGATGTCCCCGGCGTTGACGGCCCCGTCGCCGTTCGTGTCGCCCACGAGCACCCCAAAGGTCGCCCGCACGCTGGAGGTGTTGACCCCGTCGCTCACGTTGGTGAGCCCCACGGTGACATACTGGCCGCTCGCCACCCCGGAAAGATTGACGATGACTTTCGTCGGATCGTTGGGGTCGGCTCCGTAGCTGGAAACCGTGCCTGCGCCCTCGGCTACGGCCGCTCCGACCATCGCGGTCACCGGTGCGGCAAAGGAAAACACCAATTGGTAGGTGCCGCCCGCCCCGCCGCCGCGGCTTTCGATGGCCGGGGTGCTGAAGAGGCCTTGCGGCAGCGGCAAGTCGATCGACGCCGCCCGCAGCGCCGTGGGTCTTGCGCGAGACCACGCTGTTGAGCGTCACGAAGCCGTTCAGGATCGTCAGATCCACGGCGTTGCCCATCACCTGCTTGCCGGCATCGTTTGGATGGAGTCCGTCACCGGGATCGTAGGCAGAGTTGAGGGCCGATGGATCGCTGGGATCGCCCATGACCCGGTCGAAATCGACCAGCCCATCGAACTCGCCCGAGTTGCGGATGAAATTATTGACCGCTACGCGGACGACATCCTTCGCGGCCGAATAGTAGCTGGCGCTGGCACGATTAAACGGCAGCAGCGTGCAGCCGATAATTTTGATCCCCTTTTCGTGAGCGCGGGCGATGAACTCGCGGTAAACGCCGATGATGTCGGATTGACCCGAGTTAACGTCGTTGATGCCCAGCAGGACGATGGCATGGGTCACGCCAGGGACAGTCAGCACATCGCGATCGAAGCGGGCTTGACCGCCGGGTCCCTGCCAGTCCGTGGTGGCCTGGCCGCCCGCGATCCCTTGGTTGATGACGCCGGCGACCCGGCCTTGCGCGAAAAGGCGTTCTTTCAGAAAGTCCGGCCAACGATGGTTGGTGTCGTTCGTTCCGCCGACGCCTTCGGTGATGGAATCGCCCAGGCAGACGAACGCCGGCACCGTCGCATCCGCCAGCACTTCCACGCCGGTCAGGCAGGGCGCGCTGGTGAGCGTTGAACCCACGGCAAACGTGGTCGCAGCCGTTTGGTCGCCGGTGAGATTGCCCGAGACGTAAGAGGTTTGATGAGTGTTGGCGGCGACCGATTCGACGATCGTCATCGCGTCCGGGAAATAGATGCTCACGGCCAGATCGCCGTTCATCGGCACGGTGAAGTCCACGGGATCACTGAGGATGAGCGCGCCGGGCGGGATGCTGAAAGAAGTTTGCCCGCTGAAGGTCAGCGCCCGATCGCTCCCGACGACGGTGTTGGCCGTCGGCCCACTCCGCAGGGCAACGTGGGCGGCGCCGACATGGAGGGCTTCGCTGCCGAAGACATTGGAAAGGCGAATGCGCACCTGGCCGCCTCCGGCGCCGCTGCGCACGATCAGGCGCAGAGTCTGGTTGTTGAATCTGGCGACGACCGAGGAGGTGCCCGGACTGTCCGCCGCCGAGGAAGGCGGCGCCCCCCAGGTGCTGACCCAATGCGGCTGGTTCGGCGGGAGGATGTTCTGCGCGGGGAGGGCCGTTGCGGTCGTCAAGACGGCCGCTGTGCAAAGCAGAGCGGTGACCGCGCGCTGAATGGCAGGACTGGCAAAGGTCACCAGGAGCTTGAACATGGTGGGGGAAGGGCTTGGGAAGTTGCTCACGAAACAGAGGAGAAAAGGGCTCGGCGGCTCGCTCGCTGGCAATGCGTTATCGGAAGAGGGAGAGATCAATGGAATTGGCCATGGCGTCGTAACCCGCGTCGTTCGGGTGCAGACCGTCGCCGCTGTCGTAAGCGGGAAGCAGCGACGTCGGAGCCGTCGGATTCCGCGTGGCGGCGTCGAAGTCGATGACTGCGTCGTAGTTGCCCGGGGTGCGGATGAAGTCGTTGATGGCGGAGCGGATTGCCTCGTTGGCGCTGCCCGCTGCGTAGCCGGCAGGAGTCAACGTGCAGCCGTAGATTTTCAATCCCGTTTCGCGCGCCCGGGTGATGAATTGGCGGTGCCCGGCGATGATCTGCGCGGCTGTGGGGATGTCGTTGGGATTCAGGGCGGCCAGACCGATGTCATTGATGCCGAGCAGGACCGTCACGTATTTGGTCCCGTTCGGGGCAGCCAGCACGTCGCGCTCAAAGCGGGCGAGGCCGGACGGGCCGGCGTTATCATGCAGCACCCGGTTTCCACCGATGCCTTTGTTCGCGATGCCGACCGCGCGGCCGTTGGCGATGAAGCGTTTTGCCAGGAAATCCGGCCAGCGATGGTTGGCGTCGGTGGCCTGGCCCGACCCGTCGGTGATGGAATCGCCAAAGGTCGTGATCGCAAAGGTGCTGCTGGGCACATACACTTCCACCCCGGCGAGGAGCGGCCACTGCGTCGTGGTGGGGGCGTTCGAATCGAGCGGAAAAACGGTCGCCCCGCTGGCGTCACCGCCGCCGGACGACGACACGTAGCTGGTTTGGTGGGCCTCGCCGTGCGCCGTGTCGATCGTTTGGTTCCCCGGCAGGTAGAGGCTGATCGCCAGGTCTCCGGTCTGCGGCACCGGGAAGATGATCGGGTCACTGATGACATCCACCCCGTGAGTCATCGAGATGGACGTCTTCTTCCGGAACGTGAGCACACGGTCCGTGCCTGGCACGATGTTGGCCGTCTGCCCGTCGCGCAAAGCCACGCGGGCTGCTCCGATGGTGATGGACTGGGTGCCAAGCACCTGAGGGCCGAACGCGTTTGAGATCCGGATGCGCACGGCACTCCCGGGGATGCTCGTGTGGACGATAAGGCGCAGGGTCTGGTTCGAGTAGGAGTTCGTGCCTTTGTAGGGAGCGCCGAAGATGTTGTTGGAAGTGCTCCCGTGGGCGGTCGTCCAGGTGGACACCCAGTGCATGGTGCCGCCGTCCGCGTTAGGCCGCTGGGCACGGGCTGAGCCGGGGGCGAGGAGCAAGAGCAGCAGGCTGGCAACAGCGGAGAGCGAGGCGAAGCGCATTGGGGGGAGTCAGGATGGCGCGGGGAATGCCGAGACGGGAAAAGGAGCAACCGCGGTTACTGGAAAAACGAGAGGTCCACGCCGTTGCCCATCACCGCCTGGCCGGCGTCGTTCGGGTGCAAGCCGTCGCCGCTGTCGTAGGCGGGCAGGAGCCGGGTCGGCTGGCTGGGGTCGCGCAGCAGGGCGTCGCAATCCAGCACGGCGTCAAAGGCGCCGCTCGTGCGCACCCAATTGTTCACCGCGGTGCGGATCGGCTCGGTGTTGGTTGACCCACCGTTGGGGCTGAGCGTGCAGCCCATGACCTTCACACCCAGCGCGTGCGCCCGGACGATGAATTGCTGGTAGCCGGCGATGATGTCGTCGGCCGTTTCCGGCTGCGTCGGCGCCAGGGAGAATTGAAAGGAAAGGTCGTTGTGGCCTTCGAGCACGATCACGTAGCGCACGCCGGGCGCCGTGAGCGCGTCGCGATCAAAGCGGCCGAGACCGGACTGGCCGAAGCCGAGTCCGCCGGCGGTCGGATCGTCGTAGCGCACCCGGTTGCCGGCGATGCCGACGGAGACCACGCCGAGCGAGCGACTCTGCGCCTGCAGGCGCTGTGCGATCACGTTGACCCAGGCGCGATTCGCATCGCGCGTCGTGTTAAAACCTTCCGAGATCGAGGCGCCGAAAATCACGATGCCGCCGCCAGTGGCCGTAGGGGCAAACACTTCCACGCGCGTCAGAATCGGCACCTCGGTGGTGGTGGGCGCCGTGGCGTCGAGGGGGAACACGGTCGCGTCGCCGGCGTCGCCACCATTGGCCGGGGAGACGTAGGAGGTTTTCTTGCCGTCGGGATGGATCGTGGTGACGGCCGTCGTGCCCGGCAGGTAGATGCTCACGGCAAGGTCGCCCAGGGCTGGCACGTCCAGATTGACCGGGTCGCTCAAGGCCGCGGCGCCGGGCGGGATCGTGATCCCGTTCCCCTGGCTGAACGTGAGCCGGCGGCTGGTGCCGGGGACGATGTTGGCCCCGCTGTCGCGCCGGGCGATGTGCGCGCCGCCGATCGTGAGCGCCTCGGCGCCATGCTCGTTGGAAAGGCGCACCCGCACGACGCTGCCGGCGGTCGTGGTGTGCACGATGAGACGGAGCGTCTGGTCGTTGTATTGGTTCGCCGCGGCCTGCGCCGGCCCGACTGCCCAGGTGCCCACCCATTCCTTGTCTTCGGTCTCAGGCCGCTGGGCCAGCAGGCTGCCCGGGAGGGCCAGCAGCACGGTGCCGCCGAGCAGTCCGAGAGCGACGAAGCGCCGCAGCGGGAGGGAGGCGCGGCGGGCAGTCCGCACGAGCAGGCGGGTGGTGGAGAACAGCCGGCGGGACAGATTTTGCATGGGGGAAACCGAACGGGGGTGGGATGAAGGGGAGAGGGTCGGGACGAGACGTTCGTCCCGCCGGCGCGCGCTCTTCCGGGGGCGTCAATCAGTTGATCAAGCCTTATCAGCTGATTAATGAGAGCGGGGCGTAGTGTTAACTGGCAGAGGTGTTTTTCCTAGGAGAAAAAAATCACAAGTTTGTGCGATAATTTCATGAATCCAGGACGCCGCCGGAAACACCTTTTTTGACAAATAGCTGGCAATCAGCGAGAAAGCTCGCTGCGAACCGATTCCGGGCCTGATCCGAAACCGCCGGGGGAAAGCCCAAATGCCGCTTGCAGGCGATTGATCAGGCGTTCAATCTGGCGCGACCCTATGCCTCGAATCATCCAACGCCGTTTCGGCAGTGAGTGGAGCCGGCGCGCCGTTGTCAGCGCGGCAGAGAAAATCTTTGCCGAGCGGGGCTACAAAGGCGCCGATCTGCGCACGATCGCGGATGCCAGCGGCGTCTCGCAGCCGTTGATCAATCATCACTTCGGCACCAAGGAGAAACTTTACGACGAAGTGCGCCGCCAGTTGTTCCGCGAGTTCGACGCGTATTGGATGGCCAACGCTCCGGTCCGCGATGCCGCGTCCTTCCGGTATGAAGCGGTGCTGGAGGGCCTTTTCCGATTTTGCCAGAAGCGCCCGACCGCGGTGCGCCTCCTCCAGTGGTCGGCGCTGGAGGGGAAAAGCTTCTGGACGGAGCGACTTGTTGCCACGGAGGGCGTGGCCGGGGAACTCGCCGCCGAACAGGCGCGCGGCACCCTGCGTCGCGATCTCAACGCCTCGCTCCTGGCGGCGGTGGCCCAGTGCATCGTGATCTGCTGGTGGCAGATGCGGGACGTCAGCTCCAATCAGAAAAAACGACGCGTGGCCGATCTGGACGAGGCGTTTCTCATGCACGCCCGCGCGATCTTGGCGCAGGGCGCCCGCCCTCCGGTCGCCGCTGCCGCCGCCGCCACGCGCGCGAAGCGGCCGTCGCCGGCCGTCGCCCCCCAGGCCAACGGGCGCAACGGACAGAAGCCCGCCCGGCCAGCGACCGACCGCCGCGCGTAATGCTCGGCAGGCGCGCGGTTTTCTGGAAGAAGACGGGGCCGCCACCCACGACCCACCCCTCTATTTTTCTTATGCTCGATGCGCGTTAACGCGAGTCTCCGCCAGCTGGAAGTATTTCTGCTGGTTGCCCGTAAAAAAAGCTTCAGCGACGCGGCCCGGGCGCTCCACCTGACGCCCTCCGCCCTGAGCCGCACCATCAGCCAGCTGGAGAGCACGCTGAACGTGCGGCTTTTCGACCGCAGCACCCGGGCGTTTGTGCTGACCGCGGAGGGCACCGAGTTATTGCTCATCGCCCAGCGGGTGCTTGATGAATACGACCGCGGCCTGGAGCTGTTCAACCAGTTTGTCGGCGGCCAGCGCGGCCAGCTCAACGTGGCCGTCATGCCTTCGGTCGCGGTTTCCGTGCTGGCGCCGTTGATTTCGAAATTTGAAAGCCAGCAGCCCGGCGCGGAAATCCTGATTTATGACACGATCGCCGGCGGCGCGTTTCGCGCGGTCGCGGACGGGCGGGCGGACATCGGCATTACCTGCTCGATGCGCTCAAGCGACGACATCCAGGTCGAGCCGCTGCTCACCGACGGGTTTTTCGTCCTCTGCACCAGCGACCATCCGCTCGCCCGCAAGAAAAAGGTGACCTGGAAGGAGCTGGCGGAGCATCGCTTCATCGGCAGCGCGCCGGAAAGCAGCGTGCGCTTTTACACCGAGGCGGCGTTTCTGCAGGCCGGGGTGAAGGTGCACAACCACTACGGCCCCGTGGGGCTGCCCTCGATCGTGAGCCTGGTAAAACAAGGGCTCGGCGTGACGGCGCTGCCGGGGCTCGTGCTGCCCATCGTCGAGGCGCATGGCTTGGTGCACCGGCCGCTCGTCGCTCCGGAAATGCTGCGCCAGGTTTGTCTGCTGACGCGAATCAGCCGGCCGCAGTCGCCGCTCACCCGCGCGTTTGCGGCGCTGCTGCACCAGGAAATTCGCACCGGCAACTTCGACGCCAATTTTAAGCACTACGTCTGGCGCAGCCACGGCACGACCGGCGCGCTTCGGGAAATGCGCTCCGACCCGATTCCGCCCGACAGCCCGGACCCCGGCGACGCCCGGCCGGATTGAGCGGCCGGTCGGCTCGCGGCGCGCACCGGGAAAAAATTGCCGTCGAAACAACGCGCGCGCCCTCGGCCGATCTGCGCCATTTTCCCTCCCGATGTCCCATCCGCCAGCCGTCCTGGAATTTCACGACGCCAGCCTCCGCCGCGAGGGGCGGACCGTCCTGCACAGCCTGAATCTCCGCATCGCGCAAGGCGAGCATACCGCGATCTTCGGCCCGAACGGCTCCGGCAAATCGTCGCTGCTGCGCCTCATCTCGCGCGAACATTACCCGGCGGCCCGCGACGCCGCCGACACCGCCAGCCACCGGCCGGCGGCCGTGACGATCCTCGGCCGGGAACGCTGGAACGTCTTCGAGCTGCGCTCCCTGCTGGGCATCGTCTCGGCCGATCTGCACCAGGCGTTTGCCGGCAGCGGCACGAACAGCGACGGCGGCGGCAACAACGCGCGGCGCACCGGCTTTGACGCCGTGCTCTCCGGCTTCTTCGCCACGCAAACCCTGCTGCCCGGCTACCACGAAGTCACCGCGGAAATGCGCGAGCGGGCGCAGGCGGCGCTGGCGCTTGTCGAAGCCATGCATCTCGCCGAGAAGCCGCTCACCCGGATGTCCACCGGCGAAGCGCGGCGCATCCTCATCGCCCGCGCCCTCGCGCCGGATCCCTGCGCGCTGCTCCTGGACGAGCCGACCGCCGGGCTCGATCTGCTCGCCCGGCGCCGATTCCTGGAAACGCTGCGCCACATCGCGCAGAAGGGCAAAACGGTCATCCTCGTCACGCATCAAACCGAGGAGATCATCCCGGAAATCGGGCGCGTCGTGCTCCTGCAAAACGGCCGCGTTTTTTGTGACGGACCGAAGGCGGAAGTGCTCACCACGCCCCGGCTTTCCGAGTTGTTCGGCGAGCCGGTCGAGGTGCGCCGCAACGGCGACTTCCTGCTCGCGGACGTCCTGCCCGCCTGAGCCGCGGCGACGATGAGGGCGGCGATCAACTCCCGCCGGCAGCCGGTTCCCAAAGCCGCTGGAGCGGACCGGCCGCGCCGTAAAGCGGGTCGAGCTCCGGCAGCGGCACGGCGGCGATGTTGCGATCCGCCTGGGGCCGCTCGCCGGGCTCGCCGCGCAGCAGATCCCAGCGCCGGCCGCCGGGATACGCGCCGACCACGCCGAAGTCCGGGCTGTTGCCCACGTTCTTGTGGCCGACGCCGGCCGGGATCACGATCACATCGCCCGCGGCGACCTCGAATTTCCGGCCGCGCTCGCCGCCGAGCTGGAGCGTGCCGGAGCCGCGATAGATGGCCAGCACTTCGTGGCTGGTGCTGTGGTAGTGATGAAACGGAAACACCGTGCTGCGCCAGGTGCCGGTCCAGTCGTTGGCGGCCAGCCGCGCCTCGCAAAGCGCCGCCGGATCCCCGGCGCCGCCGATCACGGCCGGCAGCGCCTGCCGGTAAAGTAGCAGCGGCAGGCGGCTGTTGGGAATGGAGCCGTCGTCCGCGAAACGCGCGGTTTCCGGGGCGACAACGGCGCCGGCACCGGCGGACGGCGAAGAGCGTTGGGCGTGCATGATCCGGGGCAGGCTCGCGGCGGCGGCGCCGGCCGCAAGGAGAAATCCACGCCGCGAAAGGCCGCTGCTGCCTGGTGGCGGCGTGGCGCCGGGGCCGGCGGGATTTTTCATCTCAGAGCGCGGTGGGAAACGGGTTGCGCTCCTTGAAGAAGCTCTGATGCCAATACGGGTAAGCCAGCGGCACCGCGCTGGCTTCGTCCAGCCGGCGGATCTGGTCGGGCGAAAGCTGCCAGCCGACGGCGCCGAGGTTCTGGCGGAGCTGCTCCTCGTTGCGCGCGCCGATGATGATCGTCGCCACGCTCGGCCGCCCGAGCAGCCAGTTCAGCGCGATCTGCGGCACGGTCTTGCCGGTTTCCGCCGCCACGGCGTCGATGGCGTCCACGACTTTGAACAGGTATTCGTCCGGAATCTTCGGTCCGGCATCAACCGACGCCTGCGTCTTCAGCCGACTGGTTTCCGGCGGCGGCGCGCCGCGGCGAAGCTTGCCGGTCAGCCGCCCCCAGCCGAGCGGGCTCCAGACCACGGCGCCGACTTTTTGATCGAGCGCGAGCGGCATCAATTCCCATTCGTAATCCCGGCCGACGAGCGAGTAATAGGCCTGGTGGGCGACGTAGCGGGAGAGGCCGTAGCGATCGGAAACCGCGAGCGATTTCATCAGGTGCCAGCCGGAAAAGTTCGAGCAGCCGAGGTAGCGGATTTTGCCGGCCCGGACGAGGTCGTCCAGCGTGCCGAGCGTTTCCTCGACCGGCGTGAGCGCGTCGAAGGCGTGCAGTTGGAAAAGGTCGATGTAATCGGTGCCGAGCCGGCGCAGACTCGCCTCCACGGCGCGGGTCAGATGGTGACGCGAAGAGCCGACGGCGTTCGGCCCTTCGCCGGCGCGAAACGTCGCCTTCGTCGAAATGAGCACCTGATCGCGCCGGCCCCGGATCGCCTGCCCGAGGATCTCTTCCGCGAGTCCGCCCGAGTATATATCCGCGGAGTCGAACATCGTGAGGCCGGCCTCCAGACAGACGTCCACCAGCCGCGTGGCTTCCTCCACACCGGTGCTGCCCCAGGAGGAGAACATCGGGCCGCTGCCGCCGAAGGTGCCGGTGCCGAGGCTGAGCACGGGCACCTTCAAGCCCGAGCCGCCGAGAAGTCGATATTCCATGGTCATGCGAGTGTTTCCGAAGGTTCGGATGCAGGGCCGCTTTTGCGCTGCCGCAGCACGCCGCGACTCGGCGCAAAGAGCAGCGCCAGCACAAAACCCGCGGCTTGCACGAGCACGATACAGGCAGCTGGCGAACCGTTCAGGAAAAAGCTGCTGTAAACCCCGAGCAATGCCGAGAGCACGGCGCTGACCACCGCCACGACAAGCATCCGGTCGAAGCGTTGCGTCAGCAGCAGCGCGGTCGCCCCGGGCGTGACGAGCATCGCGATGACGAGGATCAACCCGACGGCCTGCATCGCCGCGACGATCGTCAGCGCCAGCAGCACGAGCAGCGTGTAAGTCAGCGCGCCGACCGAGCGGCCCAGCGCCCGGGCGTGCGCGGGATCGAAGCAGACCAGCACGAGATCCTTGCGCAACGCGAGGACGACGCCGAGCACCGCGACCGCGAGACCCGTGGTCTGCCACACCTGCGTGGCAGAGATGCCGAGAATGTTGCCGAACAGGATGTGATCGAGGTGCAGATCGGACGTGGTGCGCGAAAACAGCACCAGGCCGAACGCGAACAGCCCGGTGAAGACCACACCCATCACGGTGTCTTCTTTAATGCGGCTGTTCGCCTTCACCCAGCCGGTCGCCACGGCGCAAAACAGCCCGCTCACGAACGCTCCGATGACGAGCGGAATCCCGGCGATGTAAGCCAGCACGATCCCCGGCAGGACGGCGTGCGAAATGGCGTCGCCCATCAGCGACCAGCCGCGCAGCACAAGGAAGCAGGAAAGCACCGCGCTGACGGCCGCCACCACGGCGCCGACGGCCAGCGCCTGCAGCATGAAGCCGTAGCGCAGCGGTTCGAAAAGCGTTTCGAAGTTCATGGGAGAAAAAGATCACGCCGGCAAGCTGCTGCCGCCCGCCGCCGCGCGCCGCCGCAGCCGGCGGGTGACGAGCAGCCCGTGCTTCGGCGCCAGCACCAGCACGAACAGGAAAACCAGCGCCTGCAGCGTGACGATGCAGCCGCCGGTCGCGCCGTTGAAAAAGTAGCTCGCGTAGGCGCCGGCAAACGACGTCACCACGCCCAGCCCGGCGGAAAGCAGCAGCAGCACGCCGAAGCGATCCGTCAGCAGATACGCCGTCGCCCCGGGCGTGACGAGCATGGCGACGACGAGCACCGCGCCGACGGTCTGAAGCGCCGCCACCGCCGCGGCGGAAAGCAGCGCCAGGAGCATGATCTGGAGCGCATCGACCGGCAGCCCGAGCGCGCGGGCGTGGCTGGGGTCGAAGTTCACCAGCATCAGGTCGCGCCACTTCGCCCCGAGCACGAGAAGGCAGACGGCGGCGATGAGCACCACCTGGATGACGTCCCCGCGGGCGATGCCGAGGATGTTGCCGAAGACGATGCTTCGCAAATCCACCTGGCTCGGAAACAGGGAAATCAAGAGCAGCCCCAGGGCGAAAAACGCGGTGAACACGATGCCGATCACCGCATCCTCGCGCACCGGCGTTTTGATTTTGATGAACGCCATCGCCCCGGCCGCCAGCAGTCCGGCCGCAAACGCCCCGACCGCAAACGGCAGCCCCGCCAGATAAGCCACCGCGACGCCCGGCACCACGGCGTGCGACAGCGCGTCGCCCATGAGCGACCAGCCTTTCAGCGTGATAAAGCCGGAAAGAAATCCGCACACCCCGCCGATGAGCGCGCTGACGCACATGGCCGTCAGCATGTAATTGTATTGGAACGGCGTGAGCCAGGTGGTTGCCATGAGGCAGAAAGGATAAATCGGAAGAATTCAGAGAGAACTGATCGGCTGCGAAACAACCCCGAAGTTCAGCGAATGATCAGTTAATTTTTCGGGGGAGACGTAGAAGGCGTCGGCAACTCCGGCTCGCCGCGCGCTCCGTGCCAGACGCGCAGCACCTCTACGGCGCCAGCCGGCTCGGCCACCGAGTAGAAGATGCGGTAAGTGCGCCGGAAAACAATTTCCCGCACCAGCCCGTCTGAGCCGAGCGGATAAGCGGGACCGATGAAAGGAAAGCGGGCCAGCAGCTCGACATGCTCCAGGATTCCTCGGCCCACGCGCTCAGCCGCCTGCGGATCATCGGCGGCGATAAAAGAGCAAAGCCCTTCCAGATCGGCGATCGCCGACTCCGCCCAGATCAGCTTGAAGAGTGGCTCTTCGTCGCCCATCGCTCGGTCCAGACAGAAAACAGCTCCTTAACTTCTTCGTGAGGACGCACGCGGCCAGCAGCCACGTCCGCCTGGCCCTGGCGGATGGCGGCCACGACCTGCAACTCCGCAGCGATCTCGGCCAGCGAGACGGTTTCAGGCAAGCGACAGAGCGCCTCAGCGGCAATTTGCTTGTCGGTCATGGGCAAAGGAGCCTACCGACGCGCAACCGGGCGTGCAAGCCGAGGGCGCAGCGAACTTTGGCTGATCTTCACTCGCCACCTTTCGCTTTCGCCTTCGCCACTCTGTCCTCCTCCTGCTCGCGCTCGGAAACCAGTTGCTCGCGGCCGGCGCGGTCGTGGTATTCCAGATGCCCGCGGCGGCCGAGCACCAGCGGGCGCTCGTCGTCGGTGAGCAGTGTGATCTGGCGGCCGTCGTGCTCCTGCACCGTGGAGCGGTCGAAGTTGAATTGCCGCAAGACGCCGCCAAACGCGCGGCCGAGATTTTCGGCGGTGAAGACCTGCTCGGTCGGGCCGTAGGCGAGCACGGTGCGATTGATGAGCACGACCTGGTCGCAGAACTCCGGCACGGAGCCGAGGTTGTGCGTGGAAACCAGGATGAGCCGGCCTTCGGCGCGCAGCTCGCCGAGCAGGGCGGTGATGGCCTCCTCGGTTTTCACGTCCACGCCGGTGAACGGTTCATCCAGCAGAATGATGCGCCCGCGCTGGGCCAGGGCGCGGGCGACGAAGACGCGCTTGCGCTGCCCGCCGGAAAGCTCGCCGATCTGCCGGTCGCGATAGTCCCACATGCTGACCCGGCGCAGGCTTTCCTCCACGGCGGCGCGGTCGGCGGCGCGCGGCATCCGCAGGAAATTCATGTAGCCGTAGCGGCCCATCATCACCACGTCCCGCACGCTGACCGGAAAGTTCCAGTCGACCTCCTCGGCCTGCGGCACGTAGGCGACCCAGCTCTGCTTTTGCGCCTCGCGCACCGGCCGGCCGCTGATCTGGACGTGGCCGCGCGTGGGCTGGAGAAAACCCATCAGGGCTTTGAAGAGCGTGGACTTGCCGGAGCCGTTCACGCCGACGAGCGCGCAGATCGTGCCGCCCTCCAGCCGGAAGCTGGCGTCGCGCAACGCCGTCTGGCCGTTCGGATACGTCACGGTCACGTCCGCGGCTTCCAGGGAAAGCGGCGGCGCGTCCGGCGACTCGGCCGGGGCGGCAGCCGGCGGCACCGGCGGCTGGGACGAGAGCGGCTTCATTTTCCTTCGCCGAAAAACGCGCGCACCAGCGTTTCCGCGTTGTATTCCAGCAGCCGCAGATAAGTCGGCACCGGGCCGCTGGCTTCGGTCAGCGAATCGACGTAGAGCACGCCGCCGTAGCGCGCGCCGGTCTCGGCGGCGACCTGCCGGGCGGGCTTGTCGCTCACCGTGCTCTCGCTGAAAACGACGGGAATCTTGTTCTGCCGCACGACGTCGATGACGTGCTGAACCTGCTGCGGCGTGCCCTGGGCGTCGGCATTGATCGGCCAGAGAAACAGCTGCTGCAGCCCGTAGTCGCGGCAGAGGTAGGAGAACGCGCCCTCGCTGGTCACCAGCCAGCGCTGGTCCGCCGGGATGCGCTCGAGTTCTGCGCGCACCGGGGCGTCGAGCGCGCGGATTTTTTCCAAGTAAGCGGCGGCGTTGGCGTTGAAAGCCGCTTCGTTCGCCGGGTCCATCGCGACGAGCGCGCGGCGGATGTTTTCCACGTAGCGCACCGCGTTGGCCGGCGACATCCAGGCGTGCGGATTCGGCTTGCCGGTGTAGGGGCCTTCGGTGATGCCCATCGGCTCGATGCCTTCGGTGAGCACGGCGCGCGGGACGTTTTTCACGTTGCCGAAAAACTTCTCGGCCCAGACTTCGAGGTTCAACCCGTTCCAAAGCACGAGGTCGGCGCGCTGGGCTTTGACGATGTCCTGCGGCGTCGGCTCGTAGCCGTGGATTTCCGCGCCGGGCTTGGTGAGCGACTCCACGGTCGCGTGGTCGCCGGCGACGTTGCGCGCCATGTCAGCCAGGATCGTGAAAGTTGTCAGCACCCGCTTGCCGCCGCTCTTGCCGCCGCCGGTTTCCGGGGTCCGGCCGCAGCCGGGCAGAAAGATCGAAGCGAGGATCCCGCCGAGCAGCAGCGGCAGCGCGATGCCGGACATGTGAAGGGGCCCGAGCCGCCGGCAAAGGCGCCCGGTGGCGGAGGCAGCAACAGCGATTCCGAACACGCAAACTTAGATAACCAAAACACAATTAGGCGCAACTAATATTTTCAGGGGAACGAAAGGATTTGCACCTGCCTCGCCGGGTCGGGTCGGTGCCGCCCGACCGCGCAGGCAGGCGTCGTCGCGCGAAGAAAAGTTTTGAAACGAATGCCGGAGCGGAGCATCGCGCCGGCCGCCCGGGGCGGTTTGCATCCGAGGCCGCTCAGAGATCGGAAAACGCGCTCAGTTCAGCGCGCTTTCGGAGAGATCGAGCGCGGAGAAAGACGCCGCGGCCTCGGGAGATTCTTCCCGTTGCACCAAGGCGACCGGCGGCGTTGCCGAATCCGAGGCGGCGGAACCCAGAAAGAATTCCGCATAACCGAAGATCAACAACGCTAGCAGGATGAGTCCAGGCAGGAAGCGCATGTCAGGAATTTTCCTCATAGCAGCCAGCAGGCCAACCTCGGCGGCCGGAGGGCGCGCCAGACCGCGGGAGCTTCTCCGGGCGAGGCGTCGAAAACGCACCCGAACCGGTGGCTTGACTCGCTTCAACAGAAGCCGCCGCGGCCGCCGGTACCCTTGCGCGATGCCTCGGAAGTGCCAAGCTGCACCGGCCCCCCGTTTTTCTTTTGCTGCGCGCGGCATCCGGCGGGGGGCCGATATTTTTTTGCCCTCATGAAAATCCTCGACATGACTTTCTCAACCGCGGAGCTGGACAGCCTGCTCGCCGCGACCCACGGAAACCCCTTCGCGTTTCTCGGGCCGCACCAGGTGGACGGCGGCCGCTGGGCGGTGCGCGCGCTCGTGCCGCACGCGCAGGAGATCGCCCTCGTGGATTGCCGCCGGCCGCGGAGCAAGCCGACGCCGATGCCGAAGGTCCATCCGGCCGGGTTCTTCGAGCTGGTGCTGCCGGCCGGCGAGGAGCGGCCCGATTACCGGCTGGAGATCACGCCGTTCCAAGGCGAGACCTACACGACGGCGGACCCGTATGCGTTTTCCCCGGTGCTGGGCGAGCTGGACCTCCATCTTTTCGCCGAAGGCAATCACCACCGGCTTTACGAAAAGCT
This sequence comes from uncultured Verrucomicrobiae bacterium, assembly GCA_963762725.1. Taxonomy (GTDB): domain Bacteria; phylum Verrucomicrobiota; class Verrucomicrobiia; order Chthoniobacterales; family SZAS-18; genus JAFAXH01. The sequence goes on along the minus strand of CAVXLY010000005.1, from coordinate 1,037,304 downwards.
CGGCGCGCATCTGCGCGAGATCGACGGCGTGCGCGGCTGCGCCTTCGCGGTCTGGGCGCCGAACGCTTCGCGCGTGTCGGTCGTCGGCGATTGGAACGGCTGGGACGAGCGCGTCCACCCGATGCGCAAGCTGCTGCCGAACGGCGTGTGGGACATCTTCCTGCCCGGCGTCGAGGAAGGCGCGCACTACAAGTTCGACATCCGCGGCGCGCACGGCGGGCACGTGCTGAAGACCGATCCGTTTGCGTTCTACGCCCAGCACGGCCTGCAGACTTCCGCGATGGTCTTCGACCTCCATCGCTACCAGTGGAGCGAGGGCGACGCGGCCTGGATGCAGAAGCGGCGCGAAACCGACTGGCAGAAAGCGGCGGTCAGCGTTTACGAAGTCCACCTCGGCTCCTGGCAGCGCGTGCCGGAGGAGAGCAACCGCTCGCTGAGCTACCGCGAGCTGGCCGACCGGCTCATTCCTTACGTGAAGGAAATGGGCTTCACGCACGTCGAGCTGATGCCGGTGGCCGAGCATCCCTACGACGGGTCCTGGGGCTACCAGGTGACCGGATATTTCGCGCCGACCAGCCGGTTCGGGAATCCGGACGAGTTCCGCTATTTCGTCGATCGCTGCCATCAGGAAGGCATCGGCGTGATCGTGGACTGGGTGCCCGGCCATTTCCCGAAGGATGCCCACGGGCTGGCGGAATTCGACGGCACGGATCTCTACGAACACGCCGACCCGCGCCAGGGCGAGCACGCCGACTGGGGCACGCTCATTTTCAACTACGGCCGCAACGAAGTCCGCAATTTCCTGGTCGCCAACGGCCTTTTCTGGCTCGACCAATTTCACATCGACGGCCTGCGCGTGGACGCCGTCGCCTCGATGCTCTACCTCGATTACTCGCGCAAGGAAGGCGAGTGGGTCCCGAACAAGCACGGCGGCCGCGAGAACCTCGAAGCCATCGACTTCATGCGCCACTTCAACACCGTGGCCTACGGCGAATTCCCCGGCGTCATGACGATCGCCGAGGAGTCCACCGCGTTCCCCGGCGTGTCGCGCCCGGTCTATCTCGGCGGGCTCGGTTTCGGCTTCAAATGGAACATGGGCTGGATGAACGACAGCCTGCGCTACATGGCGCTGGACCCGGTGTTCCGCCGGTTCCACCAGAACGACATGACGTTCTCGCTCGTCTATGCGTTCACCGAGCATTTCGTCCTCGTGCTCAGCCACGACGAAGTGGTCCACGGCAAAGGCTCGCTCATCAACAAAATGCCCGGCGACGCGTGGCAGAAATTTGCCAATCTGCGCATGTTCCTCGCCTGGATGTGGGCGCATCCGGGGAAAAAACTCATCTTCATGGGCGCCGAGTTCGGCCAGTGGAAAGAGTGGAACCATTCCTCCAGCCTCGACTGGCACCTGGTGCACGATCCGCTCCACGGCGGCCTGCGCCGGCTGATGCAGCACCTGAATTATCTCTACAAATCCGAGCCCTCCTTCTGGGAACTCGACGACACGTATGACGGCTTCGAGTGGATGGACTTTTCCGACGCCGACAACTCGATCCTTTCCTTTCTGCGCAAGTCGCGCAGCGGCGACACGCTCCTGTTTGTGATCAACGCCACGCCGATTGCCCGCGAGGGCTATCTGCTCGGCGCGCCGGGAGCCGGGTTCTACGAGGAAATCCTCAACACCGACTCCGCCAACTACGGCGGCTCCAACGTCGGCAACCTCGGCGGCCAGGAAGCGCGCCCGGACAACATCCACGGCCGCGACCACTCGCTCTGCCTGAACCTGCCGCCGCTCTCGGTCGTCGGCTTCCAGCGCCGGCCGCCGGTGGCGCCGAAAGCGTTGGAGGCGGCGCCGGCGAAGGCGCTCACGCGGCCATGATGACGGGTGAGACGTTGCCGGCGATAGGTTTTGACGGCGCGACAGCCTCTTCTCTAGACTGCCGCGCTCCCACCGATTGCCTCGTTTCCCCCCTGCATGAAATCCCGATTCCGCGCCGGCTTCACCCTGATCGAACTGCTGGTCGTCATCACCATCATCATCATCCTGGCCGGCCTGGCGGTCGGCGTTGTGCCGCAGGCGCTCGAGCGCGCCAACCAGGTGCAGTGCCTGTCCAACATGCGCCAGGTGAATCTCGCGCTGCGGCTTTTTGCTGATGATCACGACGGAAACTTCCCGGTCGAACGCCCCGGCCGGCGGCAACGATCTCACCCCGGGCACCGCGACGGCGACGACGTCGAACGAAGTGTTTCAAACGCTCTTCCCGGGTTATGCCCGGCAGGAAAAAATCTTCTACGTCGGCAAGTCCGCGTATTGCAGCAAGACGCCGCCGGACGAGCGCTTTGCCGACACCACGACGTGCTTGGCCGCGGGCGAAAACGATTTCGGCTACATCCTGAATCTGACGAACACTTCCAACCCATCGCTGCCGGTGATCATGAACGGTCTCGCCAGCACGACGAGCTTACACCTCGGACAAGACCAAACCGGGCGGCGTCTGGGGCGGCAGGAAAGCGGTCATCGCGCGAGTGGACGGCAGCGCGGAAATCGCGACCTGCGATCCCACGAAGTTTTATCCCACCCGCAAGGACGCCAGCGGCTCGCCGGTCTCGATTTTCCAGGCTGGCAGCGGCGACGAGTGGCTCTTCGCCAATCAGACGGTGATCAATCCGAAGACGCCGCAGATAAGAGCCGCGGCCGCTGTCCCGCGCCGGTCGCATCACGCGCAGAGCAGACCGGGCTGCGCGCGCTGGCGGCGAAAGGCGAAGGGAAACCGCAGCCGGTCGAGCGTGCGCCGCAGTTTGCAGATGCGTCGAGCTGGTCGAATATTCGCTGCGAAAACGTGGCGTGAGCGGGACGCCGTTTTCCGCGCAAAGCCGCAGCGCCGCCGGCGTCCAGAGGCTGCGCACGATGGCGGAGGCGAGGTAGGGCAGGGGAGCGTCGCCCGCCTCCGTGTAAGTCATCGCCAAAGTGTCGCGCGTGCGGGCGCTGCCGCGCGCCTCGAAGTCCCACGCGCTCTCGCCGGGTTGCAGCGCGTCCAGCAGCGCCGTGCGCCGCCAGAGCGCGAGTTGCAACCGCGTGCGCCACGGCGCCTCGGCGGGGATGACGGCGAGATCGTCGCGACCCTCCACGCGCGGCCAGCCGGCGACTTCGGGCAGCGGCAATTCCTTGAGGCAAAGGTGATCCACTCCGCGGTCGAGACAGAGCGCGCAATCCGCCGCCAGCCGCGCGGCATTCACCGGCCCGGTGAGGAAATAATCCTCCTGAAAATAGAGCACGTAATCCGCGTCGATCCCGCCGAGCGCGACGCGCAAATTCTCCGTCCAGCCGCGATCCGGCCCGACGCGGATCGGCCGCAGCCAGTCGGAGCGCACGTCGAGTTCGTTGACGATAAGGAACACCGGCCACGGACAGTCCGGCCAATGTTTGCGGAAGAAGAATGCGAACGGCTGCCAGGCGTCGAAAAACGCGTCGCAGCTCGACACCACCACCGCAAAGCGCGGCCCCAGCCGGGCAAGCGGATTTTCAGGCAACGCAGGAGCCTCCTCGGACACCCGGCGATGGTGGGCGGGATTTCGTCTGCGCGCAAGGCGGCATCCCGCCCGGCGCGGCGCGCTACACCTTCACCCGCTCGATGCTTGCCCCGAGTTGGGCCAGCTTGTCGTCGATCTGCTCGTAGCCGCGGTCGATGTGATAGACGCGGTTGACCTCCGTCACGCCCTCGGCGTGCAACCCCGCGAGCACGAGCGCCGCGGTGGCGCGCAGGTCGCTCGCCATCACCGGCGCGCCGCTGAGCTGCTCCACGCCCTGGATGATCGCGGTGTGCTCCTCGATGCGGATGTCCGCGCCCATGCGCTTCATCTCGGAAAGATGCATGAAACGCTGGGGAAAAATGTTTTCCGTCACCGTCGAAATGCCGTCGCTCGTGGCGAGCAGCGCGCACATCTGCGCCTGCATGTCGGTGGGGAAACCGGGATACGGCTCGGTGGTGATTTCCAGCGGCTTGGCCTGGCCGTTGCGGCTTGATCGTGAGCGTCTTTTTCTTCTCGTCCGTGTCGAATTGAAAGCCCGCCTCGGTGAGCCGCTCGATCACCGGTTTCAGATGCTCGGCGTTGGCGTTTTTCAACGTCACGCCCTTGCCGCTGCCGCAGATCGCGCCGGCGACCAGAAACGTGCCGGCCTCGATGCGGTCCGGGATGACTTCGTGCTCGCAGCCGTGCAGTTCTCTCACGCCTTCGATGATGATGCGCCGGGTGCCCGCGCCTTCGATCTTCGCGCCCATCGCGTTGAGGAAATTCGCCAGATCGACGACCTCCGGCTCCGCCGCGGCGCCCTCGATCACGGTCGTGCCTTCCGCCAGCACGGCGGCCATCATCACGTTGTCGGTGCCGAGCACGGTCGGGCCGAATTTGCCGCGCAGATTCACGACGCCGCCCTTGAGTTCCGGGGCAAAAATCCTCACGTTGCCGCCGACCACGCGCACCGCGGCGCCGAGCGCCTCGAAGCCTTTAAGTGCAGATCGATCGGCCGGTCGCCGATGACGCAGCCGCCCGGCAGCGCCGCGCTGGCTTCCTTTTCCCGACCGAGCAACGGGCCGAGCACGCAGACGGAGGCGCGCATTTTTCGCACGATGTCATACGGCGCGCTGGTGCCTTTCAGCGTCTCGGCTTTGATCGTCACGGTGCCGCTGGCCCGCTCGACCTCGGCGCCGAGCGTGCTGAGGATTTGCAGCATGTAATGGATGTCGCTCAGGTCCGGCACGTGATGGATCACGCAGCTTTCCTTCGTGAGCAGCGCGGCGGCGAGAATCGGCAGCGCGGAGTTTTTGGAACCGGAAACCCGCACCGTGCCCTCGAGGCAGGCGCCGCCGTGGACGAGAATTTTATCAAGAGCCATAAAACAAAAGAGGAGTGAGGGCGGGCAGGGGAGGACAACCGGACGGAGCGGGCTCGGACTTAGCAGCCGAGACGCCGCTTGTCTAGGCCGGGGCGGCGACGGCGGCGAAGACGAACCGCGGGACGCCTTGATAGTCGGTTTCGGTGCGGATGTCGTCATAATTGCTCTCGATGAGCAGATTGACGACCTCCGCCGCCTGGTCGTGGCCGATCTCCAGAACGAGGTGCAGCCGGCCGCCGGGCGGCGCTTTGCCGGGCGCCTCCTCGATGAGCCGGGCGATGCACGCGAGCCCGTCGGCGCCGCCGTCCAGCGCCAGGCGCGGATCGTGTTCGCGCACTTCCGGCGCGAGGCCCGGGATGTCGCCGGCGGGGATGTAAGGCAGGTTTGCCACGATCAAATCGAACGGCCCGGCTGGCACGTTCGCGAACAGGTCGCTCTGGACCAGCTTCACCCGCTTGTTCAGCCCGAGCGCGGCGACGTTTTCCTGCGCGAGCGCGAGGGCTTCGGGTGAGACGTCGATCGCCGTCACCCGCACGCCGGGGCGCTCCGCGGCGAGGGTCAGCGCGATGACGCCGCTGCCGGTGCCGACATCAAGAATGCGGGCGTCCGGCAGCAGGGCGGTGTCCGGCGGCGGCGCGGGCTCCCCCGGGGCGTCCGTGGCGGGGGCGGCAGCCGTCGGCAGAGGCGGCGCGGGCGCATCGGCGGCCCCGGCTTCCCGTTGCGCTTCCTCCTCCGCGGCTGCGCCTCTCTCGGCCAGCGACAGAAACGACGGCTTCGGCGCTTTCCGGACCGGCAGGAACCGGGCGAGGATCAGCTCGACGAGGTGCTCGGTTTCCGGCCGCGGGATCAGGGCGCGCCGGTCGCACCGGAACTCCCGGCCATGGAATTCCACGGAGCCGAGGAGGTGTTGCAACGGCTCGCCGCGTGCCCGGCGTTTCACCAGCTCGCGCAACGGCTCCAGCTCCCGATCGTTCAACGGCCGGTCGAACTCCATATACAGCTCCACGCGCTTCTTTTTGCCGAGCACGTGGGCAAGGAGCTGCTCGATGTTCAAACGCGCGCTTTCGACCCCATTTTTTTCAAAATAGGCCGTCGTGGACTGGATGACCTCGAGCACCGTCTTCATCGCGAGGCTCCCTTGTATCCCCCGGCGCACCGTTTCGCAAACGGTTCGCGCCGCCCCCGTCGGCGGGAGAAGAGCAGGCGCTGGTCACCGCCCCGGTTCCATCGGCCCGCAGACTTCCTGGATCGCCGCGCACACGGTTTCAAAGGGCTGCGCGCCACTGAGCGCGAGCGTGCCGGAAGCCTCGATCGGCTCGCCGGCGCGGTGAATGAGCATTGCCGGCACGCCGGAAAGCCCGAGGGCGTGCGCGAGATGCTCATCCTCCAGCACCCGCGCCGTGTGGCGCCCCGCCGCGAGTGCCTCGCGCAACGCCGCCTCGTCCAGCCCGACCGAGCGGCCGATCTCCGCCAGCACGTCGATCTGCCCCAAGTCGCGGCCTTCTTCGAAGAACGCCACAAAGAGCGCGTGGTGCAGTGCGTCAAACCGGCCCTGCTCGCGCGCAAACTCGGCCGCTTCGAGCGCGCGGCGGCTGCGTGGCTGCACCGGCGGGAGCTGCAAGCGCATGCCCCGCTCCGCGGCCATCGGATACACGGCCTGAGCCCAGATGGAACGCAGGTAATTGCCGCCGGGTTCCAGCGTCGGCACCGGCTCCGGCCGCAATTCAAACGCGCGCCAGCGGATCTCGACCGCACCGCCGAAATCCTGCTTCACCCGGGCGAGCACCGGCTCTTCCAGATAGCAGAACGGGCAGACGTAATCGCTCCAGACCTCGATCTGGATCAGCGGGGGTGACGACGCGGGCATCATCATGCCGGCGGATTCGGCTCTGCCCATGGACGCGCGCCGATGATTCGCACCGGCGCGCCGGGCCGCGACGCGGACGCAGCTTACTTCGTGATGATCTGCCCGGTGGCGTAGTTGTAGAAGAACCGGGTGCCGTTCGTGTTGTAGCGGCCCGGGTTGTTCGGATCCGGGAAGTAGTAGAGCACCGCGTTCAGAGCTGAAGTCGTAGAGATACGGAAACGGGAAGACCGGGCTCGTGTAAAAGAAGGAGCTGCTCTTGAAGTCGTAGAAGAAGACGCCGCTGTTGCCGTCGTTGGCTTCAAACCAGTATTCGTAGCCCAGGTCGAAGTGGAAGATGAAGCGCGGGTCGGTCAGATACGCGTAGTAGCCGAAGAAGTTGCCGTTCGGAAACGACAGGTAGTAAACGCCGTTGCTCAGGCCGATCTCATTCGTGAAAAAGCGCGCGTGACTGGACGCCAGCGTGTAGCCGATGTCGCGCATGACCCCTTCCTCGACCGCGTTGTAAGCGCGCACCATCTGGACGCCCATCATCCCTGCCGACGTTTCGGTCGCGGCATTCATGAGGCTGCCCTTCAGCGACTGCGTGTTGTCATCGAGGTGGCTGCCGCTGCTGCCGTCCTGATACGGGTTCGGGCTGAAGATCGGCACCGGCCGGTTGTTGAACGCCGCGCGGGCCAGCACGCCGTTGATAAATTCACCGTTCACACCCGGCGTCGCCTGGACGGTGTTGTTCCCGCCGGTCAGCACGGAAGTCCGGTTCGTCTCGAAGGCGAAGGTGCTGCGGTTGATCAGCGGCGCGCCGGAGGAATCGCTGAGCAGCGAGTCGAAGATGCTAAAGAGCGAGGGCTGGTTGTTCGGATTCCGCGGGATGTAGGAGATGAACCCGAAAGCGTGCGTCAGCTCGTGGAGCATCGTGGCTTTGAAGTCCACCTGGTTCGGGCCGATCGGCGCGTTCGGGTTGTATTGAAACGGCGCGCCGAGATTGACCTCCACCTGGCCGTCGGCCGCGGCGCCGTTCAAATCCGTGGCACCGTTGCTGATAACTTTTGCCTGCACGACGGTGCGGAAAAAGCCGGCGTTGCCCTGCGGGCTGACCAGACCGCTGCCAGCGCTGGCAAGCGTGGAGCTGCCCGGGCTGTTGACGCTGGTGACGTTGATGGTCACCGTCGCGGTGTGGGCGAAAAAGCTGCCCATGGTCTGGCCGGCGTCGATGAGCGCGGCCTTGTATTCCGGCCGCGCGGGATCGTTGAAGCCTTGGCCGGCGGGGTCCAGGAAGTTGAAGGAAAACGTGACGACCGCACGCGCGGGAACGAGGGAGCCCGCGACGGCAGCCAGGGCCAGCAACGGCCCGGCGAGCGCACGGAGACCGGGGGCAAACGCCGCACGCAGGGGGGATGGCGAACGCATTTTCATAAGGGCCACGAGCCTGAAGACGAAAGCGCCTCGCGTCGAGACGAAAACCGCGCCGCCTCCCGACTCCGGCGCCGGCACGGAGCGGCCCGGCGCTCGGCAGCGGGGCACTTCTCAATCGTCGTATTCGCTGGAGCCGAGCACCCAGATAAAGGACTGGATGTCGATCATGTCCCGCGGGCCGAGATCCGCGAGATCGGTCTTCAGCGTGCGGGCAAACGCCAGCAGGCTGGCATACGTTTCCCAATTCGGCTGCGGGCGGTAGGCAAAGTCAAACCCGTAGGCCGCGGCGGCGGTGCGCGTGACCATCGGCTTGAGGAAGATCTCTTTTTTCGGCTGCGCCAGAAAACCGAAGACCGTTTGCAACGGCCACGTCAGCACCCGGGTCTGCCGGCGCGGCAGGCGACCGAGCGTCGCGGCGAATTGCTCGAACCGCGCCTGCTGGCCACCCGCGCCGTAGGCCAGCGCGAAGAGCCCCTCGGCAAACGCACGCGCTCCGTCATCGGTGCGGACGGCGTCGCGGAGCGCCATTTTCTCGAAGGAAAACAAGAGGTTCGTCGCCGACTCCAGCCGCACCGCCCGGGCCGCGATCTCGGCGTGCCGATCCTCGCGCAGCAGGGTCTCGCATTCCGGGCGTCCGAGCGTTTCGCGCCAGCGCTCGTGCGCGCTCCATTTGTAGTCGCGCTCCCAGGCCGCATACTTCGCGTCGGCGAAGCCCTCCGGAAAAAAGCGCAGAAATTTCCGGCGGCATTCACGACGGGCCTGGGCACTCATGGCAGGGAGGGGCAGAGGAGAAAACAGCTTCCTGCCAGCGGATTCGGATGCGCCTCGGCGCGGCGTCCTTTCGCATTCTGTTCCGCCACCCTGCGCCGGTTTTTCGAAGATTCTCCGGCGACGACGAGCAACGATCTCGCTGCGCCGCGCGGAAACCCTAATCCGCCCTCTTGCGGGTCTGGCTCTTCTCCTCAACCCGCGGCGACGGCGAGATCGACCGCCGCCAGCCGCGCTTCCATGTCGGCCGTCTGGAGCGCCGCGATCATCTCACCGAGATCGCCTTCCATGAAACGGTCGAGATTATACAGCGTCACTCCGATGCGATGATCGGTGATGCGGTTTTGCGCGTAATTGTAGGTGCGGATTTTCTCCTCGCGCCCGCCGCTGCCGATCTGGCTCTTGCGGTGCGCGGAATATTTCGCTTCTTCCTCGGCGATCTTCCGCTCCAGCAACCGCGCGCGCAGGATGCTGATCGCTTTCTCCTTGTTCTTGATCTGGCTGCGCCCGTCCTGGCAGCGCACGATCGTGCCGGTGGGAATGTGCATGACCTGCACCGCGGAGTCCGTCGTATTCACCCCCTGGCCGCCCGGACCGCCGGCGCGGCAGACTTCGATGCGCAGGTCTTCCGGCTTCAGCTCCAGCTCGACTTCCTCGGCCTCCGGCAACACCGCCACCGTCGCCGTGGAAGTGTGGATGCGCCCCTGCGCCTCGGTCGCCGGCACGCGCTGCACCCGGTGCACCCCGCTCTCGTAGCGCAACTGGCGGAAGACCGCCTGCCCGGTCACTTTGAAGACGACTTCCTTGAACCCGCCCAGCTCTGACAAGCTGGAATCCAGCGGCTCAATCTTCAACCCCGCCGCCTCCGCGTAGCGCGAATACATGCGGTGCAGATCCGCCGCGAACAGCGCCGCCTCGCTGCCGCCCGTGCCCGCGCGAATCTCGACGATGGCGTCGCGATCCTCGTTTTCATCCGGCGGCAACAGCGAGAGCTGCACGTCGCGCTCGAGCGTAGCAATGCGGCTTTCCAGCGCGGGAATTTCCTCCGCCGCCAGCGCGGCCAGTTCCGCGTCATCCGCAGACGACGCCGACTTCGCCAGCTCGACGTTTGCCGCGTGCTCGCCGCGCGCTTTTTCCAGCTCCGCCCAAGTCGCGCCCAGCGCCTTCAGCGCCGCGTGCTCGCGCAACGCCCGCCGCGCCCGGGCCGGCTGATCGAAAAACGCCGGATCCCCGATCTCCGCGTCGAGTTCGCGCAAGCGATCGAGTTTTCTCACCACGATGGGTCGGAGGTCCATGCTGGAAAAAACGAAGAGAGCAATGAGTGGAACGAGACAAATCTGCCTCCCGCCGGGCCGCGGCAGGCACAAACAAAAACGGTGAAGGCACGCCTCGGGCGACCTTCACCGTTTCGGAGAAACCGAGTTGAGCGCCCTAGGCTTTCTTGCCGGTGCGCGCGGTCTGCGTGCTGCCGTAACGGCGGGCAAACTTCTCGATGCGGCCAGCGGTATCGACAAATTTCTGCTGCCCGGTGAAAAACGGATGGCAGCTCGCGCAGATGCCGATCTTGAGGTCGCGCCGGGTCGAGCGGGTGTGATAAGCCGCGCCACAAGCGCAGGAAATCGTGGTGTCCTGATAGTCGGGATGGATGTCAGCTTTCATGAGAAAAAGGATCGCAACGTAGCCGTCTCCGACGCCCAGCGCAAGCCCGCCCGCAGCGCCCGAAAACGCCCCCGCGCACCCGGGCTTGCCAAGCCCCCCTGGCCTCGCTACTTTGCCACCCTTCCGTTTCCCGGCATCCGGGAAATTTTGCCGGCGTAGCTCAGTGGTAGAGCAACGGTTTCGTAAACCGTAGGTCGCGGGTTCAATCCCCGCCGCCGGCTCCAGTGACATATCGAGGCTTGTTCTCAACTATCAGCGACCGTCGCTGCCGCCACTCCCAGCCGTGCGCCCACGCGCCGGGCGGTGGCCAGGCGGCGCTCGGTGAGGGAGCGGGAGGCGGCTTGGGCGGCGGCGAGGACTTCGGCGGGGGCGCGCTCGGGGGTGCCGCTGTCGAAGGGGGGCTCGGGGGCGTATTGCATGTAGAGCTGGATGCCCTGGGCGACGCGGTCGCCGCGTAGAAGTGCGGCCACGCGCAGGGCGCCGTCAATGCCTGCGGTGACGCCGGCGGCGCTGACCAGGGTGCCGTCGATGACGACGCGTTCGTTCACCGGGATGGCGCCGAAAAGCGGCAGCAGGGCGAAGGAATTCCAATGCGTGGTCGCCCGTTTGCCTTGCAGCAGCCCGGCCGCTCCGCACAACAGCGCGCCGGTGCAGACCGAGAGCACGTAGCGGGCGCCGGCGGCCCGGGTGCGGATGAATTCCAGCACTTCTTCATCCTCCATGAGCGCCTCCTGCCCGGGGCCGCCGGGGATGTGCAGCAAATCGAGCGCGGCGGGCGCTTCGGCAGGGTCATCTCCGGAGTGAGGAGCAGGCCGCGGGTGTCCCGCACCGGGGCGCGGGTTTTGGCGAAGAGATGCAAGGTCGAGTTCGGCAGGCGGGCGAGCACTTCAAAGGGACCGGTGAAATCGATCTGGTCCAGGCCTTCGAACAAGAGCGAGCCGACGTGCAAATGCGTGGTTTCAGGGATCATGGGGATGGGAAAGCGCGAGCGGGTGGGCAGGGAAGAGGAGTGTCCGGTTGTTCAGGAGGTGATGGCAGCAGGAAAGCGGGCAACACGCGGCGCTGGCTCGCTGCGAATCCGGGAAAGCGAGCGGGCTGCTGCCCTGACCGCCATTTAACCGGGCGCCGCCGGTGGCAGCAATGACAACGATCCCACGTTTTCCGCCATCGCCGCTCCGGCCGGCTTGGCGTGTCCGGCAGCCCGCCACGAGGACCAGCCGGCAGTTTCTCCTGAGACCGATCCATCGCGGTCCTGCGCGCCGAAACCATCGCATCCGCCTGCGGCGCGACCGACCGCATTCGCGCGTTGCAAACCGCCCGGCAAATTCACATCCTGCGACCGCGGTTCGCCGGGCTTGCACCCAGGCGGCTCCGGGCCAACCGCTTCGTATTATTCTGTAACCACCCATCCCACCCACCCAATGCCACTGACACTGCCATTCCCACTGACTGCCCACCCCTGCCGATTGCCGAAACCCGTCGCCAGCCTGGCGGCGCTCGCGCTGTCCGCGCTTTGCCTCGCCGGTTGCAACAAACCCGCGACACCGGAAACCAAGAGCACCGCGTCCTCGTCGCCCGCCGCGTCGAAAGAACCGGTCAAAATCGGCGTGATGAGCGCGTTCTCCGGCGGCTCCGCGCCGCTCGGGCATCTCCTCCCGCGACGGCATCCGCCTCGCCGCCGAGGAGATCAACAACGCCGGCGGCGTCCTCGGCGGGCGCAAGATCGAGCTCGTCGAGCGCGATGACCAGTCCAACAACGAGCGCGGCGCCCAGATGATGCAGGACCTCGCGAACAGCCAAAAAGTCGTCGCCGTGCTCGGCGTCGGCAACACCGGCGTCGCCCAGGCCAGCTATCGCTACGCGCAGGAGGCGAAGGTGCCTTTCATCATCACGGTGTCCGCCGGCGCGCCGGTCAACGAGTTGTTTAAAGACAACCCGGAGAACTACGTCTTCCGCATCTCCGCCGGCGACCCCGTGCAGGCCGGCATGATCGTGCGCGAAGCCGTGGAACGCCGCGGTTTCAAGAAAGTCGCCATCCTGGCTGACGACACGAACTACGGTCAAAACGGCCGCGTGAAAATGGAAGCGGCGCTCGAAGCCCGCGGCGTCAAGCCGGTGTCGGTCGGCAAGTTCAAGATCAAGGACACCGACATGACCCCGCAGCTGCTCAGCGCGCGCGACGCCGGCGCCGAAGTGCTCCTTTGCTACGGCATCGGGCCGGAGCTGGCACAGATCGCCAACGGCATGCAGCGCATCGGCTGGAAGGTGCCGATGATCTGCGGCTGGACCGCTTCGATGTCGAACTTCATCGACACCGCCGGCGCCGCCGGTGACGGCACGATCATGCCCCAGACCGTGATCGAAAACGGGGCGTCCGGGGAGAAGATCAAAAAGTTTGTCGCGGACTTCAAAAAGAAGTTCAACGTGGACCGCCTGTCGTTCATCGGCGGCTCCACGCATGGCTACGATGCGCTCTACATCGTCTGCCGCGCCATGGACCAGGCGGGCACGACCGAGGGGCCGGCGCTGAAATCGGCGCTGGAGAATCTGAAGAAGCCGTATGAGGGCGCGACGACGACGTTTTCGCCGCCGTTCACCCCGACCGATCACGAAGCCATCCACGAGAAGGACATCGTGATGGGCACGATCTCGGGCGGCCAGATCCTGCCGGCGAACAAGCCGTAATCCCGCCGCAGCGGACACCGCCTCCGCTTTCCACTGCTGCCGGCGCGCTCGCGAATTTGCGTGAGCGCGCCGGCTTGCGTTTACGCCGAGGGCGGAAAAACCCACAGAGCCGGGCGGCCGGCGTTGCAATGCACGGCCCGACCCAGGAGCGTGCAAGTCGCCCAGGAATAATACAGGTTGTCGCGCGCGAGGTTGCCCGGCGCGAAGCCGGCGGCAGCGGCGGCCGGTTTCTCCAGGCGCTCCAGCCGCCGCGCGGCGGAGGGGACGGGGTAGAAAATCGTTTGCACCAGGTCGCTCCCGCCGCCGCCATCCTCGCCGACGACGCTGGGAAAACGTCGGATCCAGGGCCGCGGATCGTGCCCGCCTGCGAGCGCAGCGCGATCGGCGGCAAACACGGCGCCGCGGCTCAGACTGGGCAGCAGCAAGAGGCTGCCGAAAGTCCAGAGCGTCATCCAGCAGGCATGGAGCAGCAGCGCCCCGCCCGGCGGCTGCGCGGAGAGGCCGAGAACGAGGGAGCCGAGCGCGGCGCCCGCCAGGTTCCAGCCCAGGATCAGCGCGAGCGTCCGGCCCGGCAGGCCGTCGGCGATCCCCCAGCGGCGGCGGCTGCGCTCGGCGGCAAATTCAGCGGCCGGCAGGGCGCGCCGCCACGCCGCCGGCAGCAGCCAGCGCGCGCTCCGCCGGCCCCAGCCGACGAGGCCGCCGGTGAAGGCCGGGTCGATGGCATCATCACCGCCGCCGGCCAGGAGCACCGGCTCGCCGGCGTCCGTTTCCCGGGAAACGGCGACGCCGCCGAGCGCCCGCAGCAAAAACCGCCGGCCCAGGGCGAGCACCCCGGTGGCCACCGCGACTGCCGGCAGAAATCCCAGACCCGCCCGGAAGCTGGCGTAGCTCAGCAGCCCCACGCCGCCGAGCACCAGCGTGTGCCCGAGCGCGCCGCGCAGCCAGCGCCGCAGGAAGCGGCCGGGCGTCGGCCGGGGCGGGGGCATCAGCACGCAGCCGCCGAGAAAGTCGAAGCCCGCCTGCACCGTCACTGCGGCCGCCAGCACGAGAGCGTTTTCCCGCAGGCCGATCCCGCCGGTTCCGCGCAGGAGCAGCCAAGCCAGGCCGCCCGCCGCGGCGAGCACCCAGAAGCCGACGTTTGTGATGCCGAGTGCCAGGCGGCGGCGGGCGAGTGCGTTTTGCGCGGGAGTCATCGGGGGAAGAAAGAAGCCGGGGCCGTCGGACGGCGGGAATGGAGGAACGCTCTGCGCCGGGCCGCGGGATGCAGCGGACTTGCAGGCCAGCGTCCAGTCGGCACGCGCGGCGACGGGGCAAAACTCCGCCCGCGTTCCGTCTGGCGCGGCGCGGAAAATCACGCCAGATTGCCGAAGCCTTCGGGGGTGAGCCGCTTCTTCCGCACGTTTGCGCGGCGCGCAGGCCGGCGGCGGCGGATCACGCGACCCATAGGCTGGCACCTCCATCTTTCCCGGCAACCCGCATTTAATTCCCATCGCGCGGACGTTTCTGCCGCGCCGCTCATCATGCACACGACGACGACCACCATTCCAAATGCTTCCTCCGACACCGGCACCATGACACCGACGACGCTGCGCCTGGCCGATCCGGCTCTGCTCAAATCCCAGGCGCTGCTCGGCGACCGCTGGTGCGCGGCCGACAGCGGGGAAACCTTCGCGGTAAACAACCCGGCCACGGGCGAGACGCTCAGCACCGTGCCGAGCATGGGCACCGCCGAAACCCGGCGCGCCATTGATGCCGCCCAAGCCGCGCTGCCCGCCTGGAAGGCGCTGCCCGGCAAGACGCGCGCAAACATTCTGCGCAAGTGGAACGACCTCATCCTCGCCAATGCCGAAGACCTCGCCCAGCTCATGACCGCCGAGCAGGGCAAGCCGCTCACCGAGTCGCGCGGGGAGATCGCCTACGCGGCGTCGTTCATCGAGTGGTTTGCCGAGGAAGCCAAGCGGGTGAAGGGCGACATCCTCGGCCATCCGCTGGCCGACAAGCGCATCGTCGTGCTCAAGCAGCCCATCGGGGTCTGCGCCGCGATCACGCCGTGGAATTTCCCCGCCGCCATGATCACCCGCAAGGCCGGCCCCGCGCTGGCGGCCGGCTGCGTGATGATCCTCAAGCCGGCCGAGCAGACGCCGCTCTCCGCGCTGGCGCTGGGTGAACTCGCACTCCGCGCCGGGATTCCCGCCGGCGTTTTCCAGGTGCTCACCGGCGACGCCCGGGCGATCGGCGGCGAGCTGACCGGCAGCCAGGCGGTGCGGAAAATTTCCTTCACCGGCTCCACGGAAGTCGGCCGCATCCTCATGGAACAAAGCGCGCCGACGATCAAGAAGCTCTCGCTGGAACTCGGCGGCAACGCGCCGTTTCTCGTCTTCGACGACGCCGATCTCGACGCCGCGGTGGACGGCGCGATGGCCTGCAAATTCCGCAACACCGGCCAGACCTGCGTCTGCGCGAATCGCATCCTCGTGCAGGACGGCGTTTACGAAGCGTTCACCGAAAAGCTGCTCGCCCGCGTCCGCGCGCTGAAGGTCGGCAACGGCACGGAAGCCGGCGTCGAGCAGGGCCCGCTCATTGACGAAGCCGCGGTGCTCAAGGCCGAGACGCACGTGGCCGACGCGGTGAAAAAAGGGGCGAAGGTCGCGCTCGGCGGCGAACGTGACTCCAAACTGGGGCACACGTTTTTCCAGCCGACCGTGCTGACCGACGCGACGACGGACATGCTCTGCGCGCGGGAGGAAACCTTCGCGCCGGTGGCGCCGCTCTTCCGCTTCCAGACCGAGGAGGAAGCGGTGCGCGAGGCGAACGACACGGAGTTCGGGCTGGCGGCCTATTTTTACACCCGCGACGTGGCGCGCGCGTGGCGCGTTTCCGAGGCGCTGGAATACGGCATCGTCGGGCCAGAACACCGGCATCATCTCGAACGAGATCGCGCCGTTTGGCGGCGTGAAGCAATCCGGCCTCGGCCGCGAAGGCTCGCACTACGGCATCGAGGAATATCTCGAGATCAAATACGTCTGCGTAGACGTTGCGTCGCCGGCGAAACCGTGAGCATCCGGGGAAGAGTTTTCCGTCACGAATCCCGATGCTGACGGGCGGGAGCGTCCTGCGGCGCCCCGCTTCCCCGCTAGCGGCTCGCGGAAATTTTCCGCCGCATTTTGCGGCCCGCGCCAGCCGGCAGATCCGGGTTGGGAATCGCGCCGGTTTGGATACAGTTTCGTCCACATGAACAAGCTCAGTTCCTTTGTCAGCCTCCACCCGTATTTCAAAGTTCACCCCGGCAAGCTGGACGCGTTCAAAGCGCTGCTGCCCACGTTTGTCGAGAAAACCGGCACGGAAGCGGGCAACCTGTTTTACGACTTCACCATCAGCGGCAACGAAGTCCTCTGCCGCGAGGCTTACACCGGCGCCGAGGCGCTCCTTGCGCATCTGCAAAACGTGGATGCCCCGCTCAAGGAAGCGCTCACCCTGGCCGACATCAGCCGGCTGGAAGTGCACGGGCCGGCCGGGGAGCTCGCGAAGCTCAAGGATCCGCTGGCCGATTTGAAGCCGGCCTGGTTCGTCACGGCGGATGAGGCAGCCGCATAAGTGTGGATCACCAGCCCGCAGGCTGGCATCGAGAAATCACCGGCGCGATTCCCGGGACGTCGGAGGTGCCGCATCTGCGCGACAAGATGCGCACGCCGATCGTGGCGGCCGCGATGGGGTAGGCAAAGCGCAGGCTGGGCAACGGACTGCGAATGCGGTAAAACTCGGTGTCAGCGGCCGCCGACGGCAGGAGAAATGGCGTCCGGGTTTTCGGTCCGCACCTTATTCCTTACGCTCGATGAATCCGACCGAAACGCTCCTGGCCTACAGTCGCGAGGAGGCCACCCTCGAACAGGTCATGCGCGCGCTCGTCAGCCACGACGACTGGCTGGTGGACGCGAAATTTGCCATGCACGTCACCGGGCGGGAAAAGTTCAAATCTGGGTTTGTGCTCGGCAGCGAGCCCGTGAACATCCCGCCCGGCAAGCTCTGGTTTTATACCGACGAAGCCTCTGCGGTGACCGCCGCCGACCGGGCGCGCGAGCGCGGGATTTCGCTCGGCCTTTACGTGGGCGGGATCTCCGGTCCCGAGCTTTTCGCGGCGTTGCCGACGAATTTCGAGTCCGTCCACGTGAACCTCGGCTGCGCGCAGGAACAAACCTGGTTTATCCCAAACGATTCCTTCGCCGTCACGGCGCTCTGGGCGCACGCCGTCGCGCTTGAGCGCTGGCTTGGCAAGCCGGATTCGCCGGAAAAGTTCCGGGCGATGCGGGACTACGTCGGCTACATCTTTTTCATCAACCCGGAGCACGACGCGTTCGTCACCGCCGTGGGCGCCGGCGGCAAGCAGAACCCGGCGATGGTGTTCACGGCCATTGATTGCGCGCAGGTCGTCGCGCAGAAATATCCGCACTTGAAACAGCAGATCGTGTCGGGCGAGCGGCTCTTCTCGCTCCTGCCCAGGCAAGGGGTGGACGGCATCATTTTCAATCCATTCGGGCCCGGCCCGCAGGTGGTCTGCGACATCGGGATCTGCACGCAGGTCCTGCAGGCCATGGCGCCGGCGGGCGGCACCGGGGCAGGGGACCAGTAAGCCAAAGCCGCAGCCCAGGCGGTGTGCGGGGCTCGAAAACGACGGCCATGAAACCGCTGCTCCGCGCTCTCCGCTGCGTCGCGGCGGTGGCGATGGCTGGCGCCTTTGTCGCGGCCGGTAACGCCCAGGAAAACCGGCCGGGATTCCGCCGATTTCCGCACACGGTTTCGCCGGATGGCGCTTACGTCCTCGCGTGGGGTTGGGGCGAGGAGGAAGGCCGTCTGGAGACGCTCAAAGAATGGCCGCCGGGGCAGGACAACATCGCCGGAGACGCCATCGCGAACTATCTCGTGGATGCCGTCCGCGGGCGGGTGCTGGCGGTCATCCCCGAGCACGATCACTACGACGGCACGCCGGGCGTCAAACGCTTCAGCGGATTGGCCGTGAATTGGGCCGAGGATGGCGGGAGCGCGCTGGCGATCTACGAAGGGCGCTGGAGCGATGAGGCGATCCTGTGGATCCGGCCCCGGCGGCGCGCGGACACGTGCGTTGACGTGCTCCCGCCGCTGGACGCCGCCTACCGCCGGTGGCTCGCCCAGACGGAAAAAGTTGCGGACGCCGGAGAAGTTTCGTTCAGCCTGCCCGCGCTCCTGCCCGGCGGCGGATTGGTCATCGACGGCCGCGCGCGGCCGATGGTGAACCGGCCGCTCGAATACAATCACCGGCTCAGGTTTCGGGTGAAGCTTGCCGGGGGAAAAGCGCAATGCGTGCTGGTGAACGGACACAAAATCCCCGAGGCAGCCGGGGGTGTCGGCGACGAAAACGTGGAGGAGGAATTGACCAGGGCCTACCAGCGATTGCGCGCCAGACTGGACGACGCCGGGCAGGCGGCGCTGAAAGAAAAGCAGCGCCGCTGGCTCGAACTGCGCGCCGCGCTCGACAGCGAGTCCGACAGGACATTTTTCACCCGGTTGCGCACCGCCCACCTGCGCGCACGGGCGGAAAACCTGCCTTCGGGCCTGGCCGGTCCGGGCCCGGGCCGACGGCGGGCGCCATGACCCAGGAGGCGACCCGGCGTCGGGCGGCGCGCTTTGCCCCGCGGGCGAGCCACGATCGCAGCCGGCAGATCGTTCTTGATGGATTTTGGTCAAACAACTGATGACAATCAAAGTCATCTCCCCCCGCCCTGTGAGAGCGCTCGCGAACCGAAGTCCGTTTTCGCTGATGCCTGCACCGCGACGAACAATTCGCAGATTGACGCCCGGGTTTCGCGGACAAAGCATTTGACCAAAAGACCGGACAAAATTGGGTGAATACCAACTTGAACGCGAATTTCGAAAACGCCCTGCTGTCGAAGCGTGCCGACGGGATGGGCTGCGCGTTCGAGGCCGAAGGCAGCTTTTGAGTTTTCACTCCCGCAACTGTCACCATCCATGGACGACATCAGCCAGGTTCTCGCCGAATGGAAGGAAGGGATGATCACCCGCGATCAGCTGTGGCGTCGGCTGCTCGAGTTCGACTGTTGGAAGCCGCCGGAGAACGAGGATTGCCCTTCCGAGGCCTTCGCTCCGCTGGAGCCGGCAATGCTGCGAGCGACGGTCACCGGAGACGGGCAGTTGCGGTATGCGCTCTGTTCGTGCTGGGATGCCAGTGAGGCTTACATCGCGCAGCACGGGCCCACGGGATTTGGCGACCGGACGGGCTGGGAAATTTTCGCTGTGGCGCTGCCGGACAACACCGCGGCGGTGGTGATCGATCCGGGCATGCCGCACGAGTTCACCATCCCGGCGGCGGATTTGCCCGCTTTGAAGGAGCTTGCTGATGCGGTTGCCGTCGAGGAAGCCTGGCAGCGGTTGCGCACGGGCGACGAGGTGGAGGGCGACGTCGCGCGCGTAGCCCGGTATCCCGCCTACCTGCTCGCCGCGGTCCAGCGCGAGGGCGGCGACGTCCTCATCTTCGCTCCCCACCCCAGTGGCGATGGCCGCCAGCTCGTGCCGATCTTCACTCACCCGGATGCGCTGGCGCTCGCGCTCGACGAGTTCCGCGAAACGTTTGCGCCCGCCGGAGTCAAGATCTTGAAACTCAGCGGCGCCCAGGCTTTCCCGGTTCTCGCCGAACAACCGGAGGCCGACGGCATCGTCTTCAACTTCCGCGGACCCGGCGAGCCGATGGCGTTCCAGCTGGACGTGACCGATATCATGCTCGCTGAGCTCGCGAAGTCGTGAGCCGTCGCCAGCCGGCGGGATCTGGAAACGAGGCCATGCACGATCCGACAAAGCATTTTCCGCCGCCAGTCTCGCCGCCGGTTCCCGGCACCGGCGCCGACGTCCTGGAAGCCTGGTTCGAGGCGTTGCGCGCCGTGGATGCCGAGGTGACGCAATACGCCGCCGGGATCGTGCAGGAACACTGCGCCCGTGCCGGGGTGGCAGTCCGCCCGGAACTCGCTGGCGCCCAGGATTGGAACGGCTTCGCGCTCTATCTGGCCGGCTCGCTGCTGCCGATCATTGACCAAGGCGGCGGGGCAAATCTCGACTGGGTGCGCGCGCTCCTGGCCGACCTCGTTGACTTCAGCCTGGCCAATCCCGCCGGCTCGCCGGAATCCCGGCTGACGAATCTCCTGGCGCAGTTTCTCCAATGGGAACCGGACTACGCACGCCGGCGCCGGGTGATCGCATTGTTGCCCGGGGAGAAAGCCGAGCCCGCGCTCCAGGCCATCACGGACCGCGAGGAAGAGGAACAGCGCCGCAAGGACGAAGCGTATTGGTGATCCGGGGAACGGCGCTCACCGGACGGCGAGCGCTTTCGCGGTTTGGGGGAAGTTCCGTTTCATGTATCCCACCGGCTCGAAAGGCCAGAGCGTGTTGCCCTCCTGAAGCACCGCGCGGAATTGCCGGCGCTCCTCCGCGGATTGCTGGCTGAGGAATCGCGCCAGCTTTTCGTCGCCCAGCAGATGCATCACCGTGCACCAGACAGCTTGGTGCGTCTCCGCCGCCGCGCCGTCGCCGCGAAACGCGAAAAAGCGCGTCAGCGCCGCCGGCTCGCCGCGCGCGGCGTCACGCGTCAGAGCGTAGTAGTTCAGCCCCGCGCGGCGCGCAGCGATGTTTGCCTCGTCGCCCGGTCCGCCGTCCGTGATGTCCGCCGGCACGGCGTGGCGCCGGACGCGGCTGGCGTGCATCCAGCCGCGCTGGCCGGAAGCCAGGGTAACTTCCAGCCACTCCGCAAACTTCCCAGCCTGGCTCTCGAAGGAAAAAATCTCGCCGGCTCTGGCCTGCGCGACGACCGGCGCGTGCGGGTCCGGCCTGGCGCGCACGTTTGTAAAACCGTCGGGATCGTTGATGACGCCGCGATCCTGCTGTGCACCGGCCAGTGGCGCCAGCGCCAAGATGCCGAGAGCAAAGAGGAGGAGAAACGCCGCTTTCATCCCGATGGATGTCGCCTTTTTTGCGGCGTGCTGGCAAGCTTGCCGGTGGATTTGCGGGGAAGGCGTTGCCCGGCCGCAGGCTTGCAGGCACGCTGGCCGCTGCCGGTGCTGATGGGCCTTCACCGCGCGGTCCGCGATCCCGTGTCCCTTCTGTGAACTCTCCGCCAAGCGACGGGCTGCCCATCTGGGTCGTGCTGCTGATCCCGGTAGCGTTTGTCGTTTTCTTCGTCGTGATCTGGAGCGGAGTTTGTCTGCTACTTTCTGTCATTGGCGGTTGGGGGCGTATCGCGCAGCGCTTTCCAGCCCGGCAGCCACCGACCGGCACCGGCTACGGCGGGCAGACCGGCATGGTAGGCACGGCGAACTACCGCGGCGTCCTGACCGTGCACGCTTCGACGGAAGGCATTCATGTCGCCGTGATGGTGTTTTTCCGGCTCGGGCATCCGCCGCTTTTCATTCCGTGGAGTGAGATGCATGACGTCTCGACTCGCCGGATCCTTCTCTTCGAGTATGTCGGCTTCGACGTCGGCTCACCGAAAATCGCGCGCCTGCACCTGGCGAAACAGATATTCGCGGGCCGGCTGCCCGCCGACTGAACCACCCGGCGATGGGTTGCCCCGGTTTTCGTTACATTCCAAAACACCAAACGCCCGATGAAATTCGCTCTCTCATGCACCCTCGTCGTCGCGCTGTTGAGCAGCGCTTTCCACCTTCTCGACGCCCGCGCGGACGACAAGAAAAAGGTGGACGTTTCCAAGGTTTACGGCCGCATCCAGTTCGTGACGAGCTTCCCCGACTACAAGGTGCAGGTCGTGAAAAGTTTTCCCGATCTGAAGGTGGAAATCGTGAAGAGCTTCGCCAGTTCGGCCGGCAAGTGGCAGATCGTGGATTCGTTTCCGGACTACAAGATCCAGCTCGTGGAATCGTTCCCCGATTTCAAGATTGAATACGTGAACAGCTTCCCGGGACCCACGAAGTAGCGCGCGGCGCTCGCTCAGCCGACGCCGAAAAGCGCCAGAAACCAGCCGTAGATCGCCCGGCCCAGCGCCGGCCAAACGGCGAAAACGAGGTAGGCCAGCAGGGCGAGCGGCGCGTTGATCAGCCGGTAAAAGGTGCCCTGGTAAAAGACGCCGACGATCAGGGCGGCGACCAGGCTCGAGAACAATCCGACGCCGTGCAGGACGAGCAGGGGCAGCCAGCCGGGGGCGGGATTCCCGAGCGCGCCCGTCACCGCGAGCGCGGCAAACGCCGGCCAGCCGGCCTGCAGAATCGCGCTGAGACCGAGGTTCGTAAACAGGTAGGCGTTTGAGGGAGGATCGCTTTCCACGCGCAGCAACCGATGCGCGAGGCCGAGCACCCACGCCGTGAGTGAGACGACCAGCCAGTAAACCACGAATCCTTTCGCCAGCCGCCACACCAGCGCCGTTTGCCCGAGCGGCCAGAGCGCCAAGATCCCCACGACCAGAAAGACGAGAAGCCCAAGCCCGGCGGCGACGCATTCCCAAAAAGTCTGCTGCTCGTTCCCGGAGAGCCGGCTTCTCATCGCGGCACCCTAGCGCGGGTCAGCTGGTCATCACGGCTTCGGTGCAGCCGCGGGCGGCGCATCGACGAAACGCAGCGAATGGATGATCTGCAGACCGATGCCTTTTGACGCGAGATCGGCCGGATCTTTGATGTCGCTGAGCTTGGTGTCCGCCAGCAAAAACGCCATGACGCCGCCCGGACGGGTCGGGTGCAGGATGCCCACGAGCTTCACGACGTAGAGTTGGCCGGTTTCGGGCTTCGTCATCTGGGCGTGGACGCACACGGCATCGTAGCCGCCGATCTTCGTGGCGTAGGTGTCGAGCAGCGCGGCTTTCTCGAAGTTCTTCGTCGCGGCGGGCAGCGCCTGGGTGACGAGCAGGCGGGCGCAAAGCTTGAGCCGGTCAGCCGGCTCGGGCTGGAGCGGGACGGAAAGATTCACCAGGCGCAGGATTTCGACCGCCTGCCTTTCCTTGGTGGCCGTCATGAGCTTTACCAGCTCGGGCAGGCCCGTTTTCTTTCCGCCGGGCGTGAAAAAGATGTCTTTGCCCTTGGGCACGGTGACGGTGAAGGGCTCGTTCGGCGGCGTGTTTTCGTGCTGGGCGGCGAACGCGGCGTCCACGGTGAGCGGCGTGCCGATAAAGGCGCCTTTGACCTGCAACCCGGGCGCGCTGTAATCGCCTACCGATTCCTTTTTGAAAGGCAGCGGCGGGAGCTTTTGCAAATCGGGAGCCCCCTGCTGCTGGGGTTGGCGGCGATGCGGCGGGTGGTTCGGCGAAAGCCGGCGAAAGCGTCCCGGTGGCGGCAGCCACGGCACCAGCGGCGAGGCAGGAGAAAAGCGTGCGGATCATGATGGAGCGGGGAAGGGGCGGGATTACGGGGTCGGCTCTGGTGTGAAATATCGCGCAAGCATCGGCTGGTCCCGCGACGTCGCGACGACGGAGGCCGGGCCTGGCCGTGGCGGGCGTATCTCCGCCCGACTGGCTCCCGCAGCGCGATGCGATCGCATTTTCCGCGCTGCCCGGGCATTTACGAGCGGAAAAGAGGACTCGTCACGGATCCGGGTGCCGGTTTGGCGCCACACGATTTCACGCCTCGGAAACCGGGTGACCGTGAGTCAGGCATCGCCACGGTCGCGGGAGCCCGATCTCCGTGAGAAAAATCAGCAGCATTGCGACTCTTTCCCGCGACGATGCGAAGAGCCGGCACGGAAAGAGATCGCCAGGCGTTCATCATTGCAAGGCAACAGGTTACGCCGGTTCCGCTTGCTCTCGACGCGCCATGCCTGGTAAGATGTTTTCGGCGTTGCCGCGCGACCCCCGGGGGTTTGGGTCGCCGCCGTGACGATCCGCACAATAGCTGCTTGATCAGTCCCGCCCGCACACCTCGCCGGCCACCGACCGGCAGCGCGGATTCCTTCCGCATACCCGGTGGCACAGAGGTGGAGTCGGTCGCATCGCTTCCGGTCCCGCATGAGAAAGATTTGTTCCAGACCCGCCATCCGAAAAGCCCTCCTCGCCGGGTTCACGGCGGGGGCGTGGCTGCTCGCTACGACGTTCCCCGCCCGAGCCGGTCTTGATCTGAATGGAAACGGCTTGAGCGACGTCTGGGAAAGCCGGTTTCACGCGAGCGCTCTCGCCGCGGACGCGCTGGCTCCGGACGGCAGCGGGATGACGAACCGGCAGAAAAGCGCCGCCGGCCTCGACCCGTTCGATGCCCGGGCGGTGCTGAAAATTTCCGCGCTCACCCGCACCGCGGATACCGTGACGCTGCGCTGGCCGTCGGTGGCGGGTAAGCGCTACCAGGTTTCGTCAACTTCCGACCCCGCCGCGCCGGGCAGCGCCTGGCAGCCGCTCGGCGACCCGGTGGTCGGCAACGGCGGCGAGATGCAGGCGACTTTTGCGACCGGTGCCGGCGCGACGCGCGCGTTTTACCGAGTCACGGTGGCCGACCTGGATTCCGACAACGACGGCTTGAGCGATTGGGAAGAGCGCCAGCTCGGCTTCGATCCCTACTCGGCCGCGACCGACGGGGTGCGCGGCGATCACGCCCGGGCCGAGGCGGCGCTGCAGGCCACGGCGAGCACGGTGACGTTCAGCGCCAGCGACAGCTTTGCCTCGGCGGCGAGCGCGGATCCCGGCAGTTTCACGGTCCACCGCAGCGGCCGGCCGGAGGCGATCACGATCGCACTCCAGGTCAGCGGGTCCGCGACGGCGGGCACCGATTTCCAGCCGTTGCCGGCGAGCGTGACGCTGCCGTTTGGCGTCAATGCGGCGACGCTCCGCGTGGTCCCGCTGCCGAACGCCGCGGCGACCTCGGCGCGCACCGTCGTTCTCAGCGCAGCTCCCGGAGCGGATTACACGGTCGGCACGCCGGCGAGCGCGACGGTTTCGCTCGCGCCGCAGCCCGGCACTGGCGCGGTGTTGCAGGAAATCTGGCATGGCCTGCCGGCCGGCACCGTGGCGGCGATCCCGACGACGGAGCCGCCGGCGACTTCGCGGCTGCTGACGACGCTGGAGCAGCCGGCCGACGACCCCGGCTTGGGCGAGAACTACGGCACGCGGATCCGCGGTTACCTGATCCCGCCGGTCACCGGCAACTACACTTTCTGGATCGCCAGCGACGACGGGAGCGAGCTTTGGATCGCCAACGACGATCAGCCCGCGAGCCTGGTGAAGCGGGCGGGGTTTCGGCGTGGACGTTTCCGCGCGAGTGGCACCGGGAGCCGGGCCAGAAATCGGCGTTGCTCGCGCTCATCGCCGGCCAGAAATATTATTTCGAAATTCTGCAGGCCAATGCCGGCGGCGGCGAACATCTCGCGGTCGGCTGGCTGCGCCCCGGCGACACCGGCCCCGAGCCGGCGGAGATCGTCGGCGCGACAGCCGGCACGCTGGCGCCGTTCCTCCCGGCCGTGCGGCCGCCGGACGGCTCGACGCTGTTTTTCGCCAGCCTCACGCCCCAGAGCGGCGTGGTTTCGAACGGCTCCGGCTCCGCGACGCTGCGGCTCAGCGCGGACGAGACATTTGCCGTGCTGCGGCAGAACTATTCCGGTCTGACCGGCCCGGTGATCAGCGCCCACGTGCACGGTCCCGCCGATCCTGGCCAGAGCGGCGCGATCCTCTTCGATCTGGACGACGCCGCGCCGCAGGCCGACGGCAGCTACCTGTGGCCGATTACCCAGGCTGGGGGCAACAGTTCCGCTGACATCGTGGCGGCGATCAAGGCCGGGCGCACCTACGTCAATCTCCACACCGCGCGATATCCCAGCGGCGAAATCCGCGGCCAGTTTGCCCGCTCCACGGCCACCGGCAGCTTCACGCCGCCGCCCGCGCCGCCGCCGCTGCCCAGCGGGCTGCCGACGGCTGCCGACGCGGCGCGATTCCTCACGCAGGCCACCTTTGGCCCGACGAATGAAACCATCGCCCAACTCCGGGCCACCGGGTTCGACGCCTTTTTCAACGCCCAGTTCTCCACTCCGCTGACCCTGCACTTGCCGCAGATCGATGCCCGCCTGGCCGCCGGCGATCCGGTGCGCAACGAGTGGCTCTACGAAGCCTGGTGGAAAAACGCGCTCACCGCGCCGGATCAGCTCCGCCAGCGGGTGGCGTTTGCCTTGAGCGAGATCTTTGTCGTCTCGCTGCACAAAGCCGGCCTGGCGTTTGAGATCGAAGGACTCGCAAACTACCAGGATCTGCTGCTGCGCAACGCCTTCGGCAACTTCCGGCAACTGCTCGAAGCGGTCACGCTCAACCCGGTGATGGGTGAGTATCTGGACATGGTCCACAATGACAAGCCGGACTCCTGCCACCGGCCGGACGCCGAACGAAAACTACGCTCGCGAGATTCTCCAGCTTTTCTCCATCGGCCTGCACAAGCTCCACCCCGACGGCACGCTGGCGCTCGACGCCCAGGGCCGGCCGGTGCCGACCTACGGCCAGGAGGTGGTCTCCGGCTTCGCGCGGGTGTTCACCGGCTGGTATTGGGCGCAGGGCGAGGCGCCGGTCTGGTCCTACGTGCCGCCGAATTTCCGCGCGCCGATGCAGCCGCAGCCGGCGCACCACGACAGCGCCAATCCGAAGCGGCTGCTCGACAACGTCGTCCTCCCCGCCGGCCAGAGCCAGGCGCAGGATTTCCAGGATGCGCTGGACCTGATTTTTAACCATCCCAACGTGGGTCCGTTCATCAGCCGCCAGCTCATCCAGCGGCTGGTGACGAGCAACCCGAGCCCGGCCTACGTTTATCGCGTCGCCCAGGCGTTTGCGGACAACGGCCAGGGCGTGCGCGGCGATTTGAAAGCGGTGATCCGCGCCATCCTGCTTGACTACGAAGCGCGCACGCCGGCCGCGCTCGGCGCCGCGGGCTACGGCCACCAGCGCGAGCCGCTCCTGCGACTGGCGAACGTCCACCGCGCCTTCGGCTCGCGCGCGGCCAACGGCCAGTTCCAGATTTACGATCTGACCGATTCCTTCGGCCAGAGCCCGTATCTCGCGTCCTCGGTTTTCAATTTCTTCTCGCCCGACTACGTGCAGCCCGGTCCGCTCGCCGCGGCGGGACTTGTCGCGCCGGAATTCCAGATCACCACGGACAGCACGGCCATCGCCTCGGCCAACGTGCAGCGTCAGTCGGTCTTCCGCGTGCCGTCGGCCAACGATCCGTCGTTTCTGATCCCGGACTTCTCGGCGCAGGCCGCGCTGGCGGGCGATCCGGCGGCGCTCGTTGATTCGCTGGACGTGTTGCTGCTCAGCGGCCAGATGACCGCCGCGACGCGCGACATCCTTCTGCGCGCCATCAATGCGATCCCGGCCGATCAGCCGCTGCTCCGCGCGCAGTCCGCCGTTTACCTCATCGTCATCTCCCCGGATTTCGTCATCGCGAAGTAACACCCGCTTTTGTCCCATGCCCCTTTCCCGTCGCACCTTTCTCCGCCAGGCCGCCTGCGCCGCGCTCGGCACCACGTCTGTCGCCTCGACCGTCTGGAACCTGCGCGCCATCAATGCCGCGAGCGCCCAATCGCTCATCGGCAGTGGCAGCGGTGAAGAGGATTACCGCGCGCTGGTCTGCCTGTTTCTTTACGGCGGCAACGACGGCAACAACCTGCTCGTGCCGCGCGACAACACCGGCTACGCGGGCTACGCAGCGGCGCGCGCGGACCTCGCCCTGCCGCAGGCCGCGCTGCTGCCGATCACACCGGCGACAGGCGATGGCCGCACCTATGGGCTGCACCCCGCGGTGCCGGAGCTGGCGGCGTTGTTCAATCGAGGACAAAGCCCTCGCCCTGGTCGCCAACGTCGGCACGCTCGTCGCTCCGGTGACCCGCGCCGACTACCTCGCCGGCACCGCCGCGCTGCCGCCGCAACTTTTCTCCCACGCTGACCAGTCCGTGCAATGGCAGACCTCCTGGGCGGACGCGCCGCCGCAGAGCGGCTGGGGCGGGCGCCTGGCGGATTTGCTGGTCTCCATGAATGGCAGCGCCGCGATTTCCATGTCGATGTCGCTGGCTGGGACGAACACGTTCCAGGTCGGCCGCCAGGTGTTTCAATACCAGGTGGCGCCCGGGGGCACGATCGGCTTTGACGACGTAAACTATCCCGCCGGCGCGACGCGCATGCAGGCCCTTCAGGAAATGCTGAACCTGCCGCGCCAGAACCTTTTCGAGGCTGAGTTCGCGAAGATCACGCAGCGCGCCGCCGCGAACAACGCGCTGCTGGCCGGCGTCCTGCCGGGCATCACGCTGAACACGCCGTTCCCGGAGAACAACGACCTCGCCAGCCAGCTCAAAATGATCGCCCGGCTCATCGCGGCGCGCTCGGCGCTCGGCATGAAGCGGCAGATCTTTTTTTGCGCGGTCGGCGGCTACGACACGCACGGCGGCGAGATGGAGGCGCACGACGCATTGCTCACCGAACTGAGCCAGGGGCTGGGCGCATTTTACCAGGCCACCGTCGAGCTTGGCGTGGCGGATCGGGTGACGACATTCACGGCGTCCGACTTCGGCCGCACGTTTGCCTCCAACGGCTCCGGCTCCGACCACGGCTGGGGCAATCACCAGCTCGTGCTCGGCGGCGCGGTGAAGGGCGGCGACATTTACGGCACCGTGCCGACGCTCGTGGTGGACGGTCCGGATGATACCGACGAGGGTCGGTGGATTCCGACGACTTCGGTGGATGAATATTCGGCGACGCTGGCGAGCTGGTTTGGCGTCACTCCCGGCGACCTGGGGACCGTGCTGCCGAACATCGGGCGCTTCGCCCGGCCCGATCTCGGGTTCATGCGCTAGGATGAAATCGGAAGAAAACACGCCCGCATGAAGCTGTCATCCTCCCGCCTAGCCGCGGGCGCTGCCGTGCTCGCCGTGGCTGGCGCCGGGTTGTTCTTCGTTCTCCGACCGGAAACAGAACCCGCACGACCCGAGGCACCGCTCGTCATGGCGCCGGCAGCGGTTTCGGAACCCGCGGCAGCGTCGCTGGCACCGCGCCTGACGGCGAGGCCGGCCGCCGCGCCGGTGGCGTCTTCTCCCGCCGCACCGACGACCTCGGCGGCACCGGTGATGGCAGCCGCCGCGGTGAACCACAACGCCCCGCGCTTCCAGACCGGCAGCGCCGCGCAGCACCGCGCCGCCGCGGCCGACCCGGAGCTGGCTGTGGTGAAAGGCATGCTGCGCGGCTACCGCGCCGCCTTCGGCCAAAATCCGGTCGGCACGAATCGCGAGATCACCAGCGCGCTGCTGGGCAAAAATTCCCGCGGCCTGTCATTTCGTAATCGCGACGGCGACGCCGCGGCACCGCGCCTCGATGAACGCGGCCGCCTGCTTGATCGCTGGGGGCATCCCTACTTTTTCCACCAGCTCTCCGCCACCGCGCTCGAAGTCCGCTCGGCTGGGCCGGACGGCGCGCTTTGGACCGCGGATGACGAAGTCACCCGCTGAGGATTCGCGGAGGCTCCCGCCGCACCGGGCGGCTAGCGGCTGCGCGTGGAAACCGGCGCCTCGGCTTCACCCCCGGCTCCGGCCGCGACGCCACGGCCCCAGAGCGCCGAAACGACCGCGAAGACCTGGACGCGCGGCGCGTCGTGAGTGACCCCGAACAGGGGCGACACGTCGAAGCGCGTCGTGCGCGTCGGCTTGAAGGAAAACGTTGGCCCGATCACGAAACGGTGCGCGGGATCGCTACGGGTATCCTTGTCGGTAAAGTTCGAATACAGCATCTCCAGGCCGATCTTGAACCGCTCATTCGGCAGGAGCACCGGCATCGTGATGCTTTGGGCAAAGCCCCATTCCCGGCCGCGATCGCCCGCGATCTCCTGCTCGAAAAACCCGTTCAGCGCCCACTCGACTTTGTGGTTGAAATCGTGCGCCAGCAGCAGCCGCACTTCCACGGCGTCCGGGATGTGCGTGGTGGATTGGCGGGCACGCTCGGCGGCTTCGCCCTTCTCCATGCGCTCTGGCGCGCCTTCCTCGCGCGTGAGGTAGCCGAGCCCTTTTTTGTATTCGACAAAGAGCGTCGGGTTCAGCGGGATTTTGTTCCAATCGGCCAGCGCGTAGCGCACCTCCATCCCGAACGTGCGCTCCTGCGTGCGGCCGCGATACGTTTCAAACGTGTTCTCGACGGCGAACCCAAAACGATACGGCAGCCCCAGCTCGATCTCCTGGGTGAACGTGTGCGCCGGCCGGTCAAAGCGCAGCGCCTGCCCTTCGTAGCCGAACCCGGTGTAAACCGTCCACGGCGGCAGCACGTAGGCGGAGACGTTCGGCGTGAAACGGGCGCGCCCGTAGGCTTCCGGCGCCCCGTAGGGATCGGAGCTCAGGCCGGTGCCGGTGACGATGACGCGCTGCGGCTCGGCGCCGGATGGCCGCACCATGACTTGTGCTGAAGTCAGCGCGGCCGGCAGCAATGCCAGGGGAAAAAGGAGGCTGGCGATGCGGAGGCGGCGAAGGGGGCTGGTGAGCATGGCGGCGGGTGGATCGGCTGAGATGGAACAGCGGAGCGGCGGCCGACGGATGGTTCGGTCCGCAGAGGACGGCAGCGCGGGCGCCGGAAGCCGAGCATGGGTTGGCGGCGTGGCACCGTCAATCCTCCTCGGCGCGAGGTCGTCGCGGATCGATTTGCGGGGAATGGACAGCAGGGACGTTTTGGCGAGACCGTTGGGAACTGGTGGGGATCGTCGCGCGGGTTCTGAGAGGTTTCCGTTTCGCTTCCAGACTCAGTCAGTTTGTCCGCGCCACGCGTTGTGGAGGCGCCTCTGCGAGGCGCAGGCGTTTCGATTCTGCGGCTCATAGAGCCGCCTCTACAACGGGCCGGTGGAGCCGCTGCCCGCCGGCGTCAATTCCCCAAGCAGCGACATCTTGATCCGCAAAGACTGCGCGGCTGCGAGGCAGCGATGCATCCCGGCGGGCGCCCGGACATCAGCGGGCTTTGTCGGTCTCGTCAATCGAGCCTCTTAGCTGCTCCGGCGTCATCGCGATCTCGCTCTCCGCGCGGTTGCGCTTGGGGACGGACACCAGCGTGATGACGTTGGCTTTCCGCTGGGCGCCCTTCGCGCTGATGCGGTGGCTCAGCTTGCCCGAGGCATCGCGCACATCCCAAAAGGCACGCTCGTCGTTGATGTTCCCGACAGCGTCCAGATCGCCGATCTTCTCGAACGGCACCTCGTGCCCGGTCCGGTAAAAACCGGTGATGGAACCGATCTTCCCCTCGCGATTCGAGCGGACCGAGACGTAGGCCAGATCCGCTTTTTCATCCTTTAGCTTCCAAAGATAGCGGTCGCCGCGGTCTTTCGATGTCCGGCTCATCCGCTCGCCGATGGGGTCCAGCTTGGCGCATGCTTCCGCGACCGTCTGGCCGACCCGCAGGCCCGCGATTTCCATCAGGGGCGCCGCGGTCGATTCGGGGAATGAAGCCGCTTTCTCCGTCGTAGCGGCTTTCGGCTCCTCCGCCGCGCCGGCAGCTCCCGGCGCGTAGGAGATTTCAACGAAGACCGCCAGGCTCAAGACCGCCGCGACGAACAAGGGGCGGCGCTGGGGCCAGGGCGTGGGTGTGGTTTGCATTGCGTTCATCGCGGGAGTCCGCCGGTTCAGCGCGCGCCTTCCTTGACGGTGGCTCCGGGCAACGCCAGACCGACTCGTAGGGAGGTGCCACCGCGGGTGAGGTCATCCGTGTCCGCCGTTGCGGCCCGGCCGCGCAGGCCCGTGAGGAAGCTGGTGCCATCTTCCCGGATCACCGGCCGGCCGGCGGCCGTGAGAGCGGCGTTGATCTTCGACAGGGCGACGGAAACCGTGATGGTGCGATTGCCGCGATTGATGGTGAAGCGATCGGCCGGCCCGATGTCCGTGTAGGTCAGGGAGCCATTGCTGTTGCGCACCGCGCTGCCGTAAGCGGCGCTGCGGGTGCCGCTGGCGTTGGTGCGCACAATCATGAAGAACTGATCGCCTTGATCCGAGACGCCGTTGGAATACTTGCCGACGGTCCCCGCGGGACCATTGTCCGTGGAATCGGGCGCGTTGGCGGTAAAACTCATGCGCCAGCTCGCGTTGTTCGGGATCGTGTCCAGGCCGGAGACGGTCATCGTGGCGGTCAGGATGCGGCCGCCCGGGGTGTCCTGCGTGATGTATTTGACGGACAGGATGTCCACTGGGCTGACCGCGTTGACCGTCGTGTTGATGCCGCTTTCGGCGTCAAGCGCGAAGTCCATGACCTGCTCGCCATTCGGGCCCGGCTGGACGAGCAGCGGCGCCCTGGTGCCGGGCAGGGTGCCGGCGATGTTGCTCTGGATAGCGGCCGCCAGCCCGCTGCCTTCGGCCGGCGTGGGCACGTTGGCCGCGGCACCGGGCAGTTCGGCGTTGATGGACGGGCCGCTGATCTGGCGGGTCACGTAGGTGTGGCCGTCGTAGTCATTGTGATCGTCGGTGAAGCCGATGACCGCAGCGCCCGTCGGGTCGAACACGAGCTGGAAGTAGTCGATCAAGTTGCGGTTTGCACCCATGCCGGTGGCATCAAGGCCGCCGAGCGAGATGTTGCTGCCGTGGATGAAGTGATCGCTCGCCGCCGCCTGGAAAAAGGTCGGGCTAGCGTCCGAAGCGTTGTAGCACAGCGAGTAATACACCTTCCACTGCGCGCTGTTGCTGTTCGTCGGCGAGGTGGAGCCATACCAGACCACGCCGATGGTGCCCGGCGTCGGACCAGTCTCGATCCAAGGCAGCAGGTTCGTGGCGGTGTCCGGGCTGTTCACCTTCACCGGTGAGCTGAAGGTGACGGAGGAGGCGCCGTCGCGGCGGGAGGTGGAATGCGCGACGAAGATGTCTTTGCCGTCGGAATAGCAGACGTAGATCGTGCCGGGACCGATAAGCGCACCGCTGGCGTCGCGGTTGTCGTCGGCGACCTTCGTGACGAAGAAGATGTTGGCCGCATCGGAAACCTCCGGCGGAATGGCTGAAACGATCGTGTAGGTCGGGGGCGGCAGCACGTTGCCCGGGGGCGGGGTGCCGATCGCCACGACGCCATTGCCGCCGCTGGCGACGACGGTGCCGTCAAACTGATCGACGTCCAGGCAGCCGACCTGGCCGATGGAACCGACGACCGTGGTCGCCCCGTAGGTCAGGCCACCGTCATTCGAGCGCTGGATCTGCGCGAAGGCGGGAGCCAGCGTGCGGTAGAGCATATAGACCGTGTTGGGGCCGGCGAACTCATGCCACTGGCGATCATCACCCGGAGGGCCGCCCGTCGCGTTGCCGGCCGGGTTGAGCTGGAAGCTTGCGCCGAGGTCGGTGGATTTGCCGGTGGAGATATTGGCCGCCACGAGGCTGGAGAAAGCCAGGACCGGATTGCCTTGGGCGTCGACACCGATCGCGAGATCAATGTCGCCACCGCCGTCCGCTGCGGCTCCTTCCGCCGCGGTGAACGCGTCTGGCTGGCCGCGGTAGAGCGGGTTGCGCATCAGCGGGTCATAGGTCGGGCTGTTCGGCTTGAGGTCAAAATACCAGAGGTCGATGCCCGCCGGCACGCCGCGGATGCCGCCGACAAAGTAGTTGCCCAGCTTGTCGATGCGGCTGCTCGGCTCGCCGTCGCGCGCGGCGACCGGCGCCTTGAGCGCGGTGTTCGGCGAAAACGTGATGTTCGCCGGCTGGTAGGTCGCGGTGCGCGTCGAGGTGCTCGTCACCACTTCGGCCCGCGCGTTGTATTGATCGAGCACTGGCGGGGGCACGGCAAAATAGACGGCGACCGCCCAGAAGGTCGTCGTGCCGCTGGCATTCAGATCGGAGGGCTTGATTGCCACGGCTTCGCGGGTCTCGGGCGCGCCGTTGCCGGAAGTGCCGACGATGACGTCGTCGTTCGTCGTTTCATAAACACCGTCGCCGTCATCTTTGCGCAGCACGACGTCGTAGTCGTTGCTCGGCAGCATCCAAGTGAACGTAATCGGAATCGTCTTGCCGGCAAAATCCGCCGGGGTGCCGAGCACCGTCAGCTTGAAGACATCCTTGTTGATCCCTTCGATGGCGGTCGGCTCATCGGGCGCAGCGCCGCCGGTGGCGGTGCCGACCCAGGTGACCGGGGTCGTGCTGGTGGCGGAGATGGTGCCGGTGGGGGGATTAGCCGCTTGCAGGAGCGCGGGAACCGCGACGAACAGCGAAACCGCTCCGAAGAGCAGCGGGCGGAGAACCGCGCGAGACGCGGTGTGGAGGAAGCACTGGGGCGACTTCATGATTTTCTGGTTTTGATAACGGGACAAAGAACAATGGGGAACCGACGGGTGACGTCGTCCCCGGCCTGACGGGTGGCTTTTCTGATTCGGGGGCCGGGGAGTCAGCTGGACGTTACCGTCCACCGCGACGACCGGGGATTGATGGGATGGGGGTGATTGAAAGAAACGCCGGGGTGAGCGATCACCGTGCGGCCGCCGCTTGCCGGCGGCGGCTGCGGGCAACGCCGCCGCAGAGGACGATCGCACCGACCGACAGCAGCGTCCAAGTGCCCGGCTCCGGCACCGCGATGCCGGTGATTTCGAGGACCGCGGTGATGGTTGGCGTCGAGCTGCCAAACTCGCGCGCCGGCAGGCCGATGCTGTTGGCGCCCGGAACTCCCGCGGATTCGTAGAGGCTGCCTACGAGTTGATTATCCACCTGCAACGCCGCCAGGATGGCGCCGGCGTTGGCGGGATTCGTGATCTCCAGCCGCAACCGGATGTAGTCGCTCGCCTGGATGTTCCCCTCGTTCGCAGCAGAGCTGAAGCCGTTCAGCACCAGGCCGGTTTCGATGCCGTCCAGCCGCAGGGTGAGGGTGTCGCGGAACACGTCGTCCGGCCCGGTGCCAGTGTCCCCGTCGATCAGCGTCAGCGTGATGGCGATGGACTGGATGTTGAGCAGGCTGGCAGCGTTGGCGAAGGCAAACGGATCGCCCGCCGGATTGATCGACCCGGACTCGCCGGCACCGATGCTGACCACGGTGCCGGGCTGAATTACGTCGTCAACCAACATGACCGTGGCCTGGCCGCGCGCCGTCATCGCGGCGAAAGGCAGAGACGCCGCCGCGAGCAAACTCAGCGGAGGAGCGAATCGAGAGCGGGAACAACGCATGGAGACTTTTCGCTTGGGTCAATGGTCGAAGCGGAGCGGGCGGGCGGCACCGGCGCCGCCGCCCGGCTTCCCGGCGGCAATAATCGCCGGACGCTTCAGGAGTGAGCGCTGACGGCGCCGCGGCGGGCGTGACGCCGAAATGCAACGCAGCCCAGAGCCACCAGACCGACTCCGAACAACGCGTAGGTGCCCGGCTCCGGCACGGCACCGGTGATCGTGAGCACGGCGTTGATCGGCGTGCCGCCCACTTGGGTGGACGGGATGATGAAGTTTTGCGCGCCCCCTCCCGGGAGGCCCGTGTCCCCAGAATCATAAATGCGGGCGTTGAGCTGATTGTCAGCCTGGAGCGCGGCGAGGATCGCGGCGCCCTGCATCGTGGTGCCCGAAATGGTCAGCCGGATTTCCTGGCCGGTGGTGAAGCCATTGAGCCGGATGCCGGTGTCGATGTTGTCCAGAGCGAGCGTCCATTCATTGAACTCCGCACCGGCCGCGTCGGTTTTGCCGTCGAAAATCGTCATCGTGATGGAGATGGACGTGATCGATTGCAACGAGGCCACCTGAGCCAGATTGAAAGTGAAGGGATTGGCCGCCGGGCCGGTGGTCCCGTCCGGATTGATCGGCGCGGTGGCACCGCCGACGGCTGGTGGCGGCGGGCCGTAGGTCTCGCCGTTGAAGTTGCTCTGCTGCACGGAACTGGAATAAGTCGCGGTCTGCGCGGAGAGCGGGTTGGGAGCCAGGACGGCCAGTCCGAGGACGGCGGCGCAGGCAGGAAGAAGGCGGCGAAGAGTGGGCGATGGCATGGCGGATGGAGCTTGGGCTGGGGCGAGGTTCAGTGATGGGGGGACTCTGCGCAGGCTAGTTACTGATCAAATGATCAAGCACGCAAGGAAATTCGTGCGCGGCAAAAGATTTTTTCCAACTCTCTGCGAAGGACAAAGCGATGAAACGAGGTTGCGGGCGCACGGTTTCGACCAGAAGCCCGGGGCCGCGTCGCTTTGCTCTGAAGGTTCGCCAGCGGAAGCGGGACGGATTCAGAAAGCGCGGGGATTTCCCGGGGCCAGGCGGGATGGTCTGCGGGCGGTCTACAAACGCGCCAGCGCCTTGGCGGCCAGCGTCTTCGATTTGTTGAGGCGGGTTTCCTCGTTGTCCGGGCCGCCGATGCTGATGCGCAGCAGGTTCTCGCCCTTGAGCACGTAGAGCGCGGCGCCGACATGGCTGCGCGTCCAATACGCATCCTCGCCCAGACCCTCGATACGACGGGGCGGTTCCTTGTCGCTGTCTTCCTCCCGCTCCGCGCCTTTGTCCTTTTCCTTGTCTTTGTCCTCCGCCTTGTCTTTTTCCCGGGCGTCTTTGTCACCGTTTTCCTTTTGTCCGGTGAAGCGGTCAAACGTGTCGTGCCAGAATTGGCGGACCGTGCGCTTGCTCTCGCCCGCTGCCGGCGCCGGCTGGGTCTGGGTCAACATCACGCTGACCGATTTGTTTGTTTCCGCCGCGGCGTAAAAACATTGCGTGATCCGGAACTTCCCGCCGGCATCGATCTGCCCCTGAGCGTCGGTGATGGGAGCTCCCTGCGCCGTGGCGACCTCTTCTTTCGTCAGCAGCCCGCAGGCATCTGCGGTCGCAGTTTTCTTTTCCGCGGTCGCGGCGGCGGGCGGTGTCCCGCCGGTGGTCTGACCTTGCGCAGCCGGCACCAGGGAGAGCGCGGCAAAGCCGACAGAGCCGGCCAGGATGGAAAGGACGGTGTTCATGGATCGAAGTTCGATGCGGGGCAGCCGCGCGGACGGGGTTTCGCACCCAGCGAAAAGCGGGGCCGCTTCCAGGCGGAGGCAGCCCCGCTTTCTACAGCCTGCAAATTCCCGTCGCGTCGCCGGGATAAATTTCAGGCGCGCTGAAAACGTCGGCGCGCGGTGAACCCGAGCAGCGCCACGCCGCCGGCCGTCAGCAACGCCCAGGTCGAGGGCTCCGGCACCACGTTGATCGTGTAGGAAGCCGTGGGCAGCACGTTGCTCTCAAAGTTTGGTCCACCGGCGCTGACGATGGAAACCTTCGGGTTGACCGTCGTGGATTGCAGCTGGAACGACCCCACCGGCGCGCCCGACAACGTGAACGTCAGCGCCGTGACCTGATACGTGCCCGGCACGAGCGTTCCGCTGTTCGTGGTCCCACCCAAGTCGCCGCTGAGCGTGGCGCCCTTGTCAGAAAGGAAGCCCATGCTGGCACCGCTCGGGTCGTTGAACGTCTTCGGCGTGTCTCCCTGGTTCGGGTCGGTGAAGTTAAAATACTGGATGCCGGTGATCTGGACGAACGGCGCCAGCGCGCTCGGCACCTGGAGCCAGTAGGAAAGCCCGCTGGCGTTGTAACCGGAGAAAGTCACGCTGGTGTTGAGCGTGAAGGAGGAGCTGGATCCATAGGACCCGACGAGCGGATCGCCGGAGCCGTCGCTGAACGAGAGCGACTGGCTTTGACTGAACGCGGCGGCGTGGGTCAGGAGCACCAGGGTGAGGCTAAGGAGCGTTTTCTTCATTGGGTGGCAGTGAGGCAGCAGGTTAGTTGGTTGGTGGCTGGTTTGCGGGGAGATTGTGCAGGGTGAAGCGGGGACTACCGGGCAGGCGATCCAGCAGCCGTTTTTGAGAAACGGCTGCTGGACCCGGGATCGGCGGATGAAGCAAGACCTAACTAAATGCGCCGGAGATTACGAGCCGATATTACCGGCCCGACCGGCCGGAAACGCTGGCCGGCTCGCGTGCGGCGGTCGGAGCTGGCTCGGCCGGCAACGCGTTGCCCGACTTGCTCTTCACCAGGGAGATGTCTCCGCTGTTGATCGCACCGTCAAGATTCAAATCTTGGCGGAAGTTCGCGGCACTGACCGGCACGCCTGACTGATTCTTCGTCTGGCTGATGTCGCCGGCATTGACGAACCGGTCCTTGTTCGTGTCACCCGCCAGCACGCCCATCTTGGCGGAAATGAGCTCGCTGAAGCCGCCGATGGAATCCTGCACGTTCGTGAGGCTGACGGTGATCGTCTGCTGATCCGTCACCCCGGTGAGATTCACAAGGTATTCCCGGGCATTGGAGCCCGCGCTGGCGCTGCTCACCGTGCCGGTGCCGCCCGTCACGCTGGCTCCGCCGACGCTGGTCAGCGGGTTGGCGAAGGTGAAGACC
This sequence comes from uncultured Verrucomicrobiae bacterium, assembly GCA_963762725.1. GTDB lineage: Bacteria > Verrucomicrobiota > Verrucomicrobiia > Chthoniobacterales > SZAS-18 > JAFAXH01. The sequence goes on along the minus strand of CAVXLY010000005.1, from coordinate 998,782 downwards.
AGGGTGTGGTTGCCACTGGCGCCACCGTTGCGGCACTCGATGCCGACGGTGTTGTCGAGCGGCAGGTCCACGTCATACGGCCCGGCCGCGCCGTGGGTCTTGCGTGACCCCACGCTGGCGACCGAGACGCCTGACGGGGCGCAGGAGCTGTTGGGCTGGATCGTGTAAGCGCCGGTGAACGACAGGCTGTCGGGCATCTGGTCGATCAGCGCCGTGGCGCCGCCGAGCCCGCCGGGGTCCGTGGTCGCGGAGGAGCCGGACACGAAGCCGGCGATCGTCTGGCCGGCGCTCAACCCGAGGTCGCTCGCCTTGACGATGATGGTGATCTTGCCGTTGGCTACATCGTAGTTGCTGCCCGGTTCCGCAGGTCGCTCGGTGCCGCTGGTGACGAAGCGGCCATCCGTGCCGCCGCTCGTGTTGGAGCTCGGCGTGTAGGACTCAAACGTAGGGCCGGTGGGATTGGTCCCCTTGTAGGCCATGCGCACAGCTTTGTAAGTCGTGGAGGCGCCGTTCACGATCCGGACCGCCACATACCAGGCGGTGTTTGCCGGCTGCGGGTTCTGGCCCGGAGCGTCGGTGGTGATCGTGAAGCCCAGGCGCAGCACGCCATCCGTGGAATACGGCTGCGAGATCTGGAACTTCCGCAGATCCGAGCCGGGCGACGGCGGGGCATTGTCCCCGGCCGGGTCGGTCAGGATCGTGCGGCCGGGCAGGGCGCAGACGTTCTCGATCGGGGGCGGTGGGACGACGACGAGCGGGATCTCGTTGCTCGGATTGCCGGTGCCGACCGAGTTGATGGCCTTCACGTAGTAATAATAAGTCGCCACGTTCGGGTCTGCCGTCGTGTCGGTGTAGAGCGTCTTGTTGCTGCCGGTCTGGCCGATCAAGACCTCACTACCCGGCGAGGTGCCGCGAAAGATCTGGTAGTTCGTGATGTCGGCGCCCCGGTTGTCCGGCGCGATCCAGGAAAGCTGCGAGGCCGCAGGTGTGCGGGTGCCGGAGAGACAGGCCGGCTTTGGCGCGAGCGCCACCGTGGTGTCCGTCATGCTGTCGTAGCTTGCGTAAATCGTCTTGCCACCGATCTGGCGGGCGACGCGCATGTGGGCCACGAAGTCGTTTGGCGCGGTGCCGGCGATGCAGCCGGCCGTGACGCAGCCATCGCTGTAGCCGTAGAGCACGCGACCCTTGTCATCGACGGTGATTTCGTTGAAATCGAGCGTGTTGCGCTGCTGCGCGCCGCCGCCCTGCTGCCAGATGCCGGTCATGCTCTGCACCGGATCGTTCGGCGTGGCGTTCACCGTGGTCCAGGTCGCGCCGCCGTCATAGGTAATGGCGACAAAGGCATACCATTTGCCCGCGAAGTTGAGAGCCTGGTAATCGCCCGGGAGGTTTGTGCCGAAGAACCCGACTGCCGCCCGGCCGGGGCTGCCGCCGATGGCTTCGATGTGCGCGGCGTTCTTGATGCCGTGGAAGGCGCCGAGATCGACGTTGTGCGTCCAGGTAATCGCGTTGGTGACCGGATTCCGGGTGCCGACGCGCACCCGGGGATGACCCTCCGGCGGATTGCCCGCCGTCACGGTTTCCTCGTTCACGTAGGCGTAGTAAACCGTGTTGTCATCGTCGATGGCGATGGAGGGATCGGCGCCGTTGCGCTGCGATTTGGCTCCGGGCACCGCGAACTCTGTCCAGGTGATGCCGCCGTCAATGCTGAACGAGCCGCCCTGGCTGCCGTTGCACTGGTTGACCGGCAGCCACGCGGTGCCGTCGGGCGCGACGTGCAGATGCCCGTGCAACCCGCCGCACCCGATGGTGCTCTGGCCCGTGTAAGCCGCTGTGCCGGCGCCGTAGGTGGAGCCGAGGGTGTCGCTGCGGGCACAAAACGCCGGACCGACGACGTCCTGCGAGCAATAATACACCGCGTGGCCCTGCGTTGCCGAATTGGCAGGATCGCCTAGTCCGCCGGGTAAATTGAAAGGCGGGATGTTGGGATATGGGCCGGAGCCGATGGTTTGGTGATCGGCACCGCCGTTCGGAGGCGCAGCGCCGATGGGCATGTATAGGTCGCCATCGTTATCCGTGTAGGCATAGACCGCGTTTGCGCCGGCGGTGGAATTCGAGGCAAAGGTGCGCCCAGATTTCTGGTCGGTGAAAAGGATCGGATCCAGGCCGACATCGGTGACTGTCGAGGACTTGTCTTCCCACAGCCCCTCGCAGCATTCCGGTTGGGCGGGAGTCCGCACTTCCGGCGGCGTGAGGCGCCAGATCGGGCCGGCGTTCATCATCATGATGCGGCCGGTCCGCGGATTGAAACCAATGTTGTATTCACCGCTGTTCGGCTCGGCCGAGCTGCCGGCCGGAGCAACAAACACCTGATAGCGCGCCTTGCCGGGGGCTGTCGCGTCCGGGCCGCCAAACGGGCCGGTCGAGCCGCCGCCACCGCCGCCGCCGCCCGCGGTGCCGGGGAGCAGTTCGATCTTTACTTGCACTGTCTCGCCCGAGGCCGTGTAGGGCACGATCTTGAAAGTATATTTCTGGGTGCCGTCTCGGAGCGGAGAGATCGTGGCAATTTCCGGGTTCGCGCCGCTGGCCGACTGGTATTCCGCCATGCGGGCGCCGTTGGTGTTGCCGACGTCGCCGTCAAAAATATAAAGGTCGTAGTCCGAGTTGCCGGTGCCCGCGTCCACCCAGGTCATCGTCGCCTTCAACGCCCCGTTCGGATGGGCGGCGGCGTAGCCGGTCGGCAGGGTTACGGTCAGCGAGTAGCTGTCGCACGGGAACTGGCCGTTGCAGCGCGGGCCGCTGTCCAGCTGGCCGAGGCCGAGCGGCGAAGGGTTCGACTGGCGGAAGGGCCCGGCCGAATACGTGATCGGGCCAGAGGTGTCCGTCAGCGTCCCGGTGGGCGGCGTCGAAGCGATGCCAGCCATCGCCAGGAGGAAGCCGGCGGAGGCGAGGAGAAACGCAAGCAGGATGCGCGGGTTGAACGAGCCGGATTCCGGGGCGGTATATTGACGCATAACGAGATTAAGGATGGGGGAGAAAGAACGGCTGAAACCCTGGCCTGGCGCAATCTTTTCGGTGATCAAATGGACTGCACCAACCCGAAGGCGTGGATACGAAGCGCTTTAAATACACAGGCTGGCACGCGTTGCCAAGTCCTAGTATTGATCATTTGATAAATAGATGCGCGCCAGCGCCCGCACTGGATGTATGAAATGAAAAAAATCGCGATCACCGCGATTTCCGAAACGGCCACGGCAGGGAGATGGCCAGCCCGGCGAGCAAAAAAGTCGCCGCGGCGGAGAGCAGGCAATAGCGGCAATAAGCGCGCAGGACAAACGCCTGCACGAACAGAAACCAAAGCGTGGCGAGAAACATCCCGGCGATCACGAGCACAAAAAACTGCCGCGCCGGCCGGACCCCGAAGGCAGCAAATGTCGCGCAGCAAAACACGCTGAAATACGCGAGCACGCCGAAAGCAGCGACGGGCATCCCGACGATCCGGGCGTAGGGGCTGCCCAGGACGCGGAAGCAGTCGGGCGAGCCGCCGCACGTCAGCGTCTCGCCCGTCAGCGCCTGCACGGTCAGGTAGATGGCGTCCGCCAAACCGCCGAGCGCGATCAGCGCCGCCACTGCGTAAACGATCACCAAGGAGCGGGGCAGACCCGGCCCCGGCTCCCACGGCGTGGCGGCCCGGTGCAGGGCGGCGGTGGCGGCGGTTGCTTTCGACTTTTTTGCCATCGGGGATCGGTGGGTTGGCGGCCGGCGGTTGGCTGCGGGAGGAATGGTCAGCGCGCCGAGGTGGTTTTCGGCTTCACGGCGTCATCAACAAGCGCGCGCAGCCGCTCCGGGCGCAGCGCGTCGCCAGGCGCCAGGGCGGTGCCGTTGAGAAAGATCGTCGGCGTGGTGACGACGCCGAGCGCGGTGGCGCGCTTTTCGTCCGCGGCGACTCGCGCCCGCACCGCCTCACTCGCTAGATCCTCGGCGGAACCGGGCGACATCCAGCCCCAGCGTCCCGGCGTAGGAGGCGAACAATTCACGCACCTCCGGCGCCTGGCTCCAGACGGCTTGTTCCTGATAAAGCAGGCCGTGCATTTCCCAGAAACGCCCCTGCAGCCCGGCGGCTTCCGCGGCAAAGGCGGCGTCCCGCGCGTTGCCGTGCGTCGGCAGCGGCAGGTGGCGGAAAATCACGCGCAGCCGGCCGCGATAATCGCGTTCCAACTCCTTGATCGGCTCCGCCATTTTCTGGCACGGCGGGCATTGGAGATCGCCAAATTCCTCCAGCGTCACCGGCGCATCCGGTTTCCCGAGCACCCGCAGCGCCTCGGCGCCGGCGCCGTCGGCCGCGAGGGTTTCGTCTTTCGGGACCTGCAGGGTCGGCGGGCGTTTGGCGCGATACAACAGCACACCGCCCGTCGCGGCGGCCAGCCCTACGACGAGCACGATGACGAGGGGCAGCAGCAAACGGCGGCGGGACATCGGCGCTTAATTTGTGCGGGCGCCAGACTTATTCAACGGCGAACACGCACGCAGCGAACACGCCCGCGTGGCACGATCGGCGGGCAAATCAAATCGTGGCTTCCGTTGCGAGTGCCGGCGGGGCTACTATTTTCTTTCCCATGAGCGAAACCGGCCTCCCGTCCTCCCCGAAGAGCGATCCGTCGCGGCGTCGCCGGCGCACGCCGGGTGCCGGTCCCCGGACGGCTGCGGCCGCGCGACAGCGCCCTCCCGCCGCCGCTGGCTCCAACGGCGCGAAGGCGCGGCGCGGCTTCGACGAGCCGGAGTATTTCATCAACCGCGAGCTGAGCTGGCTGGAGTTCAACGCCCGCGTGCTGGAGGAAGCGCTCGACCCGCACCAGCCCCTGCTCGAGCGCGTGCGGTTCCTGTCCATTTTCGGGTCAAATCTTGACGAGTTCTTCGAAGTCCGCATCGCCGGCGTCAAGCAGCAGATCGATACGAAGTCCGGCGCCTACGGCCCCGATCACATGACGGCGGCCGAAGTCTTCCAGGCCGCCCAGAAGCGCGCCCACGAGCTGGTCGAAACGCAGTATCGCTGCTGGAACGAGATGCTCCTTCCCGCGTTGAACGCGGAGGGCATCTTCATCCACAGCGCCACGAAGCTGCCGCCCGCCGCCGCGGCCTGGGCGGAGAAGTTGTTTCGCGAGGAAATCTTCCCCGTGCTCACGCCGCTGGCCGTGGACCCGAGCCATCCGTTCCCGCAGCTGCTCAACAAAAGCCACAACGTCATCGTCCTGCTCGACCGCCCGGACGAGGGCGACACGGCGACGGCCATCGTGCAGATCCCGCGCGTTTTCCCGCGGCTCCAGCGCGTGCCCGAGGCCGCCGCCGGCGAGCTGGGAGCCGGCACGCATTTCGTCTTCCTGCAGTCGCTCATCCGCAACCATCTCCAGCTCATCTTCCCCGGCCTGGTGGTGCGCGAGAGCCACGCGTTTCGGATGACGCGCAACTCCGATCTCTACATCGACGAGGAGGAAGCCGAAAACCTGCTCCACACCATCGAAGAGGAGCTGCGCCGGATTAACAAAGGCAACGCCGTGCGCCTCGAAGTCCAGGCCGGCTGCCCGCCGGAGATCGAGAAGTTTCTGCTCGAAATTTTCCGCCTCACCGCGGACGACCTGTATCGGCTGCCGGGGCCGGTGAATTTTCTCCACCTCCAGCCCCTCTTCGGGTCAGACGCCTACCCGCGGCTGCGCGACAAGCCCTTCCAGCCGGCGACCCCGAAGGCGCTCCCGCCGGGTGCCGACATCTTCGAGGTCATGCGCCGCCAGGACGTCCTGCTGCACCATCCCTACGAGAGCTTCCAGAGCGTCGTGGAACTCATCGAGCGCGCCGCGAACGATCCGCAGGTGCTCGGCGTGAAGATGACCCTTTACCGGACCAGCGCCGACTCGGCCATCGTGCGCGCCCTCATCGAAGCTGCCGAGCACGGCAAGCAGGTCACCGTGCTCGTCGAGCTGAAGGCGCGCTTCGACGAGATGAACAACATCCGCTTCGCCCGCCGCCTGCAGGAAGCCGGCGTCCACGTTGTCTATGGCATCGTCGGCCTGAAGACGCACTGCAAGATGCTCATGATCGTGCGTCGCGACGACGATCGCATCCGCCTCTACACCCATCTCGGCACCGGCAATTACAACGCCAGCACGGCCCGCTTTTACACCGACCTGAGCCTGCTCACGACCGCGCAGGAACTCACCGCCGAAGTCGCCGTCGTCTTCAACAATCTCACCGGCCTGAGCGAGTTTCACGGCGGCAAAAAATTGATGCTCGCCCCCTTCGAGCTGCGCGATCGTTTTGAAGCGCTCATCGCCGCCGAGCGCGACCGCGCCGCGGCCGGCGGGGAGGGCCGCGTCATCGTGAAGCTGAACTCGCTGGTGGATGAAAAAATCATCGCCTCGCTTTACGAAGCCGCGGCGGCCGGCGTGAAGATCGAGCTCATCGTGCGCGGCATGTGCTGCCTGCGGCCCGGGGTGCCGGGCGTGAGCGAAAACATCCGCGTCGTCTCCATCGTCGGCAGGTTTCTGGAGCACTCGCGCATCTACTGGTTCGGCAACGGCGGTGACCCGCTCGTGTATCTCGGCAGCGCCGACTGGATGCCGCGCAACTTCGACCGGCGCGTCGAGGTCGCATTTCCCGTGGAGGATCCGCTTCTGCGGGCGCGCATCACCGACGAGATCCTGCCGGCGTTTTTGAAGGACAACGTCAAGTCGCGCCTCCTGCGCTCCGACGGCACCTACGAACGCCGGCATCCCGCCACCGGCGAGAAGCCGCGCCAGGCGCAGCTCTTTTTCCGCAACATGGCGCGCGGGCAGAAGCTCTAGCGGCGACGTTTACCGGCGCACGGCTGCGATGAGCCCGGCGCGGCTCTCGACGCGCAATTTTTTGAAAACGGCGTGCAAGCCGTTCTTCACGCTGCCCAGCGCCTTGCCCGTTTTTGTGGCGATCTCCTGGTTGCTCTTTCCCGCGCAAACCAGGCGCACGAGCTCGCGCTCGCGGACGGTGAGTGCGCGGAGCGCAGCCCGCTGGCCGCTTCGTTTTCCCGCGAGGTCCGGCGGCGTTAACAGCGTCTCGGCGTGCTCGAATTCGACCAGAAAACCTGGGTTGCCGAACGGCGCGGACCGGCGCGGGTGCATCGAGACGATCGCGCGCAGGGCGCGATGCGTCGGGTGCGGCACGACGCGGCGCCCGGCGATCCGCGGCCGCGACGGGAGCCCGCTGGAGGGAGGCCCGCCAGAGGGCTTTCAACTCAGCGCAGGCTTCGCGCACCGGCGCCGGCAGGCGAAACGGCGGCGGCTTCACCCTCGCGGCGCTCGCGGCGTCGAGGTGCCACTGCGCGCAGCGTTCCCGCGCCGCGCGGTTGGCGTCGGCGACCCGCAGATCCCAGTCGAGGATGCACGCGCCGTGCGGTGTCCGTCGCACCAGAGCGTGCAGTTCGTCGCGGATGGTGCGCTCGTTTTCGATCGCCCGCACCCGCCGGAAAGCGGCGTCGATGTGCCCGTGCAAGCGGTCGAGCACGGCAAGCTCGGCGTCCTGAAAATCGGCGCGCCCCTCTTCCCGCAGGAGGGAAAAAATGGCCTCGGGCACCTGGGGCGGATCGTCCCAGAAAAACATGCCGGCGGCATGCCGGAAGCCCATCATCCGCATGGCCTCGCGATAAAAACGCGTCTTCCGCAAGGCGGCCTCGGGTGGCAGGACGTCGCGGGTATTGATGAACCGGATGCCGGGATTCGCCATGAGGAGAGGCATGCCGGGATGTTCCTGGAAAAAGACGTTTTCGAGCAGCTCGGGGCTGAACTTCCGGCCGCGCGAATCCACCAGCCGGAAGGAAACCGTGCTGTCGCCCTTGCGCTCGCTGCGCAGGAAGACATTGACGAAATCACAAGGAACCGCGGCCTTCAGCAGCCGGAAAACGGCCTTGATAAATGCGTCGCCGCTCAGCGCGGCCTGGAGGGCGACCAGCGGGCTCTCCAGCCGGCGGTCCAGGATGCTCATCCCTGCAGGCACGATGCAAACCCATAGCGGAGAGGGCCGGCCGCCGGCAAGACATTCCCCGGGTCCTCCGGTGCGAAATGCCGGCGACATTTTGTGACTTTAGTTTGGGAGACAGCTGGAAACCGCGCGGCCTAGAATGGGCGCGCCCCCGCCCGCGGAAGGAACCGCAACGTTCCGGAGCGCGGAGCAGCACAAGAAAACGCCCCCTCTGTTTTACCTCCCATGCCAACCCGCCTTCTGAGAACCGCCCTGGCCGCTGTCGCCGCCTCCGCCGCGTTGGTCCTCGCCACCTCGCTCCCGGCCCGGGCCGACGTCGCGTTGCAGTTCAGCAGTTTCTCGCTCCGCATCGATCAGCAGACCACGTTCGGCTGGGCGTTCACGCTCAGCACGCCGCTGGTCGTGACCGATCTCGGCTACTACGACTTCGGCTCGGATGGACTGTCCGACGCGCATCCCGTCGCGATCTGGACCAGCACCGGCGGCGCGCCGCTCGTCACTGCCAGCGTGCCCGCCGGCATGGGCGGCACGCTGGTCAACGGTTCCCGCTACGTCCCGGTGACTCCCACCTTGCTGGCCGCCGGCAGCTACACGATCGGCGGCTACTCGCCGGCCCTCACCGACAGCGTCGCCATCAACGCTGCCACCATCACGACGGCCCCCGGCATCACCTACGTCGGCTCGAGGAGCGCGCAGGGCGTGGGGCTGACCTTCCCTTCCGGCGACACCCAGGGCTACACGAACGGCGACTTCGGGCCGAACTTCCAGTTTTCCAACGTGCCCGAGCCCTCAGCCGGCGCGCTCGTGCTGGCGGGCGCGGGCCTGTTCTGGGTCATCCGCCGCGGCCGGAAAAAAGCGCGGGCGTCGGTCGGGTAAGACGAACGTCGGCTCGGAGCGCGGCCGGCGGTTCCCGAGCTTACTGCGACTCCTGCACGGTCACCCGCCGGCGCATGGCGAGGAACTCAAGCGTGCCGGAGGAAACGAGGCTGCTGATGATGCGCGTGTCGCGCCACGTCACGGTGGAATTGCTCAGGGCCTCGACGGTGCCGTTGGCGTTGCTAAAGCCGCCCCGCGCGAAGAGGGCGAGCCGGCCCTCGCCCGTGGCGCAGAAGTAGCCGGCCGCGTCGGTCGCGGACAGGAGGCTCAGGCTGAGCGTCCGCTCGTTGACGTCCGCCGCGACGAGGTAGGTGTTTTGCAGCGCGAGCCAAGGGTGGCAGGTGGTGCCTCCGATGCGGCCGAAGCCGTGGATGGGGTTGTCCACGTTGACGGGCGTGCGCATGGAAAAGCCCACGCCGCTGTTTTCCCAGATCTGCGCGTTTTCCGTAGGCAGGAGGCCAACAATGGATGACCTGGCCGCCGCGCAGCGTGCGCGCTGCGGAGGGGGGCCGGATGGCGGCCGGGGGCGTTCCCGGACGGGAGCAAAAATTTTCAGGATCGCGAAAGAAGTTTGCCCCTGACCCGGGTTTCCGCACAAGGCGCCCCCGCCGCGTCGAGCCTCGGAGAAACCGAGGGGTTGGTTACGCCCGGCGGGCGGCGGGCGTGTGCCGGAAGCGCCGCCCGAGGGCGAGCAGACCCAGGCCGCCGAGGATCAGCCCGTAAGTTTTCGGCTCGGGGATGGGCTGGGTGTGATCAAAATCCGAGGCGGAAAAGACGCCGACGCGCGATGGCCAACATCAGCACGCTGCCGCCCAGCAGCAGCCAGGTCGAGGGTTCGGGCACGACGGCCATGGGCTGCGAGTAATCCGCACCACTGTTGGAGGTCGTCGTGTAAAGCACCGCTCCTCCCTGGTCGCAGGTCACACCCAAAAAGCCGTCCCACCTCTGGGTGTGCGCGGCATCCACCTCGGCCTGTCCCGGTTGATCCAGGAAAGAACTGACCCGCGCGCCGAGGGTAAGCGTCATGGAGAAGGGTTCGCCAAAGCGAAAGACGGTCTCATGCACCCGCTGGTTGTTGAAGATGCCCACGCCATCGACCCTCTCTCCCGTGGAAGCATCATCGGTAAAATCCGCCGCAACCGTGTAAAAGCGATAATAGGTTTCGTCCACTTGACTGCTCCCGCTGCTGCTCACCGAACCACCAATGGTAAAGCGACGTTGACCCGCCCAACCTGGCCCGTGAGGCCCGGAGAATCGATCTGCAGCACCGCTTGCCAGTAAGCGCGGCCGATCGTGAAAGGTAGGGACCTCCGAATACACCGGGAGCCACCGGACTCACCCGCGCCAGGTATAAAGAGAGCGCACCGGAATTGGCCGCCGTCTGCACCGTGGCGAATGCACCCATACTGTTTTAAGTCGCACTGACCGGACCCGATGCCGCCTGTTGTCCGTAATTAGACTCCGGTTCGTTGCCAGCCCGGCCCTCGCCTTGGTTGCTGACGGATTGCTGATAGAGACCGACGCCGGCCGCGCCGTGAGCCTGTGGCCGGCCCACGTGCCAGGAAGTTGTCGCCAAGAGAAGGAGAATCAGGGATTTGGTGATCTGGTTTGTCATGATTTTGTTCATGCCGAGTGGTTTGGGTGGCAGGCAGAGAAGGTCTTTCCCCCGCCACACGCGAAAACGGGAGCGGACGGGAGCAAAAATGTTGTGGCGGACGCGAAAAAATGTTCTTCCCGGCCACGTTCGTCCGCGAGAAAAGTCCGATGCTCCCCGTCGTGCCGAGCTCCGACGAGACCGCCGATGACGAGCTGCGCCGCATGGCCGCCGGTTATCTCCAGCACGATCGCCCCGGCCACACGCTTCAGCCCGCCGCGCTCGTTCGCGAGGCCGGCCTGCGCCTGCCCGGCCAGCGCAGGGATCGGCGCAACCGCGCCCATTTCCTGGCCGTGGCTGCGTGAATGATGCGGCGCGTCCCTGGGGTCTCGCCCGCCCGCCAACGCGGCGCTGCTGAGCGCGAGAGCGATTGGTCTTTTCTGATAACGTTAAGAAACCGTGTAAAACGGCTCAGAGAATTTTCCGGTGAACGAAAAAATTCTTTCTCCTTGGGCACTCCGTGGTGGGTGAAGGAGAAATCCCGCGCCGGCCCGCGCGGCAAAGTGCGATCTGCCGGGCGCCCCGTCTTCTGCGGGCATCGCGCGCCGCCGTTTTTTTGCAGACAACTCGGGCGCGAATTCGCTAGAATGCCACGCATAAGCCCCTCGGCCCGAGAGGACAAGATCGGGTTTCTTTCCCATGAAAACCGCCCTTTGCCGCTGTCTTCCGCTGCTCGTCGTTCTCGGTCTCTTCGGCCATCCTGGAGCCGTTTCGGCCGTCTCTTTGACGGTCGCCAATCCGGGCTTCGAGCTGCCGATTTTCGGCGACACCGAGTTTCGCGCGCAATTCATCACCCCCGCGCAGCAGGGCGGCTACGGCTGGACCTTTCTCGACGCCAGCGGCATTTACAATCCGCCGGCGGTAGACTACACCGGGGCTGGTGCCAACGGCACGCCGCAGGGCGCCGAAGGCTCCCAGGTCGGGTTCGTCGCCAATCTCCCGAGCTACACGATCACGCAGACGCTCGCCGGCCCGGACGGCATCGTGGGCAACCTGGATGACCCGGTCCTCAGCGCGCTGACGAATTACACGCTGACCGTCAGCGTCGGCCAGCGGGCGCCGGGCAATTTTTACGGCGCCACTTATGGCGGCTACACCATCCAGCTCATCGCCGGCACCGGGATAAACGCCGTCGTCATCGGCCAGGAAACCAACGCCGTCGTCCCGCCAGCCGGCACGTTTGTGGACCGCACGGTCCTCGTGGACAGCGCGCTGCTGGACCCGAGCCTCTACGGCCGGCCGCTCACCATCTCCCTGGCCATCACCGTCACCAGTGCCACCGCCGCCACGGATTTCGACAACGTGCGCCTCGATGCCATCACCGTGGTGCCCGAGCCGGCGACCTGGGCCTGGCTGCTCGCCGGCGCCGGGCTGCTGGCTGCGACCGTCCGCCGCCGGCAGCAAAGCGGCTGCCAACGGTGCCAGCGGCAATGGCGGCAACGGTTGCCTCTTGATCGCCCGGCGCCTCGCGTCCTAAAGTGCGGGCTCTATGCGCCGCCTGTTTGCCCTGTCGTTTTTATCCGTCGTCCTTTGCCTGCTTTCCACCGGCTGCGAGGTGGGCGTCACCGAGTCCGCCGCGATGCAGCAGGCGCGCATGGCTCAGCGCGCGGCGATCCTGCGCGAGCCGCAGGGGGCGGAGTATTTCATCGGCCGGCGCTACTACAATTCCTATTACAAATTCTGGGGCTTTGTGCGTCGACCCGGGCAGCCGTGGAAGGATGCGAAGCTGGTGATGCTCAACGAAAAAAAGAAGCTGGCGCCCGATCGCGAGGTCAATCAGCTCGGCGTGGACGACAACTGTGAATACAAGGTCTGGGGCCGCTTCACCGGCGAGACGGTCTATGAGCCGGCGAGTAACACGATGTATCCCGAGTTCGAGCTGCAGCGCTACGAACTGATCGACCGCAACCCGGTCTCCATCTTCCCGCCCGGCTCGCGGATGCAGACGACCGAGATCGTCAAGCCGGACTGAGCTAGGGCGGCAGCGGCAGTTGGGTCTGCTCGACGAAGCGGCGCAGCCCGGTCGCCGCGACGAGGTGCCAGAGGAGCGCCCGGGAACGCGGCTGGGCGCCGATGCTGTTTCCCAGCTGGCGCCAGGCCGCCGGGGTGTGGCCGAAGCGCCGCCGGAAAAGGCGCGAGAAGGCGGCGTGTGAACTGAACCCAGCCTCGACCGCCACGGTGAGCACCGTCTCGCGCGATGTGCGCAGCCGCACCGCGGCACGCTCCAGCCGCAGCCGGCGCGCGTGCGCCCGCGGGCTCTCGCCGACGGTGCGCGCAAAGACGCGCTCCAGCTGCCGGGCGGACAGCCCCGCCAGCCGGCCGAGCGCGGCGGCGTTGATCGGCTCGTCGAGATGCGCGCGGAGATGTTGCGCGACGCGCTGCATCCGCAGGCGGTGGGCCTCCAGCGTGACGGGTTTCATGCGTGCGGATCCGGAGAGGTGGCCGGTGGCGAAGGAAGGGCGGGATGCCTTGGGTTTCAGCGCCCCGTTTTCTTTTTTCGCGGCTTCGGCTTCGGCTTCAGCTTCGGCTTCGGCACGGCGGCTTCCACGTAGAGCCGGAAATGGTCGCCGAAGACTTCGCGCCAGCCGCTCTCGGTGTCGCAGTCGGCCACCTGGCCGAAAGCGGCGTCCGTGATTTCGAGCTTCGTGGCGTTTGCGCCGGCTGCGGAGAGTGTCAGCCGCAGGAGCGTCGCCAGCGGACCGCCGAAGGGCGGCCCCATGTGCCCGATGAGATGCAGAGTGCTGGGGCTTTCCAGGCCGATGACCTGATACCAAGTGAAGCCCTCGCCGTTCCCGTAGTCTTCAAACACCCGGCCGCCGAGCCGCGGCTCGATGACGAATTGCCGTGTCTTCGGGCTGGACCAGAAAGATTGCGGCCACCAGCGGGTGGTTTCGTGGACGAGCGCGTCCCAGACCCGCTGCTGCGGCGCATGGATGGTCAGCTCCACTTTCGCCTCGACGGAGCCGATGCCTTTGGTGGTGGGTTTTTTGTTCATGCCGACCCTGAGGCTAGCCGGTGCGCGGCGGCGGAGTTTGATATTTTTCGCCATCTTTGCGGCTGATGGACCGACCGGGCGGGCACGCGGGCGGGCGTCCCGCTCGCTCAGGCGCCGGCGCCGAGATAGGCCTGGCGCACCTGCTCATTGGCGCGCAGCGCGGCGGAGTCATCCTGCAGGATCACGCGGCCGGTTTCCAGCACGTAGCCGTAGCGGGAGACTTCGAGCGCAAGGTTGGCGTTTTGTTCCACCAGGAGGACGGTGATGCCGAGGGTCCGGTTGATCTCGACGATCTTCTCGAAAATCGTGCGGGTCAGGATCGGCGCGATGCCGAGCGACGGCTCGTCGAGCATGAGAAAGCGCGGCTGGCCGGTCAGGGCGCGGCCGATGGCGAGCATCTGCTGTTCGCCGCCGGAAAGGGTGCCGGCGGCCTGGCGCTCGCGTTCTTTCAGGCGGGGAAAAACGTTGAAGACGTAGTCGAGATCCTGGCCCCAGCGCGGGTTGCTCCTGAACCGGTAGGCGCCCATTTTCAGGTTCTCGAGCACGGTCAGGTTCGCAAACACCATGCGGCCTTCGGGCACGTGCGAGATGCCGAGCTCGACGATCTTGTGCGGCGCCAGAGCGGCGATGTCCTTGCCCTCGAAACGCACGGCGCCGGCGTGCGGCCGCAGGAGGCCGGAGATCGTGCGCAGAGTTGTCGATTTGCCGGCGCCGTTGGCTCCGATGAGGGTGACGATGTTGCCCTGCTCGACGCGCAGGCTTACGTCGTGCAACGCGGTGATGGAGCCGTAGCTGACGGCGAGATTTTCGAGCTCTAACATCGGTTCAAAACGGGCGGGGGCTGTTTTTTAACACAGAGGACACAGAGACGGAGGCACAGAGGGCACCGAGGAAAGACAGGAGACAGGAGGCAGAGAAAAGGCAGAGGGCGGAAAATGAACGCTGAGGCGCTTGATGCACGGGAGCTTAAATCTCTTCTCTCTTCTCCCCCTCTGTGTCCTCGGTGCCTCCGTCTCTGTGTCTTCTGTGTTTAATGATAACCGTTCGCCTCCGCCATCGGCGCGGTTTCGGTGCCCGGCGGCTGTTCGCCGAGATAGGCTTCGATCACTTTCGGGTTACAGCAGACTTCCTTCGGGTTGCCTTCGGCGATCTTGATCCCGTGATCGAGCACGAAGATGCGCTCGCAGATGCCCATGACGACTTTCATGTCGTGCTCGACGAGCAGGACGGCGATGTTGAAGCGGTCCCGGATCTGCCGGATCAACCGGGTGAGCGCCTCTTTCTCCGTCGGGTTCATGCCGGCGGCCGGTTCATCCAGCAGGAGCAACTTCGGCCGGGTGGCAAGGGCGCGGACGATCTCCAGCCGCCGCTGGTCGCCGTAGGAAAGGCTGCCGCAAAGCGTGTCGCGATGGCGGCCGAGATCGAAGATTTCCAACAGCTCCATCACCTGCCGGGAGACGTCTTCCTCCTCGGCGTAGAAGCTGTGGTTGCGCCAGAGTGCGTGCGCGAGGCCATGCTTGAGCCGCAGGTTGAAGGCGGCGCGCACGTTGTCGAAAACGCTCAGCGTGGCGAAGAGCCGGATGTTTTGAAACGTGCGCGCAATGCCGCAGCCGGCGATGGCGTTCGGCTTCATCCCGGCGATCGGCCGACCGCAAAAAGCGATCGACCCGCTCGTGGGCTGATAGACACCGGTGACGATGTTGAACACCGTCGTCTTGCCTGCCCCGTTCGGGCCGATGAGTCCGGCGAGATCGTGCTCGCCGATCTGCATGTCCAGCGCGGAAACCGCGGTCAGACCGCCGAATTTCACGGTGCATTGCGAGAGATCGAGCAGCATGGGCGAAGGGCAAAAATCGGGACGAACCGGCGAGGGCGCATCCAGCCGACTGGCAGCCGCGGACCCCGACCGGAACGATTCCGCGGGACTATGGAATTCAACGCCGCCCAAAACAAGTTCATTCAGGACTTGCGCCAAAACCTCGCGATCTACCAGTCCAACAGCGATCCGAAGCTGAAGGCGCCGGCGACAAATCTGGAGTGGAACCTGAAAAAGATCACCGGCGAATACACCGGTGAGACGATCGACGGAGAGACGTTCGCACAGCGGACGAAGCAGGATTTGGAATTGATCGTCAGCGCGCTGCCGGCCGGGACGCCGGGACAGGATTTCGCCTCCATGGCGATCTCGGAAATCGACGGCATTTTCGGTGACAACAACGCCGCGGCACCGGCGGCCGCAGCGGGCGGCAGCACGCCCGCGACGGGCGGAAACTCTGCTGCTTCTGCTGCTGGCAGCGCCGTGGACGTCAAAGGGATGCTCGCCGAGAAAGCGAAAAACTCCGGTGAAGATCTCGCCTGGAAGACCTCGGTCGTCGATCTGCTCAAGCTACTCGGCAAGGATTCCAGCTCGGGAGCACGGCGGCGCTATGCGATTGCACTCGGTTTCCCGGAACAACAGCTCGGCAACATGCCCTCGGCAGAATTCAACACTTGGCTGCACGGCCAGCTTCTCTCAAGCATGGCGCACAACGGCGGGAATCTGCCATCAAACATCGCCTAGTCTGATCTGGGCTTCCGCGCCGGGCCGCCAAGGAGCGGCAATGGCCTCGCGCAAAGGCGCAAAGGCGCAAAGGAAAAGGCAAAGGAGAGGGGGCAAAGCGGCAAGTCCGATCTTCGCCTTTGTTCTCTCCTTTTGCGCCTTTGCGCGAAGTCATTTCAGTCCTCTCTCACCCTCTGCGTCTCGGCGTCTCTGCGCGCGACCCTTCTGCCGCTTCTTCCCCCCTTTGCGCCTTTGCGCCTTTGCGCGAGGCCATTCCAGCTTCTCCACGGCTCAGCCGCTTACCGCCCCGGAGTCGCCGCTTTTCTCCGCGGCAGCGCGCCGAAGAGTCCCTGTGGACGCAGGAGCATGAGGGCAATGAGCACGAGAGAGAAAATGATCATGCGGTTCTGCGCGATGCGCCGCACCAGGTCCGGCAGCCATTCGTAGCCGGAAACAAAGCGCAAATACTCCAGCAGCACGGTCAGCAACACGGCAGCAAAGGCGACGCCGACGGTGCTGCCCATGCCGCCGAGGATCACCATGATGACGATCTGGATACTCAGTTGAAAATCGAACCCGCTCGGATTGATGTAAGTCGTCGTGTGCGCATACAGCCCTCCGGCAACGCCGGCCAGAAACGCGCCGAGGACAAACGCGATCACCTTGTAGCGCGTCGTGTTGATCCCGACCGCTTCGGCGGCGATCTCGTCGTCGCGCACGGTGAGAAATCCGCGGCCGTAGGTGGAATCGATGAGGCTGACGACGACGTAGATCGTCAACGCCGCGATCGAGTAAGTCCAAAACAGCGTCGTGTAGTTCGCGATGCCGCTGTAGCCGCGCGGCCCGCCGACGGCGTCGGTGTTTTGGATCAACACGCGGATGATCTCGCCGAACCCGAGTGTGACGATGGCCAGGTAGTCGCCTTTCAACCGCAGCGAAGGCACGCCGACGATGAGCCCGGCGATCGCTGCCGCCAGCCCGCCCAGCAGCAGGACGCCGATGAAAAGGAGCGTGACGCTGAAAAAATTTGCGCCCCCCAGCACCTGGAGAAAACCGGCGCTCTGCTCGGTGGAAAGGTAGGCGGAAACATACGCGCCCAGCGCCATGAATCCGCCGTGCCCAAGCGAGAACTGGCCGGTGTAGCCGTTGATCAAATTCAGGCTGACGGCCAGGATGATATTGATGCCGATGAAGATGACGACTTGCAGGTAATAGGAATTGATCGCGCCGGAAAACTGCGAGAGCACCGCGCTCGCGATGATGGCGGCGAGCAGGACAAACTTTTTGGTGTGGCGATAGTTCATCGCGGTGGACGCTGGCGGATTACGTTAGCGCGGAGCAGAGGCAAGGACGGTCGCGGGCGTCGGGAGTGATGTGGGCGGGTGTGTTTTTAACACTGAGGACACAGAGACGGAGGCACAGAGGACACAGAGGGAAAGGCAGAAGGCGGAGGAGGGAAGGGGAGGAGACAAAAGGCAGAAAGCGAAGGGCTGGAAGCAAAAAGCGTCAGATTCTCAGGTCTTTCATTCTCGTCTCTCTTCTTCCCTCCTCTGTGTCCTCTGTGCCTCCGCCTCTGTGTCCTCTGTGTTAAAAAACAAACGCGCCGCCCCGCCGAAACCTCACACTTTCTCCGCCTGCATCTTCCCGAAAATGCCCGCCGGCCGGAAGAGCAGGATGCCGATGAGCAGCGCAAACGCGATGGCGTCGCGATACGTCGAAAACGCCGACCCGCCGACAAACGTCTCGACCACGCCGAGGATCAGCCCGCCGACCGCGGCGCCGGGAATGTTGCCGATGCCGCCGAGCACCGCGGCGACAAACGCCTTGATGCCAGGCAGCACGCCCATGAGCGGATCGATGGACGGATAGCTCAGCGCATACAGGATGCCCGCCGCGCCAGCCAGCGCGCTGCCGAGGCCGAAGGTGAACGAGATGACGGTGTCGATGTTCACCCCCATCAGCGCCGCGGCCGTGGCGTTGTTGGAAACCGCCCGCATCGCCATGCCTAGCTTCGTGCGCTTGACGATATACGTGAGCGCCAGCAACAACCCAATGGTGACAACAAACGCCGCGACCTGCGTGGTGGTGATGGTCATCGAGCCGGTGTGCTCCAGCGCCCGGTCGGTGACGAGTTCCGGAAACGCTTTCGGATCGGCGCCGAAGACAAACTGACCGCCGAATTCCAGAAACAACGACACGCCGATCGCCGTGATGAGCACCGTCAGCTTCGGCCGGGTGCGCAATGGCCGGTAGGCCAGTTTTTCGATGACGATGCCGAGCAGCGCGCAGATCGCCATGCTCGACAACAGGACGACCGCCACGCCCACCGGCACCAGCGCGCCGGTGAAAAACGGCATTAATTTCGGCGTCAGATAATAGCCGCAAAACGCGCCGATCATGAAGATGTCGCCGTGCGCGAAATTGATAAAGCGCAGGACGCCATAAACCATCGTGTAGCCCAGCGCGATGAGCGCGTAAAAGGCGCCCAGCGAAAGACCGTTGATCAGTTGCTGAAAAAACTCGGTGGCACCCATGGAAAGGGAAAATCCGAAATCCGAATATCGAGCTGAGCGAAGCGAGACGGCCGCTCCAGGGTTGTTCCGGTCAGCAGCGGCAAATCCAAAACCGGCTGGAACCAAAAAACAACGGGTCTGAAACGAGCGAAAACGAAGGGTGCCGGTTCGCGGATCACCCGTTTCCCGATTCTGAAATTTCTACAGTCTGGTCCCAGCCGGTCGTTTCGGATTTCGTGCTTCGGATTCCGGATTTCCCGCAGGCATCAGCGACGGCGGGCTTACGGAGCCACGCTGCTGACGAACTTGGAGTCCTTGCCCTGCACCTGCAGGACGACGGCGGACTTTGTGGCGTTGCGCTTGTCGTCGATGGTGATCTTGCCGGTGACGGCGCTGTAGTCTTTCACCTTGGCGAGTTCGTCGCGCACCTTCGAGCCGTCCGTGGAATTGGCCGCCTTCATGGCGTCGGCCAGGATCATCATCGCGTCGTAGCCGAGCGGCGCCATGCCGTCGGGCATCTGGCCGAACTTCGCCTTATATTTCTGCACGAAATCCTGCACTTTCGGCGACTTGTCCTCGACCGAGAAGTGGGTCGAATAAAAGGAGCCTTCCAGCGAGCTGCCGGCGATCTCGATCAGTTTCGGGCTGTCCCAGCCGTCGCCGCCGAGCAGCGGCACCTTGATGCCGAGCGAGCGCGCTTGGCGGCCGATGAGGCCGACCTCCGTGTAGTAGCCGGGCACGAAGATGGCGTCCGGGTTGGCCGCCTTTACCGCGGTGAGCTGCGCGCGGAAATCCTTGTCACCGCCGTTGTAGGAACGCTCGGTGACGATCTCGCCACCGTGCGCCTTGAAGTAATCTTGGAAGAACTGCGCCAGACCCTTCGAGTAGTCGCTCTTCACGTCCGTAAGCACGGCGACCTTTTTCGCCTTCAGGTTGTCCAGCGCGAACTTCGCCATCACCGTGCCCTGAAACGGGTCGATGAAGCAGACGCGGAAAATATAGTCGCCCTTTTCGGTGACGGTTGGGTTCGTCGAGCCGGGCGAGATCATCGGCACCTTCGCCTCCTGGCAGATGGGCGCGGCTTCGAGCGAGCGCGAGCTGGCGATCTCGCCGATGATGGCGACGGCCTTGTCATTGGCGATGAGCTTTTTCACCACCGCGCTCGGCTGGCCGGGCTTGGACTGGGTGTCTTCGACGATGACTTTCACCTTGCGCCCGCCGAGCAGGCCGCCGCCGGAGTTGATCTCGTCCACGGCGAGCTGCACGCCGTTGTTCGAGTTCACGCCGAAAGTGGCCTCGCTCCCGGTCATGGAGGCGAATTCACCGACAATGATATCCTGGGCGCGCAGCGACTTCGGCGTGACGGTCACGGCGAGGCCGACCAGCGCAAGGCAGAGGGGGAGAACAGCAGCGGAACGTGTGAATGGGTTCATGGCTGGAACCTCCTTTAGCCGTTCGCCCGCCGGGGCGCAATGCTTGTGCGCCGGGTGTCAGGAAAAAAGGCGCGCCCGGCGGGCGGAGACGCGCTCGCGCGGGACCGTCGAGCCGTAGTATTGATGCACGTCGCCGGCATCTCCGCCGACGATCATCTCACCCCATCCTTCTCATGAAAATCTACGGTCACTTTCAATCGGCGGACGGCGCCGCATTTTACGGCGAATTTCAGGCGCACGATTCCACGGTGCGCCCGCTCCAGCGCGCGCCCTGGCTGGGCGTGGACTACGCCGAGGGCCCGGCGCGCACGCTGGCGGATCTCACGGTCGGCGTGCCGGTGGCCCCGCGCTCGCTGCTGGCCGTGGGCCGCAACTACGCTGAGCACGCGAAGGAACTCGGCAACGAGCTGCCGGCGTTTCCGATGACCTGGCTGAAATCGGTCGGCTCGCTCTTGGCGCACAACGGCACCTTCGAGTTGCCGCTGCCCGATCATGTCGTCCATTTCGAAGCCGAGCTGGCCGTCATCATCGGCCGCACCGCGAAAAACGTGCAGGCCGAGGACGCCGAGAGCTACATTTTCGGCTATTCCTGCGCGCTCGACATGTCGGACCGCAATTTGCAGAAGTCCGAGGGGCAGTTTTACCGCGCGAAGAGCTTTGACGGCTTCACGCCGTTCGGCCCGTATATCTACGTGCCGGAAGCCGGCGACTTTGATCCGAACAACCTGAGCGTGCAGCTCAAGCAAAACGGCGAACTCAAGCAGGATGGCAACACGCGCGACATGATCTTCAAGCCGCGCGACGTCCTCGCGTTTTCCACGAAGGGCACGACGCTGATCCCCGGCGACGTGATCATCACCGGTACGCCCTCCGGCGTCGGCCCGGTGAAAGATGGCGACGTGCTCGAAGCCCGCATCGGCGACTTCGCGCCGCTGGTCGCCCGGGTGGGGAAGAGCGCATAGGCTTTAGAGTGATGATCGCTACCAGGGAAAAGAAATTTTCTGGCGGCCACCGCCGCGATCGGGGTGGCGCGAGGGAGCCGGTTGTCATCGATCGCCGCTTGCTGGCATTGCCTTATCGCATCGAAGTCACCGCCAGCGGATGCCTCGTTTTGACGCCGTTGCGCAAGCCGGGGCTGACTTGGGAGCAGCTGGCGACCACTCACCCGATTCTGCCCGGGGATCTGAAGTGGAAA
Source organism: uncultured Verrucomicrobiae bacterium (assembly GCA_963762725.1). Lineage (GTDB taxonomy): Bacteria > Verrucomicrobiota > Verrucomicrobiia > Chthoniobacterales > SZAS-18 > JAFAXH01. The sequence continues at coordinate 977,573 of CAVXLY010000005.1, read as the reverse complement.
ATCGAAACGAACACGGAAAACCAGATCTTCATGAGCCCGCCTCCGCACGTCGATCATCAGGAATACGGATCCGAGATTGTGCGGCTGCTGTTCTTGTTATTGCCGGGTGGCCGACCGATCTCCGAGGCAGGCGTGCAAACGCGTGACGGCACCCGTGAACCCGACGTCGTCTGGGCGTCTGATGAACGGCGGCGTGCGCGTGGGCGCCAGGCAAGCTTCGCGCTGGCGCCGGAGATTTGTGTCGAGATCCTTTCCCCCGCCAACACGCGCGCCGAAATCGAAGAGAAAAAGCAGCTCTATTTCGAAGCCGGCGCCCTGGAGTTCTGGCAGTGCGACGGACGTGGACGTCTGAGTTTCTTCGCTCCCGACGGTCCCTTGAAAAAGTCGCGTCTCTGCCCGGAATTTCCGCTGCGGCTCGACCCGTTTGGCTGAAGATTAGGCAGCAGGCAGGCGGAGAGCCGGGAACCCGTGCCGTCCTCGGCGTCTACTGTTTTTCGCAAGACCTCATTCATCCTCGGTAACTTTCCGCACGCATGGCCCGCACCTACACGCTCAAGCGCTCCGCGCACGCCGCCGCCACTCCGGGCGCGGCGATCCGCATTGATTACAAAGCCGAGCTGAATCCGCAGCAATACGAAGCCGTCACTGCGCCGCCGGGGCCGGTGCTCGTGATCGCGGGCGCCGGCAGCGGCAAGACGCGCACGCTCATTTATCGCGTCGCCTACCTGCTCGAAAACGGCGTCGAGCCGCAGAACATCCTCCTGCTCACCTTCACAAACAAAGCCGCGCGTGAAATGCTCGAGCGCGTCGCCCACCTCCTCCCGGAAAGCGCGGCGGACGGCCTTTGGGGCGGGACGTTCCATTCCATCGGCAACAAGATCCTGCGGCGCCACGCGGAGGCGATCGGTTTCCGGCGCGGGTTTTCGATTATGGATCGCGAGGACCAGGAAGATCTCGTGAAGACCGCCGTTGCCGCGGCGGGCGTGGACCCGAAGGACAAGCGCTTCCCGAAGGGTGAGGTGCTGGCGGATATCTTTTCCTTCGCAATCAACACCGGCCGCAGCGTGAAAACAGTCGTTGAAGAGCGCTATCCCTATTTCCTCGACCTGATCGACGGCATCGAAAAAGTCCGCGACCGCTACGAGTCGAAAAAACGCGCGACAAACTCCCTGGACTTCGACGATCTCCTGGAAAAAACGCTCCACCTGCTGCGCGACCATCCCGAGATCGCGGAAATCTATCAGCGGCAGTTCCAGTTCCTGCTCGTGGACGAATACCAGGACACGAACAAGATCCAGGCCGACTTCGTAGACATCCTCGCCGCCCGGCAGCAGAACATCATGGTCGTCGGCGACGACGCGCAGTCCATCTACTCCTGGCGCGGCGCGAATTTCCAAAACATCCTGCAGTTCCCGCAGCGCTATCCGCAGGCCAAGGTTTACAAGATCGAGACAAACTACCGCAGCGTGCCGGAGATCCTCGAAGTCGCGAATGCCTCCATCGCGGAGAACGTCCAGCAGTTCACCAAAAACCTGCACGCCGTCCGCGACGCCCGCACGACCAAGCCGGCGCTCATCGAGCTGAACGACGGCAACCAGCAGGCGCTCTTCATCACCCAGCGCATCCTGGAGTTGCGCGACGAAGGCGTGGAGCTGAACGAGATCGCCGTGCTCTACCGCGCGCACTTTCATTCCATGGAACTGCAGCTCGAGCTGACCCGCCACGGGGTGCCGTTTCAGATCACCAGCGGCCTGCGGTTTTTCGAGCAGGCGCACATCAAGGACGTGGCCGCGTTTCTGAAGTTCAGCGCGAACCAGCACGACGAAGTCGCCTTCAAGCGCATCGCCCGCCTGCTGCCCGGCGTCGGCGGCGTGGCGGCGGACAAGCTCTGGGCGCACTTTGAGAAAAAGATCGGCGACCGCCCGACCGTGGATTCGTTTTCGGAAGCGTTTGCCGGCGCGAAGGTGCCGCCGAAAAGCGAGCGCGCCTGGAAACAACTCGTCGCCACGCTGGAAGAGATCACGCCCGAAGGCATCGCCATCGCGCCAGCCGCCGCGATCGACAGCGTGATCGAGGGCGTTTACGACGACTACGCGAAGGTGAAGTTCCCGAACTACGAAGCCCGGCGCGAAGATCTCAACGTGCTCGCCGGCTACGCGCGCCAATACGGCGAAACCGACGAGTTCCTTTCCCAGCTCGCGCTCGTCACCAGCCTGGAAACCGAGGACGTGGTGCGCGGCCACGGAGACGACGACGAACAGGTGACCCTCTCCAGTGTCCATCAAGCCAAGGGACTGGAATGGAAAGTCGTTTTCGTGATCAACCTGACCGAAGGCGCGTTTCCCAGCCATCGCTCCGTGGAATCGCCCGAGGCGATCGAGGAGGAACGGCGCCTGTTTTACGTCGCGGTGACCCGGGCGTGCGACGAGCTGTATCTCACGTTTCCTTTCATGAAGCTGACCGGCGGCTACGGCGGCGACATGTTCCAGCGCCCGTCGCGCTTTCTCAGCGAGGTGCCGCAGGAGCTGGTTGAAAAGTGGGAGATCGAGCGCGGCTTCTAGCAAGCCGCACCCGCCGCCGCTGCGATCCCGGCGCGATACAGCTCCAGGTAGCCGTCCACCATGCGGTCATAGCCGAAGCGCGCCTGGGCGTGCTCGCGCACCCGGCGGCGGTCCAGCGCGAGCGCCGGAGCCACCAGGGCGGCGAGTTCATCGATCGAAGCCGCGTGGAAGCCGGTGATCCCGTTGTCCACAACCTCCGCGACCGCGCCGAGATGATGCGCGACGACTGGGGTGCCGCACGCCATGGCTTCGAGCATCACCAATCCGAACGGCTCCGGCCACTGGATCGGGAAAAGGAGGGCCGCGGCGTGGCGGAGCAGTTCGTTTTTCTGCCGGTGATCGACCGGGCCGATGTGGCGCACCTGGTCCCCATCGATCAACGGCCGGATCTGCTCCTCGAAATACCGCACCTCACTGGGATTCTGCCCCTGGCCGGCCAGGACAAGCGGCAGACCCAGGCTCCGGGCGATGCGGATGGCGCCGAGCGGATTTTTGGCGAGGGACATGCGCCCGAGATAAGCCAGGTAGCGCCCGGGCTCGAACGACGGCTCATAAGTGTCGAAGTCGCAGCCGTTGTAAACCACCGGAATTGAGCAGCCGCAAGCCGCTTCAAGGTCGCCCACCTGGCAGCGGCTGATCCCGGACACCGCGACTTGCGGATAGTGGCGCATTGCCCAGACGGAATCCTGCGAAAATGCCGTGTGGATCGTAAACAAACTGGGCGTCGTCGTGACCGCCGCCAGCGGGAGCCACTGGATATCCAGGTGAAAATGGATGATGTCGAATTCATCCGCCCGGCGCAGCGCTTCGGCTACCGCGGCTCCGGCGTAATACTCATAGGTATCAGCCCGATCCTGCGCCATCAACTCGAGCACGTTCTGCTCGCAAACCGGATGAAGTTCCGCGCTGGTGAACGAGTCGCCGGAAGCGAATAGCGTGACGCGGTGCCCCCGGCGCACGAGTTCGTCGGCAGTGAGGCTCACGATCCGCTCGATGCCGCCGTAAGTGGTCGGCGGCAGACGAGCCCAGAGCGGCGCGACAAGCGCGATCCGCAGCGAATCAGAAGAGTTGCGCATCATTTCGTCCTCCCAAAAAAACCTGCCCGGCGGGTGTCACCGCCGGGCAGGGCTCTGAGTCGGAAACGGCTCTCTCCTCCTCTGGCGGCGCGTCTCTGGAACGCCGGGCGGGCGAGGGGGTTTCACCGTCGCTGCCACCGGCGACGGCGACGCGGTTAGCTTACCCTTTCAGGAGTTCGCTGACCAAGGCTTTTTCTTCTTTCAGTTCGTTCACGCTCGCGTCGATCCGCGCGCGGCTGAACTCGTTGATCGGCACGCCCTGGATGATCTCGCGTTCCGTGCCGCTGGTCGCGCGCACCGGGAAGCCGCAGATGATCCCCTTCTCGATGTCGTAGGACCCATCCGAGCAGACCGCTACGCTCGTGCAATCGCCCGCTGGCGTCGGCTTGATGAGCGAGGCCACGGTGTCCACCACCGCGTTCGCCGCACTCGCCGCGCTGGAGGCACCGCGCGCCTTGATGATCGCCGCTCCGCGCTGCTGCACGGTTTTGATGAAATCCCCTTCCAGCCAAGCCTGGTCCGTGATGACTTCGGACGCCGGTTTGCCGTCGATCTTCGCGTTGGTGAAATCGGGATACTGCGTGGCGGAATGGTTGCCCCAGATGGCCATGTTCGTCACCTGCGCGACGGTGGCGCCGGACTTCTGCGCGAGCTGGGCCTTCGCGCGGTTTTCGTCGAGTTTCGTCATGGCAAACCAGCGGTCCTCGGGGATCTCGCGGGCGTTATTCATCGCGATGAGGCAGTTCGTGTTGCACGGGTTTCCGACCACGAGGATGCGCACGTCGCTGGCGGCGTTCTTGGCGATCGCCTGGCCCTGGCCGATGAAAATCTTGCCGTTGATGCCGAGCAGGTCGCCGCGTTCCATGCCCTGCTTGCGCGGCACGCTGCCGACGAGCAGCGCCCAGTTCACATCGCGGAATCCCTCGGCGAGATCGGCCGTCGGGATGACCGAATGCACGAGCGGAAACGCGCAGTCGTTCACCTCCATGACCACGCCTTCCAGCGCCGGCAGCGCGGGCGGAATTTCGATGAGGTGCAACACGACCGGCTGATCCGGGCCGAACATCGCCCCGCTGGCGATGCGGAACAGCAACGAATAACCGATCTGGCCGGCCGCGCCGGTGACTGCAACGTGGATGGGGGAGGATTTCATGGAAGGGAGAAAAGAGACAGTGAGTGAAACGGGGATGCGTCGCGGATGCAAAACAGAAACGCATCGCGCCGCGGTTTCGCGCGTCGCTTTCCTGTTCTGCCGTCACCGCCGACGGCGGCGGCGTGCCGCTAGCCTTTGAATCGGCGCACCGCCGCGCGCAGCCGCGGCACCACCGGCGAGCCGCCCGCTGCGGCCGGGTCGCCGCGGCCGTAGCGCGCCTGCACGTAGAGCCGGGTGATCTCCGCGATCTGCGCCGCCCGCGCCGGCAGCGCCCGGCTGGCACGCGCGGCAAAATCGAGCGGTCCCTCGGCCGCGGCCCGGGGCGGCAGCGGGTCGGAATCCAGTTGGCGCGCCTCGGCGTTGTCGCGTTTCGCCGCGGCGCGGGCGGCGCGCGCGCAGAACTGCCGATACAGCCGCGCCGCCGGCTCCTCTTCACGACGCGCCTGCCACCAGCGCACGCCGCGCACCGCCAGCGCGCCGAGCGCCAGCGTCAGCCCCAGGCCGAGAAAAAGCGCGCCGCCGCCGAGCAGGGCGGTCCATTCGCTCCGCTCAAAGCTGCTGTTGTTACCGCCGGCGCTGGCCAGCCGGAGCTGTTGGGAAATGCGCTGGCCGAGGCTCGTGATGCCCAGCCGCTGGAAGACCTCCTTCTGGCTCGACGCGTCGTAGTCCACCACCCACAGATCCCAATGCTGCTCGACCGTGTCCCAGGCGTGGTGCGCCTGTCGCACCGCCCAGCGCCAGCCGGTCGGCTGCTGCAGCCGGGCGACAAACTCGGCGTTCTCCTCCGCGTCCCGCCCCGCGCCGCGCGCCTGCAGCGCGGCGTAGTTTTGCGCGCCAAAATCCACGCGGTCCGGCGCCACGACCGCCGTGGGATCGAAGCGCGTCCAGCCGCGGCCTTCCAGCCAGAGCTCCGTCCAGGCGTGCGCGTCCGACTGGCGCACCGTGTAATGTTTTCCCAAGGGATTCCACTGCCCGCCCTGGTAGCCGACCACGACTCGCGCCGGCAACCCGGCCGCGCGCATCAACGTGGCAAACGCCGCCGCGTAGTGCTCGCAGAAACCGCGGCGTTGCTCGAAGAGAAATTCCTCCAGCCCGTTGCCGTCGGGCTCGCGACGGGTAGATGCCCGGATTCGTGGTGTAGGTGAAGCCGCCATTCTTGAAAAAATCGAGCCCGCGTTGCGCGATGGCGCGTTCCTCGTCGCCGCCCGCCGCGGCCAGCGCCTCCTTCCGCCAGCCCGCGGCCAGGGCACGCACCGTCGCGCTCAGCGCCGGCGCCGAGGGGAGCGTCAGGTAAAGCGCCCGCGCCTCGGTGCCGAGTCGGGCCGGCGGTGCCGCTGCGGAGGCGCTGTCGATCTGCGAATCCACGGTGTAAACGACCGACCCGCGCACCAGCGTGCGGCTGCGCAGATCGCCGCTGAGCGCCTCCAGGTAACCCTGCGCCGGGGCAGACACCGGCCGGTCGAGCGCGAAGAGCCAGTTGTGGCCGTGAGGATCGACGAGCGTGATCTGCTGGCCGATCCGCGGCGCCGGGCCGGGCGGCGTCGCCGGCGGGACGATCCCCCGCCGCCCGAACTCGGCCGAGTGCATTTCCAGCTCGCTGCGCCGCCAGTGGAATCCTTCGCCCCGGCCCATCGCAAAGCCGCGCCAGTAGAGCGTCGGCAGCGGCAACTGGCCGCTCGTCAGCCGGGCGCGAAACACGATCGTGTCCGACGCCTCCAGTTGCGCCACGTTGCCCGGCGCCAGCTCCTCGGACATGCCGGTTTTCACCCGGTGCGACTGGGAAAACGAGCGCAGCCACTGGCTATCCAGCCGCGGAAACAGCAGAAAGCAGAGCACGGTGAGCGGCACCGCCTGGAGGACGAGCTTGAGCGCGAGGCGCGTCGTCGGCCAGAGCCGCTGCCGGCCGGGGCGGAGGGCGGCGACAACCGGTTTTCCCGGCGTGGCCGCGCCGTGGCAGCGGGCGAGCGCGAGCGTGTTCGCCACGATCGCGACGATGGCGAAGAGCAGTTGCACCAGCGTCTGACTGTAGAAAAAGGAGCTGAGCACCAGGAAATAGCCGAGCAGCGCGACGAGCACGAAGTCGCGCGCCGCCCGCAGCTCCAGCAGCTTCAACGAAATCAACGCCACGAGCAGCGCGGTGAGCGTCGCCGGGTCGTCGAGCTTCTGGCCGTCGGCCACCGCGCCGCCCAGCGCCGCCAGGAACAACGCCAGACGCCAGCCGATGCCGGGCAGATTCCAGCCGCGCGATTCGATGACCTGCCGCCAGATCGCGCACCCGAGAAAGCCGACCGGCACCCAGGCCGGCAGCTCGGCCGCCAGCGGGATCATCGCCAGGAGCAAGCTCGTGAGCAGCCACGGCAACGCGGCGCCGAGATTGCGCCGGCCCGTCGCCTCGCCGGGAGACGTCGCTTGGCTGGGGGGAGAAAGGACGGCAGCGGCAGCCATGGGGAAAAGCAGAGGAATTTAGCCGCTGAAAGCCATCCGGTTCCAAGAAAAGCGCGCGGTCTTTCAGCGGCGCCCCTCGTCGGCGGCGGGCGGCGTCTCTTCACCGAAAAATGCCAGCGCGCGCAGGCAGCGGTGCAGATGCGCCTCGCCACGTCCCGGCGCGATCTCCGCCTCCTGCCGCCCGGCCGGATCCGCGGCGGCGGGCAGGCGCAGGCCGTAGAGCAGGCGGCCGTCCGGCCTGGCCTCGGCTTCGAGCGCCCAGCGGCAAAGCTGGGACAGGCGCCGTTCGTCGTCGTCGCTGCCGGCCAGGGCGCGCCAGTCCAGCCAGACGATCTCCCACTCGTTCTCGTCGGCGCCGATGAATTGTTTCACCAGCAATCCCTGGCCCCGCGCCGCCGCGCGCCAATCGACCCGGCGCTGGGAATCCCCGGACAAATACGGCCGCGTCCCGGCGTAATCATCCCCGGCCGCCCCGGCCGGATGCGCCGCGGTTTCGGCCAGCACCGGCTCCAGCGGCCTGGGCGGGAGCGGCTCCGGCAGCGGCCGCGTCCCGGCCGGCGCCGGCGCGGGATAAACGAGGCAGACCGCGGTCGCCGCCGTTTCCTCGTAGAACCAGCCGCGAAAAAAACCGAGCGGATAGATCGTGCTGACCGCCAGCCGACCCAAGGGAAACTCGCCCCGGTGCCCGGTCGGCAGAAGCAGCTCGCAGGCGGTGCGCGCCTGGCCGGGCGCCTGCGGCAGAAACACGGGCGGCGCGGCGGCCGGCGCGACCGCGGAGCTGTTGTTCCGACGACGCCGCCAGCGCAGCGCCGCCGGCCAGCGCCAGAGCGCGCGGCCCTGCCAGATTTCCAGCGCCGTCCGCGCGCGGGAGGTCGGATTTTCCAATGCCAGCGGGACGCGCGCCGGCTGCCCGGCGAACACCGGCGCGATCCGGCCGGCCACATGCACCCGCAGCCGGGTCAGCGCGAAATGCGTGTGCACCATGGAAACCACCGCCAGCGAGGCGAGAAAGAATCCGAGCAGATAAGCCACGCTGTTGCCATGCCCGACCGCCGCCCACGCCATCGCCAGCAGCACCGCGACGAGCGGCCAGCAGGCCCGCGTCGGCAGGATGTAGATGCGCCGCGAGCGCAGCCGGGGAGCGGGAGGCATGAAGTCAGGCGGGAAGCGCGATGGCAGATGAAACGCGGATCGCGAGGACGGCGCCGATTCCTGGCGAGGTGGCTGCACAACTCAACCTTCGCAACTTTCGCTCATTCCTCCACCGGCACGCTTGCCACGAGATGCCGCGCCAGCTCGCGACCCGTCGGCTGGCCCGGCGGCGGCGTGAGTCCGCTCGGCGCTTCGAGCCGATGCGCGGCGACCGGGACGGCGACGGCCTGCACGTCTTCGGGCAGGACCATGTCGCGGCCCGCCATCAACGCCCAGGCCTGCGCGGCGTGCAGCCAGGCCAGGCCGGCGCGCGGCGAGAGTCCGGTGGCGTGCAGCGCGCGGCTGGCGGCGAGCAGGTTTTGCAGATAATCGAGCAGCGCCGGCGCGACGTGGACGCGGCGGACGAGTTCTTGAAAGCGCACGAGCTGCTCGGCCGAGATCGCTTCGGGCAATTCGCCGAGCAGTTCGCGCCGGTCGCGGCCGACGAGCATTTCGCGCTCGGCCTGACGATCGGGAAACCCGAGTTCCAGCCGCATCAGAAACCGGTCGAGCTGGCTTTCCGGCAACGGAAACGTGCCGATCTGCTGGCGCGGATTCTGGGTGGCGACGACGAAAAACGGCCGCGGCAGCGGATGGGTGACGCCATCGGCGCTGACCTGGTTTTCCTCCATGGCTTCGAGCAGCGCGCTCTGCGTTTTCGGCGTGGCGCGGTTGACTTCGTCAATGAGGACGACCGGCGCGAAGATCGGGCCGGGATGAAAGACAAAGCGGCCGGTGTCGCGGTCGAAAATGGAATTGCCCAGGATGTCCGCCGGCAGGAGGTCGCTGGTGAATTGAATGCGGCGAAACTGCAGCCCGAGCGAGCGGGCCATGGCCTGGGAAAGCGTGGTCTTGCCGACGCCGGGGACGTCTTCGATGAGCAGATGCCCCCGCGCCAGCAGGCAGCAAACCGACAAGCGGATCGCCGCTTCTTTCCCCGCGATGACGCCGCCAAGCTGGGCGAGCAGGGTGGTGATGGGGTCGGTCATGAGCGGAAGAAAATCTCGCGCTGAGGCGCTGAGGCGCGGAGGCAGGAAGCGGAAATTTCAATCGCCTCGCGCAAAGACGCAAAGGCGCAAAGAGGGAAAAGGGGGAAGGCAGAATGGTCTCGCGCAGAGACACAAAGATTTTATGAAATAGTCGTTCTGCCTTTCCCTTTCCGCCTTTGCGCCTTTGCGTCTTTGCGCGAGATTTTTTCTGAAGTCTAGCCGCCCAGGCGCCCCGTATTTTGAAGCAACTCGCGCACCTTGGCCGTCAGCTCGGCGGTTTTCGGCTCGTTGCGCAACTGCTCCACGCTCAGGCCGAGCCGGCGGCTCCAGTTCGAGTCCGCGGCGGTGCCGGGCACGTTGAAGCGATCCGTGGTGCCGAGCAGATCGGTGATCATCGCCACCGCGATCCAGGAATTCGTGCGGAAAAGCGCTGCCAGCAGATGCAGATGCACTTCCGGCGTGAAGCCTTTCCGGCGCAGCGCGGGCGGGATGTCAGCGAAATCGCTGAGCTTGTGCAACTCCCGCTCGGCTTCGTCGCGGTCGCCCGGTTCCTGCCGGGAAAGCGTGCGTTCCCAGCGCGTCCAGAGCGCCGCGAGCGGCTCGTGATCGTGCGTGCCAAACGTGGCGAGCGACAAGCGCTGATAGTGCTCGGGCCGGATGAGGGTCTGATAGTTGGAATACGCGTCCGGCTCCCAGATCGGGATCTTGAAGCCGGCGATGCCGAGCGCCGTCAGGCTCGGGCGCACGTAGTCCGGCACCGTGCCGAGATCCTCGCCGATGAGCGCGGTGTCGCCGGCGGCTTCGAGCACGACGCGCAGATACGACTCGCCCTCGCGTTTGTTGGCCTCCTTGTTGTTCCAGGATTCATCGTCGCGCGGCTGAAATCCGGGCAGCGGGCCGCCGGTTTTTTCCCGCGCCTGCTCCACGGTGAGCGGGAGAAATTCCGCGTTGCGCTCCGGCCGCCACGGAAAGCCGTAGATGCGGTAAAAGCCGAGGATGTGATCAATGCGGAAGACGTGAAACACGTCGCGCACGCCGCCGACCCGCTGGCGCCACCAGGCGAAGTCCCGCCCGCGCATGGATTCCCAATCATAGAGCGGGATGCCCCAGTTCTGGCCCCATTTCTGGGTGAACGGGTCGTCCTTGAAATACGGCTCCGGCGGCGCGCCGCCCGACCAGTTCAAACGAAACGCCTGCGGCCGGCCCCAGACGTCTGAGGAGTAATACGAGACGCCAAACGGGATGTCGCCCATCAGCGCGACGCCGCGCGTGGTGGCGTGGCGTTTCACGGCTTCCCACTGCGTGTAGGCGATCCACTGGACGTATTGGTAAAAGCGCATGCGCCGCTCGAGCGCGGTGCGTTTCTGGCGGGTCTGGGTGCCGAGCCAGGCGCGCGCCGCCTCAACGTTCTGGCGGTCGGCCGGCCAGCGGTCCCAGCACTCCGTGTTGCCGTGGTCGTCCATGAGCACGCGGAAGAGCGCGTAGTCCGGCAGCCAGGCGCGGTGCCGCTCGATGAAAGCATCAAACGCCCGCCCCCGCTCCGCGCCCCCCTCGCTCTTGCGGGCGCCTTCGAAGTTCGTGAACGCCTTGCGCAGGAGCGCGAGCTTCAGCGGCTTGACGACGGAGTATTGCACCGGCCCCTGGCGCAGGGCGGCGAGGTCCACCCCGCGCGTCGCGGCGGCGAAATCGGCGGCTTTCAGATCGTCGCCGAGCGCTTCCGGCGAGAGCCGCAGCGTGGTCGGGTCGAGCGCCATGGAGGAGATGGCGTTGTAGGGGCTGTTGTCGCCGCCGGTTTCGTTGATCGGCAGGATCTGCACGAGCCGGAACCCGGCGTCCGCCGACCAGTCGATGAACTCGCACAGACTGGCGGTGTCGCCGATGCCGAGATCATCCTCCGTGCGGAGGGCGAAGACTGGCACCAGCACGCCGCCGATGCGGCGCTCGAGCGGGAGGTCGAGGCGGGTGGAGGAGGCAGGCGCGGAGGAGTCGTTGGGCAACCATGGAAGAAGCGTGAAAAGACGACGGCAAAACGGGTCGGGCGGCGGCGGGAACCGGAATAAAAGCGAAAGGCCACGCGGAGGGCAACCGCCGCCAGCGCCGGCCCGCGGACGCCGTGACTCCTGTTCGCGCGTCCGTTGCGCGACGGGCGCGTGCCGCTTACGATTCCGGCATGAACGCCCGCTTTTTCCCGGTCCGCCGCCGTCTGGCCGCGGCTCTTGCCGCCGCCGCCCTCGTCCTCGCCAGCGGGGCACAGGCGCAGCCGCCGGCGCCGAGCGACGTGGAAAAAGGCATCGCCGAAGCGGTGCGGGCGCCGGGCAGCGGGCTGCAGGTCGTCCACTTCTGGGCGCCGTGGTGCCCGAACTGCCAGGCCGAGCTGAAGAACAACGGCTGGGCGGAGTTCATCCAGAAAAATCCGGACACCCGCTTCACGTTTGTCGCCGTCTGGAACAAAGGCGAAGACGGCCGCGCGGCGCTGGAGAAATTCGGCGTCGGCGGGCAGGGGAACGTGACGATCGCAGCCGATCCGAACCCGTCGCGCGACAAGGAAACCAAGACGCAACAATTCCTCGGCCTGCCGCTGACCTGGATCCCGACGACCTGGGTCTTCAAAGGCGGCAAGCTCTATTACGCGCTGAACTACGGCGAGCTGCGCTTCCCGATGCTTCAGCAAATGCTGGACGACTCCGGCGCGGACTGGTCGCACAAGTAACGTCCGCCGCGCCAGCCGCCGGCGGCCAGCCAGCTTCTACCCGCCGGCCGCGCCTTCGCCGCCGGGCTCGGTCATGGACTCCGGGTCGAGCGCGGCTTTGAGTTCGTCCGGCGGGAGCACGGCTTTTTCCACGCAAAGCTCGCGCACCGTCTTGCCGGTCTTCGTGCTTTCCTTCGCGATCTCCGCGGACCGGTCGTAGCCGATGATCGGCACCAGGCTGGTGACCATCGCCATCGAGTATTCCACCAGCTCGTTGCAGCGCGCCTTGTTCGCCGTGATGCCGGTGACGCATTTCTCCGTGAACGCCTCGATCGCCGCGGCCAGGATGCGGGTGTTTTCCAGGAAATGATGCGCCATGACCGGCATCATCACGTTCAGCTCAAACGAGCTGCCGGCCGCCGCCGCCCAGGTGATCGTGGCGTCGCCGCCGATGACCTGCGCGCAGACCTGCATGAGCGCCTCGCTCATCACCGGATTCACCTTGCCCGGCATGATGGAGGAACCCGGCTGCGTGGAAGGCAGGCTGATCTCGCCCAGACCGCAGCGCGGCCCGCTGGAAAGCCAGCGCAGATCGTTGGCGATCTTGAACATGGAGACCGCGATCGTCTTCAACTGCCCGCTGGCTTCGACGATGCTGTCCTTCGCGCCCTGCGCCTCGAAATGGTCGCCGGCCTCGCGGAACTCCAGGCCGGTGCGCTCATTGATGACCGCGATCGCGCGCGCGGAAAACTCCGGGTGCGTGTTCAGCCCGGTGCCGACGGCGGTGCCGCCGAGCGGCAGCTCCTGCAGCGCGAGGATGGCCATCTGCACCCGGTCGATCCCGATCTCGGCCTGGCGGGCGTAGCCGCGGAACTCCTGGCCGAGCCGCACCGGCGTGGCGTCCATGAGATGCGTGCGGCCGATTTTGATGATGTCCCAGAACTCTTCCGCCCGCGCCGCCAGCTCGTTGCGGAGCCGCTCCAGCGCGGGGCGCAATTCCGTCGCCAGCATCTCGGCGGCGGCGATGTGCATGCTCGTCGGGATCGTGTCGTTCGACGACTGGCCCATGTTCACGTCGTCGTTCGGATGGACCGGTTTCTTCGAGCCGATCGGCTGGTCGGCGAGCTGGGAGCAACGATTCGAGAGCACCTCGTTGGCGTTCATGTTCGTGCTCGTGCCGCTGCCGGTCTGGAAGATGTCGAGCGGGAAATGCTCGTCGAGCCGGCCGTCGATGAGCTCCTCGGCGGCGCGTGCGATGGCGTCGGCCTTTTCCGGCGCCAGCCGGCCGAGATCGCGATTCGCCCGCGCGGCGGCGAGCTTCACGATGCCGAGCGCCCGCAGAAACGCGCGGCTGAAACGGTAGCCGCTGATCGGAAAGTTCAGCACCGCCCGCTGCGTGCTCGCGCCGTAAAGCGCATCCTCCGGCACCGGCATCTCGCCCATGGAATCGCGCTCGGTGCGCATGTGCACGGTGGGGAAATCGGATTTTTCAGCGGGGGTTTGAGGCGTTGTCATGTTGAGGAAATCGCGCGGCCGAAGCCTACGACGCGGACTTCCCCGCGTGCAACACGGAAGAAACGCGGGACGTCCCCCGGCGCCCCAGCTGACCGGCTCAAAGCCCGGCCCGCGAGCTTCGCGCCGGCGCGCCGTTGGCGGTCAGCCCGGCGACGTAGCCTTGCTTGAAGCCGACGTGGTAGTCGCTGCTCTCGCCTCTGCCGCGCGTGCTGGCGATGGCAGACAAGCGCGGCTTCCGTCGGGATCCGGGTGCCGCGATGCTGCGTGTCCGTGGCCAGCGCGTAGCCGGCCTGGTAGCCGCGCCGGCGATCCACCTGCTCGGGCAGGGTGTCGTCTGGCGGCGCTGGATTGTCCGCCGTGCCCAGGGGCATCGCCAGGGCCTGCGCGGCCTGGATGATTTTCTGCTGGTGCGCCACGTAGGTCCGCACGGCGAGATAAGAGAGAAAGAAGATCCCGTTCAACACCGCCAGCATGACGACAAAGCGACGCCGCCGCCGCGGCCGCGACCGGGTGCCGCGCTCGAGCTTGCGCACCAGCCACAAGGCCAGCGGCCCGGTAAGCAGCAACGCTACGAGGATTGCCGGAAAAATCATGACAGAAAAGGGTCTGCGTCAGCCGCTTGTGGGTCGTCGCGTCGCCGCGCTCTAGTCGCGAGCCTCGCCGCCGCCGCTGCCGGAGCTAGGTGAGTCGTCGAGGCGGGCGCTGGCGTTGCGGGGAAAAACGTTGGTGAATACCGAGGTCGCCGCGATGGCGCTCGCGGAAGGGTGCCGGGTGAAGCGGGGCGAAAACGTGGTCGTGCAGGTGACCGAGCTGCCGAGATCCTGGGCGTTGATGACAAAGTCCGCGACATCGTCGGCCACCGCGGCGGCCGCACCGTTCACCGAGCGATAAAAGACGGAGCCCTGCTGGTAGTAGGCGATCGTGACCGGCGCGGCTTTGTAAACGACCGCGCTGTTCACCACCACGGGATCGAGCGGCGTGTCGCCGGGGCGCGGCAGTCGCGCCGCCGTTGCCGTAGTAGTCGGGCACCGTGAGGGTCAGCACGTTGCCGGCGGCTTCCACGGTCAGCGCCCGGCGGACATCGAGCGCGAGGTAGTCGGAAATCCGCATCTGGTTGCCCTCGGCGACCGCGTAGGCTTCGATGGCAGCGTAGTTGCGCTGCAGCGAGGAAAGGGTCGTCACCAACCCGCCGACGACCGCGCAGGCAATCGTCCCGGCAAACAAAATCTCCCCCAGGCTCATGCCGGACTGCCGGCGACGGCGGTGGCGCCGGTGGCCGGGTGGCAGCGGTGCGCTCACAGGTTGATGCCTCCTTTGGCGACGATCGTCGAGACGGAGCGCGCGCGGGGGCGGCCGTTGGCGCTGTTCCAGGTGAGCTGTAGATCCACGCGCACCATGACGCCGCCGGCCAGGGCGGGATTGTTGGAATCGACGGTCACGACTCCCTTTTTGCGGGTGGCCTGCAGCGACGGGGAGCCATTGCCGGGATAAGCCGAGATCGTCAGCACCTCGGTCACCCCGTTGAGCAGGATCGCGCTGCTGGCCGGCGAGGCGAGCAGCGTGTTTTGCACAAAGGCGGCATCCGTCAGCTCCGAGAAAGTGATCCGCCGAATTGCCTCGGTCCGCTCCTGCAGCATCTGGCTGGCGGCAACGGTGTCGCGCTGGGCGCCGAGCAGGTTTGTCGCGTGCGAGCTGGCCGCGAAAAACCCCGCCAGAAACAGCACAAGCACACCGACGGCGACGGTGACTTCCAGCAGCGTGAAAGCCGACGCGGAGAACCCGCGCGCGCCGCCCCGCCGACGGCACGGACCTGCCGCGGCTGAAGCGTTCAATTTGGAGAATAGGATGCGCACGGAGAAATCGATGACGGCGACAACGGCGAAGGCCGCATCAGCGCAGGTCTTCATACCAGCTCGCCACGCGGTAGCCGGTTTGCGTTTTGTTCAAGGCTTCGTCGTAGTGGATGCCGGCCCGGCCGCTGATGTCGAAGGTGCGGCCGATCAGGGCGCCGCTGTAGTCGCCGCCGTCCGCGATGGTGAAATTGAAGCTCGGCGCGTTGATCACGCCGACGAAGTTGCCCAGGCCGGAGACCGCCATCCGCCGCGTCTCGCCGGCGCCGGGATCGACGCCGTTGATCTGCAGGTTGGCGGCGACGTTGGATTTGTTGATGAACGATCCGCCCGACATCAGGATGTCGCCCTCCACGAAGTAGGTGGCGTGCACTCCGGGCAGCTGGATGACGATGCCGGTGCCGGAAGTCGTCAAACTCCCGGTCACCCAGATTTCGATATACGATTCGCCGCCGCCCAGGGGCGGGTTGATCATCAGGATCTGGCCGAGGCCGATCGTGAGCTCGCTGAACTTGTAGCGCGCCGGATTCGCCTTGGTGCCGGCCGTGAGCACCGCGCTGCCTCGCAGAAGCGTGAGCGCGCGATTTGTCGGTTTCCAGACCGCGGGATCCGGCGCGGTCACGGGCGCGAAGGTGGTGGAGAAATTCGGGTTCAGCGCTCCCTTCACGCCGCCGCTGTTCGCCGGGACCGGGCCGTTGTAATAGACATTGCCGTAAACCGGCATGTCGCCGAGGTCCGACGAGGTGCTGTCCGCCATGGCGACATCGCCGTGGGACTGGCGCTTCAAGGGATCGTAGAGCGAGAGGGTGGATTTCCTGGGATCGCTGGAGTCAAAGCTGTCGATCACGCCGCCATCCATGGTGATGCGCTCCTGCAGGATGATGGCGTGACGCTCGTGGTTCGGCCTCGCGATCGCTTCGACCGCCCGGGTCGCCCGGGGCCGGGAGAGCGTCTTGCCGGTGTCGCGGTCGGTGACAAAACTCAGCCGCCGCAGCGCGTTGTCCTTCGGCTCCATGGAAATCTGCGCCGGGCCGGCCAGCTCGGTGATGCCGGCGGCGCGGATCCGCATCCATTGTCCACCCGGCGCGTTGCTCAGGGAGCGGGGGGCATCCACGGTCACGAAGATCGAGGAGGGATCGCTGCCCGCTCCGTCCCGGGCGAGGCTGACGCTCTGGTAATTGTAGGCCCCCGGGGAGGGCGGACCGCTGGCCGCCAGCGCCGGCGCACCCGCGGGCGGCGGCGTGCGGGGCGGGGCGCTGCCGACGGCGGTCTTCCAGGCCGACCAGTCGTTGCTGTTCAGCGCGGCCATGGCCAGCTCTACGCCGGCTTCGGCCCCGCCGATGGCCTGCTGCCAGCTCGCCGCCTGCACGACGGCGTGATATTTATTTTGAGAAATCAGCAGCGTGCTCGCCAGGAGCATCGACAGCAGGGTGATGACCAGCAGGGCCGACACCAGCACGCTGCCGCGTCCCTGCGCGCGTCCCTCGCGACAGCCTCGGGCTGTGGCAACAGCGCCGGGCAGAAGGGGACGTTTCACGTCACCCGAGAGAGCAACCCATATGCCCGCGCTCCCTTTCCGGATCTCCCTCGCGATGCACCGCCGGACCGGGTCCAGAGAACGACCAGCGGCGCCCAGAAGGAAGCGCCCGCAACCGCCTGCAATCGCCCGGATGCGGGCGTCGATTTTCGGCGAAATTCTTTAGCGCCGTGCCGTCGACAGGCTGGCTTCGCGCTTGGTGCCGTTGGGCTTCGGCGAGAATCCGTTCCCGTTCAGCCTTGCGGGACACGAGGGAGTCAGCGACGCGCCGGTGGTGCCTCACTGCCCCGTGCGCCGACAGTTACATATCGAATATCAATAATTTTATTTGCTGATAAACGATATGTGCGCTACCGGTTTCCCATCGCTGAACTCAGCATTCCAGATCATGAAAGATCACTCCACACCTCGAACCGATCCCGCGGCTCTCACAGCGTCTCGCACCGTGCTCAGGGCGCTCATTCCCCTGAACCTCCTGTTGGGGGCGCTCATTCTTACGTTGTTGCTTGCCAGTGTCGTCGCCGAGGGACCGGTGATGACCGCCCTCGGTGCCCGGCGGCCTGGCGGGGAGAATTCCATGCTGATCCTGGGGATGCGCGTGCTCATGATGATCGGTATTTGCTCGGTTCCGCTTGCCCACACGGTTTTCACGCGGCTGCTGGCGATCGTTCGGTCCGTTCGCGTGGCGGATCCATTCCTGGCCGAAAACGCCGTCCGCTTGCAGACGATCGCCTGGGCCCTGCTGGGGCTGGAGTTGCTGCATCTTGCGGCCGGAGCCGTCGCGTTTGGCTCATCTTCAGAAACTTCTCCGCTCGATATCAACTGGAGCTTTTCCGTGACCGGTTGGCTCGCCGTGCTCCTGCTTTTTGTGCTCGCCCGGGTCTTCGATCATGGCGCGCGCATGCGGGAAGAACTCGAAGGGACCGTCTGACCATGGCGATCATCGTCAAACTGGACGACGCGCTCCAAGCTCGTCGGATGACCCTGACGGAACTCGCCGACAAGGTGGGAATCACGCTCGCGAACCTGTCGATCCTGAAGACCGGCAAGGCACGCGCCATTCGTTTCTCAACGCTCAATGGGATTTGCGAGGCGCTGCAGTGCCAGCCGAGCGACCTGCTTCAATTCGCCTCGGGATCGGGAGCTGGCGAGGAAGCGGCAGCACCGGTTGTTGAGCGCGGAATTCCGGAGTCTTAATCGTCCGCAGCGGAAGAAGAAGGAAGGCCCAAAGGCAGGGCTGTCGGGGGTCAGCGCTAGAATCGTGCTCAATTTTTGTCAGCCAGCCGCCGGAACGGAGGCGTCAGCCAAAGCATGAGCGAGATCTTAGCGCTGACCCCCGATGCCCCCCGCTATTTCATGTCCCGCCCGTCGGCCGACCTCTATTCGAGCGCAGTCGCCGCACCGCTTCCTCAAAATCATCCGTCCATACGCTGTCAGCCTGGAGCGAGAGGGGTTGCAGAATCATGACCAGCTTCTCGTCATCGGGTCTCGGGAGCAGCCATCGTTCTGGAACATAAAGGAAGGAATTCCATCGGCCATGCGAAGGCTCCATGCACACTGCGAGGATATCGAATTCCCCGAAACGGTAAGGCCGAGTTGCCACACCAGCTTTCATTCCACTGCGAGTGCGCTGGACTTCCACGACACCGACCCCGCCGCGAAGCAACGGTTGGAACTTCTTACGCCGCTGCATCTTCACCTGCACTCGAACGGTTCCGGCCGTGTCCATCAGAGCGGTATCGTAGGAATGATTTCCCACGGGCGTAACGTCTCTCCAACCGTTCAGTTGACTCGCTACTTCCACCGCGAACGCCGCTTCGCCGACGATGCCCCGGATTCCTCGGATCGTCAGATCCGGAGCGCGCGCCAGTGCCTCCAGAATCACCTCAGCTTTCGCGTTTATTGCGGTCTCAAACGGGTGAATAGGAATCGTCTCGCGGAGATGTTGAAAGATTTCCCGCCGCTGCTCATCGCTGCACTTCGCGAGCAGCGCGCGAATCTCCTCTACCTCGCTCATGGTCGCGCGGGCCTGCCGCCAGCCTCAGGCTTGTAGGCCTCGACTTCAGAGCGTTTGACCAGCGTTCCTCCCGCGATCTCCAGCGTCGAAAGCTTTCCTTTCTTCACGAGCTTCGCGATGGCCTGCCGGCTAACGCCGCGGATGCGCGCAGCCTCCGCTTTGGTGATCCAATCCTGTGGGTCAAAAATAGGTTGACCGTGTGAACCCATTTGCTCAATGTTTCCCTGTTTTCCGGCAGCCTTGGCCGGATCGGCTTGGCTTCCCAAACGAACCCGCGCAGATTGAGGCATTGAAAACTCGATGAGACCACAAAATCCGCTGGCGGTGCAACAGCAGACTCGGCAATCACAGGCGCCCGTAGCCGGACCGCTGCTGATTTCCGGTAAAACGGCCAGCTATCAGACCGCGCACGGTGCGGCTTACGCAGGGGACTCGCTGGAATTGCTGCGGGCGCTTCCCGACGCATCCGTGAATCTCGTGGTGACGTCGCCTCCCTACGCGCTCCACTTTAAAAAATCGTATGGGAACGTTTCGAAGGCCGATTACGTCGCGTGGTTCAAACCATTCGCCGCCGAGATCCTGCGTGTCTTGACGGACGACGGCAGTTTCGTGCTCAACATTGGCGGGAGCTGGAATCCCGGTGCCCCGACGCGTTCCCTCTATCACTACAAGCTGCTCATCGCGCTCGTTGAAGAAGTCGGATTCCATCTTGCACAGGAATGCTACTGGTATAACCCGGCCAAGATGCCCGTCCCGGCCGAGTGGGTCACCGTGCGACGAGTCCGGGTGAAGGATTCTGTCGAGCATGTTTGGTGGCTGGCGAAATCAAAGCATCCCAAGGCGAGCAATCTCCATGTGTTGAACCGCTATAGCGCCGATATGATCCGTCTCAATAGCCGGGGCTTGAATGAGACCGTCCGTCCGAGCGGTCACGTCATCAATAAGAGCTGGGAAAAGTTGAAGGGCGAAGGTTCAATCCCTGGTAACGTCCTCGAGGAGGTCATGTCCCACATGCCAGACGACATGCTGAAGTTCGGGAACAATTCTGCGAACGATACCTATACTTTGCGTTGCAAAGCAGCGGGAATCCCGATCCACCCGGCCCGCTTTCCCGAACGGCTGCCGGAATTCTTCATTCGGATGCTGACCACTCCCGGAGATGTCGTTGTCGATATCTTCGCCGGATCGAACACCACCGGTGCAGTAGCTGAACGAGAAGGCCGGCGTTGGTTGAGTTTCGAGATGGACTTGAATTACGTTGCCGCTTCCGCTTTCCGCTTCATCACCACGGACGCGCCATCTGAAGCGATGAGCAAAACCTACGATAGCATCCTTCGTCACGAGGAGGCGAACGTCGATGTGCAAGGTTCGCAGCTGAGTATGTTCGAGAAGCCGTAGCCGAAAGAAGCCGAAGACGATGGTTTGTGATTCACGACATATATTTGAGGGCTCGTGCCTGATGAAGGAGCAAAAATCACAAACTGCCCCCTTGTGAAAGCACGGAAGAGTTCCGCCGCGGTTCTAAGACTGACCCCTCGCCCCCAAGGTGCCATTCACCGGGATGGGCGGACCAATATTGCCCCCCAAGCGGCTTTTCCGATTGGCACCGCGCTTCTGCCAACGCAAACTTCAGCATCCCACGGACAAATGCCACTCCGTTCGCACATCGACCTCTGCTTCTTCATTCGCTTTATCCATGTGCCCTGCGCAATGGTCGGGCCGGACTTGCGTCAACTGCTCGAAGATGGAGCCGATGTAGATAAAGCTTTTGCCGGATGGAATCAGCACCATAGCGCAAACATGAGGCTGATGCTTCACGAGACCTACCACTATTGGCAGGGACTACGGTTGCCCTACCTTTACCGCTACGCAGTGACCGCAGTGCGGGCCATTTTCATTACGTTTCGAGCACTCAGTAGAGACACCGCCGACTGGCGCGCTTGGTCTGCTCAAGTGCCAGTTTTACACTTGCTGAACGTTGAACGGCGTTGCGTCCAATGGTCAGAAATGGAACTGGGGATCGTTCCTGAGGAATACGAGACCGATGGACGTTTCCTCCTCCAAGACGTGCAGCTTTCGATTATCGAGCTACTCGAAGGGGCAGCTTCGCTCGCCGAGTGGCAGGTGTCGGCAACATCGAATGCGGATGCGATCGACCCAATCCTCTTTGGACGCTGGCTGAAACGCGTGCCCAGTTATGACGCCGCATACCGTTACGCTAGCGGCGTTGTGGGTGCCGACTTGTCCATGCGTTGCCTCCTACCGTTAATAAATTCGGCATTCCACACGACGGATCCCGTGCAAGCGTTTGTTAGTCTCCTTGCGGTTATGCGCGGCCAAATAGAGACTCCCTCTTTCCAAGCTTGGCTCAAGCAATCTGAGCCCTGCCATTGGGATGAGGTGATGTCGGTGTTTCTTGGAATGCTTACCTATGATGCGGAGACGGATGCGGATTTCGAAGTGACGAAGTCGGCGCGTTTCTTTCGGATTACTCTAGAGCAGAGCGTAATGACCTCCTACTCTGGCAGCGACTTCGCCCACCCGTTTTTGACGCCGCTAGCCCGAGAGTGGTATCGCTTGGAGAAAGAGAAGCCACAGTATTCCTGGATGCTTTCTGCGCCTCGCTGGTTTGATGATGCGGGCGATTTCTACCACCGATTTGCGCCGCCACTGACGGTAGCGCACTTTCAACTCGACGAAAATCGATCGAGAACTGTTCTCGTCGGGGACTATGAACAGCGTGCCGCTTTCCCGAAAACGGCACTTGTCGACATCTTCACAATTTATGGCGCGGTGCGCCGCAGCACGGGAGCGTTTTTCGACCGGGCAGACAGGTTGTGTCATCACAACGCCTGCCCGGAGTTTGACGCCAATTACTGCAACTGCTACCCAATCATTCCAAAGCGCTTCGAAGACTGCGGTTTTCCGAGCCGGAGTGGCAGACTCGTCGCCACCTTTCAGAAACTATGAAAACGACCCTTACAATCGATGCAGGCCTTCACACTGAAGACCTCTGGCAGGAGATTCAAAAGACCTTCGATGATGCGACATTGGACGCGATTGACGTTGATCGGAAACACGCGCCTGGTGAAGGCTCGGCCAACGAGCCAGTTACCATCGCCCTTACGATTGTTATTCCGGTCGCGTTAACTGTAGGCATTGTGCGAATCATTGAAAAGTGGCTTGAGAACAGACGACAAGCGGAACAACTAAAACTTGTTCTTGTAGCGGCTCAGGTAGCACCGAAAGCGGTGGCAGAACTGCGCGCGTTAGCCGAGAAGCATTCCGAAGTTTCTCTGCATCTTAAGGCTGCAACCGCCGGCGATCTAGGAAGCAAATAGGGGGGCAACCGGGGCTCAGCTTGTGACTTTTGCAGTTCTTTGCCGTGCGGCAGGGGCGTGTGGCAGGGGTCACATCTAAACACTTTGCCATTTCCACGCGATCTTCGCGCCACTATCGAAAAGTTTGAGCGCGACCCCAAACCGCGCTCGATAAGACAGTGGTTTTAGACGGCCCGGTCGCCTGGTTCGCGTTGCTGCTGTCGTTGTGACGGCGCACGCTCCAAGGCCAGACGGCAATTGCGCTCGCAAAGTTCCTAGAACGCAATGCCCACGGCCTGCGCCGATTGCGGCAGGATGTTGGTGGCGGTCATGCTTGGCAATATGTTGACCTCCAAACACCATAACCGACCCGATTCATCCAGCCGGAAGTCCACCCGGCTGTAGCCGGCGAGCTTGAGGGCGCAATGCGCGAGCAACGCCAGACGCTGAACCTCGCTCGTCTGCGCGGGCGTCAATTTGGCAGGGAAGGTCTCCTCCGGCTCCGCCGCGCTGGTATTTGCTCTCGTAGTTGAAAATGTCCCCGCGCTTCGGCGTGATCTCGCCGACCGCGAGCGCCTCCGCGCCGATGATGCCGACGGTCAGCTCGCGGCCCGGGATGAAACGCTCGATCATCACCTCGTCGTCGTAGCGGTCGGCCACCTCGACGGCGCTGCCCAGTTCCGCCGGGCTGCGGACGACGCTCAGCCCGATGGAGATGCAGCGGTCAGCGCGACGGTCAACGAAGCGAGCCGCTCGTTCAGCCCTCAAATTTCGAAGTCTTCAAAAGAGCAAAGTTCCAAAACTAACGCTTGCCGGCAGCATCCGAGGGATCCGCCAGGGCGGTCTCGGCAATGGCCTGCTCGAACGCCGCGGCGAGCAAGTGCTCCGGTTGCGCGCCCGAGCAGAGCACTTCTCCCCGGACCATGAATGTCGGCACACTGTCGGTGCCGGCACGGCGGGCGCGCTCTTCCTCGCGCGCTACGGCCGCAGCAGCGACGGAACCACCTGACAACGCCTCCGCGATGTCCTTCGGTCGCAGTCCCACCTCGACGCCGATGTCAGTCAAGACCTGCCTGTCGCCGACGTCGCGGCCCTCCACGAAATAGGCGCTGAACAGTTTCTCCGCCAAAATGATTCTGGCAATCGTCGTCGTCGTCCTGTTGTTCACCTGCCAGCCAGAGCAGCCGGTGCCCGGCAAGCGTGTTCGGGGTGCGCGCGGTCTCCGCGTAGTCGAAAGCGAGGCCGACCTCTTTTCCCGCCGCGACGACTTCCGCGTCGAGCGCTTGCGAGCGTTCCCAACTCCCAAACTTGCGCGTGCGATATTCCCGCCGGGTCATGCCCTCGATCGGCATGCCCGGATTGAGCTGGAAAGGTTTCCAGACCGGGTGCAGCCGCCGCCCCGGTCCAAGCAGTCGTCCGGCGCGTTCGAGCCGACGCTTGCCGATGTAGCACCACGGACAAATGAGATCTGAGACGACTTCGACCGTCAGCGATACCGAGGCGGGAGCGACCGCAGAGCCAGGAGTTTCCATGCCGGCAAGGTAGCCGCTATCCAGCCGCTCTGTAAGACGGCGCTTTTTGTGCGTTCGTAAGAATGGCGTGTCCAGCGCCGAGCCGATATATACCGGCACGAGCTACCACGCGGAGCGCGTTATTGTAGAACGCGAGACCCGACGCGAAATCCGAGGGCCGAAATCTGGGGAACCCCGGCAGGATATGCGCTTCCGATATCACGCACCTGCGCCGGAAGATCGAGCGCGGTCCCTGCCGCGCCGGAACTCATCAAAACCGAGGTCGGCAGCGGCTGCCGCTTCGCCAACGTCCAACCCCTTGAACCGGCCTCGGCCCGCTCACCGGCGGGTCGAAAGACTGGCTTCGCGTCCGCCAGTGCGGCTGCCATTTTTGTGCGAACTGCCGTTCTTGCCGTTCACCGACGTCAGCGCGGGGGTGGCGCCGTGGCGTCGTGCGCCGTTGTGGCCGTTGAGCGCCGCCGCGTCCTTGTGGAAGACGGTGATGAACATCGGCGGCACGTTTTGCAGAAAATACTCGCTCGTCGCGCGCGGGAACAAGCCATCGCCGGTGGCGTGTTTGCGCAGTTCATTCGTCACCTGGTAGATGATGAACTCGCCGTCGGGCCGCAGCGCCGCAAAGGTGTTGCGCAGAATCTCGCGCTTTTTCTCCGGCTCCAAGATGGAAAAGGGGATGCCGGAAAGGATGTAATCGCAATGCTCCAACCCGCGCGCGGCCAGCTCCTGGGGCAGGGTGGCGCAGTCGGCGTTGATGACGCTGACCCGCGGGTCATCCGCAAACTGCTTCTGCAGCGACCGGCAGAACTCGGCGTCCAGCTCGAACAGCAGAAACCGGCTGTCCGCATGGGCGCGCTTGAGCAGCTCCCGCGTGTGGCAGCCCTCGCCCGGGCCGTATTCCGCAATCACCACCGGCCGGGAAAAATCCATCTTGCCGGCCACCCGCCGCACCATCATCGGAGAGCTGGGAATAATGGAAGCGACTTGAAAAGGGCGCTGCAGGAAACGCGTGAGGAAAAGGAGAGCGGGCATGATGCGTGCAGAAAATAGGACGGAGATGGCCGAAAAAGACCACCTTTAGGGCAGGTTTTTTCCCGGCGGCACTTTGACAGAGCTTCGGTGCTTGGCAAGTAATCGAATCGGCGGCACGCGCCGCTTTGCGCTTGCGAGATTGCCCCCGGCCCGGCAGGAATTCCGCGCCCGCGCTGAACCAAATCCACCTGCCGCTGTCGAAGCCCCCATGTCCATCCCCGCCGCCCACGCCGCATTCTCCCCCCGCAAATTCTGGCTGCGCGCGCGCACCGAGCGGGACATCACGCCGCCGGAGGTCTTCTTCAACCGGCGCGAGTTTCTCCGGCGCGCCGGCCTCGCCGGGATCGGCCTTCTGGCCGTCGGCGGCGCTCTTCCGCGCGCCCTGGCCGCCGGGGAGGGGAGCGGTGGCGGCGGGAGCTTTGACCCGCGGAAATTCATCGCGCCGCATCCGCTCAACGCCGAGTTGTTCCCGGCGAAGGAAAAGAGCGCGCGCTACACCTTCGCGGCGGCCGGCCGGCCGGTCACGAACCAGGATTTCGCGCTGACGTATAACAACTTTTATGAGTTGAGCAGCGCGAAGGACGCCTTCAAATACACGGATCCGTATCAGCCGTATCCCTGGACCGTCGAGGTCGCCGGGCTGTGCGGCAAGCCGGGCAAATACGACATCGACCAGCTGCTGAAGCTCGCCCCGCTGGAAGAGCGCGTGCATCGCTTCCGCTGCGTGGAAGCCTGGAGCATGGTCGTGCCCTGGACCGGCTACTCGCTGGCCGAGTTGCTGCGGCGCGCGGAGCCGAAAGCGGAAGCGAAGTTCGTCAAGTTCACCAGCATCGAGCGGCCCGA
Organism: uncultured Verrucomicrobiae bacterium; assembly: GCA_963762725.1. Taxonomy (GTDB): domain Bacteria; phylum Verrucomicrobiota; class Verrucomicrobiia; order Chthoniobacterales; family SZAS-18; genus JAFAXH01. Next base: position 951,829 of record CAVXLY010000005.1, on the reverse strand, counting down.
ATCAGCTCAAGGGCCAGCGCGAGTCGCCCTGGTATCGGTGGCCGTATTACGAAGGCCTGCGGCTGGACGAAGCCATGCACCCGCTCGCCATGCTGGCCTTCGGCTCCTACGGCATGCCGCTGGCCAAGCAGCAGGGCGCCCCGCTGCGGATCATCACGCCGTGGAAATACGGCTACAAAGGTCCGAAGGCGATCGTGAAGATCGAATTCGTCGCCGAGCAGCCGAAGACCTTCTGGAACGATCTGCAGCCCGCGGAATACGGCTTCTACTCCAACGTGAACCCGGAAAAGCCGCACCCGCGCTGGAGCCAGGCGACCGAGCGCGTGCTCGGCCCCGGCGACGAGCAGCGCATCCCGACCCAGCTGCTCAACGGCTACGCCGAAGAAGTCGGCCGGCTGTATGACGGGAAGGAAGCCTAGGCTGTCGGGAGTTCTGGGGGCCGGCGCCGGTGCCAGTCGGTCGTCTGCTCGTAGGCGTGGGCGATCTGGAGCAGCTTTTCCTCGGCAAATGACGGGCAGAGCAACTGCACGCCGATAGGCAGCTCCGGGCCGCCGTCATCGGCGTTTTTTGCAAAGCCGCAAGGCAGGCTCAGGCCGCAGATGCCGGCGAGATTTGCGGCGATCGTGAAAATATCCGCCAGATACATGGCCAGCGGATCGGCCGTGCGCTCGTCGAGCTTGAAGGCCGGCACCGGCGAGGTCGGGCAGATGAGCGCGTCGCATTTCTCAAACGCCTTCTCGAAATCCTGCCGCATGAGCGTGCGCACTTTTTGCGCGCGCAGATAATAGGCGTCGTAATACCCGCTGCTCAGCACATAAGTGCCGAGAATGATGCGCCGCTTCACCTCGGGGCCGAAGCCTTCCGCGCGCGTCCTGCCGTAGTGCTCCAGCAGCCCGCCGACGTTCTCCGCCCGGTGGCCGTAGCGCACGCCGTCGAAGCGCGCCAGGTTCGCCGAGGCTTCCGCGGTGGCGATGATGTAATACACCGCGACCGCGTATTCCGTGTGCGGCAGCGAAACTTCGACGATCTCGGCGCCGAGCTTTTCGTAATGCGCGACCGCCGCGCGCACGGCCGCCTCCACCTGCGGATCGATGCCGCTGATGAAGTATTCCTTCGGCAGCCCGATGCGCGTGCCTTTCACGTCGAAGTTTTTCAACGCCGCGGCGTAATCCGGCACCGGCTCGTTGAGCGAGGTCGAGTCCAGCGGATCGCCGCCCGCCATCGCGCGGAGCAGGAGCGCGGAGTCCTCGACCGTCTTCGTCAGCGGCCCGACCTGATCCAGCGAGCTCGCAAACGCCACCAGGCCGTAGCGCGACACCCGGCCGTAGCTCGGCTTGAACCCGACGACGCCGCAGAGCGCGCCGGGCTGGCGGATGGAGCCGCCGGTGTCGGTGCCGAGCGCGGCAAACGCGGTGTGCGCGGCGACCGTCGCCGCCGAGCCGCCGCTGGAGCCGCCGGGCACCCGCGTGGGGTCCCAGGGATTGCGGGTCCGGGCGAAGGCGCTGTTTTCCGTGCTCGAGCCCATGGCGAACTCGTCCATGTTCGTCCGCCCAAACGGGATCGCCCCCGCCGCCCGCAGCCGCGCCACGGCCGTGGCGTCGTAAAGCGCCCGGTGGCCGGTGAGAATCTTCGACGCGCAACCGCACGGCTGCCCGGCCACGCTGATGACGTCTTTGATCGCGATCGGCACGCCGCCGAGCGGCTTTGTCACGTCCGCGGCGTCGGCTTCGCGCCGGGCGGTTTCGAGATCGGTGGAAAGGTAGCCGTGCAGTTCGCTGTCCACGGCGGCGATGCGGTCGGCGAGCGCATCGAGCGCTTCGCGCGGGCTGCATTCTTTGGCGCGCAGCTTGGCCTGGAGACCGGCGACGGTTTCAAAAACGAGGTCTGAATTCATAAAATGGGAAAATTCGAAGATCGAAATCCGAGCCGAGCAAAGCGAGAGGGCCGCTCTGATTCCTTTTTTGTTAACAGCGGCAACTCCGAAACAATCGGAACGAGAAGTCAGAAAGTTTTGAAATGACGGGAAACAAAAGGCAGCCCCGTTTCCCGGCACTCGGCGGTTTCTCGGCGCTCTGAGTTTTCCACCCTTGCCGATTTGCTAAAATTTTCTCTCCGTTTGTTTCGATTTTCGAAAGTCGGATTTCGGATTTTTCAGGACAATTATTCGACGACTTTTGTCACCACAAACAGATCGTTCGCCTTGCGCGGCGCGTTGCTCAGCGCCTTCGCGACCGGGAAGCTTTCCCGCGGCGCATCGGAGCGAAACACGTTGAACACCGCGCTGGCGTGCGCGGTCGGCTCCACGCCGGTCACATCCACCCGGCGCAGCGCCTCGACGTGCTCGAGCACGTGGCCGAGCTGCGCTTGAAACGTGGAGATTTCCGCCTCGCTCAAATCGAGGCGGGCGAGCTGGGCGATGTAGCGAACGTCGAGATCCGGAGCGGCGGCCATGCGCCATTCATAGGACAGGACCGCGCGCGCCGCAACGCCGCTCTGCCGGGCGCCGCGTTCACAGAAAATAATTGTAGATCAGATAGCAAACGATGACGACGAAGACGGCCATCAATGCCAGCGTTTTGATCATCGCCGCGCGCCGCTCGTGCTTGAGCACCGGCATCGCGCGCCGGCCGCCGATGGAGCGCACGCGGCGGTTGCCGCCGCCCATGCCGCCGCCGGTGAAGCGCTTGTCCGGCAGGGCGCCGGCGCGGCGCGATTCCTGGGAGCTTTGCCGGGCGCGGTTGAGCATCGCCTCGCGCTCCCGCTGGGCCTGCTCGGCGCGGCGGCGCGGCGCTTCTTCAATGCTGCGCTGCAGCTCGAGGATCTGCGCCTGGAGCCGGTGCTGCTGCTCGGCCAGCTCGCGCTCGCGCGCGGCGAGGACCGAGGGCTCTTCCCGGCCGCTCCCACCAGCCGCCCCGGTCGCCGGCTTTTTCTTTTTTCCACGAAACGGGCTCGGCATACGGGGGCGGCGATGGCGATGGCGATGCTTTGAGGAAAGAAATGGAACCGGGGCGGGCTGAAAGGCTATCGGCTGGCTGCGGCGCCGTGGACGGGCCGGGCCGCCGCACCGGAAAATTGCGTGCGCCGAGCCGTTGTTTTGCCGGCCGGCGCCGGTTCCGTCAACGCGATTCCTGCGCCGGCCGCGGCGCCGCGCGAGGTCAGCGGACGTTCAGCACGATCCAGGCGTGCACCGCGATGGCGACCAGCCCAAGGATGAGCAACGGCAGCGTGAACGCCAGGCCGGCTTTCAGCCAATACGTGAACGACCGGCCGCCGCCCTCGCCGAGCAGTTCTTCGTAATCGCTTGCCGTCGAGCCGCTGCCGCTCGTGCTGTCCGCGGCGGTGTCGGTGCCGGCGGCGTTGACGGCATCCGCCTGGAGCCGGGCGCGGAGCTGGTTGAACTCGCTGCGGGCGTGGTCCACGGAGCTGAGCGCGCGGTTGAGCTCTTTCGGGATCGTCTCCTGCGGCCAGACTTTCGGATGGATCGCTTCGAGCGTGCGGAGGTGACCCGTGAATGACTCGGCCGTGGCGCGCAACTGTTCGACGCGCTTTTGCGCCTCGCCGGTCTGCCGGTCGATGATGACGAGCGCCCGGGTGAGCTTCTCGATCATCTCGGTGCGCCCGCGTTCCAGCTCGTCCTGCCGGCGGGAAAGCTCTTCCAGCTCGCGCTTCTGCTTTTCGATCATCTCCTGCTCGCGCTTGAGCTTGATGAGCTGCTCCTGCGCCTTCTGCACCTGGCTGTCGAGCCGCTCGGCGCCGGGCCGGTTGCCGCCGGAGGCCGGGGCACCGTGCTCGTCGTAGGTATCCTCGTCGCCGTGCGCGTGCGAGGCGGAGGAGGACGGAGCGGGGTTGGTTTCGGAGGAAAATTTGTAGCGTTCAGCCATGGAAGGGAGCGGTGGGGCCAGGAGTGCGGGCGCGGCGGCCGTGGAGCGCCGGCGGATGCTGCGAGGCTAGTGTAAGTTTTCCCGCAATGCGAGAACCGAAGTGAGCGGATGCGCGTCTCGCGGCTGCCTGCCTTGCGAAAGCGGCGCTCCCGGCTTTTCATGCGGGGCATCATGACCGGCTCCCTTCGTTCTCTCGGCCGCGCTGTGCTGGCGTTCATGCACTACGTCGGCGGCGTCTCGATGCTCGCGGCGGAGACGGTGGCGGCGCTGTTTGTCTCGAAGATCCGCTGGCGGCTGGTGTTGTTTCAGATCGTCGAGCTGGGCTTCCGCTCGCAGCCGGTCGTGGCGGTCACCGGCGCGTTTACCGGCGCGGTGTTTGCGGCGCAGACGTTTTTTCAATTCCGCAATCTCGGCATGGAATCGGCCGTCGGCGCGCTGGTCTCCGTTTCCATGTGCCGCGAGCTCGGCCCGGTGCTCACCGGCTTGATGCTCGCCGGCCGGGTCGGCGCGGCGATGAGCGCGGAGATCGGCACGATGAAGGTCACCGAGCAGATCGACGCCCTGCGCGCGCTGGCCGTCCATCCCGTCGATTACCTCGTGCTGCCGCGCGCCATCGCGATGACGATCGCGGTGCCGCTGCTCGTCGCCGAGTGCATCGGCTTCGGCATCGCCGCCGGCTACTTCGTGGCGGTCGAAATGCTCGGCGTGCAGGGGCCGTATTACATCGACAACATGATCAAATACACGAAGGGCCGCGACCCGCTCGTGGGTTCGGGGAAAGGCTTCGTCTTCGGCCTGCTCATCGTCTTCATCGCCTGCTACCAGGGGCTCCAGGCGAAGAACGGCGCCGTCGGCGTCGGCCGCGCCACGACCGAGTCGGTGGTCAACGGCTCCCTGGCGATTTTGATCTCCAATTTTTTCCTGACAATGTTCGTCAACATCTTCTTCCCCGCCGGCGTCGGCTAGGAAGTCCGCCGGTTGCGGGCGGCCGCGGGCGGGCCGAACATCCCGCGCGATGATGACTGGTGCGTCTCTTTCCCAGGAAACCCAGCCGGGCGCTGACGCCGCATCAGCGACAGCAGCACCGCCGACGTCACCGCCGATGGTCAGCGTGCGCGGGCTGACAAAGGTCATCGGCAACCAGGAAATCCTGCGCGGCGTCGATCTCGAAGTCGCCGCTGGCGAGACGCTCGTCATCATCGGCCGTTCCGGCGGCGGCAAGAGCGTGTTGCTCAAGCATCTCATCGGCCTGCTGCTGCCGACGAGCGGCGACATCCGCATCGCCGGCCAGAGCATCATCGGCCTCAGCGAGCGGCAGCTGGCGCCGATCCGCAAGAAAGTCGGCATCCTGTTTCAAGGCGGCGCGCTGTTTGACTCCATGACGGTCGAGCAAAACGTCGCCTTCCCGCTGCGCGAAGCCGGCGTGCGGGACATCGCGCAGATCCGCGCCCGGGTCGCCGAGGCGCTCGAAGTTGTCGAGCTCGCCGGGCACGGCCACAAGATGCCGGACTCGATCTCCGGCGGCATGCGCAAACGCGTCGCCTTGGCGCGGGCGATCATCACCCAGCCGCAGTGCATTCTTTACGACGAGCCGACGGCCGGGCTGGACCCGATCGTCACCGATTCCATCGACCGGCTGATCCGGCGGCTGCAAAAGCGCTTCGGCGTCACCTCGGTCGTCGTCACGCACGATATGAAGAGCGTTTTCGACGTGGCCGATCGCGTGGCTTACCTGCGCCAGGGGCGCGTTTATTTCGAGGGCACACCAGAAGCCTTGCGCGCCAGCACGGACGCAGACATCCAGGATTTCGTGGCCGGCCGCAGCACCGGGATCGTCGCGGACGAAGGCGAGCATTAGACCGGCGGCCTGACCCGGTTGGCGGTCAAAATTTTCGCACCGGACGGTCGCAAACCTGAGAGCCCGGAACAGGGGTCGCCAGCGCACTTGCGCCTTTCGTCGCAGGGGACGCTCCGGCCGGCGGGAAGTTGGCATCGGCCGTGCTGAAGATTCATCTGCTCCTCGGAGTCGTCCGTCCAGAGACTGCGGTCAGCATCAGGTTTCTTAACTCTCTACACGCAATTCAATTATGTCCGGCTTTCTCTCGACCCGCTCGACTGGCTCCAACGAAGCATATCCCACGCTCCCCGCAGGTGCCGGCGGCAGTGATCCCGCCGTTTCGCAGGCGGACGACTCCGCCATGCGGCGTCCCCTGATCGCCGGGCGGCCTTTGCGCCAGAAATATCGCGATCCTCTCGCACCGGGCGGGGCCGACCCTTCCCCGGGAACCGGCAGCGCCCCGGCGTCCGAGTCAGCTCCGCAAGCCGGCGAGACGCCGCGCCCCCGGGCGGTGAGCAGTGATCTGAGCCCTGTGTCCGGCTCCCAGGGAACGGGCGACGTTTCTCCCGCCGCCGCGGCAGCGATCCCGGGTGGCGGCCTGATGATGCGCAGAGATCGTGGCGAGCCCTCGGTGGCCGCCCGCCGCCCCACGGTGCGCGTGGTGCAGCACGGCACGCATCCGGCCGGCACGCCCGTGGTTCCGTCTTCGCCGCGGGTGATCGTTTCTCCCATCAGCCGCGTCCAGCCCGCTTCCATCACCCCGCTGGCCCCGCGCAGCCCGGTGGTGCCGTCCGCCCCTGCGTCGCCGCCGTCGTCGGCGGCCGCGGCTTCTCTGCCGCTGCGCACCTCGCCAGCCCGGCCGATCAACGGCTTCACCCCGAATCGCGCCACGATGTTTTTGACGCGGGAATTTTCCTCGCTGCGCATCAGCACGCCATCGCGCGTCGCCCCAGCCGCGGCGCCTGCGCCGATGTCCGCTCCGCCGACGCCCGCAGTTTCTGAAAACGGCGTCGGGAGCCATGCCGAAAACAGCGCGGCCGAGCCGGTGGAAGATCTGGATTCCGCCTATCATCCGGCCGCCCAGCCGGTGCCTGCGAGCGTGGAAGCCCCGGCCGTCGAAGCGAAAGCAGCCGCACCGGAGCAGCCGGCACCGGCCGCCGAGGTCGTTGCGCCCGCGCCAGCCCCGGCGCCGCCCGTGACGCCGGCGCCGCTGCCGCCCATGGCTGCTCTGATTTTGCCGAAGCCCGCCGTGACTCCCGCGCCGGTCGCAATCGCACCGGCGCCGGTGGCTGCCGAACCGGCCGAACCGGTCGTCGTCGCCGCGATGCCGGTCGTCGAGCCAGCCGAGGAAGTTGCGCCCGTGGCGGACCCGGTTGCCGACGCGGATGAGGTTGAGGAACCCGCGTTCGAATTGGCTCCCGTCGAGGAGGATTTGCCGGCGGCCGCAGAGGCGGCTGCCCCGGTCGTCGAGCCCGTCGTGGCAAAGGCCGCCCCGGTCGTGGAACCCGCGCCGGCGGTCGCTGCGGTGGTCGCTCCGGTGGAGAAGCCTGCTGCTCCGGTCGCGCCTGCTGCTCCGGTCGTGCCGGCACCTGTCGCCGTGAAGACGCCGGTGGCGCGCCTGCCGATGGCGCCCGCCGCCGCACCGGTGGTCGTGACGCCCGCTTCGGTGCGTGCGGCAGCCTACCAGCCGGCGCCCGCGATGACCGCGCCTGCTTCGTCCGCCACCGTCCTGGCGCAGGTGACGTTCAGCTTTGAACTGCTCTCGCTCGAATTGACGGCCGGTTTCCGGATCGCCGCGATCGATGCGCAGCCCAGCACGAACACGGTCTCCGTGCTCCTGGGCGCGGAGTCGAAAGGCGGTGTCGCGCCCCTGGCGGCGGCCATCTCGTTCCACGTGGAGTCCAGCCAGACGAGCGCCGATGGCAAGCTGCAGGCACTGACGCTCGTGCCGCTGACCAATTTCGTGCCGCCCACGGAGCCATCGCTGCGCTTGGAAACCGGTGCCACGACGCTGCCCGTCGCGCAGCCCGGCCACAGCCGCGGCCCGATCCAGATCGCCGCAGCCGGCGCCGCGCCGCATCCCGTGCAGGTGCATGCGAGCTGCCGGGTGGTCGGGATGGATTTCAACCCGCGCTTTGAAGTGGAACGCCTCTATCTGGAGCTGGCTTCGCAGACCGTCTTCGTGCAGCTCGATCCGACCCAGGAAGCGTTCCAAGGCAACCGGGCGCCGGGTTTCACGATCGCGATCGCCGGTGCAGCGACAAACCATTCGCCGGTCGTGCAGTTGCGTCTCGCGCCAGTCGCGTAAGGCTGGGCGGGGCGGAAATTGGACGCGCGGAGAAACGCGCTTTCGGGGAAGAAATCTGCAAATTTCGGGGTAGGATCGTTGGCAGATCCTTCTTCCCCGTCATGAGCACGATCAGCCCCGAAGCCAGCCGCACCCTGGAACTGCGCGTCGGCTTGTTCGTGCTCATCGGGCTGCTGATCGCCGCCGCGCTGATCATTAATTTCGGCCGGCTCGGCCAGGGGCTGCGGCCGCGCTACACGCTGACGGTCGAGTTTCCCAATGCCAGCGGGCTGTTGAAAAATTCGAAGGTGCTGCTCGCCGGCGCCCAGGTCGGCACGGTCAGCACGGGTCCGCGCGTGCTGCCGGGCGGGCGCGGCATCAGCGTCGAGATGCGGATCTTTGAGCACATCAAAATCCCGAAGACGGCGACCGTCGTGGTCGGCAGTTCCGGGCTGCTCGGGGACCGGTTTGTGGACGTCATCCCGAAAGCCGGCGAGGAAGGCAACAGCGGCCCGGTGTATCAGCCGGGCGAGACCGTGCAAGGCGGCCGACTGGCGGGCATGGATGATCTGACCCGCGAGGGCGGCGTGCTCATCACCGATCTGCGCGGCGCCGTGGCAAACATCAACACGCTGCTGCAAAACCTGAACGAAGGCGTCTTCAAGCCGGCCACCCTGGACCGGCTGGACAAGACGATGATCAATCTCGAAGGGGCCACGAAAAGCTTCAAGGAATCGAGCGACAAACTCGGCGCGCTGATGACCGATGCCCGCGGCGCGGTCGGCGACGCGCGCGAAGCGATCGGCGGCGCCAAGGAGACGCTGGATTCCGCCAAGAAAGCCGCCGACAACCTCGGCGGCGCGATCGCGGACACCCGCAAGGCGCTGGGCGGCGTGCAGCGCGCCGCCGACCTAGTGACTCGTGGCGACGGCCCGGTGGCCCGTTTGCTCAACGACCGCCAGACCGCGGATGATCTCAGCGCGCTGATCTCGAATCTGCGCCGCAGCGGAGTGCTCTTCTACCGCAACCGCTCGCCCGAGCCGTCGCCGTCGCCGGAGGCCGCGGCATCGCCGGAGGCACGCAGCCGGGGCGCCGGCGCCGCGCCGCATCCGCCGGCCGCCGCGCTCCGAGTGATTCGATCGTCCCGCGGCCTGCGCGCTCGCGGATTCGCCCGCGCGAGGCGCGCACAAGATGACCGCTCGCGCGCTCGAAACTTGCTTTTGTAAAGCTGTCGCTCCTTCTGGCGGCGGATTGTTTTTGTCGTGACCCCGCTTTCCACCATCAATCTGTTGCGGCTGCTCTTCATCGTCGCCGCCACGCTCATCGGCGCGATGATCGGCGCCGAGCGGCTGGGCTCCGTGTTCCCCGGCATCGCGCTGGGCCTGATCTTCTCCCTGGTGCTGGTGCTGGTGGACCGGCTGTTGAAAGGCTTCACGCTGCGCGCCTTTTCCAGCGCCACTTTCGGGCTCCTGCTCGGCCTGGTCTTCGCGACGCTCCTGCGTGCCAGCGGCGTGCTCGATTATTTGCCGGAAGACACGCAGTGGCTTATCAGCCTCGGGCTTTACGGCGCCTTCGCCTATCTCGGCATGATGCTGGCGATCCGGTCGAATCGCGACGAGTTCAGCGTGCTCATCCCCTACATCCGTTTCACCAGCGAAACGCCGCAGGAAGCGCCGCTGCTGCTCGATACGAATGTGATCATCGACGGCCGGCTGCCCGAGGTCTGCGCGACCGGGTTTTTGAGCACCACGCTGATCGTGCCGCGCTTCGTGCTCGAAGAGTTGCAGCGACTTTCTGATAGCGCCGAGCCGCTGAAGCGCACGCGCGGCAAGCGGGGCTTTGAAAACCTGGAAAAGCTCCGCCGCACGCCGACGTTTCACGTGACGATCCATGACAGCGCAACCGATTCCGATCTGTCCACGGACACCCGGCTCATCAACCTCGCCCGCCTGCTCGGCTGCCGGTTGGTGAGTAATGACAGTGCGCTCGGCCGCATCGCGCGGATGCAGAATGTCGGCGTTCTCAATCTCAACGATCTCGCCCGCGCGCTGCGCCCCGGTCTGGCGACGGGCGACGAACTGGACCTTACCTTGGTGAAGGAAGGCCGCGAGGCGCACCAAGCCGTCGGCTACCTGAGCGACGGCACGATGATCGTGGTCAACCACGCCCGCGCCGCGCTTGGTGAAACGGTCGCTATCGTCATCGCCGGCACGTTGCAGACCAGCGCGGGGCGGCTGCTCTTTGCGGAGTTGAAAACCGCGCACTAGGCTTGGCGGCGGATTGGCCTCACGCAAGGGCGAAAGACAGGCCCGGGGTGCGACGCGTGGCGGCAATGGCCTCGCGCAAAGACGCAAAGGCGCAAAGGAAAAGGCAGGAAGAAAAAGAGGGTGGGGCCGGAGGGGCAAAATGGGGATCGCTGCGTGGTTCCAAAGGCTTTTGTCGGGCCATCCTCCAGCCATCTCTTTTCTCTCCCCTCTTTTTCCCCTTTGCGGCTTTGCGCCTTTGCGCGAGGTCACTCCCGCTCATCTGCGCCTCTGCGTGAGATCATTCCGCCGCCTTTCCTCTTTGCGGCTTCGCGTCCTTTGCGCGAGGAATGGAGCCGTTCCGTTATGAAAAACACGTTCCCCTCGCTTCTTGTTTCCTTCTGCCTGCTGCCTCTCGCTGCCACCAACGGCCTGGCCGCTGAGGCCCAGCAGTCCGCCGCGACGATCACGCCGAATGACGCGCTCGTCGTCGATGGCGTCCCGCCAATCCCCGCGGCCCTCGCGGAGAAAGTTGGCCGCTACACCGAGTTCCGTTCCGCGGGGCTGGTGGACTGGCACCCGACCCGGCGTGAGCTGCTCATCGGCACCCGCTTCGGCGAAACAAACCAGCTGCACTACGTGAAAATGCCGGGCGGCGCGCGCACCCAGCTCACCTTTTTCCCGGACCGGGTCGAAGGCGGCGAGATCGAGCCGACGAAGGGCGAATTCTTTGTCTTCCACAAAGGCGCCGGCGGCGCGGAATTCTTTCAAAACTACCGTTACGATTTCGCCACCGGCGAGGTGACGCTGCTCACCGACGGCAAGTCGCGCAACTCCACGCCGATCTTCTCCCGCGACGGCAGCCGCATCGCCTACCACAGCACCCGGCGCAACGGCGCGGACACCGATCTTTACACCCAGAATCCGCGTGACCCGAAGACGGACAAGCTCCTCGCCGAGGTCAAAGGCGGCGGCTGGGAACCGGTGGATTGGTCGCCGGACGGCAAGCAGCTCCTCGTGCTCGAATACGTCTCGATCAACGAAAGCTACCTCTGGCTCTTCGACACCCAGACCGGCCAGAAAACCGAGCTGACCCCGCGCAGTCAGGGCAACGAAAAAGTCTTCTACGGTCAGGCGAAATTTGCCCGGGACGGCAAGGGCTTTTACGTCATCACCGACAACGGCGGCGAGTTCCGCCGCATCGCCTACGTCGATCTCGCCACGAAGCAGGGCACCTACGTTACCCCGGAGCAGGCTGCCGACGTGGAAATCTTCGACCTCTCCGCCGACGGCACGAAGCTGGCGCTCGCCCTCAATGACCAGGGCAACGGCACGCTCGATGTTTATGCGGTCAAAGCCCCGACCGAGTTGACGAAGATCACCTCCAGCCGCGGCCGCACCAGCGGCGTCATCACGCAGCTCAAGTGGCACCACAACAACAAAACGCTCGGCTGGAACCAGACCTCTGCAAACTCGCCGTCCGACATTTATTCCGCCGACATCGCCGCCGGTGCTGCTGGCGCCGAGCTGCGCAGCGAGCGCTGGACCGACAGCGAAACCGGCGGCCTGAACGCCGCCACCTTCGTCAAGCCGACGCTGGTGAAATGGCAGAGCTTCGACGGCCGCGAGATCAGCGGCTTTCTGTATCAGCCTGACGCGAAGAAATACCCCGGAAAGCGCCCGGTGATCGTGAACATCCACGGCGGCCCCGAGGCCCAATACCGCCCTGGGTATCTCGGCCGCCTGAACTACCTCATCAACGAACTCGGCTGCGCGCTGCTTTTCCCGAACATCCGCGGCTCCAGCGGCTACGGGAAAACCTTTGTCGCCCTCGACAATGGCTTTAAGCGCGAAGACAGCTACAAGGACATCGCCGCGCTCTTCGACTGGATCAACCGCGGAGCCGGTGAAGCCGGCGCGCTCGACGGCGCCCGCATCATGGTCACCGGCGGCTCCTACGGCGGGCACATGACGCTGGCCATCGCCACGTTCTACGCCGACAAAATCCGCTGCGCGCTGGACGTCGTCGGCATGTCGAACCTGAAGACGTTTCTCATCAACACCGAGAGCTACCGGCGCGACCTGCGCCGCGTGGAATACGGCGACGAGCGCGACCCGAAGATGGCCGAGTTCCTGGAGCGCATCGCGCCCTTGAACAACGCGACGAAGATCACGAAGCCGCTCTTTGTCGTCCAGGGCGCGAACGATCCGCGCGTGCCGAAAAGCGAGGCCGACCAGATCGTCGCCACGCTGAAAAAGCAGGGCACCCCGGTCTGGTATCTCCTGGCGAAGGACGAAGGCCACGGCTTCGCGAAGAAGCGCAACGCGGACTTCCAGTTCTACGCCACCGTGGAGTTCATCCGGCGCCACCTGCTGGACTGACGCCGCGCCGACCCGAGAAGCGGGGCGCCGGCTAGCGGGCGATCAACTGGTCCCCGCGCGGAATCACCGCCGTGTAGCCGCGCGCCCGCAGCGCGTCGAGCAGCCGCGCCAGGCCGGTGACGTTCAGCGGCTCGCCGCGACGTCCGCGCACGCCTTCGTGCAGCAGGACGATCGCGCCGGGCTGCAGATCGCGCAGGATGCGGGAAACGGTTTCCTCCGCCCGGTGCCAGCGCACGCCGTCAAAGCCGCGCGCCGACCAGCCGATGAGCTGCAAACCGCGCGCCCGCAGCAGCGGCCAGAGAAAGAGGTTTTGCATCCCGACCGGCGGGCGAAACCACCGCGGCCCCGGAGCGCCGTCGGCCAGCCCGGTGAGCGTGCGCGCGGCGCCGTCGATCTCTCGCGCGACCGCGCCCGGCCCCAGCCCCCAGAACCAGGGTGACCGGTGCGTGTCGGTGTGATTGCCGATCGTGTGCCCGCGCCGCACGATCTCGCGCACCGCGGCCGGGCAGGCGCGCGCCCGGTCGCCGCGCAGGAAAAATGTCGCCCGCGCGCCGGCGGCGTCGAGCAGGTCGAGCAGGCGCGTGTTGTCCGCAGGGTCCGGCCCGTCGTCGATCGTCAGCCAGACTTCGCGGGCGTCCGGGGCGGACGGGGTGAAGCGCGTGACCACGGGCCCCAGCCACCCGTTGTTGGGTCGAAGAATGGCATGGAGCAGGACCAGGTGAACCGCGATCTGCGGCAACAGCCCGGTCGCGCCCGGCCACCACGCCAGCAGCCACGGCGTGACCAGCACCGGCCAGCCGATCGAAACTCCGAGCAGCACCCGCCGCGTCCAGGGCGCGAGCGTTGTCGGCACGGCGCATTCCGCGAGCCGCGGCGCCGCAGCCGGGGGAGACAGCGGCCGGGAAGACATGGGCGAGATTCTTAGAGGCGCGCGCGGAGCGGCCGCAAGCCCAAAAGCCGCCCGCCGCCCGCTTTCGGGTCCGCCGTTGACGCCCGCGGCTAAAGATCTCCCGCCGCGACCATCCCGTCCGGCGCGCGGACTTCCAACCCGTCGCCGAGGTCGAACTGAAACTCGCTCAGCCGCCGGTAGAGCCCGTTTTCCCGCGCCAGCAACTCGGCGTGCGTGCCGCTTTCCGCGACCTCCCCGCCGTCGAGCACGAAGATGCGGTCGGCGTCGCGCACCGTGGCGAGCCGGTGGGCGATGATGAGGCTTGTGCGGCCCTGCATCAGCGTTTCCAGGGCGTCCTGCACGAGCCGTTCGCTCTCGCTGTCCAGCGAGCTGGTGGCTTCGTCGAGGATCAGAATGGCGGGGTCTTTCAAGATCGCCCGCGCGATGGCCACGCGCTGGCGCTGGCCGCCGGAAAGCTTCACGCCGCGCTCACCCACGAGCGTGTCGTAGCCCTCGGGAAAGCTGGCGATAAAGTCGTGCGCGTTCGCCTGGCGCGCGGCGGCGATGATCTCCTCCAGGCTCGCGCCGGGCCGGCCGTAGGCGATGTTTTCCCCGATGGAACCGCCGAAGAGCAGCACCTCCTGCGGCACCACGGCCATCTGCCCGCGGAGTGCTCGCAGCGGATAGTCGCTGGCGGGCCGGTCATCGATCAGCAGCCGGCCGGAATCCGGCTGGTAAAAGCGCAGCAGAAGCGAGACGACCGTGGACTTGCCGGCGCCGCTCGGGCCGACCAGGGCGATGCGTTCGCCGGGCCGGGCGTGGAGCGATAGCTCGCGCAGCACCGACACTTCCGGACGCGCCGGATAGCGGAAGCTGACCTGGTCAAAAACGATCTCGCCGCGCAGCCGCGGCAGCGCCGCCGAGCCGTCCGCGGCCGCCGGCTCGCCGTCCGCGCGGATGACAAATTCCGCCGGCTCGCCGAGCAGCTCGCGCACGCGCGCCGTCGCGCCGACCGTCTTTTGGATCTGGCTCCACAGGTCGGCAAACGATCCCATCGCTCCGCCGACAAACACGGTGTAAAGCGAGAACGTGATCATCTGGCCGGCCGAGAGCGTGCCGTTTTCCAGCAGCCGGCAGCCATACCAGGTGACAAACACGATCGCGCCGAACACCGCGAAAATGATGAACGCGAAAAACGCGGCGCGCAGCCGCGCGGTGCGCAGGATCGCGTTGAGAAAGCCTTCCATGCTCGCGCCGTAGCGCCGCACTTCATACGGCTCGTTGGCGAAGGCTTTCACGTTCGCGATGCCCTGGAGCGTTTCCTCCACGACGACCCCGGTGAGGGCCAGTTGATCCTGGGCCCGGCGCGACACGCCGCGCAGCCGCCGGCCGAAGATGATCGCCACCAGCAGGATCGGCGGGAGCGAGGCCAGCATGACGAGGAGCAACTGGCCGGAGATCGTCGCGATAAGGATCAGGCTGCCGGTGAGGATCGTGATCTGCCGGGAAAATTGCGGCACGCTGGTCGTCAGCATTTCCTCGATCTGCGTGAGGTCCGCGGAAAGCCGGCTGCTCAGCTCGCCGACCCGGCGCTGGGCAAAGAACGGCATCGGCAGCGTCACCAGCCGGGCGTAAACATCCCGCCGGATCGCGGCGAGCGCGCGCTGGCCGGCCTGGTTGAACGCGAACGACTGGAAAAACGTGATGACCGCCTGCGCCGTCAGCGCGCCGAGCGCGAGCAGCGCGATGTTCGCCGTGCGGCCGCTGTGCTTTTGCGCGGCGTCGATCATCTGGCCCATGAGATACGGGAAAGCCAGACCCAGGGAAGTGCCGAGCAGCAGGGCGAGCAGCGCGGTGACCAGCCGCGCGCGATACGGCAGCAGATAGGCGAAGAGCCGGGAGGCTTCGCGCAGCGACTCGCGATTCACCGGCACCTTCGCCGGCAGCGCCGGGTCGGGGCGTGGCGGACGGCGGCATGTTCCGCGGCGGCAGGCGGGCGGCGCAGCCGGAGTTTCCGCGACTTCCGGGGCGGCGATGGCGGAGGGCGGCGGCGGCATGGCTGGGCTTCTTCTCTTTTTCGACGGGCAGCACGCATGCTACCGCATCGCCCCGGGCTTGCAAAGGTCGCGCCACGCCGCGGCCCGCCCGCAGCTCGGAATCCCCTCGCTGGGAACGTGCTTCCCCGTTGGCAAAGCCGGCCGGGCCGTGCGAGAAATGCGGCGCACATGGTGTATCCCCAGTTATCCCGTCTGCCGTTGATGAACCCGCCCCGTCCCTCCCGCCCGGCAGCCACCCTCCGGACCCTGCGCCTCGCCGCCGCCGGCGTGCTGCTGCTGACGCTTTTTTTCCCGCTCGCCGGCTGCAAAAAGAAAGACCCGACGGCCGACGCGATCCGCAAGCTCAAAGCCGGCAACCAGTCCGTCACGACCGATGATTTCCTGAAAGCGGCCGCGCGCGGCGACACCGCGGCCATGGCGCTGTTTGTCGCCGCTGGCCTGGATCGCAACACCCAGGACGCCCGCGGCCGCACTCCGTTGATGGCGGCGGCCGAAGCCGGCAAGAAGGACGCCGTCAAACGTCTGCTCGACGAAAACGCGAAGCCCGACATCCAGGACAAGGAAGGCCTCACCGCGCTCCTGCTCGCCGCCAGCAAAGACCAGAGTGAGATCGTGCGCCTGCTCGTCGAAGCCAACGCCGACGTGACCTTGAAAGGGACGTTCAAAGGCGTGAAAAACTGGACGCCGCTGACCAAGGCCGTCTTCGAGGGCTACACGAAAACCGTCCAGGTCCTCCTCGCCACCAGCCGCGACCGCCTGGCGCGCGACGGCCAACTCGACCGCGCCCTGCTCGTGGCCTGCTACCTCGGCAATCTCGATCTCATCAAGGCGCTGCTCGACCGCGGCGCCAACGTCAACGCCGCGCTGGAAAAAGGCCAGACCGCGCTGATGTCCGCCGCTACCACCGGCCGGCAGGATACCGTCGCGCTTCTGCTCTCGCGCGGCGCGAATCCGCGCGCCACCAACGAAGACGGCGCCACGGCTTCCATCGTCGCCTTGCAACGCGGTTTTCCGGAGCTGGCCAAGACGCTCGACGCCGCGATCGCCGGCCTGCCCGCGGCCGCGCTCGCCACCAGCGACCCGACCCCCGCGCCCCCCGGCACCAGCAGCTCCAGCCCCGGCTCGCTGCAGGCCGCGGCCGAAACGGCGGGCAACAACAACAATAACAACAGCGGCGGCGGCACGACCGCTGCCACCGCCGCCGGCAGCTCCATGGAGCAGGCCTGGCTGAAGGAGAAAAAAGTCGATCCCCAGGCGCTCTTGACGAAGGACACCGGCCAGGATGACGACAACGACGGCTTCAGCAACGACGAGGAACTCGCCGCCGGCACGGATCCGAACGACCCGAAGTCCCACCCGCCGCTGCACACAAAGCTGCGCATGAAACGGCTCGATGCCCAGACCTTCCCGGTCGTGCTCGACAGCGTCTGGCCGAACGGCAAAAAAGCGAAGGTCTCCGTCCGCGGCGGCGCCGGCAATGGCAGCAGCGAGCTGGCCGTCGGCGACTCGGTGCCCGGTGTGCCGTATCGCGTTACCCGCATCCGGCCGCGCAACATTTACGTCAAGGACACCGGCCAGCAGTCCGACGTCTCCGAGCTGACGCTGACCCAGACCGAGACCGGCGAAAAAGTGACCCTCGTGCGGGCCATGTCGGCCAACGCGCCGAACAGCCGCGCCGTGCTCTCGCTCGAGCTGGCCGGCGGCAGGAGCACGGAGATCGAAGTGCGCAACAACCAGGAGTTCACGCTGCCTTCCGACGACCGGGCCGTGCGCTACCGGGTGCTCGACATCCGCCCGACGCAGGTCGTGCTCAAGGTGCTGCCAAACGGGCAGTCGATCACGGTTAACCGCGCCGCCGACGAGGACGGGACCGCCGGACGCTAGGGGCGCCCCGACGGACGGTCACCGAGCGGGAAAAGTCCCCGCGCCCCGCCGGTGCCGATTCAGTTTCTTTCCAAGATGAAAATCCCTCTCGAAGACTTCGCTTCCGACGTCATCGCCAAGGCGCAGCGCGGCCTCGGCATCAGCGACAGCGCGCTCGTGGAAAAAGCGGGCATCGCCGCCGGCGACCTGCGCGCGGCAAAATCCGGCGGCACGCCGGATGTCGCGATCCTCAGCAAGATCGCCGAGCCGCTCGGGCTCCATGCGCCCTCGCTGGTGGCCCTGGCCCGCGGTGACTGGGAGCCGGAAACGCCCGCGGTGCCGGAAACCTTTGCGCACTTCAACTCGCCCTTCGGCGGCGACATGACGGTGAATTCCTACCTCGTCTGGGACCGCCCCGGCGGCACGGCGGTCGCGTTTGACGCCGGCACCGACGCGCGCCCGATGCGCGCCGCGCTGGAAAAGCACGGGCTGCGGCTGGCGGCGGTGTTTCTCACCCACACGCACACCGATCACGTCGAGGCGCTGGAGCGTCTGCTCGCCGGGCACCAGGACGTGCCGGTTTACGTTTCGCAACGCGAGAACCATCCTGGCGCGGAGCCGATCTTCGACAACGCCGCCTTCGGCTACAACGGCCTGCAGATCGAAGCCCGCTCGACCCGCGGCCATTCGCCGGGCGGGACGACGTTTGTCGTGACGATCGATGGCTGCGAGCCGCGGCCCGCCCTGGCGATCGTGGGCGACGCGCTCTTCGCCGGCAGCCAGGGCGGCGTGGACACGGCGCGCTACGCCGAGGCGCTCCAGCTGAACCGGGAAAACATTCTTTCCCTGCCGGACGCCACGATCATCTGCCCGGGCCACGGCCCACTGACCACGGTGGGCGAGGAGAAGGCGCACAACCCGTTTCACGCCGCCGCGGAAAGCGCCTAGCGCGCGCCGGTGACGGTCCGCCGGCCGTCCACGAATCCCGCGGCCTCGACCCGGCCGTCGCGATACAACCGGAGGCGCGTGGCGCCGCTGGTTTCCAGGCAAAACACCGGCGCCAGCTCGGGCGATGGCCGGGGCTGGTCCGCCAGGAATGGGCAGACGATCAGCCGCGCGCCGACCGCGCGCAGAAACTCGGGCGTGCCGGTGATTTTCTGCTGGTGCGCGCCCACGATCAGCACGTCGCTGCGCAGGCCCGCCGCCGGTTCGTTTTCCAACAGCCAGCGCTCCGTCGGCTCGCCGCTGTTCGCGGTGAGGAGCACAAGCGGGCGGCCTGAGCGCGTGTCGATGAGCTGCACGACCAGCGCGCGATCGTCCGCCAGCGGCGGCTGGCGCGCCGTCGCGGGCGCCGCGGGCGGGTAGAGGACGCGGGCGTGGAGATTTTTCGAAAGCTCGACGACATCGCCACGGCCTAGCCCGGACGCGGGTGGGCGGGCGTTCCCTGAGGAGGGTCAGCGCCGTCTGCCAGTCCTTCCACGCGGCTGAGCGCGGCGACGGCGAGCCGCCTTCGACGATGCGCCCCGGCCGGAACTCCGCCAGCATCAGCGGCGCGGCGCCGAGGTGCGCGGCATCCGCCTGGCAGAGCAGCAAGCCGTCGAGTCCGTTCACGCCGCGGGCGTGCAGCGCCGGGCGCACGGACCGCTCGTAGCTGGAGGCACGGCCGGTGTTGATCAACCAATGCCCGCCGTCCGCCGGGCGCAGGTGGATCGCGGCGCTCTTGCGGCCGAGATCGAGCGCGAGCAACTCCGCCACCGGCCGCTCGCGCCCAGGCAGCGGGAGCCGCCACTCCCGCGGGTCGCCGATGTAAACGTAGCCGCCCGGCAGCAGCGCGCAGGCTTTGACGATGCCGATGAGCGCCTTGGCGAAGAGCCAGTTCGCGTTGTTCAGCCAGCCGACCCAGAGCGCGGAAAATCCGCCGGCCAGCGCGCCGAGACAAAGCCCGAGCACGGCCAGGGCGAAGGGGAAGACGAGAAGATTTGCCAGCGCCGACATCGGCGAGACGAAATGGAAATACCAAGCCATCAGCGGCAACGACCCGAGCCAGGCGGCCAGCGAAACGCTCGCCACGCCGATGCCCCAGCGCCGGGCGCCATCCAGGCCGACCCGCCAGCGGGGCAGCAGGACGCGCGGCAAAAACGGATCCGGCGCGCCGATCCCGCGCAGCTTGCGATCGATCGGCGAAGCGAGCAGAAGGATGACGAGCACCACGGCAAACGAAAGTTGAAAGCCGCGGGAGAAAAGCTGGTTCGTGTCCAGCAGGAGCAACAGCGCGGCCGCCGCGCCGAGATTGTTCATCGCGCGGGTGGGGCGGTCGAAAAACAGCCCGCCGAGCAGCACCGCCGCGATGAGCGTGGCGCGCAGACTCGCCGGGCCGAGGCCGGTGGCCAGGGCGTAGAAAAACAGCGCCGGCACCACGAGAATTCCCGCCAGCTCGCGCCGCACACCGGTGCGCAACACAAAGATGCCGATGCCGGCGAGCAGGCCAATCTTTAATCCGTCGATGGCGAAAAAATGGAGCGTGCCGGTCACCTGGAGCGCCTCGCCGAGCGGGCCTTTTTCCAGGTCGGCATCGATGCCGAGGATCATGCCGGAAACGATTGCGGCCACTTCCGGGTCATCGCGCAGATCGTGGTGCAGCCGCGCGCGCATCCACTCCCGCAGGCGCCCGGCGGCGCGGACAAGCGCGGGCCCTGGACCGCGGGCTTCCGCCAGCGTGCGGACGGACCCGGCGTGTTCCGCCGCGAGGCGCAGCTCGGAACGAATGCCGCTCCGCGCGGCCTGGGCGGCGTGATCGAACTCGCCGGGGTTGCGGGCGGGCGGCAGATTGCGCGCGGCGGCCCGCAGCTCCAGGTGATCGCCCATCAGCGGGAACGGCGGGAACACGACGGGCGCATCGCGGGCCGCCGGCGGCGGGCGCGGCAACTGGTCCGTCCCTTCCGTGGGCAGATTGAGCGGCCAGCTCATCATGACCCGGGCATTGGTCGGCCGCGCGATGCCGTCGCCATCCAGCTCGACGGTTTCCAGGGCAAACGGGAACCGGGCGTTCGCGGACCCGGCGCGCACCCGCGGCTCGCCAAGCACGCGTCCGACGGCGCGGACCTGGCGCGGCGGCGTGTTGCCCGTCGGATCGAGCAACCGGGCAAACGCGGCTGCCGGCACGGCGTTCTGCCGAAAGATGTGGAGCGTGCCGAAGCCGAGGGCGATCAATACCCAGCAGACGATGAGCGAACGCCGCCAAAACCAAAGCGCGGCGACCCCGAGAAACAGCGCGCCCACCGGCCACGGCGATCCTGCGGGAACCCAGTCGGCGAGGGCGATGCCGGCAACCGCGGAGATCGCCACGCCGGCAAGCGGCTGACGCGGCGGCCGGCGGGGCGGGGGTGCCGCGGCCACATCAACCCGCGGCGAATCCGGCGAATCCGGCGAATCCGGCGACAAATGCGACCGCGGCAGAGGCTCGGGCTGAGGCTGTGCCGGCAGGCTCACGCGCCGAGCTTAGGGAGCCGCGCGCGGCAATGGAACGCGATTCTTGGGCGTGTCGCCCGTCCTTCCTGGCAACCAGCCATCCCGTCAAGAGATGCAATCCGCGCAGACGGAAAAGGGAAGTGCGAACAACCACCCGCCGCGCCAATCCAAATGCAACGCGCCGGAACCGTTCGCCCTTTCACGGATGGAAAAAGGGGAGCGCGGGCTTCCAGCCCGCTCTTGCCGGCATCCTGCCGGCATGTGAAATACCAGGCCGCCGCTGCGGCGGCATTTATCCCGGCAGCGAGGCGCCCGGCAGGGATGCCGGCCGCAGCGGGCAGGATGCCCGCGCTCCCCTTTTTCCTTTCCGCGACGGCGTGCCGGTTCCGTGGGACGTGCCTCAAACCCGCGCCGCTTCGGACACCGCTGCTTCCTGCGAAGCGCTGCCTTCCGCGTTCGGGCTGACCGGAGTGGCCGCGACTTCCGCGGTCGGGTCAGTCGCAGCAGCGGCCGC
Source organism: uncultured Verrucomicrobiae bacterium (assembly GCA_963762725.1). Lineage (GTDB taxonomy): Bacteria > Verrucomicrobiota > Verrucomicrobiia > Chthoniobacterales > SZAS-18 > JAFAXH01. Next base: position 930,408 of record CAVXLY010000005.1, on the reverse strand, counting down.
CGGCGCTGGCGATGCCTTCTCGTCCGGTTTCTTTTCCTTCGTCGTGCGACCGTGAACCCGCGTCAGCCCGGTGCGGTGCGCCGCCGCTTCGACAAGATCGCCAACGCGCGCTTTCAAGCGCCATGCACGGTAAGTCAGCACCAGCAAAAACAGCGCATACACCGCCAGCACCCAGTAGTCGTGCATGTGCAGGAAAAACTGCCGGTAAAGCACGATCGGGCCGATGATCGCATTCACCAGCACGGTGTTGAAAACCGGCCGGTTGCGCAGCTCCACGCGCGTCAGACACTTCGGGCCGCCGTGGTATTCGGTAACACTGCGCAGGGTCACGCTCCACCAATAGTTGCCATACACCTGGATGTCCCAATCCTTCCAACCGGTGTCCGTCGAATAGCGCCAGCCCTCCGTCTCCAGCGCGTGCACCAGGTCGCTGATAAGTGCCTCGCGGCCGACGCCCGCTTCGTTCCAGTAACGCCGATGCGTCAGGCCGGTGAAGCGGCTTCCCGGCGATCCTCCGCTCTGCACCGGCGCCAGCAGCACGGAGCGCGGCGTGCGCTTGTAGCGCATCCAGGTGTAATACCGCGACCAGCCGCGCACCAGCGGCTGCGTGAAGGCGAGCGCGGTGACCAGGATGCGCGCCGGGATCGTGTCGAACTTCGCCTCCAGCCGGGCGTGGATCATGTAGGAAAGCGCGACGAGAAACGTGGCGCCAAGCATGAGATACGGCACGATGCGCAGCACCGGCAGCGGGATGGAAAGCGCGAAGATGAAGATCGTCAGCGCAAACCATTCGATGCTCGAAACGTAGTCGGCGACTTCCGAGCGCGGCGTCGGATAAATGGATTGAAACAAGCCCGTGGCCGAAGACGCCGTGATAGATCACCGGCCGGTTCAGCAGCCAGGTGAAGCGCGGCGCGCCGTAAATCTGCCCCTTCCACTTCGCCGTGCCGGTCGGGGAGAAAAAGATGAGGTGATTGAACCGCAGCATCGACTCCGCCTCGCCGTAGCCTTCCTGCTGCTTGCGAAACGCCTTGAGCGTAAACCGCCGGTAATGCCAGACGATCGCGCTCGGCGAAAACGCGATGACCTGGCCGCTGTTTTGCAGCCGCCAGCAGAAATCCACGTCGTCGCCGGCCTTGCGGTATTCCGGATCAAAGCCGCCGACCATTTCAAACGCCCAGCGGTGAAACGCCATGTTGCAGCCCGGGAATGTGCTCGGCCACGACGTCGTCGAGCAATACATGACTGGGTCCGCCCGGCGCCGCGGAGACGCAGGCCTGCACCCAGTTCGCCGCGGGCGGCGAAACGTTCGGCCCGCCGACGCCGGCATACGGGCCGCTCAGCAGCGTGCCGACGAGGTAATACAACCAGTCGGGATCGGCCATGCAGTCGCCGTCCGTGTAGGCGAAAATCTCGCCGGTGGCCGTCTGCGCGCCGACGTTCCGCGCGTAGGACAGCCCCATGTTTTTCTGGCGCACCGCGATCAGCAGCGGGTTGTCCGCGAACTTCGCCACGATCTCCGGCGTGCGGTCGGTGGAGCCGTCGTCCACGAGCACGATCTCGTAGTTCGGATAATCAATTTCGAGCAGCGACTCCAGGCAGGCCTCGAGCGTCTGCGCGCCGTTGTAGGAGCAGACGATGACGGACACTTTCGGGTAACCCGGCAGCTTCACCCGGCGGGTGACGTGCTCGTCGTCGCCGCCGCCCCATTTTTCCTTGATGGCGTGATACGCCAGCTTCGGCACCCGGTCGCGGGTCACCAGGCCGAAGGCCCAGTCGGTGATCTCCATGCCGCCGGTGAACCATTCGTCCGTCCAGGCGTAGAGGATCGTGCCGGCGAGGCCGCAGCGCACCACGCTCTCGACGTGCCAGTTGAGCATCTCCGCCTGCTCTTCCTGCGGATGCCGGATGGTGTCCATGCCGAACTCGCCCATGACCAGCGGCTTGTCGTCGGCGAGGTTTTGGAGCCGGAGCAGGTATTTTTCGAAGTCCCGCTGGCTGTGCAGATAAACGTTGAACGTCAGGAAATCGACGTTCTGCGGCAGCAGAAATTCCGTCGGCGGATAGCTGGCGTAGGAATAAAGCGCGTCGGGATCAATGGAGCGGGCGAGATTGATGAGCCGTTCCAAAAACTCGGTGACCCGCTGCACGCCGAGCCAGCGCACCATGGTGGTCGGGATTTCGTTGCCGACGAGATAGCGCGAAGATCGCCGGGTGCCCGCGGTGTGCGCTCACGGCTTCGCGCACGGTTTTGAGGATCTGCGCGCGGATCTTGCGGTCGTTGAGAAATTCGACGTGCTCAGCCCAGGGGATCGAGATGATCGCGCGCAGCCCGTGCTCGGCCAGCAGATCGAGAAACCAGCGCGGCGGGACGTGATAAATGCGCAGCGTGTTGACGCCGAGCTCGCGCATCTGGGCCAGATCAATCGCGCACCTTTTCCGGCGCCGGCAGATAGTCGCCGGCCGCATCCGGCTTGAACGGCCCGTAGGTGACGCCCTTGAGGAAAAACTTCCGCTCGCCCTCGAAGAAAAACTTCGCCCGCACCCGCACCCGCGTCAGGTCGCGGGCATCGGCAGCAGCTGGAACGATCTCGACGGCAGGCGGATTCATGAACAACGAACAAAGCGGGCAGCGCGACGGACGACAGCGGCGCCGCGAGTATTCACCGCGAGGGTGGCGCAAGCAAGCCGCCCAAAAGATCGGTGATGGCTCCGGGTTAAGGCTCCTGATCCGTTGGGGAGAGCCTTTGAGGCGCAATGGTTTGAACGCTGCGCCTGACCGCGTCGCCGTCTTGCGCCTGGGGAATTGTCTGTCTCCCTCCTCGCGCCACCGGTCGAGCTGCTCTCTCACGCTTCAGCAAAGCCGGGCTGCCGAGGCTCGAAGCGCCCAGCGGGCCGGACGCTGCCGCCGGCGATGTAGAGGAGCTCAACGTGTTCTTCCACCGCTACGCGCTCGCCTCTTGAGTCCCGGCTCCTGGCGCCCGGAGGCGTTCCTCAACGCACTTTTTCTCCGGGCAAAATCGGGTCCACCTCCACTAGCTCGAGCGACTTCACCATGCGCTCCGTGCCGGCCTTGTATTTCTGGAAATGGGGTGACGCGATGTGCGCCCGGCAGGCATCCACGCTGGCGTAGATTTCCATGATCGTGATGCGCGCGGGGTTTTCCTTCTCGGCGACGGCCCGCAACGCAAGAACGCCCGGCTCTTTCTGCAGCGACGCTTCGATTTCCTCCTGCAGCGCCGCCCGGTAGCTTTCCAGATGCTCGGGATGAATTTTCGAGCCTCGCCAGCCGCACCATCGTTTGCGCGGGGGGTGCCGGTTCCCGCTTCAAGACTTTGCTCAGCAACGCCGCGGCATTGTCCGCCTGCGGCTGGCCGATTTTCGTGGCGAGCACGGCGATCAGGCTGCGCATCTGCGCTTCGGTGAGGCCGGTGTTGAGGCCGATTTTGAAATGTGCCTGCAACTGCGGATTGACTCCCTCCAGATTCGCCAGCGCCGCGATAGTGGCGATTTCGCTCGTGCAGAAGTCCAGCACTTCGCGCCCTAAGATGTCACCGAAAAGGTGACCTTTGAGAAACTGATCTATAACCGGTGCGAAAGCGAGATACACCCCGGTGACCGACGTGCCTATAAGCCATATCTGATTTTCCGTGCCGAGTTCTACGCTGCTCTTGTTTAGCGGCAGCAAACCCTGTCCCCTACCAAGCGCTTCTTTGATGCTCTTCTTTTCCCTTACTTCGGTGGCGGGGCAGGGGCGCGAAAAAGGAGCCCTGACAGCAGCGATGGCAGCGAGCCATGGAGCTGGTTTATCGTTCACGACGGATTTCAAAGGAGAGGCAGGGGAATAGGTTCCGCAAGCCGGTGGCGCCGCCGGTCGGGCGACGATGCGGCTCTCTGCGGTCAGGCAGGTGGACCCTGGGCGCGCCGGTCGCACTGCGTGGCAGCGGATTTGCAGCCCGGCCATCAACGACGGTCGAACGGTGCCCTCCTTGTTTCAGCTAGCTCGCGCTCAGCGAAGCCATGTCGATGACGAAGCGATATTTCACGTCGCTCTTGAGCAAGCGCTCGTAGGCTTCGTTGATCTGTTGGATCCGGATCACCTCGATCTCGGCAGTGATGTTGTGCTCGCCGCAGAAATCGAGCATCTCCTGCGTTTCGGCGATGCCGCCGATCGCGCGAGCCCGGAAAGCTGCCGCCGGCCGCAGATGAGGCCGAAAGCCGCGACAGGCATGCGGTTTCTCGGGCGCGCCGACCAGCGTGAGGTTGCCATCAACGTCGAGGAGCTGAAGGTAGGCGTTGAGGTCGTGATCGGCGGAGACGCTGTCGAGGATGAAGTCGAAGCGTGCCAGCGTGCTTCTGCCATCTCGTCGGCATTTTTTGAGACCACGACTTCGTTGGCGCCGAGACGCGAGGGCGTCTTCCGTTTTGCCCGGTGACGTGGTGAAGACGCACGGTGTGCGCCCCGAGGCGTGCGCGAATTTCACACCCATGTGCCCGAGCCCGCCAAGGCCGACAATGCCGACTTTCTTACCCTTCCTGACTCCCCAGTGCCGGAGCGGCGAGTAGGTGGTGATCCCCGCGCAGAGCAGCGGCGCGACGCCGGCCGGATCGAGGTTCTTCGGGATGCGCAGGACGAAGTGCTCGTCCACGACGATGCCATCCGAGTAACCTCCGTAGGTCACCGGTGCGGTCGCCGTGCCTGTCCGGCGAGTTGTAAGTCAGCGCGCATGTTTGGGCAGAACTTCTCCTGGTCCGGCCTGGCGATCAGCTGCACGTCCGTTCGCGTCCACCATGCAGCCGACGCCGACGAGGTCGCCCTGCTTGATGCTTGCTGCACCGCCGAGCCGACTTCACCTCGCCGACCCACTATCTCGTCGGCCAGGCACGCACGGATAGACCGCGGCGCTCACGCTGCCGCCATTCGTCGCGCACCTGTGGAGGTCGGAGTGACAGACGCCGCAAAAGACGATCTCGATCTGCACGTCGCGCTCTGTCGGCTCGCGGCGCGCGATGGTGGTGGCGCTCAACGGCGAGTCGCGCTGGCAGCGGAGAAGGCGGAACGGAAAGGTGGGGTCGTCTGGTCATAGCGTTTGTGTCAGAGTTTGTAGGTCGGTTGGTGGAGCGCTTGGCCGGTTTGCTGCGTGCTCCGGTGTCGGCTCGCGCTGACAGAAGAGTGAACTTGGTGATGCGCGAGCGTCGTCTGCGAAATCAGTTTTCTTGACCTTGAGTTGCGAAGGAAACTGTCAGCGTCGCCGGCACCGAGCGCTGCCGCGAGGCCAGTGGGATCATTGATCCTGCCGAGCCGCGTGTAGCTGTAGGAAGTAGGAAAGGTTTCGTAGAAAAGCACCAAGGTCTTGCCTCCATAGATCATCAGATCGCCGGTCTGATTGTTCCGGGATTCGAGGCGTTTGTCGGCAGGTCGGCCGATAGGCGAAAGTATTTTTCATTTCCGTTCAGCTCGGTCATCTGGAGGCTCATCGGAAGCAGTGCCTTGAAAGCCTTGGCCGCCGCATTGTCTTCGAGTGGCGGCGGAAATCTTCTTCGCTGCACAACCTGTGATCGAACATACCTTCATCTTGTTCATCCTGGACGTGGTGTCGCCGGTCCGGATGCGGGAGTCTCAGCGCCGCGCGCAACGCACGGCCGAACGCAAGCGCGCCGGCTGAGATCACCGCGAGTAACGAAATCGTGACAAGCTTCCGGTGCATTCCGCCTCGGCTGGTAGCGGATCCATGTCATCTCCTCCTGGCGGCGTGGCTCCGCAGCGCCTCAGACCATCGTCTGGCCGCCATCAATGACCATCGCGTGCCCAATCATGAACCCCGCCGCGTCCGAGCACATCCAGACGACCGTCGCGGCGATCTCCTCCGGCTTGCCCATCCGCCCGACCGGCTCCTCCGCGATTACCTTCGCGCGTCCTTCGGCCGTGCCGCCGGTGAAGCGCTCCATCATCGGCGTCTCGATGTAGCCCGGGCAGATGGCGTTGATGCGGATGTTCTGCGCGGCGTAGTCGAGCGCCGCCGCCCTCGTCAGGCCGATCACGCCGTGCTTCGCGGCGGTGTACGCAGGGCTGCCCTTGATGCCGATGACCCCTGCGCCCGAGGAGGTGTTCACGATCGCGCCGCCGCCCGTGCTTCGAGGATCAGCGGGATCTCGTACTTCATGCACAGGAAGACGCCGCGGAGGTCGATGTCGATGATCCGGTCCCACTCCTCCTCGTCGTCGTCCGCGGTCGGGGCCGGCTTCTTCGGCTCGATGCCCGCGTTGTTGAAGGCGAAGTCCAGCCGCCCGAAAGCCTCGACGGTCCTTGTCCAGCGCCGCCTTCACGTCCTCCGGCCTGCGTCACGTCGCACCGGACGGCGAGCGCCCGCCCGCCTTGCTCCTCGATCAGGCGGGCCGTCTCCTGGTTGCCCTGCTCGGACACGTCGGCGGCCACCACGCTCGCCCCCTCGCGGGCGAAGGCCAGCGCCGCCGCGCGGCCGATGCCGCTCGCGGCCCCGGTCACGAACGCGACCTTGCCGGCGAAGCTTCTCTCGTCTCGTCGTTCATGGTCAAGGTCTCGCTCCTGTTCGGGTTCGTGTCAAATTGCAACGTCTGCGGTCACTTGCCGTACTGCTCGTCGCTGACCTTCTCCATCCACGTCGACGGCCTTGCCGTCGAGCTTCTCCTGGATGGCGATGTGCGTCATCGCCGTCGTCGGCGTCGCCCCGTGCCAGTGCTTCTCGCCCGGCGGGAACCAGACCACGTCGCCCGGCCGGATCTCCTCGATCGGGCCGCCCTCGCGTTGCGCCCAGCCGCACGCCGGCCGTGACGATCAGCGTCTGGCCGAGCGGATGGGTGTGCCACGCCGTGCGCGCGCCCGGCTCGAACGTGACGCTCGCCCCGGCCGACCCGGGCCGGCTCGGGCGACCGGAACGAGCGGGTCGATGCGCACCGTGCCGGTGAACCAATCAGCGGAGCCTTTTGTTGATGCTTTTGAGCCGATCTCTTTGAATTTCCATTTTCAGATTTTTGTGTTGTCGCGCCGGTGGCTTGAGTGCGGACCAACGGCCGGAACGGCGATCGCCGCCGCGCCGAGGCCGCTGAGAAATTTGCGTCGGTGGAGCATGTCAGTGGGTGAGGTCGTCACTGGGACTCAGCGCGAGATCTTCTTTTGTTCGGACGCCGGACACCGGTTGCCGACAGTCTCGATTTTCGAGACACCAGCCTCCGGTTCCCGAGAGTCGATTCCTGGATCGGCCCGGATCGCTTCAGGTGTGAAGCAGGGCAGCGTGTCGCGGTTGAAGCCGTTCACGCACCGCAGCCTCGCGCATCCCTCAACCGATCCTCTCTCGCGATCCTGCGGCGCCTGTCGCGATCCTGCGGGAAAACCGGCTGGCCGCTCGAGACGGGACACAGGAAGTTGGCGCGCGATTTTTTCCGCACCGGCTCGACGGCTCGACAGCTTGACGGCCCGGCGGGCCGGAGGGAGTTTGGATTGATAAAGCTTGCAGACACGCGAGAGCGGTCTGCCAAATGACTTCGTCTCTCAGAGCGCGCTCCGGAACTCTGTTGGCGTGACGCCAACCACACGGCGAAAAACCTGCGCGAAATGACTCGGGCTGGTGTAGCCGACTTCGAGACCGATCTCGATCAGGCTGCGTGCGGTTTCGCGGATCATTTGCTGGGCGCGGGTGATTCGCTCGCGGGTCACAAACTGCAGCGGAGTCATCCCTGTGGTCGCCTTGAAGACATGGGAAAAGTGCGAGGGGCTCAATTCCACCAGCTCCGCGAGGCGATCAATGGAAACCTCCTCCGCGAAGTGTTCGGCGACGTGATCCTGAACTTTGCGAAGCTGGCGGATGGGCAGCCCGCCACGGTGTTCCGGCGTCTCGGCTCCGGCGCTGGTATATTGCTCCACGAGATGCGCCGCGAAGAGCTCGGTGAGCGCAGCCACGCGCGGCGACTTGCCCGGCACCCGAGCAGCGAGCATCTCCGCGCAGGCCCGGCAGATGTGCCAAAGAATCTCGTCGCTACCCGAAAAAATCCACGACTTCCACCCGGTCCACTTTGCCCGGATACCTCGCTTCGAGGGCGACCAGAAACGGCTCGACGGCAATGTGGATCGAGAGCGTCTCGAGTTCCTGCCCCGGCGGTGACTCGAAGCGCACTTCATAAGGAACGCGCGAGCGGGTGACAAACAGATCCTGGCCCCGAATCTGGCGCGCGATCCAGGTCCCGCCCACGTCCCGCTCACGGAACTCCGCGGTGCCGCGAAGATTGCAGGAAATATGGGCTCCGGCGTGGCGGGCACGAGGAAGCGATCGACCACCCGCGGCAGCCGCCAACGCCGCGCATAAAGGCCCGGCCACTGCAGTGCCATGCTGTCCGCCACCACCTCGCCGGTGAGATACCGCGGAAAAGCGGCGGCGGTGCTGCGCGCGGGCGTTGTCATGGAAGCGAAACCATCATAGACGCTTTCGCGATGCAGCGCGCCATTCCGGGTTCGCGGCACCGGCGCGCAGGTCTGCAAACATTAGGCTCAGAATCCTCCCGGGCTCGATGGACTCGCCGGGCTTCGTGATGCGCGGCAGGGGCCAGCCAGCCGGCTACGCTGGACTCCGCCTCCCCATGACGCCGGCGAGCGGGCCGAGGCCAGTGTCGCCTTGGGACGCCGTCATCGAGCAAAGGCTTCGCCCTCGAGCAATCCAAAGCCGGCCTCTGGGAATGACGGCGGGCGTTCCGCCAAAACAAGCAGACCGGAAAGAGAGAGTCAGCAGCGCGGTCGCTCCAAACGTTTCTGCCCCGAAACGCCACCGGCAACCCGCCATCCACCCGCTACAACCGCGGCGTGATGATGCCTTTCAACCGGATCATGCCGCGGCGAATCCGCGCTTTCACGGTGCCAAGCGGCTCGTGCAGGCGGCTGGCGATTTCGTTCTGCGTCAGCCCGCCGAAAAACGCCATCTCGATGGCCTGGCGCTGTTCCTTCGAAAGCTGCATCACCGCGTCGCGCACCAGGGTGCCTTGCTCGGAAACGTAAACCTTTTCCACCGAGTCGCGCCCCGGCGAGGTGCCGCGGTGCTCGAAGAGGGAGCTTTCGCGCTCGACCTCGTCCTTCAGCCGATGGCGCCGCTGCGCGCTGCGCAGGCGGTCGATGGCTTTGTTGCGGGTGAGCGTGAGCGCCCAGGTCAGCGGCTTGCCGCGGTTGCGATCGTAAAGCGCCGCTTTGTCCCAGATCTGCACAAACACGTCCTGCAGCACGTCCTCCGCCTCAGCCTGGTCGTTCAGCACCTGGTAGGCAGTGGAAAAAAGGACGCCGCTGTAGCGTTCGTAGAGCGCCCGGAAGCTGGCGCGGTCGCCCCGGCCAGTGCGCTCGAGCAACTCGATTTCCAAACTTTCGTCGCGGACAGGACTGGTTTCTTTAGACATGGCGGGCGCGAGGCTCCTTGGAAATACAAGGAACCCTGTCATCGCCGCCCGCGACAGGATCGGATGCAAAAAAAATTATTAGACAATTTCATACTCAGCCAAACCCCTCAGTTCAGCACCCAGCGGCAGAGGAAGGGCAGCAGCACGGCGCCGAGCATCGCGCTGCCGGTCATCCCGAGCGTGGCAAAGGCGCCGCACACCGCGTCGATCTCCATCGCGCGCGCCACGCCGATGCCGTGCGAGCCGCAGCCCAGCGCCAGCCCGCGCGCCCGGCGATCGCGCACGCCGATGGCGCGCAGGACGGTCGGCCCGAAGGCGCCGAACGTGCCCGCCAGCAACACCCCGGCGACGAGGGCGTTCGGATGCACGCCGATCTGCCGGCCGAGTTCCAGGGCCACCGGGCTGGTGATCGATTTCAGCGTGCCCGCAGCGACCACATCCGGCGGCTCGTGCAGGAGTTGGAGCAACACGGCCATGCTGGCAAACCCGAAGAGCAGGCTGCCGAGCACGACCGAGCCGACCAGCGGCAGCCGCGCCAGAAAAAGCGTCCGCAGCCGCCAGACCGGCACCGCCATCGCCACCACGCCGGGCCCCAGCATCCAGGCGATCCAGTAAGTGTCCCTCCGGTAGGCGGCATACGGCCGGCCGAGCAGCTCGACGACTGCCACCGTGCAGACAATGCCGAGCAGCGACGGGTGCAGCAGCGGAAATTTCCAGCGGTGAAACGCCGCCCGTGCCCCGGCATAAATCGCGAGCGTCACGGCGCTCCAGAAAAAGGGAAACCCGGTAAAGTTCATCGCAACAGAGGAGTCGGGGCTGGCTCAGGCGCGCGTTTGCGAGGCGGGCGGGGTGACTTTCTCCCCGGCCGCCGCGGCTTCCAGGTCGGTTTCCTCCTCTTCCTGCAAGACCGCCGCCGTGCAGGCTTTCAGCTCCGCATCCGTCAGCGGCCCCGGCTCGTTTTCCTCGCCGGGATAGCGTGCCAGCAGCCACTGGGCGCCGTGCCCGACCGCGGACCAGAGCGCAAACAAGCCGACGAGCACCGCGCCGGCCAGCCCGAGCCCGCGCGGGTCCGCCCAGAAGCTGCGATCCTGCGCCGCGAAGACAAATGCCGGCAGAAACAGCAGCGGCAGCAGCCAGAGCAGCAGCGTGCCGGCTTCTTCGATCCAGTGCAGCCGCACGACGCCGAGCGCCAGCAGGAGCAGCATCAAAAACAAGCCGAGCATGTTGCCGGGAATGATCAGCCCGGTCAGCGCCTGCAACGTTTGCCCGGCGAGAAAACAGGCACTCAGGATCAACAATCCCGGCAGCACCCGCCAGCGCGCCAGCAGCCGGGCGCGCAGACTCCGCACCGCCCCCGCGGGCGCGGCGGCAGCGGACGGCGACGACGGCGGGCGGCGACTCGACACGCCGGGACCATTGCCCGCAAACCGGGCGGCTGACAACTGCGACGGCTCGGGAAAAGGAACCGCCGCGTGACTTTCGCCGCTTGGTTGGAGAGGCGGCTCTGGGAGCCGCAGTCGTTTGGATTCTGCGGCTCACAGAGCCAGCTGCCTTGGCAACGAAACCGGGAAACCCCGTGGAAGCCACGGGCTGGCCGGCATCACTTCTGCCAGGTGAAGACGATGCCGAGATGATCGGTTTCGCGGCGAATCCGCCAGGGCGACCATTGGACCACGAGATCCTTGACGAGAAACCCGACCACCAGTGTCCCCGTCGCCAGCGCGCCCCATGCCCACGCCGGCAAGCTCGCCAGCCGATGATCCCACCCGGCGCCGAGCAAAATCAAACCCGCCGCGACGCCGGCGACGCCGACCGTCGATTCCACGCACATGCAGCGCAGCCGCTGCCCAGCCGTCGCCGTCGCCGTGCGCCGCCGCGCCAGCAGCAGGCAGAGATCTCGCACAAGCCCCTGCAACAGCAGCAGCGCGGAGAGCGTCAGCAACACGCCGCCGCTGCCGCCCACCACCGCCGCCGCCGGCACGAAACTGCTGCCGGCCAGCGCCCAGCACCCGGCGCCCACGGCCGGGATGCACGCCAGCTCGGTTTTCTCCAAAGTCGTCATGCCCTTCCATGAGAGCATTCGCCAGTCCGCACGCTGGACCGCTCCGCGTTTCCCGGCAACGGGGTCGCCACGGAGAGGGACCAGAACCTGCCGGCTCGCGCGTGTCTCTCCAGGCGCCGCTCCGCAGGATCACCCGCCGCTGCCCGGCCGCACGAGTTTCGCGCCGGTCGGGCAGAGCGCGAGCAGCTCGCAGCCGGGGCAGTCGGGCTTGCGCGCAAAACAGCGGCGGCGACCGTGAAAGATGAGCCAGTGACTCCACAGCGTCCAATGCGCGCGCGGGACAAGCTTCATCAGGTCCAGCTCGATCTTCACCGGGTCGGCATGCCGGGTCAGCCCGAGCCGTTGCGACAGGCGACCGACATGGGTGTCAACGACCACGCCCTCCGCGAGATTGAAGGCGTTGCCGAGGATCACGTTCGCCGTTTTCCGGCCGACGCCCGGCAGCGCGACGAGTTCCGCCAGGGTGCGCGGCACCTCGCCGCCGTGGCGCTCCAGCAGCGCCGCCGCCATCGCGCGCAGGCTTTTCGCTTTTGCGCGGAAAAATCCGGTCGCGTGGATGAGCGTTTCCAGTTCCTCCGCCGGGATCGCCGCGTAGTCCGCCGCCGTGCGGCAACGGGCAAACAGCGCCGGCGTGGTGAGGTTCACCCGCTTGTCCGTGCATTGCGCCGAAAGGATCGTGGCGACGAGCAATTCCAGCGGCGTGGTGAAGTCGAGCTCGCAATGCGCGTCCGGATAAATCGCGGGCAGCTTTTCGACCAGCGTGAGCGCGCGGGTGGCGGTTTTGGTGACGGGACGGGCGGGCATGGGTCAAAAATTAGCACCAATCCTAAATCGCGAACGGGTCCTGACAGCAAGCGCGCGCCGCTTCCCCATCGCTTCCCGTCGCCTCGACGCCCCGCATTCACTCCCCGGAGCCATCCTCCCGTTCGCGGATGGAAACGGGTAGGGCGGGCGTCTCGCCCGCCGGCGGCCGGCGTCCCGCCGGGCGCCCGCAAACCGAAACCCGGTGTCGCCAACGCCCGGGATCATCGGTCCTGCACACGTCGCCGACACCGCGGCGGCGGCAGTCGATCCTCGGCGATCTTTCCGGCGAGACGCCGGAAAGGGCGGGCGAGACGCCCGCCCTACCCATTAGTCCATCCGCGAAACCACGCTTCCGCCGGACTGCCGCTTCCATTCATCGCGACTTCTCTCTCGCCGCCGACGCCGACAACGCCTCGGCGCGTTCCCGTGCCCGCGCAGCCAGCGCGTTCCCCGCGTATCTCGCGCCGAGATCCGCATACGCTTTGCGCGCGCGAGCCAGCTGGTCGCTGCGCTTCGGCACCGTCGTTTCGCTCAAGCCGGCGGCCTGTTTTTCCAGGAGTTGCGCCCCTTCCCAGAGCCCGCTCGGCGCCTCGGACTGCGCCGCGGGATAAAACGCGGCCACTTTCAAAAACGAGTCGATCGCGGCGGCGAGCTGGTTCTTCGCTTTAAACGCTTCCGCCGTCAGCAACAGCGCCCGCGCCCGGACATCGGGCGGTGTCGCCGCGTTCCGCATCGCTTCGCCGAGCAGCTTCAGCGCGTCATCCGGCCGGCCGGCGGCGAGAGTCTGCCGCGCGATGCCGACGTTTGCCTCCGCGATCTTGTTTGAGCGCGGATGCGCCGCTTTCAGCTTCTCATAAGCCTGCGCCGCCGCGGCGAAATCTCCGCGCGCCTCCGCCAGCCGGCCTTCGCCGTAAAGCGCGAGCGCCCCGGCTTCGGGCGCTTCGTCATCCGCCGCCGGATAATCCTGCGCGAGCTTCCGAAACACCGGCGCGGCCGCGGCGAAATCCCCGGCGCGCAGAAGCGCCTGCGTGAACCCGTCGAGATCCGCCGGGCTGTAGCGCGCCGCCGGATCGTAGGCCGCCCGCATCTCCGCCAACGCCCGCGTCGGATCGCGCTCCGCCGTCAGCCGCGCGGCGGCAAACCGGATGCGACCCGCCAGCGCCGAGTGCGCGCCGGCGAGCGTGGAAAAATAAGCGGCGACCTGCGCGTCAGTCATCAACTTCGCGCCGAGCCGGAGCCGCTGGCAATCGACTAGGAGAGACAGCGCGCGGGCGACCGGGGCGTCGCGGTCGGCGAACTTTTCCAGCACCGCTTCCCCGGCCGCAACGGCTCGCTGCACCGCCGTGGTCCAGACCTCGCGCTCCGCCGCGCCGAGCACCAGATAACTGCCCTGCGCGGCGGCCAGCCCTTTCCAGAGCGCCGCGATCTTCAGCAGCGCGACGGGCGCTTGTGGCGACGACCGGTTCGCCTCCAGAAATTTTCGGTAGCCCGCCACCGCCGCCTCCATTCCGGCCAATCCGCCCGCGCTTTCCACGGCCGCGATGGCGTCGCAGGCGTCGAGCGCCCTGGCGTCGTGCGGATATTTTTCGAGAAACTCCCGCAGCACCGCCACCATCTCCGCCGGTTTCCGGTCACCGTGCAGCAGGCTGGCGCGGACAAAAAATGACTGACCCGCTTCCGGGCTCTCCGGCCAGCGTTCCGGCAGCCCGCGCAGCGTCGCCAGCGCGCCGATTTTGTCGCCCGCGGCCGCCTGCGCACGGGCCAGTGTGAGCTGCGCGGCGGGCGCGAGCGGATGATTTCCGAACCGGCTGGAAAAGGTCTGCAGCGCTCGCCACGGCGCCGGCGGCGTCACCGGTCTGCAGCGCGATCCAGCCGATCCAGAAACGCGGCTTCCGCGGGCTCCTTGTCCCGCCAGCTTTTTGAACGCCGCCAGCGCGCCGGGCAGATCGCCTTTGTCCTTCAGGATCCGCGCCCGGGCCAGCTCCGCCGCGCGCGCCACGGCGGCGGCGGCGGGGCGGCGTTTTCAAAAGATCGTCCAGCATCCGCAACGCCGCGTCGAACCGGCCCTGGCGCGCCATCGCGCGTGGCGGCTTCGACGCGGGCGACGTCGCGCAACCGGCTGTCCGGATACAGCCGGGCGAAGTCGGCGAAATACTTTTCCGCCTGCGCCGGGTCTGGCGGCTGCACGGTGCCGAGAAACATGGCGCCCAGCGCGAGCGGCAGCCCCTCGCCCAGCGGATCGCCGGCGTGGCTGGCTTGAAACTCTGCGTAGCCCGCGGCGGCCGGTCCGGCGAGGCCCTGGGCGGCGAGCGCGAGCGTGCGGTAAAGCAGCACAGTTTTCCGATCCGCCGGCTGCGTGACGAGCGGCGCCAGGGCGGCGAGCAGCACCCGGGTTTCGTCGTATTTTCCGAGCTGATAAAGCACGGGCGCGCACCGCAGCCGGGCGGTCAATGCGGGGTCATCCTCGCGCGCCTGCAGCTGACCCAGTTTTGTCGTCTCCCGGCGCAGGACGCCCTGCCAGCGTTGAAACTCCGCCCGGTCGGCGGCAGCGCCGCGCACCGCTTCCTTCACGCGCTCGATCCGGGCGGTTTGCGCGGCGATGACGGCGGCCTTCCCCTCCACGGCCCGGAACGCCGCGAGCGCGCGGTCCAGCAGCGCCGGGCGCGCGTCCGCCCCGGCCGCCGGCGTGGCGGGCAGCAGCAGCGCCGCGCGCGCGCAGAGCACGTCGCCGAGCCCGAGCTGCGCGGCGTTTGCCAGCGCGGGGT
This sequence comes from uncultured Verrucomicrobiae bacterium, assembly GCA_963762725.1. Classification (GTDB taxonomy): domain Bacteria; phylum Verrucomicrobiota; class Verrucomicrobiia; order Chthoniobacterales; family SZAS-18; genus JAFAXH01. The sequence continues at coordinate 915,366 of CAVXLY010000005.1, read as the reverse complement.
CCGGGCGGCGGGAGACGAGATCGGTGAAAAGCGCCTCGGCTTCGTCGAGCAATCCTGGCAGCGTCGGGCGCATCGGTCGCGCCGTCGCGCGGCGTCGCCTCGGCGGCCAGCGTCAGCGCGAGGAGAAACTGGCTGCCCGCCGCCGATTCCCGCGCGGCGAAATCGCGCAGCACCCGCCGGAGATCGGCCGCGGCTTCGCGGTAGCGGCCGAGTTGGAAATTCGCCGTGGCGCGGCCGTGCAGCACGGTGTCGAGCGCGGCGCTGCGGGGATATTTCTCGAGAAAATTCGTGAACTCCCGGACCGCCTCGGTGTAGCCGGCCTCGCGGGTCGCCGCCGGCAGCGCAGCCGCTTTTTGCGCCAGCGCCTCGGGCAGCAGCGCGGCGGCGGCTTCGAGGAGTTCCGGCTGCGTCTGGCTCGCCGGCGCGGCGAGAAATTTGCGGAGCACGGCGACGGCGGCCTCCGGATTTCCCGCGAGAAAGGCGGCGTTGGCCAGATCGAGCTGCGCCTGGAAAACCCGCTCGCTGGTGGGGTATTCCTTCAGGAATTTCTCGTAAGCCGCCGCAGCCTCGGCGTAGCGGCCGGCGTTGAACAGCGCGGCCGCCGTCGCCGCCGGGGCGGGGAGGGGATTTTGCGCCCGCGCGGCCGGCAGCAGCAACGCCAGCAGCAGCAAACATGGCGAAGCCACGCATGCCGCCCCCGGCAACCCCGCCGTCGCCGAGGTTGGCGCGAGCCTGGCCGGAAACGCGGGGGGCCAGGAGGGAGCATAGACGGAGGCAAGAGTGCGGCGGCGGCCGCGGCGTGTCACGGCGTTTCCGGCCTTGCGGGCGCATTTTTGCTGGAATACCGGTTCGGAGAAAATCTCCGCTTTTTAGCGTGTCCGCCCGATGCCTCTTTCCTCGGCTCAACCTCCGCCCGCGGTGAAGCCCGCCGCCCGCCCGTCGCGTCCGGCCGCGCCGTCGCCGGCACGCGCGGATGCCGACGCCGCGCGCCCGGCGTCGCTGGGTCGCCGGCTCCGGCTGCTGTTTCTTCTGCTCGTGCTGCCGATCGCGGCCGTGACGGTGCCGGCGCTGGTGGTGACCCACTTTTTCGGCCAGCGGCCGCCGGAAGGCACGACCGCCTCGGCGCTCGCCGGGCTGGAAACGCTCCGCAACTCGCTCACGAAATCCGCGCAGACCGCGCTGCCCGACAGCGGCGCCGCGCTCCAGACGCCGGCGGAGATCACGGTGCCCGGCGGCGCGTCGCCGGCTGAGACGGACGCCCGGTTTGCCGGGCTCGCGCACCTCGCGGAACGGCTGGGCGGCAGTGCGGTGGAAAAGCCGGCTGATGCCGCAGGCCGGCATCTGTTTGTGGCGCTGCCGGCCGCCGGCGCGGGCAGGGAGCGCGCCGTTTTCGAGCAGCTCACCACCCGGCATCTGGATCTGCTCACCGGCGCGTCGGACGCCGAGCTGGACAAGCTCATCGCCGTGGTCGCGACCAATCCGCTGGTCACCTCGGCCGCGGCGTCCGCACCGCCGCTGGGCGATGGCGGCAACGCGCGGGAATTTTTGACCGTGACCGTGGCGGGTTCCGCGACGCCGCGGTGATCGCGCTGACCTTTGCGCTGCCGGACGAAAGCCGCGACCTGCTCGCGCGTTTGGAAGGGCGTGCCGCCGCCGCGCTGCCATCTCAGCCGGCGCATCTGCCGATGGTCAGCGGCCGCTTTGCCGGCACCGGGATCACCGTCGCCCACACCGGCGTCGGCGCGGCACCGGCCTGCCGGGCGCGGGTCGCGGAGGTGCTGGCGCGCGCGCGGCCGGCGATGCTGATCGCGAGCGGCTACGCCGGCGCCCTGGACCCGGCATTGCAGGTCGGCGACCTCGTGCTCGGCGAAAATGTTTCCGACCCCGCGCTGATGCCAGCCGCCCGTGCCGCGCTCGCGGCGGACGGCGTGCGCGTCGGCACGCTCCTCACCCATCCCCGCACCGTCGAGACCGCCGCCGACAAAGCCGCGCTCCGCGCTGCGACCGGCGCGCTCGCCGTGGACATGGAAACCGGCTGGATCGCCGAAGCCTGCCGCGCAGCCGGGGTGCCGCTCCTGGCGCTGCGCGTGATCAGCGACGACGCGCACACCGATTTCCCGGTGCCGGCCGGCATCCTCTTCGATCCAGCCGGCAGCGTCCGCGCCTCCTGGCCCTGCCGCTCTGGCTGCTGGCGCATCCCGGCCGCATCGCGCCGTTTGCCCGCTTTGTGCGCGGCCTCGCTCCGGCGCGCCGGCGGCTGACGGATGCGCTGGAAAAAATCGTCGCGGCGCTTTCGGAGAACGGGAAGAATCCGCAGATTACGCAGATGAACGCAGATTTTCTGAAGTGAGGGAGAAAACTCCGCGCTGCCGCCTCCCGCATCAATCGACAAGAAATCGCATGCTGCCGCCCCCGCATTTTCAGAAACCCCTTCTGCGTAAATCTGCGTAATCTGCGGACAATTTTTCCCTCCCTCCCATGCCCAGAATCCTTTCCGGCATCCAGCCCAGCGGCGCTCTCCACCTTGGCAATTATTTCGGCATGATGCAGCCGGCCGTCGCGCTGCAGGAGCGTGGCGAGGCGTTTTATTTCATCGCCGATTACCACGCGCTCACCAGCGTGCAGGATCCGGCGCGGCTGCGGGAATTCACGCGTGGCGTGGCGCTCGATTTTCTGGCCTGTGGACTCGATCCCGCGCGGTCCTGCTTTTTCCGTCAGAGCGACGTGCCGGAAGTCACGGAGCTGGCCTGGATCCTTTCCAACGTGACGCCGGTGCCGATGCTTCAGAACGCGCATTCGTTCAAAGACAAAACCGCCCGCGGCCTGTCCGCCAGCGCGGGGCTCTTCAGCTACCCGGTGCTCATGGCGGCGGACATTCTTCTCTACGACAGCGACCTGGTGCCGGTCGGGCGCGACCAGAAGCAGCACCTGGAAATGACCCGCGATATCGCCGGGAAGATGAACGAAATCTACGGCGCCGATCTGCTGAAGCTGCCCGCGCCGGTCATCCAGGAAACGACCGCCCTGGTGCCGGGCCTCGACGGCCAGAAGATGAGCAAGAGCTACGGCAACACGATCGAGATTTTTCTCGACGAAAAGCCGCTGCGCAAAAAGGTGCTGAGCCTGAAGACCGACTCCACTCCGGTCGAGGCGCCGAAGGCGACAGAGGGCTCGACGATCCTCGCGCTTTACCGCCTCGTGGCGTCACCGGCGGACGCGGAAAAGATGGAGGCCGACTTCCGCGCCGGCGGCTTCGGCTACGGCGATTTCAAAGGCCGGCTCTTCGGAGCGATCTGGGAATATTTCGCGCCGATGCGCGCCCGGCGCGCGGAGCTGCTCGCCGATCCCGGGCACGTCGAGCGCGTGCTGGCCGAGGCGGCCGGGCGGGCGCGCCAAGTGGCCGGGGCGACCCTGGCGCGGGTGCGCTCCGCGGTCGGTCTGCGCTGAACCGCCGCGGCCAGGGGCGGCGCGCGTCCGGCGCGATCGGCATACCCTTTGCTCCTTGGGGTTTGAGCCAAACCACGGCGGTGACTGCCGGCGGCGGCGCCACCGTTTTTTCATGGAAACCCTTTGTCTGGTCCTTGCCGCGCTCGGCACGCTGCTGACGCTTGTCGGCAGCCTGGTCACCATCGTCGCCGCGTTTCGAGTGCACGTCGGCTGGGGGCTCGCCGTGCTGTTGCTGGCGCCGTTTTCGACCCTGGCGTTTCTCATCGTGCGCCGGGCCGAGGCGTGGAAAGGCGTGGCGCTCAGCGCGGTCGGCGTCGTGCTCCTCGTCGGCGCGCTCGTGCTGCACCCGAGCCTGCTGCCGGCTGGCGGCGTGTCGAGCTTGATGACCGCCGTCGCTGACGCGCGAAAAGCCGGCCGTGCGCCGACTGCGGCGGCCAAGGCGCCCTCGAAGCCCGCCGATCCCGCTGCCGCCGCCCGGCGCGACGCCGCCGCGGAACAGGAACTCCGCCTCGTGCAGCGACTCGAAAAGCAGAACATCTACACGAAGCGCCGCGCCGAGGCGGACGCCATGTTCAAGGAACTGAGCGAACGCCGGGCGCAACTGAAACCGGGCGACAAGGAAGCCACGGCCGCCTTTAACCGGGACGCCGCGCGCTACCAGGCGCTCCTCGAGCAGGCCAAAGCCGACAAAGCCGAGCTGGACGCGCTGGGCGCGGCGACCTCCTCCCCGGCTCCCGCGGCGACCCCGGCCCGCTGACGCCGCACCCGCGCCGTTTCTCCACGGGAACCGTCACCGCGGCACGGCGACCTTTTCCAGAATCTGGCCGATCAACTCCGCCTGGCTCAACCCCTCGATCTCGAATTCCGGCCGCAACACGAGCCGGTGGCCGAGCACCGGCAGCGCCAGGCCGCGCACGTCGTCCGGCGTTACAAAATCCCGGCCCGCGATGGCCGCCCCGGCCCGACCGGCGAGCAAGAGCGACTGCGTGGCGCGCGGGCCGGCGCCGACGAGCACGCTCTCGTGCGTGCGGGTGGCGCGCACCAGGTCCACGACGTAGGAGACGATCTCCTCGCGCACGGTCACCAACGCCAGCGCGCCGCGCAGGCTGGCGAGCGTTTCGGCGTTGACGACCGCCTGCACCGCGCCGGCCGCCAGGGTCGCCTCGGGCGAATCGTGGGCGGTGAGCGTTTTCTGCGCGAGCGTGAGTTCCTCACCCCGCTCCGGGTAGCCCATCGGGATCTTGAACATGAAGCGGTCGAGCTGCGCTTCGGGCAACGGATACGTGCCTTCGCTTTCCACCGGATTCTGCGTGGCGAAGACCGTGAAGTTTCCCGACAGCGGATAGGTCACGCGATCGATCGTGACGACCCGTTCCTGCATCGCCTGGAGCAGCGCGCTCTGGGTTTTTGCCGGGGCGCGGTTGATCTCGTCGGCGAGCAGAAACGTGGTGAAAATCGGTCCCGGCACCAGGTTGAACGCGTTGCGCTGGAGATCGAAGACGTTCGTCCCGGTGATGTCCGCCGGCATCAGGTCCGGCGTGAACTGGATGCGCGAAAACTCGCTGCCGAGCACGTGCGCCAGCGTGCGCACGAGCAGCGTCTTGGCCACGCCCGGCACGCCTTCGATGAGCGCGTGCTGGCCGGTGAAAATGCAGGTCAGCGCGCGGTCGAGCACCTCGCCCTGGCCGATGATGACTTTGCCGACTTCCGCGCGCGCGGCGGTGAGGACAGACTTGAGTTGGTCGAGCACGGGGAAGGAGGAAAAGAAGAGGAATCAGGAGAGGCGGACCACGGGAAGAATGCGGGCTGCCGGCCGCCGGCATGCATCATTCATAAATCCTCATTTCTTCGCCAGCACTTCGCACATCTCCCGATACACGGCTCCCGGCGGCCGGCGTTGCCGCGCGGGCTTCGTGCGCTCGGCGGCCGCGAGGGCGCGCAGGCGCGCGATCTTTTCCGCGCTGACCCGGCCGCCATGACCGCCGGCGGCCGTGGTGACGGCGCGCCCCGCCTGGGCGGCTTCCCAGCGCGCGACGCACACGGCGAGCAGCTCGGCCGGAGGCACGCCGCGCCGCAGCAGGCTCGGGAACCCGGCGGCCGCCGCGCGTCCCGCGATGCCGGCGCCCGGTGCGTCGCCGTCCTCGTCCCGGCGCGGCGCGAGCGAGGAGACGCTTTTCCAGATGAACAACGCCGCCAGCAGCCCCAGCGCCGCCAGCACGCCGCCGAGCCGGTAGCGTCGCGCCAGGGTCATCAGGCCCGGGCTTTCCCGCAGGCGCAGATGCGATTCGTCGAAGATCACGCGTCGCGTGGCGTCGCCGCCCACCAGCCAGGCGAGCAACGCGGGATGCCGCTCGTGACGCAGCGCTTCGTTGCTGAGGAAAAATGAATCGCTCGCCAGCACGATCGACCCACCGGCTTCGGGGAAACGGCGTTCGACGACCACTGGCCGGTCGTCGCGCAAAAACCACGCGCGCCACGCGCTGCCGGGAGTCGCGGGCAGGATGAAATCGGCCGCAGAATGCCAGGAAATCGGCCGCTCGCCGGCCAGCGCGCCGGCGCCCGGTAATGTCGCGGGCGGGCACGGCGGGAAAATTGCGCTCGCGCTGCCGCCGCGCGTCCGCCGCGGCCTCGGCGTTGGACGCGACCCGGCGGAAATCGAGCGCCCAGCGTTCGGCGACGTTGACCCGGGCTTTGTCGCCATCCTCGCCGTCGCCTTCGCTGTCATCCTCCTGCCCGTCGCTGTCGTTGCCTTTGTTTTTTCCGTCGGCGCGCGGCGATGGCGCGGCGGTTTTCTCCGGTTTCGGACTTGGTTTCCCCGGGTCGGAAGCGGCCGCCCCGCGAGGCGATTGCGGGCTGGGCGCAAAGGTAAACACGACGCGCGCGCCGCGTCGCGCCGCCGCCTCGATTTCCTCCGCTTCGACCTGGGTGAAGGCATACGGCCACCGGACCGGATCGACGCCGAGCAGAAACAGCGTGTCGCCCGCGCCGACCGGGTCGCGCGTCGTCGGTCCGGCGGAAGGAGGCGCTTCCCCGCCGAGCAGCGGCTTCAACGCCGGCGGCCGCAGAAGCCGCGCGAGCCCGCGGAAGTTGCGCTCCACCCGCGGTCCGTCCGGCAGTGCGTCAAGCGCCGCGTAGAAGGCCTTGGCGCCCAGCGCATCGCTGCGCAGCGTGGAGTAAAACGGATACACGTCCCCGGTTTCGAAACGCAACGCGAAGAGCCGCCATAACCCGCCGAGAAACAGCAGGATGCCCACGGCGAGCGCGAGCCGTCCCAGCCAGCGGGAGCCCGCTCCGCGACGCGTCGCGCGCGCCGACGACTCGGGAGTTGGAGAAACAGGGGCGGTCGCCACGAATGAATGCGGAATACGGAAACGGTTCAGCTTCCCGCCACGGCCAGCGGCGGGGGCGGGGGAGAAGCAGGCAGCGGCGGCGGCAGCGGGGTCGAACTCACGGCGGCAGCGTTGGTCGCGGCATCGGCGATCCGCTGCCGGTCGGCGAGCAACGCACCCACGGTGGCCTCGCTCGCTTCGTCCCGGCCATACCAGGTGCGTTCAAAGCCGAGCACCACGCGCGCAAAGGTCGCCGCCAGCGTGTCGCCGGCCGCGCGGCGGCGCACCTCGGCGAGATAATCGCCGTTTGTCTTGTGCCGGGCGATGCGGACCAGTCCGCGACCGGCGAGCAGCGCGAGCGTGGAAAGGTAAAACGCGCGCATCGCCAGCCGCGGCTCGCCGCGCTCCAAAAGTTCACGCGCGAGCCGCAGCCAGTCATCCTCCGGCAGCTCGCTGGCGAGGAGACTTTCGTCGGTGAGATCCGCCGCTGCCCCGGCACCGCCGCCCGGCGCGGCCTTCCCGGTCTGGGCGCGGATGCGCCGGGCCGCGAGCGCGGCTTTGGCGAGATAAAAAAGCGTCACGAGCAGCACAAGCGCCCCGGCCGCGTAGGTCAGCGGTTTCAGCGCGAGCAGCGACAGGCCGAGTCCCGCCGCCGCCTGGCGGATCATCCGACACGACGCGGCGCTGGCGGGGAAAAAGCTCCCGCCACCAGCGCTGGAATCGACCCAGAGACGTATCAAGCCAGTCCGCGAAGCGGCTGAACGCCGACTTCTCCGGCTTGTCGGTTTTTGCCCGCCGCTCGCGCCAGGCAAATTCACGCCGCGCCAGCACGTCGTCGATGGAGCGGTCCAGCGCCCCCGGCGGCACGCGCGGCGCCGCGGCGGCAGCGGTCGGCGGCGGTGGGGGCGGCGACGGTGCGGCGGCCAGACGCGCGGGGCCGGTCAACGCCCAGCAAAACCCCGCGGCTGCGATCGCCCTCCATGCCCGGTGATTCGTCATGGCAAAACGCCCTCGGCTGTGGCGGCAGCAGCGCCAGCGACTGGAGCCGCGGGCGCGACCCCGGGCCGGGGCAGCAGTTGCAGGGCGCGCTGGAGATCCTCGCCCGTGTGTTGCGCATCCGCATGAAACGCCCGCAACGCATAAAACGTCGTCCACAACGGATGGAGCGCGAGATAGACGAGCGCGCCGGTGGCGGCAAAAAACGTCGAGTTGAATAAACCCCAGCCAGCGCGGGTGAAGGCGTTTTCCTGGCCGCTGAACATTTTCAACAAATGCGGCAGCAGCGCGCAGCCGACCAGCACATTGATCCAGACAAACAGGCCGAGCAGCGACAGCACCAGCAGCGCGATGTGATTCTGGCGCGGCCAGAGCAACGACTCCCGCGCGGCCCGGGCACACGCGCGGCCCGGCGACCCGGCGGCATCGTCGGCCAGGGCGTTCGCGTGCCCATAAAAGGCGCACGCCCAGCCCAGCGGCACCGTGAGCACCGCGGCCAGCGGCAGGATGAAAATGCCACTCGGCTGGAGGATTCCCTGCACGAGCGCGATGCGCAACACCCGGCGCAGGGTCCACGGCACCGCGGCTTGCGCCCCGGCGGCGTCGCGGCGCGGCCCCAGCCCGGCGCGGAGCCGCGCGGCAAACACGGCCTGACCGGTTTTCATCGTCAAAAATAAAACCGTCAGCCCCAGCGCGGCGGCCGCAGAGTAGTCCGCGGCGCCGGGATCCCGCGAAAGGTCCGCGCAGAAAAAAAGCAGTCCGAGCAAAAACGGCGCGGTCCCCAAGAAATACCACGCCAGCGTGCCCGCCGGCGCCTGACGAAGCGCATGCACGGCTTCCTCGAGCAAATCGAGTGCACTGATGTCAACGCCGCGGCGCGGTTTCATGAGAGGGAAAGGACGGTTGGCGGGCGGGACGGAGGGCGCCTCTCATTTCCCCCAGACCGTGCCTTCGTGAAAGCTCGCGGGCAGCCGCGCGAGCATCTGGCCGAAAAGTTGAAACGCCCACCAGAGCAGCCCGAGGCTGAGCACGAAGGCCGTGCCACGCCGGCCGCCGATGAACACCGCCCGCCGCCAGCGACCCACCGCCGGGTCCTTTGGATCGACCGCGGCGGAGCGGGCGCGCAGACAGGTCGCGCACAAAAACCGGCCTTCGTGCTCGGTCACGCATTCGCGGCAGTAGAATCGGCTGCACGCCGGGCAGCGCGCCGCGGCTTCGCGCTGGACATGCAGGACGCAACGCTGCCGGGAGAGCGCGATCGTGCCGGAAGAGGAGATCATTTAGGAGAAGCGAGAAGCGAAGGAGGAGATCAGCGCGCGTGCGACCCCGACGTCATCACGCCAGCGGCGCCGGCGATAAGGGCGGCGGCGGTGGCGGCGGTGGCGATGCGGACACCGGCGGCGGGCCGGCGGCGGCCGGGATCGGCGATCCGGCAAGACGGGATGCCGTCAACTGCCGGGCGGCTCCGGCGAGGTGCTGATTCAGGCGTTCCACGGCTTCCTCCGGCGGAAGGAGCCCGCCCTGCGCCGCGGCGATGCGTTCGCGGAGGCGTGCAAATGCCCGCTGCGCAGCTTTCACCCGGCTCAGCGAGCGCAGCGGCAGCCGGCTCGTCGCGGTCTGGAGCACGCAGCGGCAGGTCGGTCCGCGCAGAAGATTGACGACGAGCGCGATGAAAGCGCCGACGGCCACGACTGCCCAGAAAAGGCGCCCTCCCCGGTTCCCGGAAGAAGCCAGGGCCGCGATGAGCGCCGAAAACCCGGCGAGCGCGCCGAGCCCGAGATTGTAGATCAGCCCCCGCGCGGTGCGGCGCATCTGCAGCGCCTGGATGTCGCGGAAATAAAAGCGCCGGTATTCGTCGCGCAGCAGATGCGAATCGACCAGCAGCAGCCACTCCTCGCCGAGCCACAGGCTGGAGCTGAAACCGATCCATTCATTCCAGGACGAAGCGCGCCCGGGCAGCCGGACGAGCGGCGCGGCGGAAGCAGCGGGAGCAATTTGCGCTTGGAGCGAAGACTCGGCCATGACAGGGAAAAAGCGGCAAAGGCGGCGCGGCGCCTCAGCCCGCCGGGGCAGGCGCGACAGGCAGCGCGGTGAGATATTTTCGCATCACGGCATCGGCAAAAAAGTAAGCCAGCGCGCCCCACCCGAGCAACACCAGCAGCGCCAGCAGCAGCGCGAGGCCGAGCCGCAGCCGGCTGCGACGCACGAGGCTGCGCGGCGGCTGCGACCAGGCGGCGATCCCCAGCACCAGCGCCGCCGGCGCGGTGAAGATCGTCATGAACCAACCGAAAAACGGGATCAGCAACGGCACGCCGGCAAGCAGCAGGGCGAACTTGTCGTAAAAGACGCGGCTGGTTTCCAGATCGCGCCGCAGATCCGTCGCGCGACCATTCTCCAGGCACTCCGGGCAGAGGTGCCGGCCGGGAGCGAGCTCCAGGTCGCAGACCGCGCAAAGAAACCGGCCGCAACGGCCGCAGGGCGTCACCGCCTTTTTTGCCGGATGAAAAAAGCAGCCCGCTTCCTCCGTCGAGACGAGCGGCTCGGCGGGCGGCGCCGCCCCGGCAGGAGCGCGGAAAAACGCGGGGAAAATCTCCGCCTGCACAGACACCCCGCACGCCGGGCAGCGCACAAACGACGGCGTGTTGACGACTTCGCCGCCGAGCACGGTGCGGCACGCCTCGCAGTGCAGAAGCGCGGGACCGGCAGAAGCGGGCGATGGCGGAGGCGGCGGCATGATGAGCGGAGAGGTCGAGAAAGCCGCTCAAGGCGTCCCGGCGGGCGGCGGCGGTGGCCGGGTGGCGGCGACGACCGGCACGACCGGCTTGAAAACCACGCGGGTGTCGCAAAGATAATCGTGCACCGCGCGTTTCTCGGAATCGACGGCGACGAGCAGATAGCTCAAGCCGAGCGTGAAGCCGTTCAGCAAATTGGCAAGCGCGCGCAGCAGCGAGCGGCGGTAAGTGAGCGCGCTGCCGTCCGAGCGCCGGATCGCGCAGGCCGCAGATCAACTGCCCGGGCGTCGCGGCGAAGCGGCCGACGAAGAACGTCGCGTAGGCGAGTTGAAAAGCGAAAGAGAGCAGTTGCGTGATGGCGTTCAGCGCCAGTTGCCCGCGCAGCCCGCTGAACCCGCCCGTGCCGCTTCCCCCGAGGTTGATCGTCCCGCCGGTGAGAACGAAAATCGCGAGAAAACCGATCGCCAGATTCACCGGCCACTGGATGATGCCGTCGAGGATCGTGGCCCCGGCGCGAATCCAAAAGCCGGCGTAGCGCTGGGCATCGAGCGGCACGAGCGCGCCTTCCCGCAGCCGTTGCAGCGTGCCCGGCTTGCACGCGCCGCAGACCCGGTGATCGAGCACCGGCGCCAGGGCATCCGCCATCTGCCCGCGGCCGCATTCCGTGCAATAGCCGAGCCCGGCCAGCAGCTCCGCCGGCGTGACGGCCCGCCGCGCCAGGACGCCGCCGCTGTTGCCGTTTGCGCCGCTTCCTTCCGGCCCCGCCACAATGCCGTCGTCCGCCGTCGCCGCCGTCGCCGCGACCACGCTGGCGGCCCAGACTTCCTGATACGGCTGCCACGCCGCCATGCCGGCACGCCAGACCAGGGTCGGACCCGCGACGACGCCGCCGTTCACCAGACCGGCCAGGGTCCCGTCGTCCACGGGGCCGAATCTGCCGGCCGGCCGATTCGTAGAACCAGCTCATGGAAGGGAGGGCGCCGCCTCGCCGACGGGCAACAGCTTCCCAGCGAAGCGCTCACGGCCGCCGCGCCGACTGCCGCCAGCCCGCGGGTCGCTCACACGTCCGCGCCGGCGATTTTCTCCCGGCAGATTTCCAGCACCCGGCGCTCGCGCTCCGTCAGGCTGGCCAGGCCGTCGCGCGAGATCTTTTCCAGAATCGGATCCACGGCTTCCTCGATGTATTCCCGCGCCGTCATGCGCCGCTCCCGCTCGCTCACCGTCATCGCCACCGGAATCCCCGGCACCGGAGCCGCGGCGGAGGAAGAGGGCACCGGCAGTGCCTCCGCGGCCGCGGTGACATTGTTCGGGCTCACGCTCGCCGGCGGTGGCGCGGCGGTGCTGCCGGCAGCCAGCGCGATCGACTTTTCCGCCACCGGCGGCGGCCAGTTTCCCGGCGCCGGGCGCGACCAGCTTTCCCGACCGCGGGGTCCGCGTCCGGTGCGCGACGGGCACGGCGTTCAGCGGCCAGCGCCGGCCGAAGCCCAGCGTGCGGGCATAAAGCCAGCCGATGCTCGTCCCGACCAGCGCGCCGAGGCAGGCCAGACGCAACGCGCCGTCCACATCGCCGACCGGCGTCGTCGCCGGCGCGACGGAATAAATCACAAACAGGAGCACCATGGCCACGAGCGCCACGCCCGCGACGTAGCGCGCCTTCAACCGCACGCTCGGCGCCGGCAGGAAAATCAGGGCGCCCAGCTCCAGCTCGGGCATGATCGTGGTGAAGGCGAGCAGGACTGCCAGCGCCGCCCCGAGGTCGCCGACGATCGGCTGCACCGCCGCGCCCGGGCCGGCATCGGGTAACAGCGTGCCGGCTGCCTGCACCAGACCGGCAGCGATGCCGGCCAGAAAGTAGAGGGCGAGAAAATGCCGCCGCCCGAGGATCGCCTCGAGGTTCCGCCCGGCAAAGAGCAGCAGCAGCGCGCTCGCCAGCAGCGACAGCGCGCCGTCATGCAAAAACAGGTGCGTGCCGAGCCGCCAAAGCTGGCCGGCCTGCAAGGTTTCCCCGGTGAGAGCGCCCCAGGTTTCCAGCGGGCTGACGACGTTGTCCGGCAGCGCGCTCTCGCTCACGGTCTGGGCGACAAACAACCCGACGTGAGCCCCGATGAGCGCGTGCGCGGCGGAGGGGGCATGACTCCACCACCGACGGGGCCCAGTCTGGAGCGAGCGCCAAGGGAAACGCATACCAGGGAGATACGTCTGAATGTCACCTGTCGGACGGAAAATGTCGAGCGTGCAGCCAGCCGATTTTTCGGCTCGGCCGACCGCTTGGGAGGACAGGTGACACAGAGCCGCTTTCAGGCCAGAGTGCGCCGCGCCCGCCAGAGAAAAAACGCACGGAAATGCAATTCGCGGAAAATCGCGTCCTCTTCGGTCCGGATGAAACGCCGCGCATCGTCTCGGTGGAGCTGGTGGGCGAGAAAGAGGTGCTCGTGTTCCGCCGCGACGGCCCGGGCTCCGGCGCGCGGACGATCATGGAAACTGAGCCGTTCCAGCCGTTTCTCTGGCTGACCGGCGACGCCGCCGTGGCGCTGCCCAACGACCAGGTGCTCAGCGGCGGGTTGCATTACTCCCGCGTCGCGCGGGTCGGCTCCTGGACGGAATTCCAGCGGCTGCGCGGCGATCTGCGCGACGGCAACGTGCCGCACTTCGCCCTCAGCGATCCGGTGCAGCAATACCTCACGGCCACCGGCCGGACGCTCTTCAAGGGCATGGACTTCGGCGAGCTGCGGCGCATGCAGATCGATATCGAGACCTTCTGCACCCCGGGCTTCGAGTTCCCGAACGCCGAGCGGGCGAGCGACCACCTCATGGCGATCGCGGTGAGCGACCAATCGGGCTGGGAGGAGCTAATCCTCGTTGATCACCGGGACGCCGATCGCAGCGAGCGGATCGCGCTGGAGCAGTTGAATGCGCTGATCGAAGAGCGCGATCCCGACGTGCTGGAAGGGCACAACATTTTCAAGTTCGACCTGCCGTATCTCCAGACCCGCGCGCGGCGGCACCGGGTGAAGCTGGCCTGGGGGCGCGACGGCTCCGTGCTGAGTTCGCGCGCCTCGCGGGTGCAGATCGCGGAGCGGACGATCAACTACCCCAAGTTTGAGGTCCGCGGGCGGCACATCGTGGACACGTTCATCCTCGTGCAGCTCTACGACATCGGGACGCGCGAGCTGGAATCCTTCGGGCTGAAAGACGTCGCGCGGCACTTCAACATCGCCGCCGGCGGCGGTGAGGTCGGCGTCGAGCAGCGCACGTATCTCACCGGGCTCGGCATCCAGGAGGCGTATCTGCGGGAGCCGCAAAAATTCGCCGCCTACGCGCTGGACGACGTGCGGGAAACCCGCGCGCTCAGCGGGCTGCTCAGCGGCTCGTATTTCATCCAGGCGCAGATTTTTCCCTACAACTACCAGGAGGTCATCGTGCGCGGGAACGCGACGCGGGTGAACTCGCTTTTCCTGCGCGAGTATCTCCAGCGCGGCCACTCGATCCCGGATCTGCCGACCGCCCGCTCGTATGAAGGCGGCTACACGGATGTCTTCGTCACCGGCGTGAAAAAGAACGTCTGGCACTGCGACGTGGCCTCGCTCTATCCGAGCGTGATGCTGCGCTACGACGTCTTCCCCGCGCAGGACAAACTCGGCATTTTCCGCGGCCTGCTCACCGATCTGCGCACCTTCCGCCTCCAGGCCAAAGCCGCCATGCGCAAGGCCGCGGCGGACCCGACGCAGCGGCACGAATACAACACGCTCAACGCGCTGCAGAACGTCTTCAAGGTGCTCATCAATTCGTTCTACGGCTACCTCGGGTTTGCCCAGGGACACTTTGCGGATTACGACGCCGCGTCGCGTGTCACCGAGATCGGGCGCGACCTCTTGAAAAAGATGGTCGCCCGCCTGCAGGAAGCCGGCGCGGAGGTCATCGAAATCGACACGGACGGCATCTATTTCGTCCCACCCGAAGGCGGGACGGTCGAGGCCCTGGGCAAGGGGCTCGCCGACGTGTTGCCGGAAGGCATCGAGATCGAATTCGACGCCCGGTTCCAGGCGATGTTTTCGTATAAGGCGAAGAACTACGCGCTGCTCGATACCGAAGGCCGGCTGATCCTGAAAGGCGGCGCGTTGAAGTCGCGCGGGCTGGAGAAGTTTCAGCGCGTGTTTCTGGAGCGGATGATCTGCGCGTTGCTCGAAGGCCGGCCGGAAGAGGTCGCGGCGATGCGGGAGGAATTTGAGACGAATATCCGCGAGCGGAAATGGGACATCGACTGGCTGCTGAAGACCGACACGCTGCAAGATTCGCTCGGTGCATATCAGAAAAAAATCGGTGCCAGCGCGCGGAATCGTTCGGCGGCGTATGAGCTGGCGTTGAAGAGCGGGCGCGACTACCAGCCGGGCGATCAAATCCGGTATTACATCACCGGCGACAAGAAAAAGGTGAGCGCGTATGGCAACGCGAAGTTGTCCACCGAATGGCGGCCGGATGCGCGCGATGAAAACGTCGAATACTACGCGGACAAGCTGAACGAACTCATCGGCAAGTATGCGGAGTTTCTGCCGGCCGAAGCCGCGGCCAAGCGGCCGAAAGTGGATCCGAATCAGGGGGATCTGTTTGGGTAGCGGCGCGTTTATTTTTTAACACCGAGAGCACAGAGGCGGAGGCACCGAGGACACCGAGGGGGAGGAGGAAGAAGAGAGAAACACAGAAACCGAAAAATGGAGCCGGAAGATGTGCCAGAGCAGCCGAAGCGTCGCGACGCGGAAGATACGCTGACGCGCGCGGTGATCGGTTGCGCGTTAACCGTGCATCGCGAGCTTGGTCCCGGCTTGCTCGAAACCGCGTATGAGCAATGTCTCGCGCACGAACTGACTTTGGCTGGCATCACCTTCCAGCTTCAATGTCCGTTGCCCCTAGCTTACAAAGGCATCCGGCTCGACTGCGGCTACCGCGTGGATTTCCTGATTGAGAAGCAACTCATCGTCGAGTTGAAAAGTGTGGAGGAACTTCTCCCCGTCCACGACGCCCAGCTCCTCACCTATCTCCGTCTAGCCCATCTCCACACCGGCCTGCTCATCAACTTCAACGTCCCCCGCTTGAAACAAGGCTTAAAACGCCTCTCTCTGTAATCCTCTCTTCTCTTCTTCCCCTCGGTGCTCTCGGTGCCTCCGCCTCTGTGCCCTCGGTGTTAAAAATCCACCCTCCGCCCCGCCAATAGCCGCTGCCTCCCACCATGCGCTCCGTCAAACGCGGCTTCGTCGATAAACTGGTCGAGCGCCTCGGCCGCCTTCGCCCGGAGGAAGCCCAGGCGCACGTCCTGCGCATCGTGCGCGAAAAAGGGTTTCTCGAGACGATCTTCAACGCCATCCACGAAGGCATCATCGTCACCGATCCCGATGGCCGCATCGCCTATCTCAACGCCGCCGCCGCCGAACTCTTCGGGCTCGATCACGATGCCGCCCTCGGCCAGTCGCTCGACACCGCGGTGCGCGGCCTGGACTGGGCGTCGCTGACCACCGCCGACGGCGAGCGCGAAAAATTCGTCAGCCGCGACATGGAAGTTTTCTACCCGGCCAACCGCTTCCTGAATTTCTACGTCGTGCCCTTGATGCTCGAGGAAACGCCGCGCGCCGCCCGGCGCCGCAGCGGCCGGCAGAACGAAACCACCCGCATCGAGCGCGCCGGTCACGCGATGATCGTGCGCGATCTCACCGAGAGTCGGCGCAACGCGCAGGAAACCCTGGAGAGCGAGCGGCTCAACGCGCTCACGCTGCTCGCCGCCGGCGTCGCGCACGAGATCGGCAATCCGCTCAATTCGTTGAACATTCACCTCCAGCTCATGGAGCGAAAGCTCCGCAAGCTGCCCGCCAGCGAGCGCGCCGACCTCGAGGAATCCGTGCGCGTCGCCAAGGACGAAATCCGCCGGCTCGATTTCATTGTCAGCCAGTTTCTCCGCGCGATCCGGCCGGCGAGCTTGCAGACGCATCTTCAGGACGTGAACGCCGTCGTGCGCGAAAGCGTCGCGTTTCTCCAGGCGGAAGTTGAAGACCGCGACATCCTCGTGGAAACCGAGCTGGAGGAAAATTTGCCGCCGCTGGAACTGGACCGCGACCAGATGAAGCAGGCGTTTTACAACGTCATCAAGAACGCTGTGCAGGCGATGAAAAGCGGCGGCATCCTGCGCATCACCAGCGTCGCGGAGCCGGACGGCGTGGCGATCACGTTCACCGACACCGGTGGGGGGATTTCGCAGGAAAACCTCAACAAAGTCTTCGAGCCTTACTTCACCACGAAAAGCAGCGGCAGCGGCCTGGGCCTGCTCATCGTGCGCCGCATCGTGCGGGCGCACGGCGGCGAGATCGAGCTGCAGAGCAACGAAGGCCAGGGCCTCGCCTTCATCATCCGCCTGCCGCGCCGCGACCGCCAGGTGCGGATGCTGGCGTTGCGCGACGGCGAAGGCGGCGAGGAAAGCGAATCCGGCCCCGAGCCGCGACGCTGATCGGCCGGCGCCGAAATCAGCGCTGCAGCTTCATCATCTCCTCCCAGACCCGGTGATAGGCCGGCAGCCGGGCGCGCTGGTCGGCTGTCCGGGCGATCTCGGATTTGAAGTTGGAATAATCCAGCGTCGCCGCGAGCTGACCCAGGAGCAGGGCGACATCCTCCGCGCTCGCGAGGAAGCGGTAGCGGTAATCGCTGGTGTCCCAATCGAGGATTTCACGTCCCGGGAGGCCGGCGCTGGCGAGCAGGTTTTCCAAGTCCTGCCGCACTCGCGCGCGGACGTGGAATTCCGCGGGCGCGGTCGGGGTTGCCGCGCGTTTCCGCACGATGCTGTAGAAGCCGAATTTTGTTGCGAGCCACATAGATAAATCAGATTCCTTCCACGGTTCCGCCGGTTTCGGGCGTCTGGGTTGTCCCGACGGGATGCATGCCGAGCTCCGCCTCGACGTCCGGCGGCACGATCCGGCCGAGCAGGCGCTCGATCCGGCGCAACTCGGTCGTCGTGTATTCCTGCATTTCCCGGAGCATCCCGGCTTCCAGGAAATCGGCGCAGGGCGGCTGCAGGGCGGCGTTGTCGCGCAACGCCGTCACCTCGCGCAAATGGCTGCGCGTGGCGCACAGCGCCTGCAACACCGAAAGGTAGGCGCCGTTGATCAGCCCTTCGCAAAACACCGGGTCGTGCGTCGGCGTGTGCGCCCAGAGCTGGCGCGCGTATTCCCATTCCCCGATGCGCGCCGCGTAGATCGCCGCGGCGTGGAGCAGCGACCCGGCCGCCGCGTGCGCTTCGTCGCCGGGCTCCATTTCGAGCAGGCGCGTTTCGCAGAGCTTCGCGACCTGCCGGGCTTTGCGCAGCTTGCCCAGCGCCAGGCAGGTTTCCATGACCGGCAGCAGGTCGTTGGAATGCGTCCCGGCGAGCGCCGCGGCGCCCCGCGGGCAGGTAGCGGCCGGCCGTTGCGGGATCCTGCGCCGAGGCGTAGAAACGAACCATCAATTTGCTCACGGCAGCCCGGTCCGCGGCAGAGAGCCGGCGATGGGCGCGCGCGACGAGTTTGCGCCAGCGCCGGGGCTGCGCGGAAGCGAGAAACGGCACGAGCGCCTGCGCGAATTCGGCGGCGTTGAGCGGCCGGCGCCGGAGCACGGCGCGGGCGACCTTGCAGGCTTCGTCGGAGAGACCGATCTCCAGGTAGCCGGCGATCTCCGCGAGCGCGGCGGAGTTTTCGGACGGAAGCGGTTTTTGCATGGTAAGCGGCGGGATGCGGCGGATCGGTTTCAATGGCTGAGGATGGACTGGTGGATGCACTGGTCTCCTTGCGCGGCGTCGAGCGTTTCGAAGGAAATCTGCGCGGCGGTTTCGCGGGTGACGAGGCTGACCCGCTCCGTGACCTGCTCGCGCCGTTTCCGGATCCCGCGGCGACGGGTTTCGCCGAGCCAGCGGCTCACCTCGGCGCGGTCGATCAAGGAAGCCGGCGACGGCGCCGCGGCGTTGTCCTCCGCCAGCGCGGCGAGCGCCTCGGTGGCGGCGGCGCGGAGCAGCTTCGGCCAGAGCTTGCGGAAGAGCGGGGGCGTCGCATACAGCTCGGCGCCGTGGAGCCGGCCGTTGATCGCGAAGGCAAACCCGCGGCTGTCCGGGTGACGCTCGCAAACCGGCGCCAGGCCGGCGAGATAATCGTCGATCCGGGCGCGGACGCCGGCGGCTTCCATGGAAAGCTGCAGGCTCGTCGGCGATTCCGCGGCGTGGACCGGCGCGGCGACGTGCTGCTGGAGCTTGGACTGGAGCTGCTGGACTTCGTGCCAGACCGCGCTCTGCGATTTGGCTTTGCGCAACGCCACGCGCAACTCCTTCGAGGCCACCGCGTCGGTCGAAGCCGAAAACGCCGCGGCCGATTCGCTGCGCCGCTGCGACCAGCGGCCCTGCTCGACGCAAAACGCCGGGATCGGCACGCGGCCGCTGCGCGCCGGGACGATGAGATCGGCGCCGAGGGTGCGATCCTGCCGGCCGCCTTTCACCATGTCGCCGGCCTGCAGAAACAGGTCGAGGTCGGCGAGGTTTTCGATCTCCAGCATGCCGACCTGCCCGGTCTCGTAAAGGTGGGCGCGACCGTCGGCGAGGGCTTCCTCCAGGACCAGAAAGTCAGCGGCGGCGGCGGAGGCGGAGGATTCCTTTTTGGCGGAAACCGCGGCGGAGGCCAGCGGGAAGAGGGCGAGATTCGCGAAGACGACGGGTTCGTGGATGAGCAGGGCGGACATGGATTGTTTTAAGGAACAGGCAGAAAATCACCCGGGATGGGGATTGCCTGCTTTGTTGCCACCATCATAGGGTTGGGGGAGGGACATCCGCTGTCCCCAGCCAAAAATACTTGAAAATAAAGCCCGCTTCCGACCCGGCCCCGACCTCCCTGCACACCCGCCCACCGATGGACCGGATGCACCGCATCCACGGGCGTCTCGCGGTCGGCAAGCGGATCAGCTCGCGCGCGCTGGCCCAGCGAGCTGGAGGTCTCTTACAAGACGATCCAGCGCGACATCGAGTTCATGCGCGACCGGCTCGGGGCGCCGATCGGCTACGACGCCCGCGCACACGGCTATTTTTACACCCAGGCCGTCACGCAGCTCCCGAGCCTGACGATCTCCGAGGGCGAGCTGCTCGCGCTGTTTGTCGCCGGTAAAGCGCTGGCGCAATATCGCGGCACCGCGTTCGAAAAACCGCTGCGCGCCGCGTTCTCCAAGCTCGCCGCCACGCTGCCCGATCAGATCCAGTTCGGCTGGGATGAACTGGACGAGGTCGTCTCCTTTCGCACCAAGGCCCGGGGGCGGGAAAGCGCGGACCTGCGGGTTTTCCAAACCGTCAGCCAAGCGGTCCTGCGCAGCCAGGAGCTGGAGTTCGACTACCGCAAACTCGCCAGCGGCGGGCAGGCCGAGCGGCGGCGCGTGCAGCCGCTGCACCTCGGCTGCTTCGAGAACCAGTGGTATCTCATCGCCCAGGACTTGGGCAAGGCGGCGGCGCGCACGTTTGTGCTCTCCCGCATGGAAAAGGCGAAGGATACCGGCGTGCGCTTCGTGCGTCCCGCCGGGTTTTCGCCCGCCCGGTTTCTTGCGCACAGCTTCGGCATCACGGCCGGGCAGAAGCCGCAGCGGATCCGGGTGCGGTTCACGCCGGCGGTGGCGCGGCTGATCCGGGAGCGCGACTGGCATCCCACGCAAAAGCTGCGCGAGCTGCCCGGGGGCGGCGTCGAGCTGGAGCTGCGCGTCGGCATCGCCCCGGAGCTGGAGCAATGGCTGCTCGGCTGGGGCGGCCAGGCTCGCGTCATGGAACCAGCCCACTTGCGGGCAACCTTGCGCGAATGCGCCCGCCAGGCGTGGGAAACCAATGCCGAAGAGGCGCCGGCGCCGATCTGACCTTGCGCGCGGCGGCCGACCGCAGCGATTCTGCGTCTGTCTCCCATGCCTTTCCTGCGCAATTTTCCCGCGGCCGCCCGCCGGTCGTTTTTCCTGCTGGCTCTCGCTCTGGCCGCGCCGGGCTGCTCGCGCGGGCCGGGGAACGCGACGGAGGCGAAGGCGAAGCTGCCGCGCTTCTACGAGGGCAGCGTCTCATACGACGGCGAGCGCGGCTTTTTCGGCGGTGCCGGCGGGGGCGGGCGGCGGGTGCGCGTGGCCACGGATTCGCTGCGGGTGCGCGACGAGCGCACGCTCCTGTTCGAGCGCATCCATTTCTACGTGCTCACGCCGTTGAACAACGACATCCTCTTCGACGAAACGATCCCGTTGCGCGGCACGATCACGGTGCCCGGCCTCGAGGTGGCCATCGAGAACGACGACGCGTTCAACCAGCGCGTCGCCGGCATCCCGGCCGCGCTCCGGCGCGATTCGTTTCGCGGCAAGCTCAGCGCGGATTTGCAATCGGTCGAAGCGGAATGGCAGATGGCCGATCCGAATACCGGACAGGACCGCAAAGCCGTGCTGAATTTGAAGGCGGCCCGCTGAACCGAATCCATCTTTTCCGTCGGACTCCTTTCGCACCCCGCCATGCGCCAGCACACCGTTCTCATCGTGGACGACGAGAAGCACACCCGCGAAGGGTTGCGCCGCTCGCTGGAGGACGACTTCGAGGTTTACGCCGCGGCCGATTTCACCGGCGGGATCAACATTCTCACCAGCGAATCAGTCGATCTCCTGCTCACCGACCTGCGGCTCGGCGGCAGCGACGGCGACGGGCTGGCATTGATCGATCGCGCCTTGAAATTGCCGACGCCGCCGATCTGCATTTTGATGACGGCCTACGGCTCCATCGACACCGCGGTCGAGGCGATGAAGCGCGGCGCTTACGACTTTGTCACCAAGCCGGTGAATCTCGACAGCCTGGAGATCAAGGTGAAGCGCGCCCTGCGCGGCCGCGAGGTGGAAACGGAAAACCGCGGCCTGCGCGAGCAGATCGACAAGCGCGCCGGACTGGAAGCGCTCATCGGCCGGTCGGCGCCGATGGAAGCGATCTTTGACACCGTGCGCCAGGTGGCCCCGACGCGGGCAACCGTGCTCATCGAGGGCGAGAGCGGCACCGGCAAGGAGCTTGTCGCCCGCGCGCTGCACACGCTGAGCAACCGGGCGAAGGCGAAGTTTGTCGCCGTGCACTGCGCGGCGCTGTCGGCGCAGCTCCTGGAAAGCGAGCTGTTCGGCCACGAGCGCGGCGCGTTCACCGGCGCGACCGAGCGGCGCGCCGGCCGCTTCGAGCAGGCCGACGGCGGCACCATTTTTCTCGACGAGATCGGCGAGATCGACGCCAGCGTGCAGGTGAAACTTCTGCGCGTGCTCGGCGAGCGGACGTTTGAGCGGGTCGGCGGGAACACGCAGATCACCACCGATGTCCGCCTGGTCGCCGCGACGAACAAACGGCTCGAGCAGCTCGTGGCCGACGGCAAGTTTCGCGACGACCTGTTTTACCGGCTGAACGTGGTGCGCGTCGACATGCCGCCCTTGCGCGACCGGCGCGAGGACATCCCGCTGCTGGTTTCCGCGTTTCTGAAACTCTCGAGCCAGGAGAACGAAAAGCCGGCGCGCGATCTCACCGGCGACGCGATGGCGCGACTCCTTGATTACCCATGGCCGGGCAATGTGCGCGAGCTGCGCGCGGCCGTGGACCACGGCGTCGTGTTGGCGCAGGGCCCGAAGATCACGCTCCGCGATCTGCCGGCTTCGGTGCGCCACTGGCACGGCGAAGCGCCATCATCGACCGGCGGCACCGCGCCGGGAGCCACGGCAACGGCGGGACAGCACCGCGCCGCGACCTCGACGCCCGCCGCGGCTCCGGCCTCGCCCTTTGATTTGCACGCCACGGAGCGACGGCTCATCGAGCGCGCGCTGGAAGAAACGCGTGGGAACATCACCGACGCGGCGAAGCAGCTCGGCATCAGCCGCCGCACGCTGCATCGCAAGCTCAAAGCCATGCGCGCGACCCACCCGCCCCCGGCTGCAGCGGACGCGGACGGGGATTCATCATAGCGTGGGTTCCGATTGCGGGGAATCCAATGGCCTCGCGCAAGGGACGCAAAGGCGCAAAGGGGGAGAAGAGGCAGAAGGATCTCACGCAAAGGCGCAAAGCCACAAACGGGGAAAGAGAGAAGAGGAAGGGATGAGAGAGATGGCAGGAGGGTGGCCCGGCAGAAGCCTTTGGAACCGCGCAGCGATCGCTCTTTCGCCCCTCCGGCCCCTCCCTCTTCTTCTCCCTGCCTTTTCCTTTGCGCCTTTGCGTCTTTGCGCGAGGCCATTGGAACGCCGCTTCACTCAGCGCGTCGTCGCCCGCCCGCCTTCCCCCGCGCCTCTGCGCCTCTGCGTGAGGCCATTCAGACCTGGCGTCGGTGAACCCCCGGCTTGCAGTCGATGACGGCTTGGTTTCCAATACGCGGCTTCTCTTAGACTCCCGTTTCTTTCATGAGCGCCACCGAATCTCCAGGTCTGCAGAATTTTATCCATGCCCTGGAGCAGGGACGCTTTCGTTTCATCGTCCAGTGGGCCGTCGTCATCGCCGCCGCGGTCATGCTGGCTTTGATCTATCTCGGGCTCATCACCATCCCGCCCTGGAGCAGCAATCCGTTTTATAATTTCCGCGGCTTCGGCCAGGCCGACGCGATCGACCAGGCGCAAATCGCACGCGAGGTGGCGCGCGGGCATGGCTTCTCCACCGGTTACATCCGGCCGCTGGCCATCGCGCACCTGGAAAAAAACGGCCGGCTGCCGGCGACCGGACAGCTTTTCCCGGACACGTATCAGGCGCCGCTGGGGCCGGCGGTGAACTCGGTGCTGCTGCGGGCCATGGGCGACAAGGCGGTGAAAACGAACTACGCGCCGGGCGAGTTTGTGCATCCGGCCGAGCGGGCGATCGCCGCGCTCTCGATGTTTTTCTTTCTGGCAGCCATCTTCCTGCACTACCGGCTGGCGCGCCGGCTCTTCGATGACCGGCTCGCCCTGGCCGCAGCCGGGCTGGCGCTGGTCTGCGATCTGCCGTGGCAATTCGCCATCGCGGGTCTGCCGCAGAATTTGCTGCTCTTCATTTTTTCCTTCGCTCTGCTGGCTCTGGCCCGGGCGATCGAGGCGCGCCGGGCCGGGACGCCGGGCCGGGCGATGCTTTGGCTGGTGGCGGTAAGCGCGCTGCTCGGCGTCATCACCCTCGGGCACGGCATCGCGGCGTGGATCTTTCTCGGCACGCTCGTCTTCGGGATTGTTTATTTCCGCCCGCGGCTGCTCACGGGGCTGGCGCTGGTCGTGCCGTTTTTGCTCGTGCTCTCGCCCTGGCTGGCGCGCAATTACAAGGTGAGCGGCAACCCGCTGGGCATCGCCGGCTACGCGCTCTACGATGGGCTGGGCGGCTCCACCGAGCATCGCATGCGGACGCTGAATCCAAGCGTGCGCGACACGCCGCCCTCCAATTTCCGGCCGAAGCTGCAAAACGGCGTCGCCGCCCAGCTCCAGAACCCGCTCGGTCCGCTCGGCTGCGGCGTGCTGGCGGCGGCGTTTTTCGTCGGTCTGCTGTATCCGTTTCGCCGGCCGGAGACCGACGCGCTGCGGTGGGCGGTGTTTGCCATGTGGCTGGCGCTGGTGGTCGGCTCAGCGCTGCTGGGCGTCCCGGAAACGGCGGTGTATGCGGGCCAGTTGCACGTGCTGCTCCTGCCGATCGTCATCGCTTATGGCCTAGCGCTGCTGCTCGTGCTCTTCAGCCGACTGACGATCGGCACCGTGCCGATCTGGCGGCTGGCGTTTTTCGTCGCGCTCTTCGCCATCACGAGCCTGCCGATGATCGGCACGCTGCTGACGCGGACCGGCGTCGTGCAATACCCGCCCTATTTCCCCGCCGCCATCGCCAAGCTCTCTACCTGGGTAAAATCGACCGAGGTGCTCGGCTCGGACATGCCGTGGGCAGTCGCCTGGTATGCGGATCGGCGCAGCGTGCAGTTGCCGTTGAAAGTGCGGGAGTTCACCGATTTCGGTGATCAAAGCAAGCTGCCCGGGCCGCTCGCCGGCGTGTTTCTGTCGCCGGTCAGCCGCAACGCCTCGTTTTTCACCGACATCCTGCGCGGCGACTACCAAGACTGGACGCCGCTGGTCTTCGGCAACACCGGGCTGAAGGATTTCCCGTTTCGCGAGGGCCTGCCCATCGGCGACGGCAGCATGACGTTCTTCAGCGACCAGAAACGCTGGGAGCTCGGCGTGCCGCAGTAGGCTGAAGCCCGGCCGGATCCACGCGCCGGCGGAAAACCGGGCGATCGCACCACGCCACGCCGCCGCGTGTGGCCAGCCGCTGTCAGGAAATCGTATGCAATCCTGCCGCTCCATCCGGATTAGTCCTTTTCAGCCGTGCGCGGCTGTGTTTTGTTGCGCGGTCCTTTTCCTTTCGTTGCGCCCTTTCTGATGTCCCGTCCCGACCCGGTCAAAAAATCCGCTGCCCCCGGCTCCGATGAGTCTGGGGCGACGCCGGATAGCTTCGAGAGCGCGCTGGAGCGGCTCGAAGGCATTGTCTCTCGGATGGAAGGCGAACGCTTGCCGCTGGAAGAACTGCTCGCCTGCTACGAGCAGGGCACCCGGCTGCTGAAGTCCTGTGGAGATTACCTGACCGCGGCTGAACACCGTATCGAGCTGATTTCCAAGGACGAAACCGGCCAGCCGCGCACGACCGATTTCTCCGCCGCCGCGGCGGCTCCGGCGGCAGCTGCTTCCGCTGAGAACAGACCGGGGAACCTCGCAGAGCCGAATCCCAAGGGCCGCGGTGGCGCTTCCTCTCGTGATGGGAAAGCCGCCGCTTCGTCCGCCGCGACCGCCAGCCGCAGCAGTGGCCACAGCACCAGTAGTAGCAGCACCAGCGGCTCCACCGACCCGGGCACCCAGCCCGCCGCCGGCCCCGCCGACCCCACCTCTCCTCGCACCAACCATGAAGTCAGCCTCTTCTGAACCTGTCGCCACGCAAACCCCGCCGGTGCCGGAGCCCACGCTCCGGTTGCTCGACAAAATTTCCTCGCCTGAAGACGTGAAGGCGCTGGAGGAGGATCAGCTCCCGCAGCTCGCCCAAGAGATCCGCGACGACCTCATCTATGCGATGAGCGAGTCGAACCCGAACTCCGTCGGCGGCCACCTCGGGCCGAACCTCGGCGTCGTCGAGCTGACCATCGCGATGCACCGCGCGTTTTCGACGCCCAAGGACAAGATCATCTTCGACGTCAGCCACCAGTGCTACGTCCACAAAATGCTCACCGGCCGCGCGGACCGCATGCACACCATGCGCCAGTATGAGGGGCTGAACGGCTTCATGCTGCGCACCGAGAGCGAGCACGATTGCTACGGTGCCGGCCACGCGGGCACCGGTCTCAGCGCCGGCCTCGGCATGGCGGCGGCACGCGACCTCGTCGGCAGTGACGAACACGTCGTCGTCCTCGCCGGCGACGCGGCCTTCACCTGCGGCGTGACTTTCGAAGCGATGAATAACGTCGCCGAGACGACGAAGAAATTCATCGTCGTGCTGAACGACAACGAGTGGTCGATCGCGAAAAACGTCGGCGCCATCGCCGGCTATTTCAACAAGATCACGACCAACCCGATGTATCAGCACCTCCACGACAAGGCGGCGCGGTTCTTGGAAAACATCGCCGGCAAGGGCGCCCTTGAGCTAGCCCACCGGGTCGAGAGCGGGATGAAAAATCTGCTCCTGCCCAGCGTGCTCTTTGAAGATTTCGGCTTCCGTTACTACGGCCCGGTGGACGGGCACGACACGCCGGCGCTCATCCGCACCTTCGAGTTCCTGAAGGAACAGAACGAGCCGGTGCTGCTCCATGTGCTGACGAAAAAAGGCCGCGGCTACGATCCGGCCATCGCGCAGCCGGACAAGTTCCACGGCCTCGGCAAATACAATCACGCCACCGGCGAAACCGCGAAATCAACGGCCGTCACGTATTCCGAAATTTTCGGCAAAACGCTCGCCGATTTCGCCGATAAAGATAACACCGTCACTGCGATCACCGGCGCGATGCCGACCGGCACCGGCCTCATCCATTTCCAGAAGCGGCATCCGAAAAAGTATTTCGACGTCGGCATCGCCGAGGAACACGCCGCGCTCTTTGCCTGTGGCCTCGCGGTGCAGGGATTGAAGCCGTTCCTGGCGATTTATTCGACCTTCATGCAGCGCGCGTATGACATGATCATCCACGACATCGCGCTGCAAAACTTGAACGTCCGCCTCTGCATGGATCGCGCCGGACTCAGCGGCGACGACGGCCCGACGCATCACGGTCTTTTCGACATCGGCTACCTGCGCGGCGTGCCCGGCCTCATCCACATGCAGCCGAAGGACGAGGAAGAATTCGCCGACATGCTCTGGACGATGGCGAACTACAACAAAGGCCCCATCGCCATCCGCTACCCGCGCGGCGCTGGCACCGGCTCGAAGCCGAAAGCCGAGCCGCAGATCATGGAGATCGGCAAAAGCGAAGTCCTGCGCCAGGGCAAGCGCGTCGCGCTTTTCGCGCTCGGCAACATGTGCGAAGTCGCGCTCAAAGCCGCTGATCTGCTGGAGAAGGACGGCATTTCCACCGCCGTCATCAACGCCCGCTGGATCAAGCCGCTCGACACCGACACGCTGGAAATTTTCGCCGGCGGCGTCGAAGTCCTCGCCACGCTCGAAGACCACGTTCTCCACAATGGCTACGGCTGCGCCGTGATGGAACACCTCGCCGAAAAGCGGCTCACGGTCCCCGTCGTGCGCCTCGGCTGGCCGGATGAATTCATCGAGCACGGCTCCATCCCGATCCTGCGCAAAAAGCACGGCCTTACGGCAGAGGCGCTGGTCGAGAAGGTGAAGGCGGCGTTGAAGAAGTAAGGCGTCGCGATCGCACGGCGCCATGCACCGCGTTTTCGTCATCGGAGGGCCGAACGGAGCGGGGAAAACTACTTCGTCTCGGGCGTTGCTACCCGATACGGCGGACTGCGACGAATTCGTCAACGCAGACGCCATCGCCGTCGGCCTATCTCCATTTCATCCCGAGCGCGTCGCGTTGCGCGCTGGTCGACTTATGTTGGAGCGGCTGGATGAGTTGGTCGCCGCCAAGCGGGATTTTGCCTTCGAGTCCACCTTGTCCACACGCAGTTTCGCACCCTTCCTGCGTCGGTGCCAAGCTGCGGGCTATGAGGTAGAACTGCTTTTTGTCTGGCTGCATAGCGCCGAGATGGCAATCGAACGCGTGGCGCTACGGGTGCGTGCCGGCGGCCACAACGTCCCGACCGAGGACGTGCGACGGCGCTACGGACGTTCGCGGCGCAATTTGTTGGAGCTCTATATGCCGCTGGCGAATCGTTGGACGGTTTGCGATAATTCTGATGACAACTTCCACGTCTTGGCCCGGCGGGCACCCGGACGGGGAGTAGAGGTTGGGGACGAGCGAGGTTGGGTAAATTTCACTTCCATTGCAGGCGATGAAGACGAAAACGACAGACCCTCTGCTTGAAGTCATGGAAAACGCCGTCCGCGACGGCGTCGCCGCCGCGCTCAAGCGCCACCGGCTGCTCGGCGAAAAAGTCGCCGTGTGGAAAGACGGCCGTGTGCAGGTCGTTTCTGTCGAAGAGCTCGACCTCGACGAGAATGGTTACCCGCGCCAGAATAGCAACGGCAGCGCGCCCTCGACGCCACAATAAGCCAGCGCGCAAGCACTGCGCCGCCTCATTGTGCAGCCGCAAGTTCATCCCTGATTTCCTTTTGATGACTCTGACAAAGCACATCGACGCCGAGCAACTGCGCGCTTTGGTTCTCCATCAGGGCGACACGCTCCGTGTGCTCGCTGAAAATGGAGCAATCGCCATCGTTCAAATCGAACGCCCGAGCGAAAAGACCCCGACCAAACGTGCGAACGGTAAAGTCAGCGAATGGCTGCGGATCGCCAAGGGCAGCGTCCACATGAACGCAGGCGAATCCGTAGACAATGCGCGCATGGCTTATTACGCCGAGAAATACGGCATAAAGTAGAGAGCAGAACCGGGATGAGCGTTTTTTTCGACACGAATATCCTGCTCGATGTGCTGATGAATCGTCCTGGCATCGCCGCCGAAAGCGAGGCTGCCATTCTTCGGTGTGAAGAACTCGGCGCAGAGATGTGGATCGCGTGGCATGGCCTCGCCACCGCCTATTACCTGCTGCGGAGAGGAAGGACCGAGCTGCAGGCCATGCAGGAAGTCGATCGTATCCTCGCTTGGGCACGAGTGGCACCCGCTGGTGATGCCGAAGCGCATCGCGCCCGTGCTCTTGGCTTGACCGATTTCGAGGACGCGATGCAAGCGGCTGCCGCCGAATCCTGCCGCGCCGACTGGCGCCTCACCCGCGATCTCGCTGGCTTCAAAAAACAGCCCGGTGCCCGCCATCGATCCAACCAGCTTCCTCGCCCGTTTTAGACCCAGTAAGTTGTAGGGTGCAAGCTTCACAAGCTGACCCCGCTGCTCCGGCAAATGGCGTTGCCGATTCGCGGCAAGCGTTCCAGCTTCACGCGAAACGGCTTGGAGCTGCAACAATAATTCGACCAATCAACTTTGGAAGACCTCGACCTTCGTCTGTTTACAACGGCGAAGACTGAAATCGGCAGCTTCGACTGACACCCAGCTCTCCGGCAGATGGTAGATGTCGAGGCCGCGTCCGATCTTGATGATCCACCCGCTGCTCAGACGAATCTCGCGGTCGTGAAGTTTTTCATCACGCCGGAACGACATCGCGATGTCGCGTGATTTCAAATCGCGCCGCAGGTTTTCAAGACGGCTGTCCGCTTCGTCGTGATCCTCGCCAAACGCGGTGCCAGTGATAAGTTGGATTTCTTTCACCGCGCCAAGCCGAACGGCGAGCGCGCAGAAGCGCGCAAAGTTGTCCACTTGGTAGGGTTTCCGAATCCAAGGGTCCTCGACAACGATCCGTTCCGCGTCGTCAAGATATGGGCGGAAGATTCGCTCGTAGGTGTAGCCGGTAGAACCGTCGGCAATCTCGTAATGCACTGGAACGTGATCGGGAGTCGCTCTGCTGGCAGGCGCGGGAACTCCAGAGGTTGCCGAAGCTGGCTGTGCAAGCGGTTGCTCCGTAGCTGCCGGTTCGGCGGCGAAATTGCGAGTGAGCGCGTGCATTTCCTGCAGGTAGGCGACAACGCGGAATTTCTCGCCCTCAGATGCAATCGCCAGCGTGGATTCAATGGCTTGAATTCGTTGCTCGATCATCGCCAGCGTTGCCTCACGAATCCGTGGTGCGACCGACTTCGCATTCTCCACGATTGCGCCTCCAAACTCGTGTATCCGCGTCTCAAGATGAGCACGGAGAGCCTGAGTTAGTAGGAGCTTCACAGTGCCGTAGAAATCCTGAACCTCCCGGCCCTGTCGGATCGTTGTTCCTGTCCCGGCAACCTCCGTGACGGACGTGCGAGCTTCGTCCAATCGCGCAGTGACCTCAGCCGTAACAAAATCTTCCAGACGACTGACGATGCTGTCGCGCTCCGCTTCGCGCAGCAGCGCGAAACGCTTTTCCAAGTCATCGAACACTGGTCGCTGCGCTTCCGCCAACGCCATCGGCTCCAAACCGGAAAGTCGATGTTCTTCCTCCAGCTTGCGCACACCGACCTGTAACGCATTCAAGCGAGCACTAAGATTTTGCATGAACTCGTCGAGGTGACTGCGCAGTTCATTGAGCCGCGATTCAACCACTGGAAACACGCGATCCGCGATTCGCGCCTGAAGGTCGTGGAGGTAGCCCCAATACCCGGCACGCCGACTCCGCCAATGTCTGCCGATGTCTGTCCGCTCGTTCTCGCCGAGAACTTCCCGCGCGTGAAGGCTCACGTTGTCGAGGACGAGAGGCAGTTCCTTGAAACTGCCCGCTTGGCGCTGGCTGAGAAGCTCAACAAGCTTCCCAGCCTCCTCGGCGAAAAAACTCAGATGCTCTCCGAGAGCCGCGCGGATGGACTCAATCTCCTCTTTGACCTTCTTCGGATCGTATTCACTTCCGATGGCGTTCAGTCGCTCCGAGAAGCGGTCGCAAAGTCGTGTCAGACACGAATCCAAACGCTCCGTGAGAACACGGCGGGACTGCTCAAACCGATGGCTCGTGGAGAGGATTTTGTAGAGCCCATCACGCACCCCATCTATCCCGCCGCGCTCAATTTGCCCCGCGTCATGAAATGTGGTTGAGATCAGATGGATGGGAACGCTGTCGAGTTGCTCCATGAAATAGTAACCCTCGTCATCCGTGAGTTGATTCGAGTTCAGCAACTCATCGAGCGTGCCCTTGATTTCGCCACGCACGCGGCTGGTTTCCTTCGCGCGAAAATCCTCATACGACGGAGGCTCATCGTCATTCTCTTTTGCATCACGAATTGCATTCTCAAAGGTCTCGTCGCCCTTGGTGACGATTACTTGGAGGTGCTTGAGTTGGCGACGGCGAAGCTGACGAACAAGAAACTCTTTATCGCTTTGGCCGTAGGACGCACCGCTCGTGGTGAGGAATAGAATTGCGTCCACGTCACGCACCAATTCCTCAGTGAGCAAAACACGAAACCGTTCCGTGTCATCGAGTCCGGGCGTATCAATGAATTCAATGTGATCTCGCAGAATCGGAATTGGCGCGTAGATGGTGAGCTTGTTGACGAGATAGTGAAGCGGCTCCTGACTCGATGTGAATTTTCTGACTTCGCGTTTAAACGCTTTCTTAGCTTCCCTCGATTTCCAGTCACCAGCAGTGAGCGTGTGAACAAGACCTCCAGGCTTGACCCACTGAGCTTCCAAGCGCGCTAGGTCCACGGTTTCACGAACGCGCTCCCTCCCGTCTCGGTCTCGCGTCGGCGGCCGGTGATTGAATTTTGCGAATCCGGCGTAACGCTTGGCCTCGTTGTCGTCAGGATTTTCTTGGTAGGTGGCTCGCAAATTGTCCCAATTCTCTTGGCTGACCAACTCAACCTCCAGCTCGAGCTTGTTCCGCAAACCGGAAGACTGAAATCGCCGCTGTCTCCGGGCTGGTTTCCACACCAGCAAGTTGCTCTTGCGCGAGCTTGTTCACGAACGACGACTTTCCGACTTTGAATCGACCAACGACTGCAACACGGTAGTGCTCGGGGATACGTGCCTCGTCCAGCGACTTCCGGAGCGCACTGATTTCTTCCTCGATGATGGGCCGATACGCCGGCAATTCGCGGTCACGCGCCGTTTCCAGTTTTTGGCAAAGCAGGAGCACGCGATCCCGCACTTCATGTAGTTCGTGAACAAGCAACATGCTCATATGCTGTCAGGATTTATCGAGAGTGCCGACTCGTGGCTAGGATTTATGTGAGCCTATATTGGATCGCACATGTTGCGCGATGCGACCCCGAAATCACGGGCGAACGAAGAACCCGACTCGCGCGGCCAGCCTGTGCTGACGGTGGTCAAACGTGAGAAGATCGTTGGCTTGTAGTTGCTCGGCGCAGGCGACGTGCAGGATGTCGAAGCTTCGGGAGCCAAGCGTCGGCGTTTCACTCGCTGCAATCTCTGCTGCCCGGCGAAGTGCCGCAGGCCAGCGAATCGCAGTTGGAACGAGCACGCGCGCCCGCAAGTCGAATTCAAGATTCTGCCGGGCGGCGTCGGCTTGTGCCTGGGTTTGATGGCCGCGAAAGACTGCGAGCGAAAAGGCATTTCGGATTTCGAGTCGGTGCAGCGCGGAATAGACCAGCGGTTCGGTGAGCGAACGGATCAGCGGCACGGCTCGAGGCGTGTTCGTGTCGAGCAGGTAGAGCGACACGAGCACGCTGGTGTCCGCGTAGATCATTCCCGCCTACCAAGGTGCCGACTCGCGCTCAGCGAGCACCATGTTCGGCATGGCCTTATCGCCGTAGATCGCACGCAGCCGGGATTCGTAGTCCGGCCATGCCACAGCTTCAGTAGGAGCCATCACTGCGGGTTTTTCGGGCGAAGCTGGTGCAAACTGGAGTTTTGCCGCGAGATATCGGAGCAAAAGCTCCTGCTGCGAACGCGGCAGTGCGTCGGCGGCAGCTTCGATTTCGAGCAGCGTGCTCATGCGGCGTAAATTAGCACGCGACCCTCTTCGCTGACAAGCAGCGCCCTTGCCGGAGAGACAGAAGAGATCCGCCGAAAATTGTTACCCTTTTCGCGCCCGTCTTGCCTCGCTCTCGCTCACTGCTCTGCGGCTGCTGACAACGGCGGCATTGTCTTTCCCCGTCTCACGCGTGCGACGCCTTCCGCTCGGCCTCGATACCGTTTCCTTGCTGACAGATCAAACCGTGACGGGCACCGGCACTGCGGGAGCGGCGGGATGCCGATGATTCACCGGCAGCGTGCGGCCGGTCAGCCGCTTTTCCAGGGTCCGCAAGACGACGTAGAAAACGGGCGTGAGGAACAGGCCGAAGAGGGTGACGCCGAGCATGCCGGAGAAGACGGCGACGCCCATGGCGTGGCGCATCTCGGCGCCGGCGCCTTCGGAGAAGACCAGCGGCAGGACGCCCATGATGAAGGCGAAGCTCGTCATCAAGATCGGGCGCAGACGCAGGCTGGCGGCTTCGATGGCGGCGGGGAGCGTGGCGCGGCCCTGGCCTTCGAGTTCGCGGGCGAATTCCACGATCAGGATCGCGTTTTTACAGGCCAGCGCGGCGAGCACGAAGAAGGCGATCTGGGTGAAGATGTTGTTGTCGCCGTGGCTCAGCCAGACGCCGAGAATCGCGGAGAGCAGACAGAGCGGAACGATGAGAATGACGGCCAGCGGCAGGAGCAAACTTTCGTAGTTCGCCGCGAGCACGAGATAGACGAGCAGCACGCAGATCGGGAAGACGATGAGCGCGGTGTTGCCGGCGAGGATTTGCTGGAAGGTCAGCTCGGTCCACTCGAAGTCCATGCCCTTCGGCAGCGTCTCTTTCAGAATCCGCGTGATGGCGCCTTGCGCCTGGCCGGTGGAGTAGCCGGGCGCGGCGACACCGTTGAGATCGGCGGAACGATAGGCGTTGTAACGCATCGCGCTTTCCGGGCCGGTGGTGTCGCTCAGGCGGACCATCGCGCCGAGCGGGACCATGTCGCCGGCGGCGTTGCGGAGCTTGAGTTTCAGGATATCGCCGGGCACGGAGCGGTGCTCTTTATCGGCCTGCGCGATGACCTGATAGGTGCGGCCGAATTTGTTGAAATCGTTGATGTAAAACGAGCCGAGATAAATCTGCAGCGTGTCGAACACATCCTGCACGCCGACACCGAGCTGGCGCGCCTTGGTGCGGTCCAGGTCGGCGAAAAGCTGCGGGGTGCCGATTTGATAACTGGAAAATGTGCCGGCGAGTTCCGGTGCCTTGCCGGCTTTGGCGGCGACCTGTTTCATCACGGCGTCGAGCGCGACGTAGCCGAGATCGGCGCGGTCTTCGACTTGGAGCTTGAAGCCGCCGATGGTGCCGAGCCCCTGCACCGGCGGCGGCGGGAAGACGGCGACGAATGCGCCTTGCACGCCGTTGAATTTCGCCTGGAGCCGGCGCGCGATGGCGGGGCCGGAAAGCTCGTGGCTGCGGCGTTGATCAAACGCCGTGAGACCGAGGAACGCGATGCCGGCGCTGGGGCTGTTGATGAAGCCGTTGATGGACAGGCCGGGGAACGCGACGGAGTTGCGCACGCCGGGTTCTTTCAGCGCGATGTCGGTCATCTGGCGGATGACTTTTTCGGTGCGCTCGAGGTTCGCGCCTTCGGGCAGTTGCGCGAAGCAGACGAGGTAGGCTTTGTCCTGCACCGGCACAAAGCCGGGCGGGACGCGGCCGAAGGCGAAATACGTCGCCCCGAGCAGCACGGCGTAGATGGCGAGCGTGGCGGCCCGACGGCCCGCGAGGCGGCCGATGCCGTGGCCATACGCGGTGGCGCTGCGCTCGAACACACGATTGAAGCCGCGGAAAAATCTGCCGAAAACGCGGTCGATGCCGCGGGTGAGCGCATCCTTTTTTTCATGCTGACCCTTCAGCAAAATGGCGGCGAGCGCCGGGCTGAGCGTGAGGGAGTTGAACGCCGAGATGACCGTGGAAAACACGATGGTCAACGCGAACTGCCGGTAGAACTGGCCGGTGAGTCCGTTGATAAACGCGATCGGCACAAAGACGGCGCAGAGCACGAGCGTGATCGTGACGATCGGGCCGGTGACTTCGCTCATCGCCTTCACCGTGGCGTCGTGCGGCGAGAGGCCGGCGTGGATGTTGCGCTCCACGTTTTCGACCACGACGATGGCGTCGTCCACGACGATGCCGATGGCCAGCACGAGGCCGAAAAGCGAGAGCGCGTTGATGGAGCCGTGGAAGAATTGCATCACCGCCAGCGTGCCGACGATGGAGACCGGCACCGCGAGCAGCGGGATGACCGAAGCGCGCCAGCTCTGGAGGAAAATGATCACGACGAGCACGACCATCACCAGCGCTTCCACGAGCGTGTGGAGCACGGCTTTGATCGAGTCGCGCACGAAGACGGTGGGATCGTAGGCGATGGAATAATCGACGCCTTCCGGGAAATCCTTTTTCAATTCCGCCATCGTCGCGCGGACCTGATCGGAGATGTTGATCGCGTTCGCGCCGGGCAGTTGGAAGATCGGGAGCGCCACGGCGTCGTGGTTGTTGAGCAACGAACGCAGGCCGTAGCTGGCGGCGTCGATCTCGACGCGGGCCACATCTTTCAGCCGAGTCACTGCGCCGTCCGCGCCGCGCTTGATGATGACTTCGCCGAACTCCTGCGGATCGCTCAGCCGGCCATCGACGTTCACCGGAATCTGCAGTTCCAACCCTTCCTTGTATGGCGGCCCGCCGATGACGCCGGCGGAGGCCTGGACGTTCTGGCTGCGGATGGCGGCGACGATTTCGGCGGCGGTGAGCCCGCGTTCGGCGACCTTCTCCGGGTTCAACCAGACGCGCATCGCGTAGTCGCCGGAGCCGAAGAGATTCACGCGGCCGACACCGCTGATTTTCGTGAGCCGATCCTTCACGTTCAGCACCGCGTAGTTGCGCAGGTAGAGCATGTCGTAGCGGTCGTTCGGCGACGTGAGATGGACGACCATGGTGAGGTCGGGCGAGCTTTTCACCGTGACGACGCCGATGCGCTGCGTGACTTCCGGCAGCCGCGGCAGCGCCTGGTTCACCCGGTTCTGCACGAGCTGCTGCGCGAGGTTCGGATCGGTGCCGAGCTTGAAGGTGATCGTCAGCGTCAGCGTGCCGTCGCTGGCGGCCTGCGAGAACATGTAGAGCATGTCCTCGGTGCCGTTGATCTGCTCTTCGAGCGGCGTCGCGACGGTCGCCGCGATCGTCTTCGGATTCGCGCCGGGAAACTGCGCGGTGACGACGACCGTCGCCGGCACGACCTCGGGATATTCGGAGATCGGCAGTTGGAAAACGGAGATCAATCCGGCCAGGAAAATCACCAGCGAAGTGACTCCGGCGAAGATCGGTCGGTCGATGAAAAAGCGGGAAATGTTCACAGCGGGTTGCCTCCGGTTAGGAACGGTTGCCAGTTTGGGCGACGCGGTTTTTCCGGTCTTCAGTCGTCGCGGCCGTGGCGGGCACTTCCTGCGGCACGACCGGCGCGCCGGCGCGCACGCGCTGGACGCCGTCCACGATCACGCGCTCGCCCGGCACGATGCCTTTGAGGACCACGCGCCGGCCGCCGAGTTCGGTGCCGAGTTCGACCTCGCGATAGGTGACTTTGTTTTCCGGTGAGACGACAAAGACGAACTTCTTGCTCTGGTCGAAGCTGATGGCGCGGTCGGCGACGAGCACGACTTCGCGCTCGCGGCTGCTCGCCAGCCGGACGGAGACGAACATGCCGGGCACCAGCGCGCGGTCGGCGTTGTCAAACCGGGCGCGGGCGCGGATCGTGCCGGTGTCGGAGTTGATGCGGTTGTCGAAATTCTGGATGAAGCCGCGGTAACCCGGGCTGGTATCGCCGGAGACCGTCAGCTCGACCGGGATGGTCTTTTCCTGCGCGTTGCCGCTGGCGTGATCGCGGATGGAGGCGAGATACGTTTGCTCGTCCACTTCGAAATCGGCGTAGATGCCGTTTTCCGAGACGATCGAGGCGAGCAGCGGCGCGCCGGGTCCGCTTTGCACGAGGTTGCCGACGGTCAGTTCCGCGCGGCTGACGCGACCGGAGATTGGCGCCTTGATGAAGGCGTGATCGAGATCGACTTCGGCGGTTTTCAGTTCCGCTTCGGCGGTCTGCAGATCGGCGGCGGCTGCGTTGTTTTTGCTGTCGGCCTGGTCGAACTCACGCTCCGCGACGACGCGATTCTTCAGCAGTCCGGCCACGCGCGCCTGATCGGCTTTCGTGTATTGCAGGCTGGCTTTGGCGGAGGCGATGCGCGCTTGGGCGCGGGCGACTGCGGCCTGATACGGGCGCGGGTCGATGACGAAGAGCACGTCGCCCGCGTGGACGGATTGACCGTCCTGGAAACGGACCTCGGTGATGCGGCCGTTCACTTCCGGGCGAATGTCGGCGGCATCGACGGCACGCAGCCGGCCGGAAAAGTCGTTCCAAAGCCGCAGTTTCTGCGCGGCGACGGTTTCCACGCCCACTGCCACCGGTGCGGGCGGTGCGGCGGGCTTGCCCTTGGCAGAGTCGGCATGACCGAGAAAATGCCACGACGTAAAACCCACCAGCACGACGCCGGCGAGAAGCGCAAGAAGCACCCGCCCGCGGCGCTTCGGCTTCGCGCTGGCGGAAGATCTGGCCGGGCTGATGGAGCTGCCGTTTTTTCCGTTGAGCTGCACTTCTGGCTGCGCAAGACGGTCGGTCGTTTCGTCGGAGACAAGGTGCATGGGAACAGGACGCTGATGCATGGGCAGAAAAGTTGCGTGGTCCACCCGCGCAGGCGCCGAGGACGTCGGCGCACCGCGCGGGATGAACTTGTTTTGCTGGTTGGCTGAAGGCTCGAACGGAGTCGCGGATTACCGCAACCCGCCGCCGGCGAGGAGCTGCTCGCCGGTGAGCCAGGCGGAGTCGTTCGAGGCGAGGAACACCGCGATGGAGGCGATGTCGCCCGGCTGTCCGGCGCGGCCGAGCGGAGTCTGGGCGACAGTGCCGGACTCGAAGTCCGAGCCGATGAAGCCGGCGCTGTGTGTGCCTTCGGTTTCGACGATGCCGGGATTGAGCGCGTTGACGCGGATCTTGCGCGACCCGAGCTCGCGGGCGAGCACGCCGGTGATCCCGTCCACCGCGGCCTTGGTGCCCGTGTAGACCGTGCTGCCCGGCGGCGTGATGCGGCTGACGACCGAGCCGATATTGATGATGCTGCCGCCTTCGCCGAGGTGCTTCACCGCGGCCTTGGTGACGAGCAGCAGGCCGAGCACGTTCACGTTGAACTGGCGGTGAAACAGTTCCTCGGTGACTTCTTCAATGGGCGCGAATTCGTAAACGCCGGAGTTGTTCACGAGCACGTCGAGCCGGCCGTATTGCTTGATGGCCGCGTCGATGATGCCCTGCGCTTCGGCGGCTTTGGAAACGTCCCCACCGACCGCGACTGCCTTGCCGCCGGCTTTGTAGATTTCATCCACCGTCTTGTCCGCGCCAGCTTTGCTGGAGGCGTAATTGACGACGACGGAGGCGCCTTCCGCGGCGAGGGCTTTGGCGATGGCGGCGCCGATGCCTTTGGATGCGCCGGTGACGACTGCGACTTTACCTGTGAGCTTGTTCATGGATGTCTGTTTTTTGTCGCGGACTCGACCGACCCGCAGGATGCGGGCGGCGGACGGCGATACTTTCTTTGTTCCGAAATTATGAACTATTGAACTAGTTGTCAAGTGCTGGTAGATTGAAAAGTTATGAAACCCCTCTTTCATCCCTCGATCGACGACGTCACCGTCGAGGGAATCCTGCACGCGCTGGCCGACCCGGTGCGCGTCGCCATTTTCGCGAACATTGTCGGCTCGGTCTGTCCGCAGAATTGCTCGACGTTTCTTTGCGTGGACGAAAAAACGATCCCCCGTTCGACGCTCTCGCAACACTTCCGCGCGCTGCGCGAAGCCGGCCTGATCCGCGGCGAGCGCCTGGGCGTCGAGATGCACAACACGCCTCGCTGCCTGGAAATCGATCGACGCTTTCCCGGCTTGCTCGAGGCGATCATCAGCGCGCATAAAGTGCAGGCGAAGGGCAAGGCCGCGGCGCGGACGGCTGCCGTTCGGAAATCGGCGGCAGCTACGAAGACACGCGCGGGTCAGGCAAACGGAAAACGTCCGGCGCTTGCGCAGGTCGGAAAGTAAGCGTGCGCGCGACTGGCGTGTGGCGATGAAGACGGCGGGCGCCGCGCGTATCCTCGTCATCCGTGGCGGCGCGATCGGCGATTTCATTCTCACGCTGCCGGCGATCCGGCTGTTGCGCGCCGGGTTTCCCGAGGCGCGGCTGGAAATTCTGGGTTACCCGCACATCGCCTCCCTGGCGGTGAGCGCGGGGCTGGCGGAGGCGGTGCGGGCTCTGGAATCCGGGGCGCTGGCGCGGTTTTTCGTCGATCCGAAAAAGGCGCCGGAGCTGGACGCGGCGTGGTGCGCGTGGTTTGCGGGCTTCGGCCAGGTGGTGAGCTACCTTTACGATCCCGACGGTTTTTTCGCGGCGAACCTGCGGCGCGCCGGCGTGCGGCATCTGCTCACGGGACCGGGAAGAATCGATCCGCACGCCGGGGAGCACGCGGCCCGGCAGCTGGCCCGGCCGCTGGAATGGCTCGCCCTCTTTTTGGATGACGCGGCAGTGCCTTTGCGGGTCGGTGACGACGAGCAGGCGTGGGCGGCGAAATTCCTGGCGGCACGCGCTCCGACCGACGGCGGTAGCGCCCCATTGATCGCGCTCCATCCCGGGAGCGGCGGCGAACGCAAAAACTGGCCGGCGGATCGCTGGCTCGCCGTGGCGCGATGCCTTCTGGATTTTGCACCGCGAGGTCAGGATCCGCCGGCGCGTTCCCGGCTGTTGCTGGTCGGAGGCGAAGCGGATGGCGCTGCCCTGGCCACCGTAGCCGCCGGCCTGCCGCCGGAGCGCGTCGTGCTCGCGCGCGATCTGCCGCTTCCCCGGCTGGCGGCGCTGCT
Source organism: uncultured Verrucomicrobiae bacterium (assembly GCA_963762725.1). Lineage (GTDB taxonomy): Bacteria > Verrucomicrobiota > Verrucomicrobiia > Chthoniobacterales > SZAS-18 > JAFAXH01. The sequence continues at coordinate 875,829 of CAVXLY010000005.1, read as the reverse complement.
CGCGCGGTGTCGGCAATTTCTCGGGCACGACAGCGGGGTGTCGCATCTGGCCGCGGCGGTCGGCTGCCGGTGCGTGCTGTTGTTCGGGCCGACAGACCCCGCGGTGTGGGCGCCATGGCAGGGCGCGGTGCGCGTCGTGCGGGCGCCGGGTGGCGGCGATCTGCGGACGTTGAACGTGGAGACGGTCGCTGCGACGGTCTTCGATGGCCGGGATTGATGCCTCCCGAGGCCGGTGGTGCCGCCGAGTTTTGCCCTTTTCCGGGCGCGCATCTTTCGTTACACTCCACTCCATGCACTCCCCCGCAAACCGCGCCACACGCCCGGGTTCGTCCGCCGACCCGGATTCGAATTCCACGCATGAACGCTACCGAACGTATCTGGTTTTCGGGGCGCCGGGGGCCGGGAAAGGAACGCAGGGCAAAGTGCTCGGCACGGTGCCGCGGTTTTTTCACGTGGCGTGCGGCGACGTGTTCCGCTCGCTCGATACCCGCTCAAAGCTGGGCAAGTCGTTCTTCGAATACTCCAGCCGCGGCGAGCTGGTGCCCGACGAGCTGACGATCGAGCTGTGGCAGGAATTTATCGACAGCCAGGTGGATGCCGACCGGTTCAAGCCGGACCTCGATTTCCTGGTGCTCGACGGCATCCCGCGCAACGTCGAGCAGGCGCGGCTGATGGATGATCTCATCGACGTGCGCCGGGTTTTTCATCTTTCCTGCCCGGATCGCGACGAGCTGGTGCACCGGCTGCGCAAACGCGCGCTGAAAGACAATCGCTACGATGACGCGAACGAAAAAGTCATCCGCAAGCGTCTCGAAACCTACGAGGCCGAGACGAAGCCGGTGCTCGAGCATTACGGCGCGGAGCGCGTGCTGACCATCGACGCCACGCAGACCCCGGCCCGAGTGCTCTACGAGATCCTCGGTGCCGTCACGCAGCTCGGCGACGGCGACATGCCGACCCCGCATCGGAACAGCGCGGACGGCAGCCGGGATGGCGCCGCCGCGGTGTTGCAGCCGCAGCATTGACCCGACAAAGACGGCGGGTCCGGCCGGGCTAATGAACGGCTGGCGCGGTGCGCGGCGCCAGGCTCCGTTTGTTGAGGCGGCTCGATCACGGAGCCGACACGGAACCGATGCTGCGGGACGAAGAAAATCCCGGCGAGCTGCCGAACCGGCCGCCGGCGGGTTGAACGCTGGCGGCTGGCTGCTAAATTTCCGGCCCGCGCTTTTTTCCTTATGTCGCAACCGCCGTCGTCGCCTTTTTCGTCCTCGTCGCCGCCGTCTTCCCACGCCGCCCCGGCTCCGGGTGGCGGACCCGCCGCGCGCCGCGCTCCCAACCGTTCCAACGGCCAGTTCGGCAGCCTGCGGGCGAGCAGTCTGTATTGCAACAAATGCAAAGCCGCGATGCCGGTGCGCGAGCGGCTCCTGCTCGTGCTGCCGGGCAAGGAAATTTACGATTACCTTTGCACCGGCTGCGCCAGCAGCGTCGGCGGGCGCGAAGTCACCGCGGCGGAAAAGGTGATGGCTGCCTCGGGCGGTGGCGCCAACGGATCGCAACGGGCGCGGCCGACGTTGTTCGTGCCGTAACGGATTTTCAGCGGCGATGCTGAAAATCCTTTATCTCGGCAGCGGCGAGATCGGCCTGCCGACGCTGGAATTCCTCGCGCGTCATTCCCGGCACACGCTCGTCGGCGTCGTCACGCAGCCCGACCGCCCGGCCGGCCGGCACCAAGTGCTTACGCCGCCGGCGGTGAAACGGCTCGCGCAAACCCTGGCGCCCGGCGTCCCGATCCTGCAGCCGGAAAAGATCCGCCGGCCGGAAGCGATCGAGGCTCTGCGCGCGCTGGCGCCGGACGTCATCGTCGTGTTTGCCTACGGCCAGATTTTGCCGCGCGCGGTCCTCGATCTGCCGCGGCTGGCCTGCTGGAACATCCACGCCTCGCTCCTCCCTCGCTGGCGCGGCGCCGCGCCGATCCAGGCTGCCATCGCGGCCGGCGACGCCGAGACCGGGCTGACGGTGATCTGGATGAACGCAGGCCTCGACACCGGCGACATCCTGCTTCAGAAGCCGGTGCCGCTGGCGCCCGATACGACCGGCGGCAGCCTCCATGACCTTTTTGCCGCGCTCGCGCCGCCGGCGCTGGAGGAAGCGCTCGCCCTGCTGGAAGCCGGCAACGCGCCGCGCGTCCCGCAGGACGATGCGCTCGCGACGCTGGCTCCGAAGCTGGAGCGCGCCAGCGGCCGCATCGACTGGACCGGCACCGCCGCGGCGATTGTGCGCCATGTCCGCGCGATGAACCCGTGGCCGGGCGCCTTCACCACGGCGCCGGCGGCGGCTGGCGGCCCGGAAGCGGCGACTGATTCCGCCGGTTCCCGGCGCTGGAAAATCTTCGCTGCCACCGTGCTGCCGCGCACCTTTCTGCCGGCCGCGGCGCCCGGCACCGCCACAATTGTGGATGGCCACCGGCTCGCGGTCGCTGCCGGCGACGGCCATTTCGTGGAGCTGCACGAGTTGCAGCTCGAAGGCAAAAAACGGCTGCCGGCGGCGGACTTTCTGCGGGGCGTTTCTGTGGCGCCCGGGACGGTCCTCGGCGGTGCGGAATAGGCGCGCCGCGGCGTGTCCAGCTTTCGCGTGACAAGCACGGGCCTTCCGGCTTTAGTGCTCTCGCCATGCCGTCCGCTGCCTTCGAGCCGTTGTCCGAAACCGTTCCGTCAGCGTCCGATTCCGCTGCGGAAAGTGCCGGGAAAGCCGCCCCGGCGGCGCTGCCGACCCCGCGCTATCAGCGCATCATTCTGAAGCTCAGCGGCGAGGCGTTGCGGGCGCCCGGCAGCCACGACAACATCTCCCCCGAGATCGTCGCCTCCATCGCCGCGGAGATCGCGGAGCTGCACGCGCTCGGCGTCCAGGTCGCCATCGTCGTCGGCGGGGGCAACATCTGGCGCGGCGCCAGCGCGAGCGCGCGCGGCATGGACCGCACGATGGCCGATTACATGGGCATGCTGGCCACCGTGATGAACGGCATCGCGCTCGCCAGCCAGCTCGAAGACGTCGGCCTGGAAGCCCGGGTGCAGACGGCCATTGATATCAAAAACGTCGCCGAGCCGTATGTCGTGCGCCGCGCGGTGCGGCACCTGGAAAAAGGGCGCGTCGTCATCTTTGTCGCCGGCACCGGCAACCCGTTTTTCTCCACCGACACCACCGCTGCCCTGCGCGCCAGCGAGATCGGCGCGAACGTCATCGTCAAAGCCACGAAGGTGGACGGCATCTACACCGCCGACCCGAAGAAAGATCCGACGGCGCGGCGCTTTGAGCACATCACTTATGTGGAGGCGCTCACCCGGCGCCTGCAGGTGATGGATTCCACGGCGTTCAGCCTGTGCATGGACAACCGGGTGCCGATCATCGTCCTCGACATGAACCAGCCGCAAAACATCCTGCGCGCGATCTGCGGCGAAAAAGTCGGCACGCTGGTGAGCGAAAGCTGAGGGCGGAAGTAGCAAAGGGGAAATATTGAATTATGAATGGTGAGTGGTGAAACGCCGGGAGCCGGAGACTTCCGCGGTCCCTGCTCGCCGCTTCTTTTCATAATTTCCGATTCCTGATTCCCATTTCCCCCCCTTTTATGCCTTCCGACGATCTCCTGCTCGAAGCCGAAGAGGCCATGGATAAAAGCGTCAATTACATGACGCATGAATTTGCCAGCGTGCGCACCGGCAAGGCGTCGCCGGCCCTCGTCGAGAACATCGACATCGAGGCCTACGGCGGCACGCACATGAAGCTCAAGCAGCTCGCGCTCATCACCACGCCGGAGCCGCGGCTGCTCGTCGTCCAGCCCTTCGACGCCAGCACGGTGAAGGACATCGAGCGGGGGCTGAAGGAGTCCAAGCTCGGCATCAATCCGTCCGTGGACGGCAAGATCATCCGGCTGCCGATCCCGGAGTTGAGCGAGGAGCGCCGCAAAGACCTCGTGAAGACGATCAAGATGATGTCCGAAGAAGCCCGCGTGCGGATCCGCAGCGCCCGGCGCGATGCGCTCGACAGCGCGAAAAAGGAGAAGAAGGAAGGCACGATGACCGAGGACGGTCTGGCGACCTTCGAGGAACAGGTGCAAAAGCTGACGGACGAATACGGCAAGAAAATCGACGAGCAGGTTTCCCACAAGGAAGCCGAAATCATGCGGGTGTGAGGAAACCGCGGTGGCAACGGTGACACGGTGTCGGCGATCCAGTTTCAGACGAACTTTGTAATGAACACGCAGCTCTTCCCGGCTTTTCTCCTCCCTCGCATCTCGGCTGCTGCTCTGGCGGCGGCGACGCTTTCCCTTCTCTCACCCGGTGCTGTCGCCGCTGAGAAGAAACCGAAAGTTACCGGGACGGCTTCCGGCGCTGAAGCCACCAAGGCCGCCAAGCAGGGCGCCGCCGTCGTGCGTCCAGCGCCGGAAATCTCCTGGCTCGGCGCCGGCGGGGCGCGGCAGCCGTTGAAAAAACTGCGCGGCCAGGCGGTGGTCGTGCATCATCACGCCGAGCGCGGACAACGGCGATTTCCGCAAGCAGGCGCGCTTGATCGAGAAGCGTTATCTCGACATGTCGGCGCGCAAGATCGTCTTCATCGCGGCGTTTGCGGGCGGCAATCCGCCGCGCGTGGAATCGAGCGTTCCCTTCGCCATGGCGGCGGATGGGTCGGCCGCCGCGGCGGCGCTTGGCGCGGGCGGCAAATTCCAGTGCGTGATCATCGGCCCGGACGGCAACATTGATCTCCAGAGCGACCGCGTCGAGCCGGCCCAGCGCATCCTCGACGTGGTGAACAATTCCCAGCAGCCGCAGGCCGCCGAGCGTAAGGGGCAGGGGAGCTGAACTGAACTGAGCGGGCTTGGCCGTTTTCAACCGTCGCCCCGCAGATCGCGGATCGCCGCCGCCATGTCGGGCGCGCGGAACACGCTGGTGCCGGCGACAAAGACATTGGCGCCGCGCTCGCGTGAGAGCCGGGCGGTTTCCGGGTTGATGCCGCCGTCCACCTGGATGTGAAATTCCAGCCCGCGCCGCGCGCGCAACTCCGCGGCGGCGGCGACTTTTTCCAGGGCTTCCGGGATGAAGGCCTGCCCGCCGAAACCGGGGTTTACGGTCATCACGAGCAGGATGTCGAACTGCCCCCAATACGGATCGAGCGCGGCGAAGGGCGTCGGCGGATTGATCACCAATCCGGCGAGGCAGCCGGCGGCGCGGATCGCGGCGAGCGTTTTCGCGACATCGTGCCGCGCCTCGGGCTCAACGTGGACCAGCACGTGCCGCGCGCCGGCTTCGACGAACCGCGGCAGATAATGATCCGGCCGCGCGATCATGAGATGGACGTCGAGCGGCAGCGTGGTGTGCTTGCCGATGGCGGCGACGGCGGCGGGGCCGAAGGAAATGTTGTCCACGAAATTGCCGTCCATCACGTCGAGATGCAGCCAGTCCGCGCCGGCCGCCTGGGTGCGTTCCGCCTCTGCCCCGAACGCGGCAAAGTCGCTGGCGAGGATTGAGGGAGCGATGAGGGTTTGGGCGAAGTTCACGAGGAGGATTTATCCGCAGATTCACGCAGATTCCCACAGATTATTTGAGGAGGGTGGCGCGCACACGCGCCGGCCGCATCCCACCTTCCTGAAAAATCTGCGATAATCTGCGTAAATCTGCGGACACCTCTTCTTCTCTCTCTTTTCCCGATGGACGAACCGCCAATCATCGATCTGCACAGCGACGCCCATTTCATGCACGAAGCCATGCGCCAGGCGCTCCGGGCCGGGGAGGCGGACGAGGTGCCGATCGGCGCGGTGATCGTGCGCGATGGACGCGTGATCGCGCGGGCGCATAACCAGGTCGAGACGCTGCGCGACGCCACGGCGCACGCGGAGATGCTGGCCATCACGCAGGCCGAGAGCGTGGTCGAAGACTGGCGGCTGAATGATTGCACGCTTTACGTCACGAAAGAGCCGTGCCCGATGTGCGCCGGCGCGGCGGTGCATGCGCGGCTGGCGCGTGTCGTTTTCGGTTGTCCCGACCCACGCGGGGGTGCGGCCGGCGGGCTGCTGAATTTGTTGCAGCACCCAAGCCTGAACCATCGCTGCGAGATCAGCGGCGGTGTGCGCGGGGAGGAATGCGGGGAGTTGTTGCGGGCGTTTTTCCGGGGGCGGCGCGGGAAGGAATGATCTCACGCAGAGGCGCAGATCCGCAGAGGAGGGGGAGAGGAAAAAGGCAGGGCTTCGTTACGACGCGCAGAGTGAAGCGGCGCTGGAGTGCCTCGCGCAAAGACGCAAAGGCGCAAAGGAAGAAGGAGAAGGGCGAAGAGACTGGGTGCAGGTGGGAAAGCCACAGCCGGGGCGACGGGATGGCAGAGCGAAAAAGCGCGACGAGAACTTTGCCGATCTCCGGCCACCTTCCTCTTCTGTCTCTCCTTTTCCTTTGCGTCTTTGCGTCTTTGCGCGAGGCATTCCAGCGCCGCTTCACTCCACGGGTTGTAGCAATGGGTCCCTTCCTCCTCTCCCCCCGCGCGAGGATTCTCACCGGTCAAAGGATGAGCATGCAGTCGCCGTAAGAGAAGAAGCGGTATTCCTCCCGGACCGCTTCGCGGTAAACATCGAGCATCCATTCCCGGCTGCCGGCGAAGGCGCTGACGAGCATGAGCAGCGTGGACTTCGGCAGGTGGAAGTTCGTGAGCAATGCGTCGAGATGACGGAGAACGCGCGGCGGATGGAGAAAGATATCGGTCTCGCCGCGCTGCGGCAAAATCCTGTCGGACCCTGGTTCGCGCGCGCAACCTTCCAGCACGCGCACGGTCGTGGTGCCGATGGCGAAGATGCGTCCGCCCGCGGCGCGCACGCCGTTGATTCGCTCCGCAGTGTCGGCCGAAATCGCGAACCGCTCGGAGTGCATCCGGTGAGCGGTGAGGTCGTCGGTTTTCACCGGGCGAAACGTGCCGACCCCGACTTCAAGCGTGAGAAACGTGTGCGGCAATTGCGCGAGAATCTCGGGCGTGAAATGCAGACCCGCCGTCGGGGCGGCAACAGCCGTCGGCTCGCCGCGCGAGAAAACGGTCTGATAGCGTTCCTGATCGAGCGGCTCCGCGTCGCGGCGGAGATAAGGCGGCAGCGGAATCTCGCCGCCGGCCGCCGCGAGGTCCACCGGGCGGTCGAAGCGGATGACGCGCTCGCCGTCCGCCGGCAGAATTTCTTCGACGATTCCCTCCGCTCCGCCGACCCGCACCCGGGCGCCGAGCCGCGCGCGCCGGCCCGGCTTGACCAGACAGGTGAGCCGCGTGCCGCCATCGGCGCGCTCGAGCACGAGCAGTTCCAGAGCGCCGTCGTTTGCCCGCAGCCGCGCGGGGGCGACGCGGATGTCGTTCAATACCGCGAGGTCGCCGCGCGCGGCATCGAGGAAGCTCGGGAAGTCGCGGAACCGGCGGTGCTCGACCGTGCGGGATTTGCGATGCAGCACGAGCATCCGGGCGTCGGCCCGACCCGGCGGCGGGTAGCGGGCGATGAGCCGTTCGGGCAAGTCGAAATCGTAGTCAGCGGTGCGCAGGCTCATGGCGGGGAGACGTCAAACAGGAGGCCTCGCGCAAAGGACGCAAAGGCGCAAAGGGGAGAGAAGAGGAAGAGATGAGATAGAAGCAGCGGAGGTGCGAGAACGCGATCCGGGCAGCGCGAGGCCACCAAAGTCTCCGTCGCCCCGGCCACCTTCTCTTCTCCCTTTGCGGCTTTGCGGCTTTGCGCGAGACCCTTCTGCCTTCGTCTCCCTTTGCGGCTTTGCGTCCTTGGCGCGAGGTCATTCCCCTTCCTCTTCCCTCCTTTGTGGCTTTGCCTCTTTGCGCGAGGTCATTCTCCAGATCCCCATCGCGACAGCGGCGGCAGCCAGATCAGCGCGCGCAACCAAGGCGGCTGCGTCCAGGGAATGGCCGGATCGGCGTTGAGCGCGGGCAGCAGGAAATAGCCGAATATGCTGCCGGAAAAAACGAACCATCCGCAGCTCGCCAGCCCGCCCTGCCACGCGGCGAACGGCAGAATCCAGACGAGATACCACGGGTGCAACGCCGGGCTGAGCAGGAGCGCGGCACCGAGCGTCCAAAGCAACGCGCGCACACGGTTATGGCGAAAAATCACCGCGCCCGCCAAGCAGCCCAGCGCGACGGCGCCCTGGTAGACACCATTTTTCTGCGCTGCATTCGGCCAGACCGTGGCTTCGACGAACCACCAGAAGGCGTCGTTCAACCGGGTGACATACGCGAAGTCTTTCAGCGATTGAAAAATCGGCGCGGCCGGCCAGCCGTAAAACCCCCACGCCAGCAGCGGCAACGGCAGGATCGCGAGGGGCAACACCGTCGCCACGCGGCGCCAATCCCGGAGCGCGAAGACCCAGACCGGCAGCAACAGCACCGGGACGATTTTCAGCGCGATCGCGAGGCCGAGAAGCAATGCGCTCCCGCACGCGCGTGGCCACGGCAGCGCATCCTCGCGCGCGGGATTTTCCCGGCCGGCGGGCTCCAACAGACAGACCGCGCCGACCAGCGCGGCGAGCATGAGACTGTCGTAATGCGCCGCGCCGGCGAAGACGTAAATGACGAGCGGATTCCACGCATACCACGCCGCCCTCGGTGCCGAGCGGGCGAGCCGCCAGAGCAACCCGGCGGTGAGCAGATCGGCCGCGGCGTAGAGAAATTTGTGCGCGAGCGGCCCGGCCCCGAGAGCGGCCAGCGCGCGGAGAACCAGCTCAGCGGCCGGCGGGTAAATGGCGGCGTATTCGCGATGGTTGATGCCCGACCAGGTGGCGTCCCGAAACGGGAACAGCAGCGGAGAATCGGGCGCGACGAGGTAAGGGTTGATCCCGTGCAACTGGATGCGCCCTTCCCAGAGGTAACGCATCAGATCATCGCCCGGCGCGGCCGGCAGGAGCAGGAGCCGAAACACGATCGCTGGCACCCAAAAAAGGGTTGCCCGCTGAACACCTGACAGCGCGGGGGATGCATACTCGAATTGTCGCGCCGCCAGCCAGGCGCAAAGGCTCGCGAGCATTCCAGCCACGACAAATTTCCACGCGCTCCCGAGGCTGCCGGTGAGATCGCTGTGTGCCGTCAGGACGGCGAGCAACGCGCCTTCCGCCGCCAGATACGCCGCCAGCAGCCACGGCCAGCGGCGCGCCGGCGCGGGGTGTGAGAAATTCGTCGTCATCCCGCGGAACGGCGCGGCGCAAGCCGGCTGCCGTCATCACCGCCGGAATCCGCGCGGGGCGAAACCAACCGCCGCCGGATTTCTGCGCCCGCCTGCATCAACGCGACGATCCGCCGCCACTGCCGCCACCGCCGAGCGGCGCCAGTGCTTCCTGCGGCGGCACCTTTTCGCGCGCCGCCTGGTATGCCTTCATCGCTTCCGGCATCAAATCTTTGAGCTGCTGGATGCGGGTGCCGTGCGCGGGATGCGTGCTGGCAAATTCCGGCGGTTGCCGGCCGCCGCCGGAACGCTGGTCCATGCGGGCCCAGAACTTCGGCGCCTCCTGCGGATCGTAACCGGCGCGCGCCATGTAGAGCAGCCCGACGCGATCCGCCTCGCTCTCGTGGTTGCGGCTGAAGGGGAGGATCGCGCCGTATTGCGTCGCGGCGCCGAGCGCGCTCATCACGGCCTGCTGCTGGTTCCAGTCGAGGTTTGTCAGCGAAAACTGGGCGCCGGTGAGCAGCGTCTGGGCGATGTTTTGTTGAAACAAACGCTGCGCACCGTGGCGGCTGGTGGCGTGCGCCATTTCGTGCCCCATCACCACCGCCAGCCCGGCGCTGTGTTCAGTGATCGGGAGGATGCCGGTGTAAACGACGATTTCCCCACCGGGCAGACAGAAGGCGTTTGCCTCGCGGTTTTGGATGACGCTGAGCTGCCAGTTGTATTTCACCTCGCTGCGTTCGGCCGCGGCGCCCGCCAAGCGCTGGGCGACGCGGCGCACCTGATCGACAACCGGCCCGCTGCGCACCAGGGCACCTTGCTGCTGGGCCTCTGCGAGGACTTGGCGGTAGCTCTGGAGACCGAGCGCCTGCTCCTGTTGTGGACTGAGGCCGACGCGCGATTTGCGGCCGGTCTCAGGATTCACAAACGTCGGTGTGCTCAGAAATTTGTAAGCCACCACGATCACGGCGATGACGATGGGCAGAAGACGGAGGGAGGCGCGTTGCATGGCGGGAAAAGGGGAAGACCGTGGGAAGAATCGCGCAAGGGCACGGCGACGCGCCTACGCGGCGGACCGACCGGGCCGCGCAGGTCGCGTCTGGCACATTGTCGGTCGGAGCGTTCGCCGTTATCTTCGCGATTCCCTACCGATGGCACCTTCTTTCTTTCGCCTTCGCAGCGGACCGCTCCGGCGCTTCGGCCGGGTCTCGGGCCGCCGCCCTGCTCCTGCTCGTGCTCCCCGCCTTCGCCCACGCTCAAAACAATACTGCCGCCCCGCTGCCGCCCCCGCCGTCGCCGATGCGCGGGATGACGGTTTCCGCGCAGACGAACGGCCGCGAATGGGCGACGCCGGCGATGGCGCAGACGCTCGACGAGCTGAAATCTTTCGGCGTCAACGCCATCGCCATCCATCCCTACGCCCGCGTCAACGAAGACGGCCACATCCAGTTCTCCGACCGGCTCGACCAGGAGCACATCACCCGCCCGCTCGACTGGGCGCGGGAGCGCGGGCTCGGTGTCATGCTCATCCCGCACCTCGCCCACTGGCACACGCGCTTTTCCTGGCGGGGCGAGATCGATTTCGCCACGGCCGCGGAATGGGATCGCTTTTTTACGGATTATAAAAAATGGATGGTCACGATGGCGACCATCGCCCAGGCGCACGGCGCCGGCGTGCTTTGCATCGGGCTGGAATACACGCATGCCCAGGTGTTCGATGCCCGCTGGCGGGAGATCATCGCCGCGGTGCGCGCCGTGTATGGCGGCAAGCTGACCTACGGCGGCAACTGGGACAGCTATCAGCAGGTCACGTTTTATGACGCGCTCGATTATCTCGGCGTGCTCGCCTATTTCCCGCTCACCACCCAGCGCGACCCGACGCCCGCCCAGCTCGCCGCCGGCTGGGAGAAATACCTCGCCGGCCTGCGCACGTTTTCCCGGAAGCTCGGCGACAAGCCGGTGCTCTTCGTGGAGATCGGCTACAACGAAAGCGCCCGCGCCGCGAGCGATCCCTGGGATTTCAAAAAAGGCGGCGCCAACGCCGTGCAGGTGCAATGCCGCTGCGTCGAGGCCGCGCTCCAGATGCTGGAACGCGAAAACGCGCGCGGGCTGCTCGCCGGCATGTTCTGGTGGAAATGGTTTCCGCCGCTGCCGGATATGCACGAGGAAAACTTCGACCTGCGCGAGCCGGCGCCGAAAAAAGTGATCGCCGATTTTTGGTCGGCGCGCCGGGCACCGGGCGGAACTGCCGCCGCGCCCGGCGGAGCCGCGAGCCACTAGGAGAATCCGCGCGACCGCCGCCGGATGACGGAACGATCTCCCGCTTTTCCCTCCCGGATGAAAACCACGCTGGTTCCGCGCAGCCGCCTGCTCCTGCTGGTCGGCGGGTTGCTCGTCCCGCTCGCAGCGGCCGGGGCGCTGGCACCGGCGGCCGCGGAATGGCTGGCGCTCCTGGCGGCGGCGGGAGTCGCCCTCCTTGCGCTGGCCGACGCGGCGGCGGGACTTCTGCGCGAGCCGGGACTCCGGGCGGAGTTTCCCGAGGTCGTGCGGCTCACAAAGGATCGCTCCGGCGCGCTCTCGTTTTTTCTGCGCAACGACCGCGCCCCCGACGCGCCGCCCCGGCGGCGGCTGCGGCTGGCGTTGGCATTTCCCGCGGAAATCGAGACGTCCGGGCCGACGGCTGCGGATGGCGACGGCGCGGAGCTCGCCGTCACGCTGCCGGCCGGGGCGGCGCGCGTCGCCCTGGCGTGGCTCGCGCTCATGCCGCGCCAGCGGGGCCGCTTCCGGTTTGACCGTCTCTATATAGAAGAAGGCTCGCCGCTCGGGCTCTGGGCGGTGCGCGGCGCGCTGCCGATCGCCTGCGAGGTGCGCGTGTATCCCGACCTCGTCGCCGAGCGGCGCCAGGCGGCGGCCGTGTTTCTCCATCGCGGCGGCATCGGCGCGCACGCGCGGCGGCAGGTCGGGCGCGGGCGCGAGTTTGAAAAGCTGCGCGACTACATCGCCGGCGACGCCATCGAGGATGTGAGCTGGAAGGCGACCGCGCGCCGGCAGCGGTTGGTGTCCAAGGTCTTCCAGGTCGAGCGCACGCAGGAAATCTACGTCGTCATCGATCACTCCCGCCTGAGCGCCCGGCCGGCGCCGCGACCGCCGGGCATCGATCCGCCGGGCGCGCGGATCTCGGCGCTGGAGCGGTATGTCACCAGCGCACTGCTGCTCGCCCTGGCGGCGCAGCGGCAGGGAGACAACTTCGGGTTGGTGACCTTTGCCGACCGGGTCGGCGGCTTTGTGCGGGCGCGCGGCGGCGGCGGGCATTTTGACACTTGCCGCGAAGCGCTCCACGCGCTCCAGCCGGCGCTGGTGTCGCCGGATTTCGAGGAGCTGGGCGCGTTTCTGCGCGTGCGGCTGCGGCGGCGGGCGTTGATCGTCCTGCTCACCGCGCTGGACGATCCGATCCTGGCGGAGAGTTTCATCAAACACGCCGGGCTGCTCTCCCGCCAGCATCTCGTGCTCGTGAACACCCTGCGCCCGCCCGGCGTGCGGCCGCTCTTCGATGAAGCCGGCGCCGGCGTCGCGACCGCCCGGGTGGAATCGGCGGACGACGTTTATCGCCGGCTCAGCGGTCATCTCCAATGGCAAAAGCTGCGCGAGGTCGAGACGGCGCTGCGACCGCAGGGCATCCGCTTTTCTCTGCTCGACCGCGAGGGGCTCACGGCCCAGCTCATCACGCAATATCTCAACGTGAAGCAGCGGCAAATCTTGTGAGCGCGCCCCGGCTTTCCTAGTTTCTCGACCGACCCGCCGCATGATCATCGACCTGGAACGCTTTGCCGCCGCGGAGCGCCCTTTCTGGCAGGAACTGGAGCGTTCGCTCGACCGGCTGGAACGCGACAGCGGCCATCGCTTCGACCTCGCCGGGGCGGAGCGTTTTTATTACCTGTATCAGCGCGCCTGCGCGGATCTTTCGCGGCTGGCGACGTTTTCCGCGGAGCCGGAATTGCGGCGCCACCTCGAGCGGCTGGTGGCGCGGGCTTACGGCGAACTGCACGACCCGAGCCGGGAATCGGCGGGAACCGCAGAGAGCTGGCAACCAGCGGCGGCGGGAGAAACGGTGTCTTCAGCCGGGCGTGGCGCTGGTTTGCGCAGACGTTTCCGCAGACGGTCCGCCGGCACGCGCGGGCGCTGGCGCTGGCGGCGGCAATTACGATCGTCGGCATGGCGTTCGGAGCGTTCGGGCTGCTCATCGACGAGGAGGCGAAGGAGGTGATGCTGCCGGCGCAGTTCGGCCATCTGGCCGGCCGGCCGAGCGAGCGGGTGGCCCGGGAGGAAGCGCGCCGGGAAAACCGGCAACTGGCGAACCGGAAGGCGACGTTTTCCACGTCGCTGATGGCGAACAACATCCGCGTCTCGATCCTGACGATGTCGCTCGGGCTGACCTGGGGCATCGGCACGATCGTCGAGCTGTTTTACAACGGCGTGATCCTCGGGGCGGTCGGCTGCGACTATGTGCGCGACGGGCAGAGCGTGTTTCTGCTCGGCTGGCTGCTCCCGCACGGCAGCGTGGAAATCCCGAGCATCGTCCTGGCGGGTCAAGCCGGGCTGGTGCTCGGCGGCGCGGTGATCGGCTGGGGCCGGCGGGAGCGGCTCCGGGCGCGGCTGCAGGCGGTGGCGCCGGATTTGGCGACGCTCATCGGCGGGGTCGCGGTGCTGCTCGTTTGGGCGGGCGTGATCGAGGCGTTCTTCTCGCAGTATCACGAGCCGGTGCTGCCGTATGCGCTGAAGATCGGTTTCGGCGTGGTGGAATGCGTCGGGCTGGGGGTGTTTCTCGTCTTTGCGGGGCGGGGGAGGGCGACGGGGTGATCTTTTCAAACTTGAGAGAGCAGGGCCGAGGAGGGGCTGTGTTTTTAACACAGAGGACACAGAGGCAGAGGCACAGAGGACACAGAGGGGGAGAAGAGGAAGGCGGAGGAGAAAGGCAGAAGGTCATGAATGAAACCCGGAGCGCCCTGGCCTTTTGCCCTCGGCCTCCCCGCCGCTTGTCTCCACGGATGCCAGCCGTGGCTTCGTGTGTGGCCGAGTCGGTTCTTCCGCCCGTTGCCTTCTAACTCCTGTCTCCTGCTCATTGCCCTGAGCTTCTGCTTCCTGCCTCTTTTCCCGGCCTCCTGCCTTCCTGCCTTTTCCTCTGTGCTTTCTGTGCCTTCGTCTCTGTGTCCTCTGTGTTAAAAATACAGCCTTCGCCCCATCGGGGGACTCCCCTATCCCAGACCCGACCTTTCCCCGGTTTTTTCTGTGAATAATTTCCACTTTTGTGGCCTCTCCCCTCACAACGAAGGCTGACGCCTTGCGCATTTTTCTGCCGGAAGGGGTGGCGTTCTCGCTGCCACTGGCCGGTCCGATCACCCGGTTTCTGGCGTGGCTGGTCGATGGATTGTTGACCCTGGTCGTTTATCGGCTGGTCGATCTCCTGGTCCTGCCGCTGCTGGTCGTGGACCGCGATTTCGGAGCTGCGACGCAGGTGATCCTGTTTTTCGCGGCGCCGATCGCTTATGGCGTCTTCTTCGAATGGTCCTGGCGCGGGTCAGACGCCGGGCAAGCGGATTTTCCGGCTCCGGGTCGTGGACGCCGGCGGGCTGCGGCTGCGTTTTCATCAGGTCTTCCTGCGCAACCTCCTGCGTGCGGTCGATCTTCTCCCGGCTTTCTATCTTCTTGGCGGAGCGTGCTGCCTCCTGAGCCGGCGCGCCCAGCGCCTCGGCGACCTGGCGGCGGATACCGTGGTCGTCCGCACGGCGCCGGTCGTCGAGCCGGATCTCGCGCAGCTCATGGCCGGGAAATACAACTCGCTGCGGGACCGGCCCGCGCTCGCGGCGCGCCTGCGCCAGCGCATCTCGCCGGCGGAAGCCGGGGTCGCGCTGCAGGCGCTCCTGCGCCGGGATTCGCTGGATGCCCCGGCGCGGGTCGGGCTTTTTGCCACGCTGGCGGCGCGGTTTCGGACGGCGGGATCGCTGCCGGAAGAGGTGGCCGACGGCATGGCCGACGAGCAGCTCGTCCGCAACGTCGTGGACGTGCTCTTCCGGGCGCGTCCGGGGGCAGGGGAACGGAGAGTGTCCGCAGATTAACGCAGATCACGCAGATTTTCTGAGGGTTGAGTCGGAGTCGGGCGGCGTTTTCCGTCTCCCGCATTCCTTTTAGAAATCTGCGGCAATCTGCGTTAATCTGCGGACGCTCTCCCCCTTCCTATGAACGACCCCCGTTACGATCAGCTTGCCCGTTTGCTGACCAGTTTTTCCACCCAGCTCAACGCTGGCGAGCGCGTGCTCCTCGACATGTTCGACATCCCTGAGGAAATGACGCTCGCGCTCATCCGAGCCGCCCGGGACCGCGGCGCGCTGCCGTTTGTGAACCTTAACCAGAATCGCATCACGCGCGAGCTGCTCCGGGGCGCGGACGAAGGCCAGTTCGAAACCCTCGCCGAAGTCGAGTTGAACCGCATGCAGCGCATGGACGCCTACATCGCCCTGCGTGGCAGCTTCAACATCACCGAGCTTTCCGACGTCCCGCCGGATCGCATGAAGCTGGCGATGCAAAAGCTCAAGCCGGTGATCGACCACCGCGTCCGGAAGACGAAGTGGTGCGTCCTGCGCTGGCCCACGGCCGCGATGGCCCAGCAGGCCGGCATGAGCACGGAGGCCTTCGAGGACTTCTACTTCAACGTCTGCACGCTCGACTACTCGAAGATGCAGCCCGGCATGGCGGCGTTGAAGGAGCGGATGGAGCGCACCGACGAAGTCCGCATCACCGGTCCCGGCACCGACCTGCGGTTCTCCATCAAGGGCATCCCTTCGATTACCTGCGGCGGCACGCACAACATCCCGGACGGCGAAGTCTTCACCTGCCCGGTGCGCGACAGCGTGCAGGGAACCGTCACCTTCAACGCGCCCACGATCTATCAGGGCACCGGGTTCGACGGCATCCGGCTGGAGTTCAAGGACGGCAAGATCGTGAACGCCACCGGCAATCCGCAGGACAAGCTGAACGCCATCCTCGATTCCGACGAGGGCGCCCGCTACATCGGCGAGTTCTCGCTGGCGTTTAATCCGCACGTCCTCCAGCCGATGCGCGACATCCTTTTCGACGAGAAGATCAGCGGCTGGTTCCACTTCACGCCCGGCCAGGCCTATGAAGGCGCCGACAACGGCAACCGCTCCCAGGTCCACTGGGACATGGTCTGCATCCAGCGCCCCGACTACGGCGGCGGCGAGATCCATTTCGACGGGGAACTCATCCGCAAGGACGGCCGGTTCGTGCCGGAGGGCTTGCACGGGCTGAATCCCGAGAACCTGCTTTGAGTTGTCCCACCGGCGTCGCGGCTGGCGGACGGCAGGTTCCCGTTCCCGCGGTGCTTCCATGTTCCCTATCGGCGGCGGGTCGCAGTAATTGACAGTTTTAGTGTCAAAAGGCTGCCGGTTCCGTCACCTGCCGCTCCTCCCTGCTGACCCGCTGTCGTTTTCCCGGCCATGGCTTCCGTCGAAGAACGCATCGGTTACAAGTTCCGAAATTCGCTGCTGCTTGCCGAGGCGCTGACGCACCCGAGTCTCGCGCACGAAACGCAGCAGCCGCATTTCGACAACCAGCGGCTGGAATACCTCGGCGACGCGGTAATCCAGCTCGTTTTCACCGAACACCTCTTCCGCCTCTATCCGGACGCCGGCGAAGGCCGCCTCACCAAGCTGCGCGCGCGGCTGGTTTCCGGCGAGGCGTTGCGCTCTTATGCCGCGGGGCTTGAGCTCGGTCAGTATCTGATGATGGGCCGCGGCGACGAGAACAGCGGCGGGCGGCATCGCGCCTCGACGTTGGCCGACGCCTTTGAAGCGCTTACCGGGGCGCTGTTTCTGGATAGTAATCTTGAAGTGGTCCGCCGCTTCCTGCTCGCCCAAGCCGATGCTCGCTTGGCCGGGCTCGACCGACAGCCGCTGGAGGTGAACCCGAAAGGGCAGTTGCAGGAAATCCTCCAATCCCTGCCGGTGCCTTCCACCGGTGGCGGCAGCGGCGGCGCCACGGTTCCGACGGATGCCGGGGGCGTCGCCGGAGGGGCGGCGCTTTCGCCGACAAGCGTCAGCCCGGGCAGCAAGCCCGCCCCGGATGGAGGCTACGCACCGCGGAATCCGACCTACGCCATCCTCTCCTCCGCGGGTCCGGATCACGCCAAACGGTTTGTCGCGCAAGTCGAATGGGCCGGGCTTCTGCTCGGCACCGGCGAGGGACACAGCAAGCAACAGGCGGAAATCGCGGCGGCGCTGGACGCCCTGCGAACCCGGCGCTGGCACCAGGCGACCTTAGGCCGAAGCAGTGCCGCGTCTGCCAAATCAGTCGCCTGAGACCGGGCTTGAGCGCCTCCTTGGATCGACGGAGCGCTGGCTTGCGTTGCGAGCGGCCAGATGGTTTACTCGCAAGTTATTCACAATGCGCGGGCTTCCAACATCCCGCGAATAACTTCGGCGGGTTTTGAACGGTAAAGAGACAATAAAATCAGTAAAATCAGCTTATCGGCGATTTTATTGATTTCTAGCGGTAAAACTGGTGGTTTATTCTCACGGTTGTTTCCGCGTGGAACCAGCACAGTTGCTTTGTGGAACGCGCCGGGCTGATTTTATTCACAGCCTTAATATGACTGGGTTTGTTGCTTCTAAAGAAATCCCTCAATCCATCTGTCTGTGAAAAACTCCGCCCGGAGCAAGCAACGCCGGGTTGTTGGCAACGGAAGTTATTGTGCGCAACGGCCAAGCCGAGGTCAGCACGGATCCTCGGCCGGTTAGGGGGCACCGGACTCGGGCGGAATCGATCAGCGCTCCAAACGTCGGATCCGGAGCAACCGGTAATCACCGGATGGGCGCATACAAGCCATGCGCCGGCGGGCAGCCGTCAGTCTTGTGGACGGACGAGCCGCCGCTTCCAAAGGTGCAGCGTTTCGATCAAGAGGTCGAAGTCCTCCTCGGTCATCGGATACGGCACGCGGACGACCGATTGATTATCCAAAGGGACGGCAAGCTCCCGGGATGCGCCGGCCTCCCCGCCTGCGGGACCGGTTTCGCCGCCAGCGTTGCCGGACGGGGCGGGGGCAGGGGACCGGGACTTTCGGCCGGGCGCGGCCGCTGCCGGCACCGGTTCAGAGCCTTTTACCTCGGGGAAAAGAAAGCCGGTTTCCGGCTCGGAGCGTGACAATGCCGGCTTGAGCTTCCTTTTTTCGGGTTGGTCCGTTTGCCGGCGTCGGCGCCGTGTTTCCACCTTTTCCGGGTGACGGCTTCGGCGAGGCGGGAAAGCGATCGTCGGAATTACCAGCAGACCGTGCCGACGTAGCAGCCGCGTGGGCGCCGGGAGTCGGGGGCAGGGAACGCTGGCGGCCTGGAGTGGCCCGTGGGGACGGCGCGACACCTCCGGCGGCTGCCGGGAGGCTCTGCGGCGACGGAGCGTCCTCGGTCCCGCGCAGACCGGCGAAGGCGACGGTTGACTTGTATTCCTCAAGGAACTCCTCGACGGCAGCTTCGTTGAAGTTCTTCTCAAGGATCAGGAACCGCCGGAGCGAGCCGTCGCTTGGGAGGTCCGGCCCATATTTCTCCCACAGCTCGGCGTGGATCCGGGGACTGAGCGCCGCGGTGCGCAATGCCGAGTTTCGCTCCGGGGAAGCGCGGTCGTCGTCGAGCAAAACGGCCAGCGCCAGGCGGGAAAGACGCATTTGGCGGTTCTCGCCGGTGCCTTCCTCATCGACGAGGCCGAATTTCTTCAGCGCGGCGACGCAGGAGTAGCCGGTGCTGCTCTCGGCCTTGTAGCCCCAATGCTGCATGGCGAGGCTGACCACCACGGCGTGACGTCCCTCGGTCCGCCAAAGCACGGCGGCTTTTTCAAGGGCGGCCCGCAGATCCAAGTAAGGATACGCCGGGCTGCGGGTGCGCGCTTTTTTCCCCGCCGGCCCCGGCAGTTTTGCGTCCGTTTCGCTGCTCGCCATGGCTCAGGAGGTTCTCACGCCTGAACCGATGCTTCCATGGTTTTGGCGATACCGGGCGGCGGCGGGCGGCGCGAACCAGCGCGACAGTCTGGCCGACCGCAATTGACACTGTCAAATATGGATGGCCAGATCGTAGGCAGCGCCGTTTGCCTCGTGGACGGCCTCGCTCAAAGTCGGATGCGCGTGGATCGTGGCTTCGATTTCTTCGTGCGTCGCTTCGAGATTCATCGCGAGTCCCAGTTCGGCAATCAACTCCGTCGCTTCGGCGCCGATGATGTGGGCGCCGAGGATCTCGCCGTGCGGCTCGCCGAGGATCAGCTTCACGAAGCCGTCGCTCTCGCCCACGGCGAGGGCTTTGCCATTGGCGCCGAACGGAAATTTGCCAACCCGGTATTTCAGCCCTTTTTCTTTGGCCATCCTTTCGGTGATGCCGACGCTGGCGACCTGTGGCTGGCAATAAGTGCAACCGGGGAAGGTCTCGACCTTGCGCGGCTTGTGGTCGGTGAACATCCCCTCGACTGCCTGGACCGCTTCCCAGCTGGCGACATGTGCAAGCCACGGAGGCCCGATGATGTCGCCGGCAGCATAGATGCCGGGCGTGCTGGTTTCGTAGCGCTCATTGACCTCAAGCCAGCCGCGCGGGTTGCGCTTCAATTCCAGCCCGGGCGGGACCAGATGATCCACGCCTACCGCCACGAGGAGGACATCGGCTTCCACCGTGCTGGTTTCGCCTTTCCCGCTGCGCAGTTCGAGCTTCACGCCGTTCTTGTTCACCGAAACTTTTTCCGACTTCGTGTCCACGAGCACCTTGATGCCCTGTTTCGTGAACGCCTTGAGCAGCGTCGCGCTCACCTCGTCGTCTTCGACCGGGAGAATGCGCGGCATCATTTCGATGACTGTCACCTCCGTGCCGAAGGCGTGATAAAAATAAGCGAACTCGATCCCGATCGCGCCAGCGCCGATGATCGCCATGCGCTTTGGTTGCGTCGGCAAAGTCATCGCCTGCCGGGCGTTCAAAACGGTTTCCCCGTTGAACGGCAGGTTCGGCAACGCGCGGGAAACCGTGCCGGTGGCGATCAGGATCTTATCGGCAGTCAACGTTTCCTCGCCGCCCTGGGATTTCTTTACCACGACGGTCCGGCCATCCTTGCAGCTGCCTTCGCCACGGATGTAATCGATCTTGTTCTTTTTGAAGAGAAACTCGATGCCGCCGGCGAGTTTGTCGCTCACCTTCCGGCTGCGGGAGATGATTTTCGACCAATCGAAACGCAAGTTATCGAAAGCAAATCCAAAGTCCGCGGCCCGATGGTTCATCAGGTGAAACAACTCGGCGTTCCGCAAAAGCGACTTCGTCGGGATGCAGCCCCAGTTCAAGCAGGTGCCCCCGGCGCGGTCCATCTCCACGCAGGCCACTTTTTTGCCCATTTGCGAGGCGCGAATCGCGCCGACGTAGCCAGCTGGCCCGCCGCCGATCACGATCAGGTCATAAGATGATGCCATAATATTTCAGGGTAAAATTTGAGAATTTCAGTTGGCGCATGCCATTACCAACTTTACGCCCGGGTGCGGAGAAAAACGAAAATAAGTGAAAGTAAACGTAACCTAACAGGACCGACTGCTGGGAATTTTACTGATCTCTCCTCCGCAGCCGCGCGACTGGGTTAATCGCACAGCCGCGAAATCGGGCGGGCAGCTTCCGCTTAAATTAGCATCAAAGCGGGCTGCTCGATGAGCTTGCGCAACGCGGCGAGGTATTCCGCACCCAGAGCGCCGTCCACGACCCGATGGTCGCAGCTCAAACCCAAGTCGAGGCGATGACCGGCCACGATCGTGTCGTTTGGGCCGACGACCGGTTTCTTGACGACCGCGCCGACAGAAAGAATCGCGGCTTGGGGCGGATTGATGATCGCGTCGAACTTGTCGATTCCGTAGCCACCGAGATTCGAAACCGTGAACGTGCCGCCCTGGTATTCGTCCGGTTTAAGTTTCCGGGCGCGGGCACGCGTCGCAAAATCTTTCACCGCGGCGGAGATCTCGCGCAGCGATTTGCTCTGGGCATCGCGGATGACCGGCGTGACCAGCCCATCGTCCACGGCCACCGCGACGGCGAGATTCACGCTGGCGAACTGGACGATCGCATCGCCATCGAACGCTGCGTTCACCTTCGGAACCCGCGTGATGGCTGCTACCGTCGCCTTGAGGATAAAGTCGTTCACGCTGAACTTCGCGCCATCCTTCTCGCCGGCGGCGTTCAGCTCTGCGCGGAGGCGCATCAGCGGGCCGGCGTCCACCTCCACGTGGAGATAGAAATGCGGGATCGTCGTCTTGCTTTGTAACAACCTATCCGCGATGGTCTTCCGCATCGAGGAAAGGGCATTCCGCTGATCCTTGGCAGTAGCCGAGACAGCCACCGGCCGCGAGGTGGAGGCTGGGGATGTAACGGTCGTCGAAGCCGACTGCGGCCGGGCGGCTGGAGCCGCGGAGGCAGCGGCTGGGCGGGCGGCGGTAGGTCCGGCCTCCTTCGCAGCCATGATGTCGCGCTGGATAATCCGACCACCGGGGCCGGAGCCGGTCAGGCCGGAGAGATCGACGCCGTGTTCCTTTGCCACTTTGCGCGCCAGTGGCGAGGCCTTCACGCGGGACCCGGCGCTGCTGCCGGCTGTCGGTTCGCTCTCGAGCGCTGAAGGTGCGGATGCGTCCGCGTCCCCGGCCCGTGGCTCCTCGGTCAGGGTATTGCCAGCGCCGTCCTGGCTGGCGTGTCCGGCGGCTCCTTTGCTCGGGGTGGACGCCGATTCTGTCGTCCCAGCGCTGCCAGCCTTGGGTTCGTCCTTTTTAGAAGCACCGCCTTTGGCTTGGGCCGGGGCGGCTCCGGCATCGCCACCGATGCGGGCGATGCGCTCGCCGATAGCGACCTTTTGACCTTCTTTCACGAAAATCTCGGAGATCACGCCGTCTTCGAAGGCTTCCATTTCCATGGTCGCCTTGTCGGTTTCCACCTCGGCGATGACTTCACCCATCGAAACGGTGTCACCGGGTTTCTTTTTCCACGAAACCAAAGTGCCTTCGGTCATCGTGTCGCTGAGTTTGGGCATCGTGATATCAGCCATAAGGGGGAAAAGATGAGGATTGCGGCGGCAGACGGGAGTTATTAACGACAAAAACGGACGGGGATGAAGGGAGGCCAGGAGTTTCGCGAGGACTTCGGAACGGTAGAGTTCAGGTCGCGGGCCAATACGTTGGACCGCGAGAGGCGGACGAACGTGACGGAACTCTAGCTGGGACAAACTTCTTTCACGGCGGCAACGATCTTCTCGGGGCTCGGCAGCACCGCGCTTTCGAGGTTCTCCGCGTAAGGCATCGGGACTTCCTCCTGCGTCACCCGGGCGACCGGGGCGTCGAGTTCATCGAAAATATGCTTCTGGATCTGGAATGTTAACTCGGAGCCGATGCCGCAAAACGGCCGATCCTGCTCGGCGATGACCACGCGGTGCGTGCGAGCCACGGAGGTCAGGATGGCGTCGAGATCAAGCGGCTTGATGGAACGCAGATCAAGCACCGAAGCGTTAATACCCTGCTCGGCAAGGGTTTCCGCCGCCGCCAGTGCCATGCGCACGGTCTGGGCATAGGCGATGATGGTGACATCGGAACCTTCGCGGAGAAGATTCGCTTTGCCGAGCGGAATCAGCAGGTCGGTGTCCGGGGCCTCGACGGGGCCTTTCATGTTGTAAAGCAACTCGCTTTCCATCACGAGCACCGGATTGTCGTCGCGGATCGCGGTTTTGAGCAGGCCTTTGACGTCCCGCGGCGTAGCCGGCACGCAGATCTTCAGGCCCGGGAAGTTCGCATACGTCGCCTCGGTCGCGTGCATGTGCGTAGCGCCGAGCTGGTGCGCCGGACCGTTGATCCCACGAAACACGATCGGGACGTTGAACTGGCCGCCCGACATCGTGATCATGTTCGGCGCGTTGTTGACGATCTGATCGAACGCCACAAACGAGAACGAAAACGACATGAATTCGATGATCGGCCGCAGCCCGGCCATCGCCGCACCGATGCCGAGTCCGGCAAAGCCGGCTTCCGCGATGGGGGCGTCAAGGATGCGGTCCGGGCCGAAGCGGGCGAGGAGGCCTTTACTCGCTTTGTAAGCGCCGTCGTATTGGGCCACTTCCTCGCCCATGAGGAACACGTTGGGATCGCGCTCGATTTCTTCGGCGATGGCTTCGTTGATGGCTTCGCGGTAGGTGATTTCTCTCACGGCAGGAAAAAGGGTCTAAAAGGGTGGGGTGCGGGCGCCTGGGTCAGACCAGCGTGTAGTTGTGCAGTTCCTCGACGGGCGGGAGCGGGCTCTCGTCGGCGAATTTCACGGCATCGGCGGTGACTTTCTTCGCCTTCGCATCGAGTTCGTCGTATTGCGCTTTGCTCAGCTTTTTCTCTTCGCGCAACTGGGCACTCAGCTTGGCGATCGGATCCTGCTCCTTGTATTTATCGAGCTCTTCCTTTGTCCGGTAAGTCGCCGGATCAGACATGGAATGGCCGCGGTAGCGATAGGTGCGCATCTCGATGTAATACGGCTTTTGCTCCCGGCGGACTTCGTCCACGATCTTGCTCAGATCGTCGCGCACCGCCCGGTAATCCATGCCGTCGATCACGGCGCTGTCCATGTCGTAGCCCTTGCCACGCGAAACGATCTCTTTCAGCGGATTTGAGCGCGCCAAGTGCGTGCCCATGGAGAAGAAGTTGTTCTCGCAGATGAAGATACACGGCAGCTTGTAAAGACCGGCCAGGTTCAGACCCTCGTGAAATCCGCCGATGTTGATGGCGCCATCGCCGAAATAGCAGAGCGTGACGCGGTCATCCTTCTTGTATTTCGAGGCAAACGCCAGCCCGGCCCCGAGCGGGATGTGCGAGCCGACGATGGCGTGACCGCCATACATGCCACGCTCTTTGTCGAAATAATGCATTGAACCGCCGAGCCCCTTCGAGCAGCCGGTCGCCTTGCCGAAGAGCTCCGCCATGCAGGCTTCCGGGCTCGTGCCCTTGGCCAAGGCGTGCCCGTGGTCGCGATAAGCCGTGATCCAATAATCATCGGGCCGCGTCGCCGTCTTCGAGCCGGCAACCACGGCTTCCTGGCCGATGTAGAGATGGCAGAAACCCCCGATTTTCCCTCCCATCTGGTATTGCTGCGCGGCGCGCTCTTCAAAGCGGCGGATGAGCAACATTAAATAAAGAGCGTCGATTTCTTCCTGCGTGCGATTGGCACTTTTATCCATAGCGTTAAAAAATATTCAGCGAGCGATTCAAAACGGAGTTTCGGACACAGAACTGACGGAAGCGGGGAGCGCGATCCAGGCTCCAGCACTCCGGCGCAGGCGAGCCGGTTTCCACCTAGTTTAATGCGCCCCAGCGGGGACGTTCGGACGGGCCGACCTCGCATTTCCCGGGATCGAAATTCTCGACCGCCGGACCGCACCGACGGCGACCAGCATCGCACAGGCGTAAAGCAGGTCGCTCACGAGGGCGTTGCGGAAGAAAATCCAGCTCGGCGGATAGCCCGGCAACCCTGTCGTCAGCGCCTGCCACCAGCCGGTGGCGGTCAGCGAGTAGCCCGGCAGCGTGAGCCAGGAAAACGTGTTCGTGACCCCATAAAATAAAGCAGACCCGACGGCTGTGCCCGCCAGCACCGCCAGCCCGCGCAGGGCCGGGCGCTTCGGCAGAACGGAGCGCAGGCTCAGCGCCCCGGCGCCCAAGAGCAGCAACACGACGTAGCGACTGACCATTTGGACGACCGTGGCGGTCCCGTCACCGCCGCCCATTGGCTGCCAGCCGTAGATGGCGGTGAGCGCGAGATCGGTCAACCCCAGCACCACCAAGGGCGCCACCAGCGCCAGGCGGCGCGGCAGAAACCAGCCGCCGCAAAGCGTCAACGCCGCCAACGGACAAAAGCCGGGCAGCCAGGAAAACACCCCGCCGCCGCTCGCCGAGTGCGTCGTCTCCCAAGCGAGCCCGATCCGATAAATGCCGACGAGCAACAAAAGCGCGAGCGCAGGCCAGATTGTCGCTCCCTTGCTAGGGACCAACTTTGTCCGCAACGCGGCGGCGGGATCCGGGTTCACGGGGGAGGGAGAAACGTTCATCGGGAGGGCCAGTGTTCGATTAGCAATTGTAGATCGCCAACAACGGTATCAATTTTTTTCAAATCCTTGCGCCGGCCTTTTTCCGGACGCACTTGGAGATTGCGCATTAAACTCAACATGTCACGCAGATCGCGCAACTGATCGGGCTGTGCGCCGCTGTTTTTCGGCGGGGTGCCATCCTTATCAAATTGAAGGGCGTTGATCGCGGCCGCGACCTCGTCGATTTCGCGGTGAATCCGGGCGGCGTAGCCGGCGACGACGTTGTCGAATACTCGGCGCAGCGTGCGCAGTTCCTCGGCGACGGGCTTCGCCGGCGACACGGGGCCACGATCGGTGGAAGCGGAGCGGCGCTTTTTCGGGTTCATCGGACGGCGGCGGGCGGCCGGCAAACGGATTCCGCGCCGGCATCGGTGGCTGGGATCATCATGCGTCCTTTCTGGTCCGGCGCAAGGCGGGGGCGCGTGCTTTCTTCGGCCCGGGGTGCGTTGATTTCGCGGGGAATCCGGGCATTTTGACAAACCCCGCGCCGGAGTTGGCTCGGGAGTCGTGCCCGCCATGTTTTGTTACCCTGTTCACTATGACGTCCTCGTTGTCGGCGCCGGTCACGCTGGCGTCGAAGCGGCGCTGGCGGCGGCGCGGCTGGGCTGCCGGACCTTGATGCTGACGCAGAATCTCGACACGATCGGGCAGATGTCCTGCAACCCGGCGATCGGCGGGCTGGCGAAGGGTCAGATGGTGCGCGAGATCGATGCGCTCGGCGGGATCATGGGCTTGAACGCCGATGCGACCGCCATTCAGTATCGGCTGCTTAATGCCTCCAAAGGCCCCTGCGTCCGGGGTCCGCGCGTCCAGTGCGACAAAAAGGCGTATCAATTCCGGTTGAAGGCGGTGTGCGAGCGGCAGGAAAATCTCGATGTCCAGCAAGGCAACGTGGCGCGGCTCATCGTGGAGGACGACCGGGTCTGCGGGCTGGAGACCGCCCTCGGCGTCCGCTACCAAGCTCGGTCGGTCGTCATCACCACCGGCACGTTCATGCGCGGGTTGCTGCACGTCGGTATGCAAAGCCAAACGGGCGGCCGCATGGGTGACAGCGCGTCGTCGTTGAGCGACAGCCTGCGAGGTCTCGGCTTCGAGGTGCGGCGCTTCAAGACGGGAACGCCGTGCCGATTGAACCGGCGTTCCATCGACTTCTCCGGCCTTGAGCCGCAGGTCGGGGATGCGGTGCCGTCGCTGTTCACACACTGGCCGGAGCGGCTCGCGGATCGGCGGAGGGATGACCTTTTTACCCTCAACACTTGGCGGGACGGCGCGTTCCATGTGGAACAAACCGCCTGCTGGATCACGCACACCAACGAGCGCACGCACGAGATCATCCGCGCAAACCTCGATAAATCCCCGCTTTTCTGCGGCCGTATTGAGGGCGTGGGGCCACGGTATTGCCCGTCGATCGAGGACAAGGTCGTCAAGTTTCCCGACAAAACGGCGCACCAGCTTTTTCTGGAGCCTGAGGGTCGCCACACCGAGGAATGGTATGTGAACGGCATCTCGACCAGCCTGCCCTTCGAGGTGCAGCTCGACTTTGTTCGCAGCGTGCGAGGCTTGGAGCGAGCCGAGATCATCCGGCCCGGTTACGCGGTGGAATACGATTTTTGCCCGCCCACCCAGCTCGCGCGGACGCTGGAAACCAAGCGGATCGAAAATCTTTACTTCGCCGGCCAGATCAATGGCACTTCCGGCTATGAAGAAGCCGCCGGCCAGGGCTTGGTGGCCGGGGTCAACGCCGGGCTGAAGGTTCGGGGCGAGCCGCCGTTTGTGCTCGGTCGGGCCGAGGCATACATCGGCGTGCTGATTGATGATTTGGTGACCAAGGGCACAAACGAGCCTTACCGCATGTTCACCAGCCGGGCGGAGCATCGGCTTCTCCTGCGCGCCGACAACGCTGACCTGCGTCTCACCCCCCGGGGCCGGGCGGTCGGATTGGTGCCGGATGCGCTTTGGGCAGCTCATCAACGCAAGACCGCGGCGCTGGAATCCGCCGCCAGCTGGGCGGAGTCCACGCGCCACGACGGGGTCCGCGTCGCCCAATGGCTGCGCCGACCGGAAAATTCCTGGGAACAATTGCCGGCCGAAGCGCGGACGCAGTGCTCTGGTGAAGTTTGGGAAATCCTGCAGAACGATCTGCGCTACGCCGGTTACATCCGCCGCCAGGAGGAATCCGTGGCGCGCACATCGAAGCTCGAGCGCCGGGCGATCCCGCCCGGTCTGGACTATGCCGCGGTGCGCGGGCTCCGGACGGAAGCCCGACTAAAACTCTCCGAAATCCTGCCGGAAGACCTCGGCCAGGCCAGCCGAATCAGCGGTGTCACGCCTGCCGATGTTGCCTTGCTCGCGGTCTGGTTGGAAAAGAAAAACTAGGCGCGCCCAGTGTCTGGCGGTGTCGGCGTCACCGGGGCAGCGCCAGCGCGGCATCGCACAGCACCCGGGCTGCCTGATCCCAGGAAAAGCTGCGGGCAAAGCTTCGACCCGCGGCGCCAAGGCGTTCCCGTAGCGGCCGATCTTCCATCAGCACAGCCAGGCTCTGGCTTAGTGCCGCCACGTCGCCCTCGGGCACCAGCAAGCCGGTTTCCCCGTCACGCACCGCTTCCGGCACTCCGCCTGTCCGGTAGGCCAGGACCGGGCAGCCAAAGGCGCCTGCCTCCAGATAGACAATTCCGAAGCCCTCCACGCTGTCCGGCAGGGTGCGGCTGGTCAGCGCGAAAAGATCGCATGCACCGTAAAGCGCCGGCAGCCGGGCCGTCGGCACCTTGCCGAGATGTTCCACGGTGACATCCGCCGCGCGGCAAACCGCCCGGACCTTCTCCAAATAGTCCAGGTCACCGACACCGACGAGCTGGAGCACCACCCGCCGTCGCAACGGTTCCGGGAGCCGCGCCACGGCCGTGGCAAGATCAAGCTGGCCCTTCCGGGGATGAATGCGGGCAACTGTCAGGATGCGGAACGGATCCCCGCCGTTCTTCACCGAAGATCCGGACACAGCTGACCGCTGAGCCAAGTTGGCCGCTGCCAGCAACTCCGGCCCGCAGGCACACGGCGCTTGGTGAATCATCTCTTTTCCAGGCGATAACCTGCTCTCGCGCAACAACGTGCGGACGTAGTCCGAAGCCACGGCGAAGTGGGGCCGCCCCCGATAATATCGCGGAGCCAGCCAGCGCCAGGGCCGCCGTTCGCCGAGTTTCAGGATTTCGGATCCGTGGAAAAAACTGAGCACTCGCTTCGGGGCGAAGATCCCGCCCGCCGCCAGGGAAATCAGTGCCATGTGTGCGCCAGCGCTCAACACCACGAGCGGTGCATCGGCCAGCTCGTCGCGCATGCGGTAAAAACCGCGGGCCAGCCCCGCGATCCCGGCTGGGGTCAGCCTTCCGCTCGATCTCACCCGGCTCACCGGGATGCTGCTGCTCTCTTCACTGCCACGATTTCCCCCCGTCGGCGGAGATTCCTCATCGGGGCTATGCCGCCGCCCAGTGGCCGTGACGACGCGGACATCGTAACCCAACCCACGAGCGGCCCGCGCGCATTCCTCGACATACGTCGCCGCGCCGCCGCGAAACGGCGCGTATTCGTGGGTCAGAAAGAAGATCGGCTCCATCGCGAAGAACAGGAGGGCAGGGGCATGGCGGGATCGCTGCGGAAAAGGGATGCGGAAGGAGTCGAAACCGCCGCGCGTCGGTCCGAAACGCTTTGCTTGGCAGACGAAAAATTCCGCGCGGAAAAACCCGCAGAGTTGTATTTGCCCAGCAACGTGGAAAGTCTATGTTACCGACCGCGAAAATTTGCGCCCGGAGTGGGAGACCAACCCGCGTCGATCCTTTTCTGTTGTTACCTTGCTCATGGCTCTAACTGACGAACAAATCGCTGAATTGCGTGCGGCGCTCAAACGCTGCCGGCCAGAAACCATTGATGCTGCGCTGCGCTTCCGCGAAACCGGTGATGTCGACGAAGTGCCCACGGTGGTCTATGGCATCATCGAGCGCCACCTTTCCGCAGAGGACGCCCCACGGCTGGCGGAAGCCAACGACGAAACCCGCTTGGCCGAAGATCTCAGCATCGATTCGCTGACCCTGCTCGAAATCGTGCTTTCCATCGAGGAAACGCTCGGTATCAGCATCGACAACGAGGAGCTTAAAGACATCCGCACCCTTGGCGCCGTGAAGAGTTTCCTCGCGCGAAAAGTTTCCAGCGGAGATAGCGACGACGCCGGTGCCGCGAGGAAGAAGATGCGCCATTTCGACCGGGAAGCCGTGGCTACGGTGCTGCCCCACCAGGCGCCGTTTCTTTTTGTGGACGAGGCGACCGTGGAAGGCGACGTGATCCACGCCACCTACACGGTGCGCGGAGACGAATATTTCCTCGAGGGTCATTTCAAGGGGAACCCCGTGTTCCCGGCTTCCATCGTCTTCGAAGCACTCGGGCAAGCCGCTTGTCTGTGGATTCTGCAGAGCAACCACGAAGCCTTGAGCGGTCTCGCCGGGTCCGGGCAGGAAGAGCCCGGCGGCGAGGTGCTCTTCGCTTCCATGGAATCCGCTCATTTTCATCGCCGCGCCAAGCCTGGCGACCGGCTGGAAATGGAAGCCAAGCTCCGGCGCCTCCGGCCGCCGCTGGCAATCTTCGACGGCAGCATCAAGGTGCGCGGCGAGCGTCTGGCCGAGATCGAGCACCTCGTCCTCGCCTTCGGCCCGGATGTGGCTGAGCACCTCGCGGAACGCGAAAAAGCCGGCACCGCCTCTGCCGCGGCCGCGATGGCCACGACTCCGGAAAGCTCGCCGGATCTGCCCGTGGCTGCGACGCCGGAAATCGCCGTGCCGTCGCCCTCCTGATCTTCTGGGATTGAAGGCGACGCGGGGGGACCGGATGCCCTTTGGTGCAAGCGATTCTACCGCAGCCATCGACGCGTCATCGCCAGCCTGAGTCCTTTTGTTTCCTATGAAGCGTGCTGTTGTCACCGGACTTGGTTTCATCACCAGCATCGGCAATGGCCGGGAGGAAGTGCTTCGCAGCCTGCGCGAGACGCGCACCGGCGTGGAGCGGTTTTCAGAGTTCGAAGACCCGGCGATCCCGGTCAAGCTGGCCGGCACGGTTAAAGGCTTCGATTTTGCGTCGGGAGAGTTCGAGGACTGGACGTTTCCCTCGACGCACAAGATCTCGCGTGAAGTGCTGCGTCCGATGACGCCCAACGCGCTCTACACGTATTTCGCGATGCGCGAGGCAATCGCCGATGCCGACCTCCCGCCGAACCTGGTATCCAATGAAGACACCGGCCTGGCGTGCGCGTCCGGCGGGTCGATGTGGATGGCGTATCAGAATCTCGACATCATGCTCAAGCGCGGAGTCCAGCGCTGCCCGCCGATGGGAATCATTAACAGCATTCCCGGCTCGCTTTACATCAACATCGTCCCGACCTTCGGCATCAAAGGCACCTCGCTCGGCGTTTCCAGCGCCTGCGCTTCGTCGGCGCACGCCCTTGCCCTGGCCGTGGATCTTATCCGCAGCGGGCGCCAGAAGACGGTCTTCGTCGTCGGGGCGGAGGATTGCAACAAGTTCAGCATCCTGCCGTTTGCCGCGGTGCGGGCGTTAAGCGTCCAGACCGATCCGGAGAAATCGCCGTGCGCGTTCGACGTCAAGCGCGACGGCTTTGTCGGCACCGGCGGCGCTGCCGTCCTCGTCGTCGAGGAGCTTGAGCACGCGCGGGAACGCGGGGTGACTCGCGCCTACGCCGAGGTTTTGGGCTGGGGTGAAGCCAGCGACGGCTACAACGTCCTCGCGCCCGACCCGACCGGCGACGGACTCGCTCGCGCGATGAGGAATGCCTTGAAAGACGCGGGCACGCCGCCAGAGGCGATCGATTACGTCAACGCGCACGCGACATCGACTCCGTTCGGTGACGTCTCGGAAATCGCGGCAATCAAGCAGGTGTTCGCGCCGGAAAAACGGCCGTTGGTCAGCAGCACGAAAAGCATCACTGGGCACGGACTCTCGCTGGCGGGTGCGATGGAAGCTGGCTTTTGCTGCCTCGCGTTGAAAGAAAAATTCGTGCCGGTTTCCGCAAACATCACCGAACTGGATCCAGCGTGCGAAGGCGTCCCGATCGTAACAGAACCGACGGCCGCGCAGCCCCGCATCCTGATGTCCAATTCCAGCGGCTTCGGCGGCACGAATGTCGCCATCGTGATGCGGACCGCGGACGATCTCGGGCTGTGACCCCTCTCCGCGGCGAAGCGATGAAACCGAAACCGTCGCCGCGGGTTTTTCTCACCGGAGCGAGTTCCGGCATCGGGCTCGCCACGGCGCGGCGGCTGGTTGCCGCCGGCTGTCATGTCTGGGGCACGGCGCGGTCGCTCGACCGGCTGCCGGAACAATTACCGAATTTCCGCCGGGTCGTGATGGATCTCGAAAGTTCGGATTCCGTCCGGGAAAGCTTCGAGGTCGCACAGGCAGAGGCCGGCGGGCGCTTCGAGGTGTTGATCAACAACGCCGGCGGCGGCTGGTTCGGTCCGGCGGCGCAGATGCCCGCGGAAGAACTCCGTCGCCAGTTTCAAATCCTTGTGTTCGGGCCGATGCAGCTGATCCAGCTCGCGCTTCCGGCGATGCGCGGAGCCCAGCCGAAAGCGACCGGGTTGATCATCAATGTCACCTCCCTGGCGGCGCGGCTTCCGCTCCCGTATGCCGCCGCCTACAGCGCGGCAAAAGCAGCGCTCAGCTCGTTCTCGGCGACGTTGCGGATGGAGGAGCGGGATGGCTCGGGCGGGGCGATTCATTTTGTCGATCTCCAGCCCGGCGACATCGCGACGAATTTCAACCGAGCCATGACGCGGACTCCGGAAACGGGTTCGGCAGATGGCACCAGGGTGCGGGAAGCGTCGTCTGACCCGGTGCTGGCAGGAGCGCAGCGGGTTTTGGAAATTTCCGATCGCGACATGAGCAAAGCCCCGCCGCCGGAGCTTGTGGCCGAGAAAATTCAGCGGCTCGTTTTTGCCCGCCGGCATCCCGCGGTGCGGGCGTGTGGCACCTTTTTCCAAGCCGGGCTCGGCACGTTCGCGAGTCGGATCCTGCCGGCCAAGTTTTTGGAACGATCGATCCTAGGCCATTTCTCCTAGCGCGGTGTTCCACGTGGAACTCACCGCACCGGGCGCTTTCAGCCCGCCATTTCCCGGAACGACTCGTCCGCGGCCGTAAGAGTTTGCTCGATGTCCGTTTCCCGGTGGGCCGCGCACAGAAACCAGTTGTGGTGCGGATGCAGAAACACCCCGCGCCGGATCATCGCCCGGCAGAAATCCTGACTCCGCAAGAAATTCCGCTCGTCGGCGAACGAAAGGAACGGCATTGCGTTGGGCCCGCTGTAGCGCACCGCGAATCCGTGCTTCTCGGCCAACCGCTCCAGCCCGTTCCGCAGCAGTCCTCCGATTTTCTCCAACTGCCCGACCACGTCATCGCGCTCGCAAATCTCCAGGCATTTCAATGACGCCGCCATCGGAACCGCGCTCTGCCAGAAACTGCCGGTGAGAAAAACGCGTCCCGCTGCGCGTCGGAGTGCCTCGGACCCAAGCGCTGCTGAAATCGGATGCCCATTGCCCAGCGCCTTCGAAAAACATGTCAGATCCGGCTGAAACCCGAAAAGTCGATGCGAACCGCCGAGATGGAGCCGAAACCCGCTCCGCACATCGTCGAGGATCAAAACCACCCCATCCCGCCGGCAGGCCTGCTCAATCTCCTGAAAGAACCCGGCTGCCGGCATCTGCGAATCGCCGAATGCCGGGTGATGAAACGCGGTGACGATGACGCCCGCGACGTCTCCCCGGTGTTTCTTGAGCAGCCGTTGGAACGCATCAACATCGTTCCAGGGGAACCCATGAATGTGCATGCGGTCCTCCTCGATCCAGCCGCCGTGACCCGGCGTTGTCCAAGCATGCGCGCCGTGGTAGGCGCCGGCCACTTTCAAAATCTTCTTCCGCTGCGTGTGCTCCCGGGCCACCTGGATTGCCCAAGTCGTCATGTCGGCGCCGTTTTTCCCGAACACCGCCCAACTCGCAAAATCAACGAGGTCCACCAGTCGCTCCGCTAGTTCCACCATGACCGGCGCCGGATGGTTGAAGCAATTGCCGTCGCGCGCTTGCCGGGCGGCGGCTTCTTCGACCTCCGGGTCGTTGTAACCGAGAATCAGCGGGCCGTAGCCGCAAAGATAATCAATGTATTCCCGGCCATCGACGTCCGTGTAGCGACAGCCCTCCGCCTTTTGCGCGAAATACGGCGACGCGCCCGGCAGCACAGCCGCGGGACTCGTGTGGCCAAAGATCCCGCCCGGAATCACACTCGCGGCTCGGGCGAACAGCGCCGCGGAACGATCGAAATTCGGCTCCATAATTTTCAGCCGACTGCGCTGCTAACCTTTCTCCCGTCGTAATTTGTAATCATTTTAGGTCGCCGCCTTCGGCTGAAGATAAACCTCCACCCGGTCAAGCACATAGCTCCAGGCATCGGCCAGTGGAATCCAACCGCGGACGTCCAGTCGGCCAAGTCCAACCGCTGCCGCCGCATCCAGCCGCCCGTGCAGCGCCGCCTCGAGCGTCGCCGCATCCCGAAAGACAATCGTCGCGTCGGCCGGAGCCGCCGGTTGTTGCCGTTCGCCGACGGCGGACGAGCCCGCTCCGTTCTCGCTCCCGCCATGCGCCCAGAATCGCGTGGTAAAATCCACGGTGGGCGCCTGCAGTTCCAGGCTGCTCTCCGGAAACTCCGCGAGCAGCGCCGCCGACGGCGGATCGTGCTGCGCCACGAGCGGCGCGGCGCGACTGAGCACTCGCAGGAGCAAACGCGTCTGGATTGCCTTGAAACCGGGCTCCGCGCTGTCTACGCCGTCCGCGGAAGGTTGCAAATAGCGATCAAGCAGATTTGTCAGCGCAACAAACGTCCGCAGCTTCCCGAGTTGCCACGGAACGCCGACCGGCAGCGGCGGCATCCCACCGGACTTCGTGAACAGGCGGTTCAACTGCCGCGCCGAGAAAAAAAGGAGGTTCACCGCCGCGCCCCCGTCCCGGTTCGGGAAGACCCGCAGGATTCCATTCTGGCAGCGCAACGTCGTCGCCGGCCCCCCCAGCACGGAGAGTCGGATCGAGAAATTTTTGCCCGAAATCGTATCCGCTGCGACGGGCACGATACGCACAAGTTCCTCCAGCGCAGGTAGAACGGCGTGCAGATGCAAGCGCGCAAGCACTTCATCAAAATTCGCGTTCCGGCGTGACATGAAAAGCGGGCGTCTCACGACTGAAAACGGAGGCGCGCCCGGCCCGAAGGATACGCCACGGCCACCACATGCCAAGGGGACGAATTGAAACGTGTATGGACCAGAAAAACACAATCTCTACCCTCAACGATTTGGTTGAAACCCTCAAAGACGGCCAATACGGCTACCAGCACGCTTCGGAGAACATCGAAGACAGCGAACTGAAGACGCTGTTCAGCTCCTACGCGACCCAGCGCTCGAAGTTTGCCGGCGAACTCCAGCAGGAGCTCATTCACCTGGGTGAGTCCAAGCCGGAGACGGAATCCAGCGTCACCGGCGCCCTCCATCGGGGCTGGATCAATCTGAAAAGCGCGCTCAGCGGCGGCGGGCGTCATGCCGTGCTCGCGGAGTGCGAGCGGGGCGAGGATCATGCGGTGAGCGCCTTCAAAAAGGCGTGCGAAAGCAGCGACCTGCCGGCGCCGATCCAGGCCATCGTCAAGAAGCAGCACCAGGAGATCCTGGCCGCGCACAACAACATCCGTTCCCTGCGCGACGCCAGCGCCTAAACCAAGTCAGCGGTTGACTCTGGCCCGGAGCCTGGGTTCCGGAAATGAAAAAGCGCGGACTCATCCTCCGCGCTTTTTTTCTGCCGTCCGGCTTCTGCGACATGCCCGGCGCCTACCGGGTCGAAGTCACAGGCTCGGCTGCCCGGCTTCCTCGGAAAACCGTCCCGGCCGGAGGTGGTGCCGCGGCGTGCGCGGCTCCGCGTCCGCCGGCTGATCGACGGGCTGATGCGACTCCAGGCTCGCCAGTTCCGCCGACGACAGGCGCGAACTCGCGCCAGCCGCCCGCTGCCGCCCGGCGTCCGGGCTCAAGCCCGCCGCCAGCTCGCGGATGCGCCGCAGGATATCCGTAGGATGCACGGGCGGCTGGGCGGCGGCCATGCGCTCGCGGATCGCGGTCATGCGCTCCGGTTGATCGAGACATTGGATCAACACGTTCGGCAGATCGGTCGGCTGACGGATCTCCGTGGCGATGCCGTGGCTCCGGGCAAACTTCACGGTGATAAACTCCTGCGGCATCACGCCGCCGAGACCGTTGAAGATCACCGGGCAGCGGCTCAGGATCGCCTCGCTCGTCGTGCCGGTGCCGGGACGCGCGACCACGGCGTCCGCCAGTTGCATGAAGAGCGCCATCCGCTCGGTGCGCGGCAGCGCGCAAAGGTGCAGCTCCGGATGCGCCCGGCCCCAGGCCCGCACGCGCTCGAGCGTCTCGGGCAGGCGGCCGCAAAGCGCGATGACCTGGAGCCGGTCGAGGCCGACGCGGCGGCGCGCGGCATAGAGCGACTCCAGAAGTGCCGGATGGTTGTGCACGCCGTGCTCGCTGGTGGAAAGCAGCAGCGTGAAGCGATCGGGGTCCAGCCCGAGCGCCTCGCGCAGAAATCCCCGGCGCGC
The DNA here is from genome assembly GCA_963762725.1 of uncultured Verrucomicrobiae bacterium. Lineage (GTDB taxonomy): Bacteria > Verrucomicrobiota > Verrucomicrobiia > Chthoniobacterales > SZAS-18 > JAFAXH01. The sequence goes on along the minus strand of CAVXLY010000005.1, from coordinate 839,798 downwards.
CTCGGGCAGCAGCGGCTCGTCGTAAAAACTCGGGTTTAAGAGAAACCCGCCCAGAAAGCTGCGTTCCTCCGGCATGCCGAAGCGCCGGGCCGCCTCCATGGTTTCCGGCACCGCGCCGATGAAAAGATCCGCCTCGGGATTCACCCAATGCCGGCTGAAACCGTATTTGCCGTAAAGCTCTCCGCAGTAGGTGACGCACCGCACCCGATCCGCGCCGAGATGTTCCCGCGCCAGGGCGAAGAAGCCGTGGTTGAGCGACCCGTGCGTGCTGAGCACGATCTGCGGCCGGACGTGGTCCAGGATCGCGCGAAACCGGCTCGCACCCAGGATGCGGCTCGGAGCCCGGCAGGGCGCGGAGACTTCCAGAAAATTAAAATAAACGTGGTGCAGCCACGGCGCCGTGCGCTGGATCCAGTTGTAAAGCCCGACGCCGAAGGAATACAGGCCGTGCGTGTTTTCCAGGCATTTGTGGATCTGCACCTCCGTGCCGACGCCCGGGTGCTGCGTCTCGGCCGCCGCCTCCCGGTGCGCCCAATGCGCGAACGAGCTGGCGCGCATGTTGTGCCCGCCGCCAGTGCTGGAGGTCAGGATGAGGACGCGCATGAGAGCCAACGAGAGTCAGGCCAGAAGGGGCGGGGGAAAAGCAAAAAATCGCGCCCGCACTTATCCTTCGCCCTTCCGCGCGTCGGCGGCCCGATAGATCGAGCGTCGCGCGGCGACCGGAAACAGCCGTTGAAAAAGCGAACCGAAAAGCGGCAGCGCCCCGCCGATCTGCCGCCAGCCCGGCTCCGGTGACGACAGAAACGGAGACCGGAAAAACAGGAGCCCCAGCAGCAGACAGTTCTGCGGAAAATTGATCGTCATGAGGAAATACGAGCCGGCGTGAAACCCGATCAACCCTGCCGCCCACCAGCGCTGCAACGCGGGCCGGAAAGCAATCCAGAAAGCGAAGAGTTGCAAGTAAAACGTGCCGATCATGGGCAACCACCCGGCCCACGGATGCTCCAGCAGCCAGGCGCCGAGCAGGCTCGTTGATTCCGTTTGCGCGAGGCGTTCCGCGGTGTGCAGCGCCAGGGCGTCGCGCGAGAACACGTTCGGCTGGCCGAGCACGACCTGATAAACCACGCCGCCGAGCTTGCCGAGCCCGCTCATCGTGTAGGAAAGCAGCACCACCGCCTGGCAGGCCCAGAAAATCAGCAGCGTGCGCTCCCGCGTCATCCGCCGGGTCCGGAACACCGGGCGATCCCAGCGGGCCGGCAGGAAGACGAGCAAAAACGCCACCAGCACGAGCAGGTGCATGCTGTGGCCGATCTTCACCTTCGAATTGTCGAGCGCGATGATCTGCAGCAGCCCGAGAAACGTCACGACCCGCACCCAGCGCCATTGGCAAAAGACAGCGCCGAGCAGCGAGCCGGCCGTTTGCAGGGCAAACACCGCGATGTAACCGACCGTCGAGGGCACCGCGGCCAGCCACACCGCCGGCCACAGCAGCAGGGCTTCCCCGGGCATTTTGCCGGGATGGATGAACTCCGGGAACCGGGTGAAGGTGAGAAAGAGATTGAAGCAATAAAACGCCCGGATCAGCCCCTGCGTGACGCCGAAATTCGCCGTGCGCACCGCGAAGAAATCGGCGTCGCGCGGCGGCCCGCCGCCCTCTCCGGCCGCCGTCGGCGCCCGCCAGCCGGAAAAAAACCGGCGCCACGCCCGCACCGACCAGCCCGCCGACCGCGTCTCCGGCAGCGAACCGCCCGGCACCGGGTGTTCGCCGCTGGGTTCTTCCCGATTCCGGGCCGATGACGGCACCGGACCCACGGGACCAGTCGGGACAGGAGCAGAAGAATGCGCCGGCGCGTGCATCGTCACGGAGAAGAAGGGGCTGGGGTGGGGGCGGCAGCGGGCGACTCTTCCGCCGGGGTCGCCGGAGCCGGCTCGGCCGGCGCCGGGGCGGGCGCTTCGGACGGCGGCGGGGGAACAGCAGGCGTCTCTGCCGGCTCGGCCGGCGCCTCGGGCGCAGCGACCGGAGCCGGAGTCTCCTCGACAGGCGGCGGGGCGGGCGACGGCTCGACAGGCGGCGGCACGGGGGCCCCCTCGACGGGCGGCGGGGTTGGCGCCTCCTCGACGGGCGTCGGAGCGGGAGACGGCTCGGTGGGCGGTGTCGCTGCCGCTGGAGGCGCGCCCGGCGCGGCCGGAAACGCGGAATCGACGCCGGATTGAAACGTCGCGACGCTTTCCTGCCGAAACGGCGCGGTGTCACGCTGCGACCAGCGGGCCATCGGGTCGGCATAGGTCTGCCGGACGATTTCGTAGCGCACCGGCCCGGACATCCGGAACCGGCGCTCGAGCCCGGCGCGCAGCCGGTCGGAGGCTTCGACATCGCGCGCTTGGGCCGCGCGGCCAAGTTCCTGGACGTTGCGGTAAAGATCGATCGAATGCGGCGAGCGCAGCGTGCCTTCGTTCAGGCGTCGATACGAGATCGGCGGGTCAAATACCGTTCCCACCGGCGCCTCGTGGATGAGCAGCTCGAAGACCGTCGGCTCCGGCTGGGGCACGAGCGAAAACAGGAACCAGCTGTAAAACGGAAACAGCTCGTGTCGCGGGTGAAGAAACTGCCCACCCAGCCCCGCCAGCAGGACAAATCCCAGAAACCCGCCGAGTAGGCGTTGAAACAAACGGTGGGCCTTCATCGCGACAGGGAGCAGTGGCTGCGTTTCGCCGGAACTGCAACCGATAGCAGCGAAAGCCGTCGCGGAGCAAGGCGCGGGTGGAATGGGGCAGGGGAGATCGCGCGTCCAGACGCCAGATCGGGGCGGCGGCGGCTGCTGCATCGGCTCCGCAACCACCGGCAGGACCAGCCGCCCCTCGGCATGCCTCACCCCAGAGCCGCTGCCGATACCGGTAGAGCCCCGCCCGATTCCCCGGTATAAGTTCCCACCGCGATGGCAAAAATCCTCTACGGCGTGATGGGCAACACCTACGGGCACGTCATGCGTTCCCTCGCCATCGCCGAGCGGCTGGCCGCGCCGCCGGCGGAAGTCGGTGGCCAGGGCCACGAGTTCCTCTTCGTCGGCGGCGGGCGGGTGCCGGAAGCGCTCGCCGGACGCTTCCCGGTGGTCGAGGTGCCGGTGTTGCGCACGGTCCACAAAGCCGGGCGCGTTTCCGTGCCGGCGGTGCTCGGGCAGATCGCCGGCCGGCTGGCGGATGTCCCGACCGTGTTGCGCCGGCTCGGGCGGGAGATTGAAAAATTCCAGCCCGATCTCGCCATCGTCGATCGCGAGTTCTTTCTGCCCATCGCGGCGCGATTCGCCGGGCTGCGGACGATTTCCATCGACCATTCGCACGTCCTGAAAGCCTGCCGCTACCCGGTGCCGCCGGGAGAGCGCGTCTCCTGGACGCTGGCGATGCTCAACGACTACGCGCTCTTCGACTGGACGCGGCACAACCTCATCGTCTCCTTTTTCCACCCCCGGCTGCGCGCCCGCACCCGCCGTCGCGTGAACGAACTGCTCCCGCCCGTCCTGCGCCCCGCCGTCACGCAGATCCCGCGACGCGTCACCGACGGCGATCACGTGCTCGTTTACCAGACCAGCGCCACGTTTGAACCGATCCTGCGACCGCTCGCCGAGCTCCGCCGGCCCGTCATCGTCTACGGCTTCGGCGAGCGTCCGCCGAGCGGAAACCTTGTCTTCAAGCCGTTCGACGATCGCGCGATTCTCGACGACCTCGCCACCTGCGCCTACGCCGTGGTCAACGGCGGGCACAACCTGCTGTGCGAGGCGTTCTATTTCAAAAAACCGGCGCTCTGCTTTCCCATCGCCACGTTGTTCGAGCAGTTCATCAACGCGTGGCACGTCCGCGCGCTCGGCTACGGCGATTTCTCCACCACGCGCGAGCCTGCAATCGGGATCTTCCGGCGCTTTGAGGCGCGGCTGGAGGAATATCGCGCCGCCCTGGTGACGGCGGACATCGACGGCACGGCGCGCGTCGTCGAGCGGGTGCGGGAGATCATCGAAGTCTCCTCACGCAGAGGCGCCGGGACGCAGAGAAAAGAAACGCTGCGCTGACGGAAAACCCGCCGCCTGGTCCCCGCGCCCATCCCGCCCATCCCCGCCGCCACCCGCCGAACCGCCTCGTTTCCATCCTTCCCCCCTCTGCGCCTCTGCGCGAAACCTTTCCTCCCTTCGCCGCCGCTCACCACCCCGCCGAACCGAACCGCCCCGCCTTGCCCCCTTTCTCCCCTCCTTTGCGCCTTTGCGTCTTTGCGCGAGGCCCCACTGGCGTCCCCCCGAGAAGATGAAAGTCGCCTACTTCGTCATGCGCTACCCCTGGCGCTCGCAGACGTTCATTGCGCGCGAGATGCGCGGCGTCGCCGGCCACGGCATCGCCGTCGAGGTCCATCCGGTCTGGGACTGGCGCCTGCGGCCGCCCGCCGCTCCTCCCGAAGATCACGCCGCCGGCATGACCCTGGTGCGCTGCTCCCCGTGGCGAATCCTGCTCCGGGCGCCGGCCGCCGTCGCCCGGGAACTCCGGCGCGACCCCGCGCTGCTCCGCCGCGGCTGGCGCCTGCTCCGCGCGCATCGTCCGCGCACCTTCGAGGGCTGGCTGCACACGCTTTGGGGCGCGCTTTTCGCCTGCGTGCGGGCGGAGGATTTCCGCCGTCGCCCGGACGCCGCGCAACAACATTTCCACGGCGCCTGGGCCACCGCGCCCGCCACTGTCGCCGGCACGCTCGGCGCGCTCACCGGCCGCCCGTGGTCCTTTGGCGCGCACGCCTACGACCTGCACCGGCGCGGCGGCGACCCGTTGCTCGCGCCGAAACTGGCAGCGGCCGCATTTGTCCACACCTCCACGCAGACGAACGCCGGCTATCTGGAAACCCGCTTTCCCCGGCGACAGGCACCGGTGATCCTGGCGCGGCGCGGCCTGGAGCATCTGCCGCCCGCCGCGCTGCCGCCCACGCTGAAACCCGCCGACGGGCCGCGCCTGCTTTCGGTCGGCCGACTCGTGGAAAAAAAGGGCCATTCCCACCAGCTCGCCGCCTGCCGGGAGCTGTGCCGCCGCGGGCGTCCGTTTCGGTTGCGCATCATCGGTGACGGCCCGCTGCGTCCGGCCCTGGAACGCGCCATTCTCCAAGCCGGACTCAGCCAGCAGGTCGAATTGCTCGGCGCACTCGACAGCCCCGCCGTGGAACGCGCCTACGCCTGGGCGCACATCTTCTGGCACACCGGGGTCGTGGACCACGCCGGCGACGTGGACGGCCTGCCCAACGTGATTCCCGAAGCGCTCGCCCACGCGCTGCCGGTCATCTCAAGCTCCGCCGGCGCCACCACCGAGGCGATCCGCGACGGCGAAACCGGGCTGCTGGTCAAGGTGGCCGACCCGGTTGCCCTGGCCGACGCCGTCGAGCGCCTGACCGCCGACGCCACCCTGCGCGCCCGTCTCGGCGCTACCGGACGCGCCTGGGTCGAGGAACATTTCCTGGCGGAAAAAAACACCCGCCGGCTGGCCGAGGCATTCCGGGCAACGACGAACGCCGGGCGGCTCGCGACGGCGCCGTGGGTCAAGGCGACTTCGCCGGTTTGAAAACGCGGCGAAACGCCTCCAGCGCGGCCGGGTGATAGATCGTGGAATGCTTTTCCGCCGGCATCGGCTCGTAGTGCCAGTGCAGGGCAGCGGACGGCGCGAAACGCTCCAGCGATTCCGTCAGCCGGCGCGCGGCTGCCTCCAGCCCCGAGTCGCCGCTGGTGGCGAAGAAAAACGTCTTCTCCTTCCCGCCCGCGGTCGCCGCCGGCGTTGACCACGCCCGCAGACGCTCGCCCGCGGCGTTGATCAGGGCTTCCCGGTTCCACCAAAGACTGGGGTCCAGGGCGATGTAGGTGTCGAACAACGCCGGCTCCAGAAACAGCGTTTCGACGACGAACAACCCGGCGAGCGACTCCCCGACGATCGCGGTTTCCGGGGTCGTGCGGTAGCGCGCGGCGATTTGCGGCATCAACTCGTCGCGGATGAATTTTCGGAACGCCGCCGAGCCGCCGACCTGGGGCGCGATCTTGCGATCCTCCGGATTGTCCGTCGGCCCCGTCAGGTCGCGGCGGCGCTGCGTGTTCTCGATCCCCACCAGCAGAAACGGTCGCATCGTCCCGTTGCCCACCGAGACCTGCACCAGGCCGGCCACGTGGAGAAAATCCTCCGCCATGCCGCCATCCGGCATGTAGAGCACCGGCACCCGCGCCTGCGGATCTTCCGCGTAGCCCGGAGGCAGATAGACATTGATGCGCCGGGTTTCGCCCAACGCCTTCGAGTCCAGCGTGAAGGTGTCGCCAATCACCAGAGGCGCTACTTCTCCGCCGGGCTTGGAGTTCTCAGCGGCCTGCGCATCAGGATATATCGAAGCAACGCAACTCCAGAGCAGGAGCAGTGAAGTAAAGCCGAGAGTAAGAGATTTGTTTGCGCGCATAGACAATGGAGTTCCCGTCGATACCTGACCAAGTTACTTCATCCACAGGTTGAATAGACTACAACGTGAGCCGGATCGTTCTGACTTCATGCTACCCCGCTTCTTTGTCACTGGATCGCAGCTGCATAAAGTTTGAGTTCCGGTGCCTCCGCGGAAAGTCGGATCAAACGCTCGAAACGAAAACCGAGCTTTTCCAGCAACTGGCCCGAGGCGTCGTTATCTTGTGAACTAATGGCAACAACCCGCCGCAACCCCAGCTTCTCCTTTGCGTAAGCCAGCGTCACCGCAGCCGATTCAAAGGCGTAACCCTTTCGCCAGTGAGCCTGCAGGAAAGCAAAGCCCAGATCGATGTCTTCCAGCGCATCGCGTTGGATCAGACCACAGATCCCGATCGGGATCTGACTATCCTTCAACTCGACCAGCCAAAGTCCAAAGCCAAGCCGGGCATACGTCGCGATGGGACCTTGCAAAAGGTAGTTCCGAGCGTCGTCAATGGTCCGGATGTTCTTGTCACCGATAAAGCGCAGCCAGCCCGGCTCGTTCACCAGTTGGCGGATGAACTTCGCATCCTCTACGGTCAACTCACGCAGAATCAGTCGCGTGGTTTCGAGTATCGTCACCATGATTTCATCGCTCGATCCCTTGTCCGATAGTTAACACATCGATTCGGATTGGGTTCAAGCCAGGCAACTAGCTTCGTGCAGCGGCAAAGAGCAAGACCCCGAAGACCAGGAGGCAGCCGCCAGCCCACCACGCCGCCGCCCGCGCCGTGCGGAACCACAAGGCGAGCGGAGCGCAGCCCAAGAAAATCTGCGACAGTCCCGTTAGCACCGCCGGCCGGCCGACGAGAAACACGTTTGCGCCTCCGAGCTTGGAAGTGGAGCCGAAGTATTGCTGCGTCACCACAGCCATCAGCCCCAGTCCGATCAAGACCAGGGCGATGAGCAGGCCCAGCCACCGGGCTATCTGCAAATCGCGTCGGGTATTCAAAGTGAAATGGCTGCCTGTAGATAAGAAAACGCCGCCGCGGTCAGTCTTACAATCATGCCGTCTTAAATCATGGAAACCGCAAGAGAAGCGGGAAAAAGCGAGATGATTGGACTGACCCCACTGCTCTATGGAGAGTGCGGGCGAGGCGCTCCAGCGGGGCGTCAACGGGAAACTTTGCCACGGCAACCGGACAACGCGGTTCAGGCCGGCAAAGCCGCCTCGGCGACAAAGGCCTCCAGCACAGGACCGTCCTCAGTTGGCGCCAGCGGCTCGACCCCAAAAGTTTCGGCATGAAAGGCGATGGCAGAACGCACATCGGCCAAGGCTGCCTCGTAGCTGTCGCCTTGCCCGAGCACGGCCCCGCGAGCCAAGCCGAGGGGATACGCGACGTAGCCATCGGGGTGTTTCTCGACGACAATCTTCAAAGAAAAGGGCATCGGAGCAGCATGGATGCGGCCGCCCACCGTAGAAAGCGCAAGGGGTGAGACGGCCCAACGGATGGAAGCCGAGCGACGGACTCTGGCGAGGACAGGTGTTGCTTTCACGATAAAATGTCGCCGTCAGAGTCCGTTCGCTGGAGTGTTGGGTTAGGTTTTCAAAGTTCGCTATTCATTTTAATCGCAAGGGACACCGATGTAGCGAACCGCGGAACGCGCTTGGCTGCTCCGATCACTGTTGGATAGTTGTAATCGCCAGCAGGATAAACAGCCGCCTCACCAGATTGTTTGTCATAGTATCCATCTAGACCAGCAACGAATACCATCATTTTTTGGTGCCCCCAAACCACTCCTTGTTGAACCACAACATTGCTACGGCGGCGACCGTCGAGAAGATTCCGAGAGCCCCAGTCAACCTCCTTGGCGACCTTGCCCGCTGTTCCGACGTAGGCCTCTAGTAACGCCCCATCAGGCGTGCTTTGAAACACGGTGAACTTCAGGAAAACACGTTCCGGTGCGATTGAACGAGCTAGGATGAGAGGCCACTCACCATTCCCGAAAAAAGCGGGATCAGATTGACGCTTCTGTTCCATGGCGCGTCGGAATACGAGGTTGAACAGGCTGTCTCTGACGGCAAGATCAGGATACTCCTGCATTGCCTGCCGATGTGCGTGTTCCAGAACGGTCGATTGTCCACGTGCAGGGAGCGATAAAAGGGCTGTCGTCAGCAAAATCGCTGCCGAGGTGATTTTAGCTTTCATAGAAGCGTGCATACGGGGAGCCCAACCTTATGATTAAGCTTCCCGTTCGAGAAGCCTAAAACGGGTCGGTCTTTGCGCGACGGGACCGAAAAGGCGTCGCGGTGAAGTCCTGAATTTTTAGTGCTTCCTCGGCTTGGAGGATCCGCCCAGTCAGGCGGGACGCTGGGCTACAAAACGCAAAGCCAGACGAGACTTTTGTCCGCTCGCAGGATTCCCCCCGTCCACACACCACGCCCCCGCACAACCAGGGGGAGGCACGCGCGTGATGCCAGCGCGCGACGCGGCTCAGGCCGCAGCCGCCACAGGACGATGCCCCGCTTTCTTCATCGCGACTTTCAGCGCGTCGCCGAAGCGGTCGAGCTGTTCGCGGGTGTGCATGGCGCTGACGGCGCAACGGATGAGATCCTTCCCCACCGGCACGCCGGGCGCGATGCTCATCACGGTGAAAAACCCCTGGTCCATGAGCGAGCGCCACATCATGTAAGTCTTCTCCTTGTCGCCGATGACGATCGGCACGGCCGGCGTCGGGCTGCCCCAGAAATCGAGGCCGAGGGTGCGCAGGATGTTTTGCAGATAACGCGTGTTTTCCCAGAGCCGCTCGCGATGCTCGGGCTCACGCTGCGAAATGCGCAGGCCCGCGAGGGCGGCGGCGGCGCAACTCGGGGTCAGGGCCGCGGAAAAGATGATCTGCCGGCAATTCGTGCGCAGGTATTCAATGGTCGCCTTGCTGCCGGCGAGAAAGCCGCCGGTGCTGGCGAGCGATTTGGAAAACGAGCCGGCGATGAGGTCCACCTGATCCTCGACGCCGAAGTGGTTCGCCACGCCGCGGCCGTCCTTGCCGAGCACGCCGAGGCCGTGGCAATCGTCCACGACCACGAAGGCGCCGTATTGATCCGCCAGCCGGCAGATTTCCGGCAGGGAAGCGATGTGGCCTTCCATGGAATAAACGCCGTCCACCGCGATGATCTTCGGCTGATCCGGGTCGAGCTGGCCGAGCAAGGCCGCCAGACTGCCCATGTCTTCGTGGGTGAAGCGTTCCAGGTCCGCGCCGCTGAGCCGGGCACCGTCCCAGAGGCTGGCGTGGATGTTCTTGTCCACGATGAGGGCGTCGCCGCGCTGGGCGAGGGAAGTCAGCGCCGCGATGCAGGCCATGTAGCCGGCGACGATGATGTGGCAGGCTTCCTGACCGAGAAAGGCCGCGAGTTCTTCTTCGAGCTCGACGTGGTAGCCGCGCGAGCCGTTGGCCAGGCGGGAGCCGCAGGAGCTGGTGCCCCATTCGTCCATGGCGGCGGCGGCGGCGCGGATGACCTCGGGATGCGTGGAAAGCCCGAGATACTCGTTCGAGCTCATCATGAGCATCGGCCGGCCTTCGCAGACGATGTTCACGCCGTCGGTCTTATCGATGACGTGATAATACGGCGTGTATTTCAGGCGCAGCTTGGTGCCGGGATCGCGTTGCACGCGATCGGCGATCGGCTTTCTCGGCCGGCTGCTGGCGGCGGAGGTGGCGGCGGCCGAAGAGCCGGGAAAGCGGGTTGGCGGGCGACATGTGGAAAATGGCAGGCAGCCCTTTAAGCATGGCTGCGGTCCGGCGTCAATGCGCAACCCCGTTCCCGGCCCGCGCCGCGGCGAAGCGTGGTTTCTCCGAGAATTCGTCCCCGGCCCGGTGAAGCGGTCGTTTTGAAAACGGGTTTTTGCTGGCCAGTGCCGATGCGGCCCTCTACAGAGAGCGGCATGGGAAGCAGCGTGGAGCCAAATCTGCACAGCGGCGACGCCGAGCCGGGTGTCCGCCGGGGCGCGAGGCGCCCCCGCGCTTTCAGCCGTTGGCCGCCGCCGCGTTGGCTTCCGGCCGGGCGCGGGGCGCCGGTTCCTGAGGGTTTGCGGCGGCGCGGCCGGGCTGGTGGCGGCCGTTTTCGGTGCGCTGGTCGGTGGCGCGGCGGTGCCCGCGTGTGCCGGCGAGCAGACGACGGTCGTCGCGGAGGTGAACGGGGTGTTGACGCTGGACGACTGCCTGCGCCTGGCGCGTGAGCGCAACCCGGACATCCTCGCCGCGGCGAAACAGCTGCTCATCGCCCGGGCCGCCATCACGACGGCCAAGGCAGGCATTTATCCCAGCCTGAACACGAACGGCTCCTACCTCCGGCGCGAAGCCGACTTCGCCATCGGGCTTTCCGGCGATTTGAACCGCCGCCCGGAGGATTACAACCTCAGCGCGCGGCTGACGCAAAACGTCTTCTCCTCCGGCCGGGTGCGGGCGCAAATCGACATCGCGAAAAAAGGCCTCACCGTCCAGGCGCTCAATTACCAGACCGCCGTGGAAACCGCGCTCCTGACGGTGCGTCTGGCATTTTACCAGACGCTGCTCGCCGAAGCCGCCGTGCCGGTGCGCCAGCAGGCCGTTGATCTCCTCGGCCAGCAGGTGCGCGACGAGGAGGGCCGGCTGGCGGCCGGCACCGTGAGCCAGGTCAATGTTTCCCGCGCCCGGGTGAGCCTGGCAAACGAAGAGCCCGCGCTGTTTCAAGCCCGCGACGACCTGCGCATCAGCTATCTCGCGCTCGCCCAGGCGATGGGCGTCGAGTTGAAGCCAGGCGAGCTGCGGCCCTCCTTCCGGGTCCGCGGCAGCCTGGAAAGCCGCCCCGGGCATCCCGGCATCACCGAGTGCCTCCAGCGGGCCGAAACCCAGCGCCCGGAGCTGCTCGCCCGCAAGATCGAGCTGGAGAGCGCGCAGCGGCAGATCACCGTGGAAAAAGCTGCCACCCGGCCGCGCGTCGATGTCTTCGCCGGCTACGATATTTTCAGCGAGCCGAGCAACCTGTCGCGCAACGACAACTACAACGGCTACACGATCGGCGTGCAGGGTAGCTGGCAGGTCTTCGACGGCGGCGCGACGCTTGGCCGGGTGCGTGCGCAACGTGCGCGGGTCCTCGCCGTTGGCGACCAGCTCCGGCAGGCGCGCCTGCAGGCGCAAAGCGAGGTGCGCATCGCATTCGAAAACCTCCTCCAGGCCGAGCGCACCCTGGCCACGCAAGGCGGCAACGCCCAGGTGGCCGAGGAAACGCTGCGCCTGCTGTCGGTCAACGTCGCCGCCGGCCTGTCCTCGCAGCTCGACCTTCTCCAGGGCCGGCTCGACCTGACGCGGGCGCGCGTCACTCGCATCAGCGCGCTCTTCGCCTACCAGGCCGCCTACTCGCGGCTGTTGCGCGCCATGGGCGAGGCCGCGCCCGCCGGCGAGGTGCAGGTCCGGCGGGAGATCACCACCGCGCTTGATCCCCGCGGATCGACGAGCGTTTCGACCAAATGACAGGCACCGGCCAACGGAAGACGGGAAAAGCGCACGCGACGCGCGGCGGCGTCCGTCGCGCCGGGGTGGCCGTCCGTTTGCGGGCCTGGGCGCTCGCGTTCCTTGGCTTGCTGGCCTCCGGCGTCCTCCCGGCGCTTGCCGAGACGCTGACGCTGGAGGCCTGCCTGCGCGAAGTGGCCGAGAACAATCCGGAGATCGACCGCCAGCGCCGGGGGTTTGAAGCGGCGCTCGGGGTGAAGCTGGTGCTGCGCGCCGGCTCGTTTCCCCAGCTCGGCGTGACGATTCTCGGTGGCCAGCAGGGCGAGCGCCGCGAGGAAGTGTTGCGCAACGTGGACCCCGTTTTTGTCCCCGGATCGAATCCGCCGATGCAGCAACGCGACGCGCGGGGACGCCTCGTCTTTCAGGACCGCGTCGTGGCCCGCACGGCGAAGAACTTTATCTTCTTCAGCGGCAACGCTTCCCAGGCGCTCTTCGATTATTCGATCCCGGCGGCGTGGCGGCGAGGGGAGATCGAGACCCGGGTGGCCGCGCAGAATTTCTACGTCACCGCGGTGACCGTGCTACACGCTGCCCGGCTGCAATTTTACCAAGCCCTCTACGAGCGGGAGAGCGGCGAGATTTTCCGGGAAATCGGCTCCCGCCTGGCGCAAAACGAGCGCAACCAGCGCGAAGGCTTTGCCGCCGGCGTCGTTTCCCAGCTCGCACCGCTCCAGGCCCGGCTCCAGCAATACAATCTTGAAACGCCGACGCTCGCCGCCGGCGGAAACTACCGCGCCGCCGTGATTACTCTGTTGCAGCTCATGGGCCGCGACCTCGGCTCTGACGGCGCGGCGACGCGCACCACGGATCCGCGTTCGATCCAGCTCGTCGGGCGGCTGGAAACCGGCGGCTTCACCTTTGATCCCGCGGCGGCGGCAGCTGACGCGTTGCGCGTCCGGCCGGATTTGCAGCTCCTGCGTGAGCTGCGCGACGCGTCGCGCGAAGACAGCCAAATCCAACGCGGCGGCTACTTTCCGCTGATTCGGCTGCTGGCAGACGGCGCGTTCGTGCCGCAGGACGCATTGCGCACGAATGAGCAGGCTATCCGGCGGGCCGATCAAGTGCGCGAAACCGAGGTGCGCTACGGCGCGTCCTTCAACTGGACGGTGATCGACACCGGCGCGGTCACCGGCGCGGTGCGGACTTCGCGCGCTCTGAGCGAGCTCTTCGCTGTGCGTCTGCGCGAGGCGGAGGCCAATGTGCCGCGCGACGCCGCGCGTCTGCAGGTGGCGCTCGCCGGGGCGGCGGCGCGGCGCGCCACGCTCCGCCGGACGCAGCGCGAGGCGACGGATGTGCTGAACGCCGTGCAGACCGCGGTCGCCGGCGGCGCGGCCACGCAGACCGAGTTTTTGTTTGCGCAAAACGACCTGCTCGGCAACCGCCTCGGCCTGCTTGTCTCCGCGTTGAACCAAAGCCAGGCCCGGGCGGAATACGACCGGCTCACCGGCGGCTACCTGCGCTTTGTGCGCACGCCTCCGTCGGCACCGGCGGGAAAGTAGCTGGCTGGCGCCGTCTGCGGCCGGCGGCGTTCGTGCTCGCAATTGAACCGGGAGCGGCCCGGCGCGGTCAGAGACGCCGCTACAACCTCCATCCTCCGCTCGGAACCGGGCGCGTGAACTCCCGGGTTTTAGGGTGTAAGGTTCCAGGCTCGACAGCTCTGATGACACGATGACGACGGCGACACCTCATTCTCCCGCTTCCTCCTCCCCGGCCCGGGCCGCTGCCACCTCGGGCGGTGGGGCGCCGAACCCGGCCAGCGGCTCCCGCGCGGCGCGGACGGCGAGCGCGAACCGCGGCTCCGGCAACCGCCGGATCGTGCTGTTGATCGTGCTCGTGGCGCTCGGGATCGGCGGCGGGCTGCTGTATTACTGGATCAATCGGCCCGTTGCCGAAATCTCGATGGCGCGCCGCGGCACCGCGGTGTCGGCAGTCTATGGCACCGTGAAGATCGATTATCTGCTGCAGCAAAACATCAAGGCCGAGAACACCGGCTACATCGACCTCGCGGATGGCATCTTTGGCGGGCCGACGGGCAACGGTTTCGCGGTGACAAAAGGGCAGCTCCTCGCCTCGATCCGCGATGACGCCACCCAGCGGCAGCTCAATCTGGCCTTGAATGAACAGGCCGCCGCGCTCGCCCGGCAGAAGCAGGGCCCGGCCTCGACCGAGGGTCTGCGCAGCGCCGAAGACCGGGTCAACCGCCTCGAGCGGGCCGGCCCCACGGTGTCCGAGGCCGAGCGCACGGCGGCGCGCAATCTGTTGGTGCAACTGCGCTCGACCGTGGAGAACGAAAAGGTCGAACTGCAGCGCCAGGTCGATCAGGCCACGCTCAACGTCAAGGCCGCCCAAGACGTGCTCAAGCGCGCGGAAATCCGCAGCCCGATCGACGGCTACCTCGTCGCGGCGCCGCCGATCGACCACGAGCTGGTCTTTATCAACAACACCCTTTTCACCGTGGCGGCGAAGGATCTCTACGTGTCCGGACAGGTCAACGAAGAGGACGTCGGCGAGTTGCGCGAAGGCATGAAGGGCACGCTGAAGCTCTACGCCTATGGCTCCACCGAATTTCAGGCGACCCTGCAATCCGTGCTGCCGAGCGGCGACACGTCGAACTCGCGCTACACCGTCGTCCTCAACATGGACGAAAAGGTGGACAACCTGCGGGCCGGCCTGACCGGGGAAATGAACATCCTCATCGGCAAGCGTGCGAACGCCCTCGTCATGCCGTCGCGGGCGTTGCGCGACCCGGACAAGAGCGGCGACCGCGTCTGGATCGTCGAGGACGAAGTCGTGAAGCCGCGCACCGTGAAGATCGGCTACAAAAACCCGCAGACCGTCGAGATTCTCGAAGGCTTGAAGGAAGGCGACGCGGTGATCGTGACGGACCAGGACTTGTATGCCGCCGGCCAGCGGGTGCGGGCGGTGAGCGTGGACGCCGGCAAGCTGCCGGACAAGTGACGCCGTCGGGAATCTAGCTAGCAACGACGAAGGCGGAGAAACGGGAATCTGTCGCGTCCCGCACGCCGGCTTTCCTTTCTCACTCTCCTGCTGACCCCGGATTTCTGTTTTTCGCCCCATGCGCCCCGCCCTTTATGTCGGCCTGCGGTTCACCACGAGCCGCAAGCGCTCACTCATTCTCTCGCTCATGGGCGTCATCTTCGGCGTCGCGTTTTTTGTCTGCACGCAGGCGCAGACCCAGGGCTTCCAGCAGTATTTCATCAAGACGATCCTCGGCACCAGCGGAGCGATCGTGATGACGGATCGCTTTCAGTCGCGCTACACGTCGTTCAAGGACATGGAAGGGCTGCGCAGCAGCGGCCAGCAGCGGCGCAAATACTACGAAGGCATCACGAACGCCGACGAGATCATGCGCGTCGCGCGGCAGTTTTCGAACGTCGTCGCCTGCGCGCCGATCGTGCAGGGCAGCATCAGCGCGCGGAGCGATTTCCAGAGCGAAGTCGTCACGCTGCAAGGCATCGATCTGAACCAGCACCTGCGCACCACCAGCCTGCGGGAACAAATCATTTCCGGCAGCCTCGACGTGTATCGCAATCATCCCGCCGGCCTGATGCTGGGCAAGCTGCTGGCGGACAAATTGCAGATCAAAGTCGGCGCGAACGTCACGCTCGTCGGCGCCGGCGGCGAGCTGAAGGTTTTCACGCTTTGCGCCATCTTCCGCAGCGGCAACAACATCATTGACGAGCGCTACGGCTACGTCACGCTGCGCGCCGCGCAGGCGCTGCTGAAAAAGCCGTATCTGATTTCCAAAATCCTCTTCAAGCTGCGCGACCCCGAGCGGGCGCCGGCGCTGGCGGCGCACTTCGAGCGGCTCTTCGGCCACAACGCCCGTTCCTGGCAGGAACGCGAGCAGGGGAACCTCGCCATTTTCTCGACGCTGCGTCTGTCCGCGGCGATCACGGTGAGCCTGTTCATCGTGGTGGCCGGCGCGCTGATTTTCAACACGCTGACGATGACCGTGCTCGATAAGATCCGCGAGATCGCGATCCTGCGGTCGATGGGCTACCGGCGCTTCGATATCAGCGCGATGTTTCTCTTCCAGGGCTTCCTCGTCGCCCTGCTCGGCTCGACGCTCGGAGCGGTTTTCGGCGCGGTGATGACCTATCTGATTTCCCTCATCAAAGTCCGGGTCACCGGCTTCTTTTACACCGAGCACTTCATCGTCGCCTGGAGTTGGTGGCATTACATTTATGCCTGGATCATCGCGTTTGTCGCCGTGCTCATCGCGAGCTATTTCCCGGCCCGGCGCGCGGCAAACCTGGCGCCGGTGACGATCCTGCGCGGGAGCGGACAATGAGCACCATTTGCCTCGCGCAAAGGTCGCCAAGCCGCAAAGGGGGCAGAGGCCGAAAACTGGCTGGGAAACCACGCGATCCTTCCCTCTTCCTTTGCGCCTTTGCGCTCTTTGCGCGAGGCCATTTTCGTATGACCCAGCACCCAAGTTTGCAATGCGACCGAGCTTGGAGAAATTCCTCGGTGAAGGCGACAGCCGTGTCCACGTCCTGCGCGGCGTTTCGCTCGACCTGCATCCCGGCGAGGTGCACGCCGTCGTCGGACCGTCGGGCTGCGGAAAATCAACGTTGCTCTACATCCTCGGCCTGCTCGACCGGGCGGATCACGGCGCCCTGTTCATCGGCGGCCAGAACGTCGCCGGGCTGCCGGACGACCAGATCAGCGCGCAACGCAATGCGCTGCTCGGCTTTGTCTTCCAATTCCACTTTTTGCTGCAGGATTTCAGCGCTCTCGAAAACGTCTCCATCCCGATGCGCCGCCTCGGGCGTTGGGACGAGGAAACGATGCGCGAGCGCGCCGCCTACCTGCTCGACGAAGTCGGTCTCGGCGAGAAACTCGATCGCCCCAGCCGCAACCTTTCCGGCGGCGAGCAGCAGCGTGTCGCCATCGCCCGCTCGCTGGCCAATGACCCGGAAGTCATCCTCGCCGACGAGCCGACTGGCAACCTCGACACCGCGAATTCCAACCGCATTTTCGCCCTGCTCACCCGCGTGGTGAAAGAGCAGCGCAAGGCGCTCCTGCTCGTGACGCACAACCCCGCCATCGCCGAGGCCTGCGACGTCGTGCACACGATGCGCGACGGGCTCATCGTCGAGCAGCATCGACGCTAGGTTTTCCCGCGCTACAGCACGTCCGCAAAGGCGTGTTTCACCCGCAGGAAAACGGCGTAGCCGATGAGCATGAACGCAAACCCGGCCAGCGTTACCCAGCCGTAGCCGGACCAGTTCAGCGTCTCGCCCCAGACAAAGATGTTGCGGCTTTCCTCGCAGAGAAACGCCACCGGGTTCAGGCGCACAAACGGCGCCACCGACTCCGGCACCCGGTAGATCGGGTAAAAGACCGCGCTGGCATACATGAGCAGATTGGTCAGCGCGAGGGCGATCTGGTTCAAGTCGCGCAAAAACGTGCCCAGCGCCGCCATGATCCAGGTCACGCCCAGCGCGAAAAAGATCATCGGCAGCAACAGCAGCGGCCATTGCCAGGCCATGAGCGGGATGTGGCCGTGGTAGAGCAGCATCGCCACGCTCAGCGGCAGCAGGCTGATGAAAAGGTGAAACAGGCTCGATAGCACGACCGTCACCGGCAGGATCTGCAGCGGGAAGACGACTTTCGTGACGTAGTTCGCATTCGTCACGATGAGCGTCGGCGCCCGGGAGATGCATTCGGCGAAGACGTTGAAGACGATCAGCCCGGCGAAGAGCTGCAGCGCGAAATCGGCCGGTGTCTCGTCGGCGCGGCCGGTGAACTTGCCCTTGAAGATGAGCTTGAAGACGACCGTGAAGATCAGCAGCAGGAAGAGCGGGTTCAGAAACGACCAGAGCACGCCGAGATACGAGCCCCGGTAGCGGCCAAGCGCGTCGCGGCGGGTGAGCTGGCTGATGAGGTGCCGGTAGCGGAAAAAATCGGTCACCAAGCGCAGCGGCCCGGCGTTGTCGCTCGCGGTGTCGTGCGCGGTAATGCGGCGGACCGGCGAATCAGGCAGGGTGACGGAAGAGGGCGGGGCGGACGACATTGGCGGAGACGGTGAAGCGCGGCGCCACCATCGCCGGACCCGGCGGTGGCGGCAAATTTCCCTGCGACCCGGCGCGACGGGCAGGAAATGTTTTTGGTTGTCCGCGAGGCAGAGGCCACTAGATTGATAGCCCGCTTTTCCGGGGCAATTTCCTGTTTTGGGTTCTAGCCGCGGCTTGCAACGCACCCTCGCAGGGTCGAAGGGCACGGCAAAACCGGCGACCGAGCACTCATGCTGTCCGACGACATCATCATTCAGGCAGAAAATCTTTCGAAGTCCTACCGAATCTGGGCCTCGCCGCTGGCCCGACTGCGCGGCCCGCTTTGTGCCCGGGCAGCCCGGCTGCCGACTGCTGCCCCGCCGGCTGAGAGCGCGCCTGCAGGCGCAGGCCGAGGCGTCGTCACGCGAGTTTTTCGCCCTGCACGACGTTTCTTTCAAGATCCGCCGCGGCGAGAGCGCCGGAGTCATCGGCCGCAACGGCGCGGGCAAGAGCACGCTCTTGCAGATCCTCACCGGCACGCTCCAGCCGACGGCCGGCGTCGTGGAAATCCGCGGGCGCACGGCGGCGTTGCTGGAGTTGGGCAGCGGGTTCAACCCCGAGTTCACCGGCCGGGAAAACGTGCGCCTCAACGCCGCGCTCCACGGCCTGTCGCCGGAACAAATCGAAGCGCGCCTCGACGACATCCTGGCCTTTGCCGACATCGGCGAGTTCGTGGATGAACCGGTGCGGACCTATTCCAGCGGCATGATGCTGCGCCTGGTCTTCGCGGTCATCGCGCACATCGACGCCGACGTGCTCATCATCGACGAGGCGCTCGCGGTGGGAGACATTTTTTTCGTGCAGAAGTGCATGACGTTTCTGCGGAAATTCCAGGAAACCGGGGTGCTCCTGCTGGTCACGCACGACCCGACGACGATCACCACGCTCTGCCAGCGCGCGCTCTGGCTGCACGAGGGACTCCTGCGCATGGACGGCGCGCCGAAGGAAGTGACCGCCGCTTATCTGGAGGCGTTTTTCAAAGCGGAAGCCGATGCCAAGCTCGACCCCGCCACCCGGGCCAAGCTGGCGGAGGCGACGGAAGCCGAGGCCGAGGAGGCGTCGCTCGCGATGCAGGGCGGGCACAAGCCTTCCGCATCAAAATTCGCCTCTGCGCCGGAACGCGACGGCCGGCTGGAGTGGATCAACCGCACGCCGCTGCGGAATGACTTGGAAGTCTTCCGTTTTCAGCCCGATTCCGCGGCAGCCGGAGCCGGTGGCGGGCGCATCGTCGATGCCGCCCTCGAAGACGCGCACGGCGCGACGCTGCCCTGGACGGTCGGCGGCGAGACGGTCGTCCTGCGGGTGCGGATGGAAGCGCGCGTGGACCTGCCGCGGCCGATCCTCGGATTCTTCGTCAAGAACAGCCTCGGCCAGTGGCTCTTCGGCGACAACACGTATTACTCGACTCACGGCGCGCCGGACGGCCGGGCTTTGTCGGTGAGCGCCGGGGAAAGCTTTGAAGCGCGTTTCCGATTTGTCATGCCGCTCCTGCCGGCGGGCGACTACTCCATCCTCCTCGCCCTGGCCGAGGGCACGCCGGGCGATCACGTCATGCACCATTGGATCCATGACGCCATGAGCTTCAAATCCGTGTCCACCAGCGTCGGCGGCGGCCTCGTGGGTCTGCCGATGCTGGAAGTGACCGCCGAGCGCGTCGGGCCTGCCGCCGCCCCGGTCGCAAAGTCCGCCGTGCTGGCGGCCTGATGCCCGCTGCGCCGATGTTTTGCTCCGATCCGTAGTGCCATGCACCAAAGCTCTCTCGACAAGATGGCGGATTTTTACGCCACCCATCTGCGCGACCTGCCGGCCACGCCCGGCCATCCCCGCACGGTGCTCGACCTCGGCAGCCAGGACATCAACGGCTCCTACCGGCCGATCTTCGACCCGCAGAAATGGAAATACGTCGGCGTGGACATGGCCGCGGGCAAAAACGTGGACGTCGTGCTGGCCGATCCCTACCGCTGGCGCGAATTCCGGACGGCTTCCGTGGACTGCGTGATCTCCGGGCAGGCCTTCGAGCACACCGAGTTTTTCTGGCTGAGCATGCAGGAAATCGCCCGCGTCTTGAAGCCGGGCGCGCTTTGCTGCATCATCGCTCCCTCGACCGGGCCGGAGCACCGCTACCCGGTGGATTGCTGGCGTTTTTATCCCGACGGGATGCGGGCGCTCGCCCGTTACACCGGGCTGGAATGCCTGGAAGCGGTCACGAAGTGGGGAGGGGAAGCCCGATACACGGAAGATGCGAGCAACGAATTCTGCGATACTCTCCTAATCGCGCGCAAGCCCCTCGCTTCCCGCCCTTCCTCCCTGTTCTCCTGGTTCAAACGTCGGGACGGTGTCCCCTGCCATGTCTGATCGTTCCCTGAACTTCCCGGTTGTCCTCGGCGGCCTGCCTTCCTCGCAAGGCATCTCCCCGTTGACGTATGGCCTCGGCGCCTGGTCGGACCACCTGCCGTTTGCCTTCGACTTGATCGCCACGCTCCGGCCGCGGCTGCTCGTCGAGCTGGGCACCTTCAGCGGCGAGTCCTATTTCGGCTTCTGCCAGGCCGTCCGGCAATACGGCACCGGCACGAGCTGCTACGCCGTGGACACCTGGCGCGGCGACGATCACACCGGGCCGATGGACGAGAGCTGTTACCTCGCCGTCGATATCAACAACCAGCGGCACTACAGCGCGTTTTCTTACTTGGTGCGCGGCACCTTTGACGAAGCCCGGTCGCAGTTCACGGAACGCACGATCGATCTGCTGCACATCGACGGCGCGCACGACTACGAGTCCGTGCGGCACGATTTCGAAACTTGGCTCGAGAAGGTGGTCCCCGGCGGCATCATCCTGTTTCACGACATCGCCGCCCGGCACGACAATTTCGGCGTCTGGAAGCTCTGGGACGAGATCATCCCGCACGGCGCCGGGTCGTTTGCGTTTCGCCAGGGCTGGGGTCTGGGCGTCTGGCGCAAGCCGTGGTCGGGCGAGGATCCCGCGCCGCCGGCGAATCCATATCTGGACATGCTGTTCTCCGGCGATCCGGAGCGCCAGGAAGCGATCCGCAGCCATTATGTGCTGAGCGCCCGGGAACTGCGCACCCGGATGACCTACACGCCGCCGCCGACGCCGTCGCCGCCGCGCCGATCGCGGCCGAGCCGGCCCCGGTCGAGGCGGTTCTAATCGAGGAAGAAAAAAGCGAGGAGCCGGAGACGGTGCCGGGAGGGTTTCTCCAGGTTTTTCTTCCGCTCGAAGAAGGCGGTTACGACGAAAATGTCTCGGTGCGCGTCCCGTTGCCGGCCGGTGGCCATTGGCAAAAGGTGGTGGTCGAACTGCCGGAGAATTTCGTGGGCGGACGGCTGCGCGTCGATCCGCTGGATTGTGATGGGTTGATCGATCTGGCCGGCATGCAGGTCGTGTCGCGGGTGATGCCCGACGATCCGATCTGGACCTGCCGCTCCCGCGCCCGGCTCGAAGCGTTACGGGTCGAGGGCACCGCGGAACTGCTGCCGAGCGCGCGCTACCTGCGAATCATCAGCCACGGCCGGGATCCGCGTCTGCTCCTGCCAGAAATCACGGTCCGGGCCACGGGCGAGCCGCTCCAGCTTGAGATCTGGATGCGTTACCACACCGACTGGTCCTCGCTGGCCGGGTCGCTGCGCGAATGGGTGGACGCTTTCCGCTTTCTCTCGGTGGAGCGGGCGACGCTGGCCGAGCTGGAAGAAAAGCACGAAACGTTGGAAAGCGAGCGCGCCGCCACGCAGGAGCGCGCCGAGGTGGCCGAAAGCCGCGCGAGTGACGCGGAGCGCGAGATCGAACAATTGCGGCAGGAAAAGGCTGCGGCTGAAGAAGAAATCAATCGGGCGCGCGTCGCGCAAGAGAGCTTGGAAGCCGAAATTCAGCGCCTGCATGCGGTCGGTGTGGAAGCAAACCGGCAGTTGGAGGATGCCCGGGCGGCGCATGCGCGTCTGGAAGCCGAGCGTGGCGCTGCCCAAGAGCACGCCGAGCGCGCGATGGAGCGTTTGCGGCAGGAGGTGGCTGCGGCTGAGGCGCGAATCGACGAAGTGCGCGTCGCGCACCAAAGCCTCGAAGAAGAGATCCGACGCTTGCAGTCGAGTCACGGTGAAGAGATGGAACGCCTGCAAGCCACGGCCGCGGATGCCGTGGCCCGTTTCAACGACGCGGCAACGGCGCTGGCCCGACTCGAAGCGGCCGAGAACGATCAGCGCAGCCTGCGCAAGGAGCGGCTTCTGCTGGCCACCGAGTTGAATTGTCTGCGCGATGAATTCGATGCGGTGCGGAGCCAGACCGAAGCTGAACTGCTCTCGTTGCGACAGGGACTCGCGGAGAAAAACCAGGAACTCCAGCAGGTGCGCGAGCAGCTTGGGCGTCTGGATGAACATTACTCCACGGAACTGGGGCGTCGCCGCTCGATGCAGCGTTCCGTTTCCTGGAAAACGACAATGCCTCTTCGTGCGCTCACCCGTCTGATGACGACAGGCTCGCTCGATCCGAAACGTGGAGCATCCCCGGGAAAAAATGGCCAATCCGCGTGAGCGAGGCGCCGCACCTTGCGGAGCCGGGCGGGAGGGCAGACCCCCGTTGCGGCTGGCAAACCACCGTTTGAAGAAGAAAGAATAGAAGACCGTTCCCAGTGATGCAGAATCTGCGTTTTCATCTCGATTATGCCGCCTGGCGCGATCCCGCGCGGCGCCGCGCGCACGTGGCCGGCTGGGTCTTCGTGCCCGAGGAAAGCGCGCAGGCGCCACTCGTGGCGGTGCGCGCCCGCGTCGTGAAACCGGGCCATGGCGGCGGAAACGGAAACGGCAACGGAAGCGGCAGCCAGGCCTGGCTGGGCACTTACGGACAAAAACGCGCGGACGTCGGCGCAGCCTTCGGTGGCAATGCGCTGGCGGAGAACTCCGGTTTCACCATTGATCTGCACGACCTCGGGGACGCCGCGCCCGGCCATGCACTGCGCATCGAAGCCGCCGATGCCGAAGGCCGCTGGCATCCGCTCATCGGGCTGGAGCCCGAGCAGTTCGCGCCGCCGCCGCCGCCGCCGGTTTACCGCTACCAAGCGCCGGACTGGCCGGCTTCCCGACGCATTTTCCGCGAGGCCGAGCGGCTCGGCTACCGGCCGCTGATCTCCGTGGTGCTGCCAACTTACAACACCCCGGAGCGGTTTCTGCGCGCGGCGATCGACTCCGTGCGCAACCAGCTCTACGACCATTGGGAACTCTGCGTGGCCGATGATGCCTCTCCGCAGCCGCACGTGCGCAAGGTGCTGGAGGAATACGCCGCGCTGGACAGCCGCATCCGGCCGGTCTTCCGCGCTACGAACGGCAATATTTCGGCGGCGACAAACGACGCGCTTGCCATCGCCCGCGGCGATTTTGTCGCTTTGCTGGATCACGACGACGAATTGACCGTGGACGCGCTCTTCGAGATCGCCTCGGCGCTCGACGAGGATGCGTCGCTGGACGTCGTTTACACCGATCACGACAAGAAAGATGAAAGCGGCCGCTGCATCGAGCCGCACTTCAAGCCGGACTGGTCGCCGGAATATTTCCGCGGCGTCATGTATGTCGGTCACCTGCTCTGCGTGCGGCGCACGTTGCTGACGGCGGTCGGCGGATTCCGCTCGGAGTTCGACGGCGTGCAGGATTTCGAGGCCATGCTGCGGCTGAGCGAGCGCACGTCGCGCATCCGGCACATCCCGCAGGTGCTTTACCACTGGCGGATGCTGCCCGGGAGCATCGCGCTTTCCACCGATGCGAAAGGCGCCTCCGCCGCCAGTCTCCAGGCGCGCGCGGTTTCCGAGCATCTCGGCCGGCTCGGCCTGGCGGCGCACGCGGAAGACCTCGCCGGCGGCCACCGCTCCCGGGTCACGCCGTCGCCGCGGAAGACTTCGCCGAAGGTGTCCATCATCATCCCGACGAAGGACGCGCCGGACTATCTGGAGCGCTGCCTGGGCAGCATTCACACGCGCTCGACCTACGCGAACTTCGAATGCGTGCTCGGCGACAACGGCACCACGGATCGGCGCGCCTTGCGGACGATGGAAACGTATCCCTGCCGACGCGTGGACTGCTCGGGCGGGCCGTTCAACTTTTCGCGCGTCAACAACCAGTGCGTCGAAGCGGCCGAAGGGGAGTTTCTGTTGTTCTTAAACAACGACACCGAAGTCGTGACGCCGGACTGGATCGAGCAGATGCTTTTCTACGCCGAGCAGCCGGATGTCGGCGCGGTCGGCGCGCTGCTGCTTTTCCCGAACGGCAGCGTGCAGCACGCCGGGGTGATCTTGGGCCCGCGCGGCACGGCCGACCACTTGATGCGCGGGTTTCCGCGGGACGTGGATGGCTACGCCGGATCCCTGGTCGTGAGCCGGGAGGTCAGCGCGGTGACAGCGGCCTGCCTGCTGGTGAAACGCAGTCTCTTCGAGGAGGTCGGCGGCTTCAACGAGCACTATTTCACGCATTACCAGGACGTCGACCTCTGCCTGATGTTTCGACGCGCCGGCATGCGCAATATCTTCACGCCGAACGCGGTGCTGACGCATCACGAGTCCGTGTCGCGCAAGACGTATTACGATATGATCGACCGCAATCTGCTGCTCGATCGCTGGGATGATCTCGGCGGCGGCGATCCGTATCACAACCCGAACTTCGATTCGGAATACGAC
The DNA here is from genome assembly GCA_963762725.1 of uncultured Verrucomicrobiae bacterium. Lineage (GTDB taxonomy): Bacteria > Verrucomicrobiota > Verrucomicrobiia > Chthoniobacterales > SZAS-18 > JAFAXH01. The sequence continues at coordinate 815,065 of CAVXLY010000005.1, read as the reverse complement.
GATTACCGCTTGCGCGCCGCCTCTTAAAAGAGAACGTCTCCGCCCGCCGCCCCGCGCCCCGCGCCATGCGTAACCTGCTCTTCATCCTCTACCACGACTTCACCTCGAACAGCGCGGTGCAGGTGCATGCGCTGGCCAACGAGCTGGCGGTCGAAGGCTGGGATTGCGCGGTGTCTATCGACGGCGATCTGGCGTCCGCCGATCACCTCGGCACCCAGCATTACCGCACCTGCACCCACGCGCGGGCTTTGGAAGAACCGGCGGCGCTGTTCTACGACGGCCGCCCGGCGGACATCATCCACGCCTGGACCCCGCGCGAGAAGGTGCGCAAGCTGTGCGAGTCGTTGCGCGCCCGGTCGCGGGCGATGTTGATCATCCATCTGGAGGATAACGAGGAAGAGCTGCTGGCATCGGCGTTCAAGCGGCCGTTTCGCCGCCTTTCCGCCATGAGCGAAGACGAGCTCGAAAGCGTGCTGCCGGCCCACCTTTCGCATCCCCGGCGCTACCGGCAGTTTCTCGCGTCGGCCGATGGCGTGACGCTGCTCATCGATACGCTGGGCGACTTTGTGCCGCCCGGCCCGCCGACCTGCACCTTCTGGCCGGCGGCGGAAGACACGCTGTTTTATCCGCGCCCGACTGACTTTGCGCGCCGGCGCGAGCTGAAGATTCCGGACGACCACACGGTGCTGGTTTACACCGGCAACGTCCACGCGGCGAACCATCGCGAGGTGCGCAGCCTGTATCTGGCCGTCGCGCTGCTCAATCGCGAGGGCCGCCCGACCACGCTGGTGCGCGCGGGCCGCGATTTTTGCGCGTTTCTTGGCGAGGGCGAGATGGGCCGCTGGTGCGAAGACCACGTCGTCCCGCTCGGCCAGCTGGCGCATGAGGATGTGCCCGGCGTGCTCGCTCTGGCGGACGTGCTCGTGCAGCCGGGGCTGTCGGATCGGTTCAACAACTACCGCTTTCCCTCGAAGCTCCCGGAGTTCTTCGCCATGGGCAAACCGATCGTCCTGCCGGCGACGAACGTCGGGCTGCACGTCGAGCATCGCCGGCATGCCTACGTGCTGCCGCGCGCGGATGCGCTCGGCATCGCCGGAGCGGTCGCCGCGATTCGCGACGATGCGGCTTTGGCCGAGCAACTGACGCTCGGAGCGCAGGAATTTGCGGCGAAGCATTTTTCCTGGAAAGCCAGCGCCGCACAGCTGGCCGCTTTTTACCGTCGGCTGGCACCCGCGGATTCCCGGCTCGCAGCCCGCGGAACAACGCCTGCCAGCGCCGACCTGGCCGCCGCCTTCAACTGATTTATGACCGCTTCATCCGACGAGAGCACCCGAGATTTGCGCGAACGCTACGCGGGCCGTTTCGAGGCACCGGCGCTGAATGTCGGCACGGTGCGTGATTATTGCGACAGCTGCGATCATCTGCACGCGCTGGCGACGGCGCAGGGCGACCTGAAGGATCTTCAGCGGCCCTGGACGGTCAAAGCCGTGCTCGGGCTGGTGCCGCCCGGCGGGCGGCTGCTGGAAGTCGGCGGCGGCGAGCCGCTGGCCGCGACGCAGCTTGCCGCGCTGGGCTACGACGTGACCGTGGTCGATCCTTACGACGGGTCCGGTCGCGGGCCGACAGAGTTTGCGGAATACGCGCGGCATTATTCCAGCGTGCGGCTGGTGCGGCAGCTGTTTGAATGCGGTCTCGAAGAGCTGCGCGGGGAGCGCTTCGACGCGATCTACACGATCAGCGTGCTCGAGCACGTGATGGAGCCGGCGCTGGGCCGCTTGTTTGACGCAATCGGCGAGCATCTGGTTCCCGGCGGGCACTCGATCCATTGCATGGATTGCGTGAGCGCGGGCGAGGGGGACAAATTTCACATCGAGCAGGCCGAGCGCGTCGTCGCTTATCAAAGCCGGATCGCCGGCGGGCCGGAGCTGAAAACGTCTGAGACCGGCGTCCGAAAGCTGGTCGATGCCGCGCACGCGGATTTGGAGACGTTTTACCTCTCCGCGGCTGGTCACAATCTTTGGCGCGGCGGGCTGCCCTACGAGCAGTTCCCTTTCCGTAAGGTGATTTCCGTGCAAACGATCGTGCGCTCTCCGGAGCGATCGTAAACCGCCTGCCGTCCGCCCGCTTCCGGCCCGGATCGGATCGCGCCTGCGGCCGCGCCGCCGCCCGCGGGTCTTCCCGACAATTTTTCCCAATGACACCTCCAACCCATTCCCGCCCGACCGTGTTCACCCGGCTCCCCTTGCTCATCGCCACGCTGGCGCCGTTGCTTTACCTCGCTGGCTGCGAAAAAACTGTCGAACCGGCCGGCCAGCCCAAGCAACTGGTCGCCATGGGAACCCCGACCCCGCAACCGACTCCGGCGCTGCCGCAGGTCCAGGTGGATCAGTTGGAATACGGTGATACGAACATCACGATCACCGGCTGGCAGGTGCTGGACGAATCGCCGAACTACATCGTCGCGTTGGTGGATGGCGACACCGTGCTGACCTTTCCGCCCTTCATCATCCAGCGGCAGGACGTGGCCGATCTGGCGAAGGATGTGCGCGGCGACTTTCTCGGCTTCCGCATCACCCTGCCTTTGGACACCGTGCGCCCGGGCAACTACCAGATCGGCGTCCGCACCAGCGCCGAGGCCGGCAACCGCCTGGTGTTGAGCAAAAAGAAGGTGCAGATCCCGGTGAAGCCGATGGACCCGGCGCCGACGATCGTCCAGCAGGAGGCGAACATCACCTTCTTCTTCGACAAGGCGGAGGCCCGTGACGGCTTCGCCACGATTTCCGGCTGGGCCTACCGGATCGACACGAACTGGACCAAGAACGAGCCGATCGCCGTGATCCTTACGTCGGCGATGGGCACCTACGCGTTTCCCGCCTATGCGGACCGCCGGCCGGACGTGGCGGCGGCTTTCAACCAGAAGGATCTGGACAACGTCGGCTTCGCCACGGTGTTCAACCACAAGGCGGTGCCGTCCGGTTCCTATGAAATTGTCATGGCGATCCGTGGCCCTGACGGCTGGGTGACGAAGAAGACCGGCCGGATGCTGGCGCTCTGATCTGGCGGCGCTTCGCCGGGAGGAGAACAGCGGCAATCCCCAAGCGACGCCGATGCGCCGCCGTCGCGACCGTCCCCTTCCTGCACGGCGCCGCGCGGGAGGGCAAGGCTCCATGCCTGTGCGGTGACGACTTCCGTTCCTGCCGTGCGGGGAGGAAACCATCTGTTACTTGCCCGCAAGCCACGAAAAGCTAACCTGCCCCGCTTTGCGCCCTGCTGTCTGATGACCGCCCGATTCCGATCTTTGCTGCTGCTTGCGCTCCTGGTGGGCGCATCGGTCGCGCTTGGGCGTCTCTATTGGTCCGCGCCGTTCCATCTGGAAATTTCCATGCAGTCCGACCGGGGCGGCACGGCGCAACTCTACCAGGACTTGGGGCGCGGTCTGAACGAGGCGGATTCCACGCGCCTGCCGCTCAAAACCGGGGGGCGGTATGTGGCCTACCGCTTTCCGTTGCCGGCTGGAAAGATTGACAACCTGCGCTTCGACCCCACGGATCGTGGCGGCGGCCTGCAGCGCATCCGCTGGACCCGCATCGTGGATCGGGCGGGGAGCACGGTCCGGGAATTTCCGTTGAGCGGCTACGTGGCCGCCCAGGAAGTCGACAAGCTGGAGGCGACTCCCGCCGGGCTGGAAATCGGCACCCCCCCGGACACCTACGACGCGGTGCTCGCGCTCCAATATACGGATGAGCTGACGCTCAAGCCCACTTGGCGGGCGGCGGGCGTCCAGTTCTTGAAATGGTTTGTCCCGGCTTCCGCGCTCGTCTTTCTGCTCGGCGTCGGGACCGGGCCGCTGCTGGCCGCGGTGCGCTGGGTGGCTGGAGCGGATTTCACCCGGCGGCCTGTCGGCTGGGCGCGCGAGCATCCGCGGAGCGCGATCTGTCTCATCGCGGCCCTCGCCACGTTGGGGAGCTGCTATCCGGTGGTGTTTTTCGGCAAGAGCTTTGTGTCGCCGAACAACCACAGCGGCACGCTCCTGCTCTATGGCCGGATGCCGACCCTGCCGGGCTACAACGACCCGACCACGGACGACGAAAAGGGCGCCGATCTGGGCGCAATCCAGTGGTATAGCGTGCCGACCGCCGTGGTCGAGCGGGAAGCCGTCTTCCAGCGGGGCGAGCTGCCGCTTTGGAACCGGTATAACTCCACCGGACTGCCGCTACTGGGGCAGGGCCAGTCGATGTTTGGCGATCCGCTCCACGGGCTCGTGCTGCTGATGGGCGCCACGAGCGGATGGTGGGATTTCAAATTCGTCGTCGCCAAGGCGTTTTTTGCCGGCTGCATCGGGATCGCCGTCTGGCTGGCCAGCCGGCACCTGGGCGCCGCGCTGCTGCTGGCGGCGAGCGCCCCGTTTATCGGCTTTTTTTCCTATCGCTACGCGCACCCCGCGTTTTTCAGTTTCTGCTACGCCCCGGCGGTGCTGGTCTGCTGGCTGCGGCTGATTTCCGCCGACACCCGGCGGGAGGTCGCCACCACGCTGCTCCTGCTCATGGGGGCGAACTGGCTGCTCATGTGCAGCGGCACGGTGAAGGAGGCTTACATGCAGATCCTGGGCATGAACGCCGCCGGCGTGTTGGCGCTGCTCCTGACCCGGTCGCGCTGGCAGACGAAGCTGGGCAAGCTGGGCGGGGCGATGGTGAGCGGCGTGCTCTTCATCGGCGTGAGCGCGCCGCTCTGGTGGTCTTTCCTGCGGGCACTCGCGGGCGCGCGGACCGCCTACGATGGCGGCGGCGTTTACCAGCTTCAGCCGGGGCTCCTGGCGGGGTTGTTCGACGACATTTTCTACCGCCAGTTCAACGCTGGCGAGGATCACCTGGATCCGTCGGCCAATTTTCTCGTGCTGCTCGGCGTCGCCTGGTTTGCCGCGCGCCGCTTCAGCGGGGGACGCTCCCACGGTCCGGAGATCGCCCTGGCGCTGGCTGCGGCCGGCGTGGCGGCGCTGGTCTTCGGAGTGATCCCGCCGGAGTGGATCCTGCACCTGCCGTTTATCCGGCAGATCATTCACGTCGATAACACGTTCTCCTGCGTGCTGCTGGTGCTCCTGCTCGTGCTGGCTGGCTGCGGGGCGCGGGACTTCTTCGTTGATGCCAGGGCGGGCGACGGCTTTCGACGGAGCTACGTGCTCGCGCTGTTCGTCGTCGTGGCGCTGCTGGGAGCTTATCTGGGAACTGCCCAGGCGGCGCAACGGAGCACGCGCACGTTTCTCCACATCAGCGAGCAGGTGCCGTTTTCCGCGTTCTTCGACGGCTACGCCCTGACGCTGCTGCTGGCGGCTGCCTTGCTACCGTGGTTGGGGAAACGGCTGATCTCCGGCCGGGCCTACGCCCCGCTGACAACTTTCGGCCTCGCCCTGGCCCTTGGGCTTTTGCACTGGCGGCAGGGGATGCACCTCGGCACCCCGTTCGATCCCTACGTGATGAATCCGCACGAGCGGGTGAACCTGCTCGCCACGTCGCCTGCGCTGGAATTCGTGCGGGGCCGCCAAGGAGAGCCAGCGCGGGTAACCGGGTTGGGGACCACGTTGTTTCCCGGATACAACAGCTCCGTGCGGCTGGAGAGCGTGGACGGCCCAGATGCGTTGTTCGACCCCGCTTATCGCGACCTGATGGAAGCGGCCGGGTTTCCGCTGGATTACGGCATCTGGCGGTTTCAGATCGACGCGAAAACGATCGAAGCCGAGATGCCTTTTCTGAATCTGCTCAACGTCCGCGCCTATCTGGGCGATCCCCAGGCGGACGCCGCCAGTGTCCCGCCCGCGGTCCTGACGCCGGTGGGCTCGTTCGACCTCAAAGTTTACGAGTCGGCGGGCACTTGGCCGCGCGCCTTTTTCGTGGATCAAATCGAATCTTACGACGGCGAAGCGGCCCAGTTTGCCGAAATGGTGCGCTACGGCGACGGCACGCCCTTTGCCGCCATGAAGGGGGCTGACCTCGCCACCCGACCGGACCTGGCGCCGCTGGCCAGTCATGCCGTGGGGGTCGCGCGCCAGGTGGTCCCTGCCACCAACTACCGGCTGACGTCGAACGCGACGGAACTTGAAATCGTCGCCCCGTCGGCGGGCGTCGCTGTGCTGACCGAGCTGTTTGTGGATGGCGACGTGCAGGTGCTCGTCAATGGTCGGCGCGGAGATTGTCTGCGGGTCAACCACGCTTTTCGCGGCGTCCATCTCCCGGCCGCCGGCACCTATCGCCTGCGTTTCCGCTACTGGCCACGGCACTTCAACGTCGCCTTGTGGGCCTCTGCCCTCAGCCTCGTAGCCACCGGCGGCTTGTGGTGGTGGCAAACCCGCCGTCGCGTGCCGTCGCGTGCCGCCTCCATGGCGACCGAAACCGCCCTTCCCGCCCCGCCGCGGACTCGTGACCGCCACCCGGTGCCCGACGCGGCCAGCGAAGGAGCCCTCATCCGCAAGCAGATCCCGTAGCGGCGTCCAGCAGTTGGTGGCACTTTGCCGCCCGCCGTTTTTCGCCCGACCCTTATTTTCTTTCGTGTGAACAAGCCCACCATTACCGCCTGCCCCATCTGTCAGAGCACCCGGCTGCACTACCAGTTTTCCGTGTCCGGCTACCGCGTGGTCCGTTGCGACGGCTGCGGGTTGTTGATGTCCAATCCCCAGCCGACGGACGAAGAGCTCGGCCAGATCTACGGGGAAAACTATTTCTTGGTGGAAAACAACGCGGCGGGCCAGCGCCACGTGGACGAGCTCAAGCAGGGCACCGCCGATAACTATCTCGACATGATCACCCGCTACCGGGGCGGCGGCCCGGGCCGGCTGTTGGAAATCGGCTGCGGGCAGGGTGATTTCCTGCTCCGGGCGGCCGCGCGCGGGCTGCAGGTCACCGGGGTCGAGTATTCCGAGCACGCCTGCGGGGTCGCCCGCGAGAAGCTCGCCGCGGCGGGAGTGCGCGACGCGGAAGTGCGCTGCGGCGAGATTTCCGACGTGCCGCTGCCGGCCACGCCGGAGGAAGGGTTTGACGTGTGCGCGTTTTCCGACGTCATCGAGCACGTCCGCGATCCGCGCGCTTTTCTGGAGCGGGTGCATGGATTGCTGCGCCCCGGCGGCCTCGTGTTCATCGCCACGCCGGCGCTCGATTCCTGGTCCGCCAGGCTGCTGGGCAACCGCTGGATGGAGTTCAAGGCCGAGCATCTTTTCTATTTCAACTCCTCGAACCTGCAGAGCCTGCTCTTCAGTTGCGGCTTTGCCGGCGTCCTCGCGCGGCCGTGCGTCAAGACCTTAAGCTACGACTATGTCGCCGGTCATTTCGAGCGCTACCCGGTGCCCGGCTTCACCGCGGCCGCTCTGCTCGGCCGCCGGCTCGTGCCGAAGGGGCTGCGCCGCCGGCCGGTGCAGGTGGTGGCCAGCGGCGTGGCCATGCTGGCCCACACGGTTCCCTTGCCCGACCCGACCCGGCGCCGGCTTTCGCTCATCGTCCCGGCATTCAACGAAGCCGCGACGTTCAAGACGGCGTTTGACCGGCTGCTCGCCAAGGAAGTCGCCGGGCTCGACATCGAGATCGTCGTCGTCGAGAGCAATTCGCCCGACGGCACCCGCGACCTCGTGCTGGCGTATCGCGATCATCCGCGGGTGAAGATTGTCCTGGAAGACCGGCCGCACGGCAAAGGCCACGCCGTCCGCGCCGGACTGGCGGTGGCGACCGGGGATTTCATCATGATCCAGGACGCGGACCTGGAGTATGACCTCGAGGATTACGAGGTGCTGCTGGAGCCGTTGATGAAAGGCCAGGCGGCATTTGTCCTCGGCGCGCGGCACGGCGGGCGGGCTTGGAAGATGCGCCAGTTCAGCGGCCAGCCGATCCTGAGCGCGCTCCTGAACGCAGCGCACTGGTTCTTTACCACGGCGGTGAATGTCCTCTACGGCGCCCGGCTGAAGGATCCGTTTACGATGTATAAGGTCTTCCGGCGCGACTGCCTCTTCGGGCTGGAGTTCGAGTGCGACCGCTTCGACTTCGACTTCGAGCTGGTGATCAAGCTCCTCCGCAAAGGCTACCGGCCGATCGAGATTCCCGTGAATTATCGCTCGCGGTCGTTTGCGGAAGGCAAAAAAGTTTCCATCTTCCGCGATCCGCTCACCTGGCTGCGGGCGCTGGCCAAATTCCGCGTCACGCCCGTGGATCCGCTGGCCGTCATCGAACGCCAGCGCGGTGCGCGTCCGGTTACCGTGGCAAAATCCACGCCGGAGACCGCCTCGGATTCTTCAAGTCTTTCATGAAATACTTCATCACCGGCGTCGCCGGCTTTATCGGCAGCAGCATGGCGGATCGCCTGTTGGCGGAAGGTCACGCCGTCGTCGGGTGGGACGATTTTTCCACCGGGCAGGAGCTGTTCGTGCAAAACGCGCTCACGAACCCGAACTTCCGCCTGGTCCGCGGCGACAACCTCGATCTGCCGGCGTTGACCGCCGCGATGGCCGGCTGCGAAGCGGTGTTTCATTTTGCCGCCAACGCCGACGTGCGTTTCGGCCTGGAACATCCGGGCAAGGATTTGCAGCAGAACACCGTGGCGACGTTCCATGTCCTGGAAGCGATGCGCGCCAACGGCATCAAGACGATCGCCTTTTCTTCGACCGGCTCGGTCTATGGCGAGGCCGCGGTGATCCCGACACCGGAGGACGCGCCGTTTCCCGTGCAGACGTCGCTCTACGCCGCGAGCAAGGTCGCCGGCGAAGGGCTCATCCAGGCGTATTGCGAGGGCTACGGATTCGAGGGCTACGTTTTCCGTTTTGTCTCGATCCTCGGCGAGCGCTACACGCACGGGCACGTCTTCGATTTCTACCGCCAGCTTCTGGAACATCCCGACCATCTGCGGGTGCTCGGCGACGGCACGCAGCGGAAGAGTTATCTCTATGTGCAGGACTGTCTCAGCGCGATCCTGCACGTGATGAACGCCGGCACCGCGCGCGCGGCGAAACATCGCTCGGAAGTCTATAATCTCGGCGCGCCGGAATATTGCCGGGTGACCGATTCCATCGGCTGGATCTGCGAAAGCCTCGGGTTGAAACCGCGGCTGGAATTCACCGGCGGCGAGCGCGGCTGGGTCGGGGATAATCCGTTTATCTTCCTCGAAACCGCCAAGATCCAGGCCACCGGCTGGCGCGCCGAGCTTTCCATCCGCGAAGGCATTCTGCGCACGCTCGCCTGGCTGCAGAAAAACGAGTGGGTGCTCGCCAAGCGATGAACGTCGTCGTCCTCGGCCTCTGGCACCTCGGGTGCGTGACGGCGGCCTGCTGCGCCGAACATTTCCCGGTCACCGGCCTCGATTTTGACGAGGAAACGGTCGCGACTTTGCGCACCGAAAGCCGGGCGCCGCTCTTCGAGCCGGGGCTGAACGACCTCCTGCGCCGCGGCGCGGAATCCGGCCGGCTGAATTTTGTCCTCGGCGCGGACGCCGCGGCACTGGGCGCGGCCGATGTGCTCTGGGTCTGCTACGACACGCCGGTGGATGACAACGACGTCGCCGACGTGCCGTTTGTCCTCGATCGGCTGGAGCGCTGCCTGCCCGCGTTGCGGCCCGGCGCCGTCGTGCTGATCTCCTCCCAGGTGCCGGCGGGCACCTGCCGCGCGCTGGAATCCCGACATCCCGGCGTGGCGTTTGCCTACAGCCCGGAAAACTTGCGGCTCGGCAAGGCGCTCGACGTCTTCCGCCACCCGGAGCGCATCGTCGCCGGCGTGCGCGCGAGCGACGCGGCGGCGCGGGAAACCTTGGAAACGCTCTTCGCGCCGTTCTGCCCGCGCGTGATCTGGATGTCGCCGGAAGCCGCGGAAATGACCAAGCACGGCATCAACGCCTTCCTCGCGCTCTCCGTGACTTTCGCCAACGAAATCGCCCGGCTCTGCGAAGCGGTCGGCGCCGACGCGCGGGAGGTCGAGGCCGGCCTGCGGATCCGAGCCGCGCATCGGCGAGAAAGCGTATATCCGCCCCGGCGGCGCGTTTGCCGGCGGCACGCTGGCGCGGGACGTCGTCGCACTCAGCGCGCTCGGCCGCGCGCACGGCGAAACGGTCCGCCTTTTTCCCGCGATTCTGGAAAGCAACGAGGCGCACAAAAGCTGGGCGTTCCGCAAGCTGCAGAGCCGCCTGGAACCGCTCGCCGGCGCGGAAGTCGCCGTGCTCGGCCTCACCTACAAGCCGGGCACCGATACCCTGCGGCGCTCCGGCGCCGTGGAGCTTTGCCTGGCGCTGCTGGAAGCCGGCTGCCGGGTGCGCTGCTACGATCCGGCGGTGCGCGGCGAACTTCCCGGTGCGCTGGCGGCGGCCGTCCGCTACGCGAGCGTCGAGGAAGCCGTGCGCGGCGCCGATGCCGCGGTCGTGGCGACCGAATGGCCGGAGATCAAAGCGCTCAACTGGCCGCACCTGACGGGAAGCGTCATGCGGCGGCCGCTCCTGCTCGACGCCAACCGCTTTCTCGGCTTGCGCGATGAAGCGCTCGCCGCCATCGAATACTGCGCGGTTGGCGCCGTGCCCGCCGTTTCCAATCCGTAAATGACGACGAATTCTCTCCTCGGACGCAACGCGATCATCACCGGCGCGAGCCAGGGACTCGGCCGCGTCATCGCGCAACGTTTTGTCGCCGCCGGCGCCAGCGTGGTGATCTGCGCACGCGACGCGCAAGTGCTGGCGGAAAGCACCGACGCGTTGCGTGCGACCACCGTCCAGCCGGGTCAGCGCATCGTCGCCCAGGCCTGCGACGTCGCCGACGAAGCGGCGGTCGAGCGACTCTTCGCTCTCGCCGACGCGGAGTTCGACGGCCCGCTGCACGTGCTCGTGAACAATGCCGGCATCTACGGGCCCAAAGGGCCGACGGACGAAGTGGACCTCGCCGAGTGGCGCCAGTGCGTGGAGATCAATCTTTTCGGCACGCTGTTGCCCTGCCGTTCCGCGATGCGTCGTTTCAAAAGGAGCGGTTACGGCAAAATCGTGAATCTTTCCGGCGGTGGCGCGACCAACCCGATGCCAAACGTCAGCGCCTACGCCTCGACGAAAGCCGCGGTGGTCCGGCTGACCGAGACGCTGGCCGGTGAGTTGCAGCCGTTTGGCGTCGATGTGAACGCCGTGGCGCCGGGTGCGCTGAACACGCGCCTGCTCGACGAAATCCTCGCCGCCGGGCCGGAGAAAGTCGGCGAGAAATTTTACGCCCAATCCCTCAAGCAGGCGCGCGAAGGCGGCGTGCCGATGGAACTCGGTGCCGACCTCTGCGTTTACCTTGCCAGTGCGCAGAGCGATGGGGTCACCGGCAAATTGCTCAGTGCAAAGTGGGATCCGTGGTCGACGCTCCACGAGCGCAAGGCTGAACTGGACGCGACGGACATTTACGCGTTGCGTCGCATCGTGCCGGAAGACCGTGGAAAATCCTGGTAGGGCGTAGTTTGCTGATTTATTGCGCGATGCAATCATCCCCACGATTCGCCATCATCGGCTGCGGCTTGATCGGCCGGAAGCGGCTGGCCAGCTTGTCACCGGGCCAGCTGGCGGTGGCCTGTGATCTGGATGCCGGACGCGCGGAAGCCTTAGCGAAAACGGCTGGCGGCAACGCGCGCGCCACGACGGATATCGAGGACGCTGTCCGGGATCCGGCGGTTGATGTGGTCATTGTCGCCACGCTCAACGGCGCGCTCGCCCGGCTCACAGCGGTGGCCTTGCGTGCTGGCAAGCCGGTGCTCGTGGAAAAGCCAGCGGCGATCTCGGTGGCGGAAATCGACGAACTCCTGGCGCTTTCAGAAACGCATCGCGCGCCGGTGCGCGTCGGCTACAACCATCGCTACCATCCGGCGCTGCAAAAGGCGCGGGAGATCGTGGACTCCGGCGTCTTGGGGCCGCTCATGTTCATCCGCGGGCGCTACGGCCACGGCGGGCGCGTCGGCTACGACCGGGAATGGCGCGCCGACCCGCAGCAATCCGGCGGCGGCGAGCTGATCGACCAGGGCGTCCACCTGATCGATCTGGCGGGCTGGTTTCTCGGCGATTTCACCGGAATCGAAGGCCACGCGGCGACCTATTTCTGGGACATGCCGGTGGATGACAACGCGTTTCTTTCCCTGCGCACCGCCGCCGGCCAGACGGCCTGGCTGCAGGTGAGCTGCACGGAGTGGAAAAACCTGTTCTCGCTCGAAATCTACGGGCGCGACGGCAAGCTGCACATCGAAGGCCTCGGCGGCTCCTACGGCGTCGAGCGGCTGGCGTTTTACCGCATGCTGCCGGCCATGGGGCCGCCGGAAACCACGATCTGGGAATACCCGCGCGGCGACGATTCCTGGAACCTGGAGATGCGCGCGTTTCTCGAAGACATCCGGCTCGGCCGCACGCCGGAGCCCGGGCTGCGCGAAGCCCGCGCGGCGCTCGTCGTGGTGGAGGAGATTTATCGCCGCAGCGGCTACTCCGGCGGCGCGACGCTGCGCCGCGACGGTGCCGGCATGACCGCTTCTGACTCCCTTTCATGATCATCACTCGCTCTCCCCTGCGCATTTCTCTCGGCGGCGGCGGCACCGATTTGCCGTCGTATTACCGGGAGCACTCCGGGTTTCTCATCGCGGCGGCGATTGATAAATACGTTTACCTCACGCTGCACCAGACCTTCGTGCCGGAGCTGATCGTGAAGTATTCCAAGCTGGAGCGCGTCAACAGCGTGGACGAGCTGGAGCATCCCATCATCCGCGAAGCCATGCGCGTCGTCGGCGTCGAGGCGCCGGGGCTGGAGCTGACCTCGATGGCGGACATCCCCGCCGGCACCGGGCTCGGCAGCTCGGGGTCGTTCACGACGGCGCTGCTCAAGGCCCTGCACGCCCACCGGAAACACCTCGTCCATCCGCAGGAACTCGCCGAGCAGGCCTGCCACATCGAGATCGAGCGCCTCGGCGAGCCGATCGGCAAGCAGGACCAATACATCGCGGCCTACGGCGGGCTGACGTGCTTCCAGTTTCTGCCCGACGGCCGCGTGGAGGCGTGGCCGTTGAAGATCTCCGAGGAGACGCTCTTCAACCTCGAAGACAACCTGCTGCTTTTCTTCACCGGCTACTCGCGCTCGGCGTCGAAAATCCTCAAGGAACAGGACGACAAGAGCAAAAGCGCCGACAAGGCGATGATGGAAACCTGCACTTCGTCAAAGACCTCGGCCGCCAGAGCCAGAAGGCGCTGGAAACCGGCGATCTCGCGGAGTTCGCGCGGCTGATGGACGTCCACTGGCAGCGCAAAAAGGAGCGCTCCGGCGGCATGAGCAACGCGCACATCAACGAGTGGTATGACTTCGCGATGGCCAACGGCGCGCTCGGCGGCAAGATCATCGGCGCCGGCGGCGGCGGCTTTCTCATGTTCTACGCCGCCGACAAGACGCGGCTGCGCCACGCGATGCGCGAGAAGGGGCTGAAGGAAGTGCGTTTCCGCTTCGATTTCGAGGGGACGAAAGTTGTCATCCAGTGAGCGCGGCCGATCCATCGCCCTCCCAATCCTCCTCCGCGTCGCCGCAGCGTCAGCGTCGGCGCCGCTTGACCTCGCCGAGTGGCCAGTCGCCATCCTGGCCGGCGGGCTGGCCACGCGGCTGCGGCCGATCACGGAGACGATCCCGAAGGCGCTGGTGCCGGTCGCCGGCGAGCCGTTTCTCGCGCACCAGCTCCGGCTGCTGCATGCCCGCGGGCTGCGGCGCGCGGTGCTCTGCGTCGGGTTTCTCGGAGAAATGATCGAGCGGGAGTTCGGCGATGGCGCCGCGTTCGGCGTTCGACCTGGAATACGCCTTCGACGGCCCGCAACTGCTCGGCACCGGCGGAGCGCTGCGCCGCGCGCTGCCGCTCCTGGGCGACCGTTTTCTCGTGCTCTACGGCGACAGCTATCTGCCGATTGACTACGCGGCGGCGGTGCGCGCGTTTGTCGCCAGCGGGCATCCGGCGTTGATGACCGTGTTTCACAACGAAGGCCGCTGGGACACGAGCAACGTCATCTTCGCCGACGGCACGATCCGCTGCTACGACAAGCGGGAGCGCCAGCCGGCGATGCAGCACATCGACTACGGCCTCGGCATCCTGCGCGCCGACGTGCTCGCCAGCCGGCCGGCGGACGTCGCGTTTGATCTCGCGGATGTTTACCGCGAGTTGTCCCGCGCCGGCAAACTGGCCGGGCACGAAGTGCACCAGCGTTTTTACGAAATCGGCTCCCACGCCGGGCTGGCCGAACTGGACGATCTGTTAACCAAGAACCCCCTGCCGCCACCTTTATGAGCAACTATTCCGAACAACATCTGCGCGAAACCGCCGAGATCGTCTCCAAGCTGGATCCCGCCCTTTGCGAACGCGCTGTGGACCTGCTGGTCACGGTGCGCGAGCGCGGCGGGCGGCTCTTCATCCTGGGCGTCGGCGGCAGCGCGGCGAACGCCAGCCACGCGGTCAACGATTTCCGCAAGATCGGCGGCTTTGAAGCCTACGCGCCGACCGACAACGTCTCCGAGCTGACCGCGCGCACGAACGACGAAGGCTGGACCACCGTCTTTGCCGAATGGCTGCGCGGCAGCCGCCTCAACGAGCGCGACGCGTTGCTCATCTTTTCCGTCGGCGGCGGGAACCTGGAGAAAAACGTGAGCCCGAACCTCGTCGCTGCCTTGAAGCTGGCGAAGGAACGCGGCAGCGCGATTCTCGGCATCGTCGGGCGCGACGGCGGCTACACCGCGCAAGTGGCCGACGTGGCGGTCGTCATCGCCACCGTGAATCCGGAAAACACGACGCCGCATTCCGAGGCGTTCCAGGCGGTTGTCTGGCACCTGTTCGTCAGCCACCCGAAACTGAAAGTCGCGCAGACGAAGTGGGAGAGCACGAAATAAACACGCCGGGACGCGGGACCGCGGAGACCGTGAGCGGCGGGCAGCGGCAATCTTCCCCAAGGCCGCCGCCAGCGCGCGGCGGTGTTTCTGGATCGCGACGGCGTTTTGAACCCGGCGGTCGTGCGCGATGGCCGGCCGTTTCCGCCGGCGACCGTGGAGGAGTTCACGCTGCGCCGCGGACGCCGCCGACGGTTGCGCGCGGCTGCACGCCGCCGGCTTCGTGCTCGTCGTGGCCACGAACCAGCCCGACGTCGGCCGCGGCACGCAACGGCGGGAAACCGTCGAGGCCATGCACGCGAAGCTGCTCGCCGAGCTGCCGACCGTTTCGCGCGTGGAAGTCTGCTACCACGCCGGCACCGATCACGGCGAGCCGTGCGACTGCCGTAAACCGCAGCCCGGGATGCTGCGGCGCGCCGCGGCCGCGCTGGACCTCGACCTGACGCGGAGCTGGATGGTCGGCGATCGCTGGCGTGACGTGGATTGCGGCCACGCGGCCGGTTGCCGCACGGTCTTCATCGACTACGGCTACGACGAGCGCCTGCGCCAGCAGCCGGACCGCCGCGCCGGCTCGTTTGCCGAGGCCGTCGCGCAGATTCTCGCCGCGGAAGCGCAGGAATAATCCCTTGCCTCGCGCGGGAGGCCGTCGCACCATGCGGTCATCATGGGCCACACCTCCCTGGAAAATCTTCCGATCCAAATTTTCGCCGACGGCGCCGACCGTGAAGGCATCATTTCCCTCTATCGCCGGCCGCTCATCAAGGGGCTGACGACCAACCCGACGTTGATGCGCAAAGTCGGCATCACCGACTACGCGGCCTTCGCCAAGGAAGTGCTCGAAGTCGTGACCGACAAGCCGATTTCCTTCGAGGTGTTCTCGGACGACTTCACCGAGATGCGCCGGGAAGCGCTCAAAATTCGCGACTGGGGCAAGAACGTCTTCGCGAAGATCCCGATCACGAACGGCGAAGGCGTTTCCGCGCTGCCGTTGATCAAAGAGCTGGCCGCCGACGGCGTGCAGCTCAACCTCACCGCGCTGCTCACCCTCGAGCAGGTGCGCGGCGTCGCCGGCGTCCTCAATCCCGAGGTGCCCGCGGTCGTTTCCGTCTTTGCCGGCCGCATGGCGGACACCGGCGTGGACCCGCAGCCGATGATGAAAGAAAGCCTCGAAATTCTGCGCGCCGCCGGGCTACCGCGCGCCGAACTGCTCTGGGCCAGCGTGCGCGAAGTGCTCAATATCTTCCAGGCGGCCGATTGCGGCTGCCCGATCGTCACGGTGCCGCACGACATTCTCGCCAAGGCGATGAAGATGGCCGGCATGGATCTGGACGAACTCTCGCTGGACACCGTGCGCATGTTCCGCGCGGACGCGCAGGCCGCGGGCTACCGCCTGTAATCAGCCAACCGCCGCGTCGTGCTGCCGGTGGCAGGACCATGAATCTCCTGCTCACCGGCGTCTGCGGTTTTGTCGGCAGCACCCTCGCGCTGGCGCTGCGGGAGGCGCGCCCGGAATGGCGGCTCTGCGGGCTGGATAATTTTTCCCGCCCGGGCAGCGAAGGGAACCGCCGCCGCTTGCAGGCCGCCGGCGTGCGGCTTTTCCACGGCGACGTCCGCCTGGCCAGCGACGTGGACGCGCTGCCGGCGGCGGATTTCGTCATCGACGCCGCCGCGAATCCCAGCGTGCTCGCGGGCGTGGACGGCCAGTCGAGCAGCCGGCAGGTCGTCGAGCACAACCTGCTCGGCACCGTTCACCTGCTCGAATACTGCCGCCGACAGCGCGCCGGTTTTTTGTTGTTGAGCACCAGCCGGGTGTATTCGATTCCGGCGCTGGCGGGGCTGCCGGTCGAAGTGGCCGCGGGGGAGGACCGGTTCCGGCTGCGGCCCGGCGCGCCGCTGCCACCGGGAGTCAGCGCGCGGGGCGTGGCGGAGACGTTTTCCACGGCGCCGCCGGTGTCGCTCTACGGCGCGACAAAGCTGGCCAGCGAAGCGCTGGCGCTGGAATACGGCGAGGCGTTTGGATTTCCGGTCTGGATCAACCGTTGCGGCGTCCTGGCCGGCGCGGGTCAGTTCGGCCGGCCGGACCAGGGGATTCTCGCCTATTGGGTAAACAGTTATCTGCGCCGTCGGCCGCTGCGCTACATCGGCTTCGGCGGGGGCGGCCACCAGACGCGCGACGCCTTCCACCCGCGCGACTTGGTCCCGCTGCTTCTGCGACAAATGGACTGCGGCACCGGGCTCCCGGCACCCGGCGCACCGCGGCTCGTGAACGTCGGCGGCGGCGAGGCCAACACGTTTTCCCTGGCGAGCCTGAGCGCCTGGTGCGCGGGGCGGTTTGGCTTCGCGCACCCGGTCGCCGCCGACTTGGAGCCGCGGGCGTTCGACATTCCTTGGATGGTCATGGACAACGCGCTGGCCGAGGCGACCTGGGGCTGGCGGCCGGCGCTTTCTGTCGAGGCGATCCTGGAGGAAATTGCCGTCCACGCCGGGCAATACGAGGATTGGCTGGAATGTTCGGCTCCGCTATGATGATCTCGCGATGAGTGACTTGGAATTGCCCACGCCCGACTCCCGCGATCCGTCCGGGACCGGCGGCCGCGAGCAGCCGGGAGCGTTGAAGCTGCTTTCGATTGTCATCCCGGCGCGCGACGAGGAGGGTTGCATCGTTTCGACGGTTGAGCACCTGGCCCTCGAGTTGCGCCTGCACGGCGTGCCGCACGAAATCCTCGTCGTGGACGACGGCAGCACGGACGCCACCTGGACTCTGCTCACCGATTTGCAGACGCGTCTGCCGGAACTCGTCCCGCTGCGCAATCCCGGCCCGCACGGCTTCGGGCGCGCGATCATTTACGGACTCGACCGGATGCGCGGCGACGCGGTAGTCATCATGATGGCGGACGAAAGCGACGACGCGCGCGATGTCGTCCGCTACTGGAAGCTGCTGGGCGAAGGCTACGATTGCGTCTTCGGCAGCCGCTTCGTGCGGGGCGGCGGGGTGATTGATTACCCGTGGTTCAAGCTGAAGGTCAACCGGCTGGCCAACCTGTTCATCCGCCTGCTTTTCCGGGTGAAGGTCAACGACACGACGAACGCCTTCAAAGCCTACCGCCGCGAAGTCATCGAAGGCTGCCGGCCGTTGATCGCGCCGCACTTCAACCTCACCGTCGAGCTGCCGCTCAAGGCCATCGTGCGCGGCTTTTCCTGGACCGTCATCCCGATCACCTGGCGCAACCGGCGGGCCGGCGTGGCGAAGCTGAAGATCAAGGAAATGGGCAGCCGCTATCTGTTCATCTGCCTGTATGTCTGGCTGGAGAAATATTTTTCCCGTGGCGACTACCGCCGGCCAGTCGTGTCGGGGCGACCGGCGGTGGCAGAGCCGGCGGCAGCGGAGACGGCAGCGGTGGGGAACGCCCGGTAAAAACGCGTTGCGAAAAGCCCGGCCCGGCTTTTCCATGTCGCTCTCACAATCCCATGGCACGCCATTGTCTCATCACCGGATCCTCCGGCCTCATCGGCTCCGAGGTCGCGCTTTATTTTCATCAGGCCGGGTTCCAGATCCACGGGGTGGACAACAACCAGCGGGCCGTCTTCTTCGGTCCCCAAGGCGACACCCGCTGGAACCAGCGCCGGCTCGGCGAAGCCATCCCCGGCTTTCAGCACCACGAGCTGGACATCCGCGACCGCGCCGGCGTGCTCGACCTGGTGAAAACCGTGCGTCCCGACGTCATCGTCCACGCCGCCGCGCAGCCGAGCCACGACCGGGCGGCGGCGATCCCGTTCGACGATTTCGACACGAACGCCGTCGGCACGATGAATCTGCTCGAAGCGGCGCGCCAGGCCTGTCCGGAGGCGCCGTTTCTGCACATGAGCACGAACAAGGTCTATGGCGACGCGCCGAACAACCTCGCGCTCGCCGAGCTGCCGACGCGCTGGGACTACGCCGATCCGGCCTACGAGCACGGCATCCCGGAGACGTTCACCATTGATCAATCAAAGCACTCGCTCTTCGGCGCGTCGAAAGTCGCCGCCGACGTGATGGTGCAGGAATACGGGCGTTATTTCGGCATGCCGACCTGCTGCCTGCGCGGCGGCTGCCTGACCGGGCCGAACCATTCCGGCGTGGAGCTGCACGGCTTTCTTACCTACCTGGTGAAGTGCAATCTCGAAGGCCGCGAATACCGGATCTTCGGCTACAAGGGCAAGCAGGTGCGCGACAACATCCACTCGCTCGATGTCGCCCGCTTCATGCACGCCTTTGCCGAGGCGCCGCGCGCGGGCGGCGAGGTGTATAACCTGGGCGGCGGCAAGGCGAATTCGTGCTCGATCCTGGAGGCGTTTCAGCTCGCGGAAAAATTCAGCGGCAAGGCGCAGGTGTTCACTTACGTCGAGCAGGCGCGCGCCGGCGATCACATGTGCTACTACAGCGACCTGCGCAAAATGCGGGCGCACTATCCCGGCTGGGACATCACCCGGTCGCTGGAAGCCACGATCGGCGAGATCGTCGAGGCGTGGCGCGGGCGGCTGGAAACCGCGGGCTGACGTTCCTGCCCGGCCGCTGATGGCGCGACCGCCCGTTGCCTCGCTGGCCGGGGATGGGTGCGAACTTGGGCGTTGCTTTTCGGGCTTAAGCCTTTTTAGTCCCTAGCCTTCATCCTTTCCTTCGTATGATCCTACTTCTCGGTGGCTCCGGCTACGTCGGCCAGGCCTTCCAGCAACTCTTCGCCAGCCTCGGGCTCGAATACCGCAACCTCGCGCGCAAAGAGGTCGATTACGCCAATTCGGCGATCCTGGCCGATTTTCTCGCCGACCAGCGGCCGGAGTTTGTCGTCAACGCCGCCGGCTACACCGGCAAGCCAAACGTGGACGCCTGCGAAGACGACAAGGCGAACACGCTTTTCGGCAACGCCGTCCTGCCGGGCTTCATCCGCACCGCCTGCGAACGCGTCGGCGTGCCGTGGGGCCACGTCTCCAGCGGTTGCATTTACAGCGGCCGGCGGCCGGAAGACGGCGGCGGCTTCAAGGAAGACGATTTCCCGAATTTCTCCTTCCGCTCGAATCGCTGCTCGTTCTACAGCGGCACCAAGGCGCTCGGCGAAGAAGTGCTCGAGGGCGCGGAGAACCTTTACGTCTGGCGGCTGCGCATTCCGTTCAACGAAGTGGACAGCGCGCGCAATTACCTCTCGAAGCTCATGCGCTACGAGCGGCTCTTCGAGGCGGAAAACTCGATCTCGCAGCTCGACGAATTTGTCCGCGCCTGCTTTGCCTGCTGGCAGAAGCGCGTGCCCTTTGGCACCTACAATGTCACGAATCCCGGCGAGGTCACGACCCGCGAAGTCGCGGCGATGATCAAGAAGAGCGGCGTCTGCGACAAGGACTTCCGCTTCTTTGCCGACGAAGACGACTTCATGGCCAAGGCCGCCCGCACGCCGCGCTCGAATTGCGTGATGGATTCTTCGAAGCTGCGCTCCGTGGGCATCGAGATGACCGAGGTGCACGACGCCGTCGCCACTGCGCTGCGCAACTGGAAGCCGGAGTAAAGCGCGAGGTGTTTCTCCGCCACGCGCACGATCACCTCATCCGCCCCGAAACCGTCGGGCGCGGGGTAATACAATTTGTATGAAGACAGCCCTCCTCGTCACCGGCGGCGCCGGGTTCATCGGGTCGAATTTCGTGCGGCACGCCCTGGCCACGTTGCCTGCGGACACCGCGGTGCTCAACCTCGACAAGCTGACCTACGCCGGCAATCCCGCCACGGTCGCTGATCTGGAAAAAACTCATCCGGACCGCTACACGTTCCTCCACGGCGACATCACGGACGCCAAGGGTCTGGAGCAGGTGTTCGCCGATCATCCCGGCATCCGCGCCGTCGTCCATTTTGCGGCGGAGTCGCACGTGGACCGCTCGATTGACGGGCCGGAGGAATTTTTGCAGACGAACGTGCTCGGCACGTTCCGCCTGCTCGAAGCCGCGCGCCGGCACTGGGCTGGGCTGCCGGCGGACCAAGCCGCGGCGTTCCGGTTTCTGCACGTTTCGACGGACGAAGTTTACGGCACGCTCCAGCTGGAGGACCCCGCGTTTCACGAGGAAACGCCCTACGCGCCAAACTCGCCCTACGCCGCCAGCAAAGCCGGCAGCGATCATCTCGTGCGCGCCTGGCACCACACCTACGGACTGCCGGTGCTGACGACGAATTGCTCGAACAACTACGGCCCCTGGCAGTTCCCGGAAAAGCTGATCCCGCTTTGCATTCTCAACGCGCTCGACGGCAAGCCGCTGCCCATCTACGGCGACGGGGCGAACGTGCGCGACTGGCTCTACGTCGGCGACCATTGCGCCGCCATCGCGCGGGTGCTGGCCGAGGGCCGGCTGGGCGAGACTTACAACATCGGCGGCAACTACGAGAAGAAGAACCTCGAGATCGTCCACACGCTCTGCGACCTGCTCGACCGCCTGCAGCCGCGCACCGACGGCAAGTCCTACCGCGAGCAGATCACGTTTGTCGCCGACCGCCCCGGCCACGACCGCCGCTACGCCATTGATGCGCGCAAGATCGCCGGCGAACTCGGCTGGCAGCCCGCGGAGACCTTTGACAGCGGCCTGGAGAAAACGGTGCGCTGGTATCTGGAACACCGCGCCTGGTGCGACCGGGTCCAGGCCGACAAAGCGGCCCGCGCGCGACGCGGCTTGGCGTCGGAGTAAGCGCGGACCGGCCCACACGCGAGACGGATTTCCCACGCCATGACGAATCCTCCCCACAGCGGTCACCCGACTTCCAGCCCGTTCAAAGGCATCGTCCTCGCCGGTGGCAGCGGCACGCGCCTGTTCCCGCTCACCCGCTCGGTGAGCAAGCAGCTCATGCCGGTGTATGACAAGCCGATGGTGTATTACCCGCTCAGCGTCCTGATGCTCTCCGGCATCCGCGAGGTGCTCATCATCTCCACGCCGACGGATCTGCCCTGCTTCGAGCGGCTCTTCGGCGACGGCTCCCAGCTCGGGCTGCAGATTTCCTACGCGGAACAGCCGAAGCCCGAGGGCCTGGCGCAGGCGTTTCTCATCGGCGAAAAATTCCTCGCCGGCGCCCCGGCCGCGCTCATCCTGGGCGACAATCTTTTCTACGGCCACGACCTCGCCGTCGCCCTGGACCGCGCGGTGCGCCGCGAGCGGGGCGCGACGATCTTCGGCTATCGCGTCGCCGATCCCGCGGCTTACGGCGTGGTCGAGTTTGACGACGCCACCGGCCGGGTGCTGTCGCTGGAGGAAAAGCCCGTCGCGCCGAAAAGCGACTACGCGATTCCGGGCCTTTATTTTTACGATTCCGAAGTCTGCGCGCTGGCGAACAGCCTGCAGCCGAGCGCGCGCGGCGAACTGGAAATCACCGATCTCAACCGCCTCTACCTGGAGCGCGACAACCTGCACGTGGAGCGTCTCGGCCGCGGCACCGCGTGGCTGGACACCGGCACGCACGATTCCTTGCTCGAAGCCGCAAATTTCGTGCAGGCTATCCAGCACCGGCAGGGGCTGAAAATCGCGTGCATCGAGGAGATCGCGTTTGAGCAGGGCTGGATCGACGCCGCCGGCCTGGAAGGGCTCATCCGCCAGCTCGGCAAAACTTCCTACGCCGACTATCTGAAACGGCTCCTGGCGGAAAACGCCAGATCCGTGTCGGCCCAATCAAAACGTTAGAAACTCGCGACGACGAACGCGCCCTTCGGCGTTTTCCGATTTTCCAGAATTCAGTTCCGATCGTTTCGGATTTGCCGCGGTTGCCAAAAAAGGGAATAAGAGCGGCCGTCTCGCTTCGCTCGGCTCGGATTTCGATCTTCGGATTTTCCTTCCTTGGACGTCTCCTTCATCATCCCGGTCTTCAACTGCCTGCCGCTGACCCGCGCCTGCCTGGAGTCCCTGGAAAAGACGGTGCCGCGGCAGCTGCGCTGGGAAGTGCTGCTCGTGGACGACGGCTCGACCGACGGCTCGCGCGAGTGGTTCGCCACGCTGCCGACCGACCGCTATCGCGTCACGCTCAACGACCCGCCGCGCCAGGGCTACGCGAGCAACAACAACCGCGCCGCCCGGCTCGCGCGGGGCGAGGTCCTTTGTCTGTTGAACAACGACACCGTCCTGCTGCCCGGCTGGCTGGAGCCGATGCTGCACACGCTGCGCGCCGCGCCGCGGGCCGCGCTGGTCGGCAACATCCAGCGCGAACCCGCCAGCGGGTTGATCGATCACGCTGGCGTGGTGTTTAATCTTCGCGGCAACCCGATCCACTTCGGCAAAGACACCGCGGTGCCGCCGGACACGGAACCGTGGACGCGCTGGCCGGCGGTGACCGCGGCCTGCTGTCTAATCCGGCGCGATTTGTTCCTCGAAATCGGGGGGCTCGACGAGCAGTTCCAGAATGGCTTCGAGGACGTTGATTTCTGCCTGCGCGCCGGCGAGCTCGGCTGGCGGCACTACGTCGCGAACGAATCGATCATTTACCACCACATCTCCGCCAGCCCGGGCCGACGTGCCCATGAGGTCGCGAATCTCCTGCGTTACCGCGCCCGCTGGGGTCAGCGCATCCTCGCCTGGAAACGGCGGCGACGCTGGCGGCGGCGGCAGTTTTTGCGGCGCAATTCCGCTGCCCTGCTCGGCGAGCTGGGCGTGACGAGCCCGGCGGCGGACGGACAGCCAACGCCGACGCGCCAGCCACGGACTTCCGAAGAGTTGGCGCAGTGGCTGGAGAGCCGCTGGGTGCGCGAGCGCGAGGCAGTTTTCGAGCAGCAACGCCAGCGCCGCCAGGATGCGATCGACAGCCGGCGCGACGGTCGGCGTTACCTGAAAAAGCATCGCTTCCAGCCGTGGCGCTACAACCTCTCGCGCCTGTGCCACGCGCTCGAGCTGGCCATGGAGCCGGTGCCGCCGCGGCCGCAGCCGATCCAGGCCGTCCAGCGCCCGAAGATCGACGACCTTTTCACCACGCTGGAGCAGGGTCGGCTGGAGCCGGGCGGGCTGGTGCTCTTCGATCGGCCGAGCCTTTAAGCGGATGATGATGAGGAAAAATCCCGCCATCTTTCTGGCCGTCGGCGACACCGTGCGCAACCCCGGCCGCTCGGGCATCCAGAGCGTCGTGCGCAGCCTGGCCGCCGCGCTCGGGGCGCGCGCGCTTGCGGGCGGTCATCCAGACGATCCGGCGGTGCATCCCGTCATCTGGAACAACGGCCGCAGCTGCTTTCAGCCGTTGCCGCCCCGGCTGTCGCTGGGACTCGGCGCCGAGCCGTTGCGCGAGCCGCCCGGCACGCCGTGGGCCGCGCTGCTGAGCCAGCCGGTCACGCTGCCAGCCTGGCTGACGGCCGGCCGGAAAACGCACGACCTGCCGTTGCACTGGCATCCGCGCCTGCGGCGGGAATTGCGCCGCGGCGCCTGGCTGCTTCTGCCGGAGCTGGCCTACCGGGGGCGCATGAAATTGTTTCTCGACTACGCCCGGCGCCACGGGCTGCGGGTGGCCGTGGTGTTTCACGATGCGATCCCGATCACGCATCCGGAATTCTGCCCGCCGGACCTGCCCGGCTATCACGCGGAATACATGCGCGAACTCAGCGGCGCCGATCTCATCCTGCCAAATTCCGAAGGCAGCGCCGAGGCCTGGCGGGAGTTCATCGCCAAAGAAAAACTCCCCGCGCCGGCCGTGCGCGTTTGCACGCTGGCCAGCGAGATCCCCGGCGCCGCGCGGGTGCGCGAAATCGACGCCGTGGATCCGGCGACCCGGGCTTTGGTCAGCCAGACCGCCGCCGGCAGCGTGCGGGAACCGATGGCGGCCGTGGCGACGGAGGAAGCCGGGCCGCCGCTGCGCATTCTCACGGTGTCCACGCTGGAGCCGCGCAAAAACCATACGGCGCTGCTCGAGGCGTTTGATCTCGCCGTGGCCCAGGCGCCGCCGGGCGTGCGGCTGCGGCTCGACCTCGTCGGCGCGCCCTATGTGGACGCGTGGCACATCGTCGAGAGCGTGCACCGTTCCATGAACCGCCACCGCGGGATCGTGCACTGGCACGAAAAGGTCGAGCACTCGTTTTTGCGCCAGCTTTATGCGGCGTGCGATTTCACCGTGTATCCCTCGGTCGTCGAAGGCTTCGGCTTGCCGGTGATCGAAAGCCTCTGGTTCGGCCGGCCCTGCATCTGCGCGAATTTCGGCGTCATGGCCGAGAACGCCGCCGGCGGCGGCTGCCTGACCGCCGACGTGCGGAATCCCAAGGCGCTCGCCGCGGCCATCCTGAGCCTCGCGGAATCCGCCGACTTCCGGAGAAAGCTGGCGCTCGAAGCCGTGAGCCGTCCGCTGAAATCGTGGGCCGAATACGCGGAGGAAGTGCTTGTCGCGATGCGGGAGGAAGCAAACCACCGATCCTGAATGCCGGTCCGCGCGCCGCGTCCAGCTCCTGACTCCCGGGCTTCATCAACGGGCACCCGCTCGTTCATTATTTCCGCCATCACCTCGCTCCTTCTTTCCCGGCCGGATCGCGTCGGCGACGTCATCCTGGCCACCGCCTGCCTGGCACCGGTCCGCGCCCAGCTCGGGACCGGCGCGCGGCTGTTTTTCGCGGCGCGGGAAACCATGCGGCCCCTGCTCGACGGCCATCCGCTGCTCGACGGATTTGTTTCGCTGGACCAGGAGCCGGCGGCGCTGACCGCCGCGCTGGCCGCCTGCCGCGTTGAGGCGCTCGCGCATCTGCATCCGGACGCCGCCTGCCAGCTCGCCGGCGCCGCCGCCGGGATCCCGCGCCGGCTCGGCTACCGGCAGCGCTGGTGGCTGGATCGCCGCACGCTCACCGACCGCCTGCCGGACGACCGGCGCGCCGGCGCGCGGCACGAGGCGGAATACAACTTCGACCTCCTGGCGCCGCTCGGCCTCCGGGCGCCGCCGCTGGCGGAGTTGCGGCCCAGCGTGCATCTGGACGAGCGCAGCCGCGAGTCGCTCGCCGTGCGGCTGCGGGCCGCGAGCTTCGACCCGGCGGCGCGCCCGTTTGTCGTGCTGAACCCGACGGCCTTTTCCCTGCCGCTGCGCTGGCCGGCGGAGGCGTTTGCCCGGCTGGCAGAACGCATCCGCCGGGAGCTGGACTTGGCCGTGGTCCTGATTGCCCCGGACGCGGACGATCCCTCGATCGTGCGGATGCGCCGCGAGCTGGGCGCTGCGCTGGTGGGACCGGGCGGGGGCGTCTGCGACCTTTCCGGCGGGATGCACCTCGGCGAGATCGGCTGGCTCTTGCGAGCAGCGCGCGCGCTGGTGTCGCGGAACACCGGCACCAGCCATCTGGCGGCGGCCGTCGGTTGTCCGGTGGTCGAGCTTTTCGGCCGGCTGGAACCCATCTACGGGCCAGGCCGCTGGCGGGCGCTCGCGGAGCCGGGACGCGCGGCCGTCGTGCTGGCCCGGCCGGAGCCGCGGCGGCGCTGGGAAACGAAGCGCGCCTTCTGGCAGCGCAGCTTTGCCGCGATCGACGAGGAGGAAGTCTTCACCGCGCTCCGGCGGTTGCTGGAACCGTGAGGCCGGCCCGCAGTTTTCCATCGTCAAGCCCCGGCGGGCGACCTAGCTTGGGCGGGCGATGATCCGCAAGTTTTTCCCGCGCGCCGGCGGACAGTTTTTCTTTCTTAGCCTGAGTCTGAGCGTCGCGCTTTTGCTTTTCGCGACCGGCGCACCGGCCCAGGTGAGTATCAGCCGCACCGGGGACGAGCCGGAAATGCGGATCGACCCGCGCGCGCTCGACAACGGCGGCAACATCCGCCGTGCGCCGGGCAGCCCGGAGGCCGATACTTTTTACGCGCAGCTCTGGCTCGTCGGCGACCGGAGCTTTTTTGCCGAAGCCGCGAAAGGGCCTCTGCCCGCGTTTGTG
Source organism: uncultured Verrucomicrobiae bacterium (assembly GCA_963762725.1). Classification (GTDB taxonomy): domain Bacteria; phylum Verrucomicrobiota; class Verrucomicrobiia; order Chthoniobacterales; family SZAS-18; genus JAFAXH01. Next base: position 788,344 of record CAVXLY010000005.1, on the reverse strand, counting down.
CCGGTGCGCGTGGCCCCGCGCGGCCGGGCGTTTTTCGCCGCGATCCTTTTCGGTCACGCGGCATCGGGCACGCCGGACCCGCGCGGGGCGCCGAGCGTTTCCTATGATGTCACGGTGCGCCAGCCCGACGGGGTGGTTTACAGCGAGAGCAAGGGGCTGATCGGCGCCGCCTCGACCGCTGCGGTGTCGGCCGCGGAGTCGTCGGCGCTGCGGGTCGGGCGCGACTATCTCGGCATCGTCATTGAGCCGAGCGATCCGGCGGGCACCTACACGGTCACCGCGGTCGTGCGCGATCAGGTCGCCGGCGCCGAGCTGACGTTGAAAACGGAGTTCGTCGTCGAGACGCCGCCGGCCGCTGCGACGCCGAAGCCGGCGCCGTGAGCAACGGGTCGGCGCCGCTTTATTTCGCCGCTTTTTCCGCTTTCGTGAGCCGGTCGCGCAACAGCGCCACGACGGCGGCTTCCGCGGGCTTGAGCTTCGCCAGTTCCTTGAGGTCGGCGAGCGTTTTTTCCGCTTTGTGCCGGACGGTTTCGATCATCTTGCCGTCGAGATACGCGTTGAAGATTTCCGGGTGCACGTAGCATTTGCGGCAAACGCTTGGCGTGTTCCCGAGCCGCTCGGACACCCGCTCGATGGCGGCGACGATGTTCTTTTTCGCGGCGGCTTCGCTGTCGAAAGATTCAAACTCCTTCAGCGCCATCGCCGCCAGCACGGTGCCGGCCCAGGTGCGGAAATCCTTTGCGGTGAATGGCTGGCCGGTGATCTCCTGGAGGTAGGCGTTCACGTCGGCGGAATCGATGTCCCGCGGCTCGTCGTTTTCGTCGAGGTATTGAAACAATTCCTGGCCCGGCAGGTCGCGGACCCGGCTCACCACGCGCGCCAGCCGCGGGTCGCTCAAGGCGATCTCGTGATCGACGCCGCTTTTGCCGCGAAAGGAAAACGCCACCTTGGCGCCGGAAACCTTCACGTGCCGGTTGCGCAGCGTCGTGAGGCCGAAGGATTTGTTTTCCTGCGCATATTCCTCGTTGCCGACCCGGATGAGGGTGGTCTCCAGCAGTCGCACGATGCAGGCGAGCACTTTTTCGCGCGCCAGCCCCGGCTGGGCAAGATCGCGGGCGACGCGACGCCGGATGCCGGGCAGCGCGGCGGCAAAGGCGAGCATGCGCTCGTATTTCGTTTCATCAGCCGTCGCGCGCCACTTGGCGTGGTAGCGGTATTGCTTGCGGCCGCGGGCGTCGCGGCCGGTCGCCTGGAGGTGGCCGCGCGGGCTGGGGCAGATCCAGACGTCGGTGTAAGCGGGCGGGATGGCGAGCTTGCGGATGCGCGTGACTTCCTCCTCGTCCTTGATGCGCTGGCCGTCCTTGTCGAAAAAATGAAACGCGTCGCCGACTTTCTTGCGCGAGTAGCCGGGCCGCCGGTCGGAGTAATAGGTCAACCCGGCCTCCCGGGCGAGCTGGGCGGGGTCGGGCTTGATTTCTTCGGCGGCGGGGAGCGGGGCGACGGCGGGCATGACAACTTTCAATTCGCGGCCCCGCCGCCGCTGGACGCCAGGGATTGCGCGCTCCCTGGCACGCGCGTCGGCGCTCAACGCCGCGGCGGCGTCGCCCGGCGCGTGGCGGCGCGGTGGTCGCGGCCCAGGCCCAGCGCGGTCCGCAGCTCGTGCGAGTAGGCGCTGTTGACTTCGAACTCGATGCCCGGCATTTCCGCCTCGCTCACCTGGTCGGCGTAGGGCGTGCAATTCACAAAGCCGACGGTCATCATGCCGTTGAGAATGTCGGTGAGATCCTCGGGAGCGATCTTCGTGATTTCCAGAATTTCCGCCCCCGTCAACGCGAGGTTGAAGCCGATGGTGCGGATGACGTTGGCCTCGCGGCCGGTGAGCTTGATTTTGCGCATGGCGGAAGGGGGGCTGATTCCTGCGGGTTCAAGGCTTCGTTACAGCAAGGAGCAGACCGTCCAGCGCCTGAAAAAACGAAGGAAAGCGCGGCTCCCAGCCGCCGAGCGCGCGCAGCCGGGCGCTGGAGACGCGCTTGCTCGTCCAGCCGCGCTTCCGCGCGAGGTCCGGCGGGCCTTCCGGCGGCAGCGGGCGGCCGAGGCGCTCGGCGAGGCCCTGGTAGAGCGCGAGCTGGGTGAGCGGAGTGCCGTCGGAGACGTTGTAGATGCCCGGGGGCGCGTCGGGCTCGGCGAGGCGGCGCAGCGCGGCGGCGGCATCGTCGCGGTGGATCTGGTTCAACCAGCGGCTGCCGCCGGCTTCCAGCGTCGCCTCGCCGGAGAGAAATTTTTTCAACAACACCGAGCGGCCCGGCCCGTAGAGGCCGACGAGCCGGGCGACAACGCCGCCGCCGGCCGCCGCCAGCACGACTTCTCTCGGTTTCGCGCAAGATCTGGCCGGTTTCGCGCGTCGGCTCCGCGGGGCTGGCTTCGTCCACCCAGTCGCCGTCGGTCTGCGCATAGACGGACGTGCTGCCGGTGAAAAGAAACCGCCGCGGCGCGAGCGCGGCGAGCAGGTGGCGCGCGCCTTCGAGATACACGCGCCGATACGCCTCCGCCCCGCCGCCCCGGCCCGAAGAAACGCAATCCACGACGACGTCCGGGACCGCACCGAGCCGCGCCGCCGCCGCCTGCAGCCCGGCGAGGTCGCCGATGTCCTGTGCTTCGACGGGGTAGGGCTTCGCGGCCGCGAGCCGCCCGGCCGATTCCGCCGAGGCGGTCCAGCCGCAGACCCGCCAGCCGTCCGCATGAAACCGGTCCGCCACGGCTTCCCCGAGAAAGCCGCAGCCGACAACGATGACAAAGGGAGTGGGGGAGGAGGAGGCCATGCGAAGCAAAGAAGGAAACAAAAATCGCCGCGGCCGGGCCGCTTGCCCAGCGGTGATTTTCCGGACGGCGGCGCGGCCCGGCCGGGCCGCGGCGGACCCCGGGCGGCCCACCGCGCCGTGCCCGGAATCGAGTCTGTTTCACCGGCAACCCGGCGGTGGAACAAAGGAATAGGCATGCCGATGACGAAATTGATTGAATGCAATACCCCTAAAAGGGCATTTTCTGTGCGTGGAAGGGCATTCACACTCCCACGATATGCGGATGGGAGGGGCCGGTGGGCGGTTTTCCACCACGCGCTGGACGCTGGTGCTGGCCTCCGCCCAGAACGCGAACAACACGGCGGCGCTCGAAGAGCTTTGTCGGATCTACTGGCGGCCGGTCTTCGCTTTTGTGCGCGGGCGCGGACACAGCGTGGCCGATGCGCAGGACCTGACCCAGGATTTCTTTGTCGGCCTGCTGGGGGGCAATTTCTTGCGCCAGGCCGACCGGACCCGCGGGCGGTTCCGCTCGTTTCTCCTAGTGTCGCTCAACCATTTCCTCGCCGACGCCCGGGACCGCGCCGGACCCAGAAACGGGGCGGCCGGTTCGCGTTTATCTCGTGGGACGACTACCAGGAGGAAATCAGCGGTGATGCGCGTAACGGCGCAGCGCTGACCTGGACGCCGGAGAAGACGTTTGACGTGCGCTGGGCGCAGTCGCTCCTAGCCCAGGTCTTCGCGAATCTGCGCGCCGTGCACAGCCGGTCGGAGCCGCGGCGCGAGACTTTCGAAATCCTGCAGCCGTTTTTGACCGTCCAGGTCGATCCGGCCTCCGCCTCCGCTTCCTACGAAAGCGCCGCCGAAGCGGCTCGGGCTCACGGTGCCGGCCGTGAAAACCGCGGTTTCCCGGCTGCGCCAGCAATACCGCACGCTGTTGCGCAAGGAAGTCGCGCGCACCGTCGAATCTGCCGCTGACATTGACGACGAATTGCGGTATCTCGGCGCTCTTCTGCGCGACGATGCGCCGGAACGCTGAAGTTGTCCGCCGTCCCGCCGATCGTCCCATGGATGCCCAGGAATTTCTGCCGTCGCCGCTGCCGTTGGTGCGGGAAGCCGGGCGCCCGACCCCGCCGTTTCCCGCCAGCAGCCGGCGCTGCCCGGTCTGCGGCGCGCGGCTGATGCCGGCTGGGGAATCGCTCGACGAGGATCCTGCGCTGGAGTGCCTGAGCTGCCTCCTGCTGGCTGGTGTCGCCGATGGGTCCAAAGGCGCGGGCCGGCGGCACATCGGCGAGCGGTTCGGAAATTACGAAGTTCTCGAAGAGATTGGCCGCGGCGGGATGGGCATCATCTACCGCGCCCGACAGCTGACCGGCGATGCTCCCGACCGGATCGTCGCGTTGAAGACCCTCCGCGACGTGTATGGATGCGAGGGCGACGGCTTTGAGCGCTTTCGGCGCGAGACCGAGGCGGCCATCGCGCTCGACCATCCGCACATCCTGCCCATCTATGAGGTGAACGAGGTGGACGGGCAGCCGTTCTTCAGCATGCAGTTTGCCGCGGGCGGCAGTCTGGCGGCGGCGCGCAGCCGTTTTGCCGGCCAGCCGTGCGAGGCGGTGTCGCTCGTGCTGAAAATTGTCCGCGCCATCGCCTACGCGCACGCCCGCGGCCTGCTCCACCGCGACCTCAAGCCGGCCAACATCCTCCTCGATGACCGGGGCGAGCCGCTCGTGGCCGATTTCGGCCTGGCCAAATGGCTCGACCGCCAGAGCGACCTGACGCAGTCGTTCGTCGTCTTCGGCACGCCCGGCTACCTGGCGCCCGAGCAGGCGGCTGGTCGCGCCAACCGCGCCGGACCGGCCGCCGACATCTACAGCCTCGGCGCCATTCTTTACGAGCTGCTCTGCGGCCGGCCGCCCTTTGTCGGGGTCAGCGCCTGGGAAGTGCTCCAGCAGGCCGCCAACCGGCCCGCCGTGCGGCTGCGGAAGTGGAATCCGCAGGTGCCCCGGGATCTGGAGATCATCTGCGCGCGCTGCCTGGAGACGGAACCCGGGGCGCGCTACCCGAGCGCCCTGGCTCTGGCCGAAGAATTGGAACGCTGGCTCGCCGGCCGTCGGATCCTGACCCGGCCGCCCTCGGTGCCGCGCGTCGCGCTGCGCTGGGCCCGGCGCAATCCCCTGCTGACGGCCGTTGGCGCGATCTGCCTCCTGCTCGCGGCGATCGGTGCTTGGAAACAGCGGGAAAACACCCGGCTGGGCACCGTCCTGCAAGAGGCCGCGCTGGCGCAGGCCGCCGTCGCCGTCATGCCGATGGAGGATCTCGACGCATTTGGCCAGCCCTCGGCACCGTCGGTGGCGCTGACAGCAGCGGTGCGCCAGCATCTCGCCCAGCAGCCTGCCATCCGCGCCGTCCCGGTGGATCCGGCGGACCCGGCAATCGCCGGGAGCCTGGGGGATTTGCTGCAGGCGGGCCGCAAGGTGCACGCGCCCGCGGTGCTAGGCAGCAGCGTGCGCCGATCTGCCACCGGCTGGCGCGTCGTGCTGCGCCTCGTCGCCACGATTGACGGTCGCACCGTGACGCAGGTCGTCCTCAACGTGCCCGAAGGCCAGACGGAGGTCGTCGCGGCCGCCGCCGCGCAGGTGGCCGCCGCCGTGCGGACGGCGGGCGAGCCGGGCGGCAAGGTGGATGAATTCTCGGCGGCGAGCTGCTCGGCCAGGGCGTGTGAATATTTGCGCACCGGCAAGGAACTGCTTCTGCGCAACACGCCGGCCGACACCCGGCGCAGCCTCCCCATGTTTCAGCGCGCCGTGGAGACCGATCCCCAGTGCGCGGCGGCCCATGGCTATCTGGCTTCGACCTACGCGACGCTCGAAAGCATCGAGCCGGGCCAGGGCTGGGTGCTCAAAGCGCGCGGGGAAGCGGAAACCGCGCTGCGGCTTGATCCCTGGTTGAGCGAAGGGCACCGCGCCCTCGGCCGCATCCTGCAACAGGAAGGCTGCGCCCAAGCGGCGGCGGAGGAAATCCTCACGGCTTACGAGTTTGACCCGTATCAGGATCGGAACGCCCGGTTGCTCGGCTGGCACTGGCGAATCCTGGGCCGCCCCGTCGAGGCGCTGCACTGGCAGGGAGTCGCCGAACGCCGCACGCACCAGCCGGGCCGGCACGCCGGGCACATCGGCGATTTGTGGCTGGATCTGGCGGCGGACGAAATGGCCGCTCTTTACTATCAGCGCTCCATCGAGCTGAGGCCGGGTGCGATCGGCGGACCGATCGGTCTCTGCCGGCTGCTGCTGTTGCAGGGCGACTTCGCCGCAGCCCGCGAGACTTGCCGCGAGTTGCGCAATCAGCAGCCCGTCGAGGGAGTCGTCCTCATGATGAGCGCGCTGATCGAATTCTTCGGCCGCGATTTTCCGGCGGCGGAGGCGTTTTACCGCGAACTGCTAGAGAAAGACCGCGCCGGCGGGGAAAACTTCGCCGGCGGTCCTGGCCACCTGTGTGTGCTGGGTTACCTGCGGTGCCAGGCCGGCGCGACGGAGGTAGGCCAGGCGCTGCTCGCCGAGGCCCGCCTACAGGCGGAAGCCGGCGTCCGGAAGGCGCCGGAGGATCCCCGACGGCTCTTTGCGCTCGCCGCAGTGCAGGCGGCAGCCGGCGAGGTGGATTCCGCGCTCGATGCGCTGGAGAAGGCGGTCGCGGCTGGCTGGATCGATTTCCGGTCACTGGCGCTCGATCCGCGTTTCGATGTTGTCGCGGGCACGCCGCGTTTTCAGGAAATCACTTGGCAACTCGCCGGGCGGATCGCGGTGTGGCGCCGCCACCAGCTGGCTGCGGCTGGCAGCGAGCAGGATTGAACCGCGAGGCGCCGCCGGCAGCAGACTCCGCGCGCCCCGTCGAACAAGCGTGCTTCAGCGGTTGCGGTAATAATCCGCCAGTCCCGCGGCCACGGCGTCGGCGTATTCGCGAAAGATCGATTTGCGACGCTGGCCGTTGACGACGCGCTCGCCGGCGTAATCGCCGGCCTGCACGCGGGCAAAGACGTCGGGCGAATTCATCACGTAAGGCTCCAGGTAGAGCACAGGGCATTCGTAGAGCCGGTTGGCGAGGAGGTTGCGCGCCCAGACGTAGGGGTTCGGGCCGACGCGCATCGCGTTGGGCCGCGTGTATTCGTAAGGCGCGAGGCCGGTGGCAGCGGCAAGCGCGGTGGCCACCGGATCCGCGACGCGGAGTTCCTCGGCGTGGGAGCCGTTGAGCAGTTTGACGAGCATTTCCAAACGCGTGTCGTCATTGGCGACTTCGTCCGGGCCGTAGCAGCCGTTGATGAGCAGGTGCAGGTGGTTTTTATCCACCAGCTCCGGCTTTGCGGGGTCGCCCCAGGCTTCGGCGTTGAAGTGCAGGCAAAGCGTGAGGTCGGGTTTGAGCTGTTCGTTCACCCGCCGGGCGCGGCCCTGGATCTCGGCGCGGAAGAAGAGGTGCTCGGCTTCCCATTGCACGGAGTTCTGGCGGTTCGGATCGGCGGCGCCGGCGTAGGTGAGGGGAGGGTCGGTGACGCCGCGGGAAAGCAGAAGCGCGCGGGCCGCGGGGAGAAAATCGATGGGCCGGCGGTCAGTGGCGGGCTCGCCGTTTTCGCGCACGAAAAGGACTTCGGCACCGAGCGTGCGCAGGCGGGTCGCGAGCATTTTGGCGACCCGGAGCGTCATCTCGCCCTCCATCACTGGCTTTGCGTTGCCGATCACGAACCAGCGCTCCTCCAACCGGGCCCACTTTGCGCCGAGATGGCCGGGGTCCAGCGCGATGCGCACGCCGGCGAGCGGATGCCGGGCGGGATCGGCGGCCGGCGGGATCTCGGCGCGGGGACGCCAATAACGGGCCGGCGGAGCGGGCGGCTTGGCGGCAGCCGCTTCCGCGGCGAGGGGAAAAAGGCGGAATGCCGGTGTCTCGCCGTTGCTTTCCGCGATGCGCATGACGGGCGGCGCGCCGTCGGTGTTGTCGCCGATTTGGAAATACGGTTTCCACGCGTCGTGAGGCACATACACGTCGCGCAAGAGGCGCTCGAACTCCGCCGCGGAAACGGTCTCGTGAAACGCTGCGAGCCGCGACCAATCCGGTGGCTGGCCAAGCACGCTGAGGCGCGGCTCAGACTCGGAGGATGCTTGGGGCACACAGGATGGAAATGAAAAGCAGAAGAAACCTCGCGCAGAGGCGCAGAGACGCAGAGCGAGGCGGGGCGGCAATGGCCTCGCGCAAAGGCGCAAAGGCGCAAAGGGGGGAAGAAGAAGGCGGAGGGGATGAACCGACAAGCGATCCTGTGCAGGAGGGCAAAAGCATCGAGGCGAGATGCCACAGAACGCGACGCGCTCGCTCCTCGGCTCCACCCTCCCTCCCTTCTGCCTTTTCCTTTGCGGCTTTGCGCCTTTGCGCGAGGCCATTGCCGCCCCGCTCCACTCGCTGCGTCTCCCCCATCCCGCCTGCTCCTCCCTTTGCGGCTTGGCGTCCTTGGCGCGAGGCCATTGCTGCCTCCACCGATGCAAATAGCGACGCGAGTTTTTTCCCTGGCCTTGGCCCGGGCCGCGGCTTGGCGTAAGTTGCCGGGAGCAATATGCTGAAAATTTTGTTTTTAGGCGACATCGTCGGCGAGCCAGGGCGGCGGGCGGTGATCGATTCGCTCAAGGCCATTCGCGAGGAACTCGCCGTGGACTTTGTGGTTGTCAACGGCGAGAACGCCGCGGGCGGGCGGGGGATCACGCCGAAGATTTCCATCGACTTGCTGCGGGCTGGCGCGGCGGTCATCACGACCGGCGATCACGTCTGGGACCAGCGCGAACTGGCGGCATATATCGAGACCGAGCCGCGGTTGTTGCGACCTCTGAATTACCCGCCCGGCGCGCCCGGAGCCGGGTCGGTCGTGCTGGAAACCGCGAAAGGCAAGGTGGGCGTCATCAACGTGCAGGGGCGCACGTTCACCCAACCGATCCTGGAAAATCCGTTTGGCGCGATCGATGAGGAAGTCGAGCGGCTGCGCGCGGAGACGCGGGTGATCTTTGTGGATGTCCACGCAGAAACCACGAGCGAAAAAATCGCCATGGGCCGGTTTCTCGACGGCCGGGTGTCGGCGGTGATCGGCACGCACACGCACGTCCAGACCGCGGACGAGACAATTTTCCCCGGCGGCACCGCGTTTCTTTGCGACGCCGGGATGTGCGGGCCGGTCGAGTCCATCCTGGGACGCGACATCGACGCCATCGTCGGCCGGTTTCTCTCCAGCCTGCCGGCCAGCTTTCCCGTGGCGCGTGGCGACGTGAAGCTGTGCGGCGCGACGGTGGAAATCGACGAAACAACCGGCCGCGCGTTGCGGATCGAGCGGTTCCAGCGCGTCATCAGCACCGCGGCGCCCGCGGCCAGCCCGTCGCCAGCTGTAAAGAGCCCGGTCCCGGAGCCGGCGACACCGCCAGCGTTGGCCTCCTAGCCGGCGGCGCGGCGCAGTCGGGGCGGCCAGAATTTTTTTGACACCCCGTGGTGTCCGGCTAGTGTGCCCCCTCTTTTTTCGGCGGAGAAAGGCGAGAAAGACCAGGCCGTTCGAGTGCGCTCGCGCTCTCGAGACGGCCCCGGGATTTTTCGCTTTTTTTCATCGAAAACCGTGGTTGATTACCAAACCCGTTTTTCCGGCCGTCGCCCGAAATGGCGCTTCGACTGGGAAAGCGGGTTCGCTGTCCCGCCCACATAGCTCAGTTGGTAGAGCACATCCTTGGTAAGGATGAGGTCACCGGTTCAATCCCGGTTGTGGGCTCCAGCACCTGGAGAATGGCCGCGGCATAAAAAGAAATCACTTCCGCAGTCCGCAGACAGATTCGAAGAACAACCCGTTACGTTACGCAGACCCCAAATCACCCGCTATGGCTAAGGACAAATTTGAAAGAAATAAACCGCACGTGAACGTCGGCACCATCGGCCACGTTGATCACGGCAAGACCACTCTCACCGCCGCGATCACCACCGTGCTGGCCAAGACGGGCAAGGCGAAGGCCATGGCTTATGACGCCATCGATGCGGCGCCGGAAGAAAAGGAACGCGGCATCACGATCAACACCGCCCACGTGGAATACGAGAGCGAGAAGCGCCACTACGCGCACGTCGATTGCCCCGGCCACGCGGATTACGTGAAGAACATGATCACCGGCGCAGCGCAGATGGACGGCGGCATCCTCGTCGTCTCGGCTGCGGACGGCCCGATGCCCCAGACCCGCGAGCACATTCTCCTCGCCCGCCAGGTCGGCGTGCCGGCGCTCGTCGTCTTCCTGAACAAGGTGGACATGGTGGACGATCCGGAACTGCTCGACCTCGTCGAGATGGAAGTGCGCGATCTGCTCACGCAATACGAATTTCCTGGCGACACCATTCCGATCGTGAAGGGTTCCGCGCTGAAGGGTCTCAACGGCGACGCCGAAGGCGAGAAGCAGATCCTGCAGCTCGTCGAAGCGATCGACTCCTACATCCCGGTGCCGGAGCGCCCGATTGACCTGCCGTTCCTGATGCCGGTCGAAGACGTGTTCAACATTGAAGGTCGCGGCACCGTCGCCACCGGTCGTGTCGAGCGCGGCATCCTCAAGAAGATGGAGGAAGTCGAGATCGTCGGCATCACCAACACCCAGAAGACCACCGCTACCGACATCGAAATGTTCCGCAAGCTCCTCGACGAGGCGCGTGCCGGTGACAACGTCGGCGTGCTCCTCCGCGGCGTGAAGAAGGACGACATCCAGCGCGGCCAGGTCATCGCCAAGCCGGGCTCGATCAAGCCGCACAAGAAGTTCAAGGCGGAAGTCTACGTCCTGAGCAAGGAAGAGGGTGGCCGTCACACCGCGTTCTTCTCGAACTATCGCCCGCAGTTCTACTTCCGCACCACGGACGTGACCGGCAGCGTGAAGCTTCCGGAAGGCGTCGAGATGGTGATGCCTGGCGACAACGTGCAGCTCGAAGTCGAGTTGAACAACCCGATCGCCATGGAGAAGACCATCCGCTTCGCGATCCGTGAAGGCGGCCGCACCGTCGGCGCCGGACGCGTGTCCGAGGTGCTCGACTAATTCCAGCAGCAGAGTAAGTTATTGAACGACAACGCCCGCGTCCGGCCCCGGTGGAATCCTTTCCGCCAGGCTGGCCGCGGGCGCTTCTTCCCAAGACGGCAGTAACTCAATTGGTAGAGTAGCGGTCTCCAAAACCGCCTGTTGGGGGTTCGAGTCCCTCCTGCCGTGGGAATCCCCGCCGACCGTTCCGTTCGCTTGTTCGTTCTTTACCACCCGCCCCCCAAGTTTTTCGCCATGGCTGCCTCCGCCGCGACTTCCAAACAAAGTAGTTCCAGCAAAGACGACCGCTCGCCGGCCGCCTCCAAGAAGACGCGCAATTTCATCCGCGAAGTCACTACGGAACTCAGCAAGGCGAGCTGGCCTTGGGATAACAAGGAGCGCGGCGTCCGCAAATACAAGGAGCTCGACCGATTCCACGGTCGTCGTTACCATCGCGATGCTGCTGCTCGGCGGCTACGTCGCGTTTTGGGATCTGATCCTGTCGTCCATTTTCGGGCTGCTTTCCCGCTGAACACGCACCATGCCCGCGATCCCGCCAGCCAAGGACCAATGGTTCGTCGTCCACGTCCTCTCCGGTCAGGAGAAAAAGGTCACCGATAGCATCAATCGGCGGATCAAGACCGAAGAGATGAGCGACCTCATTTTCGAGGTGCTCACGCCGACTGAGCGTGTCAGCGAAATCAAGCGCGGCAAGAAGACCGAGACCACTCGGAAATTTTTCCCCGGCTACCTCATCGTGAACATGCACCTGCTCGAGGAGGAAACGGGCAAGATCATGGATCGCGCCTGGTATTTCATCAAAGACACGCCGGGTGTCATCAATTTCGCCGGTCCGAAAGACAAGCCGGTGCCGATGCGCGAGAGCGAAGTCGAGTCCATGCTCGGCCAGATGCGCGAGCGCGAGGACAAGGTGAAGCCGAAGATTTCGTTCGAAGTCGGCGAGACCGTGAAGGTCGCCGACGGCCCGTTCCAAAATCAAAACGGCATTGTCGAGGAGATCGACCCGGTCCGCGGCAAGCTGCGGGTTTCCGTCACCATGTTTGGCCGCGCCACGCCGGTCGAACTGGAATATTGGCAGGTCGAGCGCGGTTAGAAGCAGAGAGACAGAGCAAACCAATTTCGGTCGCTAAACCCACAACAGATTTTACAAAATGGCCAAAGAAGTCGTCGCACAAATCAAGCTCCAGATTCCCGCCGGCGCGGCGAATCCCGCTCCGCCCGTCGGTCCCGCGCTGGGTCAAAACGGCGTGAACATCATGGCGTTCTGCAAAGAGTTTAACGCCGCCACGCAGAAGCAGTCCGGCGACATCCTGCCGGTCGTCATCACGGTTTACAAAGACAAGACCTTCACGTTCATCACGAAGTCGCCCCCCGCGGCGATCCTCTTGAAGAAAGCGGCCGGCATCGCGAGCGGCTCAAAGGAGCCGAACAAGACAAAGGTCGCCAAGCTCAAGAAGTCGCAGGTGATGGATATCGTGAAGATCAAGATGAAGGATCTCAACGCCCGCGACCCCGAGGCCGCTTTCAAGATTATCGCCGGCACCGCCCGTCAGGCCGGCATTGAGATCGTCGATTGACCGCCGAACGGCACCCAATTTTAGCATCCCACAACACAACCCAGGAGAGCCGGCGCACCAACCCGCGCCGGTTCGCTAGCACTGACCAAAACCATGGCACAACAGAAACGCAGTAAACGCTACGAAGCCGCCACCAAACTGGTGGACACCAAACGGCACTACCCGCTCGGCGAAGCGATCGAGGCATTGAAAAAGATGCCCGCGCCGAAGTTCGACCAGACCGTCACCTTGAGCTTCCGCCTCGGTGTCGATCCCAAGCAGAGCGACCAGATGGTCCGCGGCACCTGCCCGCTCCCGCACGGCAGCGGCAAGCAAGTCCGTGTGCTCGTCTTCGCCACCGGCCAGGCCGCCAGCGCCGCGCGTGAAGCCGGGGCCGAATTTGTCGGCTTCGAGGACATGGTGAAAAAGTGCCAGGAAGGTTTCCAGGATTTCGACGTCGCCATCGCGACGCCGGCTGCCATGAGCGAAGTCCGCAAGCTCGGCAAGGTGCTCGGGCCGCGCGGCCTCATGCCCAACCCGAAGGCGGGCACCGTGACGGATGACACCGCCAAAGCGGTGAAGGAAGTCAAAGCCGGTCGCGTTGAGTTCAAGCTCGACAAGAACGGCAACATCGCCGTCCCAGTGGGCAAGTTCTCCTTCGCTCCCGAGCAACTGACCGAAAACGGCGCCGCCGTGATCGACGCCGTCGCCAAGGCGCGCCCCGCCACCGCGAAGGGCCGGTTCCTGAACACCATCACGCTCGCAGCCACGATGCTGCCGGCCGTCCCGGTGGACGTGAATCCCTACCTCAAGGCCTGAGCCGATCGGTATTAACCTCCTACTTTTCCCAATTACGTGAGACCCGAAAAAGCCAACATCGTCCAGGACGTCGTCAGCCGCCTGCGCACCTCGCCCTTCGTGATCGTCGCCGACTACACCGGCTTGAAAGTCGATCAGTTCAGCGATCTGCGGAACAAGCTGCACGAAGCCGGCGCGCGCTGCACCGTGGTGAAAAACACCTTTGTCGCCCGCGCGACGAAGGAACTCGGCCTGCCCGACCTGTCCTCCCACCTGACCGGCCAGACCGCCGTGGTCACCGGTGACAAGGACGTCGTCGCCGCAGCGAAGGTGCTGAAGAAATTCGTCGCCGACTCGAAGAAATTCGCCCTGCGCGGCGGTGTCGTGGACAACGCGCTCGTGGACAAAGCCGGCCTCGAAGCCCTCGCCGATCTCCCGAGCAAGGAGCAGCTCCAGGCGCAGCTTCTCGGCCTTCTGCAGGCTCCGGCGACTTCGCTGGTCCGCTTGCTCAACGAGCCGGCCGCCAGCCTCGCCCGCCTGCTCCAGGCGCGCATCGACAAGGAAGGCCAGCCGGCCGCCGCCGAAGAAGCGCCTGCCGCCGAAGAAGCCACGGCCGCCGCTTGATTGGCGTCTCCTTGAAAACACTCTCCGCCCGGCCTGTTGCCGCGGCGGCCTTAAACCAACAAACCACAAACTGGCGCTGTATCGGACCGGGGGCTCCCGGTCTCAATTGCCCCGCGGCTGCGGGACGCGATGAGCAGGGCCGCAACAGCAGCAACAAACAGAAATACCCAACATTATGGCAGCAGACATGAACACCTTGGTTGAGCAGATCAGTGGCTTGACCCTCCTCGAAACCGCCGACCTCGTGAAGGCGCTCGAAACGAAACTTGGCGTCAGCGCCGCGGCTCCGGTCGCAGCGGCCGCTCCGGCGGCTGGCGGTGGTGGTGCCGCCGCGGCTCCGGCGGAAGAGAAGACGACGTTTGACGTCATCCTCAAGGAGCAGGGCGCGAACAAGATCGGCGTCATCAAAGAGGTCCGCGCCGCGGTCCCGGGTCTCGGCCTGGCCGAAGCGAAGGCTCTCGTCGAAGGCGCTCCGAAGACCCTCAAGGAAGGCGTCACGAAGCAGGAGGCCGAAGACATCAAGAAGAAGGTCGAAGCCGCCGGCGCCAAGGTCGAGATCAAGTAATCCCGGCTTTTCGCCCCTTCCAAAAACGAAAGCGCGAGCGCGTGGCCCCAGCGGGCTGCCGCTCGCGTTTTTGTTTTTCCGCTGAAGGCTGCGATTCGAGCCGCCGCTAAAGACGTGGCGTGATACAACTCCGGCTCCACGGTCTGCTCTTCGATGACAAATCCCACCGCTCACAGTTTCACCCCCCTGCTCGGCGCGCACATGTCCACCGCCGGCGGAGCGGCCCGGGCGATTAACCGCGCCCTTTCGGTCGGCTGCACGGCGCTCCAGATCTTCGTGAAGAACAACATGCAGTGGGCGGCGCCAGCACCGTTGTCCGAGGAGGAATCTGGCGCGTTCCTTCGGCACCCGCGGCGAGGCGACCTCGGCGCGGTTTGCGGCCATGCCGGATATCTCATCAATCTGGCGGCGACAAACCCGGATTTTCACGCGCGCTCCATCGCATCGCTGCGCGACGAATTGCGCCGTGCCGACCAATTGGAGCTGCCGTTTCTCGTGTTGCATCCCGGCGCGCACATGGGTGCCGGTGAGGAAGCGGGACTGCGGAAAATCAGCGCGAGCCTCGATGAAGTCTTCGCCGAACTGCCAGCCGATCTGCGCACGAAAGTCGCTCTCGAAACCACGGCCGGGCAGGGGACCTGTCTCGGACACCGGTTCGAACATCTCGCGGAAATTTTCTCCCTCGTGCGTTGCGCCGACCGTCTCACGGTGTGCGTCGATACCGCGCACCTTTTCGCCGCTGGCTACGACATTTCGGACGAGGAAAAAACCGGCGCGGTCTTCGCGCAATTCCAGTGTCATCTCGGCCGAGACCGTCTCGCCGTGCTGCATGTCAACGACTCGAAAACACCGCTGGGCTCTCGCGTGGACCGCCACGCCGGCATCGGCCTCGGGCAGATCGGAACCGGGGCGTTCCGCTACGTGATGCAGGCGCCGGAATTGGGCGCCGTGCCGAAGATTCTGGAGACGCCGAAGGGGAAGGAACTGACGGAGGACGCCGAAAACATGGCGCGTTTACGCGAACTGGCTGGCGTGGTCGGCGAGCGCAGTGCTTTGGGTCCGCAGATATCCGCAGAGAAAAACCAAAGAAGGAATCTGCGGAAATCTGCGAAATCTGCGGAAAATCTCTCTCAGAAAAGGTCGAGTTAACCGTTGCGCGGGCCGCCGAAATGCAGCGGCCGAAAGTTCGGGCCCTCGCGGCAGCAAGCCAGTGCGGCGATGGAGCAAGGCCGGCGTTCCAGCCCTGAAATTTGTGCGTCGGCCGCGCAGAGCAGTGCATGCGGCCACGCTCGCATCTCCGATGCGGGTTCAGCGAGGTGTCGAAGCCGATATCGGGGCTGTCGTTGCGGACAAACTGCGGGTGTGTCGGGCAGGTTTCCTCATCATCGCCGGTGATGGCGTCTGGCAAGGGCTCCGGCTCAAACCGACCGGGAAGTTTCTCCGGAGCGCGGCGACGTGGGGCGTCGAAAGACGGCCGGACGCCCTTTCACCAGGAGGGGAGGAGTGTGCTTCAAATCACTTTGATAAAGGACGCGCCGCCGGGGTTTTTCGGGTGCTCCGGCGCAAAAGGAAGACTTTTCGCCAGAAAAATTTCCGACTTTTTTGTGGAAATTTTTTGTTTTGGCACAGGTTTGACAGCCCGGCAAACCACGCTACTTTAACCATCCGCCTCAAAACGGATTAATGGTGATCTGCTGCTGCGCCCATCTCTCTCTTGTCCCTCCGCCTGGGCGCGGTTTGGGAACTCGTCCCTGCTAGTCTCTTTTTGCTCGTGTGGCTTGCGTCTGCGGAGACCGCAACGACCACCGGCAACCTCGCCTACCTATCTATGTCCGAACGTCTCTATTTCGGAAAAATCAAGGAAGCCATTGACCCGCCGAACCTCATCGAGGTCCAGCTCAACTCCTACGTCGAGTTTCTGCAGAAGGACGTGCACGCCCAGCAAGCGCAAGGACACGGGCCTGCAGGCGGTGTTCCAGGAAGTTTTCCCGATCAAGAGCTACGACGAGAAAGTCACGCTCGATTTCGCGCATTACGAGATCGGCGAGCCGAAGCTGAGCGTCGCTCGAAGCGCATGCGCGAAGGCCAGACCTTCAGCGCGCCGCTGCATGTCACCTTCCAGCTCAAGGAAGAGAAGGGCACGAAGGAAGAAAAAGTTTACATGGGCGAAATCCCGCTCATGACGCCGCAGGGCACCTTCGTCATCAACGGCGCCGAGCGCGTCGTCGTCTCCCAGCTGCACCGCTCGCCGGGCATCTGCTTCGAGTCCTCGCATGCATCTGAACGGCAAGGTGCTTTACTCGCTTCCGCATCATCCCTGACCGCGGCTCCTGGCTGGAAGTGCAGTTCGACACGAACGACCTGCTTTACGTCTACCTCGACCGCCGCAAGCGCCGCCGGAAGTTCCTCGCGACCACGTTCCTCCGCGTCGCTCGGCTACGGCTCGGACGAGGACGATCGTCAAGCTCTTCTACACGATCGAGGACCTCAAGCTCAGCGAGAACCTCGAGGAAGAAGAGATCGCGACCAAGGTGCTCATCGCCGACGTGCGCGACGGCGAGATCACGCGTGGCGCGCGCCTTCGAGCCGCTGACCAAGGCGACCATCCGCCAGCTCATCGCCCTCGGCCTCAAGAACGTGCAAGTCGTCGACACGAAGGACGACGACACCATCATCAAGGCGCTGAAAAAGGATCCGGCGCACGACGAAGAAGAGGCGCTGAAGGACATCTACCGCCGCCTCCGCCCTGGCGATCCGCCGACCGATCCCGAACGCCCGCGCGCTGCTGAAGCGGCTCTTCTTCGATCCGAAGAAGTACGACCTCGGCCGCGTCGGCCGTTACAAGATCAACCAGAAGCTCGGCATCGACGTCGACCTCGACGAGCGCATCATGACCAAGGAGGACTTCATCGCCGCGATGAAGTATCTCATCGGCCTGCGCCGCGGCGAAGGCATGCTCGATGACATCGATCACCTCGGCAGCCGCCGCGTGCGGACCGTCGGTGAACTCCTCGCCAACCAGTGCCGCGTGGGCCTCGCCCGCACGGAGCGTCTGGTGAAGGAGCGCATGACCCTGTTCGACGTGAACATCGAAGGCATGACGCCGCAGAAGCTGATCAACCCGAAGGCGCTGTCAGCGCCGTCATCCGCGACTTCTTCGGCCGCATCGCAGCTCTCGCAGTTCATGGATCAGACGAATCCGCTCGCCGAACTGACCCACAAGCGCCGTCTCTCCGCCCTCGGGCCAGGCGGTCTCTCGCGCGACCGCGCCGGCTTCGAAGTCCGCGACGTGCATCCGTCGCACTACGGCCGCATCTGCCCGATCGAGACGCCGGAAGGTCCGAACATCGGCCTGATCATCTCGATGTCGCACCTTTGCGCGGATCAACGATTTCGGCTTCATCGAGACGCCGTACCGCAAGGTCGATGAACGGCCGGGTGACCGACCAGATCGACTTACCTCACCGGCGACCAGGAAGAAGAATTTCCTCGTCGCGCAGGCGAACTCGCCGATCGACGACAAGGGCAACTTCACCGGCGAAAAGGTCAGCGTCCGTTACCGCGGCGACTTCCTCGAAGTCGAGCCGGCGAAGGTCCACTACATGGACGTCTCGCCGAAGCAGCTCGTCTCCGTGGCGGCCGGGCTGATCCCGTTCCTCGAGCACGATGACGCGAACCGCGCGCTGATGGGCTCGAACATGCAACGCCAGGGCGTGCCGCTGCTCGTCTGCCGAGTCGCCGCTCGTCGGCACCGGCATGGAAGGCAAAGTCGCCCGCGACTCCAGGCGGTCATCGTCGCCGAAGGCAACGGCAACGTCGCCAGCGTCACCGCCGACCTGATCATCGTCACCAAGGACGGCGAGCTGCCTGAGACGCAAGAAGAAGCTGCAAGCACGATCCGGACGAACGGCGTCTACGTCTACGAGCTGCGCAAGTTCATGCGCTCGAACGCCGGCACCTGCATCAACCAGAAGCCGATCGTCAAGAAAGGCCAGAAGATCAAGAAAGGCGACGTCATCGCCGACGGCCCGAACACCGAACAGGGCGAGCTCGCCCTCGGCCGCAACGTGCTCGTCGCGTTCATGCCTTGGAACGGCTACAACTTCGAGGACGCCATCATCATCTCCGAGAAGGTGGTGAAGGAAGACATCTACACCTCCATCCACATCGACGAATTCGAGATCGGCGCCCGCGACACCAAGCTCGGGCCCGAGGAAATCACGCGCGACATTCCGAACGTCGGCGAAGAAGCGCTGCGCAACCTCGGCCCCGACGGCGTCATCCGCGTCGGCGCGGAAGTGAAGCCTGGCGACATCCTCGTCGGCAAGATCACGCCGAAGTCCGAAACCGAACTCGCCCCGGAAGAGCGCCTCCTGCGCGCCATCTTCGGTGAAAAGGCCGCGGACGTGAAGGACACCTCGCTGACCGTTCCGTCCGGGCACCTACGGCATCGTCATGGATGTGAAGGTTTCCTCGCGGCAACGGAAGTCGCAGCGCGTGAAGCTCTCGCCCGCCGAGAGCAAGCAGCCAGGCGCAAGCAGATCGAAGAAGAGTCACAAGAAGCAGAAGGAAGAGCTGCACGAGCAGCTCACCGAGGCGCTCTCGAACATCCTCCTCGGCGAGAAGATCCCGCTCGACGTGGTCAACGCGCAGACCGGCGAAATCATCATCCCGGCGAACCGCAAGATCACCAAGACGCTGCTGCGCAAGCTGGCGCAGGTCTACGATCACATCGACATCGATCCGTCGCCCGATCCGCAACAAGATCTGCGAGATCATCGGCCAGTTCGAGCAGCAAGTTCGCCGAGCTCGACACGCGAGCACGAGCGCACGCTCGACAACGTCGAGAGCGGCGACGACATCGACCCCGGCATCATCAAGCAGGTGAAGGTCTACATCGCCTGAAGCGCAAGCTTTCGGTCGGTGACAAGATGGCCGGCCGCCACGGCAACAAGGGCGTCGTCGCCCGCATCGTGCCCGAAGAAGACATGCCGTTCCTCGCGGACGGAACTCCGGTCGACATCTGCCTGAACCCGCTCGGCGTGCCTTCCCGCATGAACGTCGGCCAGGTGCTCGAAACGCACCTCGGCGTCGCCGCCAAGGCGCTCGGCTTCAAGGTCGCCACGCCGGTGTTCGACGGCATCCACGAAGCCAAGATCTTCGAATACCTCAAGGAGGCCAGGAAGGTCGACGGGCTTCACCTGGATCGGCGAAAACGGCAAATCGCACGCTGTTACGACGGACGCACCGGCGACGCCTTCGATCAGCAGGTCGTCGTCGGCTACATCTACATGCTGAAGCTCGGCCACTTGGTCGCGGACAAGATCCACGCCCGCGCGGTCGGACCTTACTCGCTCGTCACCCAGCAACCGCTGGGCGGCAAGGCGCAATACGGCGGCCAGCGCTTCGGCGAGATGGAAGTCTGGGCGCTCGAAGCCTACGGCGCGGCCTACACGCTTGCAGGAACTCCTCACCGTCAAGTCCGACGACGTGCAGGGCCGCACCCGCATCTACGAGTCGATCGTCAAAGGCGACAACTCGCTGGAAGCCGGCACGCCGGAGTCCTTCAACGTGCTCATCAAGGAAATGCAGTCCCTCGGCCTCGACGTGAAAGTCGGCACGCAAGGCTCCAGCGCCAGGCTCGCGGATGCTCGGCGGCCTGGACGACTTCTCCACAGCGGCGGGCTCATCCGATCCGCAACTCGCGCAACCAACTTAATCCAGCACACCATCAACTACATCATTATGAGTGTCGAAACAACCTTCGTGAACTCTTCGGGTGAAGAACGCACGCGTCAGGCTTTGATCAAGTCGGCATCACCGTCGCTTCGCCCGACACGCATCCGCTCCTGGTCCAAGGGCGAAGTCAAGAACCCGGAAACGATCAACTACCGGACCTTCAAGCCCGAAAAAGGCGGCCTTTTCTGCGAGCGCATCTTCGGACCCACCCGGGACTGGGAGTGCTCCTGCGGCAAATACAAGCGCATCAAGCACAAGGGCGTCATCTGCGACCGCTGCGGCGTCGAAGTGACGCTCAGCCGCGTGCGCCGCGAGCGCATGGGCCACATCGAGCTGGCCGTGCCGGTCACGCACATCTGGTTCTACAAGTGCATGCCTTCGCGCATCGGCCTCATGCTCGACATGAGCGCCCGCCAGCTCGAGCGCGTCATTTATTACGAGGACTACCTCGTCATCGATCCGCGGCAGACGCCGCTGACGAAGGGCCAGCTCCTCACCGAAGCGGAATACCGCGAAGCGCAGGACCAATACGGCGAAGGACGCTTCCGCGCCGGCATGGGCGCCGAAGCGATCAGGACGCTGCTCTCGCTCAGTCGACCTCGCCGAGCTCCACAAGGAACTCGAAGAGCAGATGGGCACGACGCGCTCCAAGCAGATCCGCAAGAAGCTCGCGAAGCGCCTCAAGCTCGTCCAGGGCTTCGCTGCAGCTCGCACACCCGTCCGGAGTGGATGATCCTGGAAGTGCTGCCGGTCATCCCGCCGGACCTGCGTCCGCTCGTGCCGCTCGAAGGCGGCCGTTTCGCGACCTCCGATCTGAACGACCTCTATCGCCGCGTCATCAACCGCAACAACCGTCTGAAGAACCTGCTCCAGCTCAAGACGCCGGACGTCATCATCCGCAACGAAAAGCGCATGCTGCAGGAAGCGGTGGACGCGCTCTTCGACAACGGCCGCCATGGCCGCGCCGTCACCGGCGCCGGCAACCGTCCGCTGAAGTCGCTCTCCGACATGCTCAAGGGCAAGGGCGGACGTTTCCGCCAGAACCTGCTCGGCAAGCGCGTCGATTACTCCGGCCGTTCGGTCATCGTCATCGGGCCGGAGCTCAAGCTCCACCAGTGCGGTCTGCCGAAGAAGATGGCGCTCGTGCTGTTCGAGCCGTTCATCATCCGCCGTCTCAAGGAACTCGGCTACGTGCACACCGTGCGCTCGGCCAAGAAGATGATCGAGCGCCAGACGCCGGAAGTCTGGGACATCCTCGAAGAAGTGACCAAGGGTCACCCGGTCCTCCTGAACCGCGCGCCGACGCTGCACCGTCTTGTCGATCCAGGCTTTCGAGCCGCAGCTCATCGAAGGCGAAGCCATCCGCATTCATCCGCTCGTCTGCACGGCTTACAACGCCGACTTCGACGGTGACCAGATGGCCGTCCACGTGCCGCTCTCGGTCGAGGCGCAGATGGAAGCGCGCATGCTCATGCTGGCGCCGAACAACATCTTCTCGCCCTCCAGCGGCAAGCCGATCACCACGCCGTCGCAGGACATCGTGCTCGGCTGCTACTACCTCACGCTAGAGCCGCGCAGATGCCGCACGGCGAAGGACCAAGGAACAGCGGACGGCTCCCGAACGCCTGCCGCTCTTCGCCGACGCGACCGAAGTCGAGTTCGCGATGGCCGAAGGCGACGTGAAAGTGCACGATCGGATCCGCTTCAAGAACCCGGACTTCGGCAAGAAGACCGTCTTCGGCGACGCGGACAAGACACGTCATCGAGACCACCGCCGGCCGCGTGCGTCTTCAACGCAGATCTGGCCGAAGGCGCTCGGCTTCTTCAACAAGCCCGTCGGCAAGAAGCAGCTCTCCGACATCATCTTCCGCACGCTACCAGGCGGCGGGCCAGCAGGCCACGGTCGAGACGCTCGATCGCCTCAAGGACCTCGGCTTCCGCTGAGGCGACGCGCGCCGGCGTCTCCATCGGCATCATCGACATGATCATCCCGAAGGAGAAGCAGACGCGAGCTCGACAACGCCTACAAGCAGATCGGCGAAGTCGAGAAGCAGTACCGCCGCGGCATCATCACCGACGGCGAGCGCTACAATAAGATCATCGACATCTGGACCCACGCCGGCGACGAAATCGCCAACGTCATGTTCCGCACCCTCGAGCACAACGAAGGCCGCAAGGAAGCTGCAACCCGGTTTACCTCATGGTCGACTCCGGCGCGCGCGGCAACCGCCAGCAGGTCAAGCAGCTCGCCGGCATGCGCGGCCTCATGGCCAAGCCCGACGGCGAAATCATCGAGCGCCCGATCACCTCGAACTTCCGCGAAGGTCTGACGGTGCTCGAGTACTTCATCTCCACGCACGGCGCCCGCAAGGGTCTGGCCGACACCGCGCTCAAGACCGCCGACTCCGGCTACCTGACCCGCAAGCTCGTCGATGCGTCGCAGGACGTCATCATCACCGAGGACGATTGCGGCACCGCCAACGGCATCGTCGTCGCGCCGATCTACGAGGGTGACGAAGAAGTCGTCGATCTCGCGACCCGCATCATCGGCCGCGTCTCCTGCGAAGACGGTCAAGGACCCGGTCACCGGCAAGCGTCGCTCATCAAGCCGAACGACCTCATCGACGAAGCCGACGGCCAACGCGCTCGAGAAGATCGGCGTCGAGCAGCTCAAGATCCGCTCCGTGCTCACCTGCGAAAGCCAAGCGCGGCTGCTGCGCGCAAGTGCTACGGCCGCAACCTGGCGACCGGCCAGATGGTCAAGCTCGGCGAAGCGGTCGGCATCATCGCCGCGCAGTCCATCGGCGAGCCCGGCACGCAGCTCACCATGCGTACCTTCCACGTCGGCGGCGTCGCGTCGCAGACGTTCAAGCAGCCGATCATCAAGGCGAAGAACGACGGCGTCGTCCGCTACAACGACCTCCGCACCGTGCAGAGCCATCGAAGGCAACTGGATCGTGCTGAACAAGAACGGCTCCGTCACCATCCACGACAAGGACGGCCGCGAGCTCGAGCGCTACAACATCGTCGATCGGCTCCGTCATCGCAGGTCGGACGACGGCGGCACGGTCGAAGAAGGGCGAGACCTTCGTCGCAGTGGGATCCGTACAACGTGCCGATTCTCACCGAGAAAGCCGGCAAGGTGGAGTTCCGCGACATGATCCCCGGCGTCACCGTGAAGAAGCGAAGTCGACGAAGCCACCGGCATCATGGGCATCGTCGTCATCGAGCACAAGGAAGACCTGCATCCGCAGATCGTCATCGTGGACGAGAAGACCAAGGAAGTCCTCGCCAGCTACTCCATTCCCGCCGGCGCGCACGTCGCCGTGCAGGAAGGCAAGAAAGTCGCAGGCCGGCACCATCCTCGCCAAGACGCCGCGCAAGATCGCGAAGACCAAGGACATCACCGGCGGTCTGCCGCGCGTGGCCGAGCTCTTCGAAGCCCGCCGTCCGAAAGACGCCGCCGAGATCGCCAAGATCGACGGCGTCGTCGAGATCGGCGGCACCGTCCGCGGCAAGCGCAAGATCATCGTCACGCGACGCCGACACCGGCGCCGAGGAAGAGCACCTCGTCCCGCTGAACAAGCACATCATCGTCTTCAAGGGCGACATCGTGAAGAAGGGCCAGCAGCTCACCGAAGGCCCCGTGCCTCCGCACGACATCCTCGATGTCCTGCGGGCCGCAGGCGCTGCAGGAGCACTTGGTCAACGAAGTGCAGGAAGTTTACCGCCTCCAGGGCGTGGAAATCAACGACAAGCACATCGAGATCATCGTCCGCCAGATGCTGCGCAAGGTGAAGATCACCGAGCCCGGCGACACCGACGCTCCTCTGGGGCGACCAGGTCGACCGGCTCGCCTTCGAAGCCGAGAACAACGCGCGTCATCGAGAAGGGCGGCAAGCCCGCCGAAGCCGATGCCGGTGCTGCTCGGCATCACCAAGGCCTCGCTCGAGACCGAGTCGTTCATCTCCGCCGCGTCGCTTCCAGGACACCACGCGCGTCCTCACCGAAGCCGCGACGCTGGGCCGCGTCGATCACCTGCGCGGCTTCAAGGAAAACGTCATCATGGGTCACCTCATCCCGGCCGGCACCGGCTTCGACAAGCACCGCCAGGTGGAACTCGTCGAACTCGGCGAGCCGATCCCGGAGGCGGCGTCCGAAGACGACGAAATCCTGCGCCCGGCGCTCGCTTGATTTCCAAGCGGAACGCATCCACAGTGCGAACCCGGCGTT
The DNA here is from genome assembly GCA_963762725.1 of uncultured Verrucomicrobiae bacterium. Taxonomy (GTDB): domain Bacteria; phylum Verrucomicrobiota; class Verrucomicrobiia; order Chthoniobacterales; family SZAS-18; genus JAFAXH01. The sequence goes on along the minus strand of CAVXLY010000005.1, from coordinate 763,962 downwards.
GCATTCAAACGCAACGCCGGGTTTCGTTTCTCCCACTTTCCTTCCTCACCCCGCATCGCCCGATTCCCTGACTTAATCCGTCCGTTTTCTTATGACCGTTGAGCCGCAGACGCAGACCGCCACCGCGCCGATCGAGATTGCCACTGAGCTGCTCGAAGCCGGTGTTCATTTTGGCCACCAGACCAAGCGCTGGAATCCGAAGATGAAGCCGTTCATCTTCGAGAAGCGCAACCAGATCTACATCATCAACCTTGATGAAACCGTGCGGCAGTTGCACGAAGCCTGCGACTTCCTCGCCGGCGTCACCCGCAACCGCGGCAAGGTGCTCTTCGTCGGCTGCAAGAAGCAGGCGCAGGAAGCCGTGAAGGAAGCCGCGCAGGCGTGCGGCCAGTATTACGTCAACCAGCGCTGGCTCGGCGGCACGCTCACGAACCTGAGCACGATCCGCAAGAGCATCGGCCGCCTCAAATACATCGAGGAAATCGAAAAGGCGCCGGAATACAAGATGATGGGCAAGCAGGAGCTGGCCGCGCTCGGCCGCGAAGGTGCGAAGCTCATGCGCAACCTGGCGGGCATCCGCGAAATGGACCGCATGCCGGACGCCATGGTCATCATCGACGTGGCGCGCGAAACCAACGCCGTCGCCGAAGCCCGCCGCCTGGGCATCCCGACCGTGGCCATCGTGGACACGAATGCGGACCCGACGCAGATCACCTATCCGATCGCCGGCAACGACGACGCGATCCGCGCGATCCGCGTGGTGTTGCAGAAGCTCGTGGACGCGATCGTGAGCGGCACGCCGGATGGCGGCCGGGCGCAGCGCGACCAGATGGCCGGCGTCTCCGCCTAAGTCGCGGCGCCGTTGTTCTCCAGCACGGAGAGCAGAGGCGGAGGCAAGGAGGGCACCGGAGGTGTTCTTTGGATTCTCCGCCTCTCCCTTCTTCTCTTCTCTGTGTCCTCGGTGCCTCCGTCTCTGTGCTCTCTGTGGTAAAAATTTAACTTTCCTTTTCACACCCGACTGCCATGGCTGATATCAATCCCCAACTCGTCAAAACGCTCCGCGAAAAAACCAACGCGGGCATGATGGACTGCAAACGCGCGCTCACCGAAGCCGAAGGCGACCTCGAAAAAGCGGAAACGATCCTGCGCAAGAAGGGCATCGCCGGCGCTTCGAAGAAAGCGGCGCGCACCGCCAAGGAAGGCATCGTCGCCTCCTACATCCATCTGCAAGGCAAGGTCGGCGTGCTAGTCGAAGTGAATTGCGAAACCGATTTCGTGGCGCGCAACGACGGCTTCCGCGAGTTCGTGAAAGACATCACCCTGCACATCGCCGCGGCGAACCCGACGTTTGTTTCGCGCGAGCAGGTGCCGGCCGCGGTGATCGACAAGGAAAAAGACATCGCCCGCAGCCAGGTGCTGAACAAGCCGGCGGCGGTGATCGAGAAGATCGTCGAAGGCAAGATCGACAAGTTTTACGGCACGATCTGCCTGATGGAGCAGGGTTTCATCAAGAACCCGGACCAGACGATCAAAGATCTCGTCACCGCGAAGGTGGCCGAGTTGGGCGAAAACATCATTATCCGCCGCTTCACCCGTTACCAAGTGGGCGAGCAGATCGAGGCGGACACCACGAGCGAAACCGTTGACGCCACGACCGAAGAAAGCGCCGCACCCGCAGCCGCGATCTAAGGCTAAAGCTGCCTGTCAGTCGCACGCGCCCCGCACATCTGCTGCGGGGCGTTTTGCGTTGTGGCGGCGGCTCTGTGAGCCGCAGAACCCGAAGGATTGCGCCTCACTGAGACGCCTCTACAACGGCGCAGCAAACCGAAACCGGAACCGCTAGCGTTCAGCGAGATCTCTCGGCCAGTTCATGAAACCAAAACCGGCGGCTGCGGAGCAACGCTGGCGGCGGCAGTTCCAGGCTGCGGCACCTGCGCCTCGGCGAGAAGCACCGGATCCTGCAGCCGCTCGTCGTAAAGATTCGACCAACGCTGCTGGTTCATCGCGCACATCGGCACGGCTTCCCATTCGTTCGTCGCGCGATTTTTCACCGCGCCTTTGAAGACGCACGAGTCCAGCCGCGCCTTGACCACGGGATCGTGATCGGCGGCGGCGACCTGCTCGGCGTCCATGAAGTTGTGGATGCCGAAGCCGACGGTGTGCACCTTGCCGGCCAGCAGGCCGCGGACAAATTCAAACGGCACAGAGCCATTGGCCATCAGCCGCACCGCATGCAGCGCCAGCCGCGTCATTAGGCCCGGATTCTGGAAGAAAAGGCCGAGCAGCCGGAACGGCGTCGTCCGCGCGTCGTCGCTGACAAACGACACGCCGCCGACGTTCGCGAGCAGGTCGCCGTAAAGTTGACGCGTCACGGGCGTCCTGCGGCGGGAAAATGAGGTAGCGGCCGCTGGTTTGCGATACCAGCAGGGGACACCAGCTGTTGCAATCCGGATGGCCGAAGATGGAAAAGTCGCGCTGGAGCGCCAGCCCGGTGCCCTGACAGATTTTCTCCCACGCCAGCGCAGGCGTGATCGGCTGCTCGGAGTAAAGCGTGCGGCCGGTGTCGGCTTCCGGTTGGAAGGAAAACATGCGCCAGACACTCGTGCGCTCCGGCTTCTCCAGCGCCCAGCGGATGACCTCGGGAATGTGGTCGATGTTCCGGCGGGTAACCGTGACGTTGTGGGCGAACTCCAGCGTCTGGCCGGTCTTCTTGCGCAAATCGAGCGCGAGCTGCGTGAACGCCTCGCGCACCGGATGCAGGTCGGCCTCGGACTTGATGCGCCCGATCGGATAGCCGTGGCGGCCGGCCTGGGTCATGTCGATGTGCACGGCGACCTGGCGCAGGCCGCCCTCGACCATCAAGCGTTCCAGAAACTCGGGGTGCTCGATGAGCGTCTGCCCGTGCGTCATGAGCATCGGCACCAAGCCGCTGGCGACGGCGTATTTCACCACTTCGACGAGCTCGTCCGCGCGGCCAGCTTTTCCAATAGGCATCCGCCACGTCGCCACCGGTGAGCTGCAACCCGCCGCCGGGTCCCTGGAAGCGCCGGTTCGCGTCGATCTGCTCTTTCATCTGCGCCAGGCTCGGGATCGGCACCTGGTTGGCGTTCTTCGGCAGGTAACAATGCGTGCAGTGAAACGAGCAGTAGCTCGCGCCGGTGACAAAGCCGCAGTGGGTGAGGTGCCGGCCGCTGATCTGGTTGTCCGTTTTCAGCTCCGCTGGCAGCGAATCCCAGCGCGTCCGCAGCAGATCCGCCTTCTCCCCGGAGATCGGATGACGAAACGCCTCCCAGCGCGCGCGCCAGCGATTGCTGCCGGGCGCGGCGGGCGGGGATGGATCAGGCGGAAGTGTTCGGATGTTGTCAGCGGAAGCGGAGACGAGGGCGGAGGAGTTCACAGGAGGGAAATCGGCGCATGCGCCCCGGGGCGGGCGCCGAGCGGGAGCATATCCCAGCGCACTCGATTGGCCAGTCCGAAGACAGGGATTCGAAAGCGGCCCGGCTTCGGGTCGTCGAGGACGCGCGGCGGCCCGTCTTCGCCGCCCGCGCAGCTCCCGGCGTTCTCCGTGCAAAAACGGCCGTTGGCCGGGTCCGCTGGCGGGCGGTGGCCGCCGCTTCTAGGCTTTGCGCGGGCCGCGGGGCCGCGTCGCCCGGTAGAGGGGGACAAACCCCAGCCCGAGGCCGAGCAGGATCCAGGTCGAAGGCTCCGGGACCGAGGCAAACGGCGCGAAGCTGTTGAACCGTGACCCCGAGACGAACTGCAGGGTGCCGGCGGTGTTGATCAACGCGCCGTCGAGACGGAGGCTCGAAAAAAGAAAGTTGCCGCCGCTTGCCGCCAGAAAAGTGCCGTAAACCTGGTTGCCCGCGGCGGTTTGAAACACCGTCCCCGAAGTCGCGGTGAAGTTGAACAGGACGTGCGAAGCCTGGACTCCACCGGAAAGCGTCATCGGCTGGTTCGTCGCGAAGGAGCTGGAAACGTTGAAGATGAAATAATCGTCGGCCGTGCCGTTGAGCGTCAGAACGGCGTTCGAAATGCTGCCCACGTTGATCACGTTCCGGCCGCCGTTGCCTGAGATCGTCGTCGTGCCGCTGATGGTCGAAAACGTCTGCGTCGGCGCGAAGGCGGCGGCGGCGGACGCAGCGCTCCCGGCGTCCAGCAACACCCGGTTCGTGACCGCCGTGCTGACCTGCGCGGTGGTCGGGGGTGTATCCAGGCTCGAAGAGGATGAGATGCCGGTGACTGTCGAGTCGTAGAACAACGTGCCGGTGATTTGTCCGTCGTTGCCGCCGCCGAAGTCCGCGTTTACCCCATTGCCGAGGATCACATTGCCGATCACGGGACCGGAGTTTTGCTTGTAATTTCTCCCCGAGCCCAGTTCGACCACGGCGTAGCTGGCGGCCGTGCCCAGATCGACCGACGCCGGCGCGGGCGGGGCAGACGCGATCGCCCCGAGCATGGACGCGCTGAAGATGGCTCCTGCCAGGCGTCTGCCGGGACGGTTGTAATGACGGCTCCCTTTGAGATGGGAAAGGGACTGCGTGTCGCGGTTCATGAAAGCGAGATCTCCGATGCGCGCGTTGGGTTTGTCTTTTTCTTTGCGCGGATGGCATCTCCGCCGGGGGGGACAGATGGATCGCGGCGTCGCGCTGGCTCGATCCAAATCCCCACCCCCGTTTTAATCGTAAAACCAGCGCGTTGAAAAGAGTGAAGCGTGCGGCCGCCGTTGCCCGGCGCCACGCCGAGCGGTGCCAGCGCCCGGCCGCGCGGGAAATGGGCGCCCGCCGCCGCTGCTTCCGCGCGACCCAGTTTTAGGGCGTCGCGGCCTGGGTCACGACGACCCGGGCGAAGCGCGCGGCCGATCCAGCGGCGGTGGGCGCGGCCACACCGTCGGTCACTTTCACCCGCTCCCAGCGGGCGTTGATCGGCGTGACAACTTCCTGGCTCGCGTCGGCGGTCTGCCAGGCTGCGGCGGCGGTGGCAAGGTCATTGGCGAACTGCACGGCATAGGTCAACCCGGAGCCGCTGCCAGCCGTGCGCCGGACAAATTCGACGGTGAGCCGCAGGTCGTCCGCAGACGCGATCGGCTCCTGCCGGATCAGCGGCAGACCGCGCACGCCGGTATCCGCCGTCATCGTGACGCGCTCGCTGAACCGGGGATCCAGGTTGAAGGCAAACTCGAGCAGCGTCGGAACGCCGTCGGCATCGGGATCCGCATTGGGTCCGGAAACCGTCGGATCCTCCATTTCGGCGGGAGAAAAATAAGCGCGCCGCCAGTCATCGAGATTTGCCGGCGGCAGCACGGTGGGATCAAGACCGGTGACGCTTTGAATCCACGCCAGGCGCGAAGCGATGCGGGTGCTGTAGAACGACGTCGGCACCGGCGGGCCATTCACCGGGATCTGGCTGAAATTACCGTTGCCCTCGTTGGAGTAAAAGCCGCGCGCGTCGAAGACCGCCGCCGCAAACCCGGTCGCGGGATCGGGCGCGGAATAAATCTCGTCCACGGCGTAGTTGATCGCCGCCAGCTTCCAGAGCCCGTCTTCAAACATGAACACGCCGCCGCCGGAATCGCCGACCGAGAGGTGCGCCTCATGGGTGCCGACACCCGGGGAATCAAAGCTGACCTGGAGATAATCCGCGCCCTGAAACGGGATCACATCGCTGACGAGATTGGCGCCCCAGCGCTGGACCGCGTCGCCCGGCGCCCCAGTTCCAGCCGCGCAGCGTGTTGTCCCGCAGGATCTCCGTGCCGCGCTGCGTGCCACGGCCGAAGACGCGCAACTCGCGACCGATGTCGCCACCGGCACTGCCGAGATAAAGCGGCGCATACGTGCTGAACGCGTGGTCCACCTGCCAGATCTGCAGATCGCTGGAAGGATCCGGAAAGACCGCCGTGGTGGTGAAAACTTCCCCGTGGAAAAGAAAGGTCTGTCCCCCGGCGCCGCCGATGTGTTGGGCCGTGATGAAATGGAACGGGGCGATCGGCGTGCCGAGAAATCCGCCGAACTGGCCTTGAAATTCCCAGCCGCTGTTATCACCCGGCGTCGTGGTATTCGCCGCGGGATCGCCGGTGCCGAGCAGGATGATCCCGAACGCCGCGCGGGCGGTCGCGAAAAAAACGATCAGGCCAAAGGCAAAACGACGAATCAACCCGGTCACCATGCTGGCAGCAGCCAACTTCGTGCCTCCCGGCTTGTCAACGCGTCTGTCTCTGGCGAAAGCGGTAGAGAGGCCTCGCGCAAAGGACGCAAAGGCGCAAAGGGGAACAGGGCGGAAGTGGCCTCGCGCAAAGACGCAAAGCCGCAAAGGGGAAGAGAAGGAGGGAAGGCAAAGGCGGAGTCGAGTCGCGGTGGGCAGGCGTCGGCTGGGCGCGATGAGAGATTGAGAGAGCGATCGGAAACACACGAAGCGCTCTCTCCGCGGCTCCGGCCCCTCCCTCTCTTCTGCCTTTTCCTTTGCGCCTTTGCGTCCTTTGCGCGAGGCCATTCAGCCGCCCGCATCACCGCCAAATCACCGGTCCGCCGGCAGCGTCGCGTTCGTGCCCGCGGTTTCCGCCCGCAACCGGCTGTGACGCGCCCCATAGAGGAAATAGATCAACAGCCCGAGCGCGAGCCAGGCAAAGAACCGCAGCCACGTCAGGATCGGCAAAGAGAGCATCAACGCGCCGCACAGCGCCACGCCGAGAAGCGGCACCAGCGGCACCAGCGCGACGCGGAAGGGCCGCGGGCGCTCCGGCGCGGTGCGGCGCAGCACGATCACACCCACGCAGACCAGGATGAAGGCGAAGAGCGTGCCGATGTTCGTGAGATCCGCCAGCGAGCCGATATCCGTCACCGTCGCCACGCCGCCGACGACCAGGCCGGTGAGGATCGTGGTGACATACGGCGTGCGAAACCGCGGATGGATGCGGGCGAAAAACGGCGGCAGCAAGCCATCGCGCGCCATCGCCATGAAGATGCGCGGCTGCCCGAGTTGAAACACGAGCAACACGCTCGTCATGCCCGCCAGCGCGCCGGCGCTGACGACCGCCTGCACCCACGGCTTGTCGGCAAACGCCGTCGCCACCGCGGCGGAATCGCCGAGATAGATCGTGTATTTCTTCATCCCGGTGAGCACGCCGCTCATCAGGACGTAAAGCAGCGTGCAGACCGCCAGACTCGCCATCATGCCGATCGGCAGATCGCGCTGCGGGTTGCGGGTTTCCTCGGCCGTCGTCGAGATCGCGTCGAAGCCGATGTAGGCGAAGAACACGATCGCCGCGCCGCTCATCACTCCGCTGAAACCGGTGGGCGCGAAGGGCACCCAGTTTGTCGGGTTCACGTAGAAGGCGCCGAGCGAGATAAAGAACACGACGACCGCCGTCTTGATGATGACCACCGCCGTGTTCACCCGCGCGCTTTCCCGGATGCCATAGACCAGCAGGATCGTCACCGCCACGACGATGAAAAACGCCGGCAGATTCAGCGCGAACGGATGCCCGGCGATCGTCGGCAGCGTCGTCGAGGAAAAGTCGCCCAGCGCAGCGCCGCCCTTCGCGAGCACGGTCTCGGCAGTCTTCGTGTCCGTCACCGCCCAGAGCGGAAATTTTAATCCGAAGAGCGAGCCGCAGAGCTTCACGAAATAGCCCGACCAACTCGCCGCCACGGCCATGTTGCCGACCGCGTATTCCAGGATGAGATCCCAGCCGATGATCCAGGCGATGATCTCGCCCAGCGTCGCGTAGCAATACGTGTAGGCCGAGCCGGAAACCGGGATCATCGCCGCCAGCTCCGCGTAGCAAAGCGCCGCGAAGCCGCACGCCAGCGCCGCGATGAGAAACGAGATCATCACCGCCGGCCCCGCGCCCGCGCGGCCGAGGTCCACGGCTTCACCGGAGATCCAGCTTTGGATGAAATTGAGCACCGGCGTCGTCATCGCTGACGCGGAATCGCCGGCCTGCTCGCCGGCCGCCGCGGTGCCGGTGAGCGCGAAGATGCCGGTGCCGATGATCGCCCCGATGCCGAGCGCGGTGAGGTCAAACGCGGTGAGCGAGCGCTTCATCACCCGCTCCGGCATCTCGGACTCGCGGACGAGCAACTCGGGGCTCTTGGTTTGGAACAGAGACGAGGAAGGAGGAGGAGTGATCGGCGCGGCCACGGCAGCCGGTATCCCTGTTTCGCCCGCGCGGGTCAATGCTCGATTGCGCGCCGGTCCGGGCGTCGCGGGGTCGGACGCGTCGATGCCGCGGCGGCGCCCGGTTTCGGCTCGCGCCGCGCCGCCCGTTCCAAGAGCGAATCCACGGCGCGCTCGACGTATTTTTCCCGCGTCGCCTCCGTCTTCGCCCGGTCGAGATAGAGCACGACCTGGCGGCGCATCGCCGGGGTTTGCGCCGCCCAGGCCGCCTGCGCGCCGGGCCGAAAGCGCAATGCCCGCGCGAGGTCGGCCGGCAGCTCCGGCTCCCGCGAAACGCGGTCGGGCGTCAGCGAAACTTCGATCTCGTCGCCGGCGTCCAGGCCCGCCGGGCGCAACAGTTCCATCCGCAGCAGGATCCGGCCGCAGCCTTGGCCGCCGGGCGTGAGCGTGGTTTCCACGGTCTCCCCGAGGTAGCGCGCGAGCACCGGGATGCGCTTTGCGCCGCCGAGCGCGCGGACCACGGCCGGCGGCACGTCCACGCAGCGCATGATCCAGGCTTTTTTGATGCGCGCGGTGAAAGTCGTCTGCATGGCGGGCGCAGTCCCGCGGGGCGGGGCCGTTACTTCGCGGCGATGGTGAACTTCAGCGTCTCGACCAGCTCGTCCTCAACATAGAGTTCCACGCGATATTTGCCGACCGGCCAGCCGTTGTTCGGCTTGGAAAGCGAGAAGGAGCCCGTTGCCTTGTCCTTGGTCGCTTCCAACGTTGCTTCGTCGATTTTCGTCTCCTTCGGCGCGGCTTCGCCGACGTCTTCCGCGATCCAGACGCAGCGGATGCTGTCGCCCTTTTCCACACCGTCGCCGATCCAAAACGCGTAAATCTTCGGCACGTCGGCGGTGAAGCTCGTCGTCGGCTTCGTCTCGGAATCCTTCGCCAGCGTGGCGCGCAACGGCTTGTCCTCATCCTTCGCCGCCTGGGCGCTTACCCGCGGGAGGGAGCCGGGGGCGAAAACCGCCAGCGTGACGAGGGACAACAGCAGGGAAAACAGAATGCGCTTCATGGTGGCGGCGAAGATGGAGGGAGTGGGGTGGGGCGTCAAATGCCACGCGGTCACCGGAGGTTTGGAAATTAAGACACGGGATTTCCGGCGATTCCTGCGCCGGTCGGCACAACATGCGCTACGCTTCCGCCTCATGTTCAAACCTCATTCCACCCTCCTCTCCGTCCGCCTCGGCAAGCTCGCGCTTTGCCTGCTGCTGGCCGGTTCCTCCTTTGTCAGCCTCACGCAGGCGGAGGACAAGCTGGTCGTGCCGAAGTTCAACGAGCCCGAAGTCGCCGCTTATGCCAAGACCTACGCGGAATTCACCGAGCAATACATCGTGGCCGCCAAAGCCGCGAAGGCCGGCGATGACAGCAAGATGAAAGCGCTGGACGCCAAGACCCAGGAACTGCAGGCCCAGTCCGAAAAGCTCGCGGTGAAGCTGAAGGCGGACGAAACCGAGAAGTTCATGGAATTCATGTCCAAATGCGCCGAGCGCATGGTGAACGCCTCCATGTAAGCGAGCCGTCAGACCGCCCGACAATTTCACTCCGGGTCCGCCATCCGTTCTGCGGGTGGCGGACTCTTTTTTTCCCGGCGCTCACTCCGTCCCGGCGTCATCGTCGGCGCTGGTTTCCGCCGCGCCGCCCTGCGGCCGCCCGCGCGGCCGGTAGCCGGCGACAAATTTCTCCCGAAACCCGGCGAAGGTGCCGGCGTCCAGATGCGCGCGAGCCTGCGTCATCAGGTCGAGGTAGAAATGGAGGTTGTGCAGGCCGACGAGGCGCAGGCCGAGAATCTCTTCGGCTTTCAACAAGTGCCGCAGGTAGCCACGCGAAAACTCGCGGCAGGCCGGGCACGTGCAGCCGGGCTCGATGGGTTCTTTGTCGCGGATATAGATCGAGCCGCGCAGATTCAACGTGCCGCCAGCGGTGAACGCGGTGCCGTGCCGGGCGATGCGCGTGGGCAGCACGCAGTCGAAGAGGTCGATGCCGCGGGCGATCATCTCCAGCATCTGCGGCGGCGTGCCGAGGCCCATGGCGTAGCGCGGTTTATCCGCCGGCAGAAACGGCTCGGCATATTCCACGGCGAGCATCATCCCGGCTTCGGGTTCGCCCACGGAGACGCCGCCGACCGCGTAGCCGTCCCAATCCATGGCCACCAGAGCGCGCGCGGCTTTTTCCCGGAGGTCGGGAAACGTGGCGCCCTGGACGATGCCGAAGCGGAGTTGCGGCAGGCCGGTGGTTTCGTTCGTCGGATGCGCCGTGGCCCAGTCGCGGCAGCGCTGCGCCCAGCGCAGGGTCAGATCGAGCGAATTCGCGGCGTAATCATGCTTGCAGGGATACGGCGGGCATTCGTCGAAAACCATCGCGATGTCTGAGCCGAGCACGCTCTGAATTTCCATCGCGGTTTCCGGGCCGATGAATGTCGGCGAGCCGTCGAGATGGTTCTGAAAATGGACGCCCTCCTCCTCGATGCGGCGGATCTTCGCGAGCGAGAATACCTGGAATCCGCCGGAATCCGTGAGGATTGGTCCATTCCAGCGCATGAACTCATGCAGGCCGCCGAAATCCCGCATCACATCCAGCCCCGGGCGGACAAAGAGGTGATACGTGTTGCCGAGGATGATCTGTGCCCGCAGGGCGCGCAGCTCCTCCGGCGAGACGGCTTTTACCGTCGCCTGGGTGCCGACCGGCATGAACGCCGGGGTCTCGATAACGCCGTGCGCGGTGGTCAGCCGGCCGCGGCGGGCGCGGGTTTTGGGATCGGTGCCGAGAAGTTGGAACATGGAAAATTGAGGCCGCGCAGACCTTGGGAGGACGGCCCGGCGGACGGCTGACACTGGAGCACTTTCCGCACAGGAAATCATCCCCGGGGTGTTGCCGCAGTTTACGCGGGCGAAGAAAGTTCACCGCGCCGCGAAAAATCGGCTTGCTCTGCGGCGAAAGGTTCCTACATTGCCACTCCCCGCGCGGCTCCTGACCGGAAAGTCACGAGCGCAAAATAGAGTAACGGTGCGGGGATTTGTGCGATTGCCATCCGGCGGCCTGTGCGCCGGATTTTTTGCCGACTTTTCAAACCTAGCAGCCCTGCCGCGTTATGCCCACGATCAATCAGCTTGTCCGCAAAGGACGCAAGAAGGTGACGGTCAAATCCAAGTCGCCGGCGCTCGACGAATTGCCCGCAGCGCCGCGGCGTCTGCGTGCAGGTCATGACCCGCACCCCGAAGAAGCCGAACTCGGCTCTCCGCAAGGTCGCCAAGGTCCGCCTGACCAACGGCTACGAAGTCATCGCCTACATCCCCGGTGAAGGCCACAACCTCCAGGAGCACTCCATCGTCCTCGTTCGCGGCGGCCGTGTGAAGGATCTTGCCCGGTGTGCGTTATCACATCGTCCGCGGCACGCTCGACACCCTCGGCGTGGATAAGCGCCGCCGCAGCCGCTCCAAGTACGGCGCCAAGCGTCCGAAGCCCGGCGCAGCGAAGCGCCGCCGCTGGCAAGGGCGCAAAGGTGGCAAGGGAAGAAGTAATGCGCCCGCTTCTCAATCCTTAATTCTCAACTCCTACATTCTCACCTATGTCCCGCCGCCACCGCGTCTCACAAAGACAGAGAAGCTCGATTCCCGCTACGACAGCCCGCTGGTTGCGCAGCTCATCAGCCACGATCATGCAAGAGGGCAAGAAGTCCCTCGCCGAGCGCATCGTTTACGCACGCGATCGAGAAAGTCGCGCGAGGGCACGCGACACCGTCGATCCGCTCGAACGTGCTCAACCGCGCGATCGAGAACGTCAAGCCGCGCCTGGAAGTGAAGAGCCGCCGCGTCGGTGGCGCCACCTACCAGGTGCCGATCGAAGTTTCGCCGGAGCGTCAGGTGTCGCTCGCCATGCGCTGGATCGTCGGTTACGCCGGCGGCCGTCAAGGGCATCGCGCATGACGCGACGCCCTCGCCAACGAGATCAAGGACGCCGCCACGGGGCAGGGGAGCGCGATCAAGAAGCGCGACGACACCCACAGATGGCCCAGGCCAACCGCGCCTTCGCCCACTTCCGCTTCTAACCATTTTCCAGTCCCTAGCTCTCCTTTCTCTTATGGCCGCAACGCTTGCGGCGACAAATCCGCCGCTTCTTCGAATCCGAACTCGCCGGACCGCGCGTTCCCGCTGGAGCGCACGCGCAACATCGGCATCGCCGCGCACATCGATGCCGGCAAGACGACGCTCACCGAGCGCATTCTGTTCTACACCGGCATGATCCATCGGATCGGCGAGGTGCATGAGGGCACCACGACGACCGACTGGATGGAGCAGGAGCGCGAGCGTGGCATCACGATCACCTCCGCCGCGACGACCTGTTCCTGGAAGCAGCGCAGGAAGAGGGCGTCTACAAGATGTTCGAAGGCATCAAGATGCGCGTGAACATCATCGACACCCCTGGCCACGTGGATTTCACGGCCGAAGTGGAGCGTTCGCTCCGCGTGCTCGACGGCGCGATCGCCGTGTTCTGCGCCGTGGCCGGCGTGCAGCCGCAGTCCGAGACGGTCTGGCGCCAGGCCAACAAGTACAACGTTCCGCGCATCGCGCTTCATCAACAAGATGGACCGCATCGGCGCGAACTTCGACAATGCGTCGAAGACATGCGCAAGAAGCTCGGCGCGAATGCCTGGCCGATCCTCATCCCGATCGGCACGGAAGATTATCTCAAGGGCCAGATCGACGTCGTCAACCAGAAGGCGATCATCTACGTCGATGACGACACGATGGGCTCGACCTACACGGTCGAGGAGATCCCCGCCGAGTTGAAGGATCATGGCCGAAGGAAGCCTACGACGATCTCGTCGGCGCGATTGCCGATCTCGATGACGAAGATCGGCATGCTGTTCCTCGAAGAGAAGCCGATCACGCATCGAAGATCTCAAAGCAGGCATCCGCCGCGCAGACCATCGCGAACAAGTTTGTTCCGGTCGCCGGCGGTTCCGCTTTCAAGAACAAGGGCGTGCAGTATCTGCTCGACGCGGTCATCGATTATCTCCCGAGCCCGCTCGACATCCCGCCGGCCAAGGGCATGGACCCCGACAATCCGGAAGCTCCGATGGAAGCTGCCGGCGGACGACAACGGCAAGTTCTGCTCGCTCGCGTTCAAGCTCTGGAGCGATCCGTTTGTCGGCAAGCTCGTGTTCTTCCGCGTCTACTCGCGGCAAGCTGAACAAGGGCGACACCGTTTACAATCCGCGCACCAACAAGCGCGAGCGCATCTGCCGCCTGATCCAGATTCAGGCGGACAAGCGCGAGGATATCGATACCTGCTACTCCGGCGACATCGCCGCGATCGTCGGCATCAAGAACGTCACCACCGGCGACACGCTGTGCGACGAGGATTTCGCGATCCTGCTCGAGCCGCCGTCCTTCCCTGACCCGGTTATCTCGATGGCCATCGAGCCGAAGACCAAAGCTCGACCAGGAAAAGATGGGCAACGCGCTCCAGCGCCTCGCGGAAGAAGATCCGACTTTCCGCGTCTTCACCGAACGAAGACACCGGCCAGACGATCATCGCCGGCATGGGCGAGCTCCATCTGGAGATCATCCGCGACCGCATGATGCGCGAGTTCAAAGTGGAAGCCAACTCCGGCAAGCCGCAGATCGCCTATCGCGAAACGATCACTGCCAGCCGCCACCGGCGAAGGCAAGCTCATCAAGCAGTCCGGCGGCCGCGGCCAATACGGCCACGTCATCGTCAACGTCGCGCCGAACGAGAGCGGCAAGGGCCTCACCGTCGAGAACAAAGTCGTCGGCGGCACGATTCCGAAGGAATACATCCCGGCCTGCAAGAAGGGCATCGAAGAAGCCGTGCTCAACGGCGTCGTCGGCGGCTACCCGGTGATCGACGTGAACGTCGACATCATCGACGGCTCCTACCACGACGTGGACTCGAACGAAATCGCGTTCAAGATGGCCGCGATCTTCGCGGTGAAAGACGGCTTCAAGAAAGCGAAGTGCGATCCTGCTCGAGCCGATCATGAAGGTCGAAGTCACCACGCCGGAAGAATATCAGGGCGACATCATGGGCGACCTGAACCGCCGCCGCGGCCACATCCAGGGCATGGAGAACAAGGTGGTCAACACCGCCGTCATCAACGCCGAGGTGCCGCTGGCCGAAATGTTCGGCTACGCGACCGCCATCCGCTCGCTCTCGAAAGGCCGCGCCAGCTACTCGATGGAGCCGTGCCACTTCGAGCAGGTGCCCGCCAACGTTCTCGCCGCCGTCCTCGACCAGAAGGACGGCAAATAACCCGCGCCTGGCTGTTCACTTTTACCAGATCGAATGACGATACATTCATGGCAAACGGCCAACGCATCCGCATCCGCCTCAAAGGCTTCGACCACCGCGATGCTCGACCAGTCGAGCGTCGGAAATCGTGGAAACCGCCAAGCGCACCGGCGCCAAGGTGGCCGGCCCGATCCCGCTGCCCACCCGATCGAGAAGTTCACGGTCAACCGCTCGCCGCACGTCGACAAAAAGTCGATGGAGCAATTCGAAATCCGCACCCACAAGCGCCTGCTCGACATCATCGAGCCGACCGCCAAGACGGTGGACGAGCTGAAAAAGCTCAACCTCCCGGCCGGCGTGGACATCACGATCAAGATTTGACCTTGGATTTTAACCACCCGCGAATATGAGCATCGGATTAATCGGCAAAAAGCTGGGCATGACCCGCATCTATGATGCGAAGGGCAACTCTAACGCCTGTCACCGTCATCGCCGCCGGCGGCAATGTCGTCCTCCAGCGCAAGACCGTCGAAAAGGATGGTTACGCCGCGCTCCAGGTCGGCTTTGACACCCAGAAGGAGCAGCGCGTCACCAAGCCCCAGCTCGGCCACTTCAAGAAAGCTGGCGCGGAGGCGAAAAAAGTGGTGCGTGAATTCCGCACGCCAGACGCCGTGAAGGCGGGCGACGACGCGAACCTGAACGTGACCCAATTCGAAGTCGGCCAGTATGTCGATGTCTGCGGACAGTCGAAGGGCAAGGGCTTCCAGGGCGTGATGAAGCGGCACAACTTCCACGGCCAGGGTGCCTCGCACGGCTCCAAGACGCATCGCCGCAACGGTGCTATCGGCATGTCGCTCGACGCCGGGGCGCATTTACAAGAATCACGGCATGCCCGGCCACATGGGTGACGAGCGCAAAACCATCCAGAACCTGACGATCGAAGCCGTGCGCGAGAGCGACAACGTCATCCTCGTCAAAGGCGCAGTCCCCGGCGCAACCGGCAGCTACGTCATCGTGCGTCCTGCCACGAAGGCACTCGCCCGTCAGGCCGCCGGCACCGACCGCAAGCCGGTCGTGGAAGCCACGCCGGCGAAGAAAAAGAAGTAAGCGGCGCCCTAGGCCTGATCCCCATTTTTCCCAAAGAACGCACAAGATATGAGCGCGACCGTTTTAACTGCTGACGCTGCCAAAGAGGCGAAGCTTGAACTTATCACCAACGGCAAAGGCACGCAGGCGGTTCACGACGTCGTCGTGGCCATGCGCGCTGCCCGCCGCAGTGGCACCGCCAGCACGAAGACCAAGGCTACAGTCAGCGGTTCCGGCAAGAAGCCGTATCGCCAAAAGGGCACAGGCCGCGCCCGCGCCGGCTACATGTCGTCGCCGGTCCGCGTGGGCGGTGGCGTCGTCTTCGGCCCGCATCCCCGCGACTATTCGAAAAAGACTTCGAAAACCACGCGCCGCCTGGCATTTCGCAAGGCACTCAGCGGCCGCATCCTCGGCGGTGACGTCCTAGTGGCCGATGCGTTCGCGGTGACGGAACTGAAGACGAAAGCGTTTCTCAAGCTGTTGGGCGACCAAATCAGCGGGGAATTTCGCAATGTCCTCATCGTCGCGCCGCAGTTCGACGAAACCACCTACAAAGCGGCCCGCAACGTCGCGCACGCCCAGCTCACCACCGCCAGCGAGGTGAACACGGAGCAGTTGCTGCGTTACGACAAAATCCTCATCACCCGCGACGCGCTCGAGAAGTTTTCCGAACGCTCCAGCCGCAAGGAAAAGCAAAGCCAATAAGCCCTCTCCGGGTCCTCTGTCATGAATGAACCTTACGATCTCGTGCAAACCGTCGTCCTGACGGAAAAGGCCACGTTGCTGGGCGAAAAGCTGAACCAATATGTGTTCCGCGTGGCGCCGCGAGCGAACAAAATTCAAATCAAGCAAGCGGTCGAAACGCTCTTCAAGAAGAAGGTCGTCTCGGTAAACACCTGCAACTACGACGGCAAGAAGAAGCGTGAACGCCGCGCCGACTACGGCCGCAAGCCGCACTGGAAGAAAGCGATCGTGACGCTCCAGGCGGGCGAGAAGATCGAGTTCGTCTAAAACCTCTCCGACGGCGGCTGTCCCGGCGCCGTTCATTCCTTTCCCTGTCCTATGGCTCTGAAAACTTTCCGCCCGCTGACGCCCGTCAGCCGGTTCAAACAACTCCCGTCCTTCGACGAAATCACCAAGTCGAAGCCGGAAAAGTCGCTCGTCGTCACGAAGAAGAAGTCGGGTGGCCGCAACAACAACGGCCGGCTGACCTCGCGCCACATCGGCGGCGGTCACAAGCAGAAGATCCGGCTTGTCGATTTCAAACGTCGCAAGCGCGGCGTAATCGCCACGGTCACCGCGATCGAGTATGATCCGAACCGCTCGGCCCGCATCGCGCTGATTCAGTATCCCGACGGTGAAAAGAGCTACATCCTCGCTCCGGACGGTCTCGGAGTCGGAGCGACCGTTTCCGCCGGTCCCGAAGCGCCCCCGGAAGTCGGCTGCGCGCTGCCGCTCCGCACGATCCCGCTCGGCTCAAACATTCACAACATCGAACTGGTCCCCGGCAAGGGTGGCCAGATCGCCCGCAGCGCTGGCCAACAGGCCGTGCTCTCGAATCGCGAAGGCGGCTACGCTTTGGTGAAACTCCCTTCCGGCGAAATCCGCCGCATCAACGAAGAGGCGTATGCGACGATGGGCCAGGTCGGCAACATCGACCACATGAACGTTTCCAGCGGCAAAGCCGGGCGCACCCGCTGGCAGGGTCGCCGGCCGCATGTCCGCGGCATGGTGATGAACCCGATCGACCATCCGATGGGCGGCGGTCAGGGCAAGTCAAAGGGCGGCGGCGGACGCCATCATCCGATGTCGCCGTGGGGTCAGCTCGCGAAAGGCTTCAAGACCCGCCGCAAGCATCACCCGAGCGACCGCTTCATCGTCGAACGCCGGAAGCCGAAGAAGAAAAACTGAGGCCCGGTTTGACGCCCTTCGCACCCGTGCGATAGTGGCAGCCCGCTTCCCCCGTTCCCGCATCCGCAGAATTCAATTTTATGGGTAGATCGTTGAAAAAAGGCCCGTTTGTCGAAGGCCACTTGCTCGAGAAAATCGACAAGATGAATACGTCTGGCGCCAAGCGTCCGATCAAAACCTGGTCGCGTCGCTCGATGATCGTGCCTGACTTTGTTGGCCACACGTTTTTGGTGCACAACGGCAAGACGTTCAACAGCGTGTTCGTGACCGAAAACATGGTCGGCCACAAGCTGGGCGAGTTTTCGCTCACTCGCACGTTCAAGAAGCACGGCGCCCACACCGCGAAGGTGACGAAGTAGTTCGCCTGCACTCCCAATTTCCTTTTTCGTTCGCGAGTAGCTTTCCACCCCGAGATTACCGAGACTTTATGCATCGATGGCACGCGGTTGCCGCCACTTTGGCGGCGGGCGCGTTCTTCATCGCACCGGCGATTCCCAGCAGCCAGGCCGCTGAGCAGGAGGCGCCGACCAACTCTCGAAAACTCGCCAGAGCCTTCGGGGTTAACAACCCAACTACAGGAGACCCAGAACCGGTTGCGCGCTTTCGAGGCCGAAAACGCAGCGTTGCGCCGGCAAAACGAACAAATCACCCACTCGCAGACGACGCTGACGCTGAGCCTCGCAGAGGCCAACGCGGAAGCGGAACTCTTTCGCCGGCAGTTCGCCGATCTCAAGCTGCGCATGGAAGCGCTGGGCCTGGCTTCGGTGGGCGACAACAAAGTGGCGCTGGAGCAACGTCTGCTGAAAAGCGTGCGCGACCTAGCGGTCGAGCGGCAGGGAAAAGAGGCGCTCGCTGAGCATCTCGCTGCCCTGTCGGAAGCGATCTTCCGTTACCTCAAGACCGCGCCCGGCGCCGGCGATCCTTCCACCCGACTCGATGTCGAGGCGGAACTCCGGGCCAGCAGCGAGACGCTTGGCGGACCCTCGACCCGCGCCGTTGGCAACGCCAGCGCGCTCCCGGCAAGTCTGCGCGACGGCTCGGTCATCAGCGTCCAAGAAGACTTGGCGCTGGTCGTTGTGAACGTCGGAGCGAAGCACGGAGTGGAAATCGGCATGCCTTTCAAAGTGATGCGCGGTGACACGCAGATTGGCCGGGTCCGGGCGATCGATGTCCGCGAAAGCATCACCGGCACCGCGATCGAAACTCTCAGCAGCGGAGAAGCGGTGATCAACGTCGGTGATCAGTTGCGAGTGGATGCCCAGTTTTAAATTTCAGGTCGGAACGAAACAGCAGTAGCAGCAGTAAGAAAACTTTCCCTTAACTACGAACATGGAAATTCGATCGATTTATCGCGGCGCAAAGATCTCGGCCTTCAAGGCGCGGGAAGTGACGCGTGAGATTCAAGGCCTCGCGGCTTCCTCGGCGCTGGACATCCTCAGCTTCAGCCCGAAGAAGGCGGCGTTTCTGATTGGCAAGACGCTGAAAAGCGCCATCGCTAACGCGGAAAACAACGCGAACCTGCGCGTGGACACGCTCGTCGTGAAAGAAGCCACCGTCGGCGAAGGCCAGACGATGAAGCGCTCCATGTCCCGCGCTCGCGGCAGCTCGAGCATGATCCGCAAGCGGACCAGCCACATCCGGATCATCCTGACCGACGAGATCGAAATCGCGAAGCGTGACAAACCGCGCGCCGGCGCCGCCAAGCGGAAACCTGCTGCTTCCGGCCAGAAAGCCCCGGCTGCCCGCAAGCCAAAAGCGGCCGCCGCGACCAGCAAGGAAAAACCTGCCGAAACTCCGGCCGCCGAACAGGCGCAGCCGACTGAAATCATCGAGCACAAAGAAGAGCTCGGCGGCGGCCCCGGTTCCTCGCACGCGGCGCCAAAAGTCAGCTCGGACGAAGACACCAGCAAAGCCTAAGCATTACCCGAACGCCCACCCGCGAGACCTGACCGTTTTCACCAAATTTTATGGGACAAAAAGTTAATCCGATCTCTTTCCGTCTGCCGCTGACCCGCGACTGGCGTTCGCGCTGGTATGCCTCGCCGAAGGAATATCCGGACAACCTCCATTCCGACCTGAAAATCCGGAATTACGTGAAGCGGAAGCTCCAGCTCGCGGCCGTGGCGAAGATCACGATCGAGCGCGCTTGGAACTCGATGCGCGTGACCATTTTCACCGCTCGTCCCGGCATCGTGATCGGCCGTAAAGGCGCCGAGATCGAGAAGATGACCGAAGACATCACAAAAATGTCCGGCGGCAAGCAGGTCAAGATCGACATCCAGGAGATCAAGACCCCGGAACTCGAAGCCCAGCTCGTCGCAGAGAACATCGCCCTTCAACTGGAGCGCCGCATTTCGTTCCGCCGCGCCATGAAGAAGACGATGCAGCAGACCATGGAATTCGGCGCGCTCGGCATCAAGCTGCGCGTGGCTGGCCGTCTCGGCGGCGCGGAAATCTCCCGCGCCGAGCAGTCTCGCGACGGCAAGACGCCGCTGCACACGCTGCGTCAGTTCATCGACTACGGTTTCGCCGAGGCGAACACCATCGCCGGCAAGATCGGCGTGAAATGCTGGATTTGTAAGAAAGACACCAGCGCGCCCGATCCGCGGAACAATAACAACAATGACCGCAACGACGCGGCCGCAGGCAGCGGCTCGTCCGCTCCCGCCACGGCTGGCGCCCGCTGATCCGCTCCCCACGATTTAACGACCGCAGACCCCAGGAGACCCTGTCATGCCTCTTCTTCCAAAACGCGTCAAATACCGCAAAAGCCAGCGTGGCAGCCGCGCCGGCACCGCTTCGCGCAACGTGAGCATCGCCTTCGGCGAGTTCGCGCTGCAAACCCTGGAGCGGGGTTGGATCACGAACACCCAGATCGAAGCCGCCCGTGTCGCGCTGACCCGCAACATGAAGCGCAAAGGTAAGCTCTGGATCAAAATCTTCCCGGACAAGTCCGTGACGAGCCGCCCGCCGGAAACCCGCATGGGCAAGGGCAAAGGCCAGCCGGAATACTGGGTCGCCGTGGTGCGCCCGGGCAACCTCTTGTTTGAACTCGACGGTGTTTCCGAAACCATCGCCCGCGAGTCCCTGCGTCTCGCCGCGACGAAGCTGCCGGTGCGGACCCGCTTCGTCAGCCGCCATCACGCCGCTGCCGTCGCGAAAGCCCCGGCCGAGGAGCCATTGGCCGAAGCGGCCTGAGGCTGAACCGAATCTGGCAACGGACCCACAGAAGACTGACCGATGAAACTCAAAGAAATTCGCGACCTCAGCGTTGAGGAACTGGCCACGCGCAAGCGCACGCTGCGTCAGGAAAGCTTCCACCTGCGTTTGCAGCAGCAGAGTGGCCAGCTCGAGAAGCCCAGCCAGCTGCGCGAGATCCGCCGCGAAGTCGCGCGGATCGAGACCACCCTCAGCCAGCGCCGCCTCGGCCAGGATCTGCCGGCCGGTGAAGCCGCTCCGAAGAAGCCCGCGAAGAAAGCCAAGAGCGCGGCGAAGACCAAGAAAGCCTAATTTTTAAACTATCTATGAGCGACTCCGCTGCCCCGGCTCCCGCCACGGCCGAAACTTCCACCGAAACCGCCGCCGCTGCGCCCTCGCGCGCTTTGCGCAAGACGCGCGTTGGCGTCGTGGTTTCGAACAAAATGGACAAGACCGCCGTCGTCGAAACGATCACGCGCGTGCCGCATCCGAAATTCCGCAAGATCGTGAAGCACGCGAAGAAGTTCTACGTGCATGACGAAGACAACAAATCCCAGATCGGCGACCTCGTCCGCATCATGGAAACCCGCCCGCTGAGCAAGCTCAAGCGCTGGCGCCTCGTGGAAGTTTTGAAGCATTGATTTTCCGCCCCGGACCTCGCTCCGTGGCCAACCTTTTTCTCCTTATGTTACAGATTCGCAGCAGACTCGATGTCGCCGACAATTCCGGCGCGCGCATGGCGACCATGATCGGCGTCATCGGCAAGGCGACGATGGAAGCCCGGGTGGGCGACATCATCACAGCCAACGTCAAAGAAGCGGCCCCGACCGGCACCGTGAAGAAGGGCGACGTCGTCCGCGCCGTCGATCGTGCGCACGAAGCAGCCGATCCGTCGCAACGACGGCAGCTACCTGCGCTTCGATAACAACGCGATCGTCATCATCGACAAAGATCTCAACCCGCGCGGCACCCGCATCTTCGGGCCTGTCGCCCGCGAGCTGCGCGAGAAGAATTTCATGAAGATCGTGTCCCTGGCCCCGGAGGTTCTCTGATTATGGTTTCCGCTTCCCGCAAGAAAACGCACGTCAAGAAGGGCGATCAGGTCACCGTGATCTCCGGCAATCACCGCGGCTCGACCGGCAAGGTGTTGCAGGTGCTCGTGAAGAAAGACCAGGTCATCGTCGAAGGCGTGCGCATGATCAAAAAGCACGCGCGCAAATCGCAGGACCGTCCGCAGGGCGGCATCATCGATCGCGAAGGCACGCTCCACATTTCCAACGTGCGCCGCGTGGAGACGCCGAAGGCCGAAGAGTCCAAGCCGAAGAAGGCACGCGCCACGGCCACGACCAAGAAGGACAAAGAGAAGGCGAAATAACGCAGAGCCAGTCAAAGAAGAGGAATCTTTATGCCCGTAGAAATTTATCAGGAATACAAGGACCGCGTGGTGCCGGCGCTGAAGGAAAAGCACGGCTACAAAAACATCCACCAGATCCCGAAGGTGCAGAAAGTCGTCGTTAACGCCTGCGTGGGCTCCGCGCCCGACGTGAAGCAGGCGCTTGAAGAGGCGAAGAAAGAAATGGGCATCATCACCGGCCAGAAGCCGGCCGAGACCCGCGCCAAGATTTCCATCGCCAACTTCAAGCTCCGCCAGAACCAGGCGATCGGCGCGAAGGTAACGCTGCGCGGCGCCGTGATGTATGAGTTCCTCGAGCGCCTCATCAAGACCGCGCTGCCCCGCATCCGCGACTTTCGCGGCGTGAGCCCGAAGGCGTTTGACGGCAACGGCAACTACACGCTCGGCGTGACCGATCAGTCCATTTTCCCCGAGATCGAACTCGACAAGATCGAGCGCAACATCGGGTTCGACGTTTCCATCGTCACCACCGCACGCACGGATGAAGAAGCCAAGTCGCTCCTGAGCGAACTCGGCATGCCCTTCAGCGACCGCGTCAAAAAAGCTTCTTAATCCTCCGTCCCACTTTTCGATTCCGTTTCGTTCCGAACCTTTGCCTCGACATGAGCGCTCTGACTGATCCCATCGCCGACTTTCTCACCCGCCTGCGCAACGCCAGCAAGGCGCAAAAGCAAGAGCTGACTCTGCCGTTTTCCCGTCTGAAAAACGACATGGCCCGCGTGCTCAAGCAGGAGGGCTACATCGAAGACTTCTCCGTGGAAACGGAAGGCGTGAAGCAGCGTCTGAAGGTCCGCACGAAGTTTGTCGGCCAGACGCCGGCGATCACGAACCTCAAGCGCGTCAGCCGGCCCGGCTTGCGGCGCTACGTCGGCGCCGGGGAAATCCCGCGGGTGCGCGGCGGCAACGGCATCGCCATCCTTTCGACGCCCCGCGGCGTCCTGAGCGGACGCGAAGCGCGCCGTCAAAACGTCGGCGGCGAGTTGCTGGCCTTCGTTTACTAAGTCAGTCCAACCCACTTTCTTTCCCAAAACCTCACCGGAGAATTTCGTTATGTCTCGTATTGGCAACAAACCCGTGGACCTGCCGGACAAGGTCAAAGTCAACGTCGCTGACGGCGGCGTGATGAACGTCGAAGGTCCGAAAGGGAAGCTCCATTTCACCCTGCCTCAGGAAATCAAAGCTGAGGTCAAGGGCAACCAGGTTTCGTTCACCCGCAACGGTGAGCAGCGTCAGGTCAAGGCATTGCACGGCCTGTCGCGCAGCCTCTTGGCGAACATGGTCGCCGGCGTGACCAACGGCTTCACCAAGGATCTCGAAATCCAGGGCGTCGGCTTCAAAGCCGCGGTCCAGGGCACGAACCTGAACCTCAGCCTCGGCAAATCGCATCCGATCCTTTTCCCGATCCCGGACGGCATCAAAATCACCGTCACGGAAAACACGAAGGTGAAGGTCGAAGGCATCGACAAACAACTCGTCGGCCAGGTCGCCGCAGATATCCGCGGCTACTACCCGCCGGAGCCTTACAAGGGCAAGGGCGTGCGTTACGCCGGTGAGCAGATCATCCGCAAGGAAGGCAAGACGGTCCAGTAAGCAAACCGCGTCCGGCACCACGCCTTCGACGCTCCCAACCCACGACATTTTCTTATGCCAAAATCTGATCGCCGCACGATCCGCGAACGCCTGCGCAAGCGGATCCGCAACAAAATTTCCGGCACGCCCGAGCGGCCGCGTCTCAGTGTGTTCTTCAGCGGCCGGCACGTTTACGCGCAGGTCATTGATGACACCATCGGCCGCACCATCGCTGCTGCCGGCACGACGGAGCCGACCGTCCGCGGCACCAGCGAGCCCCGGGCAAACAAAGTCATCGCCGAGCGCGTCGGCAAGCTGATCGCCGCGCGTGCCATCGAAAAGCAAATCAAGCGCGTGGTCTTCGACCGCGGCGGCTTCAAATATCACGGCAAGGTCAAAGCCCTGGCGGACGCGGCGCGCGTCGGCGGGCTGGAATTCTAATCAATTTTATCCAACTTTATGGCAGCACCCGAAGGTCTTCCTAGCACCGGCACAGCCGGCACCTCAGCCGCAACCCCGCCAGCTACGACCACGACCAGTGGCATCGTGACCGCTGGCGGTGGGCGCACCTACAGCAGCGACAGCCCGCGCGGCCCCGGCGGCGGCGGAGATCGTCGTCGCGGTGGGCGGCGCAATGAGCGTGAGCGCAACGACGGCGCCCAGAAAGTCCCGCAGCGTGGTGAGACGACTGAGAAGGTCGTGTTCATCAACCGATGCGCGAAGGTCGTCAAAGGCGGCCGGCGTTTCTCGTTCAGCGCGCTGATCGTGGCCGGCGACCACGACGGTCGCGTCGGCTTCGGCTTCGGCAAGGCCAACGAGGTGAGCGAAGCGATCCGCAAAGCCAGCGACTCTGCCCGGAAATCGATGGTCAAAGTCGCGCTGCAGGAGAACACGATCCCGCACGAAGTCCTCGGTGAATTCGACGGCGGCAGAGTGCTGCTCCGTCCCGCCACGCCGGGAACCGGCATCATCGCGGGCGGCGGCGTCCGCGCCGTGGTCGAAGCGGCCGGCATTAAAGACGTGCTCGGCAAATCGCTGGGCTCCAGCAATCACGCCAACGTCGTGAAAGCGACGCTCGACGCGCTCAGCCAGCTCCGCCGCCGTGAGGAAGTCCTCAAGCTGCGCGGGTTGAAGATGAAGACCCCGCAGGTGAATGGTGGCGAAACCGGTGCGCCGGCCTCGCAGCCGGAAGCCGCCGCGGTTTAACCGATTTTATCCCCGTCCCGGCTTTGCCCAACGGGTCGCCACCGGATCGTCGGCAAACGGCGCCAGGCGATCTCCCACGGCACGCCCATTCCCAATTATCCTTACTATGAGACTCCATGATTTACGTCCTCGCCCCGGCGCCAAACACCGCGTGAAGCGGCTCGGCTGCGGCGAAAGCAGCGGGCACGGCAAGACCAGCGGCAAGGGCCACAAAGGCCAGAAAGCCCGCTCGGGCGGCAGCATCCGGCTCGGCTTTGAAGGTGGCCAGATGCCGCTCATCCGACGCCTGCCGAAGCGCGGGTTCAACAACGCGGCGTTCAAGAAAAAGATCGCCACGGTGAACCTCGACGATCTGAACGGCCTCGAAGACGGCACCACGGTGAACGAGGCAAGCCTGCGCTCGGCCGGCTTGATCCGCGGCAATTTCGACGGGTTGAAAATCCTGGGCCGTGGCGAGCTGTCGAAGAAGCTCTCGATCGAAGCCGACTCCGTCAGTGCCGGAGCGCGGGAACGCATCGAGGCGGCCGGCGGCACGGTGACGATCCGTGAGGGCGGTCCCAAGGCGGCGGCGAAGGCGAACGCGAAAGCCTGAGGTATCCTTCTTTCTTTCTCGACCGCGAGTTGAGCGCGGATCAATCGACGTTCGGACGGAAGCGGACATTCTTCCTCGCGCGGCGCGTTTGATCGACGCCCGCCGGCGGCGAGTTTCTGCGCGTCACAAAACTCTATGATTTCCGCTTTCACCAACACCTGGAAAGTGCCGGAGCTGCGGGCGCGGCTCCTCTTTACCCTCGGCATCATCGTCGTGGTGCGCGTCGGCGCGTCCCTGACGGTTCCAGGCGTGAATGCTCACGTCCTGCACGACTGGTTCATCAACGACGTCAGCAAAAAAGCCGGCGGCACGATCGCGGCGCTGTTCAATATCTTCAGCGGCGGCGCACTGGAAAACTGCGCGATTTTTTCGCTCAGCATCATGCCTTACATCAGCGCATCGATCATGATGCAGCTGCTCACGGCGGTGATCCCGTCGTTGAACAAGATGTCCCGCGAGGACGGGGGGCGACAGAAGATCATGCAGTTCACGCGTTACGCGACCGTGCTGCTCTGTCTTTTTCAGGGTTACCTCCTGGCGCGCACGTTCGAAACGCCGGAAAACAATCAGCTGCTCGTCGGCATCACCGATACGATCACGCGGCTGGGCATCCCGTTGGTGGCGAATCCGGGAATCGGCTTTGAGATCATCACCGTCATCAGCCTGACGGCGGGCACGATGCTGCTCATGTGGCTCGGCGACCAGATCACCGATCGCGGCATCGGCAACGGCATTTCGCTCATCATCACGGTGGGCATCGTGGCGCAGCTCCCGGCGGCGCTCCTGCAGGCGTGGCGCACGTTTGTCCCCAGCAGCGCCGCGGCGGCGGGACAGGCGGCGGTCAGCCCGGCGGTGCTGGTGCTGATGTTCGCGTTCTTGTTGCTCGTGATCGCGGCGGTCATCGCGGTGACGCAGGCGCAACGCAAGATCAGCGTGCAATACGCGCGACGCGTCGTGGGCCGGAAGGTTTACGGCGGTCAGACACAGTCGCTGCCGCTGAAGGTGAACTATGCCGGCGTCATGCCGATCATCTTTGCCCAAGCCATCCTGCTTTTCCCGGCGACGATCCTCACCGCGCTTTTCTCGTCCTCAAGCTGGGCGCAGCAGCTCGGCTCCATGCTGAACGACGGCTGGCTGCACTACACGCTATACGCCGGGATGATTTTCTTCTTCAGCTATTTCTGGGTCGCCACCCAGTTTCAGCCGAACCAAATCGCGGATGAGTTGAAGAAAAACGGCGGCTACATCGCCGGCTATCGCCCGGGTAAGCCGACGGCCGAGTTCCTCGATTACACGATGACGCGCCTGACCTTCGCCGGTGCGATCTTCCTGACCGTGATCGCCATCCTGCCACAGCTCCTGGCGCGCGGGTTGAACGTCCCATACATCACCGCCCAGTTCTTTGGCGGCACCGGTCTGCTCATCATCGTCGGCGTCATGCTCGACACGATGCGGCAGGTGGAGACTCACCTCATCCAGCAGCATTACGACGGTTTCCTGCGCAAGGGCCGCATCCGTGGCCGCTTCGACCGCCTCGCGGCGATCAACCAAGGCAACGTGAGCCAGCAGGGTGTCATGCTCCTCGTCTGGGTCGGCGTGGCGCTGTTGCTCATCGGCGGTCTGGCGTTCTTCCTCAACCGCTGAGTCCGCCAGACTCTGCCCGCCGCGTCTTCCGTGAACACGCCCCATCGCCTTGTCCTCCTGGGTCCGCCGGCTTCCGGCAAGGGCACCCAGGGACAGTTGATGGCGGAAGCATGGAATCTGCCGATCACCTCGACCGGCGAGATCCTGCGGCGCGAGAGCAATCTCGGCACGCCGCTGGGATTGGAGACGGATCGCTTCACAAGCCTCGGCCAGCTGGTGCCGGATGACGTCGTGATCGACTCCATCGCCGCCTGGCTGGACGCGCATGCCGACGGCGGCTTCATCCTCGACGGCACCCCGCGCACGCTCGGGCAGGCCGCGGCGCTCGACGCCATGCTGGAAAAGCGCGGCACGCCGCTGACCGGCGCTTTGTTCCTCGAAGTTTCGCCCGAAACCATCCGGGACCGCGTGAAGCTGCGCCTCATTTGCGCCCGTTGTGGACGCACATTCCGCCTCGGCTGGCAGGTGCAGGAAGCCGGTGCCTCCTGCCCGGTGTGCGGCGGCACCTTGGAACGTCGCAAAGACGACGATCCCGCGACCTTGGAGCGACGCCTGGAGGAATACGCGGAGAAAACCGAGCCGCTGGCTGCTTTCTATGAAGGCCGTGGGCTGCTGCGGCGGATCGCGGCTGATCAGTCGGCGCCGGAAGTTTTTGCCGCGATCTCCGCGGCGCTGGGCGACGGTGCCGAATCCGGGAAAGGAGCTGCCCAGTAATGACGCAGATCCCGATCAAATCGTCGCGCGAGATCGAAAAGATGCGTCTCTCCTGCCGGGCAGCGAGCGAGATCTTGGAAGAACTTAGTGCCATGCTGCGCCCCGGCATCTCCACCGGCGAGGTGGACCGCGCCGCCGCCGAGCTGATCCGGGCGGCGGGCTGCACCAGTGCATTTTTGGGTTACCGCGGATTCCCCGGGCACATCTGCATCTCGGTGAACGAAGAAGTCGTTCACGGCATCGGCGGGCCGCGCCGCATCCAATACGGCGACATCGTCAAGCTCGACGTCGGCGTCTTCAAAAACGGCTGGGTCGGCGACACCGCGAAGACCGTGCCGGTCGGCGCGATCGGCCCCGAGGTGTCGCAGTTGCTGCAGGTCACCGAGGACGCGCTGGAAAAAGCGATCCCGCTGGCGCGCGATGGCCGCCGTCTGCACGACGTTTGCGGCGCGATTGATGACTACGTTACCGCCCATGGTTACACCGTGGTGCGCGAATTTGTCGGCCACGGCGTCGGGCGCAAGCTGCACGAGGAGCCGCAGGTGCCGAACTACCGCTCCGGCGACAACCCGAAGCTGCGCGCCGGCATGACCCTGGCCATCGAGCCGATGGTCAACATGGGCGGCGCCAAGGTGAAGGTGCTCAACGACAACTGGACGGTGGTCACGGCCGACCGCAAGCCGTCCGCTCACTTCGAACACACCGTGCTCATCACCCCGGACGAACCGGAGATTCTGACATGGCGGGAAAGGATGCCATCGAAGTAGAAGGCCGCGTCCTCGAGCCGCTGGCGAACAACGCGATGTTTCGTGTTGCACTGCCCGGCGGCCAGTGCGTGCTGGCTCATATTTCCGGGAAAATGCGCATGGGATTCATCCGCATCTTGCCAGGTGACAAAGTTATGCTAGAGATGTCTCCCTACGATTTGACCAAGGGGCGCATCACGTTCCGGCATCGGTAGGATTTTCACCGGAATTTTTTGATTTAACTATGAAAGTGCGTGCCTCCGTCAAACGGCTTTGTGAAGCCTGCAAAGTAGTCAAGCGCAAGAATGTCGTGCGCGTGATCTGCAAGAACCCCCGCCACAAGCAGCGGCAGGGTTAAACCTCCGCCGGCGGGCCGCGGAATCCGGAGTGCCAGACACGGCACCCGACCCTGCGGCGCCCGCTTTCTCCATTCCACTTACCCACTTCCGCATTTCCCTTTATGCCCCGACTCCTTGGCGTTGATATCCCCGGCGAAAAGCGCATCGAAGCTTCGTTGCGCTACATTTATGGCATTGGCCCCACGACGGCCAAGCACGTGCTCGAACAGTCCCGCATCGACCCGAACATCCGGGCGAAGGATCTGACGCCGGCGCAGCTGAACGAAATTGTCAGCGCGATCAGCGCCGGCAAGCTACTCATCGAAGGCGATCTGCGGCGCGAGCTGCAAGGCAACCTCAAGCGCCTCCAGGCCATCAACAGCTATCGCGGCATCCGCCACCGTCGCGGACTGCCGGTGCGCGGCCAGCGCACGAGCACCAACGCCCGCACCCGCAAAGGCCCGCGCAAGACGGTTGGCGTGCAGCGCAACAAGGACGCGAAAGCCGGCAAGGTGTAACCTGCGGCCCAAGTATTTTACGACGACGAGAAGAGAGAACAGAAGATCATGGCTGACGAAAACCCCGAAACGCCCGCCGCGCCGGCACCCGCTGCCGCCGAGGGCAATGTGACCCCCGAAGCGACCGCTCCTGCGCCTGCCGCCGATGCGCCCGCTGCCGCGGCTGCAACCCCGGCCGCTGCCGACGCGCCTGCCGCCAAGCCGAAGGCCCCTCGCGGCGCCGGCAAGACGGCTGCCAAGAAGGAAGCCGCCGCTGCCACCGCGGCCGCCGAGGCGCCGAAAGAGAATCTCTCGCTCGATCCGAACGACATCGAACGGCCGAAGATCATCAAGGCGAAGGGCGCGAAAAACGTCATCGTTGGCATCGTGCACATTACGAGCACGTTCAACAACACGTCGGTGACGATCACCGACCAGAGCGGCAACACGATCGGCTGGTCCAGCGCCGGCAAGGTCGGGTTCAAAGGCTCGCGCAAGAGCACTGCTTACGCCGCCCAGATGGCCGCGCAGGATGCCTGCCGCCAGGCGATGGGTCACGGCCTCAAAGAGGTCGAAGTCCGCGTCAAAGGCCCGGGCGCCGGCCGCGAATCGGCGGTGCGCGCATTGCAAGCCATTGGGCTGGATGTGACGATCATCCGCGACGTGACCCCGGTGCCGCACAACGGCTGCCGCCCGCCGAAGCAGCGCCGCGTCTGACCTGAGAGAGTTTCGAGTTCCCTTTTTCCCTTTATCTTATGGCACGTTTTACCGGACCCAAAGCCAAGGTCGCCCGCCGCTACGGTGTGGCGCTTTTCGGACCTTCAAAAGCGCTGGAGCGCAAGAATTATCCGCCCGGCATGCACGGCCCGAAAGGGTCGCGCCGCAAGCAGAGCGAATACGCCATCGCGCTCGGTGAGAAGCAGAAGCTGCGTTACCAATACGGCCTGCTTGAGCGCCAGTTCCGCCGCTACTTCCAGACCGCGCTCGCGCGGCGCGGCGTGACGGGCGAGACGTTGCTCCAGTTGCTGGAAACCCGGCTGGACAACATCGTTTACCGCCTCGGCTTCGCCAATACCCGCCGCGGCGCGCGTCAGCTCGTCTCGCACGGGCACGTCGCTGTCAACGGTCGCAAGGTCAACATCTCGTCCTACAACGTGAAGCCCGGCGACACGGTGACGGTGCGGGACAACCCGAAGAGCCGGCAGCTCGCGAGCCGGTTCCTGGAGCTCACGCAGATTCATCCGGTGCCGGTCTGGCTGACCTTGAACCGCGATAATTTCAGCGGATCGGTCGCCCGCATCCCGTCACGTGACGAGATCGCGCCGATCGTCAACGAGCAGCTCATCGTCGAGTTGTATTCGCGCTGATCTCCGGCGGTTGGGCGAACGCCCACCCGCTGCCAGCAAAAAAGGCGACGTCCGCGCAAGCGGCGTCGCCTTTTTTGTTTTGCTGGTGCCCCGTGTGCCGGTCAGGCGCGCGTGGCGCCGGCATGTTCCTCCAGCCACGCCAGCGCTTTGTCATAGCTGCATCGGCTGAGGTAATGGGCAAACTGCGGATCGAGCTTTCCGGCCGGCAGCCCCGCCTGAAGCTCGGTGATGCGTTCCGAAGCTGCCTGCAAAGCGCGCAGATGCGCTGCGGGATCACGCTCGCGGGCGGCGCGATCCCCGATGACTTCGAGGCGCTGCCGCAGCGCGGCGGCGAGTTCGGAAAAAACGGACGATTCCATGGGGTGCTCGGAGGAGGTTGACTCATAACGCCGGCCTGCGTAAGGAAAGCGGCCCATCGATGCGTTCGTCGGCAGATCATACCGGCCGAGAGAGACGCTCGCAACCGGCCAATGGCGCCAGCGGGCACCGGGATGCGATGACCATGGAAGACGATGCTTTGCCGGTGGAAAAACTGATCCTCGTCGTGGACGACGACGTCGGCATTCTGCGTCTGGTGCGCGAAACGCTCGGCGCGTTTTTTCATTGCGCTACCGACACGACGCCGAGCCCGGAATACGCCTTCGAGCTGGCGCTGAAGAAACCCTACGACCTGTTTCTTTTCGATTTCCAGATGCCGATGGTCGATGGCGCGCTGCTCTACAATCTCATCGGCAAAGTGTATTCCGTCGTCGATCCGCCGCTGCTGCTTCCGCCGCTCATTTTGATGTCTGGCCATGGAGAGCAGACGCGCGCGCAGGATCTCCTGCACGAGCCCGGCGTGCGCGGTCTGCTGCCGAAACCCTTCACCCTCGATCGCCTTGCCGCGCGGATCGAGGCTGCGCTGCCGGCCACCGCGCCAAACGGCAAAATCATGCGCCGCCAGCGGACACCCTGAGTCCACGTCCGCGCGCTTCATCGTGGAATCCCAGGCAGACACGGCGGAAAGCGGGCACCGGCTCGCGGTGAAAATCTGCGGCATCACCAATCCGGCCGACGCGGAAAGCGCGGTCGCGCTGGGTGCGGACATGCTGGGGTTCAACTTTTATCCCGGCTCCCGGCGCTGCATCACGCTGGACGAGGCGCGGGCGTGGCTGCCGGAAATTCCCGCCGGGGTGCGGAAAGTCGCCGTGTTGGTGAATCAAACCGATCTCGGCCGGCAGATCTTCGAAGCGGGACTCGTCGATGCGCTTCAGCTGCACGGCGACGAAGACGTGGCGGCATGCAAGGCATTGCGCGCCGCCGGAATCCCGTTTGTGAAAGCCCTGCGAGTGAGCGGCGCAGATTCCTTGACCGCCTCAGAACGCTTCGGCACAGCGGAAATTCTCTTGGATGCCTTCCACCCGGGCGCCTACGGGGGCACCGGCCAGCGGCTGGACTGGTCTCTCGCCGCGCAGTTCGTGGCGGAGCATCGGGAGTTGCGCGTCCTGCTTTCCGGCGGGCTGACGCCAGGAAACGTCGCCGAAGCGGTGCGCCGGGTGCGACCCGCGGCGGTCGATGTCGCCAGCGGCGTCGAGACGCCGGGCGATCCGCGCCGCAAGGACCGGGAGCTCATGCGCGAGTTCATCCTGGCGGCACGCGGTTGAAAGGAAAGGCGCGGATCCCCGCCGCCGAGGCGTCGCGTCATTATTGAGAATCTCGCAGTTCGGCGAATCTGCCCGGGAGGCAACTTCGCTATGCGGATTCGCACGAAAGCGTCGCCAACAGAAGGGGCGACCACGGGATTTTCGGAGTCCGGCAGAAAATTTTTCTCTGCTGGTTCGCTTCCTGCTCAGAAGGACTCCAGAAGCTCAGTCGCATTTCAACCCTGGAACCCTTTCTCTCCGTATGCCGAATATCCGTCCAAGATTCCGCCTGCCCGCATTGTTGCTGGCAGTCTCCGTTCCGTTCGTCGGGACCGGCGTTGCCCAGCAGGCACCGTCCGCCATCGCTCCGCCCGATTCCGCGCTGCTCGCCCAAGGA
This sequence comes from uncultured Verrucomicrobiae bacterium, assembly GCA_963762725.1. GTDB lineage: Bacteria > Verrucomicrobiota > Verrucomicrobiia > Chthoniobacterales > SZAS-18 > JAFAXH01. The sequence continues at coordinate 731,249 of CAVXLY010000005.1, read as the reverse complement.
AATCCGGCTCCCGCGGCACTCGCTCCCGATGGCGCTGGCGCCACGCCGGCTCCGCTGGATTCGACGGTGCCCGCGCCCATCCAACCGCCAGGCAGCGTGATCGACGGCACCGCGCGCGGTGCGGCGACGACGACTACTCCTGCGACGACGGATCCCGCCACCGCGCCCGGCGTCAATCCCGCCGGGCCGCGTGCCCGTGAGTTCCAGGGTGACGACATCAGCACGGTTGTGCGCCTCCTGGCCCGCCAGGCCCGCATCAATATCGTCGTCAGCCCCGCGGTCCAGGGCACGGTGAACATGCGCCTTGAAGACGTCACGGCCCTGCGCGCCATCGAGATCATCACCCAGGCTTACGGCCTTTATTTCACGAACGTGGACGGCGTTTACTACGTGAAGACGATGGCCGAGAAAGCCGCCGAGCCGACTCAGGCCGACTTCTACACTTTCTCCTACGCCCGCGCCGCGCAGGTGACCGCGCTGCTCACCAGCCAGCTCCAGAGCAAGCTCCCGCCGCAGGTGGACGAGCGCACGAACACCGTCTTCTTCCAGGAAGCCAAGTCGAACCTCGGCCGCATCCGCGATTTCCTTCGCCAGGTGGATCGTCCGACGCGCCAGGTGATGATCGAGGCGCGCCTCGTGGAGGTCACGAACAACCCGCGCCAGAGCTACGGCGTGAACTGGGCCGGCGTGGTCGGCAGCTCCGCCTCGCCGAAGACCTTCCGCTACGGCGGCACTTCCACCTCTTCCAGCGGCTCCCAGAAACTCGTCCAGGGAGCCCAGACCACTGGCGCCAGCGCGACGGGTGACCCGCAGTTGGTTGACTTCTTCCGCGACGCCCGCGGCATCGGCACCCTGGCCGGCGCTTTCGGCGGCCAGCTCGCCATCCTGAGCATCCCGCAATTCTCCGCCACGCTGCGCTTCCTCAACGAAGACGCCGACGCCGAGTTCCTGGCCAACCCGCGCATCGTCACCGCCGACAACCTCGAGGCGACCATCAAGATCGTCCGCAACCAGCCGGTGCCGCAGCTCAACTTCAACGAGCAGACCGCCACGGCCGTCTTCGGCGGCTTCCAGGACAAGATCTTCGGCAACACGCTCATCGTGAAGCCGAGCATCAACAAGGACGACTTCATCACCCTCTCGGTGAAGCCGGAAATCTCCAACCGCATCGGCGACCAGGTCTTCAACTTCGGCGGCGCCACGGTCTCCAGCCCGATCATCGACACCCGCACCCTGGAGGCCAACGTGCTCATCAAGAGCGGTTGCACCCTGGCCATCGGCGGCTTGCTGCAGGATGAAACCAGCCGGCAGACCAACAAGGTGCCCGTGCTCGGCGACATCCCGATCCTCGGCTACCTCTTCACGGAAAAGGTCAATGCCCGCACGAAGCGCAACCTGCTCGTCTTCGTCACCCCGACGATCATCCGCAGCGAATACGGCACCGGCCTGGAAGACCAGATCACCGGCCTGAAGAACAGCGATCCGCGCACGACCTTTGCGGACCCGAACGGCTGGCGCAACAACGCCAAAGGCTCCGTCCGCCTGGTCAAAACGCCGAACCGCCAGATCGCCAGCGATTACCCGGTGCCCGGGAGCCCGGATTGCCGGCCCGGCGGAGCGCCGACCTTCAAGGAAAGCGTCGTCGGCCGCGGCGACTGATCCCCGGGAGACACGATTAACAACTTTCGGTGGCAACAGAGAGCCGCCGGTCGCTGGGGGGCGGCCGGCGGCTTTTCTCTTTTCGGCGAAAACCGCGCGGCTGCCGAAAGCCGGAAGCAGCGGGTCAATCCACCGCGGTGCCGTTGCCGTTGGTGATATCGCGCAGACTGGCCAGCGCGTATTGGCGATTCATCTTCGCGATAAAAGCGGCGTCGATCTCCTTCGGGCAGACGGCCGAGCATTCATACTGGTTTGAGCAGCCGCCGAAGCCTTCCTTGTCCATCTGGCGCACCATGTTGATCACGCGCTGATTCTTCTCTGCCTGGCCCTGCGGCAGGAGGTTGAGATGGGAGATCTTCGCCGCGGTGAAGAGCATGGCCGAGGAGTTTTTGCACGCTGCGACGCAGGCGCCGCAGCCGATGCAGGCCGCCGCGTCCATGGCAAGATCGGCGTCCACCTTGGGCACCGGCAGCGCGTTGGCGTCCGGCGCAGAGCCGGTGCGCACGGAGACGTAGCCGCCGGCCTGGATGATGCGGTCAAACGCCGCGCGATCAACCACGAGGTCTTTGATGACCGGGAACGACTTGGCCCGCCACGGCTCGACGTAAATCGTGTCGCCATCCTGGAAAGTGCGCATGTGCAGCTGGCAGGTCGCCGAGCCGCGCTGGCCGCCGTGCGGGATGCCGTTGATGACGAGCGAGCAGGTGCCGCAGATGCCTTCGCGGCAGTCGCTGTCGTGCTCGACCGGATCTTCGCCGCGCTCGACGAGCCGCTCGTTGAGCAGATCGAGCATTTCCAGAAACGAGGCGCCCTTCGGGATGTTGTCGATCTCGTAATCGACCATCTGGCCTTCGGCGCGCGGATTCGGCTGCCGCCAGATTTTCAGGTGAAAACGCATCGTTTCACCGTGGCGTGCGGCGACGTTGGGCTGATCGGTTTCGAGGGTCTGGCTGCCGTTGGCGGGGGTCATGAGAATGGAGAGGAAAACGGGTGGGGAAATAATCTCTGCGCCTCTGCGTGAGATTCTTTCGGATGAATTATTTGTAAGAGCGCGTCGCGAGGTGGGCGTGCTCGAAGTTGAGCGGTTCTTTGTGCAAGACCGGCTCGCTCGGGCCGTGGTTGGCGGCGCCGTTTTTGTATTCCCAGGCGGCGACGTAGGCATACTCCTCGTCGTTGCGGAGCGCCTCGCCGTCTTCCGTCTGGTATTCCTCGCGGAAGTGGCCGCCACAGGATTCTTCGCGGTGCAGGGCGTCGCGCGCCATCAACTCGCCGAACTCCAGGAAGTCGGCGACGCGGCCGGCGGCTTCGAGCGCCTTGTTCAGGCAGGTGTTTTCGCCGGTGACGTTCACGTTCTGCCAGAACTCCTCGCGCAACGCAGGAATCTTTTGCAGAAGCTCTTCCAGGCCCGGCGCGGCTGCGCGACATGCCGCATTTGTCCCAGATCATGAGGCCCAGTTCGCGGTGAAAACTGGTGACCGTGCGCTTGCCCTTGATGGAAAGCAGCTTGTTGATCTGCTCGACCGTGGCGCGCTCGGCTTCCTTGAACTCGGGGCGGTCCGTGGTGACCTTGTTGCCCGATTGCCCGGAGAGATAGGCGCCGATCGTGTAAGGCAGCACGAAGTAGCCGTCGGCCAGCCCCTGCATGAGGGCGGAGGCGCCGAGGCGGTTGGCGCCGTGATCGGAGAAATTCGCCTCGCCGAGCACGTGGAGGCCGGGGAGGTTGGACATCAGATTGTAGTCCACCCAGAGCCCGCCCATCGTGTAGTGCACCGCCGGGAAGATGCGCATCGGCTGCTCGTAGGCGCTCTCGCCGGTGATGCGCGAATACATGTCGAAGAGATTGCCGTAACGCTCGCGGATCGTCTTCTCGCCGAGCCGCTGGATGGAATCCGCGAAGTCGAGATAAACGCCCAGCCCGGTCGGCCCGACGCCGCGGCCTTCGTCGCAGGCTTCCTTCGCGGCGCGGCTGGAAATGTCGCGCGGAGCAAGATTGCCGTAGCTCGGATACTTGCGCTCCAGATAATAATCGCGGTCGGGTTCCGGGATTTCCTGCGGGCGGCGGTTGTCGCCCTTTTTCTTCGGCACCCAGACGCGGCCGTCATTGCGCAACGACTCCGACATCAGCGTGAGCTTCGACTGGAACTCGCCTTCCACCGGGATGCAGGTCGGATGGATCTGCGTGTAGCAGGGATTCGCGAAATAGGCGCCCTTCTTGTAGGCGCGATAGGTCGCGGTGACGTTGCAGCCCTTGGCGTTCGTCGAAAGATAATAAGCGTTGCCGTAGCCGCCGGTGGCGAGCACAACGGTGTCGCCGGCATGCGTGGTGATCTCGCCGGTGACCAGGTCGCGCGCGACGATGCCCTTCGCGTGGCCGTCCACGAGGACGATGTCGAGCATCTCGGTGTAGGTGTGCATTTCCACGGCGCCGAGCGCGATCTGGCGCTCGAGCGCCTGATACGCGCCGAGCAGCAACTGCTGCCCGGTCTGGCCGCGCGCGTAAAACGTCCGCGACACCTGCGCGCCGCCGAAGGAGCGGTTGGCGAGCAGCCCGCCGTATTCCCGGGCAAACGGCACACCCTGCGCGACGCACTGGTCGATGATGTTCACGCTGACCTGCGCGAGCCGATACACGTTGGCCTCGCGGGAGCGGAAGTCACCGCCCTTGATCGTGTCGTAAAACAGGCGCTCCACCGAGTCGCCGTCGTTCTGGTAATTTTTCGCCGCGTTGATGCCGCCCTGCGCGGCGATGGAATGCGCGCGCCGGGGGCTGTCGTGGAAGCAAAACGCCTTCACCTTGTAGCCCAGCTCCGCCAGCGTCGCCGCCGCGCTGGCACCCGCCAGGCCGGTGCCGACGACGAGCACGGTGAACTTCCGCTTGTTGGCGGGATTGATGAGTTTGACGTCCTTCTTGTAATCATCCCACTTCGTTTCCAGCGAGGCACTGGAGGGGATTTTGCCGTCGAGCGGTTCGGGAGCAATGGTCATGACGTGCGGGGAAAAGGGGAAGAGGGGATCAGCGAGCGGTGGCAGTCTTCTGGCCGTGGCCGGGGCCGGGATGTTTTTCCGGATGGCCGAAGGGATGGTTTGTGTCGGAAAGCGCGCCGGTCATCACGGCCAGCGGGATCGCGCAATAGCCGAGGAAAAGCAGCGCGCAGAGCCCGCCGCTGGTCCAGCGCAGGACGCCCTCAACGCGGTGATTGCGCAGGCCGACGGTTTGAAACACGCTGGCGAAGCCGTGGCTCAAGTGCAGGCAGAGCAGCCCGATGCCGACGAGGTAGAAGAACGAAACCGACCAGTGGTTGAACCCGGCGATCACCATGCGGTAAACGTCGTGCCGATCCGCGCCGAAGCGGGGATCCTGCAGTTGCTGGACGAAATTCGCGTTTTTCGAGTCGATCCAGCCCAGGGTGAAGTGCAGCAGATGGAAGATGAGGAACGAAAGCACGATCAGCCCGCTGATCATCATGGTGCGCGAGGCTTTGGACGCCTGCTTCGTGTTGTAAAACGCATACTTCTCGGGCCGCGCCGCCCGGTTGGCCCGCGTCAGGGCGATCGTGCATTGCACGTGCGCGACAAAGCAGACGAGCAGGAAGATGCGCACCACCCAGAGCAGCGGGCCCATGTCGCGCAGCTTCACCGCGTAGGCGTTGATCTGGTCGGGGCCCCAGAACATCTGCAGATTGCCGACCATGTGGCCGAGGACAAAGCCGAAGAGCACCAGCCCGGTAAGTGCCACGACCCATTTGCGGCCGATGGTCGAGCGATAAAAAGCAAGAAGGGGATTCATGGCGGACAGGGAAAAACCGGCGGGGCGAAGCAGCCCATTCGTCTCCTAAAGAAACGCGGCGAAGGGGGTGGGGGGATGCCGCGTTTTCGCACTCTCAATTTATTAGAATCGCTAATGCGCGTCAACGCCCGATTGCCGGTGGAGCCGGGTATTTTTGCGCGACCCGGCCGGTGCCTGTCTCATCGTCGCAACCGGGGCGAAAAGGCGGGCGCAAACCGCCTTTTCCGCTGCTCCGGCCGGTCGCGGCGTGCTGCCGGCGCCCGCCTGGGCGCGGCGCCTGCTAATAGGTCTTTCAGCGATGCGCGAATTACTTACAGGCCCCGCCCCCGGCTTGCGCTTCAACGCTGCCCCGGGCTTGGGCGCCCTCTCCTCGAAAATTTTCCCGACGGACACCTTCACCGCGGCTCCGCCGGCGCTGGTTCCCGACGTGATCGCCCGCTGGGGCCCGGATCTGCGCTGCCGTTACATCAACCGGGCCATCGAGACGAAAACCGGCCGACCGGCCTCCTGGTTCATCGGCAAGACGAACGCGGAAGCCGGTCAGCCGGCCGAAGTCTGCCGGACCTGGGATGAGCAGTTGCGACGCGTTTTTCGCACCGGCGAGGAAATCGCCGTCGGCTCCGTCTTTCCCACGCCCCACGGTCCCCGCCATTACGAGTCCACGCTGGCGCCCGAGTTTGCGGCGGATGGCTCCGGGCAGGTCGAGAACGTGCTCGTCGTCATGCGCGACGTCACGCGCGTGCGCCGCGCCGAGCAGGCGTTGCGCGCCAGCCAGTCGCAATTCCATGCCTTCATGGATCACAATCCGCTCGTGGCGTTCATCAAGGACGAGCGCGGGCGTTACATTTACGTCAACCGTTCCTTCGAGAATTTCTTCCAGGTCCGCCTGCCGGATCTGCTCGGCAAGACGGATGCCGACTGGCTGCCGCTGGACGTCGCGCAGCAGCTCGGCGCCAATGACTGCGCCCTGCTGGCTTCGAGCGGCGTGGCGCAGTTCGAAGAAGCGTTCCCCTCGCCGGACGGGTCTGTGCACCACTTCCTGGTTTACAAATTCCTGATGCACGGAGCGGAAAAGGAGGAGCAGCTCCTCGGCGGCCTGGCGATCAACATCACCGAGCGCTGGAAAGCCGAGCACGCGCTCGCCGAGGCGCGGGATGCCGCGCTGGAGAGCGCCAAGCTGAAAGGCGTCTTCCTGGCCAACATGAGCCACGAGATCCGCACCCCGCTCAACGGCCTCATCGGCATGACGGAGCTGCTGCTGGACACCGAGCTCACGTCCGACCAGCGCGAGCACGCCCTAGTCATCCACTCCAGCGGCGAGATCCTGCTGGGCGTCGTCAACGACATCCTGGACCTTTCCAAGATCGAAGCCGGCATGCTGCGCTTCGAGCAGCGCCGCTTTGATCTCCGCGGGCTGGTCGACGACACGGTCACGCTCGTGGCCGGCCGGGCGCGTCAGCGCGGTCTGGAGATCAAGGTCTCCATCGCCCCCGAAGTCCCGGAAACCTTGCGCGGCGATCCCGGGCGTCTGCGCCAGGTCCTGATCAATCTGGTCGGCAACGCGTTGAAATTCACGGAGGTCGGCAGCGTGGAAATCGCGGTTTCCTGCCAGGTGCAGGACCGGGAGGGAATCTCCCTATTCTTCGAGGTCCGCGACACCGGCATCGGCATCACGCCGGAGCAGCAGAAGCGGCTCTTCGAGGCGTTCAGCCAGGCGGACAGCTCGACGACGCGCAAATATGGCGGCACCGGGCTGGGTCTGGCGATCTGCAAGGAACTCATCACCCGCATGGGCGGCACCCTGGGCGTGGAGAGCCAGGCCGGCCAGGGCTCCACGTTCTGGTTCCTCGCGCGGTTCACCAAGGATACTCCCGCGAGCGAAGCCGAGCTGCTGGCCGAAGCGAAGTCCGCGTCCGGGTCGGCTCTGCGTCTTCCGCCGGCGGCGGAGCGCAAAGAACTGCGCGTGCTCCTTGTGGAGGACAACGTGGTCAATCAGCGGGTGGCTCTCCACCAGCTCGCGCGGCTCGGCTGCGTCGTGGAGAAAGTCGAGAACGGCGAGGAGGCGGTGGCGCAGTTCGCGCGCGACCGGTTTGACGTCATTCTCATGGATTGCCAGATGCCGGTGATGGATGGCTACGAGGCGACGCGCGCGATCCGCCTGTGCGAGAAACAACGCGTGGCCCGGGGCGAATCGCAGCCGCGCACCCGCATCATCGCGCTGACCGCGAGCGTGCTGGAGACCGATCGGGAGCGCTGCCTCGCCGCCGGCATGGATGATTATCTTTCCAAGCCCTTCAAGCGCGACGAACTCGAAGCGATGCTCTTCGCCGGCAAGCCCCGCTGAACGCCGCGCCGGGTTGACACCACGACGGAGCGGCGCGCGCCGGAAAAGCGTTCCCCGAGCCGGGCGCAGGAGCTTTTGCCTGCGCCGACGGTTCCGGGTTACATTGCGCGCATGAGACGCCTGCTCTTTCTGGCGCTTTGGGTGCCGTTCCTTTTCGCCGGCACCGCCGTCGCCCAAACGACGCTCTTTCTCGTCCGACACGCGGAAACCGCCGGCCCGACGACCGGCGGCCAGGACCCCGATCTTTCCGACGCCGGCCGCGCGCGGGCAGACCGGCTGGCGGCGGCTTTGAAAGACGTCGGCATCGGCGCCGTCTTTGCGACCGAATACCGTCGGACCCAGCAGACCGCCGCGCCCGTCGCCCGGCTGGCCGGTCTGGAGGTGACCGTCGTCCCGGCCGCGGAACCGGCCGCCGCGCTCGCCGCCCGCTTGCAAGCGTTGCCGGCGGGAAAAAACGCGCTCGTCGTCGGCCATTCGAACACGCTGCCCGAGATCGCCAAGGCGCTCGGAGTGCCGCCGAAATCAAGATCGGTGCGCCGGATTTCGACGATCTTTTCGTCGTCATCGCCGCCGCTTCCGCTGCCGGCTCGGGTGCGGAACCGCGCCTGATCCGGCTGCACCTTTGACGCCGCTTGCGCCCGCATCGCCGTTGTGGCCTCCACGCATTTCACACTTGTCCCGGCGCACGACCTGACGCTGGCGAAACAGGCCGCGGTGAACAACGCTGGGTTTACCGGCTCAAAGGTGGCGGATATGGGAGCCGTGTGAGCCAGTTTCTGATGCGGCGCGATCTTTGAGCGCTCACGCTGCCGCCGCCGTTGCTGTCGTCGCCGCGCCGCCGGCCGTTGCCGCCGCCCGCCGTCGCCGAATGCGCCAGAGCTGGAGGCTTAATCCGAGCGCAGCCAGCGCGGTGACGCCCTGCCAGCTCCAGAACGCCGTCGGCACCACTTCTGCCCCGGCCGGCGCACTGGCCCGGACCAGGGTCTGCGCGGCATAAAACGGCGCGGAGAGCGGCGACATCCCGGCCAGCCAAGTGGAAGTCTTCAGCAGCGTGTTGCTGGCCGAGCCGAGCACGGAGCCGACCATCACCGGGACCACGCCGACGAACAGCAGCGCGAAAAACGCCCAGCGCCCGCCCCAGCCCTCCAGCAGCGCGTGAAACGCCAGCCCGGCGCCGAGCAGCACGAGCCCAAACGTCCAGCCCGCGTGCGCCGGCAGCGTCGTGGCGTCGCGAAACCAAGAGGACTCGATGAGTCCGCGGGCAAAAAACGCCCAGCCCACGGCGCCCGTCGCCGCCATGAGGGCGACAAACGGAAACGCGCTCCCGGCATCCGAGAATCGCGGCACCCGCGCCCAGCCGAGCTTGCGCGCCCGGCGCAGCCCGCGCAGCTGGCTGTCCTCGGTCGGCGTGATGATGAGCGTCAGCAATACCAGCAACCCAAGCGTGACCAAGCCGTAAAGGCCGATCATTCCGACCGCCTCGCCGAGCTGCGGCGCCCAGTTGCCGTTCCCGGAATCCGCCAGCCGCCGGCGGATTTCCCGCGAGGGAAACAGCAGCCCCGGCTCGATGAGCGGCAGCGCATTGCCCAGAAACAGCACCTGCACCCAGGCGAAGAGCCCCACCGCCCAGAGCTTGCCGAGCAGGTGCGCCTCCGCCCGCCGCCAGCGCCGCCACAGCATGACCAGAAACGTGAGGATCAGCGCGCCCTGCGTGAGCAGCGTGAAGACGGTTTCAGAGAAATGGAGGCCGAAAAAGCGGACCTCCGGCGCCAGCGCGTTGCGGACCCGCACCGCCATGCCGGCGCTCGCCGGAAGGAGGTTTGGCAGCGCCTCCTGCAGGACCGGCGAAAGCGTGAGGTATTTGAAAAACACCAGCCCGAAGCGCGCCACCTGCGGCACCGCGGTGTAGAGCAGAAAGATCGTGCCGATGGAGATGAGAAACGCCCAGCGCCGGTTTTTCACCACGGTCCCGGCGACCAACCCGGTCAGGTGATAGAGCAGCGCGGACGACACGATCACGCCGCCCAGCGGCAGCCACGTCCCCGCCGGCACGTCGCCGCGCCACAGGCTCCAGAAAGTGAACGGCAGCGTGACAAGAAACATCAGCCACTCGCGCACCGGCAGCCCCAGCAGAAAGCCGAGCACCTTCGCCAGCGGCGTGAGCGGTGTGAGGCGCTGGTAATCGAGCACGCCTTCGTCCGCCTCCGCCGTCATCCCGCCGGCGACCTGCCCGGTGCCGAGCACAAACAGGATAAAGCTTTGCAGCACCAGGAGCGGCACCAGCGGGGCGCGCTCGGCATCCACTGCGGAAAGCCCGCCGCGATACAGGCTGACGGTGCGCAGGATGAAAAACAGAAACCCGGCGACCAGGAGCGTCAGCGTGAGCCAGACCGCGAGATGTTGCGGGCGCAGCCGCGAGCGCCGGTAGCGGCGGATGATCGGGTTCGCCCAGATCGCCCAGGCCGGGAGCGGAGAGACGGCGGGGGAGGCGTTCATGCGGCGGCGCCCGCGGGAGGCGATGAAGGGGAGTTTTCCGCCACCTCGATGAGGATGTCTTCGAACGTCGATTTTTGTTCTTCGAAAGCCGTGACGCGCAGCCCTTCCGCGAGCAACCCGGCGAGCAGGTCCGCCTGCGCCTCGTCGCTACCGGCGAAACCAAAGCTCAACCGCCCGCCGCCGTTGCCGCCGTCGTTGCCATTGCCCGCCTCGATCGGCGGCGGCGCGACGAGATCATGCACTCCCGCCCGCTCGCGCAGCCACGCCGCCGCTTCCGCGACGCGCCCGAGCAGCGCCACGGTGATCGTGCGCCCGGCGCGCCCGAGCAACTGCCGGACTTCCTCCACCGTGCCGGCCGCCAGGAGCTGGCCGCGATTCATCACGCACAGCGACGAACACATTTCCGCCAGCTCGCTCAGGATGTGCGACGAAACAAAGACCGTCGTCCCGGCCGCCGCCAGCCGGCGCAACGCCAGGCGCAGGTTGCGCCGCGAGAGCGGATCCATCCCGCTCGCGGGTTCATCGAGAATGAGCACCTGCGGCCGGTGGAGCAGCGTCTTCGCCAGCACGAGCCGCTGCGTCTGCCCGCGCGAAAGCGTCCGGCAAAACACCTCGCGCCGATCGCTCAGCGCGACCTCTTCCAGGCACGCCTCCATGCGCTCCCGCCGCGCCGTTTCCGACCCCAGCCCGTGCGCGGCGGCGAAGAAATCAAGAAACTCCCACACCTTCAAATCCGACGGCACCGGCGCCAGATCGGGCATGTAGCCCATGACGCGCCGCGCGGCTTCCGGTTCCTCGAAAATATCGATCCCCGCCAGCCGCACCTCGCCGTAAGTCGGCTCCATGAGCGTGGCCAGCACGCGAAACGTGCTCGTCTTACCCGCGCCATTCGGCCCGACCAGCCCGAACACTTCGCCGGCCGGCACCGAGAGCGTGACATCGGAAACCGCGACAAAATTCCCGTAATCCACCCGCAGATCGCGGATGGCAATCGCGGCGGCGCGACCACGGGGATCGGTGGAGGGTTAGCCTCAGCCATGATCAAGAAACGGGAACGCTCGGAAAATTTTTTGCCATCAGACACGCGAGCAGGAGACCCGCCGCGGCGCATCCCGATCATCGCGCTCCCCGCTGATTTACATGATGAACTTACATGATAAGATGCCGGTGGTATGAAGAGCGAGGCAACCACCTTGACCGAGCGCGGACAAGTCTCCATTCCGGCCTCCATCCGACGCGAGATGGCGCTTGAGCCGGGGCAGACACTTCTTTGGCGGAGAGTCTCCGCAGATGAAGTCCGTGTCGAGATTGTTCGCCGCAAAAAGCAACGCAGCGCCTCCAGCGTCATCGGGTGCGCGAAAAAGCTGCACGCCCAGCGTGGGTGGCCGACGCGGACCGACGAATGGATGAAAACGTTGCGTGCCGGCGAGAAAACGTGATGGCCTGGGTTGTTGACAGCAACCTTTTGCTCGACGTGGCGTTGGACGATCCAAAGTTCCGGCCCACCTCGATGGAGCTGCTGCGAAAACGGCGCAGCCGCGGTTTGGCAGCCTGCCCGGTCACCATCGTGGAACTCTGCGCCTTCGTTTGATGGTGACACCGGCGCGATCCGCGCTTTTTTGGACGTCCTCAGTGTCACTGGCGACGAACCCTGGTCAGAGGGCGACACGATAGCTGCATGCAGGGCCTGGGCGCGGCACATCGCTCAACGGCACGCCGCGCGCCACCTGCCCAAGCGTCCGGTCGCTGACGTGCTGATCGGTGCCTTTGCCATGCGCTTCGACGGTTTGCTGACCCGCAATCCCGCCGATTTTCGCAAGCTCTTCCCAGACCTGAAAATCGAATCGCCGTAGCCTGGGCAGAGCGCGTCGCCGGGACGCTCGACGGTTCATGTTCGGCAGACCGTCATTAAAATCGGCGTTCGCTGGCTGCAAAATCAGCGGATCGGGCTCTCTCCGCTTGCACGGAAACAAAATCCCGCCGCTGCATTGCCGCCTCGAGTAGCATCGTGAACAAAAGGCCAGGAAAATGAAGTCGGTCAACAAACCGAAATGGTGGCAAAACATTTTTGCGCTGCCAGTGCGCTCCAGATCGAGGTCACCTGGATCGGGAGATGTTTCTCCAACGATCCGTCCATCGGCAGGAACCGCTTCGCCAAACGATCCACACGAAATTGATGAGATGCTGGCAATGCTTGGTCGAAAGGCTTGGTCACCAAGCCGCTCCACGGCCGGCGGAGGGTCAAGATTTCTTTTTACTCCTACATTAATTCTGCCTCGGGATGCGGATTCCGTGAAAGAAGCCCTTGCGTCACTCTACGACCACGCGCGTCGTTGGGCACCGGGCTTTGAGGTTCCCTACCGGGTTCCAAGGTTGAAATTTATCACCGATCCCGGTGCTGCCGGGCAGTTCAGTGTGAGTGACGAGGGTTGGCTATCGATCAGAATCTCAACAGACTTCGCCGATAACCCAAAAGCTGTGTGGCTGATTCTGGCCCACGAAGTCTGCCACCATATTCTCGATCAAACTGGATTGAACGACTGCCACCAGGCAGCGCGAAACGAGCGACTGACTGATCTTGCCATGTTCATCTGTGGCTATGGAGATCTTGTGCGAAACGGGCACTCGCTCCTCCACCGTCATGGCGACGGTTACCTTCAAACTCACTTGGGCTATTTCAATTCTGCTGAATATGACCACGCGTATCGCTGGGTCATATCGGCACGAAAACGGAATGAACTGCCCGGGATGCAGGAGACGATCGCCGCCGATTACAAACTCGCTACACATTTCGCCGTGCTCAGCCCAATGGAGAATCTCCGGCGAGATTTGAAACAGCGGATCCCAGATGCCGCGGCGCGCGATCTAATCATCGATTCATACAGGTCGAAATATCCAAATGCCAGCGAAGCGGAACTGATCAGTTTGGCGATCGACGCTCACTCCCGTGACAGCCGGCAGCCGGTTTGCCGGTGTGGGCTCGGAACTCTCGACCTCTCTCGCTCGTCTCGGGAAACAGAGGGGTCTGGCGTCCCAGCGCGAGCGAAAGGCGAGCGCGAGGAAACCGCCTTCACAGCGCCACGGCTTGCGGGAAGCGTTGGCGGAAGCGCGGCTCCCCGCGCAGCGGATCCCAGATCGGGTCGAGGCGCAGCTCGGCTTCGGAGAGCACCGCGGGCTCGGCGAGCACGCGGTCGAGTTCGTCCAGCGCCAGATCCGGTTCGCCGGTTTGCGCGTAGATGGCGGCGAGATCGGTGCGAAAGACCGGGCCGTCCACGGCGTCCCGGGTTTCCGGCAACAGGCGCACGGCTTCGCGGCCGGCGCGGATGGCTTCCTCTTTGCGGCCGAGGCCGGCGTAGGCGAAGCCCAGCGCGGCGTGGACGCGCGGGTCGTCAGGACGCGTTTTGAGCAATGTCCTCGAGCGTGGCGCGGGCGGCATCGAAGTGTGTGCGCGCGGTCGCCGCGTCGCCCCGGGCCTGGTACGCCTGGGCGGCGAGCAGCGCCTTCGGATACAGGAAATCCTGCCACTCGAATTTCTCCAGCGGCGAGGCCGCCAGCAGCGCGAGCGCGGCGTCGAAACGGCGGTCGAGCATTTCGAGCTGAAAACGGCGGATGCACCAGAAGTTTTCGTCCAGCCCGGCGTGGACGCCTTCCAGCGCGGCGCGCAGCGTGCGGGTTTCGCCGTGCATTTTCATCGCCAGAATGCCGCGATGATACCCGGCGGCGCGATAGTCCGGCGCGAGGCTCAGCGCCTTCGCCAAAGCCGCATCGGTTTCGGGATAACGGCGCATGTAAAGCAGAGTCAGCGCGACTTCGTAGCGGTGGTCGGCGTTGCGCGGATCCAGCTCGGCGTTCTTCTGCAGATTCGCGAGGGCTTCGTCCCATTTGCCCTGCCGGCGCTGGATGAATCCCAGCGCGGCATACACGGCCGGGTCGTTCGGCAGATCGCGGCGGGCGATGGCGAACTCGGCCAGCCCCCGCGCGTAATCCCGGAAGCCCCAGTAGTAATAATACCCGAGCGCGAGATGCGCCTCCGGCAGGTCGGGCTGCAGCGCGAGGGCGCGGTCCAGGCTTGCCCGGGCCCGGGCCAGTCGCGCCGGCGTGCGGTCGTAGGCATACCAGTAAATCGTGTTGCAAAGATTCGCCTGCATCGTGTGGGCCAGGGCGAAGTCGGGATCGCGCGCGAGTGCCTGGTCCGAGAGGAGGAGCGCGGCTTCGAGATTCTCCCGCAGGTTGCCCGGACGCAGGGCGATGTCGCGGGCGCGCAGGTAGAAATCATAGGCTTCCGGATCGGTCGTCGGCCGGCGGGCGAGGCGTTCGCTTTCCCGGGGGGAAAGGTTGGCCCGCAGGGCGTTGACGATGTCGCGTGCGATGGCGGTCTGGATGGCGAAGACATCGGTGAGATCGCGATCGTAGGTGTCCGCCCAAAGGTGCCGGTCGGTGCGGGCATCAATGAGCTGGGCCGTCACGCGCACCCGGTTGCCGGCGCGGCGCACGCTGCCTTCCACGATCGCCGCAGCGCCGAGGGCTTCGCCGATCTCGCGCAGGCTGGTGTTGCGCAAGTCCGGCCCCTGATAAGCCTGCACGCTGGTGCGCGAGATGACTTTCAGGTCGCTGACGTGGCCGAGCTGGGTCAGCACGTCGTCATGCACGCCGCGGGCGAAAAAGTCGTTCTGCGGATCCTCGCTCAGGTTGAGAAACGGCAGCACGGCGATCGACTTTTCCTCGCGCGCCGGCCGCCCCGCTCCGGGGACGGGATCGGCGGCCGCGGGGGAGGAACCCGTTGTGGCGGTTGCGGTCGCCGGGCGCGCCGCGAGCCGGCGTGTCGGGGTGGCGCTATGACGCCACCGGAAGTAGCCGGCGATGGCGACGGCGAGCAACGCACCGGCCCCGCCGATGCCGAGCACGAGGTGCCACCAGCGCGTGCGGCGCGGCCGGCGGCGCGGCGTGGGCAGGCCGAGCATGGCGCTGAGCGTGGTGCGTTCCGCGGCGTCCAGCTCGATGTGCAGATCGTCCTCGCCGTCGCTCTCCAGCTCGCTGCCGCGGCGTGACGCCGTGGCCGCCGACGCGCGCCGTTCGTCCCCGGCCGCCGTCGTGGAAAGCAACGCCGTGATGTCGCCGATCTCCCCGGATTGCGCCGCCGCCGGGAACTTCGTGAGGAGCAGGCGATGGATCGGCAGCGGATCGCGGACGTTCTTCAAGACGCGCGAACCCAGCGGCACCGCCTGGAGATCAAGCGAGGATCGGACCACATCGAGGACGGTTTGCGAAACGCAGATCCCGCCCGGGCCGGCCTCGGCCTGGAGTTGCGCGGCGATGAGGACGCCGTCACCGGTCACATCGTCCGCCTGCACGAAGACATCGCCGAGGTGGATGCCGATGCCGTGTTGCGACCCGCCGTCGCCGTCGCCATGGGCAGCCGCCGCGGCAATGTCACTGCGGCCGGCGGCGAGGGTGATCTGGATTTCCAGCGCGCAAGCGACCGCGCCGGTGGCGCTGTGGAAGAACAGCAAAGACCCGTCGCCCAGGGCTTTGATGACGCGGCCGTCGTGCTTCTCGCACAGCGCGCGGATCACCGATGCGTCGCTGCGGGCGAGGATCTCCGCGGACTCGGATCCCGCGACCGCCGCGCGGCCGGTGACCGCGATCGTCGCCAGCAGGCGCTTGCCGCCGCCGCGAGCCGGGAACGCGCCGGTTTCCGCGGCGGCTGCGGCTGGTGATGAAGGCTCGGCGGACATGGCAACGGACTCTCCACTGCGCGCCCGACTGGAGCGCCTCCGGTTCTACGCTCGGCGGCGGCGGAATTGCAATTCCCCACTGCGCCATCCGCCGGTCGGCGCGAGGATTTTCTCAGCGATCCGGAAAATCGCCCGGCGACAACCCGAGAGCAAGGATGGAGCAAAGCGAGCGCACCGTCAGGCCGAGGCCGTTGGCCGTGGTGACCAGTTCCGGGCTGCCGGCGCCGGGATTGACCCAAAGCTCGCCCGGCTGCCGCGCGGCCAGGGCGGGGAGAAGCTTTACCCCGACCTGGGGCGGCACGTAGAGGCTCACAACATCCAGCTTCCCGGTCGGTGCCTGGTCTACGCTGGGGTAAGCGGTGAGTCCTTCGACGGTCGCTTCGTTTGGATTGATCGGGAACACCTGCCAGCCGGCTGCGGTGAAGGCGCGCACGGCTTTGTTGCCGAATTTGCGCCGGTCGCCGGAGGCTCCCAGGATGGCGACCGTCTTTTTCGGGGTGCTGCCGTTGCCGGCAGGCTCGGTCTGTGGCGCGGACATGCCGGGAGTTTCCGCCGCCGCCCGTCGCGACGCAAGCCGGACGCCGGCGCCGACGCGCTTCTGATCAGCGGCGGCGATACGCAAAAAACCCACGACTGGCGCCGTGGGTTTTTGCGATGCCTGCCAGGACCACCGGTCCGGAGCGCGCGGCCTATCCGAGCCGCGAGTCGATGGTGACCGTCCGCTGGGAAAGCGGACCCGCGGCAAACGGCAGGCTGAACGGCTCCAGAGTCAGGTGGCCGATGTTGACGGTCTCCTCCCCGGAGCGGCTTCCCGGCGGCTCGGCCGGAGCGGCGGCAGCGACACGGGCGGCGCGGTCACGGTGGCGGCGGTCCCAGGCGTTTTTGGCCCAGGGATAAATCACCGCCATCGTCGCGACGACCGTGTTGGCCACGATCACCGGCAGGGCGCCCACGAGCACGCCATAAAGGATCCACAGCCCGGCGGCGAGCGCCTGGATGCGGCGCAGCGCCTGCGGGCTTTTGCACAGGTAGGAGGCGGCAAAGGCTGCCGTCGCCACCCAGCCGATCATTTCGTTTGTCTGCATGGTGATGGCTCGTGGGGTCAACGCTCCGGCGCGGCTCAGCGAGCGCTGCGGTCGGCGGATGGGGCCGACTCGACAAGCGTGGCGGGCACTTCGCCGAGCAGGCGGCGGGTGCGCCGTTGCGCGGCGGCGTCATCCGGATTTCCCGGCTGGGCCGTGGCGCCATTCGCCGTCGCCGATGGGCGGGCGGTGAGCACCTTCAAGAGCCAGAAGAAGCCGTCCGCCACTCCGGTGGCGAGGGCGGCACCGACAGGCGGAATGGCCTGCTTCGATTCTGGCGCGCTGCTGCGTTCGAACTGAATCGGATAAGCCGGCCGCAGATACTTCGCGCTAAGCGACGAAAGTGACGATGGCGAGTAATAATAGATTTCGTTCATATGTTTGGTTGCCCGCTGATGGGGCGATTGGCACCCGGAATGGGTGTGGTTTTCTGTTTTGTTCTGGTGGAAAATTTTTGGCCGTCAGGCGATGAGGGAGAAGCTCGCGGGCCGCTCGGTGGTTTCGTGGAAAGACACCCAGTCGGTGCGGATCTTGTCCCAGCTCTGCAGCGCGAGGCCGTAGGTGGCGAAGAGCTCGCGGATCTGCGCGGAATCCCAGCCGAAGACGTCCTCCAGCACCGGCACCATCACGCTGAGCGCGTTATCGCTGAGGACGGTGCGCTGGGCGATGCGGCCGACGTGCTTGACCTCGGACACCGCGATCGTGTGCCCGTCGATGCTGTTGACGTGCTGCATGACGGTCATGTCCGAGCTGCCGTCGCCGATGTAGATGGTGTGATCCGGCGTGATCTGCAGCTTGGCTTCCAGCTCTTGGAGCACAGCCACCTTGCCGTAGCCGGCCGGCACCCGGCGGATGGCGTCGATCTCACCGCCGACGGCGGCAAAATCGAGCTCCGTGCCGAAGATGTTCTCCGCCGGCACGATGCCGTCGAGCGCGGACTGGACCAGCACGCGCGGCGACGCCGAGATCACGAAAAACGAGAACCGCGCCTCGGCGATGCCCTCGGTCAGCGCCTCGGCCAGCAGGCCGACGTTTTTCTTCAAACGCACCCGCTTGCCGGCCTCGACGAGATGCTCATGCCGCACGCTGCGGAACTCCGGGTCGTGCCGCAGCAGGTAGGCGAGTTCCGCGCCCTGCTGGACGAGATGGACTTTCGACAAACCCTCGACCTTTTCGCGAAAGCTGGAAATGCCCAGCATCTCGCTCAGGACGATGCCGGAGTCGTTGAAGCTGAGCGTCTGGTCAAAGTCACTGGCGACCAGATAATGTTTGATTGGTTCGATGCGGTTCATAGCGGTGGTGCGTTTGCCCTCTTTGCCTGCGGTTTTCATACGTGATGTCCCTGGCGCCCTTGCGCGTCCCTGTCCGTGAAAAACTCCTATGTATGAGTTTCTTTAATACTACATCAGACGAGACAGGCAAGATAATGTTGTATCTTTTTGTGAGATAGCTGCTATATCAGATATTGCCATGCCTCCCTCGACTCCCCCGAAGAACAGCACGCGGAAATATCAGCACGTTCTGGACCTGCTCCAGCAGGAAATCATGGCCGGGAAATATCCCGCCGGCAGCCGGCTACCGAGCGAAGCGGCTCTGGTGCAGCGATTTGGAACGTCACGGATCACGGTCGGCCGCGCCGTGCGTGAGTTGCGGGAGCGCGGGCTCGTGGATCGGCGTGCCGGTTCCGGCACGTTTGTGCGCGCCGGCCGGGTGCAACAGGACAGCTCCACGTTTGGGCTGCTCATTCCGGATTTAGGGGAGACGGAAATTTTCGAGCCGATCTGCCAGGGCATGGCCGGCACGCTCCAGGCCAAGGAGCACGCGCTGCTCTGGGGCAACAGCAATGGCGGGAGCGCCGTCTCGCAGGAGGAGGGCGGCTGGCAGCTTTGCCAGAAATATGTCGCGCGGGGCGTTTCCGGGGTGTTCTTCGCCCCCTTCGAGCGCACGGAATCCAGCGCCGAGACGAATCGCCGCATCCTGGCCGCGCTCGATGCCGCCAGCATCCCGGTGGTGCTCCTCGACCGCGACATCCTGCCCTATCCGCAGCGCAGCCGGCACGACCTGATCGGGATCGACAACCGCCGCGCCGGCTACCACATCACCGAGCACCTCCTGCGCGCCCGCTCTTGTCGGCGCGTGGCGTTTCTGGCGTATCCCGACACCGCGGCCACCGTGGATGGACGGATCGCCGGCTATCGCGAGGCGCTCTTCTCCGCCGGGGTGCCGGTGGAGCGCAGCCTTGTCCAGCGGCTCGACCCGACGGATGCGGACGTGGTCCGGCAATTCATGAACGCCGAGAAACCGGACGCCGTGGTCTGCGCCAACGACCGGACCGCGGGCCGGCTCATGCACACGCTCACCGCGCTCGGCCACCGGGTGCCGCAGGAGGTCTGCATCGGCGGCATCGACGACGTGGAATATGCCAGCCTGCTGCCGGTGCCGCTCACCACGATCCGGCAGCCGTGTCGCGACATCGGCATCGCCGCCATGGCCGCGATGATCGAGCGCGTCGCGCATCCGGAGCTGCCGCCCCGCAGCATCCTTCTCGACGCCCAGCTCGTGGTGCGGGCCTCGTGCGGGCGGCTGTCGGGCAAGGCCGCGGCGGACCCGGGGTTATGAGCGTCACCGCCGCTCTCTGCGGCGATCAGGCGGGGAAAAACAGACGTGAGCCGGGCTTCCCCGGTCTCAGGGCTTGGCCTGGATGCTGTATCTGTTTTTGTGCCGGCTGTTGAGCGCGTCGTCCGCGCCCGAGACGAAGACTTTATACCATTCGATCAGCCCGGCGGCGCAGGCGCCGATGATGGCGCTGATGATGAGCTTTTGAAAAAAGGTTCCTTGCATGGAGAGCGGGAGTAAGGCGGCGGTGAGGCCAGCTCCTTCAAAAGCACGAAGCGGGCCGGGATCCGCTGCCGGGCACGTTGCGCCAGCGGCGGCCCGCCCGGGAACGCGCGCGCTCCCCCCTGTCACCAGAATCCCCACTGCCGGGTGGCGAGCACATAGGCGCCGAGACCGGCATTCGTCACCGCGTGAGCCAGCACACAGGCTCCCAGGCTGCCGGTGCGGATCGCCAGCAGACTGTAGAGCGCGCCGACGAGCAGCGCCGCCGGCCAGTCCGGGCGGCTGTGCTCGAGCATGAACATGACGCTCACCACGGCAAACGACAGCGGCGTGAACGCATACGGCGCGCGGACAAAGTCGCGCTCCCCGGCCGGCGTCAGGTAACGCAGCAAAAAGCCCCGCCAGAAGACCTCCTCCACCAGCGGCACCGCCACCACGAGGCGCAGAAACCGGCCCGCGAGCACCGTCCAGTAAACCCCGGGCTGATCGAGCAGCGGCGTGGGATCAAACCCCTCGCCGGTGCGCGGCGCCGCACCAAAAAGAGCGACCGGGGCGATCCAGATGCCGAGCGCCAGCACGCCCGCCGCCGCGCCGAGGCCGAGCGCCGCCGGGCGCGGCTCGAAGCGGTAGTGCCGCCACCACCAAGCCATCGCCCCCAGGCAGACCACGGCCTGGAGAGGGTAAAGCCAGTATTCCGGCGCGCGCAGCCACGGCGAGGCGCTGTCGGGCGAGCGCAAGGCGGGCGCCGCGATGAGGAAAAGGGAAAATAGGATCAGCGGGCCGACATGCGCGATCAGCGCGGGCGAAAAGCCGGGAGCACGGTCGCCGGCAGCCGCCGGCGGCGGGGAGAGAGGAGCGGGAGGCATGGAAGCGCGGGGCGGCGGATGAACACTTCGCCAGGCGCCCGTGGGGCTGGCCAGGAATCTGCTTTAACGCCTGTGGATGGAAGCCGTCAAATCTTCTTCATTGTCTCCTTTCTCCGCCCAGCCAGGCGTCTCTTCGACACCGGAATCGCATCCGGCCGCCGGATCCGCGTCGCCTCCGGCCGACCGCGCCGCGGCCCCGGCCGTGGCCACCGAGGCGGAGCAACTGCTGAAAAATCTGGAGTTCGAGATGGCCCGCCAGCGCGCGCGCCGGCAGACCAAGACCTCCAATCGCACTTCCCTGCGCGCCTTGAGCGTGCTCATGCTCCTCGTCCTGCTCGGCGCCGCGTTTTTCGCGCTCTGGCAGCTCCAGAACATGCACGACGGCCGCCGGCCGACCGGCAGCCCGGCGCACCAGCCAGGCAGGCGAGCGTTAAGCCCGCGCTTCCCGGAGCATTCTCTCAACCCCCGCCCGCACCAGCGGCCAGCCTCCGCCGCGGCCAGCGGCATTTATTCCCAGAGATGACAAACGATTCTGCCCACGCCGAGATCGACCGCACCCTGGTGCAGACGATGCGGCTCGACGCCAGCACCCGGCCGGCACTCCGGGGCTCCATGCACCTCACGCTCGCCCAGCTCCAAAAGCTGGCGGACGACTTCGACCTCGGCCGGGTCACGAAGATGGACCAGCCGCTGACGACCCAGTGCAACACGACCGACCCGTTTCGCACCGGCCGCGGCACGTTTCTGCTGCGCGCCCGGCACAGCGAGGAATACGGCGCGCGCGTCGAGTATCTCCACCGGCTCATCGACCACCTTTGCGATCGCGGCTTCCCGGTGCCGCAGGTCGTGCGCGGGCGCGACGGCCGCTCCTGGACGACCTGGGGCGAGCGCATCGTCGAGATCCATAAATTCGTCGCGCACGACCCCGGCATCCACCGCGACTGGCGGCGCATGAACTCGGCCGCCACCGTGCTCGGCGACCTCCACCACATGCTCAGCGAAGCGGCCGCCGGCAAGACACCGGTGCCGCCGGAGATGCGCAACGACGTGAACCCGGAACAGTGCTGGACGCTGCTCACCGAGGCCGAGGAATCCGTGCAGGCCATGACGGCGCTACCCCAGGATGTCCTCGAGGAGACGCTCGCCGTCCTGCGCCGCGCCCGGCAGGCCGTCGAGCCGCTGATGCACAACTACTCCCGCATCATCGGCCAGCTTCCCTGGATGACGGTGCACGGCGACTACCATTTCTGGAACGTGCTCTACCGGGGCGACGAGATCGCCGCCGTGGTGGACTACGACTTCGTGCAGGAGCGCGAGCGGCTTTTCGACATCGCCTACGCGATGCAGACCGTCATCGCCCACCTGCGCAACGTCCACACCGCGAACGGCGACGGCTACGTCCCGGTGCCGGAAAGTCTTTCCTGGAGCAACGTGCGCCTCTGGCTGGACCACTACGACATGTCCACCCACCTGCCGCTTTCCGAAACCGAGCGCCGGTGGCTGCCGAAAGAGATCATGCGCATCTTCCTGGTGGGCGTCGCCACCGGCGTGCTGCAGGAGAATCCGGCAGAAACGATTCTCAAACACGGCCGCGAGCTGGACCTGTTTCTCTGGATCGGGGCCCAGGAGAAGCTGTTTCTGTAATTGAATCTGAGAAAAGCGGCTCACCCGGCGAAACCCTTGAGCGGGAAATCAAGAAAATTGCGCCGCGAAGCACTTTTTTTCTGAGGTTCGGCCGGGGTGGGGCCGCTTTCTGCTAGAAGGAATGCCACTCTTCTAGTTATGCCGAAGCCACTTTCCTCTGCCATCGGGATCGACCTGGGGCAGCACTCTCTCAAAGCCGTCCACCTCCAGCGCAAAGGGCGCGATGGGCATTTGCAGCTCAACGCTTTTGCCAGCCGCGTCGTCGGCGGTGGGGCGGTCGAAAATGCCGATCAGCTCGCCCATCATCTGAAGCTGTTGCTCAAAGATCTGGGCGCCACTGCACGCGCCTATTCGATCGCGGTCTCCAGCCCGCAGAGCCTGCTGCGCATCATCGAGCAGCCGCCCACGCCGACAAAGATCTTGCGCGAAGGCCTGCGCCTGCATGGGCTGACCTGGCTGAACCAGGACTGCAAGGATTTCGTGCTCGATTGCGACCAGATCCCGGAGGCCGGCCCGAACGGCGCGTCTTCACAAAACGGCGGCGCCAGCAACGCGCCGGCCGCGGATGAGTCCAGCGGCCTCGACCGGGCTTTGAACGGCAACGCGGCCGCGAAAAAATACCGCTATCTCGTCGGCGGCCTGCCGCGCGTGCTGGTCGGCCAGATTTCCGAAGCCTGCGGCAAATGCCGCATCCCGCTCACGCATCTCCAGCTCGGGCCGATCGCCAACTACAACGCCTTCGAATCGGCGCTGCGGCCGGTCTTTGAAAAGGAAGCCTTTATGCTCGTGGACATCGGCCACCGGGAAACCCGGGTCTTTGTCGGCACGCGCCGGGAGCTGGTGCTCGTGCGCAGCGTGGACTACGGCGGGCGCGAGTTCCTCGAAGCGGTGTCGCACGACGGCGCCGTCGATCGCGATGCGGCGATCACGCTCGTCGAGCAGGGAGATGCCGGCATGACCGAGGCCGCGCGCGCCTCGCTGGCCGGCCTGGCCCACGAGCTGCGCTCCTCCATCGGCTTCTTCGAGGGGCAGCGCGAGCAGACCCTGCAGCGGGTGCATTTCTCCGGCGCCCTGGTGAATGCCGAGATGCCGCTGCAGATCCTCTGCGACGAGCTGGAAATGCCCTGCGACACCTGGGACCCCTTCACCGGCTGCACGGTCGCCCTGCCCAAGAGCCGGCAGGTCTTTTTCGACGCCGAGCGCACTCATCTCAACGTCGCCTGCGGCGCCGCCATGGAACTGCTGCAAAACGGCAACTAAGGCTCCGCGGCAGCACTTCATCTCTCACCGCCTTCCGGCCCACTTTTCCGCGTCATGCCCCTGCATCTCAACCTTCTCCACGAGCAGCAATCCCAGCGCGCCCAGAGCAAGCGCGACCCGCTCAAGCTCGGCCTTTATGCGCTCTGCGCGGTCACCGCGCTCTTCGTCGCCTACTACCTCCTGCGGCTCGGCACCTCCGCCAGCCTGAACAACCAGCTCGCCGCCAGAAAAGCCGAATACGCCAGGAAATACGAGGTGCCCCTCAAGGACGCCGACAAGCGCGAGAAGGATCTCACCCGCATCACCACGACCTCCAGCATGCTCACCGCGCGCATCGAAGGCCGCTTCTACTGGGCGCCGCTGCTCGATGTGCTCCTGCGCACGGTGCCGCGCGACGTGCAGGTCGCCGGCTTCAACGGCACGGATGATCCGAAGGAGAAAAACGTGAACTTCAACATCGAAGGCGTCGCCGCCGGCCGCGAGCCGCGCGCCGTCGCCGAGCAGTTCCGCATCACCCTGGCGAATAACCTCACCGGCAAATACGGAGCGAATGCCGCCACCGTGCGCTTCCGCTCCGGCGCGCTGGAGGAAACCAAGACCACGGTCGCGCTCGACGGCCAGCAGCAGCTCACCGCGCGCTTCACCATCGAGGTTTCGCTGCGCAAACCCAGCGCCGCCCCGCCGCTGCCGGCCGCCACGCCGGTCGCGCAGCGCTGAGCCAGCCCGTCTCTTCTTCCGCACCCACTTTTCTTTTCGTCATGAAAAAGCTCACCAAAGACCAGATCCAGAAAATGTTGCTCAGCGCCTTGCTGATGGTCGGACTGATCTACTGCTACTTCCAGTTCCTCATCATCCCGATGAACACCGCCGATCTCAACGCGCGAAACCAGCTCGCCGAGATCGAAACCAAGATGGGCACTTCCGGCAAGCGCCTTACGAAGCTGCGCTCCATCGACGAGCAGGCCCGCTCCGCCAGCGATGTCCTCGCGCAGGTGAACTCCATGATCCCGAGCGGCGAGCCGATCGCCTGGTTCCCGCCCCGGATGCGGGCATTCTTCGACCGTCAGGGCATCAAGGACGCGATCACCCGGCTCGAGCGCAAAGAGAAAATGACCGAGCCCGAGCTCAGCGACTTCTCTCTAAGCAGCTGGAACATCGAGTTGCCGAGCGTTGATTTCGTGCCCTTGGGCATCGCCCTCGCGGGGCTGGAAAACGAGGAGCCGTTGCTGGAAATCACGCGACTCCAGATCAGCACGATCCTGGAGGCTCCCGAGCAGCAGCGTGTTTCCATGACGGTGAGCACGATCCTGCACTGATCGCCGCCGTTGCCCCGCCCATCCACGCCCGCCCAATTTTTCCATCCTCGACCGCCACCCGGCGCCGCACCCGCTCTTTTCTCAATCGCCGTATCTCATGATTCCCGCACCCAATCTTTCCCTGCCTGCCGCTGTCGCCATCCTGGCCCTGGCCTGGGGCAGCGCCGGCTTTGCCCAGGCCGCCGCTCCTTCCGCGCAGGCCCGCAACGCGCCCGCCGCCGCCGCGGCCGCCACGCCGAAGCCCGCGGCCGGAGGCGACCTCGGGTTGAAGAATCGCTCCACCTTTTCCTCGGCCGGCGAGGCCATCCGCAACCCGTTTCTGCCCATCGGCTACGTGCGCTCGGCCGGGCCGGCGAAAGTTGAAACGGTGACTGATGTGCGCCCGGAACAGTTTGTCGTCACCTCGACGCTGCTCGACGTGCCGGCCCTCGCCGTCATCAACGGCAAAAGCTACGAAACCGGTGACCGGATCCCGGTGGATGCGACGGGCAAGGAATTTGTCACCGTGAAGCAGATCGGCGACGGCGTCGTCGTGCTCGATCATCGCGGCCGGCAGCTGCGGTGCCTTTCCCGCGCGCGGGGCGGAAAATAATCAGACCGTCTGCGGCGGAGCGGCCGGGAGAGAAAACCCCGGCCGGGTCGGCAAAAAAGGCGGGACGCGCGCCGCGGGGCGCGCTGGCGGGTCGGCGACGGCAGAGCATGTTTCTCTGCTTCCCTTTTTCCGGGGTTCGCCTTTAGCCTCTGGGGCGTTTTCCCCATGCACCCCGTTTACCGTTTTTTCGATACGCCGCCGAGTTTTGCGCCGACGCTGCTGCGCCTGTTGCTGGCAGGCGTGTTTTTCGTGCACGGCGGGCAAAAAGCGTTTGGCTGGATGGGCGGCCAGGGCTGGGCTGCGACGCTCGGAAGCTGGACGGCGGCTGACGGCCTGCACTTCCCCTACGCGCTGGCGGCGATCGGCGTGCTCGCCGAGATCCTCGGCGCGTGCGGATTGCTGCTCGGCCTCTTCACGCGGCTGGCGGCGCTCGGGATTTTTTGCACCATGGCTGTCGCCGTTTTTTACGTGCACTGGAAGAGCGGCTTTCTCGCCGGAAACGGCGGCTTCGAGTATCCGCTCACGCTCGCCGGCATCGCGCTGGCGCTCATGCTCACGGGCGGCGGCCGCTATTCTGTGGACCGGGCGATCGCCGGCCAGCTGATGCCGTAGGACCGCTGCCGCAGGCGGCGGAAATCCGAAATCCGAAGCTCGAAATCCGAAACCAACAGAGAGAAAATTCGAGAGAACCGGAAAGGTCGGAAAACTCAGAGCGCCGGAGAGCCACCGTGCGCCGGGAAACGGGGCGGCCTTTCGTTTCCCATCATTTCAGAATTTTCTGCCTATTGATTCTGATTGTTTCGGATTTCGGATTTCGAATTTTCAGACCGTTCGAGCTCCGCGAGCACCTCCGGATCCCGCACGTCGGCCCAGTCGCCCTCCAGCTCATACGCCCGCACGATGCCGCGCCCGCTCTGCGCGAGGTCGCGGATCGCGTCGGTGAGTTCGTATTCGCCGCGCGGCGATTTTTCCAGGCGCGCGGTGAAATCGAAAATGCTCGGCCGGAAAAAATAAACGCCGGCGTTATACCACGGCGAAGTCGGCTCGCCGGGCTGCGGTTTCTCGCGTAGATCCGTCATCTCCCAGCGGTCGTTGATGAAGACCGCGCCGCCCTTGGAGACGTCCTCATTTTTCTTCACCGAAATGATGGCTTCCTCCGCGCCCGGCGAAGCCAGCACGCCGTAATTCGACGGCTCGATGAGGATGTCGCCGTAGCTCAGAATGAAGCCATCACTCGCCGGCAAATTCCCGCGCCAGCTCGACGACCCGCCCGGTCCCATCCTGGGTCACCTGCCGGACGTAGGAAACCCGCACGCCGAAGTCCGCGCCCTCCTTGAAAAAATCGCGCACGACGTCCTCGCGGTAGCCGACCACGATCAGCACCTCCGTGATTCCCGCCGCCTGCAAACCGGCGACGATGTGCGCCAGGATCGGCCGGCCGTGCACCGGCAGCATCGGCTTCGGCAGCTCGTTCGTCAGCTCCCGCATCCGCGTGCCGCGACCGGCGGCGAGCAGCACGGCTTTGTGAATGGTGGCGTTCATAAAACAGCAATCCGCAGATTACGCAGATTTGCGCAGAGGGTGTCGGAAGTCAGTCAGATGGCGCGTCTTCCCACGACCTCAACCCCATCTGTGAAAATCTGCGGAATCTGCGGACAAAATTCCCGGCATCAAACCGCCGACAAAAATTCCCCCAGCAGCCGCATCGCTTCCTTGATCTGCGGCAGGCTCGTCGCATACGAGCAGCGCACGTGGCCTTCGCCGCACGCGCCAAACGCCGGCCCCGGCACCACGGCCACCTTTTTCTCGCGCAACAACCGCAGCGCAAACTCCTGGCTCGTCAGCCCCGTCGGCCGGATGTCCGGGAAAACGTAAAACGCGCCGCGCGGCGTCAGGCACGGCAGGCCGAGATCGTTGCACGCCTTCACGATGAAATTGCGCCGCGCCTCGTAGTCGCGCCGCATCCGCTCGATCTCCGGCGCGCCGCGGCGCAGCGCTTCGATGGCCGCTTCCTGGCTGGTGATGGACGTGCAGAGAATCCCGTATTGATGAATCTTCATCATCGCCTCGATCAACTCGACCGGCGCGCAGGCATACCCGACGCGCCAGCCCGTCATCGCGAACGCCTTCGAAAAACCGTGCAGCAAAATCGTGCGCTCGCGCATGCCCGGCAGCGACGCGATGGAAGTGTGGCGCGCGCCGTCGTAGAGCAGCTCGCTGTAGATTTCGTCGGTCAGCACGATGAGATCGTGCCGCCGGCAAAGCTCCGCGATGCCCTCCAGATCCGCGGCGGAAAGCACGCCGCCGGTCGGGTTCGTCGGGAAGTTCAGCATCAGCACCTTCGTGCGCGGCGTGATCGCCGCCGCGATCGCTTCGGGGCGCAGCGCGAAGCCATCCTCCGCCCGCGTGCAGACCGCCACCGGCACGCCGTGCGCCAGCGCGATGCTCGGGCGAATACGACACGTAGCAGGGTTCGTGATAAATCACCTCGTCGCCGGGATCCAGCAGCGCGCGCAACGCCAGGTCGATCGCCTCGGAAACCCCGACGGTCACGATGATCTCGCCCGCCGGATCGTAGCGCACGCCGAACTGCCCGGCGACGTAGCCCGCGATGCCTTCGCGCAGCTTCGCCAGACCCAGGTTCGACGTGTAACCGGTGCGCCCCTTTTCCAGCGAATAAATCGCCGCCTCGCGGATGTGCCACGGCGTCACGAAATCGGGCTCGCCGATGCCGAGCGAGATCACGCCCGGAGTCGATTGCACGACCTCGAAAAAATCACGAATGCCCGAGCGCGGGATCGCGCGGACATGGGCGGCAACGGGAGAGCGGGTCATGGGGAAGTGATGGGCTGTGGATCAGGAATGCGAAGGCGGAAGGCCGGCGACGGATGCCGCGCTCCAGGCTCGTTCTTTCGCTGGTGCACCATCCGCTTTCTACGGCGTCACCGCGAGCCGCTCGACGACCGGCGGCGCGGCCAGCAGCACGCCGTTTTCCTTGTAGGCTTTCAGCCGGAAATGGGTCGCGGTGCCGAGCACGCCGTGGACGGAGCTGAGCTTCTCGCTGACGAACGCCGCGACCTCGCGCAGGCTCGGGCCGTCCACGACGACGAGCAGGTCGTAGCCGCCGCTCATCAGGTAGCAGGAACGCACCTGCTCAAAGCCCGCGATGCGCTCGGCCAGGCGGTCGAAACCACCTTCCCGCTCCGGGGTCACTTTGACCTCGATGACGGCCGTGACCAGGGTCTCGCCGACGCGCTCGGGATCCAGCACGGCGCGATAGCCGAGGATCACGCCGTCGGCCTCGTAGGCGGCGATGCGTTTCTCGACTTCGGCGGTGTCCAGGTTGAGCTGGGCGGCCAGATCGGCCGGGGTCGCGCGGGCATCGCGCTGGAGCAGATGAAGCAGCGGGTCCATGAAAAATGGGGAGGGCGGGGCGAGGGCGGGAACGCCTGGCTAGAGCGATTCCTTCGGCCCGCCGGAAGGCCGGCCCGCGGCCTGCCAGGAGTCGAAGAGGGCGGTGCCGCGATCAATGAGCGCCGAGGTTTCGCGGAAACGATCGGGCGCGCCGAGCACGACGACGATGAGCCGGCGCTGGGTGATCTCCGAACTGGTGTCGCTGATCTGTTTGACGAGCGGTTCGCGCGCGGCGGTGACGATGAGGCAGGAGCCGGCTTTGGAGGTCTGACCGGTCTTGCCGCCGTCCACGTTTTTCACGCCGAGCAGCTCGTTCGTGTTGCGCAAGAGGTAGGCAACGCTGTTCGGCGGCGTCGGGCTGGGCGCCGGGGAATTGGCGCCGGCGGCGGCAGCCGGCGCGGGGCCGAGGGCGGTGGGCGGCGGCACCGCGCTGGCGACCGGGGGCTGCTGGCTCAGGCTGCTGCCCGCGCGGACGATGGCGATCTTGCGCTCCTTTTGCGCGACGAAGAATTTGAAGCTCGCTTTGCCGAGGGCATAGCGCATCAGGCGGGCCATGTCGGCGGCGGTGGAAAACGGCTTTTCCTCGGCGTCAAAACCGGTGGGATTCAGAAAGCGGGTGCGCTCCATGCCGAGCGTGCGGGCGAGCGCATTCATCTGGGCGACAAAGCGGACCACGGGAGTCGCCTTTGCGCCGCTTTCGCCGGACTGGATCTGGGAGCCGACGTGGTAGGCGAGCGTCTCGGCGGCGATGTTGTCACTCTGCAACAGCGCGGCGTAGAGCAGGTCGCGCAGACTGACCTGATCGCCGGCCTGGAAGCCGACGGGGTTCTGGCCGCCCACCGCGGTCGCGGCCGCCGGGATCGTGATGAGCGTGTCGAGGCCGCGCTTGCCGGCTTCGGCCCAGTCGAGCACGACCGCCGCGGTGGCGATCTTTGTCAGGCTGGCGACCTGGAGTTTCGCGTTGGCATCCTTCTCCGCGAGGATGCGCCCGCTGGCGGCATCGGCGACGAGATAGGCGCGCGCGCCGACGCCCTCCTGGGCGCGCAGGGCGGGAGCGGAGCCGGCGCTCAGCGCGGTGAGCACGAGCGCGAAAAAGAACGCGGGCAGGGAAAAACGACGGGAACAGAGCACGGCGACTCTATTCAACAGGGCACCGGAATTCGCAACTCGCAATCTCACCGCCGCCGGCCGCCGCCGGTCAGGAAAGCGCGAGCCGCGGCGCGGTCGCCGGCGACCAGGGATTGCGGGTGAAATCGGCCGCCGCCAGTTCCGCCGCGGTGCTCGGCGCAGAGCGCGCGGAGCGCCGCCACGTCCAGCCCGAGATGCCGGGCCGGGAACCGGGAAAGATTGCCCTCCGCCAGCGCGAAGAGCCGCGCCGCCGGGCGCAGCCGCCGGCCGTGCTTCGCGTGCGCCGGGAAGTCATGCTGCTTTTGGAGGTGCACGAAGGCGCCGGCGACCTGGATGAGGCCTTTGAAGAACAGGAAATCCGGGTCGCCGCGCACCCCGAGCCAGAGATGCTCGAGCACGTCGTGCGCTTCGTAGTAGCGGCCTGCGTTGAACAACCGGAAGTAGCCGAGATAGCAGGGATGCCGCGAGCGCTCGCCGGCGGTCGCCGCGGGATCGCCGCCGGTCGCCAGCGAATCGACAAAGGCGGCGATGCGTTCGCTTTTGTTCATGAGCACGGGGCAGGGCCGGAATGGGAGGGGCGCGCCGTCCGGATTGTCCCGCGGCCCGGGATAAGATACAAGTAGCCGCGCCGGCCGGATGTCTTCCCACCGGCGCGCTGCTCGCCGGCCTGCCGACTTTGAACACACCTGTCGCCCTTTTGCTCACCGCCCTGGCCGTGGCTCTGGGGGCGTCGTCAGCGTTTTTTTCGGCGGCGGAAACCGCGTTTTTCTCGCTCCAGCCCGCGCAGATCGCGCGCTTGAAGAACGACCATCCCCGGTGCGGCGGGATCCTCGACCAGCTCCTCGCCGAGCCGCGCCGGGTGTTGAGCAGCATCCTCCTGGCGGACACGCTGGCCAACGTGCCGCTCTGCCTGCTGAGCCTTTACCTGCTGCGGCACTGGCCGGGCGGGCGGATGGAAGTCGGCCCGCCGAGCATCCGCTTCTGGCTCGTGGCGCTGCTGTTGTTTCTGCTCATCGTCTTTGTCTGCGACCTGCTGCCGAAGGTGCTCGCCCTGCGCAATCCCGAGGCCGTCGCGCGCCCGGCGGCGGCTGTGCTCGGCGCCCTGCGCCCGGTGCTCGACCCGCTTTCCGCCGGCCTGCAGCGGCTCGGCGAATGGCTGGCCGATCGCCTGACGCCGCACCGCTTCGCCAAGCCGCTGCAGCTCACGGAGGATGAGTTTGAAAACATCGTCCAGCTCGGTGCCGAGAGCGGCGCGATCCGGGTCACCGAGGGCGAGATGATCCAGGAAATCATCAAGCTCGGGGACAAGACGGCGAAGGACGTCATGACCCCGCGCCTGGACGCCTTCGCTCTGACCGACGAGCTTTCCAACGCCGAAGCCGTCGCCGAAATCCGCGCGGCCCGCCGGCGCTTTGTGCCGATCTACGGCGAGACGCCCGACGACATCGAAGGCGTGCTCGACGCGCCGCGCTTTTTCCGCGCGATCTTCGACGCCGGCGTCAGTCTCGGCGATGACGCCGCGCTGAACGCGCTGCCTCATTTCAGCGAGCTGGTGGACTCACCCAGCTTTGTGCCGGAAACCATGCGGGCGCACGATCTTCTGCGCGCGTTTCTCAAGCATCGGCGCGGGCTGGCCATCGTGGTCGATGAATACGGCGGCATCGAGGGCGTCGTCACGCTGGGCGACATCGTGGAGGAGATCATCGGCGACGCCCTGCCGCGCGGCGGCGAGGAGGATCTCTACATCGAGGAACTCGCCGACGCCGACGCCACCGAGACGGCCACGGCCGCGGCGGTCCTCGGCGGGACCGGCCCGCGCAGCCTGCTGGTCAACGGCAACGCCCGGCTCGACGACATCGCGGAACATCCCGGTTTTGAAAGCCTGCTCACGACCACGCCGGAAGGCATCGACACCATCGGCGGGCTCATCTTCACCCAGCTCGGCTACGTGCCGAAAATCGGGACCGAGCTTGCCCTGCCGAGCGGCCTCCTGCTGACCGTGCGGCAGGCGACCCGGCGGCGGGTCGAAGAGGTGCTCATCACCCGGAGGAAAGAAGAGGAAAAAAGCGCCAGGGAGACGCCGGCGGCGAACCCGACGACACGGCGGCGTGATCCCCATGCGTTGCGCGCCCCGCCCCTGATGACACGATGACGACCGCTTTTGCCATCGGCCTCTGCCTGCTCGTTTCCTTCCTCTATTCCGGGGTCGAGGCGGGCTTGCTGACGCTCAGCCGCGTGCGGTTGCAAGGCCGCGTGCGCGCCGGCGATCCGGCGGCGATGCGGCTCGAGCGGCTCCTCAGCCATCCCGAGCGGCTGCTGGCGACGGTGTTGCTGGTGACGAATTTTGCCGACGTCGCCGCGCTCGTGCTCATCACCGACGCGCTCGTGCGCCGGCTCGGGTCGCCGGAGGGCTATCTGGTCGCGTTTGGCGTGCTGCTGCCGGTGTATCTCATCGGCGTCCAGCTCATCCCGAAATCGCTCTTTCGCCGGT
The DNA here is from genome assembly GCA_963762725.1 of uncultured Verrucomicrobiae bacterium. Lineage (GTDB taxonomy): Bacteria > Verrucomicrobiota > Verrucomicrobiia > Chthoniobacterales > SZAS-18 > JAFAXH01. The sequence continues at coordinate 698,597 of CAVXLY010000005.1, read as the reverse complement.
TTCCGTATCGCGCGCTCGCGGCGCTGGCCGGGCTGCTGGAAATCTCCGGCAAGGTGCTGACGCCGCTGCTGCACCTCGGCAGCGCGCTGGCGCGGGTGCTGGCGCGGCGTTCACCGGTCGCCGGCGAGCCGGGCGCGGCGGTCGCGGCGGCGGCAGCGCGGCGGGTGAACGTCTTCGTGGCGCGTGAGGAACTGAAGAATTTGCGGCCGAAGGCGAGCGCACCGGCGCGCTGTCGCGGGTCGAGCGCGGGATGATCCATACCGTCGTGGATTTCCGCGCCGTGCGCGCACAGGACGTCATGTTGCCGCTGCCGCCGCCGGTGACCGCGCAGGCCGGTCTGCGGGTGGCCGATGCGCTCCGGCACGCCGCGGCGGAATCCCTGGAATGCGTGCCGGTGCTGCTGCCGACGAAAGACCCGGCGCCGGCGGCCGCGGCGGAGCACCCGGCCCGGGGGAACATCATCGCCCTGCTCGACACTTTCACCCTCCTGCTCGACCGCGCCCCGGAGCGCGAGCTGGCCGCCGCCGGCTATCTGCGCCGGCCACCGGTGATCGTGACGCCCGATGCCCCGGCGTATCAACTCATCCGCCGGCTGCGCACGGTGCGCTCGAACTTTGCCGCCGTTGTCGAAAACGGCCGGCCCGTCGGCATTGTGCGGGCGCGCGACCTCGTCGAGCGCCTGGTGCGCGGGGCGGAGGTTTAGTTAGTTCAGTCGAGCGCCGCGACGACATCGATCTCGATGAGGCAGTCGTCGTGCAGCGCCGGCACCGGGACGACGGTGCGCGCCGGGCGATGTTCGCCGAAGAACTCGGCGTAAAGGCCGTTGAGCGCGCCCCAGCGGGCCACGTCCACCAGATACACCGTCGCCCGGATCACTTGCGTAGGCCGCGAGCCGGCGCTTTCCAGGATCACGCGCACCTGCTCGAGCACGCGGCGCACCTGCACTTCAAACGACGCCGTGGCGTCCGGCAGCCCGTTCGGGCCGAGCGGCAACTGGCCGGAGACATAGACCAGCCCGCCGTGGACGACGGCTGGTGAGTAGTGGCCGCGCGGTGCGGGCAGGGCGGAAGCGGGGGGATGGATGAAGTTCATGGCAGTTTTTGGGGGTTGTCGGCGTTCCTTTCAACCAGCTTTCAGCCCCGCGCCACACAAAGGCAGGACGGTCGTTTCGCCCGCGGGGAACAGCTCCGGGTGAACCGTGAAGACGGCTTCGTTCACTGCGCTGGTCGGCTCGACGTAAAAACCGCGCGCCGCGAGCGACGCCCGGGCCGGCGCGATCGAGTCCTCCGGCACCGTGACGATCGTCCCGCCGGTCGCCCGCACCGCGGCGAGGATCTGCCGGCCCCGCGCCGGCGCGGCGATGGCGATGCCTTCGGCTTCCGTGCCGGTGTTCTCCACGGGCTCGGGCGTTTCGCGTCCGTCGGCCCAGGCGCGCGCCAGCGGCGCGCAATGCTCGGCCTGCACGCAGACAAAGCGGGGCAGCCGCGCGATGAGCCCGAGGCCGAGCAGTTCGCGGAAGCCGAAAAAGGCGCCGAGCACCAAGGTGCCGTTGCCCACCGGCAGCACCAGCGTGTCCGGCGCGCGGCCGCCGAGCTGTTCCCAAAGCTCGTAGGCGTAGGTCTTCGTCCCCTGGAAAAAGAGCGGGTTGTAAACGTGGCTCGCGTAGAAAACGCCCGGCCGATCGGCAGCCGTCATCGCGGCGGCAGCAGTGTCTTCGCGGCTGCCGGGGATCGCGCGCACCGTGGCGCCGTGGGCGGCGATCTGCTTGAGCTTTTTCGGCGAAGTCGCCGCGGGCACGAACACCTCGCAGGCAATGCGCGCACGAGCCGCGTAGGCGGCGATGGCGGTGCCGGCGTTGCCGCTGCTGTCGGCGACCAGGTGCCGGGCACCGAGCGCGTGCGCTGCCGCGACGAGCACCGCGGCGCCGCGGTCTTTGAACGAAAGCGTCGGGCTGGCGTATTCGACCTTCGCCAGCACGCCGGGGCGGTTCGCGGCGTCCAGCGGCAGGAGCGGGGTGAAGCCTTCGCCGAGCGAAAGTTCGTCCCCACGCACCGGCAGCGCCTCCGCATAGCGCCAGAGCGTCGCCGGCCGGGCGCGGAGAACATCGAGCGGCGGAAACGCGACCGCGCGCGGCGCCAGGTCGAGCAACTCGCCGCCGTCGCCGCGCCAGGGAAAATCGCGCGGGTCGTAGGTGCGCCCGGTTTCCGCGCCGACGTAGGTGAAATCGAGGTTCATGTCGCCGGGAAGACGCTAGAGAAAGGTGACGGTTTCCGCCAGCGGCTTCCGCGCAATATCCGGCACCGTGGCGTCCTCCGCGGGGTAGCCGACCGGCAGCAGCAGAAACGGTTTTTCGTGCGCCGGCCGGCCGAGGATCGCGTTGAGAAACCCCATCGGACTCGGCGTGTGCGTCAGCGAGATCAACCCGGCGTGGTGCAGGGCGGTGACCAGGATGCCGGTGGCGATGCCGACCGATTCGCTGGCGTAGTAATGCTTCACCGGCCGCCCATCCGGCAGGACGCCGTGACGCTGGAGAAAAATGGCGACGAGCCAGGGCGCGGATTCGAGAAACGGCTTGTCCGCGTCCGTGCCCAGCGGCGCCAGCGCGTCGAGCCATTCCTGCGGGGCGCGCCCGGTGTAAAATTCCTGCTCCTCGGCTTCCGCGGCGACCCGGATCTCCCGTTTTTTTGCCGGATCGCCGACCGCCACGAAATGCCAGGGCTGCAGGTTTGCGCCGCTCGGCGCCGTGGCGGCTGCGGCGAGGCAATCCTCGATGACTTCGCGCGGCACCGGCCGGGCCGAGAACTGGCGCGTGGTGCGCCGGCGCTCCATCTCGGCGCGAAATTCCGCCGCGCGTGCCGCGGTCTCCGCGGGTGGGAGCGCGCGATAAAAATCCGTGTGCGGCCGGTGCGGAAAAGTCATGGTTCCCCGATCGCGTCGCCGCAGCGGCGGCGGACAAGCGCGTGCCTACATCGCGGCGGCACGGCGCAGCCGCGCGACCACGCGTTCCTGCCCGAGAATGGCGAGCATGTGATACAGGCTCGGCCCGACGGAGCGCCCGCTCACCGCGACGCGCGCCGGGTGGATGAACGCCGCCGTCTTCACGCCGTTCGCCGTGGCCAGCTCCTTGAAGACCGGCTCCAGCGCGTCGTGCGTGAACCCGCCCGCGGGGATCGCCTCCAGGCGCGTCGCCAGTTGTTCCAGCCGCTCGCCGGCGCCCGCGGCGCGCAGCGTTTTGTTCACCGCTTCCTCGTCGAACGGAAAGTCCTCCGTGAAGAAATACGCCGTCCACGCCGGCGCGTCGCGCAGCGTCTTGATCTTCTCCTTCACCGACTCCAGGACGTGCCCCAAATACTCCTCGCCGTGCGCCGCGTAATCGATCCCCGCCTTTTCCAGGAACGGCACGCACAACTCGCGAAACCGCGCGAGCGGCATCGTGGCGATATACTGGCCGTTGAGCCAGAAACACTTGTCGAGATCGAACGACGCGCCGCGGCGGTTGATCTTTTCCAGCTCGAAAATCTGGACCACCTCGGCGAGGTCGAGCTTTTCGCGGTTGTCCTTCGGCGACCAGCCGAGCAGGCAGAGGTAATTGACGACCGCTTCCGGCGCGTAGCCGCCCTCGATGTAGCTGGCAATGGAGGAGCCCTGGTCGCGCTTGCTCATCTTCGAGCCGTCGCGATTCAGGATGAGCGGGATGTGGGCAAACTTCGGCGGCTCGGCGCCGAGCGCGCGATACAGCTCGACATGCTTTGGCGTGTTCGAAAGATGGTCCTCGCCGCGGATCACGTGCGTCATCCGCATCTCGATGTCGTCCACGACATTGACGAAATGGAAGATCCACGACCCGTCCGGCCGGCGGATGGTCATGTCGGGATGCGTGGCGGGATTTGTGAGGTCAAACGCGATGCGTCCGCAGACGATGTCGTCCACCGTCACGATCTCGCGCGGCGAGCGGAAACGCGTCGCGCCGTTGTCGTCGTAAAGGTGGCCCGCGTCGCGCAGCTTGTTCAGATGGCGCTCGTAGATCGCGTCGCGCTGACTTTGAAAATACGGGCCGTAATCGCCGCCGACTTCCGGGCCTTCGTCCCACTGGAGGCCGAGCCAGCGCAGGCCGTCGTAGATCGCCTGGGCGGCTTCCTGGGTGTTGCGCGATTTATCCGTGTCCTCGACGCGCAGGATCAGCTTGCCGCCGGTGTGCCGGGCGAAGAGCCAGTTGAACAGGGCGGTGCGGGCGCCACCGACGTGCAAAAAGCCGGTGGGCGAGGGGGCGAAGCGGACGCGGGTATTCTCCATGATGGATCGGTGCGGGGGCCGCCAACGTGGACGAACCCGGCCCCGCCCGCAACCCGCTGCCGCTCCGGGCGGCGCGCCTCACCACGCGCCCCGCCCGGCCAGCCGCAGCGAACGCCCGGCTACTTCGTGATGACCTGGTTCGTTCCGAAGTTGAAAAAGTAGCGCGGATTCCGGGAATAACGGTTCGGGTCCGTCGGATCCCGGAAGTAGTAGATCACCGAGTTCAGCCGGAAATCGAACAGATACGGGAACGGATAGCTCGGGCTCGTATACCAGAACGTGTCGCTCTGGAAATCGTAGAGAAACACGCCGTTCTGACTGTTCCGGGCGTCGATGAAATACACAAAGCCGAGGTCGAAGTGGAACAGGAACGGGAAGAACTCGTAGGTGTAGAAGCCGAAGAGGTTGCCGGTGCCCGGGAACTGCAGGAAGAAGACGTTGTTGCTCAACGCCACCTCGCCGTTGAAAAACGGCGGATGGACCGGCTCGCTGTAAAGAAAGTCGTCCATCGCCACGACGTCATTGGTGTTGCCGTTGCCATCGGCCGCGCCGGCCGCCAGGGCGACGTTGCCCGTCGTGATCTCCACGCTCGTGGCGACGACGCCGGGATCCAGCACGACGCCGAGAAACGAGAACGTCGCCGTCCCCGCGGTCGCCGGCACAAAGAACTTCCCGACCGAATCCGGCCCGTAGAAGAACTCGATGCTCGAGATGTTGGGCCGGTCCACGTCGGAGAAAACGGCGCCAAACGCGTTCACCCCGGCCGGCGAGCCGGTGCCGGGAAGGAAGAATTTCACCGTCGTCTTCGTGCTGCCCAGCGGGGTGAAGAGCCGCTGCGCGGTGAACGCGTTCAACGCCGTCGAGTAGCTGGCGTCGATGTCGCCGAAGTTCGCCGCCGCCGGCTGGCCGGTGGAGCCGGTGTCCGTGGTGGCGCCGCTGACGCGGAAGCCGCTGCCCGGGGTGGAGAAGACAACGCCGCGCGGCGAGTTCGAGTTAAAGAAATTCGGCGGCAGATTGTTTGGCGCCGAGAACGTGGCCGGCACGCCGTCCCAGTTCACCTCGCGACGCGCCCCGCCGAAGGAGCCGTTGGCCCCCGCGGTGGTGCCGCCGCCGAGCGCGGTGCGAAAGGCGTCGCGGGCGGGCGTGATGGAGGCGGCATCCGCGCCGGTGGCGGAAAATACCGTGGGCGCCGCGTGGGCGCGGCCGGGCAGGTGAAGCAAGCCGCCGAGCAGCAGCGCCGCGGTGGCCAGCCGGAGGCCGGGCTGGAAGAGACGAGGGCAGAATGGTCGTGTGTTCATGAGGGGGATAACTCCGTAGCGGTTGGTTCTTGGCCCCCTCGGGAAGTCCCTGGCCAGCAAATATTTCGTTCGCAGCGGCGTCGCTGGTTGTGCCCCCGCCATGCGCCTCCTCCAGCCGCGCCTTTACACCGCCGCCACCTTTGCCGCAGTCTGCTCCCGCTTTGATGAACTCTTCCACGCCCGAGAAAATCGCCCTCATCACCGGCGCCGGCAGCGGCATTGGCCGGGCCACCACGCTGGCCTTTCTTGGCGCCGGCTACGGCGTCGTCCTGGCCGGCCGAGGGCAGGAGGCGCTCGATGCCACCGTCCAGCAGGCCGCCGCCAGTGATCCCGCAGCCGGCGGTCGCGCCCTCGCCGTTGTCACGGACGTGGCCGATCCCGCCGCGGTGCGCGCCTTGTTTGCGCGCACGAAGGAAGTTTTCGGCCGGCTCGACGTGCTTTTTAACAATGCCGGCGCCGGCACGCCCGCGCTGCCGATCGAAGAGATCACCTTCGCGCAGTGGCAGGGAGTGGTGAACGTCAATCTCACCGGCGCGTTTCTCTGCACGCAGGAAGCGATCCGGTTGATGAAATCCCAGACGCCCCACGGCGGCCGGATCATCAACAACGGCTCCATCTCCGCCCACGCCCCGCGGCCCGGTTCCGTGGCCTACACGGCGACGAAACACGCCATCACCGGCCTGACGAAATCCACCTCGCTGGACTGCCGCCCCTATGACATTGCCTGCGGCCAGATCGACATCGGCAACGCCGTCACCCCGCTGACCGAGCGCATGACCCGCGGCGTCCCCCAGGCCAACGGCACCACGGCGATCGAGCCGCGCATGGATGTCGAGCACGTCGCCCGCGCCGTCCTGCAAATGGCCAGCCTGCCGCTGGACACCAACGTGCAGTTCATGACCATCATGGCCACGAAGATGCCCTTTGTCGGCCGCGGCTGAAGAACGCCACCGGGCAGCAGACCGGCGGCGCGACGCCGGCGAGCCGGTGTCATCTGCCCGGAGCGGTGAGGCTTGCGCCGCGCGCGGCTGCGGGCCGCCGCCTCTGCGCGGGACGCGGCGAGCGTGCGTCCGCCCTGTTTTTCCCTTGCCGCAGTTTTCGGCACCGGGCACCTTGCGCTGGGCGGCGGGCTCCTCTGTGGGTCGCCTGTCCGCCTGCTTGATGAGCTTTCCGATGTCCCTTCCGCTTCGTGCCGACAGCACTGCAACCGAGGATGATCCCGGCCCGGCGGCCGCCATTGTTCCCGCTACGAACGACCGCCGGCTGGCGGCCTTGCACCAGAGCCGGCTGCTCGACAGCCCGCGCGAGGAATTCTTCGATCACATCACCGCCGTCGTGGCCCGGGTGCTGCGGGTGCCGGTTTCGCTCATCTCGCTGGTCGAAGGGGACCGGCAATTTTTCAAGAGCGAGCAGGGCCTGCCCGAACCCTGGGCCAGCCAGCGGCAGACCGCGCTCTCCCATTCTTTCTGCCAGCACGTCGCTGCCTCCGGCGAGCCGTTGATCGTCGAGGACGCCCGCAACAACGCGCTCCTGCGCAAAAATCTGGCGATCCCGGACATCGGCGTCGTCGCCTATGCCGGCATGCCGTTGACCACGGCCGACGGCCATACGCTCGGCTCGCTCTGCGCCATCGACACCCAGCCCCGCCAGTGGACCGATGTGGAGCTGGAAACCCTGCGCGCGCTGGCCTCGCTCGTCATGACCGAGATCGAGCTGCGCCTGAGCGCCGAGCAGCTCCAGGAAAACGTCGCCCGGCTGGAACGCACAGAGTCCGATCGGCGCGGCGGCATGCGCGCCCTCGTGCACGATCTGCGCACCCCGCTGCAGTCCATGCTCTTCGGCCTGCAGACTCTGCCCCTGCTCGGCACGCTCTCCGCCGAGCAGCAGCAATGCCTCGACTTATCTGCCCGCGGCGGCGAGCAGCTCCTGCGGCTGATCGACGAATTGCTCGACCTCAGCCAGATGCAGAGCAAAAGCGCCGCCGCGGTGCAATACCGGACCCTGGCGCCGGAGAAACTGATCGAGGCGGCCATGGACCAGGTGCGCCCGCTCGCCCAGCACGCCGGGCTGGATCTGCGGCACGAGCGCGATGCGGAGCCGCTGCCCCCGATCTCCGGCGACGAGGAAAAGCTCGTCCGCGTGCTGGTCAACCTGCTGGGCAACGCCATCAAGTTCACCCCGCGCGGCGGCAGCGTGAGCGCCTTCGCGCAACGGACCGCGCTGGAGAAGGGCGATCCCGCGGGCCGCGAGGCGGTGATCTTCGAAGTGCACGATAGCGGCGTCGGCGTGCCGCTCGATTATCAGGAGCGCATTTTCGACCCCTTCGTGCAGGCGCCCACCAACGCCGCGGCACCGGCTCCGAACGGCCGCTCCAGCGGGCTGGGACTGACGTTCTGCAAAGCCACGGCCGAGACCCATGGCGGCCGCATCTGGGTGGAAAGCGAGCCGGGCCACGGCAGCGTCTTCGCGTTCCTGATCCCGCTGAACATGACGTCCCTGCCCCCACAGCGTCGCCCGGAAGCCTGAACGACGCCGCGCGCGGGTAGGGACGAGGACACGAGGGCGGTGGTTTTTACTGCTTCTTCCGGACGTAGGTGATCTCCATCGTCTTCTCCTCCTTGCCGCCGCGGTCCTCGAAATATTCGAAGAGGTGGTGATCCTTGTCGGTGACCTTGATCACCTGGCGCGCCTTCACCCGCAGGCCCGGCAGCATCTCGGTCTCGGCGGTGTAATGGAAGGTCTTCGTCGCGGCGTCGTAGGTGCCTTCGGAGAGCATGATGCCGGTGCCCATGTTGTCGGTCCAGGTGGAGAAAAACTTCTTCTTCACGTTGTCGTAGCCCTCGATCGACATGCCTTTGAAATCCATCGTCTGCATCTTGCCGTCGGGCATCGGCATCTCCGTTTTGCCGCTGACTTCCAGAGTGAAGTAGCGACCGTCCATCATCGGCTTGCGCGTCGCGGTGCCGCTCGACGTGCTCGGCGGCATGCCGGGGGCGAACCAGTATTTCACCTGGTAGCTCCAGACGCCGGCCAGCAGGTCGGCGATCAGCTGGTGGTTCTCGCCCGGCTGGGCAAACGCCATCATCTTCGCCATCATCTCCGCGTCGCTTGGCTGGGCGCTGCTGCTCGCAGCGGCGCTCGCAGTTGTTTTCGGCGCCGGCGACGCGGCAGGGCTTTTTTCGTCGGCACCGAAGAGGCAGGCGGCTCCGGTGAAGGTGACGGTCAGCAGTGCTGGAATGATTTTGCGCGCATTCATGGCGCGATTGTTTTTTGATCCGACGTAAGCGTCAAGGAAAGAAGGACTTGGTGATGCTTCCTGTCGTGGAAAGCGGCGGAAAATTCACCTCGGCCCGCTGCCGGTGATCGGTGCGCACACAGCCAGCGCGGCGTTTCTCCGCGTTCGCATGGTATGCTCCTCCCACTGCGAACTTTCGCCCGCGCGCTCGGCCTGGCGCTGGTGCTCGGCTGTCCCGCGCTCGTAGCTGCCAAAGAACCGCCCGCCGCTGCGGCTTCCACCTACGAGATCCCCGGCCTGCAGCAGCCCGCCGAGATCCTCGTGGACCGCTGGGGCGTGCCGCACATCTACGCCGCGCAACGAGCACGACGTCTTCTTCGCCCAGGGCTTCAACGCCGCGCGCGACCGGCTCTTCCAGATCGATCTTTGGCGTCGGCGCGGGCTGGGTCAGCTGGCGGAAGTTTTCGGCCCGAGCTTTGTCGAGCAGGACCGGGCGACGCGGCTCTTTCTTTACCGCGGCGACATGGAAAAGGAGTGGCGCGGTTTACAGCGCCGACGCGCAAGCGCATCGCGACCGACTTTGTCGCCGGCATCAACGCGTTCATTGACGACGTGAAAGCCCACCCGGAGCGGCTGCCGCTGGAGTTCCAGCTCGCCGGCTACCAGCCCGCGCACTGGACGCCGGAGGACATGGTGCGCATCCGCAGCCACGGGCTGACGCGCAACCTGACCAGCGAAGTCGCCCGCGCCCGGGTCGTCTGCGCGAGCGATCTGCAGTCGGACGAAATCCGCTTCGGCCTGACCCCGCCGTGGGAAGCCACCGTTCCGGCCGGCCTGGATCCGTGTCTGCCGAAAGACGTGCTGAAAGTTTTCCAGCTCGCGACGCAGGGCGTGAAGATCACAAAGGAAACGCTCAAGAACGGCGGCGTGGCGGCGGTGCGCATCGAGCCCGCCGCGGCCGATGGCTCCGCGGAATCCGAGACCGCGGAAGGCAGCAACAACTGGGTCGTCGCGCCGGCAAAATCCACGACCGGCCGCGCCATCCTCGCCAACGATCCGCACCGCGCCTATTCCACGCCGAGCCTGCGTTACATCGCGCACCTCAGCGCGCCCGGTCTCGAGGTCATCGGCGCCGGCGAACCCGCGCTGCCCGGCATCTCCATCGGCCACAACGGCACGATTGCGTTCGGCCTCACGATCTTCAACATCGACCAGGAAGACCTCTACGTTTACGAGCTGAATCCGGAGGACGAGAACGAGTATAAATACCAGGGCCGCTGGGAGCCGTTCCGCGTCCTGCGCGAAGAGATCCCGGTGAAAGGCGGCACGCCGCAGAGTGTGGAATTGAAGTTCACCCGCCACGGCCCGGTGATCTTTTTGGAAAAGGAAAAGCACCGCGCGTTCGCCGTGCGTTCCTGCTGGCTGGAGCCCGGGATGGCGCCCTACTTCGGGAGCATTGACTACATGCGGGCGCAGGATTTTGCCGGGTTCCAGAAAGCCATGCTCCACTGGGGCGCGCCGACCGAAAACCAGGTCTATGCGGATGTGAAAGGCAACATCGGCTGGGTGCCCGGCGGGCTTGCCCCAAAGCGGCCGAACTGGGACGGGCTCCTCCCGGTGCCGGGTGACGGCCGTTTCGAATGGGACGGTTTCTGGAGCGGCGATCAACTGCCCACAGCTTACAACCCGAAGCAGGGCTGGTTTGCGACCGCCAACCAGATGAACATCCCGGCCGACTACCCGTATCGCGAGCGCAAGCTCGGCTTTGAGTGGACCAACAACTCCCGCTACACCCGCATCGCCGAAGTCCTGGGCAGTCTCGACAAAATCTCGCTCGAAGACTCCATGCGCCTGCAAAACGATCTGCTCTCGATCCCGGCGCGCCGCCTCGTCGCGCTTCTCGCCCCGCTGAAATCCGACGACGACAACGACAAAACCCGCGCCGCGCTCGATCTTCTCCGCGGCTGGGACGCCGTCGAACGCGCCGATTCGCCGCAGGCCGCGCTCTTCGAAGTCTGGCTCTCGCGTCACCTCGGCAAAGCGTTCAAGGAAGCCGTTCTTTCCAAAGCCGCCGCCGATGCCATGGAGGCACCCGACGTCGCCGTGATGCTCGACACGCTCGAAAACCCAGCTCCCCGCTTCGGCACCGAAAACGCCGCGGCCCAACGCGACCGCGTTCTCCTGACCAGCCTCACCGCCGCCTTCGCCGAGATGGAAAAGCTCCAGGGCACCGATCCAAAACAATGGCAGTGGGGCAAACTCCACCACAGCTTCCCCGAGCACCCGCTCGCCGCCGCGGTCGGTGACGAGACGACCCGCGCCCGGCTCACCGTCGGCCCCTTCCCAGAAGGCGGCGGCGCCTACACGCCGAACCAAAACACGTATCGCACCAGCGACTTCCGCCAGACCAACGGCCCATCGTTCCGCGTCGTCATCGACGTCGGCAACTGGGACAACTCGCGCGCCGTGAACTACCCCGGCCAATCCGGCGACCCCCATAGCCTTCACTATCGCGACCTCGCCCCACTCTGGCTGAAAGGCGACTACTTCCCGCTGCTCTACACCCGCCCCGCCATCGAAGCTGCCACGGAATCCCGCATCCAGCTCCAGCCGGGGAAGTCCTGAGCGGAAGTCGTACGCAATGCCTTGACCGCCAGTTATTCCTTGTTGGACAATTTGGCGTCGATGGTCAACTTTCAGCGGCTCCGCCTATTGACGGATGTGCTGCCGCAATCGTCGATCACTCCATTGCTCAGTAGATACAGGTGGAACGGATTAGCTTGAAAAGCGAAGAAATGGGCTGCGCTGTATTGACCTAATTAAGACGCGACCACGCCCGTGCTGCCGGAAGTGTTCGAGGCAATGCGACCTTATTTTTGTGAGGCATGGGGCAATGCTTCGAGCAGCTCTCGATTTGGCTCGAAGCTCAAGCCGTGCTCGAGACCGCGCGCGAAGAAGTCGCCGATTTGGTCGGCGCGCAGCCACGAGAAATTCTCTTCACCAGCGGCGGCACCGAGAGCAATAACCCCGCGATCAGGCCGGGTTGAAAGCGCGCCCAGGAAAGGGCACATCGTCACATGGCCGTCGAACACTTCTCCGTGCTCTCCTTCTCCCGACCTTGGAATCGAGGAAAAGGGCGAGTTGCCGTATCTACCCGTGGACCGCGACGGCTTGTCAGGCTGTCCGACTTGGAAAATGCGCTCCGTCCCGAAACCGCCATGGTCTCGCTGATGTGGGCGAATAACGAAACAGGCGTCCTGTTTCCCGTAGAGGAAATCGCAGCGCTCTGCCGCTCTCACGGCGTCCTGTTTCATTGCGACGCGGTTCAGGCAGTCGGCAAGCTCCCGGTGCATGTGAGCAAGGTGCCGGTCGATTATCTTTCAATCACCGGACACAAGCTCGGCGCGCCGAAAGGCATCGGTGCGCTCTACGTGCAGCGCAAGGCGCCGTTCACTCCCTACCTGCACGGCGGCCACCAGGAACGGAATCGCCGAGGCGGCACCGAGAACGTCCCCTACATCGCGGGCTTCGGCCGGGCTGCCAGGCTCGCCGCAAAGCGCCTCCCGACCTACGATGAGAAAGTCCGCCCGCTGGCGACGCTTTGGAAGACGGGCTACTCGCTTCCATTTCCGGCGCGGAGCGCAACGGGCACCCGGCTCAACGCATCGCCAACACGTCGAACCTCACGTTTCACGGTATCGAATCCGAAGCATTGCTCTTGTTGCTCGATGGAGCCGGAATCTGCGCGAGCAGCGGCTCTGCCTGCCTCGCCGATTCACCGGACCCTTCGCACGTCATCGCTGCCATGAGACCCGGTCCAGCCGCACGGCAAATGATTCGATTCTCTCTGGGCACCGGAAACACGGCTGACGAAATCCGCGAAGTCACAGCCGCTGTGCAACGCTGTGCCGCCAGTCTTGGAAGCGTGCGATGAAACTGCCGCCGAACGCCGAGATTCCGTTGACAAAGATCACCCGCTATCTGCTCGTGCCGCTTTCCGTGTGCCGACAAATCCAGCTTCCTTGCCCGGGGCGGTTACACGCAGACCAACGCTCATCGCCTCGCCGAAGATTTGCGCACGCAAATTCTCTCGCTGGATGCCCGGCCGGGTCGTGTCACCCCGTTCTGGCAGAGTTTTGAAATTAGCGGCGGGCTTGTGGGACCGATCGGCTAGCCCCTTCTGGTCCGCACCATCTGCTCAAGGACGCCTTGCCGGTCGCTTTCGTTTCGTTACATTGATCCCGATTTCAATGAAACGCTTATGACCTTGGAACTTTACAACGATGCGGCCCTCAGCGTTGACCTACCGGAGTTCAGCTTGCGCAAGGGTGACATCGTCAAGCTCGTGGATGAACTGCACGCTCCGGACGTCTCACTCGGTTACGCGGTCGAAGTCTTCAACGCCGTCGGAGAGACGATCGATGTCCACTTCATTCCGGCTACTGCCGTCGAGCCGTTACGGGAGGATGAGGTGCTGTGCGTGCGGCAGCGTGAGTCGGCTTTGACCTGAAACAACGATCGTTTGTCGATCACAATAGAGCGGCGCCAGTCGCCAGCGCTCTTCCATCGTGCGGGCGCTGGCGAGACGGCGCGGAATTAGGTAGTCGAAGCTGCACACCTTCGCCCCGTCAGCGACCGCGAGGTTTCTCATCTCCGGTCGCTTCACCGAGAGCATCAAGTCGTTGATAGAGACTCATCCGGGGTTGAGAAGTCGGCGATACTCTTTGAAGTCGGCTTCATCACGCGACGGCGCTCCGCGGCCGATCGCGTATTCTAGGACCTTGCGAATTGCTGTGCGACTCGCGCCCGAAACATGAAAGAAAGAGTCGCTGAAATCGACTCGCTGCGCCGGTTCAAGTTGCTGGTGTGAAACGGGTAACGCGTAAGTCTTGGTCAGCAAGGCATCATTTTGAAATGACCGAGATAAGTCAAAGAGCGCCTGCACTCCGACTGTCTTGCGGATAAAGGTATCTGCGGGGGCATGGCGCGTAGAAAGTATGCTCCACTGCCGTGAAATAGTTTGTGAGACTGGTATATATAATCTCATCGTTGCAAGCGCGATAAAGCTCACGAAGCGGAGTCTTCGCGGGATCGCGAGTTGGTTCGATGACTGAACGCTTGCGACCTTCATACCGCAGCTCTCCTGCCATGCGATTCGCATCTTTTTTCGGATTGGAAGAAATCAGGCGAACGGTTTCTTCCACTACGGTTGCGAGCGACACCGCCCAGCCTCCCTCCCGTCGTGCTACAGCCAATGACGTAGAAAAATCGTTTTCGGCTGGCACCACGATGTGTTCATGGAAAGGCGAGCTTTTATCAATTTCAATTTACGAGCGAGGAATACTGCAAGTTTTTCCGGTGTCCATTTTTCTGCTGGCTCCTCTTCCATATTATAGCCAAAAAGTTCGTATGTCTGGCTCTTGTTCACTGGTCGCTGATTGGCATTTTTCGTGGCAAATAGCCTTGCTTGATAGGCCTTTGGCAGATCGAAGAAGATGGCACAGGCCAACGGCATCTGGAGGCGTTCCGAGTTCTGCGCAAAGTTGAAGCCGAAAAGTTCGATGCTGGCCGTCGATGATCGCCGCGCGCTTCAATGCTTTTGGGATTATAAGCTTACCTATCCCCGCCTTCCCGTCCGAAAACTTCGATCGATGCGCCTCATCTTCTTCTTCGAGCCCATCGTCTTCCCGGTAGTTCGCCGCCAGAATAATCATGTTTGGAAAACATGCGGCGCCTGTGTCGATGAATTTACCGATGTCTTTTGAGTCGCGGCTCAGCAAGCGCTCGCTGCGATCCAGACAATCGATAGGTTCCGTTCTCGCTACAGATTGCCGTAAGTCGATCGCTATAGGCGGTATCAAGTAGGATATGAGCAGGGACGGTCGCCACCACAAACCGCCCGAAGGGCTGCTCTACAGCGAACGCTGCTGACTCAAACGGATACATAAGTTTTCCATCCCTTGTCGTCACCCTGCATTTCCTGATTCGGGTCAGGTGTTGCCGCCTCCGGATCAATGTCCTTGAAGCAATCCTTTTCGCCATTGGCAATCCACCAGAAGAGAACGCTCAACGCCGCTCCAACTATCGCGAATCTCAGTCGAAACACCGGGCTAGTCGTCGTCGCAAAGAAAAACAGCACGGCGAGAAGCGTTGCTGCGAGTAACCCGAAGGAGCGTAAGTAGGGCTGCCTTTCATGCGTTAGGTCAATCAACGCGGCTGCGACAATTGCCGGGAAATAGGTATAGAGCGCGGCAGCGATGTTTGCTTCATCCCAAGTCGCGGTCAGCTTGCACTGATAGAGCGTATTCGAAATTCCTAGCCCACCGCCGATGAGCACTGCCAAAAAGAGATGTGCGTAAAAAGTCACGAACCGCATCGGAGTTCTGCAACGCCGACGAATATCGCGATACAACTCTTTTACCGAAGCAGTCAGTTCTTCACTCATAAATCATTGATGATCATTTCCTCCGTCTCTCCAAAACTGCCTTGCCGCTCCCGCGTGCAGCTTGTGCCCCGCCAGTCGTAAGGCGGCTTCCCCTTTCTCCATTGTCTCGGCACCACGCCACCAAGAATTTGCTTCTGCTCCTTCGCACTGACGTTTGTGGAGAGAAATGCGGTCCGGCGGCGGCGAGTTCGGCGAAGTCCACGCCGGCGCTCATGAACTTATCGGCGTCTTGGGAGGCGAGCCAAAGCGGGAAGCCCCAGGAGCGACCTTCGCGGGCAAGCTTTTCGAGCAGGCGCGCTTTGCTGTCTTTGGGGAGAATGTTGTGCGCTTCATCAACGAAGAGCACCATTTGGAGCGGCTGCACGTCGTTGCGGACGGAGAGATTGCGGTTCAGGCGCTCGATGAAGTAGTTCAGGATAAATGCGACAGCGAGTGCGCGGGTGTCGTTGTCGAGCGGTTTGAAGTCGATGACCATTGGACGGCTCAGCCAATCCTCAAAAGGTTGAGCGTTATCGGCATCTGAGAAAATACCGAGGTCAACGATCTTGCTCAGCACCGAGACCGCCACGCCAGTCGAGCCGCTGGATTGCAGTGCTGCGACCAGACCAGCGAAGTCGGGGCGCGTAAGTTGTGCGTAAGCCTGGCGGATGGCGTCCTCCTGATTTGGTCCCATTTGCGGACCGAAAAGCGCACCAGTGAGGCCACCCGGGAAGCGATGTTCGCGGTTTCGGGTGCGGTCTTGCCGGCGTAGAGCGGGTTCACCTGCAGCCGGCTGTCGATAAGCCGCACGTAGTCTGCGCCGGTGAGATCGAAGAACTTCTTTCGGTTCGCCGCTTTCACGGCGTCGTCGCCCGCGGCTTCAAGCTCGCCTTTGAGGTCGAAGAAGATGAAACGCACGCCCTGTCGCGCGACTTGGGCGAGCAGGTCGAGCGCGAGCTGGCTTTTGCCGGAGCCGGGCTGACCGGAAATGACAAGGAGGCCATTGCCGCCGGCCTGGTTGATCGCCCATTCCTCCGCGTCCACGAGCAGCTTGAGCTTCACCGCGGTTTCGACGACCGACCGAGGCCGGGACACGGTTTCGCCGCCGGTTGCGGTGCCGCCGAGGTCATTGCCACAGAGCTGGAGCAACGCGCCAACAAACCGCGTCTGATCGCGTCCACTCTCTTCCCAGACGTGTTGCAACCGCTGGCAGCCGAATTCGAAGTGCAGGCGGAACTGCCGACGATAGGCTTCCTCCTCCAGGGCGTGACCGGCGCGATGATTGAGCGCAGCGCGGACAATCTCGCGCAATTCATCGCCGATCACCGTCTCATCATCGAGGTCTTTGCCTTGGCCCTCGGGTGCTTTGAATCCGGTCGGCACGCCCTCGCCCAACGCGAGGAAAATCGCCGAGCGACCAAGCACAGCTTTGTTGCGCGCACCGATGCGCTGATGCACGCCTTCGATGAATTCCTCGGCGGCGAGACTTGGCTTAAATTTCATAGCTTACAGCATTGGCGACGGCCGCCTCTTCCGCTTTCCACTGGGCGAACAGAGCACGAGTGCCAGCGAAATACTCCTCGTAGTCCGCCCGCCCCGCCGCCAGCATCCGCGCGGCCTGACGCGCCGCGCGGTCGAGCTGCGCGCGGGATTGCCAGTCGAGCGTGCTGTGAAAAATGTCTTCCCGCATGATGAACTCGATCATCACCGCATCCGCCGCACTGCAACCGAGCAGAGCGATGATTCCTTCCTGATAAAAATTCATAGGCTACGACCGAAGTAATCATCGGCGACTCGCACCGCATAGTCGCCGCTCTCCGGGCTGCCGTCGGGGTGAAGCGTGTAAACGCGGGCCAGCGAATCCTTGATCCGGTCAAACTGTTCGCTGTCCGGATCGATCTCCGCGTTGTTGGTGAGAACGTTGGATTGGTGTCCGGAAACATGAGTCGTTCGAGCACGGAACGACGCACTTCCTTATCGAGCCGGCCGAGTGGAGTATCGACCACCAGCGGCGGAGCGAGGCGTGCGAGCCGGCGCAATGCCTCGGTGAAAGCGAGTAGACGGACCTGCTTTTGCCCGGCGGAGGTGTTCACCGATTCCCAGGGCACCAGGCTGCCGCTGCGCCGACGCAACAGGCAGTTCCATTGCGCATCGAACTCCAGGCCATTGAACTCCAGGCTGCGCTCGGCGATGTCCACCCACAAATCCCCAACGATCTGGGAGATTCTGTTCGCGAGTTGAATCGCCGCGGCGGATTTGATCTTCGCGACGGCATCGCGATAGCGATGGGCGATCGTGGAAAGCGAACGGCCACGATCGATTTTCTCGAGCGACTTTTCGCTGCTCGGTTTCCTGGCCCCGTAACTCAACAATCTTCGCTGTGAGCTGAGCGATTTCCGCATTTACTTCTTTCAAGCCGTCGCTGGATAGCGTCCAGTTCGGCAAGAAGCTGTGCCGCGTCGTTCGCAGGAGTTGGTTGCCGCGATTGCGAGCATCTTCGTCTTGCGTCAATCGGGCGAGCTGCTGGTTGAGATCGCGCAGGGAAGTGCGTCCACGATCCAGTTGTTCCGGACAGTGTCGGCGACAGAGCCAACTTCGCCAGCAGTCCCATCAAGCCGACCGCGGATTTTGAACGCTTACCGCCGTGCGCTCACAAACGAAAATTGCTTTGGACATCCGCTCTCGGGTGCGGGATCAAAAGAGCCGCTGGAGCGCGTCGGTAAGTCGCTGGTCGTAGAATTCGCGGGTTGGGTCTGCAAGCGTGTGTTCCGGCAGGTGGATTATCGAAAACCTGGCTGCGAGCTGAGCAGACGAACGCACGGTTAAGCAACGCTATCGACTGAGTTCAAGAAGCGATTCTGTCTGCGCCATCCAATCCAATCGCGGCGGGCAAAATTCTTCCGTAATCGAGATAATCTGAAATGCGTCCAGCGCAATGTTCCCGAGCAGCTCCAATTGGCGTCGCCGATTCGCCAAACGTTTCTGTTTTACGAGACGCGGAATACACTTGCAATTTGACCTCAACCCGTCTGGTCAAAGCCATCTTTTTGCTCTTGCAAAGGGTTATGTCCCTTGACTGAGATGCTTGTTTTTGCCGCGCCTATGTTTATGAGATCGCAGCATCGACTTGGGTAAGGCTTGCCTATTCAGTGTCTGTCAGAGATCAGCCGTCAAGTCGTAACGATGCTCTATATGTAGCGCTATGAGGTACTTGTTCAATTCGCTGAACCTTCGCGCCCGTCGAATGCGTTCAGTTTCTTTTCTGCTTCGGCAGCTTCGGACGCAAACTGACTTGGCCATCTTCCCATTGGTATGCCAGCAAGAGATCTCAAGTCGTCATTCGAGTTCCTCGTAGGTTCAAAGAATCCGAGAATCGCCGAGCATGATTCGTTCGACAATTTCCTGGCTGTGCTAGATGGACGCATGCTGGCAGACGCTCGGCGTCAAACTCAAGCGTGCGAGATGCCTTGGCAGAAAGGCATCGTCGCAGCTTTTGTAATCCGGCGATGCGAGCTCATCGTAAATCTCAGCATGCTGCCCCGATACCAGTCGCCCTCGATCGAATCTCCGGCGGTGAAAAGGTAGACGAATATTTGATCTCGCGCAGCAGTCTGAGTTTTCGTGTGCCACGACACCTGCGAGATACGTTTTAGCGAAATACCGTCATCCGTCAAGGCGTGGACACTCCTCGACCTTCGTCGCGTTCTCGGCGGTTCGATCACTGAGCGACTTTAAATCGTGTCGCAGCGGAAGCAGCGTCTTATTTTCTGAGATCTCCCGATTCCGGCTTCACCCACGGTCGAACGATACAAAGCGCGCAGCTAAATGCGTTTTCCCCGCCCCATTCTTGCCGCCAATGAGGATGGAAGAGCGACCATCGAGAGGCGTGAAATGAAAAACCTGCTTCCCGTAGTAAGGACCAAAATTATCGACTTCCAAGCTGTCAATCGATACAAAGACATGGATCAAGAAGTGGCTTCTCGTTTGGAATTGGCTCCGCAGATCGTCCTGTAAAATCTGCAGCAGTTCGTCCGGCAATCCAAAGGCGCGATGGCTTTCGCCGTAGTCGGCCACTTTTGCCAGCATGCGGCGGAGGGTGGCGGCGGAGATGCCGCTCTCGCCCGCGATGCTTTCTTCCAGCTCGCGGAGTTTATCCTGCTCTTCGGGTTCGCTCATAGGGTAGCCTCGTTGTTCGCTCACGATGCGGCCGACGCCGTAACCGTCGTCGGGGTCGCGCGCACTTTTCCAGAGCCGCTGAATCAGGAAAAGCTCTTCTTCGCTAAGGATAGAGAGGCCGGTCTCGGCTTCGAGCTGGAGGAGCTTGCCGAGCAGCTCGCGCCGGGCGGCGATGTGGAGCGGGCCGGGGCCGTCCTGGCCTTTCTTCGTGACCATGTCGCGCTTGCCGTTCGCGGGTCGCGGTAGTGGAGGAGCGTCTCGCGGAAAGCGAGGAGCTTTTCCATGCGCTCGTCGCCGCTGGCGAGGAGGCCTTCGCTCGCTTTGTCGCGCTCGACGACGGTGCAGGTCCAGCAGCCGAAGCGGGAATTGCCGCAGCTCGGGGTGGAGGCATCGACAACGAGCGGGCATTCGCCGCCGGAGGCGTTGGCGTAAAGTTTATAGAGGGTGCGATTGTCGCTGCCCCACGGGTTCGGCTTTTGCAGGAGGTAGGCCCAGACTTCCTGCGTGCTGAGGAATTCGATCGGATTGGAAATCCAGACGTTGGGCAGATTCTCGTGGCGGCGGAGGCCGTTTTGCGTCTTCGCGCGCTGCCATGTTCATGGCGCGCGTGGAGCTCTCGCTCCGCCGCGCGCCGAGGTGGAGGATCGCTTCGCCCCAGCGGCCAAGTGCTTTTCCACGAAGCGTTGACGGGGTTGATCTTCATGCGCTGCGTGCACCAGCGGAAAAGACGGTTCGGTGGCGGATAGCCGCGGCCGAGGATGTTGACCCAGAAGACTGGTCGGCGGTGGGCTTGAGGAGATTGACTTCGATGTTCAGTCCTGTGCGTCTGTGAGAAGCGACGCATCTTGTCGAGCGTGGCTTCGATCATCTCGACGATCGCGGGAATCTCGACGCGAGTGTCGGTGCAGAGCACGTCAATGGGTTTCGTGCGCTGTTCGGGCGGCAGGTGGCGACCGTCTGAAATATGAGCGAGGCCAGCATGGTCGATCCTTGCCGCCGCTGAAACCGACGAGCCAGGGGCGCGGGTCGTCGAGGTAAAGCTCGCGCAAGGACGCGAGGGCGTCGGCGTAGAGCGGGGGACTTTCGGCAAAAAGAGTGGACATAAAGAAAAAAGAAACGGGTCTGATTGGACCGTAATTCAGCTGGCCCGCTGACCCCGATCGTCGCGAGCTTAGATTCAAAACGAATGATGTTGGATTCTCAGCCGATAGGAAACACTGATTTGCGTGAGTCGGCCGGGTGACATTGCAACCAGAGGCCGAGTCGGCGGCGACAGAGAATTTCGTCCCGTTTGCCGACGCTGCGCGCCCTAAATCTCACGCGTGAATTCTCGCGGCCATCTGCTCGGCTTTTTCAGCCCGTCATATGTGCGCACGACGAGCGCTTCGCGCATTGGCGTCTGACCCAATCTCGTGCGCACGATCGCGGCGTTGAGTCGGTTGGTAGCGAGCAATGAGGCCAGCACGGTGAGGTCTTTCGGGCGGCTGGCGTGCAGTTTGGCCACGGCGAGATCGTGCGGCTCGAGGCAAAAGACGCCGGGGCAGTCGGCGAGGGGGACGAGGCGGGATTCCCAGCCGGGCGGCGGGAGTCTTTGATGGCGGCGCGCAGGAAATCGGCGTGGTAACCCTCGCGTGCTTGAAAAAGGCTGTCCGCGCCGATTGCTTCGTTGAGCACGGCAGCGAGTTCGTCGTCGATACCTTCGATGAGCAAATCGGCATCGAACGACGGCTCGAGGAGTTGCCCCGGTTCGCCGAGATCACGAAACGTCGCGAGCAGAGAGGAGGATCCCAGGACGACGATTCTTCGACGCCGGCTGATGGCATGCACGATTTCCGCGATGTGAATCAATGCGCGTAAACGCATGGACCGGTCGCTCTACGGCGCTCCTCGTTCGTCAACACTCCCGCGAAAGGTGAAAATGATTTCAGGTGCTGCGCTTCTTCGCTGTTGTCGCGCAGAAGCTCAAAAGCGCGGTCATCTTCTCCGATGATGCCTGCGCGGCGAGGATGATCTCCCGCCATTGGTCCAGCCGGTGCGGTGCGGAATGATCCTGCGCGAGCCAGCGAGCGATATTGTCCAGGGGGATCGATCGTGAGCAGCGCCGGATCCTTCTCGATCTTGTCCGCGATGGCGAGAAAGCGGCGGTAGGAAGGCTCGTTGGAGAAACCGGTCAGCTCGTCCATGCGCGAGGTGGAGTTTACTCGCGGGGGTCGGGCTGGACAAGTCGCTGCGCAGGTGGGCGATCCTTGGAATGGCCTCGCGCAAAGGCCGCAAAGCCGCAAAGGTGGGAAAACGACGTGCGTCGAATCACCGATGATTCCGGTCGGTGCATTTCCGCGTTGCGAGGGCGTTGAGGAAAGCGATTGATAAGGACGCATGACGACCACGATGAACAAAGCCGGGCTGGCCTCGCTGCTGGAATCGCTTTCGCCACCCGTGCTCCTGGCTCCGATGGCCAGCGGCGCGACGACGCCGGCGCTTGTCGCGGCGGTGTCGGACGCCGGCGGGCTGGGCTGCCTCGGCTGTGCGATGCACGCGCCGGAAGCGATCGGGCGCGACGCGGCGGAGATCCGGCGGCTGACCGACCGGCCGTTTGCGATGAACCTTTTCGTCCTGGAGGAATTCCAGCCGCCGGACCCCGCCGTAGTCGCGGCGGCGTGGGCGCTGTTGCAACCGATCCGCGCAAAGCTCGGTCTGGCCACGGACGTGCCGCCACCGACAAATTTCGGTCCCAGTTTCGCAGCGCAATTCGAGGCGCTGGTGGCCGCGCGGCCGCCGATCGCCAGCTTCCATTTCGGCATCCTCAATCAAGGGCACGTGGACGCGCTGCACGCCGCCGAGATCGTGGTGATCGGCACGGCGACGAGCGTGGCAGAGGCGCGCGCCTGGCAGGCGCTGGGCGTGGAGGCGATCTGCGCCCAGGGCTCCGAAGCGGGCGGTCATCGCGGCACGTTTTTGCACGACGATTACCAGGCGGTGATGACCGGCACGATGGCCTTGGTGCCGCAGATCGTGGATGCGGTGCAACCGCTGCCGGTGATCGCGGCGGGCGGCATCATGGACGGTCGCGGCATCGCGGCGGCGCGGGCGCTCGGGGCGGTCGCAGCGCAGCTCGGCACCGCGTTTCTGCGCGCCACGGAGTGCGGCGTTTCGCGGGTTTGGAAAGATGCGCTCGGCCGCGCAGGCGACGGCGACACGCGGGTCAGCCGCATCTATTCCGGCCGGCACGCGCGCGGGCTGGACACGGAGTTTCGCCGGGCGCTGGAGCCGTTTGCCGACACGCTGCCGCCTTATCCGGTGCAGAGCACGCTGACGGCGGAAATCCGGGCGACGGCAAACCGGCTGGGCAACGCCGAATACATCTCGCCGTGGGCCGGGCAGGCGGTCGCGCTGGGCCGCGAGGAATCGGCGGCGGCGATCATGGCCCGGCTGGCGCAGGAACTGGCCGCGGCGTCGCGTCGCGTCGGTGGTGGCGGCGTGACGGCAACGCGGGCGGACTGAGGGAAGTGCGTCGTCGTCCTGCGGGCGGCGCGCCGAGGTTGCGGATGCCAGCCGTCGGCAAACCGCGCAGCGTCTCGGGATGCGGGCGCGCTTTTCCAGAGTTGGCAGACGCAGACACTCCACCGCCCGCCTGCGCCGAAATCCTTTTTTGTCTCAACCCCAATCCGCCGCTTCCCTTCCCGCATCTCCGATCATGACCATGCCTCACGATGATTCTCTCTGGCTCGATGAAGCCACGCGCCGCCACGCGTTTCCGGTTTGCGCGGAAAAAACCTTTCTCGCGCACGCGGCGGTGTGTCCGCTGCCGCGCGCGGTGGCAGACGCGGAGATCGCTTACGCGCGCTCCTCCATGGTGTTCGCGCAGAGCTACGACGTCACGCTCCGGGAGCTGCGGCGCACCCGCGAGCTGGCCGCGCAGTTGCTCGAGGGCGCGACGCCCGAGGAGATCGCGCTGCTCGGGCCGACTTCGCTCGGGCTGAGCCTGGTCGCGGCGGGGCTGGACTGGCGGGCCGGGGACGAGGTCGTGTTTTACCCCGACGACTACCCGGCCAACGTGTATCCCTGGACGAACCTGGCGGAAACCCGCGGCGTCGTGCCGGTCGCGCTGCGGCCGGAGCGGGCGGGCGAGATCACGCCGGAAACCGTCGCCGCCGCGCTGACGCCGCGCACCCGGATGGTGGCGCTGGCGAGCGCGAGTTTTCTCACCGGCTACCGCGTCGATCTGGAGGCGATCGGCGAGATGTTGCACGCGCGCGGCGTGCTGCTTTGCGTGGATGCGATCCAGACGCTCGGAGCGTTTCCGATGAGCGTGCGGCACGTCGATTTTCTCAGCGCCGACGCGCACAAATGGCTGCTCGGGCCGCTCTGCGCGGGCGTGGTTTACATCAAAAAGGAACACTTCGCGCGCCTGCGTCCGATCCTGCTGGGGACAAACGCACGCTCGCCGGATTTCGTGTCGCAACCGGTCATCGAGCTGCCGGACGACGCGCGGCGCTACGAGCCGGGCGTGCTGAACACTGGCCCGCTCCTGGGCATGCGCGCGGCGATGGAAATGTTTCTCGACCTCGGGCCGGCGCGGGTCGGCGAACGCATCGCGCACCTGGTGTCGCGGCTGGCGGAGCCGCTGGCGGAACTGGGCTGCGAGTTTCTCGGGCAACGCGACGGGCCGCGCGCCAGCGGCATCCTGACCGTGTCGCATCCGCGCGTGGACGCCCGCGTGCTCGTCAAGGCGCTGGAGGAGCGCGGCGTGATCGCATCGCCGCGGCGCGATCGGGCAGGGAAATCGTATGTGCGGTTTTCGCCGCATTTTTACAACACGGAAGCCGAGCTGGACCGGGCGGTTGAAGTCCTGCGCGACGCGCTGCGGTAGGGCGCGCCGCGAACCGGGTTCGGTTGCCTCAATTGACTCGCAGCAGCCTCGGGGATGCCGCCCTTACCGCGGGCGCGTGGCGGTGTTGCTGCTGTTCACTGCCCGGCTGTTGCTGCTGATCAAACCGAGGAGCTGGGTCTGCAACGCGCGCACGTCGTAGCTGCGTTGCACCGGCACGCGCAGAAGCGGGACGCCGGCAGCGGCCAGCGCGCCGTCCACGAAAACATCGCGCTCGCGCCGGCGCGGATCGGTCTGGTGCGTGCGGTCGTCCAGCTCGATCGCGAGCAGGATGGCAAACGTGCGCGGATCGCAGAGCACGAAGTCCACGTGCTTGCTGGTGACCCGGCCGAGCGCCTGGAAAAAACGCTGGCGCGAGAGTCCGCGCGCGCGGCTGGATGATGTCGCCCAGGCGCACCTTGCCGAAGATTTGAAACTCGTTGCCGGCCGCGCGCTGCAGCACGCCGAGAAACGCGCGTTCCGCCGGCGTGAAAAGCGCCGCGCAACGCTCGTAAGGAAAGCGGCGGCCCGCGCCGAAAAACAGCGCGCGCAGAACCAGCACCAGCACGCCGAGCGCGAGCAACCCGGCACCGAGCGCGAGCAACGGCCCGGGAACGCGGAGACCATCCCACGGCAACGCCGGCGCCGGCGGAGACGCCGCAGCGGCACGGAGCAACAGCACGGGCACCGGCAGCGAAAACAGCCGCGGCATCGTCATCACGGCGACGGCGAATCGAGAAACCCCCGCGCCATCCGCGCGCGGAAAACTTCCGCCACGGTGCCGGCAAAATCGGCGACCCGGAGCGTCGCGCCGGTTTCTGTTTCCACGGAAGTCATCGTCACGCCGTCGAGCCCGCACGGCGTGATGGCGGCGAACGGCGCGAGCGAGGTTTCCTGCACGTTGATGGCAAACCCGTGCATGGAAATCCAGCGCTTCACGCCGATGCCGATGCTGGCGATCTTGCGCGGCCCGACCCAGACGCCGGTCAGCCCTTCGCGCCGGCCGGCGGCGGTGACGCCGTGTGCCGCGAGCGCGGCGCTGACGACCTCCTCCACGGCGCGCAGATACCGGTGCAGATCGCGCCCGAGCCGGTTCAGATCGAGGATCGGATAGCCGACGAGTTGCCCGGGTCCGTGGAAGGTCGCCTGGCCGCCGCGGTTGATGGTGAAAAGCGGGTGCGGCAGGACTGCCTCGGCGTTGCGCAGGCTCGTGCGGTCCGGCGTGCGGCCGATCGTGTAAACGGGCGCGTGCTCGAGCAAGAGAAGCGTGTCCGGCGTGCTGTTCGGATCAGCGATTTTGGCGGCGACGAGCGCTTCCTGGCGCGCGAGGGCTTCGGCAAACGGCACGCCGTCGCCCAGCCATTGCACGTCGAGTGGAGGAACGGCGGATTGCATTGCGAGGAAGAAGGAATTGTCCGCAGATTACGCAGATTTTCGCAGATGATTTTTGGGTTTCAGAAAACGTCGTCGCACCGTCCGGAGAATTTCCGAGCTTCGGA
Source organism: uncultured Verrucomicrobiae bacterium (assembly GCA_963762725.1). Taxonomy (GTDB): domain Bacteria; phylum Verrucomicrobiota; class Verrucomicrobiia; order Chthoniobacterales; family SZAS-18; genus JAFAXH01. The sequence goes on along the minus strand of CAVXLY010000005.1, from coordinate 672,805 downwards.
AACTGTCGTCGCACCGTCGGCGCCCTTCCGAAACCCATCTGCGAAAATCTGCGTAATCTGCGGACCATTCAGATGCTGCACGAGATCGCCCAGGGCCGCGCGCGCCGGATTTTCCTGGGCCCGGAAATGGGTGAGGCCGATGGCGAGCGCATCGGCCGCATCGGGCGCCGGGGTTTCGCGCAAGCCGAGCAGTGCGCGCACCATGAAGGCGACCTGCGTTTTGTCCGCGCCGCCGCGGCCGACGATCGCCGCTTTCACGAGGCGCGGGGCGTATTCGTAGATCGGCAGCCCGCGCTCGGCCGCCGCCAGCAACGCCGCGCCGCGCGCCGCGCCCATGGTGATCGCGGTCTTGTAGCTTTGGACAAAGATGATGCCTTCCACCGCGCAGCAATCCGGCGCGTATTTGTGGATCAATTCCGCCAGCCGGTCGTGGATGGCGACGAGGCAGGAACTCGGCAGCAGCGCGCTCTTGTTTTTGATCGTGCCGTATTCATAGACCCGCGTGGCGCTGCCGCGCGCGCCGAGGTGGACCGGCGGCGGCGCGATGGCTGCGGCGGGACTTGCCGCGGCCGCGTTGCCGCTGCCGCCGCCGAGGTCGCTGCTGTGCGGGATCGCGGCGGCGACGGCGGCGGACACCGGCGGGGCGCCGGTTTCCAGAATGGCGTAGCCGGTGCCGCGCAGCGAAGGATCGATGGCGAGAACGCGCATGGAGGAGAAATCAGGAAAGGTGGATTACGAATGATGCACGCCGGCGCACCCGGGACGCGCCGGCGAAAATTCTCCGCCTTCATAATTCATAATTCATCCTGCATCATTCCCAACCTCTCATGTCCATCGCAACTCGCACCGGCGACAACGGCACCACGGGTCTGGTCTTCGGCCAGCGCGTGCCCAAAGATCATCCCCGCGTTGAAGCCGTCGGCCGGGTCGATGAATTCAACGCGGCACTCGGCCTGGCCAAGGCGATGGCGCGGGCTGCGGGCGCCGACCGGGGAGAGAGCGTGGCGGGGGAACTCGAAGGCATCCAGCGCGACCTTGTGAATCTGATGGGCGAACTTTCGGCGGATGACGCGGACCAGACCCGGTATCTGGAATCCCGCTTCGGCCGGGTGACCGACGAAGATCTGGCGCGGCTCGATGCCGCCATCGCGCGGCTGGAAAACGGCGAGCCGCCGTTGAAGTTCGATGGCTGGGCGACGCCGGGGAAAACTCCGCTCGCCGCGGCGCTCGATCTCGCGCGGGTGGCGGCCCGCCGCGCCGAGCGGCAGCTTGTGACGATGCGCGGCGCCGGCAGCGCGGTTCGCGATCTGCCGTTGCGCTACGTGAACCGCGTTTCCGATCTGCTCTGGCTGCTGGCGCGACAGGCGGAGATGGATTGATGCCAGTGGCCATTTGCCATTTTCAACACCGACCTGATGGCGAAAAGGAAAACGCAGGCGCGCGATCAGCCCGACCGTTCGCGGCGGGCCACGGCCTTCGATTATTCCCAGGATTTCTCGCGGCTCGACTTCCGCGTTCACCCAGAGCGGTATCGGGTCGGCCGCGGCGAGCAGGGCGTGCTGCTGGTGCAACCTTACAAGGGCGAACTGCTGCCGCATTGGCGCTTCAAGACGCCGGAAATCGCGCGCGTTTCAGCGGAGAAAATTTACGAGCTGTATCTGGGCTACAAAGCCGCCGGCGACTTTGTCGGCATGGACATGGCGCGGAAGTTTTTGCAGATGGGCTACACGCGCTCACGGCGTTATGCGAACCATCGGACCGGCCAGAAATATGTCGGCCCGGTGCCGCGGGAACACCGGGGGCGCAGCGGCGCCTGGGGCCGGGAGATCGCGCCGCGCGAGCCGGATCCGGTGAAGGCGGAATCCGCGCGGATTTTTCATGAGCAATGGCAGCGCGTGGAGGCCGATCCGGAATATCAGGCGGCCCGGCAGCGGCATCGGGACCTGCACGAAACGCCGGCACCGTCTGACGCGGGGTAAAGCGTGGTCGCGTGCTGTGTTGGGGGCCAGTCCGCACGCGTCTGCAGAGAAGGCGCCGCCGCTGCGGTTGGAAACGGGGTAGGGCGGGCGTCTCGCCCGCCCTTTCCGGCGTCTCGCCGGAAAGATCGCGGAGGATCGACTGCCGCCTCGGCGTCGGCGCCTCTTCCGAGACCAACGGATCCCAAGCGTTGGGGGCACCGGGTTCATTGGCAACACCGGGTCTCGGCTTTGCGGGTGCCCGGCGGGGACGCCGGCCACCGGCGGGCGAGACGCCCGCCCTACCCGTCTTCCAACCGCGGACGGCGATTCAAATCAACTCACGGCTGGGATGGGGGCCTAGATCGCTTCACAGCGGTGATGGAACGGGGGCAAGCCCGGCCTTCAGTGACCCCATTGCCATCGCCGCCGTCACCAGCCGTCGGTGATCTCGGCGTTGTGTTCGCCGAGCTGGGGCGGGGGGCGGCGGATCGGGAGTCGCTCGCCTTCGACGAGCACCGGCGAGGCCAGCGTCCGCAGCGGCCCGGCCGTGGGATGCGCAACCGTCTGGAGCATGCCGGAGCTGAGCAGATGCGCGTCGTTGAAAACATCCGCCAGGCTGTTGACCGGTCCGCACGGGACCCCGGCCGCGGTGACGCGCGTGATCCACTCGGCGGCCGATCGCTTTGCAAATTCCCCCTGCAATGCAGCCACCAGCGCATCGCGGTTTTTGACCCGCAGCGGGTTCGTGCCGAAGCGGGCGTCGGCGGCGAGATCGGCGCGGTCCAGAGCGCGGCAAAGATTCGCAAACTGCGAGTCGTTGCCGACCGCGACGGCGAGCGGCTTGTCCGATGCGCGAAACGTCTGGTAAGGCACGATGGACGGGTGCGCGTTGCCGAGCCGGCCTTTGTCCTCGCCGGAAACCAGAAATTCCTGCCCGCGATTGGCCAGCCAGGCGAGCTGGCTTTCGAAGAGCGGCACTTCCACGTGCGCGCCGGTGCCGGTGACGCTGCGGCGATGGAGCGCGGCAAGGATCGCGTTCGCCGCGTAGAGGCCGCAAACGATGTCGGCCACCGCGACGCCGACTTTTGTCGGCTCCCCGTCCGGCGCGCCGGTGATGCCCATGATGCCGCCGCGCGCCTGGACGAGAAAGTCGTAGCCCGGCAGGTTCTCATCCTTCCCGGGGCCGAAGCTGGTGATGGAGCAATACACCAGGCGCGGGTTCGATTGCTTCAACGTCGAATGATCCAGCCCGAAGCGCGCCAGCGTGCCGCGGCGGAAGTTCTCGATGACGACATCGGCCTCACGCGCCAGTTGCTGAATGCGCTCGAGATCGGCCGCGTTTTTCAGGTCCGCGGTGATCGAGCGTTTGTTGCGATTCGTGGAAAGAAAGTAGGCCGATTCCGTGCCGGCAAACGGCGGACCCCAGTGCCGGGTATCGTCGCCGCGCCCCGGCACCTCGACCTTGATCACATCGGCGCCGAAATCGCCGAGCAGCATCGTGGCATACGGCCCGGCGAGGACGCGCGATAGGTCGAGCACCTTCACGCCTTCCAAGAGCAATGCGGCCATATCGCGGCGGGAAGCGGCGGGTCAGTTGCCGGCGACCGGTTTCTTCTTTTCCTGCACGGTCTCCGCGACCGCGCCGTTGAGCGAGCGGTAGCCGAGCGCGTGCTCGGCCTGCATCATCTTGTGAATCTGCGTGGTGCCTTCGTAAATGATCGGCGCGCGGGCGTTGCGAAAGTAGCGGCCGATCGGGGATTCGTCGTGGGAAAACCCGCGGTTGCCCTGGATCTGGAGCGCGTCGTTGGCCGCGGCGAAGGCCGACTCGGTGGCGTGCCATTTCGCGAGCGAAACTTCGCGGGTATCGCGCTTGCCCTCGTTTTTCATCCAGGCATCCTGGAGCACGAGCAGGCGGCTGGTTTCGAGGTTGAGCACCATCTTGGCGATCATGTCCTGCACGAACTGATTGCGGCCGATCTCCTGGCCAAATGTCTTGCGCCGGCGGGCGTGGGCGACGGAATGCTCCAGGCAGGCGCGGATGGTGCCGAGCGCGCCGGCGGCCACGGTGAAGCGGCCGGTGTCCAGCGCATACATGGCGATCTTGAAGCCGAGCCCTTCGTCGCCGATGCGGTTGGCGGCGGGCACGGCGACGTTTTCCATGAACACCTCGCCGGTCGAGCTGGACCAGAGGCCGAGCTTGTTCGGGATGTCCTTCGTCACCAACCCAGGCATGCCTTGTTCCACGACAAAGGCGCTGATGCCGCGGTGGCCCGCCTGCGGGTCGGTCTTGGCAAAGACGAGGAGGTGTTTCGCCATCGTGGCGTAGCCGATCCAGCGCTTGTGGCCGTTGAGCAGATAGGTGCCGTCGGGCTGGGGCGCGGCGGTGGAGAGCATGGCGGCGACATCGCTGCCGGCCTCCGGCTCGGTGAGACAGAAAGCGGCCAGCGCGGTGCCCTGCGCCTGCGGCACGAGGAATTTTTGCTTCTGCTCCTCGCTGGCAAACTTCGCCAACGACATCGAGTTCAGGCCGAGATGGACGGAGAGCAGGGTGCGGAAGGCCGCGTCGCCGCGCTCGATCTCCTCGGCGATGATCGCCATCGAAACGAAGTCCAGCCCGAGGCCGCCGTAGGCTTTCGGCACCGTGGCGCCGAGCCAGCCGCGCTCGGCCATCCCGGCGATGATGGATTCGTCAACGTGGTGGTTGAGATCGTTGTCGTGCGCGACCGGGATGATGGCTTCGTCGGCAAACCGGCGGACTTCGGTTTGCAGCGCGAGTTGTTCTTCGGTGAAGCTGAAGTCGATCATGGGGGGAGGAAGGAGGAGAAAGGCGAAGCTATCCCGCGGAGGGGACGGGGGCAACGGCGCTCACTCCGCCGGAGTGGCGGCCTCACCACGAGACGCGGGCTCGCGGGAAAATTCGAGGAGAAAAAAGGAGCGGAGCGGCGCTAGGCCGGCGGCCCGCCACCGTCGTAGAAGAACTTGCGCAGCGTCTCCATTTCGTCCGGCTTCTCGACCCGCACATAGCGCTGGCGCGTGCTCGCAGTGCCTTCCTGCGAAGCGAGGTAAATGATGGCGCTGCCGTCGAGAAATTCGACGTGCGTAACCAGGTCAAGATTGATGAAGCGGGGGCCGATCTCGATAAAGTTCATACGAGCCGAAATTCAGGGGGTGCGGCCGCCGGCAGCCGCCGGGAAAGCGGGAGGAGGGGAGGTGCTGCCTTGAGCCTAGGCGGAGGGTTTCCCTTTTGCCGCGGAGTTGCGAGCAGAAAATCGCACAGAAGTCCCGGCCGGGCCGCTACGCCGGCCGCGCCCGCTCGCGGAGTGCGGTGATCGTGGTGCGCGCCGAGATGTATTCCACCGCGGTGACCAGCTCGATGAGCGCCGGCCCGCCATCCGCCTGGGCGCGCTCGAAAGCCGGCCAGAAATCAGCGGTCCGCTCGACTCGCTCGGCCGTGCGGAGACCGTAGGCGCGGGCGAGCGCGACGAAATCGGGATTCGTCAGTTCGGTCCCGTAAACGCGTCCCGGGAAATACATTTCCTGGTGCATGCGGATCGTCCCGTAGCTGCCGTTGTTGACGACGATAAAGATGGCGCCGAGCCCGTAGCGCGCGGCGGTGGCCAGCTCCTGGCCGGCCATGAGAAAATCGCCGTCGCCCGCGAAGCAAACCACCGGACGGTCGGGATGAATGAGCTTTGCCGCGAGCGCGGCCGGCACCCCGTAGCCCATGGCGCCGCTGGTCGGCGCGAGCTGCGCCCGGCAGCCCGGATAGCGGTAATAGCGGTGCACCCAGCCGGCGTAATTGCCGGCGCCGTTGCAGACGATCGTTTCCCGCGGCGGCAACCGCTCGCTCAAGCCGGACACGATCTGGGCCAGATCCACGGCGGCCTCCGTCGGGAGCGGGGAAACAAAGTCGAGATACTCAGCGTGCGCGGCCGCCGTCCAGTCGCGCCAGCGGATCTCCCCGGACTCCGGGGCCGGCAGCGCGGCCGCGGCCGCGGCAAACGCGGGCATCGCGGCCTGGATGAGCAGGTCGGCGGCATACACCCGGCCGAGTTCCTCCGCCCCGGGATGGACGTGGACGAGCGGCTGCGCGGGCCGCGGCACTTCCAGCAGCGTGTAGCCGCTCGTCGTCGCCTCGCCGAGCCGCGGGCCGACGGCGAGCAGAAGATCGGTTTCGCGCACCCGGCGGGCGAGCGTCGCGTTGCTGCCGAGGCCGATGTCGCCGGCGTAAAGCGGGTGCCGGTTGTCGAACACATCCTGGCACCGGAACGCGGCCGCGGTCGGCAGTTGGAAATTCTCGGCGAACTTCTGGATGTCGCGCCGGGCCGCGTCCGTCCAGCCGCCGCCACCGAGCATCAGCAAGGGGCGCTCGGCCCGAAGCAGCCGCTCGCGCAGATCCGCCATTCGCGCGGGCTCCGGCGCGGCCTGCACGACCTGAAAACGCCCCGGCGACCGGGAGGCGTCGCCCGGCACCTCGCACACGTCGTCGAGCATGTCGTCGGGCAGCGTGAGGACCACGGGGCCGGGCCGGCCGTTGACCGCGGTGTGAAACGCGCGGCTGACGAATTCCGGAATGCGCCGGGCGTCGTCGATCTCCGCGGTCCACTTCGAGATCTGGGGATTGAAAAACCGGCGGTAATCCAGCTCTTGAAACGCCTCGCGCTCCATCTGCCCGCGGGCGACCTGGCCGACAAACAGGATCAACGGCGTGGAATCCTGAAACGCGGTGTGCAACCCGATGCTGGCGTGGGTCGCCCCGGGGCCGCGGGTGACAAAACAGATGCCGGGCCGGCCGGTGAGCTTGCCGGCGGCCTCGGCCATGTTGGCAGCGGCGGCCTCGTGGCGGCAGGTGATGAGCCGAAGCTGCTCGCGCGCATCGTAGAGCGCATCGAGCACGGAAAGGTAGCTCTCGCCGGCCACGCAAAACGCGAGATCAGCGCCGTGAATCAGCAGGGAATCGACCAGGAGTTGAGCGCCGGTGCGGGTTCGCGGGGGTTGCATATTTATCAAAGGAGCCACCCGGAAATTCGCAGCGAGAAACGATAAGGCAATGGACGAATCATCGTATGAAAAAGAGCCTGCATTCTCTTGGCGTCGCTGCGGTTACCGGTCTTCTCCTGGGTTGGGCCGCGCTGCCGGCGGCCCGCGCGGAAACCCGGGAAGTGCGCGTCTATCAGCAAAACGGCTTGAGCTATCTGACGCTCATGGTCATGCAGGAGCACAAGCTCATCGAACGCTGCGCGCAGGAGGCCGGGCTGCCGGAGCCGAAAGTCTCTTGGATCCTGCTCAGCGGACCGACCGCGGTGAACGACGCGCTGCTCTCCGGCGCGCTCGACTTCGGCGCCGGCGGCATCCCGTCGCTCATCACGCTCTGGTCGAAAACGGCCGGCAGCCCGCTGGCGGTGAAAGGGCTCGGCGGGACGAACACGTATCCGTTGATCCTGAACACGGTAAACCCCGCTGTGAAAACGGTCGGCGACTTCACCGACAAGGACAAGATCGCGGTGACCGGCGTGAAAGTTTCCGCGCAGGCGCTCCTGCTCCAGATGGCCGCGGCGAAGGCGTTCGGCAAAGCCAAGTTCGACCAGCTCGACCGGCTGACCGTCAACATGTCCCACCCGGACGCCCTGACGGCGCTGCTCTCCGGCATGTCCGAGATCACCGCGCACTTCGGCTCCCCGCCGTATCAATACCAGGAGCTCGCGAACCCAAAAGTGCACCGGGTGACCGATTCCACCGAGATCATGGGCGTGGCGGCGACGTGGAACGTCATCTACGCCACGAGCAAATTCCGGCAGGACAACCCGAAGACCTTCGCCGCCGTGGTGAAGGCGTTTCAGCTGGCCACCGAGGAGATCAACAAAGACAAGCGCGCCGCGGCGGAGTTGTTCCTGCGCGTGACGAAGAGCAAGGAAACGCTCGACGAAATCCTGCGCCAGATGGCCGAGCCCGACGTGGCTTACACCGTCGCGCCGGCAGGCACGAAAGCAGTGGCCGATTTCATGGCCGAGGTGAAGCGCATCCCAAAGGCGCCGGCGAGCTGGCAAGAGATGTTTTTTCCCGAAATCCACGACCTGCCCGGGAGCTGACCTCCGTGCTCGTCAGCCGGCAGCGGCAGGGTCAGGCGGGAGCGCCGGTCCGGCTCCAAGATTCCGATTGCGTTTTCCCGTCAATGCCCGACAATGCGGGACCACAGATAAAGGAAAGAAGCACATTCAGGTTGATGGTGGATTGTCGTCAGTTGAGGAAGACTCAAGGGACACATCTGAAATCCGATAACGGAAACGCAGTCCTTGAGCTTCCTCTTTTCTTCTGTGCTCAACACAGAAAGAAACAATCCCAATGTCAGGCAATAAACTCTACGTCGGCAATCTCTCCTTCAACACGACCGAGACCGACCTTCAAGACCTTTTCGCAACCGTTGGCCCCGTCCAAGAGGCCATCATCATGCAAGACCGCATGACGGCGAAATCCCGCGGTTTCGGCTTTGTCACCATGGTGGAGCCGGCCGACGCGCAGAAAGCCATCGAGCAGTTCCACGGCAAGAACGTGGACGGCCGTGAGCTGACCGTGAACGAAGCCCGTCCGCGCGAAGAACGCAGCGGTGGTGGCGGCGGCTACGGCGGCGGCGGTGGTGGTGGCGGCCGCTCCTACGGTGGCGGCGGCGGTGGTGGTGGCGGCTACGGCGGTGGTGGCGGCGGACGCGGTGGCGATCGCGATCGCGGCGGCAGCCGTGGCGGCAGCGGCGGCGGCTATTCCCGTCGCTAAGTCGGAGCGAACGTTTTAACGGTTCACTTCCCGATCATCATTTAAAAGATCTACAAAGCGCCCTGCTGCTTCACCGCAAGTAGCAGGGCGTTTCTGTCTTAACCCTTCCCATTTCTTCAACATGAGTTTGGAAAAAACCATCGAGCTGGAAGGAAAGATCGTGGCCGTGCTGGCGGGCACGATGTTCCGCGTGCAGCTCCCCAACGAGCACCTTGTGCTCGCCCATATTTCCGGCCGGATGCGCAAGCGCTTCATCCGCCTCACCGTCGGCGACCGCGTGAAGTTGGAGATGTCGCCCTACGATCTGAACAAAGCCCGGATCGTGTATCGGCTCGGCTGACCGGATCGCCGGTCGGGCTGGCTTTCGCTCAGCACAAGACGCCGGCTTCGCGGTCGAGCGGATACGCTTCGCCCGAGCGCGGCACCGCGGGATAGTGCGGGTTCGCCTGGCGCACCCAGTCCCAGGAGCGGGTGTCCTCCGGCCCGCCGTTGCAGACCGCGCGCGGACAGAATTCCTGTTCGCCGTCGAAGTGGCCGTCGCCTTCCTCCCAGGGATGTTCGCAGTGGAGGCAGAAGCTGAAGTAGCGGCGTTTGTGCATGGCTTTGGCGGGCAAGGAATGAAGACTTCGGCTGCCAGGTAAAAGCTGGATTGGTGCCAGCGCCTTTCGTTAGCCTCGGCGCCGCCCGCTCCGGCACGCCCGGATTCCCTCTCCCCATGACCGTTGTTTCCGCCGCGTTGCTGCTGTTTTTGGTGATGGATCCGCTCGGGAACATCCCGTTCTTTTTCACCACGCTGAAGCACGTCCCGCCGGCCCGGCAGCGGCAGGTGATCGTGCGCGAGCTGCTCATCGCCCTGGCGGCGCTCGTGCTCTTCCTGTTTCTTGGCCGCTACATTCTCCAGGTGCTCGGGCTTTCCGGCCCGGCGCTCACGATCGCCGGCGGCGTCATCCTCCTGCTCATCGCCCTGCGCATGGTGTTTCCCACCGCCGAGCGCAGCTTGCAGGAGGAGGTGGATGGCGATCCGTTTATCGTGCCGCTGGCGATTCCCTACGTGGCCGGGCCGTCGGCGCTGGCGACGGAGCTGTTGCTCATGAGCCGCGAGCCGCACCGCTGGCCGGAATGGCTGCTCGCGCTCCTGCTGGCCTGGGCGGCGTCGAGCGTCATCATTTACTTCACCATGGGCCTCCAGCGTTGTCTGGGGAAAAAGGGCCTCATCGCCATCGAGCGGCTCATGGGCATGGTGCTCATCACCATCTCCATTCAGATGCTGCTCAACGGCATCACGCAATACCGGGCGACGTTTCCCGTCGCGCCGTAGCAGGCTCGGCGGCCCGCCCCGGGCGGTTTCCAAACCACTCAACCTGTGGTTCTGTCCCTGCCCGACTTCTCCTAATGAAGAATCCGCTCCGCCTTTCCCCGCTTTTGGCCGCGCTCGCCGGCGGCAGTCTCGCTTTGATGATCACCACCCTCGCTCCCAGCCGCCGCGCCAGCGCGGACACCGTCACCCCGCCCACGCTCAACGCTGCCGCCGCGCAGCCGCCGGCCGCCGAGCGCCGGCCGAAAACTGTCGGCCTCCACGGCGACAAAATCGAGGATCCTTATTTCTGGCTGCGGGAAAAGGAAAACCCGGCCGTGCTCGCCCACTTGAAGGCGGAAAACGCCTACACCGGAGCGGTCATGGCGCCGTTTGCGAAGTTTGAAGCCGCGCTCTACGACGAGATGCTCGGGCGCATCAAGCAGACCGACGCCACGGCGCCATATCGCCAGCGCGGCTACTGGCTTTATTCCCGCACCGAGGAGGGCAGGCAGTATCCGATTTTCTGCCGCAAAAAAGGATCGCTCGAAGCGCCGGAGGAAATCGTCCTCGACGTGAACAAGCTGGCCGAGGGGCAAAAGTTCATGTCGGTCAGCGCGTATGAATTCAGCGACGACAACACCCTGCTCGCCTACGCGACAGACATCGACGGCCACCGCGACTACGATTTTCATCTGAAAAATCTCGTCACCGGTGAGGAAGTGAAAACGCCCATCGGCAAGGTCGCCGACATCGCCTGGGCGGCGGACAACAAGACGATCTTCTTTGTCACCGAAGACGACGCCAAGCGCTCCTACCGCGTGTATCGCCACACGCTCGGCGAGTCCGGCGAGCCGACGCTGCTTTACGAGGAAAAGGACGAGCTTTTCGGTCTCGGCCTCGGCCGCACCCGGGATGAGAAGTTCCTCTTCGTCAGCGCCGCCAGCAGCCGAACGACGGAATACCGCTACCTGCCCGCCGACCAGCCAAAGGGCGATTGGAAGGTGCTGGCGCCGCGCCGGGACGAGATCAAATATTTCCCCGAACACCGCGACGGTCTTTTCTACATCCGCACGAATGACGGCGCGAAAGAGTTCCGCGTCGTCACCGCGCCCGTCGCCACGCCGGGCGTCGAGCATTGGAAGGAATTTCTCCCGTCGCGGCCGGGCGTGACGATCGAGGAGTTCGAGCCCTTCGCCCGCTACGGCGTCGCCATCGAGCGCACCGAGGGACTTGTGAAGTTCAATGTCCTCAATTTCGCCACCCGCGAGACGCAGGCCATCGACCTGCCGGAGCCCGCGTATCTGGCGCACGACGATCACAACGCCGAGTTCGACACCGACACGTTCCGCTTCTCCTACGAGTCGCCGGTGACGCCGCCGAGCGTGTTCGCGTTCGACATGAAAACCCGCGAGCGCCAGCTGCTCAAGCGCACCGAAGTGCTCGGCGGCTACGACCCCGCGCGCTACGTCGTCGAGCGGGTGCGGGTGCCCGCCGCGGACGGCACGCCGGTGCCGCTGGACATCGTGCGCCGGAAGGACGTGGCGCTCGACGGCAAGGCGCCCTGCTGGCTCTACGGCTACGGCTCCTATGGCATCTCCATCGACCCGTCGTTTTCCTCCAGCCGCATCTCGCTGCTGAACCGCGGCGTGATCTTCGCCCTGGCCCACATCCGGGGCGGTGGCGAGATGGGCGAGGCCTGGCACGAAGGCGCGCGGATGATGACGAAGAAGAACACGTTCACCGACTTCATCGCGTGCGCCGATTTCCTGGCGGCAAAGAAATACACCTCGCCCGCGCGCACCGTCATCCAGGGCGGCAGCGCCGGCGGGCTGCTCATCGGCGCGGTGATCAATCTGCGCCCGGACGTCGCCTCGGCGGCCATCCTCGACGTGCCGTTTGTGGACGTGCTCAACACGATGAGCGACGCCACGCTGCCGCTGACGACCGGCGAATACATCGAGTGGGGCAACCCCAACGTGAAGGCGGAATACGACTACATGAAGTCCTACAGCCCGTATGACAACCTCGCGGCGAAACCGTATCCCACGATGCTGCTCTACACCTCGCTCAACGACAGCCAGGTGCCGTATTGGGAGCCGGCGAAATTTGCCGCCAAGCTGCGCGCGGTGAAAACGGATAAAAATCCGCTGCTCTTCAAAATCAACCTCGACGCCGGCCACGGGGGCTCCTCCGGCCGCTACGATCGTCTGAAGGAAGTGGCCTTCGAATACACCTTCGGGCTGGCCGCGCTGGGGCTGGCCCCGGCCTCCTGAGCAGCGGCGGTCGTCTGACCGGGGCAGCGCCGGCTGGCATCGCGGCTGCTAGTTTGGTGGGGTGAGTCAAACGTGGCTTGGGCGCGTGGCTCTTCCTTTTCCAAATCGGTATGATGTTGACAGATCTCGCACATTTCCGCCGCAACCGCGGGGGCTTCACCCTCGTCGAGATCATGTGCATCGTTGCCATCATCGCGCTGCTCGGGGTTCTCTCTCTCCCGGTGTTTCTGCGCGCCCGCAAGCGCAGCCAGGCCACGATCGTGCTCAACGACGCGCGGCTGCTCGACGGCGCCAAGGATCAATACGCCGCGGCCGGCAACGCACCGCCCGGGGCAACGGTCGCGGCGGAAATTTTCACCGGCTATCTTCGCCCCGGCACCCGGCTTTACGCGCTCTGCGATGCCGGCGCGGCGCCGACCGACATTCTCGGCAATCCTTACGTGCTGACGACCTTCAGCGATTCCATCAAGATCAGCTCCGACACGCTCGTCAGTTTCAGCGACGTGATCTCCGATCCGGCCGCGTTCTGGGCCGGCTACCAGTAGGCGACGACGCGGGCGGCGGCTGCTGCGGGTCGGTCAATTCACGCCGGTCGGGCCGTCGATGACCCAGTGCATCGGCGAGCGATCCGTCACCGCTGAACTCGCCGGGTCCGCGGTGACCGTGATCTTCACCTGGCCATCGACGATCGAGGCGAAAATGCGTGTCCCCACGGTGGGTTCGATCGCGTTCTGCGTGCTCAAGCCGCCGCCGCCCCGCACCCGCTTCGCCACCGGCACCGGGTTGCCGCGCGGCCCGCGCACGGAAAAGACGCCGGTGGCCGCGTCCAGCGAAATGCCGGGCACCCGGAAGGTGAATTGTTCCTCCACCCGGCTGCTGCCCTGGCTCTGCGCGCTGGCGTTTGAAAAGACCATGACGACGCGCAGCAACTGCGCGCGGTCGTCCCAGTTCAGCAGGTGACGCAGGACCGTGTTGTCCGTGAACGTCTGCACCTTGTCCGGGCTTTCGATGCGCAGCATCCGCGCCGGCATCCCGGCGAGCTGTTCCTCCGCTGGCGGCGGCGGCGCTCCGCCGAACAACGAAATCTCCGCCCGCGCGCTCGTGACAGCGAGCAGGCCGGCGACGAGCCATAGCACGCCCGCGCTCCAGCGAATGGCGGCGGACCGGAACCGGAGACGCCGGCTGGGGCGGGGGATCGTCGTGGACACGGCTCCAGCGTGGCTGAGGCCCGGCCGGCGGGCAACCCCGGAGTTCCGCAGCCTCCCCCCGGGGCCGGGGCGCCAGGAAAAATCCTCGCGCGGCCCGGCGTTTTGCCTTTCGTTGCACCCCTGCCGCCCAGCCTGCCCCTGTCATGACCGAATTCACCGTGCCCGCCACCGCCGCCGGCGAGCGGCTCGACCGTTTTCTTGCCGGGGCGCTGGCGCCGGCGTGGTCGCGGGTGCAGCTCCAGGCGCTGGTGCGCGAGGGCGGCGTGCGGTTGAACGATCGCGTGACGACCAAGCCCGCCGAGGCGCTCCGCCCCGGCGACCGCATCGCTCTGGACGAAGCCGCCGCCGCGCCTTCTGCCGCCGCGCTGGCGGAAAGGGCGCCGGCGCCGGAAGCCATCGCACTGGAAATCCTGCATGAAGACGCCGATCTCGTGGTGGTTAACAAGCCGCCCGGTTTGGTGACCCATCCCGGCGCCGGCAATTGGGAGGGCACGCTCGTCAACGCCTTGTTGCACCATCTCGGCAGCGCCGCGGCGGCCGCGCTCTCGACGACCGGCGGCCAGGAGCGCCCCGGCATCGTCCACCGGCTCGACAAGGACACGAGCGGCTGCCTCGTCGTCGCAAAAAACGACTTCACCCATCGCGCGCTCTCCGCGCAGTTCGCCGGCCGCACCACGGAAAAGCGCTACCTCGCCCTGGCCTGGGGCATTCCGCGCGCCCTCAGCGGGTTGATCGACGCCCCGATCGGCCGGCATCCGGTGCAGCGCAAAAAAATGGCGATCGTCCAGCCGCCGCGCGGCCGCCTGGCGCAGACCGGGTGGAAGCTGCTCGGTGCCACCGCCGCGGGTGGCCGGCCGCCGCCGTGCTCACCATGGCCGGGGCGGGTCTCATCCCGCTGGCGCCGCCGGAGGATGCCGCGCACCCGCCGTTTCCCTGCGCATTGCTGGAATGCCGGCTTCTCACCGGGCGCACCCACCAGATCCGCGTCCACCTCGCGCACCTCGGCCATCCGATCCTCGGCGACGCACTTTACGCCGGCAGCCCGGCCGCCCGCGCCGCGGCCCCGCGCCAGATGCTGCACGCCTGGCGACTGGGGTTTCAGCATCCCCGCACCGGCGCCAGCCTGGAATTTCGCGCCCCGCTGCCTGCCGATTTTCTCGCCTTTGGCCTCGATCCACGCCAGTTTGACCGCTAGCTCCATGGACCGCTTTTCCCTCGCTCTCGATCTGGTGCTGCGCGACCTCGAAGAGCGCCGCGCCCGCGACCCCGGGGGGCGGCCGTTTCCTCTTGGAGCCTCCGCCGACGCGCTCGCCCGCCTGCGCGCGGCCGGGCGGAATCCGGGCCCGCCGACGGCTGACTCCCGGCTGGATTCCGATTCGGTCGAAGACACTTCCGCCCCTTCCCAGGATCCACTCATGGCCGCCCGCTCCCGCCCCGTGCCCCCCTCCGATGAAGGCCCCTCGCTTTTCGGCGACGACACGCCCGCCCCCGCCCAGGCGGGAGAAGCAACGGCCGACGCGCAGAAGACCGCGGTCGGCGAATATCAGCCGGTGAGCGATCCGCAAGCCTCGAAGGCCGAGCGGCTCGAGCAGATGAAAGCCGTGGTGCTGCCGTGCGTGAAATGCCCGCACCTCGCCGCGAGCCGCACGCAGGTCGTCTTCGGCGTCGGCAACCCGGATGCCGAGCTGATGTTTGTCGGCGAAGCGCCGGGGGCCGACGAGGATGCGCAGGGCGAGCCATTTGTCGGCCGGGCCGGGCAGTTGTTGAACAAAATCATCCAGACCATGGGCTACAAGCGCGAGGAGGTGTTCATCGCCAACGTCCTCAAGTGCCGCCCCGACACCCCGGGCCAGAAATTCGGGAACCGGCCGCCGACGCCGCACGAGATGGAAACCTGTCGGCCGTATCTGTTTGAGCAGATCGAAATCGTCGGCCCGAAGGCAATTGTTGCGCTGGGCGCGACCGCGGTGCGCGGCTTGCTAGATATCCAGGCGCCCCTGCGCGATTTGCGCAGCCGATGGCACGATTATCGCGGTATCCCCGTCATGGCCACCTATCATCCTTCCTACCTGTTGCGGAACCAGGCGCCCTCGGAGAAGCGCAAGGTCTGGGAGGATCTTCTCCTCGTCAA
Organism: uncultured Verrucomicrobiae bacterium; assembly: GCA_963762725.1. Lineage (GTDB taxonomy): Bacteria > Verrucomicrobiota > Verrucomicrobiia > Chthoniobacterales > SZAS-18 > JAFAXH01. The sequence continues at coordinate 657,170 of CAVXLY010000005.1, read as the reverse complement.
AGAGCGGCTCGGGCACACCATCACCGAGCGCGACCGGAATTATTTTATGGTGAAGCCGTAGACCGGCGGAAGCTCGCCGCCACGGCTCCCTCGTCTCGCGTTTTTCGTTTTTGCCTTTCATCCATGAGTGAACCTGCCAATCCGCCGGGCTCCCTGCTGCCTCGCGCGACCGTATCCGCGCCGGCCCGGCTCAGTGTGCCCGCGCCCGCCCGGCTCAGCGATCGCCCGCCGGTGCGCACCACGCGAATCTCCGCCTCGCAGCGCGACGCAGCGGCCGCGGCCGCGACGGCGGCGGCCGGCAACGGAGTCCCCGCCGGCCCCGGCACCAAGCGGCTGCCGCTGCCCGGTGCCCAGGCGACGAGCCCCAACGGCCTGCGGTCCTCGCCGGCCGGCCCCACCGTTTTCAGCCACCGCGTCTCACCGGTGTCGAGCGATCGGAACGCACTCACCGGAGCGATCGCGTTGAACTCCAACGCCCTCGCCGCGAGCGCCAGCAGCCGCGCGATCTCCGGCGGGACGGTGTCGCCCGTGGCCAACCGCGATTCCGAGCGCGAGCTGGCGCTGGCGGCCGACCGCCGCCGGTTGCGGGGTCAGATCGAGAATGCGCTGCGCGAGCAGAGCAGCGGCGCGGCCTCGCTTTCCGACCTGATCTGCCGCCTGTGCGAGCTGCTCGGGGGCGATCACGCCTGTCTGTGGACCGTGCCGGCTCAGGCCGCCGGCGGCCAGGGCGCCTGGGCGCGCATGGGCGTGCTGGCCGAGGCGGTGTCCGAAGGCTATCCGCTGCCGAATTTTACCAACGCCCCCCCGCCACCCGCCTGGGCGGAATATTATCTTGAGCCGGTCGCCCATTCGCCGACCACGATCCGCTTCCAGGGCTACCCGCCCGAGGCGCCGGACGAGGCGAAGTGGAACCCGGCGGCGCAGTCCCAGTTCCTTGCGCTCGCCTTGCACGGCCGGCCGGGGCAATGGTGGATCCTCCTGGTGGAACGCTACGGGGCCGGCGAGCCGGTCGGCGCGATGCCATGGGCGGACTACCACGGCGCGTTGCTGGACGAATTCAACGTCGCGCTTTCCCTGGCGCTCGGCAATCACCTGCTCGGCGCCCAGTCGGCCGAGCGCGACAGCTATCTGAGCAACATGCTCAACTCGGTGGACCTCGCCGTCATGGTCATCGAGCAGCCGCGCGCCCCGGGCCAGCCGACGCGGGTGTCGCTGGTCAACCGCGGGTTTGGCGAGATTTTCAACCTCGACCGCGCCGAGATCGAAGGGCACTCCTACCTGAATTTCATGGAGCGCATCCGCCCCATGCTTCCGGATCCGGATGAGCAGGTCATCCTCCTCGAAGGGCTCCTCGCCGATCCCGCAGCCGAGCATGCGGACGAAATGGTGCTCAACGACCCGACCACCGAGGGCGGCAAGCGCACGCTCCACCGCTACGCCACGCCGGCCCGCGACGCCGCGGGCAACATCTTCGGGCGGATGTTTTTCTTCCGCGACATCACGTATGACAAGGAGTTGGAACGCCAGCTTCTGCACAGCCAGAAGATGGATTCCATCGGCACCCTGGCCGGCGGTGTGGCGCACGATTTCAACAACCTGCTCACCACGATCCTCGGCTACACCGAGCTGCTCAAGCGCGATCTCAAGGACGACGAAGCCCGCAAGGTGAAGCTTCTCCAGATCGAAAAAAGCGCCAACCGCGCCGCCGAGCTCACCGGCCAGCTCCTCGCCTTCAGCCGCCGGCATCCGACCCTGCTGCGGGTGTTTGATCTGAACAAACTCGTCGTCGAGACGATGGGCATGCTGCGCTCCACCGTGCCGGCCACCATCGAGCTGGCCAGCGAGTGCTACGCGAAGCTGCCGAACATCGAGGCCGACGAGACCCAGGTCCAGCAGGTGCTCATCAATCTGGTCATCAACGCCCGCGACGCGCTGCCCGGCGCCGGCAAGATCACCGTCTCCACCCGGCCCGGCCTCGACACCCAGGCGGGGAACAATTCGACGAACACGATCTACACGATCCTCGAAGTCGAGGACGACGGCGTCGGCATCCCGAAGGATGTGCTGCACCGCATCTTTGAACCTTTTTACACCACGAAGGAAGTCGGCAAGGGCACCGGTCTCGGCCTTTCGATGGTGTATGGCATCATCAAAAAGCACAACGGCTTCATCGAAGTCACCAGCGCCCTGGGCGTCGGCACGAAGTTCAGCGTCTTCCTACCCTCCTGCACGAAGCCGGCGGAGATCGGCAACCCGCTTTCCTCGGCGTCGCGGCCCCTGCACAAGCGCGAAGCCACCGTGCTGGTCGTGGACGACGAGCCGGACCTGCGCGAGTTCTGCGTCGCCGCCCTGGGCGAGCTTTGCTCGGACATCCTCACCGCCAGCAACGGCATGGAGGCGATCGAGCAATTCCAGAAACACGGCAGCAAGATCGACCTCGTCATGCTCGACATGACGATGCCGAAGATGAGCGGGCCCGAGTGCTTCCGCGCCCTGCGCGAGCTCGATCCCGACGTCCGCATCCTGATTTCCAGCGGCTACAACCTGGACTTCAACGAGCGCGGCAGCATCGCCGAGCTGGCGAATGGCTTCCTGCCCAAGCCGTATGACCTGAATCAGCTCATGGACACTGTTGAGCGGATGCTGAGCGCCTCGGACGAAGAGGCTGCCGCCGGCACCGCCACGCCGTCGCCCGAGGGCGAAGATGCCGCGGTCAACGGCAGCCCTGCTCCGGCCGAGCCGGTGGCTGCGGAAGCGGCGAGCGCGGACGAACCGCCAGCGGCGTGCCGTCGTCGTCGAAGCGCAGGCCGGCGAACAGCCACCGCAGTCGCAGATCCCGTGATCCGCGGCCGCGCGGCGCGTCGGTTCCTCGCCTACGAGGAAGGCGTCGATAGCTTCACTTGGAGCGCGGTCATCACCCGCTCCGGCCCGACGTATTGGTCGCCGACAAACGAGTCGGAAAGCACGTTGCCGGCGGCGTCCAGGAGCACGAGCCGCGGGATGCCGCCGCCGCCATAGCGCGTCAGGCCCGGCGTGGATTTCAGCGCCCAGAAACGCAGCGCCGGCCACGGCATCGCCTTGTCTTTCATGTAGGCGAGCTGCTCGGCCTCCGAGCGGTCGCTGGAGACGAAGATTACCTCGAACTCCGGGTGCTTCGGTTTGATGGCGTTGTAGAACGCCACCAGCTTCGGCGTGAAAACCTGGCACGGCGCGCACCAGCCGGCGGAAAAATAGAGCGCGTAATATTTCTTCCCCGCCACCTCGGCGTCCGGCACCGCAGCGAGCGCGCCATTTTTCTGCACGGCCAGCCGGCCGCGCAGAGCCTCGGCGACCGGGGCGCGAGGAGGCTCGGCGGCGCGCAGGGTCGCCGCCGGGACGAGCACCGCGGAAACGAGGATGCAAACCATTGCACCGGCGGCTCGGAAAGGGCGGATGAAAGCGGGTTTCGTCATGGCGGAAAATTTCGGCAGGTCCTGCGGAAACCTTACTCGAGCGCTGGGGGCGCGTCCACGCGGCCGATGGGATAAACGTTCAGCCGCTCGTCGAAATACGGGGTGCGGCGGTAGAAAAAATCGAGTCGCGCCGACGCGCTGGCCGCGAACGCCTTGTCCTCCAGCAGCCGGCGCTCGAACTCGGCGAAGAGCGCCGGGTTTTTCGCGAGCATCTCGCGTGCGATCTTTTCCATGATGTAGTCATCGGCGTATTCCTTCTGCTCGAAGATCGCGTCGAAATATCCCCAGGCCAGCAGCGAGTCCGGCGCCGCCGGCTCCAGGAGGTGCAGCGCGACTTTCGCGGCGCGCTGGCGCACCGGGACAAACACGGACCCGGGCGGAAACGTCAGCGTGCGGCGCACCGGCTGGGCGGCCATCGGCAGCTTGATCTGGTGGTGATTTTCAAACGGCTGCGGCTCCCAAACGACCTGGTCGAAAAGGTAGGTCCCGACCTCGACCGTCAGCGGCCGGGTGAGCGTGGTGAACTCGATGCCATGCACCCGCAGCCGGTCGAGCACGACCGTCCAGGCGGCCGGAACGAGCCACCCGCCGGCGGGCGGCGGCGGCTCGACGGTGACATCCGGGCGCACGTCGTTGAAGAACGGGATCGTCACGGTCACCGGCTGCGTCGCGTCATACCGGATCCACGGCTGGCCGGAGACCGCGCTTAACTCGCGTGTCCAGGCGAAGCCGAGAAAGGGGAACGGCGTCGGGCGTTTCGGATCCGCTTTCAGGGTGAGCGGAAACGGCTGCGGCAGTTTTCCCGCCGCGGTTTCGGCGTCCGCCTGCGCGGTGGCGCGGCGCAGGGTGCCGGGCGATTTTTTGATGCACGCCAGCACCTGGGCGAGCAGGTCATACGTCGCCACGACGCGCGACTTGTAGTCCTTGAGCATGTGCGTTTCCACGAGCACGCCGCAGCGGTTGTGCGCCGCGGCGAAGCCGGTGGAAAAACGCGGGGACGCCGCGCCGTCGGCAAAGCCGGCGGCGGGATCGAGGCTGTTGAGCAGGCTGATGTAAGGAGCCGTCTTGTGGCCCAGTTTTTCCAGCGCCGGCACGATGACGCCGTCAAACGCCTGGGCCTGCCACGCCACGATCGCCGGGTGCTGATTGGCGAATTTTTCCAGCGAAAAAGTGAGGTCGTATTGGTAGTCCGCGCCGTTCGTGGTGTGGGTGTCGATCAGCATGTCCGGCAGCCAGCGGCGGAAGAGATCGAGCACGGCGCGCATCTCCGGGGCGTCGGCTTTGAGCCAGTCGCGGTTGAGATTGTAATTCTGGGCCGTGGTGCGCCAGCCCATGCCGGCGACGGGACCGTTTTGGTTGACCCGGTTGAACGGCCCGAAACGCTCGTGGCCGTCCACGCCATGGATCGGGACGAAGAGCAGGATGGCGTGATCGAGCAGGCCGTTGGTCCGCGCCTGGCCGTGGATGAGCAGGTCGCGCAGGAGCGCCAGCCCGGCGTCCTTGCCCTCGCACTCGCCGGGATGGATGCAGGCGTTGATGAACACGATCTCCTTGCCGGTCGCGCGCGCGGCTTCCGGGGTGAAGGCTTTGTCCGTGGAAACGATCAGCGCCACCACCTCACGCCCTTCCGGGCTGCGGCCGAGGCCCTCGATGCGCACCGCCTCGCTCGCCTCCGCCAGCCGCCGGCAGTAGGCCATCGTTTCTTCGTAACGGGCCGTCTCGCGGTAATCGGAGCGTTCCGCCCGCGTGCGCCAGTCGGCGGCTTCCTCGACGTTGCCGGCGGCCATTGAAGAATCCGAAGGAGAGCATCGTCATGAGCAAAGAGCAGCAAAGCACGGAAGCCCAGCGGGACAAGGCCACGCGGCGGCGGCGGTGGCAGCGCACGGGTGATCGGGCTGGAGTGGCAGCAAGAGGCATCGCGGCCAAGAAAGCACGATCTGCGGCGGGGGACGAGCGCGGACCTCGCCGGGAGGGAAACGACGGGCTGGGCGAATCCAATCGCCGCCCGGATACGCAGGGATGAGGACAGGGCATGCCGACGCCGCGGCGCCTCCGCCCGACCGCCGGGTGCCGCTGGGAAGGAAGGAAGCGGCTCCTCGCCGCGAGCCCGGGAGATGGTGGCTTGCGCCGGCCGGCAGGCCTTTCTAAATTTCAATTTCGCCGCGAGCCCGGTGTCGCCGCCGCCCGCTTTGTCCGTTTCCTACTTTGTTCATGGCCGACGACCCGCCAGCGCCTGAAAACCCGCCTGGGTCCGCCCCGGCCCCGCAGGCGCCCACACCCATCCTCTCCCGCCGCGCCTGGCGCACGAATCCGTTGCTCTCCGCCGCCGCGCCGAAAGACGAGGCTCCGCCGCCGTCGGCTGCGGCGAAGGCGCACCGCTTCGAGCGGGTAAGGAGCGGCGACGCCGCCGAGGAGGAGGAGGCTCCCGGCGCCCCCGCCGCCGCTGTTCCCGTACCGGAACCGGTCGCGGAGGCGCACGGCAGAGCCAGCGGCGCCCCTGGCCGCCGCGGGACCGGTCGGCCGCTCCGCGGCGCAACGCGCGCAGAACGCCGCCGAGGACGAAGCCGCCGCCGAAGCCGAAGACATCGCGGCGGCCGTCGCGGCGCGGCGGCTGCGGCCACGCGCGCGCACCTCGGCGGAGATCGAGGCCGCCCGCGGACTCGCAGCCGAGGCGCCGCGACACTTCGAGGAGCTGACGCCCGAGGAAAAGCTCGGACTCGCGGCGTCGCGCTGGTTTCGCATCACCCTTCTGCTGCTCGCGGCCGTGATCCTGCCCACGCTGGGATTTATCACCGGCCGGCTCTGGGGGCGGCGGGGAAATCTCAGCGTTTCCCAAGCCGTGGCGACGGTCGCTGGCTCAGCCGCCGACACGGTGGGGAACCCGGCCGGCGGCGATCGCGCCGCGACGACGGCGGCGGGCGGCGGGACGACGGTCAACAGCGTGGAATGGCCCGATGACGAGATCGCCGCGCTCGATGCCGCGCTCGCCGCCGAGCGCAGCGGCGACCGCGAGAAAGCCGCCGCGCTGGCCCGCGCGCAGGCCGAGAAGCTCAAAAACCCGCGCCAGGTTGCCGTGATGAACATTTATCTCGCCGAGCTGGCCATCCGCGAGCGTCGCGGTCGCGATGCGCAGACGCTGCTTTTCCCGCTCACCCGCTCCGGGCCGGATGTCGCGGTCGCGAGCGACCGGCTGGCGTTTATCCAATGCCGCAGCCGCCGGTTTGACGAGGCCATGGAATATTTCAGCAACGCCGCGCACCACGCGCCGCTGGCCGGACTCTATTTTTATCGCTGGGGCGAGGCGTTGCGGCGCCAGGGCAAGCTGCAGGACGCGATCGCCCGGTTCGAGCAGGCGCAGTTGCGCCAGCGGGCGTCCGATCCGCTCGGCGCGCCGGCGATCACCGGGCTGAAGCTGCGGCTGACCCGCATCGAAGCCGGCCAGATCGCCGATGTGCGCGCGGAAACCGAGGAGCGGCTGCGCGCATTTGCTGATCCCGCCCTCCCGTCGCCACTCGATGCCGGGGAGTGGATGCTGACGGCCGCCGCGCTCGACCTCCAGGAGGACAAATTTGCCTCCGCCGCGGAGTGGCTGAAAAAAGCCCGGGCGCTGCTGCCCGGCGGCCGCTACGAAGACCAGATGGCGGACTACTTTTTCCGGAATTTCGCCCACCGGCCCGAACTGGCGGCCGTGCTGCCGACCCCGGCTGAAGCGGACACCCGCCGGCAGGCGCTGGCGGCGCGGCCGGACGTTTATTTCGTGGATCCCTAGCCCGGCGACGCGGAGCCGACGGGAAATTCGAAACTCGAAATGCCCAGGGGGGCGGGATGTGCGGACGGGGCGAGGGCGGTTTTTTCTATTTCGGCGCGATGCCGAGAAAGGTGCGCACCGTGCTGAACTCGCGCTGGTAAAAGGGCTGCGGCTCGGCCTGCACCCACATGCCGGTGGAGGAGCCGCCGTCGAGGTTCAGCGCGCGGCGCACCCGCAGGCCGTCCGGCGCGATGCCGGGCTGGGCGAGCAGCGCGCCGGTTTCCGCCAGCGTGAGCGAGGAAGTCGTCACCAGCGCCCAGCGCCCGGCGCCGTCCGTGAGCACGACGGTGCGGCGCGCGGCGCGGCCGTTGTTGAGACCGGCCACGGCGGCGCCGTTGTCCACGAGAAACGGCCCGGCCTGCAGCGCCTGCCGCGGCGGCGTTTTCTCCTTCGCAGCGCGGTTGCGATATTCCTCGGCGCGGAGCAGCGCGGCGCGGCCATCGGCGCCGACGACGAAGACGCCGCTGAGCAGGCGCGCGCGCTCGAGCGGATGCACCGCGCGACCGTCGCTCACCACCAGGCCGAGCGGCTGGAAATCAGGATGGAAGTAGCCGCCATTCACGCCCGCCAGGCACCCGGCGGCGCGCATTGCCGAGCCGAGATCCTGCCGCCCCTCGGCGCCTTGATCGAGCACCTTGAACACCGTGCGCCCGGGCTCCGCCAGGACGAAGCGCAGCGTCGCCTGCTGGCCGGCCGCGTCGCCGCGCACCGTCTGCACCCGATGCCGCACCGCCGAGTTGCCCGCCGCTCCCGGTTCGCTCCCGGTGACCTGCCAGCCGCTGCCCCGTGCTGCCGGGCTGGCGGGGAAGTGCAGCAGTCCGACGACCGCGGCGAGTGCGATGCAATAGTGCCTGAGCGTGCGTGTTTTTGTCGTCATGGTGCCGGCGGCGAACTAGCATTCTCCCCGGCGGAAAGCGAACCGAATTGCGCGCCCAAAAAAGATTATGAACGACTCCGAAATGCAGGAATGCCTCGTGAACTGCCAGCGCTGCCACACTACCTGCCTGAGCATGTTGGCCACGCATTGCCTGGAGGTCGGCGGCCGGCACGTCGAAGCCCACCATTTCAAGCTGATGCTCGATTGCGCCCAGATCTGCGCGACCAGCGCGGATTTTCTCCTGCGCAAGTCGTCCCTCCACGCGCACGTCTGTGCAGCCTGCGCGACGGTCTGCGCGGCCTGCGCCCAGAGCTGCGAGGAAATCGGCGGCATGGACGAGTGCGTCGCCGCCTGCCACGCTTGTGCGGAAACCTGCCGCAAGATGGGCGCCCAGGCGGCCTGAGTGCTGATGAGGTTCAATGCGCGCGTCCAGCGGCCGCGCGTGCATTCCTCCCGCGATGAACGTCCAGACGCCTTGCAGAGAATTCCGCACTCGCTCGGGGATCATCGATGAAACTCGCGGGCCTTGATCACATCGCGCTGACCTGCCGGCAGCCGGCGGTCTCGCTGGAGTGGTATGTGCGCGTGCTCGGCTTCCGGCAAGTCTTTGCCGGGCAGTGGGGCGGGGTGCCGCTTTTCCTGCAGCTCGGCGAGACGTTTCTGGCACTTTTCCCGGTGCGCCGTCCACAAGCGAAAGCCGGCGGGGAAGCGCGATTGCTTTCCGCCCCAGCCGATGGGCCGCGCGTGGATCACTTCGCCCTGCGCGCGGCGACCCGGGCGGATTTCGCGGGCGCGCAGGAGCAGTTGCGCGCGTTGGGCATCGCCTTCGACTCTCGCCGATCACGGAATCTCGCACTCGGTCTATTTCGACGACCCGGACGGGCACAAGGTCGAGATCACGACCTACGATCTCGCGGGCCAGTAAACCGGAGCTCGGCGCGGTTTCCGCCCAGCGGCAGGGAAAACGTTGCGCAGCCGCGGAAATCCGGGGGCGGCGGCCCGGAAGAAACACGCGGGGCAAAACCGCTTGCCACGTCGTGGAACCCCGCATAATTTTGGCGGCTCGACGGTGAGCGACTTTTCCTCATCGCCGTCGTCCCGCCGGGGCACCGGGCTGCAAAGCTCGATTTCCGAATGGGAACGCAGAAAGCAAAGCGCGGTTAGCTCAGTGGTAGAGCACTACCTTGACACGGTAGGGGTCACAGGTTCGAACCCTGTATCGCGCAGGCTGCCAGCGGCTTTGCTGGCGCTGCCGCCGCCGTGATTCCACGAGGGCGGGCACATGGCGGGGACAGAGCGCGGGGCGTTTTCGTGTGCTTCGGGCTTGTCCTGCCGGACGGGAAACGCTCTTCTTTTTCATTCGGCCGCGTCCCGCGCTCCGGCTAGGCAATGCCATGGCCGGCGGCAATTTCCGCGTCAGCGCCGGGCCGCGGGGTCAGCCACTCCGCAGCCGGCGGCGATGACGGATCTGGGGCGGCCGCCAACTTTCTGTTTATGACCACACCCACGTCATCATCTGTTCCGGCCGTGCCGTTCAAGGCCGTGATCTGCGCGGTCTATGGCACGCTGCTGGAAGGCGGCCCGGCGCCGGCCAACGCCGAGGAGGAATGGGCCGCGCTCTGGCGCCGCACCTGGCGGCAGTCGCCGCGGATGTCGCTCGCCGAGTTCAACACGGCGGCCGACCGCGCCCTGCAAGCGGATGCCAGCATCGCCGGGGCGCGCGGGGTCGAGGTGCCGGTGCCCTACTGGCCGGCCGTCGCGGCGCCGCTGCTGCCGGAGCTGGAGGAACTTTCCGAGGAAGCGCGGGCCGAATTTCTCTACGTTCACGCGCAGCTCCGGCGCACGGTGCGCCTGCTGCCGGGAGCCGATACGACGCTCCGCGAGCTGAACCGGCGCGGAGTCCTGCTCGGCCTCATTTCCAACGGCCATCCGCACACCCCGGTCGAGCTGGCGCTCGCGCTGCACAGCCCGAGCGATTCCGTCGAGGCGTTCATCCCGCCGGCCGCGGCGCACGGCGTTTTCCGCAACGAAGGGGCCGGTGAAAGCGATCGAGATTTTCACCCCGGCGCTGTGTTTCTGGGGCTTCTCGCACGGGTTCGGCAAGCCGAGTCTGCAGGTGTTTCAGCACGTCGCCACGCGGCTGCGGATCCGCGGCGTCAAGGCGCCGGACGTGCTGATGGTCGGCGAGAACGAAGCCGGCGATCTGTTGCCGGCGAAGAAGTTTGGCTGGCGCACCTGGCTGCTGACTTCCGACGGCGCGGGTGCGGACGGTCGCGCCGACGCCGGCGACTGGGCGGCGCTGGCCGCCATGCTCAACCTGTCGATACCGGCGGACGATTAGGGGAGACGCCGACAGGGAAAAAAGCACCGGCTCCCGGTGGGCAAACGGCCCAGTCGTGAGCGGCGCCCACCGCGCATTATGCACGAACTCATCCGAGACATCACGTTCAGCATCGCCGCCGCGTGGCTGCTGGGGCTGGTCGCCCAATTCCTCCGCCAGCCGGTGCTGCTCGCGTATCTCGTCGGCGGCTTTGCGCTCGGCCCGGCGGGGCTGCGGCTCATCGAATCGGCCGAGAGCATTTCCGCGATCTCCGAGCTGGGCCTCATCTTTCTGCTGTTCATGATCGGGCTGGAGATCGATCTGAAAAAGATCGCCAGCGCCGGTCGCTCGATCACGCTGACCGCGACGGTGCAGATCTTTGGCGGCGCGCTGCTGGGCGTCGTGTTTTTCTGGCTCGTTTGCGGCTTTGGCTTGCGCGGCGGCAAGTGGGATGCGCTCTACCTCGCGGTGGCCGGCGCGCTGAGCAGCACGGTCATCATCGTGAAGCTGCTCTACGAGAAGCAGGAACTCGACACGCTGACCGGCCGCATCACCCTCGGCGTGCTCGTGCTCCAGGATCTCGCGGCGATCCTGTTTCTCGCCGTGCAGCCGAATCTCGAGAACCTCGGCATCGGCGTGCTGCTCGGCTCCCTGGCGCGGGTGATCGGACTCGTCGTCGCGGCGCTGGCGGTGAGCCGCTACGTGCTGCCGGCGATCTTTCGCAACGTCGCGCGTCTCCCGGAGCTCGTGCAGGTCGGCGCGCTGGCGTGGTGCTTTCTCGTCGGCGAGCTGGGCGAACGCCTGCACCTGTCGCGCGAGATGGGCGCGCTCGTCGCCGGCGTGGCGCTTTCGACGTTTCCCTACGCGCTCGATGTCACCGCGAAGGTCACGAGTCTGCGCGACTTTTTTGTCACCCTGTTTTTTGTCGGGCTCGGCATGCAGATTCCGCTGCCGACCCTCCCGCTGGTGGGTTGGACACTTTGCTTCGCGGCGTTTGTCGCCGTGAGCCGGTTTGCGACGACGTTTTCGCCGCTCTACCTCATGGGCCAGGGGCTGCGCACCAGCCTCATCCCGGCGATCAACCTTTGCCAGGTCAGCGAGTTCTCGCTCGTCGTGCTCGCGCTCGGCGCGCAGGCCGGGCATCTCGCGCATCCGGCCACCTCCGGCATGGTGGCGCTGGCGTTTGCCTTGATGGCGGCGGTCTCGTCCTTCGGCATCGCGAAGTCCGACGGCTTCGCGCGCCGCTCGATCCCTTGGCTGAAACGCGCGGGCCTGCGCGACCTCGATCATGCGACAGACGACGCGCACGCCGAGGGCGGTCACGGCCACGGCTCGGCGCGCATCGTATTTCTCGGCTTCTTCCGCACGGCCAGCTCGCTGCTCGAGGAAATGCAGCGCCACGCGCCCGACCTCATCGGCGACACCGCCGTCGTGGACTTCAGCCCGGCGGCCCGCGCGGGTCTCCTGGCGCGCAAGGTGCGCGTGATCTACGGCGACATCGCCCAGCGCGACACCCTCCTGCACGCCGGTCTGGAAAAAGCCGAGGTGCTGATTTCCACGGTGCCGGATTCCCTGCTCAAAGGCACCTCCAACGAGCGTCTCGTGCGCCTGCTGCGCGGGCTGAATCCGCACGCGAAGATCATCGCCACCGCGGAAGTCCTCGAGCAGGTGGACTCACTGCTCAAAGCCGGCGCGGACTACGTCTCCGTGTCGCGAGTGCGCGAAGCCGCCGATCTCCTGACAGCCATCCGCGCAGCGACCGAAGGATTGCTCGACGAAAAGCTCGTGGCGCTGCGCGAAACGCTCGCCGGCCGCAACGAGGTGCTCCGTTGAGCGGCGTCGCTAATACTTCACCGTAAACTGCGCGGCAAAGGTGTGCCGCGCGTCTTCCCGCCCGGCCATTTCCCGCTCGAAGGAGTATTGCAGCTTCAACTGCGTGTGCGGCGTAAAGCGGAACCCGAGCGCGCTGTCCACGCGCCAGAGATCGACGCCCCAGGGCGCGCGGCGGCCCGTGCCGTCCGGGACGTCGGCGTAGAGCTGCTGGTTCCAGCGCAACGCGCCGAAGAGCTGGGTGGTGAATTTGTATTTCGCCTCCAGGAAATACGAAAATGTATCGGCATTGCCGACCCGCGGCACCTCGAAGCGCGCCTCGATAAATTCCGCCCACAGTTGCAGCTTGTGCCACGCAAAGCTGATGTCCTGGCCGAGCACGAACTGGCGGTAATCGCCGATGCCCCGGCCCCGCGGCAGGGTCGGCCCGGCTTCGGAGCGGAAATAGGCGCCTTCGCTGGCCGAGAAGCCGAAGTTCCAGGCTTGGTCCGGGCGGTAGCCGACGCGCAGGCTGACCGTCGGATGCTCGAAGCCGACATCGGTGGAATCCCAGGATTGCGGACGCGACGAAAGCGCGGAATTCTTCACTTCGGCCGCGTAGGAAAACCGGCCGAGGCGCCCGGAAACCGCGATGCCGGTGGCATAGACCGGACCCCAGAGGATCGGGTTGTGCTCGTATTTTTCCTGCACAGCCGCGCGCGCAAATGCAAACGCGTCGGTCGGCGCCGCGCTTTCTTCGATCTGGGTGAGATTTTCATACGCGAGCGGCGCGTTGATAAACGGATTGTCCCAGGCAAGGTGCCGCTCCACCCAGGCGCCGACGACCGTGGCAAACTTGCCGATCTGCAGGCTGAAGCGCCCATCCTCCCAAGGGGTGAAACGCAGCGCGATTTCGTCGAGCCGCATGCGGATGGATTCGTCCGCCGGATCAAAGCCGCGGTCCACGCGCGACTGGACGAAGAGGTAGAAAGACGGGCCGATCTGCGCGTCGAGAAAGAAGCTGAAGCGCGGGTTGAACAGGTTGTGGCCGTCCGCGTCGATGAGGTAGGTCGGGATCTGCGGAAAATTGTAATACTCAAGCTCGATCGTGCCGCTGAGCCGCGCCCGGACGCGGTCTCCAAACGCGGTGATCGTGAGCGCTTCGTCCACGCGATCGAGGAAACTCTCGGCGGCCGGCGCGGCGGTCACCGTTCCCGCGAGAAGCAGCGCCGCCACGAAGCCGCCGCGGACAGCGTAGAAACGGCGCGGAGATTTCATGAAACGGCGGGCGAAATTTCGCGAACAGTCTGCCGGGCCGCGGGACGGAAGCGAACTTCAAATTCCGTCCACTCCTCGTCCGACCGCACGAGCCGCAGATCGCCGCCGTGGATCCGCGCCAGCTCGCGGGCGAGATTCAGACCGAGGCCGTGGCCGGGGATGTTGCCGCCGGCGGAACCGCGGTGGAAGCGCTCGAAAATATGCGACTGCGCCGCCGCGGGGATCGGCACGCTTTTGTTGCACACGCTCAGCAGCACCCAGCCGCTTTCCTCGCACGCCGTGACCCGGATGCGGCCGGCCGGGGTGTTGTATTTGCGCGCGTTTTCCAACAGGTTTTGCAGGATCAGCTCGGTATACCGCTTCTCGCCGGAGATCGTGAGCCCGGGCGGGAAATCTGTCTCGACGGCGATCTCAGATTCGTCCGAAATCGCGGCGAAATCGTCCAGCAGCGCTTCGATGAGCAGCGTGAGATCGACCGGCTGGAGATCGAGCTTGAGCCGGCCGGCGTCGAGGCGGGAAAGCAGGAGCAAATCCTCCACGATGCCGGTGAGCCGGTAGGTCTGGTGCACGAGCGCGGAAAGCTCGGCGCAGGCTTCCGGGGAAAGGTGTTCCTGCGCGAGCAATTCCTCCAGGCCGGCGCGCAGCACGGTGATCGGAGTCTTCAACTGGTGGGAGGCGTCGGCGGAAAAACGCGCGGCGCGCTGGAGCTCCACGCTCGTCAACTCCAGCGCGGCCTCGGCGCGGGCGCGCTGGGCGCGGTTTTCCTCGGAATCGACCGCGAGCTTTTCCACCGGTTGGGAGAGCCGGCCGGAAAGCACGTGGCTGGCACCGACCCCGCCGAGCAGGAGCAGCGCGCCGGCAATCGCCGCCTGCCAGCGCAGCCGGCGCTGCTGCGCGAGCAACTCGGTGAGCGGATACAGGCAGACCTCGTAGGCGGGCGGATAAAGCGAGTCGGGATTGAGCCGCTTGAAAAACAGCCGGTGCCGCCGGCCGCCGATCTCGCTGTCGAGGCTGCCCTCGGTCGCGAGCCTCGGAGCCGCGGCGGAAAGCGCCCGCGCGATTGCAGCACTCACCGCGGCGCGCGCGGCGGGCTCCAGGGCGGGCAGGTGGAGCGTGTGCTCCGCCCAGATGCCGCTGAGCATTCCGCGGCCGGCGCCAGCGCCAGCCGGCGCGATCGGCTTGAAGCCGAGGACCAGCGCGGCGATCGGCTCGCCGGTCTCGCTCGAGCGGATGGGCACCGCGAAGATTTCGTCCAGCCCGGGGTCGTCGTCACGATCGGCGCTGGCTGGCGTTCCCCGGAGAAAATAGCCGATCTGCTGTTTGTCCGGCGCGGCGGAGAGGGTCAGCCGGGCGGCTTCCTCCGCGCTGAGCGCGCCGACCTCCGTCTCGCCGGGCGGGATGACGGCGCCGTCGCCACCGAGAAAGCGGTAAAACCGCGCCCGGAGCACGCGCGTCCCCGCCGCGCCGACGGAGGAGGAGGCAGTTTCCCCGTCGCGGTCGAGCACGTCGCGCAATTCGTCGCGCGCGTTCGGATACAGCAGATCGAGCGCATTATCCTCCAGCGCGGCGAGGATGCGCGGCCGGCTGACGAGCGCGCGGCAGCGCTCCGCGAGCGCGGCGCGGCGCACCTCCTGGACGCTGTGCAGCAGGGCGAGCTCGGCCTGGAAATCCTGCTGGAGATCATGCTCGGTTTCCGCCGCGAGATGCCGCTGCGCCACATACAATCCGACCCCGGTGACCACGAGCACCAGCAGCACCATCGCCAGCAGCAACCGGACGCGAAAACTCGTGAGACCGCACGGTCTCGGCGCAAACGGGGAAAGGGCGTTCACGGGCGCGCCGGGCTGGGGCCGGTCAGGGAAAATCGACGTGGAGCGTCGCGCCCTCTTTCAGCTCCACCGGCCGCTCCAGCGTCGTCTTGCTGTCCAGCCAGGCTTTGAGCGTGTAGCGGCCCGCCGGCAGGCCGCCCAGACGGAAGCGGCCGCTGGGATCCGTGGTGACAAAGTGCGGCGAGTCGAGCACGAGGATGAGGCCGCGCATGTGTTCGTGGATCTCGCAGCGCAACGTCACGAGACCCGGCTTGTCGAAGGTCTGCGAAGGGATCGGCCGCTCTTCGGAGCGGTAGCGCCCGAGGTCGAAGCGCTTGGCCGGCGAGAAGGAAAAGATGTTGTGATACGTGTCGTCGAGATTGGGAAACTCGATGCGGGTGCCGACCTGCACCGGCAGCAACGTCGGAAGAAACGTGAGCCCTTTCTGTTCGACCTGTTTCACCGGCAACACCGCCGGCCGCGGAAAAGCGCCTTCCAGGTAAACGACGGCGAGCGGCGGGTTCGTGGAGATCGCGCCGCCCTTGGTGACGATCTCGTAGCGCTTGTTCATCACCGGCGCCGAGCGCGACTTCGGCAGCTCGACGCGGCCTTCGATCGTGGCTTCCGCAAACGCTCCGTCAAGCCGCGGAGAACGCGACGAGCAGGCAGAAAAAGCCCGGAGTGAAGCCGGGGAAAAAGCGGCGCGCACTTGCTCATCAGCTCAAGCAAGGGTTGGGAGCAAGAAAGCGATCTCACGAGGAAAGAAGCGGGTCAAGGCGGGATGGTCGGAACGTCCGGCTCGCTCCCGGACTGCGAGCCGGCGGGCGGATCGTGTAGCCGACGGCGCGGATCGTCTGAATGAGCGGATGATCGAAAGCCAAAGTCCACTTTTTTGCGCAGCCGGGTGATGAAAATTTCCACGGTGCGGGTGTCATACCCGTGATCGCGCTGCCAGATCCGCTCGCACAGTTCCGTGCGCGAGAAGACGCGGCCGGGTTCCTGCATCAGCAGCTGCAACACCTCGAACTCCCGCGGCGACAACGGGATCGTGCGGCCCGCGCGGGTCACGCGCCGCCGCTGGACGTCCAGGTGCAGATCGGCGACCTCGAGCAGGTCGGCCGCCGCTCGGCGTGCCCGCGCGCCGGCCCAGCGCTTCCACGCGCGCGACGAGTTCGTCCATGGAGAACGGCTTTGCGAGGTAATCGTCCGCGCCGGCGTTCAAGCCCCGGATGCGATGCTCCACTTCGCCGCGAGCGGTGAGGATGAGCACCCGGGCCGCCGAGTGGGCCTGGCGCAGGGCGGCCAGCACGGAGAAGCCGTCGCGTCCGGGCAGATTGAGATCGAGGACGAGCAGATCGGGCGATTGCAGGAGCGCGGCTTGCAAGCCGCCTTCCCCGTCGTGCTGCGTGGCGACCGAGTGCCCGTGCCGGACCAGCGCGCGGCTCACATGCCGGGCCAGTTCCGGCTCGTCTTCGATCACCAGGATGCGCATGGGAGGACCGCCGCGTTTTTTGTAACAGAGTCGCGACCGGCCGGGGCAAGGCTTGCGTGGTCACTCGGTTTGACGCTCTGTAGAGGCGGCTACTGTGAGCGGCGCCTCTACAACGGGCAGAGAACGCGGCGCGTGCCACACCATCTGGCAGGCGCCGCGAAGCCCGCGGCGGCTCACCGATAGACAAACTGGCCGGTGGCGAAGTTGTAAAACACGCGCGGATTCTTCGTTTCTTTGAAGTAATAAAGGAACGCGCGCTCGTCGAAATTATACAGGTAGGGATAAAGCGCCGGCGAGGTGTATTGGAAACCCAGCCCGGCGAAATCATACAGGTAAGCGCCGCGGGAGTCGTCGCGGGCATCGACGAAGAACTGGAAGCCGAGCTCGTTGTGGAACAGGTAGGGGAAGAAGTTTTCGTTGATGAACCCGAAGAAATTCAGGTAGTGGAAATCTTCGCCGACCGCGACCTGGCCGGAGAGGAATCCCGGGCAGCGCCGGCAGCACCGACTCGGCGTTGCGGTTGTTCTTCACCTCCGCCGATTCGTCCGTCAGCCGGTAGTCCGTGGCGTTGGCCTCGCTGGGGTCCGTGGAGTTGCCGCGGAAGCGCAGCGACACCGTGAAGCGGCTGGGCAGCGGGCCGTTGAACGCCGGGCCGAAGTTGCCGTTGGCGTCATTGAGATTCAGCCCGGTGTTTGGCCCCCGGTAGCTGCCGCCGCCGTAGCTCACCGACCAGAGCACGTTGCCGACGCCGTCGGCGAAGACGATGCGCCCGGCCGGCAGGTAGCTGGCGGGGATCAGGTTTGTCAGGACGAAGTCGGGCTGAATGCGCGGGGTCGTGTATTGCGCAAAATTCGCGCTGGCCACGAGCACGCGATCGCCGCGGCGGCCGTTGGACACGTCGTTCGGGAAAACGAGCAGCGTCACCGGGTTGGCGCCGTTGGCGTCGTAGGCGATGAGCCGCGCCGGGCCCTGCGTGCCGCCGGCGTCGCTGTTGAGGAAGTTCTGGCCGTCGGCGCGCAGGCGCAGCTGGATGGCCTGCGCGGTGGTGTCACCGTTGACCCCGCCGATGATCCGCTCGATCTGCATCAAGTGGAAGCTGGCCCGGGCCAGCGATGGCAGCGCCAGCAGCAGCGTGACGGCACAGGCCGCCAGCAGCAGCCCCAGCGGGCGGAACGAGAAGTGGAAGGACGATTGGGATTTCATACGTCGAGTGAGGAATCAGGGTTGTTGGGTTGGATGTGTTTGACCGCCTGATTGCTTAGGACTCCGCGGACACCGGTGAAAGCGGTTTACCGTAACGGGCTTGTTACAGTGCGGTGGCGTCCCGATCGGCAGCCGCCGGCGGTGGGGCGCGCCGCGAGCCGGATCGGGGTCGAGCCCACAGTCGCGGCAGCCCCTGAGCCGCCGCTTCCCGACGGGCAAAATTGCCCGCGCCCGCATTCAATGTTAAAAAGCAGGCTCACCATGCCTGTCCCTTCCGGCGAAGACAGCCCGACTCCGGTGGCCGCCGGCACCCAGGCCCGGCCGCGGCACCCGCGCGACGAACACGCCCACGACGCCCGAAGCCGCCGCGGCGCTCATCGCGGCCGGCGCGGTGCAGGCGTGCGCGGGCTGCGAGACGCTCATCGACGTGAGCGAGCAGGAGCCGCTGGCGCGCATTCACTGTCCCTTGTGCGGGGCAGTCATGGACGTGCGGCGGCAGTTCGGCCCCTTTCTCATCACCGCGCTGCTTGGCAAAGGCGGCATGAGCGCCGTTTATCGGGCGACGGATGTCACGCTGAACCGCCCGGTCGCCCTGAAGCTGCTGCCGCGCGAAACCTCCGCCGACCCGGCCGCCATCGCCCGGCTCGAGGAGGAGGCGCGCATCACGGCTTCGGTCCACCATCCGCACGTGGTGCGGGTTTTCTCCTTCGGCCAGGATCGGGGGCAGTATTACCTCGCCATGGAGCTGGTGGAAAAAGGGTCGCTCGACGATCTCATGCAGCTCCAGGGCCGGGTGGCGGAAAGCCAGGCGCTCGAGGTCGGCCGCCAGATCGCCGAGGGCTTGAAGGCCGCGCACCAGGCCGGCCTGATCCATCGCGACGTGAAGCCGGGCAACATCCTGTTTGCCGACGCCCGCAACGCCAAGATCACCGACTTCGGCCTCGCGCTGCTCACCGCCCACGAAGCCGGGGCGCGCGGCGAGATCTGGGGCACGCCGTATTACATCGCGCCGGAAAAGCTCCACGGCGAGCCCGAGGATCATCGCAGCGACATGTATTCGCTCGGCGGCACGCTGTTTCACGCCATCGCGGGCCGACCCACGTTTGAGGCGCCGGACGCGAGCCTCGTCACGCTCAAGCACCTGAAAAGCCAGGCCGTCAGTCTCCAGGCCTTCGCGCCGGATGTCAGCGTGGAGACGGCCTACGTCATTGACCGGATGCTGCAAAAAGATCCGGCGGCGCGCTACGAAACCTACGAGCAGCTCATCGAGCACCTCCAATACGCCGCGGACAAAGTGGCCGAGCGCACCGCCCGCCCGCCCGCCGCGCAGCAGCAGCGCCGCCGGCGCCGGCGCGTCGTGGTCGACGAGGAAAAAACGCGCAGTCTCACCGGCTTTTTCACGCTCGTGCTCCTGCTCTTCCTGCTGGGCGGCGCGGGGCTGGCGTTTCTTTATCGGGACCGCTTTTTCCCGCCCAGCAAGGACCAGCTCGGCCGCCGCGCGACCGCCGCGGTGCAGGAGCGCCGCGCGGCGGAAGCCCGGCGCGCCGCCACGCTCGGCGTCGAGGAGGCGTTTCAAGAGGCGCGGCGGGAGTTGATCGCCGGAAATTTCACGACTGCGCTGGACCGTTTCGCCGCCATCCTGCGCCGCCAGGGAGTGACCCGGCCGCGGGCCGACTGGCTGCGCCTGCACCTGGCGCTCACCGCGCTCTTCGACCGCCAGGTGGACACGGCCAACGGCTACATCCGCGACCAGCTCGCGGCCGGTTTCCTTTCGAACAAACCGTCCGAACTGCGCCTGGCGAATTTCTTTGAACAAACCGCCAAGTTTCTCGCCGATCCCGGCAAGCCGGTGCCCAGCAGCGCGACGCGGGCGTTTGATAACAACAGCGTCGAAGCCTTCTCGCTCCTGCTCTTCGGACTGCGCGACTGGGAGGTCGGCGCGCTGGATGACGGCGCCCGGCTGCTGGAGGATTATCTCCGCGGCACCCCGCCGCCGGAATACCGCTGGATCGAGGACTACGAGCCGCTGGTTTCCAGGCGGCTGCACGACTACCACCTCTACGCGCCGCTCGTGGAACGGCTCAAAAGCGCTACGACCGCGGCCGCGCAGGAGCAGTTGATCACCGACATCAACAAGACCCGCGACGTGCTGCAATCCGGCGGCAAGATCGCCGAGATGCTCGACGTCATCCAGGCCGACGCCCGGAGCCGGCTGGAAGGCTCGCGCAAGAACGAAAGCGACAACGCGGCGACCCGCGCAACGGCCGAGCAGGACGAGGACAAAAGCCGCTGGACGACGGCGCGCGAAGTCGCCCAGCAATCGTTCCGCATGTATCGCTTCCAGGCAGCGCTGGCGACGTTCAACCGCATCGGCCTGCGCAGCCCCGACTACGTCGCCGCTCTGACCCTGGCGCGGGAACGGGCGAAGCTGCTCGTCGAGTTCAAGCGCACCCTGCTCGAAGACCTGAACACCCCGGGCGGCGGCTACCCGCAGCAGATCGTCAGCCGCACGAACGTGCGCCTGCCCAAGGGCATCAAAAGCGCCGATGAAGACGAGCTGCGCGGCGAGACGAGCTACGGCGAGGCGGTGCTCAAATGGCCGGATCTGTCGCCGCACACCCTGCTCGACATGGCGGTCTATTTCGCCGACCGGGTGCCCGATCCGAAAGCCGCCGCCAACCGCCGCTGGCTGGCGGCGAATTTCGCGCTCGATTTCGCCCTGATCCCGGACGCCCGCGCCCTGGCCGAGCGCGCCGTGAAAGATCTGCCGGAGCTGCGCGCCGACCTTCCGCAGTTCTACGGCGTGACCGGGCCGCCGAAGAAGCGCTGATTCAGCGCGCGACGGCCGCGCAGATGTCCGCGACGACGGCCGCGAGCGGCTGCGTGGCGTCCACGATCACCGCTTCGTCGGCATCCGGCGCTTCGAGCGCGTCGAACTGGCTCGCCACGAGTTCTTCCGGAAAAAAATGGCCTTCCCGGCCGCCCACGCGCTCCCGCACGGTTTCCGGACCGACCTTCAGATAGACAAACACCAGTCCGGGCAAGTCGCGCCGCAGGCTGGCACGGTAGGCGGCGCGCAATGCCGAGCAGGCGAGCACGACGGGCTCCCGGCGCTCGTTGCGATCAAGCAGCTCCGCGTTCAGCCGCTCCAGCCACGGCTTCCGGTCGTCGTCGTTCAACGGCGTGCCGGCCTGCATCTTCGCGCGGTTGGCCTCCGGGTGAAAATCGTCCGCATCAAGAAACGGCCGGCCCAGACTTTCGCTCACGGCGCGGCCGACCGCCGTTTTGCCGGCGCCCGAGACACCCATGACCACGATGGAATGGCGCGATGGCATGGGCGCGGAGAGAGCTGCGGCGACCGATGGATCAGGCCGCGGAACCGGTGAGGTCTGGGACGGCTTCCTCGGCCGGCGGCGTGGCCTCGGTGGACTCGGGCTCAACGGCAGCCGCCGCGGCAGTCGGACGGCTGGCTGCCATGTCCGCGTGGTATTCCTGCAGCGTGCGCACCGTCATGCCCTGGGCCTGGAGCGAGCGGATGCCGCCGATGCTCGCGGCCGCGGCGGAAAGCGTGGTCATGATCGGGATGCGATACGTCACCGCGGCGCCGCGGATTTTGACCTCGTCCTGCCGCGGCGTCTTGCCGCTGGGCGTGTTGATGATGAACGCGATCTCGCCGTTCTGGATCATGTCCAGCACGTGCGGCCGGCCTTCGGCGAGCTTGTAGAGTTTTTTCACCGGCACCCCGGCGGCCTCGATCGCGGCGGCGGTGCCGCCCGTGGCGTAAAGCTCGAAGCCGAGCGCGACAAACGACTTTCGACAGCTCGGCGGCCTGCGCCTTGTCGCTGTCCTTCACGCTGATGAACAGGTTGCCCTTTTGCGGCAGCGGCGAGCCGGCGGCGGTCTGCGACTTCGCGTAGGCCATGCCCATGTCGGCATCGATGCCCATGACCTCGCCGGTGGAGCGCATCTCCGGCCCGAGCGTGATGTCCATGCCGGGAAACCGGGCGAACGGGAAGACCGCTTCCTTCACCGCGAAATGCGGCGGGATGATTTCCTCGGTGAAGCCGAGCTCCTGCAGGGTGTGCCCGGCCATGACCTTCGCCGCCAGCTTGGCGAGCGGCACGCCGATGGCCTTGCTCACAAACGGGATGGTGCGCGAAGCGCGCGGATTGACCTCCAGCACGTAAACCTGCTCGTCCTTCACGGCGAACTGCATGTTCATCAGCCCGCGCACCTGCAACTCGGCGGCGAGCGCCTTTGTCGCGGTGGTGATCGTCGCCTTGACGTGCTCGGAGAGCGAATGCGGCGGGATGACGCAGGCGCTGTCGCCGGAGTGGATGCCGGCCTGCTCGATGTGCTCCATGATCGCGCCGATCACGTGCGTCGTGCCGTCGGAAATGCAGTCCACGTCCACTTCGGCGGCATCTTCCAGGAAGCGGTCCACGAGGATCGGCCGCTCCGGGCTGGCCGAGACGGCGTTGCGCATGTAGCGGCGCAAGTCGTCCTCCTGATACACGATCTCCATGGCGCGCCCGCCCAGGACGAAGCTGGGTCGCACGAGCACCGGATAGCCGATCCGGCGCGCGATGGCGGCGGCTTCGTCCTCGTTCGTCGCGGTGCCGTTCGGCGGCTGGTTGAGGCCGAGCTTTTCCAGCAGCGCGGCGAAGAATTTCCGGTCCTCGGCCTGCTCGATGGATTTCGGCGAGGTGCCGATGACGTTCACGCCGTTTTCCTGCAGCGCGGCGGCGAGGTTCAGCGGCGTCTGGCCGCCGAACTGGACGATGGCGCCCCAGGCCTGCTCGCGCTCGTAGATGTTCAGCACGTCCTCCAGCGTGAGCGGCTCGAAGTAGAGCTTGTCGCTGGTGTCGTAGTCGGTCGAAACGGTCTCCGGATTCGAGTTCACCATGATGGTCTCGAACTCGTCCTTCAACGCGAACGCCGCGTGCACGCAGCAGTAGTCGAACTCGATGCCCTGGCCGATGCGGTTCGGCCCGCCGCCGAGGATGATGATCTTCCGCTTCTCGCTCGGCCGCGTCTCGTCCTCGTCGCCGTAGGTGGAATAAAAATAGGGCGTGTAAGCCTCGAACTCCGCCGCGCAGGTGTCCACGAGCCGATAGGTCGGCACGAGGTCGGCGGCCTTGCGCTGGGCGCGGATGTCGCTCTCGGAAAGGTGGGTGAAGCGGGCGAGCTGGCGGTCGGAAAAACCGAGCTTTTTCGCGCGGCGCAGGCCGATGTCGCCGGGGTTGGCGCGGTAGGCGTTTTCCGCGTCCACGATCTGGCGGATCTGGTTGAGAAACCACGGGATCGATCTTCGTCAGCTCGAAGATTTCCTCGTCCGACATCCCGGCGAGCATGGCGAAGCGCAGGAAGAAAATGCGCTCCGCGTTCGGCTGCGCCAGCTTGCGGCTGATGGCGTCGCGATCCCAGTCGCCATTGGCCAGGATCGGGTAGGTGTCCTTGCCGTCGGCGCCGAGTCCGCCGCGGCCGGTTTCGAGCGAGCGGAGCGCCTTTTGCAGCGCCTCTTTGAACGTCCGCCCGATGGCCATCGCCTCGCCGACGCTCTTCATCTGCGTGGTCAGCGTCGGGTCGGCCTGCGGGAATTTTTCAAACGTGAAGCGCGGGATCTTCACCACGCAGTAATCAATCGTCGGCTCAAAGCTCGCCGGCGTCTCGCGGGTGATGTCGTTTCGCAGCTCGTCGAGCGTGTAGCCGACGGCCAGCTTGGCGGCGATCTTCGCGATCGGGAAGCCGGTCGCCTTCGACGCCAGCGCGGAGGAGCGGCTCACGCGCGGGTTCATTTCGATGACGACCATGCGGCCGTTCTGCGGGTTGACGGCAAACTGGATGTTCGACCCGCCGGTCTCCACGCCGATCTCGCGGATGACCGCGAACGAGGCGTCGCGCATGAGCTGATACTCGCGATCCGTGAGCGTCTGCGTCGGCGCCACGGTGATGGAGTCGCCGGTGTGCACGCCCATCGGATCGAGGTTCTCGATCGAGCAGATGACCACGCAGTTGTCCGCGCAATCGCGCATGACTTCCATCTCGAATTCCTTCCAACCCAGGAGCGACTCTTCGATGAGCACTTCCTTCACCGGCGACAGGCTCAGGCCGCGCTCGACGATCTCGTCGAACTCCACCTTGTTGTAGGCGATGCCGCCGCCCTGGCCGCCGAGCGTGAACGCCGGCCGGATGATGAGCGGAAACGTGCCGGCCTGCCGGGCGAGCTTGCGGGCGTCGTCCAGCGTGTGGGCGATGCCGGAGCGCGGCACGTCGAGGCCGATCTTCAGCATGCATTCCTTGAAGAGCTGCCGGTCCTCGCCCTTGCGGATGGCGTCCGCGCTGGCGCCGATGAGCCGCACGCCGTGCTTGATGAGGATGCCCTCGCGCACCAGGTCCATCGCCGCGTTCAGCGCCGTCTGGCCGCCGAGCGTCGGCAGGATGGCGTCGGGCCGCTCGCGGGCGAGGATTTTCTCGATCACTTCGACCGTGATCGGCTCCACGTAGGTGCGCGCGGCGAACTCCGGGTCGGTCATGATCGTCGCCGGGTTCGAATTGACCAGCACGACCTCGTAGCCTTCTTCGGCCAGCGCCTTGCAGGCCTGCACGCCGGAATAGTCGAACTCGCAGCCCTGGCCGATGACGATGGGGCCGCTGCCGATGAGCAGGATTTTTTTCAGATCGGTGTTCTTGGGCATAATGGCGTGCGGCAGTGGGAAAAAGCTCTCAACCTAAACGCCAAAGCGGCTCAAAACTCAAAGGGGAATTGTTGCCTTCTTGCCGGGCTGCCCGCCCCGGTGGGCAGGCGTGCCCGGGACGCCCGTTGGCGCGCGATCCGCCGGTCACCAGCGATTCCTTCTCCGGGGGTGGTGACGAGATCCGTCGAATCCAGAGGCCCGCGCCGCGCGCATCCATCTTCGTTACCTCACTCCACTCATACGTATGAAAACAAAAATCACCTCCGCAGCTTCCGCCGTCCTTCTCGCCGGCCTCGGCGTCTTTGCCGCTTCCAGTCCAGCGCAGGCCGAGCGGGCGTTCATTCTGGCCGACGTCGTGACTCCAAATCCCACTTCGGGCACCGCCCCGGACCCCGGCACCCAGGTGCTGCAGGTCATCGCGCCGATCGACACGGCCCAGCTCACGGCGCCAACGTCCTTCACGCTCACCGGCTTCCAGAGCGGCGACACCCGGCTGGTGGACATCAACGTCTATCCGGTCAACGGGGTGCTCTACGGCATGGCCGCCAGCGGCAACCTGTATCGCGTCACCACCTCCGGCGCTAACGCCGGGAAGGTCACGCTCGTGCTGACGCCCACCGCGCCAGCGAACGGCGCGCCCATCGCCAACGCGACGAACATCGACTTCAATCCCTCTGCTGACCGCCTCCGCGTTTACGCCACTGGCAATGGCGCGACCCGCACCTTGCGGCTCACGCCAAACGTCTTCGACAACGCTGGCCTCACCGCCGGCGCGACGACGGATGACGGCACGCTCAACTTCGTCAGCGGCGGCGCGGCGGGTGATCTCATCGGCGGCAACGCCTACACGAACAGCGTCAATGGAGCCACCACGACGACGCTTTTCAGCATCGACCTGACCACGGACAACCTGCTTGTGAACTCCACCCCGACCGGCGGCGCCGCCGGCTCCTTCGGCCAGGTGGACCTGCGCGGACCGCTCACGCTGAACGGCACCCGGGTGGACTTCGGCACCGGTGAAGTGGATAACGTCGGCTTCGACATCTCGCCGACCGGCGTCGCCTACGTTTCGAATGGCAACGCGTTCTACACCGTGGACCTGAACTCCGGCGCGCTGACTCTGCTCGGCACCGTTGGCAGCGTCGGCGGCAACGCGGCCAGTGTCACCACGTTCGCCCTTGCCACCCCGCCGCCCGCGGCGCCGTTCTTCAGCGGCCAGGCGGAACTTAACGGTGGCTTCTACTACCTCGCCTTCCCGAACGGCATCCCGTTTGGCTACTACACGTTTGAGTTCTTCCCGTTCCTGTATCATGACGACCTCGGCTTCGAGTATTTCGTCAATGCCAACGACGGCCAGAGCGGCGCGTATCTCTACGACTTCAAGCTCGGCACCTTCCTTTACACGAACCCGACCTTGTTCCCGTATCTGTATAACTACGCCACGAACTCGTTCTTCTACTACTATCCGGACACCAACCGCGCCGGTCATTACACGACCAATCCGCGGGTGTTCTACAACTTCGGCAACGGCCAGTTTGTCTTCTCGCCCTGAGCGAGGTGACACCGCCCGCTCCCCAGCCTGCCGCCCCCGCCCGGGTTGGCAAGGCTGAGGCAGGCGGGCGCCGAAATTCGGTTTGCGCGGCCCCCGGCGGGAGAAAAGATCTCCTGCCGGGGGCCGTCTGTTTATTGTGCAGCGGCCGGTGCCCCCGCAAGGCCCGGCGGGTCGAAGATTATGCGTTCAGCGCCTGCCGCCGGCCGGCCCGCCAGCCGAGCAGGCCGAGACCGCTGACGAGCAAAATCCAGGTCGCTGGCTCGGGCACGACCGTCACTTTCAAATTGTCCACCTGGATCGTTCCTTGATCCGTGGCGAAACGCAGTTTGAAATCGGTGATGTCGTTCGCGGCGTTGCCACCGGTTGCCGCCGCGGCCTGGTTGGCGAACGCCTGCGTGGTGTCCACATACAAAGCGACGTTGCCATTGAGCAGACTCTGGCTGGAACCACCCGGCGCGGTGTAATTGATCGTGCCGCCCGAGCGATTGACGACAAAGAAGAAATGATGGGCGCCAGTGAGCGTGATCCCTGGGCCGTTGACGATGTATTGACCGTTGGTGTTTGCCAGATTGAGGGTGAACTGCGCAAACGTCAGCGTGGATTCGGCACCCGTCGCGGTGGTGTAACCTGCGCCGACCTGGAAGACAACGTCGTTCGAGCTTGTGCTGACGGAGGTGATCGCGGTGACGTTGAGATCAAACTCAAAACTCGCCGCGCTGTTGCTGGTGGGCAGGTCGGTGATCCGATTGATGGAGCCGCTGGTGGCTCCGGAGCGCGTGCCCTCAAGCGTGCCGTTATTGATCGTCCAGGTGAAATTCGGGCCGCTGTTGATGGCGTCGAATTGGTTTGGACCTGAGCCGGCGTAATCGCCGACGTTGGCACTACTGGAGAAATCCTGCGAGAAGACCACTTGGGCAGACACAGGAGCCCAGGGAGCAGTGAGGAGAAGCGCAAACAACAGGGTCAGGGGGAGTTTCATGGCGAAGGCCGAGCGGCTCAGAGGAGGGGTGGCAACGGCGCGGAGAGAACAGCACATCAGCCAAGGTAGGGTCAAGAATTTTCCATCACGGAACTTTCGTCGTTTTTGTGTCCCACGAATGCGCAGCATGCTGATCGAGACTGACTTGCGCGGCCGAATCCTCGCGGCGGCGTGCAGGAAAAAATTTTCAAGACGCAACGCGGTGCTGAGATGCCGCGAGGCGCTGCTTCTGGCGGCGGTCGGTCATCACTGCCGTCGTGGTGGAGCCGCGCGTTTTCCGCCCAACGGAATGAAGCTCAGCGACCAAAGTTGAGCTCAAACGTCGGGTCATTTGGATCATGGTCGGTGTTGCCAGCTCTTATAGACCGCTTCGAGACTGTAACCGTCGGGATCGAAAACGTTCGCAGCGTAATAACGGGGATCGTAATACAGGCGCGCGCTGGGCTTGCCGTTGTCAGTCGCGCCCGCCGCCATGGCGGCCTTGTAGAACGCGTTCACCTCGGCCCGGCTCTTGGCGACAAAGCCGATGTGTGCAGCTTTGGCGTCCGCGTCGCCCTGCCTGAGCCAGAAGAAGACGCGGCCGTCTCGCCCGAAGCCCTTGAGATCGGGATGTCCTTCGGGGCCATCCTTGCCGTCGTAATCCACCGCGTGCTCGATGCCGAGCGGCTTGAGAGCGGTTTCGTAAAACGCAATCGATCGATCGAGGTCCCTGACGGTTATGAAGACATGGTCGAGCACGACTTCTTATTTTGTTCATCCATTGTAAGGTGCGCGAGCGCCGCCTGACGAATCAAAGCTCAGCGACAGCCTCCGGGCGGGTGGCGCGGCACCTCGCGCATCCACCTCAGCGGCCTCTCCGCCCAGGTCTGGCAGCCCGATACGAAAACGCTGGAGCGGCGCGAGGTCTTCAGCTCCTACCAGAGCGTGGTCAAGGAAGCGACCCGCCACAAGCAACAGCTGCGCGCGATGCTCAACGAACACTGCGTGCGTCTGCCGGGCGGCTTCCGACTGGCGCACCCTACCGCCATCACCCGCCTCGCTCAAGCTCAAGACGTGGACGCCCGCGCAGCCGATGCTCCTGGAGGGGATGCACGCGGGGCTGGTGGCAGCCCGCGCCCGGCGGGCGCGCCTGCGCCAGCACATGGCCGCAGAGATCGTGGCCGAAGAAGGCTTGCTGCGGCTGGCACGGCTGTGTGGCATCGGGGCGGTGACCTGCTTTGGGCTAGTGGCAGCCATCGGCGACATCGCCCGCTTTACCCATGGCAAGAAGCTCGTGGCCTACCTGGGGCTTAAACCCGAGCGTGTGTCAGAGCGGCGAATGGCAAGGCGGCGGCAAGCTCAAGCGGCATGGACACGGTCCCTTGCGAGCGTTGCTGGTGCAATCGGCCAAGAAGCTCCTGCTTGTAGACAACCCGCTCCAGAAGTGGGGCCTGGCCGTCGCCGCCCGCCGCGGCCGCAACAAAGCGGCAGTAGCCGTCGCCCGCAAACTAGGCCGTCGCCGTCTGGCACGTCCTCCAGGGCCACACCATCGGAGTCATCGACCGCATGGACACCCTGCACACCAAGCTCGGCAAACTCGCAACCGAGCTCGGCGTGGGCACCATCCATGCACTGGGCTATGAAACCAAAGAGTCCTTCGTGCAGAAGAAGCTCTACCTGCTCAGAAGCTATGCCTGAACACCACTATGACTAACTACACTACCCCATAACTAACACCTTGACCTAACTGTTGATTCTCGACACGTTGTCCGCAGTAGTGGGTAGTCTGGAGCTGGGCGGAAGATAGTTCAATGCCGAATGGGGACGGTGGAAGTTGTAGTCATGAAGGTAGTAGTTAAGAAAGGAAGCACGATGGTCACTGGAGTCATAGGCTCTGGCGTAGGCCCATTCGCGGGTGATGGTCTGGATGAAGCGTTCGGCCTTGCCGTTGGTCTGGGGGCGATAAGGTCTGGTGAAGTGATGTTTGAGACCGAGTTGCCGGCAGGTGGCGGCGAAGAGTCTGGAGCGATAACTCGAGCCCCGGTCGGTGAGCACGCGCTCGATCTGGATGCCGTGGGCCTGGTAGAAGGCGATGGCTTGGTGAAGGGCAGCCAGGGCGCTGGGGATCTTCTCGTCCGGCAGCAGGCAGGCGAAGGCCAAGCGGGAGTGATCGTCGATGGCGACGTGGAGGTTCTCGACACCAGCGCCCGGGTTGCGGACGGTGCGGTCGCCGGTGGCGCGCACGCCGGGGCGTGTGAAGCGCCCCAGCTTCTTGATGTCCAGGTGAAGCAGTTCGCCGGGCTGGGCGCGTTCGTAGCGTTGGGCGGGCGGTTTGGGGGGCTCGAGAGCCGTCAAGCGGTTGAGCCCGTGGCGGCGCAGGACCCGGGAGAGCGTGGCTTTGGAGACGGGCAGCACCGTCATGATCTGGGCGTAGGAGCGGCGCTCCCGGCGCAGAGCGAGGATCTGCGCTGCGAGCGCCTGGCTGGTTTTGCGTGGCTGGCGTTCGGGGATCGAAGAGCGATCGGTCAGGCGCGACGGGAAGCCAGCGGCTTTGGCGCGAGCAAGCCAGCGGCGCACGGTCTTCTCGCTCACGTGGTAAGCGGTGGCGACGGCGCGCTGCGAGAGGTTCTGCGTAGTGAGTTGCGAGACCATTTTGGCTCGCATCAGCGGGGTGAGCGTGGCATTAGCGTGCATGGTGACCGTGCGGGATGGCGGGCGCTTGACTCTTCCGCCACCACCAGCCTGCCAAACCTTGGCCCTGCGGACAACGTCTTGAAACATCACACCTAACCACATGTCTGCAGCGCCGGGTTAGGCATTGGGTATGGAATCACGGGCGGTGTAAAGGGTGATGGCCTCTGGCCACGGAAGCGAGAATGAACCCTCGACTCCCTCTGTGGAATAAACCTCTAACTCCGACAACAGTCCCTCGCGGGTGTGAAGAATAACGCCCACCAATACTCCTTCCGGCGTCCGAGCCAGTCCGTCGGCGATAATCGTTGTCGGGCTTGAGAGGGGCGCGGCTTGGTCGCGGACCGCCAGATCAATCGTCGGACAACCGCAGTCACAGCGTGAAATAACGGACGCGGCCGCCAACTGCTCGACGTATCGCGGAGAAGCGAACTCGCTATGATGCAACAAATAATCGATCAACCCGCGCTCTTGCGAGGAAAGCTCCCGTCGGTCCTCGATTCTGCCCGCCATGTGAATGGGGATATGCCTAACGACCCCAAGCTCAGCGACCGGCCGCAAGGACGGTTCGCTGCAGCGGCAGGTTAGGTGCCTTTCTTCGTCGGTGGAGGCATCTCCGAAAGATACTTCTCGGTCAAAAGCTCATTGGAAATCCAATTCTGAGTCAACCGAATCAAGATTTTGAGATCTGTGATGTCGTGCTCCGTCCAAACGCGAGTGTAGTGCGTCTCATCATTCCCCAGCCATGCTGCGCGCTTCGCGCAATTCTGAATGTTGGGATCGTTTACGAAGTCGGAAATACACTGCCCAAGAAGCCGCGCCTTGATCTCGGCGTCCTTGCTCGGGTGCTTGTAGACGCAATAGTCTTTTGTGAGAAACTCTAAGAGACTGTCTAAAAATTCCGTTTCGCCAGTCGTTTGACCATGAGTTTGGAGGCGGCGATGAGGATCATCGCCTCGCTGTTGACCTCGCGCGTTTCGTAGTCCCGGACCAGCCGGCGGTTGTGGGTCAGCCAGGCGAAGGTGCGCTCGATGATCCAGCGCCTGGGCTGCACGGCAAAGCCTTTCGTGTTGTCCTTGCCGCGCACGATCTCCACGCGCACTCCGCGCCAGGGCAAAAGTTCCTTCAACCGATGCAGCGCCTTCATGCCGGTGTAAGCCGCGTCGGCCCATAGATGGCGCAGCCAACCAAAGCGGCAAAAGACCTCGGGCAAGAGCTGCGCGGCGCCAGCGGGATCGCTCACGTTGGCCGGGGTGACCAGCACGCCCAGGATCAGCCCAAGAGTGTCAACCACAAGATGTCGTTTGCGGCCCAGGACCTTCTTTCCCGCATCAAAGCCGCGCCCTCCGGGGTGGTTAGCAGTTCTAACACTCTGCGCATCGAGTATCGCAGCCCGAGGGGCTTTTTTTTACCGCTCTTCTGGCGGAGCGCATCCCGCAGCGCCTCGTGCAGGTCGATCCATACCCCGTCCTCGCGCCAACGCATGAAATAGTGGTAAACGATGCGCCAGGGCGGCATCTCGGAGGGCAGCATGCGCCAGGAGCAGCCGCTGCGCACAACGTAGAAAATGGCGTTGAGAATGGCGCGCTTCTCGTAGCGCGGCGGCCGGCCCAGCCTGGCGGGACCGGGGATGAGCGGTTGCAAAATCTGCCACTCGGCGTCGGTCAGGTCGCTGGGATAAGGTTCACGGTCTCGCGTCGCCATCAAAACGCCTGCCACACGCAGAAACCACCGCAAGAACGACTTTTTAGACAGTCTCTAAGGCTTTCCGCAGGCCGATGCCGACTATTTGATCGAGATTGTGCGATTCCGCCGCCAAGCTCTGATTCAAGATTTTAACGAAACTCGGAGAAATCTCACCGACGCCATCTGCGATGTCTGCGTCAACAGGTAACCGTGGATACACAGCGGAAGCCGCATAATAATAGCCGCCGCGGCCGTCATGCTCGGCAGAATACTCTAGAATGAAAAGGCTTCCGCAACTCTGACGTGGGCAACGAAAGACAATCTGTAGCTTCTTGTCGGATTCGCTACCGTGTTCTGGAAACGAGATCGTCGTTCCAACCGGAGCGACTTCGCAGGCTCTTTTGCAGACTGGACACGTGTCGGGTCGATAAGAGTAGCGAAGCCGGGCTCGGCTTCCTAGCGGCTTGATTGCTTCGACTTCATACATAGCGTTTAGCACCTAACCTACAATTAAGCCGCCGACGCAGCGGCATATCACACGAACAGTGCAGCGGCTCATTCGTAGGAGCCTGGCAAACTTCCCCTCTGCTGGGCAAGGCCAATTCGGCTTGATATGCCGCGGGTTTACCGGTTCGATGGCACGGATATGCCGCCCGTTTTCGCGCGTCTTTGCAACCGGCGATTTGAGCGGTCAATGCCTTGGCCGGTCTGCCGGCGGCGTGGCGCCGGACAGACGCCGCAACTCGCGGAAAATAATTTTTGAGCCGTTTTGCCGCGAATAATGGCATTACGGGAAAGGCTGTTTCTATGTTCTTCCATTCCTCCTCGTGGTTCCGGCGATTTGTCGCCCGGATTTTCCTGTGCAGCGCCCTGCTCGGGTGGCTGCTCGCTCAAGGCGTCGGCAGCCGCACCGCCCAGGCGGACGCACCGCCGGCGGGGTTCTACGAGGGGACGATCCACACGTATTGCCCGTCGTTCGATTACACCGATAAATTCCAGCTTACGGTGCGCGCGGACGGCACCGCGTTTGCCTTCGTGCCGTCCCGGCAGGGATTCAATTCGCAAGGCCAGGCGGCGACCAACGGCGCGGTGCAGGGGCTTTCCCTGCAGGTGCAGTCGCTCTCGCGCGGACAGGTGACGATCGCCTACGCCGGACAGATCGCCGGCGACGCGGTCACGGCTTCCGGCCGTTCGGAGGACATCCTCGTCGATGTGCGGGCGACGCGGTCTCTGCATCCGGGCTTTTTCTCCGGCGAGGTGGCGCTGAGCAACGGCGTTTACTATCTCGGCTACCCGAACGGCACGTTCTTCGGCTACTATTCCTACGCCTACTTTCCGTATCTGTATCACTTCGACTTCGGCTTTGCCTACTTCCAGGATGCCGAGGATGGCCGGGGCGGCGCTTATCTGTATGACTTCAAGAGCGGCACCTGGTTCTACACGGGTCCGAACTTCCCGTTTCCGTATCTCTTCGACTTCAGTCTGAATACGCTGATCTACTACTTCCCGTCGCAAAACGCGCCGGATCGTTACAGCAGTAATCCGCGCTACTTCGTGAATCTGTCCACCGGACAGTTTTTCTCGAAATAGTCGCGGCAGCGGCGCGCCGCCGGCTGGGCAGGCGCGTCGTCAGCGTCCCGGCATCGCCTCGAAGAGGTAGCCGTGGAGATACTCGGTTTCCGGCAGATTGAGCACGACGGGATGGTCGGCGCTCTGGCCGAAGCGGCGCAGCAGGCGCAGCGACCGGCGGGCGTCCACGCTGGCTTCGCCGATGACTTCGCGGAACGCCGCCTCGCCGACGTGGTGCGAGCAGCAGAACGTGGCGAGCAGGCCGTCGTCGGCGAGGAGTTTCAGCGCGCGCAGGTGGATTTCCTTGTAGCCGCGCAGGGCGTCGTCGAGCCGGCCCTTCGTTTTCGTGAAGGAAGGCGGGTCGAGAATGATGAGGTCGTAGGCGGTGCCGCGGCGTTCCTCGGTGGGCAGGAAATCGAAGACGTTGGCCTCGACCCAATGCACGCTGCCACCGCCGCCATTGCCGGCGGGCAGGTCGTTGCGCCGGGCGTTTTCGCGCGCGGCGGCGAGCGCGTCGGCGCTGGCTTCCACGGCGGTGACGCCCGTCGCGCCGGCCCGCGCGCAGAAGAGCGCAAAGGCGCCCTGGTTCGTGAAACAATCGAGCACCCGCCGGCCGCGCGCATGGGCGGCGACGAGCGCGTAGTTGTCCACCTGATCAAGGTAAAATCCGGTCTTGTGTCCACGGGCGAGATCGAGGCCGAAGCGGACGGTGCCGCGGGCATCGCCGCCGCCATCGCCGTCCGCGGCGGCGAGCCGCAGCGGGAGCGCGATCTCCACCTCGCCAGGAGCCTCGCCGTGAAGCACGCCGCTGACGAGTTCCATGCCTTCGGCGCGGCGCACCGGCGCGTCGTTGCGCTCGATGATCGCGCGCGGCTGCAGCTCCGCCACGAGCGCCTCGACGATGAGCGCCTTCCGGTCGTCCATGGCGCGGGTGAGGGTTTGCAACACGAGCACGTCGGCGTAGCGATCGACGATCATGCCGGGCAGCCCGTCACTCTCGCTCCAGACCAGGCGGCAGGGGGCGGTTTCCACGTCAAAGCCGCGCCGCCGGCGCAGCTTCACGGCGAGCGCGATGCGCCGCCGGAAGAAGTCGAGGTCGAGATCCTGCCGCTGGCGCGAGAACCGGCGCGCGACGATCTGCGACAGGGGATTGTAGATGGCGCTGCCGAGCGGCCGGTCTTTGCCGTCTTTTAACGAAACGATCGAGCCGGGCTGCGGATCGCCAAACGCCTTCAGCACCTCGCTGGCGTAAACCCAGTCGTGTCC
Organism: uncultured Verrucomicrobiae bacterium; assembly: GCA_963762725.1. Taxonomy (GTDB): domain Bacteria; phylum Verrucomicrobiota; class Verrucomicrobiia; order Chthoniobacterales; family SZAS-18; genus JAFAXH01. Next base: position 622,703 of record CAVXLY010000005.1, on the reverse strand, counting down.
GTGGAAAATGCGTGCGCGGGGTTTGATGACGAGGCCAGGCATGGGAAAGAGGGAAGGGAAGTGGGAAACGATGGACGGAGCGCGGCGACCGTTGCCAGCGCCGCGGCGCCGCAGCCTTCAGCGGTCCGGATCGGTAGCTTTCTTCACATCGCCCGGAAGTGCCGGGTGAGCGAGGAATTCTCGGGGACCGCGATGAGCCGGTAATGGCGCGGAAGAAACCAGCTCAGGTAGCGCAACGCGCCCGAGATCGTCCAGCCCGGCGGGAGTTTCTCGGGAAACACGTTGAAAACGAGGCTTTCCGGCGGACGCGCGGCGGCGTCCACGAGCAGAAACATCGCCGGCTCCGCGATGCCGAGATCTTTCTGCAGGAAACGCCGCAACTGCGCGCGCGTGCCGGCCGGCAGCACGCTTTCCGAAGGGCTGGCCACGAGGATTTCGCGGTCCGGGGTAACTTCGGTCACGGCCTCGGGCGGCGGTCCGGCAGCCAGGCGGCCGAACAGGCGCAGGCTGAGCAGATCGCCGCAGGAAAAGACCCAGTCCGAGCGATTGTCGGGCTGCGGATTGAGCACGGCGCCGAGGCCGCGTTCCGTGAGCGTTTCGGCCACGCTGGCGAGCGAGAGCGCCGGCGGCGGCGCGGCGGCGGATGCGGAACTGCCGGGCGCGACGAGGTGAAAGCCGGCATACCGCATCTGGTCGGGACCGGTGAACTCCGCCGGGTCGGCGGGGACGAGTTCGGCGGCGGCCATGGCGGCGTAGAAATTCGTCTCCCAGGCGGCGTCGCGACTGGCGGCCGGCACGCGGAGCAACTCGGCGGCTGCCAGGCCGAGGCCGGGATCGGGTGCGTGCGGGAAAAATGATGCCGCGACTTCGCGCGCGGCTTCGGCCGGTGCGCGGGCGGCGGCGAGCGCGCGCAGCCTGGCCTGCCGGGTATTCTCGATGAGGCCGGAGATCAGCAGCCAGAGAAACGCGCCGCCGAAGATGACCAGCGCCGCCCAGGCGAGCAGCCGCAGCGATTGACTGCCCGCCGGCAGGGAAAGCGCCTGCCAAAGCGCGGCGATTGCCACGGCACCGCAGAAGAGCAAGCCGAGAAGAACCGGGATCCTCGAGCGCATCGCCCGGGAGCGTAAGCCGGAGCCGCGGGCGTTGTCGAGCCGTGCCGCCCGGGGAGCGGTGGCTCCGTTTGCGTTGTAGAGGCGCCTCTGTGAGGCGCAAGCGTTTCGACTCTGCGGCTCACAGAGCCGCCTCTACAACGGAGCCGCCGTCAGAGCCAAACAGCGGCGCGCTGGCGGGCAAGCCACAAAACGGCCAGCGCTTTTGGCGCAAAATAAACAGTGCGCACAAATTTGCGCAGCCGGGCTCCGGGTTCCGCAGGGTTTCCGCAGGGAAAACCGCTCTGGCATCCATCGTGCTAAGAGGGCGCGCCGCCAACCCCGGACGCCCGGAACCACTCCGGGCGCGTCGGAGCGCTGCCTCCAAACCACCGCTACCCAATCTGTTGCCAACCAACCCTATTCGCTTGATGAAACGTCCGCTCTTTCCCGTGCTCGCAGCCCTCCTCTGCGCACTGGCAGTCGCCGTCACCGGCGCGCCCACTGCCGGCGCCCAGGATGCCGCCGCGTCTGCTCCGCCGCCCGCCACTACTGCCGCCACCGCCGCCGCGCCGGCTGCCGCCCCGGCCGCCAAAGCCGCGCCGAACATCGAGCAGCGGCTGGCCGACCTCGAAGCCTACGTGAACAACTCGGCGCGCGGCGGCGATGCCTCCGACGCGACCATTACTTCCAACGTCAGCAGCTCCGGCCCCGGTCACAACGCCTGGATGATGACCTGCGCCGCGCTGGTGCTGTTCATGACGCTGCCCGGCCTGGCGCTCTTCTACGGCGGCCTGGTCCGGCGGAAAAACGTGCTCAGCGTCATGGCCCAGTGTCTGGGCTGCGCGGGCCTGGTGACGATTCTCTGGTGGATCTGCGGCTACAGCATGGTGTTCTCGAAGGGCACCCCGTTTATCGGGGATCCGCTGAAGTTCCTGTTCCTGAAGGGCGTCGATGCCGCGCCGAACACGGACTACTCCTACTGGACCTCGCAGAACGTGTTCTCGATGTATCAGCTCATGTTCGCGATCATCACGCCGGCGCTCATCGTCGGCGCGATCGCGGAGCGGATGAAATACACCGCCGTCATGCTGTTCATCGCGCTCTGGATGTTCGTCGTTTATTTCCCGCTCGCCCACATGGTCTGGGGCATCGACGGCTTCATGAACGGCGTCTGGAATTCCGACGCGAAGATCACCGCCATCGATTTTGCCGGCGGCACCGTCGTGCACATGTCCTCGGGCTGGAGCGCGCTCGTGCTCTGCCTGATCCTCGGCAAGCGTCTCGGCTTCGGCCGCGAGGCGATGCCGCCGCATACCATGGTGCTCTGCATGATCGGCACCGGCATGCTCTGGGTCGGCTGGTATGGGTTTAATGCCGGCAGCGCGCTGGCGGCCGACGGCATCGCGGCGAATGCGTTCATGACGACCACGCTCGCCACCGCGGTGGCGGCCTTCACCTGGGGCACCGCGGAGTTCTTCCTGAAGGGCAAGGCCGGGCATCCTCGGCTTCTGCTCGGGCGCGGTCGGCGGTCTGGTCGTGGTCACGCCGGCGTGCGGATTTCATCAGCCCCAGCGGCGCCATCGGCATCGGCATCGCGGCGGGTCTGGTGCCGTTCTTTGCCTGCTGGAAATTGAAAGCCTGGCTGGGCTACGACGACGCGCTGGACACCTTCGGCGTCCATGCGGTCGGCGGCACCATGGGCGCGCTGCTCACCGGCTTCCTGGCCACGCCAACGGTCAATGCGAACCTCGCGAAATCGGCCGCGGCGCCGTTGAACCCGGCGACCGCAAACGGTCTCGCCGACCGCGTGCTCGGCGGCTCGCTCTGGCTGCAGCAGCTCGCGGCGATCGGCGTCACCCTGGTGCTCGCGATTGTGGGCACGACGGTCATCGCCTTTGTCGTGAAAGCTCTGGTCGGCCTGCGCGTGAGCCAGGAGACGGAATACACCGGGCTGGATCTCGGCGAACATGGCGAGGAAGGCTACACCGAGCTCACCACCGGCTACGGTCACTCGCCGCAACTGGCGACGGATGCCCGTGCCGACAACGGCCTCTCCATGCCGGCAAACGCCCGGGAAGCCGCGCTGTCGAATTCGCTCAGCTGAGCCGGGAATACCGCGCTGCCGCCGCTGCCGCTGTCAGCTCCTCCCGAGGTGGAGAACTGGCCGGTGGCAGCGGGGCTCGCGGTTCGCTTTTCAAATTCACTCACCTCGCAAGCGGGCGGTGGCGTTTCGATGCCACCGCCCGTTTTGTTTTTGTTCGCGGACACGGCCCGGAGTCGCCGCGGCTCGCCGGAGGCCGGGTGTACGCTGGGATGTAGGTGGCCATTCGGGTCTGGCCGATTGATCGCTTCGCGCTGTCGCCCGTCGTTGTGGCGGCCACCGCTGTTGTAGAGGCGGCTCTGTGAGCCGCAAGCGTTTCGGATCTGCGGCTCACAGAGCCGCCTCTACAACCAGGCGCGCGCGGCGCATAGCGCCATCGCCCCACGGCGCTTCGCCCCTTCCCACACGCAAAAAAATCGCCGGAAGCCACGCGGCGCTGCGCGTTGACTCCCGGCGATTCGAGCTGGCTGCTCCCTGGCGGAGCAAGCAGCGCGCTGTGACCCTGGCCTTTAGAACGTCACGATCGCGTCGAGCGCCGCGGTGAATTGGTAGCGCCGGCTGGAATCGTCAAACGCCCGGTTCTGCGTCGCGTAGTCGAAGCGCACCTCCGGCCGCACGGTCAGGTTTTTGATCGGCTTCACGCTCACGCCCAGCGTCGCCGCCAGATACGTGTTGGTGCCGCCGCCGATCGTGCGTGGATCGCCCGAGGGCACGCCGCGCTCGATGTTCGTGAAATCATCGTAGCGCGCGAATTGCGCCACGTAGAAGCCGTCGCTGTCGCGAAACACTTCGCCGCGCACGCCGATGGTCACCTTGTCGTTCAACGCGAAGGCCAGGGTCTGCGAGAAGCCGTAGCAATCCGTGTTGTAGCCTTCGTCATACGTGTAGGCGCCTTCGGTGATGGAGGTCAGCTTATCGGTGATCTTCCAGTTGATCACGACGTCGTTGTAATACCGCAGATCGTGCAGGCTCACGCGACCGCGGCCGTTGAGGGCGGGGGAGTTGCGAAACTCGGCCGGATTTTCCGCGCCGATGTGCGTGGCAGCGAAGACGGTCAGCTTGCCGTCGAGCAGGTTGAGGCCGATGGCGCCGGTGTAGGCCACGAGGTTTTTGTTGTTGTCGTAAACGCTCGTGTTCACTCCGCGGGTGACGCCCGAGTAGAGATCCAGGGTCTTGTTCACGTGCAACGTCCCGACCGCGCCGAAGTGCTGGAGCGGCAGGGCGAAGTTGAAGATGTAGTTGCGCGAGTAAAACGTGTTCGTGCGCGGATCGATCGTCTCGGCGCCGAGCAGGGTGACGAACTGGCCGACCTTCAAATCAAGCCCGCCCTCGGTGAGCACCGGCATGTGCACATTGGCGAAGGCTTCGATGATATAGGGCTGGAGGATGTAGTGCGTGACGTTCTCCAGGGTGCCGAGCGTGTTGATGAAGCGACCGTCCGAGCCGACGCCGCCCTGGATCTTGAAGCCCCAGTCCCACTGGCCGGGCTCCGGCGCCAGCGCGCGCTCCACGGTGAGCGTGAACTGGTTGAGCATCGGCTCGTTGGGGCGGTCGTCGAAGACGCGGCCGAAATTCTGGTGGTCGTTCGGATCGTTGGGATTCCCGGTGAAACCGCCTTCGATGTAGCCGCTGAATTTGATGCGCGACTCCGCTTTCTTTTCGACCACGGTCTTGCTCGACTTGCTGTCCACTTCCACGCCGGCACGCGATGACGACGTCAGCGCGGGCGCGCAAAGGCCGAGCGCGAGGGCCGCGCAACTGAGTGGCTGCAGATAGAAAGAGGAGCGTTGTGCTGACAATTTGTTTTTGATCATTCCCTGCGAATTCCCTTTGGGTTGGTAGATCGGCGTGTTTGCTGGGAGTGCGGACCCGCCGAGGTGGCGCGCCCGGCAATAGCAAACCAGGTGCCTCGCAAGACGACGGCAGAGAGCGGAAAAATTTTCGGCGCGAAATTCCTCGGAATTCCCGCCGGCTCGCGTCGAAAAACGCCACAGGACGCGAACAAATTTGTGCAACCCGGCTAGAAACGACCACCGCCGCGCCCGCGCCAGCCGGCGCCTGGGGCGACGAACTTTCCGCGACCGCGCCGCGCCGTTTTCCCGAGCGCTGCGAGACGATCCGCCGCCCGGGAATCCGGGGACATGGTCGGATCGAACCGGCTGGCTTATTACTTGCTTGCCGTGGCTGCCTCCGCTCGGTAGACCCTTGGGGCGCCCCCTTTTTTTACTGCGCACCAGCGGTGTCTGCCGAGCGAATTGGTTGTCCGCAATTGTCCATCCGTCACCATCGAAAAATTCGTTAAAACCCAAACTGACCCCTATGAGTGGAAGCATCTCCCGTCTGCAAGCGATCAGCGCCGTCAACAACTTCAAGCCGTCGCACGCCCCGTTGAACTTTGCCGATTCCTCGGCGCACGAGGTCTTCGGCGCCAATGTCTTCAGCCCGCTCGTCATGAGAGAGCGGCTGCCGAAGGGCATTTACAAGAGCCTGATGCAGACCATCGAAAGCGGCGCCAAGCTGGACGCGACCGTCGCCGACGTCGTCGCCACGGCGCTGAAGGACTGGGCCGTGGAACGCGGCGCCACGCATTACGCGCACGTCTTCTATCCGCTCACCGGCCTGACCGCCGAGAAGCACGATTCCTTTCTCGCTCCGGACGGCCAGGGCGGCGCGATGGCGGAGTTTTCCGGCAAGACGCTCACCCAGGGCGAGCCGGATGCCTCCAGCTTCCCGAGCGGCGGCATCCGCTCGACGTTTGAAGCCCGCGGCTACACCGCGTGGGACGTCACCAGCCCGGCCTACATTCTCGAAAATCCGAACGGCAACACGCTCTGCATCCCGACCGCGTTTGTCTCCTGGACCGGCGAGTCGCTCGACAACAAGACGCCGCTCCTGCGCGCCATGCAGTCGCTCGACAAACAGGCGCGCCGCGTCCTGAAAATCTTCGGCCACGACCACATCGCGCACGTTGCCTCCACGGCCGGCGCCGAGCAGGAATATTTCCTCATCGACCGCAACTTCTTCTTCGCCCGGCCCGACCTGCTGAACGCTGGCCGCACGCTCTTCGGCGCCAAGCCGCCGAAGGGTCAGGAATTCGAGGACCAGTATTTCGGCGTCATCCCGGAGCGCGTCCTGGCCTGCATGCTCGAAGCCGAGCGCGAGCTCTACAAGCTCGGCATCCCGATCAAGACCCGGCACAACGAAGTCGCGCCGAGCCAATACGAGATCGCGCCGGTGTATGAAACCAGCAACATCGCCGCCGATCATCAGCAGCTCGTGATGATCACCCTGCGCCGGGTCGCCGAGAAATACGGCCTCGCCTGCCTGCTCGCCGAGAAGCCTTTCACCGGCATCAACGGCAGCGGCAAGCACCTGAACTTCTCGCTCGGCAACTCCACCCAGGGCAACCTCCTGGAGCCCGGCGACAGCCCGCACGAGAACGCCCAGTTCCTCGTCTTCTGCGGCGCCGTCATCCGCGCGGTGTCCCGCCACGCCACGCTCCTGCGCGCCGTCATCGCCAGCGCCGGCAACGACCATCGCCTCGGCGCGAACGAAGCGCCGCCGGCGATCATCTCCATCTTCCTCGGCGACCAGCTCGCCGACGTGTTTGACCAGATCGGCCGCGGCGGGGCGAAGACCTCGAAGCTGAGCGGCACCTTGAACATCGGCGTGGACGTCCTCCCGCCGTTGCCGAAGGACGCTGGCGACCGCAATCGCACCAGCCCGTTTGCCTTCACCGGCAACAAATTCGAGTTCCGCGCCGTCGGCTCGAACCAGTCCATCGGCGCGCCGATCATGGTGCTCAACACCATCCTCGCGGAGTCGCTCGATTACATGGCGACCGAGCTGGAAAAGGGCGGCGAAGAGAAGCTCAACGAAACCGTGCAGCGGCTGCTCAAAGAAGTCGTCGATCAGCACGGCGCCGTCATCTTCAACGGCAACGGCTACTCCGACGAATGGCACCAGGAAGCCGCCAAACGCGGCCTGCCGAATCTGCGCACCAGCGTGGACGCGCTGCCGTCGCTGACCGACAAGAACGCGGTTTCCGTGTTCGAGAAATACGGCATCCTGTCGCGCCGCGAGTTGGAAAGCCGCCAGGAGATTGCCTTTGAGCAATACAACAAAACGGTCAACGTCGAGGCGAACCTCACCGTCGAGATCGCGCGCACCACGATCTTCCCGGCCGCGATGCGTTACCAGGGTCAGCTCGCCCAGACCGCCGCGCACATGAAAGCCGCCGGGCTCGAAGTGCACACCGCCATGCTGGAGCGCGTGACGAGCCTGATGGGCGACCTGATGGTTAACGTCCACGAGCTTGAAAAGGCCGTCGAAGGCAACGGCCACGGCGGCGACTCGGCCGCCCACGCCAAGCATTTCTGTGAAGGCGTGCTGCCGCTCATGCTGAAGGTGCGCGAAACCGCGGACGCGCTGGAAGGCATCGTCGCCGACGACCTCTGGCCGTTGCCGACGTATCAGGAAATGCTCTTCATCAAGTAGGACGCTGGCGCCACCGGCGTCGGCGCGGAAAATTGCAGATCCGCGATGGAAGGCGGAGGGCGGGCATGGGCGCGCTCTCCGCCTTCCTGGTGTTGGCGCCCGTTGTAGCGGCGGCTCTGTGAACCGCAATCGTTTCGACTCAGCGGCTCACAGAGCCGCCTCTACAACACGCAAGCGGCGCCACAACCGTCCGCTTACTCTGGAAGGGAGAGATCGCCGCCTGGCGTGAGTGTGCGGGATGCTCCCAGCGATCACGCGTTGCCTCCCTCGTTCTTCTCTGCGCGCGGTGCCGGCGCCACGCGCCGCCGCCGCCGCGTGCCTTACACCGCCTGGGCGCCGGCTTCCTCGGTGCGGATGCGAAACGCCTGCTCCACGCAGGAGACAAACACCTTCCCGTCGCCGATCCGGCCGGTGCGCGCAGCTTTCACCACCGCCCGCACGGCGGACTCGATGTGCTCGTCCGTCACGACCACTTCGATCTTCAGTTTCGGCAGAAATTCGATGACGTATTCACTGCCCCGATAAGCCTCGGTCTGCCCTTTCTGCCGGTCGAAGCCTTTGACCTCGCTGATGGTCATGGCTTCGATGCCCAGGTCGAGCAGCGCCTCACGCACCTCCTCGAGCTTGAACGGCTTGATGATCGCTTCGAGCTTCTTCATGGCACCTGGTGTTCTGCGCTCCGGGCTGGGACGGGGAGACAGGCAGACGCCGCGTCTCCGGGAGGGTGGTTGTTTGCTCGCGCGATCGCGCGCTCTTCCGCTCGGAAAACTGAGGGTGGGAAGCGAACGTAAACCCCCGAAAACGCCCGCCTCCCACCCCTGAAAAAATCGCGTTGTCCACCGGCCTCCAGGCCGCTTGCCGACGTGGCAACATTCTATCTGCCTCCCTTAGCAACCCGGGTGCCAGAGCCTCCGAAGCGTTGAAAAGCCCGGGATTTCTGCTCCATTGCGCTGGGTTGTGCGGAACCGGTGGCGAACTTTGTGCAGCCGGGCAGGCTAGAATGGATCTCGTGGCTAATTTTTCGACCAGGCAACCCGTGCGTGAACTCCCCGACGGCTTCATCCCCCGCGCCCCGGGCCTGACCCGCGAGGAGGGCGGACGATGATCGGCGCTATCGGCCGGCGGGTGAACAACGTGCTGATCCAGCTCGGCAACGTCTTCCGGCTCCTCATCGGCATGGTCAGCGAGCTGGGCGACCAGATCGCCCGCGGCCGGCTGCCGCTGCGCCGGTCGGTGCTCTTCGAGCAGACCGACCGCGTCGGCGTCGGCTCGGTGCCGCTTGTCGCGATGGTTTCCTTTTTCATCGGGCTGACGATGTCGCTGCTCATCGGCGCCGAGCTGAAGGTGTATGGCACCGAGCGGCTCGTGCCGCAGCTCATCGCCATCGCGTTTTCTCGCGAGCTGGGGCCGCTGATGACCGGCATCGTGCTGGCGGCGCGCATCGGCGCGGCGTTCACCGCGGAGCTGGGCACCATGACGGTGAGCGAAGAGGTCGAGGCCGTCGAGGCGATGGGCCTCGGGCCGCTGCGCTTCCTCGTCGCGCCGCGGCTCATCGCCATCGTCACGCTGCTGCCCTGCCTGGTCGTGGTTTCCACCGCGCGCGGCGGTCTTCGGCTGCTTTCTGATTTCCAACTATTTTCTGAACATCGCCCCGAGCTATTTCGTCGATCTGACCCGCGAGGGGCTGCGCGCGCGCGACGTGCTCATCGGGATTTTCAAGAGCGGGGTGTTCGGCCTCATCATCGGCGCGGTGGCCTGCTACCGCGGGCTGACCGTCAAAGGCGGGGCCGCCGGCGTCGGCGCAGCCACGACGGCCAGCGTGGTCACCAGCGTGACGACCGTCATCGGCGCCGACACGATCTTCAACGTCATCCAGCAGGCGCTCCTGCCCAACCCGTGATGGAACCCGACGACGACAACCGAGATGCCAGCGGCGGCGACGGCGATGGCGGCAGCTACGACGGCCCGATCGTCGAGCTGCAGGACGTGCAGTTGCGCTTCGGCAAAAAGACCGTCCTCAGCGGCCTCGATCTCCAGGTGCAGCCGCTCGAGCGGCTCGTCGTCATGGGCCAGTCCGGCGTCGGCAAGAGCACGCTGCTGCGGCTCATCATGGGCATCCTGGCGCCGACCGGGGGCAGCGTGTTTTTCGACGGCCACGAGGTGAACAAGCTCGGCCGCCGCGAGCTCAACGCCCTGCGCGCCCGCATCGGCATGGTTTACCAATACAGCGCGCTGATCTCCTCGCTCAACGTGCGCGACAACCTCGCCCTGCCGCTCGAAGAGCTCACCCGCAAAAGCCGCCAGGAAATCGACGAGATCATCGACGAAAAGCTCGAGATGGTGAACATGCCGCACGTGAAAAACGCGATGCCCGCCGAACTCTCCGGCGGCATGCGCAAGCGCATCGGCCTGGCCCGCGCGCTCGTGCTCGACCCCGAGCTGATCCTCTTCGACGAACCCAGCGCCGGGCTCGACCCGGTGACCAGCTCCGTGGTGGACGAGCTCATCATCAACCTCACCGAGCAGACCCAGGCCACCAGCATTGTCGTCACTCACGAGATGGACAGCGCCTTCCGCATCGCCACCCGGATGGTCATGGTTTACGACGGCAAAATCATCGCCGACGGCTCGCCCGAGGAGTTTCGCCATTCTCCGAACGAGGTCGTCGCCCAGTTTGTCGAAGGCCGCACGGAAGGCCCCATCCTCGACCGCACCCGCCATCTGGAGGCAGAGCGCGACGGGTCCGATGACGGCGGCAATGGCAGCGGCAACAGCAGCGGCAGCGCCAAGGCGAAAGCGCGTCAGCCCGCGGGCTCGGCGGCGAAATAGCAGGCAGAGAAACTTTCCTTTTCCTTTTTATGACTTTTGAAAAAAACGAAGTCCGCACCGGCCTGCTCGTGTTCATCACGGTCGGCGTCCTGGTGGCGGTGCTGTTGATCGTCGGCGCGCCGGGGCTCTTCAAAAAGCAGAAGACCTACCGCATCTTTTTCGACAACGCCGCCGGCGTGAAACCCGGCGCCGCCGTCGCCATCGCCGGCCGGAAGGTCGGGCAGGTGACCACGATCACCTCGCCGGTGCCGAAGCGGCTGCGGCCCAGCCAGGCGCCGGAATCCGAGGTGCTCATCGAGGTGCGCATCAACGACGACGCCCGCGTGTATCGCGACGCCACCGCCCGCATGAGCCAGCTCGGGCTGCTCGGCGAACAGGTCATCGACTTTATCGAGGGCAACGAGGATCCCGACAGCAAGGACAAGAACATCGCCGAGAGCGGCTACACCTTTGTCGGCCTGCGCCAGCCGGATTTCAGCGAGTCCATCCCGAAGATCATCCGCGTGCTCGAGCCGGTCGCCAGCAACGCCACGCTCACGCTCGATGACCTGCGCAAGACCATCGCCAATCTGAGCGTCTTTTTCGACAAGGAAGGCGAGCTCCAGGGCGCCCTCGCACAGATCAAAAACGTCGGCGCAAACCTGGCCCAGACTACCGCCAAAGGCGGCTCGCTCTCCAAGTCGCTCGACAACATCGAGAAGCTCACCGCCGGCCTGCAGGACGAAAACGGCTCGCTCCAAAGCGCCCTGGCCAACCTGCGCAAAACCACGGAGCAGCTCACCGCCGACGGCAACCTGCAGAAGACGCTGAACAACTTCGAAGTCGCCAGCTCCCGGGCCAACCGCACGGTGCGCGATGCCAACGCCCTGGTGGCCGGCCTCACGCCGACGCTCACGCAGGCCGCCTCGAACTTCAACGACATGACCAACACGCTCAAGCGCCAGCCCTGGCGCCTGATCTGGCCGTCCACGAAGAAATACGACGACACCAACACAACGGTCGCAAAAGTTCCCGCCGCGCAAGGCGGCCCCGCGACGCTCGTGACCCAGGAAGGGCGCGGCGGCCGCAGTGCCTCCACGACCGTCGTGCGCCCGGGCTCCACCAGCACGACGACGGTCAAGCGCCGACGCTCCTCGTCGCGGTCGTCGCGCCGGCGGCAGCAACAGCCGCCGCAGGACCAGGCGCGGGATGCCTCCGCGTTTCAATCCGACGACCGGCCGGAGCCGCTGAAGTAACGCGGTCTCTCCGCGCGGGCGGCGGGCCGGACGTTCTTCAGCCGCCCCGGATGCCGAGGAATTTCCCCGGGTTCAGGATGCCGGCGGGATCGAGCACGTTCTTCAGCGTCTCGTGCAGCGCGCGGTTCTCGGCCGAGACCGCCTTCGGCCACCAGCGCACCTTCGCCAGGCCGATGCCGTGCTCGCCGGTCACCGCGCCGCCCCAGGCGAGGATCTGGGTGAACAGCTCGTCCAGCGCGCGGTCCACGTTTTCCCGCACCTCGGCGCGCTCGTGGTAGCCGCCGGCCATGAGGTTGACGTGGATGTTGCCGTCGCCCGCGTGGCCGAAGCAGGCCACCGGCACGCCGTAGCGCGCCTGCAGGTCGGCGCCGAAATCGATGAGGTCCACCAGCCGGCTGCGCGGGACGGCGACATCTTCGTTGAGCTTCGTCAGCCCGGTGGAACGCAGGGACTCGGAGAACGTGCGGCGCAGGTCCCAGAGCCGCTCGCAATCGTCATTCAGCGCGGTCTGCGGCTCGATGCCGCCCTCGGCGACGAGCAGCGCGCGCAGATTCCTCGATCTCGCCGCGCAGCGAGGCCTCGCGCCCGTCCAGCTCCAGCAGAAGATGGGCGTCGCCCGGCGGCACGTTGCCGCTGCCGACCAGTCCGCGCGCGGCCTCCAGCGTGAAGCGATCGGCGATCTCCAGCGCCGCCGGCAGCCAGCCCGCGCCAAAGATCGCCTGCACCGCCGCCGCGGCCGCCCGGATGTCCACAAAGCCGCACGACAGCGCCGCGCGGGCCTGCGGCAGCGGCAGCAGGCGCAGCGTCGCCTCGGTGACGACGCCGAGCATGCCTTCGGAGCCGACAAAAAGTCCGACGAGGTCGAACCCGGTTTTGTTCTTATGCGTGCGCCCGCCGCAACGCACGATGTCGCCGTTTGGCAGCACGACTTCCAGCCCGAGCACGTAGTGGCGGGTGACGCCATATTTCAAGCACTTCGGTCCGCCGGCGTTCGTGGCGATGTTGCCGCCGATCGTCGAGTTCTTCAGGCTCGCCGGGTCGGGCGGGTAATACAGCTTTTTGGCGCGCGCGGCCGCCTGCAGCTCGCCGGTGATCGACGCCGGGCTGCACGACGGCGACGAAATCGCGCTCGTTCACTTCGAGCACGCGATTCATCTGCATCAGCGACAGCACGACGCCGCCGCGCTGCGGCACGCACCCGCCGACAAGTCCCCAGCCGGCGCCGCGCGAGGTGACGGAAATGCCACGCTCGCTGCAAAATTTCAGCAGCCGGCTGACCTGCTCCGCCGACTGCGCGAAGACCACGGCTTCCGGCGCGTGACTGGCGAACCATTTGTCGCCGCCGTGCGCCGCCAGGGTTTCCGGATCATCGGAGACGATCACCGGGCTGGCGTCCAGCAGCGTGCGGAGTTCTTCGGCGAGGTGGGTTCGCATCGTTTTCTTTATTCGAGCGGGCTAATGGGCAGAAGCGGCCTGGTCTGCCGCGCGCGATCCCAATCCTCGCGCAGTTCGGTCAACCGCTCCGAGCGCCAGGTATCGATCAACGCAACTGCCGTGTTGGGCAAATAGCCTCGGAGGATTGCGCCGCTCTCAATATCCACGATGGCTTCGTGTCCGCCGTAGAGCGCATGAAAGTGCGCCGGAGGATGGTCACGGTAATAAAAGCGAATGATGATGCCGTAAAAGCGGCTGACCTCAGGCATGGCGCGATGAGGCCGCCGTCGCGGTGTCTTCCGGCATAAAAGGCTGGCCGGTGATTTCCAGATAAGCGGCGTCGGGACAAATTTCCAAATCCTCTGACCAGGCGATCTGGCCGCTCGCGCCCAAGTAAACGGTGCGAAAAAATGCTTCGTCAGCGAGTGGCGTGAACACTCCGCGCCCGGCCTCGGCGGAAAGATCGAGCACGCCCCGAACGCCGTCGGAAAACACCACTTGCAGGCGGTGCCCCGGCAGCGCTTCGACTTGCACTGGGCGGTTCATCGGTTCGGCACGTTCACATCCCCATGATCTGATAGCCGCCGTCCACGTAGATCACCTGGCCGGTGATCGAGGCGGCGCCTTCGCTGGCGAGAAAGACCCCGGTCTGGCCCAGCTCGGACGGTTCGCAGGAGCGGCGCAGCGGGGCGCGTTCCTGGTAATATTTCATCATCTGCGTGAAGCCGCTGATGCCGCGCGCGGCCAGCGTGTTGACCGGGCCGGCGGAGATGCAATTCACCCGGATCTTCTGCTGGCCGAGGTCGTAGGCGAGGTAGCGCGTCGTGGCTTCGAGGCTGGCCTTGGCCACGCCCATGACGTTGTAGTGGGGGATGACTTTTTCGCTGCCGTAGTAGGTCATCGCCAGGATCGAGCCGCCGTCGGTCATCATCGGCGCGGCCTCGCGCGCCAGACCCAGGAGCGAGTAGGCGCTGATGTCGTGCGCGGTGCGAAACGCCTCGCGACTGGTCTGCAAAAACTCGCCCTCCAGCGCTTCCTTCGGTGCGAAGGCGACGGAGTGCAGCATGAGGTCCACTTTGCTCGTGTGCTGGCGGACGTTTTGGAAAAACCCGGCGATCTCGGCGTCGTTGCTCACGTCGCAGGGGTAGAACGGCGTGTCGGCGTCCAGCTCGCTGGTGAGTTCTTCGACGTTGGCTTTGATCCGCTCGCCTTGATACGAAAAGATCAGCTTCGCCCCCGCGGCGGCCCAGGCGCGGGCAATGGCCCAGGCGATGGAACGCTTGTTGGCCACGCCGAAGACGAGACCGGTTTTGCCGGCAAGAATGGGGAATGCGGTGCTCATGGATGAAGGGAAGAGAGGAGGGAGGAGGGGGAGAAGAGGACTTGCAGGCAAGCTACGAGCGAAGTCGCAGGCTGGCCAAGACGAAAACGCTTCGCCGCTGCTCCCCGCCGCGGCCGGATGGATCGAGCACAACCCGGTGCCGCCGCGCCGCGCCCTCCCGGCGGACCGCCTCCGGCCTACCCCAGCCGCACCCGGCCGGTGAGCGCGCGGGAAAGCGTCAATTCATCCGCCGCTTCCAAGCCGCCGCCGGCCGGCAACCCCTGGGCGATGCGGGTGACTTTCACCTGCGGATAATCGCGCAGGATGCCGGCCAGATATTGCGCCGTCGCCTCGCCTTCCACGTCGGCGCCGAGCGCGAGGATGACCTCCGCCGGGCCGGCGAGATCGCGCACCCTTTCGAGGAGCCGGTCGATGTTCAGATCCTCCGGCCCGACATGGTCGAGCGGCGCCAGCCGGCCGCCAAGCGCATGGTAGCGTCCGCGAAAAACGCCGGTGCGTTCCAGCGGAAGGATGTCCGTCGGCTGCTCGACGACGCAGAGCGGGCCGTCCGCGCGCGATTCGTCCTGGCAGATCAGGCAGAGCGGCTCCGTGGTGAAAAATCCGCACTGCGTGCACGGATGGACCTGCTCGCTGGTTTCCGTGATCGCGGTCGCGAGCTCGCGGCCTCGCGCGCCGGCGGCTTGGCCGCGTTCCTGTTCCTTCCCGCCGACGATCCAGAGGGCGATGCGCTCGGCGCTGCGGGGGCCGATGCCGGGCAGGCGTTTGAGGTGGAAAACGAGGCGCTGGAGTGGCTCGGGGTAGTCGATGCGCTGCATGATTTTGTGCCCGAAAATTACCACGAAACCCGCGAAAATTCCCTGAAAATTCCCGGATTATTTCGTAACGTAAGCTGTTGAGGCGCAGCGACTACGGGTTCTGAAAACTTTGCGTTTTCAAAGCGGCTGCAGCATCCGTGTCGTCTCCCATTCGTGCGAGGGATTCTGGTGCCGCAGCGTGTCGATCCGGCGGATGTAAAAGTCGAGCGGCGGGTCCGGCCGATTATCCAGCTGACGGGCCAGGACGAAGTGCTCAAACGCCTCGGCCAGCCGGCGTTCGCGGTAGAAGATCACCCCGGTCCAGAACAGCTCGCGCCGGCGTTCATCGGTTTCGGTGAGATTGTTCGGCTCGCCGAGCAACTCATACACTTCCAGCCAATCGTCACCGACCCGCCGGCGCAGCAGCTCCAGCGGCCGCGCGGACATCTCGGTTTCCGCCAGCTCGTAAGTCTGCGCGCCGAGCAGGATCGTCGAGCCATACACCAGGTTCGACGCGCAAAGCCGCCGGGTGAAGGCGACATCCTCGCCCGCGACGCCGTAGCCGCCCAGCGCGTCGCCGGCGTCGCGCGCCGGGCCGAAGCGGCCGGTCACCATCTCGCCGCTGTTCACGCCGATGCGCACGTCGCAGCCCGGAAACGCCGCGGGCACCACGCCATTGGCGGGGATGATGCCGTCGCCGCCCTCGGTGGCGCCGTTGCGCTCGCGCGCCCATTCCTCGTTTAAAATCCGCACCCGCCGGGCGACCTCGAGCGCGCCGCGGCAGCCGGCGGCTGCGTGGCTGCCCTGCGTCGGGATCGGGGCGCCGAAGACCGCGCAGACGCCTTCGCCGTTGCACGACACCACGCAGCCGCCGGCCGCGGTGAGAGCGTCCGCGGTGCGCTCGAGAAACGTGTTCACCAGCCGCAGGTAATCGGCCGGCGGAAGGGCGTCGAGCAGGCCGCTGTGGTTGAAGATCTCGCAGAGCACCAGCGTCACTTCGCGCGCCTGCCCGGCCTCGATGTCGCCCAGACCCGCGCGTCCGCCGGCCAGCGCGCCGGCCGACTCCGGCGAGATGCGCGCGGCGAAGATGGATTCCACGGCTTCGCGGCGCTGGCCCGGCTCGCTGCGCGCGTAGTAAACGCCGACCAGGTATGCCAAGACCACCGCCAAGGCCGGTAGCCACGGCGAGAAATAGACGCCGAAGAGCGACAACAGCCCGGAGAACGTGAACGCCTGCACGAACGCGACGGCGGCAATGAGCGCGCGCCACCCCGGCCGGGGCAGGTCCACGCTCACCCAGGCCATCCCGAAGCCGAGCGCGGCGATGGTGAGATATTGCAGCGGCGCCAGCGCGCGCAAGGTGCCGGCATCCGTGCCCAGGCCGAAGGCGCGGGCCAGCGCGGTGTCGGCGAGCCCGAGGATGTTGAGCGCGTAGATCGCCGCCAGCAGCCAGGTCACCTGCAAGCCGGCGAACAAAGCAAACTTGGCGGGGCGCAGCACGGCAAAAATTAAGGTCGCTCAGAAGCCGGATGGCAAGAGGGAAACCGCCCGGCAGCGGGAAATTTCACTCCCTCCACCGCCGGGGTCCGCGGACCGCCGGGCGCGGCCACGGCCGCAGCGACGCGTCCGCAGCGACGAGCCCCCGCGTTGCGTCCCGGGCGGCGTCAGCTCTTGTAAGACCGCACCACGAATTCGCTGAGAAAGCCGTCCGGATTTTCGACCGCGGCCCCGGTGATCGTGAACTCGCGCTGGCCCGTGTTTTTCTGCACCAGGTTCAGGCCGAACTGGTAGTCCTTGAACAACCGCTCGCACAACTCCCGCACGCCGACCGATTCCGCGTGCGCCTTCTCGATGAGCGCGTGCACGGCGGCCTCGTCAAAACGCAGCGTGACGCCGTGGTGGCGCTCGAACTCCGCCGCAAACTCGCTCGTGCTCGCGGCGTCGCGCCGTTCCGCGCCGGCGGCCAGCAGCTTCCGCACGCCGGCGGCCGGGTCGGCGACAAACGCTTCGTCCACTTCCAGGCGGTCCACGCCGGCGCCGGGCAACTCGTATTTCGCGTTGCGCAGGATTTGCTCGGTGACCGTGAGCAAACCGCGCGCGCCGGTCTTCTCATCGGCCGCGCGCCGCGCGATCTCGCGCAGGGCGCCCTCGTTGAAAACCAGCTCGATGCCGTAGGCGCGGAAGGCGCGCTCGTATTGGCGGATCACGCTGCCCTCGCTCTTTTGCAGGATGTTGAAAAGATCGGCCGGCGTCAGTTCTTCGCAGACCACGCGCACCGGCAGGCGGCCGATGAATTCCGGCTCGAAGCCGTAGTCGATGAAGTCGCGCGTGGTGACGTGCCGCAGGATGTCGCTGTCGCGCAGGTCGCGGGTTTCCGCGATCTCGGCGAAGCCGACGCGGGTGTTGCGCAGCCGGCGCGAAATCTGGTCGCGCAGCCGCTCAAACGCGCCGCTGACGATGAACAAAATGTGGCGCGTGTTGATCGTCTCCTTGCCGCCGCCCCCGCCGCCGCGCTTGCCCTTTTTCCGCCGGTTGCCGCCGTTGCCGCGGCCGAAGTCCATCGCGCTCTGGAGCTGCGCCTGGATGTCCATCGGGTTGCGCACCGGCACCTCCGTTTCCTCCATGAGCTTCAGCAGCGTGGTCTGCACGCCGCGCCCGCTCACGTCGCGCCCGCCGACGACGTTCGACGCCGCGGCGATCTTGTCGATCTCGTCGATGTAAACGATGCCGTATTGCGCGAGCCCCACGTCGCCGTCGGCTTTTTGAATGAGGTCGCGCACCAGGTCCTCCACGTCGCCGCCGACGTAGCCGGTCTCGGAGAATTTCGTCGCGTCCGCTTTCACGAACGGCACGCCGATGAGGTCGGCGACGTGCTTGACGAGATAGGTCTTCCCGACGCCGGTGGGCCCGAGCAGGATCACGTTGCCCTTCGCGTATTCCAGCTCCGCGGCCTCGCGCTCGCCTTCCGCGCCGCCTTCGGTTTCGAGCCGGCGCAGGTGGTTGACGTGGTTGTAGTGATCGCAGACCGCGATGGAGAGCACCTTTTTCGCCTCGTCCTGCTGGATGACAAAGCGGTCGAGGTGCCGCTTGATGTCGCGCGGCCGGTGGCGGAATTCGAAGATGTCCGGCTCCGGCTCCGGCGCGGCGGCTTCCGGCGGTTCCGGCGTGCCGGCATCCGCGGTTTCCGGCTGCATGAACGAGCCGAACTTCACCTTCTCGCCGAAGTTCATCCGCATGAATTCGCCGAGCTTTTTCTGGAGCTCGTCCGGCGTGGGAAACGGCTTGTCGGTGTTGCCCTGGGTGTCGGCGCTGGTGGTGGGGTGGTGTGGATCGTCCATCGAGTAAAAATCCCTCTCTGGAAACCTACCATCGGCCCGGGGGATGTCCACGGCGGGCGGGCGCGGCGCCTCCCGCCAGCGCGCCTACTTTTTCGGCACCAGCTCGCTCAGCGTCTGGATGTGGCCGTCGCGAAAGATGAGCAACTGACCGCGGCCGTGGACGTCGTTTTTCTCGAAGAACCACGGCTCCGTCGCGTATTGAAACGGCCGCTGCGGCTTCCGGTGAAAACGGGAAGCCGCTGTAGTCGGTGCGGCGGTTTTCCGGCAGCGTGAGATCGGGGCTGCGGAGGAGCTTTTGCACCGTCGGGCAGATCCAGCCCTGGAGCGTGATGCCGTAGGGCTGGAGCGCCTCGATCCAGTCGCTTGCCACGGTTTCCGGCGCGCGGCTCGGATCGATCTGCGGCCAGGTCTGGTGCTCCTGAATGTAGAGGTTGGCGGCGACGTGGAGGTTCTGGAGATTCTTCGCGCAACGCGTCCGCTCCAGCCGCGCCTGCACGCTCTGCGCCACCGGCGCGGCGAGGACGATGAGGATGATGACGATCACCGCGACCGTCATGACTTCGAGCAAGGTGTAGCCGGCTCGGAGGTCGAGAGAGCCAGAATGGACCCTGCTCGGAGGAAGCGTCATCCGCTCGCAACGCAACTACTGCGAAACAGTGCCGACTGACGAGTTGGTGGCCTGCTGCTTGAATCCATCCACGATATACTTCGTCGTATTGATTACTGCGGGAGCAAAGTTCGGTGGCGGAGCAGATCCATAATCCGTATTCAGCTGTGCGGTTCCACTTAATCTGGCCGTGACGATTGTTTGAGATTGTGTAGCACCAAACCCATTGTTGATTGGTGTATTTGTTTTGATTGTCGCGGTCAGCCGACCAAGGGAAGATGCTGTAATCGTTGCGAGCTGCACGTTGCCAAAGGTATCCGTTATAACAGTTCCATCTGGATTGAGTGCTGGCGTGGTCAGTGTATAGGAGGCATTAATTATGCCTTGGACGGATACCCTTTTCCGGGTCGACTGCGGCTGTAATCGTGCCGTCGAACACTCTGTCCGGCAGCAAAGACAACGGACGTGCCAGTGCTCAGGCCCGTCCTAGGCACATTTAGGGAAAACAGTGCGAGGGAGTTCGACGAAGTCGTAATTCCAGTGGCCGGATCCTTCTCTTGGATGCCTGTAAGCACACCAGAGTAAGTGCCAACAACGTCCAGCACCGCTGCCCTGCCGCCGCCGCCCGGTCCGCCCTGGATCGCGTGGGCTTGCGCGGTGAGCAGCATGTAGCAGAGCAGCACGGCGAGAATGGCTTTGGCATTCATGAGTGAGGTGGCGAAAAGGGAACGCAGAACCGCGGCGGCAACCCGCTGATTAAGCGGTCGCGGACCGTGCAGGTCAACGCGATTCTTGGCGGTCGTTTGTCATCCATCGCGGCAGCCTCGGCGAGGCCGCCCGACCGCGGCGACTCACGGCACCGCGGCAACCGCCGGCACATCGGCCGCGACTTTCGCCGGCCGCAGATCGAGCGCTTCGAGCAGCGCGAGATCTTTCTCGGTCTGCGGATTCGCCGCGGTGAGCAGGCGGTCGCCGTAGAAGATCGAATTCGCCCCGGCGAAAAAGCAGAGCGCCTGGGCTTCGCGCGAAAGCTGCGTGCGACCGGCCGAGAGCCGGACCCGGGCGCGCGGCAACGCGATGCGCGTCGTGGCGATGAGCCGCGCGAGATCGAGCGCGTCGAGCGGCGTCTGCTCCTCCAGCGGCGTGCCGGGCATCGCCATGAGGCAATTGATCGGCACGCTCTCCGGCGGCGGATTGAAACCGGTGAGCACTTCGAGCATCCGCAGCCGGTCGTTCACGCTTTCGCCGAGGCCGAGAATGCCGCCGCAGCAAAGCGCCATGCCGCTGCGGCCGACCGCGCCGATCGTGTCGAGCCGGTCCTGAAACGTGTGCGTGGAAACGATCTCGGGATAAAACTCCGGCGACGTGTCGATGTTGTGATTGTAAGCCGTCACGCCGGCTTCCTTCAGCGCCTGGGCTTCCGCGTCGCCGAGCTGGCCGAGCGTCACGCAGACCTCCATGCCGAGCTTGCCGACGCCGCGCACGATGCTCGAGCACCTGCTCGAACTTCGGCGTGCCCGCGCGCACGCCGCGCCACGCCGCGCCCATGCAAAAGCGCGTCGCGCCGTCTTCCCGCGCGCGTTGCGCCACGGCGAGCACGTCGTCCGGCTGCATGAGCTTTTCCTTCTCGACGCCGGTGGAATAACGCGCGCTCTGGGCGCAATACGCAACAGTCCTCCGAGCAGCCGCCGGTCTTGATGCTCAGCAGCGTGCAAAGCTGCACTTCATCCTTCCCGCGCGGCCAGTGCGCTTCGTGCGTGCGCCGCGCCTGCTGGAGCAGATCGAAAAACGGAAGGCGATAGGTGCGTTCAAGTTCGGGGAACTTCATGGGAAAAAGCTAAGCCAAAGGTCCGGGTCGAGCAGCAGAAAAAGGCGGAAGAATCGCAGGCGGCGGGCGGAACGGCCGCGGTCAGACCAGCAGCGTGCAAAGCGAGACGCCGATCATCAGCAACAGCGCACCCTGGCGAAACAGGCGCTCGTTGCAAAAACGAAACAAAAAGCTGCCGAGCAGGATGCCCGCGAAATAGCTCGGCCCCAGCACCAGCGGCGAGGCCGGGCCGTGGAGATGCAGCGCGCCGCGCGTCCAGAGCATCACCAGCGCGATCACCGAGGTCGCGGTGACGCACAGCGTCAGGTTCGCCCGCGTCACCGGCACGGGGTCGGGTCCGGAGAGCAGATACAGCACGACGGGCGGGCCGCCGATGCCGGTGCCACCGAGCAGCAGGCCGCTGAGCGCGCCAAACGCCACCGTGGTGCCCAGACGCCGCGCGCCGTGGTAGCGCGCGCTGCGCAGCAGCAGGATCGAGAAGATGATGACCACCGCCGCGATGACGCGCCGCATCACGCGCGGATCCGTGTGAAACAGGACGTAGCCGCCGAGCGGCACCGTCACGGCCGCCGCCGCGCAGATCGGCACGATGACGCGGAAATTCGCGCGGCGGACGGCGTCGAGAAACATCGGCGCCGCGGCGAAGGCTTCCAGCAACAGCACGGTCGCCACGACGAGCTTGGGATCAAACCGCAATGCCAGCGCCGGCATCATCACGAGCGCGCCGCCGAAGCCGGTGACTCCGCGCACCAAGCCGCCGAAGAGCGCGACCAGCACGGCGAAAATCAAGGCTTCGGACATCGTCGTTTCCGGCAGGGACGGCCACCGGCAGGTCAGCTCGTGAGAAACCCGCCGTCCACCGCGACGATCTGGCCGGTGATAAACGACGCCGCATCGCTGGCGAGAAAAACCGCGAGCTGCGCGACTTCGTCCATCGTGCCCAGCCGCCCCAGCGGAAACCGGGTGAGCACGCGCTGGCGCACCTCGGGGCTGAGCGCGTCGCGCGTCATGTCGGTTTCGATCACGCCGGGGGCGATGGCGTTGACGCGGATGCCCTGCGGACCGAGCTCGCGCGCGAGGCCCTGCGTCATGGCCACGACGGCGGCTTTTGTCGCGCCATACCAGACGTTGCCGACCGAGCCGCCGCCGCGCATCGCGGAGACGGAGGCGATGTTGAGGATCATCCCTTTTTTGCGCCCGATCATGCCGCCCGCGACCGCCTGCACGCAGTGAAACACGCCGGTGACGTTGATGGCGACGAGCCGGTCCCACGCGGCTTTCGTGGTGTCGGTGAACGGACCCTGCGCGACGACGCCGGCGTTGTTGATCAACACGTCGATGCCGCCGTGCGTCGCCACGATCCCGTTGACGGCCGCGCGCACCGAGGCCTCGTCGCTCACGTCCATCTGCACGCCGGCCGCGCCATCACCCAGTTCCGCGGCGCAACGCCCGGCGCCGGAGCCGTCGATGTCGGCGACGATCACCGTGCGCGCCGTGGGCGAGGAAGTGCGCGGCCAGGCAACGGCCGATGCCGCGGGCGGCGCCGGTGATGAGGACAACCCGACCGTGCAGCGCAGTCTCCATACGGTTTACGCCAGCGGCTCGAACTCCGCGTGGATGAGATCGCGGAGTTGCTTTTTCAGCTGGATGAACGCCGGATCATCCTCGTCGCGCGGCCGCGGCAGCGTGACTTCGATGTTCGCCTTCACGCGCCCGGGCCGGCGGGTGAGCACGACGATCCGGTCGGAGAGCAGGATGGACTCTTCGATGCTGTGCGTAACGAGGATCATCGTCTTGCGCTCGGTCGCGGTGCTGCTGGCGAGCAGGCGGCCCATTTCCTCCTGCATCAGCGCGCGGTTCTGCGCGTCGAGCGCGGCGAACGGCTCGTCCATCAGCAGCACATTCGGCTCGACGGCAAGCGCCCGCGCGATGGAGACGCGCTGCTTCATGCCGCCGGAAAGCTGGTGCGGATAATGGGCTTCGAAACCGCTCAGGCCGACGAGCGCCACGTTGCGCTGCACGATTTCGTTGCGCTCGGCGGCCGGCACTTTTTTCATCTCCAGGCCGAAGGCGATGTTGTCCCGCACGCTCAGCCACGGGAAGAGCGCGTAGTCCTGGAAGACCACGGTGCGCCGCCAGGTCGGCCGGCCGACGGGCTCGTCATCCACGAGCAGCTCGCCCTGCGGTCGGCTGCTCGAAGCCGCCGAGCATGTTCAGCAGCGTCGTCTTGCCGCAGCCGCTGTGGCCGAGGATCGAGCAGAACTCGTGGTCCTGCACGGCGAAGCTCACGTCTTCGAGCGCCACGACGTCGTCACCGCTGCCGGTGATGGACGGATAAACTTTGTGGACGCCGTGGATTTTGACCGTTCCCATGAGACGGGTTGGAAACGTGCGAAAATTTCGACGGCGCCGCTCACCGGCGTCCGGGTGCGCGACCACGGCAGCAGTTGCAGCATCAGCAGGCGCAGCAGCCAGTCGATCAGCAGCCCGACCAGCCCGATCGTGGCCATGCCGACGATGACCTGGTCGGTGCGCAAGACCGTGCGGGCGTCGTTGATCATGTAGCCGAGGCCCGGAGATCGCACCGACAAGTTCCGCGGCGACGAGCGCCATCCAGCCGACACCGAGGCCGACGCGGACGCCGGTCATGATCTGCGGCAGCGCCGCGCGCAACGCCACGCGCCAGAGCACGGCCCATTCGCTGGCGCCGAGGCAGCGCGCGGCGCGGATCAGATTCCGCTCGACGCCCTTCACGCCGGTGATCGTGTTCAGCAGGATCGGAAAGAAGATGCCGAGAAAGATGATGAACTCGTTCTGCGTGTCGCCGATGCCGAACCAAAGGATCGCCAGCGGAATCCAGGCGATCGGCGGCACCGGCCGCAGGATTTCCACCACCGGGTCGAGCTGCTCTTCGACCCAGCGCCACCAGCCCATCGCGATGCCGAGCGGGATCGCGACGAGCGCGTAGAGAAACGCGACAAACTCGCGCCGCACGCTGTCGCGCAGGTTGCGCACGAGATCACCGGAAACCAGCAGGTCCCACGCGGCCGTGAGCACCGCGGTGGGCGGCGGCAGCAGCGACCGGGTCATCTTGTCCAGCACGTAGAGGCTGACGTATTGCCAGAGCAGCAGGATGACGATCAGCAGGGCCAGCCTCCGGATCTGCCTCAGCACGACGCCCAGCACACTGCGACGCCGACGCGGCCGGGCCACGAGCGCGCCGGCGCCGGTGGCGAGGGCAGGGTTCACAGCGTTGCCTGGGGCGGCCATGCGGAGGACAGAGGGTGGTGGCAACAGCAGCCGCCGGCTCAGGGCGTGAGCGGCTTGTTGTTAAAGCTCCACGGCTTCGTCAGATCGCCCTTTTCCGGGAAGGGCTGCGGCTCCTTCAAGTTCTCGATGGTGAGGTATTCCGGATACGGGATCTTGCCCGGCGTCCCCGTCCAGTTCGCAGGGATGAACGGCGGCTGCTTCGGCACGGCCCAGCCAAGCTTGGCGAAGGTTTTCTCCATGAAGCTGGCGTCCACCGCGGCGGCGAAGTCCTTGGCGCTCAGTGGGCGCACCATGCGCTTCTGCTCGTGGAGCCATTGGAAAATTCCCTCGTTGGCCGCGCCCCAGAACTGGGCGTGCGGATAGATGTAGGTCGGCTTGTAGAGGTTGTTGTAGCCCTGCACCTGGTTCAGCAGAATCGTCTTCGAATAGTTCTTCAGGCTGGGATCCTGCACCATGAAATCGACCGCTTTCTCCGGGTTGAGCCGCGTCCAGAGCGTGGCTTCCGCGAAGGCGTCGCTCAACGCCTGCACGACGTCGGGCACGTTCGCGATCAACTCCGCGCGCACGTAAAACTGCCCTTCATACATGTTGTAGGGAAAGATGGTATCAATGACGCGCCCGGTCTTTCGCTCCTGCGTGATCATCCCCACCGTCGGATCCCAGGGCGCCACGCCGTCGAGGCCTTTGGGCAGCGCCATCTGGTCGCCCGGCGACATGTTTTTCATGATGACATCCTTGCCGACTTCGACGCCGTTCACCTTCGCCGCCATCTGGAAGTAGAACTCGCCGGACGACCCGGTCACCAGGCCGACGGCGGTCGGCGAGCTGCCTTTGAGATCCTTGAATTTTTTCAGCGGCGAATCCAGCGGGACGACCAGCGCGTGCATGAGATTCGGGCTCTCGATGGCGATCGCTTTGACCGGGATTTCCTTGTCGAGCAACGAGGAGAACGGGAAGTTGCCGCCGCTGCCCACTTGGAAACGGCCGGAGACGACGACTTCATTGATCGCCGGCCCCGAGGCGAACGCCTGGAACTTCGTGTCGAGTCCGCGCTGCTTCAGCAACTCCGCGCGGTCCATGACGATGTTGATCGTGTTTTGCCCCGACCAGAACGACTGGTAGGCGACCTGCAACGGCCACCAGCCTTTGTCCTTCAGCCACTGGACCGACTTCGGCGAAACCTGCTCATAGGGCTTCGGCCAGCCCCATTCCGTGTATTCCTGCGCGGCGGAGCTTTTTGCCGGGACGGCTGCGATCGTGACGACCGCAGCGAGGATGAAAATGCGCGGAAGCCGGAGCAGCCGTCGGAGATTTTGGGGTGTGTGCATGGGGGAGTTGCGGGTTTGGGGATTATTTTTTTGAAACAGGCTGGGGCAGGTGAAGAATCTCGCGCGCTTCATCGACGGTGGCCACCTCGCGACCGATCATCCGGCCGGTGGTCACGGCTCTTTCGACAAATTGCGCGTTGGTATCGGCGAGCACACCTCTGGAAAGGTAAACATTGTCCTCAAAGCCGACGCGCACGCCGCCGCCGAGGATCATCGCGAGGGTGGTGATCGGCGCCTGCGCCTGGCTGATGCCCATCGCCGACCAGTGCGAATTTTTGGGCAGGGCGTCCACCATATATGTCAGCATCTTCGGCGTCGCCGGCGCGCCGCCGCCGATGCCCAGGACGCAATCGAAGTTCAGCGGCTGATCGGGTGGCAGCACGCCGGCGTCCAGAAGCGCACGCACGTTTTCGATCTGGCCGGCGTCGAAGCACTCGAACTCGATGCCCAACCCGCGCTCGACGGCTCCCCGCGCGAACCCTTCGATTAGTTGCGGGCTGTTGCTGTAAACATACGAGCGGCCGCTGCTGCCCATCGGCTGCTTCTTGCCCTTGATCTGGAAGTGAAAAGTTCCCGCGTTGATCGTGATCATGTCGGGCCTCGGCGTGATGCCATCGAGGAAATTGGCCAGTCGCTCTTCCTCGGTGCGAATTTCGCCGAAACGGTTCCGCACGCCGGTGCCGACCTGGGTGATGATCGGGCAGCTTTCGTTGATCAGGCGGATGATTCTCCCCAAGACTTCGTAGTCGCTCAGATCAGGGTCGGGATGCCGGGCGTGCAGATGGGCGATGGTGGCGCCCGCGTCGTAGCAGCGCTTCACCTCGTCGCGGATTTCCTCCGGGGTGACGGGCAGCGCCGGGTGTTGCTCCTTCGAAAGGAACGCACCGGTGATGGCGGCGGTGATAATGAGTTTTTCCATGGGGGGTTCGGATGCTTTCGGTCCAGACGCTTATTTTGACTGCCGGCGGAAAGGAGATCTCCTGCATCGACTTGGGGAGATTCGTGATCATGCCGATGTCCTGCATGAACTTCGCCACTTCCAGCACCCGGACCGGGGTCGCACTGAACTCGGTGCCCGAGCGGCCCATCAGATCCTTGTATTTCTCGGGCGATGTCTTCCCGCCTTCATCGTCGGAGAGCATCTTGAACGCTTCATCCGGGGATTCCTTGATGAAACGAATCGCCTCGTTCACGGCGTCGTGGAAGCCCTGCGCGAATTCGGGGTAAAGCTGATAAAAGCTCTCCATCATCACGTAGAAATTGTTGGTCACCGGGCCGCTGAAAACGTCATTCGCCCGCAGCACCACCCGGGCACCGCCCTCCACGGCGCGCACGCAGGCGACCGGGGGAATCAACGCGGCGGCCAGCTGCCCCGCGAGCATGCTGGGGATGGCCTGCGCCGGCGACATGATCACCATGTAGGAATCCAGCGCCTTGGCGTCGCCCCATTCCTGTTGCGCCGCTTTTTTCAATACGATGGCCGGGAAGGAATCCAGGCCGACCACCGCGATCTGCTTGCGCGCGCCGGCTTTGAAATCCTTGAGGCTGCTAATGGCCGAGTCCGTCGTCACCAGCCACTGGTCGTAGGTCGCGGCTCCGGCGATGATCTTCCACTTGAGCCCCTTGTCCCGGCCGATCATGAACGGAGGCGGCGCGGTGATCCCGATGTGGATGAGATCGGTCATCATGCCGTCGCGGATGACCGCGCCGCTGGTCACCACGCGCCATTCGAAAGTGACATTCGGAAACCGGCGCTGGAGCAGGCCGCGCTGCTTCATCACCACGGTCACCAGGTGACCGGGGCCAAATTGATCGGCGATCACGATCTTGTCTGGTGCAGATGCCGCCCTGGCCGACGCGCTGAATCCGGGCATCAAGACAAACGCTGCGGCAAAGAGCGCTTGCAGCAATGCCTGCCGGATTGACGCGGTGGGCGCCGCAGTTAACGAACGTCTTTTGTTCATGGGGGGTGGGGGAAAGCAATGGCTCGGGACGTGGCTGGGTGCAGCTCAGCTTGAGATGGTCAGCTCGGTTCCGGCAAAGCGGAGGCGGGCATGACGGATATCTGAACCGGTTCCGAGATAGCGGATGAATTCGTGGAGCGGCGAGGTCCGGAAAGAATAAGCGGGCGCAGGCTTCTTCAGCGGCGCCAGCAGTTCCTTGTCATAAAATGCATGCAGAAGAATGTCCTCGTCGCTCGCTGAGTTTCCGAGCTCGGCACGCAGCCGGGGAATCCAGGGCTCCATGTGGGCGCTGGCTTTCTCCGTGCTAATCTCTTCCGGTCGGATGTTTGCACGTTCCAGAAACTCGTCCGACGGCCGCGCCGCCAGTCGACCGTAATAGCCGCGCGCGTATTTCCGCACCTCGTCCGGGATCGGTCTTATACCGCTCGCCCTGGACGACGTTCAGCACGGCTTGCGTGATGATGTATTGCGCGAACGGACTGACCAGGATCGGATAGCCGAGGTCGCGCCGCACCTGCGCCGCTTCTTCGAGAATTTCCGGCAGCCGGTGCGCCATCTTCATGGTCTGCAGTTGCGACTGCAGATTGGAAATCATCCCACCCGGGACCTGGTGCTCGTAGAGCGCGGGATCGTATTGCGCGACCTGGCCGCGCGGCTTGCCCTCGCGCTCGCACAGCCAGTCGAAATATCCGCTCACCTCGCGCAATGCCTCGCGATCAATGCCGGTCTCCCGGCCGAAGGCGCGCGCGCGTTCCTCGATGTCGTCGGCCGGCGGCAGCGAGGCGCCGTTGGCCAGCGGCCGGACGGCGGTGTGGCCGTAGTTGAAGCCGCACTCGATGGCGACCTGATACACCTCCGGCGAAAGCCCCGACTGGCAGTGCGAATGCAGCTGCACCGGGATGCTGCCGGCGGCGGCTTTCACCGCGGGAAACAGCGTGCGCCCGCGCTCCGGCGTCAGCAGGCCGGTGGGGTCTTTGATCGCGATGTAATCGGCCTTCAGCGCGACGAGTTCCCTGGCGCGCTGCGGTGTAATACTCGTCCGTGTGCACCGGGCTGAGCGCGTAGGTCATCATGGCGTTGACCTGCATGCCGGACTCGTGCGCCGAGGTGATGGACGACTCGATGTTGCGGTTGTCGTTCAGCGCGTCGTAAACCGTGAGCACGCGCAGGCCGCACTTCGCGAGCACGCGCGAATTCAGCGCGACGATGTCGTCCGGAAACAGCTCGAACGTGTAAAGGCTCTGGCCGCGCGTGAGCCCGTCGCACGGCGTCTTGAGGTGCTTGCAGAGCAGCGCAATGCGGTCATACGGATTCTCGTGCAGAAAGCGCACGCAAACGTCGAACACCGCGCCGCCGAGGATGTTGATCAAGCCGTAGCCGACGCGATCGATCCCGCCGAGGATCGGCGTGATCATCTCCGTCGTCATGCGCGTGGACCACAGGCACTGGTGGCCGTCGCGCAGGGTGACGTCGATGAGCCGAAACGGCTCGCGCGCCGACTCAGGTTTCGCAGGGGCGGAAGCAGGCGGTGTCATGGATTCTGCAACAAAGTTTCCTCGACGAATTTCGTGTGAATGTCGCCGCGCCGGAATTGTTCATTTTCCAGCAGCAGGAGATGAAACGGGATCGTCGTTTTGACGCCTTCGACTTTCATCTCCGTCAACGCCCGCCGCATCCGCGCGATCGCTTCGTCGCGCGTCTGGCCCCACGCGATCACCTTCGCCAGGAGCGAGTCGTAATACGGCGCCACGCGGTAGCCGCTGTAAAGGTGCGAATCCACCCGGATGCCCGGCCCGCCGGGCGCGTGAAAGCGCGTGATCAAGCCGGGGCACGGCATGAAGTTGTTGTCCGGATCTTCGGCGTTGATGCGGCATTCGAGCGCGTGGCCGCGCAGGACGACATCCTCCTGCCGGATGCGCAGCGGCTCGCCGCTGGCGATGCGGATCTGCTCCTTCACGATGTCGATGCCGGTCACGCATTCCGTCACCGGATGCTCGACCTGCACGCGCGTGTTCATCTCCATGAAATAAAAGGCGCCGCTCCCGGCATCGAGGATGTATTCGATGGTGCCGGCGCTGCGGTAGCCGACGTGCCGGCAAAGGCGCACCGCGGTGGCGCCGATCTCCGCGCGCACGGCGTCGTCCAGCACCGGCGAGGGGCTTTCCTCCAGCAGCTTCTGGTTGCGCCGCTGCGCGGAACAATCGCGCTCGCCGAGGTGGAGCACGTTCTCGCCGTCGGAGAGGATCTGGATCTCGACGTGGCGCACGTTCGTGAGAAATTTCTCCAGGTAGATCGTCGCGTCGCCGAAGGCCGCCTTCGCTTCGCGCGCGGCGTCGAGAAATTGCATCTCGATCTTCCTCGGCGTTCCAGACCCGGCGCATGCCGCGCCCGCCGCCGCCGCCCGCGGCTTTCAGCAACACCGGGAAGCCGATCTCCTGCGCCAGCGCGCGCGCCTCGGCGGCGTCCTTGAGCACGCCGGGCGAGCCGGGAGTCGTCGGCACGCCGGCCTCCGTCGCCATGCGCTTGGCCATCGCTTTGTCGCCCATCAGGGAAATGACGCGGGCCGGCGGCCCGATGAAGGTGACACCTTCGGTCTCGCAGAGCCGCGCAAACTCCGCGTTTTCCGAAAGGAATCCGTAGCCGGGATGGATCGCATCCGCGCCATACACGAGCGCGGCGGAGACGATCGCGCTGCCTTTGAGATAGCTGTCGTTCGAGCGCGCCGGCCCGATGCAGACCGCCCGGTCCGCGAGCTGCACGGCGAGGGTGTCGCGGTCGCCTTCGGAATACACCTGCAGCGTTTCCAGGCCCAGCTCGCGGCAGGCGCGGATGATGCGCACCGCGATCTCGCCGCGATTGGCCACGAGCACGCGCTTGATCGCGCGCGGCTGCGGCTTGTCCTCGGCGCGGGAGGGCGCCGGGGCAGCGGCGGCGGTGTCAGGGACAGGCGGGGGGGACGCCGTCATGGTCATCGTGCGTTGCTACTCCGGAGTGATGACCATCAGAGCCTGGCCGAATTCCACGGGATCGCCGTTTTCCACGAGGATCCGCGTGACGGTGCCGGCGCGTCCGGCCGGGATGGAATTCATGAGCTTCATCACTTCGATGATGCACACGACCGCATCGGCGCCGACCCGCTGGCCTGCTTCGACAAACGGCGGCTGCCCGGGTTCCGGCGCGCGATAAAACGTGCCGACCATCGGCGCTTTGATGACGACGGCGCCCGGCGGGAGATCCGCCCCCGCTGGCGGCTGCGCAGCGGACCTCGCCTCGATCGGCTGCGGGCTGGCGGGTGGTGGTTCCTCGCGCGACGCCGGAGGCGGCGGGGGCGGTGCCGTCTGCGGAGGAGGCGGCGGGGGCGGCGGGGCAGCGAAGGCTCCGCTGGGCCCGCGCTTCAGGTCCAGCTCGATGTCACCGATCTTCAGGTGAAACTCGCCGAACTGGGAAGACGATTTGATCAACTCAATGATCTGCAACAAATCGTCGTAGGTAATGTTTTTCTCGGCACTCACAACGGGGGGAAATGAAACAACGCGTTTCATTATTTTGAAATTGGACGCGCCGCAAGAACATTGCAATAATCGGTCGAAGTATTTCAACGCCGGCGCCGCGGCCACTGGCAAAGTCTGCCGCCGGGCCGGGCGGCGCGGCGACGCTCCTGTCGTCCTGCGTCGCGCATAAACCTTCACGCCAGCCATTTCTCCCCATGCCCACCCCCGTCATCATCACCGTCGCCATCACCGGCGCGCTGCCCCGCAAAGCCGACAATCCCGCGGTGCCCGTCACGCCGTCCGAGCAGATCGAATCGACGCACGAAGCGTTCGAAGCCGGCGCCTCGATCGCGCACATCCACGTCCGCGAGAAGGACGAATCGCCGAGTTCCGATCCCGAGCTTTTCGCCCAGGTCGGCGAAGGCGTGCGCAAGCATTGCCCCGGCATGATCGTGCAATTCTCCACCGGCGGCCGCGGCCGCGAGCAGGCCCTGCGCGGCGCGATGCTGCCGCAGCGGCCCGACATGGCGACGCTCACGACCGGCTCCTGCAACTTTCCGAAAGGCATCTACGAAAACCCGCCGGACTTCGTGGAAGGTCTCGCCAAAACGATGCTCGAGCACGACGTGAAGCCGGAGATCGAAGTCTTCGACCTGGCGATGCTGTATAACGCCGCGAACCTCGTGAAAGCCGGCCTGATCAAGGCGCCGGCGCACGTGCAATTCGTCATGGGCATCCCGAACGCGATGCCGGCGCGGCGCACGATCTTCGACTTCCTGCGCTCCGAGCTGAAAGCCGTGATGCCGGAGGCCACCTGGGTCGCGGCCGGCATCGGGCGGCACCAGTGGGAGGTCAACCAGTGGTGCCTGGAAACCGGCGGCCATTGCCGCACCGGGCTTGAGGACAACACGCGCTTCGACCGCAACGCGTCTCGCGGCGAGCAACGCGGAACTCGTGAAAAAGATCGTCGATGTCTGCGGTCAATACGACCGCCGCGTGGCGACGTCGCAGGAAGCCCGGCAGATCCTCGGCTTGCGTCCCGCGGCCTGAGCGGCCCAACGAAAAAACGGCAGCCGCGGGATGCACCGCGGCTGCCGTTTTTGGTTTTCAGCGAATGGCTGCGGCTCGGCTGGCCAGCGTTACTTGATGCCGGCTTCCTGCTTGGCCTTTTGGAGCATGTCGATGCGGAGAAATTCCTTCGCGGTCGGCGGCTTCTGCATTTTGCCGACGCCGGTTTCGACCATGAAGTCGATCGTGGCCTGCACGATGCCTTCATCGAGATCGTAGCTGTATTGGCAGTTCTCCATCGCCTGCTGGTAAAGCTCGCCGGTCACCTGGCCCTTGAACAAATTCTCGCAGGTGTATTTCTGCGCGAGCTCCCGATTTTCCATGAACGTCTTCGTCGCTTCGACAAAGCATTTCAGCACGCGTTGCGCGACTTCCGGCCGCTCTTTGTAAAGCTTCTCCGACATCGCCACCACCTTCGGGCATTCGCCGACCGGCGTGTCGTAGGGCTTCATGATTTCGTAGCCCCATTTGTTCGAGAGGGCGATCGTGGCATACGGCTCCGCCTGGCACATCGCGTCGATCTGTTTTTGCATCAACGCCTGGTTCACGTCGGTGTAATTCATGAACAGGATCTGCACGTCCTTGCCGGGCTGTTCGGAGAACGACAGCTTGTTGTTCATCAGCTCGCCGATGAGCGAGAGGTGCTGCGCGCCGCCGCGGGCGACGCCGATCTTTTTGCCTTTCAACTCGGCGACCGATTTCGCGCCGAGATCATTCCGGCCGACGATGCGCGTGCCGCCTTTGGCGAAGCCGGCCACCAGATAAACCGGCGCTCCGGCCGCGCGCCCGGCGATCATGCCGTCCATCGCGCTGGCCGAGAAATCGACGTCGCCGGAGATGAAGGCCGGGATGATGTCGAGGCCCTTGGCGAAGAAATGTTCGTTGATTTTAAGCCCGTATTTCGGCGCCAGCTCCTTCATGTAGGAAACCGCGCCGTAATGGACGAATTTCTGGTTGCCGAGGTTGACGACGTCCTCGGCGCGCGCGCCGGTAAAGGCGGTGACACAAAGGAGGGACAGGAGGGTGGGTCAGGTTGAACTTCATGGGGGACGCCAAATTAACGCCGCCCGAAAAACTGGGAAGACTTTTCCGCTGCGAGCGCGGTGAAACCTGCCCATCCCGACGCCGGCAAACCGTGCCAGCCCGCTGGCGCCGCGCTTATTTTTCCCGGGCCAGACGCCGCATGCGCAGGATCTCGCGGATCGCGTGATCGCGCTCGGCTTCAAGCTGCTCGATGCTCCTGCCATCGGCTTCCGCGAGCACGCCTTCGATCAGCTGGCGCTTCACTTCCTCGGTGAGTTTCGGCGTGCCGAGATCGGCCCAGCGGCGTTCCTGGCTCGCGCCGAGATGGTGCAGATATTGTTCGAGTCCGCCCGCGCCGCCGCCGGTGTGATAAAGCATCGTCGGCCCCATCGTGGCGAAGCGCAGGCCGGGGCCGTGCGTGACGGCGATGTCGATGTCTTCCACGGTGGCGATGCCCTGCTCGACCATCGAAACGGCCTCCCGCCAGAGCGCCGAAGCCAGGCGGTTCGCGATGTGCCCGACCGCTTCGCGTTTCAGCACCACCGGCTTCTTGTCGTGAAACGCGAAAAAGCGCGCGGACCAGTCGGCGACCTCCGCGTTGTCGGCCACGATTTCCACCAGCGGCATCAAGTGCGGCGGATTGATCGGGTGCGCCATGATGCAGCGCTCCGGGTGCGCGCATTTCGCGACGATGCGGCTGCGCAGGAGCGACGAAGTGCTCGAGGCGATGATGACTTCCGGCGCGGTGAGCGCATCGACGCGGGCGAAAAGCTCGGCTTTGATCGCCTCGTTTTCCGGCGCGTTTTCCTGCACGAATTCCACGTCGCGCAGCGCTGGCTCCAGCTCCCGCTCGAAGCGCAGGTTTCCGACCCGGGTTCCCGGCGGACGCAGGACCGTCGTTGGTGCGCTCGATAAATTCCGCCAGCCGGCCCTCGGCGCCTTCCGCGGGATCCTGCGCGGCGACATCGATGCCGCGGGAAAGAAAAAATGCGACCCAGCTCGCCCCGATCAATCCGCCCGCGCCCAGCACCGCGACGCGGCGCACATTTTCCGGTTCCGGTCTGCTGCTCATGCGGCGACCATGGAAGGAATTTCCGCAAAATCCAAGCCGGACGGAAATTCTTCCCGACCCGGGCGTGAAGCACAGAATGCCGCCGCGCCGCGCCGATCGGTCATGACCGTCGCCAGGGCGATTTCAGAACCGATCGACCGCCAGTGTTAGCGCACTCCCGGACGCGCTCACTGCACCCATTTATCGTCCGACTTGGCGAGCACCGGCAGGATGCCATTCGTCGCCTCGTCGCGATTCGAAAAATCGGTGCGGCCGACGGCGCCGATCATCCGGGTGCCGGTGGCGTCGCGCCATTTTTTGCTCATGCTCTCGCCGGTGTGGCAGCCCCAGCTTTTGACGTAGGGATTGCGCACGAACAGGTCGCGGCGCAACTGCCCGAGCTGGTCTTCGTGGAGAAAGCTTTTCGAGGCGCTGTCGATATTGCTGGAATAGTCGAACATGAAGCAGGCGCGGTTCGAGTGGCCGTAAAATTCGAAGCTGGCGATCTTCACGGAGCCGCGCGGCTGGCCGTTGTTGAGATAGTTAATCACGTCCCGGCCGTTGGCGATCGGCACGAGGCGGACTTTGAATTTGTCGCGCACGGAAAGCACGTTGGAGACGAGGTCCTGCTTGTCCTGTTTTGAGCGTTCCCGGTAGCCTTCCATGTAAACGAGCCAGGTGATCATGGCGTCCGGGTTGTCCTTGAGACCCGGCTGCGCCTGGAGCTGCTGGATGCGGGTGCGCGAGGCGCGCACAAAGCTGCCCCAGAACTGATCGTGCGGGGCGGCCTTGTATTTTTCCCACTGCTCGAGTGACGGGCCGCCGGTGAGGATGATGTATTCGAGCTTTTGGCCCGGCTCCGGCACGGCGACCGGCGGCGGGGGCGGAACACGGATCTGGCCGTGGGCGGCGGATGCGGAAACGGTGAGGACCAGACCGCAAAGCGTGGCGGCAATGGCGCCAAAAGCGGCGAAGCGCGTTTTCATAAAAAAATCAGAGGATACAGCTTAAACGAGACCTGAGTTTTGATAAAGCCGATGCCGTGCCCGCTGTCAAACGGGTGGCGGAGGGGCTTTTTTCCTCGGCGGAACACCCACGCGGACCGATGCGGTGGAGGATTAAGCATCCCGCTAGCCGGATAGGAAAAGGGAGCGCGGGCATCCTGTCCGCTGCGGCAATCCAAAAGCACCGAGTGGGAACAACCCCGCTTTCGCTGATGGGAAAAGGGGAGCGCGGGCATCCTGCCCGCTGCGGCCGGCATCCTGCCAGGCGCCTTCCTGCTGAAATCGTTCCCGCCGCTGCGGCGGTCTATGATCTACGAGCTTGCCGGCAGGATGCCGGCAAGAGCGGGCAGGATGCCCGCGCTCCCCGGAACCGTCCGCAGATGCGCGTTTTGCCTGATCGCGTGGGTGGAGCGCATTGACCGGAGGTCGTAGGAGGAGGACGACGATCCGCGGCGACCAACTTCTATTTTTTCGGCGACGGGCTGCCGTCCGCGAGGCATTCGCCGCGAAGCAGGTCATCGAGCGTCTGGCGGGCGCGCACCACCGTGGCGCGGTCGCCCTGCACCAGGATTTCCGCGGGCAGCGGACGCGAGTTGTAGTTGCTCGCCATCGCGAAGCCATAGGCGCCGGCGCTCATCACCGCCAGCAGCTCACCGGGCGCGACGGGGCGGGAAAGCTCGCGATCCTGCGCAAAGAAATCGCCGCTCTCACAGACCGGCCCGACGACATCCACGGTTTCCTTTTCCACCGTCGGCGCGTTGCCGGCGGCGTGTCGCGGGCTCAGAGTTTTCCTGCACAGGGACGATCTCATGCCAGCCTTCATAAAGCGCCGGTCGGATGAGGTCGTTCATGCCGGCATCGACGATGACGAACCGCTTGCCGCTGGCGGTGCGCTTGCGGTATTGCACCCGGGTCAGCAGCACCCCCGCGTTGCCGACGATCAACCGCCCGGGCTCCAACAAAATCCGCAGCCCCAGCCCGCGCAGGAGCGGCACGAGCGCCTCGGCATACGCTTCGACCGTTAGTTGCGCAGTCTTGCTGCCGCTGCCTTCGGCCGATTTCTTCGCTTCCTCCTCCTGCCGCCACCAGGCCGCGCTCCCGCTCTCCAGGCTGGTGCGATACACGATGCCCAGACCGCCGCCGATCGAGAGAAACTCGATGCCGTGTGCGCGCTTCAATTCCTCCGCCAGCGGCACCATTTTTTCCACCGCCGCCGCGAAGGGCCCGGCCTCGGTGATCTGGGAGCCGATGTGAAACTGGACGCCGCGCAGGACGACGTTTTTCAACCGCGCCGCCGCGTCCGCGTAGAGCGCGCGGACGCGGTCAAAGGCGACGCCGAATTTGTTTTCACTGGTGCCGGTGGAGATGTGCTTGTGCCCGCCGGCGGCGACCTCCGGATTCACGCGCACCGCGACCGGCGCCCGCACGCCGAGCCGGCCGGCGACCGCGTCGATGCGCGCCAGCTCTTCCTCGCTCTCGACGTTGAATGCCAGCACGCCTTCACGCAGCGCGAACTCGATCTCGGTCTCCGTCTTCGCCACGCCGGCAAACGTGCATTTCCCGGCCGCACCGCCCGCCTTGCGCACGCGGAAAAGCTCGCCCGCGGAGACGATGTCGAACCCCGCGCCCTCGCGCGCCAGCAGGTCGAGCACGGCGAGATTCGAGTTCGCCTTCACCGCGTAGCAGACCAGGTGATCGAGCGCGCCAAAAGCTGCGTCGAGCCGGCGGAAATGGTCGAGCATGGTTTCCGCGCTGTAAACGTAGAGCGGCGTGCCGTGCTCGGCGGCGAGGGCTTCGAGATCGACCTGCTCACAGCGCAGCCGGCCGGCTTGGTAATGAAAAGAATGCATGAGAAAGCGGGAACAAATCACCGGCACCGCCGCGACTCAACCGCCGCGACCGTCACCGGCGGGAAAGGATGAATGAAGAAGCGGCGGAGACGCCACGGGTCGCCAGCGGGTTTGGCGCAGGCCGGCTCGGGAGGGATCGCCCCTTACCGCGTGATGCCGAATTCCGCGCGGCGATTTGCGGCCCAGGCGGCTTCGTTGTGGCCGGGGTCCACCGGCATCTCGGCGCCAAAGCTCACGGTCTGCACGCGGTCCGGGGAGACGCCGCTGGCCAGCAGTGATTCGCGCACCGTGCCAGCGCGTTTTTCACCGAGGGCGCGGTTGTATTCCGCGGTGCCGCGCTCATCGCAGAAACCGGCGACGATCACGCTATTCGGCACGCCGCGCAGATAGTTGGCGACGGCCTGCACTTTCGCCTGCTCATCCGCCGGCAGCGTGAAGCTGTCGAAGGGGAAACGCACCGCGGGAAATTGCCCGCGGTTCACGTTCGGCCCGAGAAAGGAAACGCCTTCGCGCCGTTCCGGCAACGGGGTGCCGGTGACGCTGTCGTAGTCGCCGCCGCGGGTATTGGCCGCGCCGCCGGCGGCGCCTTTATTTTTGTTGCAGCCGCCAAGAGCCAGCAGGGGGGCGAGCAGGCAGACCAGCCAGAGGGTGTTCTTCATCACGATAAAATGCGTTTCGAGTTTCAAGCTTCCGGCAGCGCGGACTCAACGGCTCATCGTCGGCTCGCTCACCCGACCGAGCCCGCCGGCGACGCGCGTCTTTTTGCCAGAAACCGTGTCGAGCAGCCAGACCGTTTCGCCGTCCGAATAAACCAGGTGGCGCGAGTCCGCACCCCAGCAGGGATCTTCCGCGTTGCCGCCGCTGACAACCCGCGCGCCGCCGCCCCCGAAGTCGAGCACCGCGACCGCGAAGCCACCGCCGGCGCGCACGTTGAACGCCAGCTTCCGGCCGTCGGGCGACCAGTTCGGCTCCGTGCAATAGCCGTAGCCGGTGCTGACGGGCTGACCGCTGCCGCCGCCGGCGGAAATCCGGTAGAGCTGCGGCGCGCCGGCGTCGTCGGAGACATAAATGATCTCGCTGCCGTCGGGCGCCCAGGTCGGCGAGCTCTCGGTGCCTCGGGTGCGGGTAAGACGCCGCGCGCCGCCGCCGCGCACGTCGCTGACATACAGCTCGGGATTGCCGTCCTTCGAGCAGGTCATCGCCAGCCGGCTGCCGTCGGGCGAAAAAGCGGCGCCGCTGTTCGTGCCGGGAAATTTCACGATGCGCTCGCGCGCGCCGCTGCCGAGATCGATGAGGTAGATGTCGGCATAGCCGCTCTTGTAGCCGGTGTAGGCCAGCCGCCGGCCGTCGGGCGAGAGGGCGGGGCCGACGGAGATGTTGGCGTCGTTCGTGAGCTGGCGCAGGCTGCCGCCGTCGGCGTCGCAAACGTAGATTTCCTTGTGGCCGCTGCGGGTGGCGGCGAAGGCGATTTTCGCGGAGGCGATGCCGCGCGTCTTGGTCAGCGCGAGCACGATGTCGTCGGCAAATTCGTGAGCCGCCGCGCGTGCGCTGCCGGCGCTGTAGGTCTTGGCCAGGATCGCGGTGCCGCCGCGATCAACGAGCTGGCCCTGCACCGCGCCGCCGCCGGCGCTGCCGCGCACCGTGTAGCCGGCCGTGGTGCCGGCGGGAAGCAGGTTGAACACGCCGGCCGTGGTGAGGTCATCGGTCAGCACGCGGGTCGCCGCCGCGCCGTCCCCGCCGGTGAGCGGGCTGATGCTCAAGTCGATCTGCCCGCCGCTCTTGCGCACCGTGATCGTTTCCTGCGCGTGCGCCGGTGTGATGAAGGGATGCCCGCAGAGCAGCAGGGCACAGACGGTGGCGAAAAGAGCGGCAACTTTCATCGGGGATACGCGGACATTTTCACCATGAACGGCCGGAAGAACACACGAGAAACCGAAAAAATTTCTTCCGTCCGGCGTGCACGAGTCAATCGCGCACAAACTCAATGCTGATTTCATACGCGCCCCCGCCGCGCGCCAGGGCGGCGGGCAGCGCATCGATCTGTTTCACGCGCGCCGCAGCCGCCAGCACGGACTCGTCCATCGGCACCAGGCCGCTCGATTTCGTGAGTGTCGCCTGGGAAATGCGGCCGTCTTTTTCGATGCGGATTTTCAACGTCGCCGTGTATTTCTCCGCCGCGCCGAAGAGCGAGGTCGGCTGATCCCACTGGGCGTAGAAGCGATCTTTAATCATCTGCTTATACCAATCGGTATCGGCCACGGCGCCGCCGTTGCCCTCGGGCTGGTTGCGGCCGGAGCCTTTGCCCTTGCCGGCGCCACGCTCTTCGGCGCCGACCCCGCCGCCGCCGGTGGCCGCGCGGGCGGCGTTATTTTCCTCCTTGCCGGCGGCTTTCGCTCCGGCGGCGCCGGGAGTCGGGGAAGGCGCGGGCTTCGGGCTGCTGTCCGTTTTCGCAGCCGCGGCGCCGGCTTTGGGTTTTGGCGAGGCGGAGGGAGCGGGCGAGGCGGCTGGCTTGGCGTCCGCTTTCGGCGCGGGGGATTTTTCCGGCTTCGCGGTCGGTTTCTTTTTTGACGGCGCGGGCGTCGGGTTTTCGCTGGCTTCGTCTTTTGGCGGAGTGAGTTCCTTCACCGGCTTCGGCGTCGCCTTGGGCTTGGGCGTGGGTTTCGGTTTCGGAGTGGCGGCCGGCTTCGGCGTCGGCGTGGGTTTGGGTTTCGGCGTCGGCGTGGGCTTCGGCTGCGGAGTAGAAGACGGGGTCGGCTTCGGCGGTGGTGTCGCCGCGGCCGGAGTCGGCGAAGGGGGCAGCGTCGGCACCGGGTCTTTTTCCACGGCAGCCGGCGGGGGCGGAGTCGGCTGGACCGGCGGCGGTGGCGGTGGCGTGCTGACCGGACGGGATTCCGGCTTGGGCGGCGGCGGTGTGGCGGCTGGCGGGGGAGTCGGCTCCATCTGCGCCGGGGGCTGCGGCTTTGGCGGCTTGGACTTCGCGGCCGGTGGCGGCGGCTTGGTCTTTGTGTTCGCCGCGGCCGGCGGTGGCGTCGCGGCGGCGGTCGGCGGCAGAAACGTCGCCGGGTTCATCCACACAACTTCTTCACCATCGCGCAACGCGTCGCCCACGACATCGCCGCCCGCGCCACCGTCGCCGCTGCCGCCCATCGGCTTGTCCGGCAGCGGCCGCGGCGCACGGACGAGCCAGGACCAGGCAAGCAGGCCCAGCACGATCGCCAGGTGCGCGGCGGCGATGAGCCCGAGATTGCGCCGGAACCGCGGCGAGCGATCCTCGGGTCGCAGGCGATCGGCGCGGCTGGCGTCCGTTTCGTGCGGCCAGTTCCGGCGGGTCGTGGAGCGCGTTCATCGCGGCGCGTTGCCTTTCTACGGCGGGCTGGCGTTGCTGCCGTCGTCGTTTTGCGTCACGACGCCGACCTTGGAAATCTGCGCACGCTGGAGCGCATCCATCACGCCGACAAATTGCTGCACCGGCAGCTCCTTGTGCGCGCGCACGACGACCGCGAGCGCGTCGCCTTTCTCGCGCTTGAGCGTGCGCAACGGCTCGTCGAGCGCCGCCGCGCCGCCGGCGATCGGTTCGCCGTCGAGCTTCAGCGCGGCGAAGCGATCAATGGAGATAATGTTCACCTTGGCGGGATCGACCGCGCCGCTCGCCGTCGCGCTCGTCGGCACCGCGAGATCGATGGAATTTTCCAGCAGCGGCGTGGTGATCATGAAAATGATGAGCAGCACAAACGCGAGATCGAGCAGCGGCGTCACGTTGATCTCGCTCAGCGTGTGCAAAGCCTGGCGCTGGGAGTAACGACGCATCGCTTAGGGGAAAATCCGAAATCCGAATCGCGAAATCCGAAACCGGCGGAAGACGACGGGGCAGCGGCGCGATCAGCCCTTAAACGCGGCGAGCCGCTCGCTGAGAGTCTGGCCGTGGACGACGTATTGATGCTCGAATTCGCTGAGTAATTCGGCGGCGAAATTTTCCATCTGCACGATGAGCGCGCGCAGGCTGGTGAGGATGAAGTTGTAGCCAAACATCGCCGGGATCGCGACGAGCAGGGAAATGACCGTCGTGATCAGCGCGCCGGAAACACCGGGCGCCATCGCGGCGAGGTTCGGCTTGCCCGCCTGGGCGACGCCGACAAACGTGTCCATCACGCCCCAGACTGTGCCGAGCAGACCTAGAAACGGGGCGCCGGCCACCGCGGTCGAAAGGAGAATGAG
The DNA here is from genome assembly GCA_963762725.1 of uncultured Verrucomicrobiae bacterium. Lineage (GTDB taxonomy): Bacteria > Verrucomicrobiota > Verrucomicrobiia > Chthoniobacterales > SZAS-18 > JAFAXH01. The sequence continues at coordinate 581,343 of CAVXLY010000005.1, read as the reverse complement.
CTGGGACTCCAGCTCGAGCGCGCTCTCGCCGACCGCGCGCTCCATGGCGGCGTTGACGGCGCGGAGCTGGGCGGGCGAAATCTTGTCGGCGATCTCCAGCCGCGAGCGAAACGTCTCGTCCACCTCCGTGGAGCCGAGCAGGTGAAAGGTCATCTCGTGGCAGCCGGCTTCATAGACGTTGAAGAGCGGCGCGCCGTCGAAGCGCAGCCCGCCTTCGTAGAGCCGCAGCGGCCGGCGGTCCGCCCGGAACTGGGCGATAAACCGCGCCGTCTGCCGGCGTGCCAGCTGGATCGTGCGGATCTTCGTGACCATGACCGACCACGAGAAAACCGATCCGATGAACAGGACGAGCAGGATGAGCTTGCCCGGCAGCGTGGACTCGCGAAACGCGAACATCAACGAGTCGCCGAGCCACAGCGGCAGCGGCGTCAGCAAAAAATCGGCGACCGGCGCCGGCAGACAAAAACCGGGGTCGGAAAACAGCAGCGGCGACAGCGGCATGAGTAGAAAACGCTCCGCCGCGCCGGGAGTGTAATCGAGGCAAATTTCCCGCGGCGGAACGCAGCCGATCCTGCCACGCAGGCGATGGCGCTGACAAGCGCGGAGCTTGCCGCCGCGGGGGACAAAATGCGGGCGTCGCCGGGCGCCGGGCAGCCGCGACACGCGACCGGCTTACTTTGCCAGCGCGTCCAGCTTGTCGAGCAGTTGCTTCTTCGTCACGCTGGCGCCGACGATCTTCTCGGCGACGGCGCCGTTTTTGAAGATCAGGAGCGTCGGCAGATACTGCACGCCATGCTTGGCGGCGAGCTGGTCGTTGCCGGCTTCGCGATCCTCGATGTTCACTTTGCCGACCCGCGCGACGCCCGCCCGCTCGGCGGCCACGGCGTCCAGCACCGGGGCGATCATTTTGCAGGGACCGCACCAGGACGCCCAGAAATCAACGAGCACGGGGACACTGGCTTGGGTGACTTCCGCGTCGAAATTCGCCGCGGTCAATGTGAGGGTTCCTTCGCTGGCCATAATGTGAATCGAAAGAAAGGGGCGTTCGCCGGAAAGTCAATCGGCCATCACCGCGCTGGTCGCCGGCACCGCGGCTTCAATCCGGGCGCAGATAAGTCCAGAGCTGCACGAGAAACGTCACGAGCGCCAAAACGAAAATGCCGGCGCTGATGAACAGCGGCACCGTCTGCGCACCGGCCGCGTCGTCATCTCGCGGCGCTGTCCACGCGCGCGGGACTCGCGGCCGGCTGGATCCGCGGGACCGGCGCGGCGGCAGCGAGCAGCGGCTGCGTTTTTTCCAGCCGGAGCGTCGGCGTCGGCAGCGGCTTGCCGCCCCCCGGGGAAGGCGAGGGCGCCAGGCGCGCGGTTTCCTTTTTCGGTGCCGGCACCGGCTTGAGCACGCCGGGAGGAGCCGACGCGGCAGCAACTCCGGCGGCGGGAGGAAGCGGGGCCTTCGGAGGCGCGGGCGCCACCGGCGGTGGAGAAGCTGCCAAGGGCGCCGTGGATGGCAGCGACGGCGCGAGCGGCGGCGAGCCGGGAGGCATCGGCGTCGGCGGCGGTTTCGGCGGGGACAACGCCGGCGCCAGCGGCAACGCGGGAGCGGAGGGCGGCTTCGGTCCCGGCCTGGGCGGCGGCAGCTTCGCGACGGTCGGCGGTTTCAAACCCGGCGGTGGGGCAGACGGCGCGGGCGCGGCGGGCGCTGGCGGGGGGACTCCCGCGGCTGGCGACGGTGCCGACGGTGGCAGCGGGCGATCCAGGCTCGGGCGGGCGGGCAGCGCGATGCGCACCGTTTCCTTTTTCGCCGTGGAGGCGGAACTCGTGCTGCCGCTGCTGCTACTCCCGCTGCCGCCGGGTCCGGCGCCGGGCCGCGGGGGCAGCGTGATGCGCACGGTTTCCTTCTTGGGTTCGCTCATGGATTACGACGGTGCGGCGTAAGGGCAGGCGGTCCGGAAGGAGGGTGGAAAAGGCGCGAGAAGCCGCGGCCGCGGGCTGGGAAACCCGGGGTCAGGCTTTGGGAGGCAAAGTGTTGCGAGCGCGCGAGGCGCTGTCAACGGTTTTGCGCCGTCGTCACCCGGCCCAGCAAATCGTAGATCTGCGTGCCTTCGATCGCGACTTCGACGAAATCGCCGACCGGTGCCGGCGCGGCGAGCAGGATGCGGCCGTCGATGTCCGGCGCGTCGGCTTCGGCGCGGGCGATGAGCGGGCTGTCCACAAGCGCCCGCACGGTGCGGCCGACCTGCGCGCGCGACAGCTCGGCGGCGATGCGCTGCTGGAGCTTCATTGCGCGCCGGTGCCGCAGGCGCTTCGTCGCGGCGGGCACCTGGCCGGGCAGCTTCGCCGCGCGCGAGCCTTCCTCCTGCGAGTAGGCAAAGACGCCGAGGCGCTCGAAGCGCGTCGTTTCGATAAAGTCGAGCAGCGCCGCGAAATGCTCCTCGGTCTCGCCGGGAAAGCCGACGATAAACGTGGTGCGCAGCGCGATGCCGGGAATCCCGGCGCGGATGCGGGCGATGAGCTCGACGATGTGCTCGCGCGAAGTCTCCCGGCGCATGGTGAAGAGCATCTCGGGATGGATGTGCTGCAACGGCATGTCCACGTAGCGCGCCACCTTCGGGCAGCGCGCGATCGTGGCGATCAGCTCGTCGCTCCAGTGCGCGGGATGCGTGTAAAGCAGCCGGATCCAGAAATCGCCTTCGATGGCTTGCAGCTCTTCGAGCAGGCGGCAAAGCGTCGGTCCGCGCGCGGAGTCGATCGGCTGCCGCGGGCCGGGCTTTTCCGCCCAAAGGTCCATGCCGTAGTAGGTCGTGTCCTGCGAGATGAGATTGATCTCGCGCACGCCCTCGGCCACGAGCCCGCGCACCTCGGCGACGACGCTCGCGATCGTGCGGCTGCGGTGCCGGCCGCGCATCTGCGGGATCACGCAGAAACGAGCAGGGATGGTTGCAGCCTTCGGCAATCTTCACGTAGGCCGAGTGCGCCGGGGTGAGGCGGAAGCGCGGCGTGTCATAGTCGGGAATGTAAACCGGCTTGCGGGTGACAAGGTTCAACGGCTGCCAGGCGTCGTTGACCAGCCCGGGATCCGTAGGCGGCACGACCGCAGGCGCGTCGCCGCTCGCGAGGACGCGCCGAACGATGTCGCCAGCCTGCGCCACCTGGTCCAGCCCCATGAACGCATCGACTTCCGGCAACTCCTTGACCAGCTCGCTGGAAAACCGCTGCGCCATGCAGCCGCTGATGATGAGCCGCTGGCCCGGCCGGCGCTGCATTCCACGCTCCTGATGCGCCTGGAGGATCGCTTCGATGGATTCCTCCTTCGCGGCGTCAATGAACGCGCAGGTGTTCACGATCAACACGTCGGCATCCTCCGCGGAGGCGGTCACGTCCATGCCCTGGGCGCGCACGCTGCCGAGCATGATCTCGGCGTCCACGAGGTTTTTCGCGCAGCCCAGAGAGATCATGCCGACTTTTTTCATAGGAAAGGAAACAATGGACCCGCGACGACGGAAACGCTGGGAAAGCAGGACGATGCGGGCGCGGAATATAACGCCGGCGCGCAAATTTTCCTCAACAAACGCTCGGCCGCCACGGGTCAGTTGCGGGCGCGTGCTGACGCAACGCTGCTAGCGCCGCCACGACCCGGGAATCTTCAGCGCCGCACCGCGGTCGCCGTTTTCGGGCCGTGATTCGCCGTGGAATTGCGGGAGGCCGGCACCACCGGCATCGCCGCCCGCACGCGCGGCTGGTCCGATGAAGAGGCCGTGCTCTCGCGATCACCGCCGCCCGAGGCCGGCTCCGGCTTGCCGAGCGCGGGAACCAGGAAATTGATGGAAGAGGTGTCGTCCGGCAGGGCCGAGAGCGTGTTTGGCAGCGAGCTCCGGCTGGAAGCCGCGCCACCGCCACGCCACCGCCACTGCTGGCTCCGCCGAAAGCGGCCACTTCACGCTCGATGTTCGCCGTGCCACTGGCTGTCTCGGTCGAACTGGCCGGAGGTGCGGCCATGCTGGCGGCCGCGCTTTTCTCGCTGTCGGTCGCGGTCGGCGCCGTCGAAACCGGCGTGGTCACCGGCGCCTGCGGAGCGCTGCTCGGAGCCGTCGTCTGGGCCTGACCCGCGCCGGTCGCCGCGGGAGCGGAAACGGCGGCAGCGCCGCCGGCCTGGCGCGAGGTGAGCTGGTCGAGATTGCCGAGCCGCTGGAAGGAAAGCACCAGATACCAGGCGAAGCCGCCGAAGGCCAGCACCACCAGGCCCACCGCCGCGGCGAGCAATTGCCGCGACCGCCGCCGGCGCCGCCGACTGCTGCTGCCCCCGCCGCCGCTGCTGATGCCGCTGAGGCGACGCTGCGCGCGGAATTGGGCGACCGGCACGTCGCTAAGATATTGGTAGTCGTCCAGGCCGAACGTATTCGCGTCCTCAAACGCGCTCAGATACGGCTGGGCATCGACGCCGAGATAGTTGCTGTAGATCTGCAGGAACCCCTTCGCGTAGGCGATGTTCGGGAAATTCGTATAGACATCGGTCTCGATGTCCGACAGCCGCGCGGCGTTGATCTTCGTCGCGTAAGCAGCGTCTTCGAGCGCAATCTTCTTCTCAAGCCGGGCGCGCTGGAGCTTGTTGCCGATGGTTTCGACCATGAAGGAAAAAAACAAAAACCGTCAAAGTGAACGCTGAAAAAGTGGATCGGAGAAAGTGGCAACATCCCCGCAGTTGTCGTGCCAGGCTCAAAACCGCGGATGGCGAGCGAACTCCCTTCTACATCGGCGCGTCGAGATCGACAAGGATTTCTCTGCCGCGCGCGCCGTTTTCAGGGCCGACGACGCCCCGGGCTTCGAGCACGTCCACCACACGCGCGGCCCGGGTGTAGCCCAGGCGCAGGCGGCGCTGGAGCATGGAGGTCGAGCACTTCTTCTCCTGGCGCATGATCTCGAGGCACTTTTGCACCAGCTCCTCATCCTCGTCGCTGACCTCTTCTTCGGGCAGCGCGTTGGAGTTGAGCTTTTCGTGAATGCTGGCTTCAAACGTCGGCTCGCCCTGGTCGCCGGAGAACTTCACGAGCCGGTGGACTTCCTCGTCCGTCACATAGACACCTTGCGCGCGCACAAGCCGGCTGGTGCCCGGCGGGCGGTAAAGCATATCGCCTTGGCCGAGGAGTCGCTCGGCGCCGTTTTCGTCCAGGATGACGCGGGAATCGAGCGCGCTGGCCACCTGAAAGGCGATGCGGCTGGGCACGTTGGCCTTGATGACGCCGGTGATGACGTCGGCGCGCGGCGTCTGGGTGGCGATGATCATGTGGATGCCGGCCGCGCGCGCCATCTGGGTGATGCGGGCGATGGCGCTTTCGACGTCCGCCGGCGCGGTCTGCATGAGATCGGCCAGCTCGTCCACGATGACGACGATGAACGGCATCTGCTCCGGAATGCGCTCGCTCTCCCGCTCGTTGCGCATCGCGCCAGCCGCCCGCGCCTGGAGCTTCACGTCGGCGTCCGTCGCGTCGGCGCCGCTCGGCGTCCGTCAGCAGCGTTTCGGATTTCTCGCCGGCCGTGCCGTTGGCGAGGGCGGCGGCCGCCGCGGCGGCATCGGCTTCGGCGTCCAGCTCGGCCTGGGACTTCGGCTTTGGCCGGGCGTTGAAGCTGGTGATGTTGCGCACGCCGGTCTTCGCGAAGAGCTCGTAGCGCTTCATCATTTCATCGATGACCCAGCGCAGTGCGAGAAGCACCTTTTTCGGATCGGTGACGACCGGCACGACGAGGTGCGGCAGGTCGTTGTAGATCTGCAGCTCGACGACTTTCGGATCGATCATCACCAGCCGGAGCTGCTCGGGCGTGAACTTGTAGAGCAGGCTGGCGATGATGGAGTTGATGCACACGCTCTTGCCGCTGCCGGTCGCGCCGGCGATGAGGCAATGCGGCATGGCGGCGAGGTCGGCGATGATCGTTTTGCCGTAAACGTCCTTCCCCAGCGCGATCGGGATTTTCGCCTTGGCCTCCGTCCAGTCCACGCCTTCGAGCAGCTCGCGCAGGGTAACCTTCACCTTCTTCGAGTTTGCGATCTCGATGCCGACGGTATCCTTGCCGGGGATCGGCGCGAGGATGTTGATCCGCTCGGCGCGCGTGGCCCGGGCGATGTCTTTTTCGAGGCTGACGATCTTGTCCACGCGCACGCCTTTCGCCGGGTAAACTTCGTAGCGCGTGATGGTCGGTCCGCGCGTGATATCGCCAGGGCTGACCTTGATGCCGAACTGCTCGAGCGTTTCGACGATCTTGCCCTGGATGAGCATCAGCTCTTTTTCGTTGAGCGACTGGTGATCCTGCACCTCGCGGGTGTCGAGCAGGTCGATGTCGGGCAGCTCGTAGTTGGCAAACCGGATGTCGGCACCGCCATCGGCGGCCGCGTGCCCGCCGTTGCTCCCGCCCTGGAGCGCCGCGGTGGCCCGGGCCCGGGCGGACATGGCCTCGAGCAGGCTCGGCTTTTTCTTGCCCGGCACGCCGGCCACGGCGGGCGGCGGCGCAGAGTTGTCGGTGATCTTCGGCGGCGGCAGATGGGCGAATTCGTCCTCCTCGGCGCCCGCGGCGACCGGCGGCTCGAAGCGGGAGATCGCGGAAGGTGCGGGCGCGCCGCCGGAGCCCGGGCTGTTACTGCTGTCGGTCGCGGCGCCGGGAGGCGGCACGACGCCCTGGCGGCGGAGCTGTTTCTCCAGGCGCTGCTGTTCCTTGGCCAGCCGCTTTTGTTCGAGCAAGAGCCGCTCCCGCTCGGTGGTGCGCGCCAGCCGGGCTTCGCGCTGGCGGCGGAGGAGTTCCTGGCTCCAGAACTGCAAGCCCTCGACCGCGCGCCGGCCGAGCGCGATCGGATGCAGGCCGGTCATCAAAATCATGCAGCAGACGTAGATCGTCCCGAGAACGATGAGCGAGCCGACGGAGCCGAGCAACCAGCGCTCCAGCACCTTCTCGCCGAGCGTCAGCCCCAGCCAGCCCCCGGCGCCGCTCCGGTCGAGACCGGTGGAGATGCCATTGAACTGCTGCTGCCAGTCGCGCAGAAACCAGTGCTGCAAATGCAGCAAACAGGCGCCGGTGATGACAAACCCGATCATCCACGGCAGCCGCGGGAGCAGGCGCAGGCGGCTGAAAAACAGCTTCGCCAGACCGAAGAGCAACAGCAGCGCGGCGACGAGAAACGAGGCCGCGCCGAGCGCGAAGAAAAAGAAGCCGGCGACGATGGCGCCGACGTTGCCGACGAGGTTCTGGCTGGCGCCGTTTTTCGTGGCCGCCTGGGAATACCAGAGCCAGCCCGGCACGTCGCTGGGCTGGAAGCTCACCAGGGCGAGAAAGAGCAGCGTGCCGCCGCCGAGCATCAGCAGCGCGGGCACGTCGTGCCACGGGTTGTGCGGCGGTGCGGCAGCCGCGCCGGAGCGTCGCCGGGAACCACCGGCGGACGACGAGGAAGCGGAGGAAGATGACGACGCACGAGCCACGGCCCCGATCCTAAACGGTCCCCGCCGGGTTGCAATTGCAGAAGCCGCCGAGGCCCGGATGCGGGCAACCCCGGGCCCGGCGGGGGCTGAGTCGAATTTGTCGCTTGTCGCTCGGCGGCAGCCGGCTTAGTTACCCGCACCTTTTTTCCTGACAGCGCCGACCTTCCGCCTGCCTGGTGAGATGCCCGCACGGCCCGGTCTGGCCGCGTGCCAGACGTCATGACGATCAAGAAAAAGTTCCCTGCCGCCGCCAAATCGTCCCGGCCGGATCCGACCGCGCCGCTCACCCAGCCGCTGCGCTTCGAGCCGCTGTTCATGGAGCGGGTCTGGGGCGGCCGCCGGCTCGAGCTGCTCTACGGCAAGAAGCTGCCGCCCGGCGACCGCGTCGGCGAGAGTTGGGAGATCGTGGACCGCGAGGAGGCGCAGAGCGTCGTGCACGATGGCCCGTTGCGCGGCTTCACGCTGCACGAGCTCTGGACCGGCCCGCGGCGCGCGGAGATTTTCGGCGCGGACTTTCCGGCCAGCCCGCGGTTTCCGCTTCTGGTGAAATTTCTCGACGCCCAGGACCGCCTTTCCATCCAGGTGCATCCGCCGGCCGATCGCGCGCAGAAAATGGGCGGCGAAACGAAGACGGAAATGTGGTTCGTCGCGCACGCCGACAGCGGCGCCGAGCTTTACGCCGGCCTGGCCGATGCGAGCGCGACGCGCGACGCCTTTGCCGCCGCGCTTCACGAGGGCAAGGCCGCCGGGCTCGTCCATCGCCTGCCGGTGAAGACCGGTGACGCGATGTTCATCCCCAGCGGCCGACTGCACGCCATCGGCGCCGGGAATTTCATCGTGGAGATTCAGCAGAACAGCGACACGACGTATCGCGTCTTCGATTGGAACCGCCTCGGGCTGGACGGCTCGCCGCGCGCCCTGCACGTTGCGGAATCGCTGGAGTCGATCGATTTCAACGACGTGCGCCCCTCGCTCCAGCCCGATCCCGGACCCGCGGGCGGCGTGCTGGCGACCTGCCCCTTTTTCCAGGTCGAAAAATGGGTGCTCGCCGCCGGAATGGCCCGCCCCGCCCTGGAGAACACGGCCGGTCGCTGCGCCATCTTCACCGTGCTCACCGGCCGCGTGGAATGCGCCGGCGCGAAATACGGTCCCGGCGATTTTTTCCTTGTGCCCGCGTGCCTCGGCGATGACGCGACGATCGCTGCTGCCACCGCCGGCGACGCGCTGGTCTTGCGGACCACGCTCCCGGCAGGCAGCGGGGGCAATGACGGCGGGCACATGACGGAGCCGGAAAAAGCCGCCGGCGCGAGCGGCGTCTCGCGCGCGGACTTCCCCTCTTCACTCCTGCATAACTGCTCTCCATGGACTCCGCCGCTTTTGCCGCCCGCCTCGCCGCGCTCGGCTTGAGCCTGGCGGACATCGAGGAATCGTTTGCCCGCAGCAGCGGCCCCGGCGGGCAGCACGTGAACAAAGTCTCCACCGCGGTGACGCTGCGCCACCGGCCGAGCGGCGCCGCGGTCACGGTCCAGGATTCCCGCTCGCAATCCGCCAACCGCGAACTTGCCCGTGCCCGGCTCATCGCCGCGATCGAGGAAAAGCGCGCCGCGGACCGCGCCGCCCGCGTGGACGCCCGGGAAAAACGCCGCCGCCAGAACCGGCCGCGGCCCCGAGGCTTGAAGGAACGCATCCTCGAATCGAAACGCCGCCGCGCCAAGGTGAAGCAGGGCCGCCGGAGCGCCAGCCACGATTGACCAGCCCGGCAAAAGACCGCCAGGCGCGCACTTCGCGCGGCCTTCGCAGCGGCAACGACGGCGCGGACCGGCGATGCGAACGGTGTGATCGCCCCTCGCTCCGGCGGGCGGGATGGGCAAACTCGCTCCCGCAACCGGTTTCGCCGCTTTTGCGGTCCTCGCCCCAGCGACGGGCGGGGCAGGGCGGGCGACACGGATCACGCCAGCCATCATGCCCCAGGGTCTTTGGACACCACCTGCCGGCTCGCCGCCGATTCGTTTGACTTATTCAAATGAATGAAACAGCATTGTCCTCATGGCAGCCGCCGCTCCCGCCGACCCCGATGCCCGCGCGCGGTTGCTCGAAGCCGCCCTGGAAGTCTTCGGCACCTGCAACCTGGAAGGCGCGACCACCCGGCAATTGGCGGAGCGCGCCGGCGTCAACCAGGCGGCGATCCCGTATTATTTCGGCGGCAAGGAAGGGCTCTACCGCGCGGCCGTGGAATCGATCGTCGGGCACATGCGCGAGCGCATGCAGCCGGTCGTCGCTGCGTTGCGCGGAACCGCCACCACCGCCGCCGGTCGCGGCGGCAGCGCGGCGCTTTCGCGCGAGCAGGCATCGCGTCTATCAAGCAGTTGATGAGCACGTTTACGCACGTCGTCCTCGAAACCCGCTCGGCGGCGACCTGGGCGCGCATCGTCATGCGCGAGCAGATGCAGCCGACCGAGGCGTTCGAGCTGGTTTACGAAGGGCAGGTCCGGCACGTGCACGAAACGCTTTCCGCGCTGATCGCCGTCGTCTTAAACGCCCGCCGGCCGACCCGGTCGTCGTGCTGAAAACGCACATGCTCGTCGGTCAGCTCCTCATCTTTCTCGCCGGCCGGGAAACCGCACGCCGCCGGCTGGGCTGGGAGTGTTACACGCCGGACGAAGTGCGGCAGATCGAGGCGGTCTTGATGGAAAACATCGATCTCCTGTTCGGCTCCGCCAAAACGTCGTCGCCGGCCCCGACCGCAAGGGCCAGATCAGGAAAGCGCGCCTCGCGATGAACAAAAAAATCGTGCTCCTCGTGGTGATCCTGCTCGCCGTCGCGGGCGGCGGCTGGTGGCTGGTTCACCGGCTCGCCGCGCCGGCCTCCACGGCCGCGCTCGAAACCCAGGGCAACGTGGACATCCGCCAGGTGAATCTCGCCTTCCGCGTCGCCGGCCGGGTGCGCGAAGTGCGCCGTCGAAGAAGGCGACACCGTCCAAGCCGGCGACCTCATCGCCCTGCTGGACGACGGACCCTACCTTGACCAAGTTCATTTCGCCCGCGCCCAGCTCGCGCAGGCCGAGGCCAACCTCGCGAAACTTGAAGCCGGCCCGCGTCCCGAAGAGATCGCCCAGGCCCGCGCCCAGGCCGCCCAGGCGCAGGCGAACGTGACCAACGCCGAAGCCGTTTTCACCCGGCAACAGGACCTGCTCCGCACCCGCGTCGCCTCCCGGCAGGAATACGACAACGCCGTCGCCAGCCGCGACGCCGCGCGGGCCCAGCGCGACGCCGCCGCGGCGAATCTGGCGTTGCTCGAAGCCGGCACGCGCCGCGAAGACATCGCCGGCGCCCGCGCGGAAGTCGCCCGCGCCCGGGCAAGCGTGGAAAGCGCCGAGCGCAGCCTGGCGGATTGCCGGCTCCTGGCACCGAGCGCGGGAGTTCTCATCACGCGCGCCGTGGAGCCGGGCGCCATGGTTTCCGCGAGCACGACGGTCGGCGCGCTGTCGCTGCCGGAGCCGGTCTGGATCCGCACCTACATCGGCGAGCGCGACCTCGGCCGCATTCATCCCGGCATGCCGGCGCAGATCGTCACCGATACACCCGGGGGCAAGGCATATCCGGCGCACGTCGGCTTCATTTCACCGGTCGCCGAGTTCACTCCGAAGTCGGTCGAAACCCGCGAGCTGCGCACCGATCTCGTCTATCGCCTGCGGGTGATCGTGGACGAGCCGGACCCGTTTTTGCGCCAGGGAATGCCGGTGACCGTGCGCTTCCACCGCGACGATGCAAACCGCCGACCCGAGCCGCCTCGCAAATCCAGCCGCCGGCTCTGAGCCGCCCGCGCCCGCGCCGTTGCCGCTCGTCACGATCCGCGGGCTGACGAAGCGCTTCGGCAAAGGCGCCGCCGGACCCGCCGCGATCGCGGACCTCGACGCCGAGGTGCGCCCGGGAAAAATCACCGGCCTCGCCGGCCCGGACGGCGCCGGCAAGACGACGCTGCTGCGCCTCATCGCCGGCCTGCTCGACCCGACCTCGGGCGAGCTGCGGGTGCTCGGCGTGAACCCGGCGACCGACCCGGAAGAGGTGCACGCGCGCGCCGGCTACATGCCGCAGCGCTTCGGGCTCTACGAAGAACTGAGCGTGCGGCAAAACCTCACGCTCTACGCCGACCTGCGCGACGTCACCGGCGACGCGCGCGAGGCCGCGTTCGAGCGGTTGCTGGCGTTCACCGATCTCGCGCGTTTCACCGAGCGCCGCGCCGGCGCGCTCTCCGGCGGCATGAAACAAAAGCTCGGCCTGGCGTGCGCCTTGATCTCCGAGCCCGAGTTGCTCCTGCTCGACGAACCCGGCGTCGGCGTGGACCCGATCTCGCGCCGCGAACTCTGGTCCATGGTGCAGGCGCTGGTGCGCGACGACGGCATCGGCGTCGTCTGGAGCACGGCTTATCTCGACGAAGCCGAGCAATGCGACACCGTGCTCGTGCTCAACGCCGGCCGGAAACTTTTCGACGGCCCGCCGCGCGCGCTGACCGACCGCGTCCGGGCGCGCACGTTTCGCGTGCCGGTGCCGGATAATACGCGGCGCCACACGCTGGCGCTCGCGTTGCGCCAGGATGCCGTCGTGGACGGCGTGGTGCAGGGGCAGGCGCTGCGGCTGGTGTTGAAATCGCCGGACGCCCGCTTCGATCCGCGCGCCGTCGGGCTGGGCGATGACGTCGCACTGACTCCCGTCGAGCCGCGCTTCGAGGACGCATTCATTGACGCCCTGGGCGGCGTGCCGAAGGAGGAATCGGCACTCGCGGAGTCCATGCGCGAAATCCCGCGCGACGGCGCGACGGTGATCGAAGCCGACGGGCTGACGCGACGCTTCGGCGATTTCGTGGCGACGGATCACGTGAGCTTCGCGGTGACGCGCGGCGAAATCTTCGGCCTGCTCGGGCCGAACGGCGCCGGGAAATCAACGACGTTCAAAATGATGTGCGGCCTGCTGACGCCGACTTCCGGCACCGCGCGGGTGGCCGGGCTGGACTTGCAGCGCGCCGGCGGCGCGGCGCGGAGCCGCATCGGCTACATGGCGCAAAAGTTCTCGCTCTACGGCGATCTTTCCGCGCGGCAGAACCTCGATTTTTTCTCCGGCATCTACGGCCTCACCGGCCAGCGCCGGCAGGAGGCCATCGCGCGGATGATCGCCGTGTTCGGCCTCGGTCCGCACGCCGACCGCGGCGGCGCCGGCGAGTTGCCGCTCGGCTTCAAGCAACGCCTCGCGATGGCCTGCGCGCTCATGCACGAGCCGGACGTTCTGTTTCTCGACGAGCCGACGAGCGGCGTGGATCCGATCACGCGCCGGGAGTTCTGGGGACACATCAACGGGTTGGCGGAAAAAGGGATCACCGTCATGGTCACCACGCACTTCATGGATGAAGCCGAATACTGCGACCGGATCGGGTTGATCTACCGCGGCCAGCTCATCGCGCTCGGGCCGCCGGACGAACTCAAGCAACGCGCCGCGAGATCGACCAATGCACCGGACCCGACAATGGAGGACGCGTTCATCGCGCTGGTGCGCGGCTTTGATGAAAACGGCGACACGGCGCACGCCGGGAAGGAGAACGGATGAGCCGACGGTCCACCTTCCGCCGGCGGCGGCTGCTGGCGCTGATCCGCAAGGAAGGCATCCAGATTTTGCGCGACCCCAGCTCCGTGCTCATCGCCTTCATCCTGCCGGCGATCCTGCTGTTCCTTTTCGGCTACGCGGTGTCGCTCGACTCGACGCGCGTGCGGATCGGCGTGGCTCTGGAAGAGCGCACGCCGGAAAGCGAGAGCCTCCTCGCGGCGCTGCGCAACTCGCGCTACTTCGACGTCACCGTCGGCTTCGCGCGGCGGCCGCTGGAGGACGATCTCGTGGCCGGTCGGCTGCGCGGGTTGATCGTCATCCCGGGGGACTTCTCGCGGCGGCTCGCGCAGCCCGACGGCGGGAACGCGGCGCTCCAGCTCATCGCCGACGGCAGCGAGCCGAACACCGCCAGCTTCGTCCAGAACTACGTGCGCGCCGCCGTCCAGCTCTGGCAGCGGGAACGCGGGCTCGAGCACGGCGCCCGTTCCCGCCGCGCAACATCCAGGTGGAAAACCGGATGTGGTTCAACGCTTCGCTGGAGAGCAAAAACTACCTGGTGCCCGGCTCCATCGCCATCGTGATGACGCTCATCGGCACGCTGCTCACCGCGCTTGTCGTCGCCCGGGAATGGGAGCGCGGCACCATGGAAGCGCTCATGGCGACGCCGGTTTCCAACGGCGAATTGATCCTCGGCAAGCTGGTGCCGTATTTCTGCCTCGGATTTGGGTCGATGGCGTTTTGCACCCTGGTCGCCGTCGTCGTTTTCGGGGTGCCGATGCGCGGGTCGTTTCTCAGCCTGGCGCTGCTGACCGCGGCGTTTCTCGGCGCGTCGCTCGGCCTCGGGCTGCTGGTCTCGACGCTCGCGAAGAGCCAGTTCATCGCCGGGCAGATCGCGGTCATCCTCGGGTTTCTGCCGGCGTTCCAGTTGTCCGGATTCATCTTCGAGATTTCCAGCATGCCGCCGGTGATCCGCGGCCTCACGTATCTGTTTCCCGCCCGCTATTTCGTGCAGGCGCTGCACACGATCTTTCTCGCCGGCGACGTGCCCGCCATCCTGTTGCGCGACGGCGCGGCGCTATGCGGATTTGCCGCGCTGTTTTTCGGGCTCACCGCGCGTGTCACCCGCAAAAAGCTCGCCTGATTTCCACTATCACCGCCGTCCGCCGTCCATGTTTTCCCGCGTCCGTGCCCTGGTCATCAAAGAGCTGCTCGCCGTGTTCCGCGACCGGCGCAGCCGGCTGGCGCTCGTGGTGCCGCCGTTTCTGCAGTTGCTGCTCTTCTCCTTCACCGGCACCCAGGAGGTGAAAAACATCGATCTCGCCGTGCAGAACGCCGACTCCGGGCAGGTGGCGCACGAGATCGTGCAGCGCTTCCGCGGCTCGCCGAATTTCCGCACCGTGCGCTTCGTGGATTCCGAGGCCGCGATGCAGCGCGCGATCGACCGGCAGGAAGTCATCGCCGGGGTGCGGTTTCTTTCCGATTTCTCCGAGCGATATCTGCACGGCGACGAGCCGCGCATCCAGATTCTTCTCGACGGCCGGCGGTCAAACGCGGCGCAGATCGTGAACGGTTATCTCAACGTCATTCTCCAGCAGTTTGCCGACGAGCAGTCCCGCGCCGGGACGGTCGTCGGCGCCGGCTCCGCGCGCGCCGGTCGCCGTGGTCGGCCGCGCGTGGTTCAATCCGAACCTCGAATACCTCTGGTTCACCGTGCCGAGCCTGGTGGTCATCATCACGGTGCTGATCGCGTTGAACGTCACCTCCATGTCCATCGCGCGGGAGCGGGAGATGGGCACGTTTGACCAGTTGCTCGTCTCGCCGCTGCGGCCGCTGGAGATCATGCTCGGCAAGACGCTGCCGGCCTTCGGCCTCGCGCTGGCGGAGGCGACGCTGTTCATCGTCGTCGCGGTGTTCGTTTTCCGCATTCCGTTTCAAGGCTCGCTGGCGTTGCTCTACCTCGCGCTGGCCGTGTTCATCGCGTCGATCGTCGGCGTCGGGATGTTCATTTCCGCGCTTTGCGCCACGCAGCAGCAGGCGCTGCTCGGCACCTTCACCTTCATGGTGCCGGGCCTCCTGATGTCCGGCTACGCCAGCCCGATCGAGAACATGCCGGCGTGGCTGCAGCCCTTCACCTACGCAAATCCGCTGCGCTACATGATGATCATCGTGAAAGGCATTTTTCTGAAAGCCATGCCGGCCGCCGAAGTGCTCGCCCAGACCTGGCCGATGCTCGCTCATTGCCGTGGTGACGATCAGCGTGGCCACCTGGTTTTTCCGGCACCGGCTGGCGTGAGCAAACGAAGGTGCCAGGAGACCGGGGTGAGAGACAAAATGCAGGCACCGGCCTGATTGAAAGCTAGGACGGCGAGCCGGCGGCATAACCGAGTATATAAGGTGCCAGAGCCGCGGCGAATCCGGAGGAATGAACCTTGCCCCAAGAGGGTAAGGTTGGCAGACTCCTACCCATGAGCCGCCGCACGATTCGTGTATATGCCGCTGTGCCAGCGGCTTAATAGGAGGCTAGCCGTCTAAGCCTACCGCTGATCGTCATGTGGCGTCGAAAAACCGTCGAGGAACTCGCGCGCGAGCGGCGCTGGGCCTTTTGGTGGCGCTTTAATCCGCTCACCCCTCTTGGACCAGCCATCCTGGGCTGGATGGCCACTTCTCGCTTTCTGGGCTGGTTTCTCGTCTGCTACGTCGGTCAGCTCCTTTGCGGTCGCGGCTTTGCCGGCACCGCTGCCTCTTTGATATTAGCCCCATCTTCGATTGCTGGGAATATGCCGAAGGGCAATGCCATCTGCCCGCAGTGCCGCACTGCCCAGCTGCATACGCCGGATGGACGTTGCGCGGAATGCACTGCCGCGCCCCTGGAGCCGCTCAGCCGCTGGACTTGGCAGCAGCGGACGACTGCGCCTCAGCTAAGACGAGACTCTCCAAGGCCGGCCCACACTTCCAACTCGAACGGCTAACCCCGCGCCGCGGCGAACGGCTTATGGCGTTATGATCTTCTCGTCACTCGTGTCCGTCCTCGGCATGAGTCGTCGCTGAGCTTTGATCCGTTCGGCGTAATAACGCACCTTCCATCAGTAAACCATGAAGCTTGCCCTAGCTATCCTCGGTTTCGCTTGCGTCGGCGGGCTGCTCGCGCTGTTTCACTGGCGCTCGCGCCGGCTTTATCTCTGCGCCAGCTTGTTTGTCTCGGGCGCGCTGTTCATGTTTTTACAGGTCGCTCTGAATCCGCACTTCTACCTTAGCGATTTGCTCGACATGGCCTCCCTTGATGGCCTCGCTGCGTTCGTGGTCTTTTACAGCGTCCCGTGGATACTTTTTGGCTTTGCACCTCTCATCGTTGGCCTCGTCAGCACTCGCTTCCTCCGCAAACGTTACTACTCCCATGCCCGCAACACTTAACCCGGCGCTGCAGACATGTGGTTAGGTGTGATGTTTCAAGACGTTGTCCGCAGGGCCAAGGTTTGGCAGGCTGGTGGTGGCGGAAGAGTCAAGCGCCCGCCATCCCGCACGGTCACCATGCACGCTAATGCCACGCTCACCCCGCTGATGCGAGCCAAAATGGTCTCGCAACTCACTACGCAGAACCTCTCGCAGCGCGCCGTCGCCACCGCTTACCACGTGAGCGAGAAGACCGTGCGCCGCTGGCTTGCTCGCGCCAAAGCCGCTGGCTTCCCGTCGCGCCTGACCGATCGCTCTTCGATCCCCGAACGCCAGCCACGCAAAACCAGCCAGGCGCTCGCAGCGCAGATCCTCGCTCTGCGCCGGGAGCGCCGCTCCTACGCCCAGATCATGACGGTGCTGCCCGTCTCCAAAGCCACGCTCTCCCGGGTCCTGCGCCGCCACGGGCTCAACCGCTTGACGGCTCTCGAGCCCCCCAAACCGCCCGCCCAACGCTACGAACGCGCCCAGCCCGGCGAACTGCTTCACCTGGACATCAAGAAGCTGGGGCGCTTCACACGCCCCGGCGTGCGCGCCACCGGCGACCGCACCGTCCGCAACCCGGGCGCTGGTGTCGAGAACCTCCACGTCGCCATCGACGATCACTCCCGCTTGGCCTTCGCCTGCCTGCTGCCGGACGAGAAGATCCCCAGCGCCCTGGCTGCCCTTCACCAAGCCATCGCCTTCTACCAGGCCCACGGCATCCAGATCGAGCGCGTGCTCACCGACCGGGGCTCGAGTTATCGCTCCAGACTCTTCGCCGCCACCTGCCGGCAACTCGGTCTCAAACATCACTTCACCAGACCTTATCGCCCCCAGACCAACGGCAAGGCCGAACGCTTCATCCAGACCATCACCCGCGAATGGGCCTACGCCAGAGCCTATGACTCCAGTGACCATCGTGCTTCCTTTCTTAACTACTACCTTCATGACTACAACTTCCACCGTCCCCATTCGGCATTGAACTATCTTCCGCCCAGCTCCAGACTACCCACTACTGCGGACAACGTGTCGAGAATCAACAGTTAGGTCAAGGTGTTAGTTATGGGGTAGTGTAGTTAGTCATAGTGGTGTTCAGGCATAGCTTCTGAGCAGGTAGAGCTTCTTCTGCACGAAGGACTCTTTGGTTTCATAGCCCAGTGCATGGATGGTGCCCACGCCGAGCTCGGTTGCGAGTTTGCCGAGCTTGGTGTGCAGGGTGTCCATGCGGTCGATGACTCCGATGGTGTGGCCCTGGAGGACGTGCCAGACGGCGACGGCCTAGTTTGCGGGCGACGGCTACTGCCGCTTTGTTGCGGCCGCGGCGGGCGGCGACGGCCAGGCCCCACTTCTGGAGCGGGTTGTCTACAAGCAGGAGCTTCTTGGCCGATTGCACCAGCAACGCTCGCAAGGGACCGTGTCCATGCCGCTTGAGCTTGCCGCCGCCTTGCCATTCGCCGCTCTGACACACGCTCGGGTTCAAGCCCCAGGTAGGCCACGAGCTTCTTGCCATGGGTAAAGCGGGCGATGTCGCCGATGGCTGCCACCAGCCCAAAGCAGGTCACCGCCCCGATGGCACACGGCCGGGTGAGCCGCAGCAGGTTTTCGTCATCCAACGATCTCTCGGGCCATGTGGCCGGCGCAGCCGGGTGCCGCCGGCTGCGCGCCGCCACCAGGCCCGCGTGCATCTGCTCCAGAGGAGCATCGCTTGGGCGGGCGTCCACGTCTTGAGCTTGAGCAGTCGGCCGCTGGCGGTGGGATGCGCCAGGCGGAAGCCCGCCCGGCAGACGCAGACAATGTTCGTTGAGCATCGCCCGGATCTGCTGCTTGAGCCAAGTGGCTTCTTTCACCACTCCCTGGTAGGCGCCAAACACCTCTCGCCGCTCCAGGGTTTTGGGATCGGGTTGCCAGACGACGGCGGAGAGGCCGCTCAGATAGATCCGCGCGATCTTGACGGCGTCCACGCGATCGTTGGCGCAGTAAACCTTCCCGACTTTTCCTGCCTGATGGCTGTCGAGGATGACGGCGCGGCGGCCGATCTCGCGCGGCCGGGTGGCGACGGCAAAGGCGTTGCCGCTGGCTTCCAGGACGAGCTTATCGGCACTGGTGGTGTGGCGCTCCGCCCAGGCTTCAAGTTGCCCGAGCGGCACGCGCGTGGAGGTGCTCTCGATCTGCGCGGTGGCCGGGTCGCGACCGCGCAGGATCGCGCCTGCAAAACTATCAGGATGGACGTCGAGCCCGACGACTCGACGGTTGATTCGGTGCATGGTAGTGACTCCCTTGCATGTTTGAGGTTGCTGTGTTGCTGGATGGAAGGCGGGGCCGGGCTCCGACGAACGCTCACACGCAGACATCCGGGGCTGAACGAGCTCTCGGCTCACTTCACCCCACGAGGGTTCATCCGTCAGGACTCACTCAGCGTTCAACCGGGGAGGTTAGCCCCACTGCAGCGCACGAGTCCCTGCCGGCCCGTCTTCCGGTGGTTCTGTTGGCCAGTCCCATCGAAAACAAATGGAGTCTCCGACCCCGCCTTCCGTCCAGCTCAACGTCATCCCTAACCACATACCCTCAGCGAACAGGCCTCCGCTGTCACGGTCTGTGCTTGCGCACGGCCCGCGCCAGCTCCGGCCTTTCGCTGAGCTTGGAGTTGTCAGCGCTCCTGCGCGTCCTCCCGTGGGTTGAACGGGGTGAAGAATGTCGCTATTTCTAACGCATGAACTACCGCGAGCGCATCACGATCGATCCACGCATCCGCAGCGGCAAGCCGTGTATCCGAGGCACGCGCATCGCCGTGGCAGACGTTTTCGGTTATCTCGGTGGTGGCATGACCGTTGCCGAGGTGCTCGATGACTTTCCTGACCTCACCGCCGACGACATTCAGGCGTGCTTTGCGTTCGCCGCAGACCGTGACCGCCGTCTGAATGTCGTTCCGCATGAAGCTGCTCTTTGATGAGAACCTGTCGCCGAAGCTACCTCGCTTGCTGGCGACGCTTTTCCCTGGCAGCGCACATGTCCGAGAGTGCGGCCTGCTTGGGCGATCAGACGACGACGTTTGGGAGTATGCACGGGCAAACAATTTCGCCATCGTCTCGAAAGACTCCGACTTTCAGCAGCGCAGTCTGCTCTACGGCCATCCTCCCAAGCTCGTCTGGTTGCGCACCGGCAACTGCACCAGACAGCAATTCGTTCATTTCATCACTGCTCACGAACAGGACATCCTCGCGCTCGACGCAGATCCTTTCGAGTCCGTGCTTGTCCTGTCATAGTAACAAAGCGGCAATGATGCGCTGCAGCGAACCGCTCCGGGCGTCACGGCCTGGACGGCAGACCGCCTCGCTGCGCCCGCCCGGTTTCCCCACAGGCTGCGCCGCGCTCTGCGGTCGCGAAGCTTGAAAGCGTAAGGCGATCGCCGCGTGCTTTCTGCAGGCAAGCTGGGACCGGCAAACCCGCCAGAACCGATAAACCAACGCCGATGAAAATCACCGCATCCACCGGGCCAGAAACAAGAAAGGGTCAGTCTGAGTATCGCGCTCTTTCTTGGGTGTCGGGAGCAAAATCGTCGTTTGCGAAACCGCACGATTTCAGACTGGTCCCTTCCACGACGCACGCGCTGAAGTAAAGCGAGTCGCTCCAACGAACGCGGTTGCCGATTGCACTGCCGTCGCCGGGCCGGGCAGCACCGGCGGGGAAGTTGGCGGGCGGGCGAATTCCATGGTTTCCGCGGCTGGATGCCGCGCGTGTCAGGAAAAAAGCATTTTGAGCGTGGAGGCGCGCCGCCCTATGGATGAGTCGCCGCTTGTTATGTCGATTTCCTCACCTTCGGACAGGTATCGTGTCGTGCTCACTGCGGACTGCGATTTTCGCGCGTGGCGGGACCGCGAGCCGTTGCCGCACGGCGTGCAGGAGTTTGCCGCAGGCACTTGGGCGACACACGCTGAGTGCGAGGCGGCAATCGAGAAACTCTGGCAGCGGCGACGGCTATTTTCGACGGGGCGGGAGTATGCCTGCTGGGGCTCGTTCTGCCAGTGCACTTCCTACCGGCCGGGTTACTGCTGCGCCGGCTGCAAGTTTCAGGCTTCGGTGGAAAACGATCCGGACCGGCCGGTGGTGAAGCCAGAGTGCCCCTGCGATCACCCGACCTGCGGGAAACCGGTGGAGATGGCGGATCCGCGGGAGGCGCTGGAAAAGATGAGAGCGGCACCACCGCCAGCGGAGGATCCGGCAAGGGAAAAAAACGAATCGTTTTGGGCGAAGGTAAAGCGGAGTTGGGCGGAAGCGGGGAAGGAGAAAGAAGAAAAAGATTCCTGGGTGCGGGAGGCGTGAAGAGAGAGATCTCGCTGTCTTGCGCCGGCGAGCGACGCAGGCGGACCGAACCGCCGGCCTAAGCGGGATAAGAGGCGCAGGGTTTCTCGACGCATCTCGGAGTCGGCGATGGAGATGGAAAACTCGTTTCTCCACTTCGTTGGGCCGCCTGATCGCTCCGCCGCGACGAGTGCCCTTGTTTTCCCCGGCCGATCCGGAGGTCTGTTCTGCACTTCGCATTGTTCTATCTTCCAGCGCGGTGATAGCTTTCCTCTGCCGATGGGGTCACGCCTTCGCCATGCTCACCTTGCGCAATCCCCGTTACCCCGATCTGCCGCCCGTCGAAGTCGAGGCCCTGGCGGACACGGGTGCGACGTTTCTTTGTCTGCCCGCCGCGGTGGCTGAGGCTCTGCGGCTGGAGCCTGTTGACCGCAAGGAGGCTGTGCTGGCCGATGGTCGCCGCGAGTCGGTGCCTTACGTGGGGCCGGTGGAAGTGCGCTTCAAGAACCGGGTGGCTTTCGGTGGCGCGCTGGTCATGGGCGAGCGCGTCCTGCTCGGGGCCATCCCGATGGAAGACATGGATCTGGTGGTTTGCCCGCGCGATCGCCAGGTGGACGTGAACCCCGCCAGCCCCGACGTGGCCTCCTGTTTGGTGATGCTCAGTGCCGATTTGTAGGGTGGCCACATTGTCCGGCGTGGCAACACCGGCATGCGGGATCCATTTGGCACCAACCGCTGGTCGGGAAGCGGCACACGATTCCCGGCCAATTCGCGTCCTCATGGTCGCCACGGCGCCCTTGCCTTCCACCAGTCGTTCCGAAATGATACCGACCGGCGGGTAATCAGGAAACGGTGGGGCACAGTGACGCGAAGCGAGGCGATGCGATGAAAACGGTTTTGCTTGTTGAAGACGATCCCGGCAGCCGTGACGGGCTGGCGCGGCTGTTGCGGCGCGACGGCTGGGAAGTGCTCGAAGCCGAGGACGGTGAGATGGGCATCCGGCTGGCGCTCGATCACCGGCCGCAGCTTGTCGTCTGCGATCTGCTCATGCCGCGCTGCAACGGCTTCCAGGTCTGCCGCGCCGTGCGCCAGCATCTCCAGCCGACGCGCATCATCGTCACGTCAGCGCGGGATTACCCGATCGACCGGCTCAACGCCGAGGAAGCCGGTGCGAACCATTATCTCGTCAAGCCGTTCCAGTGGGAGGAACTGCGCGACTTGATCAAAGACCTCGCCGAGCCGCCAGTGCCCGCCGGTCCTGCCGACGAGGCGTCGAAAGCGGCGTCCGGCAGTAGTGCGGGCGGGAGGGGGGAGGAGGGCGCTGCGGCGCCGAGCGTGCTGATCCGTTTCTGGGGCGTGCGCGGCTCGATCCCGACGCCAGGCGCGGACACCGTGTATTACGGCGGCAACACTTCCTGCGTGGAAGTGCGCGCCGACGGCGAGATCATCGTGCTCGACGCCGGCACCGGGCTGCGGCCGCTGGGCCAGGCGCTCGCCGCCGAGTTTCACGACCGGCCGCTGCGCGCGACGCTGCTGATCTCGCACACGCATTGGGACCACATCCAGGGCCTGCCGTTTTTCGCCCCGGCTTACGATCCGAAGAACCAGCTCCGGGTGCTCGGCTACGAAGGGGCGCGCGACGGTCTGGCCACCGTGCTCAGCGGGCAGATGGAAAGCCCCTATTTTCCGATCAATCTCAAGCAGATGCCGGGCAACATCCTCATCGAGGAATTGCGCGATCTGGAGTTCGCCATCGGGCCGGTGAAGGTGCGGGCGAAGTTCGTCAACCACCCCGGCGTCTGCGTCGGCTACCGGCTGGAAACCAGCGCCGGCGTCATCGCTTACCTGCCGGACAACGAACCGGTCCATCGCCAGCGCCAGGAACAGCAGACGCCGCCGTCAGCTGCTGCCAGCGCTTCACCGGATGGAAAGGCTTCCACGCTGGAGTTTGCGCGCAACGAAGACGCCAAGCTCATTGAGTTCATCCGTGACGCGGACGTGCTTGTCATCGACAGCCAATACGACTGCGATGAATACGCGGCCCACGTCGGCTGGGGCCACGGCTGCGTGGACGACGTGGTGACGCTTGCGCTCCAGGCCGGCGTCCGCCAACTCTTTCTGTTTCACCACGACCCCACGCACACCGACGCGAAGGTGCGGGAAATGGCGGCGCACGCCCGGGAAATCGTCGCCGCGTCGCCCGACAGCGGACGGCTGGTCGTCAACGCCGCGCGGGAAGGTCTCAGCTTCGACCTGCGCCCGGACCGGCGGCAGCACAACCCGCAGGCAGCTGCCGCCGGTGCCGGATCGCCTCAGGGGTAGAAGATATACTGACCGGTCGCAAAGTTGTAAAACGTGCGCCGGTTGTTGTCGTTCAGATCCTCGAAGTAATAGAGATACGTCCGAAGGTTGAAGCTGTAGAAGTAAGTCACCTGATCATAGTCATAGATCCGGTTGTTCGTGTAGAGATAATCGCCGGCCTGGAAGTCGTAGAAGTAATCACCATCCCCACCGTCGTCGCCGAGGTAGTAGATATAGCCGAAGCCATACTTGAAGATGTAATTCGGGTAGAAACCGAGATAGTAATACCCGAAGTCTGGCGAATAATAGACGTTGTTGCCCAGGTTGACCTGGCGCGAGAAGAAAAATGGGTCGACGGCCTGCGCTTGTTTCGGCGCGGCAAACGCGAACACTGCCAGGGCGAGGCCGAGCAGAAGTTTATTTTTGGTGAACATAGAGGATGTGGTGGGAGTTGAGGGCTGCGGGTGAATGCAGCAGCGGAACGAACGGAATGCCCTTGGGTCCGTTGCTGCACGTTCGATCTGCCAAAGAAAACGACCGCAGACCGGCGGATGGATGTAGAAAACGGTCGGACCCGCCCGCGGAGCCGAGCGCTCCAGAGAGAAGCGGTCGGCGCCGTCGGGCGGAGGACCCGCCTGGCCCGCAATGCGCTCCGGCGATTCCTGGGGTCGCCCGGGAATGCCGCCCGGGCGGTCTGTGGGCCAGCGCCGCGCGGCTGCCGCCCTGGCTGCATCGCTCCCGGGATCCGCCGCCCGGCGCTCCCCGGCGGCGGCGATCCGGGGCGTCCCCGCCCGTGCGACGGGCGGCTACTTCACGATGACCTGGCTCGTCGCGAAGTTGAAGAAGAACCGGGTGCCGTTCGTGTTGTAGCGTTCCGGATTGTTCGGATCAGGATAGTAGAAGAGCACCGTGTTCAGCGTGAAGTCGTAGAGATACGGGAACGCGAAGCTCGGGCTCGTGTAGAAGAAACTCTGGCTGGTGAAGTCGTAGAAGAAGACGCCGTTCTCGCTGTTTTTGGCGTCAAAGACGTAGAGGTAGCCGAGATCGAAGTGGAAGATGAAGTTCGGATCGGCCAGGAAGCTGTAGAACCCGAACGGGTTGCCATTCGGAAAGCGCAGAAAGAAGACGCCGTTCGAGAGCGCGGTCTGGCCGTTGAAAAAGGCCGGTGTCGTGGGCGGGACGACCGGGGGCTGGTTCACCAGCGGCCGCCAGGAGGGCTGGCCGTTGCCGTTGCCGCGCAACTGGCGCAGGCCGCTGCCGTCGGTGTTGATCACATACGTCTGGTTCGTCTGCGGATCGGCCTGCTGCTGGGGGCCGGTGATGCTGTTCGGCTGCAGGCCGAGATCGAAGACGAGCGAGGAGCCGTCGGGCGACCAGTCGAGCGAGGTGATGTAAACGCCGGAGTTGAACTGCGCGATCTGGGTTTCGGCGCCGGTGGCGAGGTTGAGGATGCGCAGCGACTGGATGTCGGGGTTCGGCACCTGCGAGGTGAGCAGATTGCTGGATTGAAACGAGCGGACATAGGCGATGGCGGCGCCGTTGGGCGAGAATTTCGGCATGTAGTCGTGCTCGGCCACGAAGGAGCCCGCGCTGATGTTGAAGTCGGTGCGCGGCGAGGTGAGCTGGCGCAACTGGCCGCTCTGCTTGGCCCCGAAGACCGGGTCGATCTGGAAGATGGCCGTGACCTGGCCGGAGGAGCCGCTGCCGTTCAGATACGGCGCGCTGGTGGCCAAGGGCGCGGCGAGCACGCTCCCATTCGGCGCCCAGTCCACGCCTTCGCCGCCGTGATGGCCGCCATTGAGGCCGTTGCGCTGGAGGTCCACGAGGACCAGCACCGGATTGGCGACGGCGGTGAGCGAGAAGATTTCCAGCACCGGCAGAAAGCTGGTGTCGCCGCTGCCGGAGGTGATGACGAGCGAAAACACCGCCAGGGAGCCGCGGTCCGGCGAGAAGGCTTTGTAGAGCGGAAACGTGTAGCTGAACGCCTGCGAGCCGGGCGTCGGGTCGAACTGATCGCGGTAGTTCGTGAACATCGCCAGCGCGCCGGTGGCCGGGGCGTAGCCGAAGACGTTCGTGCTGCGCTGGCTGCCGGCGTTCGGATCCACCACTGTGAGTGCGACCACGTTGCCGTCGCGCGACCAGGCGGGATTCGAGACGCTGATAAACGGCAGCGCGATGCCGGTGTCGCCGGTGCCGTTGCCGTTGATCTGGCGCAGGCGGCCGTTGTTCTGGGCGTCCACGGCGATGTAATAAATCTGGGCGGTCGCGAGCGACGGCAGGAGGAGCGCGAGCACGCCGGCGCAGACGGCGAGAAAAACGGGCATCCCGGCAAACGAACGGCGGCGGCGCAGCGACACGGCGAGAGGTTTCATGACAACAGGTGGCTTTTGGGTGGACCGAACGCGCGGGTGACCGACCGACCAGCCGTGGAACGGCGGGAAGGATTCCGCGTTAAAAGGCCATGCTGGAAACCGCGGCCGGAACGGACATTTCTTTTGCAGAAAATCTTTCGCCGCCATCCGGGCGGGCGGTAGGCTCGGCGGTGCCGGTGCGAGATCGCGAGGCCACGAAGCCATGAACGAGGAAGCCGAGCCGCGGGGGGAGGTCACCCGCATCCTGCAAGCCTGGAGCACCGGGGACGCCGCGGCGCCGGATCGGTTGATGGCGCTGGTTTACGAGGAACTCCGCGGCCTGGCGCGCGGCTACCTGCGCCAAGAGCGGGCCGATCACACGCTGCAGCCGACCGCGCTGGTCCACGAAGCGTATCTGAAGCTGGTGCGGCAGCGGCGGCAGCGGCGGCGAAATCCACTGGCAGAACCGCGCCCATTTTTACGGCATCGCGGCCCGGGTGATGCGCCGGGTGCTGGTGGATCACGCCCACGCCCGCAACGCCGCCAAACGCGGCGGCCTGGCGCAAAAGGTGCCGCTCATCGAGGTGGACGCCGCCGTGGCGCCGACGAGCGCGGTGGACCTCGTGGCGCTCGACGATGCGTTGAAAAGTTTCGCCGAAAGTTACCCGCGCAAAAGCGACGTCGTGGAGCTGAAGCTCTTCGGCGGCCTGGAGGCGAAGGAGATCGCCGCGGTGCTCGACGTGTCGGAAAAAACGGTGTTGCGCGACTGGAGCTTCGCCCGGCTCTGGCTGCGTCGCGCCCTCAGCGCGGAGATCGGGGAGCACACGCCGCCATGACCGATCCCCCGCGCACCCGCGCCGACCGCCTCGCCGATCTCGTGGAGGAAGCCCTCGCGCGGCCGCCCGGCGAGTGGGCGGACTTTCTGCGCGACGCTTGCGGCGGAGACGACGCCCTGCGCGCGGAAGCCGAAAGTCTCCTGCGCTGGCAGGACGAAGTCGGCGACTTCATCGCGACGCCGTTGGTCCCGCCGGCCAGCGCCTGGTTTGCGGACGAGGAAACCGGGGCGCCGGCGACCGGCAGCCTGCCGCCGGGCACCCGGCTCGGCGGTTGCGAAATCCGCGCGCTGCTCGGCGCCGGCGGCATGGGCGAGGTGTATCTGGCGGACGAGACCGCGCTCGGCCGGCAAGTCGCCGTGAAGGTGGTGCGGCGCGGGCTGCTCGCCACGGAAAAACTGCTCCGCCGGTTCCGGCACGAGGAGCGCATTCTTGCCGCGTTGAACCATCCCCACATCGCCCGGCTCTACGGCAGCGGCGTGACGCCGGAAGGCGTGCCGTATTTCGTCATGGAACACGTCGCCGGCGAGCGGCTCGACGAGTTTTGCCATCGCCGCGGGCTCCCGCTTCCCGACCGGCTCGCGCTTTTCCGCAAAGTCTGCGCGGCGGTTTCCTACGCGCACCAGCGGCTTGTCATTCATCGCGACCTGAAGCCGGGGAACATCCTCGTCACCGCGGAAGGCGAGCCGAAGCTGCTCGACTTCGGCATCGCCCGGCTGCTCGACGCGGAAGAGGACGCGACGGCCGCCGCGACGCTCACGCTCGGCGGTGGCGCGATGACGCCGGACTACGCCAGCCCGGAGCAATTGCGCGGCGAGGCGATGACCACGGTGAGCGACGTTTACGCGCTCGGCGTCGTGCTTTACGAGCTGCTCACCGGCCGCCGGCCGTTTCAAGCCCGCGCCCAGCCGGGCGGCACCGGTGCCATCACGCCGCGGCTGCCGCTGGACCTGCTCGCCCGGGCCGCGGCCACCGGGCAGGAGCCGGCGCGGCCGAGCACGGCGCTGCTGACCCACCAGCGGGAAACACCGCCGTCGCTGCCAGCTGCCAGCCTCACCGCCAGAGCCCTGCGCGGTGACCTGGACAACATCGTTCTCAAAGCCCTGCGCCCGGAGCCGGCGCGGCGCTACGGCAGCGTCGCGGCGTTGTCCGAAGATTTGCGCCGACACCTGGACGGGTTGCCCGTCCTCGCGCGGCCGGACACGCTGCGCTATCGCGCCGGCAAGTTCATCGCCCGCAACCGCGCGCTCGCCGCCGCCGCCGCGCTCCTGCTGTGCACCCTGCTCGCCGGCATTGCCGCCACGGTCTGGCAGGCCCGGCGCGCGACTCGCGAGGCGGCGCTCGCCACCGCGCAACGCGACCGCGCGGAGCGGCGCTTCGCCGACGTGCGCCAGCTTTCCAATGCGCTGCTTTTCGACATCGCCCCGAAGATCGAGCGGCTGGAAGGCGCCACCGAAGCCCGCCAGGCGCTGCTCGCGCAGTCGTTGAAATATCTCGACAGCCTGGCCGCCGAAGATCAGGACGATCGCGCGCTGCAAAGCGAACTGGCGGCCGCTTACGAAAAAATCGGCGATCTCCAGGGCAACCCGACGAACCCAAATCTCATCGAGGGGGCCGCCGCGCTCGCGAGCTACGAAAAGGCGAATGCGATCCGTCGCGCGCTTCTGGAAAAAGCTCCCGCGGACTCCGCCCAGCGCCGCGCCCTGGCGGATAATTTCCGCGTGCTCGGCGACATCCGCTGGCAGGCCGGCGACGCCGCGGGCTCGCTCGGTTCGTCGCAGCGCGCGCTGGAGCTTTACACCGCCGGGCTCGCCGCGCGAGCCGGACTCCGCGGAGCTGCAACTGGCGCAGGCGCGCACCTGGCACGACATCGGGCTCACGCTTTCCTCCAACGGCAAAAAAGCGGACGCGATCCCGTATTTTCAAAAGACCATCGCCGCCACGGAAACGCTGCGCGCCCGCTTCCCGGATCGCGCCGACGTGTTGAGCCTGCTCGCCAATGGCCGCCGCCAGCTCGGCAACGCCCTGGCCTGGGAGGACAAGCCGCGCGAAGCCGAAACCGAAATCGCCCAGGCCGTCGCGCTCGGCGAAGCGCTCGTCGCCGCCCATCCTGACGACGCCCGCCTGCGCACCGCGCTCTACCAGACCTACATGATGGCGAGCAGCGTCCACGAAGAGGTGAAGGACGCGCTGGCGAACGACTACGCGCTGAAGGCGCTGGAAATCATCGAGCGCACCGCCGAAAAAGATCCCGCCAACCTGCGCGCGAAGCAGCAGCTCGCGAAAACGTATTCCCGGCTCGGCGTGACCCTGGCTCGTGTCGGCCGCGGCGACGAAGCTGTGCGGTATCTGGAGAAGGCGGTCGCCGGGCTGCGCGCGATCGTCGAAGGCGCCACGGAGAACCGGCGTTTCACGCACGATCTCGCGCTCGCACTCTTGCGCCTGGGCGACGCGCGGCGTGATCAAGGCGATGCCCGCGCCGCGCTCGAAACCCTGGAAGGAGCCGTTGCCGTTTTCACCGGGCTCGTCGCCGGAGATCCCGCCGACAACCAGGCCACGCGCAACCTCGCCAGCGCACACGAGTCCCTGGCGCGCACGCACACCGAACTCGCCGCCACCGACGACGCGGCGCGGCACCGCGAAGCCGCGCGCGCGCATCTGCGCCACGCGATCGATTTTCTGCGCCGCCTGGAAGCCCGCAACGCGCTCTCGAAATTCGACCGCAAAAGTCTGGAGTCGCTGCAAGCCGCCGCGGAGAAAGCGGACTGAGCCGACGTTTCAAAGCTGAAAATCTGCCAGCGAGGAAACGTGCAGCCGCGCGCGGATTTCGTCAGCCGTGAGCGGGTCGCTCCCGTCAAGAATTCGCACGCTGACCGCGTGTGGCCGATCAGGCAGGAGATCGAAAAAGTTGTCGCTCGCGCGATGCGGCAGCGGCGGGTCGAAAGCCCACTGGACGCGGTGCTGGTAAACGGACGACCGGAAAGTCAGTCGATACCGATGCGGGTCCGTGGCGTCCGGTTCCACGTCGAGGATTTCGACGCTGGCGCGTGGCAGGCGCAAAAGGCGCGGCGCCGTGAAGAGCACGACATCCTCGGAAACCGTCACCGCGCTGCCGTCGCCGCGATCGCTGCCGATTCGCAGGGCGACGTGCAGATACATGGCCGCGGCACCGCCGTGCGCACGCAAGGCGGTGCGCAGATCGAGCCGCTCCCAGCAGCGACTTTCGCCGGGGCGCAGAACGATTTCCCGAACGCCATGTGCCAGCGCACCGGAACCCGGCGGCAGAAAGGGCCGCAGCTCCCAGCGCAGCTCGCCGTGCGTCGCGTCCTTGCCATCGAAAACCGTGTAAAGATCCACCGCCCGGACCTGCTCCCGGCCGCCGAAGATCCGGTGCACGCTCACCAGCGCCGGGGCGAAGAAACGTCGGGCCGCGTAGTGCAGCGCCTTCCAGTTGCCGCCGAACTCCAGGCTGCTCCACGAGAAGACCGGCCAGCAGTCGTTGAGCTGCCAGTAAAGCGCGCCCGCTGTGCGCGGCGTCGAGCGGCGAAAGTGCTCGACGGCGACCTTCATGCAGTCGGCCTGATTTAGTTGCGAAAGGTAGGCCGCGGCCCGGTAATCACCCGGCGCCGGGTAGCTGCGCGCGACGTAGTCCGCGATGATCGCGTTGCCGGCTTTATTCTTTTGATGGTTCGCCATCGCCGGGCCGAGCGCGTCCCAGGATTCCGGCCGGCAAAACGTCGCCGCGACCTCCGGCGACGAGTAGCTCTGCATGCCGAATTCGCTGACAAACCGGAACCGCGTCCGCTCGTAGGCGCGCACCGGCTGGCGCCCGTGCCAGACGCCCCAGAAATGGGCATCCCCGCCGCGCCGGCTGTTGAAGCCGCGCCACCAGCCGCGCGGGTTGTGCGGGCTAGCGGGCCAATACGGGGTCACCCCGTCGCAACGCGCGACCACGGCCGGCAGCAGCTCGTAAAAAATGCGCCGATACGCGCGGCGCCGGCGCGTGCTGCGCACCAGCTCATGCGGCATCTGCTCGATCTCGTTGTTGCCGCACCAGAGCGCGAGGCAGGCGCGGTGGGCGAGGCGTTTCACCTGATAGGCCGCCTCCGCCTCGACGGAGCGCAGAAACCAGGGCCGCTCCTCGCCGGGATAGAGCGCGCAGGCAAACATGAAGTCCTGCCAGACGAGGAGTCCCTTTTCGTCGCAGAGATCGTAGAACGCGTCGCTCTCGTAGATGCCGCCGCCCCAGACGCGGACCGTATTCATGTGCGCTTCGGCGGCGGACGTGAGCAGATCGTCCACCCGCGCGCGATCATCGCCGGCGAGCGGCGCGAACGCGTGCGCGGGGATC
This sequence comes from uncultured Verrucomicrobiae bacterium, assembly GCA_963762725.1. GTDB lineage: Bacteria > Verrucomicrobiota > Verrucomicrobiia > Chthoniobacterales > SZAS-18 > JAFAXH01. The sequence continues at coordinate 550,722 of CAVXLY010000005.1, read as the reverse complement.
CAGTTCGCGCCTTTGGCGAAGATCGGGCGGCCGTTGACGACGAACTGGAATTTCTCGCCGAACCGGTCGCGGCCGCGGTCGAGCGCGATCGTGCGCAGGCCGATCCGTCGCCGCCAGGACGCACCGGGCGCGGCGGGGAGGAGATCGACTTCGAGTTCGTAGAGCGGCTGCGCGCCGAGGCCGTTCGGCCACCAGAGCTGCGGGTCGGGGATGCGCAGCGCGAGGCGGGTCTCGCCTGAGGCGCTTTCCGCCGCGGCGACCTCGGTGCCGGCGAAGCACAGGCGCGCCCGGAACGCCGGCGTCGAGTTGGTTGCAGCAGCTCCCGGCGCGGTCACGATTTCGGGCGTGACTTCCAGCGTCACGTCACCGGGGCCGCGATGCACCTGGCGCACGGCGGCGCCGGCCAGCCGCAATCGCCGCCCAGGCTTCCAGCCGGAGGCCGCGCCAGATGCCGGCGCTCACGAAGCGCGGGCCCCAGTCCCAGCCGAACTGGCACTGTTCCTTGCGAATGTGCGAGCAGCCGCCGACCGGGTCGTTCCACTCGTGGAAATCGTCCGGCCGCCGGTGCGCCGCGATGTAGGAAGGCGCGGTGGCGAAATCGATCGCGAGCACGTTCGCGCCGGCGCGCAGCGTGTCGCCGACCGGCCAGCGGTAGCCGGTGAACATGTTGTCCGTGCGCGCGATCTCGCGTCCGTTCAAAGCCACGGAAGCCAGCGTGTCCAGACCGTCGGCGACGAGTTCGATGACGCCGCCCTCCGCCCGGCGCGCCGCCAGCTCTGCGGCGTCGAGATCGAAGGCGCCGCGGTAGCGCCAGACTTCGTGCTCGATCCATTGCAAGGTGCGCTCGTTGTCGCCCCAGAACGGATCCGGGATCAGCCCCGCCCGCCGCAAGTCGAGATGCACGCAGCCCGGCACCTCGGCCGGCAGCCAGACCCCGGAGCGCGGCTCGAAGAATTCCCAGCGCGCGGTTTCCAGCGGTCGGAGCAGAAGCGGGCAGGCGGACATCGGTCCGGCGGGTTCGTGCGGCGACGGGCAGTTGCGCGGGTCGCGGTGCGCCGTGCGGAAAAGGCACTTGCCAGCGCGAGAGGCCTTGCCTAACGTCGCCAACCGTCTGCTGGCGGTTGGCGCGGGTTTGCGTTGGCAAGCCGGCGCCGAGCGCAGTCGGTCTCCCCAAAACGTTCGTCACTCCCGTTTCGTCCCGTTCCTTACCCGACGTCGCCCGCGCCGCCCGCCGCCATGACCCTGGCCAATCTTCTCAGCGCCGACCAAATCATTCCGCACATGCAGGCGCAGGAGCGCTGGGCGGCGATTGTGGAGCTCACGCAGCTGCTTGTCCGCGTCGGCAAGGTGAAGGCGGAGGACGAGGAAATCGTGCTCGCGGCGCTGCGTCGGCGCGAGGAAACGATGAGCACCGGCATCGGCTTCGGCATCGCGATTCCGCATGCTTCCAGCGACCGGGTGAGCGAAGTCGTCGCCGCGTTTGGCCGCGCGCCGGACGGCATCGAGTTCGACAGTCTCGACAATGCGCCGGTGAAGTTCATCGTGCTTTTCGTGGTGCCAAAGGACCAGTTCCAGGCCCACCTGCGCACGCTCGCCGCCATCGCGAAGCTGCTCAACGATCGCCAGGTGCGCGAGGCCCTCGCGGAAGCCGGCACGAGCGAGGAGATTCTTTCCATCTTCCAGGCCAAGGCCGGCGTGAAGACCGTGGCTTGAAGGCAGCCGGCAGCTGAGGTAAGGGACGCACCCTCAAGGGCGTCCGGTTTGACGGATCGGAGGGTCCGCAGATTTCGCAGATTTCCGCAGAGGATTGAGATGTCCCTCTTTCCATCTGCGAAATCTGCGAAATCGCGGACGAGAACGAAACGTCACGGACGTCCTGGAAGTGCGTCCCTCTCACCTCTCATGTCCACCCTCGCTGCTCTCTCACCGCCATCCTGCGTCGCGCGCTCGCGGCGTTGCCCGAGCCGCCGGCCGCGGAGATCGTTGCCAGCGCCGAAGTCACCGCGGCGGCGGACACGCGGTTTGGCGATTATCAGAGCAACGCGGCGATGGCGCTGGCGAAGCAGCGGCGCACGAATCCGCGCGCGCTGGCGACGGAGATCCAGGGCGCGCTCAACGCCGATCCCGCGCTGGCGGAGATCAGCGCGCCGGTGGAGATCGCCGGCGCCGGGTTTCTGAATTTCCGGCTCACGCCCGCGTTTCTGGCGGCGCGGGTCGGCGCGTTGCTCGCGGACGCAGCGCGCGTCGGCGTCGAGCGGACGGAGGCGCCGCAGCGGATCGTCATTGATTTCTCCAGCCCGAACATCGCCAAGCCGATGCACGTCGGCCACCTGCGCTCGACGATCCTCGGCGATTGCTTCGCGCGGGTGGCGCGGTTTCGTCGGGCACGAGGTCATCAGCGACAACCATCTCGGCGACTGGGGCACGCAGTTCGGGAAGGTGATCTACGGCTGGAAAAACTTTCTCGACGAGAAGGCGCTCGCCGCCGACGCGCTGGCGGAGCTGGTGCGGATTTATCAACTGGCCAACAACGCCGCCGAAGCCGACCCCGCCGCGGCCGATGCCTGCCGCGCCGAGCTGGCCCGGCTCCAGGCCGGCGACCCGGAGAACTACGCCATCTGGCAGCAGTGCATCGAGCATTCGCGCGCCGAACTGGACAAAGTTTACGCCCGACTCGGCATCCGCTTTGACCTCTGGCTGGGCGAGAGTTTTTACAACGACAAGCTCGCGCCGCTGGTCGAGCGCCTGGTGCAAAAAGGCATCGCCGAGCCGAGCGAAGGCGCGCTCGTCGTCTTCTTCCGCGAAGACCCGAAGCTGGCCGACAAGCCCTCCATCATCCGCAAGCGCGACGGCGCCTTCAACTACACGACGACGGACATCGCCACGCTCGAGCACCGCGTCGGCGCGCTCGGCGCCACCGCGATGTGGAACGTCGTCGGCGCGCCGCAAGCCCTCCACTTCGAGCAGCTCAACGCCATCGGCCGCAAGATGGGCATCCCGGTGCCGGCGACGCACATCGCCTTCGGCTCCATCCTCGGCGAAGACCGCAAGCTCATGCGCACCCGCTCCGGCGAGAGCGTGTCGTTGCGCGACCTGCTCGACGAAGCGGATGAACGCGCCCGGGCCGTCATCCTGCAAAAGCAAAAGGACGCCCTGGAACGCGCCGCCGCCGAGAACCGCCCGGCGCCGGAACAGTTCTCCGACATCGAGATCGCGGACATCGCCGGCGTCATCGGCCTCGGCGCCGTGAAATACGCGGAGCTGAGCCAGCACCGGCTCACGGACTACGTTTTCAGTTGGGACAAAATGCTGGCGTTTCACGGCAACACCGCGCCGTATCTGCAAAACGCGTATGTCCGCATCCAGTCCATCTTCCGCCGGCAGCAACAGGCGGCAGGCGGCGGCGGCGAAGGCGACAATTCTTCCGCCGACGCCGCCGCGCTCACGCTCACGGAGCCGGCCGAGCTGGCGCTGGCGAAAAAGCTCGCGCAATTCGCCGAAACCGTCCCCGCGGTGCTCGCCGATTTCCGGCCGAACCTGCTGGCGACGTATCTGTTCGAGCTGGCCAACGATTTTCACGGGTTCTACGAAGCCTGCCCGGTGCTGAAGAGCGAAGGCGCCACGCGCGCCGCGCGGCTGGCCCTCTGCCGGGTGACCGCCGGCGTCTTGAAAACCGGCCTCGACCTGATGGGCATCGGCGTGCCGGCGCGGATGTGAACGCCGCGCCCCCGGCCCCCGGCCGCAGCGCACGCGGGTAAGGCGCGCAAGTATTTTGCGACTTTCCAATCTCGCGGCCGGATCGCGGCGTATGCAAGAGGAGGGGACGGCGTTCAGCCAAGATGTTTTTACTTCACAGACAGGCAGCCACCGGGTGCGCCACGATTCAATGGCATGCGCTCTTGCCCGCGCTCTTGACGACGCTGCTGCCCATCATGCCGACTGAGACCGATCAGCAGGAAGAGATTCAGTTATTGCGCCAGACCGCGGCTGGCGATGAGCGCGCCTTCCGGCAACTTTACGGCCGGTTTTCGTCCACGCTCTACAGCGTGGTGTATCGGATCACCCGCGACGACACGGAAGCCCAGGACGTGTTGCAGGAAGGCTTCCTCTACGTCTGGCGGCGGGCCGCGGAATTTGACGAAACCCGGAGCAGCCCGTTTGCCTGGTGCGTGATGATTCTGCGGCACAAAGCCATCGACCGGCTGCGCAGCCGCCAGCGTTTTCACCGCCTGCGCGAACGTGCCGGCGAGGAGGCGCTCGCCACCGGGGAGGAGATGGATCTCCGCTCGGCCGATGCGCCGGCGTTGCGCGACCAGCGCGAGCAGGTGCGCGAGGTGCTGCGCACGGTGCCGGAAGACCAGCGCCGGTTGCTGGAGCTGGCGTTCTTCGAAGGCCTCACCCACGAGCAGATCGCCCAGCGCACCGCGGCGCCGCTGGGCACCGTGAAGACCCAGATTCGACGCTCCCTGTTGCGGATGCGCGACTCTCTCAAAAAGCGGTTATGATCGACGACGCCAAACAAGAAGCACTCATCCGCTATCTGCTCGGGGAGACCACCCCGGCGGAGTCGGACGCGCTGGCGCAAGAGATCGCGTCCAGCCCCGAGCTGCGGGAATTTCTCCAGGAAACCGAGAACAGCCTCTCCGCCTTTGCGCACGCTGCGCCCTTGCGCGAGCCGCCGCCAGAGTTGGGCGAGAAGATCTTTGCCGCCATCGGCGGCCGGACGCAGCAGTCGCGGAACGAAGATTCCGGCGGTGGGGGCAACAGTGGCGGCATGATGACGGCGGCGGCTGGGAACGCCGGCTCGGCCGATCCGAAGACGATCGCCTTTCCGGGGCCGTCATCGGGCCGATCCTCGGCGTCGCTTTTCCCGTGGGCGCTCGCCGCCTGCCTGGCCATCGGCTGCGGGCTGCTGGCCTGGGACCGCGTGCGCTTCCAGGGAACGGCGGACCAGTTGCGCCAGGAGGTCGCCGCACTCCAGAATCAGAACCAGATCTCGCAAGTCGCCATCGTGACGCTGAAGGCGCAGATGCAGGAATACGCGAGCTCCAACGCGATCATCCTCTGGGATCAGAAGCGCCAGACCGGCGAGCTGCAGATCGCGAAGCTGCCCGTGCTCAAGCCCGACCAGGATTACCAGATCTGGGGCTTCAACGAAGGCAACCCGGAGCCGATCCCCGCCGGCCTCCTGCGGGTGGCGAACGACGGCAAGGCGCGCGTCAATTTCCGCCCGGAAAAACCGATCGCGCCGAAGCATTCCTTCGCCCTGTCCATCGAGCCGAAAGGCGGCAGGCCGAAGCCGGAAGGCCCGGTGGTGTTCACCACGCAGTAAGGAAACTGTGCCCATGCCGGCGACCGCGCCACGGCGAGCAGATCCGGACAGCGGTGTGCACTTCAGGGCAGATCCCAGCGCACGGAATATCCGTCGATCTGCCACTGGCTGCCGGCGAGATCGCCACAAAGCTCAAGGCTGAAAGTGCCGCCCTGCCGGTTGCCCCGGATTCGGTAGCGATAAAAACCGCGCGTGAAAGTCCCGCGTCCGTTTTCGTTGCGCAACGTGACCATCTGAGTCAAAGGCGGGTCGTCGATCGCTTCCAGAGCGCCGAGGTGGGAAGCGACATTCGCGCATTCCCACTGCAGCCGGTTTGCCGGCATCGCCTTCGACAGCTCGGTCGAAGCACGGCGCCGCAATTCCGCCGGATTCCAGTCCGTGCCGATCGCCTGCACGCTGGCCCGGGCGAAGTCGGCGGCGCGATGCCGCAGGCGAGCCTGCCACACGTTGAACGCAGCCCAGGTCGCCGGCAGGGCGGCGAGATAAAAGGTCAGCACGATCGCGGCGGGTGCCAGCGCGCCGGCGCGCAAATGCTCGCGCTGATGCCGGATAAAGGCGTGGAGATCCGCGGAGAAGGCGAGAAACGCGGTCGTGCCTAAATGCAGGGCGCCGGCCAGATACAGTGCGCCGGTGGCCAGAGTCGTTTTCCCGCCGAGATGCAGCGTCCAAAGGATCAGCCAGATGCCGGCGAAACCATGGACGACCACCAGCGGCCAGCGCGCCCAGCCCCGGCCGAGCCAGAAGGTGAAATAAGCGAGCGCGAAAAGCACCACCCGGGTGAACAGCACAAGCAACCCTTCGAACGAACCGGCGAGAAGCAGATTGAGCGTGGTGTGCATGCTACCTAGGAGGTCGAGCGCGATGACGACGAGCAGCAGCGCGCGGCCGACCGTCCAGCTGGGATCGCGCTCGTAGTGCGCGGCATACGTGCCGGGCAGGCGGGGACGATGGGGTAGGGAAGACAACTCCGGGTCCATGCGGCGCCGAGAATATCCACGGCGCTGCGGATGGCAACGTCAGACCTGCGCGTCGCTGCCTGCGGCAAATTCCGCCAGTCGCCGGGCGCGGTTTTCCCAGCTCAGCTCGATCGCGCGGGCGTGCGCGGCGCGGGCAGCGCGGGTGTAGGCGACGGGGTCGTCGAGCAGCGCCAGGGCGGCGCGCGTGAAGGCCCCGGCATCGTCGGCGGCCGGCAGCCAGGCGACGGCTTCGGTGGACCCGAAAATGTCGCGGGTCGAAGGCAAGTCGGTGGAAAGCGTCGGCAGCCCGTGGCCGAGGTAATCGAGCGCTTTCACCGGGCAGGTGAGCAGGCGGTTGTAATAATTCGGCTCCAGCGCCACGAAGCCGATGCTGGCCTCCTCGGCGAGCGCACGCTGGAGCTCCCCCGGCGGGCGGAAAGGCACGGCTTCCACGGTTTCGCCGCAGCCGATGGCGCGGGCCTGGTCGCGGAGTTCGCCGCACTGTTTTTCCGATCCGCCCCAGAACGCGAGCCGGACGCCGGCGGCAGCCAGCGCGGGCGCGGCGCGCATCGCCAGGCGCACGCCTTTGTGCTGATGAATCTGGCCGACGTAAACGAGGCGCCGCAACGCGCGCCGGGCTGCGAGCCGGTCGGCGGAAACTTCCGGGTCCGGCGCCGGGTCGGTGCCGAGCGGCAGGGAGATCGTGCGCAGGCCGGGAAAGCGCCGCGCGTAAAGCTCGCGCTGCGGGCCGATGATGGCCAGGACGCCGTCAAGCCGCGGAAGAAAAAGCCGCTCGAGCCAGGATTGCCGGCGATCCTGGGCTTTCACCGGCCGGCGGTCCCCGGCGAAGTAGGAAAGATCGGCGTAAAAATCGTGCGCTTCGTAAAACACGCGCACGCCCGGTAGCGTCGCCCGCAGCCAGGCCAGGCGCGGCAGAAACGCAGCTTCGCGGCTGATGACCACGAGCGGGCCGGCGGTGGCGTTTCCCTCCCGGATCTCCCGCGCCAGCGTGCGGGCCAGGCGGGCGCCGTGCGCCAGGATCGGCCCCGAGGAACTGGTGCCCAGCGCGGTGCGCCGGCGCGGGACGCGGTGGACGTGCAGCTTCCCGGCGGCGACCGGCGGCAGGCCGTAGAAATCGTGCAGATCCGCGGCGGTATCCGACTCCGGCGCCTCGGCTGCTTCGCCCACGCAGAAGTGCGTTTCCCAGCCGAGCGCGGCGAGGCTGTGGGCGTTGCGCAGCCCGACGTTGACCACCGGTCCCGGCTGGCGCCAGGCGCGTTTGTTGACCCAGAGAAAGGTCATGCCGCTCTCACGACGGCGCGCCGCGGCCCAAGCCGGCGAGTTCTTCCCAAAGCTCGCGCTCGCGATCGGTCACAGTCTTTGGCACCCGGATCTCGACCTGGGCGTAAAGGTCGCCGCGCGCGCCGCCAGTGGTCGGCATGCCTTTGCCGCGCAGGCGGAATTTCTGGCCCGACTGGCTGCCGGCGGGGATTTTCAACCGCCCGCTGCCGCCTTCCAGCGTCGGCACATTGGCCTCGGTGCCGAGCGCGGCCTGCCAGGGCCAGAGCGCGAGTTCGTAGTAAATATCGCCGTTCGCTTCCACGCGGAAATCGGGGTGCTTCGCGAGCTTCACGCGCAGATAAAGGTCGCCGCCGCCTTCGCCGCGGCCCTTCAGCCGGATGCGCTGGCCTTCGTGCACGCCGGCAGGGATTTTCACGCCGTAGGTTTCCGTCTTCGACTCGCCGGTCTGCGCGTCCGTGCGGCGCAGGGAAATCTGCCGCTGCGCGCCGTGAAACGCTTCCTCCAGGGTGACCATGAGATCGGCTTCAACATCGCGTCCCGCCTGGGCCGCGCCGCCCATGCCGCCAGCGCCGCCGCCCGACGGCACGCCGAAAGGATTCGCCCCGCCGCGCCCGGCGGCTCCGCCGAAAAAGCGCTCGAAGAAATCGCTGAACCCGGTCGAGCCGCCGAAGTCGAACTCGTATTCCCCGGCGCCCGGCCCGGCCCCGCCGCCGGCGCCGCGCCGGGGCGGAAAGCCGAAGCCGCCGGCGCCGTTGCCGGGATACCCGCCGCCCGGCACGCCGGCGTGCTGCCAGTCGGCGCCGAGCTGGTCGTATTTCCGGCGTTTCTCGGGATCGCTGAGGACTTCGTAGGCTTCGTTGATCTCCTTGAATTTTTCCTCCGCGCGCGCCTTGTCCTTCCCCTTGGCCACGTCGGGATGATACTGGCGGGCCAGCTTGCGGAAGGCCTTGCGGATGTCGTCTTCGCCGGCGGTCTTGGAGACGCCGAGCGTTTCGTAGTAATCGCGAAATTTTACGGGCATAGGAAGAGCGGAAAGGCGTCGAAATTTGGGGGCCGGCCGCGGTCGCGGCAGCCGGGCCAATGCCGGTAGTATAACGCAAACCGCCACGATTTCAGGCAACCACGACTGCTGCCAGCCGCGTATCGGCGGGGCAAAAACGACTTGTGCCGGTGTCCGCTTTGCACCAACTCTTACGCCCAATAATATGAAATCGCCGCTGCGCCTCCATCCGTTCCGTTCCGTTCTTGCGACCGCTTCCCTGGTCGCGCTGGCTGCGGCGGGATCGTCGTCCTCTTCTCTGCAGGCCGGGCCGGTCGCGGCGGACAGCAAGCGCAGCAAAAACGTCATCGAAACCCGCGAGGAAGTGACGCGCGACAGTTTCGACATCAACACCAGCTACGTCGGCAGCTCCGGTTTCGAGGGCCGGCAATTCGGCGGTTCCAGCGGTCTGCCGGAGCGTTCCTACGGCGAGCAGGACGAGTTTCACATCAACGCGCAATACACCCATCGCTTCCAGCTCACCGGCCGCTATTATCTGCGGCTCGGCGCGGCCTACGAGCGCTTTGACTTCGGCACCAGCCTGGCGCCCATCCCGACCTCCGTGCAGAGCATCGCCGGCGTCGTCGCGGTGGAATATATCGTGCGCAACCGGGCGGCCTTTTTCATCTCCAGCAAGCCCGGCGTTTATTACTCGAATTTCGACGCGATCGGCAGCGGCAACTTCGACGCGCCGACCGTCGCCGCCGGGGTGATCCCGCTGGCGCGGAATCTTTACGCCATTGTCGGCGCCCGCTTTTCCATCCTGGCGCAGTATCCCGCGCTGCCGATCGTCGGCTTGAAGTGGGACATCACGGACCGCCTGCACCTCGACGCCATCCCGCCGGAGCCGCGGCTGACGTATGACCTCACCGACAACCTGGAAGTCTTCGTCGGCGGCGAGATTCTCGGCGAATCCTACAAGCGCGACCGCAACCCGAACGCCCGCCCGCAGGATCAGCGTTTCAATGGCGGCGTGATCGACTACAGCGAATACCGGGTCGGCGGCGGCTTCGCCTACAAGCTGGGCAAGTCGGTGCAGGTGGATATTTCCGGCGGCTACGTGCCGCGGCGGACGTTTGACTACTATCGCGGTGGCGACAACGCGAAGAGCTTCCGGCTCGAAGGCGCGCCGTATGCGAAGATCGCCGTGGCGGCGCAGTTCTAGCCTCACGGCTACCCTGTCAGGATGGCGGCGCCACGCGCGCTGGCAGATCGCGGCCAGCGGGGCCTGGCCGCGGGATGCCACGCGGCGTAAATTTTCCGCGATGCTTGCGTTTTTCTTTCCGGCCGACCGGCTGCGCCGCGTGGCTGCGGCCGTGGCGGCGCTGACGTTTCTCGCGCTGCTCCCGGCTGCGTTGCGGGCCGGACCGATCGAGGAGCTGAAAACGCTTTCCGGCGGCCTCGGCGCCGAGGTGGATGAGCGCAAGCTCCTGGACGGCGAGATCATCAGCGATCGGGGCGCCGGCGGCGATTTTGCGCGCGGCACCTGGGTGCAGTCCTGCTACTTCGTGCGCGCCCCGGTGGCGCAGGTCGGCGATGCGCTCTTGCACTGGAATCCGGCGGCGCACCGGGAGCTGGAAGTGGATGTCTCCCGGAAATACCGCTTCCCCGCGGGACCGGACGTTTTCAAAACGCTGGACCTCAAGCCCGGCCGCGCGGCGGACCGCCCGCTGATCGAGCAGACCCAGGCGCTCCTGGCCGGGGGCAACGGCGGCGATCCCAGCGACCTGCACCTGTCTCCCGCGGACCTGCCGCGCACCGCCGCCGCCGCTGCCGGGAGCGGCGACGTGGACGACTTCTGGCGCAACGTCCTGCGCGCCCGCAGCGACGCGTTTTCCTCCGGCGGCCTCGCCGCGGTGCCGGCATACGGAGAGATCGCCGCGCGCGCGGAGTTTCGCAGCCTGTTGAAAATGACGCCCACGATCGCTGCGCACTTCGCGCCGATCACCGAGGCGCGGCCTGTGGCTGCTGGCGCCGCGGCGGACGAAGCCGTCGGCTACTGGACGCAGGGCCAGATCCGCGGCCGCACGCACCTTGCGCTCGGGATGCTCGCCGCGCGCAAATCGGCCGGCTCCTGGCAGGTGCTCGACACGACTTATTTCACCTCCGGCACCTACTATTTCTCGATCGATCTTTACCAGCTCTGGCCCTTGGAAAACGGCACGCTCGTCTGGCAGATCGATTACGTTTCCGCGCCGTTCCGCTCCTATGCGGTCGGGCTGGACAAGGTGCTCGCCGCGCGGGAAATCCTGAAGGACACCGCCGTCTCCATCCGCTTGTTCCGGCGCGACGTCGAGGGGTCGTCGCAGCGGGGGCGCTGACGCTATTCCTGCACCCGCCGCAACAGGAGCGCGGCGCCGGCAAACGTCACCACGACGCCGAGCGTCATGATGACAAGATCGGTCACGAGAAATGACCAGCCGGCGTGATAAAGGTTCACCAGCCGGAAGGCGCGGCAGAAGTGCGTGAGCGGAAACCAGGCGGAAAGATAGCGCACGCCTTCCGGCAACTGATCGAGCGGCGCAAACGCCCCGGAGAGCACGAACACCGGCATCAGAAAAAAGACGGAAAGCTGGATGGCCTGCGTCTGCGTGCGGCAAAACGCCGAGATCAACAATCCGGTGCCCAGCGAGCAGAGCAGAAACAAGAGGCAGATCACCGCCAGCATCAGCGGCTCATAGAATTTCACCTGAAAATGCCAGCCGGCGAGGGCGATGATGACCAGGATCAGAAAGATCGACACGCCGAGATACGGCAGCATTTTTCCGATGACGATCTCGCTCCGGCGCAGGGAGGTCACCATCAGCTGCCCGAGCGTGCCGGACTCCCGTTCCCGGGCGATCGTGCAGGCTGTGAGCGTGACGGTGAGCAGCTGCAGGATCAGCCCGATGATGCCGGGCAGCACGTATTCGATGAAGCGTTCCTCGGCGTTGTAGAGCACTTTCGAATCGAGCGACCACGGCTCCATGGAGGAGACAAAACGCTGGCGCACTTCGACCGGCAGCTTTTTGGCGAGGTCGAAGACTTCGTCCGGCAGCGTGTCGATCATCTCGGTGCGTTCCTGGAGCTGGAAATCGCCGAGGCTGCGCTGGATGCTGCCTTCCAGTTCATCGGCCGTGTTCGAGTCGCTGCCGTCCACGTAGAGGCGCACCGGGCGGGGCTTGCCGTCCGTCAGGCTCTCGCCCCAGCCGGGCGGGATGACGAGGGCCGCGCGCACCGCGTTGCGCAGGAGATCCGGCGCCGGCCGGCCGTCGCCCTCGACGCTGGCGCTCGCGGCCGGGACGGGCCGCCAGGCGAAGGTTTTGTTTGTCGCCAGCAAGTCGAGAAAACGCTGCGTGCGCGGGTTGCCGGTGTCCCAGTTTTCGAGCAGCGCAGGCACGTTGCTCGAGCCGGTCTTTTCAAACGCGTGACCGAAAATGAGCGTGAACACCGGCGGCAGGATGAGCACGAGCGCGAGCACGCGCCGGTCGCGCAGGATGTGCAGGAGTTCCTTGTAAGCGACGCTGCCGATGGCTTGAAACGCGGTGCGGAAATTCATGACACAAACAGAAGCCGCCGCCACCCGGAGCGGCCGGCGGCCGGCACCCTACCGGCCGAACGCGGCCGGGGCAACGGGCCCCTCCTCGCTGTCGCGGTCGCGCGGCAGCGCGGTTGAGCACGGCGTCGTAGCCTTGCGAGTAGGCGGTAAAGACGTCCTCCATGTCGGCCTCGACCCAGCGGTGGCCGCGCCAGCGGAGGTCGGGAAACGGCCAGGCGCGCTGCCAGTCGGCGAAGAGTTTTTCCGCCTCGGCCGCATACAGGCGCAGGCTGCCGCTGCGCAGGGAAACGCCGAGGATCCCGGGCGTCGCGCGCAGCCGCACGAGCGCGGGCATCGCCGGCTCGACGTCGAGCTCCAGCAGCCGCGCTTTGAAACTTTCCTTCAGCGCGCGCGGCGATGCCTTCGCCAGCAGCCGGCCGCCGTCGATAAAGCCGACCTCGGTGCAGCGCTCGGCTTCGTCCATGTAATGCGTCGTGACAAAGATCGTGATGCCGCCGTGGCTCAGGTCGTAGAGCAGATTCCACATCTGCTGGCGATGGACCGGATCGAGGCCGGAGGTCGGCTCGTCGAGAAACAGGAGCGGCGGGCTGTGGACCAGGGCGCAGCCGAGGGCGAGGAGTTGCTTCATGCCGCCGGAAAGGCTGCCGGCCGGCGCGTCGCGTTTCGCCTGGAGATCCATCTGTTCGAGCAGATGCGTCACGCGGGCTTCCAGCGCGGCTGGCGCGACCCGGCAGGCGCTGCCGAAGAAGCGCAGGTTTTCCAGCACTGTGAGGTCGGGATAGAGGCTGAACTTTTGCGCCATGTAGCCGAACTTCGCGCGCACCGCGTGCCGCTCCCGCCAGACGTCGGCGCCGCCGATCGTGGCGCGGCCGCCGGTCGGGCGCGTGAGGCCGCAGAGCATCCGCATCGTCGTCGTCTTGCCGGCGCCGTTCGCGCCGAGGAAGCCGAAGATCGCGCCGGGCCGCAGCGAGAATGACAGCGCGTCCACGGCTTTCGTGTGGCCAAAGGTTTTCTCCAGGCGGTCGAGGACGATGATCGGCTCGGTCATGCGCGGACAACCTGCGGCAGGAGGGCTTTTCTGTCACCCGCGCGTTGCGGAAAGGTTTTCGCCCGCCCCGCTGGCAGGGCGTCACGACCGCCGCCGGGGCGCGCCCGGATTTGCAAACGCCGCCATCCTGCGAAAGGCTGGACGTCCCGGTGGCGGCTCGTTGGCCGAGCGGCGGCCGGGTTTTTCAATCAACGAACGCACGCCATGCACCGCACGCTTTTATCCCTCGGATTTTCCCTGCTGGTCCTCGCCGCTTCCGGAGGCCGCGCCGCCCGCGCCGCCGATCCGGTCGCCGAGCTGGGATCGTTTTCTGTTTTTCAAAACGTCGATCCCGCCCAGCTGTTGAAAGGCGACGTGAAAACCGCGCGCGGGCCGGCGATGAGCGCGTCGCGCGATCTCTCGGTGCAGAGCGTCTTCGTCGTGCCGCTGCCGCCGGCGAAAACGATGGAAGGACTGCGCAACTGGAATCCGGAAAAGCATCGCGAACTGAAAATCCTGCTCCACTCCGACCTGCCGGGTTCCCCGGGCGCGGCGAACTTCTCGAAGCTCCGTTCCGCCCCGTCGAGCGGCCCCGTCCGGGCGCTCGCCAGCGCGACGGAAAAAGGCAGCCGCCGACCTGCAGATCAGCAAGGACGAGGCGAAGAAACTTCCGACCGGCGCGGCGGGCGGCGGGAGCGGGGGAATGTCTGATGCCGTCGCCGCTTTCTGGACCGATGTGCTGGCGGATCGCGCAGGCGCGTTTGCCTCCGGCGGCGCCGCGCGGCAGCCGGCGTATGATCACACCGGCCAGGCGATCCGGCCCGGCGACCAGCTTGCCGGACTCGTGCGCCAGCAGGGCAAAATCCGCCAGCAGTTTTCCTCGTTTCTCGGCGCCACCGGCGCGGCGGGCGGCGGGCGCGGCTCCGTGCGGCCGGAGATGTATTGGGAGCTGCTCGAAGTCGAGGACAAAGGCGTGCTGACGCTCGGCGCTTTCTACAGCCAGCCGGTCGCAGGGGGCGGGTATCAGGCGGCGGACGTCCTCTACTACGCGAGCGGCGGCTACTACGTCGCGCTCACGCTTTACCAGATGTGGCCGATCGAAGTTGGCGGGCAGCCGGCGACGCTGGTCTGGCGCGGCGACATGATTTCCTCCGCTGCGCTCGCCTCGCTCCAGGGCATCGAGCGGCTCGGCTCGGAGTCCGCCATGATGAAGGACGTCTCGAAAGCGGTCCGCCTGCTGCAACGCGACATCGGCGGTCGTTGAAAACGCACACGCCCGCCCGCCTGCCGGGAATCGCCCGCTTTTCGTCGTCGCGCCCCGGCAGGATTTCTGTTCTCTTCCGTTCTGATGAAACCGCACTCCCGCCTCCGTCGGCACCGGGTCAAGCCTGTGGCGCTGGCCGCCGCTGCCTTGGCGCTGGCCGCGCTTTCGCCGCTGACCGCCAGCCGCGCCGGGCAGGACGTGAGCAAAAGCACGCCGCCGCCCCCGCCGCCAGCCTCGGAGCCGGGCACGCCGTTCAAGCTCTCGGGCGAGTTCGAAATCCGGGAATCCTACATCGGCGACGGCGAGGTGCGGCGGGATGGCCGGAACACCACGCTGGACGAACACAGCACGCTGGCGCGTCTGGTGTTCACGCCGCGCACCCCCATCGGTTTTCTGCGGATCGGCGCGGAGTGGGAGCGCTACTCGTTTGGCTTTTCCACCGCGAACGCGCCGCTGCCCAACACGCTCCAGGCCATCAGCCTCGTGCTCGGGCTCGACACCCGCATCGGCGATTCCGTGCTCGTGCGCGCCGAGGTGCAGCCCGGGCTTTACGGCACGTTTTTCCGGCACGTCGGGGCGAAGGATTTCAACGCCCCGTTCATCCTCGGCGGCACCTATTTCTTCAACCCGGACCTCCAGCTCGTGCTCGGCGTGAGCGTGCATTTCGACCGCAAATATCCGGTGCTCGGCGGCGGCGGCTCTGCGCTGGAAATTCGCGCCGGGCTGGGTGCTCAACGCCGTGCTGCCGACGCCGCGCCTGGAATATGAGTTCAGCCCGAAGCTGACGTTTTACGCCGGGGCGGAATTGAAGGAAAACACGTTCCGCGTGGACGACCGTTTCGGCGACACGCACGGGGGCAACCCGCGCCTGAACCGTGCCGTGCTGACCTACAGCGAAGTCCGCGTCGGCGCCGGCGTGAGCTGGAAGGTGACGCCGGGCATCACGTTCACCGCGGAATCCGGCTACCTGCCGTATCGCGAGTTCGATTTTTATCGAGCCAATGCGCGCTACCGTTACGACGGTGGCGCTCCCTACGGCACGCTGGCGGTGCGCGGGACGTTTTGAGGGTCCGCAGATTCCGCAGATTTTCGCAGAAGGAGAAGGAGAGGAGAAAGACGAGGCACGGCGAGAACGCGTCGCCGTCCGGGTCGCCTACAACCCTCTTTAATTCTGCGGAAATCTGCGGAATCTGCGGACAAAAAAGCCAGGTAGGGAGTTTTCCGCTAGGCAGACGCGGGGAGGCGTGGCAGATGTCTTCGGCTGCGCCCCGGAGGCGGCTTTCCCTTCTTTCCCGCCATGCTCGGCAAGCTGCTCCAGCCCGAGGTGCAGAGCCTCGTCGCAGCACGCGATTTCGCGGGCCTGCGCGAGCTGTTTATCGAGTGGCCGCCGGCCGATCTGGCGGACGTGATCGCCGATCTGCCGGAGGATGACAAGGTCATCGTCTTCCGCGTGATGCCGCAGGAACTCGCGGCGGATATTTTCGAATATCTCGACGCCGATCAGCAGGAAGAACTCCTCCATTCCATGGGCCAGGAGCACGCCGTCCGGCTGCTCAACGAAATGTCGCCGGACGACCGCACCGCGCTGCTCGAAGAGCTGCCGGCGGAAACCGTGCGCGGCATCGTCGCGAAGCTTTCGCCCGCCGAGCGCGCCGTCGCCCAGACACTCCTGGGTTACCCGGAAGGAAGCGTCGGCCGCCTGATGACGCCGGACTTTGTCGCGATCCGACCGGACTGGACCGTGCAGGAAGTGCTCGACCACGTCCGCGCCCGCGGCCAGGACAGCGAGACGCTCAACGTGCTCTACGTCGTGGACGACCAGGGCCGGCTGATCGATGACCTGCGCATCCGCGAATTTCTCATCCAGCCGCTCGACGCCAGGGTGAGCGACTTGATGCAGGAAAACTTCACCGCGCTGACGGTGACGGACACCGAGGAGAGCGCGGTGGAAGTGTTCCGCAAATACGATCGCTCCGTCCTGCCGGTGACCGATTCCGGCGGCCGATTGGTCGGCGTGGTGACGGTGGACGACGTGCTCGACATCGCCGAGCAGGCGGCGACGGAGGACATCCAGAAGTTCGGCGGTCTCTCGGCGGAACTGGAGATGCCGTATCTCTCGAGCAGCTTCTGGGACATGTTTCGCAAGCGCGGCGCGCCGCTGGCGGTGCTCTTCGTCGGCGAAATGCTCACGGCTTCCGCGATGCAGAGCTACGAGCACGAGATCGAGCGGGCCGTGGTGCTCTCGCTGTTTCTGCCGCTCGTGATTTCCAGCGGCGGCAATTCCGGCTCGCAAAGCTCGACGCTGGTGGTGCGCGCGATGGCGCTGGGCGAGGTGAAGCTCGGCGACTGGTGGCGCGTCGCGGGCCGGGAACTCGTCAGCGGCCTGTCGCTCGGCCTGCTGCTCGGCCTGCTCGGGTTTATCCGCATCATGCTTTGGGCGCAGTGGAAGCTGGCCGACTACGGCCCGCACCCGAATCTCCTCGCGCTGGCGGTCGGCATCGCGCTGGTCGGCATCGTGCTCTGGGGCAGTCTTTCCGGCGCGCTGCTGCCGTTTGTGCTGCGGGTCTGCAAGCTCGATCCGGCGACGAGTTCGGCGCCGTTTGTTGCGACGCTGGTGGACGTCACCGGGCTGATCATTTATTTCTCGACCGCGGCCGCGATTTTCCTGCCCTATTCCGGGCCTTAAGACCCCGGGGGGATCGCGCGACTGCCTGCCGCTCCCTTCGCATGAAAATTCCCACCGTTGTTGTTGTCGTTGCGGTGCTGGCCTGGGCCGCGCTGGGGCTGGCTGCGCCCGGAGTCGCGCGCGCAGGAAGCGTCGGCCTCGCCGGTGCCGCCGAATCTCGGGGGCGGCTTGCGCGAGCTGGTGGAATGGCGCCGCTCCCAGCCGGCCACGCACACGCCGGCGGAACACCGCGACGCGTTGAAAAAACGGATCCAGACGCACTTCGGCAGCCGTCTGCGGATGGATGCCGCGGGGCGCGTGGTGGTGGACGTTTACCTCGACGGCACCCGGCCCGCGGCGGAGGTGCGCCGGGAGTTGCTCGCGCTCGGCGCCACGGTGATCGCCGAGCGCCTCGCCGACCGCGAGACGCGCGGTGGTGCCGCATGGGCTGTTCAGCGCCTATCTGCCGGTGGAAAATGCCGCCGCGGCCGGGCAGTTGCCGGGCGTGCAGGCGGTGATGCTGGTGCGCCGGCCATTTCGCCGGGTCGGGGTCGTCACCTCGCAAGGCACCGGGGTCTTGCGCAGCGATGCCGTGAACGCGCTCGGCTTCACCGGCCGCGGCCTCACGGTGGGCGCGATCTCGGACAGCTTTGACGTCGCGTTCCCTGAGGTTTCCCGGTTCAGCGCCCGCGCGGACGTGGCCTCGGGCGATCTGCCGGGCCCGGGCAATCCCGCCGGCCGGACGACCCCGGTGAACGTGCTGTCCGAAGGCGACATCTTTTTCGGCACGGACGAAGGCCGCGCGATGCTGCAGATCATCCACGACGTGGCGCCGGACGCCGCGCTGGCGTTTGCCACGAGCGGCGAAACCGAGACCGCCATGGCGGCGGCCGTGCGCGACCTGCGCGACCGCGCCGGGTGCGATGTCATCGTGGACGACGTCGGCTTTTCGACCGAGCCGTTTTTCTCCGACGGCATCATCGCGGAAGCCATCGACGAGGTGGTCTTCACGCCGGGAGCCGAAGGGCAGCGGCGCGCGGTCTATCTTTCCGCGGCGGGCAACGCCGGCGGCGTCGGCTACGAGGCCGATTTCGCGCCGGTTTCCGACTTCGACGTGCGCGTGAATCGCGCGGGCGCCGGCAACCTCAAATTCACCGGCGTCGCCGCGCAGTTCACCGCCGGCGGCTTTCACAACTTCGCCGCGGCGGACGGTGCCGGCGGCGTGAACGTGGTGCAGAAAATCTTCGTTTCCAGCGTGGTCAACAGCAGCGGCTTTCCCGAGATCACGCTGCAATGGCCGGACCCGTTCGGCGACGCCCGGAAAATCACGACGGACTTCAACATTCTCGTCTTCAACGCGGACGGCGAGTTTCTCGGCGACCTCGCGAAGTTTCCCGGCAACGCGTTCAACCCGCTCGGCGGCACGCTCGACAGCTACGCGCTCGGGTTGCCGCTCGAATTCGTGATCCTCCCGCTCGGCTCGGACCGGACGCAGACGGCGACGTATCAGCTCGCCATCACCCGGCGCGCGCCGAAGGCCGGCACGACGCCGGTGGACCGCTTCCGCTACATCGCCACGTCGCGCTTTTACGGGTTCACGGTCACCGGGGAATATCTGCGCAACGATGTGCCGACGCTCTTCGGTCATCCCGGTGCGCGCGGCTCGATCGCGGTGGCGGCCCAGCCTTATGATGATCCGGCGACGCCGGAGGAATTCACGTCGCTCGGGCCGGTGAGTATTTTCTTCGACGCGGCGGGGAATCGTCTCGCCCAGCCGGAGGTGCGCCAGCAGCCTGCCGTCGCGGCGCCGGACGGCGTGGACACCTCGTTTTTCGGCTTCGACAGCGACAGCGATTTCTTCCCGAATTTCTTCGGCACCAGCGCCGCCGCGCCGCACGCCGCCGGGGTCGCCGCGTTGCTGCTCCAGGCCGGCGGCGGGCCGGGATCTGTTCCCGCGGCGCGGCTCCGCCAGTTTCTCCAAGCCAGTCCGGCGGCGCACGATCTTGATCCGTTTTTCGCCGTCGCGCCGGTCGAGCTGGCGGACGGCAGCCGCCTGGAGCTGACGGCCCGCGGCACGACGGCGGACAACGCTGGCCGGGCGACCGATTTCTTTACCCTGCGCTACCTGTCCGGACCGGCGGGCGCGAACGTGCGGACGGTGACGCTCGACCTCGCGCCGGCGGGATTGAAATTCGACGCGGACCCGTTTTTCGGATTTCCGTTTGCGATCGGCAGCACGACCGGGGTGAAGGATCCGAAGGCGATCACGGCCGAGGTGAAAACGCCGGCCGGCGCGAAGTCGGCGATCAACAGTCAGCTCGTGCTCACGTTTGCCGCCGGGAATTTTCCGCCCGGCGCGTCGCTGGAATTCGGCATCGGTCGCGCGGACGCCTTCACCGGTGCGGCCGTGAACTCGGCGGACCGCCTGGAAAACGCGGCGGTGACCGTGCAGATCCAGCCGAAGACCGGGGCGCGGATTTCGAGCGGCGGCGTGTTGGGCAACGCGTTTGGCACCGGGTTCAATCCGGTGACCGGCTTCGGGTTGATCGACGCCCGGCGGGCGTTGGAAACGTTGCAGGCGGATCCGTTGCACCCGGCGTTTTTCGACGGCGAAACGGCCCTGGGCGACGGCGTGTATTTTCTGCGTTTCCCGGGGAACGGAAATGTCTTCGGCTACTACGCGTATCTGGCGGATCCGCGTTTCATTTACCACTTCGACCTCGGCTACGAGTTTCTCGTCCCGAGCGGCGACGGGGCGAGCGGGCTTTTCCTCTACGACTTCACGAGCAGCTCGTGGTTTTACACCAGTCCGAGCTTCCCGTTTCCGTATCTCTACGATTTCCAGCTCAACGCATTTCTCTTCTACTTCCCGGACCCGAATCGTCCGGGACGCTACACGACGGAGCCGCGCTACTTCTACAACTTCGCCACCGGGCAGGTCATCTCAAAGTGACGCGTCAACGCGACGCCGCCAGTTCGCGGACCGACTCTTCCCGCGCCTTGCCCGTCACCGCGACCGGGGCAGCCGCCGCGGCCGCCGCGGATCGTTGTTTCCGCAACGCGCCGACCTTCACCCACAGCCACGCGCCGGCGACGTAGCCGAGGCCGGCAAACGGAATGAGCAGGCCTTCCCAGCTCGAATACAACCCGAACCAAGTGCCCACCCAAGGCGGCAGATCGACGCCGGGCGCCGGATGGACCGGCAGCCAGCCGACGGTCTGAAACAGGCGCACGGTCTGGCCGGTGACCGTCATCAGAATGCTCACCACGAGCAGGCCGGTGACGACGAGCAGCTTGCGATACGGCAGCTTCGCGCCCACGGCGAAAATCATGGCGCCGAGCAAGGCCACGATGCCGCCGCCGATCGCGAGGCCGATGAGCACGGATTGCAGCCCGCCTTCGAGGATAAAGGTTTGCAGGAACAGCACGGTCTCAAAGCCTTCGCGATAGATCGTGAGAAAGCCGACGCCGATGAGCGCAAACGTCTCCCAGCGCGTGCTGGACGCGGCGTTGTCGCCGGCGCCGAGCGCGGCTTTGCTGAGGCTGCGGATCTTCGCGTTCCAGCCGACCCAGTAGTATTTGTGGAACACCCAGTTCGTCACCATCAGCAGGACGCCGACGGCGAGAATGCTGATCACGGCTTCGAGCTTTTCGCCGAACCCGGCCAGCGCGGAAATCAGCGTCTTGGAAAGCCAGAACGTCAGCCCGGTGACCACCAGCGCCAGCCAGGCGCCGCCGGCGACCCGGCGACGGGTCGGGGCGTTCTCGACGCCGCGCATCCCGGCCAGCAGCGCGGCGAGGACGATGACGGCTTCCAGCCCTTCGCGCAGCAGAATCGTCACCGTGGTGAAGATGACCGCGCTCGGCGAGAGCGAGGTTTTCAGCATCGTGACGCCTTCGTCGAGCAGCCTGGAGGCGCGCTCGTAGGACTCCGCGAGCGCCGGGCCTTTGAGCCGGGCATCGAGCGCGGCCTTGATGCCGGGCTGGCCGCTGGCGCCGTCAAGAAAGGCGCGCTCGAGTCGCAGCGCCAGCTCGGGGTCGCGCGGCATGAGTCGCTTTTCGATGTCGAGATCGAGCGTGATGTAGGCTTCGAGCCGCTGGGCCTCGGCTTCCTCCCACTTGCCGGCGCGCGCGGCGGTCTGGGAAAGGCGGAGGGCGTTCGTGACTTCCAGCGCGCTCTCGGCGATGACGCTTTCTTTCGGACCAGACCGGGAAAGGGTCAGGCCCAGGCCGGATTCCAGCCGTTGCTCGACGGCGCTCGCGCGGGCGGCGACTTCTTTCGCATCCGCTTTCCGGTCGAGCGCGGCTTCCAGCGCGTCGAACTCTTCCTTCAACCGCGCGCCGTGCTCGCGCAGCGCGGCGGCCTTCGTCGTGCGCCAGCTCGGGAGCAGTTCCCCGACAAAGTTCTCGGCCTGCTGGACAAATTGCTTCGCGTGCCGGTATTCCAGCGGCACGGCGATCTGGCCGTCGCGCACGCCCGCGGCCCCATACTCTTTCGGGACAAGGCGGACGAGCTTCAACAGCAGCCGCTCGTTGCGCGCCACCTCTTCGGCGCTGAGCAAATTCGGCAACCCATTTTCCACCGCGAGCCGCCAGCGCTCGAACAGCGCACCGGCATCGCTGCCGCCGCTTCCCGTCGTCGCGAGAAAGAGTGCCTCGGGCGCCGCCGGGATCGCCGTGTCCGCGCCGGTCGCGCCCGGGATGACGAGCGTTTTCAGCGGAGCCGGAAAGTCGGCGAGCGCACCGGCCTCGGCCAGGCGTCCCGCCATCACCACCGACATCGCGCCCGCGTCGCGGCCGTTCAACAACCGGTCAAGGTAATCGAGCTTTTCGCGCACCCGCGTGGTCTGCCAGGAGAGAAACTCGCGGGTGAGCAGCTGCGAGACGCTGCCTTCCTGCGCGCGGCCGTGCTCGGCGAGCTTTTGGAGAATGAGCGCGCCTTCGACGGCGTTGGCATGTTTCGGCAGCGTGATGAGCGCGCGCCAGGCGCGAGCCCGCTCGATGTCGCCGGCGCGCTGGGCTTCGAGCATTTCAAGCGCGCAGGTGTGTTGAAAACGTCCCTGCCACTCCCCGATGCGGCGCGCCACGGCGAGCGGGTCGGCCGCGACGTTGCCGGCCGCCGGGTCAATGTCGCGCCAGAGCGCCCGGGCAGCCGGGCTGGACAGGCGCGCGAGAAACGCCGCGGTCTCCGCCCGGGTTGCGGCCCAGTCGGTCGCGGTCAGCCGGCCGCCGTAGGCGTCGAAGAGCGTTTCTTCCCAGCGGGTTTGCAGTGCGGAATGGCTGTCGAGCAAGTCTCCGTTGCTCGCCGGGCTCGCGGGAGCCTGGGCTTGGGCGGAGAGAAGAGGGGCGATGAAAACGCCCAGCGCGCAGAGCGCGACGAAACGGAGGGACCAGCGGTTTTTCATGGTGGCGGAAAAGAAAATTTGTCCTGCTGTCAGGCCGGCGGCGCGTCGCTCAGGCGTCGCCGAGCTTGATGCCGAGCAGCGCGGCGGCCTGCTCGATCTGCGGCACCAGGCTGTCGGCTTTTTCCTTGGCCTGCACCGTCAGCCCTTCAATTTCGCCGGCGGTGATCTGGCCGCGCTTCTCGCGCGCGGCGAGCCGATCCACAAACGCGAGGATGTCCTTGAACCGGCCCTCGATGGCGCGGGCGAGCGCCGGATCCTTTGTCGCCACCTGCGGGCGCACGCCTTCGTAGAGCACGCCGACGCTCGACATGATGGCGCGCATGTCTGACACCCGGCTCACGGCGGTGAATTTGCCGGACGCTTCCTTGTCGCCCCCGGCGTAGCGCGACTCTTTCCAGTCGTCGAAATAGCCCGGAAACGTCGGCGCCATCGTGACCATGGCGGTGAAGCAATCCTTTGTCGTCGGCTCCCAGGCGCGGCTGGCGGCCAGGAGTTCGCCGATTTTCTTGCGCACGTCGGCACCGGCCGCGGCGATCAACTCGGCGCGCGGCAGGCTCTCGCGCGGATCGATTTTGCCGTCGCCATTGAGATCAATCGGCACGACCCATTTTGGCTGCGTGCCCCAGAGTGCCGGCTCGATGATGTGGGTGAAGAGGCAGCCTTCGCCGTCCACGGTTTCGCCGTTGGCCAGCTTCAGCGTCACCGGCGCGGCCGGCTTGTCCGCAGCGGCTTCGGCCTTCGGCACGCCGGCGTCGAGATAGGTGTCGAATTCATTCAGCGAAGCCACGCCGGCGACGATGCCTTCGACGTTTTCGTAGCCGAAAGGGTCCATCGCTTGGTAGCCGGCGCGCAGCGCTTCCACCAGCTTGAGCACTTCCGGCCGCGCCGCGGCCAGCGCCTTCGCGTAGTCGCCGCCATGCGCCGCGATCAACTCCTGGTAGGCGCGCGCCGCCTGCTCAAATTCGACCGCCGCCCGATCCATCTTCTCCACGTGCAGAATCAGGTGGCGCTTCACGCTGTCGCCCGTCGTGCTGCTGCTATTGCGCCCGGTCCCCGCCGCCGGTTTTGCCGGGTCCGCCGCGCGGGCGACGCCGACGTTTCCAAGAGAAATGCCCAGGGCGAGAGCGAGCGAAAACAGAGCACGCGGCAGGAGACGGGAAGTGAAATTCATGGCGCGAATGTTATTGAGAATCACTCTCAAGTAGCCCGTCGTCAATCGCCGACCGTAAGGAATTTTGTGTTTTTCCGGCGCTCTCACGTCAAAGCTCCAGGCTTGTCCCGGCGCCTGGCTGGTTCCGGGTGATCCCCGCGTTGCTTAAGCCGTCGATTGCTAGGAAAGTCCCGCTCTCACCCTCGCTGATTCCCCGCCATCCCATGGACCAACCCCGCTACGCTCTGATTTTGCCTGCCTGCCACGAGGAGCAATGCATCGGGCCGGTGCTTGATGAGCTGGCGACGGTGTTCGAGCCCGCCGGGCACTGGGTCGTCGTGGTCGGGGTGAACGGCAGCGCGCCGGACGCGCCGGATCGCACCGCCGAGCTGGCGCGCCGCCATCCGTCTCAGCCGCTGGTCGCCGAGACCGCGGCGCTCGGCTACGGCCACGGCTGCCAGGCGGCGATCGATCTGCTGGAAGCTCGCGGGCTGGACGCCGGGCTGGACGCCTATGTTTTCTTCGCCGCCGACGGGGCAAACGATCCGCGCGACCTGCCGAAGCTGCTCGAGGCGCGGCGGAGCACCGGAGCGGCCTTTGTGCTGGGCTGCCGCACCTGGCCGTTGCGCCGGGAGAACGTCGCTGTCATGGGCATGTCGCACGTGATCGCCAATGCGCTGCTCGGCGCCTGGTGCGGTGCGCTCGTCGGCCGCCGGTTTCGCGACATCGGGCCGCTGCGGCTCATCGAGCGCGGGCTGTTTCACCGGCTGCGGCTGCGCGAGTGGACGTTTGGCTGGACGATCGAAGCGCAGGTGCTCGCGGCCCGGCTGGGAGCCGAAATGCTGGAGGTGCCGGTGCGCGAGCGGCCGCGTCTGGCGGGCGAGCAAAAAGTCTCCAAGGTCAACTGGCGCCGCACCGTGAGCATCGGCTGGCAGATCGCGCTGGCGGGCGTGCGATCGCGGTTCCGGCAGCTGGTCCGGCGGCCGGCGGCAGCGCGTTCGGCGGCACCGCGCCTCCGTGGTGGCTTGCGGCCCGATGGACGCGGCGGAAAGCGTCTGATGCCGGCGCTTTTTCAATTTCATTCACCGGATCCGGCTGCCGGATCGACTCGAAAGTTTCCATGATGCCGTCATTTCTTCGCACCCTGTTTTCACCGATCACCGCCTACACCCATTGGCTGCACACGCGCTGGCCGGCGGGCACGGTGGAAAATCTGCCCGCGGTCGGCACGGACGGCGAGACCGAGGTGCCCGGCGTGCGGATCGTCGGCGATCTCGGCGGCATCCCGCTGCTGAAATTTTCCGCCGACACCGGCGCCCGCGCGGTGCAGGCGATCCTGCGCGAGCCGGAATTTGCCGACCGCGCCGGAAATGGTGCCAGCGCCGACGGCAACGGCAGCGGCAGCGGCGCGCATGCTGGAGACGAGGGCGACTGCCTGTTCGATCTCGCCATCATCGGCGGCGGGGTGTCCGGCATGTCGGCGGCGCTTGAAGCGCAGAACGCCGGGCTGAACTTCCGCATTTTCGAAGCCGCCGAGGCGTTTTCGACCATCGTCAATTTTCCGAAGGGCAAGCCGATCTACACCTATCCGACCGACATGAAGCCGGCCGGCCAGATGCGGTTCAAGGCCGAGGTGAAGGAAGGGCTGCTCGAAGAGCTCCAGGCGCAGCGCGACGCCGCCGGCATCGAGGTGCGCTCCGCCCGCATCGACCGCGTCGAACGTCGCGGCGACGAGATCCAGATTTTCCACACCGCCGCCGCGGACACTCTGGCCGGCGGGCCGATCGTGACGCGCGCCCGGCGGGTCATCATCGCCATCGGGCGCAGCGGCAACTACCGCAAGCTCGGCGTGCCCGGCGAAGGGCTGGACAAGGTTTACAACCGGCTCTACGACCCGAAGGAATTTGCCGGCAAACACGCGCTCGTGGTCGGCGGCGGCGACAGCGCGCTGGAAACGGCCATCGCCCTCGGCGTCGCCGGCGCGCACGTGACGCTGAGCTACCGCAAGCCGGAGTTCGCGCGGCCGAAGCCGGATAACGTCGAAAACCTCCGCGCACTCGAGCGCGATCCCGCCGCCCGGGTGCAGGTCGAGCGGCCGCGCTCCGAGCGGGTGAACAGCGCCATGACGGATGGCATGCGCAACGCCGGCCAGACGCCGGGTTCCGTCACGCTGGAGATGTCGAGCGAAGTCGTCAAAATCGAAGACGCGAGCGTGACGATCCGCACAAAGGACAAGACGGAGCGGACGCTGGAAAACGACGTCGTCTTCGCCATGATCGGCCGCGAGGCGCCGCTCGATTTTTTCCGCCGCAGCCACCTCACGATTCGCAACGAATGGACCCCGGGGCGGGTCGCCGCCTGTCTGGCGTTTGTCCTGTTCTGCGTCGTGCTCTACCACTGGAAGAGCGGGCACGCGGAGGCGATCTCCTTTGGCGGCAAATCGATCAAGGATCTCGCCCAGCAGAACGGGATTTTTCCGTTGAACCTGCCGGGCCTGCTGGAGAACGCCGGCGAGCAGATCGGCGCCTACGCGAAGGACCCGCAAAACCTGCTCTACACCATCAAGCGCGGGCTCGGGAATCCGTCGTTTTATTACACCCTGGCGTATTGCACCTGCGTCGTGATCTTCGGCTTTGCCGGCGCATCCGGCGCCGACCGACGCCTTACATCAAGCTGCAGACCTACACGCTGATGCTGGTGCAATGCATTCCGCTCTTCATCCTGCCGGAAATCATCCTGCCGTGGATGGGCCGCAACGGCTGGTTCGAGCAGGGGCATCCACTCCGCTGGCTGGCGGATCAGCTCTTCGAATCCTACGACGGCGCGCTGGGCCACGAGCGGGCGTATTGGCGCTCCTACGGCTTCATTCTGGCGTGGCCGCTGAACGTTTATAACGTCTTCACCGAGCATCCGCACTGGCTCTGGCTGGGCATCTCGTTTGTGCAGACGTTTGTCATCATCCCGCTCATCATTTTCCGCTGGGGAAAAGGGGCGTATTGCGGCTGGATCTGCTCCTGCGGCGCGCTGGCGGAAACGCTCGGCGACGCCCACCGGCACAAGATGCCGCACGGGCCGTTCTGGAACCGGCTGAACATGCTCGGCCAGGCGACGATGGCCTTTGCGTTTGTGCTGCTCGGCTTGCGGATTCTCGGCTGGTCGCTGGGCGAGGAATCCTGGGCGGCGCGCTGGCACCGGGAATGGTTCGAGCAGGTGCCGTATCTGAACTACGGCTGGTTTGTGGACATCTTTCTCGGCGGCATCCTGGGCGTCGGGCTGTATTTCTGGTTCAGCGGCCGGACGTGGTGCCGCTTTGCCTGTCCGCTGGCGGCGTTGATGCACATTTACACCCGGTTCTCGCGGTTCCGGATTTTTCCGGACAAGAAGAAGTGCATCTCCTGCAACGTCTGCACGAGCGTCTGCCACCAGGGCATCGACGTGATGAGCTTTGCCAACAAAGGCCAGCCGATGGAAGACCCGGAGTGCGTGCGCTGCTCGGCCTGTGTGACGCAATGCCCGACCGGCGTGCTGAGCTTCGGCCGCTACGTCGGCAGCAACGGCGAGCGCCGCGTGGTTCTCGACAGCCTGCCGGCGTCGCCGGTGCAGATGGCGGAGAAGCGGCAATCGTGATCCAACGCCCGCTTTTTCCTGCGTGCGGGACACCGTGTTAAGGGGCAGCGGCAATGGCCTCGCGCAAAGGACGCAAAGGCGCAAAGGGGGGAAGAAGGCAGAAAGACCTCACGCAGAGGCGCAGCGACGCAGAGGGAGGGAAAAAGGGGGCGGGAGTGACCTCGCGCAAAGGCGCAAAGCCGCAAAGGGGGAAAGAGAGAAGAGGCAGGGAGGAAAGAGATGGCAGGAGGAGGGCTCGGCAGAAGCCCTTGGAACTACGCAGCGCGCCCCTTTTCGTCCCTCCGGCCCCTCCCTCTTCCTCCTGCCTTTTCCTTTGCGCCTTTGCGTCTTTGCGCGAGGCCATTGCCGCTCCGCTTCACTCAGCGTGTCGTTACCCGACCCGCCTCTCCGCCTCTGCGTGAGGCCATTCCCGCGTCGCTCCGCTCCGCGTCGCGTTACGCTGCGTCCCGTGCCGCGAGGAAATCTGCCAGGCTGGTTTCGCTGCATTCCAGACCCGCGCTGGCCACGGCGTCGCGCACGCGCTTCTCGGTCATGATGAAGCGGTCGTTTTTGTAGATCACGTAATCTTTCCGCGCGCGTTCCGGCGTCAGGTTCACCGTCACCAAGTTGGCGCCGGTCTGCAGCGCGCGCGTGTATCCTTTTTCGCCAACGCTGTTGAAAGCGCTGACCGCCGGGATGACGTGCGTCGGGCTCTGCAACCGCAGGATGGCGAGCGCGTTGAGCGTCTTGCCCAGCTCCGCGCTCGGATGACCCACCCAGGGCGTTTGCTGGCCGGAGATAAACGGGCTCACGCTCACGCCGGCCAGCGGCAGGCGGCCGAGCAAAGCAAAGGTTTCCGCCAGCATCTCATCCGTCTGGCCCGGCAGACCGACGATGCAGCCGCTGGAAACATTCCAGCCCGTGCGGGCCAGGGTTTCGATGGCGGCGATGCGCTTGGCCATGGTGCCCGGCGCCTGCATGGCGCGATAGTGCTCGGCGTCGCCGGTTTCCAGTTTGATGATGAAATAA
The DNA here is from genome assembly GCA_963762725.1 of uncultured Verrucomicrobiae bacterium. Classification (GTDB taxonomy): domain Bacteria; phylum Verrucomicrobiota; class Verrucomicrobiia; order Chthoniobacterales; family SZAS-18; genus JAFAXH01. The sequence goes on along the minus strand of CAVXLY010000005.1, from coordinate 522,409 downwards.
CTCGCGCCGGCCTCGCGCAAGGCGTCGTAGAGCCGGGCGTCGAGCGTGCCGAGGCAGACGCTCACGCCGAGGTCCGTGCGCGCTCGCAGCGCGCGCACGAGCGGCAGCACGATGTCGCGCACCGCCACCGGGTCCTCGCCGGCCTGGATGTTGATATCGGTCATCACCGGCGGCCGCACGGCGACGATGTGCTCGAAGATGCCCTCCCAATCGTTCAGCCGGAAGCGCTCCAGCTCCCGGTTGTCGCGCCGCATGCCGCAGTAAGTGCAGTTTTGACGGCAGAAATTGGAAACCTCGACCACGCCGCGGACAAACGCCTTTGTGCCGAACTGGCGGCGGGCGGCCGCACCGGCGGCCCGGTGCAAATTTTGCTGCGCTTCGCCGGTGCTGTGGAGAGCGGCGATGACTTCGGCGGGAGAGAAAGTGACCGGGGAAACCTGCGGCTCGGGCGCGGCCGGGCTGGCCGGTGGCAAATTGGGCGAAGTGACGACGGCGGCACTTGCGCTGGCGTGAAGAAACATGCTCTTTTGGGAAACGAAACGGCCCGACGGGTTGGGTAAGCTCGGAGCGGTCTATTTTTTTAATATGTCACAGCAGGAACCCCGCCGGTTTAGCCTGTCTTCGCCGAAATGACAATGCCCAAAATGCCCCGGCATGATTTCGATTGCGTCGTGGTCGGCGGCGGTCCGGCGGGCAGCGTGGCGGGTGCGTTTTTAGCCCGGGCCGGCCTGCGGACGCTGATCGTGGAAAAAGAGCGCTTTCCGCGGTTTCACATCGGCGAGTCGCTCCTGCCCGCGGGCAACGCGATCCTGCGCGAGATCGGCGCCTGGGAAAAGATCGAGCAGGCCGGGTTCATGCCGAAGTTCGGCGCGGAATTTCACGTCGGCGACCGGCCGGCGGTGTTCAAGCGCATCCGTTTCCGCGACGGCATGTTGCGGAACTGCGACTCGACGTTCCAAGTCGAGCGCGCCCGCTTTGATGACCTGCTCCTGCGGCACGCCGGCGAGCTCGGCTGCGAGGTGCGCGAGGAAACCCGGCTGACCGCGGCGCGCGAGCTGGAAGACGGCGCCGGCTGGGAAGTGACCGTGGAATCCGCGGCGGGCGACGGCGGCGGCTCGCAAAGCCTGCGCGCCGGCTGGGTGATCGACGCCAGCGGACGCGACAACGTATTTACCCACCCGCTGAAAAGCCGGCGCGTCGATCCCGGCGGCAATCTGCCAAAGCGCGCCGCGATCTACGCCCATTTCGGCGGCGTCGCCCGGGAACCCGGCGAACTGGCGGGCAACATCATCATCGTGCGCCATGCCGACGGCTGGTTCTGGCTCATCCCGCTCGATGCCGAACGCACCAGCGTCGGGCTGGTCGTGTCGCTGGAGCGGATGAAAGCGTCGGGGCTGAAGCCGGCGGAGTTGTTCGAAAAAACCGTCGCCGAGTCGCCAAAGCTGGCGGCGCTGATGGCGGGTGCCGAGGCAGCGACGCCGTTTCACGTCACCGCGGATTTCACCTACCGGGCAAAAGAGTTCGCCGCGCCGCGGATGCTGCTTGTCGGCGATGCGGCCGGGTTCTTCGACCCGATCTTTTCCAGCGGCGTCTTTCTTGCGCTCAATAGCGCCAAACTCGCCGCCGCGGCGGTGGTGCGCGCCGAGGCGAAAGGCCGCGCGCTCACGCCGGCCGAGCAGCGCCGCTACACCCGTGCGGCCGGCCGGGCAGGGGGCATTTTCCAGAAGCTGATCCTCGCGTTTTACGACAACGCCAGCTACTCCGTCTTTGTCGATCGCCACCCGCCGCTCGGCCTCGGCGGCGCGGTGAACTCCGTGGTCGCCGGCAACACCCGGCTGCCGTGGCGGGCGTGGTGGCGCTACCAGGCGTTTCTGCTCATCTGCCGGCTCCAGCGCTATTTTCCGATCGTGCCGGCGATCCGCCTGGAAAAGCATCGCCCGGCCTCCGCGCGTCGCGCAGAAGCGGCAGCGGCAGCGGCAACTGCCGGGCAGCAGCGTGTCGATGAGTTAGCCGCCACGCGGTAGCGGGTTCATCAATCGATCTGCACCGTCCCGCCCTGGGTCACCATCGCGCTGAGCTTCACGGCGTCCCAGTTTGCCAGGCGAATGCAGCCGTGGCTGGCGGCGCGGCCGATCGTTTCCGGATTGTTCGTCCCGTGCAGGCCGATGCCGCTTTTGCTCAGGCCCATCCAGAGCACGCCGACCGGCGAGTTCGGGCCCGGCGGCAGGTTGATGAAATTGTCGCTGCGGACCCCGTGGTTCAGCATGCTCTCGTCGTAGCGGAAATAGGGCATGCTCGCCATGTTCACGATTTTCCAGGTGCCCGGAGGCGCCGGCAGCGCCGCGGAGCCCGGCGTGATCGGGAAGCTGGCGAGCAGCTTGCCGTCCTTCCAGCACGTCGAGCATTTTTTCCTTCGTGTGCACCTTCACCACGCGGCCGCCGAACTGCGGCTTCGGCGCGAGGAGCCGACCCTTTGGCGGGAGGGAGGCGGTGACGAGCGGCGCGGCCACATCCGGCACCCGCACGGTGTCGCCGGCGCGCAGGGCGCCGAAATTCTTTCCGGGATTGAGCTTCGTCAAAAAGGCCCGCTCGGCGTGGACGCGTTCCGCGAGCAACTCCAGCAGGGAAGTGTAGGGAAGCGACTTGCCCTTGCCCTGGTCTTCACGCTTTTCCGGGATCGTGCCGATCTGGGCGAGGTCTTCGGCGGTGATCGTGTAATCCGTGAATGCCCGGGTCCCTTTCAGGCCCGGCACCTTGTCGTTCAATGCGGGATCCGCAGTGGCCAACTCCCCCAGGCCTCGCGCCCGGCCGTAGCGGGCCAGCGCCTTGCGGGTGAACTCGCCGCCGCGCCCGTCGATCTTGCCGGGGCCGAAGTTTTCCTTGTCGAGAAAGACCTGCAACCGCGTCGCATCCTCCAGCGAAGAAAAAGGCGCAGCCGCCCCCCCGGGCGGGAGCGGTGCCGGCGCCGCGACCCGGGCGGGAAACCGCGCCGCTGCGACCAGCCGCCGTTCCGCCCCCGGTGCCAGCGCAACCGACGAGCGACACGAGAATGAGGGCCGTCGCGACGCTGCGGAAAATCGGAGCGAGACGGGGCGTGGCGGCGGGCGGCGGGAAGCGGCGGATCGGCGTGGGCATGACGTGGAAAAACGAGGGCTTCTTGCTAGGGCTCCCCCGGCGCGGAAGCAACCCCAAAAAGCCGGGGCTGCGGCGCCGGTCGGGCGATTCCCTCCGGGGCCGCTGCCAATGGCGCCCGGCCCGGAGGACGCGACGGCACGAATTGTTAGCGCGCCTCGCGCGTTTCCGCGTTTTTACTCTCTTCTTTTTTCCCTTATGGCCAACGTCGGCGAATTTCTTCTCACCACATTTTCCCTCGACCGCGTTTGGAAGCTGCTGCGCGAAACCGTCAACCAGTGGATCGACGACAACGCTCCGCAGCTCGGCGCCGCGCTGGCGTATTACACCGTCTTTTCCCTCGCGCCCCTCATGCTGCTGCTGCTCGCCATCTTCGGCGCGATCTTCGGCGGCAGCGAGAACGCGCAGGAACGGATCCTCACCCAGATCGGCTATTTCGTGGACGGCAGCAGCGTCGAAGTCATCAAAGGCATCGCGGAAAACGCCGCGCAGCCGGCCAAGAGCACGCTGGCCACGATCTTCGGCATCGCCATCGCCCTCTTCGGCGCCAGCGGCGTCTTCGGCCAGTTGCAGGATGCGCTGAACACGATCTGGGGCGTCAAGCCGAAGCCGGGCATCGGCATCTGGGGATTCATCCGCGCCCGCTTTCTTTCCTTCGCCATGGTGGCCGGCGTCTGCTTTCTGCTGCTCACTTCGATGGTTTTTTCCAGCGTTGTCCGCGGCATGAGCGGCTACCTGAAAGCCGTGCTCCCCGGGGGCGACACGATCCCTCTGCTCATCAATCTCGCGCTCGATCTGATCGTTATCACGCTGCTCTTCGCGATGATCTTCAAGTTCCTGCCCGACGCCCAGATCGCCTGGCGCGACGTCTGGGTTGGCGCGGGACTGACGACCGTGCTCTTTCTCATCGGCAAATGGGCGCTCGGCCTGTATCTCGGCAGCGGCAGCGCCGGCAGCGCGTATGGCGCCGCGAGCGCGTTGATTACGACCCTGCTCTGGGTGTATTACTCCTCGCAGATCCTGCTTTTCGGCGCCGAGTTCACGCAGGTTTACGCCAACGAATTCGGCTCCCACGTCGAGCCGGAGCCGCACGCGGTGCGGGTGAAGAAAATCGAGAAAGTCGTGCCGCCGGACGAGCCGGGGCAGAAGTAAGCGCCGGCAGGTCGCTCCTGTCGCTTCAGGGCACCCGCAGGAGCCAGACGAGCGCGGCGTTCGCGCCGGCGGCGGGATCAACCGGAGACGTGCAAAGAGGCGGCGCAGGCCCGATGTTGCGCGCGGGTTTCATGGCTGATTTTTCATCATCTCCCCGCCGCCGGCCGATGCGCTTCCGCAGGCTCGCGGCCGCGGGCTTGCTGGGCGCCCTCGTCGCGGGCACGCCGCCGCCGGCCGCGCGGTCCGCCGGGCCGCGGGAGGAGCGCGCGATCGATGCGTTTGTGGCGCCGTCGGTCGCCGATTTGTTTTCAAAGCTCGAAGCCTTCAGCCCGCTGCCCGCGGAGCAATACCGGCGGGGCGTGCGCCGCACGTTCTGGACAAACCGGGTGCGGCTGGCGCTGAACTGCGGCGCGCTGATCGGCGACGGGTTTCTCGTCGTGCAGGCGCGGGACAAGCCGCGGCTGGCGGCGCTCGGCCAGGAGCTGTTGCGCCGGGCTCGCGCGCTTGGCATCGGAGCGACGCTGCTCGCGCGCAGCCAGAGCCTCGTCGAGCTGGGCGAGCGCGGGCAGTGGGACAAGCTCAAGGCCGAACTCGTCGCGGCGCAGAGCGAAATCGAGGCGGCGCTGCGGACGCTGCGCGACCCGGACCTGGCGTTTTTCGTCAGCCTCGGCGGCTGGCTGCGCGGGGTGGAATGCGCGGGTGCCGCGACGGCGGAACGCTACAGCCCGGAGCGCGCCGCGGCGATGGCGCGGCCGGAAGTCATGCGCTATTTCATCGATCGCCTGGACGCCGTGAACCCGGCGCTGCGCGAGCCGCTGGTGCTGCTCATCAACCGCCAGCTCCGCGCGATGGACGAGATCATCCACAAGCCGGACGCGCAGCCGATCTCCGACGCTGAAGCCCGGCGGGTGCACCGGCTGGCCGCGGAGTTGAACGCCGCCATCGCCGCGCCAGATGACGCTTGACCGCGACCGGCGCCGGCGCGAAACGATCCGTCGCTTCCGGATGCACCTTCCCTTTTCCCGCCGCCCTTCCCGCCGGGTCGCCGCCGCCGCGCTGGCCATCGGCGCCCTTCTGCTCGCGCCCGGCGGCCGCGCGGAGCTGCCGGCATTCCCCGGGCAGCCGGAGAAAATCCAGCCGATCGAGTGCTCGCGCGTGATTACCCGAGAGCGGGTCGTCGCGCTGACCTTTGATGATGGCCCGCACGCGACGCTGACGCCCCGGCTGCTGGACATCCTCAAGGCCGCCAACGTGCGCGCCACGTTTTTCGTCATCGGCATGAACGTCGAGCAAAATCCCGACGTGCTGCGGCGCGCTCTCGCGGAAGGCCACGAGATCGGCAACCATTCCTGGAGTCACCCGAACCTGGCCACGATGCCGGAGGAAGGTTTCCGCGCGCAGGTGCAGGACACGCACGAGATGATTGTCGAAACGGTCGGCCGCGCGCCCCAGTATCTGCGGCCGCCTTACGGCAACATCACGCCGGCGCAGGAGGCGGCTGTCGCAAGCGGCTACGGCTACCGCACGATCCTGTGGTCCGTCGATCCGAAGGACTGGGGCGTGCCGCCGCGCGCCGTGCTGATCCGCCGCGTCGTTTCCCGCGCGCGGCCGGGCGGCATCATCCTGTTGCACGACATCCATCCCTCCACCGTGGGGGCGGTCCCGGCGATCATTGTGGGGCTGCGCCAGCGCGGGTTTCGGTTCCTCACGGTTTCCCAGCTGCTGGCGCTGGAGCCGGGCCGGTAAGGAAAGCGTCGTGGTTGATCTGCCCACATCCGGGCTGGAAAATCGAGCGCGCCTTTTTTCCGGGAAAGCGGTTTAATCCGCTGGGCGGCGGGAGCTTTGTCCGCATCGAAGCAGAAATCAAAAATCCCCCGCGAATCCGCCTTTCCGATTCCCCGCCGCCGTCGCCTCCTCTTCCCCCTTCCCGTGGCTGCTCCCGCTGCTCATTCGCCGACGGAGCCCGCGCCTGCCGCTGATGCCCCGGCATCGCCCGGGCCGGAAGCGCCGGCTCTGCCTCCGCCGCCGGCGGCGCGCGGCCGGCTGATGTCCATCGACGCGCTGCGCGGCTTCACGATGTTCTGGATCATCGGCGCCGACGACCTCATGCACGCGGTGCGCAATCTCCACGCGCAGGGCGTGCTGAAAAAGATCGGGCGCCAGCTTCAGCACAAGGTCTGGGAGGGCTTCACCTTTTACGACCTGATCTTTCCGCTGTTCCTGTTCATCGTCGGGATTTCGATCGCGCTGTCGCTGCCGCGGCTGGTCGAGCGGGAAGGGCGCGCCGAGGCCAGCCGGCACATCCTCTGGCGGGCGCTGGTGCTCTGCGCCCTGGGCCTGTTTTACAACGGCGGCGTTTCCGATGGTTTTTACGACACCCGTTATCTCGGCGTGCTCCAGCGCACCGGAGTCTGCTACGCGTTGGCCAGCTTTGCGTTCATGATGCTGCGGCCGCGCGGAATCTGGGCACTCTTCACCGGCATTCTGCTCGCCTACTGGGCGATCCTGACGCTGGTGCCGGTGCCCGGCTACGGTCCGCCGAGCTTTGCGCGCGCCATCAATCTTCCGGACTGGATCGACCAGCATTATCTGCCCGGCGGCCTTTACGCGATCGACCACGATCCCGAGGGGGTGCTCAGCACGCTGCCGGCGGTGAGCACCTGTCTGCTCGGCGTCCTCGCCGGGTGCTTGCTGAAGAATCCCCGGGTCTCGGACTCCCGCCGGCTGCTCATCCTGGCGGGCGGCGGCGCGGCGCTGGTGGGGCTCGGCTTTCTCTGGGGGCTGCGCTTTCCGGTGATCAAGGAGCTGTGGACCTCGTCGTTTGTCCTGGTGGCCGGCGGCTACAGCTGCCTGTTGCTGGCGCTCTTTTACTGGCTGATCGAGGTGAAGAATTTCCGCCGCTGGGCGCAGCCGTTTGTCTGGCTGGGGCTGAACTCGATCCTGATCTATCTGGTGACCAACATGGTCAGCTTCAAGGCGCTGGCGCAACGCTTCGTCGGCGGCGACATCGACGATTATTTTGACGACCATCTGCTCGATGGCAGCGGCGATCTGCTCATCGCCCTGGTGGCGCTACTGCTAAGCATCGGGCTCGTCTACGTGCTCCACCGGCAGAAAATCTATCTCAAGGTGTGACCGCCGGGCCGGGCGGAAAGGAGGGAGCCAGCGAACGCCCGCCGAAGCGCCGAGCGGCCCGCCGCTACGCACGGAACCCCGGCCGGGCAGCGGACGGGATCCCGCGTGGGGATCGCTTGCTCGTCCGCTCTGAATTGCCCGGGCCGGGGTCCGCGCGAGATGATTATTTCTGCCTTAGCTCTTCTTGTGGCACTTCTCGCAGACCGTGCCGGCTTCGGCGGCTTTCACGCAGCAGGCGTGCGCGCACTTCTTGCCGGCTTCCGTGGTGGCGTCGCAGCAGCCTTTTTTCTCGGCGGCCTTGTCGCCTTCGGCGGCGGTCAGGATGCGGGTGGTGCCAAACAGGGCGAGCGTGCAGACAAGGGCGGTGAAGAATGAGGTGGTTTTCATGGTTCTGGTTTCTACGGCCGTGCGGCCCGGAAGGGTGCGGCGGGTTTTGAGGTTGGATGCAACGAGATGCCGGTCTGCCGGCTGACCCGCTGCGGGGAACAGCAAGCCGGCACCTTAACGGCGAAGCCACCCGGGCGCCAGCCCCGCGATCGGCTCGGGCGGGCGATGGGGGCCATTTATCACTGGCACGCCGGGATGGGACAATTCAGACTGAAGGTGCGGCGATCGCACGCGGCCGCAATGCCAGCCGATCGCCCGCCGCTTTCCGTTCTCTCTCTATTTCTTCCGGCAGCGCATGAGCCCTTACGATGTCCCTCTCATGACTGCCGCGACGTCCGGCGCTTTCGAGAGCGACCGGCGCTTTGAGCACTACGAAATCCTGACCCGCCCGGACGGGAGCCTCTTCGAGCTGGGGCGGGGGACGATGGGCGTGACGTATAAGGCGCGCGACAGCCGGCTGCACTGTTTTGTGGCCCTGAAGGTCATCAGCGCCGCGCTGCTGGCAAAGCACCCGACGGCGCGCGAGCGCTTTCTGCGCGAGGCCCGGGCGGCGGCGCAGTTGCGCCATCCCAACGTGGCCAGCGTCTTTCACCTGGGCGAGCGGGCCGACGGGCAGTGTTTCTACGCGATGGAGTTCATCGAGGGCGAGACGCTCTCCGAGCGGGTGGCCCGGCGCGGGCCGCTGCCGGTGGGCCTGGCCCTGGAGATCATCGCCCAGGTGACCCGCGCGCTCATCGCCGCCAGCCAGCAAGGCCTCGTCCACCGCGACCTCAAGCCGGCAAACCTGATGTTTGTCACCGGCGAGAGCGGAGGCTGCGATCCGAGCCTTGGCGGGACTGCCGGGGAGGACAGCGCGACGGGCGACGAGGTGCTGGTCAAGGTCATCGACTTCGGGCTGGCCAAGGCGGTGACGGGCGGGACGGAGCTGACGGCGTTCGGCAACTTTCTGGGCACCCCGCATTTCGCCAGCCCGGAGCAGTTTTCCGGCGCCGGCAGCGGCGAGCCGCTCGACACCCGCTCGGACATGTTTTCACTTGGTGTCACGCTCTGGTTTCTGCTCAGCGGCAGCCTGCCGTTTCCTGGCCGCTCCCTGGGAGAGATCCATTCCCAGCAGCATCGCGGCGAGCTGCCGTTTGCGCAGTTGAAGGCGACGCGCGTGCCGGTGAGCGTCACGGTGCTGCTGGAGTCCATGCTGGCGGTGAATCCCGCCGACCGGCCGCAGACGCCCTACGCGCTGGCCGAGGCGCTGCGGCGCTGCCGCGGATCGCTCGACGCCTTTCTGGCGGGCGACACCCAGACCGTCGCCGCTGCGCCGGTCACCGCGCTGCTGCGGGAAAACCGCCGCCGTCGCCGCGAGCAGCGGCGCAATCTCGCGCTGCTCGGCGTCGGCGCTGCCCTCGCGGTCGCGCTGCTGCTGGTGGCGGGCTGGTTCGGGCTGTTGCAACGCTCCGGGCCGCCCGAGGTCTCACCCGACGTTGATCCCGCCCTTTCTGCGGAGCCGATTTCCGACAAATCGCTGGCGGTGCTGCCCTTCGAGAACCTGAGCGACGACAAGGAGAACGCCTTCTTTGCCGACGGCATCCAGGACGATCTGCTCACCAGCCTGGCCAGGATCAGCGAGCTGCGCGTCATCAGCCGCACCAGCGTGCTGGCCTACCGCCGCGGCCAGCAGCAGCACCCGCCAGACGGCAGCGGCGGCGCCTCCTTCGCTCCGCGGCCCGGGCTGCGCGAGATCGGCCGGGCGCTGGGCGTGGCCCACATCCTGGAGGGCAGCGTGCGGCGGGCGGGCCGGCGGGTGCGCGTCAGCGTGCAACTCGTCGATGCGCGGGCCGACCGGCAGCTCTGGGCGGAAACCTTTGACCGCGACCTGACCGACGTGCTCAGCCTGCAGAGCGAGCTGGCGCGCGAGATCGCCACGACCCTGCGCGCCACCTTGAGCCCCCAGGAAAAGGCGGGCCTGGAGCGGCCGCCGACCGCCAGCTCGGACGCCTACGTCCTCTTTCTCAAGGCCCGCGAGTTCCAGACGCGGTTTGTCGATCGGCCGCTGTCGGGGCGCGATCTCTGGCACAACGCCGAGCGGCTCTACGAGCAGGCCATCACGCTCGATCCCACGTTTGCCGTGGCGTATGCCCGGCTTTCGGAAACCCGCAGCAAAATTTACTGGTGGTATGAGCCGACCGCCGAGCGCAAGGCCAAGGCGCGCGCCGCCGTGGACGAAGCGCTCCGCCTGCAGCCCGACCTCGGTGAAGGCCACCTCGCGCTCGGGCTCTGGCTTTACTGGGCCGAGCGGGATTACGACCAGGCGCTCGAAGAATTCACCCGCGCCCGGCGGCTGTTGCCGAACGAAAGCGACGTGACGCGCTACACCGCGGCGATGGCCCGACGTCGCGGCCATTGGCGGGAAGCCATCGCGGAATACCAGCGCGCCAATGCCCTGAGTCCGCGGGATCCCGCCATCCTCTGGGCGCTGGCCTCCACGCACGAAGCGCTGCGCGATTACCCGGCCGCGGCGCACTGCTTCGATCGCGCCCTGGCGCTCGGACCGGACTCTGTGGGGCTGAAGCTCGGCCGGGCGTTTCTGGAGTTTGAATGGAAAGGCCGCATCGAGCCGCTGACGGAGGTGCTGGCCAGCTTCCCGGCCGGCATGGATCCGGGCGGCGTGGTGACCCTGGCGCGGGTGGAGGCGGCGCTGCTCGCGCGGGATTTCGACGCGGCCGAGCGCGCGCTGGCGGCCAGCCCGCTGGAGACGTTTCCGGTCGAGTTCGGCGCGCCGCAGCCGAAGAGCTTTCTGCTGGGCCGCGTCGCGCTCCTGCGCGGCGACGTCGCCCGCGCCCGCGCGCTCTTCGAGCAGGCGCGGCCGACTTATGAAGCCGCGGTGCGGAAGACCCCGCTCGATCCTTTCCGGATCGCGGATCTCGGCGGGCTTTACGCCGGTCTCGGCTGGAAGGAGGCCGCGGAGCGGGAAGCCACGCGGGCGCTTGGTCTGATGCCCGCGTCGATCGACGCGATCGACAGCGCCGGCGTGATGGCCCGGGCGGCGCGCATCCACGCGCGGCTGCGCGATGCGGACGGCGCGCTGCCGCTGCTGGCGCGTCTGCTCGTCGTGCCGGCCTTTGAGCGCGGCGTCACCGTGCACGATCTGCGCCTGCACCCGGAGTGGGACCCGCTGCGCGACGATCCGCGTTTTCAAAAACTGATCGCCGACGGGCTCGACGCGCCGCTGCCGCTGCCGGCGGCCCGTTGAGAAAATATTTTTCTCCAGAAGCCGCCAGAAGCGGGCAACCCGGCGCCGGCTCCGCCCAGGCGTCCAGGGCGGCGGGCGGAACGCGATTCTCTCCCGGGTGAGAATTTCTCACTCTGCAAACCCAGTTTCCCGTTCCGCTTATGAAAAACCTCGCTGCTTTGTTTCTCGGCCTTGGCTGTTTCGCGCTCGCGCCCTTCGCCCGGGCAAACGACGTCACCGTCGTCCGTCTGGCGCCGGCGAGCGCGCCTTGCTACGTCAGCATCACCAACGACTGCGAGTGCCCGGTGCGGCTCTACGTCCTCAATGCCCAGGGCCGCCGCTACTTCCTGGCGCAGATGGCGCCGGGCGATACGTTTTGCCGCCAGATGGGGCCGCCGCTGCCGGCGCGTAACTGGCTGGTCACTTCCACGAACGACGAAGAGTTGAGCCGCTTCACGCTCACCGGCCGGGACGCCGATTGCGTGGTGCTGCGCTGCTCGGGCGGCGAGAGTCGGACTTCCACGACGACCGTCCGGCGGCGCGTGGATTACAGCAAATAATCGCGCCGACTGTTCGGCGGCATTTTCCTGACACGACGCCGCGCTGGCTGCTGCTGTTTTAAGCAGCGCCCGCCGCGGCGACGGCGGGAGTCGCGATGCCGCCTTCAGCCTGAAGCCGGTGCGCGCCGGCGATGTCGTCCAATTCCGCCAGGCTGGCGACGTGGGCGAGCTTGTCGCGCAACGCCCGGCTGCCTTCCATGCCGCGCGTGTAGGCCATGAGCCGGGCGCGCATGGAGCTCATCGCCGCGCGCTCGCCGCCGTGCCGGCGTTTTTCTACCATGAGCCGGCAATGTTCGCGGATCATGCCCCAGCGTTCCTCCAGGTTTGGCGGCGGAAGGATCTCGCCGGTGGCAAGGAACATCTTTGCCTGGGAAAAAATCCACGGCGCACCCATCGCGGCGCGGCCGATCATGACACCGCCCAGCCGCGGGATCGCGTCGCGCCGGCGCTGCACATCCTGCGCGCTGGCGATGTCGCCGTTGCCGATGACCGGCATCGTCACGCTGCCGGCAACCTCGGCGATGACGTCCCAATTCGCCTCGCCGGAATAGCTCTGCGCCCGGGTGCGGCCGTGGACGGCGAGCCGCTGGATGCCGCAATCTTCGAGCAGGCGGGCGACTTGCACGGCGTTGATGGAAGCCTCGTCCCAGCCGATGCGGATCTTCGCGGTGACCGGCACGCCGGGCGCACGCGCGGCGACGGCGCCAACCACGGAGCGGGCAACTTTTTCCAGCAGCGGACAATCCCGGAGCAACGACGAACCGCCATTCTTGGCGACCACTTTGTTCACCGGGCAGCCGAAGTTCAGGTCGATGAAATCGGGCTGCTTCCAATCCAGCACCGCACGCGCGGCTTCGGCGAGCTTGGCCGGATCGCCGCCGAAAAGCTGGACGCCGAGCGGCCGCTCGATCGCGGGGTCGAACTCAACAAAGTCGCTGGTCCGCTCGTTGCGATGCAGGATGCCGTCGGCGCTGACGAACTCCGTGGTCAGCACGTCGGCACCGTGCCGCTTGCAGATCTGGCGGAAGACGGAGTCGGTGACGCCGGCCATCGGCGCCAGAAAAAGCGGGAATACAGCGGATGATGAAGCGGGCGGAAAAGCCGCGTTGGCGCCAGCGGGCATCATGAGGTCAGCCGGACTATACACGAAACCGGCCGCGGCGCTCCCGGCGCCCGCGGCGCGCCCGGGTCACGGTTTCCGGCTGTCGCCTTCCTTTTTTCTCTCTTCCTCAAGATCGCTTACCTGCATGTTCAGGGCGTCCACCGAGATCCAGATTTCGATGACGGACAACACCAGCGACGTCATCATCAGCACGAGGCTGATGGCAAACAGCGCCTTGCCCAGCACGACCTGGCCGGCCAGCAGGACGAACATGCAAAACATGCAGAGCAACAGGCTGAGCACGCCGGCCGCCTGCATGTATTTGATGAGTTCCACCCGGAGCCGCAGATTTTTCAGCTGCCCGATGAGAACCGCCTCCGGGTTCGCTTTGTATCTGTCGTGCAGCGTGCGGATGAGCGTGGCCAGGACGACAAAGCGATTTGTGTAGGCCAGCATCAACAGCGTCACCGCCGGAAACAGCAGCGCGGGAGTTCCGAGGGTGATCTCCATGGTGTGAGCCGCCGGTCGGCTGATTCCGCGACCCGCTCAGAACGTCAGCCCCACCATGGTGCCGAGCACCACGGCATCGGCCACGCGCCCGGTGCCGCCGGGGCGGACGATCCACTGCAGGTCAGGCTGGATGTAAGCGTATTTCGCGATCTGAAAGCGGTAGGCGGCTTCGAGCACGAACTCGTAGTCGGGCCGGCCGTTGCCAGCGGCTTCGACGACGCTGGCGTAGTCGCGGCTGAACTTGCCGAAGATCAGGCCGAGCAACGCGCGATCGGTGTCGCGATTCGGCAACAGACCCTGATAGATGAGGCCGCCGTTTACCTGGAAGGGGACGATGGAGATGTTGTGCTGCGGGTAATAGCCGCCCGCCGCCCAAAGCGTCAGTCCCTGCTCGCTGCCCGGCGTTTCCTGATACACCATCTGGTCGGCGTGGGCGTAGAAGCCGTAGGAATTTTCCGTCAGCCCGCGACGGCCAAACTGACGATACCCTTCCCAGGGTGAGAACGTGACGCCGACGTGGTAATGCCCCGGCATGCCGACCACCTTGGTCTGGGTGGCGCTGCTTTTGCCATCCTTGCCGTCGCCGGCGGAAGAAGCGCCGCTGCCGGACGCGGCCACCGTGCGTTTGAAGAGTTGCGGCGTCCAGCCGACCTGGGCGATGAGCGTCACGCCGTCGCTGCCGCCGATGCTCCAGTCCAGGCCGTGCGTGTCGCGGTCGAAGACGTTTTCCGTGGTCTGGAAGACGCCGAGCTTCACGTAGGTCTCCGCGGTGAAGTTGTAGCGCAGCCGGGCCGCCCAGGTGGCAAACGGATAGGCGGCAAACTGGGTGTTGAAGAGGACATTGCGGATGTCTCCGTCAATGCCGTTGTTCATGTAGAGGTTGTAGATCGGCGAGTTGTTGAAATCGTCGCACGCGCCGAACCGGCCGACTTTGAGCGAGAATTTCCCGTCGAAGAGAAACTGCTCGAGCGTCACGTTGTAGAGAAAGATGGTCTGTCCGCCGACGGACTGCTGCGGGTCATAAATGCTGCCGACGTTTGCCTGGATGCTGCTGCCGTCGCGGTTGATGCCGTTGATGACCAGTCGGGCGCCTTTCCAGCCGATGAGCTTTTCCAGGTTCACGTTCACGCCGAAGAACCAGTCGTCCGCGTAGTTGAAATCCTTGCTCCGGCCGCCCGACACGATCCCGGCGGGATCCGCGGTGTAATACGCGAACGGCTCGATGCCGTATTCCCGCAGCCCGTCGCGCTTGCCGCCCCAGTTGCCGGTCAGGAATTTCCGCTCGCTCGCTTTCCACCGGCACCGGCGGCGGCCGTTGCGCGGCGACGGAGGTGCCAGCCGGCGGAAACGTGGCGTCGGCGGCAATCGACCCGGGCATTGCGGCAAAGGAAAACGTGGAAGCGGTGGCGGCGGCGAGGAAGAGCGGGAGGGATTTCATGAGCGGGGCGAGGGCGGTGGAGGTGACGGTGAAGGGCGGCGGAGGAGAAGTGGAAAGATCAGGCGACGGTGACTTCGGGCAGGATGGCTTCGATCGCGGCGCGCGAACTCGCGTCGCCGTTGTGAATGCGGGTGAGCGCTTCGACGGAGAACGCCGTGGCCAGCCGGGCCGCATCCGCCAGCGGCAAATCGCGCAGGTGCGCGGCGACAATGCCGGCGACCATGGCATCACCCGCGCCGACCGTGCTGCGCACCGTGATGACCGGCGGCCGCACGGTGACGGCTTCCGCTGCGGTGACAAAACAAGCGCCGTCGCCGCCCATGGAAACGGCCACCAGCTCGATGCCGCCGCCAAGGAGCTTCCGCGCCGCGCCGACGACCGCATCTCGGTCGGGGAGCGGGGTGCCGAGCAGGGTTTCGAGCTCGTGAATGTTCGGCTTGATCACGCTCGGACCGGCCGGCAGCGCGAGACGCAACGGCTCGCCGCTGGTATCCAGAATCACCTTCTGTCCGGCGGCCCGCAGGCTGGTGGTGAAGTCCGCGTAGATCGCCGGGTCCACGCCGGGCGGCACGCTGCCGGCGAGCACAAACCAGGCGCCTTCCAGCGCGCTGAGCTCGTCGATCTGCTGGCGCAACGCCCGGAGATCGGCGGTCGTCGGCGCGGGGCCGGGAAAGTTGACGTCCGTAGTTTCACCCCGAGCCGGGTCGGTGATCTTAATGCCGTAGCGCGTCTCGCCGGCGATGCGCACGAAGTGGTCGGCGATGTCCTTGCGGCGGAACAGCTCCTCAAACGTGGCGCTGTTGCGCTGCCCGAGAAAGCCGGTCGCCGCGACGTTCGTGCCGTAGTCGGCCAGCGCGGCGGCGACGTTGACGCCCTTGCCGCCGGGATTCGCGCGGGTGTGCTCCACGCGATTGACTGCGCCGGCGGTGAAGTTGGAAATCGTCACGGTCTGATCGATCGCCGGGTTCAGCGTGACGGTGACGACGTCGAAAATGGCATTGCTCATAAACGCAGTGTGGAGAAGCGGAGGTGGTTCAAGGCAGGGCCAGCGCGCGCACTTCCGGGGCGGTCTTGCAAGCGAGCGCCTTTTTCGCGAGCGCCGTGGTGTCGGCGAATTTCAGCCGGCGCAGATACGCCTTCACCGCGGCGATGCTCGGCAGGCTCATGCTCAACTCGGCGACCCCGAGCCCGGTCAGGATCGCGGCGCCGATCGGGTCGCCCGCGATGCCGCCGCAGACGCCGACCCATTTGCCGTGCTTCTGCGCGGCGCGCACGGTGAGGTCGATCATCCGCAGCACCGCGGGATGGAGGCCGTCGGCCTGCTTGCCCAGGACCGGGTGCATGCGGTCGATGGCCAGCGCGTATTGCGTGAGGTCGTTCGTGCCGACGGAGAAAAAGTCCGCCTCCTGCGCCAGCTCGTCGCGCCAGCACGACGGTGGAGGGGACTTCGACCATGATGCCGATTTCCACCGGCGGCACGCCCAGCTCCGCGCGCACCTGCTCGGCGATGGCCTTCGCCGCGCGCAGGTCTTCGAGCGTGGCGATCATCGGAAACATGATCTTCACCGGCCCGAGCACGGAGGCGCGGTAGATGGCGCGGAGCTGCGGCAGAAACAGCTCGTGCCGTTGCAGGCAAAGACGGATGCCGCGCACCCCGAGAAACGGATTTTCCTCCTTCGGCAGCGACAGATACGGGACAACTTTGTCGCCGCCGATGTCGAGCGTGCGGAGAATGAGCGGCAGGCCGTTGAGCGCCGCGATCATCGTGCGGTAGGCCTCGAATTGTTCGTCCTCGTTCGGCGGCGTGTCGCGCCCGAGAAACAGGAACTCCGTGCGCATCAGGCCGACGCCTTCCGCGCCGGTCTCGACCGCTAAGGCGGCTTCGTCGGCCTTGCCGATGTTGGCGACAATTTCGACGCGGTGGCCGTCCGTGAGGATCGCGGGCTGGTAGCGGGTCTGGTATTCCTTGTCGCGCTGGAGCCGGAGATCGACCTGGAAGGCGCGCGCCGATTCGAGGTCGGCCGCGCTCGGTTCGACGTAGAGCAGGCCGGCGGTGCCATCGAGGATGCACTCCAGGCTGTTCGTTTTTTCCAACACCGCGGCGCCGGCGCCGACGATGGCCGGGATGTCCAGCGAACGGGCGATGATGGCGGTGTGCGAGGTCGGGCCGCCGGCCGCGGTGCAGAGGCCGATGATGCGCTTGGGATCGAGCTTCGCGGTGTCCGAGGGCGAAAGGTCGTCGGCGACGAGGATCACCGGTTCGTCGGGCAGATGCGCTTCGCTGCCGTGTTCAAGTCCGGCGAGCAGGCGCAGCACGCGCTGGCCGACGTCGTGCAGATCGGCGGCGCGGCCGGCGAGATGTTCGTCCTCCACCTGCTCGACTTCGGTGACCCGCTCGGCGATCGCTTTTTGCCACGACCACGCCGCGCTGTGGCCGGACTCGATGAGCCCGCGGACTTCGTCCTGGAGATCGTCGTCGTCGAGAAACGCGCCGTGCGCGCGGAAGATCGCGGCCTCGTTTTTGCCGAGGCGCATTTTCACCGCGTCATAGATTTCGGCGAGTTGCTGGCGGGCGGTTTCCAGGGATTGATCAAACGAGATGCGCTCGATCTCCAGGTCTTTCGGCTCGTCTTTGACGACGATCTGCGTGGCCTGGAATTGATACAGCCGGCCGATGGCGATGCCGGGCGAAGCGGAGATGCCGCTGATCGCCTGCCCGCTCGAACGCGGCATCCAGGCGAGCAGCTCGTCGGCGCCGTCCGCGTCGGTCGCTTCCCCGCTTTCCTCTTCTTCGCCGAGGCCGCTTTCGACGGCTTCTTTCAACGCCTGCAACGCCGCCGCGGCATCGGGGCCGGTGACCAGGAGGCGGATCGTGGTGCCGCCCGGCACGCCGAGCTTGAGCAACGAAGCCATCGCCTTGCCGTTCGCGATCTTGGTGCCGTGCTGGACGCGGATGTCGCTGGCGAATTGCGAGGCGACGTCCACGAAGAATGTCGAGGGCCGCGCGTGCAGGCCGGCGTGCCCGCGGATCTGGACGTCCGCATGATGCGCCCCGGCACTGTCGACTGCGGCGGCGGGTTCCGCGACGCTTTCATCCGACGGCCGGGTGAGGCCCGCGATGATCTCGGCGGGGTCCGTGGTGCGCGCGAGCTTCTCGCTCATCGCCGGGTCGTCCAGCACGTCGGTGAGTGCGGCGAGGACGCTGAGGTGCTCGTCGGACTTTGCTGCGATGCCGATGACGAGATGCACGGTCTGGCCCGGGTTCCATTCCACGCCGTCGGGAAACTGCACGACGGAGACGCCGGTTTTCTGGATCAACTCGCGGTCCTGCGCCATGCCGTGCGGGATGGCGATGCCGTTGCCCAGATACGTATTGGCCTGCAACTCGCGGCCGAGCATGCTCTCGACGTAGGCGGGTGCGATGCAGCCGCTCTCGACCAGCACGCGGCCGGCGGCGCGGATGGCGGCTTCCTTATTTTTCGCGACGGCGCGCAGGAGGATGTTTTGGGGGGTGAGGGTGATCATGGCGCGGACTTTTGGGGGAGAGGAGGGAAGGAAAGGAGACACCGCGGGTTACCGCGGGCTCCCGCAGGAAGGATCAAGCAGCCGCGATCGCCTTTGCAGGCGTCTCGACGGCGCCGACCGGTGGCACCGGCGCGACCGGGCGCTTCAGGAAAAAGAGCGCGATCGTCGTCACGGCGGTGCCGGCGACGATAGCGATGAGATACGGCACCAAGTGCGTCACGGCGCCGGGGATCAAAGCGGCGAAAATGCCGCCGTGCGGGACGAGGAATTGCACGTCGGATGCCATCGAGATTGCGCCGGTCGTCGCGGAGCCGAGCACGGTCGCCGGGATGACGCGGAACGGGTCCTTCGCGGCAAACGGGATCGCCCCTTCGGTGATAAACGACAGCCCCAGCACCAGCGCCGGACCGGCGGCTTCACGCTCTTCTTCGTCAAAGCGTTTTTTGAAGAAGAACGCCGCCAGCGCCAGGCCGAGCGGCGGCGTCATGCCGGCGGCGACGACGGCGGCCATCGGCGTGTAAATTTTGCTGGCCAGCAGACCGACCGCAAAAGTGTAGGCGGCTTTGTTGATCGGGCCGCCCATGTCGAAGGCCATCATTGCGCCGAGGATCAGGCCGAGCACGGCGGCGTTGGTGCCGCGCATGCCGTTGAGCCAGTTTTCCATCGCGGTATTGATGGCTTGCACCGGCGGCGCGATGACGAAGATCATCAGCAAGCCGACCGTCACCGTGGAAAGGAACGGCAGGATGAGCACCGGCTTCAGCCCTTCCAAGGTCGAGGGAGGCGGATGGTGTCGGCGAGGAACTTCGTGAGGTAACCGGCCAGAAAACCGGACACGATGCCGCCGAGAAATCCGGCGCCGAGATTCTGCGCCAGCATGCCGCCGACCAGGCCGGCCGCGATGCCGGGGCGGTCGGCGATCGAGTAGGCAATGAACCCGGAGAGCACCGCGACAAACAGGCGGAACGCCGTGGCGCCGCCGATCTGGCTGAGCGCAGCAGCAAGCGTCCCTTTCTGGTCGCCGGCGTAGATCCCGCCGATCGCAAAGGCCAGCGCGATCGACAGACCGCCGGCGATGACGACCGGCAGCATGTAGGAGACGCCGGTCATCAGATGTTTGTAAGGACCGGTGCGCGATTTCGAGCGCGACGCCTTCGCGCGCTCCACGGAATCCGCGAGGCTGCCGCCGGCCGCCTCGCCCTCTTCGCCGCCGATCGGTGCGGCCAGCGCGAGTTTGACGACTTCCTGGCCCGCCTTCATGGCGTGCTTGGTGCCCGTCATGTAAAGCCGTTTGCCGGCGAACCGGGAGACATCGACTTTCGTGTCCGCCGCGATGACCACGGCATCCGCCGCGGCGACGTCTTCGGCGGTGAGCTGATTTTTCGCGCCGACGGAGCCTTGAGTCTCGACCTTGATCTGGTGGCCGAGCGCCTTCGCCGCTTTCTGTAACGCCTCGGCCGCCATGAACGTGTGGGCGATGCCGGTCGGGCAGGAAGTGATGCCGACGAGGCGCTTCGGACCCACCGCCGGGGCAGGCGGTGCCACCGGTGCGACCGCGGCCGCAGGTGCGGGCACCGGCGCGACCGGCGCGCTCGGAGCCAGCGCCAGAGCGGCTTCCAGCACGGTCGCGGTGTGGCGGATCGCCTCGCTGGTGCGGGTTTCGTAAACCGGCTTGCCGGCAAAGCGCGCCGTGTCCACGGCGATGTCCACCGCCAGGATCACCACGTCGGCTTCCGCGATGTCGCGGTCCGAGAGCAGGTTTTTGGCACCGGCCGAACCCTGGGTTTCGACCTTGATCTGATGGCCCTGCACCGCCGCGGCGCGTTTGAGCGCTTCGGCGGCCATGAGGGTATGCGCGACCCCAGTGGGGCACGCCGTGACGGCGACAATCTTTTTCATCGGGGGGAGGACTTCGCAGACCGGAATCGGTCGCGAAGTTGGGCAAGAATTTCCGGTTTCTTCCGAATCGTCAATAAAAATCTTCGTTTTCTTTCGTTTAAGGGTTTCGATTGACGGAGAAGTCCTCCTCCCTAGGCTCAAACGAAAGAAAACAACGTATGGGGAAATCAAAAAAGAAGAAGAAAGCCCGCGATCAGGAAATGCCGGGGGCGGACGGTGTGAAGGTGCCCATGACCTTGCAGCGCCGCACGCAGATCGCGCAGCTTGTCCAGGGACGCGGCGCCGTGCGGGTGGCCGAGCTGGCCGAGCACTTCCAGGTTTCAGAGGTCACGATCCGCACCGATCTCAACGAGCTCGAGAAAAACGGCCACCTCACCCGCGACCACGGCGGGGCCATCACCGCGCAATCCCGGAGCAGCCAGCCGCTGACTTCGCTGGCGGGCATCGAGCAGCGCGCGGTGCTCAATCTTGAGGCCAAACGCCGCATCGGCCGGGAGGCCGCCACGCGTGTCGGCCCCGGTGACACGATCCTCCTGGACGCCGGCACCACGGTCGTCCAGATGGTGCCCCACCTCGCCGGGATTCCTGACCTGACGGTCGTGACGCACGCGCTCAACGTCGCCCTGGAACTCGGCGCCCTCACCACCGCGCGCATCATCCTGCTCGGCGGCACGTTCAACCGGGAATCGTGCAGCGCGCTCGGGCCGGCGGCGGAGGCGACGTTGCAGGAACTGATCGTGCAGAAACTCTTTCTCGGCGCTCAGGCCATCGACGCCGAGCACGGGCTCACCGACACGACGCCGGAGATCTCGCAGATCAAGCAGGCAATGATCCAGGCGGCGCGGGAAGTCGTGCTCCTCACCGATTCCTCGAAGTGGCTGCGCGCCGGCTTCATCAAAGTCGCACCCCTCTCGGATGTCGGGACGCTGATCAGCGACTCCGAGCTGGATGGCGAGGCGCGCGCGGCGTTTGAGAGAAGCGGCGCGGCGATCACGCTCGTCTGAGGCGCCGCTTCAGGCAGGGAGCGCGGTGTCGGGGCCGTCGTCCGGTCGGGCGGCCAGGAGATCCGCCACCTCGCGCTGCACCTCCGCGATATCGTCCAGGCGCAGCGCGGGATCCTGGATCAGGAACACCTCGCCGGTCTTGGCGTGCTCATACACCAGCAGCCGCCCGCCGGCGCCGTGGCCGTTGCCGGCTTCGATCGACCCGGCGGAGGGCGACTGCTCGCCCGGAGGCGTCGCGACGGGCCGCAGCAGCCGTTTGCGCTCCAGCATCAGGGCCAGGATGTAGCAGGCACGCATGTGCTCGGGCGCGGGCCGCCCACCGTGACCGGCCCCCAGGAATCGGCGCAGGAGCGCCTCGGCGTTTTCCTTCGGCAGCGTCTCCGGCGCGACATTGGACACCGGCGGCGTAAACTTCGTGCGCCAAAAGGAAAACGGCGGCTCCGCGTTCCGATCCGCGCGCAACCCCCGCCAGGCCGTTTCGCAGACGTCGCGCCGCGTGAGCGTTTCGTCCTGCGGATTGCGGTAGAGCAGGGTGTAAAACGCCTCGCCTTCAGCAAACGCGCGGCCCGTCAGCGCGCAGGCATCGGCGCGGGCCTGGATGGTCCAGTCAGTGAGCAAGGGAAGGGTGGGGAAATCTGGCTGTTCTTCGCCGCGCCGCTCACCGCGAAAACAGAAACGTCCGCAGCTCGCTCGGCGTCAGCGGCAGGCGGTCGCGGTTCAGCGAGCGCATGCGCAGGAGCACGAGGCCGATAGTGAAAAACAGGAGGTTCGGCGTCCACGCCGCCCAAAACGGCGGGATGCGTCCGCCGCGGCCGAGCGCGAGACAAAGATTCGTCAAAAACAGCGTGAGGAAAAACAACCCCATCGCCGCGGCGACGCCGACAAACACGTTGCGCCGCGAATACACGATGCCCAGTGGCGCGCTGACGAAGACCACGACGAGACAGCCCCACGGCAGCGCGTGGCGGTAGTCCAGATACGTGCGAAACGGCGCGAGCTGCGCGTTGGTGAAATCGGCGTTGAGCCGCAGGTATTCGCGCAGCTCCGGGATCGAAAGCTGGTCGGCCTGGAGCATCGCGCTCGCCAGCCGCCAGGGCGTCTCGCTCCAGTTGTTCACCACCAGCGCCTCCGGTGGAAACAGCTCCTCGACGAGGTCGCCCGCCGGATTGTAACGCGCCAGCCGGGTGCCCGCGGCGAGACGCCAGGCGTGCGCGGCCCCGTCATAGGTGGCCTGCGGGGCGTAATACTTTTCCGTGATCCGCCCGCCCGTGTCCTGCTGGACGATCTGGACGCCGACCAGCGGCTGCGTGAGGTCGCTCGGCATGCGCTGCACAAACCAGAGCCGGCGGTCGGCGCGGTTGGCAAAAAGGTAGCCGTTCGTAAACGCCCGCTTTTCCAGCTTGCCGTTGCCGGCTTCGATCTCGGCCAGCTCGGTTTCGCGCCGCGCCTCGGCCGCCGGTGCGAGCCGGTAGTTCAAGGCCGCGCTGATCCCGGTGACCGCGAGGCCGACGCAGAAAAACGGCGTAAGAATGCGCCGCAGACTGACACCGGCGCCCAGCATCGCGGTGATTTCATTGGCCTGCGAAAGCCGGCTCAGGCAATACAACAGCGCCAGGAGCAGACCGACCGGCAGCGTGAGCACCATGATGGCCGGCAGCTGGCCAAGATAGAACCCGGCGATCAGCACCGGCGACACCCGGGCGTCGATGAAATCCTGCACGTTGCTGACCAGGTCCGCGATGAGCCAGACCGCGAGAAACCCGAGCTCGCAATAGACGAAAGGCAGCAAAAATGCGCGCAGCAGATGACGGTCGAGGAGGGACAAGGGGAGGAGAGGACGAAAGACGAATGACCAATGACAAAGGTGCAAAGATGAACTGCGTGGGATAAATTTCCAGCCTGCGATGATTTCCTGTTTTCGCCTCCTCGGCATCCGTTGTCCGCCATTTCCTCTCATGATCGCGCTGCGTGATGATTTTGACGCCGATCCCGAGAGCCTGGTGCAGCGCGCCCGCGCGGTTTTCGCGCCCGGCGGGCTGATGTCGAAGGCGAAGAATTTCGAATACCGCCCGGAGCAGGAGCGGCTCGCCGGCGCGGTCGCCCGGGCGCTGAGCCACGGGGAGCATCTCGTGGCCGAAGCCGGCACCGGCGTGGGCAAGTCGCTCGCCTACCTGGCGCCGGCGGTCATGTTTGCGTTGGAAAACGAGCGCAAGGCGCTGATCTCCACGCACACGATCAACCTCCAGGAGCAGCTCATCTACAAGGACATCCCGATCCTGCAGAAGCTGCTGCCAGACGAGTTCGACGCCGCGCTTTTCAAAGGCCGCCAGAACTACCTCTGTCCGCGCCGGCTCGCCCGCGCGCGGCAGCAGACCGGCGAGCTGTTCACCGGGCCGGAGCAGGGCGAGCTGGACGCGATCTACCTGTGGAGCCTGAAGACGCGCGACGGCAGCCTCAGCGATCTGCCGCGCGAGCCCGGCAACCACGTCTGGAGCCAGGTGTGCAGCGAGCCGCACGTCTGCACGCCGAAATCGTGCGGGCCGGAAAGCGGCTGCTTTTATCAAAACGCCCGCCGGCAGGTCGCGCAGGCGAACGTCGTCGTGCTGAATCACGCCCTCTTTTTCACCCTGCTCGCCGCCACGCTGGCCGGGGAGGAGAACGTCGCCAGCGAGAAGGAAGGCGGCAGCAAAAAGGAGCGGCCGGACGGGTTTCTCTTCGACGACGATTTTGTGATCTTCGACGAAGCCCACACGGTCGAAGCCGTCGCGGCAAAGCAGCTCGGGCTCGGCGTCAGCCAGTTCGGCCTGCGGGCGTCGCTCCAGCGGCTTTACAATCCCGCGCACGAAGAAAGGGCTTTGGAGCGTCCTGCGCGATTCCGACGGCGTGCGGCGCACGTCGAACGTGCTCGACGAAACGGAGAAATTCTTCGAGCGCGTCGGCAACGCCGCCGACTTCCGGCGCGCCGGCCGCGAGGCCCGGGTGCGCGAGCCGGAGCTGGTGGCCGACACGCTCAGCGCCCAGCTCGACGGCCTGCGCTCATTGGTCGCCGAGCGCGTCCGCACCGTGGACGACGAGCCGACGAAAGCCGAGCTGGCCGACGTCGCCCGCCGGCTCACCGCGGCCCGCGACGGCATCGCCACGTTTCTCGACCAGAGCGCGGGCGACTACGTGTATTGGGTCGAAAAAACCGGCAAGACCGACTCCTTTATCGCGCTCAACGCCGCGCCGGTGAATGTCGCCGAAGTCCTGCGTCCGCTGCTGTTTCGCGAGGGGCAAAGCGTCGTCATGACCAGCGCCACGCTGGCGGTCGGCAGCCCGGAGCTGGGTTACTTCCGCGAACGCATCGGGGCGACCGGCGAAGACGTGGAGGTCGCGCAGATCGGCAGCCCGTTCGACTTCACGAAGCAGATGAAAGTCTACGTCGCCGCGCGGATGCCGGAAGCCCGCTCGCCGCTGCACGAAGAGGCGCTCGCGAAAGAGACGGCGAAGTATCTCGACCTCAGCAAGGGGCGCGCGTTTGTGCTCTTCACCAGCTACCGCCAGATGCAGGCGCTGGCGGCGCGGATGCGCGACGATTTTTTCCGCAAGCGCGGCTGGCAGCTCTTTGTCCAGGGCGAAGGGCTCAGCCGGCGGCGGATGCTGGACGAGTTCAAGAGCGACACCGAGAGCGTGCTCTTCGGCACCGAGAGTTTTTGGAGCGGCGTGGACGTGCCGGGCGAGGCGCTGTCGAACGTCATCATCACGCAGCTCCCCTTCGCGCCGCCGGACAGCCCGATGACGGAGGCGCGCTGCGAGCTCATCAAGGAAAACGGCGGCGATCCGTTCAGCGAATATTCGCTTGCCGGAAGCGATCCTCCGTTTCCGCCAGGGCGTCGGCCGGCTCATCCGCACGAAGAGCGACAGCGGCATCGTCGCGATCCTCGACAGCCGCGTGGTGACAAAGGCGTATGGCCGCGCGTTTCTCCAGGCGCTGCCGAAAGGCTGCCCGGTGGAAATTGTGCGGTGACCGGCGCGCGCCTGTTCGTTATTTGAACTGCGCGTAGAAATATTCCGCGATGGCGCGGGCGATGACCGGAAACGTGGTCTGGCGCGGTTGCAGGAGCTTTTCGTCCACGTCGGCGCGGTCGATGAACTCCACTTCCAAAAAGCATTTCGGCACCGTGGCGAGCGCCGGGTGTCGGGCGAGTTGGTGAAAGAAATTCGACCCCGCGCCGCCGTGGAGATGGGCGTCCGTGATCGGCTCCCGCGGCCGCGAGCCGGGGACGAATTTGGCGACTGCGGCGTTGGTCGCGCTTGATGAGGCCTGCGGCGAACGCGAGGTCCGCGGCGTGGTTCGGATTGGCCTTCGGATGATGCACGACGGCCAGCGAACCGAGCGCCTTGCCGCCGCCGGAGGCGTTGAAATGAATGCTGACGATCGCCGACGGCAGCGGCCGGGCGGAGGCGCAGAGTTCCGCGCGTTTGATGAAGTCCAGATTGACGTCCTCGGTGCGCAGAAGCCGGCATTCCAGCTTTGTCCCCGGATGCGCGGCGGCCAGCGCCTCGATCTCCGCGCGGACCCGCAGCGCCAGCTCCAGCGTGAGGTCCTTTTCCTTCAGCCCGCTGGGCGAGGTGGCGTTGTTGGCCGCGGAAAGCGAGCGCTCGGCTTGCGTGCCCGCGTTCTGGCTGCCGCCGTGGCCGGGATCGATCACGACAAGGTGATTCCCGGCGTGCGCGAGGACGATCGCCTGGCCCCAAAGTAGCAGGGCGCAAAGGACCGACCTCATTCCACGATCGTGACGTTGATGTAATCGTCGCCGGAATCGGTCTGATAAATCTTCACCAGGACGACCGGCGTCCCGTTGACGATCGCCGACAACGCGCCCGGCGTGCTGGTCCCACGCTTGAGATAGCGCTCGAGGATTTCGCGGTTCTGCGCGCTGGCGAAGAAGCGGTCGCCTTCGTCGCCTTTGTCGCGCTTGCCGAACTTGTGATAGTTCGCCCGGTCCTGCCGGATGATGGCGGCAGCGTTCGTCAGCCGCTCGCCGTTGCTGTTGAAATGGTCGCGGCTGGAAAGAAAAGCGACGTAGGATTCACGCAGATTGTCCGCGGCGGCAGTGGCGGCGGTGCCCAGCAGGGAAGTGGCGATCAGGGAGAGGAGCAGCAGGGTTTTCTTCATGTTTTTTCGGGTGGGTGGGAACGCAAGTCAGCGTGCCCGGATCGGCCGCGGAAGGCAAACCTCAATGAGGTGACGCAAGCTGGGCCAGCCGGCCCGAACCCGCCGCCAGCATCGATTCAACGCGAAACCAGGCGCCCGCCAAACCACGTCGCCGGCACCAGCGTTCCCAGAAAAAACAGGTGATACCACAGGGGCAGCAGACTCCAGACCTGGGCCTGGAAAAAGATGCCCAGCGCGAACTGAAGCAGCGCCAGCGCCCAGACCGCGCCGAGCCCGGAGAGGCGGCTGCCGGCGTCGCGGTCACGGGAGAGCCTGGCGGTCACGGCACCGGCGAGAAGGGAGAACGCGACGCTGCCGAGGAGGAGCAGCACCAGCGGCCCCGGCGCCACGAAGCGGTTGACGCCATCGAACGGCAGCTGCCCGAGGCTGCCGAGCAGGGCGTTGTAGCTCAGCCAGAGCACGGTCCACAAGGCGCTGCCGGCGATGACGGCAAGTGTGTTTCGGATCATGGCGGCAACGCTTCCGGGGGCGACCCTTTTTTGTAGGGCAACCCATGCCGCCAGAGCAAGCTCCGTCCACGCTGCCTAGCGCGCCGCGCCGCGCGGAAGCGGTCGGTTCGCGCCGTTGTAGAGGCGGCTTTGTGAGCCGCCTCTACAACCAGCCGGGCCGGGACCGCACACAAACCGATTTCCCGAGCCGCACCCCTTCGGCGAAAACCCGCGCTCAGCCCTCGCTGATCGCGCGCATTTCCTTGATGAGATCCGCCTTGCCCTCGAAGCCGATGCCGGGCAGCGGCGGCATCGTGATGTGGCCGTCCACAACCCGCACGCCGTCGGGAAACCCGCCGTAGGGTTGGAAAAGATCGGGGTAGCTTTCGTTGCCGCCGAGGCCGAGGCCGGCGGCGATGTTCAGGCTCATCTGGTGGCCGCCGTGCGGCACGCAGCGGCGCGGGCTCCAGCCGTTTTCCTTGAGCATATCCAGCGTGCGCAGGTATTCGACGAGGCCATAGCTCAGCGCGCAGTCAAACTGCAGCCAGTCGCGGTCCGGCCGCATGTTGCCGTAGCGGATGAGGTTGCGGGCGTCCTGCATGGAAAACAGATTTTCGCCCGTGGCCATCGGCTTCGTGTAATGCTTCGCCAGCTCGGCCTGCAGCTCGAAGTCGAGCGGGTCGCCGGCTTCCTCATACCAGAAGAGGTCGTATTGCGAGAGCGCCTTGGCGTATTCGACCGCCTGGGCGGTATCAAAGCGGCCGTTGGCATCCACGGCGAGCTGGCAGCCGGCGGGCAGCATGGCGAGCACGGTTTCGATGCGCTCGAGATCGTCCTCCAGCGGCGCGCCACCGATCTTCATTTTCACCACGGTGTAGCCGCGCTCCAGGTAGCCGCGCATTTCCTGCTTCAAGCCTTCCAGACCCTTGCCGGGGTAATAGTAGCCGCCGGCCGCATAGACGAACACCCGCGGGTCCGGCGTGCCGTTGCCGTAGCGCTCGGCCAGGAGTTGAAACAGCGGCTTCTCCGCGATCTTCGCCACGGCGTCCCAGACGGCCATGTCGATGGTGCCGATCGCCACGGACCGCTCGCCATGGCCGCCGGGCTTTTCGTTCGTGAACATCGTCGCCCAGATTTTGTGCGGGTCGAGATTGTCGTTCGCCTCGTCGACGAGCGACTTCGGATCGGCTTCCAGCACGCGCGGGATGAAGCGTTCGCGCATCAGCGCGCCCTGGCCGTAGCGGCCGTTGGAGTTGAAGCCGTAGCCGACAACCGGCTTGCCGTCGCGGATGACGTCGGTCATCACGGCGACGACGGAGCAGGTCATCTTGGAAAAATCGATGTAGGCGTTGGCGATCGGGGAGGCGATGGGGGCGGTTTTCTCTCGGATTTCGGTGATGCGCATATAGGGTTCTGGGGTTGCTGGTCCGACCATAGGGGCGGCGACGCGACTTCGGCCAATGCCGAGTTTTCATCGCCCGATGCCCGGCCGGCATGGCGCTTATGGAATTCGCCTGGCTCGAAGATTTTCTCGCGCTGGTGGATTGCGCCGAATTTCTCGCGTGCGGCCGCGGTGCGCCACGTCACGCAGCCGGCCTTCAGCCGCCGCATCCGCGCGCTGGAGGAATGGGTCGGCACGCCGCTTTTCGATCGCGACGAGCAACCGGTGAAGCTGACCGCGGCCGGGGAGCGTTTCCGGCCGCGCGCGGACGAGCTGTTGCGCCGCCTGCTGCAAGCCCGCGAGGAAGCGCAACAAACGGAGCATCTCGCCGCGGCGACGCTGCGCTTCGCGGCGACGCACGCGCTCTCGCTCACGTTTTTCCCCGTCTGGTTGCGCGCGCTGGAGGCGCAGGGCCAGGTCGGCGCCATCCGCCTGATTTCGGACACCATGCAGGCGTGCGAAACGCTCATGCTCCAGGGGCAGGCGCAGTTTCTTCTCTGCCACTCCTGCCCAGGCTCGGACGAGCGGCTGGACCCGGCGCAATTTCAATCCGTGCGCATCGGCGGCGACGTGCTGGTGCCGTTGAGCGCGCCGCGCAAGGACGGCACGCCGCGCTGGGCGCTACCGCGTGGAAAGGATGCCGGGCCGGATCTTCCACACCTCGCCTACAGCGCGGAGTCCGGCATGGGCCGGATCCTGCGCGCGGCGAGCCGATCCTCCGAGGGCCGGACGGCGCCGACGCCACTGCGCCCGGTGTTTACCTCGCATCTCGCCGCCGTGCTGAAAACGATGACCCTGGCAGGCCGCGGTCTCGCGTGGCTGCCGCTGAGTCTGGTCGGCGAGGAATTGGCCAGCGGCGCCCTGGTGCGCGCCGGTGATGCGGCGCAGGATGTCGCGGTGGAAATCCGGCTTTTTCGTCCGGCTTCGCGTCTGAGCCCGGCCGCCGAAAACTTCTGGGCGCAACTCGGTCGCAAGAGCACTACCGCTTGATCCGAATCTGTCACGGCGTCTGGGCGGTTTCTGCGCGAACACGCCGGCGGTCGCGGGCGGGATGAGGGTCATGCGCCCGGCGGTTTCTCCTTGCGCCGGTCTGGGTGGGAAGCTCTTTTCGCGGGCGGGCGACGACTTGGGCTTCACAATCATCATGGCGGCAGAAACGGTTTTTCTCGGCGGCGGCTTCGCGGCAAAATACCGGCTCGGCGGCGGCAATTTTTCCGTGCCGTTGCAGTGGGCACTCGGCTTGAAAAAACTGGGGCGCGATTTCGTGTGGCTGGAACTGCTGCCCGCGTCCACGGAAGGCCGCGAGCACGATCGCGCCTGCATCCGCACCTTTGCCGACCGCATGCGCCGGCACGGGCTCGGCGACCACTGGTGCCTGCTCTACCAGAACCCGGCCAACCCTGACGTCCACGACTTGGGCACGATGAAGCTTTATGGCAAAACGCGCGCCGAACTCGAAGCCCGCCTCGCCGGGCCGAACGTGCTGCTGAACCTGAGCCACTCGCTGCACCGGCCGCTGCTGGAGCGCTTCGAGCGCCGGCTGCTCTGCGACCTCGATCCGACGGAATTTTCCTACTGGATGAGCCAGGGCCTGGAGATGGGCCAGAGCTCTCACCACGAGTTCTGGACCATCGGGCTGAACATGAATGCGCCCGACTGCCGGATGGAAAAAAACGGGCTGAACTGGCAGACCTTTTTTCCGCTGGCGGACACCACGTTTTACCAGCCGCAGCCCCGCCCGCGCCGGGCGAAGTTCACGACGATCGGCCAGTGGTATAGCGACTCCACGAGCGCGATTGCCGTGGACAGCGAATACCGCGACCGCTCGAAGATGTCGAAGTTCGAGCAATTCCTCCCGCTGCCGCGCCTGTTGCCCGAAATCGAGTTCGAGCTGGCGATGAATTTTGCCCCCGGTGACGGCGAGCCGGAGCGGCTGCAGGCGCTCGGCTGGCACACCGTCGAGCCGCACGCTGTGGCTGGCTCGCCGGCCGCATATCGGCGCTATCTGGCGAGCGCGGCGGGCGAGTTTACGACGATCAAAGGCTTCGACAGCGCGTGGCGCTCGGGCTGGGTGAGCGACCGCGCGGCGGCGTTTCTGGCGACGGGCCGGCCCGTGATCACGGAGGATGCCGCGGTGTCGCGTTATCTGCCGGAGGACTCCGGTTTTTTCGAAGTCCGCACGCTCGAAGAAGCGCGCGATGCGCTGGCACGGGTGGTCGCCGAACTGGCCGGCGCTGTCCCGGCGGGCGCGGGCGACGGCGGAAGAATGCTTTGAAGCCACGCGCACGCTGCGGCGGATGCTGGATCGCTGACGCGGGATCAGCGGGCCGGTTGCAGCAGCGTGTCGAGGGCGTCCACGCAAATCTGCGACCAGGTTTCGAGCGAGTCGCGACGGGCGCGGAGTTCGTCGGGCGTCAAAAACGCGACCTGCGTGATGGCGCTTTCGCGCTTGGCGACGGCGGCGGTTTCCAGCTCGAAAACGTGGACGATGCCAAGGTGCACGCGGCCGACTTCGTTCGAGTCGTCGTTCAGCAGCGCGGCGATGCGGTCGCGGTAGCCGGTTTCCAGTTTCAACTCCTCGCTGACTTCGCGGGCGACGCCGGCGCGGTAAGCCGCTTCATCCCAGGAAAACAGGTTTTCGTCGTGGTCGTTCAGATGTCCGCCGATGCCGACGGAGCCTTTCGCGTGGAGCCGATTTTCGCCGCCTTTTTTGCCACGCACATAGTGCAGCACCCGCCCGGCGTGGACGAGCAGGACATACGGGATGAGCTGCTTGAAGCCCGGGTCGGCCTCGGCCTGATCGCGGGGGAGAAACAGGTTGTTTTCCCGGGCGAGAAACGCCGGCAGATAGCGGGCGACATCGAAGTTGAGCCCCTGAAATTCCCCGAGCTGATCGAACAGGGCGCGTCGCACCGACAAAACCATTTCCATGTGGCCGCACCCTAAGGGCGAAACGCCGCGGCCTGAAAGCAGAAAGACGCGGCGCCGGGATCGCGGCGGGAGGCGGCGTCAGCCTTCGAGATAACGGGAAAGTTTCTCGCGCAATTCCGTGCGGGCGCGGAAGAGCAGGCTCTTCACCGCGGGCACCGTGAGATCGAGCACGCGGGCGATGTCTTCGTAGGAAAGCTCTTCGTATCGGCGGAGGATAAGCGCCATGCGCTGGACTTCCGGCAGGGAATCCATGGCGGCGGCGATGGCCTCCTGCAACTCGGCTTCCAGCAGGGCGCCGGCGGGCGTGGCGGTCGTGTGATCGGTGAGGCCGGCGGGTGTGGCGAGGCTGGCTTCCGGGTCGTCAAAGGCGCTGCCGGGCGCCGGTGCGTCGTAGCTGGTGACGGGTCGGCTGCGGCGGCGGCGCAGCTCGTTGAAAACGAGGTTGCGCGTGATGGTGTAAAGCCAGGTCGTAAACTTCGCCGTCGGCTCGTAGCGCGCGGCCGATTTCCAAACCCGCAGGAAGACGCCCTGCGCGATGTCCTCGGCCTCCGCTACGCTGTCGGGACCGAGCATCCGGGCGACGGTGCCGATCACCCGGGCCTGGTGACACTCGACCAATTCCGCAAACGCCTCCTGGTCGCCCTCGCGCACCCGGCGCATGCGCAAAATATCGGCTTGCGCCTCGGCGGCAGTGCTGGCGCCAGCGTCCTCACCACTGGTCGCCGCCAGCCCGGGACTCCGCCCCCCGACGAGCGGGCGTCCGGCCGGATCGTGCTCCTCCCCCATCTCCGTAAAAAAGGCGATGGAAAAAGGGGCGAAAGCCTGGAAAGAAACGGCGGCGGCCGACGGCATGGTTGACTCATATAACGCCGGGAGTCGGCTGCGGTTTCAAACTTTCTTCGCCTTGCCGCCGGTTTCCCGGGGCGGTCCTGGCGGGCTGCGGACGGCCGGGTCATCCCTTGCATCCGAGGCCGGTCAAGCCGACGTTCCCTTTGTGAAAACTTTCACAAGCCGGCGGGTTCACCGTCCGGCTCGCGGTTTTCCTTCCAGCCTATGATTCCCGCCCTGCTGCCGCGCGAATTGCGGCCGATCTACGAGAAAGTGGCCGCCGCCGAGCGGATCTCGGAAGCCGAGGCATTGACGCTCTACGGGAGTCGCGATCTCAACGCTCTCGGCGCCATCGCAGACGTGACCCGCGCGCGACTGAATGGCGATGTCGCGACCTACCTGCTCAATCGCTACATCAACTACTCGAACGTCTGCATTCTGAGCTGCCAGTTTTGCGCATTCGCGGCGCGGAAACGCGATCCGCATGCTTTCGAGCAGGCCATCCCCGAGATCGTCCAAACGGTCCGCGGCGCGCTCGGGCAGGGCATCACAGAGATTCACATGGTCGGCGGCCTGCATCCGACGCTGCCGGCGGAGTGGTATCTGGAGCTGTTGCGCTCGCTGAAGGCGGTCGATCCGGCGCTGCACATCAAGAGTTTCACGGCGATCGAGATCCGGCACCTGGCGAAACGTATTTTCAAGCTGC
The DNA here is from genome assembly GCA_963762725.1 of uncultured Verrucomicrobiae bacterium. GTDB lineage: Bacteria > Verrucomicrobiota > Verrucomicrobiia > Chthoniobacterales > SZAS-18 > JAFAXH01. The sequence goes on along the minus strand of CAVXLY010000005.1, from coordinate 489,790 downwards.
CGATCGCCGACACGCTTGCCGCGTTGCGCGACGCCGGGCTGGGTTCGCTCACCGGCGGCGGCGCGGAGATTTTCGATCCCGCGGTGCGCGACCGGATTTGTCGCGGCAAGGAGACGGCGGAGGAATGGCTCGACGTCCATCGCACCTGGCACCAGATGGGCGGCCGCTCGACGAGCACGATGCTTTTCGGCCACGTCGAGACGTATGCGCAACGCGTTGACCACATGCGCCGCCTGCGCGATCTACAGGACGAGACGGGCGGCTTTACCGGCTTCATCCCGTATGCTTTCCATCCGGAAGGCACGACGCGTGAATTGCGCGAAATCGTCCACGCGACCGGCTTCGAAGAGTTGCGTAACTACGCGGTGAGTCGCATCTTTTTGGATAACATTCAGCACCTCACGGCCTACTGGATTTCGACCGGGCTGCCGCTGGCGCAGACGGCGTTGAATTACGGTGCGGACGATCTGCATGGGACCATCATGGAGGAAAAGATCTTCCACATGGCCGGGGCGAAGACGCCGCAGGAACTGACGGTTGAGACGCTGGAACGAACGATCCGGGAAGCCGGCCGCGAGCCGCGGCAACGTGATTCGCATTACCAGGTAATCGCTTCAACGCATCGCGCGAAGCCGGTGCCGGAGCCGGCGTTGACGCCGGTGGCGGCTTGAGGGAAACGGGCCGTTTAGCGTGGAAACATTGGAATGGCCTCGCGCAAAGGCGCAAAGGCGCAAAGGAAAGACAAAAGAGAGGGAGGGGTCGGAGGGATAAAAAAGCGTTTGCTGCGTGGTTATGAAGTCTCCCGCCGATCCGTCCCCCTGCCATCTCTCTCATCTTTTCCTCTTTTCCCCCTTTGCGCCTTTGCGCGAGGCCACTCCCGCTCCGCTTCACTCAGCGCGTCGCGACTCCCCGCGACTCAGCCTGCCTTTCTCCCTTCGCTCTGCGTCTCTGCGCCTCTGCGCGAGACCTTTCCGCTTTTCTTCTTCCCCCTTTGCGCCTTTGCGTCTTTGCGCGAGGCCATTCCAGCTTCTTCACGCTTCCACGTGAAACCCCCCGTCCCGTGACCCCGCCCACCTCAGACCATGAATCCGCCACGCTGGCAACCCTGCCGCACGGGCTGCGCGTGGGTTGTGTGCGCTATCTGAATTCGAAGCCGCTGATCCACGGCCACGCGGAATCCGTGGCGTTTCAACATCCTGCGATCCTGGCCGATGATCTGGCTGCCGGGCGGCTCGATGTCGGATTGGTGCCGACCTTTGAGTTGCTCCGCTCCGCCGGCGGCTACCGCGTGGTGGATGATGTCGCCATCGCCTGCAGCGGCCGCGTGCATAGCGTGTTTCTGGCGTATCGCGGCGATCTGGCGAGCGTGCAAACCATTCGGCTCGACCCGGCGTCGCGCACCTCCGTGAATCTCCTGCGCGTGTTGCTCGCCGAGTTTCACGGGCTGACGCCGCGCTATGAGGCGCTGACGGCATCGGACTTCGGGGACGAGGAGGCGGCGCTCGCCAGCGGCGAAGGCGTGCTGCTGATCGGTGACCAAGCCATCGCGTTCCGTCACCAATCCGCCGCTGGCGGCAAAGGCTGCCGGTTTTTCGACCTCGGCGAACAATGGCAGCTTGCCACCGGGCTACCGTTCGTCTTTGCCGCCTGGCTTATCCGGTCGGAAACGCCGGATCCCGCGCGCATCGGCGCGACATTGCGAGCGTGGCGGGAAGCCGGGTGTCGCCAGATGGCCCGGGTGATCGCCGAGGCCGATTCGGAAAATGTTTACCCGCCCGGATTCGCCGAGTTTTACCTGACGCGCTGCATCCGCTACCGTCTCGGGACGGCGGAAAAACAGGCCATCGCGGAATACGGCCGGCTCCTGCATCGGCATCGGTTGATCGACGCCGCGCCGCCCGCAGAACTGGCCTGGGTCTGAGCGTCCGCGCGGCATCGGTGTTCTCCTATCTTTTCGAAATTTTATGATGTCCCCGGCTTCCGGCAAAATCCTGGTCACCGGCGGTGCCGGGTTCATCGGCAGCGCCCTGATCTGGGAACTGAATCGCCGCGGGTTTGAAAACATCGTCGTCGCCGATTTTCTCGGTCAGGACGAGAAATGGAAGAACCTCGTCCCGCTGCGCTTCGATGACTATCTCGAGGCCGATGCGCTCCTGCGCCGCGTCGAGGCGGGCGACCATGCGCTGGGCAACATCCACACCGTCTTCCACCTTGGCGCTTGCTCGGCCACCACGGAGCGCGACGCTGCCTACCTGATCCGCAATAATTTCGCCTACACCCGCACCCTGGCCGACTGGTCGCTGCGGATCGGTGCGCGCTTTGTTTATGCCTCGTCCGCGGCGACTTACGGCGATGGTTCAGCGGGGATGGAGGACACGGATCCCGCGCGCGATCTGCCGCGGCTGCGCCCGCTAAACATGTATGGCTACTCGAAGCACCTCTTCGACCTCCATGCCTGGCGGCGCGGCCTGCTTTCCCGGGTCGTCGGCCTGAAATATTTCAACGTTTTCGGCCCCAACGAAAATCACAAGGGCGATATGCGCAGCCTCGTGCACAAGGCCTACGGACAGATCGTCGAAACCGGCTCCGTGCGACTTTTCAAAAGCTACCGGCCCGATTTCCAGGACGGCGAGCAGCAGCGGGATTTTCTCTACGTAAAGGATGCCGTCGCTGCGACGATCGCCCTGGCCGAAAACTCTGCCGCCCAGGGACTCTTCAATGTCGGCAGTGGCGAGGCGAATACCTGGCTGACCCTTGCCAGGGCGATTTTTTCCGCACTCGGCCGGGAGCCGCAGATCGAGTTCATCGAAATGCCGGAAATTCTGCGCGGGAAATACCAGTATTTCACCCGCGCCGACATCTCGCGGTTGCGGGCCGCGGATCCGCAGTTCGCACCCACGCCGCTGGCGGAAGCCGTGCGCGATTACGTGCAGAACTACCTTTCCCCCAACCGGTATCTCGGGGACGAAACGGTCGCGCCGGCGGCGATCCCGGTGTAAGTTTTCCTCTGGGCGGGGCGGGGCATCAGGTCGCTGGGTCGGGCGGCTCGCGACGGGCGGGAAACCGGGGCTTCCGGCTTCGCAAATTCTAAGACGACGCGCGTCTGGGCACAGCTCTGCTTCTGGCAACGACCCGAAGCCGGGTAGGGCGAAAATTTTTTCCGAGACGGAAATGGCTCTGTTTCTTTGATTTGTTGAAAAAATGCCGCGGATCCTAAAAAAATCTTGCCATCCGCCCCATTTTTCCGCTTCGATTCACACCGCAACCTGTAGCGTTTTCAGTTGAAAGAAAGCACAACCTATAGTGAATTGTCGGTGAATGAAATGTGAATAACTCAGGTCGCGACGAAGCTGGCTCCCTGGCCGGCAGAGAGCGCGGCGGGCACAAAGAAAGACACTGACCGGATTCGATTTTTGGTTGTCGGGTTGCACCTCTCCCTCTCTGTCTCCGCCCTCAGCGCCTCCGTCCCTGCGCGTTTCCTGTCGCCCCTCCAAACCCGTCCATCCTGTCCCCTCTCTGCGCCGTTATGTCCTTCTCTGAAAATCAGCCGCAGCTCGACCTGCAGATCCCCGCCCAGCCGGAAGCCGAAAAGTTTCTGGTTCGCAAACGTGACGGCCGTCTGGCGCCGTTCAACGAAGCCCGCATCGGCCTGGCGCTGGAGAGCGCGTTTCGCGACGTGCTCGGCCTCGACCCGCACGGCGCGCTGCCGGAAGAAGTCGGTCGCAGCGTGCATTTTCTCACGGCCGGCGTCGTCGAGCGCGCTCTGAAACTCGCCGCCGAGGGGCGCGAGCTGGAGGTCGAATTGATCCAGGATCTCGTGGAAAACGAGCTGATGCGCGCCGGCCAGCACGCCGTGGCCCGGTCTTACATCCTCTACCGCGAGGAACGCAAAAAAGCGCGTCTGCTCCGTGGCCTTGAGCAAGCGGCATCCGGCGCCACGACAGCGACTCAGCGCGCCGTCGCGCCGACCGCCGGCCCGCGGTTGAACGTCACCCGGCCAGACGGCACGACGGAGACCGCTGGATCCGCAGACGATCCGCCGCACGCTCATCCGCGCTTGTGCCGGCTTTGACGACGGCCGCACCGACTGGCGCGAGATGGCCGAGGAGACGCTGCAAAATCTCTATGACGGCGTCACGCCGGCGGAGATCAACAAGGCGATGATCTTCGCCGCGAAGGCCCGCGTCGAGCGCGACCCGGCCTATTCCTACGTCGCCGCACGGCTGCTGCTGAACGTCATCTACGAAGAAGTCCTCCCGCCCGCCCAGGACGCCAGCATCAGCGTGGAAACCCGGCTGCGCGACCATTTTACGACCTACCTTCACCACGGCATCGAACTCGGCCGGCTGCACAAGAGCATTCTCGACTTCGATCTGGAAAAAATCTCCGCCGCCCTGCGCCTCGATCGCGACGAGCGCTTCAACTACATGGGCATCCAGACCGTGTATGACCGCTACCTCATCCACGAAAAGGGCCGCCGCCTGGAGACGCCCCAATACTTCTGGATGCGCGTCTCCATGGGCCTCGCCGCGCTGGAGGATCCAGCGCAGAAAAACGACCGCGCCATCGAGTTCTACGAGCTGCTTTCGTCCATGCGCTTCTGCTCGTCCACGCCGACGCTCTTCAACTCCGGCACGCTCCATCCGCAGCTTTCGAGCTGCTACCTGAGCACCGTGATGGACGACCTGGAGCACATCTTCAAGGTCGTCTCCGACGACGCCAAGCTCTCCAAGTGGGCCGGCGGCCTCGGCAACGACTGGACGAACGTGCGCGCCACCGGCGCCCACATCCGCGGCACCAACGGCGAAAGCCAGGGCGTCGTGCCGTTCCTGAAAGTCGCCAACGACACCGCGGTGGCAGTCAACCAAGGCGGCAAGCGCAAAGGCGCCATGTGCGCCTACCTCGAAACCTGGCACCTCGACATCGAGGATTTCCTCGAGCTGCGCAAAAACACCGGCGACGAGCGCCGCCGCACGCACGACATGAACACGGCGAACTGGATTCCCGATCTGTTCATGAAGCGCGTCACGCAGAACGGCCAGTGGACGCTTTTCAACCCGAGCGATTGCCCGGACCTGCATGACCTCTACGGCATGGCGTTCGAGCGGCGCTACGAGGAATACGAAGCCATGGTCGATCGCGGCGAGCTGCCGCTCCATCGGCGCGTGGAAGCCGTCGCCCTCTGGCGCAAGATGCTGACCATGCTCTTCGAAACCGGCCATCCGTGGCTGACTTTCAAAGATCCGTCGAACATCTGCTCGCCGCAGGACCACGTCGGCGTCGTGCATTCGTCAAACCTTTGCACCGAGATCCTGCTCAATACTTCGAAGGACGAGATCGCCGTCTGCAACCTCGGCTCCATCAACCTCGCCGAGCACGTGACTCCGGATGGCGGACTCGATGCGGAGTTGATCGCCGGGACCGTGCGCACCGCGATGCGGATGCTCGATAACGTCATCGACATCAACTACTACCCGACGCCCGAAGCCCGGCATGCCAACATGCAGCACCGGCCGGTCGGCCTCGGCATCATGGGCTTCCAGGATGCCTTGTATAAGCTCGGCATCTCCTACGCCAGCGACGCGGCCGTCGAGTTTGCGGATCGTTCGATGGAACAGATCAGCTACTGCGCGATCCTCGCCTCCACCGAACTGGCCCGGGAACGCGGCACCTACCAGACCTACCGCGGCTCGAAGTGGGACCGCGGCATTTTGCCGATCGATACCAAGGCGTTGCTCGAGCAGGAGCGCGGCGCCGGCTACGCCGACATTGACCACTCGCAGACCCTGGATTGGGACCGCGTGCGCGCCGCCATCCGCGAGCACGGCATGCGCAACTCCAACACCATGGCCATCGCGCCGACGGCGACGATTTCCAACATCACCGGCGTCTCCCAATCCATCGAGCCGGCCTACAAGCATCTCTTCGCCAAGTCGAACCTCTCCGGTGAGTTCGCCACCATCAACACCTACCTAGTCGAAGCCTTGAAGAAGCTCGAACTCTGGAACGAGGACATGGTTGCCGACCTTAAATACTACGACGGCACCATCCAGGAGATCGAAAGCATCCCGCAGGAGTTGAAGGAAGTCTTCCGCACGGCCTTCGAGATCGAGCCGAAGTGGCTCATCGAATGCGCCAGCCGCCGCCAGAAGTGGATCGACATGGGCCAGTCGCTGAACCTTTACCTCGCCGCACCCAACGGCCGGAAGCTCAACGACATGTATCTGCTCGCGTGGAAGAAAGGGCTGAAGACCACCTACTACCTGCGCACGCTCGCGGCGACGCAGATCGAGAAGAGCACGCTGGACGTCAACCGTCGCGGCAACCAGCCGCGTTGGATGAAGAGCAAGAGCGAAAGCTCCAACGTGCAGGTCGCCCGGCAGACCGCGCATTCACTCGCCGGTAGCACCCCGGCGCCCGCCGTCACCGCCGCGCCGGATGACGTAACCATGGCGCCTGAACCCGCCACCGCGGTGAAGAACGCCTGCAGCATTCTCGATCCCACCTGCGAAGCCTGCCAGTAACCTCTAAACAAGCATGGCCACAAACACTGGAAAAGGCAGCCGCAAGGGCACCGTGAAGGATCGGACGCAATTCGAGACTCCCTCCGGTCACAATGCCAAGCGCGACGTGAAGACCGGCGAGATCATGGACGTGAAAGAAGCGGACAAAAAGCCGTTCAAGGGTGTGGCAAAGGAGCCTGACAAGCGGCGCAAGCACGTGTAAGCAAACTCATGAAAATTGTAGAACACGATTTTGGAAATCAGGAAGTCATTCTGGATTTCCACGAATACGAAAACTGCCAGTTCCGCAACTGCCGCTTCGTCGTCCTCGGCTTCGGGCCGTTTTCGCTGAACAAGTGCGAGGTGATCGACTGCCAGTTCACCTTCGCCGGCCCCGCCGCCAACACGATCCAGACGATGACGGCGATCTACCACAACAACGGAGATCAGGGCAGACAACTGATCGAGGCCACCTTCGCCGCCATCCGCAATCCGCCGCAACCCCAACAGCCGAACGCCGGTCCCCAAGGCAATCCGCAGACCAACGATCCCAAATCATCATGAAATCCCTTCTCCCCATCGCTTGCGCGCTGACCGCTTTGTCAGCTGCCTTCGTCCATTCCGCCGGTGCCCAGGGCGCTGGCGGGGGCGCCTCCGCCACTGCGGGTCAGAATCGTAACCCGGCTGGTCTGACCAGTGCCACCAGTCGCGAAACCAATCCCTCGGTAAGAAACAAAACGGAGAAGAACGCCAAGCCGGAAGAGAAAAAAGCCCCCTGGGTCACCCCGGCGCCCGGCAACCTCGACGGACTTGAGGTGAAAGGTCGCAAGGAGATCGGCCTGGAAGTCTTCACGGACGCCAAAGGCAAGGTCAGCAAAGTGAATATTCTCAAAAGCACCGGCAACCCTGAGGTGGACAAGCGCGTAGTTTCCTGGGCGATGTCCAAGTGGACCGGCCCGCAGTCTGCCAAAGCGAAGATTCCCGGCTACGTCGGACAATAACCCGAAGCTGGCTCGAAACGATTCTCAACTAACCAACTCAACCGAATTATGTCCTGCTGCAACGCCACCGACGAACGCCCGCAAGTCCACGATCTCGCCAAGCGAATCAACGCTGAAGACAAGCGGTTGATCAACTGCCGCGCCGTGGACGTCAACCAGCTCATGCCCCTGAAATACACTTGGGCGTGGGAACATTACCTCAATGGTTGCGCGAACCACTGGATGCCGACGGAAGTGCCGATGCAGCGCGACATCGAGCTTTGGAAGTCGAATCGTCTCAACGCCGAGGAACGCCGCGTCATCATGCGCAACCTCGGCTTCTTCTCGACCGCTGAGAGCCTGGTCGGCAACAACATCGTGCTGGCCATCTTCAAGCACATCACGAATCCGGAATGCCGGCAGTATCTGCTGCGCCAGGCTTTCGAGGAAGCCATCCACACGCATACCTTCCACTACATCGTGGAAAGTCTGGCGCTCGATCAGCGCGAGATTTTCAACATGTATCACGAGGTGAACAGCATCCACGACAAGGATGCGTTCGAGATGACGCTGACCAGCGACATCATGGACCCGAACTTCTCGACCGACTCGGTCGAGGGCGTCCAGAAGTTCCTCAAGAACCTGGTCGGCTTCTACGTCATCATGGAAGGGATCTTCTTCTATTCCGGCTTCGTGATGATCCTGTCGTTCAAGCGGCAGAACCGCATGGTCGGCATCGGCGAACAGTTCGAATACATCATGCGCGACGAAAGCACGCACCTCGCGTTCGGCGCGGACCTGATCAACGGCATCGTCGCGGAAAACCGCGAAGCCTGGACTCCGGAGTTGCAGGCCGAGATCGTCGCCATGATCGAGCGGGCCGTGGAACTCGAGATCGCCTACGCGCAGGACTGCCTGCCGAAGGGCATCCTCGGGCTGAACGCCGAGTCCTTCCGCGAATACGTCCAGCACATCGCCGACCGCCGCCTGGAGCGCATCGGCCTGCAGCCGAAGTATGGCGCGCGTAATCCCTTCCCGTGGATGAGCGAAACCATTGATCTCGGCAAGGAAAAGAACTTCTTCGAGACTCGCGTGACCGAATACCAGAACGGCGGTGCGCTGGCTTGGTAAAGCCGCAGAAAACTTTCGCGCCTGGCCGTGATGAAGCCAGCGCGTGTGTGGAGGGGTGAGTAGTGAGGTAAGAAAAGAGACGCAGGGCGGTAACACGCTCTGCGTCTCTGCTTTTTCCGGGCACCCAGGACGAAATATGTCTGGAGTTCGCGGCGGGACGCAGTAGAACCGCGGGACAAAAAAGACGATGGCTGTTCAACCTGATACCTGGATCCGTCGGATGGCGCTGGAGCACGGCATGATCGAGCCGTTTGCGGAGCGCCAGGTCCGCTCACGGGAAAGCGGAGCAGATCACACGCTGATCTCGTTTCGGCGTTTCGAGCTACGGCTATGACCTGCGGGTTTCCGACGAGTTCAAGGTCTTTACGAACGTGTTCAATACGGTCGTGGACCCGAAGCATTTCGACGAAAAATCGTTTGTCGATATCCGGACCGACGTTTGCATCGTGCCGCCCAATTCCTTCGCCCTGGCGCGCTCGGTGGAATACTTCCGCATCCCGCGCGACATCCTCACGATTTGCCTCGGCAAGTCCACCTACGCCCGCTGCGGGATCATCGTGAACGTCACGCCCTTCGAGCCGGAGTGGGAAGGGCACGTCACGCTGGAGATCTCCAACACGACCCCGCTGCCGGCGAAGATCTACGCCCACGAAGGTCTGGCGCAGGTCATCTTCCTGAAAGCCGAGTCCGTCTGCGAAGTCAGCTATGCCGACCGGCAGGGCAAGTATCAGGGGCAGCGCGGCATCACGACGCCGCGCCTCTAAGTCCCGGCGCTGTTGATCAGCGCAGGGAGGCGAGCTTGTCCTTGGCGTCCCGGACCTGGTCGGGGCTCGTGTTCAGCTCCACAACTTTCTGCAAGTCCGCCTTGGCCTTGGCCTCGTTATACAGCGACATGTGGAGCAGCCCGCGGCTGTAGTAGGAGAACGAGTCGTTCGGAGCCATCTCGATGGCCTTGGTGTAGTCGGCGAGCGAGTTCGTGGCGTCGCCCTGCTTGGCGTGAACGTAAGCGCGCTGACGATAGAGCCGCGAGTCCTTCGGATTCATCTCGATGAGCTTCGTGTAATCGAGAGCCGCCTTGTCGAAGTCTTCCGTGCGGCTGTAGCAGAAGGCCCGCTGGCGCAGAGCGCGGGTATCATCCGGCTTGATCTTGACCGCCGCTTCGAAGTCCGCCAGGGCGTCCGCATATTTCTTCAGCGAAAGGAACGCACCGCCGCGGCGCATGTGCGCGTCGAAATCGTTCGGGTCGGCTTTGATGATGTCGTTGTAAGCGGTGATCAGCTTGTCGAGATCGCCGGTCTTGGCGTAGCACGAAGTCCGCACGTCGGACGCCAGGGAGTTTGTCGGATCCTTGTCCAGCGCGGCTTCGCAATCGGCGAGCGCACTTTTGAAGTCACCCTTCTTGAAATAAACGCTGGCGCGGTTCGCGAGCAGATCGTCGTCATCCGGCTTCTGTTTGATCGCGGCGGTGAGATCGGCGATGGCCTCGTCGAATTTGTTCATCGCGATGTAAACATTGGCGCGATCCCGGAGCAGGCCGGCGTCGTCGGGCTTGAGCTTGATCAAGGCTGCCAGATCCGGCAGCGCCCCGTCCGGCTGACCGGCTTTCCGGTAGGCGTAGGCCCGCCGGGTGTGGACGGGAACGTCATCCGGCTTGGCCTTGAGCAGCACGTTAAAGTCGGCGATGGCTTTCACGTATTCCCCGGTTTCCACGAGGGCATAGCCGCGCAGGCGGTGCAGCTCGGGGTCAGTCTTGCGGCTGGGCTCGGCTTTGTTGAAATCGGCGATGGCAGCGGCGAAATCGCGCTTTGTGAAATGGGCTTCACCGCGCTCGTTGTAGATCGCCGCATCCGATTTGTCGGGCGCGACTTCGAGCGCTTTCGTATAGCTCTGGATCGCCTTATCGAGGTCGCCGCTCTTGCGGTAGGCCAAAGCAAGATTGCGGAAATGATTCGGGTTTTTCGGCTCGGCTTCCGAGGCGGCTTCGAAATGCTTGATGGCTTCATCCCACTTGCTTGCCCGCGCCGCGGCGATCCCCTTTTTCGACTCTTCGAACGCGTTGGCTCCCCGGGCTTGGGCGGCGATCGGCTGAAGCAGGAGCGTGCCCCCGGCCAACGCCAGCACCGCGAAGCGGCGTGCGGCGTTCAGCAGATGGGAAGGCGCTGGGGACAAGAAGAGGCGGCGAGGTGAGTTCATGGGTGCTGGCATCTGGTGACGATACATTGCATTCGCAGCGCGGCGGCGATCGGTCGGGTTTGGCCGGGCGCCCGGTCATGCACAGGAGATAACTGACCGCTGAAGCGCGCCAACGCTCAAATTATGGGAGTTCAAAGCACGCCGACCTGGCCGTCGATGACCCAGTGGTTGGCCTTGTCGGTCGTCGCGGGGGCCGCCGGTTTGGCGATCAGCCGCACCGACACCCGGCCGCCTGGTTTCGAGACGTAAATCGTGGAGCCCACGGTGGGCTCGATGGGGTTGCGCCGGGATAGAAAGCCGCCGCCGCCGCGCACCTGCACGGCCACCGGCACGTTGTTGCCCGCGGGATCGCGCGCGAAGAAGACGCCGGAATTTGCGTCGAGCGTGACTCCGGGGATCCGGAAACCGAACTGCTCTTCCTTTCGCTGCGTGTTCGTGTCCTGGTAAGGCGAGTTGCTGAACGTGAGCATCGCCCGGAGAACCTGGGCGCGGCTGTCCCAGTTCAGGAGGTAGCGGATCGTCACCCCGCCGGCAAAAGTCTGCGCGGTGTCCGGGCTGATGAGCTGCAACTGGCCGGACTCGGTCATCGCGATCGCTGCTGCCGGCGTGGCAGAAGTCAGCGGGGCGCTCTCCGACTCGCTGTAAAACGGGAGCGGCCGCGTCGAAGTTGCCCTGGGCTGGGGCACGGGCGCCGCAGCGCAGGAAGCCAGGAGGGCGGGGAGAAGCAGGCGGAACAACCCGCGGACCGGAAAAATCATCAGCGCGCAAACTAGCACCGGCGCAACCTCTTCGGCAACCGCTCCTTCCCAGCGCGTTTTCCCGCGGTTGTAGTGGCGGCTCTGCGAGCCGCAATCGTTTTGACTCTGCGACTCACAGGGCCACCACTACAACGGAACCGCATGTCCCCCAGCGACGCTCGACTCGCGGGAGAAAACGCACGCCGCCGACACGGATTCAGAGTTGTTTTTTATCCCTCGCTTTCCCTATAGTGTCGCCGAACCGCCGCGTCCGCGATCCCCGCGATTTTCACCATGCCAGCCCTCACTCTCACCGAACTGAAAACGCTCGCGTTGCGCGGTGAAACGCTCAACACCGCCGCGCATGTGCAGGTCGAGCGGGTCACCACGAAGACGACCAAGGAGGGCAAGCCGTATCGCGAGGTGCATTGCATCGACTCGCGGGAGAAAGTCATCCTCAAAGCCTGGAGCGACTCGCCGAATTATTCCGCCTGCGAATCGTTGAACGCCGGTCATTGCGTGGAGATCAGCGGCGAGTTCGGGCACCACGCCGCCTTCGGCCTGGAGGCGCGGCGCTGGAGCTTCCGCCTGCTGAGCCCGAGTGAGCAGTCTGCGCTCTTCGCCGGGCCGCCGGATCTGCGCGAGAAACAAGAGACCGATTTCCAGTTCATCCTGGAGATGCTGGAAACCTTGCGCGACCCGCGGCTGCGCTACCTTTGGGAGCTTTTTCTAGCGGATTACGGCGACCGTTTCCGGCGCTCGGCGGCGGCGCGCTCGTTTCATCACGCCCGACGCGGCGGACTCGTCGAGCACGTCGCCGGCATGATGCGCGCGGCCAATGCGATGGCGGGTGTTTATCCGCAGCTCAACCGCGATCTCCTGCTCTCGGGCACACTTTTTCACGACTGCGGCAAGCTTTGGGAAAACCATGTCGCCGAAACCGGCTTCACCATCGAGCACTGCGAGATGGGCGAGTTGATCGGGCACATCAACATGGGCATCGAGATGGTGAACAAGCTGTGGAACAAGATGCGCCTGTGCGATCCCTATTCCGGCTGGAAGGAGCTGCTTCCCACCTGTGAGTCGGTGCGCCTGCATCTGCTTCACCTCATTGCCTCGCACCACGGCGAGATGCAGTTCGGCTCCCCGGTGCTGCCGAAGACGCCGGAAGCCATCACGCTGCACTACATCGACAATCTCGACGCCAAGCTGGAGATGATGTTTGGCGGCTACGCCACGGCGCCGCAGGTCGCGCAAAACATCCACGACCGCGTGCGGCCGCTGACGCAATATCTCATCACCCCGCTCGGCGCGTTTGTCGAAGCCGCGCTCGCCGCCGGCGTGGTCACCAGTGCGGGCGGCGGGATCAAGGAAAGCACAGCCGGCGCTGGTGGGATGGATGGCGTCGCCGCCTCGGTCGCAGCGATGGCGGTTTCGACGGCCGGCGATGCGGGGCGTGGCGATGCCGCCGACGCCGGGCCGTTTGCGCAGGAAGAGCAACAGCTGCCCCTGCGCGGGTAAGGCACGCGCCGGGCGGCGCGGAGTGCGCTTGAAGGAGGCTACAAGCTGCCTTCCTCGGCCGGGTGCGCCGCCTTCACGATCTCGGCAAAGCTGTGCGGATCGAGACTGGCGCCACCGACGAGCGCGCCATCGATGTCGGGCTGCGCGAGGAGCTCGGCGGCGTTGCTGCCTTTCACGCTGCCGCCGTATTGGATGCGCACCTTCTCGGCGATGGTTTCATCGGTGATCTCCGCCACGGTGCGCCGGATGAACGCATGGGCTTCCTGAGCCTGGGCAGGCGTCGCGTTGCGGCCGGTGCCAATGGCCCAGACTGGTTCGTAAGCGAACACGGTTTCCTGCACCTCTTTCGGGTCCAGTCCGGCCAGCCCGGCGCGGAGTTGCCGGCCGAGCACGGCTTCCACCTGGCCGCCGTCCCGTTCCTCCAGCGTCTCGCCGATGCAAAAGATCGGCTTGAGCGTGGCGTCGTGCGCGGCGTGGAGCTTCTGATTAATCGCTTCGTCGGTTTCCCCGAAAAGCTGCCGCCGCTCGCTGTGCCCGAGCACGACGTAGCGAACGTAGAGCTCGCGCAACATGGCCGCGCTGATCTCGCCGGTGAAAGCGCCGCTCTTGTTGGCATTCATGTTCTGCGCGCCGAGCTTGATGGCGACGCTGTCGGCAAGGTGCTCGGACGCTTTCGCGAGCGCGGTGAACGGCGGGATGATGACGATTTCGGTATCGGTGGCGTCACCGATTTCCATGATGAACGACTTTAGGTATGACTCCGTCTCGGACGCAGTCAGGTTCATCTTCCAGTTGGCGGCGATAATGGGTTTGCGCATGGGGGAGGGTTAAATTTTTAACACAGAGGGCACAGAGACGGAGGCACAGAGAGCACAGAGGAAAAGGCAGGGAGGCAGGAGGCAGAGAGAAGAGGCAGAAAGTGGATGCCAGAGAAGGGACAACAGCAGGCCAAGGGACGGAGGTTGGATGGCGGAACAATAAGTCCATGAAGTCGAAGAGAGCCCGCGCTCTTCTTCCGCCGCCCGGTATTCTGTTCTTTCTCTGTCCTCTTCTCTGTCTCCTGCCTCCTCTTTTCTCTGTGTCCTCTGTGCCTCTGTCTCTGTGTTCTCTGTGTTAAACTTCAGGCGCCCGACGAGAACTGTGCGTCGTTTACTTGTCACTTAACGCCGCGACGCCCGGCAGATCCTTGCCTTCGAGCAGTTCCAACGAGGCGCCGCCGCCGGTCGAGATAAACGTCATCTTGTCCGCCAGCCCGGCTTGCTTGACGGCCGTCACGCTATCGCCGCCGCCGATGATCGTCACGGCGTCCTGATTTTCCGCCAGCGCACGTGCCAGCGAGGTCGTGCCATTGGCGAAATCGGGAATCTCGAAAATGCCCACCGGCCCGTTCCAGAGCACGGTCTTCGCGCTGGCGATTTCGGCTTTGTAGAGCTCGATCGTTTCCTTGCCGATATCCACGCCCATCCAACCGTCCGAGATTCCGGCCTGCTGGCTGAGTCGCGGGGTGTTGCGGGAATTCGCGCCCGGCTTGATCTCCTGCGTTTCGAAGCTGTCCACAGGCAGCAGAAACTTGACGCCTTTTTCCTTCGCCAGCGCGAGGAGTTCCGTGGCGAGTTCGAGCTTGTCGGCTTCGACGCGGCTGTTCCCGATGGGAATGCCCTGCGCCTTGAAAAATGTGAACGCCATCGCGCCGCCGATGAGAAACGTGTTGGCCTTCTCCATCAGCGCCTTGATGACGCCGATTTTGTCGGAAACTTTCGACCCGCCGAGGATGACGACGAAAGGTTCCCGCGGATTGCCGAGTTCCTCCTGCAGATACTTCAGCTCCTTCTCCATCAGCAGCCCCATCGCGGCTTCCGTGACGTAGCCGGCGACTCCGGCCGTCGAGGCGTGCGCGCGGTGGGCCGCGCCGAAGGCGTCGTTGATATACACATCGCCGAGCCGGGCGAGCGCCTGCGAGAAGGCGGGATCATTCGCCTCTTCCTCAGCGTGAAAGCGGACATTTTCGAGCAGCAGCACGTCGCGCGGCTGCAAATGGGCGGCGCGATGCTCGACCGCTTCACCGACGGTTTCCGGACTGAATTGCACCGGCCGCTCCAGCAACTCCGCCAGCCGCTCGGCCACCGGCGCGAGCGAATATTTCGCCACCGGCTTGCCCTTCGGACGACCGAAGTGGGCCATGAGGATGACCTTCGCGTCGTGCTCGCGCAAGTAGCGCAGCGTCGGCAGGGTTTCGCGGATACGGGTGTCGTCCGTGATGGTGATCTTGCCGTCCTTTTCCTCGGTCGGGACGTTGAAATCGACGCGCATCAGAACGCGCCGATTGCTCACGTCCACATCGTGCAGAGTTAGCTTGTGCATAGAGGGAATGTTATCCGCAGATTTCGCAGATTTCCGCAGAGGAGGTTTTGGGTTTCAGCACGTGGTGCACGCTTGCCCAAAACCTCTCTGCAATCTGCGTGAATCTGCGTGATCTGCGGACTCGGATTTCGCTGTCGCCGCGCCGCTTACTTGGCCAGCAGTTCCATCAGCTGGACGCAGCGGTTGCTGTAGCCCCATTCGTTGTCATACCAGCCGACGACTTTCACGAACTTCTCGCCGAGCGTCATCGTCAGGCCGCTGTCGAAGATGCAGGAATGCGGGTTGTCGATGATGTCCACGAGCACCAGCGGCTCGTCGCTATATTCCAGGATGCCTTTGAGCGGACCGCTGCTGGCCGCCGTCTTGAAGGCTTCGTTGATGCCGTCCACCGTCGCCGCGCTTTTCAGCGTCGCGGTGAAATCGGTCACGCTGCCGCAGGGCGTCGGCACGCGGAAGGCGCCGCCGTTGAGCTTGCCTTTCAACTCGGGAATCACCTCGCCGATCGCCTTCGCGGCGCCGGTGGAACTCGGGATGATGCTGACAGCCGCAGCGCGGGCGCGGCGCAGGTCTTCGTGCGGGAGATCGAGGATGCGCTGGTCGTTCGTGTAGGAGTGAATGGTGCTCATGAAGCCGGCCTCGATGCCGAACTTGTCGTTGAGCACTTTCACCATCGGCGCCAGGCAGTTCGTCGTGCAACTGGCGTTGGAAATGACGGTGTGCTTCGCGGGATCGTAAGCGTCGTCGTTCACGCCGAGCACCACGGTGGCATCGGGATTCTTCGCCGGGGCGGAGATCAGCACCTTCTTCGCGCCGCCCTTGGTGATGTGCAGCTCGGCCTTGTCGCGGCTGGTGAAAAAGCCGGTCGATTCGCAGACCACATCCACGCCGAGCTTGCCCCAGGGCAGCGCGCCGGGATCCCGTTCCTTGAGCACTTTGATGGAGTGCCCACGCACGATGATGTTCTCGTCGTCATGCGAAATTTCGCCGTCAAACTTGCCATGAACGCTGTCCCATTTCAGCAGGTGCGCGAGGGTCTTGGTGTCAGTGAGATCATTGACCGCGGCGATGTTTTCGACCTGCGCCTGGGTCATGGCGCGCAAGACGTTGCGGCCGATGCGGCCGAAGCCATTGATTCCGTATTTGGACATAGAGAGATGCGTCGTGGTGGGGTGTGAGAACGAAGGGCAACAGAAGCGTTGCCGCAGAGGTGTTAACTAATCAACGGACGCCGGGGGCGTCAACGCGTGTATGCGGGCAAACAAAAAGGGCGACCCGTTCAGGATCGCCCTTTTTCGGTTCCGGCCGCGCCGGTTTGAAGACGTTGCTACGCCGGTGCTTCGGTCAGGCCGGCGGGATAATCGGGGGAAAGCACCACGCCTTTTTCCTTTTCCGATTCCTTGACGACCTTGATCGCCGGCGGATTCGCCCCGGGCTTCGGCGGGTTCATCATCCGGCCATGGTCGATGATGTCGCGGATCTGGGCGCCGTCGAGCGTCTCGTATTCCAGCAGCGCCTTGGCGATGCCTTCGAGCTTCTCGCGGTTTTCACTGATGAGGCGCTTGGCTTTTTCGTAAGCTTCGTCGCTGAAGCGCTTCACCTCGAGATCGATCTCCAGCGCGGTCGCTTCGGAGTAGTCGCGCGAGCGGGAAATGTCGCGGCCGAGGAAGACATAATCTTCGTGCTCGCCGTAGCCGACCATGCCGAGCTTGTCGCTCATGCCCCATTCGCAAACCATCCGACGCGAGGTGTTCGTGGCCTGGCGGATGTCATTGCTGGCGCCCGTGGTCACGTCGCCGAAGACGAGTTCCTCCGCGACGCGGCCGCCCATGATGACGACGAGGCGGTCGAGCAGCTCGTTCTTGCGGGCGTTGTATTTGTCCTCGGTCGGCAGATACATCGTCACGCCGAGCGCGGGGCCGCGCGGGATGATGGTCACCTTGTGCAGCGGATCGGTGTGCGGGAGCAGCATCGTCAGCAGCGCGTGGCCGGCCTCGTGATAGGCGGTGTTTTCCTTCTCCTTCATCGAGAGCGCCAGCGAGCGGCGCTCGCGGCCCCAGCGCACTTTGTCGCGCGCTTCTTCCAGCTCGGCGAGCGTGATCGCCTTCATGCCTTTGCGGGCGGCGAGCAGCGCGGCTTCATTGATGACATTGGCCAACTCGGCGCCGGAATAGCCGGGCGTGCCACGGGCGATTGTGTCCATGGACACGTCCTCGGCGATCTTCACCCTCTTGGCGTGAACGCGCAGGATCTGCTCGCGACCTTTCACGTCGGGCAGCGGCACGGTCACCTGGCGATCGAAACGGCCCGGACGCAGCAGGGCGGGATCGAGCACGTCAGGGCGATTCGTCGCCGCGATGATGATGATGCCTTCCTGGGTGTCGAAGCCGTCCATCTCGACGAGCAGCGCGTTCAGCGTCTGCTCGCGCTCGTCGTGGCCACCGCCGACCCCGTGGCCGCGGTGACGCCCGACGGCGTCGATTTCGTCGATGAAAATCAGGCACGGCGCGCTCTTGCGGCCCTGCTCGAACATGTCGCGCACCCGGCTCGCGCCGACGCCGACAAACATCTCCACGAAGTCCGAGCCGGAGATCGAGAAGAACGGCACGTCCGCCTCGCCGGCGATGGCCCGCGCCAGCAGCGTCTTGCCGGTGCCCGGGCTGCCGACCATGAGCACGCCTTTCGGAATGCGGCCGCCGAGTTTCTGGAACTTCTTCGGGTCTTTCAGGAACTCGACGAGCTCCTGCACTTCGTCCTTCGCTTCCTCGACGCCGGCGACGTCTTTGAACGTGATCTTGTTCTTCTCACGCGACATCATCCGTGCCTTGCTCTTGCCGAAGCTCAGCGCACCTTTGCCGGCCATCTTGATCTGCTGGCGGAAGAAAAAGTAAACCGCGAGCAGGAAGACCGTGATCGGCACGAAGGAGAAGATCAGAGAGGAGATGAAGTTCGACTCCTTGCGCACGTTTGGCGTCAGGTTCGCCTGCGTGAGGCGGCTCTCGAGATCCTTGTTGAAATCGAGCGACACCGTGGTGCGAAACGGCTTGGCGCCTTCGAGCCGCGGCGGCGTCTCGGGCGAGTAAAAGCCGCGCATGATCTGCGTGCTGCTGGCGTCTTCAATAATGATTTCCAGCGGCTTCTTCGGATCCTGGACGATCTGGCCGGTCTTCAGCTTTTCCAGAAACTCCGGATACTTGAGGTCTTCAGCGGCGCCGACGACGCTCTTTTGCGCCCAAAAGAAGATGGCCAGGACGGCGAAGAGCGAACTCATCAGCACGAGCCCGCGCCAGTTGAAATTGGGGTCGCCCGTGTTGCCGTTGCCGTCCCGGTTCGGGGAGCGGCCGCCGGACGATTTGCCGTCTTTGGAGGATCGATTTTCCATTCTAGAAATTAGGGGTTGAGCACCCGTCGGGCTTGCGGCAGGTCGGGCGTGGGAAACTAGCATGCGGGGGGTGGGGAAGCAATGCGGGGTGCGGGCCGCGCGGGAGAAGACCGCGCGAGGGGCCGGAGGGTTCAATCATCGCGCCGATACTCGACGGAACCGATGCCCAGCCAGTGGAAAACGAGGCGCTCGGCGCTGACCACGCCCAGGCGGCCCGGGACGAACTGCGGGTTGCGAAAGTCGCGCTCCGCGATCTGCCCCTCGCCGAGGCCGGTGACGAGATTTGCGCGCCAGGTGATCTCGCCGCCGGGCACATGGTCGTCGCCGGTGACCTTGCGCGCGACGACTTCGTCGCCGGTCTGCACGATGGCGATCACTTCATCGAAGTGGCCGGTGTAATGGCCGATCCATTCGCCGGTGAGGTTCATGGTGGGAGAATGCGCTAGCCCGGGTTTGATACCCACATTACGATGCGCGCTCCTCGCGGGATGAACCTGTCTCCGCGCACACCACGATTATTTTCCGATCATGCCAAATTCCGACGGCAACGCTTCGTCTTCCGGTGCTTCCGGCTCCAGCCCCGCCGTCGGCGTCATCGGCGGCAGCGGCCTTTACCAAATGGACGCGCTCACGGATACCCGCGAGCTGCGGGTGGAGACGCCCTTCGGTCCGCCGAGCGACCTCATCGTCGGCGGGCGGCTGGCCGGGCGGGACGTTTATTTTCTCCCGCGCCACGGTCGCGGGCACCGGCTCCTGCCCACGGAAATCCCGCATCGTGCGAACCTTTGGGCGCTGCGCTCGCTGGGCGTCCGCTTTCTGCTCCAGGTCGGCGCGGTCGGCAGCCTGCGCGAGGAGCTGCCGCCGCGGCACATCGTGTTGCCGGACCAGTTTTTCGACCGCACCAGCCGGCGCAGCGAGCACACGTTTTTCGGTCACGGCATCGTGGCGCACATCGGGTTTGCCGAGCCGACGAGCGCGGAGTTGCGGCGGCTCGTTCATGAGGAGGCCACGGCGCTCGGCCTGCCGGTGCGCAACGGCGGCACGTATGTGAACATGGACGGCCCGGCATTTTCCACCCGCGCGGAAAGCCAGGCGAACCGCCAGCTCGGCTTTGACGTCATCGGCATGACGAATCTGCCGGAAGCCAAGCTCGCCCGCGAAGCCGAGATCGCCGCGGCCAGCATCGCGTTTGTCACGGACTACGATTGCTGGAAGGTCGAGGAGGAGCCGGTCAGCGTCGCCACGGTCATCGGCCATCTGCTCGCCAATGCCGACACCGCCAAGGCGCTGCTCGCCCGGGTGATCCCGCGCCTGCCGGAATCGGCCGACTGGCCCGAGCACCGGGCGCTGGACACCGCGATCATCACCGACCGCAAGCTCTGGCCGGCCGAAACCGCCGAGCGACTGGCGCCGATCCTGGCGCGGTTCCGGTGAGTCAAGGCGGGCTCGATCGCCGCGGCGGCGCGCGGAGAATTCGCTCGCGCCGAGCCGCTTCCGCAGGGGCGGCGTTTCTCCCGCCGTGGCCGGCCAAAACCGCGTCCCGCCCCGGCGCGACGCCTCGCCGGCTTGCGTTGGGGAGCACTTCTGCTACACACAAAACTTGTCTCGTCCGCGTCTATGAACCGCCGTTTTTTGTCCACCCTGACTCTGTCGCTGTCGCTGCCCATTCTGGCGGGCACCGCTTTCCTCCTTCCTGCCGCGCATGGGCAGACGCCCGCGCCGTTGTCGGCCGCTTCGCCCTCGCCCGCCGCGTCGTCCCCGGCAGGAGGAGCCGCCGCCACGGCCAGCCGGCACCAGCGGAGCGGGCGGCGTCATCGTGCCGGCCGCGCCAGGCTCCTCGGCCCCGACGCTGCTGACCGCTCCCACGGAAACCGGCAGCCCCAGCAACGCGGCCTCGCGCGGCAACAGCTGGAGCGAGGTGCGCGTCAACGGCCCGTTTATCGCCATGACCTTTGACGACGGCCCGCATCCGTCGCTCACCCCGCAGCTGCTCGACATGCTCAAGCAGCGCGGCATCAAGGCCACGTTTTTCGTCCTCGGCTCCCTGGTGAAGGATCACCCCGAGATCATGCGCCGCGCCGTCGCCGAAGGCCACGAGATCGGCAACCATTCCTGGGACCACCCGAACCTCGGCAAAATGGGCGACGACGCCGTGCGCAGCCAGCTCAACCGCACGAAGGACGCCGTCAACGCGGCCACCGGCGGCAAGGCCACCGACCTCATGCGGCCGCCTTATGGCAGCATCACCAGCGCGCAGCGGCGCTGGTTCCACGACGATCTCGGCTACAAGATCATCCTTTGGTCGGTCGATCCGCTGGACTGGCGCAAGCCCGGGGCGGAAGCCATCACCCGCCGGATCACCGAAGGCACGCGCAACGGCGGCATCGTCCTCGCGCACGACATCCACGCCAGCACGATCGCGGCCATGCCGGCGACGCTCGACGGCCTCCTGGCGAAGGGCTTCAAGTTTGTCACCGTCACCCAGCTCCTCGCCATGGAACTGCCGCCCGATCCGAAGAAGCAAACAATCGCCACCGGCGCTGGTGGCACCACGACGGCATCAGGCGGCCAGCCGCCCGCCGCGCCCCGCCGCGTTCCGGCCCCGGGCGTGCCGGATAAAATCACCGGCACCGAGCCTGGCGTCGAACCGCCGGCACCCACTCCGACGCCCACGGCGACCCCGAGCCCGACCCCGAAGCGACGGCGCTAGCCAGACCACCTTGAATCAGCAGACCGAAGGCAGGAGCGGACGGAAGATGTAGCGACTGGAAGTTCCCGGAAACCGGAAATTCGCCGCCTGCCTCTTTCTGCTACTGCTCCGTCCTTCATGCCGGTTCCCGACAGTCAGCGCGCCCCGGTCGGCAGTTCTTATCTCGAGCTGCGCGCCCGGCTCGGCACCGCCCTCTTCGCCCTGGAGGAGGCCGCGGCGGAGGCTCGCGCCACGCCGGCCGGGCTCCGGGCACTGCCGGCTTTGCAGGCGCGGCTGCGTGAGCCGTTGCTGCTGCTGTTCATCGGGGAGACGAACGCGGGCAAGAGCGCGCTCTGCAACGCTCTTTTCGGCTGCGCGCTCTGCCCGACCGGCGCAGTGCCGATCACCCACACCGTGGAGGTTTTCCTTCACGGCAGCCCAGCGCGCGATCTGCCGCTGGCGCCGGGCGTCACCGAATGCCACCGGCCGCTCCGGTTTCTGCGCGACTTCCACATCGTGGACACCCCGGGCAGCGATGCGACCGTCGCGGAAAACTGGATCATCTCCGAAAATTTCGCGCCCCGCGCCGATCTCATCATCGTCGTCTTCAACACCGTCCGGCCCTGGGGCGACACGCCGTGGCAATTCCTGCAGCGCCTGCCCGAGAGCGCCCGGCGAAACGTGCTTTGCGTGCTCCAGCAAGCCGACCTGCGCGCCGAGCGCGAGATCGCGGCGGTCAGGGATCATCTGCGCCAGACCGCGCTGCAGCGGCTCGGGCGGACCTTTCCGATCTTCCCGGTGTCGGCGAAAAAAGCGTTTCTCGCCAGGACCACCGGCGTGGACAAGGAACGGCTTTGGGAGGAAAGCCGCTTCGAGCCATTTGAGCGGCAGGTTTCCCAAGCGATCGCCGGCAACGCGGCGCGGCGCGAGGGGTTGCACGCCGCCTCCCGTGTCGCGCAGAACCTGTTCCGCGACATCCAGGCCGGCGTGGCGGGCCAAATCAGGGAGTTTCTCCGAGTTGACCGCACACGCCTGGACCAGCTCCGCGCCGTCATCGGCGAGATCGAGGCGCGCACCCGCGAGCAGATCGCCGGCTACCTGGGCGGCTGCGAGGCGGCGTGCGAGCGTGTCGCCCGCGAAGGCGAGCGCGAGCTGCAGGAGCAACCCCGGCCCCCGGCGGCGTTGCAGCTCGTCTTCAGCCGGCAACGCGGCTGGACGGAGGCGTTCGGAAAGAAAATGGAAGCGGCGCTGCGCGAAGCCGTCGCTGCCGAGATTGAGCGATTGAGCGCGGGGTTCGAGGAGCATCTGCGCTCCGTCTGGCGGCAGATGCACGAGCAATTCCGGGGAGACGCCCGCCACCAGACCGGGCCTGCCATCGCTCCCAGCGACGCGGCGGGGGTTGCCTTCGACCGTCAGCGCGCGCAGCTGTCCGGCGAGGTGCAGCTCGTGATCCTGGGCCACCAGGCCGACCCGCAGATCCGGCGGCAACTGGACGATCTTTTCGCCGGCCTGCCGACCGACGCGGCCGGTGGCGCCTTGCCGGCCCGGATCCTCGCCCGGCTCGATGGCCTCGCGGTCTTCGATTGCCGCGCCCTCGTGGAACAACTCAACGCCGCGCCGGTCTTCGGCTCGCGCCGGGTGACGCTCGAGACGTTTGCCGCCGTGATGACGGAAAAACGCGCGGAAATTTCCGCGGCGCTC
Organism: uncultured Verrucomicrobiae bacterium; assembly: GCA_963762725.1. Classification (GTDB taxonomy): domain Bacteria; phylum Verrucomicrobiota; class Verrucomicrobiia; order Chthoniobacterales; family SZAS-18; genus JAFAXH01. Next base: position 466,595 of record CAVXLY010000005.1, on the reverse strand, counting down.
GCCGCGTTGCTCGACGAAGCCGGCGTGGTGCTGCACCGTCAGCTTGTCAGCCTCATCGAGCCGCTGAAAAAGTTCTTCGGCTCGCCGGACGACCCGCGCCGCCTGCTCCTGGAACGCCTCGAAGCGCTGGAATCCAACCTCGCCGGCATCGCGAGCCTCCTGTAGCGCCGGGCTGGCCGCGGCAGCCGGCGCGATGTGCGTCAACGCACGACCTTTGCCGTGAGCAGGCGCAGGATGCCGGGGCGGCGTTGCGCCAGCGCGAGCACCCAGTCCGCCAGCCGCGGGTGCAGCACGGCGGCGCGCGCGAGGCGATTGACCCAAAGCCGGCCCCGCTCGCGATAAATGCGCCGGTGCGCCGCGCCGTAATCAGCCGCCGCCCGCGCCGTCGCCTGCCCGCCGCGGGTCGCGCGGACGATGGCCGCCGCCGCCAGCTCCCCGGAGCGCAGGGCGTAATAAATCCCCTCGCCGGTGAATGGCTCCACCACCCGCGCCGCGTCGCCGACCAGAAACACGCCCTCCGCGCTCGCCGGCGGCCGGGCCGGGGCGCGGTCCAGCGGGGCGATCGTGCGCCATTCCGGCCAGCCGGCGGGCAGGGAAAACTCCGCCTGCGCCCACGCTTTCAAATCCTCCAGCCGGCCCGGCGCGCCGACGAGCGAGATGTTCAGCTCGGTGTTGTCGCTCACCGGCGCGATGCCGCCGTAGGCGTGCCCGCCGCCGGGAAACCAGCGCATTTGCACCAGCCCGGCCTCGGCAAACTCCGGCGGGCAGCTCGGGGCGTGCGTTTGCAGGCCGACGCGGGAAGGAAATCCGCCGGGCGCCGTGCCGTTGCTGCCATTCGGCGACGGTCGAGGCAACAAACCGGCGAGCCGCGCGATGAGCGAGTTGCGGCCGTCCGCCGCGACAACGGTCCGCGCGCGGACCGTCCCGGCGCGGGCACCGGCGAAATCGACCGCGAAGCCGCCATTCTCGCGCCGCATCCCGGTGACCGCGGCCTCCTGCACGATCTCCGCGCCCAGCCCGGCGGCGCGCGCGAGCAGATGGGCATCGAGCAGGCTGCGTTTCATCGTGATCTCGCCGCTCGTGCCGTGCGTCGCCGGCAGGGGAAACCGCACCCGCTGGCCGCGCGCGCCGACAAACTCGACCTCGCGCAGCCGGACATGCGGCAGCTCGCGCAACGACTCGTCCACCCCGAGCCGCGTCAGCACCGGCCAGCAATCGGGATTCAGGCAGTCGCCGCAGACTTTTTCGCGCGGAAACCGGGCGCGCTCCAGCAGCAGCACCCGCAGGCCCGCCGCCGCGCCAAACGCCGCGCAACTGGCCCCGGCCGGTCCGCTGCCGACGATGATCGCATCGTAAATTTCGTTGTCCGCCCCGCTGGTCGCCACGTCCCCACCTTAGCGCGGCCCGGGCCGGTCTGCTGGCCTGGCGCCCGCCTCGATGCCGCCGGCCGCCGGCAATAGAGGGCTGTCCCGCGTGCGGGAAAGCGCTTAAGCTGCGGACCAGCATGGACTTGCGCCCGTCAGCACGACGCGTTTTGCGCGCTGGCGCGATCGTTGCGACGCTGGCGTGGCTCGCGTTTTTTTCCTTTTCCTGCGCGCCGCGCCCGGCGGTCGAAACGCGCGTCGAGCGCGGCAATCGCGACGGCATTTTCTACGTCGGCATCGGCCCGGAGCCGCATGACCTCGACCCGCACACCGCCATCGGCGTCCCGGAGGCGAACATCCTGCGCGCGCTCGGCGAAGGACTCGTCAATCTCGACGGGCGCGACCTGCGGCCGATTCCCGGCGTCGCCGAGCGCTGGGACATTTCGGCTGACGGCCTGACCTACACGTTTCATCTGCGCGCCGACGCCCGCTGGAGCGACGGCGCCCCGCTGACGGCCGCGGATTTTGTGGCGAGCTTTCGCCGCGAACTCCTGCCCGGACTCGGCGCCGATTTTTCCGAACTGCTCTGGCCGATCCGGGGCGCGGAGGCCTTCAACAAAGGCCGGCTGCGCGACTTCACGGCGGTCGGCGTGCGCGCGCCTGACGACCGCACCCTGGAGCTGACCCTGGAGCGGCCCACCGCCTACTTTCTCTCCCTGCTGGCGCAGCGGATGTTCTACCCCGTCCGACCCGCTTCAGGATCAGGAGAAACGGAGCCGTTGAAACGCGGCCGCCCGCCGCGCGCCGACAAGCCGGGCAGCGCGGCGGAAGCGGCGGCGGCGTGGATCGGCAACGGCCCGTTTGCCGTGGTCGAGTGGCGGCACAATCAGGAGATCGTCCTGCGCCGCAACCCGCACTATTGGAACGCCGCGGCCGTGCGCCTGCAGGCGATCCATTTCTGCGTGGTCGAAGACGTCGAAGCCGAGGAGCGCGCCTTCCGTGCGGGTCTGCTGCACAAGACCGCGCGGATGCCGCAATCGAAGATCGACACGTATCGCCGCGAGCACCCGGACCAACTGCGCATCGACCCGGCTCTGGGCACGTATTTCTATCTGCTCAACACGACGCGCCCGCCGCTGGACGACGCCCGGGTGCGCCGCGCGCTGGCCCTGGCGCTGGATCGCGCCGCGCTCGTGCGGCACGTCGCCCGCGGCGACCAGCGACCGGCCGATGCCTTCACCCCGCCGGACACCGCCGGCTACACCGCGCGAACCCGTCTGCCCTTCGATCCCGAGGCAGCGCGACGGCTGCTCGCGGAAGCCGGATTCCCCAGTGGCCGCGGCCTGCCGGCGCTGGAGTTGTTGTTCAACACGAACGAAAACCATCGCCTGCTCGCCGAAGCCGTGCAGGCCATGTGGCAGCGCGAACTCGGCGCGGAAGTGCGGCTCGTCAACCAGGAGTGGAAAGTGTATCTGAACTCGCTTTCCACCGGCAGCTTCGCGCTCGCGCGTTCCGGCTGGAGCGCCGGCCATCTGGACCCGAACGCATTCCTGGAAAACTTCGTCTCCGGCGGCGCCAACAACCGCACCGGGTTCGCGGATCCCCGCTACGACGCGCTCCTCGCCGAAGCCGCCGCCACCGCGGACCCGGAGGCGCGCCGCGAGCTTTTTCAACAGGCCGAAGCGCGCCTGCTCGACGCCGCACCGATCATCCCGATTTATCACTACACTTACCCGTATCTGTTACAGCCCAGTGTCCGCGGCTGGCCGCCGAACGTGCTGGATTACCACCTGTATCAGGAGGTCACGCTGGGGCGTCAGTAACTGCCGTTCTGCGCCTCCGCCAGGGTTTCCCACGCCAGCGCGGCCGCGGCCGTGCGAGTCTCGACGTCGAGCTTCGCAAAAATCCGCCGCAGGTGCGTGCTCACCGTCGTCGGGTGCAAGCGGCAGATGAGCGCGATCTCGGCGTTGCGCTTGCCGCGTGCCGAGCCAGAAAAGCACCTCGGCTTCGCGCGCGCTGAGACCCAGGGTTTGCAACGGCCGGGCGGAGGGCGCGGAGGATTGTTCCGTCAAGCGCAACAGGTGCCAGCCGCCGGGTCGCGGCGCGCAGGTGAACGTCGCGGTGAGCTGGCGGCCGGCACGTTCCACGGTCACCCGACGCGGCGGGCCTTCGCGCCGACGCGGGGTCGTTCATGAAAAGCGCCGTTTCCGCCGCCGTTCGGCAACGGCGGAAAAATCTGCCGGTGCACCCAGGCGAGCAAGGCGCCGGGCGTCGCCGTCCCGCCTTCCGGTTCGTCGTAATGCGCGAGGAGTTCCGCGGCGAGCGCGGTGCGATACACGACCGCGCCCGCGGCGTCGAAGAGCACCAGCGCCGCGCCGGTGCCCGCCAGCGCGGCTTCGCGCAACGCGATTGCTGTTTCGATCTCCGCCGCCGCCTGCGCACGCAGATACGCCGAGGTCAGGTGCCGGCGCAGGAGCACGAGCAGCTGCCGGTCTTCCTCGCTGAAATCCCGCGCGCCACGATTCAAGCCAAACGAAATCCGGCGCGTCGGTGTGACGCAGAAATTCACGCCGAGCTGATAATGAATTTTGTAAAGCCGGAAGTGCTCGCTGTAGAGCCCGAGCGAGCGAAACTGCCGCTGGCTCAGGAAGTCGGAGAGCTTCGTCGGCGGCGGATTCAGCTCGCGCCGGTCCGTGTGCGCAAAACCGGGATGCTCGTGAATGTGCCGGTTCAGGCTCGCGACCAACCCGGGGCTGGGCGGCTCGCTGAGCGAGTGCGCGCGCACGACCAGCCCGCTCGCGCGATCGACTTCATTATACGAAACCCGGTCGATCGGGATGACCCGCGCGACCGTCCGCAGCAAGTGTTCCGAAAGCGCGATCCCGCGCGGCAACGGATCGGCCAGTTCACCGATGGCATCGGAGAAACGATGCAGCTCGCTCTGGCGTAAACGCGGCATAATGCGGACCTTACGAACCGCAGCCTAGGCTCCGGTTTGGGTCGGAGCAACGGGGAATTTCCGTTGTAGCCGGGATTGCTGACCCCGGCCGCGACCTGCGTCGCCACGACAGACAGGCCGGGATCAGCGATCCCGCCTGCAGCGGCATACTGCGTTCGGAGTATTGCGATTTTCGCGGTGGGTGCACATACCTCCGCGCGCCTGCGCCAAAAAAACAAAAGTCAGGCTGCGGGCACCGGCTGAACAAACTTTGCCCATCTCTGTATGAAGCCTCGACCTTCCTGCGCTCTGCTGGTGACCGCCACTCTGACTCTCAGCGCCGCGGCGCCTTCGCTCCTCGCTGGCCCGCGTCCGCGCGCCGCGATCGGGCCGCAAGCGGCGGAGAACGCCGGCGTCGTGGTCAACGGACGGCCGCAGGGGGCATGGCGAGTCGTCGAGCGTGAACCGTCGCCGACCCCCGATGTCGTCGTCACCGTCACCGGCATGGACGGCGCGAACGGCACCGCTGGCAACCCCGGCACCGCGGGCGGCCCCGGTGATCCCGCCAATGCGAATGCGACCAGCGCCGACGCGGTCAACACGGCCACGGCCACCGGCGGCAACGGCGGTTTCGGCGGGGACGGGAATGCCAGCGGTGCGAACAGCGGCGCCGGCGGCAACGGCGGCGACGCCAGCGCGACCGCGTCCAACACCGTGCCCGGCGCCGGCGCGGCCACCTCCACGACGAAGGCCATCGGTGGCGATGGCGGCTATGGTGGCGTGCCTGACGCCGCTGGCATCGGCGGCGCGGGCGGTGCGGGCGGCGCGGCCACCTTCAACGGCAGCGCGGCGAGCAGCGGGGGCACCGCCAGCACCTTTTATGGAGGCAGCGTCGGGGGCAGCGGTGGCGAGGGCGGCCAGGGCGGCAACGGCGGCGCTGGCGGCGCCATCAGCGGCACAGCCAGTGCGAGCACCACGGGCAACAGTCACGCGGTGCAGGTCGGCGTTCTCAATGCTCCGGCCGTCGGGGGCAACGGCGGCAGCCTTTTCGAAGGGCGGGCAGGTGACCTCGCGGGCAACGGCGGCGCGGCCACGCTCACCGCCACCGGCACGGCGAGTGGCAACTCGGCGGTAAGCGTGTTCGCGATCACCCAGGGCGGCGCGGGTGGCGACGTGTTGGTTGGCAGCACCGCAGGCAATGGTGGCAACGGCGGCACGGCCAGCCTGGGCACGGTCACCGGCAGCAGCGCGGGCGGCAACGTCAATGTCCTCGGCCAGGCCACCGGCGGCGCCGGCGGAAGCATCTTCTTCAACACCTTTCTGGGCGGCGGCGCCGGCAGCGGCGACGGCGGCGCGGGTGCCAGCGTCAGCTTGACCAACGCGGTCAACGGCAGCACCACCGGATTCCTCGGGCTTGATCAACGCGCCTATGGCGGCGCCGGCGGCCAGAGCCTCACCGGGCAGGTCGGTGTGGCGGGAAATGCGAGCAGCACGCTCAACATCGCCGACACGGGCACGAACGCGGGCGGGCTGCAGATCAGTGTCTCCGCGGGCGGCGGCGAAGGCGGCTACCGCGTCAACGCCACCGGAGTGGCGGGCAACGGCGGCACGGCCACGCTCAACGGCAGCGCGGCCAACAGCGTCGGCTCCGCAGCCACCGATCTCACGAGCAGCTTCGGCGGCTCCGGCGGTGTCGGTTTCAATGGGGCCAGCGGCGGCAACGGCGGCATCATGACCGGCACGATCAGCGCCAGCACCACGGGCAATAACCACGCGGTGCAGGTGGGCAGATTCGGCACAGCCTTCGGCGGCGCCGGGGGCAACATTTCCAACGGGGGCTGGGCACCGCGGCGGGCAATGGCGGCGCGGCCATGCTTTCCGCCACGGGCACCGCCACGGGCAACTCTTCGGTGAACGTGAATGCGCGCGTCGTCGGCGGCCGGGGTGGCAGCGTGGACGCCACGGGGACCCCGGGCGACGCCGGCAACGGCGCCGTCGCCAGCCTGGGCACGGTGAGCGGCAGCAGCGCGGGCGGCAATGTGTTCGTCCTCGGCCAGGTCACCGGCGGCGCCGGCGGCTTCATCGCTACCAGCCCGGGCACCCCCGGCACCGGCAACGGCGGGGTGGGCGCGAGCGAAAGCCTCACCAATGCGATCAGCGGCAGCACCACCGGCTTCCTCAGTCTGGATCAGCGCGCCATCGGCGGCAACGGCGGCGGCACCTTCTCCGGGCTGGCCGGCGCAGCGGGTAATGCCAGCAGCACGTTGAATGCGACTTCGAGCACCAGCGCGGGCGGTCTCCAGGTCAACGTCGCGGCGACTGGTGGCGCGGGCGGCGCGAGCCGGAACCCCGCCGGGACGGCGACAGGCGGCGGCACGGCGACACTCAACGGCAGCGCGACCAACAGCGTCGGCTCTGCGCAGGCCGATTATACGAACAGCGTCGGCGGCAACGGCGGCGCGGGCACCGCCGGAGCCAGCGGCGGCAACGGCGGCACCATCAGCGGCACGGTCAGCGCGAGCACCACGGGCGACAATCATGCCGTGCAGGTGGGCACTGCGTTTACATCGGCGTTTTCCTTGCAGGAAGTGCTCGTCGGGGGCAACGGCGGCAACGCCGGGAGCAGCGGCTCGCCGGGCGCGGGCGGCACGGCCACGCTCACGGCCACCGGGATCGCGAGCGGCAACTCGGCGGTGACCGTGCGGGCGGCCACCCAGGGCGGCCGGGGCGGCGGCGTGGCCAGCGACAGCCCGGTCAACGGGGCCGCCGGTGCCATCGCCAGCCTTGGCACGGTGACGGGCAGCAGCGCGGGTGGGAACGTCAGCGTTTTTGGCCAGGTCACCGGTGGCGCCGGCGGCCAGGGCGGAACGGGCAACGGCGGAGCAGGCGCCAGCCAGAGCCTGACCAACGCGGTGACCGGCAGCACCACGGGCTTGCTCAGCCTCGATCAACGCGCCTACGCCGGCGCGGGCGGCGGGACTTTCACCGGGCAGGTCGGAGCGGCGGGCAACGGCTCCAGCACGCTCAATTTCACCTCGAACACCAACGTCGGCGGTTTAAGCGTGAACGTCTCGGCAGGCGGTGGCGCGGGCGGCTCCCGCACCGATACCACCGGGGTGGCCGGCACGGGCGGCACCGCCATGCTCAACGGCAGCGCGAGCAACAGCGTCGGCTCCGCGCAGGTCGATTACGCGAGCGGCTTCGATTTCATGAACAGCTTCGGCGGCAACGGCGGCGCCGGCTCCACCGGAGCCAATGGCGGCACTGGCGGCGCCATCACCGGCACACTGAGCGCGAGCACCACGGGCGACAATCACGCGGTGCAGGTGGGCAGCCTCGGTGAGTCGGCCGCCGGGGGCAACGGAGGTTCCATCACCAACGGCCTGGTCGGCACCGTCGCGGGGAACGGCGGCACCGCCACGCTCAATGCCACCGGCACGGCCACCGGCAACTCCGCGGTGAACGTCGCCGCACGCACGCAGGGCGGCCGGGGCGGGAGCGTGAACATCAGCAACTCCGGGAGCAACGACGGCAACGGCGGCAACGGCGGCACGGCCAGCCTGGGCACGGTGACGGGCAGCAGCGGGATCGGCGATGTCACCGTCCTCGGTCAGGTGACCGGGGGCAACGGCGGGAATGTCGGCAGCGGCAGCGGCAGCAGCAATTTCACTGGCCCCGGCAACGGCGGGGCGGGCGCCAGCCAGACCCTGACCAACGCGATCAGCGGCAGCACGACCGGCTCTTTGGTGCTCGATCAACGCGCCTACGGAGGCGCAGGCGGCGGGACTTTCACCGGCTCGGTTGGCGCGGCTGGGAATGGCAGCAGCACGCTGAACGCGACCTCGAACAACAGCATGTTCGGCCTGCAGGTGTTCGTCTCCGCGGGCGGCGGCGCCGGCGGCTCGCGCACCAACCCCACCGGCACGGCGGGCGCCGGCGGCACGGCCACCCTCAACGGCAGCGCGACCAACAGCGCGGGTTTTGCGCGCACCGATTATTTCAACAGCTTCGGCGGCGCCGGCGGCACGGGTACAACGGGGCCAACGGCGGCACCGGCGGCGCGCTCACCGCCACCGTCAGTGCGAACACCGTGGGCACCATCCCGCCGGGTCTCTTCGACCAGGTCCAGGTGGGCATCTTTGATCAGACGGCCTTCGGGGGCAACGGCGGCGACGTGAGCAGCGGCCTGGCAGGCAGCACGGCGGGCACCGGCGGCGCGGCCACGCTCACCGCCACCGGCACGGCGGGCGGAGCAATACGGTGGACGTGCGCGCGCGGGTGCAGGGCGGCGCCGGTGGCAACGTGAACTTCGGCCTCGGCAACAGTGGCAACGGCGGCGCGGCCAGCGCAACGGCCAGCGGCACCACGACCGGATTTGCCAACGTCAGGGCTACGGCCACCGGCGGCGCTGGCGGCACCGGCGGGACGAACACCCGGTTTGGCGGCGTCGCGTTCGCGCGTGCGAGCGCCACCGGCACCAGCGGCAATTCCATCGCAAACGCGAACTCCAGCGGCGGAATCGTCAACTCGATTGTCACGACCGCCACCGCCCCGGCCGGCGGCAACAACGCGAGCGTGACCGAGGGCCGCGCCGGGGTTGCCCAGCCGATCCTGTCGCGATCGACGGCCAGTGGCTTGCAAGCCGCCGGCTACGGCGTCGGGCTGCCGGACAGCGCCGCGGTGCAGGGCGCCATCGCGGGAGCGCATCCCAACGTGCAGGCCGTCTTCCCGGCGAACGCCCTGACCCTCGGCGCCGTCAACCTCGCCGTGCAGTCGCGCTCCGACGCCGGAAACCCCAACCAGGTCTTCGACACCAGCGTCGCCTTCACTCTGAATACGATGGGGGTCACGACATCGCAAAACCTCCGGGTCGGCCTGATCGATGCCGATCTCACGGGCAGCGTCGGCGGCTTCCAATCGCTGGTCTTTACGATTCGCGAGACCGGCATGGCGGACAAGGTTTTCACCTTCTCCGGCACGCAGATCGCCGGCATGCAGACGCTGGCCGACGCGCAGACGTTTTTCCACGACAACGTCATCAACCTCGGTCCGCTGCCGGCGAGCGCGAATCTCGTAGTCAGCTTCCAGTTGACCCTGACCTCGACCGGCGGCGGCGACGGCTTCGACGGCAACCTCGTCTTCGGAGTGGTGCCCGAGCCCTCGACCTGGGTCATGGCGTTCGGCGGCGCGCTGGCGCTGCTCGGGCTGACCCGGCTCCGGCTCCGGCGGGCTGGTTGAAAAGAGTATTCTGCTGATGCCGGCGCTGCACCTGGCGCTGGTTGAAGCCAGCCCGTGTCGGACGGCAATCGGGCAGCAACGCGCTGCTCGCGTGTCGGGATAACCCTGGCTTGGGATATACTGTGTTCGGAGTATTGAGCCTTTTGCGGGGAATCGGCATCACAGGCGCGCGCCGGCCGCGGATTCACCGCGCTCCGACCTGAAAATTCCCGCCCATTCCTTGTATGAAGCTCCGCTCTCTTCCCTGCCTGTGCACTGCGGCTGCCCTCGCCTTCAGCGCCGCGGCGTCTTCGCTCCAGGCCGGGCCTCCGCGCCGACCCGCCGCCCTTCCGCAGGCGCAGCCCACCGCGGAGGAACCGTCCGTCGTCGTCAATGGCCGTCCGGGCGTTCGGCGGACGGGTGAGCAGCGGCAGCGACCAGCCGCGCGGGCAGCGTCCCTCCCTCCGGTCACCGATATCGTGGACAACCAGACCGGCGCCAACGGCGCGGACGGAAATCCCGGCGGCGCGGGCGGAAGCGTGACCGCCAACGCCACGAGCACCGATCCTTCCAACACCGCCACCGCCACCGGCGGCAACGGCGGCAACGGCACGCCGAGCCCGGCTGCCGGCGGCGCGGGCGGCAATGCCACCGCCACCGCTACGACCACCGGCGCCAATCCCAGCGCCGCCGCGACCGCCACCGCGACGGGCGGCAACGCCGGCAACAGCAACGGCGGACCGAACGGTGCCGCGGGCGGATTTGCCAACGCCACCGGCAGCGCCTCGACGACCGCCCCCGGCGGCGCGGCGGCCGTCACGACGACCGCCACCGGCGGCAACGGCGGCGCGCTCATCGGCGGCACCGCCTCCTCGGTCGGCGGCGCGGGCGGGGCCGCGACGAGTGCTTCGACCGCGACCTCCTCTGGCGCCGGCGGCACGGTTTCCGCCGTGGACACGGCCAACGGCGGCGCCGGCGGCAGCGTCATCTTCAGCGGTCAGCTCGGGAGCGGCGGCGCCGGCGGAAGTGCTTCTTCCTCGGTTTCCGGCACCACGGGCGGCGCCAGCACGTTTCCCGATCTCCGCGCGACGGCCACCGGCGGCCGGGGTGGCGATGCCGGCGGCGTTGGCCAGACCGCGGGCATCGGCGGCACCGCGACGGTTTCCGCCGGCGGCACGAGCACCGGCGGCGGCAACCTGGGCGTCAGTGCCCGTGCGACGGGCGGCAACGGCGGCGGCGGCTTCGGCGGGGCCAGCGGCGGGATCGGCGCCGCGGTCACGCTGACGAATGTCTTCAGCTCCGGCACCGGCACGGCCGGCACGTTGTTCTTGTCCCAGGCAGCGGTCGGCGGCAACGGCGGCAACAGCGCCGGCGGCACGGCCGGCGCGGCCGGCGCCGCGACCAACACGCTGAATGCCGCCAACGCCAATCTGGCGGGCAACATCAACGCCACCGGCACCGCCACCGGCGGCAGCGGCGGCAGCGGCGACGGCGGCACGAACGGAGGCGCGGGCGCGGCGGCGAACAACACCGTCACCGCCGCGACTGACCCCGGCACGGCCAACCGCACCGCCGTCGCCAGCGGCAACGCGCAGGGCGGCAGCGGCGGCGGCCTTCTCACCGGCACGGCCGGCGTCACCACCGGCGGCGCGGGCGGGGCCGCGACAAGTTCCACCACCGCCACGGCCAACGGCGTCGGCGGCGCGGTCGCCGCGACCGACCTGGCCACCGGCGGCGGCGGCGGCAGCATCATTTTCACCAACGGCCTCGGCAACGGCGGCGCTGGCGGCAACGCCACCTCCACCGCCTCGGCCACGACCACCGGCGCCAGCACGTTCCCCGACATCCGCGCCAATGCGATCGGCGGAAACGGTGGCAACGCCGGCGGCGCGGGCAGCACGGCGGGCGCGGGCGGCACCGCCACGCCCACGGCCTCCGCAAATTCCACCGGCGGCGGCAACCTCTCCGTCAGCGCCGCCGCGACCGGCGGCGCCGGCGGCTTCGGCTTCACCGGGGGCGACCGGCGGGACCGGTCGGAGCATCACGCTCGCGAACGCCGCCAGCGGCTCGACGACCGGCACGCTGTTTCTGGGTCAGTCGGCCACCGGCGGATCTGGCGGCGGCAGCGCCGGCGGAGCGATCGGCACCGCGGGCACCGCGACGAACACGCTCAACGGCACGAACGCCGGCGGCAGCATCAACGCCAGCGGCGCGGCGACCGGCGGCGGCGGCGCCCAGGGTGACATCGGCATTAATTCCGGCGCCGGCGGCGCGGCCACGAACACCGTCACCGCCACCGCCAATGCCGGCGCGGCCAATCGCACCGCCGTCGCCAGCGGCACCGCGCAGGGCGGCGCCGGCGGCAACGTCACCAGCGGACTCACCAGCTCGGTCGGCGGCGTCGGCGGCAACGCCACCGGTTCCACCACCGCCACGGCGAACGGACCGAGCGGCACCGTTTCCGCCACCGACGTAGCCGTCGGCGGCACCGGCGGCGGCGCGCTCTTCGGCGGCCAGGTCAGCAACGGCGGCGCGGGTGGCAACGCCTCCTCCACCGCCTCGGCCACGACCACCGGCAGCACCGGATTTCCGAACATCAGCGCCCGTGGGACCGGCGGCAACGGCGGGCTGGCGGGCGGCGTCGGGCAGACCGGCGGCGCGGGCGGCCTCGGCACCGCCAATGCCTCCGGCACCAGCACCGGCGGCGGGACCCTGTTCATCGGCGCCACCGCCCAGGGCGGCGACGGCGGCCGCGGTTTCGACGGCGCAAGCGGCGGCAACGGTCGCTCCATCACGTTGAGCGCCGGCAGCCCGATCGTCAGCGGTTCCACGAGCGGCCCGCTGAATCTCGCTCAGGCGGCGGTCGGCGGCGCCGGCGGCGCCTCGGCCGGCGGCACCGCCGGAGTCGCGGGCACGGCGACCAATACCTTCAATGGCACCAACCCGGGCGGCGGGTCCATCGGCGTCACCGCGATCGCCACCGGCGGCAACGGCGGCAACGGCGACCTCGGCAGCAACGGCAGCGCGGGCGGGGTGGCGACAAACACGGTCACCGCAGCCTCGGGGGATATCGGGGTCGGGGTCGTCGCCAACGGCAACGCGACCGGCGGTGCGGGCGGGCAGCTCATCAGCGGCACCGCCAGCTTGGTCGGTGGCGCCGGCGGCAACGCCACGAGCACCGCCACCGCCACCGCCACCGCTCCGAATACCACGATCTCCTCCGACAACCGCGCCACCGGCGGCAACGGCGGCGGCGTCATTTTCAGCGGCCAGATTGGCAACGGCGGCGCGGGCGGGACGGCCACTGCCACCACCGGCGGCACCACGCTCTCCACCACCGCCTTTCCGAGTCTGGGGGCCACCGCCACCGGCGGCAACGGCGGCGGGGCCGGGCGGCAACGGCCAGACCGGCGGCGCGGGCGGCACCGCGACGGCTTCGGCTTCGGGCAGTTCCTCCGGCGGCGGTGAAGATCCGCGTCGGCGTCGCGCAAACCGGCGGCAACGGCGGCGGCGCGGGCGGTGGCGCCAACGGCGGCGCGGGCGCCGCTTCGACGTTGAACAACGCCGTCACCGGCTCCACGGCCGGCAATCTTTTCCTTGGCCAGACGGCCACCGGCGGCAACGGCGGCGTCTCCAGCGGCGGCACTCCCGGCGCGGCCGGTGCGGCGACTGCGACGCTCAACGGCACGAACCCCGGCGCGGGCAATATCAACGCCGCCAGCATCGCCGTCGGCGGCATCGGGGGCGGCGGCAACGACGGCACCAGCGGCACCGCCGGCGGCGCGGCGAACAACACCGTCACCGCCAGCACAGGATTAACGAACCGCAGCGCCGCGGCCAACGGCACCGCCCAGGGCGGCGGCGGCGGCCAGATCATCAGTGGGCTCGCGGGCACCACCGGCGGCACCGGCGGCAACGCCACGAGTTCTGCCACGGCCACGGCCACCGCGGCCGGCAGCACGGTCAGCGCCTTTGATCAGGCGACCGGCGGCAGCGGCGGCGGCGTGATCTTCGGCGGCCAGCTCGGCAACGGCGGCAACGGCGGCAACGCCTCCTCCACGGCCAGCGCCACCACGGGCACCGGCGGAGTGCCTTTCCCAGCGTCGCGGCCAATTCGACCGGCGGCGCCGGCGGGGCAGGCGGCGGCGCGGCTGGAGTCTCCGGCAACGGCGGCACGGCCACGAGCAACGCTTCCGCCACCAGCAACGCCGGCGGGAACCTGGGCGTCGGCGCCACCGCCACCGGCGGCGCGGGCGGCGGCCTCATCGGATCGTTCACCGGCGGGAGCGGCGGCGCGGCCTCCGCGACTTCCAGCGCCAACACAACGGGGGCCGCCAATGTCTCGGCCTCCGCCACCGGCGGCACCGGCACCCTGCCGGCAAACCTCGGCGGCAACGCCTTCGCGAATGCCAGCGCCACCGGCGGCAGCGGGAATTCCTCCGCCAACAGCCGCTCCAGTGGCGGCATCGTGAACAGCGTCATCACCACCGCCCTGGCCCCCGCCGGCGGCAACAACGCCACCGTCGCCGAAGGCCGCGCCGCCGTGAGCCAGGCCGCGCCAAACCGGACGACGGCCGCCGGCCTGAACGCCGCCGGCTACGGCACCGGGCTGCCGACGAACACCGGCGCGCTCGCCGCCGGCCCGCATCCGCTGGTTCAGCAGAATTTCGTCAACCCGGACGCCATCGTCTTCGGCGCGACGACGCTCGCGGTGCGGTCACGCTCCGACACCGTGGCGGGTCCGACCGGCCAGGCCTTCGACACCACCGTGGCGTTCAATCTCAACACCTCCGCGGTCGTCGCGACAAACAATCTCAAGGTCGGCCTGATCGACAGCGCGATCACCGGCGGCGCCGGCTTTCAGTCGCTCGTCTTCACGATTCGCGAGACCGGTTTTGCCGATCGCATCTTCACCTTTTCGGGCACGCAGATGGCCGGCATGCAGACGCTGACCGACGCGCAGACGTTTTTCCGCGACAACATCATCGACCTCGGCCCGCTGCCGGCGAATGCGAACCTCCAGCTCAGCTTCCAGCTGACCCTCACCAGTCTCGGCGGCGGCGACGGCTTCACCGGCGATCTGGTCTTCGGCGTCGTGCCGGAGCCCGGCACCTGGGTGATGCTCCTCGTCGGCGGCGCGCTGCTGGTGCTCGCCGTCCGAAGCCGGCGGCGGGGCGCGCTCAAACCGTGCCCAGCACGAGGCAGGAATTGATGCCGCCGAAGCCGAAGGAATTGCTCAGCGCGGTGCGCAGATTCGGGTAATCGCGGCCTTCGTTCGGCACGATGTCGAGATCGCAGGCGGGATCCGGTTCCTCGTAGTGCAGCGTCGGCGGCACCCAGCGGTGGGCCAGGGCCAGCGCGCAGACCGCCGCCTCGATGGCGCCGGTCGCGCCGAGGCTGTGCGCGTGATACGGCTTCGTGCCGGAAACCGGGATGCGGCGCGCATGTTCCTCGCCGAGCGCGGTCTTGATCGCCAGCGTCTCGGCGGCGTCGTTCATCACGGAAGAGCTGGCGTGGGCGTTGACGTAATCGATCTGCTCCGGCCGCAGCCGGGCATCGGCCAGCGCGGTGCGGATCGCGGCGATCGCGCCGGCGCCATCCGGCAACGGGCTGGTCATGTGAAAGGCGTCGTTGTTCAGCGAATAGCCGCGCACCTCGGCCAGGATGCGGGCGCCGCGCGCCCGGGCGTGTTCGAGTTCCTCGATGACCAGCGCGCAGGCGCCTTCGCCCATGACAAAGCCGTCGCGCGTGCGGTCAAACGGCCGGCAGGCGCGCGCGGGCGGCTCGCCCTGCCACTGGCTCATGGATTTGATGAGCGCGAACGCGCCAAAGGTCAGCGGCGAAAGCGGGGCCTCGGCGCCGCCGGCGACGATGACGTCCGCCAGCCCGTCGCGGATGTAGCGCAGCGCTTCGCCGATGGCGATGGTGCCGCTGGCGCAGGAATTCGAGTTCGTGGTGCCGGGACCGCGGAAGCCGCATTCGATGGCGATGTTGGAATGCGCGCTGCCGCCGAAGACCTGGAGCGCGAGCGTCTGGTTCACGCCGCGCGTTCCTTTTTTGATGAAATGCCCGTGCTGCTGCTCCGCACCCGCGATGCCGCCGAGCGCGGTGCCGAAGGAGATGCCGACGCGTTCCTGCGGCTTTTCGGGATCGTAGGGAAAGCCGGCGTCTTCGAGCGCCAGGCGCGCGCTGGCGACGGCGAATTGCGCGTAACGATCGAGCCGCTTCAGCCGGTGCGGCGGAAAGAACACGCGCGGATCCCAGTCGCGGATCTCGCCGGCGTGATGGGCGTTGAGCCCGGCCTCAAACGTGTCGAATGCCTGGAGCCGCGCGATGGCGCTGCGTTGCGCGCGCAGTCCCTGCCAGAACGCTTCGCGGCCGACGCCGATGGAGGTGACAGGGCCGAGGCCGGTGATGACAGCACGTCTCATGGGAGGAAGAAAACTCGAAACTCAAAATCCGAAATCCGAAACAATCAGAACGAAATGTTAAAAATTCAAAAACTGGGAAAACGGCCGGAGCGCGGCGTTGGGAGGCGAAATGTTTTGGTCATTTCCGACATCCGAATTTTATTCCGATGGGCTCGGATTTCGGATTCCGGATTTCGAATTTTCCGCCTCGAGGTGCGCTTTCATGCAGCGCAGCGTTTTGTTGGCGATGTTGTCGATGAAAAAGCCGCCGATGATCCGGTCCGCGAGCGGCGCCAGCGGGGCGAAGCGGAAGCGCAGGTCGTGCAGGATTTCGACGCGCACGCCCTCGGGGATGTCGGTGAGTTTCCAGACGACATACATGCCTTTGGTGAACGCCTTGAGATGGGTGAAGCGCACTTCCTGCCGGGGGCGGTCAATGATCTGTTCGCTCGTCCACGAAATCGGGATGCCATCGCGCGACGCCGCCATCACGACGACGTTGCGCTCCTCGGCGGCGCCCGGCGTGCCGCGTTCGAGATACCGGATAAAGCGGTAGTGCGGCAGGATGCGCGGCCAGTCCGCCAGGTTCGCGGCGGTTTCGAAGATGCGCTCGCGCGGGGCGCGCATGACGATGGAGGTGGCGGTGTGCACGAAGAAAGGGGAGGGCGGACGAACGGCGGAATGTGGCGCGGCTTTGCTCATTCGTCATGCGCCCTTCGGCGGACGCTATGTTTTTTCGACCCGATAGCGGGCGAGGCAGGTGCCCGCCGGGCCCGGCCGCAGGGAAAGCAGGCGGCAGGGGACGGAAGCCGGAAAGAGCGGGTCCAGCCCGGGGCCGGGGGAGCCGGTGAGGGTCGGCGAGGGCGTGGCGGGATCGCGGCCACCGCCGCCGATCTGCGGATGAAGCGTGAGGTGAATTTCGTCCACCAGCCCGGCCGCGAGCAGCCACCGCGCGGCCAGGGAGCCGCCGGCGCAGCGGAATACAGTCGCGCCATGGTCCCGGGCCAGGCGGTCGAGCAACGCGGCGAGCGTCGCAGCGTCGGGCGGGGAGGCATCGGTGCCGGGATTCCGGCGGCGGTGGCGATGCGGAGTCGAGCACCCGGCCGTCGAGGCTCACCGCCGCGCGCACGATCACGGTCGGGCGGGTTTTCATCGGCAGCGGAACCGGCGCGCGGTGCGTTATTTCGCCGGGTCAACGCCCGTTGTCGCCGGAGCCGGCGTCCCGTAGCGTCCGGCGACCGTCTGCTCCTCCATCCGTTCGAGTTCCGCGATCGCGGGCGCCGCGCCGGTGGACGAGCGTTGCAGGATGTAAACGATGCCGCCGATCACCCCGGGCACCAGGACGGTGAAGATAAAGCCGAGCACGGAGATCGGCACGGAAAGACGCTCCGGCACGCCGCAAAGCGCGCCGAGCAATTCTTTGAAAAGCCCCTCGCGGACGCCGACGCCCGAGAGACTGACCGGCATCGAGACGATCGTATTGATCACCGGCAGCACCGCCGCCATGTCCCAAAAGCTGACCGTGGCCTGCAGGGCGCGCGCGGCGAAGTAGAAGGCGGCGAAAACCGTGAAGTGCCCGAATGCGGAAACGCCCAGCGCCGCCAGCGACGTGCCCCAGGCATGACCGTAAAGCCGGGAGGCGGCGGACAGTTCGATGAACTTCGACCGCCCCGGCATCCGCGCCGGCAACCGGTCGGCCACGTCGAAACCGATGATCGCCACCGTGACGAGAATGCCGAAGACCGCAAAAGCGAGGATGGATTCAAACGTCCAGACCCAGCGCGCCGCCGCGGGGTCGGCGGTGAGCCACGAGTGTCGCCAGACGACAAACACGCTGGCGATCAGCACGAGCGCCAGCAGGCCGAGCACGCGGTCGAGCACGACGGTCAGCACGGCGCCGGCGCGCTTCTCCGGCGGCGCCTTGCGCAACGCGTAATACGCCTTCACCGCGTCGCCGCCCGTCGAGCCGGGCAGGAACAAATTGAAAAAGGCGCCGATGAGATAGATCCGCAACGCCGCGGGCCAGGAAATCGGGATCGCCTGCACCCGCAGCAGGAGCCACCAGCGCGTCGTGGCAATCAGGATCGGCAACTGCGCCGCCACCAGCGCGGCCAGCAGCCAGCGAAGATCGGACGCCCGCACCGCCGCCGCCATCTGCGCGTTCTTTTCCGGATTCCTGAAGACGTAAAACAGCACGGTCACGGTGACCGCGATCTGGAGCAGGGTGAGCAGCGTCTTTTTCATGGGTGCAGGAGCGCGGAATGAAGAGCAGAAGTCCGTGGTTGGACAGCAATTTCTTCAGCCAGCCGCGTTCTGCAGCCCCGGTTCCGTGTCGCTCGCGCCGAATTTCGCCCGCCAGCGCGCCAGACTCTCGCGGATCGCCTCCGCCGTCTGCCGCGGGTGGAGTTCGTAAACGAAATACGTGTTGTCCGGCAGCAGCGGCACGAGCCGGTCGTAGTCCACCTGCCCGGCGAAAGGCACGCGATGATCGGTCATCGGCCAGGCGGTGTCGTGCAAGTGGCAGCCGTAGAGCCGGTGCCGGATGCTTTTCAGCCAGTCGTGATGGTCGAGAAAGCCGAGGTTGTGCTTCACCTGGACGTGCCCGAAATCGTGCCAGTAGCCGACGTTCGGGCAGGCGAGGTCGTCGAGCAGGGCGACCAGTTCGCGCTCCGTCGGCACTTCCTCGTAGGAATGCCGGCTTTCGACGCCGAGAAAGACGTTCTTCGTCGCCGCGTATTCGGCGATCTGTTTCACGCAATCCCGGGCGCGCTGCACGTAGGCCGGCCCGAGCCGCTCGCGCTCGCGCACCGCGGCCAGCTTTTTCTTCACGAATTCCCGGCCAAACCGCCCGCCCTCGCCGGCCAGATCGCCGAGCGGCTTCATGACTTCCCGCATCGGCACCCGGCCGAGGTGGAGCACGATATACGTCGCGCCGAGGCGCGCGGCGAAATCGATGGTCTGGCGCGAGAGCTTCAGCGCGCGCTGCACATCCGTGGGCCGGTGGCTGGTGAACTCGTAGCAATCCGGCGAGGCGCCGGTGATCTCCAGGGGCAGCGGACAAAAATTGTGCAGGCTCGTCACCCGCACGACGCCCGCATCCACGGCTGCCTGGATGCCCGGCAGCAGGGAAACCCGGATGCCGTGGCCGAGCTCGACGTTTTCAAAACCGAGCTCGCGGATCTCCCGCAACATCGCGTCGCCTTCCTTGTGACGGCCAGAGTTCCAGCAAGTCGAAAACGCGAGCATGAACGAAAAGAGGATCCCAACAGGCCGGAAGCCTCGCGCAAAGGGCGGCTGTCTGCAAAGAACGGTGAGATGGCCTCACGCAGAGGCGCAGAGACGCAGAGGGGGAAGAAGGCAGCCTTTAAAGCGCGCGGAAGGAAGCGGGGCGGCAGTGGCCTCGCGCAAAGACGCAAAGGCGCAAAGGAAAAGGCAGGAGAAGAAGAGGGAGGGGCCGGAGGGGCGAAAAAGCGGTCGCTGCATGGTTCCGAAGTTTTCTGCAAATCCACTCCTCCCCACTGCTGTCTCTTTCCCCTCATCCCTTCCTCTTCTTCTCTCCCCTTTGCGCCTTCGCGCGAGGCCCCTCTGCGTCTCTGCGCCTCTGCGTGAAACCCTTCTGGTCTTCTCCTCCCCGCCTTTTCCTTTGCGCCTTTGCGTCTTTGCGCGAGGCCACTGCCGCCCCGCTTCACTCGCCGCGTGCGCGCCCCTCCCGAAAACGCAACCGGGAGCGACGCGTTGCTCGCACCGCTCCCGGCGAAAAACCGCTTATCGGTTCGCTTACTTCTGTCGGCCGTCGTCTTCGAGATGCGCGCGCAGCATCCAGGCCATGTTTTCGTGGTTTTCCATCAGACCGGTCAGGAAGTCCGCGGTGCCGGCGTCGCCGTGCTTCTCCTCGGCTTCCTCCAGATCTTCGCGCAGCTCGCGCACGATGTGTTCGTGATCGGCGACGAGGTCGGCGATCATCTTTTCCGCGGCGGGGCGTTCGCCGGGGCTTTCTTTCAGGTGCCCGACCTTCGTGAACTCCGCCATCGTGCCGATCGGGAAGCCGCCGACGTGGCGAATCCGCTCGGCCACCTCGTCCGCCTTGAGCGCGATCTCCGTGTATTGTTCCTCCAGGAATTCGTGCAGCGTGTGGAAGCGCGGCCCGGTCACGTTCCAATGGTAGTTGCGCGTGCGGACGTAGAGCAGGTTCTCATCGGCCAGAACGGCTTGCAGGATTTCGATGACGCCTTCGCGCTGCTCATCGGTGAGACCCGTGTTGATGCGGTGCATTTTCTTGTTCATAAATAGGAATTAAAGGGAATCAGACGGTCGGGAGTGAGACGGCGGATTCTCCAATTTGAGGATACGCCTGCCGGTCATCCCCGGTGACAAGCGGATTCGCGCTGGATGGGAAATCCGGTTGTTCGGCCCGCTGCTGGGAAGCGCCCGCAAGCCTGAGGTGCGCGGCCGCGGGTGGGCAGGAATTGTGATTAACCTGCGAACAACAATGTGAACAACTCTCTGTCAGCGGGCGTCAGAGCATAAAACCTGCTTTGAATCTGGGGCACATCCCCGGCCCGCTCCCATGTTTAATTTTGCTACAGTTTCCGCCCCGGCAGCGTTCGATGAAGCGTCAGCGACCCGGACGGGCTTTGTCTCCGGCGGTCCGCTGCAGCAGATGTCTCGCGCGAGTGAAGCACCGGCTGCCACTGCCTCTGCCCGGCTGGGAGTGATCGCCACGGTTCCGGTGGGCGATCAAAATATTTTTGTCACGCTCTGCGAGGCGTTTCTCGCGCAGAACGATCCTTATCTGGAAGCGGCTGCTCTCAGCGATCTCGCCGAGGAGCACGGCTGGAATGAGCGCAGCACGGGCCGCCTTTTGGAGCGGTTCGGCCGGCTGGGCTGGCTGCGTCCTGTCCGCTCAGCTCCGGGACGCGCCGGTTTCGGTGGGTGCGATCGGTCCGGGGAAGAGGGGCTGGCGTTGGTGGAAATCACGTTTGCCGGGCTCGACGCTTATTGTCGCATCGCCGACCGGGTGAATTATCCGGCGCTTGTGCGCGAAGTGGCGGGCTGTCTGGTGGCGGAAAACCGCCGGCCGGACACCGGGCCGCGGCTGCGCAGCGCGTTGCTCACCGCCGGCGCGGCCCATGCCTGCGCGGCGCCGGACTTGTTGCTCGCGCACGCCGTCGAGGCGCTGGGAGAGATGGGCCTGGTGGAAAGCTGCCACCAGTGGGCCAGCCCGCTGGGCTTTCAGATCGGCCGGGTGGCGCCGGAGTTGCGGCGCTGGATCGAGCTCTCGGACGCACCGGCGATGCAGCTGCCCATGGCGGCCTGACGCTCGCTCTCGCGCGCAACGCGGGGTCAATCCCGAGGAGCGTGGCGAAGCAGCCATGCCACCAGGAAATCGCTGAGCTGTTCCTTGTCGGCGAGATGCGGCAAGTCGCTGTCGTTTGCGTCGTCGCGCGCGCAGAAGCCGAAGCCATCTCCGTAGGCGGTGCCATTGAGCACGCAGGCGTCCGTGGCGTTCCCTGCCATTTGCGCCCGCGCCCGCGCCAGGGCGGCGGCGCGGTCGCCGACGAGCTCGTATTTCCAGCCTACAAGGAGGCTGCGGGGAAAAAGCGCGCGCAGTTCCGCGATCAACTTTGCCGCCGGCACCAGCGTAAGTCGCAACTCGCCCTGCCGGCTGGAGATCTTCTCGGAGCGGAGCGTCTCGTCGCGCGCATCGCGCACCGACGCGACGCGAAAATCGCAGAGCGCGGCGGCATGAAACACCGCCGCCACGCCGGGCTGGCTCGCGCAACGCGTCAACGCGTCTCGCAACGCGTCATTCGTCGTAAATGGCACGTGCACAGGCCCGCGCAACGGGAGTGAAGTCGTTGCCGCCTCGCCTTTGAGGCAAGTCACGTCGCAGCCCGCGGCCGCCAGCCGATTCGCCAGCAAGACTCCGAGTTCGCCGGTG
This sequence comes from uncultured Verrucomicrobiae bacterium, assembly GCA_963762725.1. GTDB lineage: Bacteria > Verrucomicrobiota > Verrucomicrobiia > Chthoniobacterales > SZAS-18 > JAFAXH01. Next base: position 444,725 of record CAVXLY010000005.1, on the reverse strand, counting down.
GAGAAATTTGTGAGCCGACGCACCGCGTCGATCGGTTCGTAGCTCGGCCCACAGGTGACGACAACTTTCATGGCAGGAAGCTAATGCAAAAGGTGGCGGGATTCCCTTCCCGGAATTTGCGCATCCCTTTTTTTACACAGACCGCGGCGCGGGGAGGGAACGATTTGAAAGCGCGGGAGTCCTTCGGGCGACCGGGCGAACGCGCTGCCCACCCGCGGACTTCTCTGTGCCTGCTCCTTTCTCCCGATCCACGAGCCGCCGGACCGATCTCCTCGGCGCGGTGCTGGCTGCCGCATTGGCCGTCGGGTTTTGCTTGATCCTGCTCTGGAGCGATCCGCTGCTCTTTTGGAACGACGACTACCAGATTTCGATCCTGCCGGTGTTCGCCGACGTCGCGCGGGCGTGGGGCGAGGGGCATTGGCCGCTTCTGAGTCCGTATTCCTGGGTCTGCGGCAACCTCGCCGGGGAATATCAATACGGGACGTTCTCGGTTTTCATCAACGCCGTCGTCGTCGCGATCTGGGCGCTGCCGCTGCCTTTTGCCGGTCAGGCCGCGGCGCTTTCCCTGGCGCACCTGGCCGTGCTCGCCGCGGGCGCCTACACGCTGGCGCGGGGGCGTGGCCTGGCACCGGCGTTGGCGACCACCGTCGCGCTGGTTGCGGCGCTCAATGGCTGGATGATTGGCTGGGGCGCGACCAACTGGTTTGGCGCGCTGGCTGCGTTTGCCTGGCTGCCCTGGTGCTGGTGGGCGTTTGAGCGCACGCTCCCTGTGGTGTCACCGGCTGGGACAACCGCTTCTTCTGCCGCCGTTGCCGGGCCGTTGCGGCAGATCGTGCTGCCGGCCTTGACGGTTTACCTGCTGGTTTCCGCCGGCTTTCCCTACACCGTGGTCATGTTGGGTTTTCTCACGCTCTGGCTGGCGTGGAAAATCGGCTTCCGCCGGTGGCGCACGCTTTGGCCGCTGGCCACCGGCTGGATGCTCGGCCTCGGGCTGGCGGCGCCGGCGTGGCTGTCGCTTCTGGAATATATGATCGGGTCCGATCGGGCGGCAAAGGGGGCGTTGTTCAATTACGAATGGACGGTGCCGCTCCGCGCGTTGCCCGGCTTGATTCTCCCTTCGTGGACCGTGACGTGGACTGATTTCTCCGGTCGGTCCGTGCCGCGCGCCGCGCTTGGAACTGGCGGGCGGTCTGGTGCCGGTGGCCGGTCTGGCAGCGGCGCTGTCCGCCCGAGGTCGAGCGGTGTGGCGAGTGTTGTGGCCGGAGTTGCTTTTGCTTCTCGCGCTCGGGCTGCTGTGTGTCCTGCCGAGTGCCAGCGTGTTTCGCTGGAGCTTTCGCTGGCTGCCGATGTTTCATCTGGCCCTGGCGCTCGTGGCCGCCGAGGCGCTGCAACGCGCGCATGTTTTCAAGACTGGACCGGGGCTGCTGGGAAATCCGGGTTTCTGGGCGTGCGCCTTGGTCTTGGTCACCGGCTTGGCGCTGCCCGGAGCCGGGGGGGGAGTAGCGGCCGATTTGCCGACTGGATTTACGTGACGCTTGGGTTGAGCGCGGCGTGGGCGCTGGCGGGCGCGTTGCCTGCGCGCTTCCGCTGGCGCGAAAGGATTTTGCGCTGGGCTCCGGCGGCGGTTGTTTTCCTGTCGTTGCTGGCCGTCTATCGGTCGCTGCCCACCCATCCCGGCATGCCGAAATACCGGGTGACAGAAAACCTTCGGCAACCAGCGCCGCTGGCGACCGACCGTCTTTATCTGAGCTTTTACCGCGAGCCGGACCGCTACTATGGAATCAGCCAGACGCCCGCCGATTTCGGTCCCGTGTTGCGGATCGGCACCACGTCGCTCTTCGGCGGTGTGCAGCTCGTCAATGGCTACAGCCCGATCATGAGCGCCGGCGTCGGCCGATTGTTTGGGTTTGAAACGCACGGCAACCTGTATTCCGCGACCGCCGAGTGGCTGGTGCCGAGCGAAGCGGGCACGGACGGGTTGCTCGCGCGCCTTGGCGTGGACGGCTTGATCGTTTCGCGGGAATACCCGGCTGACGTCACGCCGCCAGTCGCGGAATGGGAACGCGTTTTCTCTTCCGCGGAAGGCGACGTGTTCCACCGGCGCGGCGGCGCGCTGGCTCCGGTGCGATCGTGGCGCTCCGCGGCGCCGGAGGAGGCGGAGCGCTTTTCCCCAGCCCAAATTCGGGTCCTCGAGGAGTCCCGCCAGCGGGTGCGCGCGGAGATCGAAGTGCCGGCCGGCGGGAGCCCGGCCCTGCTCGCGTTTCGCCGGCCGTTCTTTCCCGGCTACCGCGCGACGCTGGCGGGCGCGCCGCTGCCAGTCGGCGCCTACCGCGGGCTGGTGCCGACCGTCGAAATTCCCGCCGGCAGCCGGGGCGAACTGATCCTGCGCTACCGGCCGCGCGCGGTGGTCTGGGGCGCGGCGATCGCGGCCGCGAGCGCGCTGCTGGTCGTCACCGGCGCGGTGATTGCGGGGCGCCGCCGACGCGGCTGCGCGCTACGGATCGCGTGGCGGCACGCCGAGCACTTCCAACGCCTTGACCGCCGCGGCCGTGCGGCTGTCCACGCCGAGCTTGTCGAAGATGTGCTGGAGATGCTTTTTCACCGTCATCACGGCGGCGTCGAGGATCTCGGCGATCTGCGCGCTCGTCTTGCCCTGCGCGATCCAGTAAAGCACGTCGGCTTCGCGCGCGGTGAGCCCGAGCTGGGTCAGGGCGGCGGCGCCGGCCGGCGGGATTTGTTCTTCCAGCAGGAGTAAAAAGCAGTCGCTCTCATCGCCGCCGGCTTCCGAAAACAACCGCGCCCGCAGCCGCCGTCCGTCCGCCGCCGCCGGCAGCGCGAGCGGGCGGCCGCGCTCCGCGAAATCGCGCAACGGCGCCGGCAAATGCGCCACGGTTTCCCGCCCGCAGCTGTTGCCGCCAGCGGCGGTGCCCGGGAAATGTTTCTCCAGCAACGCCCCGGCCAGCCGGCTGCAAAACGTGATGCGCCCTTCCGCGCGGTCAGCCACGAGCACGGCGCGGTCGAGCGACTGGCGCAACTGCGCTTCGGCCCGCTCGCGCCGCCGGATTTCCTCTTCCAGGGCGCGCCGCAGCGCGACGAGCCGCAGGTGGGCATGGACGCGGGCGAGCACTTCGTCCGGCTCCAGCGGCTTCGGGATGTAATCGACCGCGCCCGCCTGGAAGCCGCGCAGCTTGTCGGCCGGATCGGAAAGCGCGGTCAGAAACAGGATCGGCACGTCCCGGCAATCCGCCCGCTCGCGGATGCGGCGGCAGGTTTCGAATCCGTCCAGCCCGCCGGGCATCAGCACGTCGAGGAGGATCAAATCCGGCGGCCGGATGAAATGATCGAGCTGCAGCAGCGCCCGCTCGCCGCTCTCGGCAAAACGCACCTCCAGCCCGGCGCCGCCGAGGCAGTCGAGCAGCAGCGACAGATTTGCCGGCACGTCGTCCACGATCAGCACGGTGCCGCGCTCCGCGGACAAAGAGGCGCTGGCGGCGGTCTTCACGGCTGCAGGGAAGCCGCGGCTTCCGGCTCGTGGCGGGCGTGCGCCAGGGTCTGCGTCAGGCGTTCCAACTGGAAGCCGGCGGCGAGCGTTTCCAGCTCACCCAGCAGCGGGTCGTCGCAGGTTTGCGCGAGCGTGCGCAGGCGCGCCCGGATTTTCACCACGTCGCCGGCGAGCGCGAGCGCTTGCAACGCCGCCAGCTCGGCATCCGGCAACGGAAGCGATGCCGGAGGATTGCTGATGGTGGTGGCCAGGAGCGGGCGCTCGCTCGAGGCTCCCGGCTCGGCGGCGGAGTGCGTCCATTCCAGACCGAGCAGCCGGCCGAGCGTGTCGCACAGCGCGCCTTCGTCGAGCGGCTTGGACAGAAAATCGTCGCACCCGGCGGCGAGCGCGTCCGCGCGGGTCTGGGAAAATGCGCTCGCGGAAAACGCCAGGATTTTCAGCGCCGGTCCGCGCGCCGTTTCCGCGCGCAAACGCCGCGCCGTTTCAAACCCGTCCGGCGCCGGCATGAGCAGGTCGAGCAGCACGAGGTCCGGCGCCAGCGCATCGCAACGCCGCAGGCAATCCGCGCCGCTCGCCGCCTCGCTGACCTGGAACCCGAGCGGCGCCAGCACGGCCTCGAGCACGGCGCGGTTGGCCGCCTCGTCGTCCACGACCAAAATGTGCCGGCGCGCCCCGCGATACCCCGCCGGCAGCGGCCGACCGGGCTTTGTCGCCGGCGCGCCCGCCCCGCCGCCGGTGCCCGCGGCTTCGGGCAGGTCGAGGTCAAAGAAAAACCGGCTGCCGACGCCGGGCGCGCTGACGACTTGCAGGGCGCCGCCGCCCATCAGCTCGACGAGCCGCGCGCTGATGCTCAAGCCCAGCCCGGTGCCCTGCGCGGCGCGGGTCGGATCGGTCGCCTGATGGAACGGCAGGAAGATGGTTTCCTGCTGCTCCGGCGCGATGCCGGCGCCGGTGTCCTCCACTTCGAAAAAGACGCGGCTGCCGGCTCCGGCCGCCCGGCTGGCGCGCAGCTCCACGCGGCCGCGATCCGTGAATTTCACCGCGTTGCCGAGCAGGTTGAAGAGCACCTGGCGCAGCTTCGGGCCGTCGGCGCGCACCATCTGCGGCAGCGTCGCCGCGGTGGCGGTGAGCTGCAGCGTCACGCCTTTTTCCGCGGCGCGCGGGCGGAACACGTCGGTGAGCTCCATCAACAAGCCCGGCAGATGAAACGGGCCGGGTTGCAGCTCGGTCTTGCCGGCTTCGATTTTTGAAAGATCGAGCACTTCGTTGATGAGATGGAGCAGGTGCTCGCCGCTGCTTTCGATGACCGCCAGCCGCTCGCGGTGGCGCGTGTGGTCGGGGCCGGAAAGGTCGCGCACGAGCACGCGGGCAAAGCCGAGAATGGCGTTGAGCGGCGTGCGCAGCTCGTGGCTCATGTTCGTGAGAAACGCGCTCTTCGCCCGGCTCGCCGCTTCGGCGACGTGCATCGCCGCCCGGAGCTGGACTTCGGCGCGGCGTTTCTCGGAAATGTCCGCGATGCTGCCGAGATACAGGCGCTCGCCGGTGTCGGGATCCTTCACGACGCGCACGTTTTCCGACACCCAGAGCGTGGTGCCGTCCTTGCGCCGGATTTCCGACTCGCAGCCTTCGAGGACGTCTGCGGCCTCCAGCAAGGCATTGACCTCCTGCCGCCGGCCGGGTTGGGCGTAGAACTGGGAGTCCAGATCGGTGAGCGACCGGCGCAGGTCTTCCGCGCTGTCATAGCCGCAAAGCCGGACCATGGCCGGATTCGCCGCGAGGTTGCGCCCTGCCGGACTGGAAAGAAAGATGCCCTCGACCGCGTGCTCGAAGATGCCGCGAAACTTCGTCTCGCTGGCCTGCAGCGCGCGGGTGCGCTCGTCGATGAGCGCTTCGAGCCGCACGTTTTCCCCGCGCAACCGCACGGTGAGCAGCAGCACGAGGCCGGTGATGATCGCCATGGCGCTGGCGGTCGTCTGCCAGGTCATGCCGACCCAGCCCAGGGCCGCCGCGAGGAGCGAGCCCGGGCTTGGCGCGGCCGCCACGAGCCCGGCGATGCCGGCCACGCACAACGCCCCGGCCAGCAGCGCGCCGAACCAGAAGAGCACGGCGCGGCGGTTCATCGCGGGTTTCGACTTCGGGAGGGAGGGGGAGGAAGAAGACAGCGGCACGGCGCCGCCCGTTCTAGCAGGCGAGGGCGGTCGCTGGCGAGCCTGTGCCGAGGCGGGCGCGCAGCTCGGCTTTGCCGCGCGAAAGCCGCGACATCACGGTGCCCAGGCGGATGCCGAGCACACTGGCGATCTCGGCGTAGGAAAAGTCGCGCAGATAAAACAGCAGAAGCGGCTCGCGGTAAATTTCGGTCACATCCTGCAAGGCGCGCATGACGGTCGCGCCGTCGAGCGTGTCCACGACGCTGGCGTCCGCAGACGTCGTGGCATCGGCTTCAAGCCACGGCCCCAACTCGACCTGCGGAAAGCGGGTCTGGCGCCAGCGGCCGCGCAGGAATTCGCGGCGCAACGTCGTAAAAAGCCACGCCTTCGCCTTCGTTCCGTCGCGCAGCTGGTGGCCGCGCAGCGCCCAAAGGTAAAATGTCTGCTGGGTCAGGTCCGCCGCCTGGCTTTCATCGCGCGCCAGGCCGAGGGCGAAGCGGTAGAGCGGCTGGTAGAAGGTTTCGACGAGGGTCAGGAAATCGGGCGGGGCGGGGCGGTCGAGAGGCGCGACTTCCGGCTCGGGAAGGCAGCGGGCGGCGGCCAGGGCGTGCAGCGGCGCGGCGCGGCGGGTCGCTGGGGGCAGCGCCTCGGAAGCGCACCGAACGGAAGTAGAAGAAGCGGGGGAGGAAGGCGCGGCAATCACGACTCCACGCTAAGGCCGTCGCGCGAATCGAAAATACCACTTTGGGCGTAGATCCGGATCGGGCGGGGCGAAACAATCGTTTGCGTTCGACTGGCTTGCGATCGTTGCGGTGACGAAAGTTTGCCTGAACATGACCCTATTATGTATTGTCTCGGGATGACGATCTCCGCTCATTGTAGAGGCCGCTCTGTGAGCCGCAGAATCGAACCGACTGCGGCTCACAGAGCCGCCTCTACAACGGCGCATGCCGAGCTACTACCGGTCTCGGCGGCTGCCGCTCGTTTCCAGCGGCGGGCAATCGTCAGCGCGTCCCGGTTCCTTTTGCCGCAGGCGTGCCGCCCGGGCGAAAATGGCGCCCCGCAATCCCGCCGGTGCCTGGATCTCGCCGAGCTTTTCCTGGATCGCGGCGTCAAATTCCCGGCGGCTGCGAGCACCCTGTGCTCCCGGCGGCTGGTGACGCGTTTTGCGATCGAAGAAATTCATCGGCGGGTCGAACGAGCACGTGGGTCCGGTCCTGGAGCGTCCGTCGTTCCCATGCAGATGGGAGCGTGCAGCGGCGAATTTCTTCCCGGCTAAATTCGCTCCTGCGCCTGCCGCAGGGCGGCCATCTTCTCGTCGGACCCCGAAGCCCGGACGACGCGCTCCGGAATAACCGGGCGCTGCCGGCACTCACAAACCTCGCCATGCCCAAACGCCCCTTCGTTCGCGCTCTCTTCGTCGCCGCAGCCGCCACGCTGGCAGTTCTCGCCGCCCCCAGAGCAACCGTCGCTGCCGAAAAGGAAACCGTGCTGCAAAGCGGACCCGGGCGCACCGCCCTGCTGGAGCTTTTCACATCCGAAGGCTGCTCCTCGTGCCCGCCGGCGGAGGCTTGGCTGGGCCGGTTGCGGGATGACCCGCGGTTGTGGAAGGAATTCGTGCCCGTCGCGTTTCACGTCGATTACTGGGATAACCTCGGCTGGAAGGATCGCTTCGCCTCGGCTGCCTTCACGACGCGCCAACGCGAGTATGCCGCGCGCTGGAACTCGGGCTCCGTTTACACGCCCGGCTTCGTGCTCGACGGCCAGGAATGGCGCGGCTGGTTCACGCAGCGCGGAACCGCGGTGCCGGCCGCTTCCACGGCGCGTCGAGCAGCGCCGGCGTGCTCTCCATCCAAGTGCCGGCCGCCGGCCGCACGGCGACGATCACCTACCGGCCCGCGGGCGGCGGCAATCCGGCGTCGCGAAACCCGCGCGAGGTGTTTCTCGCCGTTTTGGGGTTTGACGTGAAATCGGACGTGAAAGCCGGTGAAAATCGCGGCCGCGCGCTGACGCACGATTTCGTGGCGATCTCGCTCGAAAAGCAGCCGCTGACAGATCGCGACGGCGCCGTGGAATTCCGCCTTCCCACGCGACCGGCGGGAGTCGGCCGGCTGGCGCTGGCGGCGTGGGTCGTCCAAACCGGCAAGTCCGAAGCGCCGGAACAGGCGGCCGGCGGCTGGCTGCCGCCTTGAAAAGAACGGGCAGCCGCTAGGGCTTCAACGCCTCGTCGATGAGCCCGTCGATCGCGCCCAGCGGCTTCGCGACATCAGCGGGCACGTGGTGACGCGCCTGAAGATAGGCGGCGCTGTTGTAGCTCACCTGGGTCTTGCCCTCGGCGTCCTGCCAAACGAGGGCTTTCAACGGCAGATCGAGCGCGAGGCTCGGCGCGGCAACCATGGCCGGCGTGCCCGCCTTCGGGCTTCCAAAAATCAGCAGCACTGTGGGCCGCATGGTGAGCCCGGCTTTCGTGGCTTCGGCGCTGTGATCAATGCGGGCGAACAGCGTCAGATTCTTCGCTTTCACGAGAGATTCAAGCCGCTCGACCGTTTCGGCCACGGAACGCTGGCTTGGCTTTGTGGTGACGCCCTCCGCGCTTTCCGCGGCGCTGGCGGTGGTGGCGACGCGGGCGGAAAGCAGGAGCAGCAGCAGAGCCGCACAGAGAGCAAAGGGGGAGCGTTTCATTTTTCGAACGTAACACGGTCAACGGCAGCCGTCCGCGCGACCGACCGGAGCCGCAAACCCGCCGGCCGCCGCGTTTTGGACGGCACCGGCGCAGCGGGTTTGCGGTCGTCGCTGGCGGTCAGATTAGTTGGACTTCGGGGAAGCCGAGGCCGCCGGGGCTGCCGCCGCGGGAGCCGGAGCGTTCACCTTCCAGGTTTCCTCTTTAATTTTGCCGCCCTCGGTTTTTACCGAATAGAGCACCGGAATGTTGTTGCCCTTGCCACCGGTGAAGACGGTGTCCGCCATCAAGGTATCCGCGCCCATGCTGTGCGGATTGGTGACCTTCACGGTCAACGGCGCCTGTGCGGTGGTGAACTTCGTCCAGACGCCTTTGATCGCTTCGGTGCCTTTGTATTCGCCGGCCAGCGGGCCGCCGATCCAATGCAGAACCGGGTCAGCCGCGTAGTCGGCCATGATGGCGCTGACGTCGGCTTTGGCGATGGTCTGCGCGCGGGTTTCGATCATCGCGGTCTGCGCGTGAGCCGGCTGCGCGACCAGGGTCGCGAGTGCGCCGACGAGGGCGAGGCAGAGGGTGAGGAAGCGAGGGTTGGTTTTCATATGTATTGTTGGTTTTTCGGTTTGTTGTTTTTGTTGCTGTCGGGTTTGACTGACGGAAAGAGGAAAAAGCTCGCGCTGGCGCCCACGGTCGCGAGCCGGGCGGCGGCGTTGCGCGCCATGCGGCGCACCTCGGCCGCCGGCAGATCGCTCACGACGACGACCGTGTAGGCCGCGGCCTGGAAACCGGCCACGCCGAGCTGGTCGAGCGTCGCGTTGTGCAGCGGCGTGGCCGCGTTTGCCGTCGCGAGATGACGGACGAAAAACGAGATCTCGCGCGCCTCGGCATTCTTATAAACAAGATGCACAAACGGCTCGCCGGCGAGCGGACACGGCCGGACCCGGGTCAGCGTAAAGCCGACCGGCTGCAGCTTTTCCGCGACCGCGCGCGTCGCGAGCCGCTCGGCGACGAACGCCTCGATCTGCGGCGGCGACTTGATCCAGTCCGGCTGCGGCAGGCGCTGCACGATGTCGTGTTGATAATGCGCGGCGGCCTCCCGGAAAATCGGCGTGTCGCCGGTGGTCGTGCGCGACCCGCCGATCCAGCGCAGCGCGCCGAAGCTCAACACGCCGATCACGAGCGCCGCGGCGGCGAGGCGCAACGGCGAAAGCCAGCGCGGGAACGCGACGACCTTCCCTGCGGCCGGCGCCGGCGTGACGGGCGTGGCATCGCCAGAAATTTCCGTCCGGATGCGTTCGCGCAGCGTCGCGGCGGATTCCAGCGACTGGCCGGCAAACGCGGCGCGCACCGCGGCGTCGAGCTCACGCTGCGCGCCGACTTCGCGCGCGCAATCCGCGCAGCCTTCCAAGTGCCGGTCGAAGTCGGCGGCGCTGCGGGCGTCGAGTTCGCCCGATAAATAAAGAGGCGAGTAACGCCGGATGTCGTCGCAGTTCATGCCTGTTTTCTCCCTTCCCCGGCTCGGCCGGGCGCGGTGCGTCGTGACAAGTCCTCGGTTTCCCTGTCGGTGAGCAAAACGCGCAGTTGAGTCCGGGCGCGGCTGAGCCGCGACATCACGGTGCCGATGGGCAGGTCGCGCATCGCGGCGATTTCCTTGCAGGTGAATCCTTCGACTACGGCGAGAATCAGCACCGTGCGGTGGTCCTCGTGCAGCGCGTCCAGCGCGGCAAAAATCTCTTCCGCGCCGAACCGGCAGTGCGCGGCGCCAGCGGTGGCGTCGGCACCGGCGGGCAGCACTTCGGCGAGCTGGTCCTGCGCATCGAGCGAAACCGTGACGATGCTGCGGGCGGCTCCCTCGCGCTGGCGACGTTTGGTCAGCAGGTTGAGCATGATGCGAAACAGCCACGCCTTGCAGTTGGTCCCGCGCTGAAAACCGCTGAACCCGCGCCAGGCTCCGAGCAGCGTCTCTTGGACGAGGTCCTCGGCCGCAGGCCGGCTCGGAGTCAGCCGCAACGCCGCGCCGAGCAGGTGCTCCACGTGCGGGAGCGCTTCGTGCTCGAAGTGCTGCTGCGGGTGCGGCGACGCGGGCGGGACGACGTTCATGGAAGCGGCGGAGGCGGCGATTTCTCCGGGAGGCTGTCGTCGCTGCTCCGCCGCCACGCCGGTTCAACAGGCTAAAAGTCTGCGGCCGCGCGGTTTCATCCCGCGGCTCGCCGAATTCTTTAAAAAATCTTCGCGGCTTCCCGTGACGCCGCTCCGCCCGTCAGAGGATTTACGCTTGCTCGCGCAAAAAGGCTGCCGCTTTCGCCAGCGCCGCCGCGCGGTGGCTGAGACGGTTTTTCGTCTCGGCCGGAAGTTCGCCAAAGGTCTGCGCGTGACCCGCCGGGATGAAGAGCGAATCGTAGCCGAAGCCGCCGGCGCCGCGTTCTTCCGGGACGACGCGCCCCTCGACCGTGCCCTCGAAACCGGCAACGGATTTTCCGCCCGCGCGCCACCGTGATGTGGCAGACAAAGCGCGCCGGCGAGCCGGTTTCCGCGGTCACGTCGAGGCGCGAGAGTTCCCCGATCAGCTTGTGGCGGTTGGCCGCGTCGTCGGAGTTGCCGCTGGTCCCCGGCTCGGCCGCGTAGCGCGCGCTGTGCACGCCGGGCGCGCCGCCGAGCGCGTCCACCGCGAGGCCGGAATCGTCGGCCAGCACAAAGGTTTCCGCATCGAGCCGGGAGGAGGCGGCGACGGCTTTCAGCGCGGCATTTTCCGCAAAGGTTTCGCCGGTTTCCTCGACCTCCGGAAAGTCCGGGTGCGCTTGCAGATCGGTGACTTCCCAGCCGGCGCCCAGGATGGCGCGGAACTCGGCGGTCTTGTGGGCGTTGCGGGTGGCGAGAAGAATTTTGCGGGCGGTCACGGGAGGAGCGGTTCGGTTTGGAAAACGAGGGTTTTCCACTACATTGCGAGCCCGCGTGGAGCAACCGGAACCCGACTCACCCACGCCGCGCCGGCGCGAGCACGGTCCGGCGCGATCCTACTATTTCATTGATATGACCAGCCCTGGCAGCGAGCGCCGCAAACCCTATCCCTTCGACGAATTCGAGCCGAAGTGGCAGCGCGTTCTGGGAGCGAGCGCCAGACCTTCCGCGCGCCGAATCCCGGCGACGCCGGATTTCGACGCCGCGAAGCCGAAGTTCTACGTGCTCGACATGTTCCCGTACCCCAGCGGCGCCGGGCTGCACGTCGGGCATCCGGAAGGCTACACGGCCACGGACATCATCGCGCGCTACAAGCGGATGCGCGGCTTCAACGTGCTGCACCCGATGGGCTGGGACGCCTTCGGCCTGCCGGCCGAGCAGTACGCGATCAAGACCGGCCAGCACCCGCGCGTGACCACGCGAGCGCGAACATCGACCGCTTCCGCGAGCAGCTCAAGCGCTCGGCTTCGGCTACGACTGGGAGCGCGAGGTGAACACGACCGACCCCGGCTACTTCAAGTGGACGCAGTGGATCTTCCTCCAGCTCTACAACTCCTGGTTCGACCCGGAGACGCAGCCGCGCGGAAGCCGATCGACGACGTATCGCGGCGCGACGACCCGGACAGCGTCCGGCTCGCCTATGTCAGCCGAAGCGCCGGTGAACTGGTGCCCCGCGCTCGGCACCGTGCTGGCCAACGAGGAAGTCGATCGACGGCAAGAGCGAGGTCGGCGGCTTCCCGGTCGAGCGCCGGCCGATGCGGCAGTGGATGCTGCGGATCACCGCCTATGCCGAGCGGCTGATCGATGAACTGGACGGCCTCGACTGGCCGGAGGCGATCAAGGCGCTGCAGCGCAACTGGATCGGCCGCAGCGAAGGCGCGGAGGTGAATTTCCAGCGTCGTCGGCCGACGCCGCGGCGACGGATCGACAGTCTTCACCACGCGGCCCGACACGCTCTTCGGCGCGACCTACATGGTGCTCGCGCCCGAGCATCCGCTGGTGGAGCAGATCACCACGCCGGAGCAGCGTGCGGCGGTCGAGGCGTATCGCGAGCACGGCCGCGCGCAAGAGCGACCTCGAGCGCACCGAGCTGGCGAAGGAAAAGACCGGCGTCTTCACCGGCGCGTTCGCGATCAACCCGGTCAACGGACGAGCGCATCCCGATCTGGATCGCCGACTACGTGCTCATGGGCTACGGCACCGGCGCGATCATGGCCGTGCCGGCGCACGACGAGCGCGACTTGGAGTTCGCGCAGAAGTTCGACCTGCCGATCCGCAAGTCGTCGCGCCGCGCAGACACGTCGCGACGCTCGGAATGGGCAGGACGGACGTCGCCTGCGAGGCGTGCCGACAGCCGCTCGAAGCTGTTTCGTCGAGCGAAGGCGTACGCCGATCCACAGTCCGGCTTCGCTCGACTGGCCTGCCGACCGCCGAGGCGAAGGCAGCAAGATCACCGCCTGGCTCGAAGAACAGGGGCTCGGCAAAAGCACGATCAACTACAAGCTGCGCGACTGGCTCTTCACCCGCCAGCGCTACTGGGGCGAGCCGTTCCCGATCGTCTGGGAAGACGGCCAGCACCGCGCGCATCGCCCGAGAGCGAACTGCCGCTCGTGCCGCCGCCGCTCGACGACTTCAAGCCGACCGGCACCGCCGAGCCGCCGCTGGCGAAGGCCACCGACTGGGTGCGCTACACCGACACCGCGCGACGCGCGAGACCAACACCATGCCGCAGTGGGCCGGCTCGTGCTGGTATTACCTGCGCTATTGCGACCCGCAGAACGCGCGAGCGCTTCGTCGGCGAAGAAGCGGAAAACTACTGGATGGGCGGCGGCGAGCCAGCCGGGCGGCGTCGATCTCTACGTCGGCGGCACCGAGCACGCCGTGCTGCACCTGCTCTACGCGCGCTTCTGGCACAAGGTGCTCTTCGATCTCGGCCACGTCTCGACGCCGGAGCCGTTTCAGCGCCTGGTCAACCAGGGCCTCATCCTCGGCGAAGACGGCCAGAAGATGTCGCAAGTGCCGCGGCAACGTCGTCAACCCCGACGACGTCGTCGCCGAATACGGCGCGGACGCCCTGCGGCTCTACGAGATGTTCATGGGCCCGCTGGAGCAGACGAAGCCGTGGAGCATGACCGGCGTCGAAGGCGTGTACCGTTTTCTGGCGCGCGTCTGGCGGCTTGTTCATGGAGGAAAATCAGGCAGGCGAGTGGATCGCTCAGCCCCACGGTGCAGCTCGCCGAGCCGACTGCCGCGCAACGCCGCGTCGTCCACGCGACGATCAAGAAAGTCACCGACGACATCGAGGCGCTCGCCTTCAACACCGCGATCTCGCAGATGATGATTTTCGTCAACGAATTCACCAGCGCCGAGCGTGCGGCCGGTGTCCGCGCTGCGCACGCTGCTCGCTGCTGCTGAATCCCTTCGCGCCGCATCTCACCGAGGAGTTGAACGCGATCCTGCAAGCGCGCTTCCCCGACGCGGTCCCGCCCGGCTCGCTCGCGCACCAAACCTGGCCGCTGCACGACGAGGCGTTTCTCGAAGTGGACGAGATCGAGCTGCCGGTGCAGCTCAACGGCAAGCTGCGCGACAAGATCACGGTGAAAAAATCGGCCGACCGCGCCGAGATCGAAGCCGCCGCGCTGGCGACGCCGAAAATTGTAGAGCACCTCGGCGGTCGCGCGCCGAAGAAAGTCATCGTGGTGCCCGGCAAGCTGGTGAACATTGTGGCCTGACCCGCGGAAATTTGTCTCCGCATCCTTTATCTCTCATGAAAACAACCCTTCTCACCCGCCGTCTCGCCCTGCTCGGTTCCCTGCCGCTTCTGCTGATGGCGGTTGGCACCGGCTGCGACTCCCAGCCCGCCGCGACCCGGACCCCGACCGTCGCCGCGACCCCGACCCCGACCCCGGTGCCCGTGCCGACTGCGCCCTCCGCAGAACGCGTGCGTCAGGAAACCAGCCAGGCTGCCTCCGCCGCAGGCGATTACCTGAAGGAGAAAGGCGAGCAGGCGAAGGACAAGCTGCAGCAGCTCGGCAACGATTTCTCGCGTGAGCGGGACGAATGGGCGCGGAAGTTCGAGCAGCAGGCGCGCGACGTGCAGCCTCGGATCGACGAGCTGCAGCGCCGTCTCGGCGAGGCCGCGGATGACGCCAAGCCGGAAATCCGCCGCCAGATCGACAATCTCGAAAAGCAGCGGCAGCGCGCCGGCGCGAAGCTCGAGGAGTTGAAGAACGCCTCGGCCGACGCGTGGGAATCGTTCAAGGCCCGGCTGCGTCAGGAGGAGGCCGAACTCTCGGCGACCCCGACGCCCACGCCGATGGCCATGCCTACGGTCACGCCGGTTCCCCGGTAATCGCGCGCCCCTTTAACGGGAAGCACTACCGCGGCGGAAAGATCCGCCGCGGGCTGCACCGCCAGACCCGGGCGCCGGCACCCTGGCCGCCGTTCCGGGTGCCGCCCTCGGCCCACGGCGAAAACGCCGGCAGAATCCAGCGGCGGTTGCCCGCGGCTTGCACAAACGCGGGCAGCTTCGTGGAAAATCCCGCCCCGTCACTCAACGTGGCGGCGGGGTGATGGTGCCCGACGATTTCCACGCGGTCGCCCACCGCCGCGGCGTCCGCCGGCCGGTCGCCGTGGTGAAAAAAGAACCCCGGCGTCGCGAAGTTTTCGCGCAATTCGCCTGCCGCAAACGCGCGCCGGTCGTGGTTTCCAACAAGCGGGACCACCTCGCACCCGAGTGCGCGCAGCCGTTCGAAAAGCGCGCGGGCTTCCTGATGCGACGCCCGATCGTGAACGAGGTCGCCGCAAAGAATCAACCGCTCAGGCTGGTAATGCGTGACCAAGGTGCGCAGACGCGTCTCGATTTCGTCCATGCCCCAGAGCGGCGTGAGCGCGCCGGCCGCGCGCAGGCTCAATTCGTAGCCGTAATGCAGATCGGCCACCGCCAGCCAGCGTTCGGCGCGATGGTAGAGCGCCAACCGGCTGTCGAGCACGATTTCCGGGGCGACGAGCACGGCATCGGCCGTGGGCGGCGGTGGCGCCTTCTCCACCGTCGGCAGCGTGGTGGCGCGTGGCTCGCGGCTCCTCACAGCGACACCCCGATCGCCACGGCGAGATCAGCCGTGGCGTCGGTCTTTTCGTGGTCCACCTTCAGCACCCCGTCGCTGAGGATCTCCGCGCGCAGACCGCCGTGGCCGCGCAACGCGTGCTCGGCGCCCGGACCGAAGGCGGTGTCCATCCAGTAGCACGGCCGGCATTCCTCCCGGCCGCGGAAGCGCACGCCCTGGACTTCGAATTCCTTGCCGATGAGCGTATTCAGATCCACGCCGGCGCAAAACACGTTGCGGCGGAAAATTCCCGGCCCTTTGTCGGTCACGCCGAGCTGGGCGGAAAGCCGCTCGTAAACGGCTCTGGTCGAAAAACGTGATCTGGCCTTTGTAGTCGCTTTTGTAATCCAGAAACCGGTCGCCCTCGATGCCGCGCCCGGCGATGCAGCGCAGCTCTGCCACTTCGAGCGTCGGGTTCTCGCCCGCCGGCTTGCCGTGATGGCCGAAATAGTTGTGATCCGGCGAGGTGAAAAGGTGGAGAATCCGCAGCGGGGGGGTCAGCAGCGACATGGCAACGGAGAAGGTAGGCCGGGCCGCCGCGGGAGCAAGAACGTGTTGCGTGCAATCCGGAAGCTGGCTAACTTCTCCGCACCCTGTCCGGCCGGCCATTGGCCCCCCGCCGGACCTTCTTTTCCCCTCTGCGTGACCGATGCGATGATGCGCGTGGAAGACGCGAATACAAACGCCCCGGACCCCGGCGTCCTCGCCCGACCCATCCGCCGGGTGGATGGGGGAAATGTCTCTGCGGCGCGCGGCGATTTTCTGGCCGTTGAAGAGCCGCTCGAAATTCAGCTCGGCTACGAGAAGCGAGGCTGGCGGGTGCACAAGAGCGTGAGCGTGACGATGCGCACGCCGGGCCAGGATGAAGAACTCGCCGCCGGCTTTCTTTTCACCGAAGGCATCGTCGCCGACAGCGCCCAGATCGAGTCCATCGGCCGGCCTCCCTCGACCGCAGAGGAGGGGAAACGGCGGCGCGACGCGGAGAACATCGTGCGCGCCGAACTGCGCGCCGGCGTCCCCGTCGATCTCCGGCGGCTGGAGCGGCATTTTTACACGACCTCCAGTTGCGGCGTCTGCGGCAAGACGAGCATCGAGGCCATCGGCCTGGCGGGGCGGGGGCATTTGACGGATCCGGCGGCGGGACCTTTTTTTGATGCCGCGACGATCCACGCGTTGCCGGCGGCGTTGCGCGAAACCCAGGCGGTCTTCGATCGCACCGGCGGGCTGCACGCGGCGGCGCTCTTCGACACCGCCGGCCGGCTGCTGGCGCGGCGTGAGGATGTCGGCCGGCACAATGCTGTGGACAAGCTCATCGGCAGCCAGTTGCTCGCCGGCCCGGAAGCCGTGGCGGCGCTCGGCACGCGCCTGCTTTTTGTGAGCGGCCGGGCGAGCTTTGAGCTGATGCAAAAAGCGCTCGCCGCCGGCATCCCGCTGCTGGCCGCGGTCGGCGCGCCGTCGAGTCTCGCAGTCGAACTGGCGCAGGCTTACGGCGCGACGCTGCTTGGCTTCGTGCGCGACCGACGCTTTAATATCTACTGCGGCGAAGCGCGCATCCGCGGTTCCGGCGCCGATGCCACCTCCGGCTCAACGGCCCTGGCGGCCGCCTGAACCAACGCAACTTTCTCCCTCTCGGAAACGTAACGACTCAGCCCCTCCCATCTCCCGCTCCCTCCTCCTCCCCTTATGGATAACAACGCCAACTTCAAAACCGAACGCGTCCACGACGAGCCCGATCCCCGGCGCGACCGGGATCCGCGGCACGAGCAGGAGCTGGACACCGTGGCCCAAAAGCCGACCCACATCGGCGAAGGTGCGCCCACGACCCGCGACGCGGTGAACGCGGACGAGGACAACGCCGCGCCGATCCCCGGCGCCCAGCCGCCCGAGGACGCGAAGGATGTCCACATCGGCCACGCCCACCAGGTCGCCGCAGGTCTCCCGGCGGTGTATCAGAGCGCCCGCTTCACGATGAAGGAGATGGGCTTCGCGCGCGGGATGAAGACGTGGCTCACGGTGAACAAGAAAGACGGCTTCGACTGCCAGAGCTGCGCCTGGCCGAGTCCCGGACGAGGACCGGCACGTCTTCGAGTTCTGCGAGAACGGCGTGAAAGCCGTCGCGGACGAGGCGACGCTGAAGCGCATCACGCCGGAGTTCTTCCGCCAGCATTCGCTCGCCGACCTGCGCAGCAAAGTCCGACTACTGGCTCGGCCAGCAGGGCCGCCTGACGCAGCCGATGGTCAAGCGCGCCGGCGCCACGCATTACGCAGCCGATCTCCTGGGACGAGGCGTTCTCGCTCATGGCGAAGGAGTTGAACGCCCTGCCGTCGCCGGACGCGGCGGCGTTTTACACCAGCGGCCGCACGAGCAACGAAGCGGCGTTTCTGTACCAGCTCTTCGTCCGCCAGTTCGGCACGAACAACCTGCCGGACTGCTCGAACATGTGCCACGAATCGAGCGGCGCCGCGCTCAACGAAGCCATCGGCATCGGCAAGGGCTGCGTGACGCTCGAGGACTTCGAGAAGTGCGACGCCATCTTCATCCTCGGCCAGAATCCCGGCACGAATCACCCGCGCATGCTGACCGCGCTGGAGCGCGCGAAGAAGAACGGCGCGAAGATCGTGGCCATCAATCCGCTGCCAGGAGCCGGGCCTGATGCGCGTGGTCAATCCGAACCCGCAGGAATACCGCAACCCGCTGACTTTCCCGGTGAAGATGCTCTGCAACAAGGGCACGCCGCTCACCGACCTCTGGCTGCCGGTGCGGATCAACGGCGACATGGCGGTGCTCAAGGGCATCATGAAGGAGATGCTCGCCGAGGAGGAGAGCGAACCGGGCAGCGTCTTCGAGCGGGAGTTCATCGAGAATTCCACGGTCGGCTACGACGCATTCATCGCCGATCTCCGCGCCACGACGTGGGAGGACATCTGGCGCAGCAGCGGGCTCGACGCGCGCGCAGATCCAGCGAGGCCGCCGACGATCGCGATGCGCTCGAAGCGCATCATTGCCTGCTGGGCGATGGGCCTCACGCAGCACAAGAACGCCGTCGGCACGATCCAGGAGGTGATGAACTTCCTGCTGCTCGGCGGCCACATCGGCCGGCCGGGCGCCGGCCCGTGCCCGGTGCGCGGTCATTCGAACGTGCAGGGCGACCGCACGATGGGCATCTGGGAGCGCATGAACGACAAGTTCATGGACAAGCTCGGCGAAGAGTTCGGCTTCCAGCCGCCGCGCGAGCATGGCACCGACACGGTCGAGGCGCATCAAGCACATGCACGAAGGCAAGATTCATTTCTTCCTCGGCATGGGCGGCAACTTCCTCTCCGCCACGCCGGACACCGAATACACGGCGCGCGCGTTGATGAACTGCCGGGTGACCGCGCACGTTTCCACGAAGCTGAACCGCTCCCATCTCATCACCGGCGAGATCGCTCTGATCCTGCCGTGCCTCGGTCGCACCGAGATCGACCGGCAGGCGAGCGGCGAGCAGTTTGTCACCGTCGAGGATTCGATGGGCGTCATCATCCTCGTCGCGCGGCGAGCTCGAGCCGGCGAGCGACAATCTCCGCAGCGAAGCCGCCATCATCGCCGGGCTCGCCCGCGCGACGCTCGGCGAGCGCACCACGGTGCCGATTGGGAGGAATTCGCCGCGGATTACGACCGCATCCGCGACCACATCGAGCGCGTGATCGTCCGGCTTCGAGCGCTACAACGAGCGCGTCGCGCAGAACATCTTTTATCTGCCGAACGAGGCGCGCGACCGGCGGAAGTTCAACAACGGCATCGGCAAGGCGAAGTTCACGACCGGACCGATCCCGCGTAACGAGCTGGAGCCGGGTCAGTTCATCATGATGACGATCCGCACGCACGATCAGTTCAACACGACGATCTACGGGTTGGACGACCGGTATCGCGGCGTTTACAACGGCCGGCGCGTGCTCTTCATGCACCCGGACGACATGAAAGACCTCGACCTCCAGGCGGGTCAACTGGTGGATCTCACCGGGCATTACGAAGGCGAGGAGCGGCTGGCGAAGCATTTCCTGCTCACGCCGTTCGAGATCCCGCGCGGCTGCACGGCGACCTATTTCCCGGAAGCGAACGTGCTCGTGCCGATCAACAGCACCGCCGAGCGGTCGAACACGCCGACGAGCAAGTTCGTCGTCATCACCGTCGCCCCGTCGCCGGACGTCGAGGCCGCGGTGAGCGAACTGCGCGCCGCCGCGCGGGAAACCGCGCCGGTGAAGGCGGAGCGCGAGCTGGCCACCGCGCCGGCGTAGGCGCGGCTGTCGGCTCAGTTCCGTCGAGGTTGTCCTGCACGCGCGTCCCGGTTCGGGCGCGGGTCGCGGCGGCATCGGGATGCCTCTGGGTGGCGCGGGCGTTTCTGGCTTTGCGGCCCGCCCCGGCGCCTCGACAACGGTGGGCGGAAGTGCGATTGGCGCCTCGACCCGCCACGCCGCCGCGCTGGTCGTTACGAAGCATCCTGTCCGGCGCGACTCAGCGTTCGACCGCGAGCAGGGAAAAAGCTGCCACCGTCGCGGGACGTCTCCCCGAAACCGGGTTGCCAAACCCCCGCTGCCGTCGTGAACGCCTTCTGGGCGGGGGCGTGTCCAGCGAGAAAACGCAAATCCCCCTTGTCGTCTTGCCCCAACGCGGCTAAAAAGCGGGCTCGCTGCCAGATTTTGCATACAAAATTCCGCGCAGTTGCGTATACCGGCTGGTTTTTCATCCTCTCGACCAGACAGTTCCCTCGAAACTCACTAAAAAACTCCATGTCCTTCCTCGACCGCGAAGCCACCATCGCGAAACCCAGCTACTCCCGCTGGAGTTTCCCGCCCGCCGCCATCGCCGTGCAAATGTGCATCGGCCAGGTTTACGCTTTCAGCGTTTTCAACGTGCCGCTCACCCGCCTGATCGGCGTCAAACAATCCGTCGCCGGCCAGGACTGGACGATTCCCCAGGTCGGCTGGATCTACACGATCTCGCTCGTGCTTCTCGGCCTTTCGGCCGCGGTGTTCGGCAAATGGGTGGAGCGCAGCGGACCGCGCAAGACCATGGTCGCCGGCGGGCTTTGCTTCTGCGGCGGCTTCTGGATTTCCGCCCTCGGCGTTTATTTCCACAACATCTGGCTGATCTATCTCGGCTACGGCGTCATCGGCGGCATCGGCCTCGGGTTGAACTACATCGCGCCGGTATCCACGCTGATTAAATGGTTTCCGGACAAGCCCGGCATGGCGACCGGTTTTGCCATCATGGGCTTCGGCAGCGGCGCCCTCATCGGCGCCCCGCTGGCGCTGCTGTTGATGAACTATTTCAAGACCGCCACGTCGGTCGGCGTCGGCGAGGCCTTCCTCGTCATGGGTGTGCTTTACTTTTTGATGACCCTGTTCGGCGCCGCGATCGCCCGCGTGCCGGCACCGGGTTGGAAGCCGGAAGGCTGGCAGCCGTCGTCGGAGAAAGTGAATCCGATGATCACCCAGCATCACGTCTCCGCGGACGAAGCTCCGAAGACGCCGCAGTTCTGGCTGCTCTGGATCGTGCTCTGCATGAACGTGAGCGCCGGCATCGGCATTCTCGGTCAGGCGTCGCTGATGGCGCAGGACATGTTCGGCGTCAGCGCGGTGGTCGCCGGCGGCTTCGTCGGCCTGCTTTCGCTCTTCAACATGTGCGGCCGGTTCATCTGGTCGAGCACGTCGGACTACACCGGGCGCAAAGGCGTTTACGCGATCTACTTCCTGCTCGGCATCGCGCTCTATTGCGCGATTCCCTACACCGAGAAGATCCGGAACGTGACGTTCTTCGTCGCCATCGTCTGCGTCATCATCTCCATGTATGGCGGCGGCTTTGCCACGATCCCGGCGTATCTGCGCGACATGTTCGGCACCTACCAGGTCGGCGCCATTCACGGCCG
Organism: uncultured Verrucomicrobiae bacterium; assembly: GCA_963762725.1. Classification (GTDB taxonomy): domain Bacteria; phylum Verrucomicrobiota; class Verrucomicrobiia; order Chthoniobacterales; family SZAS-18; genus JAFAXH01. The sequence goes on along the minus strand of CAVXLY010000005.1, from coordinate 423,426 downwards.
CCTGATCACCGCCTGGTCCGCGGCGGCAGTCATCGGCCCGGTGCTGATCAACTACCTCTCCACTTACAATAAAGAGCACGGCGTGCCGAAGGTGCAGGCTTACAACAACATCATGTATATCTGCGCCGGCCTGTTGCTGGTCGGGCTGATTTGTAACCTGCTCGTCCGCCCGGTGAATCCGAAGCATTACTACACCGGCGACCTTTCCGGCACCGGCACCGGCCCGGCGTCGCCCAACCCCGTTGCCCCGGTGGCTGCCGCCGGCTCACGCGTGTGATGACGATGATGCGCTGACCCCAAACAGAAATCACCACTCGGAATCCTCGCGATACAATCCATGAAAACCTTCATCTACTGGCTCATCGTCTGCATCCCGCTCGGCTGGGGCGTTTACAATGCGTTCCTGAAATCGCTGCCGCTTTTCGGCATCGCGCCACCGACCGCGGCTGTCGCCCCGGCCGTCCCGGCCGCTCCGGCAAAGACCACGAGCACGGCTCCCGGCGCCCCGACGCCAGCCTCCGCGACGCCAGCTGCGACGCCGATGCAGACCGCGGCTCCGGCCGCCTCCGTGCCGCCGACTGTGACGATGCCGTCCATGCCTGCGCCGACGGCTGCCGCCGCTGCTACCGGAACGCCGGCGGCTGCGATGGGGACGCCGTCCCTCGCCACGCCGGCACCCGCGGCTTCCGCGTCACCGACGCCGTAAGACAGGCGATCGTTCGGCTTTAAGCCGCACGCGTTTCGAAAAGGCACCGGTTCGTTTGTCGAGCCGGTGCCTTTTTTTCGTGCTCAGCGCGGCGTTGGGTCTTCGAGATCCGTCGGCGCGTTCCAATTTACAAACAGCCTCTGCGCCTCGGCGGAAATGCCGACCGGCTCGATCCAGCCCGCCGACTCGGCGGCGCGCACAAACGATTGCAGCGAGCGATCCGTCCCGCTCTGCAGTTGCGCTTGCGCCAGCGCGCGGCATTCCTGCGAATAAACCGCCGCGAGCGGCTCGAAGAAACCGTCGTCACCACGCGGCACCGCGCCCCGGCCAGGTCGGCAGCGCGGCAAGAGGTGATCGCGAAACCACGCTGCCGTCATCGCTGGCAGATCGACGGCGAGCACGAGCAGAAGCGGAGTCTGCATCGCGTCCAGCGCGGCGGCGATGCCGGCCAGCGGACCGAGCGATTGGCCGGCGGGCGCCGCGGCATCGGCGAGCACCGTGACATCTCCGGGCAATCCCACCCGCGCCGGCCCGGAGAAAAACAGCGCCGCCGGACGCAGCGGCCGCAGCACATCGTCGAGTTGGCGTTGCCAGAGCGGGCGGCCATCAGGCAGCGTGAGGAGCGCTTTGTCCCGGCCCATGCGCCGCGACTGCCCGCCGGCGAGCAGCACGGCGCTGAATTCCCCGCCGCTCATCGCTTCACCGGTCCGCCGCCTTCGGCCCGACTTCCGGACCGGCGCTCTGCCAGCCGCTGTCGGGCGTGAGATAGCGCCGCTGCGTGTAGGCATAAAGGATGAAGCCCGCGCCAAAGATGAACATGAACAGCGACAAAAATTGCCCGCGCGTCAGCCCCCAAGTGAAGGGAATGCCGACGTCCGGTTCGCGGAACTGTTCGCCGATGATCCGCAGGGCCGCGTAGCCGATAAAGAACACGCCGGTGAGCAGCCCGACCGGCGCCCGCATCCGGGTGCGGATCACCCACAGGATCGTGAACAGCACGATCCCTTCGAGAAACGCCTCGATGAGCTGCGACGGATACCGCGGCGGCAGCATCTGGGCGAGCGCGCGCAACGCCGTCGGATCATGCGCGTAGCCGGCGGCCACGAGCTGCGCCTGCGCGGGCGAGCCGGTGTCGAGGAGTTCCTTTGGAAATTGCACCGCCCACCACGGCCCCGCGCCGTCCGGCAGAGCACCCGGCACCGGGCGGCCCCAGAGTTCGCCGTTGATGAAATTCGCGATGCGCCCGAAGAACAATCCGATCGGCGCGACGACGACGATGTTGTCGCCGACGCCCGGCCAGGAGACGCCGTTCCAGCGCGCATACGCCAGCGTGTAAAAGAACAGGCCGAGAATCCCGCCGTGGCTGCTCATGCCGCCTTCCCAAAGTTTCAGCGCTTCGAACGGATTCTCGCGGATGCGTTCCCAACCGTAAAAAACGATCCAGCCCAGCCGGCCGCCGAGCATCACACCGAAGATCGCACCGAGCGTGATGAAATCGCCGACCTGAGCCGGCCGCAGCGGCCCGTAGCCTTTCTGCGCCAGCCGGTGATAAACCAGAAACCCGCAAAAAAACGCCAGCACGTAGGCGAAGCCATACCAATGCAGGCCCAGGCGTTCATTGAAGCGGACGATGAAAGGGCTGAGTTGGTGAATGTAATAAGCGAACATCAGGAGATGGATCGGGAAAACTTCGCGCCGCGCCGCGGCGGGAGCCCACGAAAATGCCGGGCCGCCGGGGAAAAGCAAACCGGAGCCGGGAGATGATTGATCGCTCTGCCCCCCGGATCCGCGCGCGCGCGGCGGCGCACCTGTCCGCTGCTAGCCGGCCGCGGCACTGTGCGCCCGCAGTGCGGCAGCGATCAATCGTTCCGCCAGCGCCGGCGGCAGCTCCTGCTCATCGCGGAAACGCAGGCAGCCCTTTCCGCAGTTCAGCCCGGCGAGGTCCGCGCGAAACCGGTCGAACACGCCGCCGCAGCCGTAGAGCGCGAGATAATTTTTCTGCGCCGCAAACGCCAGCAGCATCTCGTCCCCCCGGAAATAGGCCGGCATGCCGTATTGGATCCTTTCCTCGACGCCGGCGGACGCGTGCTGCCGGATGATCGCGCGCAGCGCAGCCAGGACGGTTCGCCGGTTTTCCGGCAGCTCCGCCAGATAGGCATCCACCGTGGTGGCCTGCGACTTCATCGCCGCCAGCATGCACGGGCGGCGCGACGCCGGGCAATCCGAAAAGCGCCGGGCAGCGGCTGCCGACGATGATGGGACGTGCTGACGCGTTGGAGCCAACGCTCAAGCCGGGAAACGGGAAGCAGGAAGGGGCCGGCCACGCAGCGCCGCGGGGGCCAGGATCGCTGCGCTGCTTTCTCTCCGCTTTCCTCTCGTTTCTCCTTTTCCCGGCGCTCCGGATCTTCGTCCCCCGGTTCTATGTGTTAACCTCCCGTTGCCAGAGCGCCCGCCGCGGCGTGAATTTTGGTTGGCGGCGCCTGGCATTTGCACTTTCATCGCATCGCCCGTGGCATTTTCTGAAACAACGAGAGACTCCGCGTCGCCGCCGCCCGCCGCCGACAGCAGCACGCTGCCCGCACCGGCCGGGAGCAGTGCCGCGGGCAACGCCACTCTGCTCGGCTCCGCGCGACGCTGGTGGGGCGGACTGTCGTGGCTGGAGGCGCTGACGCTGATCGTCGTCGCGGCGCTTTTCATCGTGCGCAACATCCCGTGGCGCGTGGACAATTTCGATCAGGCCAAGCAGGCTTACGTCTCGCTCGAGATGCTCGGCTCCGGCGAGCCGTGGCATTGGTTTTATCAGCATACCCCGGGAGAATTCCGGATCGCCACGAAGCCGCCGCTGCTCGGCTGGTTGTCCGCGCTGCTGTATTACCCGCTCCTGGGGAACTGGGATCTCGCCTGGCGCCTGCCGTCGCTGCTTGCCGCGCTCGCACTGACCTTCGCCCTCTGGCGGGCCGGGCGGGAGGACTGGCCGCGGTTGGGCGGCGCGCTGGCGGCCGGCGCGTTTGGCTTGAACTACCTTTCTCCGCACGTCGCCATGCTGGTGCGCACGGACATGCTGCTCGCGCTCTGGATCGGCCTGCTCGGGCTGTTGATCTGGTGGAAGCTCCATCGCGGTTTCGTGAACCACGCGCCGGAGCCCTGGACGTTGCGTGAGCGGCTGCTCGTCGCCGCGCTGCTGGTGGCGGCGATGCTGACGAAGGGGCCGATCGTTTACGCGTTTCTCCTGCCCGGCATGGCGCTCCATTGCTGGATCAACAAGCGGCGCGGCTGGCATGCGCACGCGGCGTCTTCAGCCTGGAGCGGCTGGGCGAGTTGGACGCTGCCGTTGGTGCCGTTTGTGATCTGGCTGGCGATCGGCATTGCCGAGCTGCCGGGATTTTACGAACAAGTCGTCGGCCGCGAATTCTTCGGCCGCTTCACCGTGGGCGAGCGCGCGGTGCACAACAACCAGCCGGTCTGGTTTTATTTCCCGCACTTGTTTGTCCGCTGGGCGCCCTGGAGCCTGCTGCTCATCGGCGTGCGCTTTCTGGCGCCGCGCCGCTGGTGGCGCGCGGCGACCGGCGACCCGGCGACGCTCTGGCTCGTTTGCTGGGCGGTGGGCGGGTTGTTTCTCATGTCAGCGGTGCCGTCGAAACGGGTGGACCGCATCTTCCCGGTGCTGGCGCCCTTCAGCCTGCTGCTCACCGCGGTGCTGGCGCGCGTGCATCGCGAGCAGCAGTCCACGGACATCGTGGTGACGAATGACACCGCACCGACCCGGGTCGCCTTCTGGGCGCGCGCGACGCTGGTCGTCGCGCTCGTGACCGCGACCGCGACGACGGTGACCAGCGCGGTGCGCGAGAACAATTTGCGCGAAGGCGCGCTGGCGATGTTTGGCGCGAAGACGCGGCGGCTGGTCAAGAAGAACAACTGGCGCGTCGCGGTCGTCTCCAACCAGCCGCAATACGACGAAGCCATGCTCGTCTATCTGCGGCAGTTGCGCTTTCTCACCACCGGCGAAGCCATCACCGCGCGGGACGAACGGCTCGTGGATGCGCTCGTGGTGCCGGAGCGCTTCATGGACAGCATGCGCGACCGGCTCGGGCAATTCACGCTCGTCGCAAAATCCGCCACGCCGGACCTGCGCAAAGGTCGCACCAGCGTGCCGCGCTACTGGCTGATCTGCTGGGGCGATCCGAAGCTGGAGCCCGGCCAGGAGCTGCCCGTGCGGCACCCCTGACCCGATCCCGCCAGCCTTGCTTTTGCCGCGCCTAGCGGGACAGCTCGCAACACCTCGCGCAGAAACGGCGCGATGCGGCTCTCCCGATGCCGGGCGATCTGCTCGGGCGTGCCGGTGGCCACGATCTCGCCGCCCGCCTCGCCGGCTTCCGGGCCGATGTCGATGACGTAATCCGCCTCGGCGATGACGCTGACGTGATGCTCGATGACGACAACGGTGTTGCCCTCGTCCACGAGCCGGTGCAGCACGCGGAGGAGCTGCTCCACGTCCGCCATGTGCAGGCCGACCGTCGGCTCCTCCAATAAATAGAGCGTCGATTTTGGCGTCTTCATCCGGCGCAGTTTCGCGGTTTCCGTGGCGCCGACGCCGCGCGTCAACTCGGTGACGAGTTTCATTCGCTGCGCCTCGCCGCCGGAAAGTGTCGGACTCGGCTGGCCGAGCCGCAGGTAGCCGAGGCCGGTCTCGGTGAGCAAGCGCAGCGGCCGATTGAGCTTCGGGTTGCTCTTAAAAAAATCCGCGGCCTGCTCGATGGTGAGCTGGAGCACGTCGCCGATGGATTTGTCGTTGTAGAGGACTTCGAGCGTCTGCGGGTTGAACCGCAGCCCGTGGCAATCTTCGCACGGCACGTAGCTCGTCGGCAGAAACGCCATCTCGTGCCGGATCACGCCCATGCCGCCGCAGGTCTCGCAGCGGCCGCCCTGGGTGTTGAACGAAAACCGGCTCGCCGTGTAGCCGCGCATCCGCGCCACCGGCACCTGGGCGAAGAGCGCGCGGATTTCGTCGAGCACGCCGACATACGTCGCCGGCGTCGAGCGCGAGGTCTTGCCGATCGGCGACTGGTCCACCTCATACACGGCGTCGAGAAATTCCGCGCCGCGAAATTCCCGCCACGCCGGCGCCGCGGCGCCCTTGCGTTTGCGGGTCTTCTTTTTCGCGAGCGCTTCCTGCGCGGCCGGCAGAGCGCGGACCGCATGAGGCTGCTCTTGCCGGAGCCGGAGATGCCGGTGATGACCGACAGGCGGCCGACCGGGAAACGGGCGTCCACGGCGCGCAGATTGTTCGGCGACGCGCCGACGACTTCGATCCACGGGCCGCCTTTTTCCGCGGGGACCAGCTTCCGCCGCTGGCCGAGCATCGGATGGTCGAGCGGATCTTTCAGGCAACGGCCGGTGACGGATTGCGGGTTGGCCTGAATCTCCGCGAGCGTGCCCGAAGCCACGACTTCGCCGCCATGCACGCCGGGACCCGGTCCGAGGTCGAGGATGAAATCGGCGCGGCGCATCGTCTCGTCGTCGTGCTCGACGATGACGAGCGAGTTCCCTTTCGCCTTCAAAGCTTCAAGCGTGTCGAGCAGCCGGGCGTTGTCGCGCGGATGGAGGCCGATCGTCGGCTCGTCGAGCACGTAGAGCACGCCGCGCAGGTTCGACCCGAGCTGGGCGGCCAGGCGGATGCGCTGCGTTTCGCCGCCGGAAAGCGTCTTCGCCGAGCGATCGAGCGTGAGGTAGCCGAGGCCGACTTCTTCCATGAACAGCAGTCGCTGGCGGATCTCGCTGACCACGTCCTTCGCGATGATTTCCTGCGCGTCATGGAACTCCAGCGTCTCCATCCGCACCAGCGCCTCGCGCACCGGCATCCGGGCGAGGTGATCGATGGTGAACGGCGCGCCACTGCCGCCATTCGCTGCTTCTTTGCGCCGACCGTTTTTCGCGGCGGCGGCGACCGGAGCAGCGGCGGTTTGCGTCAGCCGCACATTCCGCGCGGTCGCGTTCAAGCGCGCGCCGTGACAGCGCGGGCACGGCTTTTCCTCGCCTTCCTCGGCCCATTCGCTGGCGCGTTCCTCGGCCAGCTCGCGCTCGATCTGGCTGGCATCGTCATCGATCTTCGGCCGGTAGGCATTGCTCGCCCAGACCACGCCGAAACCGCGGCAGCCCTCGCACCAGCCGTGCGGCGAGTTGTAGGAAAACAGGCGCGGGTCGAGCTCTTCGAACGCATGCCCGCAGGAGGGGCAGCTCATCTCCGTGCTGAGGACCGTCAGCTCGCCGCGCGCGTGGTGCAGCCGCGCGGTGCCTTTGCCGATCTCGACCGCCCGGCGGACGATCTCGCGCACTTCGGCGTTCGGCGTTTTCGCCGACACGTCGCCGACCACGACGTCGATCGTGTGCTCGCGGAAACGCTCCAGCCTTTCAAAGCCCTCGGCTGCCACGAACTCGCCGTCCACCCACATCGTTGTGAAGCCCTTTTTCCGCACCCACGCGGCCACGTCGGTGTGAAAGCCTTTCCGCGCCTTGATGAGCGGCGCCATCACCTGCACCCAGCCCTTTTTCGCCGCCTTCTCGACCTGTTGCACGATGGCCGCCTGGCTCTGCTTCTCGACCGGCACCTGGCAATCCGGGCAGATACTGCGTGCCGAGCTTGGCGAAGAGCAGGCGCAGAAAATGATACACCTCCGTCACGGTCGCCACGGTGGATTTGCCGCCGCCGCGCGTGATGCGCTGCTCGATGGCGACGCTGGGCGGCAGGCCCTCGATGAGATCGACGTCGGGCTTCTCCAGTTGCTCGACGAACTGCCGCGCATACGGCGACATCGAATCAAGAAACCGCCGCTGGCCTTCGGCGAAAAGGATGTCGAAGGCGAAGGTCGATTTGCCCGAGCCGCTGAGGCCGGTGACGATCACCATTTTCTCGCGCGGCAGGTCGAGCGAGAGGTTCTTCAGATTGTGCTCGCGGGCGCCGTGAATCCGGATGGTCGCCGGCGCCATTTTTCCGCCGCCGTAAGCCAGCGGCGTTTCCTCGGCGGCGCGCAGGCTGACGTCCGCGTTGTCCGAATCATAAACTGGCGCTGCCGCCGCGCTGCCATTGCCGTTCGCCGATCGAAACGCGACCACGTTCGCGGCGCCGCCGTCGAGGATCGGACGCAAATAGCGGCCGGTGTGCGACGCTTCGACCCGGGCGACTTCTTCCGGTGTGCCGGCGGCCACGAGCAGACCGCCGTCCGCGCCGGCTTCCGGCCCGAGGTCGACGAGGTAATCGGCGCACTTGATGACTTCCAGATTGTGCTCGATGACGAGCAGGCTTTCGCCTTCGTCCACGAGCCGCTGGAAGACGCGCACCAGCAACGCGACGTCGTCGAAATGCAGGCCGGTCGTCGGCTCGTCAAAGATGAGTAGCGCGCGCCGGGCTTCCTCGCTGTGAGCGCGCTCGACGAGGTGGCCGACGAGCTTCAGTCGCTGCGCCTCGCCGCCGCTGAGCGTGTTGAGCGGCTGGCCGAGGCGGAGATAGCCGAGGCCGACTTCTTCGAGCAACTGCAAGGGCTCGAGCAGGCGCCGCAGCTTCGCGTCGTTCGTGATTTCCGGGTCGGAATGAAAACGGAAAAAAGCGCGGGCGTCGGCCACCGTCATCTCGAGCACCTCGAAGATGTTTTTCTCGCCGTAACGCACCGCGAGCACGTGCGGCTGGAAGCGCTTGCCCTCGCACTCCGCGCAACGCACGAAGAGATCGCTTAGAAACTGCATCTCGATTTTCTCGAAGCCGATGCCGCCGCACCGCTCGCAGCGGCCGTCTCCGGAATTGAACGAAAACGCCGACGCCGCGAGTCCGGCCGCGCGCGCTTCGTCGCTGGCGGCAAACAGATCGCGGATGCCGTCATACGCGCCGAGATACACCACGGGGTTCGAGCGCGGCGTCTTGGCGAGCGGCGACTGGTCCACCATGATGAGTTCGTCAAACGCGTCGCCGCCGGTGATCTCGGTCACCAGACCCGGCGATCTCGTCGGAACTGCCGCCCTTGGCGCGCAGCAGATTTTCGTAAAGCACATCGTGGACAAGCGTGGACTTCCCACTGCCGCTCACCCCGGTGACACAACAGAAAACGCCGAGCGGAAAATCGACGTCGATGTCGCGCAGATTGTGTTCGCGCGCGCCGCGGACCCGCAGCCAACCATGCGGTTTGCGGCGCTCGTCGGGAGCCGGGAAGGGGATCGATTTGCGTCCGCTCAGATAGGCGGCGGTGAGCGAGCGGGACGCCGGAGTGGCCTCGCGCAAAGGCGCAAAGCCGCCAAGGGAAGACGAAGCAGAAGAAGGATCGGCAGTAGCAGAAACATCCTCTGCCTTCTTCCCCCCTTTGCGCCTTTGCGCCTTTGCGCGAGGCATCTCCGGCGCGTCATCGAGCATTGCCGTCAGCGGCCCGCTGAAGACGAGTTCGCCGCCCGCTTCGCCGCGACCGGGACCGATATCAATGAGGTGATCGGCCGCGCGGACGACAGCTTCTTCGTGCTCGACCACGAGCAGCGTGTTGCCCTTGTCGCGCAAGTCCTGCATCACGCGGATCAAGCGGCCGACATCGCGCGGATGCAGGCCGACGCTCGGCTCGTCCAGCACGAAGAGCGTGTTGACCAGCGACGCGCCGAGGCACGTCGTCAGATTCACCCGCTCGATCTCGCCGCCGGAAAGCGTGCGCGTCGGGCGATCGAGATTGAGATAGCCGAGGCCGACCGCCACGAGGTAGCGCAGCCGCGCGACGATCTCTTTCTGGAGCATCTCGGCGCTGGAATCGTTCGGCGGCAGCGGGAGGCTGGCGATCAATTCGCCGAGCGCGGCGATCGGCAGTTGCGCCAGTTGCGGCAGCGTGAGGAGCGCGCCGTCTGAGGCGCGCGGCAGACGGAAATTCAATGTCGCCGGCTGGTAACGGCCGCCGTCGCAATCCGGGCAGAGCGTGTAAGCGCGGTAGCGGCTGAGCAGCACGCGCACGTGCATTTTGTAGGTCTTCGATTCCAGCCAGTCGAAGTAACCCTTCACGCCATACCAGCCGCCGGCCTGCCAGAGTTCCTCGCCTTCAAACTTGTTGCCCGCCGCACGGCGACGCTCGCCGTAGAGCACGAAGTTCTGGTCGCGCTCCGGCAGCTTTTCAAACGGCACGCGCACGTCGATCTCTTCCCGCGCGCAGGCTTTCATCAGATCGCGCTGGCACTCGGCGCTCTGGCCGCTTTGGAACGGTTTCACCACGCCGCCGGCGATGGACTCGGCGCTTGTCCGGCAGCGCGCGGTCGAGGTCGATGCCGATGACGCGCCCGAAGCCGCGGCACTTCGGGCACGCGCCAACCGGGTTGTTGAAAGAAAACAGGCCGGGCGTCGGCGGCTTGATGTCTAGGTCGCAACGCGGGCAATGCCAGCCGGTGGAAAACGGGATGCCGTCGCCGCCGGTTTCCGGGTCGATGAAACAGATCCGACCCTTGCCGAAACGCAGCGCCGTCTCGACGGACTCGGTGAGTCGCGAACGCGCGCCGCCGCCCGGGTTCAGCGTCACCCGATCCTGGATAACGCGGACCCGGCCGGAGAGCGATTTCAGGGCGACATCGAGCGCTTCGTCCGTGCGCAGGATTTTGTCGCCGAGCCAGACACGCAGATAACCCTGCGCTTGCAGAAATTTGAAAAAATCCGCCGGCTCCGTGTCCTCCGGCACCGGCACGCTGAACGTCAGCAAGAGACTCTTGCCCGGGTGTGCGGCGAAGATTTGCTCCACGATCTCACGCGGCGAATCCGGCCGGATTTCCCCGGCGCATCCCGGGCAGACCGCGCGGGCGACGCGCGGCATGAGGAGCTTCAAATAATCGTTGATCTCCGTGATCGTGCCGACCGTGGAGCGCGTGCTCTTGACCTGGTTCGACTGCTCGATGGCGATGGCCGGCGGGATGCCGCGGATGGAATCCACCTGCGGCTTGTCCATCCGGTCGAGGAACTGCCGGGTGTAAGGCGAAAACGTCTCAACGTAGCGCCGCTGCCCTTCGGCGTAGATCGTGTCGAACGCCAGACTCGACTTGCCGGAGCCGCTCGGCCCGGTGATGACATTGAGCTTGCCGAGCGGGAGATCGAGGTCGATCCCCTTGAGATTATTCTGCCGCGCGCCGCGGATCTCGATGCAGTCCGCCGGCGGGGCGAGCGTCAGGGCAGGCCGGCGGCGCACCGCGCCCTCTGCCGGGTTTGACGTAGCGGCCTTGGGACCGGGCCGCTTTTTGGAAGTGGCGGATGCCCGGGGCGCAGAAGCGGAAGGTGAAAACGACACCCCGGAACGTAGTGAAACGTGCGCCGAAAGAAAGGGCGAACGTGCCTGTTATTCTGAACACATCCAGGCACCCGGCCAACCCGGGTTACTGGTAAAGGGGAATTTCACCGAAATCCCCCGGAGCGGAGCCTCAGCGGACCTGAAGCGCCCCCTCTGCGCGGCGCGGACTCACTGATTCCGCCCGCGCCCAGATTCTTCTTTATCAACTGGACCCGCTACCGACAGGGCGGGACGCAGCGGCAGACGGGCGGGCGCGTTGTTGCGCTGATACGACGCGAAACAACGCACCCCGTTGCCGGATGGAATTACCGGCTCGAAGCCGTGGCTTCCGCCGGTTGCGATGCCGACTTCTTGGCGTTGCGCCGGGTGCCATTGCTGGCATTGCTTTCGTCGCTGTTCTTCAGCTTGCTCGAAAGCTCAAGGACATTCTGGCGCATGATCTTGCCGCTCTTGAACTTCACGGTCGCGCGCGGCGGGATGGCAAAGTTGCTGCCGGGGATGTTCGGATTCCGCCCGACGCGCGCTTTGCTCAGGCGCACTTGGAAGACGCCGAAGTTGCGCAGTTCGACATCGGTGCCCCGGCTGAGGCTCTCCGTGATGCTGTCGAGCGTGCGTTGAATTACGTCAAAAACCTGGTGCTGCACCAAGCCGGTTTCGTTACTGATTTTTACGACGAGGTCGCGTTTGGTCAAATTTGCCATATCGGTTTTAAATACTCCGGGTTAAACACGGACTAAGGTCTCTAATCGCGCACTCACGCGGCGGAAGATTTAGTTTATCCAAATAAAAATTTCGGGGTTCACTGATCAACTGATGAGCCGCTCCGTGAAACCACCACACATGGGAAGGAGCGCGATCCATGACGGAAAGCCAGTCCTCGACACGGGCGACCGGTCCGACGGAGTCAACTTACCACAAATTCGCTCTCAACGGGGGGGATGGATGCTAAAAATTGTGCGCAATCTGCTGCCGACGTGCGCTTAGAGAGCCCGCGGTGCCGGCGGCGGGTAGTCAGCCGGGGCCACTTCGTGCGCGGTGCGGAAGTGGGTTTTTGCCAGCGTGCGCAGGATATTTCCATCTCCATGCGCCGCAACGATTTCTCGTGAAACTTTCTTCACTTCCGCGGAAACGCCGCGCGGCAGCGGCCTGCCGGTGCCTTGCCGCGCGCCGGCGGTTTCGAGCCAGGCGATGAAGCGTTCCCGCGCCAGGATCGAGGCGGCGGCGACGGCGGGATCGCTCTCGGCTTTCGTGCGTTGATCGAGCCGGATGCCGCGGCCCTTTTCCAGAAGCTGGCGCTCGATCACCTTGGGGTTGGCAAACTGGTCGCTCAACGCGCGCGGGCAATCCGGCCGGGCGGTGACCAGATTCTCGATCACGCGCGCGTGGCCCCAGCCGAGCAGGCGGTTGAGATTACCCATCTTTGTGTAGAGCCGGTTGTAGGCTTCCGGGCCGATGACGACGACGTTGTGCACGGCGCCCGGCGTGTTTCGGATGACGTCGGCCAATGACCGGATGCGGGCTCGGAACCGATCTTTTTGCTGTCGGTGACGCCCGCCGCCTGAAACGCGCGCGCGATCTCCGGGTCCACGTAAACCCCGGCGATCACGAGCGGCCCGAAGAAGTCGCCCTTGCCGCTTTCGTCGATGCCGAAGTGCGGCGCATACGCTTCGGGATTCAGCTCCTCTTCGTAGCCGAGCTGCGCGGCGCCGAGGATCTCCGGCTCCAGGCAGAATTTCACGAAATCCTCCGTGCCCTTGCCCTGGATGAGCACCTTCGGGCCTTTCTCGTAAACCGAGACGTTCACCTTCGCCGCCGGCTTTTCCGCGGCAAAGAGCGTGTAAGGTTTCGCGATGAAATCGAAGCCAAGGTCAGGCAGGCGCGCGCGCAACTGCTCGGCTTGAGCGAGGGTGAGCGGCGAGGTAAACGAAGTCAGCGCGGGCATGAAAAAAGAAACGATCGATGGCAGCCGAAGCCGAGCAAGCTAATGCGCCCCGCTGGCTGGCGGAACCGAAAAAACGCGCGGCGTTTCGTGCGACGCTCGCCGCCTGGTTTGCCGCGCACGGGCGCGATCTGCCGTGGCGCCGCACCCGCGATCCTTACGCGATCCTGGTGAGCGAGCTGATGCTGCAGCAAACCCAGGTCGTCACCGTCCTGCCGTATTTCGCGCGCTGGCTGGAGAAATTTCCTGATGCCGCCGCGCTCGCCGCCGCGCCCGAGGCGGAGGTGCTCCGCGCCTGGGAAGGGCTCGGCTACTACGCCCGCGCGCGGAATCTGCATCGCGCCGCGCGGGCGATCGTCGCCGAGCACGGCGGCCGGTTTCCGCAGCGCGCTGGCGGACATCGCCGCGCTGCCGGGCGTGGGCCGCTACACGGCCGGCGCGGTGGCGAGCTTTGCCTTCGACACCGCGGCCCCGATCGTGGACGCAAACATCGCCCGCGTGCTCGCCCGCCTGCTCGATCTGCGCGGTGCCGATCGACACCGCCGCCGGCCAGCGCGCGCTCTGGTCCGCCGCTGAGACCCTGCTGCCCGACGGCAACGGCGACGAGAGTCCGCGCATTTTCAATTCCGCCTTGATGGAACTCGGCGCGCTGCTCTGCCGTGCCCGCTCTCCGCAGTGCCTGGTCTGTCCAGTGCAGGATTTCTGCGCGGCCCGCGCGGCGTCCACGCAGGAAGGGCGGCCGGTGAAAAAAGCGCGGCGCGCGACGCTCGAGGTGCAGGAGGATTGCGCCTGGATCCGGGTGGACGGACGGGTGCTCCTGCACCACCAAAATGCGGGGACGCGCTGGCGCGGATTGTGGAAGTTGCCGCCGCTTTCGGCCCCCGCGGATGCGCCGCTTTTTGAAAGCACCTACCCATTCACGCATCACCGCGTCACGCTGCGCGTGTTTGCGGCGCCCGCGCCGGCGGCATTGGCGGCAGACCATTGCTGGCACGACATCGCCGCGCTGGAATCCGTCGCCGTCGCGGCGCCGCATCGGCGCGCATTGCGGCATCTGCTGGAACGGTGACGCTGGCGAAACTGTTGCCGCGATTGGGGAGGGGAAAATCGTCCGCAGATTCCGCAGATTCTCGCAGAGAAGGCTTCCCTTCTTAACCCTCTGCGGAAATCTGCGAAATCTGCGGACGATTTTCCCCCGGTTTGCCCTCCGCAGTCTTCCCCTCTAGCTTTTGCCTCCCATGACGACCACCGCCGCCGTTGCCGAATCTCTCCCCGACGCCCATGGCCACTTCGGTCCCTACGGCGGCATGTTTGTGCCCGAGACGCTCATGGCGCCGTTGCGCGAGCTGGCGGAGGAATACGAGAAGGCGCGGGGCGACGCCGCGTTTCAGGAAGAGCTCCGCCTGCTGCTGCGCGACTTCGCCGGCCGGCCGACGCCGCTCTATTTCGCGGAGCGCCTGACGCAGAAGCTCGGCGGGGCAAAAATTTATCTCAAGCGCGAAGACCTCCTCCACACCGGCGCGCACAAGATCAACAACGCGCTCGGCCAGATCCTGCTCGCGCGGCGCATGGGCAAGCAGCGCATCATCGCCGAGACCGGCGCCGGCCAGCACGGCGTCGCCACGGCGACCGCGGCGGCGCGCTTCGGCTGCGAGTGCATTGTTTACATGGGCGCCGTGGACATGGAGCGGCAGGCGCTGAACGTGGCGCGGATGCGGTTTCTCGGCGCGAAAGTCGTGGCCGTCACCGCCGGCGCCGCGACGCTGAAGGAAGCGATCAACGAAGCGATGCGCGACTGGGTGACCAACGTGCGCTCCACTTATTATATTCTCGGCAGCGCGCTCGGCTCGCATCCGTATCCCATGATGGTGCGCGATTTTCATCGCGTGATCGGCGTGGAAGCCCGCGCGCAGATGCTGGAGCGCGAAGGCCGGCTGCCGGAAGTGCTCGTCGCCTGCGTCGGCGGCGGCTCGAACGCGATCGGGTTGTTTCATCCGTTTCTGGACGATGCCGACGTGCGGATGATCGGCGTCGAAGCCGGCGGCGAAGGCGTCGCGGCGGGACAAAAGCACGCCGCGCGTTTCCAGGGCGGCCGGCTCGGCGTGTTGCAAGGCACGAAGACTTTTCTGCTCGCCGACGCGGACGGCCAGATCCAGCTCACGCACTCGATCTCCGCCGGACTCGACTACGCCGCCGTCGGCCCGGAGCACGCGTTTCTGCGCGACAAGGGACGCATCGAATTTGATTACGCCACGGATGACGAAGCGCTCTCAGCCTTTCACGAACTCGCCTCGGTCGAGGGCATCATCCCGGCGCTGGAAACCGCGCATGCCGTCGCGCACGCCATCAAGCTCGCGCCCACGATGCCGAAGGACGCCGTCATTCTCGTGAATCTCTCGGGCCGCGGCGACAAGGACGTGCAGCAAGTCGCGGAACGGGAAACTTCGGAATCCGAATATCGGAACCCGAAACAGTCGGCGCCAAAAAGTCCGGTAGCATCGAAATGAAGAACTGCCGCTGGCAGTCACGCGCTCTTGTGTCTGTCGGGATTTCGAGCGGCGTTCTGAGTTTTCCGATCTTCCCGAATTTCTAGATTCCGCCCTATGCACAGCATGACCGGCTACGGCAGCGGACGCAGCAACAGCGGCGTCGCTGGCGGTCTGCAGTGCGCGGTGGAAATTTCTTCCGTCAACCGGCGGCAAAGCGAGTTGCTCATCAGCCTCCCGCGGGAATTGCTCGCGCTGGAATCCCGCGTGCGCGAAGCGGTCCAGACGCGGGTCGCCCGCGGCCGGCTGAACGTGAACATTACTTGCCAGCGCGCCGCAACTTCTGTCGCCGGTGACGCCGCGCCCGCGCCCGCGCCGGCATTCGTGCTGGACGCCGCGGCTGCCCGCGCGTTTCATCGTGCCGCCCTGGAACTGCAAAGCGAACTCGGGCTGACCGGCGGGATCGAACTGGAAACCGTCTTGCGCGCGCCCGGCGTTCTGCGGGCACCGCCAGCGGCCAGCGTTTTCTCCAAAGATCCCGCGGAATCTTCCTCCTCGCTGGCGCTGACCCCGGAAACCGTGTGGCCGTTGCTGGAGACGGCGCTGGGTCAGGCGCTCGACGCCTTGATCGCCATGCGCGAGCGCGAAGGCCAGCATCTCAACGCCGACCTGCGCGCGCGCGCCAAGACGCTGCGCCAATTTGTCGGTGAGATCCGCATCCGCGCACCGCGCGCCGTGGAAAATCAACGGCGCGCGCTGCAGGAGCGTCTCGCGCATTCCGGCGTGGACTTCGCGCCGGACGACGAGCGGCTCCTGCGCGAGCTGGCGATCTTCGCGGATCGCTGCGACATCGCGGAAGAGCTGACCCGTCTGGAGGGACACCTTGACCAGTTGGAAGCGTTGCTCGACCAGCCGGGACCGGTGGGACGCACGCTCGATTTTCTCGGTCAGGAACTCGCGCGCGAGCTGAATACGCTCGGCGTGAAAGCCGGCGATCTGGAGATCAGCCGGCTCTCGATCGCGGGGAAGGCGGAGTTGGAAAAAATCCGCGAACAAGTCCAAAATATCGAATGAGCACCGACCCCGCCGTTCCCGCCGCTGCTGCGCTCGCCAAAGGCTCTGAGGCTGCCGCAGTGATGGGCGAGGCCGGCGTCGCGGCGCCCGGCAGCGGCACCGGAAATTTCTTTCGCTCCGGCATCCTTTTCGTCGTCTCGGCGCCGAGCGGCGCCGGCAAGACGACCCTCTGCGACGCACTGCGGCAGACGAAGGATTTCATCTACTCGGTGAGCTGCACGACGCGCCCGCCGCGGCCCGGCGAGATCGAAGGCGAGGATTACCATTTTCTTCCGCTGGAAGATTTCCGCCAGCGGGCGGCCGCGGGCGAATTTCTGGAGTTCGCCGAGGTGCACGGAAATTTCTACGGCACCCTGCGGGAGAACGTGCTGCGTCATCTGCGCGTCGGTGTAGATGTCCTGATCGACATCGACACCCAGGGTGCCGCGACGATTCGCGCCAGCGGCGATCCCATGATCCGCGCGGCGCTCGCGGATGTCTTCATCATGCCGCCGAGTCTGGACGAGCTGCGCCGCCGTCTCAGCAAACGCGGCACCGAGACGCCCGCGCAGATCGAGCGCCGGCTGGATAACGCCGCGCGCGAAATGGAGCGGTGGCCGGATTATCGCTACTTCATTCTGAGCGCATCAGTCGAAGAGGATCTCCAAAAGTTCCGCTCGATCATGCGCGCCGAGCGCTACCGCAGCCGGCGGTTTCGGGAAATGTAATTTCCGCCCATGAACATCCTCCTCGGCGTCACCGGCTCGATCGCCGCTTACAAGGCGGCCGACCTCACCAGCCAGCTTGGCAAGCTTGGCCACGAGGTGCACGTCGTCATGACCGCGGAGGCGCAGAAATTCATCACGCCGCTCACACTGCAGACGCTCTCGAAGCACCCGGTCATCGCCGACCTGTGGGACGAACGCCTCGGCTGGCAGCCGGGACACATCGAGCTGGCGGACAACGCGGATCTCCTGCTCATCGCGCCAGCCACCGCGCACGTGCTCGCGGAGCTTGCGCACGGCCTGGCCGGGCATGCGCTCGGCGCCATCGCGCTCGCGCTGCCGCCGGCGTGCCCGGTGCTCATCGCCCCGGCGATGAACGGCAAGATGTGGCTGCACCCGGCGACGCAGGCCAACGTCGCGACGCTGCGGGAACGCGGCGTCCGCTTCATCGGCCCGGAAGAGGGTCTGCTGGCGTGCGGGTATGAAGGCGTCGGCCGCCTGTGGCCGGTCGAGCAGATCGTGGCGGAGGTGACGCGGCTGCTGCGCGACGATTCCACCGGGATCGAGGATCGTGCGGCGGATCATCGCTGACGCCATCGGGGAATCCATGGGTTCGGCCGCGGGGTTTTCGCGACCGGGACGCGGGCAGAAATTTCTGACCCGAAGTTGGCCGAAAAATCGGTGAGGCGAAAAAATTGCGCGTGGAGATGCTCGAAACTTTTTCGCACGTGCCGCGATTTTATTTTCGCGCGCGGAGATCGCTGCAACGTCGCGCACTTTTCGAGGAAAAATTTTTCACTCGATGCGGGGCGGAAAAAATTTCGCGAAGACGGCGTTCGAAAAATCAGGAGCCCGCGCAACGGTCATCGCGCTGAAACCCGCATGAATGCTGGATCTGCGAGCGCTTCGATTTGCGATGGGCGTTTTATATTCTGAAAAATTTTTCGCGCGCCGTGCTGCGTGCATCGATCGGATCACACGAGATCGTGCGCAAAATTTCGCGCGTGATTACAAAAAAGGAGTTGACGTTTTTTCGAAATGTCCGCATACACCAACCGAGGTGAGTAATCTCATCCATGTCATTCCGAACCCTCCGCTGCTGCGGTTAGAAAGGGGTGAATCCTAATGGCTACTGCCAAAAAAGCGCCGGCTAAGAAAGCGGCCGCAAAACCCGCCGCGAAAGCGGCTCCGAAGAAGATGGCAGCGAAGAAAACCGCGACCAAGTCCGCGGCCAAACCCGCTGCTAAAAAAACTGCGAGCAAGAAGAAGTAATCTTCCAGTTTCGCGGATCAACACCAATTCCAACCATTAACCTCGGGGGCGGAGAAGCGATTCTTCGCCCCCGATTTTTTTCCATCCCGGCGCACGCGAAACGTGGTGGCGCGGAAGTGCGGGCGCATGATTTCGCGCGCGACGGTTGCGGGTTCCTGGATAGATTGCGCTCGCCATGTCATCCGTCGATCCCGCTGTCTTTCTCGATACCGCCACACGCGCCGCCCGCGCCGCCGGCGCGCTTTTGCGCGAACACTTTGGGCGCACCCCGGAGGTGAACGAATTCGCCGCGCACGACATCAAGCTCGAGCTCGACGTGCGCGCGCAGGCGCTCATCAGCGACACCGTTTTGACCCAGCATCCGGAGCACGCGTTTCTTGGCGAGGAAGGCGTCGGCGGAAACGCGGCGAGCGATTTCCAGTGGGTCGTCGATCCGCTCGACGGCACGGTCAATTATTTCTACGGCATCCCGCATTTCTGCACCTCCGTCGCGCTCCAGCAGAAACAGGCCGATGGCACGGCCCGGGCAATCGTCGGAGTGATCTACGATCCGATGCGCGAAGAATTTTGGTCCAGCATGGCGGGCGATCATCCGACGACGCTGAACGGCGTGCCGGTGCGGGTGAGCGAGCGGGCGCGGCTCGCTGACGCGATCGTTTCCGTCGGCCTGGCGAAGGTGAGCGAGACGATCTCGGCCAATCTCCCGGTGCTTCAGGAAATGACCCACAGCGTGCGCAAGTGCCGCATGATGGGCAGCGCCGCGCTCGACCTTGCCTACGTGGCCAGCGGCCGGCTCGACGCCTATATCGAAGCCGGCATCAGCGTGTGGGACGTCGCCGCCGGCATCCTGCTGGTTGAGAACGCCGGCGGCACCGTGCGCCTGCAACCGCGCACGGACAAGCCGGGCAAATTCTCCATCGTCGCCACCAGCGGCCGCATCCCGGAGCTGACGAACCGCGCCTGGTAAGCTGGCCGCGTCGATCCGCAGCAGCGAAGCGTCCTCTCTTTCCTATTATAATAAAATGCCCACGCTCTTCGGCATCGGCTACGACGTGCACGAACTGGTCGCCGGCCGCGCGCTCGTGCTCGGCGGCGTGACGCTGGTCCACACCCACGGGCTGCTCGGCCACTCGGATGCCGATGTGCTCTGCCACGCGATCGCGGACGCCCTGCTCGGCGCGGTCGGCGAGCGCGACATCGGCCACCATTTTCCGAACACGGACGAAACGATTCGCGGCATCAGCAGCCTGGAGATCTTGCGCCGCGTCGCCGCGCTGCTGGAGACCGAGCACCGCGCCCGCATCGTCAACGTGGACAGCACGCTGATCGCCGAGGCGCCGAAGATCGGGCCGCATCTCGCGGCCATGCGCGCCGCGATCGGCGACGCGCTCGGGCTGCTTCCCGCGCGCGTCGGCATCAAGGCGACGACAAATGAGAAGCTGGGTTTTCTCGGCCGTGGCGAAGGCATCGCAGCGATGGCGGTGGCGGGGTGGAGATTGCTTGAAGCCGGGTGGTCGCCCGCCGCCGGCACTTTTGACTCTTGCTGCCGGGGACGCTAGCCTCGCGGCCAGCACGTGAACTGAATGTCTCTGCGTTTTACCAACACCCTCTCGCGCCAGCTCGAAGAATTCCGCCCGCTCGATCCGGCCGGGCGTGTCGTCAAGCTCTACACCTGCGGGCCGACAGTCTATAACTACGCGCACATCGGCAACCTGCGCGCGTATGCATTCGAAGACCTGCTCCAGCGGCACCTGGAGGCCAGCGGCTACGCGGTTGAGCGCGTGATGAACCTCACGGACGTGGACGACAAGACGATCCGCGGCTGCCGCGAGGCGCACGTTTCGTTGCACGAGTTCACGGCGCCTTTCAAAGCCGCCTTCTTCGAAGACCTGACGACCCTGCGCATCAAGCCCGCACAACATTTTCCCGCCGCGACGGACGCCCCGCAGATCGCGCGCATGATCGCGATGATCGAGAAGCTCGTCGCCGGCGGGCACGCCTACCAGGCCGAGGACGGCAGCGTCTATTTCCGCATCTCGTCGTTTCCAAATTACGGCCAGCTCGCCCATCTCAACCTCGACGAACTGCGCCCCAGTGGCCGGGTGAGCAGCGACGATTACGAGAAGGAATCCGTCGGCGACTTCGCGCTCTGGAAAGCCTGGGTCGAGGCGGACGGCAACGTCGGCTGGGACTCGCCGTTTGGCCGCGGCCGGCCGGGCTGGCACATCGAGTGCAGCGCGATGGCGACCGGACTGCTCGGCGACCAGATCGACATCCATTGCGGCGGCGTGGACAACATTTTTCCGCATCACGAAGCCGAGATCGCGCAGACCGAGAGCGTCACCGGCGAGCGGTTTGTGCGCTTCTGGATCCATTGCGCGCACCTCATGGTGGACGGCCAGAAAATGAGCAAGTCGCTCGGGAATTTCTACACGCTGCGCGATCTGCTGGCGAAAGGCTTCAGCGGGCGCGAGGTGCGCTACGCGCTGCTGCGGGTGAACTATTCGCTGCCGCTGAATTTCACGATCGAGGGGCTGGCGACCGACGCGCGGGAATCGCTCAAGCGCATCGACGAATGGCTCGCCCGACTGACCGATCGCGCGGCCGGCGCGACGACGAGCGAGCCGCATCCGCTGGCGGATCACCGCCGCTTCGAGGAGGCTCTCGACGACGATCTGAACATCTCCGGCGCGCTCGGCCAGCTCTTTGAAATCATCCGCGAGAGCAACCGCGCGCTGGACGACGGCTCGCTCACGCCGGCGCACGCCCGGCGACTGCTGGAGTGGTGGGCGAAGATCAATCACGTCCTCGCGCTCGAACCCGATGCGGTCACGGTGCCCGCGGAAGTCGAAGCATTGCTGGAAGCGCGCCAGGCCGCGCGCGCGGCGAAAGGCTGGGCCGAGAGCGATGCGCTCCGCGACCGGATTGCCGCGCTCGGCTGGATTGTGAAAGATACCAAGGAAGGTCAGAAGCTGACCCGCAAATAAACCAACATCCCCTCATCCCCGTCGCCGGACGCATCCGTCCCCGGCGGCACGCCAGACAAAGCCTGCATCACCCGTTATGAAATTCTTCCTCGTCGAACTCACCTACACCGTGCCGCTGCCGGAGATCGAAGCTGTCACACCGGCGCACCGCGAGTTTCTGCAATCCGGCTACGACCGCGGCTATCTGCTCTGTTCCGGACCGAAGGTGCCGCGCAGTGGCGGGGTGGTCCTCGCCCGCGGTGAATCGCTGGAAGCCGTGCAGGAGTTTTTCTCGGGCGACCCCTTCGGCCAGCAGAAGCTCGCGGAATATCGCTTCGTGGAATTCAATCCGGTGAAGCGTGCGGGCTGCACGGAGGATTGGTTCGCAGCGACCACGATTTAATTCAGGGAAACGATCGCCGCCGCTGACTGGCTGTGCACCTCCGCCCCGCCATCCTCATCGCCGGTCTGCTGCTGCTGCTGTTCCCAGCGCGGGCGGCGCAGGCGCAGACGCCGGTGTTTGCTGCGAACGTCGCCGCTCTGACGGATGACATCCGCCGCGCCCGGGGGGAGCCGGTGCTTTACGAAGGGCTCCCGCATCAACTCGTCGAGCACGACCTGTTTCTCCGCGAGCGGGACACGAAGTCGGTCGTTGAATCCGGGGGCTACCTTTTTTACAAACGCCCGCTGCCGTTGCGGCCCGCCGACGCCGCGGCGGTGCGACAGGTCCTCCTCAAGCCAGCGACTTACCAGCCCTACAGCGGCCCGAAGAAATGCGGCGGCTTTCATCCCGACTACCGCCTGGTCTGGGGCAGCGGCCGGGCGCGGCGCGAGGTGCAGCTTTGTTTCGGCTGCCGCGAGGTGAAAGTGTTTGCGGCCGACGACACGCAGGCGCTGGTCGCCGATCTGCCAAACGCGCCCTACCTGGAACTGCGCGTCGCCCTCGACCGCTACCGCGCGCAGCGGCCTCCCCGCCCATGAACTCCTTCGCCCCCGCCGATCTGCTCGATCTTTCGCACACCGCGCACGGCGCGCTCTTCGATCCCGCCGCGCCGGTCTGGGCGGCGCTGCCGAAGATCGCCGGCTACCTGCGCGAGCATCTGCGCCCGGCGCATGCACGGCCGGCTCGTGGGGAGTCCGTTCATCGGCGAGCAGGTGTTCATCGGCGAAGGGACCGTCATCGAGAATGGCGCGATGATCAAAGGCCCGGCGTGGATCGGCGCAAACTGCGAGATCCGCAACGGCTGCTACATCCGCGAGAACGTGATCGTCGGCGACGGCGCCGTGCTCGGCAATTCCTGCGAGTTCAAGAACTGTGTCATCTTTGACTCCGCACAGGTCCCGCATTTCAACTATGTCGGCGATTCCATTCTCGGCTACAAAGCGCACCTCGGCGCCGGCGTGATCCTGTCGAACGTGAAGCTCGATCAATCCGAGGTGCTCGTCGAAACCCCGGAGGGCGAGCGGCTGTCCACCGGGTTGCGCAAGTTCGGCGCGATCCTCGGCGACGCGGCCGAAGTCGGTTGCAATGCCGTGCTCAATCCCGGCTCCGTGCTGGGTCGCCGCGCGCTTGTGTATCCGCTCACCGCGTGGCGCGGCGTCCTGCCGGAGGCGAGCATCGGCAAGGAACGGCAGAGCATCCAGACGTTGCGACGCCGGTGAGGGGTGGGGCAGCGTCGGCGTTGCGACAAGAAGAAAATTTTGCCCAGCTTGCAACGGATCCCATGCCAGCGGGTTCTAGCATGGGGATGCAACCGCCTTTGCCAGTTCGACCCACCTTGACAGCCCGGAACCGGGCAAGCCGCTTTTCACCGCGGGCGTCCAGTTTCACCCGAGCAGCGCGCTGGATCCGCCAAGGTCTGCTTTTCGCCCTGTGGATCTCGGTTGCCTTCGCCGCGGGAACCGCCAGCGCGCAAACGACGCTCACGGTGCGCAACGGCGCGCTCGGTCTCGAAACCGCGCCGGGCGCCACGAATCACGTCTGGGCCGATCCGCCCTCCGCGGATGCCGTCTTCGATCGCTGGACGGGAGACACCACCCTGCTCGCGGATCCCACCGCGTGGCACACCACGGCGGTCATGCCCGCTGCTCCGGCGACGGTCACCGCGACTTACAAACCCGCGCCGCCTTGGACCGCCGCGACCTCTGTTCTCAACGGCCGGCCAGCGACGGACCCCGCCGCCGTGCGGCTCCTTTACCATTTTCCCGCCAATCCGGTCGGCGTGATCTTCTTTTTCCACGGCAGTGGCGGCTCGGCGACGGGCTGGTTCGATAACGTGGAAAATCTCACGCTCCTGCGCGATGCCGTGGCGGCCGGCTACGCGGTGGCCGCGCTCGACAGCAGCGACCGGACACTCCGGCAATGGGACAGCGCGATCACCGCCGGCAACGTGGATGTCGGCAACGTGCGGTCCGCCATCGCGTATTTCACCGGTGCGGGTTTGCTGACTGCCGACACGCCGAAGTTCGCGGTCGGCATGTCGAACGGCGGCGGCTTCGCGCCGAAGCCGGCATATTTTCTCGGCTTCCGCGGCTGCGCCATCTGGTGCGCCTCCGGCCAGCCAGCGCAGGTGTTCAACGTCACCACGGTGCCGACGATCTGGAATCTCGCGCAAAATGACGACCGCTTCGATCACACCGATTTCCTGGCTGACTCGCAGGCAAATCTGGCCGCGCTCCGCGCGCAGCAAACTCCGGTCGCTGGCGAGTTGCGCGAGACCGTGCCGTCCCCGGTTTATCCGCGTCGCTTTCTGCGCGTCCCCGGCCTGACCGCGGCGGATTCGCAGTTCATTTACGATCGGCTGAACGACGGCGGGTTTCTCGACGCCGCCGGCTATCTCCGCGCCGATCCGGAAACCAGCGGGTGGGAAAACGTGCTCCCGGCGACATACCGGCCGTATCTCAACGCGATCCTCGCCCAGCTTGATTGCTGCTACAGCGGGCACCGTTTTTTCAGCGATTTCAGCAGCCGGACGCTGCAATTTTTCGGCGCGTCGCACCCGCCGTTTTTCACCGGCGAAACGCCGCTGAGCAACGGTGTCTATTACCTCGCGTTTCCGGGCAACGGGAACATCTTCGGCTACTACTCGTATCTCTCGACGCCGCGCTTTCTCTACCATTTCGACCTCGGCTACGAATACTGGTTCGACGCCGGAAACAGCGAGCAGGGCCTCTTTCTTTACGACTTCGCGAGCGGCAGCTTTTTCTACACGTCGCCCGCTTTTCCGTTTCCGTATCTCTACGATTTCAGCCTGGGCGCGATCCTTTATTATTACCCGGACCCGCAAAACCCGGGGCGCTACAACACGAACGGCACGCGTTACTTTTTCAACCTGACCACGGGTCAGATCATCGTGAAATAGCGCACGCGGCAGCGGTCGTCGTTGCCTGGGTGTCAGTCAAATTTCCGGTGCAGCCAGGAGTAGGAAAAGCGGTTGCCGGGGCAGTCGGTCGGCACCGGGTTGATCTCGCGGTGAGCCTTCACGATTGACAGCCGGCGGTCGGTGCGGCCGACGCGTTTTCTCAGATAGGTGACGAGTTCTTCGAGCGCGGCGTATTGGGCGCGGGTCGGCTGGTCGCGGTTGAAATCGCCGACCAGGCAGATGCCGATGGCGATGTTGTTGAGATAATCGCTGTGGACGTGGCCGCCGTTGATCTGGCGGCGCCAGCGCTCGCCGATCTCGATCTGGCCGTCGCCGGTGCTGGTGCCGTTGCCGATGACGAAATGGTAGGCCAGTCCGTTCGGCATCCGGCGGGTGTGGCGATGATAATAATCGAAGATGCGCGCGCTGCCCTGGCGGGTGCCGGAGTTGTGGATCACCGTGTATTTCCAGCGGTTGCCCCGCACCGGGGCGTTGTTGATCTCGCTCAACACCCGGCGGGTGAGAAAGCGGTAGTTCGCGGCGTCGTCCTCATCGCGCCCGATGCCGAAAAGGCGGGCGAAAAAGCCGCGTTTCTTCGGCGGCGGCGGAGGCGGGGGCAGCTCCTCGCCGGTGCCTTCATCCATCTGGCCGGATTTTTCGATGACGACAACTGGCGGGGGATCGGAGCGCGGGGAGGGCGGCGGCTCGGCGGCGCTGCTCCGCGGTGGTGGCGTCGGCTGCGGCGCCGATTGCGGCGGCGGCTCGGCGGAGGCCGGTGGCGGTGGCGGCGGGCGCGGCGCCGGGCGGAGCGCGCCCCAACCCGGCGCGGTGCCGGGGGCCGGGGTGTTCACCGGAGTCGGGGCGGGAGCCGGCGTCGGCCGGGCGGTCGGGCGGTTCGGGGTGGGCGAGGGCGGCAGGGCGCGCATCTGCTCGCGGGCGCGCAGGAATTGCTCCCGCCGCCGGCGGTCCTCTTCGTCGCTGTTGCCGCCGCCGCTCTGGGCGAAGGAGGGCGCGCCGGAATGCCGCAGGCACAACAGCAGCAGCGCCAGCAGGATGGGCCAGCGAAGGGGAGGGCGATGGCTCGGCGGACGCACGGGAGGAGGAGGAAGCAGGAGATATGAAGTAGAAAATAACCGCCGCGAACGCGACCTATTTCCTCGCGGAATGCGGGCTTCCACCCGCTGCGCGACTCGCGGCGGGCGAAGCCGCCAGCGGGCCGGGGAGGCGCGCGGGCGGCGCAATGCCTCAGGCCACGGCGGCATTCGGGTCCGGCGGGAGCGGCGGCCCGGGGAGCGGCTCGCGCGGCTCGCGCGGCTCGTGTCTGGCCCAGGGACGGGTCGGCCATTTGCGCACGAGCAGCGCGTTGAAGCGGCCGCCGAGCAGCAGCAGCAGGGAAGTGACCCACGCCCAGGTCAGCAGCACGATGTAGCTGGCGATGGCCTGATAAGCCTGGCGGTAGCGCGCGTATTCCTCGACGTAGATACTGAAAAGGTAAGTCGATACCAGCCAGCCGATCGCGAAGAACACGGCGCCCGGCAGCGCCTGCCGGATGGTCTGGTGGACCTCGGGCGTGATGAGATAGAGCGCCAGCGCGAGGATGATGAGCGCCAGCGCGATGATCGGATATTTCGCCGCCGTAACCGCGGTCTGCAGCCAAGGCACATCCAACTGGAAGGTCGTCTCCAGGGCTTTGGCGAAACCTTCGCCGAAGACGATGAGGTTAAACGAAAACAGGATCGTGATGCCGAACCAGAAGAGCAGCATCAAGGCGATGATCCAACGCACCCACCAGGACCGCACTGGGTCTTTGATGCCGAGGCAATGGTTGAGCGTGCGCGAGATTGTGTTGATCAAGTTGATGCCCAGATAAAGCGCCAGCGGGATGCCGAGCAGGGCGACCTTGCTGTTGGTGCCGGTGACCACGATCGCGGAGACCTGCGACGCGATGATGTCGCGCGAGATGCGCGGCATGAAGTTTTGCAACAGATCAACAATGGTGTGCAGCGTGCGCGGCTCGGTGCCAAACAGAGTGAGCAGCGCGGAGAGCAGCAGCAGCCCGGGCGCGAGCAGGAAGACGATGTCGTAGGCCATCTGCGCGGCCAGGCCGGTGGTGTTGTCGAAATAGGCCTCCACGAGCCAGCGGCAGATGAGCCGCCAATACCAGATGATGCGCTTAATCATGGGAAAACTTGGGGGGATTATCGGACAGGAAGCGGCGGAAGGCCACCGGCGGGACGGTTTTCGTCTCCTCTTTCGCCCCGCACCCTCCATATTGGATGTTCCGCTTTGTCTTCCTCCATGCGCACCGTCCTCGTTTGCTCGGCTGGCTTCGGCGAGGGCCATCATACCGCGGCGCGCAGCCTCTGTCTCGCACTGGACGAACTCGGCGCGCCCCACGGCGTCCGGGCGGAATTCGTGGACGTGCTCGCCAGCCGGCATCCGCACCTGAACACCGTGCTCACGCGCGGCTATCTCACCGTGCTGAACCGGGCGCCGCACCTTTGGGCGACGATCTATCGCGGCATCGACGGCAGCCACGGCGTCGGCGTGCCGGCGGCGTTTTTCGCCACGCTGCGCACCGCGCTCACCGCGCTGCTGGAGCGCACCCGGCCGGCGGCCGTGATCTCCGCTTATCCCGCCTACGGCTACGTGCTCGACGACATCGCCCGCCGCGGCGGCCCGGCCGATTTCTTCCGCGCCACGGTCATCACCGATTCCATCAGCATCAACACCGTCTGGCTGCGCACCGGGTGCGACTTTCTGCTCGTGGCGAACCCGCAGACCGCCGCCGTGCTCCAGGCGCGCGGGGTGCCGGAGAAAAAGCTCCGCGTGCTCGGGTTCCCCGTCCATCCCCGGTTCGCGGATCTGCGCGGCCATGCGGACCGGCCCGATCCCGCTGACCCGCAGCCGGGCCAGGGGCGGCGCGTGCTTTACATGATCAACAACGGCAAGAAAAACGCGCCGGAACTCGTGCGCCGGCTGCTGGCCGAGGTGGACGGCCTGGCGCTGACGGTCGCCGCCGGACGCGACCCGCGCCTGCACTCCGCGATCGAGGCCGCAGCCGCCGAGGTCGGCAACGGGCACCGGTGCGCCGCCAGCTTCCGGGTGCTCGGCTGGACGAAGGAAATCCCGGAGCTGCTCACCAGCCACCACCTGCTCATCAGCAAAGCCGGCGGCGCCACGGTGCAGGAAGCCATCGCGGCCGGCTGCCCGATGTTGATCAGCCAGGTCGCCCCCGGCCAGGAGGAGGGCAACGCGCAGCTCCTGCTCGACAACGACGCCGGCGCCCTCGCGCTCACGCCGGATGACACCGTGGCCGCGGTGCGCGCGGTGTTTGCCGACGAGGGAAAACTCTGCCGGCGCTGGATGCAAAACATCGCCCCGCTCAGCCGGCCGGACGCCGCGCGCGACACCGCGCGCTTTGTGCTCGCGCAGATCGGCGCGACCTAGGGAAACGCGCCGCCCGAGCCGTCAGCGCGTCACCGCGAGATGTCCGCCTGGCTCAGGAGCCGGAAGCCGTTGCCGGCGAGCGCGGCGCTGGCGCACTCGTGATCCTCGACGTGCAGCGCGAGCACGGCGCGGCCGCGCGGGCGGGTCATCAGCGGATAGGAGAAAAAGATGTTCACCTCGGCGCTGAGCAGGGAGGTGAGCACGCGCCCGAGATCGGTGGCGACTTCCTTGAGTTCCACGACCACCATTTCGGAAATCCCGCAGGTGATGTCGTGCTCGCGAAACAGGTCTTCGACGAGGTCAGGATCGCTCACGACGATGCGCACGATCGCGGAATCCGAGGAGTCCTGGATGGAGAGCGCGAGCACCTGGACGTCGTGCGCGTTGAGCATGCGCACCACGTCGAGCAGCGCGCCGACCTTGTTCTTCAGAAAGATGGAAAACTGGCGCACGCGCGGCCCCTCGAAGCCTTGCGTGGTCTGCGGAAGAGTGGATTCAGTGGACATCGAAAAACGCGGCTGGGGGGACGGTGGCGGATTGGCGAAAAAACGGGCGTGAGTTGCGACTGGCTCTGCTTCCCGACAATCCTCCGCGGCGCGCCCTCCGTGGCTTGCTACTTGTAGGTGCAGATCACGCAAAACTCCGCCGGCCCGCCTTCGAGCACCTGCACCCGCACGAAGTAGGGGCCGCTCGCTTCGGGGGCGACGCCGGCGGCGGCGAGCGGGCGCTCGTTGTCCTGCGAAGTCAGCTCGCCAGCGAGCAGCTTGCCGGATTCGTCGAACACGGTGACCGCCACCTTTTTGGCTTTGTTCGTCGCGCCGAGCGAAAAGTAATACTGGTTGCCGGCGTAGAGATTGACCAGCAGCACCTGCGCTTCGCCGGGCTTGATCGCGCCGCTCCAGTGGCCGTCGCGGATCTTGTAGCCGTCGTTCGTCAGCGCACCGGCGAGCTCGAGCGCTTGCGCGCGCGCCTCGATTTCGCCGTCGGACTCGTTTTCGCGGGCGGAAGCCGCGCCGACCGGGGCAAGCAGGGCGGCGAGCAGCCCGGCGGTGGCCAGCAGCCGGCGCAGGCGCGGGGAAAGAAAATCAGAGGTCTTCAGCTTCATCGCTTAAATTTTCGTGGTGATGGTTTTCACCATGGCAACGGCCTGCTGGTTGAGCTTCTGGACATCCTCCTTGGTGGCCGTGCCGCCGCGGGGGAAGGAAACAAGTTTCTCGATGGCCTCAAGCTGGCTGCTGAGCGTCTTGATGAGCGGCTGCTCCTGGAGCTTCGGCGGCAGCTTGCCGAGCTTTGCGCGCAGGTGGCCGACGACGGCGGGCTGGCGCAGAATGCTGGCGGTCTGGGGCGAGAAATTCTTGGCCACGGCGTCGCTGACGACCTGGGTGCCGCGCACCCAGCCGCCGAGGCTCACGAGCGTGATGAGTTCGTCGTCGCGCTTGGCTTCCATCGCCAGTTTGACCTCGTTCTGGGTCGCCTCCAGCTCTTCTTTCAAGGCGGTCCAGTCGTTCTGCTCGGCGAAGGTGGTGATGCGCTTGCCGCGCTCGAGGATTTCCTTCGAAACGCCGAGTGCGCTGGAAAGTTTGAGGATGTCTTTGCCGAGGTTTTTCACCTGCTGGCTGTCCTGCGCTTCGACCGCGATGTAGCCGTCGGCGATGAGGCCGCCGAGGTTCAGCGCCAGCTGGGCGCGGTCGCTGTAGGCAGAGGAGAGCGGACCGCGAAACGCGCCGCTCCAGTTGGGCTTGATCTGCTTGCCGAGCGCGGCGAAGAGCTCGCCCGGCGTCGGCACCGTCATGATGTCCAGATTTTCCGCGCCGCTCATCTGCTCAGCGGTCAAGGTTTCCGGCGGTGGCACCGGCGTCGCGACCTGGGCGGCCCGGGAGGCGGGAAGAGCGCAAAAGCCGCTCAGCAAAAGGCCGGCGGCGAGCACGGGCGGAGAGAGCGGCAACCGAAAAGAGCGCATGGTCCGCCGACTATAGTGGATGCGTTTCCTACTGGCCAGCGCTGATTTGGAACCGCGCGGCGCGCTTCGTTTTCCGGACTTGCTTCCCGCGCGCTCCTTGGCCATTGGTCAGGCACCGGTTTGCGCCGGCCAGCCGCCTTTTTGTTTCCTCCTTTATTATTGATATGAAAGCCACCGTCTTCGTGATGCCCAAACGCACCGTGCTCGATCCCCAGGGCGCCGCGATCCGCGACGCGGTGCGACATCATCCCGGGCTGGAAGGCGCGGTCGGAGCGGTGCGCGCCGGCAAGCGCCTGGAGATCGAGCTTTCCGCCGAGGCCGCCGGGGACGCGGCGCTGGAGGAGAAGCTCCACGCGGTCTGCCGCGAGCTGTTGAGCAACCCGGTGATCGAGGATTACGAGCTGCGGATCGAACGCTGAGGGGCAGAAAATCCGAAATCCGAAATTCGAAATCCGAAACAATCGGAGCTAAAATTCTGGAAAGCCGGAGCAGATCCGAAAACGCCGGGGCGGCGAACGCGGTGCGGTGTCGCGGAGCTGGCAGCTCGTTAAATTTTCTGAGGAATCAGCGCGTCAAATCTTCGACTTTAAACTTATGAAATTTGCCGTCATCCAGTTTCCCGGTTCCAACTGCGACCAGGATTGCCTGCGCTCGTTGCGCGACGATCTCGGCATCGCGGCGGAATACGTCTGGCACAAGACCACCTCGCTCGAAGGCTGCGATGCCGTCGTGCTGCCGGGCGGGTTTTCCTACGGCGACTACCTGCGCTGCGGGGCGATGGCGAAGTTCTCGCCGATCATGAAATCGGTGCGGGAATTTGCCGCGGCTGGCGGGCTGGTCATCGGCGTTTGCAACGGTTTCCAGGTGCTGTGCGAAACCGGCCTGCTGCCCGGCGCGCTGATCCGCAACCGCGACCTCCATTTTGTCTGCGAACAGGCGACGCTGCGCGTGGAAACCAGCGAGTCGCCCTTCACCAGTCGCTGCCGCACCGGCGAGTTGTTGCGCATCCCGATCGCGCACGGCGAAGGCTCCTATTTCGCGGACGCCGCGACGCTGCGCGACCTTGAGACGTCACCGGCAGATCCTGCTGCGCTACGTGGACGCCGAGACCGGCGTGCCGACGCCGGAATCCAATCCGAACGGCTCGGTTTCCAACATCGCCGGCATCTGCAACTACGAGCGCAACGTCTTCGGCCTCATGCCGCACCCCGATCGCGCTAGCCACGCGCGGCTCGGCAGCGATGACGGGAGCAAGATTTTCGAATCCATGGCCGACGCCGTGCGCCTCAGCGGCGGGCGGCGCGCGAATCCTGCGCCGGTCACCGCGGTGTCCACGGAGAAGCCGGCTCCCGAAGCCCTCGCCGTCGCCGGCACCGGGAACGACGTGGCCGGGGTGTGAACTGTTGCGTGGCGGGCGGGTTCGGCTCGCCCTTCCGATTTTATCGGCCGCGGGTTGCCGGGCAGGCGCGAGGACGCTTCGCGGTGCTGCTTTGCCAAGCGCGCCGATCGCCTCAGCCGGGCCACCAATGCGCGACGGGTAACGGCGCGCGAGCACGAATCCGGGACGCTGCCGGAGGGTGATTGCGAACGCCTGCGCCTCCCGCCCGAACCAGTCCAGACGGGAAACGAACCGCGCCGGGCTGAAAATGCGCCTCGGGAAAATCGTCCCGGCACCCGCTCACCGTTCCGCCGGACGCGTCGCCGTCGTCCGCCCGGCCGCGGTCGCTTCCGGGAAAAAGCGGCGCCAAAGCGGCAGAAAATCGGCATTGCCGGCGCCCGGAGTCTTGGCCCGGGCCGGGCGTTTGGTTTCGGCGGCCGCCACTTCATCGAGCAACGGCGGCGCGTAGTCGTAGCCGGTCGCCGAAAGCCCGACCCCGCCGACCGCTTCGGCCAGCGGCGCGAGCCACGACGGCGGCGCGGCACCGGTCTGGAGGCGTTTTGCTTCCTCGGCCGGCAGCGGCGCCGGCAGGCGGGCGTCCCAGAGCCGCAGCGCGTCGAGCTTGTTGAACACCGGCCCGGAGCCGGTCACCACGATCCGGCCGTCCCGCGTGAAGCTGGCAAACGCCGCCATGTTTTCGTGGCACATCGGCTCCGCCAGCGGCTGGAAGTCCGCGGTGTTCCAAAGCTGGGCCACGCCGCGCATCGTCGTCGTCAGCAGCCGCCGTCCGTCCGGGCTGAACACGGCGCGCAGGCAGCGCTCGCGGGCGCCGAGTCCAGGGCACGCGCTTCGGCGCCCGCGCGGAGCCGCCGCCGGTCTCCCAGACCAGGACGGCGCCTTCGGAGGAAACCGTGACGATCCGCTCGCCGCCATCGCCGCCATCGCCGCCGCCCGGCGCCGGCCGCGGGCTGAAGTTCGCTTGAAACAGGCGGTCCGTGCCCACCCGGCTGCTGGCGGCGGCCGGCGTCCCCGGGGCCGGAGAAGGAGGCAATTCCTGGCGCGGCACCTGGAGATTGTCCATCGTCCAGACCCTGGCTTTGCCGTCAAAGGAAGCCGTGACGAGCCGCCGGCTGTCGGCGCTGAAATCCGCCGCGGTGACGCGGTCCGGGTGCGGCAGGGCGTCCGGAACCTCGACAAATCCTCCCGCCGCGCCGTCTGCCGCCGACTCCGGCGGCGGCTGCGCGTAGAGCCGGCACTTCGCGCTGCCGGACGGCACGATGACCAGCCAGCGCCCATCGGCGCTCCAGGCCGCGGACCGGAAGCCGCCGGGAAACGCGAGCGTGGCGGGGCTCCCGGGCTGAAACGCTTTTTGCGCGGGATCCCATTTCCAAAGCTGCGCGCCGGGCCGCTGGCGGGAGCCGGTGAGCAGCCATTTGCCGTCGCCGCTGAGCGCGGCGGAATGGAGCGCGCCGGTGTCGAGATCGTGGCTGCGCCGCGCGGACTCCGCGCGCCGGGCGGAAGAGTGCGCGGACGCCGGGTCCACCGGCCATTGCCACAGGGTGCCGGACTCCGCGACCGCCAGGAGCAGCCCGTTGTCCGGACTCGTGGCAGCCGCGAGCAACAGGTCGCGCCCGTCGGCGTGGAGCGGCGGGGTCAGCGGCGGGCACCAGTTGCGCTCGGCGAGCAGCGCGCCCAGCAGAGACGCGGCCTCTGTGTTGGACGGATAATCGCGCAACGCCCGGGCGGCGTGCACAAGCGCAAACACGTTGCCCAACGGGTCGCGCGGGCCGGAGTCCGCGCCGCCTCTCGGCGCTCCGGCAGGCGCGGGCTGCGGGCGCGCGTCCTCGCGCTTCTGCTCGGCGCGGCGGACGTTTTCGGCGCTGGCGCTGCGGTCCCGCTCCCGCAGGGCGTCCTGGGCGCGGCGCATGCGCAGCCAGCTCCAAGTGACGGCGGCCGCGGCGACAAACAGGACCGCGGTGAGCGCGATGCCGAGCCGGCGCTCGCGGCGCAGCCGGCCGAGGCGTTCCTCGGCCAGCGCCTGTTGCTCACGCGCCTGTTGCTCGCGCGCCTCGGCCTCCGCGCGCTGCTGCCTGGCGGCGGCGACCTGCGCGGCGGCTTCGCGCTCCTGGCGCTCGCGGGTTTCGCGCTCGCGCCGCTTGCTGCTGACGACCTGGCAGAGCACGTCGTGCGTGAGTTCCACCTGGGCCGAGCCGTGGTCCACGCCTTCGATCACCCGCAGCAGGCGGTGCTGCACGAGCCGGTCGAGCGCGTCGCCCGGGAGCGCCACGCCGCTCGCGGCGAGCTGCGCCTCCGCCTGCCGCAGATCGATGGATTTGCGCCGGTCCTCGGCGTTGAGCAGCGAGTCTTCGACAAAGCGCCGCACGGCCGGCTGCGGCTGGTCGCGGAAGCAGTCTTCGTAGAAATCATCCAGGATCGTGCGGCTGCCCTGCTCGACCAGCTCGCGGGTGATCTCGGGCTGGCCGCTGGCCTGGCGTTTCTTGTTCAACTCGCGGCAGACCATGCTCAACAGCGAGGGGTCCACCTGGAGCTCGGAAAGCTGGCGTTCCTCGCCGGCATCCTGGCGCTCCTCCTCGGTGCCGCCGCCGGCGGCAGCGGCTTCGGGGCGCGGCCCGCTGCGCTTCATGTCCGCGACGAAGCGCACGATGCGCCGGGCGACAAACGGCTTCACCAGCCGGCCGCCGGGAATCAGGACGGCGTCGAGCGCCTGGCGGCCGTCGAGCGGGCGCAGGAGCAGGCGGTTTTCCATCACCGTCGGCATGAGGTCGCGCAGGTCGTCCAGCTCGGCGACAAAGTCCTTCCGCAAGCTCAGGATGAGACGATACGGCTGGCGGACCGCGGCCGGCAGGAGCGGGCGCGCTCCTTCTTCGGCCACGACGGTCGCAGCCCCGCTGTCCAGCCGCTCCTTCACCCGGGCGGGCAGCCGGTTTTCGATGCAGGCAGCCAGGTCCTGGAGGAGTTCAAAGGTCGGCCCGCGCCGCTGCCCGCGCCGGCCGAGCTGGCCGAGGGTGAAGATTTCCTCGAACTGATCAAACGCCAGCACGAGGCCGACCGCGGTGCCCGGCGTGCCGTCCGGTCCGGCGGGCCGGCGCAAGTCGCCTTCGCGCAGCCGGTGGAGATAGTCCCAAAAAGTCTCGTCGCCGCGCGGATAAACGTTTTCCGCGGTGCCGGCCGGGCCGCCAAGCTCGCCCCGGGCGAAGGCGCGCGCGATGGCCTTGCGGATCGTCGCCCGCGCTTCGGCGATGCCGGGCTGCAGATCGTCCGTGTAGCCCAGGCGGATGTAGATCGGCAGAAAGCCCTGGGCGCGCAGCCGCGGAAACAGCCCGGCTTGCAGCAGCGAGCTTTTCCCGAGGCCCGACTCGCCGTAGAGCACGGTGAGTGTTTTCCGGCTGACCATGCGCGCCAGCGTCTCGCTCTCGGCGTCGCGGCCGTGAAAGAAATCGCGGATGCTTTCGCTGAACGAAAACAATCCGATCCAGGGATTTTCCCGGTCCGGCCGCACCCGGGAGCCGGCGATGAGGCTGGTGTCCATCGCCGAGTTCGGATTTTCCCCCGCGGCCGCCGCGCCCGGCGGTCCCAGCGACACCGGCAGCACGGCCGTGTCGGCGCCGGCGCTGGCAGAGGAGGCCGGAGTCGGCTCGTCGTTCATGGCGCCGTGGGGGCGAAAAGCCCGAGCAGCTCGCTGAGCCGGTCCACAAACGCGGCGTCCGCTTCGCCGCCCGGCAGCGGCGTCCATTGCGTGCCGACAAATTCATCGGGCACGTTGGCGTGGGACTCGTTGATGTCGGTGTCGATGACCACCGGCACGATAAAGGGCAGCCGGTGGCTGATGCGCAGGCTGCGCTTGGCCGCCAGCCGCCATTCCAGCCGGAAATAACCCTCCAGCCGGCGCTCGGTGTGCGCGGAGATGACCGGCAGAAACAGCCGGCAGCCTTCGATGTAGCGGTCGATCTTGTGGTTGTAGGAATCGCCCGGCTTGAGCTGCTCCTTGTCGAACCACGCCGGCAGCCCGCGGGCGTCGAGCGCGGCCTTGATGCGGCGCACCGCGGCGATGTCCTCGCTGGCGTAGGAAATAAAGATCGCGCCGGGCGGCATCTCCGCGGCCGGCTCGGCGTAGCGCACCGGCTCGCGCGGCGGCGCGGCGCGCGGGAGCGCCTCGGGATTTTCCCGCACCCAGCGGTCGTGCAGTTCCTTGACGAAGTTGATCGCCTCGCCGCTGCGATAGATCTGGTAGATCTGGGTGCTCTTGCTGAAGTTTTTCAAAAACAACACCAGCTCGCGGTCGTGCATCGTGTTGTCGTCCACGACGTATTCGATCACCTTGCGCTTCTCGGAAAAACGCCGCTTCGAGCCGTCGCTGCCCTTGGCGGCGCGCAGGAAAAAGCGGGCCAGCCAGTCGGAAAAACCGCAGCCGAGCAGCAGGAGGTGATTGTTCTCGAACTGGGTGAACAGTCGCTCCGGCTTGCGGTTCTCGGACTGGAGCGCGCCGACGTATTCCAGCAGGTCCTCGTCGGTGAGCCCGAAGGTGTCCGAGCTGCCGGTGAGCCGGCCCATGAGGTGATACACGATCGGGCGGCCGGGATGCTTGCGGGTGTAGTCCAGCTCCTTGTCGCCCCCGGCCTGGCCGGCGCCGCCCGCCGGCTGGCTGGGATCATAGACGCCGATCTCGGCCACCGGGTCGGCGTCGGCTGCGGGCGAGCGCTTTTCGTTGAGCGCATGCTCCAGGAGCGAGTCGAAGGTCGTGCTCACGAAGAGGTTGAAGTGCGTGATCTCCGCGAGTTGCCGGAGCGGCTCCGGCGTCGCAAACGCGCCGGGCCGCAACAGCTCCAGCAGGCGCCGGCAGAAATAGGAATACGACTTGCCCCGCTCGAAGCCGAGCGACACGACTTCGCTGAGCGTGTAGTCGCCGCGCAGTTCCTGCGGCCCCAGCCCGAGCGACTTCGCCAGTTGCTCGGCCAGATAGCGGTAGAGCGGCACCGGCGTCGCGGTCGTCGCGCCGTCCCCCGGCGGGATGACTTGCAGCATGTCGCGGCCGACGATCGGGATGACGCGGCCTTCCTTGATGTTGTCGAGCAGATCTTCCCAATCCTCCTCCTTCCAGCCACCGGCGGGAGCGGGCGGCGAAGGCGGGTTGGGTGATTCGTCCATAAAAACTCCGCCTTCAGATCCGAAGGCCGGGAATACAGGAGGAAAGTTTATCCGGCAGACCCGCGCGGGGACAATCTTTCTGTGTGGAAAGCATCGTCGGCATCCGTCGCGCCCGGAACGACCTCGGTCTGATGCCGCCGCACCTCCCGCGCGCGCCAGAGCGCCCAGACCGGCGAAGACGCATATCCGGGAAGCGACGGCAGCCCGGTCAATCTGCCGCCGGCTGCGGGACGCCGCTTTCCAGCAAGCGCGCGCTTTCTTCCCGGTGCCGCCGCGCACTTTCCGAGCGTCCCAGGCGGTTGTAAATCCGCGCCAGATAACGGTGCGCGAGCACAAAGCCTGGCCGCAGTCGCAACGTCATTTCAAATGCCTGCGCCGCCCGCTCGAACCAGCCCAGCCGCGACAGCACCGCGCCGAGCTGGAAATGCGCCTCGGGAAAATCGTGCCGCAGCCCGACGGCCCGGAGCGCGTGTTCGATGCCGGGTTCCATCTGATCCTGCCGCGGCAGCGCCACGCTCAGACCGTAGTGCGCCTCGGCGGAATCCGGGTCCAGCTCCAGCACGCGGCGAAACCGGCGCTCGGCTGCTTTCCACTGGCGTTGGCGCAGGGAGAGCCGGCCGAGGTAGGTCAGAGTGCGCGGATCGTCCGGCGCGAGCGTTTCAGCTTCCCGGAAAGCCCCTTCGCAACCGGCGAGATCGTTGCGACTCCAGGCCAGGACTCCGCGCAAAACGGCGGTTTGCGGCCGGCCAGGCTCCAGTCGTTCCAGGGCTTCAAGACAGCGCGCGGCGTCCGGCAACGCGGAGAGCGCCAGACAAGCCTGGGCCAGGATGCGCCAGTAACGCGGCTCCTCCGGGCAACGCGCCGCCAGCGCGGCGAGAAGTGCCTTTGCCTCGTGAACCCGGCCACCCTCCAGCAGCGCGGCGGCCGTATTGAAATCCGCCTCCGCCTCGGCCTGCGCGATGGTGCGGCAGGTGTCCGCGTCCGGCGGGTCCACGTAGCCGAGCGCGATGAATTGTTGCAACACCGCCGCCGCGGCTGCGGGGTCCTGCTCCTCCGCGCCGGCCGGAAGCCGGCCGTCGTCGCCAGCCTCCGTTTCCCACGAAGCGATGCGCTCGATTCCGGGCGGCTCCTGCCAGGCGTGCATGAGCACCTTGCCCGCCATGTCGTCGCCGACCGGCAGGCCGAGCAGCGTGAGCACGGTCGGCGCGATGTCCAGCAGTGTCGCGCCTTCCACCGTCGCATCGGCGCGGATGCCGGGGCCGTGCAGCACGAAGATTCCCTGCGGCCGATGCCACTGCGCCGGCTCGACCGGCCCGCGCGGGCGTCGCGCGCCGCTCTCGAAGCCGTGATCAGAAATGAGCATCACGTGCGTCTCCGGCCCGGCAAGCTCCAGCAGCCGGCCGAGCATGGCGTCGTGAAACCGGTAGGCCGCGGTCATCACCTCGCGGTAAAAAGCAAAATCCTCCGCCGGGATTTCCGGCAGCCGCGGCGGATGGAACGGCATGAACTCGTGCCCGAGCCGGTCGATGCACTCGTAATAGACCGCGCCGAAATCCC
Organism: uncultured Verrucomicrobiae bacterium; assembly: GCA_963762725.1. Taxonomy (GTDB): domain Bacteria; phylum Verrucomicrobiota; class Verrucomicrobiia; order Chthoniobacterales; family SZAS-18; genus JAFAXH01. The sequence goes on along the minus strand of CAVXLY010000005.1, from coordinate 385,123 downwards.
AGGGCTGCGTTTCGAGCAATTCCGTCGCCGCCGCGTGCACGCTGAAAACCTCCGCGAGCCGTTCCGCGAGAATTCCGAGCCGCCGCCGCACCGCGGGATTGCGCCGGTCCAGCCCGGCGGCGCGGGGGATGAATTGCTGGATGGTCCCGCCTTCGATTTCCCGTGGATGCAGCCGCAGCTCAGCCAGACTTTCCGCCAGATCCGGCGGCTGCACGCTCCCCGCCGCCACCGGCCAGCGCCCCGGCGTCGCGTCCGCCGGCGGCACGGCAAAAAGATTCGGACACCATCGCGCCGCGCACCGGCTCCGCGGGATCCGAGGCCTGCCAGGCGCAGACCACGCTGGATCGCCCGGCTTGCGAAACCAGGTTCCAGAGCGCCTTGCAGCGCCGGGTGCGGGTGCCCACCGGGCGCACCCCGGAGCGGTCCGGCAATGGCTCGATGAAGCCGCGCACGCCATGATCGTAAGCCCGTTTGCCCGTGGCAATGCTCGTCCACAGGATGGGCGAGAGCATGGGCTGGAGCGAATGGAGGCTGCCCATCACGCCGCCTTCGACGAGGCGCCGGAGATTCGGCATCCGCCCGGCGTCGAGCAACGGATGGATGACCTGCCAGTCCGCCGCGTCCCAGCCCACGAGCAGGAGGCGGCGCGGGCCGGCTGCGGAAGCGGGATCAATCATCACGAAGCTTCGGCAGTCGTCCAGCGTTGACAACGGCAAAGCGCCCGGCAAGCCGGAGCACAACGAAAAAGCCTGCGCAGACGACCACAACGTCTGCGCAGGCTTGGAAGATCAATGGATCAGAAAAGAAACCGCACCGCACGCGGCTCCTTCGTCACTCAGGCAACGGCGCGCTTGCTCTGGCGCCAGCGGCGCACGCCGCTCGCCCCGAGCGCCAAAGCGCCGAGACCCAGGAGCGCCGTGGTGGCTGGCTCTGGCACCACGGTGATCGGTGCGCCCGTGTTATCATAGCTGTAACTGATGACCGTCGCCGGGAAGCCGCTGGTCGCCGTGGTGTTGATGACCGCGTAGCCGTAGTTCTCCGGAGAGGTTGATGTTGTTGGTGATAAATATCCGCCCTGGCTCCGGGAGCCAGCGCCGGGGCGGCGAGCGCAACGCCCGCGAGCGTTGCGTAGGTGGACAGCCGCGCGTTCACGCGCGGCGAGAGATTGGTTTGCTTGGCGGATGTCATTTTCTGGTATGATTTTCTGGATTGATTTCCTTCCAAAACGACGGCCCTGCTTCTATGTGTGCAATCTATCACCGACGGTGACTGGCCAGTGGTTCACTGGCTGCGCGCAACCGGGGTTTGCCAGACCCGATGCGAGCCGTCGAGACCCATTCCGCAAATGCCCTGCGCGACCGCGCAAATCGCCGTTTCACGCTGCGGCGGAACTCTTTACATGACAACTACTCCGTCGATCACCCCCGAACTCATCGCCAAGCACGGCCTGCTGCCGGAGGAATATCAGCGCATCGAGACGATCCTCGGCCGCGCGCCGAACTTCACGGAGCTCGGCATCTTCTCGGTGATGTGGAGCGAGCATTGCTCGTATAAGAACTCGCGCCTGGAGTTGCGGAAGTTTCCGACGACCGGCGAGCGCGTGCTGGTCAAAGCGGGCGAGGAAAACGCCGGCGTCATCGACATCGGCGACGGCTGGGCGGTGGCGTTCAAGATGGAGAGCCACAACCACCCGAGCGCCATCGAGCCGTTCCAGGGCGCGGCGACCGGCGTCGGCGGCATCATCCGCGACATCTTCACCATGGGCGCGCGGCCGGTGTTCAATCTGAACTCCCTGCGTTTCGGCCCGATCACCGGCGACGGCGCGAGCGTGCAGGCGAACCGCCGGCTCTTCGCCGGAGTCGTCGCCGGCATCGCGCACTACGGCAACTGCATCGGCATCCCGACGATCGGCGGCGAGATTTATTTCGACGAATCCTACGAGGGCAATCCGCTCGTGAACGTCTTCTGCCTCGGCATCCTGCGCCACGAGCAGATCGCGCGGGGCGCCGCGAAGGGCGTCGGCAACCCGGTGTTTTACGTCGGTGCGGAAACCGGCCGCGACGGCCTCGCGGGCGCGGCGTTTGCCTCGCGCGATCTCACCGAGGAATCGAAGCAGGACCGCCCGGCGGTGCAGGTCGGCGATCCGTTTAAAGAAAAGCTGCTGCTCGAAGCCTGCCTCGAGCTGCTCGCCACCGACGCCGTTGCTGGCATTCAGGACATGGGCGCCGCGGGGCTGACCTGTTCGACCTGCGAAACCGCCAGCCGCGGCGGCACCGGCGTGGAGATTGATCTCGCCAAGGTGCCGAAGCGCGAGATCGGCATGACGCCCTACGAAACGCTGCTCAGCGAGTCGCAGGAGCGCATGCTGATCATCGTCAAAAAAGGGCACGAGCAAACCGTGCGCGACATTTTCGAGAAGTGGGATCTGCCGTATGCCGAGATCGGCGTGGTGAACGACGACGGCATGATGCGGGTGCGGGAAAACGGGACGGTCGTCGCCGAGATTCCGGCGAAGCCGCTGGCGGACGAAGCGCCGCTCTATTCCCGCGAAGCACAGGCGCGCCCAGCGGAGCCGGTGCTCGATCTCGGCTCGGTGCCGGAGACCGATCCGCAGGCGGCGCTCCCGCGTTTGCTCGCGCATCCCACGATCGCGTCGAAGAACTGGGTCTGGCGTCAATACGATCACATGGTGCGCGCCGGCTGCGTGGTGCCGCCGGGCTCGGATGCCGCCGTGTTTTACGTCCGCGAGGCGGACAAAATTCTTGCCGCGACGAGCGATTGCAACGCGCTCTACTGCCGGCTCGACCCGCGCGAGGGCGCCCGCATCGCCGTGGCCGAAGCCGCGCGAAATCTCGCCTGCTCCGGCGCGGTGCCGCTGGCGGTGACGGACAACCTCAACTTCGGCAACCCGTATAAGCCGGAAAATTTCTGGGCGATGCGCGAGTGCATCGAAGGGCTGGCCGAAGCGTGCCGCGCGTTTGGCACGCCGGTCACCGGCGGCAACGTGTCGCTCTACAACGAAAGCCCGCTCGGCGTGGTCGATCCAACGCCGACGGTCGGCATGGTCGGCCTCATCGCACAGGAGCGGCACATCACCCGGCAGGCGTTTCAGGCGCCCGGCGACGCGATCCTGCTGCTTGGCGAACCCGGCGAAGCGGCGGACCTCGGCGGCTCGCATTTCCTGAAAGTGCTCCACGGTCGCAAGGCCGGCCGGCCACCGCGGCTGGACTTCGCGAAGGAGCTGGCGTTGCACGACGCCCTGCGCGCGATGATCCGCATGGGCTTGGTGAAAAGCGCGCACGACTGCAGCGAAGGCGGGCTCGCCGTAACACTGGCGGAATGCTGCATTTCCGCGCCGAAACCGCTCGGCGCGGAGATTCAGTTGCCAGGCGCGGATGGCGCGCGTCCCGAAGTCGCGCTCTTCAACGAAGCGCAGTCGCGCGTGGTCATCAGCGTCTCCGCCGGCAACGCCGCGGTCACGCTGGCGCTCCTGGAATGGCGCGGGATCCCAGCGCGCCGGCTGGGCCGGGTCGGCGCGGTCGGCGGCGAGCTGGCGATCGTAGGCGCGGCCAGCACCGGAACGTTGTGCTGGCCGGTCACCGAGCTGCACGCCGCCTGGTTCAACAGCATCGCGGGCGCCCTGCGCACCACGACGCCCGTGGACGAGCACATCGCCGCCTGACCGGATGCCGTGTTCCGCCGGGTAGGGCGGGCGTCTGGCCCGCCGCGCCGGGCGTCTCGCCCGGCGCAGACAAAACGCGATCGACGCGACAAACCGAACGGACACGGCAGGCGCAGCCGATGTAACCGGCGCAGCAGGCGCAGCCAGACACTCCCTGCCCGCATTCAGCGTCGCATTCCAGACGGGGTGGGTGGCGCGAGACGCCCCACCCGGCGGGCGGGACGCCCGCCCTACCTACCGGAACACCGACCCGGTGCCGGCGGCTCGTTTCCGCAATGAGAAGGCGGCTCTGTGAGCCGCGATTGTTGGAATCTGCAGTTCGCATTGCCGCCTCTACGACGGACCGGGAAACTTGCGTTGTGCCATCATCGTCCGAAGCCCCGGCTGGCTTGCCCTTGGCGGGAGTCTGCGGCAAGCTGCCGGGCTTTTGTTTCTCCTTATGAACTCCCGAGTCTTCGTTTTTCTGTGCGGCATTCTTCTGCTCGTCGTCGCCGCGCCGGGTGCGCTCTTCAGCCAGACGGCGCCGAACCCCGTGGTGCGGTTTCAAACCGACCTCGGCAGCATCGACGTCGAACTGCTGCGCGACGCCGCGCCGAAGACCGTGGACAACTTCCTCGGCTACGTGGATCGCGGCGATTACAACAACTCGTTCCTGCACCGTTCCGTCGCGAACTTCATCATCCAGGGTGGCGGCTATCGTTTCGCGGATAACAACGTCCAGACGATCCCGCAGCAGCCGCCGGTGATGAATGAATTCCGGGTGCCGAACACGCGCGGCACGCTCGCCATGGCCAAGCTCGGCGGCGATCCAAACAGCGCGACGAACCAGTGGTTTTTCAACGAAGCTGACAACACCGCGAACCTCGACAACCAGAACGGCGGCTTCACGGTTTTCGGCCGCATTCTCAATGACGCTGGGCTGGGCGTGATGGACCGCCTCGGCGCGCTGCCGATCGTCAATGCCGGCTCGCCGTTCGAGTCGCTGCCGGTCCGGAACTACAGCGGGAGCGGCCCGGTGCAGGACGAAAATCTCGTCCACCTGATCTCCGTCACCCGGATCTCGCGGCCCGCGTTTTTCAACGGCGAGGTGGCTCTGTCCAACGGCGTCTATTACCTGCAATTCGCCGGCAGCGGCAACCCGTTCGGCTACTACTCCTACCTGTCGGAGCCGCGTTTCATTTTCCACTTCGACCTGGGCTACGAGTATTGGTTCGACGCGCAGGACTCGGCCAATGGCATCTTCTTCTACGACTTCGCCAGCAGCTCGTTCTTCTACACCAGCCCGAGCTTCCCGTTTCCGTATCTCTACGACTTCAGTCTGAACGCGCTGCTCTACTATTTTCCGGATGGGAACAACCCGGGCACTTACACGAAGAACCCGCGTTACTTCTACAACTTCGCCACGAATCAGATCATCACGAAGTAAGCGCCGCGGCTTTGCTTCGGCGCGGTCGGGAAAATTCTTTCCGCCGTGTGACCGTCCGGCGCTGACCGGGGCGTGGCGGGCGCAAGCGGCGGTCCCGCGTTTCGCTTCCCGCCGAGATCGCGGATTTTTCCGATTTCCGCCGGCGGCGCTCTGCTCTACGTTCGGCCCATGTCTTCCCTTCTCCGTCCCTCCCACGAACTGACCTACGCCGCCGCCGAGATCATCGTCAAAGGCTGCCTCGCCAAGGCCAGCGAAATCAAAGTCCCGCAGTGCATCGCCGTCGTGGACACCGGCGGCCGGCTGCTGGCGTTTGCCCGCATGGACGGGGCGAAGTTTCACGCCCAGCATTCCGCGACGAACAAGGCCGTCACCGCCGCCTCGACCCGCGGCGCGACCGGCGCGGCGCCGCAGGATTTCGGCGTGAACCTTTCCTTCGCCTCCAACGGCATGACCACGAACCTGAAGGGCGGCCTGCCGATCCTGCGTGACGGCCAGCTCGTCGGCGCGGTCGGCATCGGCTCCGGCACCGGCGATCAGGATGTGGAAGTCGCCCAGGCCGGCATTGACGCGCTGGAAAAGGCGCTCGCGTCGGACAAATAAAACGGACCGGCTGGTTGGCAGGGAAAGCCGGCGCTCCGGGGCACCGGGGCGCCGCGGGGGCCATTGCCTTTCCGTCGCGTTGCGGCATGCTACCGTTCAATCCCTCGCTGGATGATCCATTCTTCCTCTGCTGACGGTCGTTATTTCCCCACTCACGAATGCGGCGTCTTCGCCGTCTTCGGGCACCCGAACGCAGCCGCGCTGACCTATTACGGTTTGTTTGCGCTCCAGCACCGCGGCCAGGAGAGCGCGGGCATCGTCACGGCGGTGGAACCCGGCAGCCCGTTCAAGATTCACAAGGCGATGGGCCTGGTCGGGCAGGTGTTCAATCAAGGCATCCTCGAGGCCTTGCAGGGCACCCGCGCGATCGGCCACACCCGCTATTCGACGACCGGCTCAAGCAACATCACGAATGCCCAGCCGATGATGGCCAACGGCGTGCGCGGCCAGATCGCCATCGCGCACAACGGCAACCTCATCAACGCCGGCGAACTGCGCGACGAACTCGAAACGAGCGGCTCGCTGTTTCAAACGACGAACGACAGCGAGGTGATGCTGCACCTCCTCGCGCAGCCGCCGGGGGCGAACCATCCGGAAAGCCGCTCCGCGCTCAGCGCGTTGCGGCGGGCGCAGGGCGCGTTTTCGCTCGTCATCATGAGCGAGCGCGAGATCATCGGCGTGCGCGATCCCTTCGGTTTCCGGCCGCTGGTGCTCGGCAAGATCGAGGGCGCCTGGGTGCTCGCCAGCGAGACCTGCGCGTTTGACCTCATCCACGCCGAGTTCGTGCGCGAGATCGAGCCGGGCGAGGTCATCATCATCGATGAAAACGGCCCGCGCAGCGAGTGGCCCTTCAAGCAGGAGCGCAAGGCGTTCTGCATTTTTGAATACGTCTATTTCGCGCGGCCCGACTCGTTTCTGGACGACATCAACGTCGCTGCCGCCCGCACCCGCATGGGCCGCGAACTCGCCCGGCTCCATCCGGTCGAAGCGGACATCGTGGTGCCGGTGCCGGATTCCGGGAACTACGCCGCGCTCGGTTTCAGCGAAGAGCTGGGCATCCCGTTTGAGCATGCCTTTGTGCGCAACCATTACATCGGCCGCACGTTTCTCGCGCCGAGCCAGCTCATTCGCGATTTTAACGTGCGGATCAAGCTGAACCTCATCAAGGAGATGGTGAAGAACAAGCGCGTCGTCGTGGTGGATGACTCCATCGTGCGCGGCACCACGGCCCGGGCGCGCGTGACGAATCTGCGCGAGGCCGGCGCGAAGGAAGTCCACATGCGGGTAAGCTGCCCGCCGCACCGGTTTGCCTGCCACTACGGCATTGATTTTCCGGACCCCGAAGACCTGCTCGCCAATCAGCTTTCGCTCGCGAAAATCTGCGAATATCTCGGCGCGGATTCCATCGGGTATCTCGACGTGGACTCGCTGGTGCGTGCCACCGAGCTGCCAAAGGATAATTTCTGCCTGGCTTGCTTCACCGGCGACTACCCGGTGCCGGTCGATCCGAACCTGGACAAATACATCATGGAGCGCCGCCACGGCCGCGCCAACACGCTGGTCGCCGCCGATTCGCACCCGAATTTGTTCGAGGGCGTGAAGTGAAGTGACGCCATGGGCACAGATGCGCCGTTGCCGATCGAGCCGCGCATCCACGTCGTGCGCGGACAGAAGGTGATGCTCGGTCCCGACCTGGCGGCGATCTTCGATGTCCCGGCATTTCGCTTGAATGAAGCGGTCAAAAGGAACGCCGACAGGTTTCCTGACGACTTCGTGTTTCAGCTTGTTCGGGAGGAACTTGTGGCTTTGACATCACAATCTGCGATGTCAAAGCCGATGGGTCGTGGCGGTCGCCGCACGCTGCCTTACGCCTTCACCGAACACGGCGCTCTCATGCTCGCCAGCGTGCTCAACAGCCCCCGCGCCGTGGAGATGAGCATCTACGTCGTGCGCGCTTTTGTGCGGCTGCGGCAGGCCATCGCCGGCCACCGGGAGATCGCGGCGAAGCTGGATGAAATTGAACACCGACTTGCCGAGCATGACGACACTCTGAGCCTGCTCGTGGAAGCCGTGCGCCAGCTCATGCAACCGCCGCCAGCGCCAGACGACCGGCCACGCATTGGTTTCACCGCTGCGACGTAACGCGTGTCTGAAGCACCGCAAAAGTTTGAGGTCGCAATTTGTGATCTCAAACATTAACTCCCTGCACCCATGGCCAGCCGCGCTTCGAATTCCTCCGCTTCACCGAAAAAAGCCTACGCCCGCGCCGGCGTGGACGTGGACCTCGGCAACAAGCTGAAAGGCGGCCTGCACCGCGCTCTGGCCGGCACGCACAACGCCCAGGTGCTCGGTAAAATCGGCGGCTTCGGCGGGCTGTTTCGCGCCGATTTCCGCGGCATGAAAGAGCCGGTGCTGGTGTCCAGCATCGACGGCGTCGGGACCAAGCTGAAGCTCGCCTTCGCGCTCGACCGCCACGACACCATCGGCCAGGACCTCGTGAACCATTGCGTGAACGACATCGCCGTGCTCGGCGCGCAGCCGCTCTTTTTTCTCGATTACCTCGGCACCGGCAAGCTGGAGCCGACGGTTTTCAAGTCGATCCTCGCCGGGCTCGCGAAAGCCTGTCGTGCGGCCGGCTGCGCGCTTATCGGCGGCGAGACCGCCCAGATGCCCGGCATCTACCAGGGCGGCGAATACGATCTCGCCGGCTGCATCGTCGGCGTCGTGGACCGCAAGAAAATCATCGACGGCACCCGCATCCGCCCCGGCGACGCGGTGCTCGGCCTGCCGGCGGAAGGGCTGCACACAAACGGCTACTCGCTCGCCCGCGCGATCTTTTTCGACAAGCTGCGGCTCCCGCTCGACGCCCAACTGCCCGGCTTGAAGAAGCCGCTCGGCGAAGAACTCCTCCGCGTGCATCCGAACTACCAGCCCGGCCTCGCCGCGCTCCGGGCGGAACTCGGCGACAAGGTGCTGAAAGGCCTCGCGCACATCACCGGCGGCGGTCTCGTGGACAATCTGCCGCGCGTGCTGCCGGCCGCTTGCGACGCCGTCATCGACACCGCGAGCTGGACGCCGCCAGCGATCTTCCGGCTGCTCGGCGAGCGGGGCGAGGTGGCGCGTGACGAGATGTATCAGGTCTTCAACATGGGCGTCGGCATGGCGCTCGTCGTCGGGGAAAAGGAGGCCGCTGCGGTGCTCGCTTCGAAGGCATTGCGCGGTGTCCGCCGCATCGGCCGCATCGAGCCGGGCAGCGGTCGCACGCGGCTGGCGTAAGGGTTGGCGGCAAAGCGGATTTCCGGCGTTTGCCAACGCGCGGAAACGCTTTAACATGCCGCCCTCGACCCGCCGCGCGCCGCGCGGGTCGCGCGATGACCCCCTGGAAATTTACCGAACTCACCGGTCGCCGGCCGCCGAAGCGTCTGCTCGGCACCGGGCTCGGGGTGGGGCTGCTGGGCGGGCTGGCCATGGTCGGCCTGCGCTTCTTCATCCGGCCTCCGACGAAGACGCGGATTCCCGACGCCATTTCGCCGCTCGTCTTTCAGCGGCGCGCGTTTCAATCCAGCCGCGGGCAGATCGTGTATCACGAGTCCGCCCCGATGGTGGCGCAGGCGCGGCCAACGCTCGTTTTTCTGCATGATTTCGGCGTCGGCGCGTCTTCTTACGAATGGTCAAAGGTGTATCCTGCCTTCACCGGGACGCATCGCGTGCTCGCGCTCGATCTCATCGGCTTCGGCGAGTCCGAGCGGCCGGCGCGCGCGCTCCACGCCGCGGATCACACGGAAACCGTGGCGGAATTTTTGTGCGACCTCATCGGCGAGGGCGAGGAAGCAGCCGTGCTCGTCGCCAGCGGCGGCGCGGCGGGGTTGTGCGTGCGGCTGGCGGTCGAGCGGCCCGAGCTGGCGCGGCGGCTGGTTTTGCTCATGCCACGGGGAAGTTCCGAGACGCCGTGGACCCTGGCTCTGGCCAGCCGGCTGCCGAATTTTGGACGCTACGTTTACCGCAACATCGCGGCGCGGCGCGGCGCGATCGAGCGCGGATTCGTCGAAACCGCCTTTGCCGATCCGACCCGGGTGGATGCGGAGATGGTCGAGGTGCATGCGCTCTGCGCGCAGCAATACCAGGCCGGGTTTGCCGTGCGCGCCTGGTGGGCGGGCAAGCTGGATGTCTCGCTGGAAAGCTGCCTCGCCGCGCTCGCGCGACCGGTTTCGCTGCTGGTGAGCGAGCGGGCGTCCGCGCGCGAAGCCGCCGAGGTGGCGCGCCTGGCCGGGCTGGCGGCAGGGAAGGGAAACGCCTCGTCCGCCGAGCCGCGCGTGGTCGCCGGAGCCGGCCCCCGACTCGCCGCGCTCGAGGTGCCGGAGGCCGTGGCGGCAGCGTTGCGCGAGGAACTTCTCCCGGCGCCGGATGGTGCCGCCGCCGCTGCTGGCCCGGATCACGGACACGTGTGAAACCGCCGGCCGCTTTCGCGCTCCCGTTGCTTCTCACCGCCTGGATCGCGGCGGGCGGATTGCCGGGATTTTCCGCAGCGGCCGCGCCATCGCCGCCGCCTCTTTCCACCACCACGTCGGCCGAGCCGGACTGGCGGGAGCTGGTCAGGCGAGGGCTCTTGGTAAAAATCACCGACGTGGACCCGAGCATCCGCGTCGAGTTGCGCTACGCCACGGCGCGCAATGCCGCCGGGATCGCGCTTTACCCGCCCGATTTTCCCGCCCTGGCGCGGCCGGAAACCGCGGCGCGACTGGCCGCCGCCCAGCGCGCGCTCCGGGCCAGCGGCCGCGGATTGAAAATCTGGGACGCCTACCGGCCGCCGGCGGCGCAGCGCGAGCTTTGGCGGCGGGTGCAGAAGCGCGGGTTCGTCGCGAACCTGGAATCCGGTCCGCCGGGCCGCACCGCGTTTCATTGCGAAGGGCTGGCCGTGGACGTCACGCTCGTCGATGCGGCGACCGGAGCCGAGCTGCCGCTGCCCACGGATTTCGACGATTTCAGCGCGGCGGCGCGCGGCATTTATCGCGGGCCGAGTCCAGAAATCCGCGCAAATCTTCGGTTCCTGCACGTTTCCATGGTGGACGCCGGATTTCTCGCGCAGTTCCGCGAATGGTGGCACTTCACCGTGCGCGACCGCCGAAAATTCCGGCCCCTCGTCACACCCTGAGCGGACCTGTCTGCAGACACGCGCAAATCTCCGCGGGACCGGCCTTTGGCTTGACCGCACCGCGAGCCCGGCCGACAATCTTCCGCGCGGGCGTTCGTTCAATGTCCCGCGCTTTCCCAACCCCTCCTACTGTGAAAACTCCGGCTGTTCCGAGCGCGCCAGAGCCGATCCGTCAGACGACGGCGGCGGCACGGCGCAAAAGTTCGCGCGTGGTGCCTTTGTTGATCACCGGCGCCGCGGTGGTCGCCACCTTGGGAGCCTGTAAGAAAGCCGCGGTCCCGCCACCGACCAGCGCGCAGGCAAACGGGGATTGGGGCGATGGCAGCAGCCCGTCACCATCGCCATCGCCGAGCCCGGGAACGACCTCGCGCGGCTCCTCGCACATGGTATTCATCGGCGGCGGCGGCCTGAGCGGCAGCGGCGGCAGCGCCGGGCTCAGCAGCGGCGGCACCAGCGCGACCAACAACAGCAGCACGACGACGTCCCGGGGCGGCTTCGGGGCGACGGCGCACAGCAGCGGTTCCAGCAGCAGTAGCAGCGGAGTCAGCAGCGGATCCTGAATCCCGCTCCTGACTCTGCCGCCTTTGCGCCGCCACCTGATTCCCTTCGCGGAGACCGCCTCCTTTGCAACGCCTCTTCATCGAGCCGCGCCGTGACTGGCAGGCAGCCGTCGAAAAAGTCGGACTGGCGTTTCACACGCTCGACGACGGCACGCCTTACTGGGACGAAAGCGGGTATTACCGCTTCACCGCCGCGGAGGTCGATACGCTCGAAGCCGCGACGGGCGAGCTGATGGATCGCTGCCTGGAAGCCGGCCAGTGGATGGTCGATCACAATGCCTTCGACTCGTTCGGGATCGCGGAGCCGTGGGCGACATTGATCCGCGAAGCCTGGGAACGCGACGAGCCGCAGTTGCTCGGCCGCTTCGACCTGTGCTGGGGCGGCACCGGCAGCGGGGTGCCGCCGAAGCTGCTGGAGTTCAACGCCGACACGCCGACCGCTTTGATCGAAGCCGCCGCGGCACAGTGGTATTGGCTGCAGGACCGCTTCCCGAACGACGATCAGTTCAACTCGCTGCACGAGCGCCTCATCCGCCGCTGGGGCGAGATGAAAGTCTCCGGCCTCGTCCATTTTGCCTGCGTGCGCGGCAGCGCAGAGGACGAGATGAACGTGACGTATCTGCGCGACACCGCGCTGCAGGCCGGGCTGGAGACCGCGTTTCTTTACGTCGAAGACATCGGCGCGCGCGGCGGCCGCGAATTCGTCGATCTGCGCAACCGGCCCATCCGCACGCTCTTCAAGCTCTACCCCTGGGAATGGCTGACGCGCGAAACCTTTGGCGCGCTGATTCCGGCGGCTGGGATGCAGGTGATCGAGCCGATCTGGAAGATGCTTTTCAGCAACAAGGCGCTCCTGGCCGTGCTCTGGCACCTTTTTCCCGGCCATCCGAATCTGCTGCCCACCGCGTTTGAGCCCGGCAAGCTGCCGGGCGGCACCGCACGCGTGCGCAAGCCGCTGCTCGGCCGCGAGGGGGCGAATATCGAGATCCTCGCCGCGGACGGCTCCACGCTCGCGGCGACGGACGGTCCCTACGGCGAGGGGACGTTTCTTTATCAGCAATTCCAGCCGCTGCCGGATTTCGGCGGCCGGCGGCCGGTGATCGGTTCCTGGGTCATCGGCGGCGAGGCGGCCGGCATCGGCATCCGGGAATCGGACGGACCGATCACGGACAACCGCAGCCGCTTCGTGCCGCACGCGTTTCACCCGGTGTAGCGGCGGCTCTGCGATGGGAGCTGTTTGCTGCCGCCGGGGTTGGCCGTTACACTGGCCGCCATGCGGGCGGTGGCAAAACTTGATCGGCACGTTCCTTGCCGGGATCCCGTTGGTTTTCGCGCTCGCCACCGCACGGGCGGAAGACGTGGTCACGCTGGCGGGCGTCCGGTATCAGCAGGTGCGCCTCACCCGCGCGGAGCCGGACGGGCTCACCTACATCCACGCGCTCGGCGTCACGAAGCTCGCCTTCACCGACCTGCCGGAACCGCTGCGCCGCGCGCATGGCTTTGATCCGCAGCGCGCAGCCGCCTACTCCCGGGAAAACGCGGACCGCGCCGCCGCCAATTTCGCCCGCGACCGCCAGCTCGTCGCGGCGGCCGAAGCCTCGCGCCTCGCCGCGGCCACGGCGCGCGCCAATGCAGCGGCGCGCGGCGGCGGGAACCTCGGCGTCTTCACCGCTGGCAGCAGCCGTCAGCGAATCAGCCAGCTTCTTCAGCTACGGCGGCGAGCGGTCGATGGATCGGCAGACCGAGCAGGCGAATCGCTCGGTCGGCGCCCAGGTGGAAACCGCGCGCGAAGCCGCGGCGGCCCGGAGCGCGCCGACGGTCTGGGACAGCAAACTCTGGCGGTATGTGCCGCTGGGTTTCGTGGATAACCGTGGCCGCGACGAGTTTTCGCTCCCCAGTTATCTGCGGCGCGAGAACGCCGCGCTCGACACCGCCGGCCCGCGCGAAGTGCCCGCGAGCCGTTGACTCCGCCGCTGGCCGCCGCTAAGGCTTCCGGACTTTTTCGTCTGATGAAAAATTCCGCTGCCCTGCTCCGTTTTTGCCGCCTCGCGTTCCTGCCTTTGCTTCTCGCGCTTGGGCTGCTCGCCCTGCCGGCCTGCACGACCGTGCCCTCGGCTTCCTCCGGCGCCGGCGCGGGGAGTTTCTCCACGGTCATCATTGATGCCGGCCACGGCGGCGGCGACAACGGCGGGCGCGGCAACGGCCTGCGCGAGAAAGACGTGGCGCTCGACACCGCGCAGCGCCTGCGCGACGAGCTGCGCCGCGCCGGGTTGCGGACGATCATGACGCGCGACGACGACCGCTTCATCGAGCTCGACGACCGCGTGACGTTTGCCAACCGCTACGAAGGTCGCGGCGCCGTCCTGGTTTCGGTGCATTACAACCAGACCGGCCGCCGCAGCGCGAACGGCAGCGAAACCTTTTTCTGGAAAGCCAATAGCCACGGGCTGGCGACGCGCATCGAGCGCAACCTCACCGCCAACGCGGGCACGACCGACAACGGCGTCACCCGCCGCCGGCTGCGCCTGACGCGCAACCCGGAGATTCCCTGTGTGCTCGTCGAGTGCGCCTACCTGTCGAATCCCGGAGACGCCGCGCGTTCGGCGGACGCCGGCTTCCGGCAGAAAGTGGCGCAAGGCATCGCCGCCGGGATCGTCGAGCAGCACGAGCGCGGCGACGCCGGCATCGCGCAGGTGGCAGAAATTTCCGCGCCGCTGTCGCGCGGCTCCGATGCCGTGCGCCCTTCGCGCCGGTCGGTCGGCAGCAGGAAAAAGCGGCGGGCGTAAGAGCGCGCGGACGCCTCCTTCCCGCTCCGAGTCGGCAACATTCTTTTCTTCTATGACCCGTCAAATCGGCATCGGTCTCGCGGGCCTCGGCACGGTCGGGGCCGGCGTTTACAAGCACCTCGCGCAAAACCGCGCCCTGCTCGCCGAACGCCTCGGCCTGGAGCTCGTCGTCCAACGCGTCGTGGCGCGTGATCTCACCAAGCCGCGCCTCGGCCTGGTCGAGCCGCCGCCGGCTGAGCTGATGACCCAGCATTGGCAGGAACTCATCGACGATCCGCGCGTCGAGATCGTCGTCGAGTTGCTCGGCGGCATCGAGACGCCGCTGGCGCTGATCCGCCAGGCGATCACGGCCGGGAAAACCGTGGTCACCGGCAACAAGGCGCTGCTCGCCGAGCATGGGCAGGAAATCTTCGCCCTCGCCGCGGAAAAGCGGGTGCCGGTGTTTTTCGAAGCCAGCACGGCCGGCGGCATCCCGATCATCAAGTCGATCCGCGAAGCATTTATCGCGAATCACATCGTCAGCATTCACGGCATCATCAACGGCACGAGCAACTACATCCTCAGCCGCATGACCGCGGAGCCGGGGCTCGATTTTGCCGACGCGCTGCACGCCGCGCAGGCCGCCGGCTACGCGGAGGCCGACCCGACGCTCGACATCAACGGTTGGGACGCCGCGCACAAGGCCATCATCCTCGCTTCGCTGGCCTACGGTTTCTGGGTGCCGGCGGAGCGCGTGTTTGTCGAAGGCATCGAGAAGGTCACGGCGACGGACATCCGCTTCGCGGACGAACTCGGCTACCGCATCAAGCTGCTGGCGATCATCAAAGCAAACGCGGGCGGCAACGGCGGCGCGCAGGCCGGCGGCCCGATCGAAGTGCGCGTGCATCCCACGCTCATCCCGAAGGCGCACGTGCTGGCCAGCGTTTCCGGCGTGTTCAACGCCGTCGCGGTGCGCGGCGACGTCGTCGGCGAGACGCTCTTCTACGGCCGCGGCGCCGGGCAGGATCCGACGAGCAGCGCGGTGCTCAGCGATCTGGCCGAAGCCGCCTTCGCGCTCCGGCCGCAGGCCGCCGCGGCGGGTGCGGAGGGCGAGCTCGACGTGCGCCGCCGTTGCTACGGCTTCACGCCGCACGGCCTCTACGGCACCTGTCTGCCGCTGGAGGAAATCGTTTCCCGCTATTACCTGCGCCTCGCCGTGGACGACACGCCCGGCGTGCTCGCCCAGGTCGCCGGCGTGCTCGGCGCCCACGGCATCGGCATTTCCTCCGTCGTCCAGCCGGAGACGCACGACGCTGCCGGCCGCGCGCAACTCGTGATGATGCTGGACCGCGCCACGCACCGCCAGATGCACGGCGCGCTCGGCGAGCTTTCCGGCCTGGCCTGCGTGCATCCGCCCGGCGCGCTCTTGCGGGTGGAGACCTTCACCAGCTAGGTTGGGCGGAACCCAGGCTGTCTTCGGGGAAAATTTCCGTGACTGCGACGTTGCAAAATTCCGTGCACGACCGCGGCGTCATCGCGCGCTGGCGCGAGTTTCTGCCGGACGTGACCGACGCGACGCCGGTGATCTCGCTGAACGAAGGCTCGACGCCGCTGATCTTCTCGCCGCGGCTCAGCGAGCGCGTCGGGAACGGCGTGCAGGTGTTTCTGAAATACGAGGGGCTGAACCCGACCGGGTCGTTCAAGGATCGGGGCATGACGGTGGCTGTCTCGAAGGCCATCGAGAACGGCGCGCGCGCCATCGCCTGCGCCTCCACCGGCAACACCTCGGCCGCCGCGGCGGCGTATGCGGCGCGCGCCGGCATTGCCTGCGTCGTGCTGCTGCCGGCGGGCAAGATCGCGCTCGGCAAGCTCGTGCAGGCGATGGTCTACGGCGCGAAGATCGTGTCGCTCGACGGCAACTTCGACGACGCGCTCCGCCTGGTGCGCGAGATCGGCGAGGAACCGGGCTCCGGGATGGCGATCGTCAATTCCATCAATCCCCACCGGCTCGAAGGCCAGAAGACCGCGGCGTTTGAAATCATCGACGTGCTCGGCGACGCGCCGCACGCCCATTTTTTGCCGGTCGGCAACGCGGGGAATATTTCCGCCTACTGGCGCGGCTACCGCGAATGGTCCGCGCTCGGCCGCGCCAGCCGCACTCCGCGGATGACCGGCTTCCAGGCGGCGGGCGCGGCGCCGATGTTTTACGGCCAGCCGGTGCCGGCGCCGGAAACCGTGGCCAGCGCGATCCGCATCGGCCACCCGGCGAGCTGGAAGCTGGCGCAACAAGCCGTCACCGACAGCGGCGGCGCGATCGACATCGTGACGGACGACGAGATTCTCCAGGCGCAGAGCTGGCTGGCGCGCCATGAAGGCATCTTCGTCGAGCCGGCCAGCGCGGCGTCGGTCGGCGGCCTGCTCGGCTGCGTGCGCCGCGGCCAGGAAGGCACGCGCTGCGCGACCTGCCCGCTCGGCTCGCTGCCCGCCGGCGGCACCGTGGTCTGCACGGTCACCGGGCACGGATTGAAAGACACCGCCGCCGTGCTGGACCGCGCGACGCCGATCGCTCCGCCGGTGCCGGCGACGCGCGACGCCATTCTCGGCGCGCTGGACGGCATCTAAAAAACGGTCGCGCCGGCGCGGCACGTCCGTATCTTCCCAGCCCCTTTTCCATCCGTGGCTCTTCTTGTCCAAAAATACGGCGGCACCAGCGTCGGCAACACCGAGCGCATCAGGAATGTCGCGCAACGCGTCATCGCCACCCAGCGCGCAGGGCCATCAGGTCGTCGTCGTCGTTTCCGCGATGAGCGGCGTGACCGATGGATCTGATCAAGCTCGCCCGCGAAGTCGCGCCGGAACCGAGCGAGCGCGAGATGGACGTGCTGCTGGCCACCGGCGAGCAGACCACCATCGCGCTCACTCGCCATGGCGCATGCACGCGCTCGGCGCACAAGCCGTCTCCCTCACCGGCGCGCAGGCCGGCATCGTGACCGATGGCGTCCACACGAAGGCGAAGATCGCCAACATCACGCCGAAGCGGCATCCACCAGTTGCTCGACGACGGCGCGATCGTCATCGTCGCCGGTTTCCAGGGGCAGACGATGGAAGGCCAGATCACGACGCTCGGCCGCGGCGGCAGCGACCTCACCGCGATCGCCATCGCCTCGGCGATCAAGGCCGACCTTTGCCAGATTTTCACCGACGTGGACGGCGTTTACACGTGCGATCCGCGCATCGTCCCGACGCGCCCGCAAGCTGGACGAAATTTCGCTATGACGAAATGCTCGAAATGGCGAGCAGCGGGGCGAAGGTGATGCAGTCCCGCTCGGTCGAATTTGCCAAAAAATTCGGCGTGAACTTCGAAGTCCGCAATTCGTTCAACGACAACCCCGGCACCATATCGTCGAAGAAAAACCACAGCATGGAATCCGTGGTCATCCGCGGCGTCAGCATCGAGAAAAACCAGGCGAAAGTGACCCTCACCGGCGTGCCCGACCGCCCCGGCGTGGCGGCGCGGTTTTCAACGCCATCGCCGACGCGCACATCGTCATCGACATGATCGTGCAAAACGTCTCCGCGCACGGCACGACGGACATTTCGTTCACCTTGAACAAAGACGATCTCGGCCGCGCGCGGGCCGCCCTGGAGCCGCTCGTCGCCGAGGTCGGCGCGCACGGGCTGCAGGCGCAGGACGGCATCGCGAAGCTGTCGTCGTCGGCATCGGCATGCGCTCGCATTCCGGCGTGGCGGCGAAGCTTTTCGAATGCCTCGCGCACGGGACGATCAACATCCAGATGATCTCGACTTCCGAGATCAAGATCGCGGTGATCATCGACGAAGCCCGCGCCGCCGAAGCGGCGAATCTGACACACGAATACTTCGGGCTGGAGCAGGGCGCTTACACGGCTTGAAGCCACCGCCATCGGGCAACCCAGCCATGCCGGGGCAATCCGCCGCCAAAGACGAAGTGCGCGCCCGCATGCGCGCGCGCCTGGCGGAGTTGCTGCCGGCGGAGCGGCGCGAGCGCAGCGC
The DNA here is from genome assembly GCA_963762725.1 of uncultured Verrucomicrobiae bacterium. Classification (GTDB taxonomy): domain Bacteria; phylum Verrucomicrobiota; class Verrucomicrobiia; order Chthoniobacterales; family SZAS-18; genus JAFAXH01. The sequence goes on along the minus strand of CAVXLY010000005.1, from coordinate 366,906 downwards.
CCGATTGCTGGCGCGGCTGCAGGCACTCTCGGCGTGGCGCACGGCGCGAAGCGTCCTGCTTTTTGCGCCGCTGAGCGTCGAGCCGGACCTGGACCTCCTTTGGGAAATGGTCGCTGAGGAAAGCGGTGCGCCGGCACTGGCGGAAAAGCGCTGCCTGTTTCCGCGCATGGATGGCCGGCGGCTGGTGGTCTGTGCGGTGCGCTCGCCCGCGGAACTGGTGCCGGTGCGCTGGGGCTTGCGCGAGCCGGCGGCCGAGGTGCCGCGCGTCGCCCTAGCAGAGGTGGATCTTGCCTTGGTGCCCGGGCTGGCGTTTACAGCGTCCGGCAGCCGGCTGGGCCGCGGCGGCGGCTTCTACGATCGCCTGCTTTCAGAAGCCGGCTTCCGTGCCGAAACCGTTGGGATCGGGTTTGATTTTCAACTGCTCCCCGCGCTTCCGCTCGAAGCGCACGACGCCGCCGTGGGCGTCGTGTTGACGGATTGAGCGGACCTCGCTTCTGGAAAACAAAACGCCCGCTGCCTCGGGAAAGGCAGCGGGCGCAATTTGAAACCAGGGATGATGCTTGTCGCGGGGGGAACTGCAACGCTCTAAAGCGCTCGGCGACCGTTAATGATCTGCAGCAGAACAACGATGATCGCGATGACGAGCAGCACGTGAATGAAGCCGCTGATCGTGGTTCCGGTAATCAGCCCCACCGCCCAAAGAACCAACAGGATGACTGCGATTGTCCAAAGCATGGTATTAAGTTCCTCCGTGTTTACTGATTGAACGGTCGGGTTGCTCGCGGCCATGCGAGTTTCGCAAGGATTGGCCGCCCCGCCGTTTATGCGAATTCGCGCGTCCCGGCATTCTCGCGCGTGGCGGAAACGGGAAATCTTCCTCGCAACGGCGCGACAATAAAATGCGCCCAGAAGAACGGTCGATGTCGCCGGACTACTTACGCCGGTAAAAAAGATTGCTCTCGAGAGGACTCGAACCTCCACGGGTTGCCCCACACGGTCCTGAGCCGTGCGCGTCTGCCAGTTCCGCCACAAGAGCTTCCTGATCCGCACCTTTTCGCGCGGGAGCAGAAGGCTAAAGAAAAAACCGATTTTGGCAACCGGAAAACCTGCGCATTCTTTCCGCGAGGTCCGTTGCCGCTCCGCCGCCGCTCAGTAGGAGATGCGCATCGGCATCAGCACGTAGAGAAACGGCGCGTTCACCTTGATGACGCCCGGGCTCATCTCGTCGATCAACTCCAAGTGGACTTCGTCGTTGCTCAGGTTGCGCAGCGGCGCCATCAGAAACTCGGGGTTAAAGGCGATGGAGAACTCGCGGCCGCCGTATTTGATCGGCACGCTCTCCTTGGCCTCGCCGATCTCCGGGCTGTTGGCGGCGATGTCCACGTTGTCCTTCGTGAAGATCAGCTTCACCGAGTTCGACTTCTCGCTGGTCAGCAGCGCCACGCGTTTGACGGCGTTGAGAAACGTCTCGCGCTCCAGGGTGATGCGCTCCTTCGTTTCGCTCGGGATGACCTGCTTGTAGTTCGGATAGTTTCCTTCGATGAGCTTCGACACCAGCAGGCTGCCGTTCAGCTCGAAGGCGATCTGGTTCGCGCCAAGGCGCACCGTCACGTCGCCTTCATCGCGCAGGAGCCGGCTGAGTTCGGTGATCGCCTTTGCGGGAATGATGACGCTGGTTTCCTGGTCGGGATCGAGCGCCAGGTCGAGATCCACCATCGCGAGGCGGCGGCCGTCCGTGGCGACGAGCACCATCTTGTTGTCGCGCAGCGAGCAGAGCACGCCGTTGAGCACGTAGCGGGTTTCGTCCGTCGAGATCGCGTAGCTCGTCTTTTTCAGCGCGTCCTTCAACGCCTGCTGCGGCACCGTGTAGAGCTTGGCGTTTTCGAATTTCGGCAGCGGCGGGAATTCGTCCTCGGGCAGACCGAGCACTTTGAAAAAGCTGTGGCCGCTGGTGATGGAAGCGACGTTTTTGCTGTCACTCTCGAACTTCACTTCCGTGCTCGGCAGCTCGCGGATGATCGTGAACAGCCGCCGCGCCGGCAGCGTCGTCGCGCCGGGCTCCTCGATCTGCGCCTCGATGGTGCCGCGCACGCCGACGTCCAGATCGGTGGTCGTCAGTTGAATGTGGCCGTCCCGGGCCTGGAGCAACACGTTGGAAAGGATCGGCAGCGTCGTGCGCGTGCTCACGACGCTCTGGACCTGCTGCAAACCTTCGAGAAGCTTTTCCTTGCTGAGGCTGAATTTCATGGCGGAGGGAGTGCGGATAAGGACGGATCGAAAAGAGAAAAGGAACGGTTCGGACAACTAGCCGTAGCGTCCATTTATCTGCGAAGCGGCCGTCGGCGTCAATGCCTGGAGACGCCCAATCGCGTCTCAGGATCGCGTTTCCAACGCGTCCATCGCGGTGAGCAGATCGACGGCCCGTTGCAGCGTGGTGTCGTGCGGCCGCGGCCGGGGCATCGGGAGGCCTTCGCGGCGGCGGGCCTGGGCGTCGCGCGCGGCGTCCAGCTCCGGGTTCAAGCCGGCGACGAGCGCGGCTTCGTTGAAGTGCGGCCGCTCGACGTCGAAGACAAACTGCGCCACTGGCCCCGCGGGTGGCGGCGGTGGGCCGGCCGCCGCGCTGGTCTTGAACATCGCGATCTTCTCGGCGCGCTCGGTTGCCGCCGGCAGATCGGGCTTTACGCCCGCCGGGAAAATGCTGGCCTGGTTGCCGGCCAGCACGATCTGGGCGACCGCCACGCGCAAGAGCGCGCCGGCGTTGCCGCCAAGCGTGAAGTCGGCGTATTCCACGGCCTGACCCGCCGTGGGGGCACCGATGACAAGCGCCCGGTTGTCGGCGCGCAGCACGGCGGCGATCACCTCCGCGGCACCCGCGGTGTCGGCATCCGTGAGGACGAGCAGGCGGCCGGTGAAGAGCGGGTCGGCGTTTGTGGTGAAAAGCTGGTCCTGCCCGCCGCCGCTCGCCGGCCGTTTCAGCGTGAACAATGGCCGACCCTTCGGCACGAAACGCCGGGTCACCTCGGCGGCGAGTTCGTAGTTGCCGCCGCCGTTCGCGTTCGCCGCGCTGGTGGCGCGCAGATCGAGGATTACCGCGGGCAGTTTCGCGGAAACGAAGTCTTTCAGCGCCTTGTCGAGATCGGCGACGTGTTCCTTCGACAGGGCGCCGAGACGGAGATACCCGCTTCGATTCGGGAAAATTTCCGACCGGAAGTCGCCCGGCACTTCCTCCCGCGCGGCCAGGGCGGGATTGCCCGGTGCCGGGTTGGCTCCGGGCGCGGGCGCCGGCCGCGACACCGGCAGGAGCAACGCGCCGTTTTCCAGCCGCTGAAGCAGACCGGAAATCGTGGCGCGGGCGACCGCTTTCTCGTCGGTATCGCCGGGGTTGACATAATTGTTGCGCAACAGCCGCAGCGCCTCCTGCATCTCGTCCAGTCCGAGTCCGTCCACCAGAGCGCGCTGCTCGGCGGCCTTTGTCGCGGGACGGGTCATCTCCTGCCCAGTCGCGGGCAAATCAACGGCGAACAGGAGCGCGCAAACAGCGCAGACGAGGGAAAATCGGTTCATGGAAATGAATCAGGTATGACGTGCGTCCAGCGGTCCATTCCCCTCGGGTAGGGCGGGCGTCTCGCCCGCCGCCCGGGGCGTCTCGCGCCGGGCAACGCAAAAGGACGAAGCGAAGTTTCCGCCATTTTGCGTGCCGGCGGGCGAGACGCCCGCGGCGGCAGGCGAGACGCCCGCCCTACCTAGAAGAATCGACCGCGCCAATATCGCGCCGCAGGTGGCAGCCTTCAAACCCGATGCGAGCCGCCGCGGCATAAGCGCGGGCGCGGGCATCCTCCAGATCCTGGCCGAGCGCGGTGACGCCCAGCACCCGGCCGCCGCTGGTGACCACGCTGCGCCCGCCGGCGGCCGGCTCTTCCAGGCGCGTGCCGGCATGGAAAATCTGCACGCCGGGCTCCAGTTCGCCGCCTTCCAAACCGGAAATCGGCACCCCGATCGGATACGCCTCCGGGTAGCCGCCGCTGGCGAGGATGACGCACACCGCCGGGCGCGGATCGAACTCCGGCGCCGCGACCGCGTCGAGCCGGCCTGCCGCCGCGGCTTCGAGCAGCGGCAGCAAATCATCGCGCAACCGCGGCAGCAGCACCTGGGTTTCCGGATCGCCAAAGCGGGCGTTGAGTTCCAGCACTTTTGGCCCGTCGGCCGTGATCATCAGGCCGGGAAACAGCATGCCGCGAAAGTCGATGCCTTCCGCGACAAGTCCCGCCACCAGCGGATCCATGATCTCGCGCCGGATGCGTTCCTGCAGAGCGTCGTCCAACCCCTGCACCGGCGGGGAAACCGTGCCCATGCCGCCGGTGTTCAAGCCGGCGTCGCCGTCCAGCGCGCGTTTGTAATCCTGCGCTGCCGGCCAAAGCTGGTAATGCCCGCGGCCGTCGAGCAACGCATGGAGCGAGCATTCGCGGCCGGTGAGAAATTCCTCGATCAACACGCGCCGGCCCGCGTCGCCGAACTTCCGGCGCTCCATCATGTCGTGGATCGCAGCCGCCGCGGCGCCGGGATGTTCCGCGATGATCACGCCCTTCCCAGTGGCCAGCCCGTCGGCTTTGACGACCAGCGGATAACGCTTTCCCTGGCAGAACGCGTGCGCCTCCAAGCTGGACTCGAAGGCGCCGGCGGCCGCGGTCGGGATGCCGTGGCGCGCGAGGAAATCCTTCGTGAAAATCTTCGAGCTTTCCAGCCGCGCGGCGCTCTGCGTCGGTCCGAAAATGCGCAGCCCGGCAGCCTCGAAAGCATCCACCACGCCGGCGGCCAGCGCGTCGTCCGGGCCGACCACGGTGAAATCAATCCGGTGCTCGCGCGCGGCGGCGAGCAGGCCGTCGCGATCCGTGATTTTCAATCCCGGCAGATTCCGGGCGCCGAGCAGCGCGGTGCCGGCATTGCCGGGCGCGCAAAAAATCTGCGTAACGCGCGGCGATTGCGCGAGCTTCCAGGCCAGCGCGTGTTCGCGGCCGCCGCTGCCGATGATGAGAATGTTCATCAGGAGAACAACGCGTTGACCAGCGCGTTCGCGATGCCGACGAGCGCGGCGCCGGTGATGAGCCCGGCGCAAACCGGCTCGGCGCCTTCCACCCAGCGGCGGTTGCCCCACGTGCCGGCCACGGGATGGCGCCGGCCCTGCCACCAGAAAAACATCGCCCCGAGCCACATCGCCAAGGAGGCGTCCGGCGGCAGCACGACGCCGAGGCCGAGGGACACCGGCGACAGCGGAAACGGCTTGCGCCGCACCACGGTGATGATTTCGATAAACGCAGCGATGGCCGCGGCGATGATCATCGAGATGATCGCGCTCGTCGGCAGCGCGCCCACGCCCCGCGCGATAAGATCGGCGACGCCTTTCCATTGCAACGCGGCCGGCATGGCAAACGCCTCGGAGACGATCGTGCTCGCGTGGCGCACGCCATCTTTATCCGGCGGCAGGAAGAGCAGGAAAAAAAGCGGCGTCGCCGCCAGCGCGCCGGAAAAGATGCCGATGACGTGGCCGATCGCCTGCTGGCGCGGCTTGGCGCCGAGCATGTAGCCGGGCTTGATGTCGGAGAGCAGGTTGGCGGCGTTGGAAGCGACCTCCGCGGTCATGCCGGCGGTGATGAGATTCGACGCCGGGTTCGAGCGGTCGATCGCGCCGATGGAGAACTGCGTGATCTTCGAGAGCGCGCCGGTCGGCGTCCAGGAGGTGAGCGCCATCGAGTTCGTGCAGATGATCGTCAGCACGAAGATCAGCGGCAGCGACAGCAGCGCGAGCCCGAAGGGGACGCCGAAAAACAGGTGCGTGACCCAGGCGCCGAGCACGCTGAGGATCGGCACGCCGACGTAGGAAATCCAGAGCGGCAGCTCGATGTGCGCCAGCACGTCGGTGCGCGGCGCGGCCGGCCCGGCGGTGGTCCCAGCGGCGGCGGCGGCTTTCTTTCTGCCGCCGAGGTTTCGGAAGGCGCTGGTGAAGATTTCCGGCTTGGCGAGGAGGCCGACGATGGAGCCGACGACCATCATCGTCACCGCCCACCAGAGCGACCATTGGTTGACGATCTCCGCGCGGTTGAGCGCCACGAGGGCGCCGGTCGGGCCGACGCGCGGACGGATGTCGCCGCGCGCGATCATCGCCGGGGCCAGGAAGGCGAAGTTGATGATCGCGCCGAGCAGCACGCTGCTGGCGATGCGGATGCCCATCAGCCCGCCGACGCCGAGCATCGCGGCATCCAGCCTGAGGCGCAGCCCGAGCTGGCGCATGTCGGTGCCGAGGATCGTGGGAATCCAGAGCTGATACTTCGCGGCCAGCAGGTAGTAATAATCGTCGATGCGCTCGTGGAAATGCCATTCCTCTTTCCAGCCGAGCAGCTTGTCCAGGCGCAGAATTTTGAACTGCAGCAGCCGCATCAAGCCGTCGCTGGAGAGGAACTGATAAAAGGCGGTGACCCCGGCGGTGACGCCGAGCAGCTTGGCCTTGTACATGCCTTCGCCGGCCGCGCCGGTGTAGAGGGCGTCGAGCACCACGCCGCAGGCGCGGCCTTCGGGAAACGGGAGCTGGTCTTCGTTGATGAACCGCCGCTTCATCGGAAACGCGACGAGCACGCCGACGAGCGACATGATCACCATCCAGACGACCATCTGCCACCACGGGATGATCTGATTCGTGACGAGCATGTAGGCGCCGAGGCTGGAGGTCAGCGGCGTCGTCATGTAACCGGCGGCCGTGGCGATGGACTGGAGCGCGTTGTTCTCCAGGATCGTGAAGTCGTCCACCATGCCGGTGCGCGCGAGGATGCGAAACAGGGCGAAGGCGAGGATGACGGAAGTCAGCCCGACGCCGAGCGTCATCCCGGTCTTGCCGGCGACGTAGAGATTGGTCGCCGCCAGGACGCCGCCGAGGAAAAAGCCGGTGATCGCCGAGCGCGCCGTGAGCTGCGGCATGTTGCCGCGAAACACTTTCTCCAGCCACCAGCGGTCCTTCTCTTCGCGGGTCCAGGTGCGGGTTTCTTCCGGCGTGAGTTGGGCGAGAGCCATGGGCGGAGGGGGAGGGGAATCGGCGGCGAGAATGGCGCAGGGCCGGAAAGAAAGCCAGCCGTTCTGTTGCGCCGGTTTTCAGGCGGCCGACGCGCCGCGAATCCAGGCGCAAAATCCGGCCGGCATCACGGAAAATGCGCGAGCGCATCCACCGGCTCCCCGGCGCGGGAAATCCACCGGAAATGTCCCGCGATCGCGCGGCTGATGTAGGCCTTCGCGGCGGCCACGGCTTCCGGGAGTCGGTGGCCGAGCGCCAGATTTGCCGCGACGGCCGCCGCGTAGGTGCAGCCGGTGCCGTGCGTGGCGACGCCGGTGACGAAGGGGCCGGAAAGCTCCGTGCTCGTGCCGTCCGGCAGGCAGAGGAGATCCACCGCGGGATCGCGCCGCAAGTGGCCGCCTTTCATCAGAAACGCGGTGCCGTGGCGCGCGGCGAGCGTCGCACCGGCCGCGCGGAGTTCCGCGAGATCGCGGATGGCCTGGCCGTCGCCGAGCAGGACGCGGGCTTCGTCAAGATTCGGCGTGACGAGCGCGGCCAGCGGGAAGAGCAGCTCCTGGTAGGCGCGGACCCCTTCCGGCCGCAGCAGCGCGTCGCCGCTCGTGGCGACCATGACGGGGTCCACGACCAGCGGCGGCCGGTCCGCCGCCGGCAGCGCGCGGTAAATCTCGGCGGTGAGCGTGATGATCTCGGCGGAAAACAGCATCCCGGTCTTGATCGCCGCAACCGGAAACCCTTCCAGCGAAAGCGCGATCTGCTCGCGCACGATGTCCCGATCGATCGCCTGGATGCGGCTGACTTTTCCCGGCACTTCCGCGACCACGCTGGTGATCGCCGTCAGCCCATAGACGCCGTGCGCCGCAAACGTTTTCAGATCGGCCTGGGCGCCGGCGCCGGCGGAGTTGTCCGAGCCGGCAATCGTCAGGGCGACCGGCGGCGCGGCGGGCGTGGAGTTCGCATTGGGCGTGGGCATGTGCGAGGAAGTTGCCTGCGCGGCGTGCTTTTCTAAAATGAAATCCGCCGCCGCGTGCCGCCGGCACCCGCGTTTCGAAGACGATTACAAAGATGAGTTTGCCCGAAGACCACGATCAGGAATTTCCGCCGAAGCCCGGCGCGCCCCGCGCGCTGCCGGGGCTGGAAGTCACCGTGGACCGCGTCCTCTTCGAGCCGCACCTGGATGCGCCGCCCGACCGGCCTTACCCGTTTGTGTATTTTCTTACCATCCACAATCGCTCCGCCGAAACCGTGCAGATTTTCGGCCGGAAATGGGTGGTCACCGATCTGTCGAGCGGCCATCGCATCGTGGTGGAAGGCGAGGGAGTCGTCGGCCAGCGGCCGCGGCTGGAAACCGGGGAGAGCTTTTCCTACCATTCCTACCATCCGGTCGCCGGCCTGAGCCGGGCGGAAGGAGCGTTTTTCGGACGCACCGCGTCGGGGCAGACGGTGTTCGTGCGTATCCCGCCATTCGACATGCAGTTACCGGCGGGCGAGGGCAGCAATTTGTAGTTGCTTCGCAAACCAGTTATGTCATGACTTTTCGCGCAGGGACTGCCTGCTCCGGCGAAGGTCGCCCGAGCCATTCCTTTCCCTGTCTCAATACCCCCCAAGTATGGACAACATCATCGCCGCGCAGGAAATTCAGGTCGAACGCAAGCATTTCTACATCGAATACCGCGAGAACGACCGCGGCCGGTTTCTGCGCATCACCGAGGAAGCGCACGGCCGCCGCAACACGATCATCATTCCCAGCACCGGGCTGGGGGAATTCAGCGCAACGCTGGACGAAGTGCTCCAGGCCGCGGGCAGCGATGTCGAAGCGGTCTCGCCGTCGCCGGTGTAAAACAGCTGGTCCCAGGATACGACAGCCGAAAGGCGCCGGGGTTTTCCCGGCGCTTTTTTGTTGCCGCCGCGGGTTGGCAGATCAGCGTGCGGCGGCCGGCTTGATGCCGGTGGCCAGGACGGTCTGGAAATGCGGGCTCTGGGTTTCGCGCGACACCACGGAAACCGCGATGTCGCGGAAGGCGTGGGCTTCGAGCATCTGGTGGAGTTCCACCTCGCTGAAGCCGAGCCAGAGATCGGCGTAAAGCTCGCGCGCCTGCTCGAAGGTGTGCGCGAGCAGATCGAGGATGACGAGCCGCCCGCCGGGCTTGAGGATGCGCTGCGCCGCGGCGATGGCGCGCGCCGGAGCGGCGGCGTGGTGCAGCGCCTGGCTGAAAATCGCGAGGTCCACGGTCGCCGGCTTGATCGGCGGATCCTGGATGTCGCCGAGCCGGTATTCCAGATTGGCGAAGCCGTGCTCGCGCGCCAGGTCTGAGCCGAACTCGACCATCTTCTCCGAGTTATCCACCGCGATGACCCGTTTCGCGGTGCGCGCCAGCAGCTGCGAGAGCGTGCCCTCGCCGGCGCCGAGATCGGCGATGACCAGCGGCGGCAGCAGCCCGAAGAGCATGTGCGCGAGCGCCTGCCAGGAACGCCCGGGACAGTGCGCGCGGCCAAACTTGCCGGCGAGCCGGTTGAAGTAATCGCGCGCCCGGTCGGCCCGTTTTTGGAGCACGAGCGCCAGGGCGGTGCGGTCGCGCGCGCTCTCCGGAATTTCCTTCGCGCTGGCCGCGATCAACTCGCGCAGGTGGACCTGGTTCGGATCCACCGCGGCGCCGTCCGCGCCGGCGGCGATCAGGCCGTAATAGATGTTTTTCCCCGCCCGCCGGTCGCGCACCAAGCCTGCGCGCTTGAGCTGGGCCAGGTGCGTCGAGATGCGCGACTGGCCCATGCCGAGGATTTCCTGGATCTCGGCGACCGTCAGCTCGGCGGGCTCGAGCAGGAGCAACAGCCGCAGCCGCGTGGCATCCGCCAGCAGGCGCAGGGATTTGATAAGCGAAGACATAGAGGCGGAGAATTCGAAATCCGAGCCGAGCGAAGCGAGACGGCCGCTCTCATTACTTTTTTGTAACAGCGGCAAATCCGAAACCATCAGAACGAAATTCCAGAAATACGGAAAGGACGGAAAACGGCGGAATAAAAGCTCGGAGCCCGCCCGACGCTAGTCGCCCGGGCTTCGCGTTTCGGATTTCGATACTCGGATTTCGGATTTTCCGGCGCCCCGCCGGACAATATATCAAAGCATCATGATTTGTTTATAAAATAAATCTTGCGCCGGAAAAAATCCGCGGTAAATGGAACGACTGCCTGTTCTCCACGGCGCCGAAACGTCCGCAGAAACCGGCAGCCCGCCTCGTCTTAATCCCAAAAAAGTCCTCATCTCTCATGGCCAGTTCACGTCGTTATATTTTTTCCTCAGAGTCCGTCGGCGAAGGTCACCCCGACAAAGTTTGTGACACGATTTCAGACGCCGTGCTCGACGCCTGCCTGAAGCAGGACAAGAACTCCCGCGTGGCGTGCGAGACCTACGCGAAGAGCAACATGGTCATCGTCGGCGGCGAGATCACGACGCACGGCTGGATTGATTTTGCCCGCATCGTGCGCGAAGCCGTCCGCGAGATCGGCTACGTGAACGATGACGACATCTTTCACGCCGACAAAATTTTCATCACCAACTTCCTCACCGAGCAGTCCCAGGACATCGCGCAGGGTGTGGACGAAGCCGCCGCCGAAGGCAAGAAGCCACGCCGAGCAGGGCGCCGGCGACCAGGGCATCATGTTCGGCTACGCCTGCAACGAAACGCCCGAGCTGATGCCGGCGCCGATCATGTTTGCGCACCGCCTCGGCCGCGCGCTGACCCGCATCCGCAAGAGCGGCCAGCGTCGGCGTGGCTGCGCCCGGACGCGAAGAGCCAGGTCTCCGTGATCTATGACGGCGGCAAGCCGGTCGGCATCTCGAACGTCGTCATCTCCACGCAGCACAGCGAGGACGTGAAGCACTCCGAGATCCGCGACTTCCTGATCGCCGAAGTCATCCGGAAGGTGCTGCCGGCGGAACTGCTCACGAACGACACCGAATTTCTCATCAACCCGACCGGCCGCTTCGTCATCGGCGGGCCGCAGGGCGACACCGGGCTGACCGGGCGCAAGATCATCGTGGACACCTACGGCGGCATGGGCCGGCACGGCGGCGGCGCCTTCTCCGGCAAGGACCCGTCGAAGGTGGATCGCAGCGCCGCCTACATGGGCCGCTGGGTCGCGAAAAACGTCGTCGCCGCCGGGCTCGCGGATCGATTGCGAAGTCCAGTTCGCCTACGCGATCGGCCATCCCGATCCGGTGTCAGCGTTCACATCGACACCTTTGGCACCGGCGACCGTCGATGAAACGAAGATCGAGCGCGCCGTCGGCGAAGTCTTCTCCTTCAAGCCGCGCCGACATCGTCGAGCAGCTCAATCTGCTGCGCCCGATCTACTCGAAGACGACCAACTACGGCCACTTCGGCAAGGACGATCCGGACCTCACCTGGGAGCGCACCGACAAGGCCGAGGCGCTCAAGGCCGCGGCGAAATAACCCTCCATTTCCATCTCTGAGATTTCTCTAACCACATGAGCACTGCAACCATCAAAGCACCGAACGCCAAAACGCAGAACACCGACTACCAGGTCGCCGACATCACGCTCGCCGACTTCGGCCGCAAGGAGATCGACATCGCCGAAAAGGAAATGCCCGGTCTGATCGCGATCCGCGAGAAATACGCCGCCGGCAAGCCGCTCGCCGGCGTCCGCATCACCGGCTCGCTGCACATGACCATCCAGACCGCCGTGCTCATCGAGACGCTGGTCGATCTCGGCGCCGACGTGCGCTGGGCTTCGTGCAACATCTTCTCCACCCAGGACCACGCCGCCGCCGCCATCGCCGCCGCCGGCGTGCCGGTCTTCGCGTGGAAGGGCGAGACGCTTGAAGAATATTGGGACTGCACCTGGCGCGCGCTCGTCAGCCCCGAAGGCAAAGGCCCGCAGCTCGTCGTGGACGACGGCGGCGACGTGACGCTCCTGCTCCACAAGGGCTACGAGCTCGAAGAAGGCGACGACTGGGTGAACAGCCCGAGCGGTTCGCACGAAGAAAAGGTCATCAAAGACCTGCTCAAGAAGATCAACGCCGAGACGCCCTACATCTTCCACGAGCTCGTGAAGGAATGGCGCGGCGTTTCCGAGGAAACGACCACCGGCGTGCATCGCCTCTACAAGCTGCACCAGCAGGGCAAGCTGCTCGTCCCGGCGTTCAACGTGAACGACACCGCCACGAAGTCGAAGTTCGACAACCTCTACGGCTGCCGCCACTCGCTGGTGGACGCGCTCAACCGCGCGCTCGACGTCATGATCTCCGGCAAGGTCGCGGTCGTTTGCGGCTACGGCGATGTCGGCAAGGGCTCGGCCCAGTCGCTGCGCGGCCAGGGCGCGCGCGTCATCGTCACGGAAGTCGATCCGATCAACGCGCTGCAAGCCGCGATGGAAGGGTTCGAAGTCACGACCCTCGAGGAAACGCTCGGCCGCGCCGACATCTACGTCACCACGACCGGCAACGTGGACGTCATCACCATCGAGCACATGACGAAGATGAAAGACCAGGCGGTGGTCTGCAACATCGGCCACTTCGACAACGAGATTCAGGTCGATCAGCTTTACAACTACAAGGGCATCGAGCGGGTCAACATCAAGCCGCAGGTGGACAAGTACATCTTCCCGGAAGGCAACGAAATCTTCCTGCTCGCCGAAGGTCGCCTCGTGAACCTCGGCTGCGCCACCGGCCACCCGAGCTTCGTGATGAGCAACTCCTTCTCGAACCAGACGCTCGCCCAGCTCGACCTCTGGAACAACAAGGACACCTACAAGCCCGGCCTCTACATCCTGCCGAAGAAGCTCGACGAGGAAGTCGCCCGCCTGCATCTCGAAAAGATCGGCGTGAAGCTCACCACGCTCACCCCGAAGCAGGCCGAGTATCTCGGCGTCCCGGTCGAAGGCCCCTACAAGCCGGCGCATTACCGCTACTAAGACGCGCCCGCGTTGGTTGTAACTATTAACGAAAAGCCGCTCCGGGAAACTGGAGCGGCTTTTTGCTTTCTGCTGCAGGATTACGCTTCAGCAAAATAGTCGCTATCAATTCGCTTGAGTTCGAAAGAATGGGTTATTACGACTCCGACCTCGGAATCGATCATCAGACCAGCCAGAGTAGCGTCAGCTCGATTAAAAATCGGAGACGGCGATTGCGCTTGCTATCACAAAGATGAACCAGACCGTAATCCGGCGCGTCGATTCATCTCAGCGACTCGACTTGCCGTTCGAACAACGGAGCGGAGTATCGGAGGGAAAGCCTCGTGGTTGGTGTTCCCCGGGTAGGGTGGGCGTCCCGCCCGCCGGGTGGCGCGTCTCGCGCCACCTACCGCTTTTGGAACGCGCGGGTGATCGGGCAGGACGTGCTTGGCTGCGCCGGTTGCGGTCGCCGCGCCTGCGGCGGCTGTGTCGGTTTCCTATGGCGCGTGCGTGGCGCCGGTGCCTCTGGCTGCGCCTTTTGCAACTGGCCGCGCTGCCCGCTCCGTCTGACAGCATACGTCGCGTTTGTTAGGTCTGCCGCGCCTGCGGTTGCGTCTGGCTGCGTCTGCCCGACCTGCGTGCGTCTGCCGAACCGGTTGCCTATTGTCTGCGCCGGGCGGGACGCCCGGCGCGGCAGGCGGGACGCCCGCCCTACCCGGAGAACACCAGGAAACCTTTTCCTCAGACACTCGGCGGAGACTGCTAGACGTTGAGATGCGGGTTCTTCCGCTGCCGCCGGCGCTTACTGCCGGTTGAGTTCGATCCGCTCCCCGGTGCCTGCCACCTCGACCGTGAGCGTCGAATAACGCCATTGGCCGGCGGATTTCGTGGCGACGGCGTAGATCGTGCCTTTGCCTTTCGGGCCGGAAATCGGGATGGACAGGTCGGCGTTCCCCGAGGGGCCGCTGGTTTTGATGCTGCCCGACACGAGCATCCCTTCCTTGATCGGCGTGCCGAGCGCGTTGACCACGCGCGGATCCGCGCTCGCCCGGGCCACGGCGGTCTTGTAAGCGTCGGACGATTTGATCGCGCCGAACACGACCATGAGGATCAGGCCGCCAAACGCGAGAAACACCACGAGCAGCGCAAGGCAGCCCGTGGGGAGAAACCATTTCCAGTTACGCTGCCACCAACTGGGCGGCGGCGCTCCCGGGGGGAAGGCATACGGCTGCTGGGGCTGGGGTGGAAACGGCGGCGGAGGCGGCGGTAGTGGCTGCACGCCTGTGTTTTACCGGGAACCCTCCCGCAGCGCAGCAGCTTTTTGCGCCGACATCCGCGCGCTCAGCTCCCCCGGTCGTCCGGCGGCGCGGCGTCGCCTTTCAACAATCGCAGAATCGCGGCTTCAAGTTTCTGCCAGTCCACCGGCTTCACCAAGTGCTCGGCAAATCCGGCGTCGCGGCTGCGCTGGACATCGTGCTCCATGCCGAAGCCGCTGAGCGCGATGCCGGGCACCGTCGAGCCGAGCGCGCGGACCTGCTCCATCAACTCGGCGCCGCTGGCATCCGGCAGGCCGATGTCGCTGACGATCAAGCCAACCGTTTCCCGCTGAAAAATCTCCAGGGCTTCCGCAACCGTCGAGGCCGTGAGCGCGCGGTAGCCCCAGCGTTTCAGCATGAGGCGCAGCACCCGGATCGTGTCCTCGTGATCTTCGACGACCAGGATGTTGGTCTGCTGCGCGGCGGCCCGCGCGGGATCGGCCTGGGGCGACACGGTGCCGCTCGTCTGACCGGCCGCCGGCTGGTCCGTCGGGACGGTGGCGAGCGTGAGGATGAGGCGGGAGCCGCGATCCTGGCCCTCGCTCGTCGCGCGGATCGTGCCGCCGTGGGCTTCGACGAGCGCCTTGGCGATCGCCAGGCCGAGGCCGAGGCCGCCGTAGCGGCGCGTCGTGCGCGGGTCGCCTTGCTCGAACGCGTCGAACACCTTCGGCAGCACCTCCGCGGCGATGCCGATGCCGCTGTCGCGCACTTCGACTTCGATCGCGCCGGGAGCGGCGTTGCGCGTGGTGATCTCGATCCGGCCGCCGCGCGGGGTGAACTTGATCGCGTTGCTGAGCAGGTTCCAAAGCACCTGCTGCAGGCGCGCGGTGTCGGCGAGCACGCGGGATTCGCGCGCGTCCCAGGTGACGGTGAGCGTCACTCCGCTGCTGGCGGCCGATTCGCGGCAGGTGTCGAGCGCGTGGTTGAGCACCTGATGCACGTCGGCCGGGCGGGGATCGATCTTCAGCTTGCCGCTGGCGATGCGGGTGAGATCGAGGAGGTCGTCAATGAGCCGGGCTTCCAGCTCCACGTTGCGCTGGATGATGGCGAAAACTTCGCGCAACTCCTCCGGGCTGGTGGTGGAAACATCGAGCGCGCTGACGGCGGTGAGAATCGGCGTCAGCGGCGTGCGCAGCTCGTGGGAAAGCGTGGCGAGAAACTGGTCCTTGCGCGCGTTGGCCTCCTGGGCGGCGCGATAGGCGGCTTCCAGCTCGGTCTGCTTGCGCTCCAGGAGGCGGTCGGTGCGCGCCTTGTAGATCGTGTTGGCCACGGTGCGGTGCAGCACGTCCGGGGTGAGCGTGCCTTTGACCAGGTAATCCTGCGCGCCGGCTTTCATCGCCTCGACCGCGATGGTTTCGCTGCCGGTGCCGGTGAGCATGACGACGGGATAAAGCCGGGTGCCGCCGATCTCCTGCAAGCTGTGCAGGAACTCGATGCCGTTGCCGTCGTTGAGGTGGTAGTCGAGCAGGATGCAGTCGGGTTTTTCCTCGCGGCAAAACTCCAGGGCATGCTCCAGCGAGGCCTGCTCGACGATGCGATACTCCTGCACGGTGTCGCGCGTGAGATAGCGGCGACAGGTTTCCCGGTCCTCGGGATTATCGTCCACCACAAGAATTTTCAGCTCCGTTGTTGCCATCATCGTTTCCACTTCGGGACTTCCCGGCCAGGTGCGGCCGGGTCTCGTCTATTTCAAGGTAAAGAAAAAGGTCGTGCCTCCGCCGTAAACGGATTCCAGCCAGATTCGGCCGCCGTGCCGCTCGACGATGCTTTTCGCGATCGCCAGCCCGGCGCCGCTGCCGCCGCCGAACTCGTCGCGGCCGTGCAGCCGGCGCAGGACGTTGAACACGCTGTCGTGGTGCTTCTCGCGGATGCCGATGCCGTTGTCGCGCACGTAAAGGACGGGGCCGCGCTCGCCGGCCGCCGGGTCCGGGAGCAGGCAGCCGATCTCGACCCATTTCTGCGGCTGGAGGTTGTATTTCAGCGCGTTGGAAATCAGGTTCGCAAACACTTCGCGCACCAGCACCGGATCGCACGGCAGCGTCGGCAGCGGCGCGGGCCGGCGCACCTCGGCGGCGCTCGACCTGGAGGCGGGCGCTCGAGCGTTTCCAGCACTTCGTCCAGCAGCCGGTCGAGATCGGTCGGGCGGAGCTGCAGGTCGATGCGGCCGACCCGGGAAAAATGCAGGAGCGCGTTGAGCAGTTCCTCGGTGCGCCCGGCCAGCGCGGTGATCGTGTCCAGCTTGCGCAGGCTCTCGGCGTCGAGCCGGTGGCCGCTGTCTTCGCGCAGGAACCGGCTGAAATTAAGGATGCCGCGGATCGGCTCCTGGATGTCGTGCGCGGCGATGTAGGAGAAGGAGTTGAGATCCGAGTTCTTGCGCTCCAGCTCGGCGTTGAGCGCGATGAGCCGCTCGGTGCGGCGCAGCACCAGGGCGTTGATCGCCTGGAGCAATTCGCGCGCGCCCGCCAGGTCCGTCTCGTGCCAGGGCAGGGAGCGGCCGGTCACGGTTTCCTGCCAGGCGGCGAAGGACTTGCGCGGGTGCAGCGCGGTGCCCGGCACCACCGGCTTTTCCGGGTTGCCGGCCCAGGTGACCGTGGAGCGGACTTCCGGCCGGAAAAACAGGACGAAATGCGGCTCCACGCGCGACAGCCGCACGGCCAGCAGCCCGCTGGCGCGCGTGGCGTAGTCGGCCGCGGGCGCGAAGTGGTCGCCCAGCCGGTCGGTGGCGAAGATCGGATCGGCGCGACCGGTGTCTTTCAACCAGCCGACCAGCGCGACGATTTCCGCCGGCTCCGGGGCGGCGCCGAGCCGGGAGCATTGTTCGTTCACCCAGATCGCCGCGCCGCTGGCCTGCATGAATTCCAGGAGCTGCGGCGTGTATTTCACCAGCGCATCCACGAAGTTGCCCTCCTGCGCGAGCACGTCGAAAAACCGGGTCTGGATGCGCTGCGCCTGCATGTGCTCGGCGAGGCGGCGGGTTTCCTGTTGGGCGGCGATCGCGGCGGCGGCGATCTCGCCGAAAAGCTCGCACGCCGCGCGGGTGGCGGGATCGAGAAAGCGGGCGGTGCGATGGTGGCAGGCGATCAAGCCCCAGAGCCGGCCGCCGATGAGCAGCGAGATCGACATGGAAGCGCCGACGCCCATGTTGCGCAGATATTCCAGATGGACCGGCGAAACGCTGCGCAGGCTGGCAAAGCTCAGGTCCAGCGGCCCGCCGGAGAGCGGGTTCAGCGGCGGCTCCAGGCCGACCGGCGCGTAGTCCACGGTGGGGATCAGGCGCAGGCGGTTGCGGGTGTAAAGCGCGCGGGCCTGCGCGGGGATGTCCGAAGCCGGGAAATGCAGGCCGAGGTAGGAATCGATGTCCGGTCCGGCGAGCGCTTCGCCGAGCACTTCGCCGTGCCAGTCGTCATCAAAGCGATACACCATCACGCGCTCAAAACCGGTGAGCTCGGCGACGGCCCGCGCGGCGACCGTGCACAACTCCGGGAGGTCGCGCGTTTCCCGCATCGCTGCGAGCGCGGACTGAATGGCGCGATGCTGCCGGCCGGCCGGCGCGATTTCGCTTTCAGCCGGAGAAGACGCCACCGGGAGCTCCAACTCCACGAGCAGCGCGCCCGCGTGCCGGTGCGCGGTTGCCTCGACGGTGCGTTGCTCGGCGAGCGCGACCGCGCCGAGCACGACGGTCTGGCCGTCGTCCGCGTCGGCGGATGGGAGAGCGGAAAGCGCGGCGGGCGGCAGAAAATCGGCGAGCGGCCGGCCGAGGATTTCCGCCGGCGCGCGACCGAGCAGACGGGCGGTGTTGGCGCTGACCTG
Organism: uncultured Verrucomicrobiae bacterium; assembly: GCA_963762725.1. Taxonomy (GTDB): domain Bacteria; phylum Verrucomicrobiota; class Verrucomicrobiia; order Chthoniobacterales; family SZAS-18; genus JAFAXH01. Next base: position 348,815 of record CAVXLY010000005.1, on the reverse strand, counting down.
CACGATCACCCGGTCCTCCGGGCGGACAACGAGCAGGGCGCCGTGCGGCTGGACGGAGCCGGGCACGTGGATCGGCTCGCGGTCGCACGCCTGCAGATCGCCGCCCACGCCGGTGTTGTCGCGGCTTTCGCTGAGGTCGTTCGTCACGCGCTCACCCCCTGCCGGCCGTTCCCGGCCAGCCAGTCCTGCAAGCACGCAAACGTCTCGTTCGCCGCCGCGACTACCTCCGCGCGGCGGGCTTCCGGCCGGCGCGAGAAACTCTCCAGCGCGCCGGTGAATTCCCGCCACCGGTCGCCCACGGCCGCCGGGCTGCCGTAGCTGTGGAAAAACCGCTGCGCGTCGCCGGGAACGACCGCCCCGGCCGCCAGCAGCGCGGAAATCTGGCGGCCACCCAGCGTCGCGCCCTCCAGCACGTAGGCGCAGCCGAGGCCGCGCGAAACGTTGTCCAGCTGCGGCAAGCGCCGGCACCGGGGCAGCGCCGAAATTTCCGCCGACGTCCAGCCGAGCGCGCCGAGGTCATGCTCCAGCCAGGCGGTCTTCGTCAACCGCTCGTCGGCGGCGAAGATTTCCGGATCCCACCCGAGGCGTCCCAAGCGGTCCTCCAGCGGAGCGTAAAACCCGAGAAAACGCGCCAGCAGATCGGTGTAGCCGGGCAGGTCGGCGACGCGTCGTTCGATCCCGACCTCCGCCTCCAGCGCCCGGTGCGCGGCAGCCGTGGCGGCGCGGAGTTCGGGGAGCAGGGGAGGCGGGTGCATCTGAGACGGGGACTGGGGCGAACCTATGCATCGTTGGCGGCTCCTGCCACGGCTGTTTTCCGCCCGAGCCGCCCGCCGCGCCGCCTTGCCGCGCGACCGTTTTGCCACGAACTTGCCGGTGCCTGATTTCCTTGCATGAAAAACACGATCCTGCGCGTCTTTACCTACGTCCGCCGCTACCCCTGGCTGGCGTTGGGCACGCTGCTTTGTGCCGTCGGCACGACGCTCACCGTGGTCGTTTTTCCGAACATCGCCCAGCGCGTCGTGGACGAGGTGATCCGCGGCGGTCACCCGGAGCGGCTGCGTGCCGCTGGCGCTGATCGGGCTGGGGGCGTTTTTTGTCCAAAACGCGCTGAACGCGCTGCGCATCAATCTGAACAACACGTTTGAGCAGCGGGTCATGTTCGACCTGCGCAGCGACCTTTACGCGCACATCCAGCGCCTGCCGCTGTCGTGGTTCGACAACCGGGCGAGCGGCGACATCATGACGCGCGTGCTCGAGGACGTGAACAGCGTCGAGCGCGTGCTCATTGATGGCATCGAGCAGGGCGTCGTCGCGGTGCTCCAGATCGCCGTCGTGCTCTTCATGCTGGCGAGCTACAGCGCGCAGCTCACGCTTGTCGCGCTGGTCCCGGTGCCGTTTCTTATCGCCGGCGCGCTGGCCTACACGCTCACCGCGCACCGCCGCTACAAGCTCCAGCGGCAGGCGGCGAGCGCGATGAATTCGCTCCTGCACGACAACCTCGCCGGCATCCGCCAGATCAAGACCTACGTGCGCGAGGAAACCGAGCACGCCCGCTTCAACTCCGTGAGCAACCGGCTGCGCCAGGCCGCGCTCGTCATCATGCGCACCTGGGCGCTTTACAGCCCGTCGATGGAATTTTTCAACCAGTGCGGGCTCGCCCTGGTGCTCTTCTTCGGCGCGCGCGCCGTGCTCGCCGGGGAGATGCCGCTCGGCGCATTCACCAGCGTCTTGCTGCTCACCGGATTTCTCTACGATCCGATCCGCCAGCTCCACAGCCTGAACCAGCTTTTCCAGGCCGGCCGCGCCGCGGGCGCCCGGGTCTTCGAGATTCTCGACACGCCGGCCGAGCGGGACGAAGCCGGCGCGGCGTTTGCGATCGCCAGCGACGAAAAGAAAGCCGCCGCGGCGACGCCGATCGTCGGCGATGTCCGCTTCCGCGACGTCTCGTTTTCCTACGACGAAGACGACGAGGAAGACGATCCGCCACCGCCGCGGCGACGGACGGCACCGTGCGCCCCGGCGAAGATGCGCCGGACGACGGTGCGCGCGCCGGCCGCCGGCCGCCGGTGCTGCGGCACATCAGCCTCCACGCGCCTGCCGGCACGACGACCGCGCTCGTCGGCCCGACCGGCGCCGGCAAGTCCACGCTCGTGAATCTGCTCACCCGCTTCTACGAGTTCAGCGAGGGCGAGATCCTTATCGACGGCCGGCCGTTGCGCGATCTGCCGAAGCCGCAGCTCCGCGCCGCCATCGGGCTCGTGACGCAGGAGAGCTTTCTGTTCAACGGCAGCGTGCGCGACAACCTGCGGCTCGGCCGGCCGGATGCCAGCGACGAAGAATTGCTCGACCGCCGCCACGGCCGCCGGCGCGCGCGAGTTTATCGAGCGGCTGCCGGAAGGACTCGACACCGTCGTGGGTGAGCGCGGGGTGAAGCTCTCGGTCGGCGAAAAGCAGCGCGTCTCCATTGCGCGCGCCTTGTTGAAAGACCCGCCGATCCTGATCCTCGACGAAGCCACGGCGAGCGTGGACAACACCACCGAGCGGATCATCCAGGCCGCGCTGGAAAAGCTCATGCGCGACCGCACCAGCTTTGTCATCGCGCACCGGCTGAGCACCGTGCGCCGGGCGGATCAGATCCTCGTGCTCGATCACGGCCGCATCGTCGAGCGCGGCACGCACGATGAGTTGCTCGCGATCCCCGGCGGCCTTTACGCGCGGCTGTATGCCAGCAGCCAGTTTGTGGACGCCCCGCTGTTCGGCGCCGAGCCAGTCGCGGCCGCGGCGCCAGAAGCGCTGGCACTTTCCCGGTAGGCCGGGAACACTCGGCGGGCGCGTCGCGTTCGATTGATTCCTTGTGGCCGCGGCCCGGAGCCGGCCGCCACGGCTGCATCGCCGTCCGTCTTTGGTGAAAATTATTCCCTCATGAAGTTTCCTTTCCCCTTTTTGCTTCCGCGGCGATTCATCCCAGCCGCCTCTCCTCTGTTGCTGGCGCCGGTGATCGCCCACGGAGAAGCGCGTGCGTCTGGCGTGCCTCACGTCATGGCCGGGGATCGCGAAAATTTCCCGTGATCGGATGAGCATCGCGCCGATCGCGCGGGCCCGCCGCCGTTTCCGTTTTGTTTCGGCCGGCGGGCGGTTGCGCTTCGCACCGGCGCTGCTTTGATGATCGGCGCTGCTTCCTTTCCAGCATGGCTCCCCACGGTTTTCTCGCGCTTGTTCTGCACGCGCATCTGCCCTTTGTGCGGCACCCGGAGTATCCGGAATTTTTGGAGGAGGACTGGCTGTTCGAAGCGGTGGTCGAGACGTATCTGCCGCTGCTCGACATGCTCGGGCGGCTGGTCGCGGACGAGGTGCCGTTTGCGCTGACGTTCACGATGACGCCGCCGCTCTGCGCGATGCTGGGCGACCCGCTGCTGCAGGAGCGCACGCAGCGTTATCTCGACCGGGCCGTCACGCTGGCGGAACGCGAGATCGAGCGCACCCGCGGGCAGGGGCGGGCGGAGGAAACGGCGCATTTTTATCTCGACCGCCTGCGCTCCTGCCGGGATCAATACCGCGACCGCTGGCAGGGCGATCTCATCGCGGCGTTTCGCGGGTTTCAAGACTCCGGCCATCTGGAGATCATCACTTGCGGGGCGACCCACGGTTTTCTGCCGCTGATGGCCAACGTGCCGGAAGCCGTGCGCGCGCAGATCTTCCTGGCGCGCGACGATTACCGGCGCCATTTCGGGCGCGATCCCGCCGGCATCTGGCTGCCGGAATGCGCCTTCTTTCCCGGGCTCGACGCCGTGCTGGCGGAGGCAAATATCCGCTGGTTCGTGCTCGATGCCCATGGACTCATGTATGGGCAACCCCGGCCGCGCGCCGCGATCTACACGCCTTGTTTCACGCCGGCCGGCCCGGCGGTGTTTGCGCGCGACCGGGAAAGCTCGCGCCAGGTCTGGAGCGCGATCGAGGGCTATCCCGGCGACGCGGCGTATCGCGATTTCTATCGCGACATCGGCTTCGATCTGCCGCGGGAAGATCTGGTGCCGATGATTGGGCCGGACAGCCCGCGCAAATTCACCGGGTTCAAATATCACCGCATCACCGGCCGCGGCGTGCCGACGCCGGACAAGGAGCTTTATCACCGCGTCTGGGCCGAAGCCGCGGCGGATCATCACGCCACCGATTTCCTGCATAGCCGCGAAGAGCAGATCGGCAATCTGCGCGCGCATCTCGACGTCAACCCGATCGTCGTCGCGCCGTTTGACGCGGAACTCTTCGGTCACTGGTGGTTCGAGGGGCCGGAGTGGCTGGAGCTGTTTATCCGCAAGGCGGCGTATGACACGCTCGTCTTCGAACTCACCACGCCCGGCCGCTACCTGACGGAAAATCCGACGCAGCAGATGGTCGCGCCAAGCGCGTCGAGCTGGGGCCAGAACGGCTATTGGGAAGTGTGGCTCGACGAGTCGAACGCCTGGATCTATCCGCACCTCCAGGCGGCCGCGCGGCGCATGGTCGAGCTGGCGTGCGAATCGGCCGCCGCCATCGCCTCTGAGGAGCTCGCCGGCGAAGAGCAGGCGGCGCGCGAACGGCTCCTGCGCCAGCTTGCCCGCGAGCTGCTCCTCGCGCAGGCAAGCGACTGGGCGTTTCTCATGAAAACCGGCACCGCGAAAGACTTCGCCGCGAAGACGACAAAGGATCATCTCCTCCGCTTCACCCGGCTCTACGAACAGGTGCGCGGGGGCCGCGTGGACGAAGCGTTTCTTGCGAATTGCGAGTGGCGCGACAACCTGTTTCCCGACCTGAACTGGCGCTACTATGTTTCTGCGGCTTAAACGCGAATTGCACGGTGCCGCCCGCACCGCCCGCCGACACCGGGCACCGCGGGTTTGCTGGCCGTTGCTGACCGCGCTTTTCGTGTCAGTGGCCGCAGCCCGCCTCGGCGCGGAAACGCCAGCCGCTGGCAGCAGCAGCAGTGTCAGCACGTCATCGCCGACCCCGTCGCCATCGCCTTCGCCATCGCCGAAGAATGCCGCTTCGTCGCCGCCGGCCGTTCGCATTTCCTTTCTGCCGCCGCCGCTGGAGAACGCCACCTTCAGCGTTGGGCTGTTCGATGGCCGGACGGGCCGGCTCGTTCGGCGGCTGCACGAGTTCACGCCGGGCAGCGCCTTCAATGCCGGGCTCAACGGCTTCATCACCTCGTGGGACCGTCGCGACGACGCCGGCAACCCGGTGCCGCCCGGCAAATACACGGCGCACGGCTGGGCGGTCGGCGCGTTGAAAGTCGAAGGCGTCGATGTGCTCGGCAACGAGTGGGTGGACGAGGACGAGGATTTCCGCGTCAAGCGTGTGGAAGCGATCGGCCTGGTGCCGGCGGATGACGGGCTGGTGGCCGTCTGCCGCATGACGGATGGCAGCGTCGAGCTGGCGCGTTTCGGGCCGCCGGGCCGCTCGGACCTCCTCTGGCGGAAAAAGATCGTGCCCGCCGGTCGCGCGCCGAATGCGCCGACCGAATCGCCCTCCTCGCCAGCGGCGGCGGCATCGTCGCCGTTTCCCTGGATGCTCAGTGTGACGAAAGATACGATCCAACTTTCCGGCCAATCCTTTTCCCTCGTCGACGGCTCGCCGAAGCCTGCGTCCGCCGGAAAGAACGAGCAAGTCGCCGCTGCCCAAACCCCGACCGGCAAAGTCAGCCTCGGGCGGAACGAAACCGTCTGGACCATTGACGAATCCGGGTTGGGTCAGCGCTCGCTCTCCGGCGAGGTGATCCGGCAGCTGGCGCTCACTCCGGGCGAGCCGGTGCCGCGGGCAGTCTCGGCGTCCGAAGCGCGCGACCGGCTTTATTTATTGGAGGAAGGCGACGGCTGGCAGCGCGTCCGCGGCCTGGAATGGGTGGACACCCGGCAGGAAGCCGGCGGGCAGATGGTCTCGGAATGGAAGACGTTTTTCGAGCGTTCCATCCGCCGGCCGGACCCAGCATTGGGCCTGGAAAATCCTTCCGCCGCCGCTGGCAAGGCGCCGCCACCGTCCGCGTCCGCGACCGTGGAACTAAGCCTGAAGAAAAATCCGCTGCTCGGCCGGGGCAAGAGCGCCACGGCGAAGGTGAAAGCCGGTTTCGACGAGAAAGGGAGCTACCTGGAGAGCGCCGACGGCCTGCGGTTGCGCAAGATCAGCGAGCGGCCGCACCTCGTCGCCGTGAAGCTCGTCAAAGCCGCCGCCAACCCTCCGGCGGTCGCGGAAAAGGAGAAGGATAAAGCCGCGGCGACGAGCGCCCCGACAGCCGCGGCTTCCCCTGGCGCAGGTGGCGGCGGCGGTAGCGGTGCGGGCGCGAAAAACGCACTTATGTTCTATCAAACCGACGGCGCCGCGTGGGACGTTTTCTCCATCACGGGCGCCAATGCCATGATGGCTTTTGACGCCGGCGACTTCGAGCTGACCCCGACCGGCGAGAAAGTTCCCGAAGGCGAGCCGAAAGAGCCGCGGGATCTTTGACGCGCCTGGGCAGGCTGGAGCCGCCTCGCTATCTCCGGCTGCTTCGCGTCACCGTCGAGTTTTCCAGCCCAGTTTATTTTTTCATGCAGAACGTCGTTTACTTCGATCTCGAAACCCAACGCACCGCCAACGATGTCGGCGGCTGGGACAAAAAGCGCGACATGGGCATGTCGCTCGGCGTCACCTACTCGACGGCGACCGGCAACTATCGCATCTACAGCGAGCGGCAGGTGGACGCGTTGATTGAGGAGCTCTGCCGCGCCGATCTCGTCGTCGGTTACAACGTCGTGGGCTTCGACTACGAGGTGCTCATGGGCTACACGATTTTGCAGTTGCCCGAGCAACTCCGCACGCTGGACTTGCTCTTGGAGATCGAGAAGGCCGCCGGCCACAAGCCCAAGCTGGATTCCCTGGCCCAGGCCACGCTCGGCGTCGGCAAAACGGCCGAGGGTCTCGACGCGATCAAATGGTGGCGCCAGGGGCGGCTGCTGGAGATCGCGGAGTATTGCTGCTTCGACGTGAAAGTGACCCGCCTGATCCACGAACACGGCGCGACCCGGGGCGAGTTGTTCTATCACGACCGCTTCGCCCGCAAACAGCGCCTGCCGATCCGCTGGTCGATCTAGGGAAACGCCTCCGCCGCGACCGGTGACAGCACGGCTTCAAAGGGGATGTAAAATTTTCTCAGTTTTCCGGCGCGACACTGCGCGGACCCGGAAAAATATCAAAAATGAGTTTCAAAAAAGATTGATTCTTAGGTTTGGTGCTGCAAGAATCCGTGCAGCGCTATGGAAATTTCGACGCAAGGATTGACGCAACCTGCTCCCTGTGAGGCGGTTTCCCCTGAGAAACTAGGTGCTGCGGCTGCCACGGAATCCTCGAAACTGGTTTTCAAAGAAATCTTAGCGGAAACCGTGCCAGGGCAGTTCATTTCTGAGAAGTCTTCGCACGGCTCAGAAGCGGAAGACGCTGAAATTTCTCAGCCGACCCGTCCCGCCGCCTGGCAAGGGATCGCAAGCTGGTGGCGCGATCAAAAACCGGTGACTCCGCGATTTTCATCGCTCGACTTGCTGGCCACGATCGTTCTCTGGATCGGGGCGACGTGCGGCTGGGAATGGTATCGCGCCTGTCCGGGCGTGCGTCTGCCGTTTGGGATGACCGCCGAAGAGGAGGTTTCCACGCCGGGCTCGCGGCTGTCGCTGCCGACGCCGGATCTGTCGCAGCGCGCGACCGCGGCCGGCGCCGGGAAGGCTGGCGCCACGGACGGCTTGACCGTCACCGCGGCGGTTCCCAACAAAGACGGGTCGTTTGGCTACCGTTACGACCGGTTTGAAGTGCAGGTGCCGGTGGCGTTGCGTCAACTCGTGGCGAGCGCCGAGGAGCCGGCGCTGACCCGGGCGCGGGGACGGAAAGAGGGGCTGCGGTTCGAATTGAACCGGGTGTTCGATTACCGGGCGCAAAACCGAGATTTGAGCGAGGTCGCCCGCGATTTCGCGGTGCAGATCTGCAAGGCGGCCGGGGCCGAGCTGCTGGAAACCCAGGAACAGGAATTTCAGGTCAGCGGTCAGCGGGCGGTGCGCACGCAGGTGTCGATGCGCCTGCTTGCGGGCGGCCGGATCGTGACGCTCGAAGGGCTCACGATCGACGAAGGCCTTGTCGCCTGGAGCCTTTGGGCCGGCTACGAGCGCGGGAAACCTCCCCGCGGCCGAAACCGTGAGCCGCTGCTTCGCCTCCGCCACGCTGCGGCCGGTGAGCGCGCAGAGCGCCGCGCTCCTGGGTCAACGGGTGCCGCCGGCGGCCAAGCCGGCGACCGCGGCGATGGTTGACCCGGCGCGAGTCGGAAACGCCGGCCGTCCCGCGGATGCCCGCTAGGAGCCCGTCGCCGGCGGCCGCGACTGCCCGGCGGGCACGACGCCTCCCGGAAACGCCCAGGACAGGTTGAACGGTCTGGCCTGCCGCCGCGGAGGCAACAGCGAGAGCGCCGCCGCCCGGCCGGAACGCCACGCGCCCTCGATCTTCGCGCCTAAAAACGCGTCGCCGGCCACGAGCAGTGGCGGCAGGAGCGCGGGGGAAGTGTTTTCTCCCGACAGCCGGAAAAACTCCGCCGCGGGATCCTCGAACCCCCGGCGCACCAGGGCATGGGGCCAGACGTAAACGCGCTGGTCGTTCCCGGGCGCGGTGAACGCCGGGTCCGCCAGCCAGTCGCCGACCATCTCGGCGCCGCGAGCCAGCATCCGGCGCGCGGCTTCGTCCAGATCGCCCCCGGCCCAGCGCTGGCTGAAATCGGCGCTGCCGTGAAGCACGTAAATCCGACCGCCATCTGCGGGCGGCGGGCAGGTGCGCTTCGTGAAATCGGCGCTGATCCAGGAGACCGTGTCGTCCTCGCGCGCCTGCACGCCGCGCCAGTCGTGCTCGGGCAGCGCCCTGCCGTCAGCGCGCGGTCGCACCCGGCGCAGCAGGGCGATGCAGGGGCGCTGCTCGACGCGGCGCAACGGCGCCAGCGTGGCGTCGTCGCGCGTCAGTTCCGGGACGGTTTCCAACAGCGCGAGCGCCTGCGGCACCGGGAGGGTGACGATCAGCGCGCGGCCGGCGCGGGTTTCACCGTTCGCCAGCGTCGCCTCCCAGACCCCAGAGTCCGCGTCGCCGCCGCGTCCGGCTTGATCGGGAGCCGCCGAAGAGGGCTTGCGGCGCAGCGCGACGACCCGGGCGTTGCACTCCAGGGATTCCGGCGGCACGACGTGGGCGAGCGCACGGCTGAGCGCGCTCATGCCGGTCGGGCAGGCGTAGCGCGGATGCGTGTCGTCCCCGCCGGTTTCCGGCGCCTGGAGCGGCTGTCCCGCGCGGTATTGATGGAACCCACCGCGCGACCAGGTGGAGATGACGCCGCGCGCCAGCCAGTCATCGGTTTGCCGGAGAAATTCCGGCGACCGCTGGGTGAAAAATTGCGCGCCGTGATCGACCGGCGCGCCGTCCCAGACGAGGCTGCCCGCGCGGCCGCCGACCGCGGCGCGTTCGTCGAGCACGAGGTAGGTTTTGCGCCGGTTCGTGACCGTGCGCGCCGCCGTCAGCCCGGCGATGCCGGCACCGAGGATGAGGAGGTCAAAAGGAGCGGCTCGATCAAGCGGGGTGGAGGCGGCGGCAGGCTCGCGCGGGGAAGTTTCCATGGCGGGATTCGGTGTCCTCGATTTTAGCCGGGGTTCGGCGCGGTTCGAAGGCTTTGTTTGACCCGCCACCGGCCCGGGGAAGCGCGAGAGAGCGGCAGGCGCGCACGGCCGCGAAATTCGGGCGGCGCGATACTTGTGACAACGGTTCCGGTCCCGCCAGCGCCGCGCTGTCCCGACGACCGTCCTCTACAAAAACTTCTCATGGAACGCACCCGTCTCCGCCATTTTTCCCGCCGCCTTTTTCCGCTCGCACTTTCGGCTCTCGCGACCGTCGCGCTGCTCGTCTCCTCCGGGGCCGATGCCAAGCCGAAGGGCAAGGGCGGCGGCAAGCCGACGGTGCCATCGCCGGAGGCGTTGAAGACGCTGACGGAGACGACGATGATGAACATCGACAAGTCGCTGGAAACCGGCGATTTCACGACGCTGCACGCGACGCTCTCGCCGACTTGGAAAAAGCAGGTGACGCCGGAAAAGCTGGCGGAAATTTTCCAGGGCCTGACGGACACGAAGCAGCGGCTGAACAAGGTCCAGGGCGTTGATCCCGTGTTCGAGCCGGATCCTGAGATCAGTTCCAACGGCCTGCTCGTCACGAGCGGCTACTACCCGACCACGCCGTATCGGATCCGGTTTGGCATCAAGTATTACAACGACGGCGGCCCGTGGCGGCCCTTTGGGTTCTCCGTCAATCCGCAGCAGGTCGATAGCTCGACCAAGGCTGTGACCTTGCCGCCGGCCCGGGAATCCGAAGTTATCGCCGGAGCCACGCTGCTGGATCTCGACAGTGCGCTGGAAAAGAAGGATTTCACCGGGTTCCGCGAAAACCTCGCGACCACGGTGCAGCGCACCGCGACGGCCGAGCGGCTCGCGCGCACGTTCGCCAAGCCGATGGAAACCGGCGTGCGGCTGGAAAAGCAAGCGACGGACGGCGCCCCGAAGATCACCTTCACGACTCCGCCGGCGCTGGATCCCAGCGGCGATCTGCGCCTCATCGGCACCGCCGCCGCCAAGCCGGCTCCAGTGACGTTTGACCTCACGTATCGCCTCGAAGGTTCGACGTGGAGATTGCTCGAGCTGAACGTGGACGGCATGGGCGCAGATCTCGACAAGGCGGAGCCAGCCGCGTCGTCGAAGCCGGCTGCGAAAGGTAAAAAGTAAGGGACGCTGCGGACGTTCCCGGCGCGATGACTGCGGGCGGGCGCTTCTTTTGATGAGAAAGCCGCGCTCCGCCGCCGTGGTCATCGGTGCCGTGGCGGCGGTGATCGCCAGCGCAGCCGCGCTGTTTTTCATCGGGTCCGGTGGAGTCACCGACCAGCGACGGCAGGATTCATTGCTCCCGTCGGCGGCGGCGCGGGGCGACCTGGTGGAGGCTGCGGTTCGCTACGGTCGGCTCACCCGGTTCCTGGCTGCGTTGCGCGCGGCCGACCGGGTGGGGCTCCTGCGTGGGCCGGGACCGCTCACGCTCTTTGCGCCCGGCGACGACGCGTTTGCCCAGCTGCCGGAGGGCACGCTGGACGCGCTGTTGCGGCCGGAAAACGTGGAGCAGCTGCGGGCGCTCCTGTTGCGCCACATCGTCCCCGGCCGGCTGACGCTGGCCGATCTGCCACGCGGTGATCTGGAGACGCTCGGTGGAGATCGGCTGGCGGTGCGCGGGGAGAAGGGAGCGCGGCGTCCGGCGTGCCCACCGTCGCCCACCGTGGGCGGAGCGCAGATCGTGCGTGCGGACCTGACGACGACCAACGGCGTGCTCCACGTTATCGACCGCGTCCTGCTCCTGGATTCTGCCTCCGCCGTAAACGCCGAAATTCGCGCCTTGGATCCATCGTCGCGGAGAATGGGGCTTGGCGGTGCGGCTCTCCCGCGCGAAGGGTCTGCGATGTTTTTCGACGTGCTCGTGCTGGGCGGTGGCGCCGCCGGATTATTGTGCGCGGCGACCGCCGGGGCGCGGGGCCGGTCGGTTGCCGTGCTCGAGCACAGCGCCGCCGTCGGCAAAAAAATTGCGATCTCCGGCGGCGGCCGCTGCAATTTCACCAACCTCCACGCCGCGCCGGAAAATTACCTTTGCGCGCAGCCTGACTTTCCGAAGTCCGCGCTGGCGCGCTACACGCCGGCGGATTTCATCGCGCTCGTCGAGAAACACGGGATCCGTTACCACGAGAAGAAGCTCGGTCAGCTTTTCTGCGACGGCAGCGCGCGGGAGATCATCGCGCTGCTGCTGCAGGAATGCGCGGATGCCGGGGTGCAGGTGATCACCGATTGCCAGGTGCGCGGCATTGCGCGCGTGGCTGGGGAAACGAACGCATTTGGCGATGGCAGCGGCGGCGAGGACGATGACAACGACGGTGCGCGGTTCACCGTGGAAACCAGTCGGGGAGCGTTGCGGGCGCGCAGCCTCGTCGTGGCGACCGGCGGCCTGTCGTTTCCGAAGCTCGGCGCCAGCGATCTGGCGTATCGCGTCGCCCGGCAATTCGGACTGCGGGTGACCCACCTGCGGGCCGGGCTGGTGCCGCTCACGTTTGACGGCGAAACGCTGCGGCTCTGCCAGGGGCTCAGCGGCGTCGCGGTGCCGTGTGTGGCGCGGGTCGGCGCGGGCGCAGCTGGCGGCGGGCGGGCGTTCCGGGAGAATTTGTTGTTCACGCATCGCGGGCTCAGCGGTCCCGCGGTGCTGCAGATTTCCTCGTATCTGCCGGCGGAACCCGGCGCGGAAATCGTTTTTGATCTGTTGCCCGATCTGGAAGCCGAGCCCTGGCTGCGGGAAAACCGGGGGCGCGATATTCAGCTCGCGAATCTGCTCGGCGAAAAGCTGCCGGCGCGGTTTGCGGTCGCGTTTGCCGGCGAGTCACAGCCGCAGCAATCCGCTGCGGGCGCCGCCGCGCGACCGTTGCGCCAGCAGCCGGAGGCCGCGCTGGCCGCGCTGGCGCGCCGGCTTCACGCCTGGACGCTGCGCCCGAGTGGCACCGAGGGATATCCGAAAGCTGAGGTGACGCTGGGCGGCATTGATACCCGCGAGCTCAGTTCCCGCAGCCTCGAAGCGCGTGCGGTGCCGGGATTGTTTTTCATCGGCGAATGCGTCGATGTCACCGGCCAGCTCGGGGGTTTCAATTTCCAATGGGCCTGGGCAAGCGCACACGCTGCTGGGGAGGTGGCTTAGCTGAGGGACAATCTCGCTCAGAGGCGCAGTGCGCAGCAATGCGGCAATGGTCTCGCGCAAAGGCGCAAAGCCGCAAAGGAAAAAGGCAGAAGGAGGGAGGTGGGGAAAGGTTGAAGGGCAAAAGCGCTCCGAGCTTTGCGTCGCCTCCCACGTTCCCTCTCTGTCATCCTTTCCTCTTCTTCCCCCTTTGCGCCTTTGCGCCTTTGCGCGAGGCCACTCCAGCATCGCTTCACTCTGCGTATCGCGTCCCAACTTGCCGTCTCCCCCCCTTTGCGCCTTTGCGTCCTTTGCGCGAGGCTCCTGCAACCCCGCCTGCCCGATCTTCAGTCAGATATGCCGCCCGCTTCATCTTTGCCGGATGCCAAAACCGGCCCGCTGGAACTGCTCGCCGAAGTGCGGGCCGTTTATGCTGAGTTGGAGACGCGGCCGGTTTCGCGGGACTGCACCGGACGCGCGGAATGCTGCCGCTTCAAGCTCACCGGCCTGACGCCGTTTTTGACCCGGGGCGAAGCCTGGGTCGCCGCGCAAGCCTGGCGGGCGACGGGTCGCAAGGAACTGCCCAAGGACGAATCCGGCGGCAGCCGCGGCACCGAGGGCGTCTGCCCGATGCTCGATCCCGCGTCGAATCGCTGTCGTATTTACGCGGCGCGTCCGTTTGGCTGTCGCACGCATTTCTGCCCGGCCGCCGGCGGGCCGTATCGGCGCGCCGAAGTGCTCGACCTCATCCGCCGACTTGAAGCGGTCGATGCCCGCCTTGGCGGCGACGGCATTCCGCGTCCGCTGGGAAGCGCGGTGGTGGCGGCGCTGGCATCCGTGCCACGCCGGCGCGGCTGAGAACGAGAAAGCCCTTTGTGGGCTTGGAGATAGGCTCGCGCAGCGTGCGACCCTGCGCGATATAGTCGCCATGCGGCATTCCTGGACGGCATCGTGGCAGCGATTTTTTTCGAATCGCGGCTACGGCATCCGGCACAGCAGCGTGCGGGACAGGATCGTCGGCACCGGCATCGTCGTCGGGTTGCTGGGCACCCTTGCCGGAGCGTTTCTGCTGCTCGGCTGGCTGGTGGGGCGCTGATGCCGCGTCGTCAGTGGGCGGGCGTCGGCGGGCTCGCCGATGGTGGCGAGGGAAAAAGGTTGCGTAGCGCGGCGGCGTAGCGGTCGGGGATCTCGTCGGCACCGGCCACGCTCATGCCCAAGTCGCGCAACCGTCCATCGTGCACCCCATAAATCCAGCCGTGCACCGAGAGCGGCTGGCCGCGCGCCCAGGCGTCGCCGACGATGCTGGTGTTGCAGACGTTCACCACCTGCTCGACGACGTTGCATTCGCCGAGTCGATTGGCGCGCTCGGCCGGCTCGGTCAGCGTGTCGATCGCCGCCGTGTGTTTGGCGCTCACGTCCTGAAGGTGGCGCAGCCAGTTGTCCACCAGCCCGTGCCGCTCGCGCTGCAGCGCCGCCCGCACGCCGCTGCAGCCGTAGTGCCCGCAGACGATCACGTGCCGGACGCGCAGCACCTCGACGGCGAATTGCAGGACCGACAGACAGTTCAGATCGGTGTGGACGACGAGGTTCGCGATGTTGCGGTGGACAAACACTTCGCCGGGCAGGAGGCCGACGATCTGGTTGGACGGCACCCGACTGTCGGAGCAGCCGATCCACAGGTATTGCGGCGACTGCTGCTGGGAGAGGCGCTGGAAAAATTCCGGATCCTGCTCGCGCACGCTCTGGGCCCAGGCGGCGTTGTTGGCGAAAAGTTGGGAAAGTTCGTCGGACACGGCGGTATTCTGCTTCTTAAAGCCGGGCCGCGCCAGCTTGGCAATCCTGCGGTGGCGGCTCGGTCGGTTTTTTTGTTCGGGGTTGTAGAGGCGGCTCTGTGAGCCGCATTTCGGAATTAAAGCGGCACACAGAGCCGCCTCTACGACGGGTAAGTGATTTGCGGCCTCCGAGCCTGACGGCACGCTGGGTTTGCATGGCGGGTTACTCTCTGGCGCATGGCGTTGTCATTCCCATGAACACCGCGCGCTTTGTCCTGCTCACCGTGCTGATCTCGTTTGGCTTCGGCGTTCTGCCGTTGCCCGACGGTCCGTGGCGCAACGCCGGCAAAGCGGCGCTGGTGCTGGCGGCCGCGCTCTACGTGACCCGGCCGGAAAACCGCCGGCGACTCCGGGTCGCTGCGACCGTTGCTGCCGCCCCGGATCAACCGGCGCCCCGGATTTCGCCGGCTTCATCCGCGCGCCGTCGCACCCGGCTCTCGCGCAGGACGCTTCTTTTCGCGCTCACCGGCATGGCGGTCACAGCCTCGCTCCTCGGCCTCGCCATTTTCGACAGCGTCCGCCTGCGCGAGATTTTCTCCCTGCTCGATCAATTGCTGCGTTACCCCGAGGTGGACGCCTACCTGTGGCTGGTATCTCTCGCCATCGCTGGCCGCTCGTGGCGGTTGGAATCCAACCGCACCCGGGCGCTGCGACGCGCCCAACAGCCGCCGCCGGTGGCAGCGATCGGTGATTGACCGCTCGCGCTACTCGCGCGGATCAGACCAGAAACTTGCCGCCCGCCATCACCTGCTCGTCGTCGAACCAGATGTCGAAGTCGCGGCCGACGCAGTCGATGTGCGTTTTCGAGATCCAGGTCTGGCCGGTGTGCTCGGCATACGGATGGCCGAACGCGATGTGGATGCCGGGGATCTTTTCATCCTGCAGGATGTGGCCGATGACCTGGGTGCAGGCCGTGTTCGTGCCGATGGCAAACTCGCCGACGCGGTTCGAGTTTTCGTCCGTGCTCGTGTAAGCGCGGAATTCCTCAAGCAACTCCGTATTGGCGCAGCGCAGGTCGCGGATGCGGTTGTTCTCGACCTCGATGGTCAGTGGCGTCGCTTCGAGATCGCCGTATTTTTCGCAAAGATAATCGCCCACCACGCCGTCCACGACAAAGGTGCCGTTGGTATTCTGCGGCGAGGTGAAAATTTCGCCGCCCGGCAGGTTGCCCCACTTTTCCGGGGTGATGATGCCGCTCGTTTTCAGCCACTTCAGTTGCGGCGACAGCTCGGCGACGAAATCGGTGCCGTGTGCGGTGCGACAGGTCACCCGGCTGGCCTGCCGGGCGCGCTCGACGAGCCGCTGGCTGAGGGCGTCCACGGCCAGAAAATCGGCGCGCATGCCTGCGAGCATGATCTGCCGGTTGATGTTCACCATGTGGCCATGGCGGATGCGGTGCTTGTTCACCACGGCGGTCATCTGGATGCGGGAACCGAGCTCGCCGGTCTGCGTGCGTGCGCAGAAAACGGACACCTGCGAGCGGGCAAGATCCGCGAGGATGACTTCCGGCATGTTCACCAGCGGCCGGGGCGCATGCTCCTCGAGCACGAAGACGCTGTAAGCCGCGCCGACCGCCTGGACCTCGCGTTCCAGCGCGGCCGCGATCTCTCGCGAGATTTCGTCGGTGATGATCGTGATCCGCTCCTCGGGCTGGAGGCGCAGGCAGACCCGGACGGCGTTGAACGCGCCGGGAAACAACTCAGGATCGATGTCGGCGGTGAGGGCGCGGTCGGACATGGCGGCAAGCGGGTTATGAAAGCGGGCGGAAAGGCGCGGAAGGTCGCGCAAGAAGCCGCTCCGGGCAAACGCCGGTCTAGCGAGCCGGAGCAGAGCGGGCGGGGCGGGATTTTCTGTCTGCAGCCGCCGACAATTTGCTGCTCGTCCGTTCATTTTTCCGCGTCCCAGGCCGCGACGGAGTGGCCGGACTGCTCGCCGCTGGGCTACGGCGGTGTCGTCGGCGGCGCAGGTGCGGCCGGTGGTGCCGCGGGTGCCGCTGGCGCCGGGGCAGTTCCCGGAGCGGCCGGAGCCGCGCCCGGGGCGCCCGCCGCATTGACGATCGGGCCGCGCACCGGCTTGACCGCCAGCGTCACCTTGGTCAGGCCGCCGCGGCGCACCTTGTCGAAAATGGCGATCACCGCGCCGTGCGTGGTATCCGGCGAGCCGTTGATATACACCTTCGCGTCGGGACCCTTTTCCTTGATGAGATTATCGGCCCAGGCGGTGAGTGCGTTGAGCGCCACCGGCGTGCGTTCATCACCAATCAGCGCGTTGCCATCCTTGTCCACGTTGATCGTGGTGATGTCCGGTTTTTGCTGCTGCGGATTATCCGGCGGCTTGCCGGCGGAAGGCAGGTCCACCCGGGCGCCCTGGAGTTTCACCAAGCTCAGGCTCACCAGCATGAAGGCGGCGAGCAGAAAGAACATGATGTCGATCAGCGGGATGATTTCGATGCGCGCTTTCTTGTGCGGGCCTGGGGCGCTGGAATGCATAGGTCGATGATTGGCTGGCGGCTATGAATGGTTCGTGCCGGGAAAGTCGGGCGGCGGTGTGAAATTTCACTGCCTCCCTGGTGGAAAGGCCCTCCAGGAAGCACGCGGGCCGGGGCAAGGTAGCCGCCGCGCGGGGTTCGGTAAAGCGTGTTGCTGCAGGCTGCCGCGAGCGCGGAAAAGTCCTGCTACCGCCGGGCCGTCGGATGGTCGATACAGTTTGTAATGAAACCTTGGAATCTCCCCGCTTGGTTTTGCGGAGCCATCGCGCTGCCGGGCCTGATCGCCCTGACGCCGTCGAGCCCCGCCTCCGCCGCCGGCAGCGAGCGGGAGGCCGCACTGGCGCGGATCTTCGCGGAGCACGGAATCGCGCAGGGGACGTTTGTGCTGCGCGACGGAAAAACCGGCACACTCACGATGCACAACCCCAGCCGCGCGGCGACCCGCTTCATCCCGGCTTCGACCTTCAAAATTCCCAACTCACTCATCGGCTTGGAAACCGGCGCGGTGAAGAGCGTGGACGAAATCCTGCCCTACGGCGGGAAGCCGCAGCCGTTCAAAACCTGGGAACACGACATGGGGCTGCGCGAAGCGATCCGCCTTTCCGCAGTGCCGATTTATCAGGAACTGGCGCGTCGCGTCGGACTCCCGCGAATGCAGGATTGGGTGCGGAAACTCGGCTACGGCAACGCGGAGATCGGCACCGTTGTCGATCGGTTCTGGCTCGATGGGCCGTTGAAAATTTCCGCGATCGAGCAGACCGAGTTTCTTGCGCGCCTGGCCAACGGCGAAGTGCCCGGCGCCTCCCCGGAACACCTGGCCGCGGTGCGGGAGATCACCGTGTTGGAAAAGTCCGCCGATGGCAGCGTCCTGCATGGCAAGACCGGCTGGGGCGCGGCGCCCTCCACGGGCACCGGCAGCGACATCGGCTGGTGGGTCGGCTGGGTGGAACGCCCCGGCTCGCCGACGGCAACGTTTGCGCTGAACATCGACATGCCGGGCGGGCTGGACGACGCCCCGAGACGCCTGCCGCTCGGGAAAGCTTGTCTGCGCGCGCTCGGCGTCCTGCCGCCCGCCGCAGCCAGCGAGAAGCCCTGACATCCGGGCGAGAGCCGCGCAAATCCGCCGACCGCGCTACGCCGTCGCCGCTCCCGGTTCCGGCACCGTGAGGTGCTCGTAGGTTTCGCTCACGATGCCGTCCACCACGGCGCGCAGGTCACGCGTGCGCTCCCAGGTGTGGAGCTGCCGGTCCGCGCCGGTGCCTTCGCGCAGGATGCGCTCGATGTGCTCGATCTCTTTCCGGCTGCCGAGTTCGTCCACCTCAGCCGAAATAAATTCGAGCAGCTCGTGCACGAGGCTGCGTTCCTCGACTTCGGTCTCGCGCCCGAAGTCGATGAGCTTGCCATCAATGCCGTAGCGGCAGGCGCGCCAGCGGTTTTCGTCCAGCAGCCGCCGGCGATACACGCGGAAGCTCAGGTTCTGGTTTTGCAGCTTGAACAGCTTGGCGACGATCGCCTGGATCACCGCCGCCAGCGCGATGGTGTCGTCCACGCGCGACTGGGCGTCGCAGACCCGCACTTCGAGCGTGTCAAAGAACGGGTGCAACCGGATGTCCCACCAGATCTTCTTGGCGTTGTCCACGCAGTTCGTTTTGACCAGCAGCTTGAGGTAGTCCTCGTATTCCGAGAGGCTCTCGAAGGCGTCGGGAATGCCGGTGCGCGGGAAGCGCTCGAAGACTTTCAGCCGGTAGCCTTTGAACCCGGTGTTGCGTCCGATCCAGAACGGCGAATTCGTGGACAACGCGAACAGGTGCGGCAGGAAATACCGCGCCTGATTCATCACCTGGACCGCGGTGGCGCGATCCGGAATGCCGACATGCACGTGCAGGCCGAAGATCAGATTCGCCCGGGCGACCTGCTGCATGTCTTTGACGATCGTCTCGTAGCGCTCGCCCTGGGTGATCTGCTGGTCGAGCCAATGTGAAAATGGATGCGTGCCAGCGCTGGCGATCTTCAGGCCTCGCTGACCCGCCAGGACAGCCAGCTCGGAGCGCAGACGGATGACCTGCGCGCGTGCCTCGGCGGCAGAGCTGCAAACATCGGTGCCGAGTTCCACCATGGACTGGTGCATCTCGGGTTTGACGTTTTCCTTCAACGTCACCTTCGCGTCGTCGAGATTCAGGATCTGCTCGATGTGCGACCGCAGCTCGCGCGTCGCCGGATCGACGATCTGGAACTCTTCTTCGACGCCGAGGGTGAAGACGTGGTTTTTGTCGATCATGTCGGCAGGATCGGTCCGCAGATGACGCAGATTTTCACAGATTCAGGAAAGAGAGAAAAGAGGAAGAAAGCGCGAAGTCGATCGTCAGAAACCTTCTGCGAAAATCTGCGTCATCTGCGGACAGCTCCTGCGTTTAAATCAACGACTCGCCCGCAGCCGCCGAGCGCACGAATTTGCCCCAGCTCAGGTTGTTGCGGCCCGGCATGTGTTCGCGCGCCTTGCGGATCGCCATTTCGGAGGCGGCCTCGACGACCCAGTCGAAATTCGCCTGACCCACGCTGGTGATTTCGGCGTCCGGCGCCGGGTTGCAGAAATCGATCGCCAGCGGCACGCCGTCGCGAATCGCGAACTCGACCGTGTTGAAGTCGTAGCCGAGATATTCGTTAAGCGTCAGCACGCCGCGCTCGACTTCCGCGAGCAGCTCCGGCGCCGGCTCCCAGCCGGCTTTGTAGCGGTCGTGAAACGGGTTGCGCGGTTCATACGGCATGATCCGCACGTGGCGCTGGTCGATGCAGTAGCAGCGGAAGTATTTGTCGAAGACAACCTCCTCCTGGAGCATCATCACGAGCTGGCCGGTCTCGGCATAGGCGCGGTAGAACTCATGGGGATTGTTCAGCTTGTAGACGTTCTTCCAGCCGCCGCCGGCAAACGGTTTGAAATAGGCCGGAAAACCGACGTAGGAGAAAATGCTCTCCCAATCAAGCGGGTAGGCGAGGTTGCGGAAGGAGCGCTCGTTCGTGTCCGGCGGGGGCTGGTGCGAGGGGAGCAGCACGGTCTTCGGGACGTGGACGCCGATCTTCGTGGCGAGCGCGTTGTTGAAGAATTTTTCGTCCGCGCTCCACCAAAACGGGTTGTTCACCACGGCGCAGCCGGTCAGCGCCTCGTTCTTCAGCCAACCGCGGTAAAACGGGACGTCCTGCGAGATGCGGTCGATGATCACGTCGTAGCCGCACGGTTCGCCCTGGATGACTTTGTCGATGCGCACCGGCTCGGCCATGATCTCCTGGCCGCCGGTTTTCTGGTTGATGCGTTCGATGACCGCGGGCGGAAAGGAATTTTCCTGACCGAAGAGGATGCCGATTTTTTTCATGCGTGCGGGTGCGTGGGGATGGGTGGGGCGGTGAGAGTAGGAGCGGGGACGTGGATGGCGGCGTTGCGCCACGGGTGGGCGGGTGGCTTTCACACGAAGGTCGGAAACGGGTGGCGAAACCGGCGCAGCGCTGCGCCGGTCCGGCGTTCCATCATCTTTAACGATTCTGACGGCGCTATGGCGCGGAAAAACCTTTCGCCAGCCGGCGTTTCAGCTCCGGCCAACCGCGCCGCTCAGATGATCGAAAGGTAGTGCGGGAGCATCTCCTTCCACCATTTCCACTCGTGGCCGCACCAGCGCCGGTCATCGAGAAAATGGCGGATGCCTTTGCTGTCGAGAATGCGGGAAAGATTCAGGCTTTCGTCGCGCGTATTGTCCCACTCGCCGGTGCCGAGGATGATGCCCATGTGGCCGAATTTCCAGGAATCCTGGCAGTTGGCCATGTAGTCGGGCGGGTTGTTGAAATAAATGTTGTCGTCCGAGTAGCCGTCGAAAAATGAGCGGATGTTGAAGGCGCCGCTGAGCGTGATGAGATTGCGCACGAGATCCGGGTGCCGGAAGGCAATGTTCGCGGCGTGATACGCGCCGAGGCTGGCGCCGCTGACGGCGACGCGGTGGCAGGCGCACTCGCGCCGCGCGAAGTCGAAGACGTCATGCAGGATCACGGCTTCGTAGGCGTTGTGCGTGCGCATCCGGTCGGCGGGATGGATGGACTTGTTGTAAAAGCTGTCGAGATCGATCGCGTCCGGGCAGTAGATCGTGACCTTGCCGGTATCCACGAACCAGCTCACGGAATCGATGAGCCCGAAGTCCTTGTTCTGATAAAACCGGCCAAACGAAGTCGGATACAGGATGAGCGGGATCGAGCCTTCCCCGCCGTTGCCGAAGACCAGCATCTCGAACTCGCGACTCAGGTGCGGCGTCCACCAGCGGATGTAGCGTTCGTTCATGAAAAGAAGAAAAGGGCTTGCGGCTGCGGGAGCTTCGACGCGCACCGGGCCCAAGCGCGTGCGCGCCGGGACGATAGATAAGGAAATCCCGCGCCCTGCCAAGCCCCGAATTGTCCAGACCACGATGGACAACGCCGGTTTGCTCGATCATACAAACCCTGCGACGACGACGACAATGAGCGACGAGAGCAGCACGAGCAGCGACCTTCGCGACGACGCGGCCGCCGTGCCGCCGCCAGCGCTCCCGCCGCCCGTCGTCCACACGCTCACCGGCGACATCCGGCACCACCCGGGCTACCCCTCCGCGATCCTGGGCAACCGGCGCAACGTGCTTGTCTATCTGCCGCCCGGCTACGAGAAATCCCGGGCGCGCTACCCGGTGCTGTATCTGCACGACGGCCAGAACGTCTTCGACGCGGCCACCTCCTTTGCCGGCGTCGAGTGGGGCGTGGACGAAACGGCCGAGCGGCTCATCGCGCAAAAGCTCATCGCCCCGCTCATCGTCGTCGCCGTGGACAACGCCGGCGAAAACCGCATCCACGAATACGCGCCGAGCCGCGGCCGCATTGACCCCGACGGCGACCGGGCCCTGCGCAGCAAAGGCTGGGCGCGCCGCTACGGCCGCTTCCTCGCCGAAGAGCTCAAGCCGTTCATCGACGCCCGCTACCGCACGCGCCGGGAGCCGGAGTTCACCGGCCTCGGCGGATCGTCGCTCGGCGGGCTGGTCACGCTCTCGCTCGGGCTTTGGTTTCCGAAGGTCTTCACCCGGCTGGCGGTGATGTCCCCCTCGGTCTGGTGGGATGACTGCGTGATCTACGACCTGGTGGAAAAGCTCAAGCGCAAGCCGCCGTTGCGGATCTGGCTGGACACCGGCACCGCGGAGCCCGGCTGGGAACGGGCGCGCGGCTTGCGCGACCGGCTGCTGGCAAAGGAATGGCAGCTCGGCGAGGATCTCCAATACTGCGAGGTCGAGCACGCCGGCCACCACGAGGGCGCCTGGGCCGAGCGCATGGGCGTGGTTTTGCAGTTCCTCTTTCCGCCCTCCGCCCGGGCCGCTTCCGACCGGCGCGGTTTCCGGCGCTGACTCGTGGTGGCAGCCGGCCGCGGAATGCGCAAAAATAAAACGCCAGACTCCGAAATCCGTGTTCCCTCGGCACGCATCCGCGGGTAGAAGCAAAAGGTCGCCAACCCATTGTTGCCATGATCCAGCTCGCCGCCAATCTTTCCATGCTCTTCCCGGAGCAGCCGTTTCTCGATCGTTTTGCCGCCGCGGCCAGCGCTGGGTTCCGCGGCGTCGAGTTTCTGTTTCCCTACGAGTTTCCGCCGGAAACCGTGGCCGAGCGCCTGCGCGCCGCCGCCCTGACGCAGGTGTTGTTTAACCTCCCGCCCGGCGACTTCGCCGCGGGCGAGCGCGGTCTCGCGGCACTGCCGGGGCGCGAGGCCCAGTTCCGCGAGGGCGTGACCCAGGCGATCCAATACGCGAATGCGCTCGGCTGCACGCAGCTGCACGCCATGGCCGGCCTGGTGCCCGCCGGCGGCAACCGCGAGGCGATGCGCCGGGTGTATCTCAACAACCTGCGCCACGCCGCGGAACGCCTCGCCGACGAAGGGATCGATCTGCTCATCGAACCGATCAACAATCGCGACATCCCGAACTACTTTCTGAACACCAACGCCCAGGCCAAGGCGATCATCGAAGAACTCGGCGCGCCGAATCTCAAGCTGCAGTTCGACGTTTATCATTGCCAGATCAGCGAGGGCGACATCACCCGGCGCTTCGAGGCGTTGCTCCCGCTCGTCGGTCACATCCAGATCGCCGGCAACCCGGACCGCAACGAGCCGCACGTCGGGGAGGTGAATTATCCGCACGTCCTGGCTCGCATCGACGAGCTCGGCTACCAGGGCTGGATCGGCTGCGAATACCGGCCCAAGGCGGACACCGTCGAGGGTCTCAGCGCCTGGGCGCAGCCGTATGGCGTCGGCATCACGCCGGCCGCGCGGGTCTGAGGTTGCGGCCGCGGGCGGTCTGGCGTTTCAAACCGCGCCCGAGCTCTCTTCGTTTCCTGCCGCCGGGAGCGGTGCCGCCGTTGCGCGTGGCGGAAAACGGCCGGCAAGTTTCGGGATCAGCGTCGGGCCGATGATCAGGACCGCCATGAGCCGCAGAAAATGGACGGCCAGCACGAGCGTGGCGTCCGCTTTGAGATCCGCTGCCAGCACCGCCACGGAATCGATGCCGCCCGGCGTCGCCGCGAGGTAGGCGCTCATCAGGCTTTCCTGCGGCATCACCTGGATGAGCCACCAGGCCAGGAGCGCGGAGCCGATGAGGAGAAAAGCGCTCGTGATCAGGATCGGCATGGCCAGTTGGCGCAGGCGGATGAGCACCGCCGGCTCGAAGCGCGAGCCGATCTGCAACCCGAGCGCGACGTAGGCGCCGTTCAGCACGGCGTGCGGCCACGGCGCGGCCGGGTGCGATCCGAGAATGTTCCAGCAGACGCCGAGGACCGTCGGCACCACGAGTGCGCCCGCCGGCACCCGCAGCCCTTCGCCAAGCGTCGCGCCGACCGCAGCGATGAGCACGGAAATCAGCAGCCCAGGCCCGTTGAAAGATCCCGCCGCGTGCGCTGGCGTCAGGTGCGTCGCCGCGGTGCCCGCCGTGGCGAAATGCGTGACGAGCGCCACGGTGAAAATGATGCACAGCAGCCGCGTGTATTGCATCACGGCCACCAGCCGGCCGTCGGCGCCGAGGCTTTCGCTCATCGCCACCATCTGGCCCGCGCCGCCGGGCAGCGTGCCGATAAACGCCGTGGAAGCATCCAGCCCGGCGAAGCGGATGAGCAGCCAGGCGTTGAAGATCGTGAGCAGCAGCATCGCGGCGACCAGCGCGCCCACCGGCAGCCAGCTCGCGCGCAGCACCACCAGCGAAGAAAGCGTGACCGAAAAGCAGAGCGCCACGCCGATGATGGCCTGCACCGCGCGATACCCGAGCAGCGGTAAAAACACGCGCGCCCCGCCGGTCACCGCGAAGACCGCCGACACCACCAACGGCCCGATGAGCCAGGCGCCCGGCAGGTGCAGCCACGCCAGCGCCCAGCCCGAAGCCAGGGCGGCGAACAGCAGCGTGATCGGCGAGCGCAACAGCGGGGCCATGGGAAAGATCCGAAACGCAGGATTGGCAGCGCGAACGACGGGGCTGGACGCGCCGGCTGCAAGCGATTTCTTCCCGCCGCCGCGTCAGCGCGCCGCCAGCACCGCGGGATTCAGCACGCGGACCGGCGTCCCGGCCAAAAACGCGGCGATGTCTTCGACGGTGTCCTGATAAAACACCGCGTAGGAATCGCGCGTCACGTAGCCGAGGTGCGGCGTGAGCACGACGTTTTCCAGCCGGCGAAACGGATGCTCAAGCGGCAGCGGCTCTTCGTTGAAAACATCCAGCCCGGCGCCGCCGAGCCGGCCGGCGGTGAGCGCCGCGATGAGCGCCGCCTCGTCCACGATTGGACCGCGCGAGGTATTGATGAGCAGCGCGCCCGGCTGCATCCGCGCCAGCTCCGGCGCGCTGACAAGCCCGCGCGAGCGGTCGCTTAGCACGAGATGAATTGTCAGCACGTCGCTGCGGGCAAAGAGCGCCTCCTTTTCGACGCGCTCGACGCCGGCTTCGGCCGCCTTCTCCGCAGTGAGATTCGTGCTCCAGGCGATGACGTTCATGCCGAACGCCTGGCCGACCTTCGCCACTCGCGAGCCGAGCTTGCCGAGGCCGAGCACGCCGAGCGTCCGGCCCGCCAGCGTGATGCCGATCGTCGATTGCCAGCCGCCGCTCCGGATCCGGCGATCCTCCTGCGGGAGGTGCCGTGCGGCGGCGAGGATGAGCGCCCAGGTCAGCTCGCTCGTCGTGGCGTCCGTGCCCCCGCCGCGGGTGTGCGAGATCACCACGCCGCGGTCGGTGGCGGCCTGCGCGTCGAGCGATGGGCTACGGGCGCCGGTGAGCACGATGAGCTTCAGCCGCGGCAGCCGCTCGATCAGTGCCCGGGGAAACGGCAGCCGCTCGCGCATCAGGCACACCGCTTGGAACGGCGCCAGCGCGGCCGCCGCTTCCTCCAGCCCGCCGAGCGGCTCGCGGAACACCTTCACCGATACGGACGCGGGCAAGGACTGCCAGTCCGCGAGTTCGAGCGCGACGCCCTGGTAATCATCGAGCACGGCGACGTGAAACGGGTCGGAAGCATTCATCGGCGGAAAAAGGTGGGCGCCGCATCGGGTCAGCGGCGTCCTGTTTTGCCCGGCGCGGCGGTATTCGTCAACGCGTTCCCGATCCGCTCCCGGCCACGGGCGGGGTCGGCGGGTAATTCTTCCGCAGCCGGTTTGCGTTTGGCATCCTGCATTCGCCGAGGACACGATAAATGGTGGACACGGCCGGGCCAGATCCCGCCTGTGGCCGCCCGACTCCGTCTGTCTCGCCCCGATCCCTTCCTGTCCCCCCAACCGAGAATCCCCATGCCCGTCTTTTCATTGCCCCGCCGCAAGACCTTGCTGATCGCCCTCGTCGCCCTCGCGCTGCCGCTTTCCTCCGCGCTCGCCCAAAAGCCGGAGAAGCCCAACGTCCGCATCGCGGTCGGCGGCAAGATCGGATTCTTCTACCTGCCGGTCTCCGTGGCCGAAGGGCTCGGCTATTTCAAGGAAGAAGGGCTCGAGCCGGAGTTCAGCGATTTCGCCGGCGGCTCGAAGGCGCTCCAGGCGCTGGTCGGCGGCTCGGCGGATGTGACCAGCGGCGCGTATGAGCACACGATCCAGATGGCCGCGAAAAACATCAAGCTGAAGGCCTTTGTCCTCCAGGGCGCCTATCCCGACATCGCCCTCGGCGTGGTGAAAAGCCGCCTGCCGAACTACAAATCCATCGCCGATCTGAAAGGCAAAAAATACGGCTGCACCTCGCCGGGATCCGCGACCGATTTCTTCGTGAAACATCTGCTCATCAAAGCCGGCTTGAAGCCGGAAGACGCCTCGGTCGTCGGCATCGGCCAGACCAGCGCGGCGGTCGCCGCGGCGCAGCGTGGTGAGCTGGACGCGATTTCCAACGTGGACCCGGTGATGACCGAGCTGGAGCTCAAGGGACTCGTCGAGATCGTCGCCGACGGCCGCACGCCGGAAGGGGCGAAAGCCATCTTTGGCGGCTCGTTCCCCGCCGGCTCGCTGTATGCGAAAGAGGATTTCATCAAAGCGAATCCGAACACCTGCCAGGCGCTCGCCAACGCTATCGTGCGCGCCTTGATCTGGATGGAAACGGCCACCCCGGAGCAGGTCGCCGAGAAGCTGCCGGCGCAATTTGTTTCCGGCAACCGCGAGGTCATCATGGCCGCGTTGAAAAAGACGCTGCCGGGCTATTCCCGCAACGGCCAGGTGCCGAGGGAAGGCGCGGATAACGTGCTGAAAGTGCAGTCCGAGATCGACCCGGCGGTGCGTGACGCCAAGGTCAACGTGGCCGATACCTACGACAATTCGTTCGCGGAGAAAGCCATGGCGAAATATGGCAAAAAGTGAGCCGTCGGCCGGGGTGCCGCCAGAGGGCGGTGAGACCACGGTGGCCGTCGAGCTGGAAGCCATCAACTGCACGTTCAAGGCGGCGGGCGGGAAAGGAGCGGCTTACACCGCCGTTGACCGGCTGGACCTGCGGGTCGCCGACGGTGAATTCGTCTCGGTGGTCGGCCCGACTGGCTGCGGCAAGTCCACGGTGCTCAACGTCACCGCCGGCCTGCTGAAGCCGACAAGCGGGACGGTGAAGATCTTCGGCCAGCCGCTGGTCGGCTTGAACCGGCGCGCGGGCTATCTGTTTCAGGCGGACTCGCTGATGCCGTGGCGCACCGGCACGCAAAACGTCGCCGTCGGCCTGCAATACCGCGGCGTCGGCCGGCAGGAGGCGGAGCGGCGCGCGGACGAATGGCTGGTGCGCGTCGGCCTCGAAGGCCGCGGCCACGTCCATCCGGCCCAGCTCTCCGGCGGCATGAAAAAGCGCGTCTCCCTGGCGCAAACGCTCATCCTCGATCCGGAGATCATCCTCATGGACGAACCCTTCAGCGCGCTCGACGTGCAGACGCGGCTGCTCATGGAAAACGAGCTGCTCGAAATCTGGGCGTCGAACCGGAAATCCGTCATTTTCATCACGCACGACCTGGAGGAAGCCATCTCGCTGAGCGACCGCGTGGTCGTGCTTTCCGCCGGCCCGGGCACGCACCCGATCGGCGATTTCATCATCGACCTGCCGCGGCCCCGCGACGTTTCCGAAATCCGGCACGAAGCCCGGTTCATCGAGCTGCACCGCGACATCTGGCACACGATGAAGGAGGAAGTGCTCAAGGGCTACGCGCAGACGAAGGTGCGGGCCTGAGCGGCGCGCCGATTTTCCATTAAAAATGAAAAGCGCCCGCACCATCCTCATCCTGCGCGTCCTCGTGCTCGTCGTCTTCATCGGCGCCTGGCATCTCCTGGTGAAGTTCGACGTGCTGTCCGCGTTTTTCTTCGGCCAGCCGTTTCAAGTGTTTGGCCGGGTCTGGCGGTGGTTTGCCAGCGGCGAGATTTATCCGCATCTGTTCATCACGCTGCTGGAGACGCTGCTGGCATTTAGTCGTCGGCTCGATCATCGGGCTGCTCATCGGCCTCTGGCTGGCGCTGAACCCGACGGCGTCGAAAATTTTCGATCCCTACGTCAAGGCGCTGAACTCCATGCCGCGCGTCATCCTCGCGCCGATCTTCGCCGTCTGGTTCGGCCTGGGCATCTGGTCAAAAGTGGCGCTCGGCGTGACGATTGTTTTCTTCATCGTCTTCTTCAACGTCTATCAGGGCGTGAAGGAGGTCAGCCCGGTCGTGCTGGCGAACGCGCGGATGCTTGGTGCCAATTCGCGCCAGCTTCTGCGCACCGTCTATCTGCCGTCGGCGACGAGCTGGGTCTTCTCCAGCCTGCACACCAGCGTGGGTCTGGCGTTTGTCGGCGTGGTGGTCGGTGAATACCTGGGCTCGGCGCGCGGCATCGGCTACCTCATCCTGCAGGCGGAAGGTGTCTTCGACATCAACACGGTGTTTGCCGGCATCCTGGTGCTGACAATTCTCGCGCTCATCCTCGACAGCGTGGTCGGCATGGTGGAACGCTCGGTTTACGGCTGGCGGGTGGGGCCGTCGTCCACGACGGTCGAGACGACGTGAGGCCGGTCGCGTGGGCCGGCTCGCGGAGGAGGCACGGGCATGGCAATGCGATTTGATCTCCAAACGCTCAAAGCCTTCGTCTCCGTCGTCGAGGAGGGCAGCATCGCGGCGGCCGCGGCGCGCGAGCATCTGGTGGCCTCCGGCATCAGCAAACGCATCGCGGAGCTGGAGCGGGAAGCGGGAATGGCGCTGCTTTACCGCCAGCACAAAGGGGTGACCCCGACGCCGGCAGGTTCGGCGCTTTTTCATCATGCGAAGCAGACCCTGCTTCATCTCAAGCGCATCGAGAGCGACCTGAGTGAGTATGCCCAGGGCGTGCGAGGCCACGTGCGCATCTTCGCCAACACTTCGGCGATCGTGCAGTTCCTGCCGGAAGATCTCGCCGCGTTTCTGGCGCGGCATCCCGAGATCAAGATCGATCTGGAGGAGACCACGAGCTGGGTCATCGTGGAGGCGGTGGAAAACGGAGTGGCCGACATCGGTGTCTGCCCGGGCCACGTGCCGACCGCCGGCCTGCAAGTTTTTCCCTACCACGACGACCGGCTCCTGGTGGTGACCAGGGCCGGGCATCCGCTTTCCAAACGGAAGTCGGTGCGCCTGGGCGACACTCTCGACTACGATCACGTCGGCCTGCACGAGGGCAGCTCGCTGCACCGGTCGATCGCGCAAGCCGCGGACGCCCTCAACCGCACGGTGAAGCTTCGAATCCAGGTCAAGGGATTCGATGGATTGCGCCGCATGGTGCAGGCCGGACACGGCGTCGGGATTCTGCCGGAGGGCAGCGTGCTTCCCTATCTGAAAATCATGGGCCTGGCAGCCGTGCCGCTGAACGAAGCCTGGGCGCAGCGCCGCTTTCAATTGTGTGTGCGTGATCTGGCGGCGCTGCCGGTCCCGGCGCGTTTGCTGGTGGAAAGCTTGACCGGAAGTCAACGTGCGTCGCTGGGTTAGAGTCGCCGTCACCATTGGTGATGGTAGGGCTGATGAGAGATCAATTGTGGAACGGTCGAGTGTCCCGCAACCTGTTATCCATCGACGGGCACGGACGCCGTCGAGAACCGCTGATCCTAAACCCCCTCTGCAAAGAGTTCCCCTTATGAAAACGGACACCTCCAACATGCCGACCGATAAAAACTCTCCCGCCGCTGCCGCTGAAGCGCGCCGCGTTTACATTCAGGAGGTGGCGCTGCGCGACGGCTTCCAGAGCGAGACGGGCTTCGTGCCGACCGCACAGAAGATCGCGCTGGCCAATGCCTTGAGCCGCACCGGCCTGGCCAAGCTCGAAGTCACCTCCTTTGTCTCCCCGAAAGCGATCCCGAACCTGCGCGACGCCGAGGAGGTGATGCAGGGCATCGAGCGGGTGCCCGGCGTCCTCTACACCGTGCTGGTGCCGAACATGCGCGGCGCCGAGCGCGCCCTCGCCACCCGCGCGGACGAGTGGAACCTGGTGATGTCGGTGAGCGAGACGCACAACCTGATGAACTTGCGCATGACGCGCGAGCAATCCTTTGCGCAGCTCGCGGAAGTCATCGCCTTTGCGAAGTCCGCCGCGCGCCGTGCCGGTGCAGGTGAACGTGTCGCTCTCCTGCTCCTTCGGCTGCCCGGTGGAGGGCGACGTGCCGGCCGCGGAGACGCACCGCTGGATCGGCCGGTTTCTGGAGCTCGAGGGCGTCCACGGCGTCAGCATCTGCGACACGACGGGCATGGCGCATCCCACGCAGGTGCGCGCCATTTGCACCGAGCATCGCCGGCGCTGGCCGGAGGCGGAAGCGACGCTGCATTTCCATAACACCCGCGGCATGGGCCTGGCCAACGTGCTGGCCGGACTGGAAGCCGGGGTGGACCGCTTCGATGCCTCGCTCGGCGGGCTGGGGGGCTGTCCGTATGCGCCGGGTGCGACGGGGAACATCTGCACGGAGGATCTCGTCCACCTGCTGGAGCTTTGCGGCTGCGATACCGGTGTTGATCTCGATGCCCTGCTGGCCTGCGCGCGGCAGCTGCCGGCGATCGTCGGCCACGACACCCCCGGGCAGGTCGCCAAGGCGGGCAAGCGCAGCGACACCGCTCCGGCGCCCGATTGGCTGGAGGAAACCCGCAGCCGCGCTCTGGCCAGGGCCTGAAATCACATGATCGAGATGGACAAGGCGGAGCGGGACTACCAGTTCCTGCTGCAATGTTTCGGCGAAGTGCTCGACGAACTCGGCGAAGCCGAAGTCGCACGTGCGCTCTCGCTGCGCGGGGATGTCCCGGAGGCGACCGTGCACACGCAAGCCGCCGCGCAGGCACAGTCGATCGCCTTTCAACTCCTGAATCTCGCCGAAGAAAACGCTGCCGCCCAGCATCAGCGCAGCATTGAGGCTGCGGAGGGGCTCGCCGGGGTCAGTGGCGGATGGGGCCGGGCGTTTCGGGAGTTGAAGGGACGCGGAGTCAGCGGGGAACAAATTGCGGCTGCCCTGGCATCGATCCGGGTGGAACCGGTGCTGACCGCGCATCCCACCGAAGCCAAACGCGCCACGGTCCTCGGCTGCCACCGCGAGTTGTATCTCCTGCTGGTGAAAGCCGAGAACCAGATGTGGACGCCGCTGGAACGACGCGGCATTCGGGAAGACATCAAAGCGGTGCTCGAACGGCTCTGGCGTGCGGGCGAAATCCTGATTCAAAAGCCCGATGTCACCGCGGAATTGCGCAACGTCGTGCATTATTTGCGCGAAGTTTTCCCACACTGCGCTGCCCGTGCTCGACGGGCGCTTGCGGGCGGCCTGGGAGGAGGCGGGTTTTGACCCGCGGTTGCTCCGTGAGCCGGAAAGCCTGCCGCGCTTGCGCTTCGGAGATTGGGTCGGCGGCGACCGCGACGGCCATCCGCTCGTCACCGCAGAAGTGACGGCCGCAACGTTGCGTGAACTGCGGAGCAGCGCGCTCGACCTGCTCCGCCAACGCATTGCCGCGGTCGCCGCGCGCCTGAGCCTGGCCGCATTGCTCCAGCCGCCGCCCGTCAAGTTGCTGGAGCGCGTGGCGGCTTTGACGGCAGCCCTCGGGGAACGCGGTCAACAGGCGATAATGCGCAATCCCCAGGAGCCGTGGAGACAGATGGCCAGCCTCATCGTCGCGCAACTTCCGGCGATGGAAAACGGGACTGCCGCAGAGGAAGAAACTCGCTACGCCTCACCGGCGGAACTTCTCGGAGACCTGCGTCTGCTTCGCGACTCGCTTTGCGACATCGGCGCCACCCGTCTGGCACGGATCGAGGTCGATCCTGTCATGCGGATCGTGCAGACGTTTGGCTTTCATCTCGCCGCACTCGACGTGCGCCAAAACAGCCAGGTTCACGATCTCGCCGTGGCGCAGCTTCTGGACGCCGCAACCATCAAGGAAACCGATTTTGCTGCTTGGGACGAAACGAAGCGCCTCGCGTTTCTCGACGAGGAGTTGTTGTCGCCGAGACCCTTTGCCCAGCCTGGCGCCGTGCTCGGGCCACAGGCGGACGCGGTGCAAAGCAGCTACCGCGTCCTTGCCGGGCACTTGGCCAAGTTTGGGCACGGAGGCATCGGTTCGCTGATTGTGAGCATGACGCGAAAACTCTCGGACCTGCTGGTGGTTTATTTGCTCGCGCGCGAAACCGGGCTCGCCGTCGGCACTCCCGCCGGGCTGGTTTGTCGGGTGCCCGTGACGCCATTGTTTGAAACGGTCGAGGATCTCGGTCGAAGTGCCCCGATTCTGGACGCGTTTCTCGATCATCCGATGACCCGGCGCAGTCTCGAATACCAGCGTGACCTGGAAGGAACCGATCAGCCCATCCAGCAGGTGATGATCGGCTACAGCGACAGCAACAAGGACGGCGGAATTTTTGCGAGCCACTGGCACTTGTATCGGGCGCAGGAAGCGCTTGCCGCAGTCGGTCGTAAGCATCGCGTCCGCATTCGATTCTTTCATGGCCGCGGCGGCACGATCAGCCGTGGCGCCGGGCCGACTCATCGTTTCCTGAGCGCCTTGCCGCCGTCCACGCGAAGCGGCGATCTGCGCATGACCGAGCAGGGCGAAACCATCGCGCAAAAATACGCGAACCACATCACCGCGGTGCGCAACCTGGAATTGCTCCTCGCCGGCGTGACCGGGACAACTCTGGGACACACAGCCGAGCAGGATGGACCGCATCCGTTGCAACCGGTGATCGATCGATTGATCGGCACAAGTCGTCGTGCCTACGAGGCCCTGCTCAACACGGAAGGGTTCCTGACATTTTTCGCCCAGGCGACGCCGCTCGACGTGATTGAATCCAGTCGCATCGGGTCGCGGCCGGCGCGGCGCACGGGGCGGCGTTCGCTTGCGGATTTGCGCGCGATTCCGTGGGTGTTCAGTTGGAGCCAGGCCCGGTTTTACCTGCCCGGCTGGTATGCTGTGGGGACCGCACTGGAGGAACTCATGGCGAGTGACGCGAATGCGTTTCAGGCGTTGCGCGAGCAACTGCACGTGTGGCCGCCACTCCGGTATCTGCTCACGAATGTGAGCACGAGTGTGCTCACGGCAGATCTGGATTTGATGCGCGAATATTCCTGCCTGGTCGAAGACGAAGACATCCGTCACCGGGTCTTCGGCACCATTGAAACCGAATATCGGCGGACGCAGCGAATGATCGAAGCCGTTTTCGGCACCGATCTGCTGGCGCGACGGCCCCGGCTTTCACGAGTGCTGAAACTCCGGCAACCGGGTTTGCGGATATTGCACCGCCAGCAGATCGAACTTCTGCGCAAATGGCGCGCTTCCGAGCACGGTGGCGAGATCTTGCACGATCCGCTCTTTATTCAGTTGCTGGTGATGGTGAACGCCATCGCCAGCGGCCTGCGGACCACCGGCTAGGCCACTGCGCGCTTTGCTGAAAGCCGCGCGACGCCGTTGCCCGTCCTAGGTGCCGTCACGATTCGTGATGGCCGGGCTGACGAGAGTTCATTTGTGACTTCCCGGACCATCCAGCAAACTTTTCAAACATGAATCCTCCCCTGAACACGTCATCGTCGTCGCCATCCTCATCCTCCTCCAGACGCCTGCCCCTGGAAGGCGTGCGCGTCCTGGAACTCGGCGCGTTCATCGCCGGACCCTTCGCCGCCAAGACGCTCGCCGATTTCGGTGCCGAGGTGATCAAAATCGAGCCGCCCGGCGTCGGCGATCCGCTGCGCAAATGGCGCCTGCTCGACGAGAGCGGCACGTCGCTCTGGTGGCAGGTGCAGGCGCGCAACAAAAAGTCCGTCGCGCTCGACCTGCACACCGCCGAAGGCCAGGAAGTGGTGCGCGAGCTGATGAAGCAGGTGGACGTGGTGATCGAAAATTTCCGGCCCGGCAAGCTGGAGGAGTGGAACCTCGGCTGGGAGCAGGCTCACGCGCTGAATTCCCAGCTCATCATGCTGCGTATTTCCGGCTACGGCCAGACCGGGCCGTATCGCGACCGTGCCGGTTTCGGCGTCGTCGGCGAAGCGATGGGCGGCTTGCGCCACCTTTCCGGCGAACCCGGCCGGGCACCGGTGCGGGTCGGGATTTCCATCGGCGATTCGCTGGCCTCGCTGCATGGACTCGTCGGGTTGTTGATGGCGCTGTATCATCGCGATGTTCACGGCGGCGGCGGCCAGATGATCGACGTCGCGCTCTACGAATCCGTCTTCAACATGATGGAGAGCACGCTGCCGGAATATGATCGCTGCGGCGTGGTCCGCGAGCCTTCCGGCGCCTCGCTGCCCGGCATCGCGCCGACGAACGCGTATATCTGCAAAGACGGCAGCTACCTGCTGATCGCGGGCAACGGCGACGGGATTTTCAAGCGCCTGATGAAAGTGATCGACCGCCCCGATCTTGGGAACGATCCCGGCCTGGCGCACAACGATGGCCGCGTGGCGCGCGTCGGCGAACTCGACGCCGCGATCACCGCGTGGACCGTCACGCAGACCCTGGAGGACGCCTTGGAAAAGCTGAACGCCGCCAGCGTGCCGGCCGGCCGGGTTTATACGATCAAGGACATCGTCGAAGATCCGCAATATCAGGCGCGTGAAATGATCTACGACATGCCGACCGCCGACGGCCGCTCGCTGAAAGTTCCCGGGCATCATCCCGAAGCTCAGCGCCACGCCGGGGAGCATCCGCACGCCTGGTCCGACGCTGGGTCAGCACACCGCCGAAGTCCTGGCGCAGCTCGCGTCAGCGGTTCGACCGGGCGCCCGGTGAATCCGTGCGGCGGGCATTTCCCGTTGCCTCGGCCGCGGACCCGGTCACACGAAGCGCGACGTTCGCCACCGCCGCGCCGCCGTGATCGTCGCGCACCGTGGCGAAGAGGCGGTAAAGTCCGGGCGTCGCCGGCAGCCGCACCCGGGCGCCGGTGGCGCTGCTTTCCACGATGGCCTCCGGGAAAATGGGCGGAGTTTTTTCCGCGTCCCCGCCGGTGCCGAACGTCTCGGGATCGCGTTGCAAAGCCCAGGACACCCGCAGCAAATTCTTCTCCGGATCGGACGCCACGAGCGTCGCCTCCACCGTGGCGCCGGGCGCGACTCGCGCGTCGCCGCGAAGCGCGAGCGTCGTGATGGCCGGGCAGCGATTTTCCGGCGGGCGGCCGGTCCAGAATTCCGTCATCACATCCACGGGCGCGAGCCGGGAGCCGTCCACCAGAAACATGCTGAACCACGTAGCCGTGACTTCCTGCTTCTGGCCCCAAAGAAACACGTAGGCGCCGAGGCAAAGCTCCGGCTGCGCCAGCACCGCGCCGCGGTAGGCGCCGGCATAGATTTCCGCTTTCTGCGTGCTGGTCGGCTCCGGGTAGGCGCCGAGCGGATCCTTCCCGATTTCCCAGATGCCGGGCGGGCCGAATTCCGTGACGATGTAAGGCTTCGTGCCGCCGGCTTTCCCGTAGCGCGCTCCCAGGGTCGGTGCGCCGGCGTAGGTGTTGATCCCGACGATGTCGATGTCCGGGCAGAGGCGATGGAGGTTCGGCACTTTCTCGCCGCCGATCTCTGCGATGACGGTCATGGTCGGATGGCTTGGGTCCAGCGATTTGACGAGCTTCGCCAAGTCGTTCAACACCGTCCAGACGGCGGTGTCCTTGCCTTCCGGATCCTCGACCTCGTTGCCCAGCGCCCAGATCAGCAGGCCCGGGTGGCCGCGGTGCCGCTCCACGGTGGCGCGCACCTGTTCGCGCAATTTCGCCACCGCGGCGGCGTCGCGAAAGTTGAAGCCGCCGCGCACCTGCGGCAGCCAGATGCCGGCTGTCACGGTGAGGCCGAGGCGGGAGGCGGCGTCGAGCGTTTCGCCGAGGCGCTCGTCGCCCCAGAGCCGCACGGAGTTGCCGCCGGCGGCGGCGAGAGCGTCGAGAAAGCGATTGTCGTTGGCGCCCGCGCCCTGGATGAAATACGGCTTGCCGTCGCGCAGGAGTCCGGCACGGCCGGCGGCGTTGCGCACGAGCGTCACCGCCGAAGCGGCGACCGCGCCACGCCGCGCTGCCTCCGCAGCGATCGGGCCGGCGGTCCAAAGTGCGGAGCCCAAGAGGAAGAGCGCGAGCGCGCGGGCAAGCGTGGGCATGGGGCAGGAATCGTCAGCGGGTTTCCGCCAGCGGATACATGCGGAACGGCGCCTGGAGAAAGTGCCAAAAGGTGAGCGACTCTGGCACGCCGAGTTCGTCCCATTGATTCGGGCGGCAATAAAGAAACGCGATGAGCGCGCGGTGTTGCGCGACCGGCAGGCGCTCCAGTTTGAGCAGAAAGCGATCGGCCGCCTCCTGCTGCTGAAGGCTGACGGAAACATCCTGCAATCCGCACCCGGGCACGCTGAGCGTGAGCCCTTCCAAGTCCGCGGAAGCCAGGATCGCGGGGTCACAGGTGAGGATCACATCGGCGTCGGAAATGGCCTGCACCTCCGCCGCGGCGGCGACACCGCGCTGGCGCAGGATCGCCGGAAGCCGGTGCTTGAAGCGGAGCGAGGTCGTGGGCTGCGGGATGTCGAGCGAAGCCAGGAAACTGACCCAGAGCAGAATCATGGAATAAATCGACCAGCCCAGCACCAGCGCGAGCACGCCGGAACTCGGCGACCAGCGCGCATTTTGCAGCGCATACAGCACCGCCGGGATGTAAAGCCCGAGCAGCACGAGCAGCGGCACACCGACGACGGGGTTGAACGTCAGCCCCGTCTTTGTCTCGCCCTTGGCCGACACTTTGAACGGTTTGCCAAACGGCTTCCAGAGCGTGCTGAAGACCGTCGCCGCCATCGGGAAACAGAGCATCGTGTCGTAAACCTCCGACCAGAACGCGGACCGGTGCCCGCCGGTGAGCCACGAAAGCGCGAGCGCCTGGCAGACCCAGTAGGGCAGGAAAAAAGTGAGCAGCAATTCCGCGGAAGTGTTCAGCGGCACGATGCCGAAAAAGAAATAGAGCAGCGGCAGGATCAAACAAAACGCGCGGCTGACAAACGGGATGTAATGGATCGGCCCGCTGAGATGGACGAGCCGCTGGATCGGCCGCAGCCCAGGCACCGTGAGCGGATTCGTCGAGGCAAAAAACGACTGGAGCGTGCCGCGCGCCCAGCGCAGACGTTGCGTGACAAACTCGCTCGTAAACTCGGCCGCGACGCCGGCGGATACCAGTTCGTTAAGGTAATACGTCTTGTAACCGATGGACTGGAGCTTGATCGACGTCGCCCAGTCTTCGCTGAGCGTTTCGCCGGGAAACCGACCAATCTCCTCCACCGCTTTCCGGCGCAGGATGAAGCTGGTGCCGTGGCAGATGATCGCGCCCAGCGTGTCGCGCCCCGGTTGCGCGGCGCGCATGAAGACCTGCTGCTCCTCGGTGATGATCCCGGGCAGCCCGAGGTTCCGGCTCACGGCGTCCACGCTGTAAAAGTTCTGCGGCGTCTGCACCAGACCCACCTTTGGATCGCTGAAGAACCCGACCGTGCGCTCCAGAAAATCCTGCGTCGGGATAAAATCGGCGTCGAAGACGGCGATCAGCTCGCCGTGCGTGGTCGGCAGCGCGGCGTTCATGTTGCCAGCCTTGGCGTGCTTGTTGTCGGGCCGGTCGCGGTAATGGCAGCCGAGCTCCTGCGCCAGCGCGCGCATCGCGGGGCGGCGCTGGTCGTCGAGCAGATAGATCTGCTTGCGCGGATAGCGCAGCGACTGGCAGCCGAGGATCGTGCGGCGCAGGATGTCCACCGGCTCGGAGTAAGTCGGCACGAAGATGTCCACGTCCGGCAGGTAGCGGCCGGAGGTGACGAGCTCCGAAAGCTGCGTCGCCTGCGGGCTGCGATTCTTCGGCCAGAACATCTGCAGATTGGCCGACATCGCCTTCAGGTAGATCACCACTTCGGCGAGAAAAAACAGCAGGCAGAAGATCAGCGTGACCGGCGTTGAAAAGTCGAGCGTCGCGAAGAGCCGATACGCCATGTAGATCGTGTAAAGCCCGGTGAGCAGCAGGATGACCAGCGCGCGCACCCAGTTCTCCGGGCGCGGGTTCAGCACCATGATGATGTAAACCAGCGCGCCGGCCACGAGCGTCGGCGCGAGCACCTGCAGGATCGGCGTCGAGGTGTTCACCACCTGGAAGGCCTGCCCAAGCTCGGCCCAGCGCTCCAGCACCACCGCCAGGAAATCCCGCCCGGTCGGCGTGAGGGAAAACGCCACGGCGCCCAGAGCCCAGCGCGGCGAGCAGCGCAATGGTTTCCAGCCAATGCAGACGCGGGCGACGGCGGCGGCGTGCGGGCGCCGGCGTCACTGCGCGTTCGCGTTCGCGCTGGCGACCTTTTGTTTGAATCGGGAAAGAGTCTGGTCCCATTTTTCCTTGAGCACATCAGCCTGCGTGCGTTGGGCGTCTCCGGTCAAAAAGCTGACCTCCACGCTGCGGCCCACGCCGTAAAACGTCTCGGGGCCGAACGGCGGCTTCGTCCAGCGCGGCTCGACGCGCACCGCGATCTGCCGTTTCACCAGTTCCGGCGGCGGCACGGCCACGGTCGTGGTAAACGCCATGCGGCCCACGCCGGCGCGCACGGACTCCAGCGCCCCGGTCCAGGCGGCCGATTCATCGAGCGAGCGAATCACCGCCGCCAGCCCGGGCTTCAGGCGGTTGACATGGCGCTCGGCGAAAAACGCGTCCACCCAGATGTGGGCCGGGTTGATGACTTCCATGATGACGTGGTTTTCCTCGACCTGCTCGCCCGGCTTCCCGGCCATGGACCAGATCAAGCCGTCCACCGGCATCACGATCGTGGATTCCCGCTGCAACCGCGCCTGCTCGGCCATTTCGTTGAGCCGGCTCTGGCTTTGGGCAAGCTGGTCGGCCTTCGCGCTCACCAGCTTGACGGCGTTTTCGTAGCGCGCCTCGGCCTCGGCCACCTGGTTGCGGGCGATGAGCCCGTCGCGGAAAAGGCGCCGGTTGGTATCGAGCGTGAGCTTTTCCGCCGGCACGTTCTGCTTCGCGCCTTGCAGCTCGTTTTGCAGATTTTCCACCTGGCTTTGGAGCAGGTTGTATTGCGCCGAGCTGCCGCGGTCCCCGAAGCGGGTGTTCTCCACCTTCATCAGCACGTCGCCTTTCTTGAAGGACATGCCGGGGCGGATGTCGCGGAGCTGGAGCAGACCGGTGATCGGAGTGCGGATCTGGATGATCTCGGCGTTGATGACCGCCTGCTCGCTTTTCAACGAAACCAGGATGCCGCGCAACCACACCGCGGCGCCGATGAGCACCAGCACGATGATGGCCACCCGCACGATGCGGAACAAGCCGCCGCGAAAATCATAACTCATGGGAGAAAAGGGAAATGGAAACCGGCGGCCGGCGCCGCGTCGCGCCTCGGGGGAGGGCGGCGCGGGAGCCGGAACGGATGACCGAACTGACAGCGCGAGCCTTAGCGCCCGGAGGCGTCACGCTCCGCGGGGGCAGGTTTCCTGGTTTTGGAAACGTCCCGGGCCGAAGCCGAATTCGCGCCCGCGGTCCCCGAGAGGGTCGGAGGCGAGTTGCTGACCGGCGCCAGCGTCTCGTCGTTATCCGCCAGCATGCGCGCCCCGAGCGGCGCGTGGTAAGCCGACTCCGAGACCTCCGGAGTGCGTCCATCCGTGTTTTGGACGGACGAAGGCGCCGGCACGGGCCGGGAAAGCACGAGATAAATGATGATGGCGATCACCGTGCCGACGAGCAGCTCGGCCAGCACGAATTGCCGCGGGGAACGCTCGCCCGCCGGCTCACGGTTGGCGGAGATCTTTCCGGCCACTGGCACCGCCGCCGCGGCGGGAAGTCCGGGCACCGGGGGCGGAAAGGTCGCCGGAGACGGACCGGCTGCCCGGCCGCCGACAACGGCGAGACAATGCTCAATCTCGGTCACCAGCAGGGCCGGCGAGGCCGGACGCTTGGTCGGCTCTTTCTCCAGCATGTGCGCGAGCAGGCTCGTGATCGCGGGCGGAAGGTTGCCCAACTCCTCGAACGGCGGCTGCGCGGTCATGTGCTGGGACATCACCACGGCCTGCGGACCGCGGAAGGGACCGCGCCCGGTGAGCAGAAACCAGAGCGTGACGCCGAGCGAATAAATGTCCGAAGTCACGTCGAGTTCCGCCTCGTTCAGCTGCTCCGGGCTGGCGTAATCCGGCGAGCCCAGAAAGCCGCTGAGCGTGATGGCTTCCACGCCTTCGATCTGCCCGTGCGGGTTGCTCTTTGTCAGGCCGAAATCGATGATCTTGATGTCGCCGCGCGGCGTCATCATCACGTTGGAAGGCTTGATGTCACGATGGACCAGGTGCGCCTCTTTCACGGCCACCAGCGCCTGCGCCACCTGTAGCGCGACTTCCAGGGCTTCCACCGGCCGCAACGGGCCTTCGCGCTTCACCTTGGCTTCCAGCGTCTCGCCTTCGATAAATTCCCGGGCGTAGTAGCAGGCGCCCTCGGCGTCACCGAGATGATAAATCTGGGCGACGTTCGGATGCCGCATCAGCGCAGCGGCGCGGGCTTCGCGCAAAAAGCGCTTCCGGGCGGTCTCGTCTTCGAGAAACTCCGGCCGGACGACCTTCAGCACGACAGGCACCCGCAGCTTGGTGTCGAGCGCTTTATAGCTCGAACTCGTATTTCCCTGGCCGAGACGGAAAATGGATCCGTCCTCCCGGCATAACACTTCGTAATGATCGAATTTCATAAAATGACCTATCTCCCTTGCGTTCTTTCCCTCCACGGGCTGAATCGCCGAAATCGGGGGTCATTTCGCGCTCAAGAATCGTCGCCCCCGGCCATCTTGGACGCATTAACTGGGATGCATTCAGACGCTGAGTGGGGGCGGACTATTCACCAATTTCCACCCCGTGCTGGGACAATCGCTCCATGCCAGAAGCATCCGCTGCATTTTAGGGAGTTTTCGGTGTTGAGAGTCAGGTTTTCCCTGATCTCATAAGCACGCGATCCCACAGAATTTTTTCTTTTGCGGGCGACAGAGCCGGGAAAATGAGCCGTCCCCTTCGCTGGGCAGCAGCTGGGTCTTAGGATGACAGGCGAGAGTCTTCCCGTTACGTTTTCTCCATGCCGAATGTG
The DNA here is from genome assembly GCA_963762725.1 of uncultured Verrucomicrobiae bacterium. Classification (GTDB taxonomy): domain Bacteria; phylum Verrucomicrobiota; class Verrucomicrobiia; order Chthoniobacterales; family SZAS-18; genus JAFAXH01. The sequence continues at coordinate 307,706 of CAVXLY010000005.1, read as the reverse complement.
GAACCTCTGTCGTCGCGGGCGTCAGATCCGGCGCGCCGCGTTTACATTCAGGAGGTGGCGCTGCGCGACGGCTTCCAGAGCGAGACGGGCTTCGTGCCGACCGCACAGAAGATCGCGCTGGCCAATGCCTTGAGCCGCACCGGCCTGGCCAAGCTCGAAGTCACCTCCTTTGTCTCCCCGAAAGCGATCCCGAACCTGCGCGACGCCGAGGAGGTGATGCAGGGCATCGAGCGGGTGCCCGGCGTCCTCTACACCGTGCTGGTGCCGAACATGCGCGGCGCCGAGCGCGCCCTCGCCACCCGCGCGGACGAGTGGAACCTCGTGATGTCGGTGAGCGAGACGCACAACCTGATGAACTTGCGCATGACGCGCGAGCAATCCTTTGCGCAGCTCGCGGAAGTCATCGCCTTTGCGCGCTCCTCCGCGCCAGCGACGCAGATCAACGTGTCGCTCTCCTGCTCCTTCGGCTGCCCGGTGGAGGGCGACGTGCCGGCCGCGGAGACGCACCGCTGGATCGGCCGGTTTCTGGAGCTCGAGGGCGTCCACGGCGTCAGCATCTGCGACACGACGGGCATGGCGCATCCCACGCAGGTGCGCGCCATTTGCACCGAGCATCGCCGGCGCTGGCCGGAGGCTGAGGCGACGCTGCATTTCCATAACACCCGCGGCATGGGCCTCGCCAACGTGCTGGCCGGGCTGGAGGCGGGCGTGGACCGCTTCGATGCCTCGCTCGGCGGGCTGGGGGGCTGTCCGTATGCGCCCGGGTGCGACGGGGAACATCTGCACGGAGGATCTCGTCCACCTGCTGGAGCTTTCCGGCTGCGATACCGGTGTTGATCTCGATGCCCTGCTGGCCTGCGCGCGGCAGCTGCCGGCGATCGTCGGCCACGACACCCCGGGGCAGGTCGCCAAGGCGGGCAAACGCAGCGACACCGCCCCGGCGCCCGATTGGCTGGAGGAAACCCGCAGCCGCGCTCTGGCCAGGGCGTGAGTTGAACGACGACGGCTCGGAGTCAGGCCGCCGCGTCTCGGTCCCGGTGAGGGTCTGTGCGCTCGATCAGGTGTTCGACGCGGCAGGCACGGTCCCCGCGGCGAGCAGCGACATGGCCGCCAGACGCCAGCAGCCGGGAGGGTGAGCGGAAAAATCAGGACCGCTGCGGCGACGGAATGCCAGTCGCCGCAGCGCCATGTTGAACCCGGTTTATTTGTAATAGCCGACCGCCGCGACCTGGTCGCCGACCTTCGTCACGTAGGCGACCTTCGGCACCGGCGTGTCGCTGCCCGGCTTCGGGAAGCTGTAGGAAACCTCGCTGATCGCGCCTTCCTTGGCCGCGTCCATGATCTCCTGGCCAAACGCCCGGCCGGATTTGTCCTTCAGGTCGGTGAGTTTCTGACCCTTGAGCTTCGGGTGCGCGGTGAACACGCCGTCCGAGGCGTTGGCGCAGAAGACGTAGAGGTCACGGTCTTTGAAGCCGCCTTCGCCGGAGTTGAAGAGCTGGAGCGCTTTGTCTTTGTCAGCCTTCAGCGCCACGACGGCTTTCTCGAGCATCGCCTTCGCCTCGGCGGCGGAGCCGGTCTGGGCATCCTGGGCGAGGAGCGCCTGCGCCGGGAGTGCGAGCAGGGCCAGCGTGACGGTGGCCACCAGCAAGTTGCGGAATAGATGTGGAATCATAATGGATTCTTTCGTTTCGGAAGCCGGGGGAGGTTCCCCCCGTTCCGGACGACACACCGCGATTTGGCTTCTGGCCGCGGGCGGGCGTCGGCGGCAGGAATCGGCGGAGTGCATACACGCTGCCAGGTTTACAGGCGCGATAGGTTTTCGCGTCCCGCGCCCGCGGTTCGTCCCATCCCGGGTCTTTCAACTCCTCCCAAATTCCATGTCCATCCGCTTCGCCCCTCCGCTTCCACGCCCCTCTCTCCTCCTCGCCGCCGTGCTATCCCTGCTAACCGTTGTTGCCCCACCTGCCGCCGTCCAGGCGGCTGACAGTAAGGCCGCCGCGACGAAAGACGGTGCGAATGCCACCGCGCCGAAAGTCGTGATGGAAGAGATGATGATCCCGTCCGCCGACGCGGGCATCCAGCTCTACGTCCGCAACAAGCGGCCGGAAGCCATGAAGCAGTTTTCGGCCGACAAAATCCTGCTCTACGTCCACGGCTCCACGTATCCTTCTGAGACCGCCTTTGACCTCGCGCTCGATGGCTTGTCCTGGATGGACTACATCGCGCAGCATGGCTACGACGTGTATCTCGTGGACATCCGCGGCTACGGGCGTTCGACGCGCCCGCCCGAGATGGATCAGCCGGCTGAGGCGAACGACCCGATCGTCCGCACGGAGACCGCGGTGCGCGATGTCGGCGCAGCGGTGGATTACATCCTCAAGCGCCGCGGCGTGCAGAAGATCAACCTCCTCGGCTGGTCCTGGGGCACGACGATGATGGGCTCCTACACCTCGGCTCACAACGACAAGGTCAACCGCCTCGTCCTCTACGCCCCGCAATGGCTGCGCAACGAGCCGAGCCTGACTGACAGCGGCGCCAAACTCGGCGCGTATCGTTCCGTGGCGAAAGCCTCGGCCAAGGATCGCTGGCTCAAAGGCGTGCCGGAGGACAAGAAAGCCACGCTGATCCCCGCCGGCTGGTTTGAGCAATGGGCCGACGCCACCTGGGCGACCGATCCCGTCGGGGCCAAGCAGACGCCGCCGGTCCTGCGCGCACCGAATGGCACCGTCATCGACACCCGCGAGTTCTGGAGCGCAGGCAAGCCGGTCTATGATCCCAGCAAGATCACCGTGCCCACGATGCTCGTGCACGCCGAGTGGGACGCTGATATCCCGACCCCAATCACCGCGGCGTATTTCCTACAGTTGAAGAATGCGCCCTACAAACGCTGGGTCGAGATCGGTGAGGGCACGCACACCGTCATCATGGAGAAAAACCGCATGCAGCTCTTCCGCGAGGTGCAGCTGTTTCTCGACGAGCCGGCGCCGGCGACACACTGACCGCAGACAGGGCGCGGCGGCGGCGGAGGAAACGTATTTTCCACCCGCCGCAGCCGCGCGCCAGCCAGCTCACCCGCGGGTGCCTTCCCGGGCTTCCCGGTAGTAATCCTTCACCGGATACCTGCGGGCGACGAGGCCGAAGGCCAGCGCGGCGAGGAAGGCGAAGGCGGCGAAGAAGAACATCTGAAACGCCGTCACGCCGACGCCGCTGGATTTGATAAAGCCGATCACCGCCGGGTTCTGCACGCCGGCGTTGACCACGAGCACCCAGAGGTTGCCGATCGTGACCGACAGGCTCCAGAACGCCATGATCGCGCCCTTCATCGTGGGCGGCGCCTGGCTGTAGGCAAACTCCAGGCCGGTCGCGGACACCAGCACCTCGCCGAGCGTCAGCAGCGCATACGGCAGCACCTGCCAAGTGATGGAAAACGCGCTGCCGCCGTCGAGCACGAGCTGCATCGCGCCCACCGCGATCCACGACAGCCCGCTGAAGGCGATGCCCGCCGTCATGCGCCGCAGCGCGGTCGGCTCGTAGCCGGGCGCCGCCGCAGCGCCGGGTAAAGCACGAGATTGTTGAAGGGGATGAGCAGCATCACGAGCAGCGGATTCAGCGCCTGCATCTGCGAAGACTGGAACCAGCTCGGCTTGGTCATCGCATTCGCCTGGAGCACCCAGGTCGAGGCCTTCTGGTCGAAGAGTGACCAGAAGGGCGTCACCAGCGCGAAGAGCACGAGCACCCGCAGCACGGAGCGCACGCCTTCGATGGCCTCCGGCGGATGCTCGCCGCGCACGGCGTCGAGTTGCAGCCAGACGCCGATGCCGCCGAACGCGATGATCGACACCAGCGCCAGGCAGGCCGCGATCACGAAGCCGAACTGCGGGATGAGCAGAAACGAAACGACCGCTCCCGCCAGGGCGGCGATTCCCAGCACCTGCCCGCGCCGCCCGGACGCCAGCGCGGAGCGCGCGACGTTGAGGAACGCATGCGGATTCGGCGGCGTCGGCGGCACCATGACGTAGTGCCGGCGGCCGAGCCACAGGATCACGGTGGCGATAAACATCAGCGCGCCGGGAATGCCGAAGGCCACGCTCGCGCCGTAGCTGCGCAGAAAGATCGGCATGAGCAGCGAGGCGAAGAACGAGCCGAAATTGATGATCCAGTAAAACGCGTCGAACACGACCTTCGCGCGGTGCTTGTTCGTCTGGTCAAACTGGTCGCCGACGAATGCGGAGACGCACGGCTTGATGCCGCCGGACCCCAGCGCGATGAGCGCCAGCCCGGTGTAAAATCCGGTCCGATTCGACTCGAAGATCGCCAGGCAGGCGTGGCCCGCGCAGTAAACCAGGCTCAGCCAGAAGATCGTGTGGTATTTGCCGAAAAACCGGTCCGCCAGCCAGCCGCCGAGCAGCGGGAAAAAGTAAACGCCGATGACAAACGTGTGGAAAACGTCCTTCGCCGCCCGCGCGCGATCCGCTTCCGGCAGATACGTGAGCAGCGACGTGACGAGGAACACCGTGAGGATGTTCCGCATGCCGTAGAAGCTGAAGCGCTCGCACCCTTCGTTGCCGATGATGTAGCGGATCTGGCGGGGAATCGGCGCGTCCGCCCGCGGCGCCGGGTGCGCGGTGGAAGACGACAGCGGCGGCGCGATGGTCGGGGCTTCGTTCATGGCGCCTGAGCGTGAACGAGAACCCGCCGGCGGCGCAACGCTAAACACGGGGCGCGCGAAGTGCGGCGGCGCCTACAGCAGCTTGTCCGGCGTCAGCGGGAAATCGCGCACCCGCCTGCCGGTGGCGTGAAAGACCGCGTTGGCCACGGCCGCCGGCGTGCCGCAAATGCTCAGCTCGCCGACGCCGCGCGCAAAGGGCTCGGGCATGTGCGGGTCCGGGAGGTCGAGAAACTCGATGTCGAACTCCGGCGGCGTGTCGGCAAACGTCGGCACGTGGTATTCCGCGAGGTCGCCGTTCACCACGCGGCCGCTGCGCGCGTCGAAGACCGTGCCTTCCATCAGCACCGCCCCGATGCCGAAGAGCGCCGCGCCGATGATCTGGTCGCGCGCCAGTTGCGGATTGACGATCCGGCCGACGTCGTAAACGCCGACGAACCGGCTCACCCGCACCTCGCCCAGCAGCGGGTCCACCCGGACCTCGACAAACTGCGCGCCAAAGGACTCGAAGGAGAACTGCTTCCGCTCGTCGCCCGCCTTCGTGCTGGCTTCCGCGTCGAGCTGCGTGCGGCCGGCGCGGCGGAGGATTTCCGCGTAGCTGTCGCGCGCGCTGCCCTCCATCAGGGAGCCGTCCCCGCCGGTCCTGATGCTTTCCGGATCCGCGCCGTGCAGCGGCGACTGCGGATCGGCCGCGGCCAGTTTCGCCAGCTCGTCGCAGCAGATTCCGGCAGGCCGCGATAACCGCCGGGCCGACGCTCGAGGTGCCGCGGGAGCCGCCGTTGACCGGTGCCAGCGGAAAGTCGGAATCGCCGAGCTCGAAGAGGATGCTGCCCGCCGGCAGTCCCAGCGTTCCCGCGATGAGCTGAGTCATGGCGGTATAGGTGCCGGTGCCGGCTTCGTGCGTGGCGCTGCGCACCAGGACGTGGCCGTCCTGCGCGAAGAGCGTGGCGTGCGCGGCGGCGGGCGATTGCGCGGCGGGATAGATCGCCGAGGCCATGCCCCAGCCGACCAGGCGGCCCTCCCGGTCGCGGGTCGATCCTGGCCGGGGATCGCGCTGCGGCCAGCCGAATTTTTCGGCGGCGCGGCGATAGCATTCCCGCAGGTGCTTGCTCGACCAGGGGCGCTTTTCCTCCTCGTCGGTTTCGGCGTAGTTGCGCAGCCGCAGCTCCAGTGGGTCGAGGCCGAGTTGGACGGCGAGTTCATCCATCGCGCACTCGATGCCAAAGACGCCCGGCGCCTTGCCGGGCGCCCGCATCGGCACCGGCGTGGGCAGGTTCAACCGGGTGAGCCGGTGGGAGATTGCGAGGTTCGGGCAGGCGTAGAGTTTCCGCGTCGGGATGCCGCAGGGCTCCGTGTAATCCGACACCGGCGAGGTGTGCGTGTGGGTGGCGTGCCGCAGCGCGGTGAGCCGGCCTTCCGGCGTGGCGCCGAGCGTGAAGTTCTGCACCGTCGCCGCGCGGTGGCCGGCGTTATCGGACATGGCCCGGCGGCTGAGCACGAGCCGCACCGGCCGGCCGACGAGCCGGGCCGCGGCGGCGGTGAGGATCGTGTTGCTCCAGATGAATCCTTTCGACCCGAAGTGGCCGCCGAGAAAGTGGCAGACGACGCGCACGTTTTCCTTCGGCAGCCCGAAGGCGGCGGCGACGATCCGCTGCAGGTTTTTGATGCCGCGCGTGGTGTCGTAAAGCAGCAGCCGGTCCGGTGCCTCCCACACCGCCGTGGTGGCGATGGGCTCGATCGGGTGATGCGTCTCGACCGGCAGGGTGTAAGTCGGCCTCCAGGCGCCCGCTCGCGGCCGTCGCGGCCAGCGCGGCGGCGGGGTCGCCGTGCGTGACCTGGAGCTTTTCTCGCGCGTTCCAGGCTTCCGGCTCCGTGGTCTGCGCGCGGGCGGCGTCGCTTTGCATCTCGACGACCGGTAGCTCCGCGTCGTAGGTCACGCGCACCAGTGCTGCGGCGTGCTGCGCCTGCTCCAGAGTTTCCGCCACCACGACGCCGAGCGGCTGGCCGGCCCAGTGGACCAAGTTATCCGCCAGCGGCGCGCGGTGCTCGCCCGGCCTGCCCTGCCCGCGCATCTCGGCGGGCGGCGGCTGCAAGGGAGGCGCCGTGTTTTCCCGCCGCAGGATGCCGAGGACGCCCGGCGCTTTCTCCGCGGCGGCCGTGTCCATCGCCACCACGCGCCCCCGCGCGATCGTGCTCTGGAGCAGGACGCCGTGCGTCAGCCCGGGCACCGGGAGCTCCGCGGTGTAGCGCGCCTGCCCGGTGACTTTCAGCCATCCTTCCACCCGCGCGAGCGACTGGCCGGGAAGCGAGGTGCGGTTTGCGGGGTCTGCTGTGCTCATGACGATGCCATCCAGCTTTATTCGGAATTCGCCCCGGGAGGCGATGGGATCACGCCGAACATTTCCCGCCCGGACGCACGATTTTCCCATCGTCCACCGGCGGTGGCGGCGAATTTTCTATCAGGAAGATGTATCAATTGATTTACGTCAGCTCGGCTGCCTACCTGTTTTCGCTCAACGAATTGGCCGCGCTCTTGGAAACCAGCCGCGCGAATAACACGCGGAGCGGGATCACGGGCCTGTTGCTCTACAAGGATGGCAATTTCATCCAGGCGCTCGAAGGCGAGGAGGAGCCGGTGCAGCGTTTGCACGACAAGATCGGCCGCGACCCGCGGCACCACGGCATGCTCACGCTGTTGCAGGGAACCATCGCGACGCGCCAGTTTCCCAACTGGTCGATGGGGTTCCGCAACCTCGACGCCCCGGGCATCCAGGCGTTGCCGGGCTTCAACGAGTTTCTCAACTTGCCGCTGACGGGCGATGCGTTCGCGAACAAGCCGACGCGCGCGCAGACGCTCCTGAGGGTGTTCAAATCGCGCATGTGAGCCGCGGTGCTACGTCCCGCTGCTGCCGCCAGCGCAGCCGCTCGATCATGCGCGGGTCTTTCGGATGGAAGGCGCTTCAACAAATCCCGGGCGTGTTCCGTGAGCAGCCGGCCCGCCAGATCGACGATGAAATCGGGTGCCATGAGACAAAATAGGGTTAGCCGCTGGTCATCCGCCGGTTCTTCGAGAATTAAGAAACTGAGCCTGCGGATTTTCCCGCTTGCCGGATGAAAGTCCGCGCGAAGTCGCTGGTCATCGCCTCTTGTTGTGCGGAAAGATGACCGGGGACTCCGGGTTTCGCTTCCTTCGGGGAGCGGAGTTTCGGTGCCGGGTCGGTTGATGTGCGTGTAGCAAAATGCGCTGCTCCCTGCCCGGGCGTCTGCCTGCCAGGTTCCCGTGTGTTTGCCTTCCATCTGCTGACGCCGGCCGCTATGCAGAGAAACCGATCCCGCCTTCTCGATCCATGAATCCCGTTGCTTCCTCCGAGCGCCTCCTCTCTTCCACGCCGCCCGCCGTTGCCGCCACGACGGTGCTGGATTCCACGCTTTACCGCGATGCGTTCGGCACGCCGGCGATGCGCGCCATTTTCTCCGACCGGGCGCTCATCGGCCGCTACGTCGAAGTCGAAGTCGCCCTCGCGCGCGCCGAGGCGCGATGCGGCGTCATCCCCGCGCACGTCGGGGAAGCGATCGCCGCCCACGCCAAGCTGGAGGCGCTCGACTTCGACCAGTTGCGGAAAGAAATCGCGGTCGTCGGCTTTCCCATTTTGCCGCTCGTCCATCAACTCGTGAAACTCTGCGGCGAGGAAGCCGGCCGCTACGTGCATTGGGGCGCCAACACGCAGGACATCATGGACACCGGCGTCGTCCTGCAACTGCGCGCCGCGCTCGAGCTCATCGAAGCCGAACTCCGCGAGTTGCGGGAAATTCTCGCCGGCCTGGCCGCGCGGTATCGCGACACGCCGATGGCCGGGCGCACCCAGTCGCAGCAGGCGTTGCCGATCACCTTCGGCTACAAAGCGGCGATCTGGCTGTCCATGTTTGACCGGCACGTCGAGCGGCTCGCCCAATTGCGGCCGCGCGTGCTCGTCGGCCAGATGGCCGGCGCCGCCGGCACGCTCGCCTCGCTCGGCGACGACGGCTTGCGGGTGCAGGAGGCGCTCATGGAAGAACTCGACCTCGGCGTGCCGATCGCCACCTGGCACGCCGCCCGCGACGGCTTCGCCGAAACGCTGAACCTGCTCGGCCTCATCACCGGCTCCCTCGGCAAAGTCGCGCTCGACGTGATGCTGATGATGATGACGGAGTTCGGCGAAGTGCGCGAACCCTACGTTCCCGGCCGCGGCGGCAGCAGCACGATGCCGCAAAAGCAGAATCCGATTTCCTGCGAACTGATCCTCGCCGCCACGAAAGCCGTCCGCCAGCACGCCGGCCTCATGCTCGACGCGCTGGTGCTGGATTTCGAGCGGGCGACCGGTCCCTGGCAGGCGGAATGGATCGCGATCCCGGAGAGTTTTGTCCTCACCGCCGGCGCGCTGCACCAGGCGAAGTTCATGCTCGCCGGTCTCGTCGTGGACGCAGCCCGGATGCGCCAGAATCTCGACCTCGGCTCGGGGTTGATCGTCGCCGAAGCCGTGACGATGGGCCTCGCGCCGCGGCTCGGCCGCCAGCAGGCGCACGACGTGGTTTACGCCGCCTGCCGCACGGTCATCGAAAATGGCGGCACCCTGGCCGAAGCGCTCAACGCGATGCCGGAAGTCTCCGCGCTCCTCGACCCCGCAGCCATCGCACGATTGACCGATCCCGCGAACTATCTCGGACTCGCGCCGCAGATGGTGGACCGCGTCCTGGCCAGCACCACGCGCGAGGAAAAAGCGCCGGTTTGAAAAATCCGTTCAGCGGGCCGTCGGATCCGACTTCGGACCGTGACCAGACGGATGATCAGGACAGCCGTTAAAACGCTGGGCTTTATCAGCCTTCGGTGTGGTCGAAGGTTTCGAGCCGGGCGGTCTGGCCCTTCGGTGGCCGCTCACCGGCGAAGCACCTGGTTTCGCGCGTGGCCCGAAAGCTTTCCATCGCGGCGTTGTTATAGCAGTTACCTTGGCGGCTCATCGAGGCGACGGCACCATTCCCTGCTTACCCATCGCTGTCAGCCGCCCCACTCAGACACTAGCACTGCAATGACTGCTGCATTTATCACCCGTTCACCTCGTCCTCCGGTTTGGATCGCATCTTCCTGGGCCTCTCCGCTGCGATTCGCGGCGTTGGCAGCTTTTCTGTTTTTGCCCGCCGGTCTTCAAGCTCAGGTGCCGGGCACCGATGGCACGGCGCCAGCCGGCGGGAGCACCGCCAGCGTGTCTGCGGAGGGGAAGGCCAGTTACGACGTGATCCTCATGGAGGTCGGTCCGAGTAAAATTGCGGTGATCAAGGAGTTTCGCGACTCGGTCGCCAGCATGGGTTTGGCGCAGGCCAAAGCTTTGGTGGAGAGCGCGCCGCCCCTGCCGATCAAGCGGGGCGTGACGATGGCTGAAGCCGACGCGCTCCGGCAAAGGTTCTTGGCCGCTGGCGCGACGGTGACGATCGAGTCTGCCGGCGCCAGGGTGCTCAGCGCCGCCGAGATCGCGCTCCAAGAGGACAAAGGAAGCTACAACGTGATTCTCTCGGAGGTCGGCCTGAGCAAGATCGCCGTCATCAAAGCAGTCCGCGACTCCCTTCCCGGCCTGGGTTTGGCGGAGGCCAAGAAGCTTGTGGAAAGTGCGCCCCAGACGATCAAGATTGGAGTAACACGAGCCGAAGCGGAGGTGATCAGGCTACGGCTGGAGTCCGCCGGCGCGAAGGTGCTCGTCAAATAAGACGGTCAGGATGCGGCGCTGGGTCAAAGGCCGGAGCATCCCTCTGGGTCGCTCGACAAACCCGAGGTGAGCGACAGCGAAGGGCGACGCATCCTTTCTCCCCGCGCGGCCGGGAGATGGGACGCGCGAACCAGAGCCGGCTCTTGGTCGCCATTTGCCCGGATTGCCTTAGAATGCCGCCCTCATGGCTTCCAGTCTGTTGGCGCTGATCGACGACATCGCTGCCGTCCTCGACGACGTGGCGATCCTCACCAAGGTTGCGACGAAGAAGACCGCCGGGGTGCTCGGCGATGACCTCGCGCTCAACGCGCAGCAGGTGAGTGGAGTCGCCTCCGATCGGGAATGGCCGGTGGTGTTCGCGGTCGCGAAGGGGTCCGCGATCAACAAGGCGATCCTCGTCCCGGCGGCACTCGCCATCAGCGCCGTGGCGCCCTGGGCGGTGACCCCGCTCCTGATGATCGGCGGCGCGTTTCTCTGCTTCGAAGGAGTCGAGAAGCTCGCGCACAAGTTGCTGCACGACGAGAAGGAGGAGCAAGCCCATCAGGCCGAGTTGATGAAGGCGCTTACCCATCCCGAGGTTGACCTCGTCGCGCTCGAGAAAGACAAGATCAAGGGCGCGATTCGGACCGACTTCGTGCTCTCGGCGGAGATCATTGCGATTACCCTCGGCACCGTGGCCAACTCCGCCTTCGCCACCCGGGTCGTGGTGCTGGTCGCGATCGCGCTGATCATGACGGTCGGCGTTTATGGGCTCGTCGCCGCGATCGTGAAAATCGACGACGCCGGTCTGTATCTGAGCCGCAGGCAAAGCGGGGGATCGCAGACAGTCGGGCGCGCGCTGCTGAAAACCGCACCCTATTTGATGAAGGGCCTGTCGATCGCCGGGACCATCGCGATGTTCCTCGTCGGCGGCGGAATCCTGACCCACGGCATCCCTGCGCTGCACCACTGGATCGAAGCGTTCTCACACGCCGCCGGCGGCTTCGTCGGTGCGCTCGCGCCGACCGTGATCGACGCGGCGGTCGGCGTCCTCACCGGCGCGGTGATCGTCGCAGTCGTGATGGGCGTGAAGAAATTGCTCCCGAAGCGTCAGCCGCCGAACGTGAAATAATCTACTGCGTTCGCGAGGTTTTCTAAGCTGCCTCGACAGTTGCTGCTCCCCCCACTTCGCTACGCCGCCTGCTCGAAGGAAAATTTCGGCAACTCTGCCCGCACTTTGGCGTGTTCCACGGTGAGGCCGCAGATCTGCCCTTGGGCGTCGATGTCCAGCAGCGTGTTCTCGTCGAGATCCCCCGTCTCGGCGACTTCCACCGCGCGGAACTCAATGTAGAGTGTGTCGGTATCGGAAAAAACTGGACTTTCATGGAGTGAAAGATCGGTCGAAGAAGGCGTTGTGCACGGTCTCTCGGTCCGCCAGCGATATGACTCGCAAATAGCGTCCATCCATCCCGGCGATGGGCGCCCAGCGCCGGATGCGCCCCTTCTCCCAGACGACTTCCCGCGTAGGAGCTGCGATCACGCGCTCGATCCATTCCGAGCGAATGCTGCTGCGATCCGGTCGCACGCGCGTGGCTTGGAAATAGGACGTGAACTTCACGGCTCGCTCCCCCGATGACGCTGTTACCAACGCGGGCGATGGTTCCCGCTCGCGCCTCGGTCACCGCCGCGGGTCGCCAGCAGCTTCTCGCGTCCGACGAGGAAGAGCACCAGGCAGATCGCGGCAAACGGGATGAGCGAGAGCGCGTCGCTCCAGGGGCCGTGGAAGAAGGGGTTATACTTTTCGGACAGCGTGTTCAGCGTGGCGTCGAAGCGATCGAGCACGCCGGCGAGAAACGCGATGATGATGCCGGCAATCGCGCCGCCGGCGATGTAGCCGCTGGAAAGCAGCACGCCGGGGCTCTTGTCGCTCTCGGCGGCGAATTGTTCTTCAGTCAGCGCGGTGTGGGTCGGTTGCCGGCGCCAGTAGCGATCCGCCAGCCAGCGCATGGCGCCGCCGACGAAGAGCGGCGCGCTCGAAGAAAGCGGCAGATAAACGCCGACCGCGAAAACCAGCGACGGCACGCCGCAAAGCTCGAGCGTGATCGTGATCATCACGCCGAAGAGCACGAGCGCCCACGGGAGCTTTTGGTCGAGAATGCCTTTGATGATGTAGGAAACCAGCGTCGCTTTCGGCGCGTCGAATTTGCGCACCGTCGTGCCGTCAGGCCGCTCGGTGATCGTGCCGTTGATGCCGGGGTCCACCAGCCAGACCGCGCGGCCGGCTGTCGTCCACGAGATACTTGCCGGCCGGGCCACCAACGGTGTCGGTTTTGTGCCAGGAAAAATACTCCTTCGCGTCATCGCGCGCCTGCGGCCCTTCGAGACGCTCGCGGGTCGTGAGCGTCTTCACATCCGGCGCCACGATGCCGGCAGCGGCGGGCGCATAAACGGTCGCAGCAGAGTTCAGCCGCAGAAGAATCGGGCCGAGGATGAGCGCGGAAGCGAAGGCGCCGATGAGGATGGCGTATTGCATCCGATACGGCGTGCCGCCGAGCAGAAAGCCGGTCTTCAAATCCTGCGAGGTCGAGCCGCCGTTCGAAGCCGCGACGCAGACAATGCCGCCGACCGACAGCGCGGTGACGTAATACGGCCCGCCCGTCCAGCCGACGAGCAGGAACACCAGACAGGTGAGCAGCAGCGTGGCGACCGTCATGCCCGAGATCGGGTTGGACGTCGAGCCGACCTGGCCGGTCAACCGCGAGGAAACCGTGACGAACAGAAAGCCGAACGCGACGATGAGCAGCGCGCCGAGAATGTTCATCTGCAGCGCCGGCGCGAAGGTGATGATGGCCATGATGACCAGCAGGCCGATGCCGACGAATTTCATCGGCAGATCGCGCTCGGTGCGCGGCAGCGTGCGGCGGTCGACGCGCTCCGCATCGCCCCGCGCGAGGCCGACATCGTGCAGGCCCATGCGGATGCCGCTCCAGATCGTCGGCAGCGCGCGGAAGAGCGAGATGATGCCGCCCGCCGCCACGGCGCCGGAGCCGATGTAGAGCACGTAGGCGCTGCGGATCTGGCCGGGCGTCATCTGGGAAATCGGGATCGTGCCGGGCGCCAGCGGCGCCGGGGATGTATTCGCCGAAGAACTTGATCAGCGGAATGAGCACGAGATACGCGAGCACGCCGCCGGCGACCGTGATGGAGGCGATGCGCGGGCCGATGATGTAGCCGACGCCGAGCAGCTCGGGCGAGATCTCCATGCTCACCGAACCGGCTTTCAACGGCGCGCCGAAGATTCGCTGCGGAATGTCCTTCCAGCCTTTGAGCGCGACGTTCAGCGTCTTGTAGATCAGCCCGATGGCGAAGCCCGGTGAAGATGACCTTTGCGCCCGGCGCCGCGCCGAGCCCGGCGGCTGCGGCGGCGCGGATTTCCGCCTGCGCGGAAGGCGAGGCCTGCGCGCGATCCTCGGGCGTTGCGCCGGCCTTCAGCACGGCGGCGCAGGCGGTGCCCTCGGGATATTTGAGCGTGGCGTGTTCCTTCACGATGAGCGCGCGCCGCAGCGGAATCATCATCAGAATGCCGAGCAGTCCGCCGAGCGCGGCGACGAGCAGCACGCGCGTCAGCTCCAGATCGAAGCCGAGAATCAGGATCGCCGGCATCGTCACGCCGATGCCGAAGGCGATGGATTCGCCCGCGCTGCCGGCGGTCTGCGTGATGTTGTTTTCCAGGATGGTCGAGTCGCGCACGCCGAGCTTCGAAAGCCCGCGAAACAGCGCCAGCGCGATGACGGCCACCGGGATGGAGGCGCTCACCGTGAGCCCGACTTTCAACACGAGATAGAGCGACGACGCGCCGAAAATCATGCCGAGCACGGTGCCGGTGATGACGGCGCGCACGGTGAACTCGCGCATGTCCGTCTGCGGATTGATGAACGGCTCGATCGGGCTGGCCGCGGCGGCGCCGGGCGCGGCGGACGTTGCGGCTCGGGAACTTGGAAGAAGGGTCGCCATGGCGGCCGAGGCTGGCAGAAACCGCGGCGGCGGGCGAGAGGGAAAATGCGTCCGGCCGTGGCGAAAATTTCCTCCGTCCCGTCGGCGCGATTTCGGGCGGCGGCGCTCCCGGCGCCGCGCTAAATGGGCGCGCGCCAGCGTTTTGGAATGTCTTCTTCGCCGCGGATCTGCGAGCCTGCATCGCTGTGCCGCCCCCATCCACCCCGCCGGCGAAAGGTTTGTCAACCGCGGCTGCCGCCGCGCTCTCGCTTTTCTTGCCGCTGCTGCCGCTGATCGGCGCGGCCTGTTCGGGCCGGCCGGACGCCGGGGAAAAATCGGGCGGGGACACGCTGTTCGACGGCACCCAGGCGCGTGATGCCGTGCAGAGGATCACGGCGAAGCTCGACGGCCCGGCGCGGGCGTTTCAGGTCGAGATCGACCGCGAGACGCTCAAGGCGCAGATCCAGGACGCCGAGACGCCGACGCACGTGGACGAACACAGCTTCCGCCAGGTCCGGATGGATTGGCGCTGGCGGCGCCGGGGCAGCCGCGTCTGGGGCGACCCGGAAAATCTCCGCTGGTCCCTGCTGCTCTGGAGCAGCGTCGCCCGTTCCCGGCCGGTGCAGGTCAGCCTCATCGTCCCCCGGCTCGAAGAAAACTTTTTCAACCTGGCCGACGTGGACTTCGCCGCGGTGCCGGCGACCGTGCGCGAAGCCCGGAGCCGCGTCGCGCTCACCGACGGCGGCGGCTGGGTGGAGCGCGTCCGCATCCAGCGCCGGGTTTCCCTGCTGCCGGCTCCGCGCAGTGGCGAGATCGAGTGGGACATCGCCGTGCGCAGTCCGCGCGAATCGGCCACGGCTTATGCGGACGCCCGGGGGCGCATCACGCGCGTGAATCTCGACGGCACCATGCGGGCGAAGACGGTCGACCTGCGCGAAGGCGGGCCGGCTTTCGACGAAGCGGTCGCCCGCATCCGCGCCCGGTTCGGCGGGGATGCGCGCGCGCTGAGAAACTTCCAGATTTTCCGGACCTACCTTTCCTTTGAAGGCCGCGATTCCGCGCAGCCGGGCAGCGTCGGGGCGCCGTTCATCTGCAACCTGAGCGGCCTCTCGCAATCGCCGCCTCCGCTGATCCCCGAGATGCCCGGCCGGGACCCGCGCGGCGCGGCGCTCCGCCGGGAGGCGGAATATTTCGCCGTGAACGAAGTGGACTGGAGCCGGCTGCCGGAGTTGAAAAAAGCGGCCCTCGAGCGCCTGGCGATTCCTGGCGGGAACGTCGATACGATCCGCCTCGCCCGGCCGGCCGTCACCGGGCTGGCGCCGAAGCCGGTGCAATGGGAGATCAGCGCAAGAGCCGACGGCGGGGGCACGTTCTACGGCGGCGAGCAGGGCAGCGTCTTTTTCGACGCCCGGGACGGCCAGGTCGTCCGCACCGTCCTGCCGCCGAGCCGGCGCCCGGCGGTCAACCTTATCGAGCCCGCCGCCATCGGCCGGGTGCTCGGGGCGCTGCGCGAAAACTACGGCCCGCGCGCCCGCTTCATGAGCCTGGAGTTCTCGGCAACCCGCTGCGCCATCCGCGCGCCCGGACTGCAGGATCCGACGAAAATTCAGGATCTCTCTTACGACGTTGATCACTTCTCCGGGATGCCGGGAGGCGACGCCACGCCCTATTACAAAGGCTGGACGGACGACTGGCTCTTCGACCTCGACGAGCTGGAAAAAACGGTGCTGCCGATCCTCGGCGACCTGCAGAAAAAAGCGGTCGAGCGCCTCGGCTTCCCGGCGGGCGAGAAGATCGAGCGCGTCACCTTCTACCGGCACACGCCGTTTTATCCGGACAACAAAAAGCTGCTCGTCGAGATCCGGCCGGGTGCGGGCTACATGATCTTCGACAGCCGCGGCGGCGTCGTGCAGGTCACGACGCCGTGAAGCGGGCGCGCCGGAGGCTCACCTCGGGGTGACTACCGAACCCATGGCGCCGTCGCTTGTGTTGTTGATGAGCCGGTTGTTGCCGTAGGTGATCGGGTTGCTGGTGACGCCGGTCGTGTTGCCGGTGATGGACGTGTTCGAGACGGTCACGTTGTTCGCGAAGAAGTTGGCGATGCCGGTGCCGTTGTCGGTCACCGCGCAGTTGTCCACGTTGACCCGCACGTCGCTGGCCGCCACCCCGCCGCAGCGGATGCCGATGCCGGTGTTGTTGGAGATCACAGAATTGCGCACCGTGCCCCGACCGCTGGAGAGCATCGCTACGCCCTGGCCGTTGGACAGGATCCGGCAGCGCTCCAGCAAGAGGGTGGAGTTGCTCGGGTTGCCGAAAACCCCGTGCGCAATCCCGCTGCCCGGGCAGTCCTGAATGACGGTGTCGGCGAGGACGATGTTGCCGATGACGTTCGAAGAGTCGACGACCAGCCCGCCGGTGGCGTTCAAGTTGTTGGCAGCACCGAACCCGGTGATCACGCAGTTTTCCATCCGCAAGGCGGCGACCGCGCTGGCGAAGACGCCGCTCGAATTCCCCGGCGCCGTGGCTTCGATGATCAGGCCGCGCAGCGTGACCCGCAGTCCGGTGGTGATCACGATGCCGGAGCCGGAAGCGACGGTGACGAAGGCGTTGATCCCGGTGGGAACCGTGACGCTGAGGTCCTTCGTGATGTAGAGCGGCCCGTAGCCGGAAGTGTCCAGCGCGACGATCTGGCCGCCGGAGGCCACAGCGTTATGCGCGTTCTGGAAGGTGCGCTTCGGCGTGCCGCGGGCGCCGTCGTTGGCGTCGTTGCCGGTGGCCGAGACGAAGATCTTGGTCAGCTGGGCGTGGGCGGCGCCAGCCGGCAGGAACCATCAGACCGAGCGCAATCAGCAGGCGGGCCAGGACCAGGCCCGGGGCAGACGTGAGAGAGAACGGTGGAGGGGGGCGATGGTGTGCATGGTGCAAGCATATTGCTTGCAGAGCGGTGCTTGCACAAATGTCTTCCGCCGGCGCCGGGGCGATGCAGCCGCGCCAAGGGTCCGCGGCCCCGGCGCCATCCGGACAACAAAACGCTGCCTGTCGCGATCCAGCCCAAGCAGGGCTGCACGATCTTCGACAGCGGCGGCGGTGTCGTGCAGGTCACGACGCCGCAAGTCAGGTGCGCGGAGACGGGGAACACGGTTCCGCCGTCCCCGCGTCGGTGGGTGACGGGGATCTCCCGCCGGAGCCTCACTTCGGGGCAACCAACGTGCCCATGCTGCCATCACTGGTGTTGTTGATGAGCCGGTTGTTGCCGTAGGTGATCGGGTTGCTGGTGACCCCGGTCGTGTTGCCGGTGATGGACGTGTTGGAGACCGTCACGTTGTTCGCAAAGAAGTTGGCGATGCCGGTGCCGTTGTCGGTCACCGCGCAGTTGTCCACGTTCACTCGCACGTTACTTTGCCCCACTCCGCCGCAGCGGATGCCGATGCCGGTGTTGTTGGAGACAATGGAATTGCGCACCGTGCCCCGGCCGTTGGAGAGCATCGCCACGCCCTGGCCGTTGGACAGGATGCGGCAACGCTCCAGCAAGAGCGTGGAGTTGCTCGGACTTCCAAAAATTCCGTGCGTAATCCCGCTGCCCGGACAGTCCTGGATGACGGTGTCGGTGAGCACAACGTTGCCGATGATATCGGAACTGTTGATGACCAGCCCGCCGGTGGCGCCCAAGTTGTTGGCAGCACCAAACCCGGTGATCACGCAGTTCTCCATCCGCAAAGCGGCGACCGAGTTGGCATAGACGCCGCTCGAATTCCCCGGCGCCGTGGCTTCGATGATCAGCCCGCGCAGCGTGACGCGCAGTCCGGTGTTGATCGTGATGCCGCTGCCGGAAGCGACGGTGACAAAGGCATTGATCCCGGTGGGCACGGTGATGCTGAGGTTCTTCGTGATGTTCAACGGCCCGTAGCCGGAAGTGTCGAGTGCGACGATCTGGCCGCCGTCCGCGACGGCATCGTGGGCGCTCTGGAAGGTGCGCTTGGGCGTGCCGCGGGCGCCGTCGTTGGCGTCGTTGCCGGTGGCCGAGACGAAGACTTTCGTCAACTGGGCGTGGAGTGTTGTGCAGGGGAGAAACAGGGGGAGCAGAGACAAACCCAACAGGACTCTGCCGGAGAGGCGTGTTTTCATCGTGCTCCAGTATCGTGCCTGCCCGGCCGGGCACTCGTTCTCTTCCGGGAACGGCGGGTCGGCGCAAACCCCACTTGGGGTAGGCAGGATACACAAATCCACAAGCGCGCAGCGGCGCCGGCGCCGGCGGCGGAGTCGGCAGGGTCACCCGGGAACGTGCCGGCTGCTGCGAACGCCCTCGCATGCCGGCGCCACGGCAGCGACGCCGCGGCTGCCGGCGGGCGGATCGTGGCGCGGGACACCGCCGGTTACCAGACGCTGAACATCACCGATTCGTCTGCCGTCACCGTGCCCCCCGGCACGCCTGCCGCCATCACCAGCTACGCCGGCACCAGCGCCAGCGTCAGCTTGCGCGGGTTCCTCATCGAAGGCGGCGCCGGCAAGACCGACGTCCCCGGTGATTTCACGAGCATCGAGCCGTTGCGCTGAGTCGCGTGGCTGGCCGGCGCGCGGCGACGCCCGGCGGCGGCGCCGCGGCGCCTCAATTGGGTGCGAGCGTTCCCGTCCCGAAGAGCTGGCCGGAGATGTTTCCGGCGGCGTGGTTGTTGCCGTAGGTAAGGAGCGTGCTCGAGCCGAAAACCGTGGCGCCCACGTTGTTGCGGGTGGCGGTGCAGTTGTTCAGAGTCAGCTTGCCGCTGCCGCCGGTGGCGAAAGGCCCGGAGGCGAAACCGTAGCCGTTGTTCGTGGCGGTGCAGTTGTCGCAGAACATCTCGCCGTTGCGCCCGGACCCGCCGAGGATGACGAACCCAGCGTAGGAGCTCGGATTGCCGGGGGGGGGGCGCTGCCATGGGCCACGGAGTCGCGCACCGACACCCGGGCGTTGTCCACGCCGCGGATGCCGAAGTAGTTGCCCTCGAAACGGCAGCGCTCCACGCTGACCGGTGCGAGGCCGGTCAGACACTGGATGAACAGCCCGTCATTATTGTCGTGAAAGGCGCTGTCGCGGATGTAGATCGCCCCGGTGCTGTTGTCCTGGATTCCGTTGGTGCAGGCGCGCAAGAGGCAGTCGCTGACGTGCATCCGCCCGACCGAGGTGATCTGGATGCCGGTCGTGGCGCCTTCGATCGTCAGCCCGCTCAACGCCACGATCCCGCTCGTGCCGGCATCCACGGTGACGCCGTTGCTCCCGGAGGGGGCGGTGACAAAGCCGGTGACGCCGGCGGGCACGGTGACGGTGAGGGATTTGGTGATGTTCAACGCGCCGTAGCCGGCCGTGTCGAGCACGACGATCTGGCCGTTGGCGGCGACGGCGTCGTGGGCGCTCTGGAAGGTGCGCTTGGGCGTGCCGCGGGCGCCGTCGCTGGCGTCGTTGCCGGTGGCCGAGACGAAGATTTTGGTCAGCTGGGCGTGAGCGGTGCCAACCGGCAGGAGCAGCAGGGCGAGGGCGGTCAGCAGGTGAGCTGGTGACAAGGCCCGGGGCAAACATGCGAGGGCACGGCGGAGGGGGACGATGGTGTGCATGATGCAAGCATATTGCTTGCACAACGCTGCTTACACAAATCTCTTCGGCCGGTGCCGGAGCGATGAAAATTCGTTTCGCGAATTCACCGCCCCGGTTCCGGTCGCCGAGGCCGCGGCGCCTACTGCTGGCCGGTGATGATCGTCGGCGCGCCGTCGCCGCCGGGGGCGTTGCCGGCGATGCGGTTGTTGCCGAAGGTGACGATGGCGCCGCCGCTGGCGCTCGCCAAGCCGGTGGAGTTGTCCGTGATCGTGGTGTTGCTCAGGCGCACGACCGCGCCGGGGCCTTCGGATTTCACGCCGTTCGTGGTGTTATTCGCGCTCACGCAGTTGTCGAGGTTCACCTCGACGGCGCTGCCGGAGGAGAAGGCGAGGACGCCGTTGGTGACGTTGTTGGAGGTCGTGCAGTCATGCAGCGTGACCTTGGCGCGGCTTTCCGCGCGCAGGCCGAATTGATTCTGCGCCACGACGACTTTTTCCAGGTTGGCCACCGTGTTGAAGCCGGCGCCGGGCCGGATGAGGATGCCGCCGCCGCCACAGTTGCGCACCTGGGTGTTGCTCACGCTGAGCGTGCTGGGATCCGGGGAGACGCCGGCGGGTTCAAAGTCGATGCCGAAGCCCGACGAACCGTTGAAACTCGTGATGGTGCAGCCTTCCACGTGCAGCGCCTTGCCCGCTATAAACCGGATGCCGTTCAAGCCGCTGCCAACGCCGTTGATGACGAGATTGCGCACGATGACAACGTCGCCTGCCCCGGCGTTGACGATAATCCCGTTCGTCCCCGCGGCGTTGATGCCGCCTTCGATGCCGCCGCCGTTGATGGTGATCGATTTGGTGATCGTCACCGCGCCGAAGCCGCCGGGATCGAGCACGGTGATTTCTCCGGCGGCCGCAGTTTTGGAGATCGCGCCGGCAAAGGTTTTGCACGGCGCGGTGCGGCTGCACGGGTTGGCGTCATCGCCGACTCCGGAAACCCAGGTGCGGGTGGCTTGGGCGTGCAGCGAGGTGGCGGCGCCGGCGGCAGCGAGGAAACTGGCGACCAACAGGGTGGTGAACGCGAATCTTGTTTTCATGGTGCAGGAGTTTTTCTGTTAATGATCGGACGACCCGCCCGGAGCGATTTCGACTCCCGTCGGCGAGGGGTTATAGAAGGCTCTGCCCAAAGTCGTCAGATTCCAATCTCCTTTTGCCGTGTCCCCATTTCCGCACGCCGCCGGCTCGGTCCTCCTCATCACGCTGGACTCCTGCCGCTACGACACCTTCCGGGACACCGCGGCGCCGCACCTGAAAGCCGTCGGGCCGCTCCACCGGGCATGGTCGCCGAGCCACTTCACCTACGGGTCGCACGCCGCGATGTTCGTCGGCTTCACGCCCGGCGTGGCGGACGGCGCGCCGATCCCGTATGCGAACCCGAAGTTCGCCCGCATTTTCAAGATGCAGGCGCTCGGGCATCCCGGCCGGGCGCAGCCGTATTTCGAACTCGAAGGGCGCAACATCATCGAAGGCTTTCGTCGCCGCGGGCTGCGCACGATCGGCACCGGCGCGGTCGGCTGGTTTGACCCGGCGCTGCCGGCCAGCGCGACGCTCGTGGCGGACTTCGACCGCTTCTATTACCACGGCGGCACCAGCGCCTGCCTGCGCCCGCAGCTCGCCTGGATCGAGCGCGAACTCGCGGCGGCGGATCGGCCGGTGTTCCTGTTTTTAAATATCGGCGAGACGCACGTGCCGTATTACCACGACGGCGCGCCGTGGGATCCCGCGCACAATCCCTGCGTGCCCTTCGCCGGCGACACGAACGACGCCGCGCTCTGCCGCGAGCGACAGAGCGCCTGCCTGCGCTTCGTGGATGCGGAGCTGGCGCCGCTGCTTGAAGTCTTCCGCGACGCCGCGACCGTGCTCTGCGGCGACCACGGCGACGCCTGGGGCGAGGATGGCCTTTGGGAACACGGCATCGCGCACGAGAAAGTCTTCGAGGTGCCGCTGCTCCTGCGCCTGCCTGCCCGAACTCCAGACCACCGCGACGTTAAGTAAATAAAGGTAAGCAGCGCACCGCCGCCCGCCTGGACGGACCTCCCATCATGGCCAAGCGCCAGGCAGGCGAAGCGCGATACAGGGGCATGAAAACTCCCCGGGCTCGCTCTCTTCTTCTCCTGCTCCTCTCGATTCTGCTGGTGGTGGTGGCGCCGGCGGCGGCGCTGCACGCGCAGCTGCCCAAGGTTTTTGTCGCCTCCTTTGGCAATGACGCCAACGATGGCAGCCGCGGCAACCCGAAGCGCAACTTCCAGGCGGCGCATAACGCGGTGGCCAGCAATGGCCAGATCGTCGTGCTGGACACCGCCGGCTACGGCGCTTTGAACATCACGAAGAGCCTGACCATCACGGTGCCGCCCGGGGTGAACGGCTTCGTGACCGTGCCGGGCAACACGCCGAGCGCCATCAGCATCAACGCCGCGTTCACCGACAGCGTTGTCTTGCGTGGACTCATCATTGAAGGCGGCGGCAACCGAACCACCGAAACCGCGAACACGAACTACGGCATCCGCGTTGTCACCGTGGGCGTGCTCACCGTGGAGGACTGCACGATCCGCAACTTCTACGACGGGCTGGCCTTCTTCCCGATGGGTCCCAGCTTTACCAACACCGGCTTTCGTCTCTTCGTCCACAACACCAACGTGACCAATTGCCGCTATGGCATCGACGTCGAAGCCAACGAGTTCAACCGCCAGTTCGCGCTGATCGCCAACTCGCGGTTGGAGAACAACGGCGACGCGCTCTACGCCGGTGCCACCGGAGGAGCGCCGACTCCCAAGGTGATTGTGGATTACTGCTACCTTGGTTACAACGGGATCGCGCTGCACGGGGCCAGCGATTGTCGGGTTGGTGTGAGTAATTCCATCATTTGCTTCAACGACAGCACGATCGTTCTGGGAGCCCAGGGGGCGAACGTGGGATCGTATGGCAACAATCGCCTGATCGAGAACACCGCGGGCGCCGGCTTTACCTTTAATATTTCGCCGAATTGAGGGGTCAGTTCGACCAAGTCACTCAGTTTCCGATCAACCCACGTCTCCCTATGAAATGCTGCGCCCTTCTTCTTGCGGTTGGCTACACTCTGCTCGGTGCGCCCCTCGTGCTGCACGCTCAAGCCAGAAGACCTTGAGCCACTGCGCTTCGGAGCGCCGCCGCCGGCGCCACCAGCAGCAGAATCAGGAGGAGGAGTAGGAAGAGAGCGAGCGAGCCCAGGGAGTTTGCATGCCCCGGTATCGCGTTTTGCCCGCCTGACGCTTGGTCGGTGAGAAGGCCCAGTCGAGATGGAGTCATGGATCTTCTCTCCCGCGCGGCGCAAATGGATTGACAGAAAGCGCGGGTCGTATCCTCATTCCAGACCTATGAAATTTCGTGCGCCCGCCCTGCTCGCCCCGGCACTCCTGCTGGTGCTTTTTGTCGCCCTGCCTGCCGGGCTCCACGCGCAGGCCACGAAGATCTTTGTCGCCAGCACCGGCAGCGACGCGAATGACGGCAGCCGCGGCAACCCGAAGCGCACCTTCCAGGCGGCGCACGACGCCGTCGCGGCGGCCGGGCAGATCGTTGTGCTGGACACCTCCGGCTACGGCGCGCTGACGATCACGAAAAGCCTCGCGGTGACCGTGCCCCCGGGCGTCAACGGCTTTGTCACGGTCAGTGGCGGCGCCCCGGGCATCGTCATCAACGCCGGCGCCGCCGACAGCATCGCCCTGCGCGGGCTGATCATCGAGGGCGGCGGCGCGAACCAGAGTTCCACCAGCAACGGCATCGAGGTCAACAGCGCGGCCAGCGTGACCGTCGAAGACTGCACGGTGCGCAATTTCTTTTCCGGCATTTTCACCGTCAACAACGGCAATCTCTACCTGCGGCGCTGCACGCTGCGCGGTTGTGATGCGGGCCTGGATCTGGAGCCCGGCAACGCGGATTCCCGCGCGGCTACGATCGCCGAAAGCTGCCGGTTCGAGCAGGGCCCCAGCCTTGGCCTTTTCGTCTCGCCCTCCGCCGGCGGCAACGCGGATGTCACCCTGCGCAACTGCGTCATCTCGGGCAGCAACGTCGGCATCGCCGCAGTCCCGAGCAACGCGGTCGCCGTAGTGCGCGTGGATAATTGTCGGATCGTTGACAACGATACCGGTATCAGCACCAGCACCGGCGGCCAGGTGTTCAGCCGCGGCAACAACACGCTGGAGAATAACTCCCTGGGCAACAACTTCCCGGCCACCTACAGCGCGAAGTGATTGCTTCTGCGCTGATCCATCCGCCTCTGCCCGCTGCCCACGAACTTCACCCCGCCTTTCCCGCCATGAACTCTGCCAGCCCCACGTTCCGCGTCCGCCGCCGTTCCGCCTTCACCGCGCCGGCGCGGTGGCTTTCCCTCCTGGTCCTTCTCGCGCTGCCGCTGTCGGCCCTGCACGCGCAGGCCACGAAAATCTTCGTCGCCAGCACCGGCAACGATGCCAACTCCGGCGGCCGGCTGACCCCGAAACGCACCCTCCAGGCCGCCCATGACGCGATCGCCGACGGCGGGCAGATCGTCGTGCTGGACACCGCGGGCTACGGCAAGATCGCCATCAACAAAAGCCTCGGTATCGTCGTGCCGCCGGGCGTCAACGGCTTTGTCACCGCGCCCGCCGGCAACAACGGCATCAGCATCGACGCCAGCGCGAGCGCGGTGGTGACCCTGCGCGGGCTCATCGTCGAGGGTGGCAACGACAGCATCGGCATCCTCGCCTTGAACGTCGGCAACCTCGCCATCGAAGACTGCACGGTGCGCAACTTCACCCGGGGCGTTTACGCCGTCTCCTTCACGCCATTGAAGATCAACATGCGCAATTGCGTGGTGCGCGGCTGCACGACCGGGCTGGATCTGGAAAACGGCGCCAACATCGCCGTGAATGCCATCGTCACGGACAGCCAGTTCGATCAAAACAGCGGCATCGGCGTGCTCGCGCAGCGTTCCGGTGCCTCCGGCAGCGTGGACCTGACGCTGGGCGACTGCGTCATCTCCGGCAACGGCACCGGCGTAAAAGCGGACGGCGCGACGGCCATCGTGCGCCTGGACAACTGCGCCCTTACCACCAACGCCACCGGCACCACGACGGCCAACGGCGGCGGGCTGCTCTCGCGCACGAACAACACGATCGAAAATAACACCGCCGGCAACGCCGCGCCGGTGGGCTACAGCGCAAAGTAAGCACGGCGCGGACGGCTCATGCACGTAAAGCTCCGGGGACCAGCGATACCTGGAGCATGAAAACGCCCGTTCGCTCTTTCTGCGCCTGCGGCATCCTGCCGGTTTTGTTCGGTCTCCTGGGTCTGCTGCGGCCGGAAGCCGTTCACGCCCAGGCCACGAAAATCTTCGTTGCCTCCACCGGCAATGATGCGAACGACGGCAGCCGCGGAAACCCGAAACGCACTTTTCAAATGGCGCACGACGCCGTCGCCGCCGGCGGCCAGATCATCGTGCTGGATACATCCGGCTACGGGCCGCTGAACATCACCAAGAGCTTGGCCGTCACCGTGCCGCCTGGCGTCAACGGCTTCATCACGACCAGCGGCAGCAGCACGGCTGTCACGATCAACGCCGCCTCCACGGACGTAGTCGTCTTGCGCGGACTCATCCTCGAAGGTGGCGGCGCCTCCGTGAACGGCAGCCTGGGCATCTCCGCGCCCACCGTGGGCACGCTGACCGTGCAGGATTGCACGGTGCGCGGCTTCCAGAGCGGCGTGAGCTGTTTTGCCGCCGTCAACGAAGTGATCAACGTGTTCAACTGCGACCTGCACAACTGCGGCGAAGGAATCTTCCTCGTCAACAAGTTCGGCACGGGCCAGGCGGCCACGGCCATCACCGCCAGCGTGGTCGGCTGCCGCTTCTGGGGCAACGCTTTCAGTGGCATCAATACGCTCGGCCAAAATGGCAGCGTGGACGTGACGCTGGCCGACTGCGTCATCACGGGCAACCTCTTCGGCCTGCGCTCGCAGACCCTGGGCGGCTCGAATACCTGCGTGGTGCGCGTGGACAACTGCCGCATCACCGGCAACGGCACCGGCATCTCGACGACCAACACCGGCCAGGTGCTCAGCCGCGGCAACAACACGCTGGAAAAGAATCCCCAGGGGAACACCTTCCCGGGCACCTACAGCGCGAAGTAAACGGCGGAATTCGGGCGGGACGGCACAGATGGTGACAGACGCACCGGGCGCAAGGACCGGGGTGTGAGCGGGACTTGGTGCGGACGGAAATCTGCGCCGATGCGGGCGCCGGCGCCGTGCCGGGGTGAATCGTTTTACTTCGCCGTGTAGGTGCCGCTGAAGATGCCGTCCGTCGTGTTGCCCTCCAAGGTGTTGTTGCCGCGCGACAGCAGGTTGGCGCCGGCGACCCGGCTCAAGCCCAGGGTGTTGGCGGCGATCGTGCAGCCGTCCAGGCGGGCGGTAGCGCCGGAGGCCACTAGGTCGATTCCGATGCCGCTGGCGGAGATCGTGCAGCCTTGCAGAGTCACCTGGTTGCTGCCTCCGTTGACCCGGACGGCGATGGCAAAGCCTCCGGCCGAATTAATCACGGCGGTGTTGTGCAGCACGACCCGGTGCGCCTGGGAATTTGTCGCCAGGTTGAGGCCGACGCGGTTGGATTGCACCTGGCAGTCATCGATGACCATGGTCACGGGCACGCCGACCGAGGTGGGCACCAGGATGCCATTGTTCGAGTCGCGGATCGTGCAGTTCTTCAGCAGGAGCGTGGCAGTGTTCTGCGTGGCAAGACTAAGTCCGTTGGTTTCGAAGCCGCTCAGCGTGCAATCGGTCATCTCCAGCGTGCCGACGCCGTTGGCGAGGACCGCGGTGGAGGCGCCGCCCGGAGAGTTCACTGACAGCCCGCGCAGCGTCACGACATCGGAGGAGCCGGCGTTGATCGTGATGCCGTTGCCGGAAATCGCGGTGATGAATCCGTTGATCCCGGTCGGCACCGTGATGCCGAGGCTTTTCGTGATGACGACCGCGCCGAAGCCGGCGGTGTCCAGCGCGACGATTTCGCCAGCCGGGGCGACGGCGTCGTGCGCGGCCTGGAAGGTGCGCTTGGGGGTGCCGCGGGCGCCGTCGTTGGCGTCGTTGCCGGTGGCCGAGACGAAGATCTTCGTCAACTGGGCGTGCAGGGGGGCGAGCGGCGCGAGGAGCAGCAGCAGCAACAGCGCGAGGCAGCCGGGATGGGACAACGGCCGGAGTTGCCGGGTGGTGCGTGGAGAAGCGGAGGGCAGGTGGAGACGTTCATGGGTGCGGGAAGGGTTGACGACAGAATCCTGACGGGGGAAAACGCGGCGGTCCGGCGCATGGACATTCCCGGGTGCGCTGTCAATGATTCCCCCGGACAAATGGGGATGAAAATGCCTCCTGAGCATCCATTTGCGACCGCGCCGACGTCGCAGCGTAGCATGCGGGGCAGAGCGATGCTATCACTGGAGCCGTGGCAACTGCTCTGCGCCGACCTCGCTGGAATCTCGCGCTCGGTTTTTGCGCGGTTCTTTGCGGAATCGCTGCCCTGAGCTCGGGTTGCTCGCGCCGACCTTCGCCAGCGGAGAACCCCGCTGCGCGCCAGCCGGAGCCGTCGGCAAACAGCACGCCCGGCAGGATTCCCGTGGCGCCGGCGCGCGATGGAATGCCCAGTGCTGGCTCAGTAGCGGACCCGGCGCCGCTGCCGCAGCCGTCGCGCGGCCCGCTATTTCCGGTGCGGATGGACGGCGCGTGCGCCTTTGTGGACGCCGAGGGGAGCGTCGTCCTGGAGCCGCGCTGGAGCGGGGCGCGCTTTTTCTCCGAGGGTTTGGCCGCGGTGCGCCAGGGCGGGAAGTGGGGCTTTATCGACGCCACCGGCCGCACGGTGATCCCGGCGCGCTACGAGGCGGCCGGCGACTTCAGCGAGGGGCTGGCGCGGGTGAAGCAGGGGGGCCAATGGGGGTTCATCGACTCCTCCGGCCGGGAGGTGCTGCCGTTTATCCTCGACGGCGCCGGCGACTATCGCGGCGGGCTGGCGAATGTCTGCCGCGGCCGGCAGTGGTGGTTTGCCGATCGCCAGGGCGAGCCGGCGGCGGGCGGGCGCGTTTACAGCGCGGCGCGGCCGTTTTCCGCGGAGGGCCTGGCCGCGGTGAACGTCGGCGGCTGGGAAGGCGACGGCGGGAAATTCTTCGGCGGCCGCTGGGGCTTCA
This sequence comes from uncultured Verrucomicrobiae bacterium, assembly GCA_963762725.1. Classification (GTDB taxonomy): domain Bacteria; phylum Verrucomicrobiota; class Verrucomicrobiia; order Chthoniobacterales; family SZAS-18; genus JAFAXH01. The sequence goes on along the minus strand of CAVXLY010000005.1, from coordinate 279,534 downwards.
TCGACCGGACGGGTCGCGTCGTCATCCCCCTGCGCTACACCGACGCGCGCGATTTTCACGACGGACTGGCCGCGGTGCGCGGCGCCGAGGAGCGCTGGGGCTTCGTGGACCCCGCGGGCACGGAGGTCATCCCGCCGTCGTTGCTGAACGTCGGCGACTTTTCCGATGGCCTCGCGCCGACGATCCACGACGAGGGCTGGGGCTTTATCAACCCCTCCGGCCGCTGGGCGATCCTCGCCGATTTTCCCGGCACGACGCGCTTTGTCGCCGGCCGCGCCCTGGTCGCGCGCGGCGTGGACGGCCCGCCGGTCTGGGGCTTCATCGACACAGCCGGCAAGCCGGTCGGCCCGATCCGCTTCGATGCGCCGGGCGACGGCTACGACTGATCCTGTTCCGGGTCGCGTATGGTGCCCGGAACGGGAGCCGCCTATTTCGCGGTGTAGGAGGCGGTGAAGGCGCCGTTCGTCCCGTTGCCTTCGAGCGTGTTGTTGAGGCGGGAGAGCAGGGAGGCGCCGCTGATTGCCGTCAGGCCTGTCGTGTTGCCGGTCACCGTGCAATCGGAAACCCGGACGGTGCCGCCACCGGTTACCCGGATGCCTTCGTTGTTACCGGAAACGACGCAGGTTTGCAGAGTCGCCGAGTTGGGGCCGCCAAGCGAAATCCCATTGATGGTGTTGCTGGAAAGCAGCGTGCGGTTCACCACGATCTGGTGGGAGACACCCAGGGTGCCGGAAGCGACCACGTTCAAGCCGGCCTGATTCTCGACCAGTTCACAGCTTTCCACGTTGAGTCTGACCGCCCCGTCGGCAGAGCCGCCGATCGCGATCCCGGCCGATGTGTTGGAGCGCAGCGTGCATCCCGAGATCAACACATTCGCGCCGGTGGCCGGGAGCAGGTCGATGGCATTGCTGTAGCCGTTGACGACGCAGTCGCTCACGCCGAGGACATCGACGCCGAAAACAAAAATTCCGCGGGGCGAGCCGGTTTTGTTGACCGCATTGATCCGCAACCCGCGCAGCGTCACCGTGCCGGTCGTGAGGTTGATGACCACGCCGTTGGCGGGACCGGTCGTGGTGATAAAGCCGGTGATGCCCGGCGGCGCCGTGACGCCCACGCTCTTGGTGATATTTAGCGATCCGTAGCCGGAAGTATCGAGCGCGACGACCTCGCCGCCGGTGGCCACGGCGTCGTGCGCCGCTTGAAACGTGCGCTTCGGACTGCCGCGGCTGCCGTCATTGGCATCGTTGCCGGTGGAGGCGACGAAGATTTTCGTCAGCTGGGCGTGGAGTGCCGTGCTGGGGAGGAACAGGGGGAGCAGAGACAGATACAACAAGACTCTGCAGGAGAGGCGTGTTTTCATTCTGCTTTTCTTATCGTGCCTCCCCGGCCGGGCGCTCGCCCCTTCCAGGAAAGGGTGAAGGGCAATCGCAAATATTGCTGGCCCGGCAGGATACGCAAGCGCGCCGCGGCGGCACCCGCGGAGTCGGAATGGTCCCGATGAACGTCCCGGCAAGCTCGATCGCCCGTGAACGCCGGCGCCACGCGCTCCGCGCAGGACTGGCGCACCCTGGCATTTGTGGCAGGCCGTCACCCGGCTCCCAGGGCACGACGGCTGCCATCGCCGGCTGTCGACTGAAAAACATCGGCGCATGCGACCGGCGGCCGCCCGGGAGGAGCGGTCACACCCTTCCTGCGACCGCGCGGCGGGCGTGGATGCTCCGATACAGGGGACATGAAGCCTCTCGCTCGTGTGACCGGATCCGATTTTTTCACCCTGGCAATCGCCGCGGCCACCCTGTTCTTTCCTCTCTCCCGAGCGTTTGCCCAAGCCACGAAGATCTTCGTCTCGGCCACCGGCAACGACGCCAACGACGGCAGCCGCGGCAGCCCGAAGCGCAACTTCCAGGCGGCGCACAACGCCGTCGCGGATGGCGGGCAGATTGTCGTCCTGGACACCGCGGGCTACGGGGCCTTGATCATCACAAAGTCATTGGCAGTCACCGTGCCTCCCGGGGTCAACGGCTTTGTCACCGTCACCGGCGACAGCAACGGCATCACCGTCGTTGCCGGGGCAGGCTCGGTGGTCACTCTGCGCGGGCTCATCATTGAAGGCGGCGGCAACCGGCAGAGCACGGGCAATGGACCCGGCTTCGGCGTCTATGCTAGCAGCGTTGGTTTTTTGACGGTGGAAGACTGCACGATCCGCAACTTCCTCGACGCCCTGCCCTTCATCACGGCCGGCACCACCGCGCGCCTGTCGGTGTATAACACGACGGTGCGCAACTGCCGCTACGGCATCGACCTGCAAGGGCTTGGCAGCGGGGCCGGCGGGGGCATAGCGGTTGCCATCATCTCCGGCTGCCGGCTGGAGAACCTCGGCGATGCCGTTTATGCCACCGGCCAGGTCGTTGCGGACCTGACGGACAGTGTGATCGCCCACTGCGATACCGCGATCCACCTCGGAGCCACCCCCGGCATTTGCTTCGTTCTGGCGAGCAACTGCAAGTTTAACGACCTCTCCAATAATCCGATCGTGGGCACAGATGCCGGTAGCCTTAAGGTCGTCTCGACGTATGGAAACAATACCGCCGTCTTCTCATCCGCCTACTTCAACGAGGTCAGATCATTGAAATGAGTGCGGATCGGGTGTTGGCCGGTCGGTAGCCGCCGCAGGCAAGCCAGGCGATGCCTGCCGGTGGCGCGGCGATCTCGCCGCGGCGTTGTGTGTGACGCGGGCCGCTGCGGCTGGCCCATGTGACCGGCCGACCATGCGCGATACATGGAGGATGAAAACGTCCCTGCTACGCGTTCTGCTGCTCTCCGTCGTGCTCGCACTGGTTCCCGTGGCGCTGCACGCCCAAGCCACGAAGATCTTCGTCTCGGCCACCGGCAACGACGCCAGCGACGGCAGCCGGGGCTCTCCCAAACGCACCTTCCAGGCCGCGCATGACGCCGTGGCCGCCGGCGGGCAGATCGTGGTCCTGGACACGGCCGGCTACGGGCCGCTGAACATCACCAAGAGCGTGGGCGTCACCGTGCCGCCCGGCGTCAACGGCTTCGTCACCGTGCCCCTCGGCACGCCTGCCGCCATCACCATCAACGCCGGCACCAGCGCCATCGTCAGCCTGCGCGGGCTCATCATCGAGGGCGGCGCCAGCAAGACCACCGTGTCGCCCAACGTCAACTACGGCATCTTCGCGACCAGCGTCCGGGTGCTCGACGTCACGGATTGCGTCATCCGCAATTTCTATGACGGCCTGTTCTTCATCCCGGCAGGCAATGCCGACCCTCGCCTCAGCGTTTTCAACACTGAGGTGACGAACTGCCGCTACGGCATCGACGTGGAAACGCCAAACGCTTTCAACGTCATCGGTCTCATCGCCGGTTGCCGCATTCTGAACAACACCACCGGCTTTTACACCGGCGGACCAGGCTTCACTTTTGTGACGTTGAAAGACAGCTTCCTGGCGAACAACGCGCCGGCCATCGAATGCGTGAGCAGCACGCGCGTTTTCGTGGGCAACTGCACCTTTTCCGACAACCGACCGTTGACCGTGAAGGCGTCCGGCACATTCGTCGAATCGTTCGGCAACAACGTCGTCGTCGGGGACTACGCCTCCGGTGATTTCACGAGCATCGAGCCGTTGCGCTGAAGCGCGCGGCTGGCCGGCGCTCGCCGAAGCCGGGCGGGCGCGCCGCGATGCTCAACGGCCGGCGCGGGTGCGGCGCCTCAATTGGGTGAGAGCGTCCCCGTGGAGAAGAACTGAAACGAGATGTTTCCGGCGACGTGGTTGTTGCCGTAGGTAAAGAGCGTGCTCGAGCCGAAAGCCGCGGCGCCGGCGTCGTTGCGGGTGGCGGTGCAGTTGCTCAAAATCATCTTGCCATCGCCGCCGGTGGCGAGGGGGCCGGAGGCGAAACCGTAGCCGTTGTTCGTCGAGCTGCAGTTGTCGCAGAACATCTCGCCGTTGCGCCCGGCCCCGCCGAGGATGACGAACCCGCCGTAGGAGTTCCCACTGCCGGTGGGGGCGATACCGTTGGCCACGCAGTCGCGCACCGACACGCGGGCGTTGTCCTGGCCGCGGATGCCGAAGGTATTGCCCTCGAAACGGCAGTGCTCCACGCTGACCGGCGCGAGGCCGGTCAGGCATTGGATGAACAGCCCGTTATTATTGTCGTGAAAGGCGCTGTCGCGGATGTAGACCGCCCCGGTGCTGTTGTCCTGAATTCCGTTGGTGCAGGCGCGCAGGAGGCAGTCGCTGACGTGCATCCGCCCGACCGACGTGATCAGGATGCCGGCCGTGGCGCCTTCGATCGTCAGCCCGCTCAACGCCACGACGCCGCTCGGGCTGGCATCCACGGTGACGCCGTTGCCCCCGGTGGCGGTGACAAAGCCGGTGACCCCGGCGGGCACGGTGACGGTGAGGGATTTGGTGATGCTCAACGCGCCGTAGCCGGCGGTGTCGAGCACGACGATCTGGCCGTTGGCGGCCACGGCGTCGTGCGCCGACTGAAAGGTGCGCTTCGGCGTGCCGCGCGCGCCGTCGCTGGCGTCGTTGCCGGTGGCCGAGACGAAGATCTTGGTCAGCTGCGCATGGGCCGCGCCCGGCGGAAAGAGAACCAGAAATCCAAGCAGAGCAGGCAGGAGGCCGCGGGTGCAAAATGAGCAGGCAAATGGATTCATACCTTGCATATCGCTGTTTCTCCGGACCTTGCGCGGGCAATTGGACTGTCATCCGCCTGCGCCGTGCCTACTTCGCAGCGTAAGTGCCGGTAAAGGCACCGTTGGTGGTGTTGTCTTCCACGGTATTGTTGCCGCGTGAAAGCAGGTTGCCACCCAAGTTGTTGAACAGCCCGGTGATGTTGCCGGTCACCGCGCAGCCATCGACTCTGATCGTCGCAAGATTTGACACGCGGATGGCTTCGGCGTTGGCGGACAAGGTGCAGTTTTGCAGAACGACGTCGGTGGGGCCGGAAATCGCAATGGCTTGGCCCGTGTTTCCGACCACCGCGGTGTTGCTCAAAACAACCCGGTGAGTGACGCCGGAAGTGTTCGATCCGACCACGGTGACAGCGCCTTGGCTAAAGGACAGTTCGCAATCCGTCACCACGAGCTGGACGTTTCCCGACGCGAAACTCGCCACGACAATCCCGTTGCTCGAGTTGGCCCGGAGCGCGCTCCCCGTCACGAGCAGGGTCGCCGCAGCCGAAGGGCTGAAATCAATGCCGTTAGTATAGCCGGAGATCGTGCAGTCGCTCACGCTGACGGTGTCGGCGTTGCTTACCAAAATGCCGCGCGGTGCGCCGGACTTGTTGACTGCGTTGATCGAAAGCCCCCGCAGGGTGACGGTGTCGGTGGCGGCGGCGGTGTTGACTTTGATGGCGGCGCCGCTGGTCAACGTGATAAATCCGGTGATGCCCGCCGGCACGGTGACGCCGACCGATTTGGTGATGCTCAGCGCCCCGTAGCCAGCCGTGTCGAGGGCGACGACCTCGCCGCCGGCGGCCACCGCGTCGTGCGCCGCCTGGAAGGTGCGCTTGGGCGCGCCACGGGAGCCGTCATTGGCGTCGCTACCGAAGGAGGCGACGAAGATCTTCGTCAATTGCGCGTGCGCGTTCGATGGAACGAGCCACGTGCCGAGGAGGGGGAGGCCCAGCGCCCAAACAAACAACCAGGCGCTGGCGCCGCGGAAGAGCGGGCAGCGGTTTTTCATGGGGAGGAAAGAACGAGCGAACGCGCCGCGCGGCCGAAAGCCGGGCGCGGGGTTCGACAACCCCTCTATCGGCAGTCCGCTGATGAATGGTCGCATTCTGCGCCGGCGGTTGTTATTACCTGCGGTGGAATGAGTTTTCCTCGTCGCTTCCCATTATTAAATTTATTGTTCGTCGCGCTTGGTTTGCTGCTGGGGGCCGCTGGAGGCTGCTCGCGCACGCCGCCGCCGCACGTGCGCGAGCCGGCGAAACTGTTCCCGGTGCGCACCGAGGGAAAATTCGGCTACGTCGATCGCGACGCCGCCCAGGCGATCGCCCCGCGCTTCGAGGCCGCCCGGCTGTTTTCCGAAGGCGTCGCCGCGGTGCGCGTGAACAACAAGTGGGGCTACATCGATCCGGCGGGCAAGGAGACGATTGCCACGCAATTCGATGGCGCCGGCGATTTCTGCGAGGGCCTCGCGCGGGTGCGCGCCGGCACCGCGTGGGGCTACATCGAGCCGTCGGGAAGACTGGTCATCGAAGCGAAGTTCGACGACGCCGGCGACTTCAACGGCGGCCTCGCGCCGGTGCGCGCGTCGGCCGGCGGGAAGTGGGGCTACATCGACCGCCGCGGCCGGCCTGCCTTTGAGCGGCAGTTCGACGCGGCGCGCCCGTTTTCCGAGGGACTCGCCGCGGTGAACGTCGGCGGGAAACTGGACGAGGACGGCGTCTTCACCGGTGGCACCTGGGGCTACATCGACCCGGGCGGCAAGGAAGCCATCGGTCTGCAATTCGGGGGCGCGCGCGATTTTCATGAGGGCCGCGCCGCGGTGCGCGACGCGCACAACTGGGGGTTCATCGACAAAAAAGGGGCGCCGGTTTTCGCGAAGCGCTACATCGGCGTCGGCGATTACAGCGAAGGCCGCGCGCTGGCGGCCAACGACGACGGCTGGGGCTACCTCGGCCTCGACGGCAACTGGGCGCTGAAGAGCGACTTCCCCGGCGCCACGCGCTTCACCGGCGGCCGCGCGGTCATCGAGCGCGACAGCTCCACCGGCAAGTGGGAACTCATCGATCCCGAGGGCAAAACCGTCGGCACCATGACCTTCGAGATGCCGGGTGGATTCGAGTGAAGCGCAGACTGCCGGGCAAATGCTCGCCGGTGAATCAACGCAGGAGCGGACCCGGTTGGACCACGATCCTGGAGATAAATCGGGTCGGCAGTTGCGGGCAAGCGATGCACTCACTCCAGGCCCCCCTTGGTGCCGGTGAAGGTGCCGGCGCCATTAAAATACAGCGTATTGTTGCCGTATGAGGTCACGCTGCTGGTGCCGGTGGGCCGGACTATCAATGGGAAATTATTGTTCAGAGTGCAGTTGCTTAGAATCACATTCCCGCCAATTGCGCAGTAGATGGCGGGTTGATTGCCCACCAAGGAGCCATCCTGCAACGTCACCACGGTTGTGCCGGGTCCGCCGGTGTAGAGCCCGGCGCCGTTCTCCAGGATGCGGCAGCCTCGGGTAAAACCGACAACCGTTGCGGCACCGGGCGATTCGATATCAATGCCGTAGCGGCAATTGCTCACTTCGGTGTTGAAGATGTTGACACGAGCGCCGCTGCCACTCGGGACGAAAAACAAGCCGTCGTAGAAGTTGCGGATGACGCAATCCTCGACGGTAAGGACGCCGACGCTCTGAGTGAAAATGCCGTAGTTGAGATTGGGTGTTTCGCTGGTCCGATTCGCACCGCCTTCAACGATCAGTCCGCGCAGGGCGACGACGTCGCTGGCGCCGGTATTGATGGTGATGGCGGCGGGCGTATTGAGCGGCACGGTGACAAAGCCGGTGACCCCGGCGGGCACGGTGACGGTGAGGGATTTGGTGATGCTCAACGCGCCGTAGCCGGCGGTGTCGAGCACGACGATCTGGCCGTTGGCGGCCACGGCATCATGTGCGGCCTGAAACGTTCGCTTCGGGCTGCCGCGGGAGCCATCGCTGGCGTCGTTGCCGGTGGCCGAGACGAAGATTTTCGTCGGTGCCTGAGCTTGGAGGGCGGTCGGCGCAGCGGCCAGCAGCAGGGCGAGGAGAAGCGCAAAGCGGCGAAGGGGCGTTTTCATGCGCCCAAGGTATCGACACGCCCGTGGGCCTTGGGCGGGTCAATGCGGCAGCGGGCGAGCCGGTGGTGGCGCTATTTGCCGGGCCGTGATGCCTGCCGGCGGCTATTTGGCACCGAGGGTGCCCGTGAAAGTGCCGTCGGACGAGTTGTTGTTAAACGTGTTGTTGCCGCGCGTGATCGATACGCCGCCGCTGCCAGCGAAGACGCCCACGTTGGTGCTGCCGTTCACCGCGCAGTTGTCGGCGGTGAGGGTCGCACCGCTGCCAGCGACCTGCAGGCCGACCAGGCTGCCGGTCACCACGCAGTCCCGCGCCGTCAGGTTGGCCGTGGCGTTGGGAAAGAAGACATTGGCATAGATCGCCGAGTTGCTCGCCTTGTCCACGGCGCAGCCGGTGACGACGCCCTCCACTTTCACGCCCGAGGCCGCGGGCGAGATGCTGATCCCGCTGGTGTTCACGTCGCGCACGCTGCAGCCCCTGGCCACCAGGCGCGCGTTCACCGAGCTGTTGACGAGAATCCCGTAGTCAAAGTTGCGCACCGTGCAGTCCTCCACCTGCAGGACGTTCACGTTGTTGGCGCGGATGCCGCTGCCGCTGGAGGGGACCTTCGACGATCAGTCCGCGCAGGACGACGACGGGCGCGTTGATGGTGACACCGTTGCTGCTGCCGCTGACGGTGATGAACCCGTTGACTCCCGGCGGCACGGTGACGCTGACGCTTTTCGTGATGTTCAGCGCGCCATAACCTGCGGTGTCCAGCACGACGATGCTGCCGCCGGTGGCCACGGCGTCGTGCGCCGCCTGGAAGTTGCGCTTCGGGCTGCCGCGCGAGCCGTCATTGGCGTCGTTGCCGGTGGCCGACACGAAGATCTTGGTCAACTGCGCCTGCGCGTGCGACGGCACGAGCCATGAGCCGAGCAAGGAGAGGCCCAGCGCCCAGACAAACAACGAGGCGCTGGCGCCGCGGAAGAGCGGGTAGCGGTTTTTCATGGGGAGGAAAGAACGGCAGAACGCACCGCGGCCAGCCGGGAGCTCTACGTTGGATTTGGTAACCCTTCTTTCGACAGCCCGACGATGAATGGCCGTGTTTTGGGTCGGCGGCGGTTATTGCCTGTGGTGGAATGAGTTCATCCCGGTTCTTCCCACCATCAAATTCTCTTTTCGTCGCCAGCGGCAGCCCGCGCGGTGATCGAGCGCGACAGCTCCACCGGCCAACGGAAATCCATCGACCCGCAAGGCAAAGCGGTCGGAGGGATGCGAGACCGTCGAGCTGCCCGGCACGTTTGACCGGCTCCGAACGCGGGCGCCTCAAAGCCGCCGCCACTCACTTCGGGCTGTAGACACCCGGAAACGTGTTGGCAAAATTGTTGTCCTCCAGCGTGTTGTTTCCTCGCGAGAGCAACTGCGCTCCCGACACCGCGGCGACGCCGGCACTGGCGCCGACAACGCGGCAATGATCCACCCGGAGAGACGCACCGCCGCCCTCGGCGTAAAGGTTGGTGTTGCTGCTGGAGGCGACCGAGCAGTCCGCCAGCGTCATCTTCACGCTGCTGCCGGCTGCCGCGCTGAAAACCGCGACGCCGGTGGCGTTGTTCTCCACCCGGCACCCGGTGAGCAACGCCTTGTAGGCGAACGCGCCGGTCGGCTGCACGTTGATGCCATCCGTGCAGCCGCGCACGACCGTGTTGTGCACGAACAGTTGCGCGGCGTTGCCGGGCAGAAAGAAGAGCCCCACGCCGCAGTTGCGCACCAGGCAATCCTCGAGCGTCAGCGTGCCGACGCTGCTGGCATAGACGCCGTAGGAGGCGCCGGGCGAGGCGGCGCTGTTTTCGACGATCAACCCGCGCAGGGAGACGACATCCGTCGCCGCCGCTGCGACGAAGATCGCGATGGTGTCGCCGGGGATCGTGACAAAGCCGTTCACTCCCGGCGGCACCGTGACGGCGAGCGACTTGGTGATGTTCAAGGCCCCGTAGCCGGCGGTGTCGAGCACGACGATCTGACCGCCCGGCGCGACGGCGTCGTGCGCATTCTGGAAGGTGCGCTTCGGGGTGCCGCGCGCACCGTCGCTGGCGTCGTTGCCGGTGGCCGAGACGAAGATTTTCGACGGCAGATCAATGGAGCGGGCGGCGGGCAGCGTGAACGCAAAAGCGCCGGCGACCGCCAGCCGCCACGCCAGGAGGGGGAGGGTGCACGAAGAACGAGGGAGCGTTTTCATGCTCTCTGTATCGACGAGGCACCGCGATCCGGCGGTGGGCCGGCACCTCCCGGCTTGTCCCCGGCACGGCGCTGCAAGCACCTGGAAGACTGCTGCTTCCGCCGGACCGGCGGCTCGGCTTATTTGGCATTGAGGCTGCCCGTAAAAGTGCCGTCGGCTGCGTTGTTGCTAAACGTGTTGTTGCTGCGCGTGATCGTCGTGCCGCCGCTGAACGCGTTGACGCCTTTGTTGGTGCTGTCGCTCACGGTGCAGTTGTTGGCGATGATCGTCGCGCCGGTGCCAAAGGCGCCCAGGCCGAAGTTGCTGCGAGTCGCCACGCAGTTGCTCACGGTCAGCTTCGTCGTGCCGCCGGTGACCTGGTTAAAGGCGTAAAACGCCACGCCGCCTGCCGCAGTCACCGCGCAATCCGTGACCGTGCCCTCAACGGTCCCGTTTGCGACCGACGGCTCGATGATGATCCCGTTGAGTGCCACGTCGCGCACGCTGCCGCCACGCACAAAAAGGTGCGCATTGGTCGAGCTGTTGATGAAAATGCCGTTGTTAAAATTGCGCACCACGCAGTCCTCCACCCGCAGCGCGCCGATCTGGGTGGCGAAAATGCCAAAGCCGGAGCCACCCTCGATGATGAGCCCGCGCAGATTCACGGTGTCCGTTCCGGCCGCATTGATGGTAATGCCGTTGCTGCTACCGCTGACGGTAATGAAGCCGTTGACGCCGGACGGCACGGTGACGCTGATGCTTTTGTTGATGTTCAGCGCGCCGTAGCCGGAGGTGTCGAGCGCCACAATCTGGCCTTTGACGGCGGCAGCGTCATGCGCCGCTTGGAAGGTGCGCTTGGGCGCGCCGCGGCTGCCGTCGTTGGCGTCATTGCCCGTGGCGGAGACGAAGATCTTGGGGAGTTGTGCGTGGAGCAGCGGAGCCGGGGCAAGCGTCAGCAGAGACGCGAGCAGCAGGGAGGGCAGAAGACAGCGTTTCATGCTCGGTGTATCGCGCCTCCGCCGCTGGGCACGTGTTGACCTCCGCCGACTCGGGCGCCTCTACCTACCTGGCGCTGTAGGTGCCGGGAAAGATGTTGCCGTTGGGATTCACCTCCAGGGTGTTGTTGACCCGGGAAAGAATCTGGGCGCCGCTGCCCTGCAGAATCCCGGTGCTGTTGGCGAACACGACGCAGTCCGACAACCGCACGACGGTGCCCGCGCTCGCGCCGCCCACGCCGACGGTGTTGCCGGCGATCACGCACTCCGACAGGGTCACATCGATGCCGGTGCCGCCGCTCGTCGTGCCGGCCACCACGCCGAAGCTGCTGTTGACCTCGAAGCGGCAGGCGCTGGCCACGACCGTGGCGGCGGGCAGTTGCGCGAGGAGCCCCGAGACACAATTGCGCACGTTGTCGTTGGCCAGGGTGAGCTGCACGCCGCTGCTCAGGAGATTGATGCCGCTGCCGAAACTGCGCACCGTGCAGTCTTCGACGCGCACGCTGGCCGCGCTGTTGATGCGGATCCCGCTGGTGCCGCCGGTGCCGACGCCTTCGATGATCAAACCGCGCAGCGCGACCGCGGCGGTGCTGCCGGCGTTGATGGTGATGCCGTCGGAGCTGCCGGTCACGCTCACGAAACCGTTGACTCCCGGCGGCACCGTGACGACCAGCGCCTTTGTGATGTTCAGCGCGCCGTAGCCGGCGGTGTCCAGCACGACGATGCTGCCGCCGGCGGCCACGGCGTCGTGCGCGGGCTGAAAGCTGCGCTTGGGAAAACCACGCGAGCCGTCATTGGCGTCGTTGCCGTTGCTGGCGACAAAGATCTTCGTGGCCTGGGCTTGAGCCGACGACGCCGCGGCGAGCTGGCAAAGGAGAACGGCGGCAACAGCGGCGGCGCGCAGCGAGGAAGAAAGGAAGGGGAGTTTCATCACGGAGAGGAAGGGTGAAGCAACGGTGCGCGGGATCATTTGACGACGTAGGTGCCGGGGAAGGCGTTGTTGTTGGTGTTTTTCTCCAGCGTGTTGTTGCTGCGGGAATACACCTTTCCGTTCAGGGAAGTTTCGACGCCAAAGGCGTTGCCGACGACCGTGCAGTTGCTCACCCAGATCGTGCTGCCGGCTTTCGACGAGGAAATCGCGGTCCGGTTGCTGTTAAAAAGGCAGTCCTCCAGAACCAGGTCGATCGCGCCGCTGAAGCTGTTGCACTCCGCCAGCGCGGACAGGAAGGAGTTTTGCTCGAAGCGGCAGCCGGTGGCGACGGTCCTGATGTTCACGTTGGCCCCGAGCTGCAAATTCAGGCCGGCACCCGTGCAATCGGTCATCACGCAGTTTTGCACGTAGAGATTCATGTTGGCGTCGTCGGGATTGGCGCCGATGCCCACGTAGAGATTGCGAAACGTGCAATCTTCGATCGTCAGGTGCGCCACGGTGGAGGCAATGATGCCGAAGGAGTTGCCGGGCACCGGAGCGCCGATGTTTTCAATGACCAGCCCGCGCAGGGAGACGACGTCGTCCGCTGCGGCGTTGATGAAAATGGCGTTCGCGCCGCCGCTCACCGTGATAAAGCCGTTCACCCCCGGCGGCACGGTGATGCCGATGCTTTTCGTGATCGTGAGCGTGCCGTAGCCGGAGGTGTCCAGCACCACAATCTGCCCGCCGGCGGCGACGGCGTTGTGGGCGGCCTGGAAATTACGCTTTGGAGCGCCGCGCGAACCGTCGTTGGCGTCATTTCCGGTGGCCGAGACAAAGATTTTCGGCAACTGCGCGTGCAGGGCCGCCAGCGGCGCGGCGAGCACGAGCGCGAGCGGCAGCAACATCAGCGCGGCGAGCCGCCGGTGATCGGGGAGGCGGCGGGGGAAGGAAGCAGGCGTTTTCATGGGGCGGTGCTGGGTTCGGGTGCGCTTCCGCGCGCCCTGGCTACTTGGCGCTGTAGCCCACCGGCGCGCCGTTGCCGTTGGGGTTGTTCTCGATGGTGTTGTTGGTGCGCGAGAACAGCCCGCCGCCATTGGCAGTCGTGGTGCCGGTGGTGTTGCCGGCGAGCGCGCAGTTGTCCAGCCGCACAATGGTCGTCGCGCCGCCGGCTTGCACGCCGGTGCCGTTGCCGGAGATGACGCAGTCGCCGAGCGTCAGGTCCACCTTGCCGCTGGCATTGCTCAATTGCGCCAGCACGCCGGTGCCGCTGTTTTGATCGAACTGACAGTCAGTGCCGATGGCGTTGACCGTCACGTTGCCGCCATTTTCCAGGTCCAGGCCGGTCGTGCAGCCGCGCACGACGGTGTTTTGCAGATAGACGTTCACGTTGGTGAAGGAGATCAGGAAGATGCCCCGGGTGAAATTGCGCACCGTGCAGTCTTCGACCGTGAGGTTGCCGACGTTGAAAGCGAGGATGCCGGTGCTGTCGTTGCCGCCTTCAATGATGAGTCCGCGCAGGCTCACCGCCGCGCTGGCGCTGGCATCCACGTTGATGCCGTTGTTGCCGGCGGTCGCGGTGACAAAGCCATTGACGCCGGGCGGCACGGTGACGCTGACGCTCTTGTTGATGGCGAGCCGGCCGTAGCCGGCGGTGTCGAGCACGACAATCTGGCCGCCAGCGGCGACCGCATCATGCGCTGCCTGGAAGTTGCGCTTGGGCGAGCCGCGACTGCCATCGTTCGCGTCGTTGCCGGTGGAGGCAACGAAGATCTTCGGCAACTGCGCGTGCAGAGCACTGGGCAGCGCGAGCAGCAGCAACAGCGGCAGCAGGGGGAGGAGGAGAAGCGTCGGCGTTGACGTGGCGCCAGGACGGCGCGGAGCGGTGGCGGTTTTCATGGGATCGATCGCAAGAGGGCGATGAACGGTGAGGAGTGGCGAGCGGGTGGAGAAAGTGGCTGCGACGCAAATCATTTTGCGCTGTAGGTGCCGGGGAGGCTGTTGACGCCGGCGTTGCCCTCCACCGTGTTGTTGCCGCGCGAGAGAATCTGACTGCCATTGCCAATAGACCACCCGGCGGTGTTGCCGGTGATCCGGCAGTTGTCCACGCGCACTCGCGAGCCGCTGGCGAATGTGCTGATGCCGGTGTTATTGCCCGAGAGGGTGCAGTTGCGCAGGGTGACGTCGAGGTTCAAACCGACGAAATCGATGACAAAAACGGCGTTCGACTTGATTTGGTCGAACTGGCAATGGCTGGCGATGGCACTGAGGTCGCCGGCCGCTTCTCGCTTCACCTGCAGGCCGAAGTTGGTGCAAGCGCGAAAGGTGCAGCGACGCAGGTAGAGCTTGCCGGCGGATTGGGCAAGAATGCCGATGGAAAAGTTGCGCACCGTGCAGTCCTCCACGGCCACGTTGGCGGCGCTGTTGATCGCGATGCCATTGCCGCTGTTGCCGCTGCCGCCCTCGATGATGAGGCCGCGCAAGGCGACGCTGTCGCCCGCGGCCGCGTTGATGGTGATGCCGCCGCTATCGCCTGTCACAGTGACAAAGCCGTTCACACCCGGGGGCACGGTAACGGCGAGCGACTTGGTGATGTTCAAGGCGCCGTAGCCGGCGGTATCGAGCACGACAATCTGCCCGCCAGCGGCGACGGCGTCGTGGGCGGCCTGGAAGTTGCGCTTCGGGCTGCCGCGCGAACCGTCGTTCGCATCGCTGCCGAAGCTGGCGACGAAGATCTTGGCGGGCGCTTGGGCGTGCAAGGTGGCCAAAGGCGCGGCGAGCAGCAGCGCCAGCGGCAGCCAAAGGGAGAGTCGCGTTTTCATTTCACTTGGCGCTGTAGGTGCCGGGGAAGGTGTTGTTCAAGGTATTGTTCTCCAGCGTGTTGTTGCCGCGCGAGAGCACTTTGGCGCCGTTAAACGTGTTCACGCCCAATTTGTTTCCCGTGATGCGGCAGTTATCCACGCGCACCACCACGGCGTCGCTCGGAGCGCCGTTGATGCTCTGGGCCTGGATCGCCTGCCCGTTGTTGTCGCTGGTGATGCCCGCGATCACGCAGTCGACCAGGGTCACGTCCAGCTTGCCGCCCGCGTCGAACGTAACCGCCGACACACCAAGGGTGGTGTGTTGCTCGAAGCGGCAGCCGGTGGCGATGACCGCCTGGGTGACGCTGGAGAAAGCCACCACGAAGAGACCATCTTGGCAGCCACGCATCACGCAGCGTCGCAGGTAGCACCTGGCGGGGATGCTGCTCGCCATGTTCATGGCGACACCGAAGCTGCGCACCGTGCAGTCCTCCACGGCCAGGTTGCCCACGCTGGCGACATTGATGCCGTAGGTGTTGCTGATGCTGGTGCCGCCGCCCTCGATGATGAGCCCGCGCAGGGAGACGCTGTCGGTGGCCCCCGCATTAATCGTGATGCCGTTGTTAACGCCGGTGGCCGTGATAAAGCCGTTGACGCCCGGCGGGACGGTGACGGCGAGCGATTTGGTGATGGTCAGGGTGCCGTAGCCCGCAGTGTCGAGAACCACGATCTGGCCGCCGGCGGCGACGGCATCATGGGCGCCCTGGAAATTACGCTTCGGAGCGCCGCGCGAGCCATCGTTGGCGTCGTTGCCAGTGGCCGAGACGAAGATCTTCGACGACTGCGCGTGCAATCCACCGGCCGGGACGAGCGCAAGCAGGCAGGCGATCAGGCCGGAAGTCAGCGTGGCTTTCATCTCGGGAATTTTGCGCAGGAAACCGAACCCGATCGATCGCTTGCCGGGAGCGACCGACTACTTCGCGCTGTAGGCGTTGGGGAAGGTGTTGCCGCTGGCGTTGTTTTCGAGCGTGTTGTTGCCGCGCGAGGCGATGATGTTCGCATCGCCATTTGTAGAGACGCCCGTCAGGTTGCCGGTGATGTTGCAGTTGTTCAGGCGAATCACGGAGTTGGGATTGAAGATGCCGACCCCGGTTTTGTTGTCGCTGATCACGCAATTCGAGACGCTGACATCGCAGGCACCGTTGTTGAAACGCTGGGCGCCGATGCCGGTGTCCGTGCAGCCTTGCACCCGGCAGCCATCGATGACCGCGGTGGCCACGTTGCCGGCGCCATTGACCTCTGGGAAGATCCCAAATTTACAGTCCCGCACGGTCGTGTTGTAAACAAAGAGCTTCACGTTGCTGGCCGGCTGGTTGAAGAAGATGCCCCGGAAGAAATTGCGCACCGTGCAGTCCTCAATCGTGATTTTGGCAAAGGAGTTGTTGGCCTGCACTCCGTCGCTGACCACCGACTCGCCGGGACCTTCGAGGATCAGCCCGCGCAGGGTGATGACGTCGGTGACCGCGGCGGCGATGTTTATCGCTTTGCCGCCGTTGGTGGTCACGGTGATGAAGCCGTTGACGCCGGGCGGCACGATGACGCCGACGCTTTTGGTGATGTTCAGCGACCCGTAGCCGGCGGTGTCGAGCGCGACGATCTGGCCTTTGGCGGCGACGGCATCGTGCGCCGCTTGAAACGTGCGCTTCGGACTGCCGCGGCTGCCGTCATTGGCGTCGTTGCCGGTGCTGGCGACGAAGATTTTCGTCAACTGGGCGTGGAGTGCCGTGAGGGGGAGAAAAACGGAGAGCAGAGACAAACCCAACAAGACTCTGCAGGAGAGGCGTGTTTTCATTCTGCTTTTCTTATCGTGCCTCCCCGGCCTGATGACTGCCAACCAGGAAATCGTAAACGGCAGTCGCAGAGGCCGCTGGCCACGCAGGCTCCGCTTCCGCGCAGCGGGGGTGGATGCGCCGATACATGGGACATGAAGCCCTTCGCTCATGTGACCGGGTCCGCTTTTTTCACCCTGGCAATCGCCGCGGCCACCCTGTTCTTTCCTCTCTCCCGAGCGTTTGCCCAAGCCACGAAGATCTTTGTCGCCAGCACCGGCAACGACGCCAGCGACGGCAGCCGGGGCAGTCCGAAACGCACCTTCCAGGCCGCGCACGATGCCGTCGCCGCCGGCGGGCAGATCGTGGTTTTGGATACCTCCGGCTACGGGCCGCTGAACATCACCAAATCGCTCGCCGTCACCGTGCCGCCGGGCGTCAATGGCTTTGTCACCGTCACCGGCAACAGCAACGGCATCACCGTCAATGCCGCCGGCAACGACAAGGTGAGCCTGCGCGGCCTCATCGTCGAGGGCGGCGGCACCGGCGTCGGGATCGGCGTCCTGATCAACTCGGCCGGCACCGTGCGGGTGGAGGACTGCACGATGCGCAACTTCGAGTCCGGCATCGAAGGGCTATACTCCGCCAACTCCGCGCTCGTGGTGCGCAACTGCCGGGTGTCCGACACCAGCAGCCAAGGCATCGTCGTCTTCGCCAATGCCCCCAACCTCACCATCAACGCCAGCGTGAGCGATTGCGCGCTGGACCGCGCGGGCAACGCGATCGCCGTTTCGAATCAAAACCAGCCGGGCAGCATCATCAAATTGACCGCGAACCACTGCACCATCACGAACTGCCTCGCCGGGCTGGACGTGAACAACAACGGCTCGATCCTGATCGCGGACACCTGCACGGTCAGAAGCACCACCTTCGCCTTGTTCGCCGCCGGCGGTCAGATCGTGGCCAGCAACTGCACCATTGCCGGCAACACCAACGGCATCTCGAACAGCAACGGCACGATCATCACGCGCGGCAACAACACCTTCACCAACAACACCACCGACGGCAGCTTTTCCAGCTCGCTCGCGGCGAAGTAAGAAGCTTCGACAGGACCGCCGGCAGCCGGCTGGTCGCGCCCCGCCGCGCGTAGCTCCGCCTCCGGGCACAAGTCTGCGCCGACCCCAGGCGGGAGGCTCCCGGCTCCCCGGGGAACAAGCGCGGGAAAGCCAGGCTGACCCACGGCCGACTCGTCGCCGCCGGATCGCTCCGCCGGCCGCGGGCGTTTGTTTACCTGGCGCCGAGGGAGCTCGTGAAAGTGCCGTCGATTATGTCGCCGTTGGCAGCGGACACACCCGTTTAGGTTCTGTTCACCGCGCAGTTGTCGGCGGTGATCGTCGTGCCGGGGCCAGAGGCACGCAGGCCGCTATCATTACCGGTCAACACGAAGTCCCGCACCGTCAGGTTGACCGTGGTGTTGGAGAAGAAGTTACCGGCATAGATCGCCCCGCCGCGAGCGTTATCCACAGCGCAGCCGGTGACGACGCCCGCCACTTTTATACCCGAGACCGCGGTCGCCAAGTAGATGCCGTAAAATACGTCGCGCACGCTGCAGCCCGTGGCCACCAAGCGCCCATTGGCCGGGTTTCTCATGATAATGCCGTAGTTGAGGCTGCGCATCGTGCAGTTCTCCACGGTCAACGTGCCGATGGAGCTGACGTTGATGCCGATGCTGTTGTTGTTGCCCTCGATGATGAGGCCGCGCAGACTGACCACGTCCTCGGAGCCCGTGGCGATGGTGATGCCGTTACCGCTGGTCACCGTGACAAAGCCGTCCACACCGGGCGGCACGGTGACGGCGAGCGATTTGGTGATGTTCAGCGGCCCGTAACCCGCGGTGTCGAGCACGACGATCTGGCCATCCGCAGCGACGGCGTCATGCGCCGACTGGAAGGTGCGTTTGGGCGCGCCGCGCTGCCGTCGCTGGCGTCGTTGCCGGTGCTGGCGATGAAAATCTTCGTGGCCTGGGCGTGGAGCGCGGCCGCCGGCAGCAGCAGCAGCACGAGAGCGGACAGACAAAAGGAACGGCGGAAGACGGAGCGATGACACCTGCCCCCGAGGCTAGCCAGCGGCATAACCCAATGTTGAGTTACAAGGGCGGCTCCGCCCCGCCGACCCTCCCGGAAGAGACGCGGGATCGCGGGCGCTAGCCGGGGCCGCGGCTGCTCGCACGGGGCCGCTCAGAAGGCCGGCTGAGTGTTGATCGCATTGTTGTTGTTGATGATGTTGCTGACGAAGGCGAGCGTGTTGTTGCCGCGCGTAAAAAAGGTGCCCTGATTGGCCTGCTTGAAAAAGCAGTAGCTTGCGTAGGTGACCGTGCTGTCGTCCAAGAGAGCCTGCGCGCTGGCGCCCCCCTCAGTTTGCACGGCAAAATTGCAGCGGCTCACCACGCAGCGGCTCACGGTGACTCGGTTCGACGCCGCGGTCCCAATGACATAGACATACACCCCGTAGATGGCGTTTTCCACCGTGCAGCCCGTGAGGGTGGCGTCCGAGGCCAACCCAGCGGAGAGGACCCCGAGATAGCAGCCGTAGGTCACGTTGCGCACCACCGTATCGCGGATCAGCACAACGGCGGTGGCGGTGGCAAAAATCTCGAGGCCACGATAGAAGTTGCGCACCGTGCAGTTTTCCACGGTCAGCGTGCCGACAGAAGTCGTGTGAATGCCTCTGCCGGTGGCGTTGAAGGTGCCGCCGCCTTCGATGATGAGTCCGCTCAGACTGACCACGTCGTTGGAGCCCGTGGCGATGGTGATGGCGTCGGCGCTGCCGGTGACGGTGACAAAGCCATTGACGCCCGGCGGCACGGTGACGGCGAGCGATTTGGTGATGGTGAGCGGTCCGTAGCCGGCGGTGTCCAGCACGACGATCTGACCTTTGGCGGCGACGGCATCGTGCGCAGCTTGAAACGTGCGCTTCGGACTGCCCCGGCTGCCGTCGCTGGCGTCGTTGCCGGTGGAGGCGACAAAGATCTTCGTGGGCCCCTGCGCGTGCAGGGTCACAAGAGGGAAAGCGAGCAGGAAAAGATACAACAGCCTGCCTGTGAGGCACGTATTCATCGACCATCTATCGCGCGGGAAGGCTCTGACGATCGGCTGGTGGCCGCAGATTTCTGCCGGGCGCCATTTCGCGGACTGACTGCTGCCGCCGGGTCGAAAAGCGCGGGGACTCCTGATACAGTCGGCCACCGGGTCCGCTTTCCCCAGTCCACCACGGCGCGGCGGAACCCACCCACCGACCCCATGTCCCACCGCGAGCCGCCGCCCATCGTCATCCAGCTCGAAAACGTCGCCAAAAGCTACGCGATCTGGTCGCACCCGCGCGCCCGGTTAAAGGACTCGCTCTACCGGCGCCTGGGCCGGCTGCCGTTGCTGCCCGGCGGAGTGCGCGAGGGCATCATCGGCCGGGCGCACGCGCAGCGCCGGGAGTTCTTTGCCCTGAAGGAAGTCAACCTGCAGATCCGCGCTGGCCAGAGCGTCGGCATCATCGGGCGCAACGGCAGCGGCAAGAGCACGCTGCTGCAGATCATCGCGAACACGCTGCGGCCGAGCGCGGGCCGGTCCATTACCCGCGGCCGGGTCGTCGCGCTGCTGGAGCTGGGCAGCGGGTTCAACCCGGAGTTCACCGGCCGGGCGAACGTGTTCGTCAACGCCTCCATCCTCGGCCTCGGCCGCGAGCAGATCGCGGCGCGCTTCGAGCAGATCGCGGCCTTTGCCGACATCGGCGAGTTCATGGAGCAGCCGGTGAAGACGTATTCCAGCGGCATGATGCTGCGGCTCGCCTTCGCGGTGAGCGTCCATCTCGATCCCGAGATCCTTATCATTGACGAAGCGCTCTCGGTCGGCGACGCCGCGTTTCAGCGGAAGTGTCTCGGCCGCATCGAGACGTTGAAAAAAGCCGGCGGCACGCTGCTCTTCGTCTCGCACGATCCCGGGTCGGTCGTCACGCTCTGCGATCACGCGATCCTGCTGGAACGCGGGGAGCTCCTGCTTCAGGGCTCGCCGAAGCTGGTGACGGCAAATTATCTGAAGCTCATCTTCGCCCCGGCGGATCGCTACGAAGAGGTGAAGGCCGGCATCGCGGGCGCCGCGACGGAACAGGGCGGGCTGGATGGTAAGACAGACGACGGCAGCGGCGGCGGAAAGCGACGCGGCGGCAGCCGGGGAGAGCGTCGCTTCACCACCGCCGGAAGCCCCGGCGCGGCCGAAGGCGTATCACGTGCCGGAGATGGTTTCGAAAAGCGTGATCTCGTATCCGTCGCAGGGCGCGCTGATCGAGCGGCCCCGGGTGGTCGATGCCGATGGCCAAACCGTGAACATGCTGGTGCGCGGCGAGCGCTATTTTTACACCTTCGACGTCGCCTTCTCGGCGGTGAGCTTCCAGGTCCGCTTCGGCATGATGATCAAGACCCTCAGCGGGGTCGAGCTCGGCGGCGCCAGCTCCGGCACCGAGGCCGGCCTGCTGCCGATCGTCGAGGCGGGCACCACGCTGACCGTGCGGCTGGCGTTCGAATGCCGGCTGTTGCCGGGCGTTTACTTTCTGAACGCCGGCGTCAGCGGCATCGTCGGCGAAGAACGCCGTTTTCTGCATCGGCTCGTGGACGCCTGCCTTTTCCGCGTGCAGGATGAGTCCGACCTGCCGACCTCCGGCTTCGTGGACTTTGCCGTCGCCGCGGAAATCACGGAGGCGGGAAACCATTTAACCAAACCATGAACGAACTGGGTGGCACGGCGGCAAGCGAGCAGGAGCAAAAAGAGGAGCTGCAGCGGGAATACGCGCTGCGTTTCACCGCCCAGCAGGAATACCGCAACACGGTCTGGCGCATCCTGACGGCGGAGTTTTTTCAACGCTACGTCCGGCCGACGGACACCGTGCTCGACCTCGGCTGCGGCTGGGGCGAATTCATCAACCACATCCAGGCCGGCAAACGCTACGGCATGGATCTCAACCCGGACGGCCGCGCCCGACTCTCGGCGGGGATCGAATTTCTCGAGCAGGATTGTTCCGAAACCTGGCCGCTGCCGGATGCGAGCCTGGACTGCGTTTTCACCAGCAATTTCTTCGAGCACCTGCGCTCAAAGGACGCGCTGCGCCGCACGCTCGTCCAGGCGCGCCGCTGCCTGAAACCGGGCGGGCGGATCATCTGCCTGGGGCCAAACGTGAAGTATCTGGCGGGCGAATATTGGGATTTCTGGGACCATTATTTGCCGCTCACCGAGCTGGCGCTGGCCGAGCTGTTTCAACTGCTCGATTTCACGGTCGAGCGCTGCGTGCCGCGCTTTCTGCCCTACACCATGGTGCGGCGCTTTCCGGTGCCGATGGCGCTGGTGCGCGTGTTCCTCAAGCTGCCGTTTCTCTGGTGGATCGTCGGCAAGCAGTTCCTGGTCGTCGCACGGGTGAACGCGCCAGCCGCGTCCGGATCGAGCCGCGAGGCGCCGGAAAGGTGAGCGCCGTCGCTGCGCCGACGCATGGGTTCCGCTTTTCTCCCGCCGCTCCTCGCCGACCTGCTCCTGGCGGCGTGGGCGCTGGTATCGTTTCTCCTGGTCGGCGTCGCCGGTCTGCGGCTGCTCGGGCGGATGCTGCCGGACGGGGCGGCGGTGCCGGCGGCCGGGAGCCTGGAGGAGATCGCGTTTGGCGCCGGACTTGGTGTGCTGGTGCACGCGCTGGCTGGGCTGGCGATCGCGCTGGCGCCCGCGAAAGGACTCGTCGCGGGCCTCCTGTTTTTTCTGCTCTGGGCCGGCGCGCTCGGGGTGCTGGCGACGACGCGGCGCCGGAAGCCGGTGGCAGCATCGACGCCGACCGGCTCCGGCGGCGTGCGGCCGGTGCTGGCGATGACGGCGTTGTTTATCGCCGGCTGCGTGACGCTCACGCACCTGGAAATCCGGTTTCCGCGCGAGCTGCCGGACGGCGCTTACATTTTCAAACAGCACCGTCTGCCGGTGAAGATCCAGGTGCTGACCGGGAGTTTGCCGGCGGATAATTTTATCCCGTTTGTCGTCACGGAATTTCTGCTGCGGGACATTCCGTTTGCCCGGGAGCGCCCGCTGCTGCCGGGGCAGGAAGTGTCGAACCGGCCGATCCTGCTGGCGCTCGCGGCAATCCCGTTTCGCGCGGTGCTCGATCCGCCGCCGCGGCGCGAAGTGCCGTTGCCGCGGTTTTCCTACGTGCAGGCGGACTGGCCCGACGTGAGCGTGTTCATGGAAGGGCCGGGGTTTCGGCAATTTCTCCCGGTCGGCATCGTGCTCAACGCGCTGCTCATCCTCGGGGCCGGCTTCATTCTGGCGACCTACGCGCCGCGGACGCTGCTGATGCCGGCGCTGCTGCTGCTGGCGACGTCGCCCTATTTCATCACGCAGACAATTTTCACCTGGCCGAAGGCGCTGGCGGGATTCTTTGTGCTGCTCGCGGTGCACGCGCTGGCGCGAGGAAAGAGCGCCTCCTGGGTGGCGGGGTGCGGGGCGCTCGGGTATTGGGCGCACCCTTACGCGCTGGTGTTTCTGCTGAGCTTCGGCTGCCATTACGGGATCGAGGCGTGGCGCGCGCGCAACCGGGCGGCGCTCGGGGCGCTTCTCCGCTACGGCGCGGTCGCCGCCGCCGGGATTGCGCCCTGGTTTCTTTGGACCCATTTCGTGCTGGGCATCCCCTCAAACCTCGTGGAGCAAAACCTCGCTGCGCCCGGCGGCGCTCTTCGGTCGCGGGCCAGGTCTGGGTCAGGGTGCAAACGCTCCTGCGCGCCCTGGCGCCGCCAGACGCGGCGGGGCTGGTGCCGTTTGACGCCGGGACGCTGTTTCGGCAGACGCTGCGCTGTCTGCCCGGCGTGCTCGGGTTGTTTGTCCTGCCGGCCTACGTGGCCTGTGCGCTTTGCCGGCGCAGCCACCGGATTCCCGTGGTCTATGGCGTGCTGCTGCCGACGGTGCTGCTCACGCTGCCCTTCAGTTTCAAAGCGGCGCTGACGCTGCACGGGCTCCAGCCGGTGATCGTTTGGCTGCTGGTTTTCGCCTTGATCGTCCTGGCGCGGTTCGGTCGTTGGGTGCTGGTGCCGTTGTTTGTCGGGCAGATCGGGTTGCAACTGGCCCTGCTCGGGGTCCAGGGTTGGGCGCTGGACGTCACGTTCTCCCGCCCGGCCGCGTTTTACCGGTTGCTGGATCAGCGGGCGGAGGTCCGGGACGCGCCGCAGCCGGTGAACTTCAACGTCCCCATCGAGGTTGCCGGCGTGTCGCGCGCGGTGATCTGGTCGGCGCCGCCGGCGGCGTTGATTTACTCGCGGATCGCGCTGCCGGCGGATCGCGGCAGCCGCTTGCGCGCGTGGATCGCCATTCATCCGCTGGTCTGGCCGGACCGGGGCGGCGACGGGGCGCGGTTTGCGCTGGAAATCCGCTCAGGCGACGGCCAGCCGGCCCAGCGCATCTGGAGCGCCTACGTGAATCCCGCGCACCGCGAAGAAGATCGCGCCTGGCTGCCCGTGGATGTTCCGCTGACGCCGTTTCGGGGGCAGACGGTGGACTTGGTTTTGGTCAACGAAGCCGGGCCGGATGGAAACGCCTACGCGGACTGGTGCCTGTGGGCCGATCCGGAGCTGGTGCTCGATGATCGCTGACGACGTTGCGCAGCGTCAGCGCCGGACGAAAATCCGCGGGCCCCGCCGCGTCAACGGCCGGCCGCCGCTGGCGCGCCTTCGACCAGGACCGCGTCGCCCCAGATGCACCAGTCGCCGTAATCGTTTTTCGCTGGGCCGGCCGCGTTTTCCAGGATCAGATCCACCTGCCGGCCGGCGTATTTGGACAGGTCCACGTCAAACGCGTTCCACTTGCGCTCGTCCGGCCGCGCGATCGGGTTCAGGTAGCGCTCGGCCACGGTTTCCCGGGTTCCGTTCACCTGCACCGATACCCGGAACAGGGCGCCATCGGCCCCGGTGTCATTCCAGATGAGCGGGTGGATGGCGATGAAACAGCGCAGCACCGGGTTTTTCCCGAGCGGCACGCCGGGGTAGGAGACGGCGGTCGGCGGATTGATCCAAATGGAATTTCGCGGCACGCCGGTGACGTCAATGGACACGCCGAGATTGGGCGTCGCTTTGATCTGCTCGAGCTGGACGTCGCGCAGCAGCGCCGGGTCGGTCAATGCGATGCTCGAGCTGCCATCGGGCTGCCGGGTCACCGCGGGCGGGGTGGTCAGGGTGCGATCCGTTTCCGCGAAGACGCTCTGGGTCAATCCAGCCAGGGCGGGCGACCGGGTCTTCATATCCTGCCAGAGACGCCGCGAGATTTTCGGCGGGGCGATCCATTCGAGTGTTGAGCCGGTCGGCAGCCGGGCTGTGCGTCGCAGCAGCGACTCGTAGAAATGCAGGGGTTCCGGAAACTCCATGCCGAGGGGCCGCATGGGAAGATCGGGCAGAGGCAGTCCGGCGTCCCGCAGCTCGCGGGTCATCGCCACGATGTTGCGCCAGACGGCCTCGTGGGAAAGCGTCAGGTGCGGCCAGACTTTCGGCACGACTTCCCGCTGATAGACCAGGTTGCCCGTCAAGGCGACAGCCCCCAGCACCACGCCGAGCGTCGGCGCACCGAAAGGGCCGGAAAACCGCAGGGCCAGCACGGCGCTCGCCAGCGTGCCGCTGAGCAGAATCCCGAGCGGCCAAAGGTAGCGGGAGCCGAGCAGGTAGCCGAACCACGGCTCGCCCTGCCAGACCCGGCCGGCGATCATCAGAACGCTGAAGCCGAAAGCGCCGAGCGAAAACGCGTGCCAGCACAAACCGTTCAGCAACCGGACCCCGTCAGCGCCACGGCCCGCGCTCCGGCTCCGCTGCCAAAGCCGGCCGGCGTAAAGCAACGCCAGCAGCACGACGCCGACGCCGTAAGGCCAGTCCTGGGCCAGAAAATCAATGCGCGGCCAGGCCCACGCATTCGGGCTCCAAAAGGAGCGGACGCACGCAATCACGCTGCAGGCGATGTAACCGAGAGTCTGTGCGCCCAGTTCCATCGGCCCGCCGGGGAACGCCGCCGCGCGGGGCGTCGCCGCCGGTGGCAGGGTGAAAATCATCATGCTGCCGTGGACCACCGCCAGCGCCACCGCCGCGCCGCCGAGCAGCACCAGCCCCCGGCGTTGCGCCGCCATCGCCGCCGCCGCTCCCCGTGTCCACGCCGCGGCGAACAACACGGCGATCGCCGTGATGTAACCCGCCATCGTGGCCAGCCCGAGGCCAAGGCAGTGCAGGGAACCGTAGGCGCACAGGAGCGAGAACGTCAGCGCCCGCAGCGAAACGTCGCCGCCGCTGTCGCCATCGTCACCAAGCGCCGGATCGGGCAGGGCGCGGCCGAGCCAGCTCAGGCTCCAGGTTGTCAGCGCGGCCCACAGGAGGTGCAGACCCATGAAAGGCCAGGTCACCAGCTCGATAACAAGCGGCGAGCCCGCGAAAAACGCCGCCGCCCCGAGCGGCAGCGCCAGACGCCCGGCTCGCGGCAAACCGAGGCGCACCGCGACCGTTCGCCAAAGCGAAACCGCTGCCAGCACGAAGAGGGAGAGGTAAACGAGCTGCCGCAGCTTCCACCAGATTTCGGACATCCCGAACAACGCCGCGCAGGCCAGCTCCAGGTTCAATACGACCGGCAGGTAATGCCCGTTGTAGCTGCCCGCGATGGTCTTCCAGGCAAACTGTTGCAACTCCGCCGTCTCCCCGGCTCCGCGGTTCAGGTAAAGACCGCTTTCCGCCCGGAGCAGGCTGATGGGCAGCCAGCCGTAAACCAGGTAACAGCCCACCAGGACCACCTCTGCCAGCAACGCCCATTGCCAGAGGAGCAAGGCGGCCGGGTGCGCCGGATGCGCCGGGTGCGCCGGGACTGGCCCCGGGTCCAGGTCTGGCGGCGCGAATTCGTCCGGGGACTCCTCATGGCCGGCATCAATAAACGCCGGCTCGTCAGGTTCGGAGGGATGCGGCGATGGCATGGTGTTGTCGTTCAAAATCGAACCCGCACCTTGCGCGTTCCGCTGCCGCCTGCAACGCCGCATTTCGTCCAGCCCGGCCGCTGGCCGAAGCGGGCGCGGCGCTCAGCGCTTTTCGGTCGCCGTCGGGCTGCCGTTGCCACCGGCGCCGTTGGCCATGACGCGGTTGTTCTTCTGCCAGACGATCGCGCCGCCCGCCGAAGCGTTGAGGCCGGTGTGGTTGGCTGTGACGACCACGCCCTGCAGGCGCACGCTGGAGCCAGGCCCCTCGGATTTGATGCCGTTGGTGCCGTTGCCCTTGGCGACGGAATCGATCAAATCGACCTCGGCCGTCGGAGCGGCCTGGGCGGTGAAGACCAGGATGCCGTTCGTTTTGGCGTTCGCCGAAGTGGTTCCCTTGATGGTCACCTTCGCGCCGGCTTCCACGCGCAGGTTGAACTGATTTTTGTCCAGCTGCGTTTTCTCGATCGTCGCCGTCGCCGAGGCCGCCGGCGCCGTGGGTTTCACCAAGACGCCGCCGGTCCGGTTTTCCCGCACCGTGCATTCAGCGATCGCGAGCTTGGCCGCGCCGGCGGTGGGTGCGAACTCGATGCCGAAACCGCCCCAGCCGCTGAGGACGCACTTCTCCACCCGCAACGAGCCGCCGCTGAGAAAGCGGACGCCATTGGTGGTCGCGTCGCCGCCCGGCGTGCCTTTGAGCTGCAGCCCGCGCAGCACGACGGCATCCTGCGCGCCGGCTTCCACGACGATGCCGGTCGTGACGCCTGCGGACAGCTCGGCGCCGTCGCTGCCGCCGTCGATTGTCACCGCTTTCGTCACCTTCACCGGACCGGGATCGCCGCTGCCGCCGAGAAGGCGGATCTCGCCGCCGGGCGCGACTTTTTCCAGCGCGGCGGCCAGCGTCTTGCACGGCGCCGTGCGACTGCCGGCGGCCGTGTCGCTACCGGTGCGTGAAACCCAGATTTGGGCAGCCGGCGACGAGGCCGCGCGGGTTTCCACGCCGGCTCCGAAAAGGGCACTTCCGGCGACCAGCAGGGCAACAGCGAGGGAGCAGCAGTCTTCATACGAGCAACCATCGAAGCGCTACAGGACATCCGCAAACCCGCGTCGCGCGCGGATGAAAATCAGGTATCCGACCAGCATCACGCCGAGGCTGAGCAGCAGCATCATTCCGTAGAGCCCGGGATCGGGCAATACACCCCAGACCGCGAGGTTGCGGCTTTGTTCGACGAACCAGGCGATCGGGTTGTATTGCACGAGTGGCAGGAGGGCGGGCGGGACTTTCTGGATGGGATAAAAGATCGCGCTGCCATACATGACGATGTTCAGCAGGACGATGATCGAAGCGTTCAGATCGCGGAAAAAAACGCCGGTCGCCGCGAGTAACCACGATACGCCGAGGCAGAAAAAAAAGAGCGGCGGCAGCAACACCGGCCAGACCAGGAGCGTCCAGGCGATGTGCCCGCGCAGCAGCAGCAGCCCGGCGCAGAGCGGCAGCAGGCTGATGCACATGTTGATCACCGCGGAGAGGACGATGTTGATGGAAAGAATCTCCAGCGGGAAGACGACCTTCGTCACATAATTCGGCTGGGTGACGACGAGCAACGGCGAGCGGGTGAGGGTTTCGGCGAAGACGTTGAAAACCATCAGCCCGGCGAAGAGCGCGAGGGCGTAATCCATCGGTCCCTCGCTCGGATACGGTGTGAAGCGCGCCTGAAAAATCAGGCCGAAGACGACGCTCTCGACCGCGAGCAGGCCGAGCGGGTTCAGCACCGCCCAGAACATGCCGAGATGCGAGCCCTGGTAGCGGCCGAGCGCGTCGCGCAACGTGAGCTGCCAGATCAAGTGCGTGGAATCGCGCAGCCGGCGCACGGCCGCGGCGGCACCCCGGAGCAGGGCCTGGCCGGCCGGCGCGGTTTCGTCCGCAACGGCGGCGTTGATGCAGATTGTGTCATACATAAGGCGGGCGGGATGGGATGCGGCGGTCAACCTGAGCGGACGACGCCGGCGAGGGCAAGTCGCAAATCTGCGGGGCGCACGGTGCCACCCCCCGCCTGGCGCGGCCGTGGGAAGCGGGAGGCGGGAGGAGGGCTCCGAGCCGGCAGCGCCGCGACACCGGACTGGGCCACAGCCGCAGCGCGGGATTGTTTGCTTCCATCGTCTCTGCTGCCATCGTGTAGCCGGTTTTCCGCCCGCGGCTGGTGTGGCGGGAAACCGTTTTTTCGAAGTCATCGAACCGCATGGAACGTCAGTGCATCGTTGTATTGGGCATGCACCGCGGAGGCACCTCCGCGCTGGCTGGCACTTTGCAGGCGCTCGGCGTCGATTTCGGCCGTCACCTGCTGCCGCCGCAGCCGGATAATCCGCTCGGCTTTTTCGAGCACCGCACCGTCGTGCGCCAACACGAGGCGCTGCTGCACGCTGCCGGCACCGCGTGGGACGAGCCGCTCCCCGAGCTGGACGAAAAGAAGTGGCAGGCCCTGGCCCGGCGCCCGCTGGCGGCCATCGGCCGACGGCTTCGGGCGGACTTCGCCGAGGCACCGCTCTGGGGTTTGAAAGATCCCCGGCTGGCGCGGCTGCTGCCGCTCTGGCGCCCGCTGCTGGCGCGGCTCGGTGCCCGGCCGCATTTCCTTTTCATCCTCCGCCATCCCGCCGAAGTCGCCGCCTCGCTGCAGGCTCGCGACCGGGTGGATCGGCGGAAGGCTGGTCTGCTCTGGCTCGAGCACCTGCTCGCCGCCGAGGCGGCTACGCGCGACGCGTCGCGTTTTTTTCTGACTTACGACGAGCTTCTGGCCGACTGGCGAGGCGTCGCGGCGCGGATCAGCCGGGTGTTTGATTTTGATTGGCCGCGCTCACCGGCGGACCCGGCGGTGGCCCGCGGAGTGAACGATTTTTTGCAACCGGCCCTGCGGCATCACCACGCCGCTCGGGGCGGCGATACCGTCGGTCTGCGCGCCGCTGAAGAGGTTTACGGCTGGCTCCACCGGCTCGCCGTCGCGACCGCTCCACCGACCGGGCCGGAGTCCGACGAGATTTTGGCAAAGCTCGACCGCCGCCGCGAGCTGCTGGCGGATCTCACCTGGCGGCATGGAGAAGGCGAGCGCCAGCTCCGGGCCGACCGGGCGCGGGCGCAGGAAATCATGGATGCGCAGGCCGCGGAGCTAAAAGCTTTGCGCGCCACGGAGCGCCGGCTGCGCGAAGACCGCGCCAATGCGCAAAAGGTGCTCGACGCCCAGGCCGGAGAGCTCGCGGCATTGCGCGCGGAGATGGAAACCTCGCGGGCCGCCGCCGCCCGGACCCGGGAAGTGGTGGAAGCTTTGCAGCGCGACCGGACCGAAGCGCAGTGCGTCCTGGAAGCCCAGGCGGCCGAACTGGCCGCGCAGGCGCAGGAACTGGCCTTGGCGGAAACGACCCGCCACGATCGCGCCGAAGCGCAACGCGCCCTCGACGCGCAGACCGCCAGGCTGGAGAAGCTGCGGCGCGTTTTCCGCGCCAAACGTCTCCGGGCGGCAGAAATCATGAAAGCCCGGCGCGCCGAGATCGCCGACTTGCGCGCCGTGCTCGCCGCTTTGCAGGCGGACCGCACCGAGGCGCAGCGGGTGATTGACGCGCTCCACGCGGACTTGGAAACGCTCCGTCGGGACTACGCCCTGCTCCAGTCCGATCGCAACGACGCCCAATTTATCATGGAAGTGCTCAGCGCCGATCTGGCGCGCCTGCGCGACGGCGCCGCGCCACCCCGCGCTCTGGTTCAATCCGAGACAGTAAGTTAAGATGAATTCACCGATGCAACAGCCCTGGCGAGTGCTGCTTCTCGATACGAAGCGGTCGAACCCAAATCATTATCTCTGCCTGGCACTGCGGGACGCGCTGCGCGCGCATCCGCAAGTCAGTCTCGCGGTCCTGGCGGACTACGGGAATGCGGTGGTCACGGCGCGGGATGCGGTGGAGCCGTTTGATCTGTTTCTGGCGTTTGACGGCGAGGAGATGGACGAGATGTTTTGCGCGCGGGTCGCCGGGTTCTGCCGTCGCAGCGTGCTCTGGGTCACGGAAGATCCGTATGAGCGCGCGGTGAATGTGGACCGCTCCCAGCTCTTCGACTTCGTGCTGACGAACGACTCCGCCAGCGTGGAGGCGTATCCGGGCCGCGGCGCGCGGCATTTGCCGCTGGCGGCGAGCGAAGTCTGGCACCATTGGCCGCTGCCCGCGGTCGCCGCGGCGAATGGCAGGCGGAGCGACAACGGTGGCCGCAGCGCGAATGGCGCGGGCGTCGAAACGCACCGCTATTTTTACGACGTATTTTTCGCCGGGACCGCGTGGCCAAACCGCGTCGCGCTGCTGCAGGAGCTGACTGCGGAGCTGCCGGACTTGAAATACAAAATCGCGCTGCCGCACAACGAGCACCTCCCGCGGCCGGAGCTGCCGGCGCTGCCCGCCAGCGCGCTGAGTTGGCGGACGCCGAACCAGGAGTTCTGCCGGCTGGCCAACCGCAGCCGGATCACGCTCGGGCTGCATCGCGATTTCAGCGCCAGCGCGGGCAATCCCTCTTGCGCCAGCACGCCGGGGCCGCGCTTGTTTGAAACCGCGCTGGCCGGCGGCTTCCAACTGCTCGACGGGGAACTCGCGGAGGTCGGCGACTACTACGACGTCGGCACGGAGGTGGCGACATTTTCGGACATTGAAGATTGCGTGGAAAAAGTGCGGCACTTCCTGGCGCATCCCGGCGAGCGCGAAGCCATGGCGCGGGCCGCGCAACGGACGACGCAGGAGCGCCACCTTTACCGGCACCGGGTGGACAAGCTGCTGGCGTGGGCGGCGGAGATCCCGGTGGCGTCCGAATCGTCATCGCAACGGTCGCCTGACATTGCGACGAACGGCCGGAAAGCCACCGGCACCGGCGCGGCCAGCGGCGACTCCGGTGGCGGCGGTCGGAATGGCACCCGGCGCAACCTGCTCTACGTCGCCCACAACACCGTGGCGCGCGGCGGTCCGTTTGGCGGCGTCGAAGTCGTGCTCGACCTCCTTTCCCGCGATCTGCGCGAAGAGTTCAACGTCTTCAGTTACGTCTCGGAAATCCGCGACGGCCAGAGCGTCGGCGCGGTGCTCTACGGACCCGGCTCGCTGGAGCTGCGCCGGTTTCAGTTCCCGCCGATCCACGACAACGTGCTGCTGACTTGTCCGGCGCGCGAAGCCGCGTTTTCCCAGGTGCTCGCCGATTGCGCGATCGACCTCGTCCACTTCCATCACCTCATCAATCATGTCCCGTCGCTGCCGCTGATTTCGCGCGCCTACGGCATCCCGGGGATCCTGACGATTTACGATTATTTTCACGCCTGCACGAGCTTCAACCTCCTCGATTTCAACCGGCAATTCTGCGGCGCCGAGAATCTGCCGCTGGCGGCCTGCGACGTTTGTCTGAGTGCGCAGTTCAATTACCCGCGCGGCTCGCAGGCCCGGCGGCGGGCGTTCTTCGCGCGGGTGTTCGACGCGCTCGATCACATCATCTTCATCAGCCAGGATTGCCGCGACCGGTTCGAGAAAATCTACTCGCAGACCGCGCTCGCGCAGAAGTCCTCCGTCACCGATCTGCCGTTGCCCTACGACGAAAAACCGCCGCTCGTGCCGGCCGCTGAACGCTGGGCGGAGCGGCCCATCCAGATCGTTTCCTTCGGCAACTTCACGTATCCCAAGGGGGCCGACGTGATGCTGCGCGCCTTCAACCAACTGCGCGACGGCCCGTTTGAGTTTCACCTTTTCGGGCGGCTCGACGAACCGTATCCCGCCATCCTGGAAGCGCTGAACTTTCCAAACGTCCGGATCCACCGGCAGTTCAATCCCGGCAGCCTGCAGGCGGCCTTGGAGACGGCGGCGCTGTCGCTGCACATCTCTATCTGGCCGGAAACCTTCTGCATCACGCTCTCGGAGGCGATCCATTTCGGGGTCGTGCCGATCGTCAGCGATCTCGGCGCGCCGGGCGAGCGCGTGCAGGATGGGGTCAACGGCTTCAAGATTCCGGCCAATTCACCCGGCGCGCTGGTCGATCTGCTCGAGCGCCTGGCGGCCGACCCGTCGCCCGCCCTCGAGGTTGCCGCCCGGATCGCCCCGCTGCAAATGCACAACGCCGCCGAGCACGCCGAGGCGATGGCCACGCATTACCGCGCGCTGCTCGGCGGGACCGCGCCCCGCTCCACCACGGAAGTCGCTAGTAGCCTACCGGCGCGGCTCACGCTCGCGGACTGCGGCCCCGTGGTCGCGGAACCGTGCTGGAGCCTAAACCCGCCGGCGCCGGTGCTGGTCAGCGGAGCGACCGGCGAGATCGGGCACGAGCAACTGGAGCCGCAGGCTTTTGCTCCCACGAACCAGCCGCCAGTGAAAGATCCCGCGCTGCTCTTCAAGCCGGGCTACATCTGGCGGCGGGCCGTCGAGCAAACCCGCCAGCGCGGTCTGCGCGGGTCGGTCCGCTGGCACAAAAACGTCCTGCTCAAACTGGTGCGTGGCAATGAGGCCGGCAGCCGGAGTCACCCGTCGGAATCCTGATTTCTGAGCCTGTGCATCTGCGCCTTGAAACCATGAAACGCACCAGTTCATTGCTGATCGCGGGCGCCTTTCCCGATCGGTTGAACTCGAACGTCGGCATCCGCGACGCGATCGCCGAGGGGTTCCGCGAATGCCTGCGGAATGCGCCCGCAAACGGCGAGTCGGTGCGCGAGGAACGGTTTGAAACCGTCGCCACCGCGGTGGCCGCATCCCGGCCGGATCTCGTGCTGCTCGTCGGCTCATGCTACCCGGACATCGTGCGCTACGAAGCGTTGCGCGCGGCGTGCGACCGCACCGGCAGCCGCCTCGCGTTCTGGCTGCACGACGATCCCTACGAGTTCGACACGAACTACCGGGCCTGCGAAGTGGCCGACTTCATTTTCACCAGCGACCGCTGGGCGTCGCGCCATTATCATCACCCGCGAGTGTATCACCTGCCGCTGGCGGCAAATCCGGCGGACTTCCAGCGGCCGGCGGATCAGCGGCGCTACGTGGACCTTTTTTTCTGCGGCGTGGCGTTTCCCAATCGCATCGCTCTTCTGCGCGACCTCGCGCCGCGGCTCGCCGGCCGCTACGCCGCGGTGTTCGGTGAGGGCTGGCCGGAGGACTTGGTGAAAAATCTTCCGGGCTGCCGCAACCAGCGGCTGCTTCCCGGTCAATTCGCCGATCTCTGTGCGACTTCGCTGCTCACGCTGAACATCGGCCGCCACCACGATCTGGCGAATCGCCGCTATCAGCTCCCGGCCTCGACGCCGGGACCGCGCACGTTTGAAGCCGCGCTGGCGGGGGCGGTGCAGCTCGCGTTTGTCGAGAGCCTGGAGATCACGGATTACTTCGAGCCGGACGAGGAGATTTTTCTCTTCGACGATCCGGCCGAGATCGCGCCGCTGCTGGAAAAACTGCGGCGCGACCCTGCGCTCGCCAGCCGGGTCGGCGCCGCCGCCCAACGCCGCGCGCTGGCCGAGCACACCTACGCTCATCGCGCCGCCCAGCTTCTGCGCTGGGTGGACGAGGCGCGTTGAGCCGGGAAGGATAAAAAGAAAAGAGCGGCGAGTCGTGGGCGTCGCCGTCGCCGGGGCGGCGCGTGGATCAGGCTGACGCGCGCTCTTCGCCGACCCGCAGGCTCATGCCCATGAGGCGAAAAATGTGATCGCGCTTTTCCAAGTAGCCGCGTGAGTCGAGATCGCGGGGACGCGGGAGATCAATTTCGACGGCTTCCTGGATCGTTGCCGGCCGCTTGCTCATCACCAGCACGCGATCGGCGAGCTGCACGGCTTCCTCGATGTCGTGCGTGACGAACAGGATCGTTTTTTTCTCCGCCTGCCAGATGCGGACCAGGTCGGCGCGCATCTTCATCCGGGTGATGAAGTCGAGCGCGCCGAAGGGTTCGTCCATGTAGATGATGTCCGGGTTGGCGGCGAGGGCGCGGGCGATTTCGACCCGCTGCCGCATGCCGCCGCTCAACTCGCGGGGATACGCGTTTTCAAACCCGGTGAGCCCGACCATCTCGGTGTAATGCGCGACCGTCGGCGCGCGTTTGGCGTCCGATTTTCCGCGCAGGCCGAACCCGATGTTTTCGCGCACCGTGAGCCACGGGAAAACGCCGTTTTCCTGGAAGACAAAGATGCGCCGCGGATCCGCGCGCCGCACCGGCTCGCCTTCGACGAGCACCTCACCGCGCGGTCGCGGCGAGAAAGCCGCCGATGATGTTGAGCAAGGTCGATTTGCCGCAGCCGCTCGGGCCGACAAGGCAGACAAATTCCCCGGGCGCGACGGCGGCGTTGATGTTTTCCAAGACATGGATCGGCGCGGTCACCGCGTTCTTCCCGGGAAAACTCATCCACAGGTCGCGGACGATCACCGCTGACGTTTTTACATCCAGTGTGTCGGCGCTGCCGCTGGGCGAGAAGTTGGGTTTCATTTTTAACACAGAGGACACAGAGACAGAGGCACAGAGAACACAGAGGAAAAGGCAGGAGGCAGAAGGCAGAGGCAGAGGGCAGAGGTGAGAAGGCAGAGCGCCCACGGCACCGAGAAGCCGACTTCCGGTCCGCTCCTCACATCCCCTCATCTTCTTTTCTCTTCTTCCCTCTCTGTGTTCTCTGTGCCTCTGTCTCTGTGTCCTCTGTGTTAAATAAAAATCTCCGCCAAGCCCACCCGCTCACTTTGCACGATTCGCGTAGCCCCAGCGCACTTCGTCGAAGTTTTCCAGCCGCCGCACAAGCAGATCGAGCAGGAGGCCGATGAGTCCGATCATCACCATGCCGGCGACGACGAGGTCGTAGCGTTTGCCGGCGTTGCGGGCATCAATGATGAGATAGCCGAGGCCGGAGTTCACCGCGATCATCTCCGCGGCGACGACCACCAGCCAGGCGATGCCGAGCGCGATGCGGATGCCGGTGATGATCTGCGGCAAACAGGCGCGAAAGATCACCTGCCGAAACAGCTCGCCGCGGCTAAGGCCGAAATTCTCCGCGGCGCGGAGATACACGGGCTGCATGTTTTGCACCGCCGAGATCGCCGAAACCGTGATCGGAAAAACGCTCGCCAGAAAGATGAGAAACACCGGCGCGGCGTCCGACACCCCGAACCAAAGGATCGCCACCGGGATCCAGGCGATCGGCGAGATCGGCCGGAAGATCTGGATCATCGGATTGAACGCTTCGAACGCCTTGGAATACCAGCCGAGCGCCAGTCCCGCCGGCACCCCGACCAGCACGGCGAGCGTGAAGCCCCAGGTCACGCGAAACAGGGAGGCGACGATGTATTTCAAGAGCAGCCCCTTCTCGATCAGCTCGCCGATCCCGCGCAGGACTTCGAGCGGCTTCGGAAAGAGGTCGCTGCCCGACAGCCGCACGCCGAGATCCCAGGCAAGCAGGAAAACGACGCCGACGATCGCCGGCCGCACGATCCACCCGGAGCCAGCGCCGCGACCGGCAGAAGTGCGGCGCCGCGACCCGGGGCGTGGCGGTCGCGCTCGCGGGGCGTGCGGCTCCGGGCGCGCTGGTGGCGGCGTCGTAGGCAGGAGCGTGTTCACGGTTTCTTCATCTCCCACTCGTGCGCCGCAAGCTGCTGCGCGGAACCGGCGAACGACGGATCCACGTAGTCGTCAAAACCCGCCTTGCCGGTGAGAATGCCGGACTCGCGGCCGAGCGCCTCGATCTCGGCGAAATCCTGGCGCAACGGCGCGAGGTCCGTGTAGCGCACCCGGTCCGGCGGCTTGCTGAGGACGAACTCCAGCAGGCGCGGATGCTGGTTGTAATAGTTCCGGCCGACGAACTGCGCGGAATCCATCCGATGCTCCAGCGACCCGTCGAGCCACTTGCCGCTGCGGGCGATGCCGTCCACCAGCCGCTGCACCGTGGCGCGATCCTTTTTGATCATCTCCTCGTGCACCACGAGCACGCAGGAAATGAAGTTCGGCCAGACATCCTTTGTCAGCCAGAGCACGCGGCCGTAGCCATCCAGTTCCGTCTGACCCATGAATGGCTCGCCGCTGGAAATCGCGTCCACCGCTTTCGCGTAAAGCGCCGCCGGCATGTCGGGCGGCGGCATCTCGACGAGCGTGACGTCATTGATCGTCATGCCGGCATCGCGCAGGGCGCGGAAAACGAGCAGGCGCTGATTGGAAAAACGGTTGGGCACCGCGATCTTTTTGCCGCGCAGATCCTGCATCCGGTGAATGCCGGAATCTTTGTGGACCACCACCGCCGAGCCGTCGCGGTGGCCGAGATAAACGATCTTGATCGGCACGCCCTGCTCGCGCAGCGCGATGGCCATCGGCGCCAGCAGAAACGTCGCCGGGGTGTAGCCGGCCAGATAGGCTTCCTTCAGCTCGGGCCAGCCGTTAAAGCGCACCGGCTCGAAGAGGCCCTCGCCGACCTGCTCGCGGTTGATGAAATCGGTGACCGGGCAGGTGAGGTGACAGGTCACCGGCAGAAAGCCGACGCGAAATTTTCCGCCCTGGGCGTCGCGACTTCCGCCGCCGCGGGAGCGGTCGAACAAATGCAGATTCAGCGTCGCGTGCAGCAAGCTGAGGCCGAGGAGCCAGACGCCGGCAAAGGTGAGAAGTGTTTTGCGAAGTGACATCCAAAAAGCGCCCGGAAAAACGCCGGGGCTTTTCTACGACAATTGCGCCGGGGCGGCAACTGGCGGCCGGCGGCCAGGAGTCCGCGCCGCGCGGTGAACGCCTCGTTGAACGCCTGCCCAGATTTAGGGCTGAACGGTTCGGCGCCAGGGAATTCCGAAGCGAATCCTGTCAGCAAAAGTTCGACACCGGCAGAGCCGTTCACCTACAAAAAGGAGAGGAGAAAGGCGATGGCGAGCGAACCTTCACCGCGCGAACACTGCCTGGAGCTGCACGAAGTCCTGGAGCAGGAATACCGACGGCTGCACGGCGACCTGCCGGCGGATTATCCGATCGGCGAGGCCGATTCCCACGTCCGGCTGAAGGCGCTCTGGTCCGCGATCCCGCGCCTGCCGGAAAAGCGGGCCGCGCTCTGCATCTCCGGCGGCGGCATCCGCAGCGCGACCTTTGCGCTCGGCATTCTGCAAGGGCTGGCGCGCTGCGGTCTGCTCGGGCGCTTTCATTATCTCTCCACGGTTTCCGGCGGTGGCTACATCGGCAGCTGGCTCACCGCCTGGGCGAGCCGGGCCGAGGGCGGCCTGCCCGCGGTCGCGGCCCAGCTCGCGCAGCCCCGCGGCCCGGGGCGGCCGAATCCCGAGCCCGCGGAAATCCAGAATCTGCGCAGCTACAGCAACTATCTCAGCCCGCAGTTGGGTCTGCTCACGGCGGACACCTGGACGCTCGTGGCCACGTATCTGCGCAATCTGCTGCTCACCTGGTTCGCGCTCGTGCCGCTGCTCGCCGCGGCGCTCATGGTGCCGTGGATTTATGCCTGCGTGCTGATGTCCCACCCGGCGCCGGGCACGCGGTTTCCGCTCTGGGCCGGCATGGCTTGCGTCGCCCTTTCCGTCGCCTACATGGGCCTCAGTCTCCCGTGCGGCGGCAACCTGCGGCGCGGGCAGGGGTATTTCCTCGTTTACTGCCTGTTGCCGCTGCTGCTGGCGGCGATTTGCATGACGGCCTGGTGGGCCTGGTTTACCCGGCTCGGGGGCAGGCTGCCGGCGTGGGGCTTTTTCGGGCTCACGGAGCCGCACACCGTGGTTCCGTTTCTCGCCGTCGGTGTCGGCATGCACCTGCTCTCCTGGCTCGGCTCGCTCCTGCCGTCGCACGGGTTCAAGCTGCAGGAACTGCTCGCCGTGCTGCTCTCCGGCGCCGTGGGCGGCTGGCTGCTCTGGCTGGCGGCGGTGAAGCTCTTCCCGCAGCCGGTCGGCAAGGCGGAGCTGTATTGCGTCTTCGCGGTGCCGATCTTTCTGGCGCTGTTTTTCCTGGCGATCATGGTCTTCGCCGGCGTTTCCAGCCGCTGGACGGCGGATGAAGATCGCGAGTGGTGGGGCCGCGCCGCGGGCTGGCTGCTCGTGGCCATGGTCGTCTGGACGGCCGCGAGCGCGCTCGTGATCTTCGGCCCGCTCCTGCTGGACTGGACGTTTGCGCGCGCGGTGGCGACGCTCACGGCTGGCGGCGCGGCGGGAGTTTTCACCATGCTCGCCGGCCGCAGCAGCCTCGTGCCGGCGAACGCGAAGCAGGCGGCCCGGGCCGGTCCGCTGGCATTGCTGCTGTCGAAGACCACGAGCATCGCGGCGCTGGTCTTTTCGGCGGTGCTGCTGATCCTCATCACGCTGGGCACGACCTCCATCGTGAAGGCGCTGGGCCGGCCGCTGCATTTCGTCTGGAATCTGGACGCGGTGTCCGGCGTCATCGGCCGCAAGATCGAGTCGCTCAACGTCATCCTCTACTCGCCGCCGCTCGTCGTCGTCGCGCTCGCGGTCGGACTGGTGGCGTTTGGCGTCGGCATGGCGCTGCTCGTCAATCCGAACAAATTCTCGCTGCACGCCATGTATCGCGACCGGCTCATCCGCGCGTATCTCGGCGCCTCGCACCGCGACCGCGACCCGAATCCGTTCACCGGTTTCGACGGCGGCGACGACCTGCCGATGGGCGAGCTGTGGTCGGAGAAAAAATTCGGCCGCCGCCTGCTGCCGGTGGTGAACATCGCGCTCAACCTCGTCGGCGGCTCGAAGCTCGCCTGGCAGGAGCGGCAGGCGACGAGTTTCACGGTGTCGCCGCTGCACTGCGGCTCGCTGGAAGTCGGCTACCGGCCGACGCAGGTGCCCGCGACCGCGACCGCGGCGGCCGGCGATAATACCGCGCCGGGGAAATCCTACGGCGGGCTGCACGGCATCACGCTCGGCACCGCGGTGACGATCTCCGGCGCCGCGGCCAGCCCAAACATGGGCTACCATTCCTCCGCGCTGGTCACCTTTATCCTCACGCTGCTCAACGTGCGGCTCGGCGCCTGGCTCGGCAATCCGGGGCCGGCCGGGGACCGGACGTTCCATCTCGACTACCCGAAGTTCAGCGTCGGCCCGATGATCGCCGAGGCCTTCGGATTGACGAATGCCACCAGCCCCTACGTGTATCTGTCCGACGGCGGGCACTTCGAGAATCTCGGACTCTACGAGATGGTGCTGCGCCGCTGCCATTTCATCGTGGTCAGCGACGCCGGCTCGGACCCCGGCTGCTCATTTGCCGATCTCGGCGGGGCGGTGCGCAAGATCCGCATCGATCTCGGCATCCCGATCGAGTTCGACGAGATCTGCATCTACGCGCGCGGCGCCGAGGCGGAACAAACTCTCAAAGGCCGCAATTGCGCCATCGGCCGCATCCGCTATCCGCTGGTGGATGGCGCTGGTGCGGAGGATGGCGTCCTCGTTTATCTGAAGCCGGCCTGCTACGGCAACGAGCCGCGCGACATTTACGAATATTTCAAAAGCAGCGACGCGTTTCCGCACGAAAGCACGGCGGACCAGTTCTTCACGGAGTCGCAGTTCGAGAGCTACCGGATGCTCGGCGTCCACACGATGGAGAAAGTGTGCGCGGGCGAGTGTCCGGACGGCGATTTCCGCGCGTTCATCCGCACGATCCTGGCTGACCATCTGCACAGCCCGGTGCCCGACTGGCTGGAGCCGATCCTGGCGGAAGATGAAGGCACCACGGCTCGAAGCGTTGACACACCGCCCGCGCCGCCGCCGGCGAACGCCTTGCGCGAAGCCGTGCGCATGTGATCCGTGGCGCCGATGGCAAAATGGCGGCGGTCCAGCGCGTTGCGTAAAATCTTCTTGTCAGACGGTTTAGAACGGACGTAGAAATTTGGAATTGAAGGCACGCTGGCCCGGGCCAGGAAAAGCCAAGTCCCATGAAAATTCTCCGCATCGCCGGGGTGGGAAGCGTCTGCTGCGCGGCAGCCGCCTGGCTGGTGCTCGCGTCGGGCTGCGAGCGCGTGCGCCGGCTGGTCGGGCGCGGCCCGGCGGTCATCGTGGATGAAGCGCAGGCGGCGGGCAAGACGCCCGCGAATTTTCCGCAGGTCACGGCGGACGTTTTCCAGCCGATGGACGGCGGGATCGCGCTCACGCCGGAGGAGATCAAAGGCCGCAACGCCTGGAACCTGTGGAGCGGCGGCAACGAGCGTTTCTGGAACCGGGTCGCCCAGGACAGCTATGGGTTGCTCGACGTGCTCAAGACGCTCGACAACCGCAAGTATCCGCGCGGCGAGCGCTTCAAGAATCTGGGCCTCGTGAACCAGCCCGGTTTCCGCGCCGCCACGAAGCCGGACGCCTACGGACTGTGGCTGGACGAGCCGACCGAGCCGGAGCCGCCGGGCATCGACGAAAAGGTTTACGGCAAGCCTTCCGGCGTGCTCGGATTCCGCCTGTTTCCGAATCCGGAATTCGACGAGGCGGCGCGCAAGAAGTGGGACGGCGAGCGGTTCATGCGCGACCCGGCGTATTACAACGACAAGGAGCTCGTGCGCCCGTATCGCGTCGGCGTGGCGTGCGGCGCCTGCCACATCGCGCCGCACCCGGCCCGGCCGCCGGCGGACCCGGAAAATCCGCGCTGGGAAAACCTGGCCTCGGCGATCGGCAACCAATACCTCGACGAAGGCAAGGTGTTCGCCTGCAACGTCGAGAAGGGCGGCTTTTTCCACGAGATGATCGCCGCCCAGCCGCGGGGCACTTCGGACACCTCGCGCATCGCCACCGATCACATCAACAACCCGAACGCGATCAACGCCATTTTCCTGCTGGCCGAGCGCGAACGCATCGCCACGACGGAAACCCTGGGACCGCGCACCCTGGCGGCTTTGGGTCAGCCAGCGGGCGGCGGCGAGATGAAGGTCGCGCACATCCTGAAAGACGGCGCCGACTCCATCGGCGTGCCGGGCGCCACGATCCGGGTTTACGTGAACATCGGCTTGTTCTCCGAATACTGGCTGACCCGGCACAACCGGCTGATCGGCCTCACCGGGCAGCAGCCGTTCGACATTCAATACGCGCACGATCACTCCGTTTTCTGGCGCGCCACCGAGGAGCGGCTCGGGAATATCGCGGCGTTTTTCCGCCGGCTTCAGCCGTATCGGCTGGCGGACGCGCCGGGCGGCCGGGAGTTCCTCACCACGGACGACGCCGTGATGACGCGCGGGAAGGAAGTCTTCGCCGAAAGCTGCGCCGCGTGTCATTCCAGCAAGCAGCCGCCGCCCGCCGTGGACCCGCGCTCCGGCGAGGGCAAGGCGTGGTTCCGCGCGGCCGTGCTCCGGCCCGATTTTCTGGAAAATAATTTCCTTTCCGACGAGCGCCGCTATCCGCTCTCGAAGATCGAAACCAACTCGGCGCGCGCGCTCGGCACCAACGCGAAAGCCGGCCACGTCTGGGACAATTTTTCGTCGCAGACTTACAAAGACATTCCGCCGTCGGACGCGCTCGAATTCTACAATCCGTTCGACGAAGCCCGGCCGATCAAATTCCAGCCGAAGGAGAAGAACACCGGCCCCGGCTACTACCGCACGCCGTCGCTCGTCAGCCTCTGGAGTTCCGCGCCGTTTCTGCACAACAACGCGCTCGGCAAATTCACCGGCGACCCCTCGGTGGCCGGGCGGATGGAGGCGTTCAACGACGCCGCGGAAAAGCTGCTCTGGCCGGAGAAGCGGCTCAACAAAGCCTCGATCTGGCGCACGCAAAACGAATGCTTCCTGCATCTGCGCAAGGAATACGTGCCGAAGCTGCTCCAGGTGCTCGCCGGGGATGACGGCTACGTGAAGTTCGGACCGATCCCGAAGGGCACGCCGGTCAATCTGATCGCGAACCTCCAGCCGGACCTCGGCCAGATCGGCGCCCTGAAGCTCAAGCTCGGCGGCGCGTTGTTGAAGATCCACGCGCTCAATCTGCCGCCGGACGCCGCCGCGGCCGAGTTGCTGAAAGCCGTGCCTGAACTGCTCGCCGCCAACGAGTGCCCGGACTTCATCGAGGACAAGGGCCACTACTTCGGCACCGACCTGCCCGACGCTGACAAGCGCGCGCTGATTGAATATCTCAAGACCTTCTGACCGCCGCCGCCCTCCACCGCAGCCGACCCGAGAACGCCACCATGCCCGACCCGACCACCACCGCCGCTGTCACCGTCCCGGAGTTGCTGAAAATGTCGCAGACGCAACTCGACGACCTGTTCACCGCGAGCCCGGCCGGCCCGATCCCGCAGGGCGAAGCGAAAGGCACCGCGATCGTCGCGCCGGGCACGACCTACACGGAGAACATCGCGAGCTTTATCAATCATTTCGCCTGGCAGGGAAAAGTCTTTGACCCGCAGAAGGGTGTGTTGCGCAACCGCATCCTGCCCTTCGGTCTGAATGCGATCATCGCAAAGGTTTACAAGGACGCGAGCTGGCTCGACGGCCGGGAGTGCATCGTGCTCGACTACTCGGAAACTTCGCTGCTCGCGCACTGGATCCGCGACGAAATCCGCGAGGTCTCGCCGCGGGTGTATCTCGGCAAAGTTTACTGGAGCAGGAAACGGCTCATCGATTTCGCGCTCGAGTTTCCCGCCGTTGCCGCCGGCTAGCCAGCGCGCCATGCACTGACCCGCTGGTGGCTCTTTGTGGCCATGACGCAAGCCACCCAAAACGATCGCCGCTCGCTGTGGAGCGTGCTTCCCTGGCGGTGGCAGGCCGTGCTCGCGCTGGGCTTGCTCTTCGTTGCCGTTGCCGCCATGGCCGGCGGGTATCTCGTCTGGCGTTTCACTCGCGATGCGCCGGTGGATTACGCGGACATCGAGGAGCATTTCAAATACGGCTCCACCGGCGGCGAGCGGGAATCCGGCATCCCGTATTGGGTTTGGAAAGTGTTGCCGAAAGTGTTCCCGGAATATCTGCCGGACCGCACGTATCGGCCCGGCGCCGAGTATGCCTCGCTCGGGTTTCTCTACGAGCCCGGCCGCGACCTGCCGATCGGGTCGTCGCGGCGCAATACCCAGGGCATTGACCGCGTCTTCCTGAACTGCGCGATCTGTCACGCCGGCGCCGTGCGGGCGGCGCCGGATCAGCCGCGCGTCGTTTACTCCGGCATGCCGTCGAACACCGTCAATCTCGCGGCGTTCGAGCGCTTTATTTTTGCCTGCGCGTCGGACCCGAAATTCACCGCTGACCGGCTGCTGCCGGAGATCAAGGCCATCGGCGGAAACTACGATGCGCTGAACCGGGTCATCCTGCGCATCTACGGCATCCCGTTCATGCGCGAGCGGCTCGGGATGTTGAAAGACCACTTCCGCTTCATCGACTGGGAGCCCGAGCAGGGCCCCGGCCGCACGGATACCTTCAACCCCGCCAAAACGCTGCTCGAATTTCCACTGGAAAAGCTGCCCACCCGGGAGCTGGTCGGCCTCTGCGATTTTCCGTCCGTCTGGTTGCAGGGCGCGCGCAAAGCCCGCAACCTGCGCGCCCATTGGGACGGCAACAACGGTCTGACCGAGGAGCGCAACAAGAGCGCCGCGTTTGGCACCGGCACGTTTCCAC
Organism: uncultured Verrucomicrobiae bacterium; assembly: GCA_963762725.1. GTDB lineage: Bacteria > Verrucomicrobiota > Verrucomicrobiia > Chthoniobacterales > SZAS-18 > JAFAXH01. Next base: position 235,506 of record CAVXLY010000005.1, on the reverse strand, counting down.
CGACGATCGATCTCGCGCGCATCGCCCGCATCGAAACCTGGCTGCTCGACAAGGAGCCGCCGCGCTATCCGTTTCCGATTGATGCCACGCGCAGTGCGCAGGGTGAAAAAATTTACCGTCAGCTTTGCGCTGACTGCCACGGTCGCGACGGCCGCGATTTCAGCGGCGCGCAGGTCGGCGGCATCACGCCGATCGCCGCCATCGGCACCGATCGCCACCGGCTCGATTCCTACACCGAGGAACTGGCCGCCGCGCAGAACTCGCTCTACGCCGGCTATCCCTGGCGGTTCCGCCATTTCCGCAAGACCTACGGCTACGCCAACCTGCCGCTCGACGGCCTCTGGCTGCGCGCGCCCTATCTGCACAACGGCTCCGTGCCGACCTTGCGCGACCTCCTGAACCCTGCGGCCGAGCGACCGCCGGTTTTTTTCCGCGGCTACGATGTGTTTGACCAAAAGAACGTCGGCTTCGTGTCGGACATCGCGCGCTTCGACGCCGACGGCCGCAGCCGCGACGAGCCCGGCGATCCGCGACGCTATTTCCGCTTCGACACCCGGGAACGCCCCGACCTCGGCCCGACGCCGCGCGAGCGCAACGAAGGCAACGCCAACGTCGGCCACGAAGGCCCGGCCTACGGCACGACGCTCTCGCCCGAGGAAAAGGAAGCGCTCGTCGAATACTTGAAGACGTTTTGAAAACCCATTCCCGAGCCGTGGCCGCCCGCCTCCCGCCGCGACGCGCTCTGTCGAGCCGCTTGAACGCATTCCCTTCTTCGCCTGACCTATGAGCGAACTGCCTTTCTGGCGCCGCCTGTTGCGGAAGATCGCCCTCCCGCTGTTGCTGCTCGTCGTGGTCGCGGTCGCGGCCGGATTTTACGGCTGGTATAAGTTTTTCCGCGAGGAGCCGCAGATTTTCGCCGACGAAGCCGAGCAGTTCAAATACGGGTCGCTCGGTGCCGAGGGCGACCGTGGGATTCCGTATTTCATCTGGCTCGTGCTGCCGCGCGTTTTCCCCGATCTGATGCCGGGTCCCGGCGGCTACAAAGCGTTCGGCGTCGTCTGGGAGCCCGGCCAGGAAATGCCGGTCGGATTCTCGAAAAAAACGGTCGGTTTTCCGCGGGTGACGAACAATTGCGCCATCTGCCACACCGCGACCTACCGGCTCAGCGAAGACGAGTCGCCGCAGGTCGTCGTCGCCGGCCCCGGGCAGTCGCAGAATCTGCAGAGCACGCTCCGTTTTCTCTTCAAAGCGGCGAACGATCCGCGCTTCAATGCCGACACCATCATGAGCCAGATCCGGCTCGTAAGTGCGAACGACTTCGGCAACGGCGGGCTCTCCTTCATGGACCGTCAGCTTTACCGCTTCCTGTTCATCCCACTGACGAAAAAAGCGCTGCTCGCGCAGGAAAAACAGTTCACCTGGATGGAGCGGTATCACGACGACAAAACGCCGAAGCCGCCCTGGGGACCGGGCCGCGACGACGCCATGAATCTCACGAAATATTTCATGACGAACATGCCCGAAGACCGCACGCACGGGCCGACCGATTTTCCGTCGATCTGGAACCTCGGCATCCGCAGCGGGCAGGACAAAGCCGGCAAGACGATGCTCTTAAACTGGACCGGCGATACGCCGGCGGTGCGCTCGGTGCTGATTGATTCCGCGCTCGGCCTCGGCGCGCCGCCGCGGCCCTGGTTCCTGCGCCGCATGGCCGATCTCGACGCGTATCTCTCCAACCTGCCGCCGCCAAAGTGGCCCTTCGCCGCGACGCATCCGATCAACGCGCCGCTCGCCGCGGAAGGCGCAAAAATTTACGCGCGCGATTGCGCTTCTTGTCACGAACCGCGCGGCGAAAAAACGAATCAAGTCCTCCCGCTCGCCGAGATCGGCACCGATCCCGACCGGATGCATTCCTGGGCGAAGGTGGCCGCCGTGGAGGCAAACCGGCGCGTGAAGGAAATGGGCATCGAACGGCCGCCGATGGTCGAGCGCGATCCCTTCGGCTACGTCTCGCCGCCGCTCGACGGCCTCTGGCTGCGCGCCCCGTATTTGCACAACGGCTCCGTGCCGACCCTGCGCGATCTGCTCAACGCGCCGGATCAGCGTCCGGTGACGTTTCACCGCGGCTACGACGTCTTCGATCCCGTGAACGTCGGCTTCAAAGAGCCGCCGCTCCGGCAGATCGGGCCGCAGGGCGAATGGCGGCAGACGCTTTTTCGGTTCGACACCCGGGAGCGCGGCAACGGCAACGGCGGCCACCTTTACGGCACGCAATTGGCCGACCCGGAAAAGGAGCAGTTGCTGGAATTTTTGAAAACGCTTTGATGCCGCCGCCGGACTCAAACTCGCGGGGGCGCTCCGGCGGTGGTCCTTCAAGCCTGCGTCCGGAGTTCACGACTCGATCGGGTTTGCTGCGTCGGCTCGCAGCGGGATTGGCGGCGTTGGTGCTGGTCGTCGGAGTATCTGGCTGCGTCGCGTGGCTGCACCGCACCGACTTCACCGGACCGGATCGCGTCGCGGCGACGCCGGGGAAAGTCGAGGTCACCTATCTCGGCACGAACGGCTACCTGCTGGCAGCCGGCGACACGCGGATCCTCGTGGACCCGTATTTTTCGCGGCTGCCGCTCTCGGCCTTTGCGTTCAACGAAACCGTCGCGCCCGACGCCGCGCGGATTGATGCGGCGCTGCGCCGACTGCCGCGAAGAATTGACGCCATCCTGGTCACGCATGGGCATGTGGACCATCTGCTCGACGCGCCGGCGGTCGCGCTCCGCACCGGCGCGGTCCTCGTGGCGTCGCCGACGAGTTGTCATCTCGCGCAGGCCACCGGTTTTCCCGCCGCGCGAACGATGCCGGTGGGGGCGGGACGACGAGTGAAGTTTGGCGACGTCACCGTGCACGCGCTGGCGGCCACGCATGACCGCATCCTGGGCCGGACACCGTTTCCCGGCGTCGTGGCAGCGGTGCCAGAGCGGCGGCCGGCGCGGGCGGGAGATTGGAAGCTGGGCGAGCCGCTGGCGTTTCTTATCGAAGCCGGTGGCCGACGAATTTATGTAGATTCCGGTGGCACGTCGGACGGTGCGCCGCTTTCCGCCGCAGCCGGGCAGCCGGTGGATTTGATGATCGCCGGCGTGGCGCTGCCGGATTCCCGCCGACGGCTCCCCGCGCTGCTCGGAACTCTCCGGCCGCGCTGGTTTCTGCCGAGCCACCAAGACGATTTTTTCCGGCCACTGGACGCCGGGTTTCGCTTCGGCCCGCTCACCGATGCCGCCGGCGTGCGCCGCGCCTGGAACCGGCACAGCGGGGAGGCGGACCGGCTGCTGCTGCTCGACTATTTCCAGTCGTGGACGCTGCCTTGAGCGAGTCACAGCATCGCCAGCGATTGCTTGCGCCGCGGCGGCGGAAACGCGGCGTCGATCTCGGCGAGGTCGTCCTCCGTCAGCCGCAACTTCAGCGCCGCCGCATTGGCACGCACGTGCTCGGCGTCGCCCGCTTTCGGGATCGCGATGACGCCGGGCTGGCGCAGGACCCAGGCGAGGGCCACCTGCGCCGGGGTCGCCTCGTGACGGCGGGCAATGGCGGCAAGCGTTTTGTGCTGCAGCAACCGCCCGCCCTGGCCCACCGGTGAATACGCCATGATCGGCATCCCGCGTTCCTGGCACCACGGCAGCAGGTCGAATTCGATGCCGCGATGCTCGGGGTTGTAGAGCACCTGGTTTGTCGCGCAGGCGTCGAGCGCATCGGGACCGAGTTCCTCCAGGTCGGCAACGTCGAAATTGGAAACGCCCCAGTGCCGGATCTTCCCGGCGCCGCGCAGCTTTTCAAACGCCGCGACCGTTTCCGCCAGCGGCGTGCTGCCGCTGCGCCAGTGCAGCAGGTAAAGGTCGATGACATCGGTGCGTAGCCGCCGCAGACTGCGCTCGCATGCGGCCGGCACGCCGGCGCGGGTGGCATTGTGCGGATACACTTTTGTCACCAGAAACACCTGCGCGCGCCGGCCCACGATCGCCTCGGCGACGACTTCCTCAGCGCTGCCTTCGCCATACATTTCAGCGGTATCGAGCAGCGTCATGCCGAGATCGATCCCCAGTTGCAGGGCGGCAACTTCCTCGGCGCGGGTGCGCTTCGTCCTCGCCCATTTTCCAAGTGCCCTGGCCGAGTGCTGGAATCTCTGTGCCGTCTGGGAGTCGGACGGTCTGTGGCACGTTTTTCATTTGGCGTTTGAGGGGTGAGTGAATCGGGGACTGGAATGGCCTCGCGCAAAGACGCAAAGACGCAAAGGAAAAGGCAGGGAGGAGGGGCTGGATGGGCGAAACGAATACCCGGTGCGGTCACGAAGTCTCCTTCAAATTCATCGCCTGTATTCCTCTTCTCCCCTTTGCGCCTTTGCGTCTTTGCGCGAGGCCAATGGAACGCCGCTTCACTCCACGCGTCGTCACCCGACCCGCCTTTTCCCCTCTGCGTTTCTGCGCCTCGGCGTGAGACTTCTCCATTAACGCGTGCCGCCAGCGGTGGCAGTGGTTTTGCGCATGGTCTCGTCCCGTTTCGCTTTGAATTCCGTGCCCGGCTTCCATTCCGGGAACGTGCTTCCATTGGCGACTTGGTAGCCGACTTCGAAGAGCAACTGCACGTCCTGCGCGGCGCCTTCCAGGTTCCACGTCGGGTCCACTTCGTCGCTCGGCTGATGGTAATGATGGGCGACGTAATCGTCCCGCCGATCCTGGCCGAAGCCGGGCTTGCCGAGCACGTCCAAGCCGGGGCCGGTGTAGAGGGAGGGCACCCCGAGCTTGGAAAACTCGAAGTGATCGGCGCGGTAGAACCAGCCCTTTTCCGGCTGGCTGTTCGGCAGCATCACCCGACCCTGCCGGGTGGCAGCCGCGCGGAGCATGTCGTCCAGTGTGGAAGCGTCGTTCGAGATGTCCTCGATGTCGCGCGTTCTGCCCCACAGGTTCAGGGTGTCCATGTTGATATCAGCCAGCGTTTTCTCCAGCGGGTAGAGCGGATTTTCGGCGTAATATTTCGCGCCGAGCAGGCCCGATTCCTCCGCCGTGGTGGCCATGAAAAGGACGGAGCGCTTCGTCGGCTGCGGCAGCTTGGCGTGCGCCTGCGCCAGTTCCAGGAGGGCGGCGACGCCGGAGGCATTGTCCACGGCACCGTTGAAAATCTGGTCGCCCTGGAGCTCGGGATGCAACCCGAGATGATCCCAATGCGCGCTGTAGATGATCCACTCGTTTTTCAACACCGGATCGCTGCCTTCGATGCGGCCGAGGACGTTGTGCGACTTGAAGGGGCGCACCCGGTTTTTGATCAGAAAATTCGCTTTGGCGTCGAGCGCGACCGGCCGAAAATCCTTGCGCACCGCCGCCTTTTTGAGCGCTTCGAAATCCTGGCCGCTGGCGGCGAGAAGTTTCTTCGCGGCGTCGAGTTTCAGCCACGAGCGCACCGGCACGGCGCCCATGTTTTTATCCGGCGCATCGATTTCCATGTTCTCCTTGGCCCAGCTCATTTGGACCACGGAGTAGGGATACGCCGCCGGCTCGGTTTCGTGGATGATGACCGCGGCCGCGGCGCCTTTCTGGGCGGCGATCTCGTATTTGTAAGTCCAGCGGCCGTAGTAGGTCATCGCGCGGCCTTTGAACATGGAATCGTCGAGCTTTGACGGATCCTTGGGATCGGGCACCGCGGGATCGTTGATGAGCATGAGGATCGTCTTGCCGCGCACGTCCACGTCCTTGTAATCGTCCCACCCGTATTCCGGCGCGACGACGCCGTAGCCGACAAAAACAACGCCGGAATCCTCCACCTTCACCTCCGCCTGCAACCGGGCGGAGGAGGCGACGTAATCGTCCGGCGACTTCAAGGGCATCGGCTCCTTGCCGGCCACGGTGAAGCTGGCCGTCGGGTAGCTGCGGATGCCGGCGAGGGGCACCTGCTGGGTGTAGCTGTTGTCCTTCGGATTACCCGGTTTCAAGCCGAGCGCCTGAAATTGTTCGGTGATGTATTTGACGGAAAGTTCCTCGCCCTTGGAACCCGGCGCGCGGCCCTCGAATTCGTCGGAAGCCAGGACTTTGATGTGTCGCAACAGGTCGTCGGCATTGATGGCTTCGACGGCGGCAGCCGGCGGCAGCGCGGCGTCCGGTTCGGCCGCACGGAGCGGGGCGCCGGGGGCGAGCGCCAGAGTTGCGCCGGCAGCGAGAAGGAAAGAAGAAAAAGCGCGAGTCATCACCATCCTCTTCGGCCCGGCGGGCCGCGGAGCGCGTCTCGGAAATCGGGATTCCCGACGGGAACCGGCTGCCCGCTCGGGCTACAGCAATTTGTCGAGCGTGATCGGCAGCTCGCGCACCCGCTTGCCGGTGGCGTGAAACACGGCGTTGGCGACCGCCGCCGCCACGCCGACGAGGCCGATCTCGCCGAGGCCTTTGGCGCCGAGCGGATTCACGATGTCATCCTTTTCCTCGACGAAAATCACGTCAATGTCGCGGATGTCCGCGTGCACCGGGATGTGATATTCGGCGAGGTTGTGATTCATGATCCGGCCGAGGTTGTGGTCGGTCACGGTCTCTTCTTCCAGCGCCATGCTGATGCCCCAGACCACGGCGCCAACGATCTGGCTGCGCGCGGTTTTGGGGTTGAGAATGCGGCCGCCGGCGATCGCGCTCACGACGCGCGGCACCCGGATCGTGCCGAGCGTTTCGTCCACGGTCACCTCGGCAAAAACGGCCGAGTGCGCGCACATCGTGTAGGCGCTCTGCCGCGTCATGTCCGGCACCGCGGTGACCTGCGCCTCGATCGCCTCTTCGCCATGCTGCCGCAGCGCGTCTTCAAGGGCGACCGCCCGGTTCCGATCGGCGCGCAGGGAAATTTTGCCATCGGCAAAAACGACCTCCTCTAGCCGCGCGTCCGCCAGCGGCGAGCCCGGGATTTTCTGCGCGGCCGCCAGCAGTTGAGCGCCGATTTTTTCGCACACCTCCTTCACCGCGGTGCCAATGGACGACGCGGTCCACGAGCCGCCTTCGACCGGCGACATCGGCAGCGCGGAATCGCCGAGCTGAAACGTCACGTCCTCCAGCGGCAGCCCCAAGCGTGTCGGCGGCGATCTGGGTCATGATGGTGTAAGTGCCGGTGCCGATGTCGCACGTCGCGCTGCCGACCGTCAGCCTGCCGTCGCGGGTGAGCCGTGCCTGGGCGCTCGCCTTGCCTTGCATCGCGTCCCAGATGCCGGTGGCCATGCCCCAGCCGATGAGGTTGTTGCCGTCGCGCAGGGAACGCGGTGTCAGCGGTCGCTTCGACCAGCCGAATTTTTCCGCGCCCTGGCGGTAACAGGCGCGGAGTTCCTTGCTGGAATACGGCTTGTCGAGGTTGAGATCCTTTTCGGAATAATTCCGCAGCCGGAACTCCAGCGGGTCCAGGTTGAGCTTGAACGCCAACTCGTCCATCGCGGATTCCAGCGCGAAAAGGCCGATCGTCGCGCCCGGCGCCCGCATGTCGGCCGGCGTGTGCTCGTCCAGCGGCGAGAGCCGGTAGGTGCAGGCGACGTTCTGGCTGCGGTAAACGTGCGTGGACCAGTTCACCACGACTTCCGTGTGATTCTCGAACCGCGACGTTTCGCCGACGGCATCGTGCTTGATCGCCTCCAGCCAGCCATCCGCATTCGCGCCGAGCGCGACGGTCTGCTCGGTCGCCGGCCGGTGGCTGAAGCTAAACATCTGCTGGCGCGTCAGTGTCACCCGCACCGAGCGCCGGAGATCCCGCGCCGCCAGCACGGCGAGAAAAAGTTGATACTGCGGGCGCAACCCCGACCCGAAGCCGCCGCCGACAAACGGCGCCACCACGCGGGCTTCCTCCGCGGACAGCCCGAAAACGCTGGAAACGTAGCGCTGACAATTCTGCACGCCCTGCGTTTTGTCGTGAATCGTCAGCCGGCCGTCCTCGCCGTAGAGCACGGTCGTGGCGAACGGCTCCATCGGATTGTGATGATGCGTCGGCACGGAGTAGTCGGCCTCGATCCGCATCGGTGCTTCGGCGAGCGCGGCTTCCACGTCACCGCGCGGTTTCGGCGGGGGCTGGTAGCCCTGCTTGCCGGTCGGCGCCGCGTAGTCGCCCGCGCGCTTTTGCTTGAGATCGGTTTCGTGCGGCTCCTTCTCGTAACTGACCCGCACCAGGCTCGCCGCGTAACGCGCCAGGCTGAAATTTTCCGCCACCACGAGCGCGACCGGCTGGAGGTTGTGAAAAATCTCCGCGCTGCCCAGCGGCCGAAACGGCGAGCCGCCGGGGGCGATGTCGTCCTTGTAGCTGCGGTCGAACCACGCCAGGCCAGAGACGTTTTCGTGCGTGAAGACTTTCAGCACGCCTTCCAGCGCCAGCGCCGCGCTGGCATCAATGGCGGTGATCTTTCCCTTCGCGATCGTGCTGCAAACCACGACGCCATAAGTCAGGCCGGGCGCATTGAATTCGCCGGCGTATTTCGCGGCGCCGGTGACCTTGGCGCGGCCGTCCACGCGGCTGGTCGGCTGGCCGATGTAATCCGTCCTGGTGGTTGCCATGGTGTTTAGCGTTTCGTTTCTGTCGCCGGCGGGAGGGCGGCCGAGAGCGGCGTGGCGTCGCGCGATGGCGCCGTCCGGTTGATCTCCTTATTTTTCCTCCGCGGTTCCCGGCGCGGACATCTTGCGGTATTGCTCGGCGAGAATTTCCGACGGCACGACGTTGGCGACGGCGGACTGGAGCTTGTTTTTCCAACCGGAAACCACGTCGCCTTCGCCCTTCATCATCGCCTCGAAGCCGACCTTCGCCACGTCGGCGGGATCGTCCTTTTTGTCCGTGCCCACCTTGGTGTCCATCAGGTCGGCGCGCTCGAAGAACTCGGTGTCCGTGGCGCCGGGCATCAGGCAGGAAACCGTCACGCCGGAGTCCTTCAACTCGGCGCGCAGGCCGAAGGAAAAGGAGTTCAAAAACGCCTTCGTGCCGTTGTAAACGGCTTGAAACGTCCCCGGCATGAACCCGGCGATGGAGCCGGTGATGAGGATGCGGCCCTGGCCGCGGCTGCGCATCTCGCGGCCGACTTTCTGGATGAGGTAGATCGTGCCGGTGACGTTCGTGTCGAGGACGTGCCGCGCCTCGGCGAAGTCCTGGTCGAGAAACCCCTTGCCGAGTCCGTGCCCGGCGTTGGCGAGCAGCGCATCCACCGGCCGGCCGCGCGTGGCGGCGAGCAGCTGGTCCACGCCGTGTGTGGTGGAGAGATCGGCCTCCACGGCGTCCACCGCGACGCCCAGCGCGCGGAGATCCTGCGCGGCCTGCTGGATCTTCGGTTCGTTGGCGGCGACCAGGAGGTCGAAGCCGTTTTCGGCGCACTGTTTCGCGAGTTCGTAGCCGATGCCGGTCGAGGCGCCGGTGACGATGGCCAGGGGACGGGTGGTCGTGGATGGGGTCATGCTTGGATCAGTTGTTGGCTTGCTCTCTTTGATGGACGATGGACGAATTCGCCGGGCGCGGCGGAAACCGGGTGCGCTTCCTCAGGAAGGGGAAATGGACGGCGCCGTGCCCGCAACGGCCTGCTCGAGCGCGCGGACGACCGCCCGCTTTGCCAGTTCGATTTTGAACGTGTTGAAGCCGAAGCCTTCCGCGCCGCGCACCACGGTCTCGCCGGCGGCCCGGAAAAGATCGCGCGCCGCGCGCTGACCGGTGAGCATGGCCTCGGCCTCGGGGTCGCGCCACGGCTTGTGCGCCACGCCGCCGAGCGCGAAGTGCGCGCGCTGGATGACGTCGCCCTCCATTTCCAGCCCGACGGCCACGGACACCAGCGCGAAGGCGTAGCTCGCCCGGTCGCGCAGTTTCAGATACGTGCAATGCTCCGCAAACCCGCGCGCCGGCAGGTCCACCGCGGTGATGATTTCGTCCGGGCGCAGATTGGTATCGATGTGCGGGGTGTCACCGGGCAGCCGATGAAATTCGGCGAACGGGATGGCGCGTTCCTCGCCGTTTTTGCGGGCGACGCGCACCACGGCTTCGAGCGCGGCGAGCGCCACGCACATGTCGCTGGGATGCGTGGCGATGCAGGCGTCGCTGGTGCCCAGGATCGCGTGGATGCGGTTGTAGCCCGCTTTCGCCAGGCAGCCGGTGCCGGGCTCGCGCTTGTTGCACGCCGCCGCGACGTCGTAAAAATAATAGCAGCGGGTGCGCTGGAGCAGGTTGCCGCCGGTGGTGGCCATGTTGCGGAGCTGCGCGCTGGCGCCGGCCAGGATCGCCTGGGACAGCAGCGGGTAACGCTTCTCGACCTCCGGGTGGTAGGCGACGGCGCTGTTTGTCGCGAGCGCGCCGAGGCGCAGGCCGCCGTCCGGGCCCGGCTCGATGCGATCCAGCGGCAGCCGGGTGATATCCACGAGCCGGCTCGGGCGCACGACGTTTTCCTTCATCAAATCGATGAGGTTCGTGCCGCCGGCGATGAACTTCGCCTCCGCGCCGCCGTCGATCTCGCGGACCGCCGCTTCCAGGCTTTCGGCGCGGGTGTAGGAAAAGTTGTTCATGCGCGGGGCTCCGTGCTGCCGGTGCCGGGGCTGGCGGCCATGGCTTGCTGGATCGCGGCGAGAATGTTGGGATACGCGCCGCAGCGGCAAAGATTGCCGCTCATCAACTCCCGGATTTCGTCCGCCGTCTGCGCGTGGCCTTCGTTCATCATGCCGACGGCGGAACAAATCTGCCCCGGCGTGCAGTAGCCGCACTGAAACGCGTCGCACTCGATAAACGCTTCCTGCAACGGGTGCAGCGCGCCCTCCGCGCCGTCGCCGTCGCCGCCGGTCAGCCCTTCGATCGTCGTGATTTCCGCGCCCTCTTTCATGACCGCCAGCGCGAGGCAGGAATTGATGCGGGTGCCGTTCACCAGCACCGTGCAGGCGCCGCACTGGCCGTGGTCGCAGCCCTTTTTGGAACCGGTGAGGTCGAGGGATTCGCGCAATGCATCGAGCAGCGTGGTCCAGGGCGCGACTTCGAGCTGCCGGGCGGTGCCGTTGACCGTCAGAGTGATCGGAATTGTCGCCGGCAGCCCTCCGCCCGCCGCGGTTTGCTGAGAGTCAGAAGTTGCGGTGGAATCAGGAGGGACCATGACGACAAGGGAAAAGGAGCCAGCGCATACCAGCCGCCGGCGTGGGAGCAGAAGCGTTCTGCAGATTCGCCAGACTCCGCGCCGGTGGATGGCAGGACTCGCCGGGAAATCAATTGCTTCTCGCGGCCGCACCGCGGGATGCTTCAACCCAACCCCGGTGCCCGCCGCAGCACGAGCACGACGTTTGCGCCGCCGAAGCCGCTGGAATTGGACATCGCCACCCGCGGCGCGAGGCTTTCCCCCGGCGAAGTCACCAGACGCAGGCCCGCGGCCTCGGGATCGGGCTCGGTGACGTTCAGCGACACCGGTGTGAAGCCTTCGCGCAACGCGAGACAGCAAAACGCCGCCTCCATCGCGCCAGCCAGCGAAAGGCCGTGACCGGTCTGGCTTTTCGTGCTGCTGATCGCGGGCGAACGGACGCCGGAAAACACGTTGCGCAACGCGCGCAGCTCCGCGCGGTCGCCGGCCGGCGTGGAGGTCGCGTGCGCGTTGACGTAATCAATTTCATCCGGCTGCAGGTCAGCATCTTCCAGCGCCAGACGCATCGCGCGCGCCAGCCCGGTGCCGTCCGGTTCCGGCGCCATCACGTCGTGGCCGTCGGAAGTCTGCGCCCAGCCGGCAATCTCGGCATACATCGCGGCACCGCGCGCCTCGGCGTGCGCCTTGTCCTCCAGCACCAGCACGGTCGCCCCGCCGGTGGCGGCAAAGCCGTCGCGCTTCACGTCAAAGGCGCACGGGCTCACGGTCGGATCGGTCGCGCGGGTCAGCGCGCGGCAGCTCGCAAACGGCAGAATGCTGAAGAGATCGCAATCCTCCGCGCCGACGACGAAAACGACATCCTGCCGCCCGAGCCGGATGAGGTCCGCCGCGGCGCCGAGCGCATGGGCGCTCGACGCGCAGGCGCTGGTGAAGCCGCCGCTGGCGCCGAGGATTTTGAAGTGCGCGGTGAGGTTGAAGTTCAACGTCCCCGCGATGCTCGACGCCAGGCTCAGCGGATGGCAGCGCAACACGCCTTCGCGCAGCATTTTCTCGACGTGCCGGTGCAGAAGCCACGTCGAGCCGGCCGAGGCGCAGAACATTCCGGTGCGCGGATGGGAAACCGTTTCCGGCGGCAGCCCGGCGTCCGCGATGGCTTCCCGCAGGGCGGCATGGGCAAAAAGGCCGTGCGGCGACAGCGAGCGCAACTGCGGGCGCGGGATGTCGCCCAGACCCGGCAGGTCCGGTGGAAACTGCCAGCTCTCCGGGTTCGGCTGCGGAAAGCGGAACCCTTTGATCGTGCCGGCCAGCCGCACCGGGCTGCCGGCTTGATCCAGCTCCGGGAAAATTTCGATCCCGGTGCGCTGCGTGCGCAGGCTTTCGAGCACCGCGGCGCGGGAGTGGCCGATGCTGGTGACAAAGCCCAGCCCGGTGACGACGGGGACGGCGAAGGCGGGCTTCACGTTACGTCACGGCGGGACCGGACGAGGGCAGCGATTGCGGCGGGGCGGAATCGCGGAGGGCGACGACTTTTTGCACCAGCAGCGCGCGGGCTTCGTCGAGGTTGCGCAACGCGCGCAGCTCCTCGTCGGTGAGCGTAATGCCGAGCGCGTCCTGGATGTCGAGCAGGACCTCGATGAGCGTGAGCGATTCCAGGCCGAAGGCGTTGAGCGCCGACTCGGGTGCCGGCGCGGCGGCGTGGCTTTCCGGCAGGTATTTTTCCACGATGCCGCGGAGCACCGGCCCGACGAGCGCCGGGTCGCGGCTGCGGCGGTAGTCGCGGATGGCGGCGAGCGTTGCCGGCGGGAAATTGAAAAAACGGTCTTCGAGGTCAGCGGCTTCGTTCATGGGTGGGACGGAAGGGAGAATGCGGCAGCGGGCGGCGGCGCGCGTCGAGCCGGACGCCGCGGCGCGGCCAGAGAATGATCTGCGGGCTCCAGCCGGGATCGTGTGGCGTCGGGCGGAGATCGCGAAACGTCCAGCGTTGCGCCAGCGTGGCGAGGAGCAGCGTGCCTTGCAACATGGCGAAGCGCTCGCCGATGCAGCTCCGCGAGCCGGTGGAAAACGGCAGAAACGCCCCGCGCGGCAGCCGCGCCCGCGCGCCGTCGCCCGCCCAGCGCGCGGGCAAAAACCGGTCCGGCTCGGGAAACCAACGCGCGTCGCGATGCAGCAGCCAGGGCACGATGACGAGCCTGGCGCCAGCGGGCAGCGTCACCGCTCCGTCGCCCTCGCCGAGCGTGACCTCGTCCAGCGCCTCCCGGCCGAGCACCCAGACCGGCGGGTGCAGGCGCAGGGTTTCGAGGAAAATGTGCTCGCAGATTTCGAGCGCCGCCAGGTCGCCGGCACCCGGCAGCCGGCGGTCTGTCTCGCCGAGCGTGGCGTCGAGCTGCCGGTGCAGCGCTTCTTCAATTTCCGGGTGTCGGCCGAGCCGGGAAAACGCGGCGGCCAGCGTGTAGGCCGTGGTCACGTGGCCGGCGAGAAGAAACGTGCGGAGTTCCTGCACGATCTGTTCGTCCGAGACAAAACGGGCCGTCGTCTCGTCCTCCGCGCCCTGGGCGGCGAGCAGGAGCGCGAGGAGGCTTTCGTCCGGCTCCTGCGCGCGGCGGCGGCGTTCGATCAACTCGTGGCAGACGGCGGTGAGACGATCGTTGGCGGCGTCAAAAGCGCGGTCGTCATCGGCCGCGCTGCCGAGCCGACTGCTGTAGCGCTGGAGCGTCTCGGTGGCCGTCATGATCCCGGCAGCCGCGTCGCGCAGAGAAACGGAAAACAGCGTGCGGGCGACGATCTCCAGGGTGAGCAACGTCAGCTCCCGGGAAAGCTCCAGGCTGCCTTCCGCCCAGTCGCGCTGCGCCTCCTCGGTGAGCGCCGACATTTCCTGCGCGTAATCGGCGAGCGACCGGGGCCGGAACGCCGGACGCATGATGGTCTGCATCCGGCGGTGGAGCGGGTCCTCGCTGCCGTTCAGGCCGGTGCCGAAGATGCGGCCGTGCCCGGAATTGAATGCCCATTTTCGAAACGCTTTTTCCCGGGTGTGGAGCACCTCGCGGATCAGCGCGGGATCGTTCAGAAAATACACCACGCCGGACTCCAGCTCGTAGTGCGCGACGTCGCCGGCCTCCCGCGCCAGCCGGGCGAAAAAAGCGAGCGGATCGCGCTTGAGCGCCAGACCGTTGCCGACCGGCGAGGCGTCGGGCAGCGTGGGCGGCAGCGGATGGGACGACGCGATGGGCATGGCAGGGCAACAGCGCGGAAACGTAAGCGAAAAAGCGGTCGGGAAAAAAGGGTTCGCGAGCGCGCCGCCAGGCCTCGTATAACATCACCGAGCGCGTCCCGTCGAACGCTTCCGCGCATGCCCGCCGCCGCCCCGCCTTCCCCGTCTTCCGCGCTGCCGCCGCTGCCGACGCCGGCCGTCGAGATCCGGCCGCCCTGGCCCGACGAACTGCCGCGGCTCCACGATTACCTGTCCGCGGCGTTTGTGCGCGACCGGGCGCCGTGGACCCAGGTCGCGGTGGCCGGCGCGGTGGAGCGTCTCGTGGCGGCAGCCGCGTTTTCCGTGCAGACGCTCGGCGACGGCAAGACCGCCGCCTGGCTGACCCTGCGGGTGAACGACCGGCCGGACCGGGACGCGCTTGGTGCCGCGCTGCTGGAGCGCGCGCTCCCGGCCGCCTGGGCTGCCGGCGCCGGGCGGCTCATCCTCGGCCAGACCTTTGACGAAGCCTCCTCGCTCGCCGCGGCGCTGCGCGCGAAGGGCTTCACGGTCGAAGGCACCCACGAAGTTTACGAGACGCCATCGCGCCCGCTTTGGGAGCGGACCCGGCGGCTGCACGACCGGATGCGCGCCCGCGGATGGATCCCGGCCGAGGCGACGCTCACGACGCTCCAGCCCGCCGTGCTCGCCGCAGCCGAGCGGTTCATCGCGGACCACATGCCTGGCAGCGCTTCCACGCTGGCCATGGAAACCGCCGCCTACCGGCCCGAGCACTCCGTCGCCCTGCTCCTGCGCGGCGAGGTGAAAGGCGTGCTGCTTTGCCGGCGCCACGGGCCGGTCGCCTCCATCGGCCTGCGGCTCGTGGCGCCAGAGCTGCGCGGCGGCATCGCGTGGGCAAATCTGATGCTCCTGCACGCCTCGCTCGGCGCCGGGGTCGCCACCGGGTTGGAAATCAGCCGCTTCGAGCTGAATCCGGCGTTGCACGAAGATACCCGCCAGCTCGCGCAGCTCCTCGGCGCCACCCACGTCGGCCGCCGCCTGCTCCTGGGCATTTCCCGGCCCGATCGGTCGGAGGATTGGTGTTGACGCGCCCCACTTTTTTTCGCAGCCTCGGCCGGTCTTTTTTTTACGACGATGAATTCTCAATCTGTCCCCGCGCGGATCGCGCAAAAGCTGTTCCTCTATGGTCTGGGTGCCGGCGCTGCGTCGCTGGCTACCACTCCAGCCGGGGCCGAGATCTTCTACTCCGGGCCGCTGAGCTTTTCCGGCAACACCATCTTTTTCGACCTGCAAGGCACCACGCCCAGCGCCACAAATTTCACCGGGGCGGATTTCAAGCTGGCTCAAGGCATTTCCAACAACGCCACCAACAAGATTTCCACTTACAGCTCCAATTACAACCCCAATAGCGGCATGGTCACCCAGGTCCGGCCGACGTATCCCGGTGGCACCAGCACCCGGAGCTACGTGCTGAAGCTGACTGGCGGCATCACGATCGGCTCCGCCAGCAATTTCACCAACGGCTTCGGGGTTTTCAACGACCGCTACACGCCGCCACCCGCACTGGCGGCGCAGGGGGACGGGGGACCCGCCACCGACGCTTTCCAGGGAGACTGGGCGCCTGGGGACCGCGGTTTTGTCGGCCTGCGCTTCGAACTGGATGGCCAGCCCGGCGTGCCGGTTTACGGCTGGGCCGATATCGGGACGAACAATTTCAACGGCGACGCCCCGGGCCGCTTCACGCTTTACGGCTACGCCTACGAAAATAACGGCATGCCCATCCCCACCGGCGCGGTGCCGGAGCCGAGCACGATCGCGCTGTTGGTCGCCGGTGCGGCGGGCGTCGCGGTCCTGCGGCGCCGGAAGTCGGCCCAGAACGCTGAAGTTTGAAGTCCTGAGCGCAGCGGCGGCGCGGTTGGGTTGAGTTGAGCTGAATCCGGACGTGGGCCGCGCGGCGCCACGGCACGCCCGGGTCTTTTGCTCCGCTTCGGCGGATGCGCCCGCCGTGCACTGCCGCCGCGTTTTCTCGTCTGTGACCACGCCGGGTTCCCGACTCCAGCCCGCGGCTCACGATGATGGTGCCGCAGGCCGGCGCGGCCGCAGAAAAGTGCTGCTCGTCGGCTGGGACGCGGCGGATTGGAAAGTCATCACGCCGTTGCTCGATCGCGGCGAGCTGCCGACGCTGGCAGGCATCATCGGCGGCGGCGTGATGGGCAATCTTTCCAGCATCCGGCCGATGCTGTCGCCGATGCTGTGGAACTCCATCGCCACCGGCAAGCGGCCGTATCAGCACGGCGTCCACGGGTTCACGGAAGTGGACTACGAGCTCGGCCAGCCAGTGCCGGTTTCCAGCACGACGCGCCGTTGCCGGGCGCTCTGGAACATCCTCAACGACGCCGGCCTGAGGACGCACGTCGTCGGCTGGTTTGCCACGCATCCCGCGGAAGCCGTGGACGGCGTCTGCGTGAGCGAGCGCTTCGGCACGCCGGCGCCGGACCGGCTCGGCGCGCCGTGGCCGCTGGCGCGCGACACCGTTTTTCCGCCGGCCTGCGCGGACTGGCTGGCGGAGCTGCGGGTGCGGCCGGAGGAGATCACCGGCGACGTGCTGAAGCTGTTTGTGCCCGAAGCGGCGCGCGTGGATCAACGTCACGACAAGCGCTTGCACGAGCTGGCGGTGCGCCTGGCGGAATGCTTCTCGATCCATGCCGCGGCGACGGCCGTCATCGAGCGCGAACCCTGGGATTTTTGCGCGGTGTATTACCGCACGCTCGACTGGATCTGCCACGATTTCATGGCGTTCCATCCGCCGAAAATGGCGGGCATTTTTCAGACGGAATTTGACCTTTACCGGGAAGTGGTCAACGGCGCCTACCGCCTGCATGACCTGCTGCTCGGCCGCCTGCTCGCGCTCGCCGGCGGGCCGGAGGAAACGACCGTCCTGCTGGTGTCCGATCACGGTTTTCACAGCGACGAACTGCGGCCGGCGGCGACGCCGCATGTCCCTGCCGGCATCGCGGAATGGCACCGGCCCATCGGCATCCTCGCGCTGCAGGGCGACGGCCTGCGGCAGGACGAACTCATCCACGGCGCCAGCTTGCTGGACATCGCGCCGACCGTGCTCACGCTTTTCGGCCTGCCGGTCGGCCGCGACATGGACGGGCGCGTGCTGGTGGAAGCGTTTGCCGAGCCGGCGCCGGAGGTCCGCACCGTGGAAACCTGGGAGCCCGCGGCGGATTCAGACGCCGACGTCCGGGGCGCCGCGCCCGCACCGCTCCGCCGCGGAAGAGCGCGCGCTGGTGCAGCAATTTGTCGCCCTTGGCTACCTCGACGATCCCGGCGCCGACCCGCAGGAAGCCATCCGCTCCACGGAACGCGAAAACCGGTGGAACCTCGCCCGCTCGTATCTCGACGCCGGCCGCCACGCGCTCGCCCTGCCGCTGCTCGAAGCGGTGTATGCGGAATGGCCGGAGCGCCGGGATTTCGCCTTTGAGCTGGCCCTTTGCCAGCTCAACCTTTCCCTGAACGACGAGGCGCTCGAAACCGCCGCCGGACTCGCGGAAACGGCCACGCCCGGCAGCGACGCCGCCACCCGGCTGCTCCTCTCCAATATCGCCCTGCGGCGCGGCGATTATTACGGGGCTTTGGAGCAACTCGGCGCTCTTGACGCTCAGGCCGCCGCGACGACGGCCGCGCTCCAAGATCAACTCGGCTTGCTCCACCTGCGCCTGCGGCAGTGGGAGCAAGCCGAGGCGGCGTTTCGCCGGGCGCTGGAGCTGGATGCCGACGACCCGCACGCCCGCGTCGGCCTCGCGCATTGCCACCTCCATGCCGGCCGGTTTCCGGAGGCCGCGGAAGCCGCGCTCGACGCGCTTGGGCCGGAAGTTCGACCTGCCGCTCGCGCACCATCATCTCGGCATCGCCCTGGCCCGGCTCGGCGAGGATGCGCGCGCCATCCAGGCGTTCGAAACCGCGTTGCGCTACCAGCCCGGCTGGGCACCGGCCCACCGCTATCTCGCGACGCTTTACGCCCGGCAGCCGGGCGGGGAGAAGATCGTGGCGGAACACCGGCAGCAACTGAACGCCCGCGCCGATCGCCGCGACGCCTGGATCGGGCTGCTGGCAAAACTGCGCCGGGAAAGCGCCGAGCGCGCCGGCTTGCGGGCGGAAGCCCGGGCCCGCCGGCGCGCGGACGCGGCCGCCACGGGACCCGCTGCCCAGCCCGCGCCGGCCGCCGGGCGGAGCGCGTGGCGCCGCTCGATTTTCTGCTCGTCAGCGGCCTGCCGCGCTCCGGCACTTCGCTCATGATGCAGATGCTCGCCGCCGCCGGCCTGGAGATCATGCGCGACGACGAGCGGCCGGCGGACGCCGATAATCCGCGCGGCTATTTTGAATGGCAGGAAATCAAGAAGCTGCCGAAGAATCCGCGGCTCATCGAGAAGACCCACGGCCGGGTGACAAAAGTGATCTCCGCGCTGCTGCCGCATCTGCCGCTGGCGCACCGTTTCCGGATCATCTTCATGCGCCGCCCGCTGGAAGCCGTCATCGCCTCGCAAGCGACGATGCTGGGGCGCCGGCGCCGGCAAAACGCCGCCACGGAACCCGCGACAAACCCGCCGCTCCCGGCGTCGGCTGCGGACCTGGGAGCGCACCGCGACCGGATGCTCGAACTGCTGCGCACCAGCCCGAATGTCACGCTGCTCGAAGTTGATTACCCCGCGCTGCTCGCCGAGCCGCGGGAGTGGTGCGAACGCGTGGCCCGTTTTGCCGGGCTGCCGCCGGATACCGCCCCGGCGGCGATGGCCGGCGCGATCGCGCCCGAGCTGTCGCGGCACGGGGAGATCCCGGTGGTGGAGTGATCTCCTGATTTTGCCCGTTGTAGAGGCGGCTCTGTGAGCCACAATCGTTTCGACTCTGCGGCTCACAGAGCCGCCTCTACAACACAAACGCTTGCGCCTCACAGCGGCGCTTTCGAAAACGCAAACGGAGCCATTGCTGATGTCCCAGCTCGTCGGGCGGCGGCGTCGCCGGGCGCCCGTTCGTGTCACGCCGCATGGCGCTCAGTCCGGCGTTTTTTGCGCGGCCGGCCGCATGAAACAGGTGGCGGCAATCGCGGCGAGCGCGCCCTGGTGCACGGCGGTGACGACCTGCTGGCCGGGGGAACTGGTGACGTCGCCGGCGGCAAAGACGCCGGGGATGTTTGTCATCTGGTCGGCGTCCGTCTGGATAAAGCCGCGCTCGTCCAGGCCCACGCCGAGCCGGGCCGCCAGCTGGCTGTTCGGCGTCTCGCCGAGCGCGCTGAAAAGGTAATCCAGCGGCAGCCGCTCGCCCCCTTCGAAGAGCAGCGCCTCGAACCGCCCGGCGCGTCCGCGCGCGCCGACGATCCGCTCGCGGTGAAGGGCGACTCCGTGGGTTTGCAGCTCCGCCTGCTTTTTCGGGGAAACCCGGCACTCGGCGTCGGAAGAGAGCAGGGAAACGGTCGGCGAAAAGTCGAGCAGTTGCAGCGCGGTCGCCGCGGCGTCGTCGCCGTTTCCCAGCACCGCGAGCCGCTTGCCGCGCACCTTCCAGCCGTCGCAGTGCAGGCACCAGAAAAATGACCGGCCGACGTATTTTTCCGCGTCGGGAAACGGCGGCAGCACGTCGGTGACGCCGGTGGCGAAGATCAGCGTGCGCGACCGCAGCACCGCGGGCTTGCGGGCTTGCGGGCTGCCGGCGCCGGACTGGAACGTGATTTCAAACGGCGCCAGCACGCCGCCCTCCGCGGGTGCCTCGGTCTGGCGGATCACCGTGATGGTGGTGTCATCGCAAAATTCCACCCCGAAGCGGGCGGCCTGCGCGCGGCCGCGGCGGGCGAGCTCCCCGGCTTTGATGCCCTTCGGAAAACCGAAGTAATTTTCGTTTAGCGAATTCCAGCTCGTGCGTCCCCGGCTGCCCCCGACGATCAGCACCGAGCGCAGCGCGCGCGCCAGGTAAATGCCCGCCGAGAGCCCCGCCGGGCCGGAGCCGACAATGAGGCAATCGTAAACCTGCAACTTCGGTTTTGACGGGGTGGCCATCGCGGTGGGATCAGGAAAAGTGGGGCGTCTGCCAAATTCGGCAGCCGACGCACGGCTGCGCCGGGTGCCCAACGTAGGCCCGCCGACCGGCCGGAAGCGAGCCGTTTCGCCGGGGAAATCACGCGGCGTTCGTCCGGTGATCGCACCCGGCGGGAGCGGCTCGGATCCCACCGTCAAAACGCCTCGACGGAGGCGCGGGGAACGTCAACAGAGCCACTGCCGACCCGGCTGCGGGATTGCCTTTTTTCCAGGTTCTGCCCACGATCCCGGGATGACCCTCAAGCATTGCCTTGCCATCGTCCCATGGATCCTGGGGACAGCCTCCGCGTTCGCCGCGACGATCACCGTCACCAGCCCGAGCGACAGCGGGCCGGGAAGTTTGCGCGCCGCGATCGCCAGCGCGGCTTCCGGCGACACGATCGACTTCAGCGTGACCGGCGTGATCGTTCTCAGCACCGAGCTGGGTCTGGGAAGTTCGGACAAGGAGCTGACCATCCGCGGCCCCGGCGCCGATCAGCTCAAAATCAGCGGCAACAACGCCGTGCGTGTGTTCCGGATCGCCCCCAGAAACGCCTTTGCTGGTTACACGATCTCCGGGCTGACCATCGCCGACGGTGCCGTGACCAACCCGAACAACGGGGGCGGCATCCTCCTGGATTCCGGCGTGCTGACGCTCGTCAACTGCGTGGTCACCAACAATTCGGCGCAGATCGGCGGCGGCATCCTCGCCAACCTCGGCACCCGCCTGACCGTGCTCGACAGCGTGATCAGCTCCAACCGGGCCAACACCCTGGGAGGCGGTGTCGCCGCCCTCAACGGCGCCATTGCGACCGAGGTGGCGCTTGTGCGCTCCACGGTCTCGGGCAACCAGACCACGCTCGGCGATGGCGGCGGCGTGCACAGCGCGGTCAACGGCGTTTTCAACATCATCAACTGCCGCTTCACCAGCAACACCGCTGCGAATTCCGGCGGTGGGATTTTCACCGCCGGGACGCTCGCGATGCAGGGCGGCAGCCTGGAATCCAACCAGGGCACCCGCGGCGGCGGCGGCATCGCCAATACCGGCAACTCCACGCTCACGGAAGTCACCCTCAACGGCAACACGGCCACCACCGCCGAAATCGGCGGCGGCGTCAATAACAGCGGCACCCTGACCGTGCTTCGCAGCACGCTTTCCGGAAATTCCGCCGGCGCCGGCGGCGCCATCAATAATTCCGGGACGCTGACGGTGACGAATTCCACGCTCTCCGGCAATGCCAGCACCGGTTCCGGCGTCAGCGGCGGCGCCGGGGCGATCAACAACTCCGGCAGCAACGTCACCGTGACCTCCTGCACGATCGTCGGCAACACCTCCGCTTCGACCGCCCCCGGTGGAATCACCAACAACGGCGGCGGTGCCTCGGCGACCTGCCGCAACACCCTCATCGCGCAGAACACCAACAACCCCGGCGGTCCCGGCGGGCCGGACGTTCGCGGCACTTTTGTCTCGGCTGGCAACAATCTCATCGGCAACGTCCAGGGCAGCACCGGCTTCACCATCGGCACGAACGAAGACAAGATCGGCGGCGGCCCCGGCAACCCGGTGCTCAATCCGCTCCTCGACCCGCTCGCCGACAACGGCGGCCCGACGCGCACCCATGCCCTCCAGCTCGGCAGCCCCGCGATCGACAGCGGCGACCCCGGGCTCGGCGTCGCCACGGATCAACGCGGCTTCCCGCGCTACACCCTGGCCTCCGCCGGCGCGGCACCCGGCCGCACCGGCTCCGACATCGGCGCCTTCGAATACGGCAACACCGCCCTGCGCATCACCTCCATCACCCGCCCCAGCGATGGGTCGATCATCGTCACCGGCATCGGTCTGCCGAACGCCCTGCACTCTGTCCAGACCACGTTCGACCTGACCACCGGCTTCACCACCCTCGGCCCCATTTTCAGCGACGGCTCGGGCAATCTCCAGTTCGAGGACAGCGACGCGAGCAGTCTGACCAAACGGTTCTATCGCTTCACGTTTCCGTGAATCGGACGCTTCGCCCGACGGGCGGCGGGAGCGCGGCGGCTCCCGGTCAGCGGTTGCGATGCAGGTCGCGGCGCACGACCCCGGCCATCCGGTCGCGGTGCGGCAGCCGCTCCGGGCCGACGAATTCCGTCACCCGCGCCACCCACGGCTCCGGGTCGGCCACGAGCGCGGGGTAATCGATTTCCAGCAGATCGAAGACTTCCGGCTGGCCGCGCAGGAACGCGAGCGTTTCTTCGCGATGTGCGCGCAGCCGCGCCGCGACCCGGTCCGCGTTTTCCGCGTCCGCGCCGCCACCACCGCGGCGGGCGATCATCTTTGCCTGGGAGCGGGCGATCTCGCGCGGCGGTCGCCGCATGAACAGCACCCGGTAGCGATGGTGACGTGGCAGGGCGGGCAGGAGCAGCGAGATGACTTTGATTGCTTGGTTCTCCAAGCCCGGCTCGTCCAGCAGCTCGGGCTGCTTGGCGACGCGCTTGATGGCTTCCCATTCCAGGTAGCCCTCGGGATTGTCTTCGTCGGCCGTGCGCTCGCCATCGGTGCGCGGAGACAGCCCGCCGGCCTGGAGGATTTGCATCATCAGCGAAGTGCCGGAGCGCGGCAGGCCGCTGACGAGCAAAAACGTCCGCCCGGACTGAGCGCGGGCGGCGGCTTCCGCGGCGGCCGCCTGCGCCCGGTTCGGCCGGGCCTGCGCCTCGCGGGCCTGCCGCTCGGCCGGTGTCGGAATGACCAGGCCGGCGAGGAGCGGGCGCAGGGCTTCGCAGCGGGCGCGCCGGGTCGCGGTCTTCACCGCCCGCTCGCGGAAACGCCGCTGGGCCTCGGCGCGATGGGCATCGGCAAGAAACGCGGCGTTTTGAACGCTGCCGCCGCTGCCCCCGCCGGGCGCTGATGCCTGGCGGTGCAACGCGGCCAGCCAGCGGTGCGCCGCGACCAGGCCGGGCTCCATGGCGACGGCGCGCTTGAAGGCGACGATCGCCTCGGCGTGGCGCCCTTGCCGCGCCAGGGCGATGCCGAGATGAGCGTGCGTCATCGGCAGGTGAAACAGGAGCTGGGTGGCTTCCAGGGCGGCGTCGATCGCGGCGTCGTTTTGCCGGCGGCGCAGGTAAACGGCAGCCAGCCCCTGCCAGCCGGGCGCGCACTCCGAGTCCAGCTCCACGGCGCGCCGAAAGCACTTCTCGGCTTGGGCAGGCTCGTGGGATTCCAGCCAGAGCCAGCCGGTTTCCACCCAGGCCGGCGGATGGCGCAGCATCGTGCCCATGGCGCCGCGCAGACAAGCGGCGGCTGCAACGGTCTGACCGCGCCCGAGCTTCGCGCGCGCTGCAAGGATCCAGACGGCCAGCGGGACCGCGGCGACGGTGGCGGCGATTTCCGGGGAAACTTCCTCCGGCGAGCCTGCCAGGGCCGTCAGCCCGGGATAAGCGCGGGCGAGCAGCTCGTCGGCGGCCCGCAGGTAGCCGGCTTTGACGTAGGCGTTCGCCAGTTGATGGAGAAAGCGGGATTCCCAGGGGCGGGCAACGACGAGTTCTTCCAGGATCGCCACCGCCGGGTCGGTCTGGCCACCCGCCAGATGGACTTGGGCGAGGTTGTAGCGGTTTTCCCGCGCGGTGTCCGCGGCGAGCTGCTCCCGGTCGGCAGCGGGATTGTCCACGTAGCCGAGCGCGGCGAATTGTTGCACGAGTTCCTGCGCGGCCTCTGGCGACGCCTGCCAGTCGAAATCGGGCGGATGCCGGCCATCATCGCCGGGGACCTGGTCCCAGGAGGGGATCTTTTGCGGCGGCGTCGGGTCCACGAGCGCGTCGAAGATCGGCTTGCCGTCCATGTCCTCGCCGACCGGCAGCCCGAGCAGAGTCAGCAGGGTGGGGACAAGGTCGAGCAGCGTGGCGCCATAGACGCGCTCGTCGCGTTTCACACCGGGGCCGTGCAGCACCAGGATGCCGAAATCGCGGTGCCAGAGCACGGGACCGGCCGGCTCCTGCGGGTTCGACAACGGCCGCAGCGCGCCGCTTTGAAACCCGTGGTCCGAGCAGACCACGACGAGCGTTTCCGGGCCGGCCAGGTCCACGAGCCGCTCCAGCATCATGTCCTGCAGGCGATAGATGCCGACGATCACGTCGCGATACCGCTCGAACTCCTGCTCCGGCACGTGCGGCTGCCGCGGCGGATGGAAGGGCATGTAGGCGTGGGAAAAATGGTCGATCGAATCGAAATACACCGCCGTGAAATCCCAATCCTCCTCGCCCGCCATCGCCGCCGTGGCCGCCGCCTGGATGCTGCAGCATTCCGTGAACAGCCGGGCGAAGTTTTCCAGGCTGCGGTCGTTTTCCTGATCGATCTCCCCGGCGCGCGGGATAAACGGCAGGATCACCCCCTCGGTCACCTCGTCCGGCTGCATCCGCAGCGGCCCGAACTCGGCCGCCCGCTCCGGCGGATGGACGGCGTGGGGCGGGACCTGCCAGCGGTCTTCGCCGACCCGGCGGGTGCGGGTGAAATAATTCGTCACCACGGTGCCGCGCAACGGTTCCGCCGGGTGGCTGGCCCACCAGCCGACGACGTTGCAACGCCAGCCGAGCGCTTGTTGCAGGATGTTCCAGATCGCTTTCGTGCGGCGGGAAACCGAGGAAAACGGCCGCACGCCGGTCGCCGGGTCCGGCTCGGTGAAGCCGTGGATGCCGTGCTTGTCGGCCGTCTTGCCGGTGGCGATGGAGTTCCACAGCATCGGCGAAATCTTCGGGTGCAGCGTCGCCAGATTGCCGAGCACGCCACCCTCGATCAGCCGGGCCAGGGCCGGCATCTGGCCGCTGTCGAGCAGCGGATGGATCACCTGCCAGTCCGCCGCGTCCCAGCCGACGAGCAGGACGCGGCGCGGCCGGGCGGAGGAAGCGGCAACAGGCGGCGGAAGGGGACGGGACTCAGGCGGCATGGCGAACGGCGGAAACCGGGAAGGCAAGGGCAGTGGACGAAAGAAAAAATGGCGAGGGTCGCCGGCGGAGCGTCGCCAGCCCCCAGGTCCAGGAGGGCAGCGTCCGGCCGCAGACCGGCCGGCAGGCCGGTGGTGGCGAAGGTGTTCCTACGCCGAAGCCCGGCGACGGTCCAGCGACGACCGATGATCGGCTGGCCCGTTGGCGGGGACTACCGGCGCGCTGGGAGACCGGAAGTCGGCTGCACGGGATCAATTTAACATTGACCCCCGGCCGCCGGTTCACTAGGAACGGGCCGGGCGAGCGCCGGTCCCGGTGTCTGCTCCGTTCGTTGCTGTAACCAAATTTCCGAAAACCCATCTCCCATGACGAAATCCTCCCTTTCCGCGTCTCAACCGGCTCCTTCCACGACATCGCGGCGCGAGCGCCGGCTGGTGCGCTATTGCACCGCTGCGAGTGCAGGCGCAGCGGCGTTCACCGGTGCGCTCACCACGGCCGATGCCTCCATCGTATTTGTGAATTACAACGGGCAGGTGGTCACCGACCAGGTGCCGGGTGACAACGCTTTCTTTGCCACCGGGTTCGATCTGAACGGCGATAGCACCACTGATTTCAGTCTCGCGGTGCTCAACGGCCGGCCCAGCGGCGGCGCTGCCGCGGCGATCGCCGGCGCTGGTGGCGGCATCGTGGGATCGGCCAGCGGCGCCTACACCTACGCCTTCAAACTGGCGCCGGGTTACACGATCGGGTCGGCGGCACCGTTTCGGGCGAGCGGCAGCATGGCGTTCTACAATGGTTACGCAAACAGCCAGTGGCTGAATTCGTCCCCCGGCTTCTTGGGATTGCGCTTCATGATCGGCGGTCAGACGGTCTATGGCTGGGCGCGGGTGAGCGTGGCGCCGAACGCGCCCAACAGCACCTCGGCGCGCAACATCACGATCTTCGACGCCGCGTATGAAACCAGCGGCGCGCCCATCGTTGCCGGCGCGGTGCCCGAGCCGTCCACTAATGCCTGCATTGGCATGCTCGCGCTCGGCGCCATCGGTCTGGCCGCCCATCGCCGCCGTCGCGCCGCGTTGACCAGCTAGTCAACTAGCGGTGGCTTCGCCCGCGGAAGCCGAAGCCGCTTTGTTGCGGTGCAAGTCGCGCCGCACGGCGCCGGTCATTCGCTCGGGATGCGGCAGCAGCTCCGGGCCGATGAATTCGGCCACCCGCGCGGCCCACGGCGCCGGGTCGGCGACCAGGGACGGGTAGTCCACCTCCAAGAGGTCAAAGTTCGCGTGGCTACGCTGCAGCATCGCCAGCGTGGTGTCGCGATGGCTGCGCAGGGCCGCAGCAATTTCCGCCTCGGTGCCTTCCGCGCCAGTGGAGCCGCGGTGGGCGATCATGCGGGCCTGCGAGCGGGCGATTTCCTCGACCGGCCGGGACATGAATATGACGCGGTAACGGTGCGCCTTCGGCAACTGAGGCAGCAGGGCGGAGACGACTTTGATCGCGCGCTGCTCCAGGCCGGGTTCGTCGAGGAGGGCGGGCTCGCGGCCGACGCGCTTGATGGCTTCCCATTCCAGATACCCTTCCGGGTTGTCCACGTCGGCGGCGCGCTCGCCGTCCGTCTGCGGTGAGAGGCCGCCGGCGGCGAGCATCTGCATCATCAGTGACGTGCCGGAGCGCGGCAGGCCGGAAACCAGGGTAAATGTCCGGCCGCTCTGGCCTGGCGTCTGGGGCAGTGGCCGGGCGGCGTCGCTCAGGCGGTCGCGCTCCAGGGTGGCCGGGATGTCCGGGATCGGCCGCGTCGCTTTGGCTCGCGTCTGGTCTTCGGCCCGCCGCTGGGCGCGTTCCTGGCCGTGGCGGCGGGAAAGGTTGCGGTGGACGCCGGCGCGCAGGCTGTCCGGGCGGTGCGTGGAAAACAGCGCGGCCAGCCAGCGGTGCGGCTCGGGCATGCCGGGGCGCATTTTTGTCACCCGTTGAAACG
The DNA here is from genome assembly GCA_963762725.1 of uncultured Verrucomicrobiae bacterium. Taxonomy (GTDB): domain Bacteria; phylum Verrucomicrobiota; class Verrucomicrobiia; order Chthoniobacterales; family SZAS-18; genus JAFAXH01. The sequence continues at coordinate 208,270 of CAVXLY010000005.1, read as the reverse complement.
CAACGATCGCTTCGTCGTAGCGCTCCTCGCGGGCGAGCGCGATGCCGAGGTAGAAATGGGCATACGGCAGGTGATACAGCCGCTGGACGGCCTGGAGCGCGGCGTCGATCGCGGCGGAATTCTCGCGCCGGCGCAGATGGATGCTGGCGAGTCCCTGGTAGCCGGCGGCGGCATCGGAGTCGAGTTCCACGGCGCGGCGGAAGCAGACCTCGGCCACGCGCAACTCGTCCAATTCCAGCCAGAGCCAGCCGGTTTCGATCCAGAGCAGGGGCGACTGCTTCATCCGGTCGGTCGCGTAGCGCAGATAGCGCGCGGCGCCGTGCTTGTCGCCGAGGCCGAGCCGGGCCTTGGCCCACATCTGCCAGACGACGATCGGCGGCTCGGCGTCCCGTTCCTCCGGCGGATAGGCGCGGTCGAGCAAGTCGAGCGCGGCGCGGTGGTAGCCGGCTTTCAGATAAGCGTTGGCAAGCTGATGGATGTAGCGCGACTCCCAGGGGCTCTCGGCCACCAGCGCCTCCAGAATTTCAAACGCCTGCCGGGGCCGGCTGGTGGAAAGATAAACTTCGGCCAGGTTGTAGCGGCTCTCGCGGCTGGCTTCCGCGCGCGCTTTCTCCGTGTCCTCGCCGGGATCGTCGATGTAGCCGAGCGCGGCAAACTGACGCATGAGTTCGGCGGCTTCCTCGCCGCCGCCTTCGACTTCAAATCCCTCCGGAAACCGGCCGTCGTGCCCCGGCACCTCGTCCCAGGAGGCGATCGGCTCGGGGGCAACCGGATGGACGAGCGCTTCGAGCAGCGGCTTGCCGTCCATGTCGCGGCCCACCGGCAGGCCGGCGAGCGTGAGCAGGGTCGGCGCGACGTCCAGCAGGCTGGCGCCGTAAATGCGCTCGTCCCGCTTCACGCCGGGGCCTTTCATCACGAAGATGCCGAACTCCCGGTGCCAGAACGCCGGTCCGGCGGGCTCGCGCGGGTTGCCATACGGCCGGTTGCCGCCGCTTTGGAAACCGTGGTCGGAGCAAAGCACCACCGTCGTCTCCGGGCCGGCCTGCTCGATCAAGCGGCCGAGCATGAGGTCGTGAAACTGATACACCCCGGCCATCACCGGGCCGTAGATTTCGAAGTCCTGCTCGGAGATGTTTGCCATCCGGGGCGGATGGTAGGGCATGAAGGCGTGCGAAAAGTGATCGATGGAATCGAAATAAACCGCGGTGAAATTCCACGGCTCGCGTTCCATCAAAGCGCTGGCGACGGTTTGCACGTTGATGCATTCCGTCAGCAGCGCGGCGAAAATTTCGAGTCGGTTGTCCTTTTTCTGATCGATCTTCGGCGCGTGCGGGATGAAGGGAAAGACCAGCGTCTCGTCGAGTTCGGAAATGTGGAGCAACTGTGGCAACAGCTCCTTGGCGAGTTCCGGCGGATGGATCGCGTGGACAGGGAGCTTCCATTTGCCCTCGCTCTTGCGGGCGCGGCAAAAGAGGTTGGAGGCGTAGGCACCGTCCAGCGGCTCCGCCGGATAGCTTGCCCACCAGGCGGCGACGTTGCAGCGCCAGCCGAGCGCCTGCTGGAAGATGTTCCAGAGCGCCTTCACCCGGCGCGAGGTGGAGGTCACCGGCCGCGCGCCCGTTTTCGGGTCTGTCTCGGTAAAGCCGAGGATGCCATGCTTGTCGGCCAGCTTGCCGGTGGCGATGGTCGTCCAGAGCATCGGCGAGATGATCGGGTGCAGCGTCGCCAGGCTGGCCATGACGCCTTCGTCGATCAGCCGGGCAAGATGCGGCATTTTGCCGGCTTCCAGCAACGGATCGATCATTTCCCAGTCGGCGGCATCCCAGCCGACGAGGAGGATGCGATTCGTGGTGGACGGCGGAGCAGTGGGTGAAGCGTCGCTCATGCAGGAAATTCAGCGGCGGGTGGCACGGATTCAGCGCGCCGGCGCGGGCGAAAAACTAGCCGGAATCGCGGTGTCCACGCGACTTTTTTGTTTTCCCGGGAAAAAGCTTGCGCGGGAAAAACGGCTTCCCTAGAACCGAGGCCGTCGCCAATAAAAAACCATCGCTAAAGCTTTTGGAGAGAACAGAAATTCCGCCCATTCATGAAAAAAATCGCTAATCCGACCGCGGACGCTTCGCAGGAGGCCGGCCTTCGCCGCTATCTCTCACTCGGGCTCGGCACCGCCGTGCTCGCAGGCGCAGTCACGACTGCCGACGCCTCGGTGGTTTACACGAACTACAACAGCATTCTTCTCAACGACACCAACACTGCCGACACGACCGCGACGATTTACGGCTACGACGTGAACAGTGACGGTTCGCAGGATTTCCGCTTCCTTGTCCGCAACCAGGCATCGGACGCGACCAGGAACTACGCCATCGTCGTCGCGGGCGCCAACGGCAGCCAGATCAAACCGATCAATGTGGTCGGCGTTACCTCCAGCGGATTTGTTTATCCCTCGCGGCTTGCGGCCAACGCCCTCATCGGGGCTGCGGGGCCTTTTGTCACGTTGTCGCTCACGGCCAGCGGTTCCTTTTTGCAAGGCGGCACCTTTGCTTTCGGCAACGGCTTCACCAACAGCAAATGGAAGACTGCTGGCTCGAACTCGGGCTACTTCGGTTTCAGCTTCACGGCGGCCGACGGCCTGCACTACGGATTTGCCCAGATGAGTGTCGCACCGCAGGGTAGCGGCACGAACTCCCGCGCGATCACCCTGAGCGGCATCGCCTACGAAAGCACGCCAAACACGGCGATCACCACGTTCGCGGCTCCGGTTCCGGAGCCCAGCTCCATCGCGCTGGTCGCCCTCGGCGGACTCGGCATCGCCGCGTATCGCCGACGTCGGGCGGGCGCAAAGGCAGCGGCGTAGGTCGCGCCCGGCTCGCCGGGACGGGGAAGAATTGCTTCGCGGCCGCTTCGGCTCCCCGCGCCGCCCAAACGGGTGCGCGCGGGCTGCCGGTCTGGCTCCGCCGGGTTCCCTCCCGCGAATGGGCCGGTAAATCGCCATTGCGGGGCCGGCGGATTCTAGGCAGTAGATCTCTGATGCACTTCTGCCGCCGCTTCGTCCTCGTCCTTTTCTGCTCTCTGCTCGTCAGCCTGAACGCCGTGGCGCAGAGCGCGCAAACGCCGGCTCCGGGCAGCGAGGAGCGCAAGGCGATCATGGACGCGCTGCGCGTCCCGGCGAAGAAGGATCTGGGCGTCACGGTGGTCTTCAAGGTGGACCGGCTCCGGGTGGCCGGCGACTGGGCCTTTGCCCGGGTCGTCCCGACGCTGCCGGACGGCGGGCAGGTTGATTATTCCAAGACCCGATTCAAGAAGCAGATCGACCTCGGCGCCTTTGACCCCCAGGGAGAAGCGCTCCTGCGTCTCGAAGGCGGCGAATGGAAAGTCCTGGAATGGGTCTTCGGCGCGACCGATGTCCCGAGCGCCGGCTGGGGCGGGAAATATCGCCTGCCGGCGTCGCTCCTGCAGTAGCGGGGCTGGGGCGTTGTTCCACGCCTTGGGGATGTCGCGGATGGCCCCGTCCCGGCCGGCAATGCGGCGTTGCGGCGCCGATGGCTTCGTGGTTCATACCGGCGATGACAATCCGCGCATTGAAGATTCTCGCCCTCTGCACCCTGCTGTGGCTCGCGCTGCTCCCGACCGGTGAAGCGGCCAGCGAAGTCAAATACACGCCGGGCGGCAGCGAGTGGGCGAAGACCTGGACCGCCTTTTACAACAACCCGGGCAGCGAAGACGACCTCATGCGGCCGCTCGTCAAAGCCGGCCCGCGGATGACTCCCGCCATCCTGGAGGCGATCTCGCACAAGGACATGAAACAGCGCCGCTACGCGATCGGCGCTCTCGGGTATCTCAAGGATCCCCGCGCCATGGCGCCGCTCGTCGCCATCCTCCGCGACCGGAGTGAGGAGGAATATTTCCGCGCCGACGCCTTGCACGCCATCTACCAGCTCGACCAGAATCGCGGCACCGAGCTGGCGAAGCGGTTCGGCGGGCAGGGTGACACTTTGAAGATCATCAGCGCGGCGATCCTCAAGCAGGAGCCGTGGCTGCTGGGCCGGTGATCATTACGGCCAACGTCGTCGCCGGTGTCGCTGTCGTCGTCGCCAGCCGCGATAAGGCTGGCCCCGATGCCGGGAACGATTCCCAGAAATCATGCAAGCCGACGGCTCTCCCTCCACCGCGCTGATCACCGGCGCCAACAAAGGCATCGGGCTGGAAACGGCGCGGCAACTCGTGCGGCACGGCTTCCGGGTGTTTCTCGGCGCGCGGGACGCCGGCCGCGGGAAGTCGGCGGCGGAGGAACTGGGGAGCAACGCGGAGAAGGGCGGGGGCAGCGCGGAATTCCTCCAGCTCGACGTATCGGACGCCGCCAGCATCGCGCAGGCGATGGAGACGTTGAAAGAGCAGACCGGCGGCGCGCTCGACGTGCTGGTCAACAACGCCGCGATCATGCAGGACGAGGCGGAGACGAGCGTGCTCGACGTGGCGCCGGCATCCATCGAGGCGACGCTGGGAACGAATCTCTTCGGCCCGCTGCGCCTGATCCAGGCGCTGGCGCCGCTGCTCGCGGCTTCGTCGCGCGGCGGCCGGGTTATCAACCTCTCCAGCGGGCTCGGCCAGCTCGACGACATGGACGACGAATATCCGGCCTACTCGATTTCCAAGACCGCGCTGAACGCGCTCACCCGCCAGAGTGCGGCGGCATTGAAAGACAAGCGCGTGTCGGTCAACAGCGTCTGCCCCGGCTGGGTGCGCACGGACATGGGCGGCGAAAACGCCACGCGCACCGTCGAGCAGGGCGCGGACACCGTGGTCTGGCTGGCCACGGAGGCGCCGGCGGATGTGACCGGGCAATTTTTGCGCGACCGAAAGCAGATTCCGTGGTGAAATCTCCGCCGACCTTGCCACCCTATCAACGTCCCCCATTGCCATGACTCAACCCGTGAATGTCAACGTTCTCCCCGCTGATCTGCCGGTGCCCACCGATGACGGCGCCTGCGACCATCTGAAAGCGCCCGGCGCCACGGTGCCGGCCGGCGTTTCCCTGCCGTCCACCGGCGGCCGCCAGGTCGATCCCGGCGCGCTGGCCGGGCTGAACATCGTTTACTTTTATCCGATGACCGGCCGGCCCGACGTGGCGCTGCCGGGCAATTGGAACGAAATCCCCGGCGCCCGCGGCTGCACGCCGGAAGCGTGCGCGTTTCGCGATCATCATGCCGACCTGCGCGCGCTCGGAGTTTCCGAAGTCTTCGGTGTCAGCACGCAGGAAACCGACTATCAGAAGGAGGCGGTCGAGCGGCTGCACCTGCCGTTTGCAATGCTCAGCGACGCCGGGGGCAAGCTGACGAAGGCGTGGAACCTGCCGACGTTTGAGTCCGAAGGCACCACGCTGGTGAAGCGTCTGACGCTGGTGCTGCGCGACGGGAGAGTGGAGCATTGTTTTTATCCGGTGTTCCCGACCGACACGCACGCGCAGGAGGTCGTTTCCTGGTTGCAGACCGCGAGCCGCGGGGCTTGACCCGGCGGAACCGGCGGCGGGACCATCGCGTCCGGTCCGGTTTGTGAATCGTCTCCCGGGCGGGATGGGCGGCCAGTGGCCAGCGGTCACCGATCCCCAGCGTCGCGGCGCGGCGCGGTGACGCGACACCCTTGGGTCCGAGGAAGCGCGGGACCGGCTGGCGGCGATGTGCGAGCTTCGTTTTCATCGGTCCCGCCGCCAGCACGGGCGGGCGCGCCACCCGCCTTGACCTAGGGAGCGAATCTGTAAAAAATCCGGTCGCCGCATGTTTTTCCTCATTTACGTCAGCGTCGCGAGCCACCCGTTTTCCGCCGGAGAACTGGTCGCGTTGCTCGAGCAGGCGAGGCGAAACAACGCCGCGTCCGGCATCACCGGCATGCTGCTGTATAAGGACGGCAACTTTCTGCAGGTGCTCGAGGGCGACGAGAAGATGGTGTGCGCGCTGCAACACCGCATTTCCAGGGACTCGCGCCACCACAAGATGTTCATGCTGGCGCAGGGCACTTGCCAGACGCGGGAATTTCCCGATTGGTCGATGGGCTTCAGCAACCTCGATGCGCCGGACGCGACCGGGGTCGCCGGCTACTCGGAGTTCATGAACGTGCCGCTCAACGAGGAAACATTTTCACCAAATCCCAGCCGCGCGCAGCGGCTGCTGCGAGTTTTCAAGCAGGCTTGAAGTCCTCTTTCCACCGCTCCGCCGGACGCGGTTGATTCGCGGTGTCCGCTCTTCCCGTCGTCGGCGACCATCTTCCCCTTCTCCGGCCCACGCCGGCTTGTCCCCCGGTGGCGCGGAGTCGGGAGGGATCCCCTTTCCCGTTCTTCACCCGGCCGCGGCCGGCGGCTCCCCGCCGCTACCGGACGTAGGCGCATCCCCAACCCCCCGCCCCCAAAAAACCATGCCCGCTGTTCCCGCGGCGCCGACGGATTCGCGCGTCTTCAAGCTCCTGCTGACCGTGACGATTGTCGCGGCGCTTTATTTTCTGCACGAAGTGATCGTGCCCCTGGCAATCGCCGCGTTGATCACGTTTTTGCTGGCGCCGGTCGTTTCCCGATTGCAGCGCCGGCTCGGGCGGACGGCGGCGGTGTTGCTCGCAGTCATCATCACGTTCACCGCGATCGGGACGTTTGGCTGGGTGGTCGTCACCCAGTTGAGCGACCTCGCGTGGAAGCTGCCCACCTACAAGGAGAACCTGCGCACCAAGCTGCAATCGCTGACCGCGGCCAACCCGGGCTCCTTCTCCGGCCTCACGAAGATGATGCAGGAGCTGGAGAAGGAAACCACGGACACCACCGCCAGGACCGCCGGTGCCGGCGGCGCCCAGCCGGAAAAGCCGGTGCCGGTGGAAGTCGTGGAAAAACCGGCCGCGGGCGGCGGCAATCTGCACAAGCTCATGGGCGTGGTGGAGCCGGTGCTCGCGCCGCTCGGGACCGCCGGGGTGATCGTGGTCCTCGTGGTCTTCATGCTGTTCAAGCGCGAGGATCTCCGCGATCGCATCGTCGGCCTCGCCGGCAAGGGGCACATCAGCGAGACCACCCGCGCCATGGGCGAGGCGGCCAAACGGGTGAACAGCTTTCTGCTGATGCAGATGATCGTGAATCTCTCGTATGGCCTGCCGATCGCGGTGGGGCTTTACTTTATCGGCGTGCCGAATGCCGCGCTCTGGGGTGCGCTGGCGGCGGTGCTGCGCTTCATCCCGTATATCGGCACCCTGGCGGGGATGATCTTCCCGATCGCGCTGTCGCTTGCCGTCTTCGACAACTGGACCGGACCGCTGCTGACGATCGCCCTGTTCATCACGCTGGAGATGACCATCGCCCATGTCATCGAGCCGTGGCTCTACGGCGCGAGCACCGGGATTTCCTCGTTTGCCCTGATCGTGGCGGCGCTCTTCTGGACGTGGCTGTGGGGTTCGGTCGGCCTGGTGTTGTCCACCCCGCTCACCGTTTGTCTGCTCGTCATGGGCAAGCACATCCCGGGACTCGCCTTTCTCAGCATGCTCCTGCGGGAGGAAGGCGCACTGACGCCGCACGAAGTCTGCTATCACCGGCTGCTGGCCGTGGACGAAGCCGCGCTGCGCGAGTTGGTGGAAGGCGACCTGCAAAGAAACGGCCTGGAAGCCGTGAGCAGCGTGACGCTCCTGCCGGCGCTGGCCATGGTGGAAGGCGACTACCAGCGCGGGATGCTCGACCGGGACCGGCACGAGGCGGTGCTGCAAAGCATGCACGAAGTTGTCAGCGAGATCGAGGCGCGGGCGCTGCTGAAGCCTTCTCCGGAGCCGGCGGGCGCCGAGAGTCAAAACGGCGCCGCCGCCGCGCCGCTACCGCCGGTGGATCAACGGGTGGTGTGCGTGCCGGCCGAAACGCTGGCGGACGAAATCTCCGCGCGCCTGCTGGCAAACCTGTTGCGCCAGCATCACTTCGAAGCGGACGCGGCTTCGTCAAAGCTGCTCGTCAGCGAAGTCTGCACCGCTGTCGTGGAGCAAAAGCCGGATCTCGTCTGGATTTGCGCGGTGAATCCGCGCGGGCTTTCCCGCAGCCGGCATCTCTGCGCGGAACTGCGCCGGCACCTTCCCGACCTCCGGATCATGGTCGGGATCTGGCACCCGCAGGATTACGTTCTCAGCTCGACCGACGGCCTCAAGGCGGAAGGCGCCGAAGGCATCGTGACCGGCTTCGAGGATGCGGTGTTCCGCTCGGAAGCGATCCGCTCGGTGCAGGGCACCGGCTACGTCGTCGCGCCGATCCCGGACAACGAGGCGATGCGGCTTTCCGCCCTGCTGGGACTGCACCTGGACGACACCGACCACAGCGAGCAGTTCGACCGGATCACGTCGGAGCTTTCCAAGATTTTCGACGTGCCGATCGCGCTCGTCTCGCTCGTTGACCGCGACCGCCAGTTGTTCGCGTCCCAGTGCGGGCTGCCGGGCGACATGGCGGCGGCGGGCCAGACGTCGCGCGACGTCTCGGTGTGCGGCCATGTAGTCGCGGGCAACGCGCCCTTCGTCATCGAAGACCTGGCGCGCGATCCCCGGTTTGCCGGCAACCCGCTGCTCCGCGAGCGCAAGCTGCGTTTCTACGCCGGCGTCCCGCTGCGGACGAGCAGCGGCTTTGCCATCGGCTCGCTCTGCATTCTCGACACCCGTCCGCGCAAGATCACCGAGCGAGAAATGCGGCTGATGCAGGTGATCGCCGAAGGCCTGATGTGCGATCTGGAAAGCCGCGCCGCAAGCACCAACGCCTCCGCGGCCGCGCTTGCCGTTTAGTGCCGCCGCCGTCGCGGGATGGCGCGGTCGGCGGCACCCGGCGTCGCGCTACGGTTTCAGCACGACCTTGATGCAGTCCTCGGCCTTTTTGCTGAACGTGTCGTAACCCTGCGGCGCTTCGCTCAGCGGCATGCGGTGCGTGATGAGCCGGGTCGGATCGATCTCGCCGTTCTGGATGCGGTCCATGAGCGGCTGCAGGTATTTGTGCACGTGGGTCTGGCCCATTTTGAAGGTGAGCCCTTTGCCGAACGCCGCGCCGAACGGGATCTTGTCGAGCAACCCGCCGTAAACGCCGGGGACCGAAACCGTGCCGGCTTTGCGGCAGGCCTGGATGCACTGGCGCAGGACGTTCGGCCGATCGGTGGCGAGATAGAGCGCGGCTTTCGTGCGGTCATACACGTTGCCGATGGCGGTGCCGTGCGCCTCCATGCCGACGGCGTCCATGCAGGAGTCCGGGCCGCGGCCGCCGGTCATCTCACGCAGGGCGTCGGTGATGCTGTCGGTCTCGCTGTAGTCGAGCGTTTCCGCACCGCCCCATTCCCGGGCCAGGGCGAGCCGCTCGGGCACTTCGTCGATCGCGATGACGCGCTCGGCGCCGAGCATCTTCGCGCTCTGAATCGCGAATTGCCCGACCGGGCCGCAGCCCCAGATCGCCACGGTGTCGCCGGGCTGGATGTTGCAGTTCTCCGCGGCCATGTAGCCGGTGGGGAAAATGTCTGTCAGGAAGAGCACCTTTTCATCCTCGATGCCGTTCGGGATCTTGAACGGCCCGACGTCGGCAAACGGCACGCGCACGTATTCCGCCTGCCCGCCGGCGTAGCCGCCGAACATGTGGGAATAGCCGAACAGCGCGGACGGCGTGAAGCCGTAGGCGGTCTCGGGAATGATGCCGTTCGGGTTTGAGTTGTCGCAGCAGCTCCAATATTTGTTTTCACAAAACCAGCAGCTCCCGCAGGCGATGGTGAAGGGAATCACCACGCGATCGCCCTTTTGCAGATTCTTCACCCCGGAGCCGAGCTCGACGACTTCGCCCATGAACTCGTGCCCGAGGATGTCGCCTGCCTGCATCGTCGGGATGTAGCCGTCGTAAAGGTGCAGGTCGCTGCCGCAGATCGCGGTGGAGGTGACCTTGATGATGGCGTCACGCGGATTGAGAATTTCCGGGTCGGGAACATTGTCGATGCGGACGTCGTATTTACCGTGCCAGGTGAGGGCTTTCATGAATGAGGAAGAGGAATGGGGATGCGCGGAGCCGCCACGGCATGAGGTAGCCGGCCGGTCCGTCAGCCTTGTTCGCGGCCCGCAGCCGGACGAGCCGCAGAAATATTTCAGCAGCCGGGCGCGCGGCGGAGCGGAACGGAGCGCCCTGGCTTGCAGCCAGGGGATTTGATTGCCTCCGCCGGTTCTCGGTGACCCCGGAGGTGCCGCCCTGCAGTTTCCATCGATCATCGCCTGCTGCGGAACGCGGCAGGTAGGGTGCGACCTCCGGGCGCGCCGCGAGCCGGATCGCGACAACGTCGGCGCCTGAAGGGATCCGTGGCTCCGGGTGTCGTCCGTCCCTCGATCGCGGCGGCCTGCGCTGCGCCTTTTCCGCCGCCGCCGACCTCACCCGGCGTCGCCGGGTCCGTGCAAGCCGATGCTGGAGCCGACCCAGGTTTTGTTCTTGTTGAAATCCACACCCATCATTTTGCCCTGGCTCATGCGGACCAGGTTGTTGACGAGCCGCGGCTCCGCGTCGCCCTCGGGCCAGACAAACATCATCCGAATTTCGGCCTTCGAGCGCGTGCCATCCGGCGTGGGAAGGAACTCGGCGTAGGTCACCTTTTTCTGCAGGATCCAGGCGTGCGGATCGGGCAGCGCGCGCAGCTTTTCCTCGGTCGGCTCCATGTCCACGCCGAGGCCGGCGAAGGAGTAGAGCGGCTTGAGCACGTAGTCCGCGAGCGACTCCGTGGCGGCGGGAAATTCATCGGCAAAAAATGCTGGCGACGTGTGCGCCGTTTTCAGAAACGGAAGCGAATGCTTCGAGATCCGGAAATACCAGTTCGGATGGCCGATCCAGGTGACGTCGAGATCGTCCTGGAAATTGAAGCCGAACTTCAAATCCGGCCGGCGCAGGAGTTCGTCGAAGATGACGCGGTTGTAGATGCGCTCGATGCGGGTTTCCCGGCCGTCGCGCTGATAAAAAAGCTGGCGCCCGCGCTGCGTGATCTCCGTCAGGCAGACCGGTCGCACGCCCAGCAGCGTCTCCGTGCAGGCAAAGTCGATGCGGGTTTTTTGCTGAGCCGGCTCGATCTCCAGGAGGACGACATTTTCCGGCGCGGCGTCGGCGATGATCGCCCGGCGCAGCGTCTCGAGATAGCGCGTCTCGTCGAGTCCACCGAAAAACGAAGTCCAGTCCGCCGGGATCGCGGGATACGCCCGGCGCATGCCGCGAAGCAGAAACGGCTGAAACGCGTAAAGGCTCGGGAAACCCTGCAACTCGATGAGGCGCGGCGTCAGCCGGCCGCTGCCATCCTCCGCCGCGCAGATCGCGAAATCGATCTGCAGAAAAATCGGGTGCGCCGTTTCCCCCGGCACCGCGAGCCCGGGCGGGATGGCCGTCGCGGCGTGGCGGGCGAAAGCCGGCGTGCGGACCTGCGCGGCGATCTCGCGCGCCGCGCCGGCGACTTCCGCGGCGAACTCCGGAGTCAGAAAAATGGGCGTTTCCGAGATGCGGAAATCGGCCGGCCACTTCTCGGTCTCGTGCACCGCGTGCAGCAGCACGGCGTATTTGTCGGCGGAAAACTCGGCGTTAAAGCGGGAGCGAAGTGCGCGTTGCATGACCGGGGTTCATCAAACCTGCCCGCGCCGGCGTGTGCAACCCTGCAGCGGCGTCAGCGCCGGCGGGCCGGCGGGGCGATGAGGAGATTGCGCGAGCGCACCGCCCCGACCGCGTAGCCGTCGGCGTCGAGCAGCGACACCGTCAGGGTGAAGCCGCGGCTGTTGCGCGGATTGTTGAGCGGCTGCACCGGCACGGCGACGGTCCGCTCGCCGGCGGGAATCACGACGCTGCTGCCGAAGTCGGCGAAGTCCCGCCCGGCGCGGGCGTTGCCCTCGATCCGGAGCCGGACTTCGAGATCACTGGCGAGGTTCGAGCCGCTGCGGGTGACGTAAAGTTGCGCCGGCGACCCGCCGTTGCGCGCCACGCTGTCTTCCGAAAATCCGAGCTGGACGACCGGGGTGCCGGTGAGCCCGCTGAAAGCTTCGACGGCGACCTGATAATGGCCGGCGGCAGTCGGATGAAATCCGTCCCAAAACAGGAACCGGTCGGCGTTGTCGCGATAGCTGAAAGTCTGGGCCACGCTCGTCACGTCATCGAATCCGTAGGCGCGCGGGTTGGCTTCGGCGCGCCGCAGGAGATCGAACGCATCGACGATCGTGATGCGGACGTTGATGCCGGCGGCGGCGAGCTGCGCCTGCGCCTGGCCGAGCGCGAGCGGGAGATTCTGGCGGAACGCGGCGGAAAGCTGGTTGAGCCCGGCGGCGGTCGCTGCGCCCAGTGCCAGGACCGAAGGCGTGTCGCCGAGCGGCGGGACGTTGACCACCAGGAACTGGCGCGCCCCGGCGACGGCGAGCTGGGAGACGAGCGCGGCCTCGTTGCCGACTGCGGCGGCGACGCCGGCCGGGCTGGAGTCGAACGTGAGATCGTTCGCACCACCCCAGAGGATGTAGAGCAGCCCCGCGTCCGCCCGGCCGCCGGCAGCCGACAGGAAATCGGTGACCTGCTTGCCCATGTCGTCCACGGTCACCGCGTAGCGGCCGTTGTTCGCCAGCGGGCTGACGCTGGGGACGATGTCGAGGTGCGTGCCGGCGGAGGTGCGCGCGTTGCCGTAGGCGTAGTCCGCGCCGCCTTCCAGGCTGGGCACCGCGGGGTCGATCCCGAAGAAAATGGCGGCGAGCTGCTCGTGCCAGAGTCCGGCGAAATTACGCGAGCGCGGCGCGTTTTGGATGTCCGGCCCGCTGGTGTAACGGCCGTCCGTGTAGCGGAAGAAAATGGTCGGCAGCCGGACGCCGGTTTCCTGGGCGGAACGATCGGCGTGGTTGCCGGTATCGCTCAGGCTGTCACCGAAAATGGCGAAGCCCTGGTAGCTCTGTGCGCCGGCAGGCGTCAGCGCCGCGGCGAGGAGAAGAAACGTGGCGACGCAGACCGCGACCGTGCGCCGCAGAAGCTGCTGGACGGGGAGAACAAACGGGAGCCGGGGGATCATGCCCCGTTGTAGGGCAATGACAGGCAGGAAGTCAAAACCTGGCGGCGATCAGGTCGATATTTTCGGTCTGTTGTAGAGGCGGCTCTGTGAGCCGCAGGATCCAAACGATTGTGGCTCACAGAGCCGCCTCTACAACGGAATCACCCGGCGCGGGCGCCGGAAACCGCCCGTTTGTAGCTCGGGCGGCGTCCGGTCGCCGGCGTGGCGGGTTCCTCCTTACAAGTTGGAGGAGTCGCCGGAATTCTGCCGCAGCTTTTCGAGAACTGGACCCAGCGAAGGGTCGTTGCGCAGCATCGCGTTGCGCGTCGCCTCCGCCATCATGCGGCGGGCCTGACGCTGGTCGTCCGGCGTGGTGGCGCTTTCCATCTGCTGACGCGCAGCGGCGACGGCGGGATCATTGCGCACTCCCTGGCGCGCGGCGCGCAGGCGGCTCCGCTCCTCGTCGTTGAGATTCGCGAGGCGGCCGTGCATGCGCCCGCCACCGGCGGCGCGGTCGCCGCGGCCTTCCGCGTGGGCGGCCGCCCGAAGTTTGTCGAGCACCGGCCCGATCGTCGGGTCGGCCTGCAGCATCGCGCTGCGCATCGTCTGGCGGAAGGCCCGGCGATTCTCGTCGCGCTGGGCCTTGGCGGCCTGCACGGCCGGATCCTGCATGGCGGCGCGATGCGCGGCTTTCAACTGCTGGCGCTCCTCCGGCGTCAGCACCGCGAGGCGCTGCTCCCGGCGCCAGTGACCGCCGCGCCGGCCGCCGCCGCCGCGGGCGGTCAAAGCCGGCGGCCTGATCCTGCGAGGCGGTGACCGCCCCGGCCGATGACTGCTGCGCCTGGCTCGCGGGCGTGCCAGCGAGGATAAGCGCAAACGCCGCGGTGGCGGCGAGCGGGGAAAACCGGGTGAAAGTGATGGAACGTGGGTTCTTCATGGGATGTGCAAGTCGTAATGACGGGTTGTCTGTGCTCTCGATGAAACGCACAGTCCCGCCGGGAGTTGCGGAGAAGTTCCGCCGCCCGGTTTCCCTTTTGCTGCCGACCTGTGTTCGGGTCAGGCCTGGAGCAACTCGCGCTGCCACGGCAACAGCCACTCGTTCGCCGCGTCCGGATTCACCGCCACGGTTTCCAGCGCGGTGCGCGAGGCGATGAACGAAGGATCGAGGTCCAGCTCGGCCGCGGCGCGGTCGCGTGCGGCGCGCATGGCTTCGACGCGCTGATCCATCTCCGCGGTCATGCGACCCTTGCCGCGCGGTCGGACAAACACGGGCCACTCTTCCTGCGGCATGTTCAGCGCGCGCTCGACGGCATCGTGGAAGCGGCGCAGGCGCGGGCCGTTGAGATGACGATACATCGGCGGCTGGCCCGAGTCGTCGATCACGCGCGTCGCGGTGAGCAACTCTTCGTTGCGCAACACGTGGAAGCTCGGCCGGTCGGCCGCGCTGGCTTCCTCGTCGCGCCAGCGCCAGAGCTCGCGCAGAATCGCCGCGGTGCGTCCGCGGAAAACACCGCTGCCCTGGATGCGCCAGGCGTCCTCGGTGTCGCGCTCGCGATCCGTGGCGGCGATCTCCATGGCGCGCGTGCAGCTTTGCTGAAACCAATCCCAGCGCGACAGCTCGCGCAGTCGGGCTTCGAGCCGATCGGCGATGCCGAGCAGATAGCGGGTGTCGTTCCGCGCGTAGGAGGCCATCGTCTCGGTGAGCGGACGCTTGGCCCAGTTCGCCTTTTGCGAACCTTTCACCAATTCCACGCCGAACTCCGCCTTCACCAGCGCCGCGTAAGAAAACTCCCGCCGGCCGCAAAGTCGCGCGGCGAGCATGGTATCGAAGACCGCATCCGCCGTGAATCCGCCGGCCCGGCGCAGCAGCCGCAGATCATAATCCGCACCGTGCAGGACGATGAGCTTGCCGCGAAGCGCTTCGTAAAACGGCGCGAGCGAGGCATTCGCCAGCGGATCGAGCAGTTCCTGCGAATCGTCCGGCAGCCCGACCTGGATCAGGCAAAGTTTCTCGCGATACGCGTGCAAGCTGTCCGCCTCGGTGTCGAGCGCCACGCGGGTGCAGGACTGGAGCCGGGGCACAAACGCGGCGACTTCCTCGGCGGTATCGATCAACGCGGTCGCGGCCACCGCGCCGGAATCCGACCCGCGGCCGGACGCATCGCCGCGCCCGGCCCCGTGCTGTGATGAGGACGCCGCGCCCTGCGGACGCCGACGGCGCGGCGGACGGGAAGAGCGCGCCGAGGATTATCATCGCGACGCGAGGAAGCGGAAGAACCCGACAGAACCCGACTCCGCCGGCGATCCCTCGCCCGGAGTCATGGGCCCGCGCGCCCTGCCCGCCGCTGTCATTGTTGTTGCCGCCGCGGCCCGAGTTGCCGCCCTGCGCGGAGCGGGAGTGCGGCGGGCGGCCGCCCCCAGGTTTGGAGCGATGGTGGCCGCCCGCCAGTGCGGAGGCTGTCGGCTGCGGCGACTTTTTGTGCGCGCCATCCGCGCCCGCGGCCGTCGTGGAAGCGGCGGCGGATTTCGATTTCCCATTTTTCCCGCGCACTTTATCGAGCGCGGTGGCGACCCAGCGTTGTAGCAATTTTTTCAAAACGAACGGTTCTCTTTTCTTTTTCTTTTAGAAGCGCACCCCGGCGAGGAGCAGTTCTGTGTTGGTTTTTGTCGCCTTGATGTTGTCGAGCAGGACTTCCATGCCCTCGAGCGGCGGCAGCTCGGCCAGCTTGCGGCGCAGCATTTGGACGCGCTCCAACTCGTCGGGATGATACAGGAGATCGTCCCGGCGGGTGCCGGACTTCATGATGTGAATGGCGGGATAAATGCGCTTCTCGACCAGCTCGCGATCGAGGTGCAGCTCCATGTTGCCGGTGCCTTTGAACTCTTCAAAGATCACGTCGTCCATCCGGCTGTTGGTTTCGACGAGGGCGGTCGCCAGCACCGTGAGGCTGCCGCCCTCCTCGGTGTTGCGCGCGGAGGAAAAAAACTTCTTCGGCTTGAGCAGCGCCTTGGCCTCGACGCCGCCGCTCATGATGCGGCCTTTGCTGGACGCCGTCGCGTTGTGCCCGCGCGCCAGGCGCGTGATGGAATCGAGCAGGATGACGACGTGCTTGCCCAGCTCGACGAGCCGTTTCGCCCGCTCGCCGACCAGCTCGGAAACCTGGATGTGCCGGGCCGGCGCTTCGTCAAACGTGGAGGCGAAAATCTCCGCGTCCACTTCGCGCTGAAAATCGGTGACTTCCTCGGGCCGCTCGTCCACCAGCAACAGGATGAGATGGATCTCCGGATAAGCCGCGCGGATCGCCTTCGCGATCTCCTTGAGCAGGATCGTCTTGCCGACCCGCGGCGGGGCCACGATGAGCCCGCGCTGCCCGCGGCCGAGCGTCGCCACGAGGTCGATGGCGCGGACCGTCGGCGTGTTGAAAGCGGCGCTTTCGAGAATGATGCGCTCCTTCGGGAATTGCGCGGTGAGCTGGTCGAACAATTTCGGCGCGCTCCAGCGCTCCAGCGGCTGGCCTTCGACGCTGAGCAGCTGGTCGATCGCCATCAGCTTGTCGCGGTGCTGCGGCGAGGCGCGCAGCGTGCCGGTGACGAGCTGGCCCGGGCGCAGCCCGTGGGCGCGCATCATGCCGGCCGGGATGAAGACATCCTCGGGGCAGGGCACAAAGCTGAATTCCGGCCAGCGGATCACGCCGGCACCGCTCAGGTCGGCGGGAGTCTCGATGATGCCCTCGGCAGTCACGCGGATGCCGCGGGCCATCGCGGCCCGGGCAAGCTCATTCACCAGCGCGTGGCGCGGCCGGGGCGGCGTGTTGCGCACCCCGAAACGCGTGGCAAGCGCACCGAGCGACTCCAGGCTTTCGCGCTGGAGCGCATTGAGGTCGAACGCCTCCGGCAACGGCGGCGCGCGGCGGGAGACGACGGTGCGGGAGCGGCAGCGGATGATGGCTGGTCTTCCAACAACGGAGATTGACTCATGAGGACGTTTGCGGACGGACGACGGCAGGACGCAGGTCGTAGGCAACCTGCAGGCAGCGGGCACAAAGATCGGCCTGCGCGGCGAGACTGGGAAAAAAGGAGTGGACGGAAGCGGTCGGTTCTTGGGATGCGGCGGCTGCGGTCGCGGCGGTGGGCGCCGGGGCAGCGTCGTCGTTCCAGATCAGATGATCGCAACGACGGATTTTTTCGGAAAGCGGGAGCTGACTGTCGATCACCTGACGGGCAATGGCGGCCGGAAGCCTTCGGACTTCGATCAGCCGGCGCCACTGGGCTGCCGGCCCGCATGCGACCACGATCACCCGGTCGAGCAATGCCTCCGCGCTGGTTTCATACAGCAGCGGGATTTCGACCAATAAAGCGGCGTTCGGGTCGGTTTGCAACCTTTCTTCCGCCCAGCGCTTCCAGCCGGCGCGGATGCGCGGGTGCAGGATGGCCTCCAGCGCCCGGCGCCGCTCGGCGCTGGCAAAGACGATCTCGCGCAAGGTGTCGCGCCGCACCGCGCCGGTCGCAGGATCGAAAACGGCGTCTCCGAAAGTCGGCGCGCAGTTCCGCCAGGGCATCGGCGTCGCTTTCAAGCAATTGCCGCGCAACGGCGTCGCTGCTGGAAACCGCGGCGCCAAGGCGGTCCGCTAGCAGCCGGGTAAAAGTGGATTTGCCGGTGGCGACGCCGCCGGTGACGCCGAAGAGAGGCACAGGGGGATGAAAATTCGAATTTCGTTATCCCGATTTCGAATTCTCAGCCCGCTATTTTTTGCTCGGAAAAAGCGGCAACACCGGCGGTTGCACATAATCCGGTCCCGTCAGCGGCTGGACGATTTCCTCTTCTTCCTCGATCGAGTTGATCGGCTGGCCCGACGGATCGATGAGCCGCGCGGTGACGAAGATGATCAGGTTGCGCTTGATGTTCTGATCGATCTTCGACCGGAACAAACGGCCCACGAGCGGGATGTCGCCGAGCACCGGCACCTTGTCGTTCACCTTCTGCACGTCCTCGCGCGTCAGGCCGCCGAGGATGACCGTCGAGCCGTCATAGACGCTGACGCTTGTCGTCACTTTGCGCACGCTGAAGATCGGCTGGTTGATGACGTTTTCCGTCAGCGTGACCCGGGTCGCGGATGCCGAGCAGGCCGGTGCTCGCGCCGTGGTGATCGGGCTGCCGTAGTTGATGAACCCGTCGAAATCGACGACCTGCGGCGAGAGCGTGAGATCGATCGTGAAACCATCGGGACCGATGACCGGCTCGACGTCGAGCGTCACGCCGGTATTGCGCTTTCTCAAACGCCGTCGGCGTCGTCGGCGTCACCGGGAAACGCACTGATGCTGCTCGTGCTGCCGCTCGGCACCAGGCCGCCGGTGGCCGAGGTCGAGAAAGTTCGTGCTGCCGATGTTGTCGCTGCGGAAATTGCTCGGAATCTGCGGCGGCTGGAACTGCGTGGGATAGATGAACTCGCGGATGATTTCGATGACCGCTTTCTGCCCGCTCTTCGTCGTCACCCGCGGCGCGCTGAGCAGATCGACGCCCTTCATCTGGTTCAGCGCGCGCACCGCGATCTGAAACTGCGGATCGGTGAGCACGCCGGCGAGGTTGAGAATGCTCGAAGTGTTCGCCATGCCGCCGGTGGTGCCGAGCAGCAGCGCGTCCACCGCGTTGCCCTGGATGCCGAAGGAGCCGCTGCGCGTGTTGACGTTGAGATTCTGCGCGTCGCCCGGCGCGATGGTGCCCGGCGTGATGCCGCTGCCGCCGGTGACAAACAAGCGCTTCGAGCCGGGGATGTTGGCTGACCCGAGATTGAAGTTGAAACTCAGCTCCTTGAGATTCGTCTGCGTGATCTCGCAGAACTTGCTCTCGATCTCGATCTGCTTGAACACCTCCGGCGTGTTGTTGGAAATGATCGCTTCGATGAGGTCGATGTTTTCCTGGGTGTTGCGCACCACGAGGCGGCTGCCGGCGGGCACGTAGGTCGCGCTGGCGCCGGGCGGGAACGTCACGCCGCTGTTTTCCAGGAACGTCTTTGCGTCGGCGCGCTGGATGATGTCGCTGCCGGCGCCGGCGTTGTCGCGCGTCGTGGCGCCGATGCCGCCCGCCGCTCCGCCACCGGCACGCGTGGCGCCCTGGCCGAGCGCGGAAGGCCCGAAGTTGCCGACCGTATTCCCCAGAAATCCCGCCGGCACCCGGAACTCCGCCTGGATGAGCGAGGTCGTGTCCTCAGACACCGGCACGATGGAAACGGCATACGGCTCGACCTTCACCTTCAGGCCGGCCTGCTGCGCGACGTAGCGCAACGCGGCATCCAGCGGGATGCGGGCGAGCGAGAGGGAAATGCGGGTGTCCGCGGACGCGATCGGCGGGGGCGGCGACGTCGGCCCGACCGCTGCCGGAGCCGGCTCGGCGCCCGGGATCACCGGCACCGAGAGATCGGGATTTGCCACGCTGGACACCGTGGAGCCGGCGGCGCGCGAGGCCGGGGCGTTGAGCCGCAGGACGATGTTCAAGCCCTCGCCGGTCGGGTCGAGCGCGCGGGCCTGCTGGCGCAGAAATTCCACGGCGTCGCGGATCGTGGTCTGGCGAAACTCGATGTTGGGAATGACGATCGAGCGCAGCTTGTTGTTGATCGCCACCGTGCTGCCGCTGTCGTCGCGCTGGATGCGGCCGGCGGCGCGCGGATCGCCCTTGGCGTCGAAGCGCCGGGTCGGCCGGGCCCAGCCGCGCTGGGTTTCTTCGAGCGCGCGCGAGCGGGCTTCGTCATACGCGGCCTCGTCGTATTTGTAGCGCTGCTTGTTGATCTTCTCCTCCATCTTGCGCGCCGCGGAGTTCGTGCGGTCGAGCGCGAGGACCTGCTCGCAACGCTTGAAGGCGAGGTCGAAGCGGCCGGTGTCGTAGAACCCCTGCGCCTCCACGAAAAGCCGCTCGACCTGCCGGACTTTGTCGATAAACGCGGGCGTGACGGTCTGGTTGTAATACGCGGGATCATCCAGCCGGGTGAGCAGCCGCAGGGCATCCGCGTTCGCCGGCTCGTATTCCGGCCGCAGCACGGTTTTCAGCACGCTCTCGGCCTCCGCGAAGCGGCCTTCGGTGAGGCGCTGTTTGGCGAGATCGATCGAGGCATCGGCAAACCGGCGCAGCGCCTCGCCCCGCCTCACGCCGCCGGCCGGGGAATCGGTGAGCGAGTCGGTCGCCAGCTTGAAATCCTTCGCCGCGCTCTCGAAATCCTTCAGCTTCCAGGCGGCCTCGCCGCGGGCCATGTATTCATCCGCGCGCAACGCCAGCGCCTGACGCCGGGCGCCCTCGCGCGCCAGGATGCGGGAGGTCGCGGAAGTGCCCGTCGTGCTGGTCGTCGTGGTCGTCGTGGTGCTGGTGCGCCGTTCGTCCTGCGCGGCTGCTGGCGGGCTGCCGGCGGTCGCCAGCAACAGCAGCGCCGGCGCAGCGGCAGCGGTCGTCCAGGCAAGAAGATCGGGCAGCCGGAAACGCCGCGTCGCGGTGCGGTGCAGAAGGCAGACAGGGCGGCGGTTCATGGCAGGAGCACGGGAGATGGAAGGGGATGGGAAACGCGCGGAAAAGCGTCGGAGCCGGCCGGTCGCCGACCGCACAAAAGGCGCCCCGGCGCCGCGGCAATCTGTCTAGCGAAACCGCCTCCCGGCGTCCACGAAAAAGGCGGACCCGGCGATCACCGGTTGCCGGCGGCAGGCGCGGCCGAAGCGGCGGCGGCGGTGGCCGCGGGAGTCAGCGGCAGCCGCACGGTCTGGTTATCCGCCAGGCGCAGCAGCGTGGCCTCGGCCGGGGTGACCTCGACGAGCCGGTATTTCACGTTCGGCTCCGGCGGGAGCGCGAACTCCTGGTTTTTCTTCAACGGAAACTCTTTCCCGGAGCCGAGCGCGAACTGCAGATACGCGATGGAATCCGGCGAGTTGATTTCCTTCTCTTTCGGCAGCTCGATCTTCTCGCGGGTCTCCAGGTTTTCCAGCGTCACCACGGAGGTGTCGCGCTTGATACCCACCGCCGGGTCAAATTCTTCCTGGATCTTCAGATCGACGACTTTGTAGGGCGAGCCTTTGACGATGTCGCCAACTTTCAAAAACAGCGTGCTGTCGCTCAGGTCGCGGGGATTGAGCTGGATGATCTGGTTCACCCGGGCGCTGAACACCAGCCGGAACGGCCGCTGCTCGAACCGGCGGAAAAAGAGCTTCGTGAGATACGACGGGTGGGAGCTTTTATCCGCGGGATTCGTGTTGGCGTTGAACTCCTCGCGGTTCGTGAAGCCGTCGCCGTCCGGGTCGTCCGTGAGCGCATCCACGGCGAGCGCGTCGAGCTTGTAATCGAAGAACCACTTGTTCGGCACCGGCGGATGCAGCGGGTTCGGATCGGTGATCGGATCGCTCAATTCCCGAGTCGGATTGCCGCTGGCATCCGGCGGGCCCGGCTTGGCGAGATACGGCACGGAAACAAAGAGCGGCAGCCGCCGGCCGTCGGGCAGCGTCACCGGCTTCCACAGGTCGGGGTTGCGCGCCTGCTCGCGCTGCGCGGCGAGCCGGTCGAGATCGACGCTGGGCGTATTCCGGCTGTGCTCGGCCCGGACCTGCAGCTCGGCAAATTTCGCCGGAAACCGGCTGGCGCCGATGAACAGCCACACCGCGCAGACGAGCAGCGCCGTCGCCGCCAGCGCGAGCAAAAAGCGGTCGTAGTGTTCCTTGATCCAGCTCATGTAGTGGGAGAATGCAAACGGTGCAAAGCCGGCCGCGATCACCAGCCGCGCGCGCGGGTCATGCGCCGGGCATTCTTGAGCAGAGCGGGCGCCGGCAAAAGCGTTTTTTCCGTTTGGGAATCGGCGTAACACCGCGCGAGGTCCGCTCCCGCGGCGCCAGCCGCGTCAAAGGAGAAAAAAGTAACAGAACGGTTACGATTGCGCAGTTGCTCAGCGTTGCACCAATCATCCACGGTGCCGGCCCTCACTCGCTCCACGGGCGTAACGCCATGCCGCTCCCGGCTCCTCCAAAGCGGCCGACGTATGCGTATCCCCTCAAAGATCTTCTGGCTTCTGCCATTCGTCGGAGTCTCCTTGCTCCAGGCGCAACTCGTTTCCGAAATGGCGGTTGTCATCGACAACAACACTTCCGGGTTCGCCCGGTTTGGCGCTTATCCGACTCTCAACGACAGCGGAGCAGTCGCCTTCTACGGGAAACCCTCGTCCGGCGCCGCCGGCATCTACAAGATCAAGCCCGGCGCGACGCCAGTCTTTTTGTCGGAAGGCGGCACCGGCGGGCCGTCGATCAACAACGCCGGCGAAGTCGTTTCCCGCCGACTGACCGCTCGGGAGTGGAAATCTACAAAGGCACGAGCGCGCAGAATCTCGTCATCGTCGCCCAGACCGCGACGCAGACCGGCACGTTCCGCAGGTTCGTGTCCGCCTATCCTTTTCTCGGTGACAACGGCACCACCGTGTTCACCGCCGAGCTGAATCCCTTCAATCCCCGGCGGCGCGGCATCTACGCCGGCGCCGGCGACGGCACGACGACCGTGGTGGCGGACAACACCGGCGCGTTCACCTATTTCGGCGATGGCCCGACGCTCAACACCGCCGGGACCGTGGTCTTCACCGCGAGCCTCAACACGGTTGTCGAAGGGCTTTTTCTCGGAACGATCGACGGCAGCGGCACGACCTCCACGGTGATCACCGACAAGGGCACCGGGCTTTATAAATTCGACGCCAGACCGGCGATCAACAACCGGGCGCAGATCGCTTTCCTGGCCAATGAAAACGCCACCGGCGCCGGGGCCATCTTTCGTCATCAAACAGGACGGCACCGGGCTGCAAAAAATCGTGGACGCCTCCGGACCTTTCAGCGCGTTTCGGTCGCCCGCCATCAACGACCTCGGCACCGTCGCGTTTCTCGGGTTCCTCGATTCCGGGCCTCGCGGCATCTTCACGGGGCCGGACCCGGTGACCGATCGGGTGATCGCGACCGGCGATCCGCTTTTCGGCTCCACCGTGACCGGACTCGGATTTTTCCGCGGGTTGAATGCGCGAAACGAAATCGTTTTCTTCTTCCAGCTGGCCGACGGCCGGAACGGCATCGCCCGCGCCAAGCTCAATCCCGGCCAGGGAGCGCAGACCACCTTCGGCCACTGGCAGCGCGCTTATTTACTCCGATGCAGCTTGACGACCCGGCGATCAGCGCACCCGAGGCAAATCCGGCCGCGGACGGCACGCCAAATTTGCTGAAATACGCTTACAATCTTGATCCCCTGCAGCCGTCGGCCGCGCATCAGCCAGTCGCCACCAAGGAAGCCGGCTCTCTTGCGCTCACCTACACAAAAATGCCCGGCGCCACGGACCTCGCCTACACGGTCGAACAATCCACCGACCTGACGCAATGGGCACCAGTCGCCCCGACCAACCAGGTGGTGGCCGACGACGGCATCCAGCAGACCATCGTCGCCCGCGTGCCGACAGCCGGGCACGAAGGCAGGATGTTTTTGCGTCTGCGCGTGGGGACACCGCCGGCGACGTCATCCGCGGGGCGCTTCTCAACCGGCCGCTGAAAATCACCGCTGGCGCTGCCAGCGTCGGCGACCGGCGGCGAGCAGCAGGCCGCCGCCCGCGCCGAGCAGCAGGAGCGCGGTGGTGGCCGGCTCGGGCACGATGGCGCCGGTGATTTCCAGGCCCCAGTTGGCAAAGACGCCGCTGCCCACCGGGGAAAGGTCGGCGACCAGGAGCGTCCAGGTGCCGCTGGCGTTCAGGCCGTTGAAGGAACTCAGAAAGGCGCTGCGCAGGTCGCTGTCCTGCACCAGGCTCGGATTGACGTTGCGCCCGTCAGGCTGCCAAAGTCCGGTGAGCGGACCGGGCGGCACGACCGGGCTGGGATAGGTGTGGATGTCGCCGTTCGGCGCCGTGTCGGAGAAGGTGACGCCAAAGCCGCCGTCCGCGTAGCCGAAGGAGTTCAGCGCGGTGCGCCCGACCCGGTTGAGCAGCACGGCGAAGCCGGTGGTGTTGCTGGCGGCGTCGGTGTGCACCAGGTAGGCGTAAAAATCGCCGTTAAAGCCGCCGGTGATGTCGAGGGTCACCCGCAGGCTGGTGATCCTGCCGATGGAGGAGCTCAGGGTGCGCGAGTCGGACGCGCCGGTGATGCTGTTGTCGGGGATCGGCAGGTTCGGCGTGTAGGAATAATTCTCGGTGATCGTTTGCGCGCCGAGTCGGCCGCCGCCGAAAATTGTGCTCGCCAGTAACAACAGGAGCAGCACCACCGCGGAGAGCAGTTTGTTCATCATGGGGCAGGGGATTGGGCGTCCGAATCAGGGTGCGGCGACCGCGCGGTAAAAGCGCGAGGTAGTCGAAGAGTTCGTCGTGTCCTCGAACTCAAAGCGGCCCTGGGCATCGGCCGTCTTCTGGCCGCCGGGCAGGTTCGTGAAGGCCTGGCTGAGATCGGTCGTGCTTTGCACCAGGTAGCTGGCGCCCGGAATGCCGGCGAACTTGATGAGCACCGTGTTCTGCGGGGTCAGCGTGATGGAGACCACGTTGAGAGCTCGGCGCGTTCCGGTCGCGCACCGTCACGGTGACCATGCCCGTGGCGGTGCCGCCGCGGCCGTCGCTGAGCGTGTAGGTGAAGAGGTCGGTGCCCTTGAAGCCGGCGGCCGGCGTGTAGGTGATCGTGCCATTGTTGCCCGGGGCGCTCAGGACGACCGCGCCGCTCTGGCTGCTCGGGGAGGCGACGGCCGTGATGGCGAGCGGATCCCCGTCGGGATCGCTGTCGTTGAGGAGCAGCTTGGCCACGGAGGCGCTCACCGGCTTGTCCTGCTCGGTGCCCAGCGTGTCGTTGCCTGCCACCGGCGGCCGGTTGATGACCAGGGTGAAAGGCTGCGAGGCCGCCGGGTTCACGCCGTTGGTGGCGGTGAAGGTGAGCGGGTAGCTCGGGTTCGAACCCGCGGCCGGGTTGCCGCTGAGCGTGCCGGTGCCGTTGGCGTTCGCCGTGAAGGTGACGCCCGGGGGCAAGGCGCCGGTTTGCCCGACGGTCGGTGTCGGGCTTCCGGTGCTCACCACCGTGAAGGAGTTAGGCCGGCCGACGATGAAGGTGGCCGTATTCCCGCTGGTGATGGCGGGCGCCTGGTTCACGGTCAGGGTGAAGTTCTGCATGGCGTTACTGCCCACACCGTTGCTGCCGGTGAAGGTGATCGAATAACTGCCGCCAGTCCCCGCCGCGGGGGTTCCGCTCAATCGCTTGGTGGCAGAATCAAAGGTGACCCCGTTCGGCAGGGTGCCGGCCTGGCTCACGGTCACCGCCGGGACTCCGGTCGTCGTGACCGTGAAGGTGCCCGGGCTGCCAACCGTGAACGTGGTCGCGTTCGCGCTCGTGATCGCGGGGGCCTGATTCACCGTGAGGGTGAAATTCTGCGACGCACTGCCCGCGCTGTTCGTGGCAGTGAAGGTGAGCCCGTAGGTTCCGCCCGTGCCGGCGGCGGGCGTGCCGGCGAGCGCGCCGGTGCCGGGCGTGAAGGTCACGCCTGCCGGCAAAGTGCCGCTCACGCTCAAAGTCGGAGCGGGCGAGCCGCTGGCGCTCACCGTGAAATTGCCGGCGCTGCCGACGACAAACGTCGCGCTGTTTCCACTCGTGATCGCGGGTGGTTGAGTGACCGTGATGCTGGCGGAAAGCGTCTGGCTATCAACGGTGGCCGACGCGCTTCCATTTCCTCCGGTTCCCCCGGCGGTGAAGGTGGACGTGCGCGAGCCGCTCGTCAGCGTGCTGCTGGTCGGGTTCATCGTGCCGAGCGTGGCGGCGAAGGTGACCGGCGTCGCGTTGGGCACGGTGAAGCCGGTTTGCGCGTTGGAGTTTCGCGTGATCGCGGCGGTCACGGTGGAGGTCTGGCCGGTGTTGATCGCGGTGGGCGAAGCCGAGACGGCAAGAACCAGATACGGGTTCGCCGTCACCCCCGCGCCGAAAAAGGAAGCCGGCGGCGCATTCGTCCCGAACCAGTTGTTGATCGCGTTCATGGCGGCGCCGCTGTCGGTCTGGCAACCCAGCTGGCTGCCGCCGACCGGAGAAACGTTGCCGGCGATGCGGCAGTTGGTCACCGTGACCCTGGCGCTGGTGCCGAACAGAAAAATCCCGCCGGCCCCGAAGCCTCCGGTGGTGCCGCCGCCATTCCCGTTGTTGCCGGTGATCGTCGTGTTCGTGATCACGTTTCCGGTGCCCGTGACGTAGATTCCGCCGCCCCAGCGGGTGGCGGTGTTGCCGGTGAAGACGGAGCCCTGGTCGATGGTCACCGGTCCGACGCTGTTGATGCCGCCACCGTCGGAACTCGCGCCGCCGGTGGAGTTGTTCGAGAAGGTGCAGCCGCGGAACGTCATGTTGCCGGCGAAGGAATAAAAGCCGCCGCCGCCCGCCGGTGTCACGCCCGCGGTGGCGTTGCCGGTGAAAGTGCAATTCGTAAAAGTGTAGTTGGTCGCGTGGCCGTTCGTGATGCCGACATAGACGCCTCCGCCCCCGGCGCTGTTGCCGCCATTGCTCACCGCCCGGTTATTGGTGAACTGGCAGTTGGTCAGCGTCACCGTGCCGCCGTCGAAAAGCGAGAGCCCGCCGCCGTCGCCGTTCGTCGTGGAGCATTGATCGATCACCACGTCGGTCATGGTGAGATTGCCCTGGCCGTTGAAATTCGCGCCGAAGCCGGCGTCGAAATCCATCCCGCCACCGACATTGTTTCCGCCGGCCACGCTGGTATCGACATTGCGCCGAAGCGCAAAGTCACCCCCGAGATCGTGACCGGGAAACCCGGCAGATTCCCGAGCGGGTTGCACGAGAAAATCTTGTCAATGCCGTTGCTCGCCGTCGTCCCGGCCCGGATGACGGTGGAAGCCGAGCCCGCGCCGGTGATCGTGACCGCTTTCTTGATGTCCAAATCACCCGCCGCCGCCGTGTCATCGAGCCCCGCGATGGTCAGGGTGTAAGTGCCAGCCGGGATGTTGATGGTATGAGGGCCGGTGGTGTCGTTGTTGATCGCCAGGACGGCTTCCCGCAGGCTGATGCCCGCGCCACCGGGATTCGCCTGCAATGCCGCCAGGCTGGAGGTATTCCCGTCCACGACATCGACGGTGGTGGTGACGGTGACCGTGGCCGCGTGCGTGCCGGCAACGAGGCCCATCCCAAGGAACAAACCGGCATACAACGACTGTCGAAACCGGGAACCAAGGGCGGCGAGGAAAGAGGGATTAATCATCACAAACACGGTTTGGTTCATCGGTCGGAAGCCGGCCCGGAATGGAAGTCCGCCGGAGACCAGCACGGGGAAAGATGGAGCGTGGCGTAGCGAGGGTCGCCCGCTCTTCGGCCGCCGACTCCTGCCGTGAGTCGAGAGCCACCAGTTACAGCAAAGCGCGCGCATTTCGTCAAACGGAATGCGCCGAAAGCAACACCGAAGTGGGGAAGTCTTACGGAGTTGTTGATGGCGGCGCGGTGAAACGGACGATTTCCACGCGCAACGCGGCGCTGACGCGTTCCATGCCGACAACGTAGCGCAGCGTCTGGCGTTCGGGCAGCGCAGGCTCCGGCACGCCGAGGCCGGCGGTGCGCCCGGCGGCTCCCCGGGGGGGAGGCGCGACAGGCGGCGCGGTCGCAGGCGAGGCGGTGGCAGGCACGGCCGCGGGAGTTGCTGCCACGGCCGCGGCCGGGTCGGCGGCGGCTTCGTCGCGCGACGGACCTTTCTCCCTATCGTTTTTCACCCGCAGCGCGCGGATCAAATGGAACGAGGGCGACTTCACAAGTTCGTCCACCACGGCGCGCAGCGCGTTCGGCGCGGCGCGGAATTCCAGCTCCAGCGGATAGGTGACAACCAGCGGCACCGGAGCCGGCGACTTCGCGGCGGCGCCCGGCGCTTTTGCCGCGGCGGCACCGGACGGGGAGGGCGCCG
Source organism: uncultured Verrucomicrobiae bacterium (assembly GCA_963762725.1). Lineage (GTDB taxonomy): Bacteria > Verrucomicrobiota > Verrucomicrobiia > Chthoniobacterales > SZAS-18 > JAFAXH01. The sequence continues at coordinate 180,379 of CAVXLY010000005.1, read as the reverse complement.
GGCGCGTGGCTCCGGCGGAGCTGCCGCCCGCCTCGCCGGGGAGCGGCGCGCGCTTGAACGCCGTCAGCGCGTCGATCCGGCTCGCGATGAGAATGCGCGCGATCTCCTCGCAGCGCTGGAGCTGAAACGCGAGCAGCGGCGCCAGCCCGGGCGTGGGCAAGCCGGTCCGGTAGGCTTCAAAGCCGAGGTAGAAATCTTTTGGCAGCGCGATGTTGCCCGCGCGGGCCTCGTTCGTCAGACGCTCGATCGTGTCCCGCAGCCGGCCCTGGAACTCCGTGGGGCTGACGGCTTCCAGTGGCGGCGCGGTCGCTTCGGCGAGCTGGGTCTGCAAGGCGGTGACGGCCTCTGCATACGCCTTCTTCTTTTCTTCCAACAACTCCCGGCTGCTTTCTTCCGGATACGGCTGGAGCCGTTCGAGCCGCTGGAGTTCGCTGGCCTGCGTGCGGTAGGCTTCGTCGACCTCCGCCTTGCGCGAAAACGCCGTGGTGATGAGCCAGCCGAAGATCGCGACGCCCAGCACGACGGCGCCGAGCAGCCCGGCGAGAAACGGATTTTGACGCGCCCAGTTCATCGGAAAAACAATCAGAGCGGTTGCCGCGCGTCCGGCTTCAGGCGCAGGTTGAGCTCGTATTCATACGCCCATTCCTTTTCGTTCTGCGGCGCGCGGGAGCGGATGATGGATTGCTGGTTTTTCAGGTCGAGATCGAAGAGCGGCGATTTGGCCAGCTCGTTGACAAAGTCTTCGACGACCTGGGCCTGGCGCGGGTTGGCGAGGTAAAGCCCTTTGACGCGCAGCGCATCGATCGCCGGTCGTGCCGTCGCTCCGGTAGTTGCAGCGCCCTGACCCGGGCGTGGGCTCAGGGTCGGCGCAGCGGCGGTTGGCGTGAGCGGCTTGGCCGGATCGGAGAAATCGACCGGCTTGCCGCCGCTGAGCGGCTCGAGCAGCGTGATCCAGACGTATTTTTGCGGCAGCCGAGCGTTGAGTTCACTGAGCGCGCGGGTCCAGAATTGGCGCTCCTCGATGGCATCCGTCAGCGGCGCGGCGCGGGCGGCGAGCGCAGCGATCTCTTTCTTGATCGCATTGTTCTGCCGCTCGAATCCCTGGAGCGTGCGGACCCGGGCGAAGAAGCGTGCCGGGCGCCGGCTGGTCCGGCGTGCCGAGCACCCTGGACTTCACCTCCGCGGCTTTGTGGAGATACAGCCACCAGCCCGCCAGCGTCAGCAGCAGGCAGAGCGCGGCGCCGATGAGATAGGGCCGGCGGCTGGCCAGCTTCTGCGCGCGGATGACCCCGGCGGGCCGCAGGTTCAACTCCATCGGGCAGCGCGTCAACCCGCGCAGCGCCAGGCCGACAAGTTCACCGAGTTGATGCGCCTGCCGGGTCACGCTTTCCGCCGGCACGGACGGGGCGACGGACACGTTGCGCAACGGATTGAAAAACTCGATCGGCGTGGACGGAAATTTCTCGGCGAAGAACTCGCGGGCATACGGCAGATTCGCGCTGCCGCCGCAGAGAAAAATGCGCGCCGGCTGGCTGCCGCCCTGCTGGGCGCGGTAGAAATTGATCGAGCGCGAGATGTCGGCGTGCACCCGGGTGAGCGTGTTGCGGATCCCCTTGGCGGTCCGGGCCACCTCGGGATCCGCGTCCTCCGCATACGCGCCGCCGAGGCCGACGTAGCCGCGCTCTTTCTTGCGGAGTTCCGCCACGGCGAAGGGTTCGCCGAATTCCTTGGCCAGATTCTGCGTGATCGCGTTGCCGCCGATGGTGATCGAGCGGGAGAAGACTTTTCCGGGTTCGACAAAGATCAGGTTCGTCGTGCGCGCGCCGAGATCGACGAGCAACGAGCAGCCCTCGAGATCGCTGTAGGAATAGCGAAATGCGTTGTAGAGCGCCATCGGCGCGGCATCCACCAGGGTCGTGCGCAGACCGGCGCTTTCGGCGGAGGCGTTCAGCTCATCGAGCAGGTCCGCTTTGATCGCCACGAGCACGACGTCGAGCTGCGGCGCCGTGCCGGTCGGGCCCGGGCCGAAGTCGCCGACGAGCTGGTAATCCCAGACGACTTCGTCGATCGGAAACGGGACGTTCTGCTGCGCTTCGAAGCCGATGATCTGCTCGACTTTTTCCTCGGCGATCGTCGGCAGCCGGACGAACCGGGTGAACAGGTTCTGGCCGCTGACGGCGTAATGAACGGCGGCGCCGCTCTTGAGCGCCAGCGCGGCTTTCAGCTCGGCGATCGCCAGCCGGGTCTGCGGCAGCCGCGTGCTTTCCGCCGCGGGATCCGCCAGGATCTCGGTGAGCCGGTATTGGGTCAGCACCAGGCCCTCGGTGCCATTTCCCGCGTGGCCATTGGCGGCGGCGGTGCGCTGAAACTCCGCCAAGCCGATGGTCTGCGTGCCCAGGTTCAGGCAGAGGATGCGGGCGGGGGAAGGCATCGGATTTCCCGCGCTAGCGGGCAGTCGGCATCTTGATGGCCTCGTAGCGGTCCCAGTAGAGCGGGGCAAACGGCGTCTGGCTTTTGTTCAGCAGCAGCCCCGGGGTCTGGGGAACCGTGGAAGTCGCGAGCGAAGGGCCGGGCTTAAAGGTTCGGACGGCGAGCGGCGCGCCGACGCCGGGGCGGAGCATCTGGATTTCGATGTTCGAGATGTCGGCGGAATTAAAGGCGCGGCCGCCGAGCAGCAGGGCGAGCGTGCGGGGCGACAGATACATCACGGAATAAAGCTCCTGCCCGCCGAGCACGTCCACGTGCGTGACTTCGCCGGTGAGCAGGCGGTTGTTGGCAAGCAGGACGAAGTAACGAAACGTCAACTCCGACGCGGCGACAATCCCGGCAGGCGGCGCCGCCGCGCCGGAGGTGGATGGCGCGGGCGCGGGCGCCGAAAACTGCACCTCGATCTCCAACCACTTTTGCGGATTGAAACGCTTTGTGACGCCAGTGGTCAGGGTGAAATCCGGCGTGATCTGCAGCGACGGCGAGATGGTCGTGATGGCATAATTCGGTCCGGCCGTGCGGCCCGCGCCGCTCTGCGCACGTGCGGAGCCGATGACAGCGAGCAGCAGCAGCACGGTGCAAAGAAGCGGGCGGAGCAGGGGGAGAAAAGCAGGTTTCATCGAGTCACCGGGAGCCTGGCCGCCTCACAGGCAGACGGCGGCCGAAACTAACAGCCGGCACCGGGGTGTCGATGAGAAAACGGCTCCGCCAGAAGGGGCTCACGCAGAGGCGCAGTGGGGGAAGGCAGGCTCACTAATAATACGCGGTGAGTGAGGCGGGACGGCAATGCCTCGCGCAAAGACGCAAAGGCGCAAAGGGAGGAAGAGAAGCGGGATGAGAAAGGCGGGGCGTCAGCGGGGGCCAAAAGGGGCTTCGGAAACGCACAAGGAACCCGATCTGTTCTCCGGCCTCCTCCCTCTGGCTGTCTTTTCCTCTGCGACTCTGCGCCTCTGCGCGAGACCCGTCTGCCTTCTTTCTTCCGCGCCTTTTCCTTTGCGCCTTTGCGTCTTTGCGCGAGGCCATTCCAGCGCCGCCAGCGCCACAAACGCTCCCTCGCTCAAGCTTCGATCTGGCCGCGGAAATAATCGATCGTCAGCTTGATGCCTTCATCGAAATCCACCTTCGGCTCCCAGCCCAGCACCGTGCGGGCGCGGGTGATGTCCGGCTGGCGCACCTTCGGGTCATCCACCGGCAGCGGCTTGTGCACGATCTCCGACGTGCTGCCGATGATCTTTTGCACGGCCTGCGCGAACTGCAGGATCGTCATCTCCCGCGGATTGCCGATGTTCACGGGCTCGTGAAAATCGCTCTGGCTGAGGCGGAAAATGCCGTCAATCAGATCGCTGACATAACAGAACGAGCGCGTCTGCGAGCCGTCACCGAAAACCGTGAGCGGCTCGTTGCGCAACGCCTGGCTCACGATCGCCGGCACCACGCGCCCGTCGCGCAGTCGCATGCGCGGGCCGTAGGTGTTGAAAATGCGGACAATCTTCGTGTCCACGCCGTGATAGCGGTGATACGCCATCGTCATCGCCTCGGCGAAGCGCTTGGCCTCGTCATACACGCCGCGCGGCCCGATGGGGTTCACGTTGCCCCAGTAGTCTTCCTTTTGCGGATGGACGAGCGGATCGCCGTAGCATTCGCTCGTCGAAGCCAGCAGGAATTTTGCGCCCTTGGCTTTCGCGAGTCCGAGCGCGTTGTGCGTGCCGAGCGCGCCGACTTTGAGCGTCGGGATCGGCAGCTCCAGGTAATCGATCGGGCTGGCCGGCGAGGCGAAATGGAAGACGTAATCCACGTCGCCGGGCACAAAGATGTATTGGCTGACGTCGGACTTGATGTAATGAAACCGCTCGTTGCCGGCGAGGTGCTCGATGTTCTTCGTGCTTCCGGTGATGAGGTTGTCGATCGCCACGACCTCGTGCCCTTCCTTCAGGAGCCGGTCGCTGAGATGGCTGCCGAGAAAGCCGGCCCCGCCGGTGACCACGGTGCGCGGCGGACGGGAGGCGGTGGATGAAGCGGAAGAGGAAGCTTGGGTCGGCATGGACGTGGCGTGGCGCTATTTACCGGGCCGCCTCGGGACTGGCGAGTGTTTTCCCGCATCGAGCCGAGGCCAGACCGACAGTGGGCAGGCGTAAGAACTGGCACGAAAGCGGTGGCACCGGTGCCGCGCAAGAGAAATTCTCGCCACCCCGGCCGCGCCCGTAAACCCGTCTCCCGGCCGGCGCCGGGGCTTCACTTCGCGCCGAGCCCGAGGAGGACGACGGGCACGGTCTTCAGCAGGATTTTGATGTCCAGCCAGAGCGACCAGTTGTCGATATACACGAGGTCCAGCCGCACCCAGTCGGAGAAGTCTTTGATGTCGTTGCGGCCGCTGATCTGCCAGAGACAGGTCAACCCCGGCGGCACGCTGAGCCGCCGGCGCTGGGCGGTGCTTTCGAATTGGTCCACTTCATACAGCGGCAGCGGCCGCGGGCCGACCAGGCTCATCTCGCCGCGGAAGACGTTGAGCAACTGCGGCAGCTCGTCGATGCTCCACTTCCGCAACCAGCGGCCGATCGGCGTCACGCGCGGATCGGCTTCGAGCTTGAACACCGGGCCGCTCATCTGGTTCATCGCCAGCAGCTCGGAGCGCCGCATCTCGGCATCCGTGTGCATGGTGCGAAATTTAAACATCGTGAACGGCTTGCCATGCTTGCCGCCGCGCAGTTGCCGGAAGATGACCGGCCCCGGCGACGTGAACCGGATCGCCAGATAGACCGCCAGAAAGATCGGCGAGGCGACGATCATCCCGGCCAGCGCGCCGGTGAAATCGATGGCCCGTTTCGCCAGCAGCGCCCAGCTCGCGTCGGACGTCGTGCGGAAGACCAGCATCGGCCGCTGCCCGAGCGTGTCGAAGACCGGCCGGGCGATGGCGGTCTTGATGAAATCGGCCACCAGCCAGGCTTCCACGCCCTCTGTTTCGCAGGCGCCGATGGCCGCCTGCACGGTCGCCATGTGGCTGTGCGCGGCGACAAAGATCACCCGCGACACCGCGTGCCGGTGAAGCGCCTCGATCAACACGGAAACCGGCTGCGACTCGATGTCGATGCGGCCGACCACGCGCATCTCGGCCAGCTGCTCGGGCGTAAGTTCCGCGACGAACTGCTCCATTTCGTCCGGCAACCCGGCCAGCAGCACCGGCTCGCGAAGTTGCTCCGCCGCCGCCCGCCGGCGGGCGTAAAACTGGACCACGCGATCTTTCAAAAAGAGAAACCCGAAGCCGAGCGCGACGAAAAGGATCAGCGCGGCGCGGCTCGGCAGCTCCAGCCGGCCGAAGGCGACGCAAAGGATCACCAGCAACGCCAGCCCGACAATCGCCCGGGCAATCTGCCCGGCGGCGCGGCCGGCGCTTTTTTGCAGGGTGCGCTGGTAAAAGCCCTGCGCCTCCAGCAGCAGCGGCCCGGCCGGCATGATGACCCAGATCATCCAGCGGAAGCGGTCAAACGGCGGGATCTCGTCGCTGCCGAAAAGATCGGTGCCGAGCGCCCGCAGCACGTAGCCGATCCAGAACGCGGTGAGCAACAGAAAGGCGTCGAGCACCTGCTGAAGCTGGGTATTGATTTCCTGACTGCGTCGCAGCATGACTCCGAGGAACCTACGCTCTGCACTCCGGCACCGGCGATCGAAGGGCACCGTGGCGGCGGAAAACGGTTCCGAAACCAGCAGGCGAGATACCAGCCCGCAACTTTGGACGCAGACCCGAAAATAACACGGCGAACATGTTACCCAGTAGTGACTCGGGATTTTTGACTCCGCCTGCGCGGGATCGGCCGCTGGTCGTCGGCGTGATCCACGACTCCGCCGCGCTGCGCGCCGCCCTCGCCCTGCCGCCGGTCGGGCCGGCCGCCCCGGCGACGCCCGATCTCCTGGAGTTGCGCGCGGACGCCTTCCGCGCCCGGCTGGAAGCGCTCGGCGCCAGCGACGACGATGCCGAAACCGCGGCGCTCCGCGAACTGCTGCGGACGCCGCCGCGGCCGTTGCTGCTCACCGTGCGCGATTCCCGGGAGGGCGGGTTCGATCCCGCGCTGTCACCGGCCCGCCGCCGCCTGGCGCTGGCGCGCGCGCTGGGTCCCGCGGCTGCCTGGATGGATCTGGAATTGCGCGGGCTGGCCGGAGGGGCGCGGACTGGGTTTCGCGAGTTGGCCGCGGAAGCCCGGGCGCGCGGCTGCCGGGTGGTCGGCTCGTTTCACGATTTCCAAGGCACACCCTCGCTGCGCCGCCTGCGCGCGCTGGCCGCCCGGGCGCGCGACACCGGATCGGTGGATGTTTTCAAAGTCGCCACGACGCTCCGGCGGCCGGCCGACCTGGCTGTCCTGCTCGCGTTTCTCGATGCGGAAGTCCGGCGGTGTCGGGTCGATGATGGGGCTCGCCGCCATGGGCATGGGCGGGGCGCTCGGCCGTGCCTCGCGGATCGCCCTGGCCGCCGCGGGCAGCGTGCTGAATTACGGGCACCTCCTCCCCGCGGGCGCCGGGGAAGGGGAGGCGCCGGTGCCCGGGCAGTGGCCGGCGGGCCGGCTGCGCGAGATTCTTGATGAGTTGTAGCATCGGCAGCCTCGTGCGCGGCCGAATCCGGGGCGTTTGCACAACTGCTTTCGTCCGCTGCCGGTCGGGGCGCGTATCAGCTAGGGACCAGCCGGTTCCTGTCTCCATTGTTTGATCCCTGGGGAATTTCGCTGCACCGCTTCAACCGCTTTAAATTTCACCCGCACCGCGTCACTTTTTCGATTTCTTCACCCGCTCCAGTGCTCGATCCCGTTCACTCCGCTCTGCCCGGTCAGGCGCCCATCATGGTGCTGCCCAGGGCGCTCCTCTTTCCTCACGCCCTCCTGCCGCTGCACATCTTCGAGCCGCGCTACCGGGCGATGCTCGCGCATGCGCTCGCCGGCGACCGCATGTTTTGCATCGCGCTCAAGAAACCCGGCGTCCAGGAGGCGCAATCGGCCGACGATTTTTTCCAGGTCGGCGGCATCGGCCTCGTGCGGGCTTGCGTGGGCAATGCCGACGGCACCAGCAACCTCATCCTCCAGGGACTCGCCCGGGTCCGCTTCACCGGTTACACGCAGGAGCGGCCCTTCCGCATCGCGCGGCTGAAAGCGGTGCGCACGGAAGGCGACGCCGGGAGCGTGGAAATCGAAGCGCTCGGCGCGAAGGTGATCGAGCTGTGTCGCGAGTTCAAAGACCGCGGCGTGGAGCTGCCGGCGCCGCTGGAGGCGCACTTGGTGCAGCTTTCCAACGTCGATTTCCTGGCTGATCTCGTGGCCGCCCAATCGTTTTTCGTTTCCGATCCCTTTGCCCGCCAGCAACTGCTGGAGACCGGCTCGCTCGCCGAGCGACTGCGCCTGCTCATCCAATATCTGCACGCCGAGCTGAAATCCTGATCGTCGGGAAGTCTCGCACCGCGCGCCACCGCGAATCTGCGGCGACGCACGATGACAACGGACGCGTGGCTCGACGCTTTGCAATGGCCGGCGATGCTGGTGACGGTGATCTCCGCTTGGCTCGTCGGCTCGCGCACCGCGCGCAAGCGCAACTGGGGCTTCTGGCTGTTCCTTGCCAGCAACGTGCTCTGGATCGTCTGGGGCTGGCACGACGGCGCCTTCGCGCTCATCGCCCTGCAGGTCGCCCTCGCCTTCCTCAACCTCCGCGGCGCGGCAAAGAATCAGGATCCGTGAATTGCGCGCACGCGGGCGGCGGCGGCGTCACCGCACCCGGGGCCGCTGCGGAAACAGCTTCGCGTGCTCCTCGAGCAGGTAGCGATCGGTCATGCCGGAAACATAGTCGCAGACCGCGCGATGCAGCCCGGCGCGCTCGATCCGCGCGACCGTGGCGTGCCCGAGATGGGCGGCGGGATCTTCCAGGGAAAGCGTGAAGACGTCGGCGAGACATTCGCAGGCCCGGCGATTCACGTCGGCGACGGCGGGATGATAATAGAGCTGCTCGAAAAGAAAGCGGCGCAGCTCCCGGTTCGCCGCCAGCAGGCTGTCGCTATAGCGGATGAGCGGGCGCGGCTGCCGGCGCACGTCTTCCACGCTGCGCACCCCGGCGGCCGTGATGGCGGCGGCGCTGCTGGCGACCACGTCCTCGACCTGGCGATCGATGAGCCGGCGCACCGTCGTGGCGCAACGCTCGCGGCTGGCCATGCCGGGAAAATCGGCCTGGGTCTGCTCGTGGATCTCGCGCCACAGCGCGCTGCCTTCGTCGAGCTGGTCGGCGGAGATCAGGTCGGAGTCGAGCCCGTCGTCGATGTCGTGGGAATTATACGTGATCTCGTCGGCGAGATTGGCGATCTGCGCCTCCAGCGTCGGGCAGGTGTAGCCCGCGGCGCCCGGCGGCGCGTTTGGCGGCGGATCGTAAAAGGTCTGGTGCTTGCGCAAGCCTTCGGTGACTTCCCAGCTCAGGTTCAGCCCGGTGAAATCGGGATAGCTCGATTCGATTTCCTCGACGATGCGCAGGCTCTGCTCGTTGTGATCAAAGCCGCCGTGCCCTTTCATCAACTGGTGCGAGCGTCTTCTCGCCGGGATGGCCGAAGGGCGGGTGCCCGAGGTCGTGGGCGAGGGCGATAGCTTCGGCGAGGTCTTCGTTGAGCGCCAGCGCGCGGGCAATCGTGCGCGACACCGAGGCGACCTCGATGGTGTGCGTGAGCCGGGTGCGCAGGTGGTCGCCGGTGCCGTTGAGAAATACCTGCGTCTTGTATTCCAACCGGCGAAAGGCGCGGGAATGGATCACGCGCGCCCGGTCGCGCTGAAACGCGGTGCGATACCGATGCCCGGTTTCCGGATGCCGCCGGCCAAGCGAGGTGCCGCTGGCCTGGGCGTAGGGCGCGAGGGCTTGCTGCTCCCAGGCTTCGATTTCTTCGCGAGAGCGGCGCATGGCAGGGAATCTATTATCCGCAGATCAACGCAGATTTACGCAGATAATTTGTGGGAAAATCGGAAACCGGCGCGGCTCATCATTCCGACCCAACCTATCTACGGAAATCTGCGCTAATCTGCGGACTCCGGATCCTTTTTCCGTTCCGCCTCCGCTTCCATCCGCGCATCGAGCTCGCGTTGCATCCGGCGTGCAAGCAAGCGCAGCATGAGCAGATCATAGATCGCCAGGAGCACGGCCAGCAGGGTGAGAAATCCGCAAAGCAGCCAGTAGGCGCTGAAAACCCAGATGTTGGCCCGCAACGAGTCGAAGCCGATCGTCCCGCCGACGACCGTCAGGCCGACCGCGGCGGCGATCACGTAAATCATAATCTGCCGGCGCTGGCGCGAGTCCACGAGCAGGCTGCGGGCGATCCGGCCGACGGACCCCAGCGCACCCGGGCGTTGGCGTGGCAGCGACGGCGGCGGGCGAAGCGGCGCCTTTTTTCCATCCTCGGGCATCGTGGCCGTCAGCATGGCGGCGATTCGCGGCGCGGGCAAGAACGGTCCCCACCGGCCATTCGCGCCGCCCGCCCTTGCCGCGAGCCGTGGAGCACGGACATTGGCGGCTTCCATTTTTTCTTGTCCCGCTCTTGATGAACGAAACGCTTCCCGGCGCCCGGCGCCTGACTTCAGCCGCCGCCACCGCTTCCGCCTCGACCGCGGCCGGCCTGCCTGCTTCGGGCGAGCCGCGCCGGTCGCGCGCCGAACTCGGCCTCCTGCTCGTGCTGGCGACCATTCAATTCACGATCGCCGTCGATTTCGTCATCATGCTGCCGCTCGGCCCGCAGCTCATGCGCGCCTTCGGCATCAACACCGCCCAGTTCAATCTCGCCGTCTCGGCCTACGCCTTCGCGGCGAGCGCCAGCGGGCTGGCCGCCGGCTTTTTCCTGGACCGCTTCGGACGCAAGCGGGCGCTGCTCGGGCTTTATGCCGGGTTCACGATCGGCACGCTCTTTTGCGCCTTGGCGCCGACGCATCATGCCCTCGTCGCGGCCCGGGCGCTGGCGGGAATTTTCGGCGGCATCGTCGGCGGCAACGTGCTCGCCATCGTCGGCGACGTGATCCCGGAGCATCGGCGCGGCGCGGCGGTCGGCGTGGTGATGTCGGCGTTTTCCATCGCCCAGATCGTCGGCGTGCCGTTCGGCTTGTTTCTGGCGAACCACATGAACTGGCACACGCCGTTTCTCGCGCTGGCCGGGCTGAGTGCGCTCATCTGGGCCGCCGCGGCGTGGCAGCTCCCGGTGTTGCGCGGCCACTTGCTGCAGGCCGGCGCGGACGATAGCTCGCTGCAGCGGATGCGCGGAGTCCTCTTCAATTCCAACCACCTCATCGCACTCGCGCTCACCGCGGTCATTACTCTCTCGGGCTATCTCGTCTTCACCGATCTGGCGACGTTTCTGGTGAAGAACGTCGGCATTACCGAGCACCAGCTGCCCTGGGTGTATGTCGCCGGGGGCGGTTGCACGATCTTCACCATGAACCTCATCGGCCGCCTCGCCGACCGCTACGGCAAGCGGCGGGTTTACACGGTGATGATCTTTTTCGCCGCGGCGACGCAGCTCGCGGTCACGCATCTGCCGCAGGTTTCGCTCGGGCTGGCGCTGCTCGTCACCACATCATTCACGGTCTGCATGAGCGGGCGCTTTGTGCCGGCGATGGCGCTCATCACCGCCAGCGTGGAGTCGCGGCATCGCGGCGGGTTTATGAGCGTGAATTCTTCCGTGGCAAATTTCATGTCCGCGCTCGGCGCCGCGCTGGGCGGCATGCTGCTGACCGAGGTCGCGGTGCCTGGAGCCGCTGGCAGCGCCGCAACGGCGACGACCCGGCTCGTCGGCTATCCGCTTATCGGCTGGATCGGCGCCGCGCTTTCGATCGGCTCACTGCTGCTCATCTACCGCCTGCGCCAAGTTTCCGAGCCATCGGCCCGGGCCAAGGCGCCGCCGGATTGCGTGGAAGCGGCGGAACTGGTCGGGCAATAGAACCGTCCCGCGCCGGGACGCTTAAAGCGCGATCTCCGCCGGTCACAAAAACAAAGGCGGCGGAGTCGACACGCGGTCACCGGCGCTCCCCGGGTTCCGGGGCGTCCGATGTTTCCGCCTGCGCTCCGCCGTCTCTCGCTCCGTCCGGCGCGTTGTCTGGTCACGCACTGGGTCCGGGCATGCTCGCCACCCGTCTTTCCGGTCTAGCCGCCGCCAGTGGTGACGTTGCCGAACATCTCCCGGAATTCCGCGTCAGCCTTGAGCTGCTTGGCCATCCACATCTTGGTTTCCTTGTTGGCCATCATGCCCTTCATCATCATTTTGCACATCTCGCGGTCTTTACACATTTCGTTCATCTCCGCCTGAGTCATCTTGGACTTTTTGGAAGCCGCCTCGGCGGTGGGAACACCGGCTGCCAGAATCGAGCAGGCAGCCAGGGCGACAAGTAGGTAGGTTTTCATGTTGTGGTGTTTTGGTTTGGGGTCCGACCGCGCAGAAAGTCGCGGGATTGCAGACTTGGAGCGGGTCAGTCGGTAAGATATTCCCAGGATTTTCGCGGGACGAGCGAAATCTGTTGGGAGCCAACGACTTGACGGGGCGACAAAATTTCCCTGACGCCATGGTGCGAATTTGTTCCGACCGGGCAATGGCGCCGAAGACGGTTCCATCTTCCCGGTGCGGAGTCCGGCTGCCGGGATGTCTTTCGCAGCCGCCAGCATTCGGTTTCAGGTTCTTGGCCGATGAACGGACGCGACGCAGGCGATCAGCCAGCACCGCTTGTCTCCGTCGCTGGCCCGCAGCGTCCGCTCGCATCCCGGCGCTTCCTCCACCATAGTTCCGGCTCAACTTTTCCTGCTTATGCCCGACCAACCTGCCGACGAACGCAATGCCGCCGAAGATCCTGCCGCCGGCGACCACAAGGCTCACGCCGTCGAAGGCAAGCCGATGACCGAGCTGGAGCGCATCCGGCACTCCTGCGCGCACGTCCTGGCGACGGCGATTTTGAAGATCTGGCCGGACGCCCAGTTCGCCGCCGGTCCGCCGGTGGAAAACGGGTTTTATTACGACGTCGAGCTGAGCCATCGCATCACACCGGAGGATTTCGAAAAGATCGAGGCGGAGATGAAAAAGGAGACGAAGGCGAATCACGTCTTCGAGCGCGTCGAAGTCTCGCGCGACGAAGCGCTCGCGCTGGCGGAAAAGGGCGCGCTCGCCGCGCTCGGCGAACGGCCGGGAAGCCCGAGCAAGTTCAAGCTCGACATCGTCCAGAACATCCCGGCCGGCGAGAAGATCACGCTGTTTCGCAACGGCGAGTTCACCGATCTCTGCGCCGGACCGCACGTCGCGCGAACCGGCAACATCGGCGCGTTCAAGCTCACGCACGTCGCCAGCGCCTATTACAAAGGCGATGAGCGGAACCCGCAGCTCCAGCGCATCTACGGCACCGCGTTCAAGAACCGCACGCAGCTCGATGAATACTTCGCCATGCTGGAGGAGGCGAAGAAGCGCGACCACCGCAAGCTCGGCAAGGAGCTGCAGCTTTTCACGATCGACGAAGACGTCGGCCCCGGCCTGCCGCTCTGGCTGCCGCGCGGCACCGCGATCATTGAGGAACTGGAAAAGCTGGCGAAGGAAACGGAGTTCCAGGCTGGCTACCAGCGCGTCCGCACACCGCATATCGCGCGGGAGAACATCTATCTCACGAGCGGGCATCTGCCTTACTACGCGGATTCTATGTTTCCGCCGATGATTCTGGACGACGAAAGCAAAGTGTCTCCGCCGGGTAGGGCGGGCGTCCCGCCGGCCGCGTCGAGCGTCTCGCTCGACGCACGCAAACAGCCCGCAGGTGCCGCCTACGCCAAACGCCGCCGCCTGCCGCATTTCGAGAAACCGTGGGCGATCTACTTTGTCACGCTCACGTTGCGCGACCGGCGCGTGTTGTCACCAGAAACCCGCACCGTGGTGCTCGACGCCGTGCGACATTTTCATCGCAATCGGTATGAGCTTTTCGCCGCCTGCGTCATGCCGGATCACGTCCATCTGCTGCTGCAGCCCTGGATCAAAGACAAGCGCAGCGCGATCGCCGAACCCGGCGCCAATGATGCTGCCGACGCGGAGAAAACCGAGTTCTGGCCGCTGGGTGAGTTGATGCACTCGATCAAGTCGTTTACCGCGCACAAAATCAACGATGCCGGGAACACCAGCGGCGCGGTTTGGGAGGAGGAGCGTTATGATCGCTACGTGCGGGGTGACTCGGATCTGGAGGAAAAGTTTCTCTACATCTGCAACAACCCTCGCGCGGAGAATCTGGTGGGGCCAGACGAGGAATATCCGTGGATTTGGACGCCGGATCGCGAGGGTGATGGATCGCGCGGATCCGGGACGCCCGCCCTACCTGCGGAACATCAATCGCGTGGCGAGCGTTACTACCTCAAAGCGATGAACTGCCCGCACCATCACAAGCTCTTCGGAGCGGTGCCGCGCAGCTATCGCGATCTGCCGTTGCGGTTCGCGGAATACGGGACCTGCTACCGCTACGAACAATCGGGCGAACTCTTCGGCCTGATGCGCGTGCGTTCCATGCAGATGAACGACGCCCACATCTACTGCTCGAAGGAGCAGTTCGAGGCGGAGTTCAACGCGGTGAACGAGATGTATCTGAAATACTTCAAGCTCTTCGGCATCGAGAAGTATCTCATGCGCTTTTCCACCCACGATCCCGCGAAGCTCGGCCAGAAGTTTGTGGACGAGCCGCAGCTCTGGCTGGAAACCGAAGACATGGTCCGCAACGTCCTCAAGACTTCCGGCATCAACTTCATCGAAGTCCCGAACGAAGCCGCCTTCTACGGACCGAAGATCGACGTGCAGGTCTGGAGCGCCATCGGCCGCGAGTTCACCATCGCGACGAATCAGGTGGACTTCGCGGTGCCGAAAAAATTCGGCCTCGTTTACCGCACGACGCAGAACACCGAAGAAACGCCGCTCTGCATCCACCGCGCGCCGCTCGGCACGCACGAGCGCTTCATCGGTTTTCTCATCGAACACTACGCCGGCAACTTCCCGCTCTGGCTCGCGCCCGAACAGGTCCGCGTGCTGCCGCTGCTCACCGGCGCGGACGACGAGGAATCGCTGCGGCAATACGCGCATTCGATCTACCACGAACTGCGCGCCGAAGGTGTCCGCTGCGAGATCGACATGACGACGGACAAGATCAACGGCAAGGTCGCCCGCGCCGAGGGGATGAAAGTCCACACGATGCTCGTCGTCGGCCGCCGCGATCAGGACGCCGGCAACGTGAGCGTGCGCGTTCACGGCAAAGGCAACCTCGGCGCGAAGCCGCACCGCGAAGTGATGACCGACCTGCTGGCGGCGATCAAAGAGCGGCGCGCGTAGAGGCGGCGTAAGCCCGACCAGCGCCGAGGCGTGAGTGTGACAAGACGATGGCGTCGCGATGGTGGCGCCAGGCGCGTTCCTGCCCGTTGTAGAGGCGGGCCTGTGAGCCGCAAAATCGAAACGCCGCGCCTCACAGAGGCGCCCCTACAACGACGCCGGCCGAGCGACTTCCGCCGGACAGTCGGCTTGCTTTGTCCGGGATCGGTCCATAAGCTCCGGCATGCACCTTTGCCCTGTTCTTCACGGGGACGCACCCGCCGCCGGGTTCAACGCGGTGCCACGGTCGCTGCCGGTGCAGCGGCGATCTTCCTCCTGCTGCCATGCCCGGGCGCGCTGCGGGCGCAGGGCGATCTGACACCGCCGCCCGGTCCGCCTGGGCCGACGATGAAAACGCTCGACCAGATCGAGGCGCGGATCATCGTCAACGACATCAACACGCCGGGCGATGCCAGCAACACGTTCATCATCAGCGCCCCCGGCTCCTATTATCTGACCGGCAACCTCGTCGGCGAATCCGGCAAGCACGGCATCTCCATCCAGTCCAACGACGTCACGCTCGATCTCAACGGCTTTGCCCTCCTCGGCGACGGCGGCGCGGGCGGCGCGACGCGCGGCATCGACACCTCCGCCGCGGCGGCGCAGCTCACGAATGTTTCTGTGCGCAACGGCAGCGCGCGCGGCTGGACGGGCGGCGGCATCTGGCTCGGCTCCGCCACGGCTCTGGCAGAGCGGCTGCGTGTGGCAAACTGCACCGGCGCCAACGGCCTCACCGTGGGCAACGGCTCGCTGGTGCGGGACTGTGTCGCGAGCGGCAACGGCGTCGGCTTCTTCTGCCCGGATCGCTCAGAGATCGCCCACTGCATCGCCACCGTGAACACCGGCAGCGGATTTGTCTGCACGAACTTCGTGACGGTGCTCGACTGCACCGCCAGCCGGAACGGCGGCCACGGAATCGAGGTGCTCGGAAACTCCACGCTGTCTCGCTGCGCCGTCTCCCGGAATGATTTGGGCGGCATCCGGGAAAGCCTCGGCGGGTCCGGCATCTCCGAGTGCGTCGCGACAAACAATCCCGGCAACGGAATCGCCGTCGGCACCGGCAGCAGTGTGCAGAACTGCACGGCCCGCGGAAACCTTGGCGCCGGCATCGTCGCGGTCAGCGCCTGCCACCTGGTCGGGAACAAGTGCGATGCGAACCAAACCGGCATCCGGCTCTTCGATCCGGACACCGCCAACGCCACGGGCAAACCGGATCGACGGCAACAGTTGCTCCAGCAATCAGACCGGCATCTCGGTCGAAGGGTTGTTTAACCTGACGATTCGCAATCGAGCCAACGCCAACTCGGGCGCGAACTACGCCATCCAGGGCTCGTTTTTCAACAAGACCGGTCCGATCGTCACGGCCGGCGGCACGATCTCGGAGACGTCGCCCTGGGCGAACTTCGAGTAGTCTCCGCGAGTCGGGTCGCGCATTGACGCACGACGGCGGCGGTTTCTTCACGTCAGCCTGCTCCCGCCCCGCGGCTGGCGCCATCGTGCGCCTTGCACGGACGCCAGCCAGACTGCCGGCTGCTTGCGGCCGCCAGCACTGAAGGCAGCGCAGCCGTGTTCACTCGCTTACTCCTCTTTCTTTTTTTGGTGGGTCGGTGGGGGAAGGAGTGAAATTGAGTTCCGACAAGGAAGCTCACACGATCTCGGCGAGTTTCTTGGCTTCTTTCGGAGGATCAAGATCGTCGTCGCCGTCGAGGATGACCGAGCCGTCGTAGAGCACACGATCCTGGCGGATCTCGACGATTTTCCCGCCGAAGCTTTTGTAACTCAGCGTCCACGGCCGCTCGTGATAATCGCGGCGCTGATGGTAGAGCATGCTCGTGGCGACGCGCTGGCCGAGCAGGATCGAGGCGCTGTAGTCCGTGCGCCAATGCACGCCGGCCATGTTGCGGCCGATGGCGATGTTGGAGGCCAATTTGTTCAGCTCGCCTTCCACGGTGAGCTGGCTGGCCACACCGGCGGGGAGGGCGTTGATTATCTTGCCGTCGGCCGAGGGCACCACCGGGATCAGGCCGAGATCGACCAGTTTCTGACTGCCCTGGAAGACAGCTTTCAGCACCGTCACGCAAGCGCCCGCAACCGTGGCGTGGCCGGCCCCGTAGGAGCCATGCGTCGGGGAGCCTTCCTCGAAGCACATTGGCAGCAGATAGGTGTCAAGATCCGCATCGCCGGGATTCAGCGCTTGGTTGGCCGCGCGGACGCGGGCCACGGCGCCGTTCGTCGCGGCGGAAGCGGAATTCTGGAGCACCGCAAGCCCAGCTCCGAGGGCGGTCTTCGCCTCGGCGGCGTTCAGGCCGCCAGGGTGCAGGGCGCGATGCACCAGCCCCGCGTAGGCTTCCGGACGGAGCCGCAGGTTGCCGATGAATTTTTGATACCAGACGGCCTTGAGCGCGCGGGTCGAAACCTCGCAAACCAACGCCAGCACATTCGGCGGCCCGAACGTGCCGAAGCCGGACTCCTTCGGAAACGCGGGGGAGGGGCCGGTGTAGGGATTGCCCTCGTCGTATTTAAGCGCCGAGCCGCGGCTGAGCAGGATGAGCGCGGCGTTGAGATACGCTTCGTAGAGCGCATCGAGATGGACGTAGCGGGCGAGATCCCCGCCGTTCTGGATGTAGCGGCGATCGGCGGCCGGCACCGTGCCCACGCTGGAGGGGAAGCTTTTGCCTTTTTGCACCGCCAGCCAGTCGGCCCACTTCACCATGTGCGGCTGGCCGGTCGGCTGGTAGTCAGCCGCCTCGGCGTAATGTTCCTTCTGCTCGCAGATCAGGGAGCCGTAGGGAATCTCGATCCACAGAAACTGCGAGAGGTAAGGTCCGATGTGCTCGAGGTTCGTCCCGGCACTTGGCGTCCATTCTCCGCCCCGGAACAGGGTCTGCGGCGTGATCGGCCGGGCTTGGTAAACCGGGTTCGCCGAGGTGTTCGGCTTCGCGTGCAGCGAGAGGTTGCTCAGCTCGGCGGCGGCCGCGGTGGCGAGCGCGTTTGTTGGGTAATCCTCGAAGGCGACGTCCCGCAGCAGCGCCATCCAGTAGAGCTCGATGATCTCCGCGGCGGCCGTCTCCTTGTGCCCGTTTTGCTCGGGCGCCTTCGGGATCGTGAAATGCCAGCCGGCCGCGGTCTGCCGGTCCGCCGCCAGGCCCGCTTGCGGGTTGGTCAGGCGTCGGCCACCGACCGGGGTGCCGAGCTGGATGTTCTTGAACGCTGTCTGGGTGTGGTCGTCGAGCGCTTTGAGGAGCGACTTGAACGACGCCGGCACGATGCGCCCGGCGGCGTCATGCTCGAGTCCTTTGTGGAAATGCAGCTCGGCTTCCTGCACGAGCTTCGTGTTCGCCGTGTTGACGAGTTTGTGGATTGCCGTGCCGACAGGAGCCGGGTGTGGCGGGTGCGGTTTCGGGTATGCGATGGCCATATTGCGCTTCTTTTTTCGAACTTCCTCTGTGGGTGAAAGCCGCCGAAAGATTTGGCCGCGCACCGGCAAACTGGGCCAGAGAAGGGTGGCATAACGGCCGGGCTTCGTCAAGTCGCGGAATTTTCAGAAGTTGCTTATTTTGTGGAGGATCTGAAAGAAGTGTTCGCCTGAAGACTGGTGGGCGCAGGGAAAAGTGACCGCTCCCGGCGTCCGGCGTCGCGCGAGTCGCGGCCGGCGTCCGGGCCGACGCCAACGCCGCGTCGGCCGGGGGAAGTCGTGCAAATTCAAAGCCGGCCGCTATACTGGGCGGCCTCGCGCTCGAATTGCCCCTTTTCCCATGGTTCCCTCCAAGACACAAAGCGCCGTCGTTTATACCAATACGGATGAGTCCGCGGCCGCCGGACGATCGCTCGGCGACCAGATCCGGGCCGCGTTTGACGGCGAGTCGCCCGACGCGCTCATCCTGTTTGTTTCGCCGCGCTACGACGCCGCGGCGCTGCTCCGCGCGGTTGACGAAAGCTGCCGGCCGAAGCTCATGGTGGGCTGTTCATCGGCGGGCGAATTCACGAGCGAAACCATGAGCGACGGGCTGGCCTGCGCGGTGGCGCTCCGCTCCTCCGAAGTCCGGTTTGCGAGCGGTATCGGCCGGAATCTCAGCCGGGACCGCGCGGCGGCGGCGCGGGAACTCACCGCCGGCTTCCAAGGATTGAAGACGGTGGCGCGCGGCTACAGCGCCGCGCTGGTGCTCACGGACGCCCTGGCGGGACACGCGGACGAGTTGATCGAGCAGCTCGCGATGCAGACGAGCGGCCACCACCAGTTCTTCGGCGGCGGCGCCGGGGACGATGCGAATTTCAGGCACACGCAGGTGTTCCACGGGCGCGAAGTGGCGAGCGACGCCGCGGTGGCGCTGGAGATCCTGTCGCCGAAGCCGATCGGCGTCGGCGTCCGCCACGGCTGGGTGCCGGCGGGCAAGCCGATGCGGGTGACGGAAGCCCGCGAGATGCGGCTCGTCAGTCTGAACGCGGCCCCGGCGGTTGAAGCCTTTCAGGCCCATGCCGACGCGACCGGCCAGCAATTCAACCGGCAGGATCCGACTCCTTTTTTCCTGCACAACATCCTCGGCATCGACACCGGCGAAGGCTTCAAGCTGCGCGTCCCGCTGGCCCTGGAGGCGGACGGCGCGGTGCTCTGCGCCGCGGAGATCCCGGAGGGCGCGAGCATCTGCATCATGTCCACGAATCCGGCTTCCGCCTGCGACGCCGCGGCCCACGCGACCCGCGACGCCCTGGACCAACTGCACGGCCGGGAGCCCCAGGTGGCGCTGTTTTTCGATTGCGTTGCCACCCGGCTGCGGATGGGCCGCGAATTTGCTGGTGAGCTGGCGGCGCTGAAGGATGTCCTCGGCGCCACCCCGTTTGCCGGCTGCAACACCTACGGGCAGGTCGCCCGCACGACGGGGCAGTTCAACGGTTTTCACAATTGCACCGCCGTGGTCTGCATCCTGCCGGCCTAAGCGTGTTTTCCCCGCTGCCGCTGTGTCCCACGCGCCTCTTCTCCGACTGGTTTCTGAGTTAACCCGGGCCGACGGCCGGCTGGCGGCGGCCCAGACTCTGGCGCGGGCGCTCGGCGGCGAGAATCTGCTCATCTTCCTGCCCGATCCCGAGGTGGATGCCGTCCTGCCGGCGCCGGGCTTCGCGCAGACGCTGCCGCGGGCCGGGGAATGGCGGGATTTCCTGGACGAGTGCCAGCGATCGTCACCGGCGCGCGGCCACCTGTTTTTTCCCGACGACGCGACGCAGCTGCCCGCGCTCGGCGTCCCCGGCGGGGATGGCTCCGTGCTCGTGCTGCTCGGCGGCGAGCCGCAGCTGGAACTCGTCGCCGATGTCGCCTCGCTGCTGCCGCTGGTCGCCGCGGCGCTGGGCGCCGAGCGTCTGGCGCGCGTGGCCGCTGGGCAGGCGGCGCTGGCGCGACAGGCTGCGCACCAATCGACCCTGCTGGCCGCCTCGCTTGATCGCGCCCGGCATTCCCTGCACGAAGCGCTCGCCGACGCGGAAGCCGCCAACAAAGCGAAGGACGATTTTCTCGCCGCGCTCTCTCACGAGCTGCGCACCCCGCTCAGCCCGGTGCTGATGACGGCCACCGCGATGGAGCTGGACTCGGCGCTCTCCCCGGACGTGCGCGAGCAGGCCGGCATCATCCGCCGCAACGCCGAACTCGAAGCCCGCCTCATCGACGACCTGCTCGACCTGACGCGCATTTCCCACGGCAAGCTCAGCCTGGTGCCCGGCACCGTCGATGTGCACACGCTGCTCAGCCAGACCGATGAGATCGTGCGCAGCGAAGGCAGCGGCAAGCGCGTCGCGGTCGAGTTTTCCAAGGAAGCCGCCGCCCACCATGTGCGCGGCGACTCGGCCCGCTTGCAGCAGGTGTTTTGGAACATCATCAAGAACGCCGTGAAATTCACGCCGCCCGGCGGCCAGGTGCGGATCGTCACGACAAACCGCGCCGGCGACGATGACGGCAAGGCGGCGACAAAGCGGCTCATCGTGCGCGTCACCGATACCGGCATCGGCATCGAAGCGGACATGCTGCCGTGCGTTTTCAATGCGTTCGAGCAGGGCGGGCTCACGATCTCGCCGCGCTTCGGCGGGCTCGGCCTCGGGCTGGCCATCGCCCGCGCCATCGTGGAGCTGCACGGCGGCGCGATCTGGGCGGAGAGCGAGGGCCGGAATCGGGGCGCGACGTTCACGGTCGAGCTCAACACCGTGCCGCCGCCGAAGCCATCGACGGAAACCGGCGCGCTGAGCCTGTCGACCGCTGCGGATGGCGGCAGCCCGGGGCGGTTGCGCATTCTGTTTGTCGAAGACCACGACTCCACGCGCGACGTGCTCGCCCGCATCCTGCGGCGTTCCGGCCACGAGGTGCACGTCGCCAGCTCCGGCGCCGAGGCGCTCGAAGCCGCCGCCACGGTCGCGGCGCTCGATGTGGTGATCAGCGACATCGGGCTGCCCGATCAAAGCGGCTTCGACCTCATGCGCGCCATCCGCGCGAAGCACGGGCTCCCGGGCATCGCGCTCAGCGGCTACGGCATGGAGGAAGACGTGAAAAACGCGCGGGCCGCCGGGTTTCACGCGCACCTCGTCAAGCCGGTGAACTTCGACCAGCTGCGCGCGCTGCTCGATCAGGTCGCCGCCGGGACGCTGCGCTGAATTTGGTTCAGATGCGCCGCGCGACTTCCCGCAGGTCGGCGACAAACTGCGCGTAGGCCGCCGCGCGCGTCGCTTCGTCCGGCGCCCGCAGGAGCGACGAGGGATGCACGGTGACGAGCGTCTGCGCGCAGAACTCGGACTCCCTCAGCGTGCCTCGTTCCTGGGTCACCTTCACCACGCGGTCGAAGACGGCGCGCGCCGCCGTGGCGCCGAGGCAGACGACGAGCCGCGGCTGCAGCGCGGTCAACTCGGCTGCCAGCCACGGGCGGCAGGCGTGGATTTCAAGCGTGTTCGGCTTCACGTGCAGCCGACGCTTGCCGCGCGGTTCCCATTTGAAATGCTTCACCGCATTCGTCACGTAGATCGTTTCCCGGGCGATGCCGGCTTCCGCCAGCGCGCGGTCCAGCAGCTTCCCGGCAGGACCGATAAACGGCTCGCCCGCACGGTCCTCGGCGTCACCGGGTTGCTCGCCGACGAAGACGACCTCCGCGGCGCGCGGACCGATGCCGAAGACGGTTTGCGTCGCGTTTTTATAAAGCGGGCACGCCGTGCAAGCCGCCGCGGCTTCGCGCAAGGTCTGCAAGCTGCGCGAAGCCGGCGGCTGCGCGACGGTGGGTTCGGCGTCGCCAGAGATTTTTTTCTTTGCCATCGCGGTTTCCTCCACGGTTTTTTGCAAGGCGTCGCTGCGCGCCAGCATCGTGTCCACGCGTCCCGGCGCCTTGCGGATCAGCTCCGAAATCGCGCCGGCTTCGGGCAGGTTTTTCCAGTAACGCTTCGGCATTTCCCGGCGCATCGCGCGCAGTTTCAGGCGGGCCGGGTTGAAGATGGACCGGTAATATTCGCGCCAAAGCCCCTCGATGGCGTCATCGTCCGGCGGCGCGGCGGATCGCGGCAGACCAGGAGAAAATTCCAGCCGCCCGTCGTCCCAATGCACGCAGCGATCCGGCGTGAGGATGGACCAGCGCAGGGCGGCGAAACGTCCGGCGAAAAACGGCGCGTTCCGCTCGACGATGTGGTGCTCCGGCTCGAACCACGCGACATACCGCGGCGCCCCGTCGCCGGGCTCATCCGCGGCGCCGCCGGTCTCCGGCTCGATGATCCGGAAGCGGACAAATGCGCGCATCTTGTGGACGTCGCGCCGGACCGCTTTTTCCAGGACGATCAGCGCATGCACGTCGGGGTCCACGACGATGTCGAGCAGGCGCGCCTCGCCGCCGAGCGTCAGCCGCCAGAGCACGCGGTAAAGCAACGCCCAGCGTGCCGGGTCGCGGTGGCAGGCAACCGTTTCGGCCAGCGGGAAAAACGCCTTCGGCACCCGCGCTGGCGGGCTGTCATCGCTCGCAGCGCGGAGCGGCGGCGTTTTCTCGGCGTCGCCGAACAAATCGCCGAGCGCCGGCTGGTCGGAATCGAGCGGCTGCCAGTGGATTTCCTCCGGCCGCCAGCCGCGCCGCAACGCGTCGCGCGCGGCCTCCCGCCAGGCCGGAAATTCCGGCGCAAAATTGAGCTGCTGCACGGTCAGCGGTGGTGACGGCGGCGGAAAGATCAGGCCGCCGCCGCGAGCTCGGGCGGGGCGGGCGAAAAAAGATCGAGCTGGCGCGGCTGAAACAGCGCGGCCGTCGCGACCAGCCGCGGCCGGTGATCGCTGGTGACAAGAAACGGCAGCGCGCGGGTAAGATTCACGCGCAGCCGCGTCAGGTCCGCCAGGGAAACGCGGTGCCAGCGGCGCACCCGCAGGAGGCGGTCCACGTTGCGCACGCCGAGGCCCGGCACCCGCAGCAGCGACTCGCGCGGCGCGCGGTTCACATCCACCGGAAACTGCGCGGGATTGCGGAGCGCCCAGGCCGTCTTCGGGTCGAGGCCGAGCGACAGATTCGGCTGCGCGGCAGTCGTCAATTCATCCGCCGTGAATCCGTAAAAACGGAGCAGCCAGTCCGCCTGATAAAGCCGGTGCTCGCGGACGAGCGGCGGCGCCTGGAGCGGCAACGCGCTGGAAGCGCTCGGGATCGGGCTGAAGGCGGAGTAATAAACGCGCTTCAACCGGTGCGCGCGGTAAAGGCTCGACGCCTGATCGAGGATCGTCGCGTCGCTCGCCGGCGTGGCGCCGACGATCATCTGCGTGCTCTGCCCCGCGGGTGCAAACGCCGGCGGC
Organism: uncultured Verrucomicrobiae bacterium; assembly: GCA_963762725.1. Taxonomy (GTDB): domain Bacteria; phylum Verrucomicrobiota; class Verrucomicrobiia; order Chthoniobacterales; family SZAS-18; genus JAFAXH01. Next base: position 156,755 of record CAVXLY010000005.1, on the reverse strand, counting down.
GCCTTCACGCTTTCCCGGCGCTCCGCTTTACTTTGCTCGATGCGGCGGCGGATCGTCGTCATCGCGCCGCGGATGCGACCGAGGTTTTTCTCCGGCGCGAGCGCGTTCAGATCGCCCTGCGTCGGCAGTTCGACGTTGATCGAAATCCGGTCCGCCCAGCGCCCGGCTTCCGCGATGAGTTCCGGCGACGCTTCCGGGATCGTTTTCAGATGAATGTAGCCGCGAAAACCGTGCTCCTCGCGCAGCGTGCGGGCGACCGCCACGACCTGCTCCATCGTGTAGTCCGCATCCCGGATGATGCCGGAGGAAAGGAACAAACCTTCGATGTAATTGCGCCGGTAAAAATCGAGCGTGAGATCGACCACTTCCTGCGTGGAAAACCGCGCGCGCCGCACGTCGCTGGAGCGGCGGTTGATGCAATACAGGCAATCGTAGATGCAGAAATTCGTGAGCAGGATTTTCAGCAAGGAGACGCAGCGGCCGTCCGGCGTGTAGGAGTGGCAGATGCCCATGCCGGTGGTCGAGCCGAGGCCGCCGGTGGCGCGGGAATCCCGCTTCGTGGTGCCGCTGCTCGCGCAGGAGGCGTCGTATTTCGCGGCGTCCGCGAGGATGGAGAGTTTGGCGGCGATTTCCATGGGGCAAATGTTCAACCGAACATCGGCCCGGAACGCCGCCCTAGCGCAACCGGGAACCGGGCCTTTTTCCTCGGAAAATCACGTCTTGCCGAAGCGGAACGCGCTCTCGCCCGCCGGCACGCCGTCCGGCCCGAAACGCCGCTCGACGATCTCGCCGCGATCGTCGTAATCGATGACCACAAGCGTGCTGGCGCGCGTGCCGTAGCGCGGGCCGCGGATGAACGCCGGCGACAGCACGCGCTCGCGTTCCAAACCCACGCCGGTGTCGGGCAATTCGGCGTCTGGCGCGCGGGTTTCGTCGGCGAGCGGCGTGAAGAGTTCGCGCCACGTCGGCGGCGGTTCGTCCCGCGCAAGCCAGGTGGTGAGCGCGTCATGCAGCCGGCGCGTTTTTGGCCAGTCCGCGCCGAAGCCGCTGGCGTTCGAAAGCGCGAAGACGCCGCCGGCCGGCAGCGCAACCCACGACGGCCGGGGATGGTTGCCGACAAAGCAGGCGTCGTCGCGGTCGAAGAGCAGGAGGTTGAACGGCCGGTAGTCCGCGGCGCGGGCGACGAGCGCGGCGGCGTGGGCGCGACAGGTCACCCCCTCCGCGGCACGCAGAAAATCGAGCACGAGCAGGCCACGCGACTGCCGCTCCTGATCGGCCGCGGGATCGCGCACGTTCGTCACCACGCCCGCGCGGCGGCCGTCGCGCGTGACGCCCAGCCAGGTGCCGCCGCATTCCAGATCGCGCCCGGCGAGCCAGCGGCCGTCGGCCTCCTTCCACGGAGCCAGCGGCGCGGTGGGCCGGTCGTGCATTTCGTCCCGGTTGCCGGCGAGCACGAGCCGGTGACGCGGATGCGCGCGCCAGGCAAAGGCGATCAGGCACATGACGAGGTGAAGAAGTTCAACGATCGGCCCGGGATGCCGCGCCCGCGACCATCACGGCGCCCTTTCTTAACCCGCAATCGCACGCCGGCAACGTAGATATCGGTATGGAACTCGATCTCGAAGGGAAACACGCCGACCGCGCGTATGCCGTGCTGGCTTCGCTCATCACGCCGCGACCGATTGCGTGGGTGACGACGGTGAGCGCGGAGGGCGCGCTCAACGCGGCGCCGTTCAGCTTTTTCAACATGCTCGGCGCGGATCCACCCATCGTCGGCTTCGCCCCGGGCGACCGCGCGGACGGCAGCGGGCCGAAGGACACCGCGCGCAACGTGCGGTCGACGCACGAGTTCGTGGTCAACCTCGTCGATGAAGCGACGGCGGAAGCGATGAACCTGACGGCGTTGCCAATGCCCTACGGCACGAACGAACTTGAGCACGCCGGGCTGACGACGGCGCCAAGCACTTCCGTGCGCCCGCCGCGCATCGCGGAAGCGCCGGCGAGTCTGGAGTGCCGCGAGTGGGGCACGCTGCGCATCGGCGAGAATCGAGTCATCATCGGGTTCGTCCAGCGGGTGCATGTGCGCGACGAATTGATCGACCCGGAAAAGTTGCGCATCCGCAGCGAGAAGCTCCGGGTCATCGGCCGCATGGCGGTGCCGGACTGGTATTGCCGGACGGGCGACCGCTTTGAAATGAAACGCCCTGATGCGCGCTGACGCACCGGCGGGACGCACACCCGGAATGGGTCTCGGCGTTTCCTCCGGCACCGTGGCGAGTTCCGGAGCTTGGGCGAAGACGGCGCTGTCATCTTCGGCCGAGCGATGGCGTTGCTTCCTCTGAAAAACGGCCGCATGCTCCTTCCGAGGGTTGGGTGGGGCGGTTCGCCTGCCGGCCCGGGTTTCAGATCAAAGCGGGGGCAAACTTCATAAAACCATGAACCTCGATTCCGTCCGCGGGTTGAAAGAAACGCTCGCCTCCCAGTTGCTGCCGAAGATTGAAACCACGGTCACCGCTCGCGTCCTGCCGTTTGGGCTTTCGGCAGGACCGATGAGGCGGACGCAGGAGCCGCCGCGCACCCTGGCGTTGGGAGTCGCGCCGCACGGAAAAGGAAATTTTCGTCTCGCTGTGCGAGTGCAAAAACGTGCCTTCGAAGCCGGCCGCGAAGTGGAGCGCATCACAAAGCAGGCGAAGGGCGAAGTGGACCTCCGCTACGTCGGCCGGATCACCAAGCGCGCCGCGATTCCGTGGTATCAGCTGCGGCAGCGCCCGCTGTTGATTGGCAGCTCGGTGGGGCATTACAAAATCACCGCCGGCACGCTGGGCGCCTTCGTGCGGGCACGCGGCGGAGGGGTGTTGAACATCCTTTCCAACAACCATGTGCTCGCGGACGAAAATCGCGCGAAAAAGGGGGACGCCGTCCTGCAGCCGGGCGCCTACGATCACGGCGTCGAGCCGACCGATGTCGTGGGCGCGCTGGACAATTTCATCCGACTGAAATCCCGCGGGGCAAACCTGGTGGATTGCGCCGTCGCGCTGGTGAACGCGGAACTCGCCGCCGACCACGCCAAGCTGCGCGGACTCGGCAAACTGGTAGGGCTCGGCGACGCGTTTGTCGACGAAGGCGCGGCGGTGGCGAAAATCGGGCGGACCACCGGACTGACTCGGGGAAAAGTGACGGCGTTCGAGTTGGACAACGTGGTGATCAACTACGACATCGGCAAGCTGCGCTTCGACCAGCAGATCGAGATCGAAGGTGCGGAGAGCGGCCCGTTCAGCCAGGGAGGCGACAGCGGATCGTTGATCGTGGACGCCGGGAAACGCGGCATCGCGCTGCTCTTCGCCGGCAGTGATCAGGGCGGCGCAAACGGCCAGGGGCTCACGTATGCCAATCCGCTCCACGCCGTGCTCGATGCACTCGGCATGGAGCTGGCGCTGCCGTAAGTCGCGAGCCGCGCCGGCGTTGCAATCCCGGCGGATGCCGGTTAACTGTGATGCAGCAGAATTTCTCTGCGGGTATGAATGAACCGAGTAAAGACGGTTGCACCCTGAACCGGGTAAGATCGGTAAAAGCGGACGCGCACGGCACGTTTTCGCGCCTGGCAAGTGTGGTCGGCATCGGGATCACCCGAGTCGGCGCGGGCTACGGCTTGAAGATCAATCTGCACGCCGCGCCCGACGGGACCGTGACGCTGCCCGCAGACATCCAGGGCGTGCCGGTGCGCGTCGAAATCGTGGGGGCGATCCGGAAGCAGAAGGTGGCCGAATAGGACCTGCGGGCGGAAGGCGAAACGCGGTCTTTTCGTCCCCGGATTCAAGGCACTTCCGGAGTAAACGAAGGCGGCTGCGGCACCGGCGGAGTGCGCCCGCGCGAGCCCACGCCACGAGTGACTTTCCAGGCCAGCGGGAAGGCGACCGCGAGCAGGACGCCCGCCAGCAAAAACGGCGCGCCGGGCAAATGCCAGCCGCGCGTCTCGGCAAACGCGCCGCCGCCGATGAAACCCGCAAAAGCCAGCGTGAAAACCAGCGGCCCGATCATGCCGGTGATCCCGCGCAAGCTGCTGTTGGCCCCCTGGAGCCGGCCTTGCTCGGAGGCGCTGACCCGGTGCGTCATGAGCCCCTGGATCGCCGGGCCGGAAAGCCCCCAGAGCGACATCAGCGGAATGCCGAACCAAAAGAGCCAGCCGGTCGGCGCGAGCCCGAAAACGGCGAAGCCAATTACGCCGAAAACCAGCCCACCGAGCACGGTGCGGCGTTCGCCGAAACGGGCCACCACCGGCTTGACCAGCGTGCCCTGCACGAGGCCGGAGCAGACGCCGACCGTCGCCAGCGTGAGCCCGATCGTGCGCTCGGTCCAGCCGTAGCGATACCCGGCGTAGAGCACGAATACGCTGGGCAGGACTTCGTGGGCCAGAAACGAAAGAAAGTTCACCGTCGCCAATCCGAACAGCTCCGGGTGCGAGCGCAGGAGCTTCAGCGCCGCCACCGGATTTGCCCGGCGCCAGCGGAACGGCGCCCGTTTTTCCGGCGGCAGCGATTCCGGCAGGACGAAAAGCCCGTAGGCCGCATTCGCCAGGCTCAGTCCCGCCGCGACCCAGAACGGCAGCCGCGGATCCACTTCGCCCAGCACGCCCCCAAGCGCCGGCCCGAGCACAAAGCCGATGCCAAACGCGGCTCCGAGCAGGCCGAAGCCGGCCGCGCGCTTTTCCGGCGGCGTGATATCCGCGATATACGCGCCCGCGGTCGGCACGCTCGCAGCCGTGATGCCCGAGATCACCCGGCCGACGAAAAGCCAGGCGAGATCTGGCGCGAGCGCGATGAGGATGTAGTCGAGCCCGAGCCCGAAGTTCGAAAGCAGGATCACCGGCCGCCGCCCGAAGCGGTCAGAGAGCGCGCCCATCACCGGGGCGCAGAGAAATTGCATCAATGCCCAGACCGTCCCGAAGATGCCGTAAATACCGGCGGCACGCGCGGTGTTACCATCCAGAAAATCGACCACGAGCTTCGGAAACACCGGCACGATGATGCCGACGGCCAGCATGTCGAGGACGACGGTGATGAAGATGAAAATCAGCGCTGCCGGGCGGTGGCGGGCGCCGGGGTCAGGCGGAGTCGCAGAGGGGTCGGTCATCGGTGCGCGGCAGGCAGGCTGGCACTCGATCAGAACCGCGCGCGATTTGCCAGTGCGCAGTCGGCGGCCCATTGGCTCCCGCGAAGCGCACGGGGAAAGCGAAAACGCCGCGGGGCGGCTCCTCCGAAGAAGAGCCGCCCCGCCCTTGCGCTGAGACCACGCTCACCGGCGCGCGGCCGGAATGAAGACGGAAAACGTCACCGATAACGCGCCATGCCGGCCATGCCGATGCTGCGCGGCACCATCGGGCTGATCAACGACGGGCCGGAGCCGCTGCCGCCGAAAGCATCCGCCGACGGCTGCCGGGCTGCCCTGGCTGTTGCTGTTGTTGTTCGCCGCATACGTCGTGGACTCGCCGCCGTTGTTGCGGCCATCGGCCTCGACGTAGGCGGTGGCGAAATCGATCACGCAGAGGTTCCGATAGCGCGGGTGCGAGGCGAGCGAGGCGCCGGCGACCGCGAAGTCGCGGTTGAGAATGTTCAGCCGGTGGCCGCGATCGCGCACGCCGTCGTCGATGATGAGGTTCATCACGATTCGGCGCGCCGAGGTGGCGCCGTAGTCGATGCACTCCCCGGCGTGGGATTGCCAGCGGCCGTGGCGGTTCATCCGCATGAAGGGGCTGGAGCCGTCGCTGCCACGGTGGCCGAGGGCGCCGGTGCGCGCTTGGTCGCGGGCGTGGTCGAGCGCGGCGCGTGCCAGGCCGTTGCTGGCGGCGAGCGGCGGCAGCGGCGCGGTGTTGCGCAGGGCGCGGATGGCGCCGTCCAGCGCCTGGACGCCTTCCTGCGTGCGCATGCGGCCTTCGCCCGGCAGCGAGCGGGTGCCGTCCGCCGCGTAATACGGTCGCAGGCTGGCGAGCAGCTCTGCGTAGCCGGCGGGATTCGTGCGGGCGCGATTCAGCTCCGCGATCACCGCGCTGCTGGAAGCTCCTTCTCCGGAGCCGGCGCGGCTTTCAAACGTCTGGGCCGCGGCCGGTTGGGCCAACGCGGGAATCGCCAGCAGGGATGCAGCGGTGAGGAGCAGCGCGGCGCGCTGCACAACGAGGCGGGAAAGTGGGAATCCGAACGGCATGGGTTTGCTGGAGTGGCTGGCTGTAGATGCAAGCTGCCCCCATGCCAAGCGCCGTGATCTCTTTCGCGAAAATGAATTGCTTCTTATCCGCAGGGGTATTCTGAGAATAACGTCCTCTTGAAAATGAGAACGCTCGGGAAAGTTCCCGCGGTGTTGTCGAAACAGCTCTGCGAGACGTCTCAACAAAGCCGGAGACAAAGACATCCCAGCCCAGCCGGAATCGCGGCGCAGGCGGACGGCTTCAAAATTGTCCCCCGACGGACGCGCCGCCCGGCTTGACCTCGCCACCGCGCCACCCGAACATCCCGCCCCATGGAAGCTCCCTGAAGTCCCCCTCGAAAGCGCGCAGGAACAAATTCACCACCACGCCCAACACGGCGCCCACGAGCCGATGAGCCGCTGGATTCTCGGCGTGGCGCTTTCCTCCGCCCTGCTCGCTGCGCTGGCGGCGGTGGCGTCACTCCTGGCCGGGCATCACGTCAACGAGGCGATGATCTCGCAGATCCAGGCCTCCAACCAGTGGGCCTATTACCAGGCCAAAGGCATCAAAGGCGCGGTGCTCCAGAGCAAGGTCGAAATGCTCGAAGCCCTCGGCAAGGAGCGCAATCCGAAGGACGTGGCCAACGTCGAACGTTACCGCAAGGAGCAGGATGAAATCGGCGAGAAAGCCAAGGGCCACGAACACGAGAGCGCGCATCATTTGACCAGTCACATCGTCCTGGCGCGGGCGGTGACGATGTTTCAAGTTTCCATCGCCGTGGCCGCGATCTCCGTGCTGACGCGGCGGCGGTTGTTCTGGTTCGTGAGCCTCGGCTTCGGGGTTGCCGGCATCGTCTTCATGGCGCAGCAACTCCTCGGCATCTCCCTCGGCGGCGGGGGCGGCGGGCATCATTAGCGGAAAGAAGAAACGCGCGCCAGTCCCCCGTCCGATGCTCCTGCTCTTCGAAATCTTCGGCATCCTGCTTCTCGGCACGGCAGCGTATCTGTTTGTGAACGTTCGGGCCAGCGCGCGTCGCAACGGGCAATTGCTCGAGCAGGTGAAATCCCAGGGCGAACAAATTCGCAGCCTGGAGCTGCGCCTGCGCCGTGTGGAGACCTCGCTTTCCGAGCGACCGCAAGCCGCGCAGGAAATCCCGCTGGGCAGCCGCCCGGCGAATCCGCGCGCCCAAGCGGCGCGCTAGTTCGCGCCAGTTCCCGAGATCGGCGCCGCGGGCGCAGCCGCCCGGCCGCGGAACTGCGGGCCGGCGAGATCGGCCGCGGTGTAGCCCCGGTTCACGTCCAGACCCAGTGTCCGCCAGCGGTGGGCCGCGATCGCCACCGGGACGGTCGATGCGTTCGTAAAACTCGGTCGGAAACAGGACGCCGGCGCGGCGCGTCTGCCCGCCGAGGTCCACGTGCACATCCGCGCCGCGCGTGCTCTCCAGGCCTTCGAGCGTGAACTGCACGCGGCGCAGCGTGCGATCCTGTCGATCAATCGCGAGGATCACGCGGTCTTCCGCGGAAAGCCCCAGGCCCGGGCGCAGGATCGCGAGCACCTGATCGCACGGCCGGCCGTTCACCGAAGTCGCCTCCGGCAGGCGCTCGACCGGGCCGCCGCGGCGCACGATGAAGTCCGGCCCGAAAAGAAACAGCGCGTAGGCATCGGCCACCAGCGCCGCCGCTGCCGTGGCCTCCGGGTCGGTGGCCGGCTGGCCGTTGAAAGATACCGCGATGCTGCGCGGCCCGCTGCCGGTCGCCCGGCGGAAAACGTGTTTCTCGCCGCTCGCGCCGCGATGGTGCTGCGCGACGACGCTGCCACCGCCGATGCCGGCTGCGCGCAGATACCGCTCCTCGCTGCCGCCGCGGAAACCGGCGTCCACAAGCTTCGGCTGCAATCCATTGACGAACGGCTGCCACTGGCTGTCGTAGCGCACGTTCACATCGCGCAACGCCGCGTAGCCCCTGGCGCCGCCGTGGGCTTCGAGACAGGCCAGGAGCAGGCGGCGGCCTTCGGTGCCGGCCGCGGCCCCGCCGGTCGTGCGCGCCGGGACGGCCGGCAGCGCGCTGCACCCGGCGCCGAGGATCAGGAGGGGCGCGAGCAGCAGCAGGAGGAGACCCGCGTTCGCCAGGGGGCGGAAGGCCCGCCGGAGAAAGGCCGGAGCGACAACGACGATGGACATGCCGAGAACTACGCGGCTCAGAGGAAGCCGGTTGCCGTCAGCAGGCCGGCCAGTTGCGCGCGCAGCCACGCGCTGAACGCCGCCGCATTGCCCAGCAGATCGCCGCCAAACCCGGCCCAGGTGACCTGCGGACAGGCGACGATAAAGAACAGGGCGAGCACCACGAGATTCGCCAGGTAGATCACGACCAGCGAGAAAAACGTCCCGTGCAGCCGCAGGTCCGGCTGGTCCTTCGGGATCATCCAGCAGGTGAACGTGAGGTGAAACGCCCAGGTCGCTCCGACCAGCGCGAAAAGCAGCCAGCGAAACGGCCAGGTTTCCGTGCCGAGCACCGTCCATTGGAATCGCCAGCCGTCGAGCCCGACCAGGGCGAGCGCGCCCCAGAGCGCCAGCACGGCCAGGCTGTAGATCGGGAAAAAATAAGGCGCCAGCGAGATGCCGACGTTCACCCGGTCCGAGATCACGTAACCGCCGTCGCGACCGACGCGAAATCCGCTCACCTTGCCGCCGCTCGCCCAGACCCAGAGCGCGTGCGTCGCCTCGTGGCCGAAGACGTAGATCACCACCGGCCGCGGCAGGCCGAAAAACGTCACCAGCCAGAGCACGACGCCGAGCCCGAAAAACCAGAACTCCTCCGTCGCCCAGAACCGGTGGGATGCCGCCGCGCGCGAGAAACTTTCAAAAAACGTCTCGGAGAAAATCCAGCAGACCGGCAGCAACGCCACGCCGAGCAGCGGCTTGGCCCAGCGCTTCAGCCACGACCGCAGGAAGCGCGCGACACCGCCGCCCGTCGTCGCTTTTCGCCGCGACGGTTTGCCGCCGCGCAACGGGTGGCGTCGTGACTTCCCGGGTTGCTTCGAAATCGGCCGGCGGCGCGATGCCGCGGCAGCAGTCGCCGGACCGGCGCGCAAAGGATGCGCTTGCTGCGTCTGCGAGCGCTTTTTGCTTTTTCTGCAACGGCCGGGCCACCGGAATTTCTTAGCCGGGTCCGTCCGCTCTGGATAGGAGGAAAAGCAGGCGACAGCGCGTCGCGGGCGTGAGTTCTTTGGCGATGACGCTTTTTCTCCGGCGGACGGGCGCGAAAGCCGTCTCGCCACTCGCCGCGCTCCTGTGGTTGCTTGGCAGCACGCTCTCCTTTTGCATGGCAGACGAACCCTCGCCCGACATCGTCAAAGACCTCGCCGCGTCCGGCTCTGTCGCCCGGGCACTCGCGGCCGGCGGCGGGCGAAGCGAAGCTACGGTCGCCCCGGTGGCGACTCCCGCGCCGTGACCGCGCCTTCGCGATTGATGAACGCGACCTCCGGGCGCTGATAACCAACCGGCTGCGGCCGGCGTTTCCACGCTGCTGCGCACGGCGTTGCCTGCCGATGCCGGTTGTCGCGCTGCGGCGGTTTTGACTTCCGGCATTCCGCGCGCCCGCAGACCCAGTCGAGGGCAGGCGACCGGTTTCACTTCCGGCCATTCATCGTTCTGGCGAAGGGCGATACATGACTGAGCCAATCCTGAAATTGATTTATTTGTTTCTGGCGCCCATTTAGCTTGCTCAAATGTTTTACAAGCCCTGTCTCGTCTTTGTCCTCTGGACCCTGGGCACGGCCCTCGCTTCGGCCGCGACCATCACCGTCACCAGCGCCAGCGACAACGGCGCGGGCAGCTTGCGCGCGGCGCTTTCCATCGCTATGAGCGGCGACACGATTGATTTCAATCTGGCCTCCCCGGCCACGATCACTCTCAACTCGGCGCTGAGTCTCGGAGGGACCAAGGCACTCAATATTCGCGGTCCCGGCGCGAACCAGCTCACGATCAGCGGCGGCGGCACCGGGCGCGTGTTTAATGTCAGCGCGATGAACAACGGGGTGGGTTCGACGATTTCCGGGCTCACCGTTGCCAACGGCAGCGTGGGCAATTCAAACGACGGCGGCGGCATTTTTCTGAGCAGCGGCGGGCTGACGCTGGTCAATTGTGTCGTGACGATCCGTTCCGCCAGAAACGGCGGCGGCATCGCGGCCGATGCGGGCAGCCGCCTGAACGTGCTCGACAGCGTCATCACCAACAACACCGCGACCAGCGGCGGCGGCGGCATCGCCAGCTGAGCGCGGCGACAGCCACAGAAGTGATCGTGGCGCGCTTCCACGATCGCGGAACTCCGCCGCGGCGGCTGGCGCGCCTGGCGATCAACTCGTTTCACACCTTCACCATGACCAGCAGCCGCGTCACCGGAAATCCGTCACCAACGGCTCCGCGGGCGGCATTTTCAATCTGGGTTCGGTCGTGGTGCAGGGAGGCACGTCATGCCAATCAGGCCAGTCGAAGTGGCGGCAACGGTGGCGGCGTCTCCCGGCAACTCCGCTTTGTCGCGTTTGCGAAGGCGCACCCCGAAGTGCGTGTGCTCGACGGCCGTTTCATGGCGATCGAACAAGCTATGGGCACGCCCACCGTCGGTCTGGCGCCGGTGCGCGTTTCCTGCGGGATTTTGTGGAGAAAATGAAAGCGTCCGGCTTTGTCGCCCGGGCACTTGAGGCCAGCGGACAAAGCGACGCGACCGTCGCCCCGGCGGCAAATCCCGCGCCGTAACAGCGCCTTCGGGATCGACGAACGCGACCGGACAAGTGCCGATCAATCCGCTCCTCAACCGCTCGCCGACAACGGCGGTCCGACGAGAACGCACGCCCTTCAGCCCGGCAGTCCCGCCATTGACACGGCAACCCCGGGTTTGGTGTGGTCACCGATCAGCGCGGCTTTCCGCGCTTCACCAAAGCGGATGTCGCCACGGTTCCCGGCAGCACGAACGCCGACATCGGCGCCTTTGAATCCGGAAACTCCACTTTGCGCATCACCGCCGTCACGCGGCCCGCTGACGGCTCCATCGTCGTGCAGGGCGTCGGCCTGCCCAACGCGCTGCATTCCGTCCAGATCTCGCCCGATCTGATCTCGGGCTTCACCACCATCGGCCCCATTTTCAGCGATGCCTCGGGCAATCTGCAATACGAGGACGACGACGCCGAGACGCTGGCCAAGCGCTTCTACCGCTTCACCTTCCCGTGATTCGTCCTTCCCGCCGTCGGTAGCCCGTGGCGGGGCGGCCGGTCACGACTGCGCCGCAAACGCCGCCTCGGGATCGCGCGCCGACTGGCGGCCGGCCGCGATCCAGCCGTAGCGGCTGAGCAGCGCGCCGAGCAGAAACGCGCCCGGACGCGGCCAGCGGCCAGCCGGGCAGCCAGAGCGCCAGGGCGACGGGCCCGGTGAGCACTTCAGAAGTCTGGAGCAACACGCCCGCCGTGCCCTCGTGCGCCGCGCGATCCGCGGCACCGTGCCGGCGGCAGAGCAGCCAGAGCCAGAACAGGGTTTCCACGCCGGCCGTGCCGATGCCGAGCGCGCGCAAGGCCGGGAGCCGGGAGCCGAGCAGCACCAGCCAGGCGGCCGCGGAGCCGAGCGCCGCGATGCCGAAGTGCGCCGGCAGCAGGGTGCGATGCGTGAACCAGACCGGGATCGACGTCGCGCCGATGAGCACGCCGGTATAGGTCGCCAGCAGCGTGCCGAGCCCAGCCGACAGCGCCAGCAACAGCGCCGCCGCGATGCCGAGCCAGTATTCCCAATCGCCCGGCAGCAGGTGCCGGTGATGCAACTCCACCGCCACGGCCGCGGGCACCGCGCAGGCGCCGAGCAGCGACAGAATCCACGCGCCGACCGACATGGCGGACTGCGGCTTGAAAACCCGCAGCATGTTCAGAAACAACTTCGGCCGGCCAAGATCGGCGATGAGCAGGGCTGGCGAGAAAATGCCGGCGCCGATCGCCGTCGTCCAGACCGCGACGCGGGCGAGGTCGCGCTCGTGAAAAAGCCAGCCTGCCAGCGCGATCACTGCCGCCATGCCGGCAAGGCCGCCGACAAAGAAATAGAGCGGGATTTCCCAGGTCCAGACCGGCGGCTTGACCACCGGCATCCCGTAGTAGCCGGGTCTTCCCGCGCTGTTCTCACTGGCCCCGAGCCGGGTCGGTCCCGCCGGGATCGGGCCGCCGGCGACATCAACGCCGCGGCCCGACGTGACGCGCCCTCCCGCCCGCGCCTCGGTGCGGAGCGTGTCGAGACGATCTTCGAAGTTTTCGGCGGGCATATAACGGCAGCGGATGGCGGCAGCGGTGGAAGGATTTTTTTACAAAAACGCGAAGGCGAGCAGCGTGCCGGCCAGAGCGACGCCTGCCGTCGCGAAGGCGGAGGTCCACGCGGCTTTCAAATGAATCGTGGGCACCTCCGGCCGGCGCGGCAGGCCGTAGGCTTCCGGCTCGCCGAGGAGGAGAAAGAACGCGTGAATCCCGCGCACGCTGGTTTCCTGCGGATCGTAGTTTTGCGCGTCGGTGTAGCCTTGCGCATGCAGCTCGGCGACGCGCTTTTCCGCGTGGACGCGCAACTCGTCGAGCGGGCCGAAAAGAATGCTCTCGGTCGGGCAGGATTTCGCGCAGGCCGGCACCAGGCCGCTGATCTGGCGGTCGTAGCAGAAGGTGCACTTGAACGCGCCGCCGGCGTCGAGCAGCGGCTTCGCGCGACGATCGATCACGCCGAACGGACACGACACCACGCAGTAGCCGCAGCCGTTGCACACGTCGTTTTGCACAAAGACGGACTGCGTCTCCGTGCGCACGATGGACCCGGTCGGGCAGGCTTCCAGGCAGCCGGCTTCCTCGCAATGCTTGCAGACATCCGAAAGAAAGAGCCAGCGAAACGGATCCTCGTCGCCGACGCCCGACATCGGTCCCGCGATCTGCCGGCCGCTCGGGCGATCCTGTTCGAGAAACAACACGTGCCGCCAGGTCGAGGCGCCGAGCGCGTCGGTGTTGTCGTAGGAATTCCCGCTCCAGCGGTAGCCGTCGTCGGGCACCTCATTCCATTCCTTGCATGCGACCTCGCACGCCTTGCAGCCGATGCAGACCGTCGGGTCGGTGTAAAAGCCGACGGTGCGCCCGGTCGCCACGTAATCGTGCCGACGTTGATTGGTGGAATGGATGCCTTCGCCGATCATTCGGATTTTCCGTGTTGCCCGTAGCCGGGTGTGAATTTTCCGCCGGCCGGCGCGCCGGGTGGCGGCTGCTCGGGGTGCAGATTCAGCGGACCGCCCGATGGGACGAGCCGGTTCATGAAATCGAGATACGCGGGTCCGCGCGGCAGCCGGCCGGGGAGGATCGTGCAGGTCAGCGCCTTCGTTTCCATGATGACCACGTTCGGCTCGCCGGAGATCGCGAGCAGATCGTTCACGCTGTCGCCCTGCACCGGCCCGTTGCGCCCCCAGTGGAAGGGCACCGCGATCTGGTGGACCGTGCGGCCGTCCAGCTGCAACGGGCGCATGCGCCGGCTGACCAAGGCACGCCCCTCGACCGCGCCGCGCATCGTGGCGATAACCGCGAAGTCGCCGTTCGCGATCTTCAAATCGGCTGCAAGTTCGGGGGAAACTTCGAAGAAAAACTCCGGCTGCAATTCGCTCAAGTGCGGCAGCCAGCGGCTCATCCCGCCGGCGGTGTGATGCTCGGTGAGCCGATACGTCGTGAGCACATACGGGAAGCGGGCGTCGCCCGGCGGGGCGAACTTATTGTCCTCCCGGGTGAACCAATTCACGACCGGGTTTGTATCGCGCGAATAGAGCGCGTTGTTCACCGGCGACTCCAGCGGCTCGTAGTGCGTCGGCAGCGGCCCGTCTTCGAGACCCTTCGGCACGTAGAGCCAGCCCAACCCGTCTTCGTGCAGAAGAAAAGGCCGGTCGCCGGGGTGCGCGTTTACGCCGGTAGCGCCGGGCGGCGGCTGGTAATCGGGGCGCTTGTCCGTCGGAAAATCGGGCACGTCCTGGCCGGTCCATTCCGCTTTTGCTTCGTCCCACCAGACCAGCTTTTTGCGCTCGCTCCAGGGCTGGCCGTCGGGCCGGGCGCTGGCGCGATTGTAAATGAACGCGCCGATCCGTCGGCCACGCGAAGCCCCAGCCATGGCCGAGGTAATCGGTCGGCTTGCGGCGATGCGCTTTGTTGACGCCGTCGCTGCCGAAGACGCCGGTGTAAATCCAGCAGCCGCTCGCGGTCGAGCCGTCCGCTTCCAGATCGGCGTAGGTGTCCAGCTGCGGGCCGTGATGCGGCAGGCCGTCGATTTTCGGCGCCTTAACCACGCCTTCGTCGCTGCCGGGTTGCGGCGCGGTTTTCCAGCCGTTGATTTCCGCGAGCACGGCTTCCATGTCCGGCTCGCCATCTTCGACTTCGGGATACCACCAGTCGAGCGCGCGGAGTGGCTCGTCCATCGGATCGTCGGAAGCGTTGGCCTTCGCGATCAGGCGCCTGGCGAGCTGGTGCATGAACCAGCCCTCGCTCTTGCAGTCGCCCGGCGGATCGACGGCTTTCTCGCGCCACTGCACGAGCCGCTGGGTGTTGGTGAACGCGCCCTCCTTTTCCACGTGGCCGGCGACCGGGAAAAGGAACACCTCGGTGCCGATGTCCTCGGTCTTCAACTCGCCGCGCTCGATCTCCGGCGAGTTATACCAGAACGACGCGGTTTCGATCTCGACGAGGTCGCGCACGACGAGCCATTTCAACTTCGAGAGCGCCTTGCGCTCCAGCCGTGCGTTTTGCGCGCCGACCGCGGGATTCTGGCCCATGACGAAGAAGCCTTCGACCTCGCCGTCGGCCATCCGGTAGAGAAAATGGAAATACGAATTGTCCGGGTTGATCTTCGGCAGCCAGCGGTAGCCGAACTCGTTGTCCGCGGTCGCCCGGTTGCCGTAATACGCCTTCAGCAGGCTGATGAAATATTTCGGAAAGCTGTGCCAGAGTCCGGTCGGATTGGTGTGCTTTTCCAGGTAATCCGCGAGCGTATCCTCGCCCATCCCGCAGCGCGGCATCGAGAGATAACCGGGCAGCACGTCGTAGAGCGTGGGGATGTCCGTCGAGCCCTGAATGGAGGCATGCCCGCGCAACGCCAGGATGCCGCCGCCCGGCCGGCCGACGTTGCCCATGAGCAATTGCAGAATCGCCGCGGTGCGGATGATCTGCACGCCTTTCGAATGGTGCGTGAAGCCGACCGCGTAACACATCGCCGCCGTCTTCTCCGGTCCGCTGGCATCGGTGAATTCCTCCGCGGCTTTGAGGAAAAGATCGCGCGGGATGCCGCAGACTTTTTCCACCATCTCCGGCGTGTAGCGGGCGTAGTGCCGCTTTAGCACCTGAAAGACACAGAGCCGGTGCTGCAGCGTGGGATCGCGCTCCGGGTGGCCGAGGTCGTCCGAGTGATACATCCACGACTTCGGATCGTAGTAACGCCCTTCCTCGTTCCAGCCGGAGAAGAAGCCGTCCATCCCGGCGTCCTCGGTGTCGCGGAACTCGTCCTTCAGGATGACCGCGGCGTTCGTGTAGTGAACGACGTATTCCTTGAAATATTTTTCCCGCTCGATGGCGTAATGCACCAGTCCGCCAAGAAACGCGATGTCCGTCCCGGCGCGGATCGGCAGCCAGATGTCCGCCATCGCGCTGGTGCGGGAAAAGCGCGGATCGACGTGGATGAGCGTCGCGCCGTTTTCCTTCGCCTTCATCACCCAGCGGAAGCCGACCGGGTGCGCCTCCGCCATGGAGCTACCTTGGATCAGGATGCAGTCCGACCGCGCCAGATCCTGCTGCGCCGTCGTCGCCCCGCCTCGACCGTAGGAGGTGCCCAGACCGGGCACCGTGCTGGAGTGTCATATTCGGGCCTGGTTTGACACGCAAACCATGCCCAACCCGGCGGTGAACAGCTTCTTGATGAGGTAGTTCTCCTCGTTGTCCAGCGTCGCCCCGCCGAGGTGCGCGATCGCCAGCGTGTGGTTCGCCTCGTTGCCGCCGCGATCCTTCGCCAGCCAGCGCCGCTTCCGCGTTTCCCAAACCCGCTCCGCGAGCATGTCCATCGCGGTGTCAGGTTCCAGCTCCGTCCATTCCTTTGCGTGCGGCGCCCGGTATTTGATCTTCGTCAACCGCTCCGGCTGCGTGAGAAGCTGATGCGACGCCGCGCCTTTCGGGCAGAGATTGCCCTGGCTGATCGGGCTTTCCGGATCGCCCTCGATGGAGACGAGCTTGCCGTCTTTGTGGAACGCGAGCTGGCCGCAGCCGACCGCGCAGTAGGGGCAGATCGAGCGCGCCGACTTCAAGCCTTCCACCCGCGCCCGCATCGCCCGCGTCTTGTCAGAAAGCGCTTCCAGCCCAGTGCCATCCTTGCCCTCCCGCAACTGGCGCAGAAACGGCCATTTGGAAATCAAGTCAACGATGCCGGCAGCCATACGAACGCTTTTCGTCTCCCACCTTTTCATCGCCTGTGCCCAAGTCTGTGGTTTGGAAAATTGACGCCGCACCCGCCGCCGCGTAATTAAAAATCAGTCAGCACCGAGCCCACGACCATGAAGCCGGAAATCGTCATCGAATACTGCGCGGTCTGAAACTACGACCCGAAGGCCGTCAGTTTGGCGGCGAAAATTCTCGAATTGAAACAGCGCGTCGGCGCCGTGCGTCTCGTGCCCGGCGGCGGGGGCGCTTTCGAAGTCAGCCTTCACGGTGAACTGCTCCATTCCAAGCTTCAGACCGGCGAGTTCCCCGACTTCGACAAGCTGGTCAAAACGATCCGCGGCAGGCTGGGTTGAGCATCCGCGCCGCGGGCGCACAGCGGCACTGGACCGGACGAAATCCGCCGGTCAATTTTCCACGGAGAGTGATGGGTGCCTGGTGGCCCTCGCGGTCTTCAAAACTGCTGTCGGCCTGCCTTCGCGCAGGCGAGGTCGGTTCGATTCCGGCCCTCTCCGCCATTTTCGTTTTTCGGAAAGGAGGTGATTCGCTGTGGAGAAAAAAGAAGTGATTAAGCTCACGTCGCTGTCCAGTTGCGCCGGTTGAGCCTCCAAACTGAGCCAAATGGCTCTGACGCAAGTTTTGCGTCAGCTACCCCGCCTGCCGCGCGACAAGAATTTGCTCGTCGGCAGCGCCACCGCGGATGACGCCGGCGTGTATCGCCTGCCTCCATCCACGACTCCTCGCGCCCTCGTGCAAACCGTCGATTTCTTCACGCCGATCGTGGACGATCCGTTCACCTACGGCCGCATCGCGGCGACAAACGCGCTCAGCGATGTTTACGCCATGGGCGGCCGCCCGCTCACCGCGCTCGCCCTGCTCGGCGTGCCGGATGAACTCGTGCCGCCAGCCGTCATCGCGCAAATCCTGCGCGGCGGCGCGAGCGTGGCGCGCGCGGCAAAGTGCGCGCTCGTCGGCGGCCACACGATCCGCAACCCCGAACCCATCTACGGACTTGCCGTGACCGGTCTGGTCGATCCGCGCCGCATGCTGACAAATGCGGCGGCGCGCGCCGGCGACGTTTTGGTGCTGACAAAACCGCTCGGCACCGGCATCGCGACGACCGCCATCAAGCGCGGCCTCTGCTCGCCGGCGCTGGAGAAAAAAGCCGTCGCGCTGATGTCCCGGCTCAACGCCCCCGGCGCCGACCTGGCCGAAGCCGGGTTGGTGCGCGCCGCGACCGATGTGACCGGCTACGGGTTGCTCGGCCACCTCGCGTCGCTGTGCCGGGCGAGCGGCGTCGGCGCGGAGATCGACGCCTCCGCGGTGCCGGCGATCAGCCCGGAGATCCATTCGCTGATCGCGCAGGACTGCGTTCCCGGCGGCAGTCGGCAAAACCTTGAAACCGCCGCGACGCTGACCGAGTGGCAAACGCCCGACGATTTCCGCCGCATCCTCCTCGCCGACGCGCAGACCAGCGGCGGTCTGCTGCTCTGCGTGCCGCCGAAGAAACTGGCCGCCGTCCTGTCGCTGTTGAAAAAACAGCGCACGCTTTGCGCGGCGGTCATCGGGCGGATCGTGCGCGCGTCGCGTCCGAAAATTCTGGTCAAATAATCCTCACGCACAGGCGCAAAGGCGCGAAGGAAGAAAAGGCAAGGGGCATCGCCGCAATTCGAAATCTGTCGCGGATTTTTCCTCTCTGCCCTTGGCGCCTTTGCGCCTTTGCGTGAGACTTCTCCGGTTTGAATCCCCCCTCGCTCCGCGCCATTCCCTCGGTCGAGAAATTGCGCCAGGCGCTCGGCCCGCTCGACCTGCCACGACCGGCTGTCACCGCGTTGATCCGGCGCGAGCTGGCGACGCTGCGCGGTGAAATTGAAGCCGCGCCAGCTCCCGATTTCGCTGCCGTGCTCGCGCGCGTGCGCAGCGCGCTGGATCGGCTGCGGTCCTCGCGCCTGCAGCCGGTGATCAACGCCACCGGCGTCATCATCCACACAAATCTCGGGCGCGTCCCGCTGGCTGCTCCCGCGGTCGAGGCGATCGCCGGACTCGCGGCGAATTACAACAACCTCGAATTCGATCTCGCTCGCGGTGAGCGCGGCGCGCGCGCCGATTATCTGGAGAAAAATCTCGCGCTGCTCTGCGGGGCGGAGGCCGCAACGGTCGTCAACAATTGCGCCGCGGCGCTCGTGCTGATCGTGCGGCATTTCACCCGCGGCGCGAAAAAGGAAGTCGTCATTTCGCGCGGCGAACTCGTCCAAATCGGCGGCGGCTTCCGCATTCCCGACATCCTCGAAGCCAGCGGCGCGACCCTGCGCGAAGTCGGCACCACAAACCGGACGGACGCCGCCGATTACGCCGCAGCGCTCGGCGCGAACACGGCGCTCGTGCTCAAAATTCATCCGTCGAATTTTTACCAGGGTGGCTTCACCACTGCGCCGCCGGTCGCAGAAATCGCGGCGCTGGCGCGCAAAGACCGTGTCCCGTTTGTCGAAGACCTCGGCAGCGGCGCGGTCGGCGCGACGGAAGGGGAGGCGCCCGGCGTCGAACACGAACGCACTCTCGCCGAGGCGGTGCGCGACGGCGCGGACCTCGTCTGTTCCAGTGGCGACAAACTTTTCGGCGGTCCGCAGTCCGGTCTCATCGCCGGCCGAGCGAAAAGGATCGCCGCGCTCAAGCGCGAGCCGTTCTTTCGCGCCATGCGCTGCGACAAGCTCATCCTCGGGGGCGCTGCAAGCAACGGTCGATCTCCATCTTGCCGGCCGCGCGGACGAACTTCCGGCGCTGGCTTTGATGCGCCTCGCGCCGGAGCCGTTGCGCGCCCGGGCGGAGCAAATCGTCGCCGCGCTGGCGGATCTGCCGCTGCGGGCCACGATCGCCGAACAGCCAGACCCGCATCGGGGGTGGCTCGCTGCCGCGTTCCACGATCCGCTCCGTCACGCTCGATCTCCTGCCCGGGCCGGAAACGGTTTCGCTCGCCGACTTCGCCGCCCGGCTGCGTGCCGGCTCGCCGCCGGTCATCGGTTATCTCGCCGGCGGCCGCCTGAAGCTCGATCTCCGCACCGTGTTTCCGCGGCAGGATGCAGCGCTCGTTGCCGCGTTGCGCCGCGCGCTTCCCGGCTGAGCGCGACCGCATGCAAACCCGATTTTTTATCGCGGCCACCGCGGGGCACGTGGATCACGGCAAGAGTGCGCTGGTCTGTGCGCTCACCGGCACGGATCCCGACCGGTTGCCGGAGGAGAAACGCCGGGGCGTCACGATCGACCTCGGCTTTGCGCACCTGGATCTGCCGGCGCCGGACGATCCCGGCACCCGGTTTCACGTCGGCATCGTTGATGTGCCGGGTCATGAGGATTTCGTGAAAAACATGGTGGCCGGCGTGGGCGCCGTTGATCTCGCGCTGCTCGTCGTCGCCGCGGACGACGGCTGGATGCCGCAGACCGAGGAGCACCTGCGCATTCTGGAATACCTCAGCGTTCGCCGCGGCGTTGTCGCGCTGACAAAAATCGATCTGTTGCCGGCTGCGGCGCAGCGTCAGGTAGCAGTCGAAGCCGTGCGTGGTCAACTGGCCGGAAGCACGTTGGCGGAAGCGCCGATCGTGCCGCTCTCGACCGTCACCGGCGAAGGCCTGGAGGCGCTGCGAGCGGCGTTGACGCAGACCCTGGCGGACGCGCCGCCGTCGCCCGATCTCGGCAAGCCGCGGCTGCCGATCGACCGGGTATTTGTCGTGCGCGGAGCCGGCACCGTGGTCACCGGCACGCTCAGCGGCGGCTCGCTGGCGCGCGGAGAAACGGTGATCCTGCAGCCCGGCGGACAAACGGCGCGGGTGCGCGGTGTGCAGAGCGATCACCACGACGTTGAGATCGGCCAGCCGGGCAGCCGCGTCGCGTTGAACCTGCCCGAATTGTCAGCCGATCCCGCAAAACCTGGCGCGGCGCGGCGCGGCCAGGTCGTCACGCTGGCGGCGCTGGGAGACGCTGGCAATACGGTGGATGCGTTGCTGGTGCGCGTCGCGCGCGCTGGCCGCGCCGGAGTCGCGGAGCCGGATTTAAAAAACGGCGCCGGCGTGCGGGTTCACGTCGGCAGCGGGAGCCATGCGGCTCGCGTGTTTTTGCGCGATGGGAGCGTGTTGCCGCCGGGCGAACGCGCGATTGCCCAGGTGCGCTTCGAGACGCCGGTATTCGTCTTTGCAGGTGATCGCTTCGTGGTGCGCGACGCGTCGAGTCGCGCGACCCTGGCCGGCGGCACCGTGCTCGAAGCCGGCTCCAGCCGACGGGGCTGGCGCGGCGCCGGGCAGCGGAAATTCCTCGATGCGCGCGCCGCCGCGGCGCCACCGGACGAGCTCGCCATTTTTCTCACCACGCAGCTTGCGCGCGATGGCGTGGCGCTGCGCAGGCATTTGCTGGTGCAATCCCGTTTCTCCGCCGCCGCGATCGACGCCGCCCTCGAGAGGTTGCACGCCCGGGCCGATGTTTTTCTGACCCCGACACTCGCTGCGGATGGCGCCTGGTGGGCGGCGATGCGAGAGCTCGCGGTCTCTGCCATCGACACCTTTCATCGTCGCCAGCCGAACCGCGGCGGGCTGCCGGTGGCCGAGTTGCAGCGCACGCTGGCCGCCGCCGCGCGCAGGCCGGTGCCTCCCTGGACGGGCGCCCTCATCGCGGACCTGCAAACCCGGGGCTTCACGGTGCATGGCACGGTCATCCGGCGCACGGAGCATCGCCTCGAGCTGCCCGCGCATCTGCGCGCCGCGGCGGCCCGGGTCCGGGGCGGGCTGGTGGCGAAACCGTTTGAGCCGGAATCCCGCGCCGTGCTGGCGCCCGACGCGGCGACGCAAAGCGCTCTCCGCTTCCTGTTGGAAACCGGCGAGGCGGTGGAACTCACGCCGGAGGTCGTGCTTTCGGTCGGCGGATTTGTGCGCATGCGCGCAGCGATCATCCGGCATCTGCGCGCCCGCGGATCGGCCACGGCGAGCGAGTTGCGCCAGGCGCTTGGCACGACGCGCCGGATCCTCGTGCCGCTCTTGGAGCGGCTCGATCGCGAAGGCGTCACCCGGCGCGAGGGCGATCAACGCGTGCTGACGGCCGGGGAATGAACGCTGGAGCCGCGCACCAACGCCGGCGCGCGCCGACGAGTGCGGCAAATTTCACCGCCGGATCGAGCTGGGTTCCGGCTTACGCCCGGCCCATGTAGGCGCCGTTGCTGGTGGAAACTTTCACCAGCTCGCCTTCCTTGATGAACAGCGGGACGTTGATCGTCTTGCCGGTTTCCAGCTTCGCGGGCTTCTGCACGTTGTTCGCGCTGTCGCCACGCACGCCTTCGGCGCTTTCGATGACCTTCAGCGTCACGGTGCCCGGCAGCTCGACTTCGACCGGGCGGCCTTCGGCGTAGAGCACGGTGACCTGCATGTTCTCGGTCAGATAATCCTTCGCTTCGCCGAGCAGATCCTGGCGGAGCGCGACGTTATCGTAGGTTTCCGGGTCGATGAAATTGTAGCCGTCCTGATCCTTGTAGGAGAACTCGAGCACCTTGCGCTCGACATCGACGAGCTCGACCTTTTCCGTGGAAGAAAAGCGGATGTCCGCGCTCTTGCCGGTTTTGATGGACCGGATGATGGCCTGCACGAAGGCGCGCAGGTTGCCCGGGGTGCGGTGCTGGACTTCGAGGACGATGGCGACATCGCCGTTGTAGCGGATGGCCTGGCCTTTGCGGAGATCGTTTGCTGCTGCCATGACGGGAAAGGGTAGTGGAGAGGGGTGGGGTTAAGAACCGATGGGGGAGGGCGAAAGGAGGGACGGGAAGATTAAACAAGTTTGAGCCGGGTCAAGTCCTGCGTGTCCACGAGGCCGATGGGGCGGTCGTCCGCGTCCACGACGACGAGGTCATCAATGCGGGCGTGCTCGAGCAATTGCAGAATCTCAGCCGCAAGCCGGTCGCCGCGGATCGTGATGGGCCGCGGCGTCATGTGCGCGCCGACGGGCTGGGAGCCGAGATCGTCGCCGGCGCGGGGGGCGGTTTCGTTTTGAAAATGGCGCGCAAAATCGCCGTGCGTGAAGATGCCGGCGAGCCGCCCGTCCGGCCCGGCGACCACGGCTGCCCCGGCCCGGTGTCGCGTCATCTGCGCGAGCACGGCGCGGATCGAGGTTTCCGGCGCCACGACGGCCATTTGTTCCCGCGGGCGCATGATCTGGGAAACCTTCAACAGGAGGCTGCGCCCGAGCTGCCCGCCGGGGTGGAACTTGGCGAAGTCGTCCTTATCAAAGCCGCGCGCTTCCAGCAGCACCATCGCCAGCGCGTCGCCGAGCGCGAGGGTGACCGTCGTGCTCGAAGTCGGCGCGAGATTCAACGGACAGGCCTCCTGCGTGACCCCGGTATCGAGCCAGACGTGGGCGGCCTGCGCGAGCGTGGAATCGGCCCGGCCGCAGAGCGCGATGAGGGAGATGTCAAAGCGCAGCAGCGCCGGGAGCAGATCGACCAGTTCGTCCGTCTCGCCGCTGGCGGAGAGCGCCAGGATCGCGTCGCCATCGGAGATCACGCCGAGGTCGCCGTGGCGGGCGTTGAGAGCGTCGAGCATGACGGCCGGTGACCCGGTGCTCGTCAGCGTGGCGGCGATCTTCTGGCCGATGTGGCCCGACTTGCCGACGCCGACGACGACGATTTTTCCGCGTCGCTCCACGGCCGCTTGCAGCCGCTCGATCGCGCGGGAAAATGCCGGCCCGTCCAGTCGGTCATGCAAGCGGCGTAACTCGTCGATTTCCAACGCGATGACGCGCCGTGCTTTGCCGGGATAATCCATGGACGAGGCGCAAATTTCTTGCTAAAACCGGCGGCGGAAGCTGCCGACGCGCCAGAGAAAACTTCCCGCGTCATACGGCCCGAACCCTGCCGGGAGTCGATCCTCTTAATAGAAAAGCAAACCCGGCCCGACGCAAACCCGGGCCCAACCGCACCTGCCTCATGTTGAAACATTTTTTCCTCGCCGCGACCGCCGGAGCCCTCGCCCTGGCCTTCGGAACCGAAGCCGCTCAGGCGCAAACCACGACCATCGTGCGCCGTGGCCGCAACGGCGTCCAGACGACGACGCTCGCCGGCCCGAACACGCGTAGCAGTTCGCTGACCTACCAGCAGCAGGCGCCGACCGGTTACTTTTACAATGGCTCGGGCGTCACCCGCCCGCTGCCACCTATCGCTCCCGGCGTGCAGCGCGATGGTCAAGTGAGCGTGGATGGCTCCATCGCTCGCGCGGTTCGCTCGGGCGCGCCGTTGCAGATGATCAACCCCTTCGCGCCGGCGCAATACGGCGATGGGTCGGACATGGTCAACCGCGTGCCCGAAGATCCGGAGCAACGCCCGCGCGGTTTCCGGCTCCTGGCGTTTGAGTTCTGAGCGAGTTTTCAAATCAGCGACGAGCTTCCAGACATAACAATTTCCGCGTCACGAGTGGCGGCGCGTGAGTCCTCTTCGTCTGTGCCTGCAGTGGCCAGCGAAGTGACAGCAAACAGAACAGGCGGCGGCCTCGGGGTCGTCGCCTGTTTCTGTGCCGACTTCCTGCGTCCGGAAATGCTGCACATCTACCGGCAGATCGCCGGGCTGCGGCGCTGGCGGCCGGTGGTGCTGACGCAAAAGCGGGAGCACGCCGACCAGTTTCCGTTTCCGGCGGAGAACATCGCCCTGATTCCGCGGCCGCCGGGGCTGCTGCGCGAACTGCGCCGCTTCTGGTTTCGCCAGATCCGGCGCGCCCCCGTGCTGTTTTCCGCCGGCGAAACGCGTGCTGTGTTGCGCGAGCTTGACCGACGCCGCGCCGCGCTGCTGCACGTTTATTTCGGTCACCAAGCCGTGCGCCTGCTGCCGGTGCTGCGCGCTTGGGACCGGCCGGTCGTCGTCTCGTTTCACGGCGCCGACGTGCTGGTGGAACTCGACCGCCCCGCGCACCGGCGCGCGACAGAGGAAATGCTCGGTCGCGCCAATCTCGTGCTCGCGCGCAGCCAGTCGCTGCTCGACGGCCTGCGCGGGCTTGGCTGCGCGCCAGAAAAGCTGCGGCTTCATCGCACCGGCATCCCGCTCGAAGATTTCCCCTTCCGGGAACGCACGCTCCCCGTCGCTGGCGCCTGGCGGCTCTTCCAGGCCTGCCGGCTCATCGAGAAAAAGGGGCTGCCGACAACGTTGCGCGCGTTTGCCGGATTCACGCGCGACCATCCGGGCGCCACGCTCACGATCGCCGGTGAAGGTCCGCTGCTGGCTTCCCTGCAAGCGCTTGCGCGCGAGCTCGGCATTGCCGATCGCGTTGAGTTCCCCGGATTTCTGCCGCAAGCCGAACTCCGCCGCCAACTTTACGCTGCGCATTTCTTCCTTCATCCCAGCGAACTCGGCCCCGACGGCAACCAGGAAGGCGTGCCAAATTCCCTGCTCGAAGCCATGAGCACCGGCCTGCCCGTGCTCGCCACCCGGCACGGTGGCATCCCGGAAGCCGTCGCGCACGGTGAGACCGGCTGGCTGGTGGAGGAAGGCGATCACGCCGCACTCGCTGCCGGCTTGAAAACTCTCGCCGCGGATCCCGCGCGCCTCCTCGCACTCGGCGCTGCTGCCGCGGCCAGCGTCGCACGCGACTTCGCGCAAGCCACGCAGGTTGCCAATCTGGAAAATCTCTACGCCGAGGCGGTGGGAAGACCCGTTGGCGAGCGGCACCGCTGATTTTTAAACGTGCCACCGTCTGGTTTTGGCGTTGTCCCCACGGACTGTTCATCGTTATCCTCGTTACCCTGCTGATGCCGCCACTTTCCCTCCATTACCGCACCGTGGAGAACCCACATTTCGGCGCGTTGTCGCTGGTGGCAGATGACGCCGGCGCACTCGTCGCGCTGCACTTCGGCGAGTTCACGCCGGCGCTGCTGCCGTTGCAACAAGCCGCGCAAGCCGAGGGCGGCACCTGCCAACCCGATGCGCTCGGCAAGACCGACCGCGCCTGCGCCGCGCTCGACGAATATTTCGCCGGCACCCGGCGCGATTTTGACGACCTGCCGCTGGCGCCGCGCGGTGGCACTGCGTTTCAACGCGTCGTGTGGGCCGAGTTGCGCCGCATCCCTTTTGGCGAGACGCGCTCCTACGGCCAGCTCGCCGCCGCGCTCGGCAAACCCGGCGCCTCGCGCGCGGTCGGTCGCGCCAACGGCGCCAACCCGATCCCGCTGGTTGTTCCCTGCCATCGAGTGATCGGCGCAAACGGCGCGCTCACTGGGTTCTCCGCGGTCGGCGGCATTGCGACGAAGCGCGGGCTGCTCGCTTTCGAGCGCAGCCAGGCACGATCCAGCGACAGATCCGCTGCGCAGATCGAGATCAACTTCGCCGGGCCGCTCCACCGCGCCACCGGCTGCCTGCCCGGACTCCCCCGGTGACGCCGGTGGCCGCTGGGGATCAGGGCATCGCGGACGGCGGTGATGGCGTGCTTGCCATCGGTTCTTTCGCATTCGCCGCCGGCATCTTGAACGCCGGAAACGCGACGCGTTCCAGCCCGGAAACGTCGAGCCCTTCAACCGATCCGCGCCGGATGAAATCGGCCATCACTTGGTCCATCATCGGCGACAGCCCGCTGTAGGAATGGCTGCCGTTCGCGATCAGCAGATGGCGGGAATTTGGCAAATGGCGCGCCACGGCCTCGGCTCCTTCCGGCGGCGTCGCGGGATCGTAGAAACCTGAAATCAGGAGCGCCGGCACCTCCGACACGACTGGCTCCGCGAAATCCTCCGGCGTCGCTCCGCGCGGCCAGTCGGCGCACACCGCCAGCAGTTGCTGGTAATAATAATCCCCGAGAAGCGTTTCCTCCGCCGTCCGCCGCATACTTTCCGGATCAATGCGCGGAAGGTCTTCCGCGCTGCCGACGGAGAACAGCATGCCGGCGAAAACGAGTCGGGACGCCGCCCGGCGCACCGCGAGCACCTTCTGGGCAAACGGCTCGAAGTCGCCGCGCGCGGCTTGATGGATGAGCAGCGGGATTTCCGCGGCGGTGCTGATGGATTGCAACAGGGTGCGCAGGGTCACTGCAAAGGTGCCGCGAGACAGCGAAACGGTTTCCTTTTGACCGGTCTTCGGATCCGTGAGCGCGACCTGCACCGGACCGGCCTGGAGCCGCGCACGCACAGCGTCGAAATCCGCCCGGATGCCGTAAAACACCGCGCCCACGCGCTCGTCCGTCGCGCAACGCGCCAGCACCCGGTCCAGCGAACGCTGACTGTCCGGGCCGAAGTCGCGCGGGAACGGCATGTCCATTGGCACCACGCCTTTCAGGATGACCGTCCGCACTCGCGCCGGATGGCGGCGCAGATATTCCTGGGCGACGCGCGTGCCGTAGGAGGTGCCGAAAAGGTTAATCCACTCGTAGCCCAGCGCCGCGCGCACGTCGTCGAGGTCGGCGACTGCCAGCGCGGTCGTGTAGCACCGCAAATCGGCGCGGCGCTCCCATTCCGCGCGATGCGTCGCGACGGCGGCCGGTGGAAACAGGGCGCTAAAAACGCCGGCCAGCGTTTCGCCGTAAAGGTCGCCGCCCAGCCCGTTGGATCCGCCGGTGCCGCGCTGGTCGAGCAGGACGATGTCGCGGGTTTGCCGCACCCCGGCGAAGACACGCGCGTAAAAATCCGCCCCGGCCGAGGCCGCCTGCCCCGGTCCGCCGACAAGAATGAAAAGCGCGTCGCTTGCCGCCGGGGATGACGGCGTTTCCGCCTGGAGGACGACGACGCGTAACTCGATCTTGCGTCCCTGCCGGGTTTCGCGGTTTTCAAACACCTCGCACGTTCCGACCCGCACGGGAGCCACGACACCGGGGACCGTAGCGCCGGGCTGCCAGGTCATCGTCGGGCGCGGCGTGTCGGCGTCCTTGTCGGCTCGGGCATCCGCGGCGAGCGAAATCACCGGGGCGGCGAGCAGGAGACAGAGCGTGATGGCGGCGCCAGCGGCGGCTTGCATCATGAACGCCTGGCTGCGGGCGAATCGCGCCGGTTTCGTGAGCAGTATTCCCGGCTGGTTGCTCCGTAAAGATGGAGACATACGGTTTTCCCAGCTTCCCTTGGTGGTCGTTCCGCCGAAGGGGAGCGAGGTGTCACTTCTGCCAAAGACGGGGTAAGTGTGCACTGACCATGATTTCCGAGAAACTCCCGATTTACGAGCTGGAAAACGAGTTCCTCGCCCGGCTGCGCATGGAGAACCGGCTGATCCTCCAGGCGCCGACCGGCTCGGGCAAGTCCACGCAGGTGCCGCAGATGCTGCTCAACGGTGGACTGCTCGATGACAGCGAAGCTGGCGCCGGGCGCGTCGTGGTGCTGCAACCTCGCCGGCTGCCCGCCCGGATGCTGGCGGCGCGGGTGGCGCGGGAACGCGACGCGCGGCTGGGCGCCGAGGTCGGCTACCGGATCCGGTTTGAAAATGTGACGTCGCGCGCGACGCGCATCGAGTTTGTCACCGAAGGCGTGCTCCTGCGCCAGATGCTCGGCGATCCGACGCTGCCGGGCATCCGCGCGATCCTGTTCGACGAGTTTCACGAGCGGCATCTTTACGGTGACATCACCCTGGCACGCGCGCTCCAGATTCAGGAAACCGCGCGGCCCGATCTGCGGCTCGTCGTCATGTCGGCGACGCTCGAAACCGCGCGCGCTGGAGAAATATCTCGCGCCGTGCGCGACGCTTTCTTCGAGCGGCCGCACGTTTCCGGTTTCGGTCGAATATCTGCCGCGTCCGGCGCCGTTTGACCGTGTGCCGGCCTGGGAACTCGCCGCGCAGGAACTCGAGCGGCTGGCCGCGTCGCATCCCGACGGCGACGCCCTCATCTTCATGCCGGGCGCTTACGAAATCTCGCGCACGATCGGCGAGATCCGGAACTCGTCCCGGCTTGGCAAGGAATGGCTCGCGCTGCCGCTGCACGGCGAGCTGCCGCCGGCGGAGCAGGATGCCGCGGTCGCGCGTTACCCGGGCCGGCGCAAAGCCGTCGTCGCCACGAATGTCGCCGAAACCTCGCTGACCATCGACGGCGTGCGGATCGTCATCGATTCCGGCCTGGCGCGCGTCGCGCGGTTCGATCCGTATCGCGGCATCAATACCCTGCTCATCGACAAGGTCAGCCGCGCCTCCGCCGATCAGCGTGCTGGCCGCGCCGGCCGCACCGCGCCGGGGCATTGCCTGCGGCTTTGGACCGAGGCGGAACACTCTGACCGCGCCGCGCAGGAACTTCCGGAGATCAAGCGGCTCGATCTCGCCGAGGTCGTGCTCACGCTCAAGGCCAGCGGCGTGGACGACGTGCATGGGTTTCGCTGGCTGGAGCCGCCGGAAACCCGCTCGCTGGATCGCGCCGAGACGCTGCTCCGCGATCTCGGCGCGCTCGACCGCTTGACCGGCGCGATCACCCCGCTCGGCCGGCGCATGCTCGCGTTTCCGGTCCATCCCCGTTACAGCCGGATGCTGCTGGCAGCGGGCGAAAGCGGGTGCGTGCGCCCGGTCGCGCTCATCGCCGCGCTCACCCAGGGGCGCAATCTCCTGACCCGCGCCGACCGGCCGACGGACGAGTTGCGCGAGGACATTCTCGGCGGCGAGACGGACTCCGATTTTTTCCTGCTGATGCGTGCGTTTAAATACGCGGAGAACAACGGTTTCGATCCCGGCAAATGCCGTCGCTTGGGCATCCACGCGCTCGGCGCCCGGCAGACGGCGGCGCTCTTCGAACAGTTCGTGCGCATCGCGCGCGACGAGGATCTCAGCGTGGATGGAAAGAGCGGCCCGCCGCCGGGCGACGCGGTGCGGCGCTGCGTGCTCGCGGGATTTTCCGATCAGCTCGCGCGCCGTCTGGACGCCGGGACGCTGCGCTGCGCCTTGGTGCATGGCCGGCGCGGCGTGCTCGCGCGGGAAAGCGCGGTGCAGCGGGCGCCGTTGCTGGTCGCCGCCGAAGTGAGGGAGATCCAGCAGCGCGGCGACGAGTTGAACACTTTGCTCACCCTGGCGACATCGGTCGAGGAACCGTGGCTGCGCGAGCTGTTTCCCGACGATTTTTCCGAGACGGTCGAGGCGTTTTACGACACGACGCAGCGCCGCGTGTTCGGCCGGCGGGCCACGATGTTTCGCGATCTCGTGTTGTCCGAAAAGGTCACGGACAACGCCCCGCTCGACGCCGCCGCGCGTCTCCTGGCGGACGAGGTGATCGCCGGACGCTGTCCACTCAAAAATTGGGATGCGGCTGTGGAACAGTGGATTGCGCGCGTTAACGCGTTGCGCCATTACATGCCAGAACTGGAGCTGCCCTCCATCGGCCCGGACGATCAGCGGGCGTTGATCGAGCAAATCTGCTACGGCGCGCGGGGTTACAAGGAGATCAAGGAACGCGCCGTCTGGCCGACGGTGAAAGCGTGGCTCAGCCCGCAGGCCGCCGCCTGGGTGGACCAATACACGCCGGAGCGCTTGGAGCTGACGACCACCAAGGGACTGCGCCGGGTGAAGCTGCTCTACCCCGAGGCGGGTGATGGCGGCCCGCCGACGCTGGCGGCCCGTATCCAGGAACTCTACGACGTGACCGGCAGCCTGCGCATCGCCGCCGGCCGGGTGCCCGTGGTGATCCAGGTGCTGGCGCCGAATCAGCGGCCGATCCAGGTGACGAGCGACCTTGCGAATTTCTGGCGCGAGAGCTATCCGAAAATCAAGCTGGAGCTGCAGCGAAAGTATCCGCGGCACGAGTGGCGGTGAGCCGCAGTGCTCCGTGACGTGGGTGACGCGTTTTCCGCGAAACTGCCGACGGGCCGGCAGCCGATTTATAGACGATCCCATCCAATTCCATGAGCAAACCCTCGACCGAAAGAGACCCCACACCGGAACCCGACAGCACGACGCGCGAGAAAGACTCGATCCGCAAGTCCCAGGAAGAGTTTGTCGGCGACATGGCCCGGCCCTCCATGACGCAGCAGGAATACGACAAGCAGCAGGGCAAGGGCGAAGAGAAGCAGCCGCAACCCGGCGAGGACGAATCGACCGGGTCAAAGTCCCATTGAGCGGCTGGCGAAAACCTGTCCACGCTTCGCGCCCAATCCCCACCCACCGAATCGAAATCCCATGAGCCAAGGAACCACCGGACCCGAAAACTCCAACACGATCAAAAACCCCGACACCTGGACGACCGGCGACGAGCCCGCCACCGGCGCCCAGATGTCTTATCTGAAAACGTTGTCCACCGAGGCAAACGCTGAGTTCGACGAAGAAACGACGCTCACGAAGGCTGAGGCGTCCAAGCGGATCGAAGAGCTGCGCGCCAAGGTGCCGCGGGTCCGCGATCAGGACTGACGGACGACACGCCGGGCACCGTGCGCGCGCGGTGTGTGGAGGGAAGGCATTGTTGGCTCCTGTGGTCGGATTTCTGCGGCTCGCAGTGTCGTCGCTACAACAGCAGCGCGGCCCGGCACCGTATTTCTAGCCGTTTCCCGGCGCGCCCTGGCCGAACTGGAGGTCATAAAGCCGGCGATAAATGCCGCCTTCCGCACCGCGCTCGATGAGCATCTGGTGAT
Source organism: uncultured Verrucomicrobiae bacterium (assembly GCA_963762725.1). Lineage (GTDB taxonomy): Bacteria > Verrucomicrobiota > Verrucomicrobiia > Chthoniobacterales > SZAS-18 > JAFAXH01. Next base: position 125,605 of record CAVXLY010000005.1, on the reverse strand, counting down.
TGCCGCGCTCCACGATGCGGCCGCGGTCGAGCACGATGATTTCGTCCGCCTTGAGTATCGTGGACAACCGGTGGGCGATCGCGATGACGGTGCGCCCGGCGGCGAGCGTTTCGAGTGCTTCCTGCACGGCGCGTTCGCTCTCGCTGTCGAGCGCGCTGGTAGCCTCGTCGAGCAGGAGGATCGGCGCGTCCTTTAAGAGCGCGCGTGCAATGGCAAGGCGCTGCTGCTGGCCGCCGCTGAGCCGGTTGCCTTTGTCGCCGACGACGGTGTCATAGCCGCCCGGCATCGCGAGAATGAAGCTCTCCGCGTGAGCCAGTCGCGCAGCCGCGGCGACCTCCGCATCAGTCGCGTCAAGCCGGCCGTAGCGGATGTTGTTTGCGACGGTGTCGTGAAATAGAAACGTATCTTGCGTCACGACACCGATTTGCGCGCGCAGGCTGTCTTGGGTGAAATCCCGCAGGTCGCGCCCGCCGAGCGTGATCCGGCCGGCGGTGGGATCGTAGAAGCGCTGGAGCAAACCGAAGACGGTGCTCTTGCCCGCGCCCGATGCACCGACGAGCGCATAATATCGGCCCGGCTCGACGCGGAGCGAGAAGTCGTTCAGCGCGGCTTGGTCGGTGTCCGGATACGAGAAGCTGACCTGCTCGAAGGCGATCGCGCTGCGGGCATCTGCTTCCGCCGTCGTCACGGCGTCCGGCCGGTCCAAGACGGTCGGCCGTTGTTCCAGTAGATCGAAGATGCCCTCGGTCGCCGCGCGCGCCTTGGCGATCTGGACGTGCAGCTTGCTGATCTGTTTCACCGGGTTGTAGAGCAGAAACAAGCCAGTCACCAGCGCGATGAATTTGCTCAGGTTCATGCCCGCGCTGTGCACGTAAAACAGCGCGAGACCAACGCCGATGGCGGCGACGACTTCCACCAGCGGACCGACGATTTCCGCCGCGCGTCGCAGGCGCATGGAATTGCGGAATTGATCGTCGGCAAGCCGGTTGAAAAGCCGGTTCTGCCAGACCTCGCGCGCAAAGGATTTGATCACGCGCACGCCGGCAAAAGTTTCCTGCAGAATGACGGTCATCGCGCCAGTCTGCTGCTCTTCCATCCGGCTGGCCTTGCGGATGCGCTTGCCGTAGATCGCGACTGGCAGGATGCCGGCGGGAAACAGGACGAGCGCGATAAACGTGAACCGCGCGTCGAGCTTCAGCAGCGCCAGCACGCCGACGAGGACGCTGACCGGCTGCTTGATGAGATCCAGCCCGATCATGCCGAGCGCGCCCTGGGCCATGCGGGTGTCGTTGGCCACGCGCGAGATGAGCTGGCCGGCGCGTTCGCGATGGAAGAAATCCAGCGACTGCGCGGTGATGTGCGCGAAGAGCTGCTTGCGAAGGTCGCTGAGGACTTTCAGGTTCACCCAGGCGTTGCAGTAATTCGCGAGGTAATCGAAGAGCCCGCGCGCGATCATCACCGCCGGGATCGCCGCGCAGGCGAGCAACACTGTCCAGGTCGGCGAGACGTTGGGCCAAAGCGGGACGTCGGGTCCGCGATTTTCGACAAATTTTGTCTGCGACACCGTGGTTTCCGGCAGCGCGAGGCTGAGCACGGATTTCATTAGCAACGGCAGCAGACCGTTGAGCGCGGCGAAGACGACTCCGCAAAGCTGGCCCACCAAAAACCGGCTCCGGTAGGGACGGATGTAGCCCCAGAGCTTTTTCAGAAACGGCCAGTTGTCGCGCACGAAGGCGACGTTCAGGCGCGGCTTGGCCGCCGCGACGACCGCAGCGGTGGCCGGTGCATCGCTGCCCCCCGTGGCCGCCGACGCCGGGAGCGGCGCGGGGGCAGGGAGAGGCGGGGAATCAGCGGCGGGCGGCATGAAACGGAAATCGTTGGGGGAGGACCATTGTAGGCAGGAATGCCGCGCTGACCAGTCGCGCTGTGCAAGAGCGCGAGCGGACTAAGGCGCGCCGCGAACCCGGTCCAGCGCGGCGAGCACGGTGGCGACGGAAATTTCGTCCATCCGCGCGCCGGGCTGAGTCACGGGAAAGTCCGCGTCGTTTTCCCCGCGCAACAAGGGCGATGCGCCTGCGCCCGCCTGCGCCCGGAGCACGAAGCTGCCGGGATGTCGCGGCCGCCAGTGAAACGGATTTGTCGGGCCAAACAAAACCAGCGCCGGCCGGCGCGCGGCGGCGACCAGGTGCATCGGGCCCGAGTCCACGCCGACAAAAACCGCGGACGCTGCGATGAGCGCCGCCAGCGCCAACAAATCGAGCCGACCCGCGAGATCTGCGGCGACCGGGACCGCGAGCGCCGCGCGGATCGCGGCGAGGTGCGCGTCTTCAAACGCGTCGCCCCGCCCCCCGGTGAGCGCGACCGGAAGCCCGAGGACTGCCTGGCAGTGGGCGATGACCGCGGCCCAGCGTTCCGGCACCCAGTATTTCTCGCTCCGCGCGCTGCCGGGATGCACGATCGCGAAGGGCGCACCGACCGCGATCCCGCAGCGCGCCAGCGCCGCTTCCGCCGCCGCGCGCGCATCCGCTGTCACTTCCAGCACCGGCGCCCGCGTTGCATCAGAATTTCCCGCTGTGGCAACCGGAATACCCAGCGCGGCGACGTGATCGAGATAGCGGTCCACCGTGTGTCGGTGACGCACATCCGTCTCTGCAAAATCTGTGTAAACCGCTTCCCTCCAGCTTGGTGCGCGCTTCAACGCATCGCGCGCGATGATCCGTCGGGTGCCGTCGGCGAGCCGGGTCAGCAGCGCGGACCGATCGTTGCCGGTGAAATCAACGACCGCGTCAAAACGCCCGTGCCTGCGTGTGAGCAGCCGGCCCCAATGCGCCAGGTTCAGCTTGCCGCGTTGGAAAACGAGTGCGTGATCCACGGATTCCCGCATCGCCGGCAGCAACGGCGCCGTGTTGTCGGCCAGTGCAAGCGTGACGGTGGCGCCGCCCGCATGTTTCAATGCGTGCAGCGCGGGCGTCGTCAGGATGAGATCGCCAATGCGCTTCAGCTGGATGGCGAGGACGTTCAAAGGCGTGTGAAAACGGCTTGGTCGTTCGGTCGGTTGGAACGCAGCGTTCGCGCGCGTCGCCGCGCTTTAAGCGCCGGTCGTTCGCTGCCGCTGGTTTTGCCCGGCGCGACGATACGCTTCCAGAATGCGGTCGTGAAACCGCTCCCAGCTGAATTCCTCCACCGCCCGCCGCCGCGCCGCGATGCGCATTTCGACCAATCGGGCTGCGGGCAGCCGATACAGTGTTTCGATCGCAGCGGTCAGCGCATCCACGTCGTCCGGCGGCACGGTCAAGCCGTTGCTGCCGTGGACGACGACGTCGCCGGATTCCCGGGTCGTGATCTGCGGCAGGCCGCACGCCGCGGCTTCGCAGGTCGACTTCGCGCAGCCTTCCAGCAGGCTGGGAAAAATGTGCACGGTCGCCTGGCGAAACCAATCCTCCACCCGGGGCGTCGGCCCGATCAGCCGCACCGTGCTGTCCGGTTGACCGACGCCGTGTCGCGCGAGGTCCGGCGCGATCTCGGGATGCGGAAAGCCGACCAGCAGCAACTCTGCGCGCGGCAGCTGCAAGCGGTGCCAGGCTTCGAGCAAATGGTGCACGCCCTTGCGTCGGATGAGCGCGCCGACAAAGATCGCGCGGAAAATCCCGTCAACCGGCGGGTCCGCCGGCGGCTGAAAGCGCATCGTGTCGGCAGCGTCGCCGATGTAGAACACTTTTTCCGGCGCGATGCCTTCGGCGAGAAACGTCTCCGTGGCGCGCGACGAGCGCGACAGGATGAGATCGGTCAGGGCGTATTCCTCGATGATGCGTTTTTCCGTCACCAGCAGCCGGTCGCGCCAGGCGCGCGGAATCGCATGGTCCAGCAGGCGGGTGGGCGGCGCGGTGTCCGTCCATTTGCCGAAACCGTGGGCGACATGCCAGGTCGGGATTTCCAGCATGGACGGGATGCCGCGCGCCCGGGCTTCGCGCAGGGCGAACAAGGCGTCACCGGACCAGCCGTGAAAAAAATCGTAGCGCCCGGTGCCGAGTTCGCGCGCGGCGACCCGGTCGAGATATTGCTTTTTCGCGCCGTAATAAAACGGCCGGCTCAAGCTGGAAAGCAGCCGCACCGGACTCCAGCGCAGGGAGCGCACGAACCGGTCGGGAATGTCGCCCGCGGTGCGGTTGTCGTAGCCGATCGCGCAGCCCAGGAAACCGGCGCGCAATGGGGCGAGCAGCGTTTTGTGCGCGACGAGATCGAGCCCGGTGCCGCCGATGCGCGCGCTCGTGGCGTAGAGCACCCGGCGGGGCAGGGGCGCATCGCCGGTGCGGTCGCCGATCGCAGGCGATGGGCTCGCGGGAATCGGGCTCACAGGCTGCGCCATGCTGCGGCCATACCGGTCCGCCGCAAACTTGTCAATGCGGCCCGCCGCCAGGACGTAGTCGAGGCGGCCCTGTGAGTCGCCGCGACACCGGCGCCGGGCGGATCGAGCGGGCAACGGGGAGTCGCATTCCACGGCATTCGTGTAATTTTTCCCTTGGCGGCAAATGCCCGGCAACCGAGAAGCAGGCACCGCCATTCGACCGGCGCCGCCCGGCGTTGTTTTCACCCGGCTTCACCCCATGAACATCGGCCTCGTGCGACGCGGCTTTTCCGCCACCGGCGGCGCGGAAAGCTACCTGCGCCGGTTCGCGGCCGCGCTGAGAGCCGCGGGGCACGAGAGTCACGCTTTTCGCCTCCCCGGAATGGCCGGTGGACGCACGGCCGGCGGGGGCGAAGTTTGTGCCGGTGAAGGGGCGCACGCCGCGGGCGTTCTCCGATGCGCTCGGCGCGGTCCGACCCCGCGAGAGTGGACTTTGCGATGTGCTTTACAGCCTGGAACGCGTCGCGCGCTGCGACTGCTATCGGGCCGGCGACGGTGTCCATCGCGCCTGGCTGGAGCGGCGCGAGTCCGTCGGCGCGACCGGCTCGATCTGGAGCGCGCTGCAAAAAGCGGCGCGGCGGCTGAATCCCAAGCACCGCCAGCTCCTCCGGCTGGAAGCCGAACTGTTCAAACCCGACGGCAGCGGAGCCCGCGCGGTGATCGCCAACTCGCGGCTTGTCGCCGGCGAAATCACGAGTCGATACTCCTATCCGGCTGACCGCATCCGCGTGATTCCCAATGGTCTGCCCGCCGACGCGTTCACGCTAGCTGCCGCTGGGGTGCGCGACGCGACGCGACGGCGACTCGAACTGGCGGATTCGGATTACGCCGTGCTTTTCGCCGGCAGTGGCTGGGAGCGCAAGGGGCTGCGCTTTGCCATGGAAGCTGTCGCACACCTCGACCCGCAGCACCGGGCCGTCCTGCTTGTCGCCGGAGCCGGCGATCAACGCATCGCTAGCGCCGGCGCATCCGCGGCCGATCCGCGTCGGGTGGTCCGCTTCCTTGGGCCGGTGCCCGGCACGGAAATGCGGGCGCTCCTCGCGGCGGCCGACGTGTTTTTGCTGCCGACGCTCTACGATCCTTTTTCGAATGCCTGCCTTGAAGCGTTTGCCGCGGGGCTGCCCGTGATCACGACCGCGCACAATGGCTTTGCAGAGGCGCTTGTGCCCACGCAAACCGGCGATGTGGCGAGCCGCGCCGATGCCATCCCGGAGCTCGTGCTCGCGCTGACCCGCTGGGCGGACCCGGAGCGACGGCTCGCCGCTCGACCGGGGATTCTCGCCGCCGCGGCGCGCTACACCATCGAGGCGAACCTCGCGGAGACGCTGGCGTTCCTTACGCGCCTGCCGCCGGCGCCGGCAGGATCTTGAAAACCTGATCCAGCCGGGCGATCTCAAAAATTTTGCGCACGTTGTCGCGCAAAGCCACCAGCGCAAACTCGCCGCCGTAAGCCTGGACCCGCTGCATGGCGTCGATAAACGTCGCCAACCCGGAGCTGTCGATGTAGCTGACCTTGCTCAGATCGACATATACCTGCGGCAGCTTTTTCGCGATGAGCGGGTTCAGCTGCGCAAGCACGCGCGGGCTTTCGTTGAGATCGATTTCGCCTTCCAGAGCGACGACGTGGGGCAAACTCATAACGCGAAAAAAGCAGGCGGAAACCAGAATCGGTCCGCACCATAAGCGGCGTCCAGACGACCCGCGAGGGAATATTTTCCACGCCGCAACGCGCGGCAGGACAGCCACGGAACCGCGGCATTCCCATCTAACCGGCGAAGAGCGCGTCAAACGCGGCCGCGGCTTCCGGCCGGGTCAGGTCATCGGCGAGAAAATCCGGCGCGTGGGCGGCGAGCGCATCGCGTGAATGCTTGCCGGTCGCTACGGCGAGCACGCGTGCCCCGCAAGCGCGCGCGCAGGCGATGTCTCGCGGCGTGTCACCGATGATGAGCACATCGCGCGATGGATCGGGAAACGCCTCGGTGCCAAAAGTTTCGCGAGCACGGCGGAGCGCCACGGGCCCGAGCAGGTTGCGGTCGTGCGAGTCATCGGCAAACGCGCCGAATGCGAAAAAATGCGCCAAGTTGTAATGAGTCAATTTCAACTTCGAAGCGCCGGAAAAATTGCCGGTCAGCAGCGCCAGCACGGCGCCCGGCCGGTCGCGAAGCTTGGGCAGGAGTTCCGGGATGCCGGGCATCAATTGACCGCGAAAATTGGACAGATTGTTGCCGAGGTGCGGCAGGTAGGTCTGATGAAACAGCGTGTGCCGCTCAGGCGTTCCTTCCAGTGCATGCTTGTCAAAGAGCATGCGCACGATGCCGGTGTCCGTGGCACCGGTGAAATCAATCGTAGAGAGGTCGTCGGCAATGCCAAACGCATCCGAAAACGCCTGACTGAAGCTGCGTTCGCCAGCACCACCGCTGGTCAGAAGCGTGCCGTCGATGTCGAAGAGCAGCAGTTTTTTGGGTGTCGTCATGATGCTTGTAGAAAATGGCGCAGTCCGTGGTTGGACATTCCAAAGAGGGCCTCGCGCAAAGGACGCAAAGGCGCAAAGGGGGAAGAAGGCAGGTTGGGATGCAGATACTCAGAGTGAAGCGACGCTGGAGTGGCCTCGCGCAAAGACGCAAAAGCGCAAAGGGGGAGAAGAGGAACGGATGAGAAAGATGCAGCGGGGCGATGGAGCGCGCGACAACGGATATGCCCGAAGCGCTTCTGCCCCCCAACTTTGCCCCGCTCCCCCTTTCCTGCCTTTTCCTTTGCGCCTTTGCGTCTTTGCGCGAGGCCACTCCAGCATCGCCTCACTCCACGCGTTACAACGCGATCTGCCTTCTTCCCCCCTTTGCGCCTTTGCGTCCTTTGCGCGAGGCCAAACGACCGGCGCAAACAGGCAGAAGCGAGCAGGAAGCTCAGGAATCGTCCGCTTCGTCGTCGTCGCCGGGCTCGTTTTCCGCAGCAGCATCGGCGGCTTCCATTTCTTCGTCGCTGAGCGGCTTGAACCGGCGCTTGCGGCGATTCGCGGGCAGCGGGGCGAGCATCATGTTGATCGAGCGGCCGGCCTTGCGCGGCTCCGCTTCGACCTGGCTCATGCCGGTGAGATCGTCGCGCACCCGGCGCACGAGTTGTTCGCCCAGTTCCTGATGGGCCATCTCGCGGCCGCGGAACTGGAGCTGCACTTTCACCTTGTTGCCCTTGTCGAGAAACTCCTCCGCGCGACGCAGCTTCGTGGTGTAGTCGTGCTCGTCAATGTTCACCCGGAACTTCACCTCTTTGAGTTTCGAGGCGTTGTGCTTTTTCTCCTTGTCGTGTTTCGCCTGCTCGTAGCGATACTTGCCGAAATCGACAATTTGACACACCGGCGGGTTGGCCGTGGGCGCTACTTCGACGAGGTCGAGCCCCATCTGGTTGGCGCGGCGCAGCGCATCGGACGTGCGCATGATGCCCAGCTGTTCCTTCGACGCCGCGATGATGACGCGCACTTCGCGCGCGCGGATGCGGCCGTTGACGTTGACTCGTGCTTGTTGCGGATGAAAGGCCATTCAAGGTGCTCGCCGGTCTCGTCCCGGTGATGCTAGGCGAGGCACGGCGCGATCTGCATGTCTGTGATTGTGAAACTTTTGTCGAACAAGAAAGCGAACCCTTCGCGCCTTGCCCGAACCCGTGATCCGGCGGGCGACGACGAGGGAGCAACCGGACTGCCCCGCCGCACCAGACGGAAATCCACGTCTAAACGCCCGGCCCCTTCCGCGCAAGACGAAAATCGGTGGCTCAGGTTCTGTCCGACCTAAACCGGGGTCACTTCCTCTCTGGCTCCCGCTTTCCGGGCGCGATAGAGCCGGGGCTGGATCGCAGCGCTCATGCGGCCGACGTCCAACCCGGCCGAGGCGCCGAGAAAATCGGCGATCCGGGCGGCGGTTTCGCCCGGCGCGGTCAGCGCGTCCCGGTGCCGCACCAGGAGGCAATCGGCCTGTGGCAACGCGGTCAGGATTTCCTGGCAACGCGCGGCCTGCCGGGAGAAAACCTCCGCCAGCGCCTCGGCGCCGACCTGGGTGCGCGGTTTGCCGAGCCGTTCCAGCATCGCGGCCTGCGAGGCGAGCACCTCGTCCAGCGAGCGGTCCAGGTAGAGAATTTTATACGCCCGGTCCGCCGGCAGATGCTGGATGAGCGGCACGACGATCTTGACCGCCTTGCCCCGCGCGCCGTCCAGCCAGGCGGTTTCGCGCACGATGCGTTTCACCGGCTCGGCTTCGAAATAGCCGGCTTCGTTTGAGGCGTCCGCCGCGCGCTGGCCATCCGTGAAAGGCGCCATGCCGCCGGCCGCCAGCATCTGCATGAGCATCGAAGTGCCGGAGCGCGGCAGGCCGGTGACGACCGTGATCCATTCCTCCGGCGCGCAACGCACTTTTCCGAACACGTTGAACCGGCCCGGTTCTCGCGGCGACAGAGGCGCAGGCGCGGCGTTCCTCCTTGCTGGATCACGACGGCCGCCGGGGCGCCCTGCTCGGTGATCGCGCCCACCGCCCGCAACGCCAGCTCGCGGTGACGCGCAGCGCGCTCGGGGTCGCGCAAAGCGCCCGCGTAAAGCCCGGCCAGACGGCGGTGCGCCCCGGGAAACAAGGGCGCCTGCCGCACGGCTTCGAGGAAGGCGTCCGCCGCCCAGGCCGGGTGTCCGCAGCGGTGCAACGCCACGCCGTAAATGAAGTGCGTGCGCGGGTTGTGGTAATCCAGTTCCACCGCCTTCAAACCGTGCGCCGCCGCCTCGATGACGCGCTTCTGGTAGAGCAGCGTCCGCGCGAGCCCGAGGTGCGCGGCGGCGTTGTCGGCATCCAGCTCCAGGGCGTGGGCGAACTCCGCGCGCGCCTCGTCCCAGCGGCGGAGTTGGAAGCTCGTTTCGCCCAGCTTGAGGCGGAGTGAGAGACTCCGGTCCGGCGGCGCCTCCGCCACGAGCCCGGCGAAGAGCGCGTGCGCCCGCTCGAAATCCCCTTCTTCAAAAATCACCTGCGCCTCGAAATAGACGAGTGCGGCGGCATCCGTGGTCGAGCGCATCTGCAGCCGCTCCAGGCGGCGCTGGTCCGCCTCCGGCCAGTCTTCGATGGCGGCGGCTCCGGCGGCCTTTTTTTCCGCCAGAAACGCGGCCTTCTCCTCGCGCGCTTTTTCCGCCGTGGCGAGACGGCGTTCCCGCAGCCGGCCAAACAGCTCGCGCGCCAGCGCGCCCTGCCGCAGCGCCAGCCGGCAATGCAGCAGCTTGAGGCCGAAGCGACTTTCCTCGGGCCAGCGTTCCCAGAGGTCGTGCAGAATCCCGGCGGCCTCGGGAAAGCGGCCGCCATCCATCAGCGATTGCGCGAGGTGGTAACGCAGCTCCCGCGCGGCTTCTTCGGCGGCCACGGCCCGGTCCGCGTCCGGCTCCTCGATGTAGCCGAGATCCACGAGCTGGCGCAGCGCGCCGACCGCGCTTTGCGCATCGATCCGGGCGTCTGGCGGATGGGTGCCGGCTTCGCCGGGCACCGCGTCCCAGCTCGGGATGCGCGCGACGGCCTGCGGCTGCGCGAAGACCGGCAGCAACACCTTCCCGTCCATGTCCTCGCCGACCGCCAGCCCGAAGGCGTGCAGGATCGTCGGGGCGATATCCAGCAGCGTGCTGCCGGCGATCCCGCCGCCCTGCCGGATGCCGGGACCGGCCATGACGAAAATCCCGTAGTCGCGGTGCTCCACCGCTGGCCCGGCCGGCTCGCCGGGGAGCGATTGTGGGCGCAGGTGATCGGGATGAAAACCGTGGTCCGACAGGAGCAGCACCCGGGTGTCCGGCCCCGCCAGGTCGAGCAACACGCCGAGCATGAGATCGTGATACCGGTAGGCTGCCTCCATCACGCCGCCGTAGAGCGCGCAATCTTCCTCGGCGATCCCGGCGCGGCGCGGCGGATGGTATTTCATGAAGCCGTGGCCGAAATGGTCGAGCCCGTCGTAATACACCGCCATGAAATCCCACGGCTCGAGCTGAAGGACGCCGGTGGCAGCCGCATGGACCGTGGCGGTTTCCGCGACCGTTTTGGCCAGGCCGAGCAGGCGCCGGTCCTTTTTCTGATCAATCTCCGCGGCGCGCGGGACAAACGGCAGCAGCGTGTCTCCCGTGACCTCCAGCGGATGCAGGCGGAGCGGCTCCAGGTTTTCCGCGAGCCGCTCGGGATGCACGGTGCCAGGGAGCATGGGCCACGGTTCGTCGAGCCCGGCCACGGCGGTTTGCAACCGGTTGGAAACCATCACGCCGCGGATCGGCTCGGCGGGAAAGGAAGGCCACCAGCCGACGACGTTGCAGCGCCGGCCGCACTGGCTCAGGATGTTCCAGACCGCCTTCGTTTTGCGACTCAGATTCGTCACCGGCCGGACGCCGTTGACGCTGGCAGGGTCGGGTTCGACAAAGCCGAGGATGCCGTGCTTGTCAGCCCGCTTCCCGGTGGCGATGCTGGTCCAGAGCATCGGCGAAAGCACCGGCTGGAGCGTGGCCAGATTGCCGGAAACCCCGGCAGCGATCAACCGCTGCAGGTGCGGCATTTTGCCGGCGTCCAGCAGCGGCCGGATCATGCGCCAATCCGCGGAGTCCCAGCCGATGAGCAGCAGGCGTGGAGCTGGGGAGGACACGGGAAAGACGAAGCGGGAAAAACCGGGAGTCGCCGGAAAAATCACCGCAACTGAGTTGGCGACACTTGCTGACCGCGACGGAGTCCCGCGCTCGACCGCTACGTCTAACCAGAGCAGGAACACATCGCCGGCCTTTCACGATGGAGGAAGCGCGGCGCTGCGATCCGTGCCGCCAACGTGGGAGGCGCCAGCAACGGGCGCGCGGCAGACCGGGGCGTCAGGCGGCCAGGGCCGCAGCGGCGCGGCGCTGCGCTTTGTAGGCGCGCAGCCCGCTGATGCCCAGCGCAAGCGCACCGAGGCCGAGCAGCGCGTTGGTGCCGGGCTCGGGGATCGTCGCGCCGACGGGGATCGAGGCGCCGACCGTCGTCTCATAAGCCCAGCCGTTGAGCCGCACGCCGCCGAGGTTGGGCAGGATGGTAAGGTTCACCCAGCCGTATTGAGTGCCGTTGCCGAGATTGAAGCGGAAGCCGGCGAACGCCGAGGTGCCGATGGTGAAAAGGTCCCAGGCGAAGCCAGCTCTCACTCCGGCGCCATTCGGTCGCCAACTCACATTGACGCCATCCCTGATCCCGGTGAAGACCGCTCCGCTGACCGGAGTGCCGACGGCGAGGTTTCGAACCGTTTCGTTGTTCTGATCGGCGAGGCGAAATCCGTTGAATGCCTGCCGCGGGAAAAAATTGTAAGCCGTGGATAGAAGGACGTTTCCCAGCGCGGTGGTGCCACCCGCCCCCTCCAGGCGCCAGGTGCTGCCGTTGGTGAGGGTCAGGGTTTGGTTGACATGAACGATCTCGGCCTGGGCGTCGCTGCCGGTGCCCAGGCTGCCGACCGCACCGAGCGCGGTGGCTGCTGCCCAGGCGGCGGTGGCGGCAGGACGGACGGGGGATTTGGCGGAGATTTTTTCTTCGGGTGACATACGAGTTTTGGGGGAGTGGCAAGTGTCCCGAATCTGGGCCTCGAAAGTGGCGGGCCGTGGAACAGCAGCGATCGCCGTATCTCCGCGATCGAGCGGTAGATCCTCCGTTCTAGTCAATTCCACACCGGCAACCCACCGGAAAATATGACCCAAAACTGCATCGGGAAGCCGTCAGTCAAATCCCGCTCGCCCCTTCGGGACGCGAACCGCGCCGATCGCACCAAGCCCAGGCCTTCGCCCGGCGAATCAACGGACGCGCCGCCCGGCTAGGCGCGACGGCGCGCCGGGGCTGGCAGGCAACCCCGACACGCCGCACCGCCTTGCCCGGGTGCGCCTCAGGCCGCCCCGATCGTGTTGCGGATCACGCCGATGCCGACGATCTCGGTTTCCATCACGTCGCCCGGCTTCATGAATTCCTGCGGCTTGCGCGCGACGCCGACACCCGAGGGCGTGCCGGTGGCGATGATGTCGCCGGGCTCCAGCGTCAGGCCGGCGGAAAGCTCGGCGATGATGCGCGGCACCTTGAAATACATTTCCTGCGTGTTGGCTTCCTGTTTCACCACGCCGTTGACCCGGGTGAAGAGCGCCAGGTTGTTATAGTCGAATCCCTTCGGCGTGTGCCCGGGAGCGGTGACGACAATCCACGGCCCCATCGGCCCGTGGCCGTCCAGGCTCTTGCCTTTGAACCACTGGCCGCCGTGCTTTTTCTGCTGCAGATCGCGCGCGGTGGTGTCGTTGATGACGCTGAAGCCGAAGACGTAATCGAGCGCTTTGTCCTCGGGAATGTTCTTGCCGCGCCGGCCGATGATCACGGCCAGCTCGCCTTCCCAATCGATCATCGTCGAGACATTCGGATCATACGGGATCGCGCCGAACGGCGAGTTCATCGTGTGCGAGCCTTTGGTGAAAAACACCGGGTGCTCCGGCAGCTCTTTCGGCGTCGTCGAGGCGTTGCGCAGAGCTTCGCCTTCCTTGAAATGCTCGAGGTAATTCCAGCCGACGGCGTAGAGGTTGCGCGCCGGCGCCGGGATCGGCGAGAGCAGCTGGACATCTTTCACCGCGACGCCTTCCTCGGGCTTGGCCTTGGAAAGCAAATCCTTCGTTTCCGCGAGCGCGCGCTCGCCGGCGGCGATGAAGGAAAGCATCTGCGCCGGGTCAAACGATAGCTTCGTGCCGACGCGCTTCGCCACCGCGCCGAGGTCCACGATCCGGCTGGTGTCGCCGGTGGCCAGCGCGCCGACATGCGTGTCGCCCGCGGCACCGCCGGGGCGGGCGAAGGTCAGCACGCAGAGTGCGCCTTCCGCGGGCTTGGAGGCCGCGCCGTTTGTCGCCGCGGCCGCACCGGGGGCGGGATTCGGCGAGGAGGCGCCGGACGCTTTCGCGGTTTCACCGGCGCCCGCGGCTTGGGCGGAAGGCGAGCCTCGAAGGGGGAGGACGGCACCAACTGCAGCCACGGCGCCGATTTTTTTCATGAAGTCACGACGGGAATTTTTCATGTAGGGGACAAATAAGGAACTGACGATGGAAACGAGGGTTTAATGCTGGACGAACACCGCCGCTGGCGTGCGGTCCCGGGGACGGGGCACAGAGCCGAAAAGCGTTCTGCTGCGTTCCGCGAAGCCGCCACCCGCAAATGTGCTCCAATGGGTGTAGAGCCTTCCCTGCGGAAAGGGAAGCCCGCGCGCGCCAGCCAGCGGCCCACGTTCATCCGATTCCTCTCCACGCCCATGTTCCTGCCTTCCAATGCCCGCCGCAGTCTCACCGCGATTTTCTGCTGTTCCCTGCTGGCCGCGACCGGATTCCCTCTGCCCGGTCCGGTCTCGACCGCCCAGGCCGACGAGGGGATGTGGCTGTTCACTTCCCCGCCGGCGGCGCGGCTGAAGGAGAAATACAAGTTCGAGCCGACGCCGGCCTGGCTGGAGCATCTGCAGAAGAGCAGCGTGCGCTTTAATTCCGGCGGCAGCGGCTCCTTTGTCTCGGCGGATGGTCTGGTCATCACGAATCACCACGTCGGCGCCGACTCGCTGCAAAAGCTCAGCGACGAGCAGCATAATTATCTGCGCGACGGCTTCTATGCGAAGACCCGGGCCGACGAGAAAAAGTGCCTCGACCTCGAGCTGAACGTGCTCATGTCGGTCGAAGACGTGACCGCGCGGGTCAGCGCCGCCGTCCCGGCGGATCTCGATCCCGAGAAGGCCGTGACCGCCCGGCGCGCGGTGCTGGCGGACATTGAAAAAGAGAGCAAGGAAAAGACCGGCCTGCGCAGCGACGTCGTCACGCTCTACCAAGGCGGCGCGTATCACCTTTACCGCTTCAAACGCTACGACGACGTGCGCCTCGTCTTCGCGCCGGAGCAGGGCATCGCGTTTTTCGGCGGGGATCCGGACAACTTCGAGTATCCGCGCTTCAACCTCGATATCTGCATCTTCCGCGCTTACGAAAACGGCCAGCCGGCGCGGCCCGGGCAGTTCTTGAAATGGAGCGCCAACGGCCCGGCGGCCGGCTCTCTGGCTTTCGTGAGCGGCCACCCCGGCTCCACCAGCCGGCAGCTCACGCTCGCCGAGCTGGCCGACCAGCGCGACCGCGCGTTGCCGCGGCTGCTCGCCCGGCTCTACCGGCGCGAGGTGCTGCTGTCGTCGTTCAGCGAGCGCAGCATGGAAAACGCGCGCCGCGCCCGGGACGAACTTTTCGGCATCCAGAACGCGCCGGAAATCCTACGAAGGCCGGCTCGCCGCGCTGCTTGATCCCGAAGTCGGCGATCTCCTGGTCGAGCGCGAGTCCAAACTGCGCAACGCCATCGCGGCGGACCCGAAACACGCAGGCGCGATCGAAGCCTACGACCGCATCCAGGGCGCGCAGTCCATGATCGCGAACAACTCGCGGATGTGGGACTACTTCGAGGGCCGGCGCGGGCATCCGGCGGCGTTGAATTCCCGGCTCTTCGAGATCGCCCGCACCCTGGTGCGCGCGGCCGATGAGCGTGCAAAGCCGAACGGCGAGCGCCTGCCGGAATTCCGCGACAGCGCGCGGGATTCGCTGGAGCTGCGGCTCTTTTCCGCGGAGCCGATTTACGCGGATCTGGAGACGCTGACGCTGGCGGATTCGCTCACCGATTTCGCCGGTGCCTTCGGCGATGGCGATCCGCTCGTGCAAGGCGTGCTCAACGGCAAGTCGCCGCGCGTCCGCGCCGCGGAACTCGTCAACGGTTCCCAGCTGAAGGACGTCGCCGCGCGCAAGGCGCTTTACGAAGGCGGCGCCGCGGCGGTTGCGGCCTCGAAGGATCCCGATGATCGAGCTGGCCCGCGCGGTGGACGGCACCGCCCGCGCGGCGCGCAAGCTCTACGAGTCGCAGGATGAGATCAAGCAGCAGGCTTACGCCCGCATCGCCGCCGCCCGCTTCGCCACCGAGGGGACGACGAATTTCCCGGACGCCACGTTCACGCTGCGCCTGAGCTACGGCACCGTGGAAGGCTACGAGGAACTCGGGAAACCGGTGCCGGCGTTCACGACCTTTGCCGGCCTGTATCAGCGCTCCGCGGAGCACGAGAACAAGCCGCCCTTCGACCTGCCGCCGCGCTGGCTGCAGCGCAAGGACAAGCTGAAGCTCGACACGCCGTTCAACTTCGTCAGCACCGCCGACATCATCGGCGGCAACAGCGGCAGCCCGGTGGTGAACACGGCGAACGAATTCGTCGGCATCATCTTCGACGGCAACATCCAGTCGCTCGCGCTCGACTACATCTACACCGACAAGCAGGCACGCTGCGTGAGCGTGGATTCCCGCGCGATCATCGAAGCGCTCCGCAGCGTGTATGACGCCGGCGCGCTGGTCGAGGAGCTCATGGGCCGCGCGCAGCCGGCAGCGACAGCGGCAGCGCCAGCGGGTCGCTGATTTCCCGGCTCGACCCGGCGGCGGCTCGCTACGGCGCCGCCGTCGGGACGACCCGCGGTTTGATCGCTTCCTGGATGAAGGCGGCGGCGTCAGTTTTGAACTGCAGCAGCGCCGGGCGCAGCATGTAAAACATGTGGCCGGCCTCGTAGGAGGTGACGGTCACGTTGCCGCGCACCGTGGGGTCGAGGTTCATTGCGTTGATCACCTGCGTGGCGGCGAAATACGGCGTGGCCAGATCGTAGTAGCCGCAGGAAACCCAGAGCTTCAGATACGGGTTGCGGCTCATCGCTTTGCGCAGGTCTTCGGAGACGTTGAGAAACTGGTTTTGCGCCACGGCGGCGTAGTTCCAGGGCCGGACGTCGGCGATCATTTCATAAGGCAGATCGCTCTCGAACTTCAGCTCGCGGCGCAGGTAGTCGTTGATCGTCGCGGAGTAAGGGCCGAGCACGGCTTCGTAGCTCGGGTCAAAGTCGGAATCCGCAGTGCCCGGGTTGTAGCGGATGCCGGTGAACCGCGCGTCGTAGCGACCCACGGAACGGCCGCGTTCCTTCAGCAACTCCGAGAAAAAGCGCTGGGCCGGGATGCGGCAGTTCCACAGGGCGATCGTCTCCGCCGGCAGACCGGTGAGCCGGGCAAGGTAGGCGGCGAGTTCCTGGCGGTATTCCGGCGTCAGCTGGTCGCCGCGGGCCAGGGCGAGGAGGTATTGGTTCGTGGCGAAATTTTCGCTTTCGCGCAGGACTTCGGCGAGCGGCCGGGCCTGGAGATCGGCGGGCAGTTTTTTGTGATACCAGGCGGCGGCGGTGTAGGTCGGCAGGAAGAGCGGATACGGCCGGTCGTTGCCGGGAGCAAAGCGCGCGGTCTGGAAGTCGAGGATGCTGGAGACCAGCATGATGCCGTTCATGTAGAAGCCGTAGCGCTCCTGCAAGTAGTCGCTCAACGCGGCGGCGCGCGTGGTGCCGTAGCTTTCGCCGACCAGGAACTTCGGCGAGAGCCAGCGGGTGTAGCGCGAGGTGTAGAGCCGGATGAATTCGCCGACGCTGGCGAGGTCTTCCTTCACGCCGTGAAACTGCTTCGGATCCTCGCCGGGCGCGGTGCGGCTGAAGCCGGTGGAAACCGGGTCGATAAAGACAAGGTCGGTGATGTCCAGCCAGCTCGCCTCGTTATCCACGAGCCGATACGGCGGGGCGGGCGCCTCGCCGCGCTCGGAAACCTCCGTGCGCCGCGGCCCGAGCGCCCCGAGGTGCAGCCAGACGCTGGAGGAGCCGGGGCCGCCGTTGAAGGAATAAGTGATCGGCCGCTTCGCCGGGTCGTCGCCGACGTCGGTGCGGGTGTAGGCGATGAAGAAAACCTTCGCCTTGGTTTTTGCTTCCTCCTTGTCCTTGCCCTTTGCTTTGTCGCCCTCTTTGGAATCTTTGCCGTCGCCGCTGTCGTGCTTTTTGCCTTCGGAAAAATCGCGCAGCAACAGGTAGCCCGCCGTCGCCCGGTAGCGGACCGGCTTGCCGTTGATCGTGACGGTGTGCTCGGTCACGGAAAGCGGCGGGTCTTTTTCTTTGTCTTTATCCTTGTCCTTGGTGTCCGTGCTGGCGGCTGATTTTGCCTTGGCGTCCGCGGCGGCCGCCGCGTTTTTTTCGTCCTGCGCACGGAGGGTGACGACGGAGCCGGTGAACGTCGAAAACGCGACGGTGCCTGCCAGGAGGGCAGCGGTGAAGAGCAGTGGAACGGAGGGGTTTCATGAAGGATCGGGAATGAGGAAAGAAAGCCGTGCGACAGCGAAGACACCGGGTATTCGCACGACGCCGGCGAGGCGCGCGGACGCTAGCGTTTGTTGCCTGCCGGCGCGGCCGTGGGCGCGCCGAGGTGGGCGCGGAAATGCCGTGCGATGCGGGCGGAAAGCTGCTCGCGCACCACGGGGTCCGGCACCATGTGCGTAAGGCTCGGCAGCGGCAGCATTTCAAACGGCCGGCCCGCGCGGAACAGCGCATCGCCGAGCCGCAGGGAATGGCGGAAAAAGACGTTGTCATCCGCGGTGCCGTGGATGAGCAGCAGCGGGCGCTCCAGCTTTTCCACCCCGGTGAGCAGGAGGCCGAGCGATACGCCTCCGGGTGGGCATCCGGCAGACCAAGATAACGCTCGGTGTAATGCGTGTCGTAATCGAGCCAGTCGGTGACCGGCGCGCCGGCGACCGCCGCCTTGAACACCTCCGGCAGCCGGATCACCGCCAGCGCCGCCATGTAACCGCCAAAGCTCCAGCCCGTGATGCCGACCCGATCCAGGTCCAGTTCCGGGAACCGGTCGCCCAGCGCCATCAACGCCTGCACCTGATCGTCCAGCGGCACTTCGCCGAATTTCTTCGCGATCGCCCGCTCCCATTCCCGGCCGCGTCCCGGCGTGCCGCGCCCGTCGGCGGCGACCACGATGAAGCCCTGGTCCGCGAGCCATTGATCGAGCAGATACGGGCGCAGGGCCGCGAGCACGTGGTTGTGATGCGGCCCGCCGTAAACATCGACGATCACCGGATATTTCCGGCCGGATTGGGGATGGAAGTCGCGCGGCCGGATCACCAGCGCGTGAAAGCCCGCGCCCTCGCCGACTTTCACCGGTTCCGCGTGCAATTTCAGCGACGGCTCCTGTGCGATCGAAGGCAGCTCGCCGATGATCGTGCTGTCCGCCCAACGGCGCACCCAGGTGCGCGGCAGCGCGTGGAGCGTCTGGACGGTGTGGACATAGATGGCCGTGTTCTCGCCGAATTCCGCGCCGTGCTGGCCCGGCTCCGTGGTCAGCGCGACCGGCGGCTTCCCGCCGGGGGCCAGCGGCACCCGCCAAAGCTGGGTCTGCGTCGGGTCAGCGCTCGCGCGGAAATACACTTCCCCGCCGGCGATTCCGACCAGTCCGCGGTAGCCGATCTCGCGCGGCACCAGAACTTCGCGCGGGCTGCCGTCGCGGGCGCGCCGCTCGAGCTGCCAGCCACCGGCGCGTTCGCTGGTCCAGAGAAAGCCGCCGCCGTCGCTTTCCGGCAGCCAGCGCGGCATGTCTTGGTCGAGATTGACCCAGGCGGCGTCGCGCTCGGTGAGCAGCGGCTGCGTGCGGCCGGTGGCGGGATCGACTTCGAGCAGCGCCAGCTCGGTCTGGTCGCGGGTCTGCACGGTCACGGTGAGCGGGCCGTGCTCGCGCCAGTTCACGCCCGTGAGATACGGGTAGCGGGCGTGGTCCCAGGCGATCCAGACCGGCGCCCCGGCTGCTCTTTGCCCGGCCGCCGGGACGATGCCGACGCGCACGGAAACATTCTCCTTCCCGGGCCGCGGATAAAACGAGCGCGCCGGCCGCTGCTCCGGCTTCGATGGGTCGGCGACAAACCAGCTTTCCACCTTCGAGGCGTCGCTTTCTTCGAAGACGAGCTTTTGCGCGTCCGGCGACCACCAGTAGCCGGTGAAACGGCCCATTTCTTCCTGCGCGACAAACTCCGCGAGCCCATGCGTGACCGTCTCGGTGCCGCCTCGCGTGACCGCCTGCTCTCGGCGCCCGGCGAGGTCGAAAACGTAAAGGTCGTAATCGCGCACGTAGGAAACGCTCCGGCCGTCCGGCGCCCATTTCGGATCCACGATCGTGCCGGCGCCGGTGGCGAGTTCCAGCACCTCGCCGCTCGCGCGAGTGAGCACGTAGAGCTTGCCGCTCAGGCTCAACAGGACGCGCGTGCCGTCCTTCGACATTTCAAACGCGGTGAACCCGCCCACGCTCACGCGCTGCCGCTCGCGCCGGGCTTTTTCCTCGGGCGAAAGCTGCTCGGCCGCGCCGGCGAGCGCCTGCGCGGGCGAAAGCAGCCGGCGCGACTTGCCGCTGGCCACGTCGAACTCGTGCAGCTCCTGGCTCGGCACCCGCGCGGATTCGGCGCGCAGAAAAGCACCGCGCGCCCGTCCGGCGTCGGCTTGGCGCCCATCGGCCGGCCGAGGAGAAACCCGCGCGTCTCGGCGTAGTCGCGCAAAAAATCGGCGCCGGTGATCGCCGCTGCCGGCGGTGACGGGGGAGCCGGCATTTCCGCGGCGCGGACCGGCAGGGGGGAAAGCAGGAGCGCCGCTCCGAGGCAGGCGACGGAAAACGGGGGGGAAAAACGCATGCGCCGGCAATATGCCCGGCACGCCCGCGGAAGCGAGGGCGGATCGCGCGACGGCGCCCTCCGCGTCACCGAGCGGCGACGGCTTTCCAAACGGTCGCGGAAACGCCCTTTCAGAGTGAATTTTCGCGAGCCCGCGATCCGTGCGAAATGGCTTGTCGAATTTTCGCAGGAATGCGACGATCGCGCTCGCGGTATCCGCCGTCTTTTCTTTCGCTTATGTCGCGTCTCTTTTGTTCTCTGTTCGGGAAGAAACCGGGGTTGAAAACCGTTCTCGCCGCCGGGATCTCGCTGTGGTGCGCCGCGTCGCCGATGCCCGCGCTGGCGCAGTTGACGACGCTGTATCGCTTCAGCGGCGGCACCGATGGGCGCGATCCCAACGCGCTCGCCCTCGCCGGCGACGGATCGTTCTACGGCACGACCGTCGAGGGCGGCAACGACAACAACGGCGTGGTGTTCCGGCTCCCGGCCGGCGGCGGCGGGATCAACGTGCTCTACCGCTTCACGAACGGCCCTGACGGCAGCGGGCCGAATGCGCTCATCCAGGCCACGGACGGCAACTTTTACGGCACGACCTACAGCGGCGGCACCGGCGACGGCTTTGGCACGGTCTTCCGCCTCACGCCGGCCGGGAATCTGACGACGCTTTATTCCTTCACCGGCAACCCGGACACCAACGACGGCGCGAATCCCTACAGCCGCCTCCTCCAGGCGAGCGACGGCAATCTCTACGGCACCACGTATCGCGGCGGCGGCGAGATGGATAACGGGACCGTGTTCCGGATTTCCACCGGCGGCGGGCTGACGACGCTCTACACGTTCACCGGCACCGGCGACGGCGGCAGTCCGTTTGCCGGCTTGATCCAGGGCCGGGACGGCAACTTCTACGGCACGACTGGCTTTGGCGGCGACCTCGGGCTCGGCACGGTGTTTCGCATCACGCCGGGCGGAGCGCTCACGACGCTCCACAGCTTCAACGGCGCCTCCACCGGCGCGAATCCCTACGCGGAACTCGTGCAGGCGGGCGACGGCAATTTCTACGGCACGACCTTCGCCGGCGGCGCGAGCAATCGCGGCACGCTCTTCCGCCTCACGCCGGGCGGACAGTTGACGACGCTCTACTCCTTCACCGGCGGCCAGGACGGAAGCGGCCCGCTTGGCGCGTTGCAGGCGGACGCGAGCGGCAATCTTTACGGCACGACTTCGCGCGGCGGCGCCAGCAACCAGGGCACCGTTTTCCGCGCCCCCACGGCGGGCGGCGCGCCGACGGTGCTCTACAGTTTCAGTGGCGGACCGGATGGCCGGCAGCCGAAGGTCGCGCTGGTTCCCGGCCGCGACGGCGCGCTCTACGGCACCACGGGCCCCGGCAGCGTGGACAGCGCGGGCGGCACGCTGTTCCGGCTCGAGGCGGCGCTGCACCCGCCGTTCTTCGCCGGCGAGGTGCCGCTCTCGAACGGCGTTTACTTCCTGCAATTCGCCGCGAGCGGCAACGTGTTCGGCTACTACACCTACGCGTTCTTTCCGTATCTGTATCACTTCGACCTGGGCTTCGTTTACTTCGTCGATGCGCAGGACTCGGCGCGGGGCGCGTTTCTCTACGACTTCACGAGTTCCTCCTGGTTTTACACCAGCCCGAGTTTTCCGTTTCCGTATCTCTACGACTTCAGCCTGAACGCGCTGCTCTATTACTATCCGAACACCAGCAACCCGGGCACCTACACGAAGAACCCGCGCTACTTCTTTAACTTCCGGACAAACCAGATCATCACGAAGTAGCGACCGGCGCGCTGGCGGCCAGCTCGATCGTGAATTCCGCGCCCGCGCCGGCCTGACTCTGCACCGCGGTGCGGCCGCCGTGCGCCTCGACGACGGCCCGCACGAGGCTGAGGCCAAGGCCGAGCCCGCGCTGGCCGCGGCTTTTGTCCCCGCGATAAAGCCGGTCCCAGATGCGCGGCTGCTCGTCGGCGGGAATGCCGATGCCGTTGTCGCGGACCGTGACAATCACCACCGCGCTCGGCGCCTCGCCGTGGGTTTCGGTGCGGCAGCCGACCGAGATCGCCCCGCCCTCCGGTGTGTATTTCAAGCGCGTTGTCGATCAGGTTCGCAAACGCCTGCCGCATGCGCGGAGGATCGACTTCGGCCACGCTGGCGTCGGCAAGCTCCGTCTCGACCGCGATCCGTTTTTCCTCGGCCATCAGCGCATACATTTCGAGCACCTCGCCGAGGAGTCGGGAAACGGACACCGGCTGCCGCTGCAGCCGCATCATGCCGGACTCGGCTTCCGTGATGTCGAGCAGGACGTTGAGCATCGTCAGCACGCGCTCGGATTCCTCCACGCAATCCGCGAGCGCTTCGCGGGCGTCGGCGGCGGAGAGTTCGTTCTGGAGCGCGGTTTCCGCGGAGGCGTGCAGCCGGGTGAGCGGCGTGCGCAGATCGTGGCCGACGTTGTCCAGGGCTTCGCGCATCGCGCGGATGAGCGCGCCGTTTTTTTCCAGCACCCGGTTGAACTGCCGCGCCAGCTCCGCCAGCTCGCTCGCAGCCTGGGTTTCCGGCACCCGCTCGGCGAAGTTGCCGGTGCTGATGATGCTGCGCGCCGTGCGCAGGACTTCGCGCACCGGCGCGGTGGCGCGATAGGCGAAGATCGCGCCGCCGGCGAGCCCGAGCAGAAACGTCGGCCCGATCACCAGCAGGAACGAGGTGACAAAAGGTCGGAAAAGCGTTTCGCCCCGGTTCGTGCTGCGGCCGACCTGCAGGATCGAGCCGTCGTTCAGGCGCATCGAAGCCAGCATGAAATCGCTGCGGGCATCCTTCGGGATGCGCAGCCACGCGGCGCGGTGGGGCTGCGGCCCACCGATGGCGGTCGCCGTGCCCAGTTCGTCGGGCGTCGGCCGGTTTTCCACCTGCACCCAATCCGCCGGCGCCGAGAGCAGCAGCACGCTGCCGAGCCGGCCGGTGACGCGCACGAAAAACGGCCCCTCGGCGCGCGTCGCCTCGCTGCGGCGCAGGAGGTCGTTCAACGCCGGCAGACCGCGATTTTCATAAACCGCGGCGCATTCCTTCAGCCGCGCCGCGATGATCTCCCGCTCGCTGCGCTCGAAGAACGACGCGAGCAGGAAATAGAGCACCGCAAACAGCACCGCGGCGCTGAGCGTGAACGCGCCGGCGAACCAGAGGCTCAGGCGAAACGCAAAGCTCGACCAGAGCCGCTGCCTAAAGCTCGGCGGTGGAGTGAGGTTCGGGAGCTTTGAGGACATAGCCGACACCGCGCACGGTGCGAATGAGCCGGGCGGGAAAATCCTTGTCCATCTTCGCGCGCAGACGATGCACGAGGACATCCACGAGGTTCGTCTGCGGATCGAAGCCGAAGTCCCAGACGTGCTCGAGGATCATCGTCTTGGTGACCGCCCGGCCCTGGTGGCGCAGCAGCAGTTCCAGCAGCGCGAACTCGCGGGTCTGCAGCTCGATCTTCTGGCCGTCGCGCGCGACTTCGCGGGTGAACAAATCCATCTTCAAATCCCCGGCCGCGAGCTGGCTGGGCTCGTGCGTCTGCGTGGCGCGGCGGATGAGCGCCTGCACGCGGGCGAGCAGCTCGGAAAACGCGAAGGGCTTCGTGAGATAGTCGTCGCCGCCGGATTGCAGGCCGAGCACGCGGTCATCGACGCCGGCGCGCGCGCTGAGGATCAGGACGGGCACCGCGATCTTTTTTTGGCGCAGTTGCCGCAGCAAAGAAAGCCCGTCGAGCTTCGGCAGCATGAGGTCGAGCACGGCGGCGTCGTAGGAAACGGCCAGCGCGTAGTCGAGGCCGGTCTCGCCGTCGGCGGCATGGTCCACCGCGAAGCCGTTTTGTTTCAAACCGTTGACCACAAACGACGCAATCTTCGCGTCGTCTTCCACGACGAGCACACGCATAGGAGGAAGTAGAAATCCGACGGCATAACATGCGTGCGGTTCGACCGAAAAAGAAAAGCCCTCCCGACCGGCGACGCTGCACGCCGCCGCGCCGGGAGGGCTTTGGGTTTCCTTTGATCAGCCGACGCTGCCGTTGCCTTCGTCCACGGCGAGGTAGCGGCTGCCGCCCCGGCTCCAGACTTTCACCAGCGTCGCGCCGCCGGTTGGCTTTTCGGTGCTGGTGATGGCGTCCTGCGCGTTCTTCACCGGCTGGCGGTTGATCTCGGTGATCACGTCGCCGGGCCGCAGACCCGCCTCATACGCGGGTGAGTTCGGGGCGACCTGGGTCACCACGGCGCCGCGCACGTTTGCCGGGACGTTCACCTGCTGGCGCACGCTGGCGTCGAGGTCCGCCACGGCGACGCCGGCGAGCGCTTCGTCGTCGCGGCCGGCGGGCGTCGCGTCGTCGTTCTTCGCCACCTTCGGCGCCGGCTGCCCGGCGAGCGTCACGTCGAAGGATTTCTCCTTGCCGTTGCGCAGCGCCTGCACGGTCACCTTCGTGCCGGGCGCGGTCCTGGCGACCTTCAGCTTGAACTGGGAAGCGTCCCGCACCGGCTCGTTGTTGAACTGCCGGATCAAGTCGCCGCTCTGCAAACCCGCCTGGTCGGCCGGGCTGCCGGAGGTCACGTCCGCCACGAGGGCGCCGTCCCGGCGATCGAGCTTGAACGCCTTCACCAGATC
This sequence comes from uncultured Verrucomicrobiae bacterium, assembly GCA_963762725.1. Taxonomy (GTDB): domain Bacteria; phylum Verrucomicrobiota; class Verrucomicrobiia; order Chthoniobacterales; family SZAS-18; genus JAFAXH01. Next base: position 101,028 of record CAVXLY010000005.1, on the reverse strand, counting down.
CGCCGTCACGTTCTGGATGCTCACGCCGAGGAAGCCCCGGTCCACGCGGCCGTTTTTCACGAGCGAATTCATCACCCACTGCGCGAGGTTCGAAGGAATCGCGAAGCCGACGCCCTGGAAGCCGCCGCTGTGGCTGAGGATCGCGGTGTTGATGCCCACGAGCCGGCCTTCGACGTCGATGAGCGCGCCGCCGCTGTTGCCCGGATTGATCGCGGCGTCGGTCTGGATGTAATCCTCATCCATGCCGCCGCTGGTCACGCGGTCCTTCGCGCTCACGATGCCTTGCGTCACGGTCTGGCCGATGCCGAAGGGGTTGCCCACGGCGAGCACCACGTCGCCCACCGCCAGCGCCTCGCTGTCGGCAAAGGTCACGGCCGGCAGCTTCTCGTCGGCCTTGATCTTCAGCACCGCGACATCGGTCTTCGGGTCCGTGCCGATCACCTTCGCGGTAAAATCACGACCGTCCGCAAGGGCGACGCGGATCTCGCTGGCGTCTTTGATGACGTGGTTGTTCGTCAAGATGTAGCCGTCGGCCGAGACGATGACGCCGGAGCCGAGGCCGCGCTGCTGACGACCCGCGCCCGGCGCACCGTGCGGGTTCATGCCGCCGCGGCCGCCGCCACCGTTGCCGCCGAACTGGCCGTGCGGCCCGAAGAACCGGCCGAACAGATCGGAATCCGCGCCGGAAAGCTGGCGCTTGGGCGCATTCGACGTCACGGAAATCTCGACGACGCTCGGCGCGACTTTTTGGACGATCGGCGCGAAGGAGCCGGCCGGCGTGCGGCCGCGGTCCACCGGCGTGCGCTCCACCTTCAGGTCGGGCGTGGCTGTCCGTGGCCGGGGCGGTCGCGGCGGGCTTGCTGTTGTCGGTGGCCGCGTCGTTGTTGTTGCTGCCCCCGGGCGAGTTCAGCGCGAAGACGCTGCCGCCGGCGAGCATGGCGCCGCCGATCAGCGTTGCGCAGAGCTTCTCGCGCACGGAGAATCGTCGTTTCTGCAGAGAGAGAGGTTCAGTCATGGGGGCAAAGTGGACCCGCCCGGCTCGCGAATTCCTTACTCGAATATTACAATGACGTAAGAATTCGCGGCGACTTTGCTGACGAAGCGCGGCTTCCTTCTCTCCCGGGCGCGTCGGCGCGTCGCCCTTTCCATTTTTCCGGATGACAGCTTCCTCGAAATCACACAGCCACGCCGGTCACTCGCACGAACCGCCGACGGACTTCAACCGCGCCTTCGCGATCGCGGCGCTCCTCAATATTCTCTACATCAGCCTGCAGGTCGGCTTCGGCATCGTGGCGCACTCGCTGGCGCTGATCGCCGATGCCGGGCACAATCTCGGCGACGTGCTCGGGCTGATCCTGGCGTGGGTCGCTCTGCGTCTGGGCAAACGACCGCCGACCGCGCGGCACACCTACGGTTTCCGGCGCTCCTCCATTCTCGCCTCGCTGGCAAACGCGGTGCTGTTGCTCGTGGCCGTCGGGGCGATCACCTGGGAGGCCGTGCACCGGTTTTCCGATCCGGCGCCGGTGGCCGGTCGCACCGTCATCTGGGTGGCGGCGCTCGGCGTGGTCGTCAACGGCTTTTCCGCCTGGCTGTTTGCGGCCGGGCGCAAGGGCGACCTGAACGTCAAAGGCGCGTTTCTGCACCTGGCAGCGGATGCCGCGGTGTCCGGAGGCGTCGTGCTTGCCGGCGTGGCGATTCTGTTCACTGGCTGGCAATGGATCGATCCAGTAATGAGTCTGGTCGTCAACGCCGTGATCGTCGTGAGCACCTGGGGGTTGCTCCGCCGCGCGCTCGACATGGCGCTCGACGCGGTGCCCGAGAACATCGATCTCGGAGAAGTGCGCGGCTATCTCGCGGCGTTACCTGGCGTCGAGCGGGTGCATGATCTGCATGTCTGGCCGCTGAGCACCACGGATACCGCACTCACCGCGCACCTCGTGCTGCCGGCGCCCGCGGCCGGCGGAACTGGCGATGGTCACGATGCGTTGCTCGCCCGGGCGAGCCGGGAGTTGCACGACCGCTTCGGCATCGAGCACACCACGATCCAGATCGAAAATCAGGCCGTGGATTGCCGGCAGGCGGCGGAAGATACAATTTAGGATCGGTTGTCCAGCGGGCTCGCGGGTAAGCCGCCAGGCGCGTTTCAAGCCTTCCGCTCGCTTTGCTGCCGTTCCGCGTCGCTGCGCTCCAGGTGCGAGCGGCGGACGGCGTCGAGCGATTTGCCTTCAATGATCACGGCCTGGCCATGCGCGCTGATCTGCCCGCCGAAAAGCGTGATCATGGCCACGATCCACGCCCAGAGCACGACGATGATGATGCCGGCCAGCGAGCCGTAGATGACGTTGTAGCGCGCCAGCGTCTGCACGTAGCCGAGAAACAACGGCTTCGCGGCGAGAAACAGCAGCGTCGCCACGCCCGCGCCGATCCCGGCGGCCCGCCAGCCCGGGCGCCGGCGCGGCACCAGCCGGTAGGTGAGCGTGAAGGCGGCCAGCAGCAGCACCGCCGGCACCGCGTTGACCACGAGCGCGAAGATGATCTCGCGCCCGACCGGCAGGATCGACAGCACGTTCCACAACACCCGGATCACCAGCCCGGCGCTCAGCGCGAAGAGAAACAGCATGCCGACCGTCAGCAGCATGAGCAGGCGCACGAGCGTGCGCTTGAAAAAGCCGTAACTCTCCGCCGTGTCGTAGGCGACGTTCAACGCCTTTGTCAGCGTGGCAAACACGAGCGACCCGGTCCAGAGCAGCACCAGGATGGAAAGCAGGCCGCCGCCGCGCCCGGCCGAAACGGCTTTGCGGACGACGCGCTCGATGTCGTCGCCGCCTCTCGGCAGAAAGTTGCCGAGGTGCTGCGAGACCTGGTGGACGGCCCACTGGGGATCGACGAAAGAACGCGGCGATGGACCCGACGGCGAGCAGGAGCGGGAAGACGGAGAGCAGGCTGTAATAAGCCACCGCCGCGGCCCAGCTGGGTCCGTTGTCCTGCAGAAAATCACGCCCGGCCAGGAGCAGAAATTTCCCGGTTTGTTTCCACCACGGATCCGGGTCGGCTGAGGAGGTCATGGGCCGGGAAGTCGCTGCGCGGCTGTTAGTGTCCGGCGGTGTCACTGCCGGCGCGGCGGTCGCGGGCTGGCGTCACCGTCGTCGCCGTGGGCGTCGCGATCCTCCGGCTCGCCGGCCGGCGGGCGCAGGGCGGCGCGGGCGCGCGGCACCGGCTTCGACCCGCCGGCGGGCCAGCCTTCGCGCTGGCGGGAGCGGTCGCCGTCGGTCTCCTCGGTCTGATCGTGAAACAGGATTTGCTGGGTGGGGAAGGGCAGGTCGATGCCGTTGGCCGTGAGCTTGTTTCGCACGGCTTCCAGCACGCGATCCGTCGTGGCGACGACGTCCGCGCGCCGGGGCGGATCGATCCACCAGCGCACCCGGATGTTCACGGTGCTGCCTGCGAGATCGACGACCAGCGCCTCGGGCGCCGGTTCGTCGAGCGTGCCTTCGCATTCCCGCACGGCTTCGAGGAGCAGCGCCTTGGCTTGGGCGATGTTGTCGCCGTAGCCGATGCCCACGTCGTATTGCAGCCGGCGTTTCGGGAACGCCGTGTTCACCGTCACCGAGTTTGTGTAGAGATCGCCGTTGGGTATGACGATGCGCCGGCCGTCGTAGGTGCGGATGTAGGTGGCGCGGGTTTCGATATTTTCCACCGTGCCTTCGAAGCTGCCCATGACGATCTGATCGCCGATGCGGAAGGGTTCGTTGAGCAGGAGCAGGATGCCGGCAAGGTAGTTTTGGAGGATGTCTTTGAAGGCGAAGCCGATCGCCACGCTGCTGAGGCCCAGCACTTGGATCAACTGCGCGGGCTTGAACGATGGCAGCGCGATCACCAGCGCAACGAGCAGTCCGAGAAAGATCGCCGCTCCCTGAGCCAGCCGGCCCAGCACTGCACCGACGTTTTCCACGCGCTTGCGCTTCGCGGTGAAGCGCAGGATGAGATTGCGCAGACCTTTTGCGATGTAAAACGAAAGCGCGAAAACCACGATCGCGATGACGAGGTAAGGCAGCCGCGCGAGGAAACCGTTGGCCATGTCGCGGAGCTGCTGGGTGGGCGCGGAGAGATCGACGTTCATCGGAGAGCGGGAGAAGGAGGAGTCGCATTGAAAACGGCTTCCGTCCGGGTGGCGGTCGGGACGATCGCCGATCGTCGGGACACGCGCGTTTTGCCAGACCGGCGGCCTGCCGCCGCACGGATACGAGGCTCAGCCCAATTCCTGGGACAACTATCCTTGATGAAACAAAAGCCAACGCTTCCCGCTGCGCTCATCGCGCTCGGCATTTCCGCCTCCGGTTTTCTGCCCGCCGCCGCGGTCCACGCCCAATCACCTCCCGCGATCACCCCGACCGGTCCGCAACGCGCCGGCAGCAGCGCGAGCGGAAATAAATCCGCGGATCAGACCGCCGATTCGCAGGGGCTGGCCAAAGCCCGCGAGCGGTCGGCAAAAGCGACGAGTCAGCCGGGCGAAAGCAACGAGCATATTACCCCGCAGCCGCCGCGCATCGAAGAAAGTTACCCGCTGGCGGGTGACGCCGAGCGCGCGAAAAGCGTGAAGCTGCTCCAGCAGGTCACCGTCGATCTCCTGGCGTTGTTCAACGACTACAAGCAGGCGCACTGGAACCTGAACGGGCCGCTCTACATTTCCCTGCACGAATACTACCAGGAATACGCGGACTACTACCGCAAGTATGCCGACATCTTCGCGGAGCGCGCGCTCTCGCTCGGCTACAGCGTGGACGGCCGTTACGCCACGATCGCAAAAACCTCGACGATCCCGGATCCGCCCGCCGGTTACCAAACCGATAACGAAAGCCTCAAGATGCTCATCGACCGGGTGACGGTGTTGCAAAAGCAGGTTTACGAAAGCATCCGCGCGACGAACGAAAGCGACCCGCCCACTTCCAACAAATTCCAGGACCTTGCTTACGGCGTGGACAAGAACCTCTGGCAACTGCGCGTCTTCCTGAAGAAGCCGGGTGGCCCCGGTCAGGACTTGCCCTGGAAAGGGCAGCAAGGGCGTGATCGCGCCGGCGAATAACGGGTCCGTCGCTGCACGAGAACGCGGGCTGCCGGCAGCGTGACATTCACGCGGTCGGCAGCCCGTGTGTCGTTTTGCTCCCGGAGCGGAGAGAAAAGCCGCGCCGCCGCCGCTTTCCGCCGGGATCGCGACGCCGGGCATCGACAGCGGCGCGCTGCCGGATTATCACGGGGGCGCATGAGCGATGCCCGCCCGATTCAAGACAATGGTGACCGCGGAACTGCAGCCGGTTTCCCGCCGTCGGCCGAAGCTGCGGAGTTTGACGCGGTGGCGGAGCAATACGACGCGCTGCACCAGGAAAACGTCCGCGCCTCCGGTTACCCGACCTCCTACTTCGCCGAGTATAAAGCCAGGGAGCTGGCCAGCCATCTGCGCGCGCAGGGCCGGGCGGAGAAAAAACTGGCGGTCCTGAACTTCGGCTGCGGCATCGGCAACGGGGAGGGATTTCTCCGCCAGCACCTTCCGGGTGCGACGGTTTACGGCGTCGATGTGTCGCAGAAATCGATCGCCCAGGCCCAGGCGCGGCACCGCGATCTGGCAGGCGTGCATTTCAGCGTGTTCGACGGCCGCACGCTGCCCTGGGATCTGACGTTTGACGTGATCCTCATCGCCAACGTGCTCCATCACGTGCCGCGGTCGGAACATGTCGCGCTCCTGCAGCGCCTGCACGGCGCGCTGAGTCCGGGCGGGCAGGTTTTTCTCTTCGAGCACAACCCGTGGAACCCGGTCACCGTGCGGGCCGTGGAAACCTGCGCCTTCGACCAGGACGCCGTGCTGCTCCCGCCGACTTACGCGAAGAAAATCCTGGCCGCCGCCGGGTTTCGCCGGCGCACCCTGCGGTTCACGCTGTTCTTCCCCAAGGCGCTGGCCGCGCTGACGCCCCTGGAGCGGTTTCTGCGCAAAGTCCCGTTGGGCGCGCAGTATTACTACGTCGCGGCGCCGTGAGCCGGCCCCCGGCCGCGCCGACGCGTTGGGAGTTGATCGAGTTTATTGAAACTCGTTGCCGGTCTGAATTTCCACTTCGGTCTGCACGTCGATCCAGCGGGGCTGCGGTGTGACTTTCAATTCCGGCCGGATCGGGCGCGCGCCGGCTTTCATGAACCAGAACTCCGGAAACATCTTCGGTCGCGTCCCCAGCCAGCCGAGCCGGCTGTGGTGAATCCAAAAACTCTCGTCCGGCTTTTCGTTGCAAAAAACCCAGCCGAGCCGGGGATGGTTGATAAACGGGAACGCCGAGGCGTCGAACGCGCCGAGCCACGGCGAAAAGCACCAGCCGTTTGGCACCGCGCGGACCTCGCCGATCTGCGGAAGCGTGCGGGTGCCGATCCCTTCGGTGCCGTCGATGGCCGTGATGCCGTCGATGAACCAGTCGCCGCGCCCGCCCGCCGGCTCCGGCGCGCTGTAGATGCCGACGTCGCCGGTGTTTGTCTGCGGCCCGAATTCCTCTTCCAGCAGCAGCCGCAGAAATGCTGGCGTCACCCAGGAGAGCCCGGACGAGCGCACGCCGAATTCTGCAAACGGCTCGAATCGCGGCGAGCGCCACACCGTGGGCGAGGGAAAAACGTAAACGATCCGCGCCGGCGGCGCGCCGGTCGCGCTGGCGCGCTGGCGGACCTCGCGGCGCAAGGCGAGCAACTCGTCGTGACTCGGCTTCACGATGCCGTGGAGCACGTGGTGGCGCGTGGCCACCGCGGCGAAAAGGAGCGGCAGCGCCAGCGCGCCGCCGAGCACGAGCGGCCGCGCCCGGCGGCTGAGGCGGGCGAGCGCCGCGCCGAGGATTTCCTGCCAGCCCGCCAGCGCCACCAGCGCCAGGATCGCATACACCGCCGGCAGCGTGCGCAGGGCGACGATGTTTTCCTTCACCACGACCAGCGGCCCGACCGCCGCGCCGAGCGCCAGCAAAAAGCCGCCGAGAAAAATCGCCCGGTGCCGCCAGCGTTCCCGCCCGCTGCCGCCTTCAATGCCGGCCGGACCGCGCGGGCCGAGGATCGCGCCGAGGCATCCGATGACGGTGAGCGCGGCCGCCGCGACCGGCAGCCAGCCCGCTGGCTGCAGCCGGGTCCAGGAAGTCAGCGCGCACCAGAGGATGGGCCCGGTGAGAAACCGCAGCTTGCCGCCGAGGTCCGTGGCCAGGGCGGCGCGCTCCGTCATGTTTGGCCCGAGCGCGGTCGGCAGCCAGGCGAGCAGGATTTTATAAGCGACAAAGTAAAGAACCGTCCACGCGAGGAAAAGGAGCGTGCAGCGGATCAGCCGGCGGGCGCTGTCCGGCGGCGGCGCCCCGGCGAGCAGACCCGCCACGATGGCGACCATGAAAAACGCCCCGGCCGGCTGGTAGGTCGCCAGCGCGGCGAGCAGCAGGGTTCCAATGCCGAGCTGCCGTGCCACGCGACGCTCCGCGATCGACAAATGCAACGAGCGGCTCCCGCCTTCCCACGCCAGCATCCCGGCGGCGTAGGCAGCGGCGCAGGCGAGAGGAAACATCCACATCATCGCCCAACTGACAAAGAGCGCGCAGGCCGGCGTCAGCACAGTCGCCAGCGCGAGCCCGCAGGCCAGCGGCGCGGGGAAACCGAGCCGCCGCCAAAGGTGCCGGAACTGGAGGCAGGCCAGCAGCCAGACGCTCACCAGCCCGAGCGCCCGCACGGCGGCGAGCCGGTTGATGTTGTGAGGAAAATCGCCCGGCAGCGCCCAGAAAAGACCGGCCAGCGGGCGGCCCTGCTCGGTCATGATGTTCGCCCACGCCGGGAACCGGCCGTGCCGTGCGTTCCACAGCATATGGAAGTCGTCGTTGTAGCCGTAGAAATAGGTCAGCGCCGGGGCGAAGACGAGCGCCAGCACCGCGGCCAGCAGCACCGGGCAGGCGACGGCGTCAAAGCGGCTCGCCGCGGTGGCGGCCGACGGGCGGGGCGGCGTGGAAATGGACATGGGGGAGCGCGCTCCGCGTTCCCTTAGCTGGCTTCGGCGGTCGAGTCGAAAAGTCTTTCACCCTTTCGCCGACCGGCATTTCCTTTCTCGACAAGTGCGAAAGGAGCGGGAAGAGGATGAAGCGCACCGCCGCCGCGGCCCGCGCCTTGCCCGACGCTCCCGCCCCTCACCACGAAATCCCCGGACCGGCCGACCATGATGGATTCCGCCCCCTTCGATGACGCCCTGGCGGTTCGCGTCGAACACCTGACCAAAGGTCTATGGCCACGGGCGCACCGCCGTCACCACGGCCGCGCGGGAAGCGGCGAAAACCCTGGCCCAGCGCCTGCGCAATCGGCGCGCTGGGACAAACGGCGCCGCCCCGCCGAATCCCCTGGCGCCGGCGCTGCAGGACGTGTCGCTGGAAATCCGGCGCGGCGAGCGGGTCGGCATCATCGGCCGCAACGGCAGCGGCAAGAGCACGCTCTTGAAAATCATCTCCGGCGTGCTGCGGCCCACTTCCGGCGTCGTGACCACGCGCGGCCGCATCCAGTCGTTGCTGGAGCTCGGCGTCGGCTTTAATCCCGACTACACCGGCCGCGAAAACGTGCTCACCTATGCCAGCCTGCTCGGCTTGGAGCCGCAGGAAATCGGGCGTCGGCACGCCGAGGTGGCCGCGTTTGCCGAGATCGGCGAGTTCATGGACCGGCCGCTGAAGCATTACTCCTCCGGCATGGTGCTGCGGCTGGCGTTTGCGACGTTTGTGCTCGTGCAGCCGGAAATCGTCATCATTGATGAAGCGCTGGCGGTCGGAGACATCTTTTTTCAGCAACGCTGCTACGATTATCTGCGTGGCCCGCTCGCCGCCTCGACGAAGATCGTCGTCAGCCACGATCCCACCCAGCTCAGCGCGCTCTGCGAGCGGCTGCTCATCCTCCAGGGCGGGCGGCTCGACTACGACGGGCCGATCGCGCCGGGCATCGAGCGGTATTTGAAATCGCTGCACAACGAAGGCGCGCCCGGCGCCTCGGCCCCGGTCACCGCTCGGCGCCGCGACCAGCCGCGAGGAAGCCGCCGCGGTCGCGGCGCTGCCGTGGAAGACGCTGCCCGACGAGAGCCTCAGCGGGCGCGGCGCGCTCCGCATCGTGAAAGCCGCCGTCACCGACGCGGCCGGCGCGCCGGTGGTGATGCGGGCGCCCGGAGAGCGGGTGGTGGTCCATTTGTGGGTCCGCGTCGTCGAGCCGCGGGCGCACTTGATGTTTGGCTATCTGCTGCGCGACGCCACCGGCCAGCAGGTGTGCGGACAAAACAGCCGCGAGTTGCGCGGCGCCGATGATGCCCGCCGGGAATACGATCTGCCGGAGCCCGGCGACTGGCACGTGGTGCTCGAGTTCGACTGGCCGCCGCTCAAGCCGCAGCCCTACACGCTCACGCTCGGCATCGGGGAGGGGTTCGATGCCCATCAGCACGTCGTCCAATGCTGGGCGCACGATTGTTTCAGCCTGTCAGGCCTGGACCCGGACAAAACGATCCACGGCCTCTTCGGCAGCGGCCTGGTGGACTGCCGGCGCAGTCGGATCTGAGCGGCGGGAGCCCGGTGGCCGCCGGCTTCTGGATTTTGATGCGAAATATTCCAGAATATTTCGCTGCGGATACCGCCACGTGGCGTCCGCCAAACCGATTCCTTCTTGGTCTGGTGCATCCCCGCGTGCCAGTTGTGTTCCATTTGTGTGGCTGGAACATCCTGCTTCCTTTTGAGTTTCGCTGGCTCGCTGTCTCTTCTTCCCTCTCTTTTTCTTCCCCCCTTCTCCGCCATGAATTCCCCTTCCTCCCGCTGGCTGCGCGCGTTGCGCCTTTCCGTCGTCCGATTCGTCCTGCCTGCCGCGGCGCTGGTCGCCTTCGGTGCGACGAGCGGCCCGCTCCGGGCGCAGAACAGCGGGAGCGGTGCCTCCGGCCAGATGAAGTGGGTGGCCTCGTGGTCCGCTTCATCGGTGCGGGCGGCGACGTTCGCGAATTCGAACACCTACAGCGCCTTTAATCCGCAGCAGGATCTCCGGTTTCCCTTCCCGAACCTCGACACCGAGGGCGCGGAAAACATGACGTTCCGCAACATCGTGAAACCCGACTTGTGGGGCAACACGATGCGCTTCCGCTTCTCGAATGTGTTCGGCACGAAGCCGGTGACGCTCGGGCCGGTGCGCGTCGGTCTGCAGGAATACGCGGGCGTGATTTTGGAAGGCACGAACACGCGCGTCACTTTCAACGGTGGCAGCACGAGCGTGACGATCCCTGTCGGCCAGGAAATCTGGAGCGATGCGGTGACGCTCTCCTGGGTGAAAAGCCCGGATGACATCCTGATCGACGGCCGCAACCTCGCGGTCAGCTTTGCGGTGCAGGGCAGCAGCGGGCCGATGACGAATCATGCTGTCGCGTTCCAGACGAATTACCTCAGCTCGCCGAACGCCGGTGACCGCACCAACGAGAACCTCGATTTCTCGTTCCCGTTCACCGCGACCTCCTGGTTTTTCCTGAACGCGGTGGACGTGATGGCGCCAGCCGATACGCAGGTGGTCTGCGCGTTTGGCGATTCCATCACGGACGGCACTTTCTCCAGCCTCAGCGCGAATGACCGTTGGATGAATTTCCTTTCCCGGCGGCTGCACGAAGCGTTCGGCAACCGGGTTTCCATCGTCAATCAGGGTATCAGCGGCAACACGGTGAACAACCCGGCGCGCACCGGCCAGGCGGCGATTGACCGCCTCGATCGCGATGTGCTCGGCCTGAGCGGGCTTTCCAGCGTGATCTGGCTGGAAGGCATTAACGACATGGGCGGCGGCCAGCAGGAGCCGGGCGTCGTGCTCAGCGGTTATCAAAACATCGTCCAGCGTTTGCACAACGCCGGCGTGCGGGTCATCGGCGCGACCATTCTTTCCTCCTTCAAGCCGGACCAGAACTATGCGAGTTCACCGCTCGGCACGACGAACGGCCCGCTCTACGGCAGCCCGGCGACCTTTGCGAAGGTGCAGACGGTGAATGACTACATCCGCACCTCCGGGCTCTTCGATGGCGTGGCCGATTTCTACTCGGCGACGTTGAACCCGGCGACCGGCAGCTTCCGGCCGGAGTATTCGGTCAGCAGCACGGATCTTTCCTCCGTGGACTTTCTCCATCCGAATCGCGCCGGGCTTCTCGCGATGGCGAACTCGGTGAACCTTAACTTGGTGGCGCCGCGCGCCGGCTTTTTCAGTGGCGAGCGGCCCTTGGGGGCGCTGGGGGTCAACTACCTGACTTTCCCCAACGGCCAGTTCTTCGGCTACTACAGCCAGCAGTTCTTCCCGTATGTCTACCACTACGACTTCGGCTTTGTCTTCTTCCAGGACGCCGGGGCCGGCAACGCCTTCCTCTACGACTTCGCCAGCAATGGCTGGTTCTACACGGGAGCCGGGCTGTGGCCGTATCTGTATGACTTCAACTTAGGGGCGTGGCTGCGCTACCAGGCCGATCCGAACCGGCCCGGGCGCTACACGAGCAACCCGCGCCGCTTCTTTAACTTCTCCACCAACACGGTCATCTCGAAGTAAGCGATCGCGTTTCTGCACTTTGACTCTTCCCTTCCTTCCCCCGATGAAAATCCTGCCTTCCTTCCGCCTGCTGTTTTTCTGCGCCCTGGCTTGCGGCGCCATCCGCGCTGGCTCAGGGCCAGATCACGCCAGCCAGCGGTCCCGGCACCGGTGAGAAATGGGCCGCGACCTGGACGACTTCGCCGCAAAACGCGTTTGCCGGCAGCGCCGCCCTGAATTTCGCCATCCCGAACCCGACCACGGATGGGGCGAACGAACAAACCTTCCGGATGATCGTGAAACCCGACCTCTGGGGGAAGACGATCCGCCTGAAATTCGCCAACTCCTACGGCACGGCGCCGGTGACCCTGGGCCGGGTGACCGTAGGCCTGCAAACTTATGGGGCCAACGTGCGCCGCGGCACCCTGGTGCCGGTGAGCTTCAACGGCGGCCAGTTCAGCGGAGTGATTCCGGTGGGCGAGGAGATTTACAGCGACGCGGTGACGCTGCCGTTTGTCTCGGGTCCGAACGATCCGGTCGTGCAGGGCCGCAAGCTGGCGATCAGCTTCTACGTCCAGGGCACCAGCGGCCGGATCACCCAGCACGGGTCCGCGTTCCAGACTTCATATCTCACCGGCACCGGCACCGGCGACAAGACGGCTGAAGAAACGGATGCCGCGTTCCCTTACACGACGAATTCCTGGTATTTCGTGGACGCTGTGGACGTCGTGGCGCCAAGGGAAACCCGGGTGCTGGTGGCTTTCGGCTCCTCGTCGCCGGACGGCACTTCTTCGACCTTCAATGGCAACGACCGGTTTGAGGACGACATGTCACGCCGGCTGCACGCCGTTTACGGTTCCCGGATCTCCGTGGTGAATCAGGGCATCGGCGGTGACACGGCCGCGGTGACGCCCACGACGCCGACTCCGCCGGCGCGCGGACCCTCGGTGTTGAACCGGCTCGACCGCGATGTGCTCGGCACCAGCGGCGTCACTGATGTGCTGCTCTACGTCGGCACAAACGACTTCGGCAACGCCGGCCTGACGGCGGATGTGACCATCGAAGCCTACCGGGAAATCAGCAGCCGCATTAAAGCCGCCGGCATCAAGTTGATCGGCTCGACGCTGACCTCCACGGTCAACATGCCTTCCGGCAACTACGGCACGCCGTTCGGCCTGGCGCAGGCGGCGGCGATCAATGACTTCATCCGCAACTCCGGCGGGGTGTTCGACAGCGTGGCTGATTTCGAGCTCGCGACCTCTGGCCCCGATGGCGTGCTGCGTCCGGAATACGCCACGCACAGCAGCGGCAATCCGGCGCCCGATTATCTGCACCTCGGCCGTGCCGGCATGCAGGCCCAAGCGTTCACGCTCGACCTGAGTTTCTTCGCCGGCCCGGGATTTTGAGTGCACAAAATCCGATTGACTAAAATCCGCTGTTTTTTTATCCACTCAACCCCCGTCGTTTCTCAACCCCCCTGTCAGTTCCCTCGCGGCAGGTGTTTCCTGTCAGTCCATGTCAGTGCCCTTGATCTCCCTCCCTTATGAATAACCTCCTCCCAAACTGGAGCCGCCGCTCGCTGTGGCGCTCCGTAACCAAAGCCGCCCTGCCGCTCGCCGCCGCGATCGCGTTCGGCGTGACCGGCAGCAGCCTCCTGGCGCAAAGCGGCGGCGGCTCGTCCGGCCAGATGAAGTGGGTGGCCACGTGGTCCACCTCCATGCAGGGACCGGCGACCCTCGCCGGCGCTGCTTTCAATGCTTACAACCCGCAGCAGGATCTCCGATTCCCGTTCCCGAACCTGGACACCGAGGGGGCGAACAACCAGACGATCCGCTCGATCGTGAAGCCGGATCTCTGGGGCAACACGATGCGCTTCCGTTTCTCGAATGTCTTCGGCACGAAGCCGGTGACGCTCGGGCCGGTGCGCGTCGGCCGCCAGGAATACAGCGGCATCGTGCTGGAAGGCACGAACAGGCCCGTCACCTTCAACAATGGCAGCACGAGCGTGACGATTCCCGTCGGTCAGGAAATTTGGAGCGACGCGGTAACGCTTTCCTGGGTCACGAGCCCGGACGCCCAGATCGTGGATGGTCGCAACCTCGCGGTCAGCTACGCGGTGCAGGGCACCAGCGGGCCGATGACGCATCATGGCGTCGCCTTTGCCACGAACTACATCAGCGAGCCCGGCAGCGGTGATCGCACGGCCGAACTGCTCGACTTCTCTTATCCCTACACCTCGACCTCCTGGTATTTCCTGAACGCGGTGGACGTGATGGCGCCGGCGGACACGCAGGTAGTCTGCGCGTTTGGCGATTCCATTACGGACGCGGTGTTCATCACGCTCAACGGCAACGATCGGTGGAGCAACTTCCTCTCGCGCCGTCTGCACGAAGCCTATGGCAACCGCGTCAGCGTGGTAAACCAGGGCATCTCCGGCAACCGGGTGGCTGCGCCGAATGGCGCCGGCCCGAGTGCGGTGGAGCGGCTCGATCGCGATGTGCTCGGCCTGAGCGGGCTTTCCAGCGTGGTCTGGCTGGAAGGCATCAACGATCTCGCGGGCGGCTCACAGCCGACGAGCGTCGTGATCAACGGCTACCAGAACATCGTCCAGCGTTTGCACAACGCCGGCGTGCGGGTTGTCGGTGCGACGATTCTTTCCAGCTTCAAGCCGGACCAGAACTTCACCTCGACGACTTCGCCGTTGAACGTCTTCGGCGTTGGCGCGCTCTACGGCGGGCCGGAAGCGTTTGCGAAGGTGCAGACGGTGAACAATTACATCCGCACTTCGGGGCTCTTCGACGGAGTGGCCGACTTCTACTCGGCGACGCTGAACCCGGCGACGTTCGGCTTCAAGCCGGAGTTCTCCGTGAGCAGCACGGACTTGTCCGGGAACTCCGTGGATTATCTCCATCCGAACCGCGCCGGCATGCTGGCGATGGCGAACTCGATCGACCTGACGCTCGTCGCCCCGCGGCCGAGCTTTTTCAGTGGCGAGCGGCCCTTGGGGGCGCTGGGGGTCAACTACCTGACTTTCCCCAACGGCCAGGTCTTCGGCTACTACAGCCAGCAGTTCTTCCCGTATGTCTACCACTACGACTTCGGCTTTGTCTTCTTCCAGGACGCGGGGCAACGGCAACGCCTTCCTCTACGACTTCGCCAGCAATGGCTGGTTCTACACGGGAGCCGGGCTGTGGCCGTATCTGTATGACTTCAACTTAGGGGCGTGGCTGCGCTACCAGGCCGATCCGAACCGGCCCGGGCGCTACACGAGCAACCCGCGCCGCTTCTTTAACTTCTCCACCAACACGGTCATCTCGAAGTGACGCAATCCCGCTGTTTCCTGCCGGCCCCGACCCGGGGCCGGCAGGAGCGGTGGCAACCTTCCCGACCCATTTCTCCGCTCCGCTTTTTAACCCCTCCTGATTCTTTGCTCCTCCCCCAAATGAAAACTCGTAGATCCTTCCTCGGCACACTGGGCGCCGCGACGCTCGTCGCGCTCGTCTCCTCCGGTGTCAGCTTCTCCTCGTGGGCCCAGGGCCCTGCCACCAACGCCGCCCCCGGAACCGGTGAAAAATGGGCCGCCACTTGGGCGACCTCCATCCAGGGCACCTTCGGCGGCAACGTGGGCGTCAACTACGCGATTCCGAACCCGACAACCGATGGCGCAAATGAGCAGACGATGCGCATGCTCATTAAGCCCGATCTCTGGGGCAAGGTGATGCGCTTCCGATTCAGCAACTTCTTCGGCACCCAGCCGGTCACTTTTGGCCGCGCCACGGTGGGTCTGCAAACCTACGGGGCCAATGTGCGCAAAGGCACGCTGGTGCCGCTCTCTTTCAACGGCGGCGCGGCCAGTGTGACGATTCCGCCCGGTGAGATCATCTACAGCGATGGCGTGACGCTGCCGTTCGTGGCGGGTCCGGACGATCCGGCGGTGCTCGGCACCCGGCTTGCCGTGAGCTTCTACGTGCAGGGAACCAGCGGCCCGATCTCCGTGCACAGCTCGGCCTTCAATACCTCCTACCTCAGCGGCAGCGGCAGTGGCGATCGCACCCAGGAGGAGAATGATGCCTCGTATCCCTACACGGTGAATTCGTGGTTCTACATCGATTGCGCGGACGTCGCGGCGCCGTCGGACACCGCGGTGGTTTGCTGCTTCGGCGATTCGATCACGGACGGTTTGTTCGGCGTCCAAAACGGTGATGACCGCTGGACGAATGACCTCTCCCGCCGCCTGCGTGCCCGCTACGGGTTCCGCACCAGCGTGGTGAACGAAGGCATCTCGGGCAATCGCGTGGTGCCGCCGGGCGGCGCCGGCCCTGCGGCGACGCTGCGGGTCGATCGCGACGTGCTCGGGCTCTCCGGCCTGACTGACGTGGTCTGGCTGGAAGGCATCAATGACCTTTCCGGCGGCAATTCGGCGGAAAACGTGATCGCCGGCTACCAGGAGATCATCGACAAGCTGCGTGCCCGCGGCATCACCGTGGTCGGTGCGACGGTGATGAGCTTCAACAATCCGAACCTGACAGGCGACGCGCTCGCGACCTCGCAGATCCGGGACGCCAAGCGCCGGATGCTCAACGACTTCATCCGCACGCCGGGGAACTTCGACAGCATCGCGGACTTCGACTTGGCCATCGACAATCCCGCCACTGGCACGTTCTACCTGAACTACGCGGCGCAGAGCAGCGTCACGAATCCGGACCCCGATTATCTCCACCCGGGTCGCGCCGGCTTCCAAGCCATGGCGTTCACGATCGACCTCGGGGTGCTCGCACCCGCCGGGGCGCAGTGATCGGGGCGGACTTCCGGCGTTCGAAAACGTCGGGATGACGGCCAGCAGGGAAGGCGCGCGGATCTCGCGCGCCTTCTTTGTTTTTTCGTCGTCCGCACCACAACAATCGCTTTTCGATTCTGCGGCTCACAGAGCCGCCTCTACGACGAACGGAAACTGCCGCCCGGCCCATTCCCGAAAAAATCGCGGAGTTGCCGGTTCGACCTGAACTTGATTAACGTGCAGACGCCATGCGCGTGTTTCCGCCTCTCCATTTACCGCTGAGGCTGCGCTTGCTCTCCGCGAGTGCTTTGCTCGTAACGGGCGCCTTGGCTTTCAGCGGATGTTCCGGCGAAGCGGAAGCTCCGCGCACCGCGGCTGCCGACCAGACCGGATTTCTCCAACCGGCGGAGAACTGGGTGAGCGTCATCATGAACGGCGGCGGACTCGCGCGCCTCCCCCGGTCCGGCGGTGGCGCGGCGCCGGACGGCATCGTCAACCTGGCCTCGGTCCCGCTGACCCGGAGCACGCGGACGGACCGCGCACTGACCGCCGCCGAGGAAGTCGCCGCCGCGGAAGCCGCGTTTGCCGCCCTGCCGCCGGTGGAGCCCGCATCGCCGCCCTCTTGGAAGGAAGCGCAGCGGCTTCGCGCCATCGAAAACGCCCGCGCTCAACGGGCCGCGGCCACCCGGGTGGCGCCGTCGCTGCCGGGGACCGGCGATCGGACAGTCCATTGGTTTGTCCAGCCGGCAAACCGACCGTCGCTACCGCCGGAAACCGTCGTGGCCGTGCAGCCTTGATGCAGCCGGAAACCGGTGCGGTGCCAGTCCGGCCGTCGGCATCACGACGCGGGAATGCAGCTGTGCGTTTGTCAGGCGGCGATTCCCGGCGAAGATAATGAGGAATCCGAAGCCGCCTCCGAAATCGAACCCCCCATGAGAGTTGTGGTTTTCGGAAATAGCGACGGTTTCTCCCCAACAGCGTTCGTGACCCCGGCGGCGCTGAAATTATAATCGCGATTTGATGTTTTCCCCCGCTCCCCAAAGAAACGGTTCCCGATCCGCCGAGACGCTGCTTGCCGCCGCCCGGCGCCGGGCCCGGGTCACCGTGGTCACCCGCACCCGCGACCGGCCGCTCATGCTGCGCCGCTGTCTGGAGTCCGTGCTCGAGCAGTCGTTTCCGGACTGGCTGCATCTCATCGTCAACGACGGCGGAAACCCGCAGGTGCTTGAGCTGCTCGTCGCAGAGTTTGCCGACCGGCACCAGGGTCGCCTCCAGGTCATTCACAATCCGAAATGCCTCGGCATGCAGAACGCCTCGAACATCGGCGTGCGCGCGGCTGTCGGCGACTACCTCACGGTGCATGACGACGACGACTCCTGGCAGCCGGAGTTTCTGCGCGCCTGCGTCGATTTTCTTGATGATAAAGGCGCCGACAGCCCGGTGCAGGGCGTCATCACCCAGACCGTGCGCGTGCTGGAGGAAATGAACGCCGACGGCGGCATCGACGAACTCGGGCGCGAAGATTATCTGCCCCTCAAGCACATCGACCTTTTTGCGGCCGCGGCGAACAATCCCTTCGCGCCGATCGCGTTTCTCTACCGCCGCACCGCCCACGATCAGGTCGGGCTTTACGACGAGCGGTTTTCCGTGATCGGCGATTGGGATTTCAACCTGCGCTTTCTTTCCCGCTACGAGATCGGCGTGCTCGAGCAACGGCTCGCCGGCTACCACTGGCGCCATCGCTCCGGCGGCACGATCTACGCGAACACGGTGACCGACGCGCTCGACGTGCACATCCAGAAGACGCTGGAAATGCGCAACCACTACCTGCGCCTCGACCTGCAGGAAGGCCGGCTCGGCCTGGGCTACCTGCTCAACACCGCGAAGCTGCTCGGCGGCTACGAGCACTCTGCTCTGGGAAGTGCGCCACCGCAGCGACCACGCGATCCACGAGGTGCGCAAGGTGCACGCGCGGCTGCGGAACTGGGAATGGTTTTTCACCCGCAACCGGCGGCTCAAAAACGGCGATGAACCCGGCGCCCGGCCGCCAAAGCCCGCCGCGTTGCCGGCGGCGCGCAACGGCCGCCACGGGAAGGCGACGGCTGCGGTATTTGATTGTCGCGCCGAGCTTTTCTCGCTCGTCCGCGATCAACCCGGCAGCAACGGCACCAACGGCGCAGCGGCGACCACGACGACAAAACCGCGCGTGCTGTCGGTTGATATTTTCGACACCGCGCTGCTCCGGCGGGTGCGCCGGCCGACCGACGCGTTTCTGCTGCTCCAGCCCGCGGTCCGCGCCCGGCTGCGGGATCCCTGAGTTGCCGGTCAGCGCGCTGCGCATCAGCGCGGAGAAAATGGCGCGCGCGCGGCAACGGGAATCCACCGGTCATGAGGAGGTGACGCTGGCGGAAATCTACGACGTTTTCTGCGAACTCGCCGGCGCCGATCCCGCCGCCCACCGGGAGGAGCTGATGGCTCTGGAGATGGCGACCGAGGAGCGGCTGTTTTACGCGAACCCGCCGATCCTCGAAGCCTGCGCCGCCGCCGCCCGGGCCGGCATCCGCGTGGTGTTTGCCTCAGACATGTATCTGCCGCGCGACTTCATCCTCGGCCAGTTGCGGCGCGCCGGGTTTGACGTCGAGCCGCCGGCCGGGGGCGGCGGTCGGAAGTTGTTTCTTTCCGTCGAGCACGGCGCCAGCAAGCACGTCGGCGATCTTTTCGAGGTCATGTTGAAGGAGCTGGGCTGCCAGCCGGCGGAAATCGTGCACGTCGGCGACAACCTGCACTCCGACGTGTTGCAGGCGAAGGCGCGCGGGCTGCGGGCCATCCACTGGCAGGCGGCCGTTTCCGCGGCGGCCTCCGGCGAGCCGGCGCTCATCGATCAGCTCGCGCAGGAAACCGGCATCGAGACGGTGTTTGCCGAGGAGGATTTGCTTTCGAGCCTGTGCGTCGGCACCGCGCGCTGGCGGCGGGTGTTGCACCCGGCGCTGCCGGCCCCTGCGATCGGGTCGAAAAACGGTTCCGAGGTTTCCGGGCAGAACGGAAACGGGCACCGCCCACAGGGGGGCGTCAATTCAACGGAAACCGCGGCCGGCGGCGACGCGAGCGCGGATGATCTCTGGGATCGCTTCGGCTACGAGGTCGGCGGGCCGCTCTATTTCCTGTTTCTCCACTGGCTGCTGCGGCAGGCGCGGGAGGAGGGGATCGAGCAACTGTTTTTCCTCGCGCGCGACGGCTACCACCTGCGCGAAGCCTGCGATCTGCTCGTGGAGCGCGCCGGGCTGGACGTGCGGACGGTTTACATGGCGGCGTCGCGCCGGCTGTTGAACCTGCCGCAGATCACCGCGCTCGACGGACCCGCGCTCGGGTTTCTGCTCACGCCGAACCCGAATCTCACCGTGCGCCATTTCCTGACGCGCCTCGGGATCGATCCCACGCCCTGGGCGGACGAAATCCGCCGGGTTGGGTTTTCCTCGCTCGACGAAATCATCACGACGCCGACCGGCGTTTTCCGCAGCGAAGAGGATCACCGGGGGATGCGCGCGTTGTTCTCGCTGCTGGAAGGCCCCATCCTCAGCCAGGCCGGGCGGGAGCGGTATCAATTGCTCACCTATTTCCGGCAGATCGGCTTCACGCCGGGCGAGAAAAACCGCCTCGCCGTCGTGGACCTCGGCTGGCAGGCATCGTCCGCCCGGGCGTTGCAGACGCTGCTCAACCTGAAATGGCCGGAGTCCGGCGGCAGCAACGGCAATGGCAACGGTCGCGCCGCCGCCGACGGAGCGCGGCCCGGCGACCGCGACCGGCGGACGCATCACCGCCTGCGGGCGTTTTACTTCGGCACCTGGACCTTCGCGCGGCCGGCCGTGGAAGCGGGCTGCCGGCTCTCCTCGTTCTTCTTCCATCTGGACAAGCCGCCGACGCGCCGCGCGCTGACCTCGGAGTCCGTGGAAATCATCGAGCTGTTCTTCGGCGCGCCGCATCCCACGATCGTCGGGCTGCGCGAGGCGCCCGGCGGGAACGGCGCCCTGGAGCCGGTTTACGGCGAGTGCGAGCATGGCGGCGCCGAGATGCTGGCGCGGCTGACCCGGATGCGGGAGCGGGCGGTGGAGTTTGTGCGCGACGTGGTCGAGCTGACGCCGGCCGGCGACGCGCAGGCCAGTCTGCTGGACTGGCCCGGAAACGGGTTGGAATACCTGGAGGCCGTGCTCGAGCGGGTGCTCCGCCGGCCGACCCAGGAGGAGGCCAGCCAGCTCGGCGGCATCCTGGCGCGCGACAGCTTCGGCGGCAGCAGTCCGCTGCGTCCGCTCGCCCAGCCGCCGACGCGCTGGGAGCGCTGGTTGAAGCCGCAGCGGCTGCAAAAAGCGTATGAGCACGCGTTCTGGAAACGCGGTTTTCTCGCCCAGCTTTCTCCCCGCGAGGCGGCAAAGCTCCGGCCGAACTGAGGACCTGCCGCCGCCGCTTCCGGGGAACGCAAATCGCGGGTTCGCCGCCCGCGGCCAGGAACCCGGCGTCCGTGTTTCTTCTTGAATTTCGGGCGGCGCGTCGTAGCTGATGCGGCAAGAAGAGAGAGAAAGCGTTCTTTCTTCCTGTCGTGATGTTTACCCGCCGTTCCTTCCTTGCAGGCACGCTGGCCGCCGTGACGCTGGCGTGGGTTTTGCCGTTCTCCGGCTTCGCCGCACCCGCGGCGGTCCCGGCAAATCTGGGTCACGGGCTCGGCGAGATCGTCGAATGGCACCGGAGCGCCGGGCTGGGCGCAATGACGGAATCGACCGACCGCACCGCCGCGATCCTCGCTCACCTGCGCGAGGTGCATCCGCGCGCGCAGAGCGACGCGACCGGGCGGGTGATCGTGGAATTCATCCTCGACGGCCGGGCGTCGCCCGCGAAGGTGAAGGCCGACCTGACCGCGTTGGGCGTCGAGGTGTTTGCCGAGGCCGCAGCGACCGGCGGCTCGGGGGCGGCATTCGGACGTCTGAGCGCGCGCCTGCCGCTGGAGCGGGCGATCGAAGCCGCACGCGTCACCGGCGTGCATTCCATCCTGCTCGCGCACCGGCCGAGGCGCCGCGTGGGGAGGACCACGACGCAGGGACTCGGCGTGTTGAAAGCGGACACCGTCCTGGCGCGCGGCTTCACCGGGCGGGGCATCAAGGTCGGCGCGATCTCCGACAGCTATAATTTGCGGCAGCCCAGCGCCAGCGCGGACATCGCCTCCGACGATCTGCCGGGGCCCGGCAACCCGGCGGGCCGCACGAATCCGGTCACCGTGCTGCAGGAGGCCGATCCCGCGGACAAGTTCAATGCGGACGAAGGCCGCGCGCTGTTGCAGATCGTGCACGACGTCGCGCCTGACGCCGATCTGGCGTTCGCCGCTTCCGGACCGACGCCGACCACGTTTGCCAACGCCATCCGCTCGCTGCGCACCGATCCGAACGGGCGTTGCGACATCATCTGCGAAGACATCAGCTTTTCGACGGAGCCGTTTTTCTCCGATGGCGTGGTGTCGCAGGCGGTGGACGACGTGATCAACCGCACCGATCTGCCGGGCCGACCGGTGCTCTTTTACACCGCCGGCGGGAACGACGGCGGGTTCGGCTACGACGCCGAGTTCACGCCGATCAGCGACGCCGACGCGCGCAACGGCACCGGGCGCGGCAACCTGAAGCTCTCCTCGGTGCCCGCCGTCCTGACCGCCGGCGGGTTTCACAATTTCGCCGCGGCCGACGGCGGCAGCGGCGCGGTCATCGGCCAGTCGCTGACGGTGTCCGGCGCGGACACGACCCTGAATCTTCAGTGGGACGATCCGTTTATTCCCGGGAAAATCTCCGCTGACTACAATCTGCTGGTCTTCGATTCGACCGGCACTTATCTCGCCGCGGTGAGCGGCGTGGACGACAATGTTTCCACCGCTGAGGCGGTCGAGCTGGTGTCGCTGGCGACCGGGGCCAACGGCCGGGCCAAGACCTACCAGATCGCCATCAGCCGGCGCCTGACGAGCAGCTCGAATCCCGCCCGGCGCCTGCGCTACATCGCGAGCACGGATGGAACCGTCAGCGGGCCGTATTTGAACGACCGCGCGCCCACGCTCTACGGGCACGTCGGCGCCCGGGGCGTCGATGCCGTGGGCGCGTATGGCTGGGATTTTCCCTCGATGCCGGAGTCGTTCAGCGGGCTGGGGCCGATCACGATTCTCTTCGACGCCTCCGGCAACCGGCTGGCCAATCCCGAGGTGCGGGTGCAGCCCACGATCTCGGCGACGGACGGGGTGAACACGACGTTTTTCCCCCAGGGCAACTACGACTCCGACCAGCCGCCGGACGGGTTTCCGAACTTTTTCGGCACCAGCGCCGCCGCACCGCACGTCGCCGGTGTGGCCGCCACGCTCCTGCAGGCCGCAGGCGGGCCCGGTTCGATCAGCAGCAGCCGGATGCGGGAGATCTTTACGTCCACGGCGACGCGTTACAGCGCGGATCCGGAGATCGCGAGCAACGGCTATTCACGCGCGGCCGGATTCGGACTGCTCAACGCGCAGGCGGCGCTGAACCTGGCGCTGCACCCACCGTTTTTTCAGGGCGAGGTGTCGCTCTCGAACGGCGTTTACTACCTGCAATTCCCCAGCAGCAACGGCGGCAATATCTTCGGCTACTACACCTACGCGTTCTTCCCGTATCTGTATCACTTCGATCTCGGCTTTCTCTACTTCGTGGACGCGCAGGATTCGGCGCGCGGCGCCTTCTTCTACGACTTCACGAGTTCCTCGTGGTTCTACTCCAGCCCGAGCTTCCCGTTTCCGTATCTCTACGACTTTGGTTTGAACGCGCTGCTCTACTATTATCCGGACAGCGGCAACCCGGGCAGCTACACGAAGAACCCGCGTTACTTTTTCAACTTCCGCACCGGCCAGGTCATCACGCGGTGACGCGGCGTCAATAGCTCCAGCGCAGGCCGGCGCTGACCAGTCGCGGCGCGCCGATGGAAACAACGCCGTCGGCGCTGCGGCCGGTCTGGACTTCGGTGTCGAAGACGTTCTCGACCGCGACGCGCGCCTGCCAGCGGGCGGCGAACTCGTAGGTGATCGCGGCATCGACGGTTGCGAAAGCGGCCAGCCGCAGCGTGTTGAGATCGTCCTCGAACTGTTCGCCGACCACGCGCGCCTGCATCACGAATTGCAGCCCCGGCAGAAACGCCGGCGTCCAGCGCACTGAGCCGACCGCTTGGTGGGCGGGCGATTGCGCGAGCCGCCGGCCTTCGAGCGCCGGCTGGACGGCGGCGGCTTCGACGGTGCCGCGGCTGAAAAGGTAGCTCGCCGTGAACTGCCACTCCGGGCCGGGCGTCCAGGTCGCGGCGGTTTCCAGGCCGGCGATGCGGGTGCGGCCGAGATTCTCCCGCAGCCGGCCGGTGCCGCCGGCGGGGATGAAGCCAAACGGCGCGACCGTCGCCGGACCCTGCGCGACCGTCACGTTCGCCACAGCGTCGTGCAGCTCGTTGTAAAAGCCGCCGAGCGACAGGCGCACGGTGCGCAGCGGCTGAACTTCGAGGCCCAGTTCCGCGCCGTAGAGCCGCTCCGGTTTCAACGCCGGGTTTGCTTCCGTGATGTCGTTGCGCACCCGGAAGGGGCGGTAAAGTTCGTTGAGCGTCGGCACGCGGAAGCCGGTGTAAAGCGCGCCCCGCAGCCGGACGGTTTCCTGCCAGAGCGCCTGCGTCACGCCGAGCCGGCCGTTTGCCACCCAGCCGTCGCGATCCGGAAAACGGTCGTCGCGCAGCGTGGCCGGAGCCGAGCCGGTGGCGAAGAGATCGGTCTCGACGCGCCGGCCATTTTCGTTGGCGTAACGGTCCAGCCGGCCGGCGAGCGTCACCGCAGTGCCGGCAGCGGGACGCCAGGTGTCTTCTGCAAAAATGCCGGTGAAAATCTGCCGCCCGCCGGCTTCCCGGCCGCGGGTGAACTCGCCCGCGACAAAGCGAAAGCGCTCGCGCGTTTCACCCTCGACCCAGCGCGCGTCCACACCGGCCAGCAGCCGATGCGCGCCGCCAAAGATCGGGAGGCTCACCGTGGCGCTGCCGCCGGCCGCCTGGGCGGGAACGCTGAATTGATCGAGGCTCGGCGTCTCGGTCGCGCGGGCCGCATCGACGGCGGTGAAGGTGCTGCGGAAATCGCGCAGCTGGCCGTAAAGCTGCACCTGATATTCCACTCCGCTCGGGCCGGGCAAACTGCCAAGCAGCGCCGCGCTGAAGTCGGCAGCGCGCGTGGCGTTGTTCGTCCCCGGCGTGCCGTTGCCGCGGTCTTCGCGGAAGCCGCTGGCTTTGAGCGTCAGCGCGGTGTTGGCGTCGAGGTTCCATTGCAGCCCGCCCTCGGCGAGTTCGGCTTCGGAGGAGGCGTCGATGTCCACGGGGCCGCGCCGGTCGCCGCGCACGGTCGGGTAGCCGTCGGTGGAAAAGCGGTCCACCCGGCCGAAGACCGCCAGCCCGGCGCCGCGGTCGGCATTCGGGACGGGAAAACTTTTCTGGCCGGCGAGAGAAAATTCGTAGGTGCCGGCGCTGCCGCCGCTCCCTTCCGCGAGCAACGCATCCCGCCGCAGGCTGCGGCTGAAAAGCGCGATCGTGCCGCCGAGCGCCGCGTTGCCGAAAAGCCCGGCGCCACCGCCCTGCGTGACTTCCACGCGCTCAATCGCGGCGGCCGGCAGCCGGCTCCAATACACCCAGCCGCCGAAGGGATCGTTTTGCGGGATGCCGTCGAGCAGCACGAGCGCGCGTCCGGCGCCGTTGGGCCCGATGTTGCGCAGGCTCACGCCCTGGGTCGTCGGGTTCGCCACCCGGCTGGAGCTGCGGCGGAACAATCCGAAACCAGGCACCGCGTCGCGCAGGATGTCATCGAGCCGCAACGCCGGCGCGCGCTCCAGCTCGGCGCGGTCGAGGATGGTGACCGAAGTTCCGCTTTCCGTCGGAGATGCCGTGGTGCGCTCACCGGTAACAATGACCCGCTCCGGTGTCGGGGCCATCTGGGCGCGGGAAACATCCGCAATCCCGAGCAACGCGGGCAGAGCCAGCCGCCATGCACGCCACGCCGTCCGGGTCGTCAGCACAGGTGCAGGGAACATCCGGCCGTTGTAGTCCCCTGCCACCAAAGCGCAATGCCGGGCTGTGGTGGCGGAGGCCGGGATC
The DNA here is from genome assembly GCA_963762725.1 of uncultured Verrucomicrobiae bacterium. Classification (GTDB taxonomy): domain Bacteria; phylum Verrucomicrobiota; class Verrucomicrobiia; order Chthoniobacterales; family SZAS-18; genus JAFAXH01. Next base: position 75,548 of record CAVXLY010000005.1, on the reverse strand, counting down.
GGCCGCTTCAGCGCGTGCCGGTGGCGGTCACGCGCCAGACCTTGCCGCCGGGTTCATCCGCCACGAGCAGGGACCCGTCTTTCAACACGGAGACACCGACTGGCCGGCCATAGACCTGCGAATTTTTCGCGTCCGCGATGAAGCCGGTGAGGAAGTCCTGCGGCGGGCCGCTCGGCCTGCCGTTTTCAAACGGCACGAAGACGACTTTGTAGCCGACGAGGTTCGAGCTGTTCCAGCTTCCCCGCTGGCCGATGAAGGCGCCGCCGCGGTATTTCGCCGGGAACGACTGGCCGCGGTAAAACTCGAGCCCGAGCGAAGCGGTGTGGCTGCCGAGCGCGTAGTCCGGCTTCAGCGATTTCGCCACGAGATCCGGGCGTTCGCCTTTGCGTCGCGGGTCTTCGGTGTTTCCGAAATAAGCGAACGGCCAGCCGTAAAAGCCGCCTTCCTTCACGCTGGTGAGATAGTCGGGGACAAGTTCGTCGCCGAGGTTGTCGCGCTCGTTGACCACCGTCCAGAGCGTGCTGGAGCCAGGCGCGAAATCCATCCCGACCGGGTTGCGCAATCCGCTGGCAAAAACTTTCTCCCCGGAGCCGTCGGGATTGATCTCCAGGACGTTGGCCCGGCGCTTCTCGTGTTCCATGCCGTGCTCGCCGACGTTGGAGCCGCTGCCGACGGTGACGAAGAGCTTCTTTCCGTCCGGCCGGGCGATGACGTTGCGGGTCCAGTGGTTGTTGTAACCGCCGGCGGGCAGGTCGAGGATTTTCTCGCCCTTGGCCTCCATTTTCGTCTGACCGGTCTGATACGGGTAGCGCGAAAGCTGGTGCGTCTCGCCGATGTAAAGCGTGTTGCCGAGGAGCAGCATGCCGAAGGGATCTTTCAGTCCGCTGAGAAACGTTTCCTTCACCTCCGGCTTGCCGTCGCCATCGGCGTCGCGCAGGAGCGTGATGCGGCTGGAGCCGGCCTGGGAAACGAGCACGTCGCCGTTCGGCAACTGGTAGATCCAGCGGGCGTTCGGCAGGTCAGCGAAGAGGCTGACGCTGAACCCGGCCGGTGCGGTCGGCATTTTCCCGGCGGGCCAGCCGAGCACCTGCGGGGAATTTCGCACCGATTTCGTGGCGCCCGGGGCCGGAAGATCCGGATCGGGCTGCGGCGGGCCGAACTGCTGGGCGCCGGCGATGGCCGTGAGAAACAAAGCGCCGCCCGCGGTGAGAGCGGCGGCAGCGGTCGAAACGCGGAAGCCGGAGAACCGGCAAAACAAAGGATTCAGTGGCATCAAAATAAAAACGATTCAAAACGGCTCCAGGACTCCCGGTTTTGGCGAAAAGCCGGCGGCAGCGCCGCGCGGTGAGGGGTGTCCCGTCCGATCGGTTTCCGGCCGCCGCGGCGGCTGCGGGATGCCCGGCGTCGTCAGCGCGCCGAGGTCTTCATCGAAGGCAGGAAAAGCGAGGCGCTCGCGGCGGGCGCCTGAGCGCGGGATCGGTCAGCGCGCCGTCCAAGGCAGGGAGGCCCGGAGGCGCGGTGCGTTTTTCCGCATCCGCCGCCGGCGCCAAAGCCGGTTTTTATCTTGGCCGCGGTTGCGCGTTGCGTCCCGCCGTGAGCCCCATCTTCATCCCCAGCCGCCCCCCTACTTTATGGCCCAACAAATCCCCCTCGATCCCGCCGCTGCCCGAGCCGCCGAAATCCCCACCGGAGCCGATGACGGCACGCACCAAATTGCTCCGGACCTCGCGTATCAACGGCTCGCGATCGTCAACGTCGCCTTCCACGGCGCCCCCGGCGCGGCCGACCGCCAGTGGGTGCTCATCGACGCCGGCGTCATGGGCACGACCGGGCTGCTCGCCAGCGCCGCCGAGGCGCGTTTCGGCGCGAATTCACGACCGTCGGCGATCGTGCTGACACACGGGCATTTCGATCACATCGGCGGCCTGGAGGAACTCGCCGAGCGCTGGGACGCGCCGATCTACGCGCACACCCTGGAGCTGCCGTATCTCGACGGCCGCTCGTCCTACCCGCCGCCCGATCCCACGGTGGGCGGCGGCCTCATGGCGCTGCTGTCGCCGCTTTATCCGCGCGGCCCGATCGACGTAAGCCGCTGGCTGCGTCCGCTGCCGGCCGACGGCAGCGTGCCGGGGATGCCGGGCTGGCGCTGGATCCACGCGCCGGGCCACACGCCGGGCCAGGTCGCCCTCTGGCGCGAGAGCGATCGGACGCTCATCGCGGCGGACGCGTTTATCACGACGGCCCAGGAATCGGCTTACGCCGTCGCGGTGCAAAAGCCGGAGCTGCACGGACCGCCGAAGTATTACACCCAGGATTGGGAGGCCGCCCGGGCGTCGGTGCAAAATCTCGCCGCGCTGGAGCCGGAGCTCGTGGTCACCGGTCACGGCCCGGCGATGCGCGGCGCCGAGATGCGCGCGGCGTTGCACGCCCTGGCGCAAAATTTCGACCAGGTGGCGGTGCCGGAGCAGGGCCGCTACGTCAACGAACCGGCCCGCGCCGATGAAACGGGCACGACCTACGTGCCGCCTGCCGCTTCTTGAATCAGGAAGCGGTCCGCGGCAGAAACCGGGCGGTCCGGCCGGGCTTTACGGCAGCCCCCAGATGCCCGGCGTCGCCAGCTCGACGACGTGCCCGTCGGGATCGTGGAAATAGAGGCTGGTGCTGCGCGTCCCCGGCCAATGGATCGTGCTGGCCAGCGGGACGCCTTTTTCCTCCAGCCAGGCCCGCCACGGCTCCAGCCCGTCGGCCGCGATGGAAAACGCGAAGTGCAGATGCCCGGTGCCGTCGTGCGCCGGGATTTTCTCGGGCTGCCGGCCGACCGGGATCGGCGCGGTGGAGGCGCCGCGCAGAAACAGGAGCAGCACCTGCCGGGCGGCGACTTGGAAGGCGCAAAAGCGGTGGTCCCGAAACAGGATCGGAAAGCCGAACAGCTCCCGGTAGAACCCGACGGAACGCTCCAGGTCCTCCACGTAGAGCGCGGTTTCCAGGACGCCGGTGATGGCGGGAGCAGCGGAAGGCATGGGGAATTCCTTTCTTCTTTCCGGACAACGCGCGCCCGCCCGCCGTGCTCCCGCCGCACCGTCTCGCCTCGCGGCGCGCCGCCGTCGTCAGGAGGAGGCTTTCTGGCGCGCCCGGTTGATGATGCCGTTGTAGCGGCGGTCCGGATACGGCGCCATCTCGGCGAGCTTGGCAAAGCCCGGGATCGTTTCCATGTGCTTGACCATGCGGGCGCGCATGTCCTGATCGGGCAGCGGACCGCGCAGGGCGCCGATGTTTTCGGACTCGTGGTCCGGGTTCGATGTCGCCGGGATCGCGCAGGTCACGGCCGGGTGCGAGATCACCCATTTCAAGAAAAACTGCGCCCAGTTTTCCACGCCGATTTCTTTCGCGAAATCGGGCAGCCGCTGGCCTTCCGTAATTTTGAAGAGGCGCGCTTTTTCAAACGGCATGTTCACCAGCACCGCGACGCCGCGCTCCGCGGCCGCCGGCAGGATGCGTTGCTCCGCCAGCCGGGTGTGGATCGAGTAGTGGACCTGCACGAAATCGACCTGCCCTTTTTCCACCCAATCGGCCAGCACCCCGAAGTAGGGCAGCTCGTGGTGGGTCACGCCGACGTGCTTGATGATGCCCTCCTTTTTCCAGCGGGCCAGGATCGGGACAATGACGTCCACGTTCACCAGGCTATGCACCTGCATGACGTCGAACTTGTCGCGCCACAGCCGCTCCATGGATTGATCCAGGCTGGCGCGGGCGTGGCTGTCGTCGGCGAGAAATTCGCCGGTGGACCAGATTTTGTCGGCAACGAAAAGATCCTTCGCGATGCCGAGCGCGTGCGAGAAGTCGCCCACGCTGATCTCGCCGGTGCCGTAGAGCGGGGAGGTATCCACGACGCGGCCGCCGCCCTCGTGAAAGCGGCGCATGACTTCGCGGATAAAATCGCGCGGCTGGCCGGGGATGACGTCAAAGGTCAGGTAGCTGCCGAGGCCGATGGCGGGCACGGACTCGCCGGTGCGCGGGATTTTCTTGGTGATCAAATCGCCGGGGCGCTTGGCAGTGGCGGCGCCGGCAGTCGTCGGAGCCGGGCTTTGCGCCTGCGCCGCCGCGGTGCCGCCGCCCAACAGGGTGGGAGCGACGGTGGCGGCAGCGGCGCCGAGGCCGAGGGAACGGAGAAAATCCCGGCGGTTGGTCGGCGCCGGGGCGGGGGAGGAGGCGGTGGGCACGTGCTCGTTCATAGAAGAAAAGAAACCATTTGCGGCAAATCACCGAGCCAGCGGCCCGGACGCGACGTTTGTGCCGACCGGAGGCCGGCTGCATGGAGATGAAAAACGCCTGGCTGCCCCGCATGGATTCGAACCATGAATAAAGGTTCCAAAGACCTCTGTGTTACCGTTACACCACAGGGCAAAAAGTGACGTGGCGGCTTTTCCCATAAATCGGGAGCCTGCCGGGCGCAAGCGGCAAGAACGCGGCGCGGCGTGCCCGCTGATTCCTGAAGATTCGGCTTTCGTCGGCGCCGGGTCGCTGGCTCCATAGCGGCGTGACCGGTCTTCTGCCTCCTGGAGCGCTTACCCGCCCGCGCGCCCTGGGGATCGTGCTCCTTGTCTGGGCGGCGATTTACCTGCCCGCGCTTGGGTCGCTGGAGATCAAGGGCGAGGAGGGCCGCCGCATCCTGCCGGCGGTGGCGATGCGGGAGAGCGGGGACTGGATCGTGCCGCACGTCGGCGGCGAGCCGTATCTGAGCAAGCCGCCGCTCATCAACTGGCTGGTCGCGCTCGCCTTCCAGGTTTCCGGCGGCGAAAGCGAGTGGGCCGCGCGCGCGCCGACGGTGCTCGCGGTGCTGGCGCTCGGTCTCGGGCTGGCGTGGCGCGGCGGCGCGTGGCTGGGGCCGGGCGGGGGACTGCTGGCGGCGCTGTTCACGCTGACGAACGTCGGCTTCATGGAAAAGGGCCGGCTGGCGGAGCTCGAGGGGCTGTATGCCGCCTGCTTCGGCCTGGCGCTGGTGGACTGGCTGGCCGCATGGCGCCTCGGGGAAAGCGCGTGGCGCCGCTGGCTGCCTCCCGCGGTTTTTCTCGGCCTCGGCTTGCTGACAAAAGGTCCGCTGCACGTGCTGTTCTTTTACGCGATCGCGGGCGCCGTGCTCTGGCGCGCCGGCCGGTTGCGCGCGGGAGCTGCTGCACCCGGCGCATCTGCTCGGCGTGGCGCTGATGGCGGGGATGTTTCTCGCGTGGGCGGTGCCGTATTGGCAGGCGCTGGCGCACGTGCCCGTCGGGCCGGCGTGGAGCGCGCAGTTCACCGGGCGGATGCGGCCGGACCACGGGTTCCGTTTCAAGAACTGGATTCAGAACGTGCCGCGGGGTTTGTTTAACTTTCTGCCGTGGGCGGTTTTCCTGCCGTTGCTGTGGCGGCGGCACCCGGAGAGCATTGGCGCGGACGCCACGCTGCTGCGGGGCGCGCGGCTCGCGCTGACGGTTTGTTTTCTTTTTGTCCTACTGCTGCCCGGCGGGCTGCCGCGCTACACGCTGCCGCTGCTGGTGCCGGCGGCGTTGCTGCTGGCGCTCGTCCTGCCGCCGGCGCATGGCTGCCGCCGGTCCGCCGCCGTGGCTCGGCGCGTGGCGGGCTGGCACTCGGATCGCGCTGGGCATCGCGGCGGGCGCGTTGGCGTTGGGCGCCGGCGCGCTGGCGGTCTCGGCGCTGCTGCCGCTCCCGATCGCCGGGAATCGGGCGCGCTGGATCGAGCCGTTGTTTCGCGCCGGCCCGGTGCGCGCGGTCGCGTGGATCGTCGCGCTGGTTTTGGCGTTTCCGATTCTCCTGCGCCTGCGGCGGCGACCCGGCGGCGATGGTGGCGAAGCGATCCGCCTCGCGCTTGCCGGGGCCGGCGTGATGGCGGCAATCACGCTGCTTTACGCCGCGTTGGCGGTGCCGGTGATGGGGCGCGACGAAAACCTGCGCCGCGTGGCCGGGGAGGTGAACGCCGCGGTGCGGTCAGGCGGGGGCGGGCCGCTCTTTGTGCTCGCGCCTGGCTACCAGCCATTTCTTTTTTATCTGCACCCGGCGCCGCGCTACCTGCGGACGGTTGAGCAACTCCCGCACGCCGCCGAAACGATCTTCCTGCTGATAAAAAATCCGGCGCTCGCCGATGCCACCGCCGCGCTCGAGGCCCGCGGCTGGCGGTGGCAAAACGTGCGCGCGCTCGAAGAGAAAAATCGCGGCCGCTACGTGCTGCTGCAAATTGATCGCACAAACAGCACGGAACCTTAAAGCCGCCGGATCGCGTGCGCGCGAATCTTTTGCGGCACCGCAGATCGCGCTGCGCGAAAAACCGCATTTTTTCGTTCGCAGAGATTGACGCCGCTACCCCCGGAGAATTAGATGGACTACTTCCCTACGGGAATGCTTTCGGCGCGTGCGACCGGCACCGCTTCCTGATGCGTTCCCCCTTCTAACGAACCCCTGATGCCGCCGCTCCGAATTTCTCTCCAAACCGTGTTGAGCCGGCTTTTTTCCGTCCGGCGGCTGGTTCGTCCGCAGTTATTTTCGCGTGAATTGCGTGCCGCCGCTTGACTTGATTCCGCCCGTCGCGTTTATCCACTTCCTCTCTCTCCTTTTTCGCTCCCTTCGCGGACATGGCAAATCTCTTTCCGAAATGGACCAATAAGCTGCCGCTCCACCTCGTGGCCGGCGGCGCGCTCTTCGCCACCGCGGCGACGGCGGGTGTGACCTATTATTTCACGCCGAAATACACGCGGATGGGTTACATGCCGACCCAGCCGGTGCCCTTCTCGCATAACATCCACGTCTCGCAACTCGGCATGGATTGCCGCTACTGCCATTCGCACGTCGAGCAGAGCCAGCACTCGAATGTGCCGACGACGCAGACCTGCATGAACTGCCACACGCAGATCAAGGCCAACAGCCCGAAGCTGCAGGTGGTGCGCGACAGCTGGAAGACCGGTGAGCCGATTCCGTGGGTGCGCATTCACCGGGTGCCTGATTACGCTTATTTCAATCATTCCGCGCACGTGAACCGCGGCGTTTCCTGCGTCTCCTGCCACGGCCACGTGAACAAGATGGAAGTCGTCTGGCAGGACCAGCCCCAGAGCATGAGCTGGTGCCTGGATTGCCACCGCGCGCCGGAGAATCATCTGCGCCCAGTTGCGGAGGTCACCCACCTCGATTGGAAGCCGGAGGACATCGGCCGCACGCAGCGCGAGCTCGGGTTGGAATTGAAGCAGAAATGGAACGTCAATCCGCCGGTGACGTGTGGCGGCTGCCATCGCTAGGGCCGAGAACGATCACGAACGCTCCGACAATTTTCCTCTTTCAATGAAGCGCGTCTTTCATCATCCCCCCGAAGCCCCTTCGCCGACCGGCCGCAAATACTGGCGCAGTCTCGGCGAACTCAACGACACCCCGGAGTTTCGCGAATTTCTTGGACGCGAGTTTCCCGCCGGGGCGGCGGAGATGGAGGCGGACGGCTTGAGCCGGCGCAATTTCATGCAGCTCATGGGTGCCTCCCTGGCGCTGGCGGGCTTCGGGATGAGCGGCTGCCGACGGCCGGAAACCTACTTGGTGCCGTTCTCGAAATCGGTCGAGTGGCTGATCCCGGGCCGCCCGCTGTTTTACGCGACCGCGATGCCGCGGCGCGTCGGCGCGATGCCGCTCATCGCGGAGTGCAACGACGGCCGGCCGACCAAGCTCGAAGGCAATCCGCTCCATCCAGCCAGCAATGGCGCGACCGACGCGCTGGCGCAGTGCACGATTCTCGATCTGTATGATCCGGAGCGTTCCAGCCGGTTTCTCGACGGCGGCTCCGGCAAGCTGGTCGAGAGCGACAACGCGAAGTTTGCTGAATACCTGAAAAATCTGCGCACCGAGATCGCTGCCAACGGCGGCGCGGACACCGCGATCCTTTTCGAGGAAACGCATTCGCCGACCCGGGAGCGCCTGCGCGCGGAACTGACCAAAGAGTTCCCCAGCATGCAGTGGTGCATGTATGACCCGCTGCGGCCGTTCAACGAAGTCGAAGCCAGCCGCGCGGCGTTTGGTCCCGGCGTGGTGCTCAAGCCGCGTCTGGAAAAGGCGGACGTGATCCTGGCGCTCGACAGCGATTTTCTGAACGTGGACGAAGCGGGCATCGAAGCCAGCCGCGACTTCGCCAAGCGCCGCCGCGTCGCCAAGGGCGGCGACAGCATGAACCGGCTCTACGTGGTGGAGAACCGCTACACGATCACCGGTTGCATGGCCGATCACCGGCTGCGCTGCCCGGCCGGGCAGATCCTGGCGATCGCGGTCGCGCTGGCGCGCAAAGTTGGCGCGGGCGGGCCGCTGGCGGACCTGCTCAGCAGCCTCCCGGGGCTGGATGAAATTTCGAATCGCTACGCCAGCCAGGACACTTGGGTCACGGAAGCCGCCAAGGATCTCATCGCCGCCCGCGGTCGTGGCTTGGTGATCACCGGCCCGCGGCAGTCCGGCATCGTGCATCTCGTCGTGCAGGCGATCAACGGCGCGCTCGGCAACATCGGCAACACCGTCGTCGCTCTCGGCCTGCCGAATCAGACGCCGGAATCGCCGAGCATCTCGCAGCTTGCCGAGATGATGGACAACAACAAGGTGAAGAACCTGTTCATCCTCGGCGGCAACCCGGCGTTCAACGCCTTGGCGAACCTCGACTGGGCGCGCCTGCAGAAAAAAGTGCCGAACGTCATTCGCCTCGGCTACCACGAGGACGAAACCACGGCGGCTGGCGTGCGCTGGCACGTGCCGATGGCGCATTTCCTCGAAAGCTGGGGCGACGCCCGCGGCACGGATGGCACCTACATGGCCATCCAGCCGATGATCCTGCCGCTCTTCAACGGCTGGTCGGACATCGAAATTCTCGCCGGTCTGCTGGGACGCGAGCGCAACGAGAAGCCCGACCTGGTGCGTGATACTTTCAAGACGGTTGCGAAAACCGGCGGCGATTTCGGCAGCCAGGCGTTTGAGACCGCGTGGAACGGGTTTCTGCGCACCGGCTTTCTGCCGAACACCGCCTACGCTGAGGGCGCTGCAAATTTCAACGTCGGCGCCGCCAAGACCTATGTCGCGGCCAACGCCCCGCTGCAGCTCCGGCCAGTGCCGGGGCCGGACAGCCTGGAGGTCGTGCTGACGAGCGATTACAAGCTCGACGACGGCCGCTACTCCAACAACGGCTGGCTTCAGGAAATGCCGGACCCGATCACGAAGCTGGCGTGGGACAACGCCGCTTTCATCAGTCCGGTGATGGGCAAACGGCTCGGCTTGGAAACCGGCGACATCGTCGAGTTGGCGGCGCCGCACGGGAAGATCAAGATCCCGGTCTGGCTCTCGCCGGGGCACGCGGACCATTCCGTGACGATCCCTCTCGGTTACGGCCGCGAAGTGACGGGCAAGGTCGGCCGCGAAGCCGGCTTCAACGCTTATCCGCTCCGCGTCGCCGAGCCGAACAAGATCGACCAGACTTACGTGGTCAGCGGCGTAAAGCTGACAAAGGTCGCCGCGCCGCGCTACGGCTTTGCCATCACGCAGGAGCACCAGAGCATGGAAGGGCGCAACATCGTGCGCGAACTGCCGAAGGCGCTCTACGAAGCGAACCCCGGTTTTGACGAACAGGGCCGTTCGTTCGTGGCGAAGATGGGCATGGACGCCCACATCCCGCCGAACGTCGGTGTCTATCATCCGGCGGCGCTCGACGGCTTGCACCAGTGGGGCATGGCGATCGATCTCAACACCTGCACCGGCTGCAACGCCTGCGTGGTCGCCTGCCAGTCGGAGAACAACATTCCCGTCGTCGGCAAGGCGCAGGTCATCAAAGGCCGCGTCATGCACTGGATGCGCATTGATCGTTACTACTCCAGCCGGGACGAAAAGGACGAGGATCCGCAGGCCTTGCATCAGCCGATGCTCTGCCAGCATTGCGAAAACGCGCCTTGCGAAACGGTCTGCCCGGTCAACGCGACCGTGCACAGCGAGGAAGGTCTCAATCTCCAGGCTTACAACCGGTGCATCGGCACCCGGTATTGCTCGAACAACTGCCCTTACAAGGTGCGGCGGTTCAACTTTTTCAACTACAACGAGCGCCCGATCGAGCCGCAGGAATCCGGGCCGTTCAAGGGGGTAAGCAAGCTTTACCTCGGGCCGCTGGCGCCGAAGGGGATGCCGGAAATCAAGAAGCTGAGCAAGAATCCGAACGTCACCGTGCGCATGCGCGGCGTCATGGAGAAATGCACCTTCTGCATCCAGCGCATCGAAGAGGCGAAGATCAGCGCCCTGCGCAACGCCCGGGATTCGGACAAGAAGAAGGTGCCGCGCGACTCGTTCAAGACGGCGTGCCAGCAGGTGTGCCCGACCGAGGCGATCATTTTTGGCGATCTCACGGACCCGGAGTCGATGGTTTCGAAGGTCAAGGAACAGGATCGCGATTACAAAGTGCTCGAATACCTCAACGTGCGTCCGCGCGTGAGCTATCTGGCGCGTTTGCGCAATCCGAACGCCGTGATGCCCGGTGCCGAACACGTTGGCCGGAGTCTGCTCGACGTTCCGCCCGAGGTGCAGAGCGGCGGTCACAACCTGAACCAGAGCTACTTCCCTGGCATCAACGGTGAGCAGGAGGGAACGATCCGGATGAAGTCAGACAAATGACCGCGCCCCGGACCCATCTCCTCTCCCGCTGATTTTTCGCACATTCATTTCAAGAAAGAAGACCGACAGATAGCCCACTGAGATTTTATGGCTGACGCCTCCGCCGCTGCCCCTACGACGCTGCCTACGGCTGTTGCCGGATCGAGCTTCGATCCTGCCGACATCGCGCAAGTGACCCGACCGCCGCTGGTCACGAACCAGCGCAACATGGCGTGGATCACCAACCGGGTTTGCGGCATCGTCGAAGGCAAGACCCCGGCCTGGTGGTGGATCGGATTCATCATCACCGCGCCGATCGCCGCGATGACGTTTGTCCTGCTCGGCTATCTCATCTTCACCGGCATCGGTGTCTGGGGTGAAAACATCCCGGTCGCCTGGGCGTGGGACATCACGAACTTCGTGTTCTGGATCGGCATCGGCCACGCCGGCACGCTGATCTCGGCCATTCTGTTTCTCACCCGGCAACGCTGGCGCACCTCGATCAATCGCGCCGCCGAGGCGATGACGCTCTTCGCGGTCATCTGCGCCGGTCTGTATCCGGCGCTGCACATCGGCCGCCAGTGGATGGCGTGGATGCTCGCGCCGGTGCCGAATCAGTATGGCATCTGGCCGAATTTCAAGAGCCCGCTGCTCTGGGACGTGTTCGCGGTCAGCACCTATTTCACGGTGTCCGTGCTGTTCTGGTTTACCGGCCTGATCCCGGATCTGGCGACCCTGCGTGACCGCGCGCGGGGCCGGGTCAGCAAATACATCTACGGCCTGTTCGCGCTCGGCTGGCGCGGCTCCAACCGCAACTGGCGCCACTACGAAATGGCGTATCTGCTGCTCGCGGCACTCTCGACGCCGCTGGTGCTCTCCGTGCACACGATCGTGTCGTTCGACTTCGCGACAAGCGTGGTGCCCGGCTGGCACACGACGATCTTCCCGCCTTACTTCGTGGCCGGCGCTATCTTCGGCGGATTCGCCATGGTGCTGACGCTGATGCTGCCGGCGCGCTACTTGTTCGGCTTGCACGACATGATCACGGCCAAGCACGTGGACGTGATGGCCAAGATCATCCTGCTGACCGGCTCCATCGTCGGCTACGCCTACATCATGGAGTTGTTTGTCGCCTGGTATAGCGGCAACCCGTATGAATGGTCCGCGTTCCTGCGCAACCGCATCGCGATGCCGGGCTTCTCCGACAAGCCGGCGCCGTATTGGTGGGCCTATTACTGCATGATGAGCTTCAACGTGCTCTCGCCGCAGGTTTTCTGGTTCAAGTGGGCGCGCCACAATGTGTATGTGGTCTTCGTGATCTGCATGTTCGTGAACGCCGGCATGTGGTTCGAGCGGTTCGTCATCATTGTTACCTCCATCCATCGTGATTTCCTGCCGTCGAGCTGGGGCATGTTCCATCCAACTTGGGTGGACGTGTTCACTTTTATCGGCACGCATGGATTGTTCCTCTGCCTGTTCCTGCTGTTCATCCGCTTCCTGCCGATGATCGCCATCGCGGAGGTGAAGGGCGTGCTCGATTCCGCGGATCCGCATGCGCACGACGCGCATGGTCATGAGAACACGCAATCGCGCAAATACGGCTACGCGGCGGGTCCGCAGCATGAGGAACCGCTTCCGCTCGTGGGCAGCGGCGTGCGCCGCCAGTATTTGAAGGAAATCGACGAGCGGATCCATCCCGGGCAGGGGCCAGGGCCGGCGGGTGGCGGCACGGTGCATCCGGCTCCGGGCGATCCGAACCAGGGCGACGACACGGACGGCCGTGGCGGTCACGCCAAAGCTTGAGTTTTCTTTTCTCCCTTTCCCATGGCAATCGCTACGACAGCTTCCGAGAAAATCCCCACCGCCGGGTCCGTGACCGGTCGCGTGTTTGGCATGGTCGGCGAATTCGACACGGCGGCAGCCCTGTATCACGCCGCGGAAACCGTGCGTGACCGCGGGTTCCGGCGCTGGGATGTGCATTCGCCCTTCCCGATTCACGGCATGGACGACGCCATGGGGCTCGGCAAATCGATCGTCTCCTACATCGTGCTCGTCGGCGGCATCGCCGGGTTCAGCACGGCGGTCGCGCTGACGTTCATTCCTTCGATCGTGACCTATCCGCTCATCGTGCAGGGCAAGCCGCTCAACTGGTCCACGGTGCCGGCGTTTTTCCCGATCATGTTTGAGCTGACCGTGCTGTTCTCCGCGTTTGCCGCGGTGTTCGGCATGTTGTTCATGAACCGGCTGCCGCGCTGGCATCATCCGCTGTTCAACTGGGATCGGTTTGCCCGCGCGACGGACGACGGTTTCTTCATCAGCATCGAAGCCACGGACCCGCGCTTCACCGAGCGTGACGTGCGCGAGCTGCTCGAGAGTGTCGGCGCCCAGCACATCACGCTGATCCACGATAAAGACTAGGCTGCGGCCAACCCCGGTTTCCTTTTTCCCCTTTCCCAGCTATGGCGAAATATTTTTATCTTGGCTTCGCGGTGCTTTGCGTCCTCGTCGTAATCATCGCCGGCCCGCAGGGGCAGCGTTCACCGGGGCGGCCGATCCAGCTTTTCCCGGACATGGTGATCCAGCCGAAGATCAAGCCGCAGTCCCCAAGCGCGTTCTTCGCTGACGGGCAGGGGCAGCGTCGTCCCGTCGATGGCACGGTCCCGCTCGGTTACGACATCCCCGGTGGCGGCAGCGGCGAAGGCGCTGGAGCGGCCAATGCCACGCGCATCGCCGGCGCCGAGCATCCCGGCGTGACGATTGAGCAGAGCGCTTACAGCGGCGCGCCGGACTATTTGAACACGGGCCGGATGGGCGACCAGTGGGGCACCGGGTTTCCGATCCCGGTCACCGCGAAGCTGATGGAACGCGGCCGCGAGCGGTTCGGCATCTACTGCGCGGTCTGCCACGGGGCGACCGGCGGAGGCAACGGGGTGGCGAGCAAATACAACTGGCCGACCATCGCGAATTATCACGACGAACGCATCGTGAAGATGGCCGACGGCGAGATCTTCAACACCATCACCAACGGCAAGAACACCATGATGGGCTACGGCGCGAACATCACCGTCGCCGACCGCTGGGCGATCGTCGCCTACCTGCGCGCCCTGCAGCGCGCGCAGCGGGGCACCGCGAACGATCTGCCGCCCGATCAGCGGGTGTCTTTGAAGTAACCTGCCGCGACCAAAAATCTTCCCCCGCCCGAAAGGTCACCGGGAATACGCACCGACACCGAACGCTCGCCGCCTCCTGTCCGTCCACACGTTTCCCCGGGTAACGCCCAACCTGCCGCTTTCGCAATGAGTTCCGCCACCGTCACGCCAGCCAAATCCCCCACGCCCCTCGCCGGGGACGCCGAGTATTTCAAGTTCACCAACCTCGGCCCGTTGCTGTTCGGGTTGCTGGTGAGCGGCGGCGTGGCGCTGCTTGTCTGCCTGCTCGTCGCGATCTTCGGCTCGCACGCGGTGCGCGAGCGCCTGCTCTTCGCCTGGCTGTTTGCGTTTGCGGTCTGCTTCACGATCACCGCGGGATCGCTTTTCTGGATCCTGGTGCATCACGCCACCGACGCGGAATGGAGCGTCGTCGTGCGGCGCGTGCTGGAGACGGCGGCAAAGAACTTTTTTTACATCTGGCTGTTTTTCCTGCCGATCCTGATTTTTGCCCCGCAGGTTTATGAGTGGATGCACAGCGCGGCCGGCCACAGCGACCCGCTGCTCGAAGCGAAGCGCGCCCTGTTGAACCGATCGTTCTGGGGCTTCCGCGCGGTGTTCATCTTTGCTTTCTTCGCGATCGCCGCGTGGATGCTCAACCGGTTCTCGACAAAGCAGGACCCGACCGGCGACCCGCGCTGGACCATCAAGCTGCGTCAGACGACGTTTCCGTGCATGCCGCTGTTTGCGATCTGCCTGACGTTCGCGGCGACGGATTGGTTCATGAGCCTGAACCCGCATTGGTATTCCACGATGTGGGGTGTTTACATCTTCGCCGGCTCGGCCTGGTGCTCCATGGCGGTGCTGATCCTGGTCTGCTACGCACTGCAGCGCGCCGGTTATCTGGAAGGCGTCGTCAGCGTCGAGCATTACCACATCATGGGGAAGCTGCTTCTCAGCTTCACCGTGTTCTGGGCTTACATCGCTTTCGATCAATACTTCCTCATCTGGTATGCGAACATCCCGGAAGAGGCGGAGTATTACGTCCAGCGAAACGTCGGCAACTGGAATGTCCTCAGCACCGCGCTGACGGTCTGCCATTTCTTCATCCCCTTCCTGCTGCTGCTGCCACGCGCCGCGAAGCGGAATCCCGGCCGGCTCGCGGCGGTCGCGGGCTTTGTCGTGCTCGTGCACGTGCTGGATCACTACATCATCACGATCCCGGCGGCGGAAGTAGAGCGCGCGGGCCCGACGCTCGGCTCGTTCCTACTTGGAATCATCTGTCTGGTCGCGATCGCGGCGCCGCTGGCGTTCCTTTTCCTGCGCAACCTGGCGAAGACCCCGCTTTATCCGCTGCGTGACCCCCGGATCGTCAAGTCGCTGAAACTCGTCAACTGACGCCGCGAGCATCGCGCTTTTCCCCAGCCCCTTTTCCGAGACCATCACCATGGCCGCTCCTGTCACCACCACCTCCACTTCCGCCGGTTCGACCGCGGCGTCCGCCGGGCAGCCGGTGGGTGCGCGCCGCCGTTCGCCGGCGGGATCGTTCTGGCTCTTCTGGGGTGCCATCGCGCTGATGCTGGTATTCGGGTGGCTGATCTGGCGTTTCGTTTACGGTGCGAAATTCAAGGACATCGACGCTCGCCGCGCCGAGGAGCGGGCAAAGATTTACACCGATGTCGCCTCCACCAGCAGCAAGTCGCTGAGCGATCCGGCCAGCTATTTGAACAAGGAAAAAGGCGTTGTCCGGCTCCCGATCAGCGATGCCATGCGGTTGACCTTGATCGAGCTGGAAGCCTCCAAACCGCGCGCGGCTTACCCGATCGCGGCGACAGATCCGGCACCGGCTCCGGTGCCCGCGCCCGGTCCCGCCGGCGGCAACACGCCGGCTGCGTCCGGCGCCGCCGCTACCCCGGGCGCCGCCCCGGCGGCCGCCGCACCGCCGCCGACGACGAACGCGAACAACCCGGTCCTGCCGAATCAATCCACCGCGCCGGCGCCGGCGCCGCAGCCGGAGAAGCCGAACCCGTCGTCCGGCGGAGCGCTCGGCCCGAATCCCAGCGGCAACCCGGCCGCTTCCGGCGCCGCCCCGGCACCGGCGGCTCCCGCAGCCGCTGCCGACGCGGCGTCGTCTGCCACGACCGGCCTGCCAGCGCCCGCCGCTCCGACCCCCACGCCGGAACCGGGCACGCCGATCCCGCCGCAGCCTTCGCCGGGCAATCCCTGATTGGCCGCCCCCCGATTTCGATCCTACCGCTTCTCGATCTTTTCATGAGCGCTCCCGCCGTCACCGAGGCCCCTGTGTCCAGCTCCGCCCCGTTCGCCGCTTCGTCCGCTGCGTCCGCGGACATCAATTCGCCTGTCGCCACCGAACTGGCGGGGATTGACGCCTCCGTGCGCAAGCCGGTGCTGTTTTTCTTCGGTTCCGCGCTGGTCTGGCTGCTCGGCGGCTCGCTCCTGCATCTCCTTGCCGCGATCAAGCTGCATAACCCCGGGTTTCTTGCGGACAGCGCTTACCTGACATTTGGCCGGGTCTGGCCGGCGGCAAACGACGCGCTGCTCTACGGCTGGATGTCCACGGCGGGCATCGGCGTCGCATTGTGGCTGACGGCCCGGCTTTGCCGCGTGCGCTTCCGCTACGTCGGGTTGTTGAACACCGCCGGCGTAGTGTGGAATTTTGGTCTGCTCGTCGGCGTCATCGGCGTGCTCAACGGCAAGAGCACCTCCTTCGTCTGGCTCGAGTTTCCGCGTGCGGCTGCAGTCATCCTTTTTCTTGCCTACCTCTTCATCGCGGTCTGGGTTCTCCTGATGCTTCGCGACCGCCGCCCCGGTCATCTTTACGTCTCGCTCTGGTATGTGCTCACGGCGTTGTTCTGCTTCCCGTGGATGTATGCGACGGCGAACCTCGTTCTCCAATACCTTCCGGTGCAGGCCAGCGTGCAACCCGTGGTGAACTGGTGGTTTGTCCACTCGTTCTATGGGCTGTGGCTCACACCGCTCGCGCTGGCGGCGGCCTATTATTTGATCCCGAAGATCCTCGGGCGGCCCGTCTATAATTATCCGATCGCCGTGCTCGGTTTCTGGACGTTGATCCTCCTTTCCGGCTGGCGCGGCGGGCAGAGCCTGATCGGCGGCCCGGTGCCGGTCTGGATCCCGAGCGTGGGCATCGGCGCCGCGATCCTGTCCATCATCCCGATGGTGGCGATCATCAGCAATCTGTTCGGAACGCTGCGCGGTCGGGATGACGCCCTCAGCTGGAGCCCGACGCTGCGGTTTACCTTTGTCGGACTCAGCTGCTTTCTTCTCTCGGGCGTGTTCGGGCTTTTGCTCGCCACCCGCTCGGCGAACCGGATGCTGCACTTCACCCAGTTCGAAGTCGCCTGGGCGACGATCGCGCTCTATGGGTTTGTGTCGATGACGCTGTTCGGCGCGATGTATTACATCGTCCCGCGGCTGACGACGTGGGACTGGCCGTCGCAAAATTACATCCGTTACCATTTCTGGCTCAGCGTCGTCGGTCTCGGCACGATCGTGATCCCGCTGATCATCGGTGGCGTCGTGCAGGGCTACGGCCTGAACGATCCTGGCACCAATATCATCTCCATCGTCGGACTGATTGAGCCTTTGTTCGTGGCCCGGTCGGTCGGCGAAGCGATCTTGGTCTTGGCGCATGCCGCTTTCGGCGCTTCCTTCGCGCTCTGTCTCTTCCGCGCGACCGGTGGCCAGACCGTCAATGCTGGCCGGCAACGCTACGCCGAGTTTGCCGCGTCCCCGTCTGTGTCGGCGACAACCGTGTCCGATCACGGGACGCCGGTGGCCATTGAGCCCGTGGTATCCTGATTCGTCCCCTCAAATTTCCATCCAGCTCCCCTGTTCATGAACCGTTTGTCCGTGCTCATCATCGGCATCACCGCTTGCTTTCTGACTTCCTGGGTCGGGCTTGCGGTGACGCCGTATTACCAGATCGGCCGATTGATTCCGGACACGGACGACACGACCGGCGAGCAGTCGCCTCCGGGGTTCCCGGGCCGTGCCGAGCAGGGGCGGGCGGTGTATGCGGCCAATGGCTGCGCCTATTGTCATACCCAGCAAGTGCGCATGGGCGCCGATGTGGAGCGCGAATGGGGCGAGCGCTCCACGGTCGCCCGCGATTACATCCGCGACGTGGCTGCGCACCTTGGCGACCAGCGCACCGGACCCGATCTCTCGAACATCGGCTCGCGCAAGCCGAAGCTGGGTGAGGATCCGAACAAATACCAGGCCGCCTGGCATTTCCGCCACCTTTATCAACCAGAAGTCGTCAGCCCCGGTTCGCTAATGCCGCCGATGCGCTTTTTGTTCGAGAAACGCAAGGTCGCTGGCCAGCGCTCGCTGGACGCTTTGAAGCTCGAAGGCGCGGATGCGGCGGCACTCGGCCCCGACGAGGAAGTCGTGCCGACCGAAGCTGCCCGCCAACTCGTGGCTTACCTGCTGTCGCTGAAACGCACCAGCTATGCGCTCCCCGAAGCGCCGCAGCCGCAGCCGCCCGAGCAATAAGACTCTCAGTCGACGACGCCAATCCCCTTTTTACAGATGAGCAACACGCCGTCTTACATCTCTCCGTCGCCCGGCGACGAAAAGCCGTCCACCGGGCAGGATTTGAAGCCCGGTGAACCGCACACTCCGGAGCCCACGTTCAGCGGACCGCGGGAGGAATCAGCGTTTCAAGAGCACGCCGGTGAAGTTATTCACCCGGAAGAACGATTCGCGGAAGTCGAGCGCTCGAGCGACATGGATGTCGGTGCGGTGCACGACAAGATTCTCGGGGATTCGGCCTCGGAGCATCGCGGTTTCGTGCCGGTGCCTGGCAGCGTGCTGCTGGTGTTCGGCCTCGTCGTGCTCTGGGCGGGCACCTACCTCGGCCTCTACAGCGGCGGGTTCAAGGGGAACGTCTTCACCGAAGTTCCGGGAGTCAGCGGCAAAGCCGCGCCGCCGCCTGACCCGCGTGTGATCGGCCAGAAGCTTTTTACGGCAAACTGCGCGCAATGCCATCAATCGACCGGCAACGGCGTGGCGGGCCAGTTCCCGCCGCTCGTCGCGTCCGAATGGGTGGTGGGTGATGCTCCCCAACGTCTCGCGCAAATTTTGCTCCACGGCATTCAAGGCCCGCTGCAGGTCAAAGGCCAGACTTACAACAATGCGATGCCCGCCTGGCGTTCGTTGAAGGACGAGCAGATCGCCGCCGTCCTGACCTATATCCGCAACGACTGGGGCAACGCCGCCGCGCCGATCACAAAAGAGCAGATCGCGGCGGAGCGGAAGAAGACCGCGCCGCGGACCGAGGCTTACAGCCAGGCCGAGTTGCTCGCCATCCCGCCCGGGCCGATCGAGGGTGGTGGAGACGCTGGTGCTGCTGGTGCAAAGGCGCCTGCCGCCGCAGGTCAGACGCCGCCGGCTCCGACCGGTCAGGCTCCGGCGCCGGGTGCCGCGCCCGCGCAGCCGCCGGCGAAGTAACTCTCGCCGCGCCGGGTCGCCCGGTGTGGACGGGAAAGGGCGCTGTTCAGCGCGCTCGCTGTCGCGAGATGATGCGCGCACCTTGGTTGTCGGCGGATACTGTCAGCATCTGTTCAACGCTTGCGCCAGCCGACTCCGCCCCCGCGCGCATCGCCGCCGCGACGGCCGCCGCATTTCGCAGAGTCAGGCAGGCAACTGTCGAGCCGGAGCCGCTGAGAAACCCGCCGAGTGCTCCGGCTGCTTTCCCGGCGCGAATCACCTCCGGCAAAAACGGAATGAGCGGCAGCCGGTGCGCCTGGTGAAAGGCATCGTCGTCGAAGATTGCCTCGTCGCCCAGAAGCGCATATTGGCCGCTCGCAAACGCCGCCGTCAGGCGGCAGGCGCGGGCGCTGCTCGCCACCGCGGTTTTCCGCCCGATCCGTGCCGGCAGCAAGCGCCGGGCTTCGTCCGTGCGGATTTCAAACGCCGGCACCAGTAGGACGAATTTTAACCGGGCCGACACCGCAAAACGCGGCACCGCGCCCGCGCCACCGGCAACGGTGAAACCGCCAAACGCAGCCGGCGCCGCGTTGTCCGGATGCCCTTCCAGTGTCGCGCAAAGCGCGAACACCCTTTCCCGGGTCAACGGCTCCCCGGCAAGCGCGTTCAAGCCGGCGATCAGTCCCAGGCGCAGCGTCACGCTGCTGCCAAGCCCGCGGGACATCGGCACCTCGCCGGCGATCTTCCAATCGAAAGGAAACGCTGCGTGCTCGCCGCCGCCCACGGCGTCGAAGAACGCCGCCGCCGCCGCCTCCGCCATCGCGTGCCCCGCGGAAGTCGGCGCGCGTCGGCGCCGCTTCGTCACCGTCACCCGGTTGTAAACCTGCAACGCGCACCCAAGACAATCGAAGCCCGGCCCGAAGTTGGAAGTCGTCGCGGGAACCTGAACGGTGACAGAAAGCATCGGGCGGAATTGAGGTGAATTCTGGACGACGAGGGCGGGAGGACGAAAGCGGGAACGCGAGAGCGATGCCAGTCGTGTGGGCGGGTCCGATGCCCTCTGCCTTCGATTGTCACATCTGCTCAACGCGGTAGCCGCGTGCTCGCAACAGTTCCGGCAGGCCACCGGGTCCCGCCATGTGCGCGGCGCCGGCCACGACCATCCAGGTGTCGCGGTCCCGCAGCCAGCGCTCGATGCGCGGCAGCCAGGCTTGGTTGCGCGTCTCGACCAGGCGGCGATACAGGGCCGGATAGTCTTTGAAATTCTGGCGCATCATCTTTTCGATGGCCTCGGCCTCACCCCGCCGCCAGTTGGAGACCGCCTTGTCGAATTCCGGGCCCGCGGTGTCCAGCCCGATGAACCCGAGCAGCAGCATGACCTCTGCTTCTTCGCGGCTCATCGCGGCAAAGACATCGGCGTGCGCGCGCCAGGATTCCAGGCCGGTGATCGGCTTCCGGGCGGACTCCGCGCGCTTCGTCAGGTAACGCTCCACGCCGTGGCTGGTGGAAAGCCCGCTCGGCTGGCCGCGGCCTTCGAGGATGAGCGACAGATACCAGGGCTGATACCGGGCGATTGTGGATTCCGCGGTGCCGGTCTTCGCGAGCACCCGCAAGAGATAGGCGTAGGTGCGCGGGTCCACCCGATCCTTCAGCTCCACACCGTCCGGGAGGCGGCTGGCCGTGAAGAGCCGCTCCGACATCCGCTTCATGTCTTGCGGGGCCACTTCAAACGCCAGCCGATCGCTGGCTTGAAAGGCGACGTCAAACGCCGCCGGCAGCGGCAGATCGCTGGGCCGCAGCGCGTGGACCGAGCCGGCGAGGTAAAGCGTGCGCCCGGTGTTGTCCGGAGCCGAGACTTTCCAGACGCACGACTTCGATTTCGCCACGGCCGGCCGCGTGGTGCGCTGGGCTGCCGGCGCAGCGGAGAGCGACGCCAGCGGCAGGAAAAATCCCAGGGCCGCCACGAGACTCAGCGCACCCGCGAGCATCACCGCCCGGGTCGGCGACGGACGATGACGACGGCGGCAAAAATCAGGATGCAGCGGAAACAGCATCTCGCGACATAAGCAGCCGGGCGCACCCTGGCAAGTGCGCTCCCGCGCCAGCCGGCCGGCAGCGCGTGGCAACCGGAGGCGACCTGTGCTAGAAACAACGCCGTGACTTTTGTTCGCATTTCCGGTTTCCGCTGCGGCGGTGCGCGCCCGGCGTCGTTCATCGTCCTGCTGGCGGTATTTTTCCTGGCGGGATTCGGCGCCCTTCCGGGCGTCCGCGCTGCCAGTCCGGCGCTGGACAATCTGATCTCGCGTCTGCCAAATCCCAAGGGATGGCAGAAGTCGCCGCTGGAAAAGTCGCTGGCGAATCCCGACGCCGAAGACCCGACGGTGCGGGCGTTTTTGAAAAACATGCGGCGGCAGGACGTCGCCGGCGCCCTGCGGGAAATCCGCACGCTGCGCGAGCAATATCCCCGCAGCGCGAGCGTGCAATACACCCACGGCCTGCTCGCCATGGCCACGCGTCAATACACCGAGGCGGAAGGCGCGTTTCGCCGAGTCGTGGCACTGAAACCGGATGCCGGCGCGGGCTGGTTCATGCTGGGCACAGCCGTCGAGGTCCAGGGCCGGCCGGTGGATGCCATCGCGCCGCTGCGCCGGGCCACGGTGAAGCTGCCGCGCAATCCGCTGGCGCTCACGCAACTCGGCAGTTGCCAGCTTCGCGCCGGCAAGGCGGCTGACGGCGCGGGGAGCTGCCGGCGCGCGCTGCAGGTCAAGGGCGACTTCGCCCCCGCGTGGGATGTGCTCGGCCTTTGCCTGCGGCAACAGGGCAAGCGGGCGGAAGCGGTCAAAGCCTTCGAGCGGGCTGCCCAGGCCGCGCCGGCCAACGCGGTCCCCTGGGCGCACTTGGCCGAAACGCTGCGCGCCAGCGGGCGCAACACGGAAGCTGCCGCCGCCTCGGCACGCGCCGAGCAGTTGGCCGCCAGCGCGGCGAAATCCCGGCGGAGCAGCTAGGCTGGGCGGGGCGGGGCCGTTTGCGCGGCGCCGTTTCCCGCGCTCTTGTGCCGGCCACTTTATGCCTGCCCCTCGTCACGACGGCCGCGCCGACGATCAGCTTCGTCCGCTTCAATTCACTCCCGGCTTCGCGCCGCACGCCACCGGGTCGGTGCTGGTCGCGACCGGCAACACGCGTGTGATCTGCTCGGCCATGATCGAGGAAGGCGTGCCGCGCTGGATGAAGGAGCAGGGCGTCTCCGGCGGCTGGCTGACCGCGGAATATTCGATGCTGCCGTATTCCACGCTCCAGCGGAAGGCGCGCGATATTTCCAAGGGAAAGCTCGACGGCCGCGCGACGGAGATCCAGCGGCTCATCGGCCGCGCGTTGCGGGCTGCCGTGGACCTTGACGCCCTCGGGCCGCGCACGCTCTGGGTGGATTGCGACGTATTGCAGGCCGACGGCGGCACGCGCACGGCGTCGATCACCGGCGCCTGCGTCGCCGTGGCGTTGGCCGGGCAGGCGCTCGTGGCTGCGGGCAAGCTCGCGGCGGTGCCGTTGAAACAGCTCGTTGCCGCCGTCAGCGTCGGCATGGTCGAAGGGCGGCCGGTGCTGGATCTGGACTACATCGAAGACCGCGACGCAGCGGTCGATCTCAACCTCGTCATGACGGACGACGGCCGGTTTGTCGAAGTGCAGGGCGCCGGGGAGGAGGCGACGTTTTCCGCCGACGAATTTTCCGCGCTCGTGGACCTCGGCCGGCGCGGCGCGGCGACGCTCGTGGAAGGGCAGCGGGCGCTCCTGGACCGTGCGGCAACGCCGCTCTTTATTTAGAAAATTTCTTGATACCGGCGCAGGTCGGACGATATTGGCAGCCCGCCAGATTGCCTGTCCCGCCGATGGCCACTTCATCTTCCAAAACCCAGCTTCCCGCCGCGCTCGGCGGCCTGCGTCTCACGCGCCAGCGCCAGGAAGTTTACGATGCGTTGCTGGGCACCACCGATCATCCCAGCGCGGTGCAGGTGTATTCGCTGGTGAAGGAGCGGATGCCGGGCATCTCGCTGGCGACGGTTTACAACTGCCTGGAAACCCTGGCCCGCAGCGGCTTGGTAAAACAGGTGAACCTCGACCGCGGCGCGGCGCGATTCTGTGCGAACCGGCGCACGCACGGCCACTTTTTCTGCACGGACTGCGGCCGCGTGCAGGACGTCGATCTGCCGGCGGCCGAGGAGCTGGCCCAGCTCTGGCGGCTGCCGAAAAAGGCGGTCGTCAGCCAATACGAATTTTCCCTCCGCGGCCTCTGCCCGGAGTGCGCCCCGGCGGCGAAAACCCAACCGAAGAGGACGACGCCAGCCGCCGCGTCACCATCAGCCCGAGCCTAATATTTTCATGAACCACTCGCTTCTCATCAAGGATCTCCACGTCAGCATCGGCGACCGCGAAATCGTCAAAGGTCTCAACCTCGAACTGCCGAAGGGCGAGGTGCACGCGATCATGGGCCCGAACGGCTCCGGCAAGAGCACGCTGGCCAAAGCTATCGCGGGCCATCCGGATTACACCGTGCATTCCGGCGAGGTGCTCGTGGACGGCGAGAACGTGCTGGAAATGGAAGCCGACGAGCGGGCGCGCAAGGGGCTCTTCCTGGCGTTCCAATACCCGATGGAAGTCCCCGGCGTGAGCAACGCCAACTTCATCCGCGCCGCGGTCCAGGCCCGGCTGCCGAAGGCGAGGAACTCGACGCGGTCGAATATTACGAGCGCCTCTACGAGAAGATGGACCTGCTCGACATGGAGCGGAAATTCACCTCGCGCTCGGTCAACGAAGGCTTCTCCGGCGGCGAGAAGAAGCGCAACGAAATCCTCCAGATGGCGATGCTCGAGCCGAGCTACGCGATCATGGACGAAACCGACTCCGGCCTCGACATCGACGCGCTGAAAATCGTCGCCGACGGCGTGAACGCGCTGCGCGGCCCGAAGCTCGGCGTGCTGCTCATCACCCACTACCAGCGCCTGCTCGACTACATCGTGCCCGACCTCGTCCACGTGATGATGGACGGCCGCATCGTGATGAGCGGCGGCAAGGAACTCGCCCTCGAACTCGAGGAGCGCGGCTACGACTGGGTCACCAGAGAGGAGTCGCCATGAGCGAACAGGAAAAAGCCGATGCCGCGGCGGCTGCCGCGCGCAAGGCCTGAGCATTAACCAACTTTCACATCGCAGAATTCCATCCCAACCCATTTCATTATGAGCACACCCAAGGCAGACATCGACATCGACCGGACCGCCGGCGATTTTTCCTATCCGGAGTCGCACACGTTCGACGCCGGCTTCGGCCTGACGGAGAAGACGATCGACTACATCTCGGACGTCAAAGGCGAGCCGGACTGGATCCGCGAATTCCGCCTGAAGGCGCTGAATGTTTTCCGCAAAAAGCCCATGCCCACGCACTGGGCGACCAAGGATCTCGAGAACATCATCTTCGACAAAATCCGCTACTACCTCTCCAACGGCGCAGCAGCCGAAGCGCTCGTGGGACGATGTGCCCGACGACGTGAAGCGCACCTTCGAGCGGCTCGGCATCCCGGAGCAGGAGCGCAAGTTCCTCGCCGGCGTCGAAGCGCAGTTCGACTCCGAGGCGGCGTATTCGAACATCAAGAAAGCCGTCGGCGAGCAGGGCGTCATCTTCGTGGGCTCGACCGAAGGCGCTGAAGGAGCACCCGGAAATCTTCCGCAAGTGGTTCGGCAAAGTCATCCCGACCGGCGACAACAAATTCAGCGCGCTGAACAGCGCGGTGTTCTCCGGCGGCTCGTTCATCTACGTGCCGCCGGGCGTGAAGGTGAAGCATCCGCTGCAGGCCTATTTCCGCATCAACGCGGAGAACTTCGGCCAGTTCGAGCGCACGCTCATCATCGCCGATGAAGGCGCGGAGTTGATGTACATGGAAGGCTGCACCGCGCCGAAATTCGAGACCGCCACGCTGCACAGCGCCGTGGTGGAACTCGTCGCGATGAAGGGCGCGAAGATCCAATACGTCACCGTGCAGAACTGGAGCAACAACGTCTTCAACCTCGTCACCAAGCGCGGCCTCGCGCATGAAGACGCCGAGGTCAAGTGGATCGACTGCAACATCGGCAGCCGGCTCACGATGAAATATCCCGGCGTCGTCATGAAGGGGAAACGCGCCCGCGGCGAAGTCATCTCCATCGCGCTCGCCAACAACGGCCAGCATCAGGACACCGGCGCGAAGATGGTCCACGCCGCCGACGACACGACGTCCAACGTCGATCTCCAAGTCCATCAGCGTCGGCAGCGGCCGCGCGACCTATCGCGGGCTCGTCCACATGCCGAAGCACCTCAAGGGCTGCAAAAACAACACCGAGTGCGACGCGCTGCTCATCAACACCAACAGCCGCACGGACACCTATCCGGCGATCACCGTGCGCGGCACCCAGCACGCCATGCAGCACGAGGCCAGCGTGAGCAAAGTCAGCGCGGAGCAGATCTTCTACATGCAGCAGCGCGGGCTCAACGAAGGGCAGGCGATGAGCCTCGCAGTCAACGGCTTCGTCAACGACCTCGTGCGCCAGTTCCCGATGGAATACAGCGTCGAGCTGAAGCGCCTGATCGACCTCGAAATGGAAGGCTCGGTCGGCTGAGTCGTCCGCAGATTACGCAGATTCACGCAGCAGGGGAGACGGCCCGAGAACCGGCACTCCTCTCTGCGGAAATCTGCGAAATCTGCGGATAAAAATCGTTTCCCATCCGCACAAATTTATTCACGCATGTCCGATCACGTCACCACCGCCACGCCCGGCAACGAAACCATCCTCACCGCGAACTACGCCGACACCGCGGAGGCGCTGGCGGCAAGCCGCGAGCCGATCGCCGAACCGGAAACGCAGGAAAGCGGTAACGGCCTGTTGGCGCCACCGGTCGCGGAAAGTGCAGAGGGGTTGCCCGAATGGTTTCGTGATGCCCGCGAGCAGGCGTGGCGGAATTTTGAAACCCTGCCGATGCCGGCGCGCACCGAGCAGGCGTGGCGCTTTGCGTCGCTCGGCAAAATCTCGCTGGAGCGTTTCCGCCAGCCCCGGGTGGTGCGCGAGGATGTGCGCGACCGGCTCGTTGAACGTTCCGCCGGCAACCAGCACACCGCCGGCCTCATGGTCTTCGCCAATGACCGGCTGCTGACGCGCGACGTCTATGCCGCGGAGTTGGAAAGCCAGGGCGTGATCTGGAAGCCGCTCGACGAGGCGATCAACGAGCACGAAGACATCTTCCGGCACCACTTCATGACGCAGGAAATCCTGCTCGGCTCGAAGAAGTTCGCTGCGCTGCACGCCGCCAACGTGCGTTCCGGCACCTTTCTTTACGTGCCGAAAAACGTGGAGGTCGAGCTGCCGCTCGAAGTGTTCCACTGGCTCAGCGGCGAGGGTGGCTCGACGTTCCCGCACACGCTGCTCATCGCCGAGGCGGGAAGCCGGGTGACGCTCGTCGATTACTTCGAAAGCGACCGCGCGGACGAAGCCGGCTTTGCGTGTGGCGTGAACGATCTCGTGATCGGTCCCGGCGCGAAGGTCACGTATCTTTGCGCGCAGAACTGGAGCGAGAAAGTCACCTCATTCCAGATCAACACGACGACGGTCGAGCGCGACGCCCACGTCACCAGCCTGCATCTGAATCTCGGCTCGGCCTACGCGCGTCTGGAAAGTCTCAGCCGCCTGGTCGGCGACGGCGGCCGCAGCGACATGCTCGCGGCCACGGTGGCCGACGGCGTGCAGGAGTTCGATCAGCGCACGCTCCAGGATCACGTCGCGCCGCACACCACGAGCGATCTGCTTTACAAAAACGCGCTGACCGACACCGCCCGCGCGATCTTCGCCGGCCTCATCCGCGTCGAGCCGAAGGCGCAGCACACCGACGCCTACCAGAAGGTGCGCAACCTCCTGCTCAGCGAGGAAGCCGAGGCGAACTCGATGCCCGGCCTGGAAATCCTCGCCGACGAAGTGCGCTGCACGCACGGCGCCACGAGCGGCTCGGTCGATACCGAGGAGATGTTTTATCTGCTCTCCCGCGGCATCGACCCGCTCTCGGCGCGCGAGCTGATCGTGTTCGGATTTCTCAACGAAATCATCGAGCGCCTCGGCAACGAGCGGATCACCGGCCGGCTGACGAAACTCCTGCGCGCGAAGTTCGAGCGCATGCGCGAGCGCCGGCGGGGCAGCAGCGCGCTGGCGGCCTGAGCGGCCGGAGCCGTGATCAGCGGGCCGCGCTTAAATTTTGTCGGCCACAGACAACTTTCCCGCGGACCCGGAAGACGCTGACTGCTGCGCGATTGCGCGGGCTTGCTGGTGCTGCAGAAGGGCCTGGGTGTTGTGCGACAGGTCGGAGGTGTTTTCCGCGATCCGGAAAATGGCGACCATGACTTCAAGCAGCACCCGGGCGTAACAGAGGCCGAGCACAAAGACGACTGGCGCGGCGACGATCATCCCCAGCCCGGCACCGACCTGCCCGCGCACCAGACCGAGAAGCCCGATCACCAGCAGCACGAGCGCGTAAAGCGCGACGATGAGAACGCCGAGGATGTAGAGCACCTTGACGATCTTCGGGGTGACGAACGTCGTGAAGGAAAAGTCGAAGAGCGCGCCAAAAAAGCTGCCGCCATCGTGCTTGAGCGCATTGGCCGAAACGAGCGACCCCATCCCGCCGCCGAGCCGCGCGCCGATGCCGCCGGCGCCTCCGGGCGCAGCCGGCGCGGCACTGCCGACGGAGGAGCCTCCGGGCATCGGAGCCGCGGGCGCCGCGATCTGGCCCGATGCCTGGCACCGCGGAGAGCGGGCCCCAGGCCGGCGCGCCCTGATACCAGGCGAGCTGGGTGGGCTGCACTTCGCCGGCGGCGAGCTTGCGATTGACTTCTTCGAGCGGAAACGGACCGGTCTGCTGACCGTCTTTGCTGAGGTAGATGTTCATGGGAAGAAACGGATGGGGCGCGCCGGTGCATCCCGCCTCGGGCGCGAGCCTGCGATGATGCGAAGTCGCGTCGAGGTTGCCAAGCGCAATGTTTGTCCCTTCCGGCCATGCACTTCCGCGGCGCCGAAGCGGTGCAAGATTCCGCTTTTCGATCGGCGCGGCGGCACGCTACGCTCCCCCGACCATGCCCAAGATGACCAATCCCCCCGCCGAACTTCGCAGCCCCGACGACACCGTCGGCGGCATCGTTTACTTCGCCCGCATGCTCAGCAAAATCCGCCTGCACCAGGCAGGCCGGCTGCCGGACGATTTGAAGGAAAACATCGGGATCAATTTTGACGCGAAATGCGCCCGCTTCCTGCGCGTCCCGCATCAGGAGATTTCCGATCGGGTGCGCGAGATGGGCGACCGGGCCAGTGACGAGGAAATCCTTGAATGGTGCTTCACCCGCGGCCGGCGGCCGGAAGAGGAGGAGATCGAGATGTTCAACATCGTCATGCGCAAGCACGGCTGGAAGGACAAGGCCACGTCGATCCTGGAACGCCGCAAGCGCGAGAGCGGCCTGGAAGGGCGCGACGACATTGAAACCATGTTCCAATACATCGACGCCGACGAAGACCGGCCGATCCGCCCGCCCCAGGGGGCCTGACCACGGGGACCGCGCATCCACGGCCCGGCCGGGAACCGTTTCTGCCTTCGACGCGGCCGGACCGTCAGCCAGACCGCCGGCAGCGGACTCGATTTTTTTATGTGGTTTCATCCACGGCGGTTTCGCCGCTCCCGCCTCACGGCGCTCGCTGGTTTGTTGTTGGGCGCCATCTCCCGCCGTGCTCGCACCGGCCGCGCTCCGCGCGCAAGCCGATTCCGCCGCCGCCCCGGTGCAGATCGAGCGCACCGAGCCGGCTTGCTGGGCGCGCGAGGTGCCGGCCGGGGAAACCACGGTCGAGGTTTTCTTCGATCGAGCCGTGAACCTCACGGAAATTCTCGTGCCCGACCGATGCCGCCGCGGTGCTGCCGGAGTTTGCGAGCCCCTTCAAGCCCGGCGCGGAGGCAGGGGCGTTTTCCGCCGTCGCGCGGCTCCTACCCGGTCGCGTTTACGTGCTGCCGCTGGCTGCGGGTGCGACGACCGTGGGCGCGGGCGGCAAACCGGTGGCCGGCAGCTACGTGGTGCTGCAAACGGAGGGCGACGCGCGGCCCGAGCAGCTCCCGCCGAAGGTCGTGGGCATCGAGTTACGCCAGGGAACACTCTCGGCCGCGGCCGCCAGCGCGGCGGCAAAGGAACACCGGCAGGTAACACCGCCGAACGTCCTGCGCGTTGCTTTTGATCGCGACATGAACCCGGCGACCCACGGCTTCAACCTGGTCCAAGGCGACGAGCCGATCCCGCTGGCGACGAACCAGGTCGTTTACGACAAAAAAGCGCGCGTCTGGCAGGCGACGTTTCAAGCGCCGCCGGGCATCATCAGCGTGCGGCTCAACAGCGAGTCGAACGTCGGCTTCCGCAGCGTCGCCCCGGGCCGTCTCCCTGCCTGGCCGGTGCAGCTTTCCTTCCAGGTGCCGTTTCAGGGCAGCCTGCGGCAGTCGGCGGTCGGCGGTGGAAAAGCGACGGACGATTGATCAAGCCGCCTTGAGCCAGAGGGGCGCAGCGTCGCCCCGGCAATACCGCGGATTTGCTCGCCGGTCAGGCGCCGTGAAATCTCTGGTGGTCGAACTTCTTGGACTGCGATGAATCTCACCACGCTGCGCGATCACTCCTTTCTGCCATCACTCCTGGATGCCCGCTCCACGGTGGTGGATGCCGGCGGAAACCGGGGCGATTTCTCCCGCGCCATCGCGGCCCGGTTCGGCTGCCGGGTGCTGGTGCTCGAGCCGCTGCCCGAGTTATTTGACAGCATTCCGACCGAGTCTGGCGTGACGAAGTTCCCTTGGGCGCTGACCGCGGCGAGCGGAAATTTTCCTTTTCACGTGGCGCGCAATCCGGAGGCCAACAGCCTGCGACCGTTGCGTCCCGAGGAAGCCGTCGGCGCGATCTCGGTGCGCGGCATTTCCTTGGACGATTTGATGCGGGAGCAAAAGCTGGAACGAATCGACCTCCTGAAAATTGATGTCGAAGGTGCGGAGATCGAAATTTTGCTCGGGCTCGCGGAAAACGTGCTCGCGCGGATCCGGCAAATCACCGTCGAGTTTCATGCCCACACGCTCGAGTTGCTGAGCAATCGCGCGGAGGAAACGCAAAAGGTGCAGGAGGTGATTGCGCGTCTGCGGCGGCACGGATTTTTCACGGTCAACCGCTCGTCCCCGTTCTTCATCGACGTGCTCTTCGTCAATCGTGCGGCCTGCGGGCTGTCCGTCGTGCAGGCCGGGCTGTTGAAGGGGCGGGAGGAGTGGCTGCACCGCGCCAGCGAGGGGATCGCCCGGCGCCTGCGTGCCCGGAAGGGGAAGCCGGGCTCGTGACGGCGATCTCGCGGGTCCGCAGGTGGTCCGTTTACCGCAGTTCCTTGCGGTGAATCCAGACGCTCTGCACGATGCCCATGGCGAAGAACATGATCATCGTGAACGTGCCGCCGTAAGAGATAAACGGCAGCGGCAACCCGGCGATCGGCACGAGCTGCACCGTCATGCCAGCGTTCATGAAAATGTGGGTGAACATCAGCGACATGATGCCGACCACGAGCAGCAGCCCGAGCTGATCCTGCGCCTGATAAGCGACATAAAGCCCGGTGATCAGCAGCAACGCGAAGGCGATGAGCACGGAGGCGTTGCCGATAAAGCCAAACGCTTCGCCGCTCACCGCAAAGATGAAGTCGGTGTGCGAGATCGTAGAGGGCAGCAGGCCTTGCTCGACGAGCGTGTTCTGCGCCTTGAAGCCCTTGCCGTTCCAGCCGCCGCTGCCGATGGCGGTGAGCGATTGGATGATCGTCCAGCCGGTCCCCTGCGGATCGGCTTCGGGATCAAGGAAAGACAAAATGCGCGCTCGCTGAAATTCCTTCAGCCCGAAATTCGCCGCCACCGGCATCAGCGACACCGCGGAGATCACGATGACCAGCAGGTAGCGCAAGGGCATGCCGCCGGCGAAGAGCATTGTCAGCAACACCGGCCCCCAGACGATGACGCCGCCAAGCTGCGGCTGCAGCGCGACGAGCAGCATCGGCGGCGCGGCGATGATGCCGCATAAAATGAGTTTCAGCGCCGGATGCATGCGCTTGAACTCGGTGATGAGCAGCGCGAACACCATGATCCCGCCGAGGATGGCGACCTGCGAGGGCTGCAGCGAGAAGCCGCCAAACTCCAGCCAGCTCTTCGCGCCGAAGACCTTCTTCCCCTTGAAATGCGTCAGCACCAGCATGCCGACGCCCGCGATATACATCGGCAGCGCCCCCCAGCGAATCCAGCGGTAATCCATCAAGCTGACCACCAGGAAAATGATGAGGCTCACCGCCACCCAAGTCGTCTGTCGCCGGTAGGAAAGCAGCAGGTAGCGGTTTTCCCGCATGAACGTGGCGCAGTAGATCGCCACGATGCCGAAAATGCAAAGCGCCAGCACCAGCGCGAGCAGGATCCAGTTGAAGCGGAAAAGTTTGCGCAGATACGGCGTCATGGCGGGCCAGATTATGAATCAGAACTGACGAATTAGAAAGTCAGAGAATGCCGTGCTCGCGTTGCGGCGAGTCCCGGCCTCCGCCGTTGTCCCTCGTTCCTCAAATCACGATTCGCGCTTTCTCCATTCCTCCCGCCGCGGCCGCCTGGAGCAGCTCGCGCGTGTATTCCTCGCGCGGATGGGCATACAGCTCCTCCGCCGGCGCGCTCTCGATGAGCCGGCCGCGGTGCATGACCAGCACGTGATCGCTGAGGTGCTCCACGACGGCGAGATCGTGGGCGATGAAAAGGTAGGTCAGGCCGAGCTATTCCTGGAGGTCTTGCAGAAGATTGACGATCTGCGCCTGCACGCTGACATCCAGCGCGCTGACCGGCTCGTCGCAGACGATGAACTTCGGCCGCACCGCCAGCGCCCGGGCGATGCCGATGCGCTGCCGCTGGCCGCCGCTGAATTCGTGCGGATAGCGCGTCAGCATGTCCGGCGCGAAGCCGACTTGCACGAGCAGCTCCGCGGCCCGCGCGCGGCGGTCGGCTTTCGACATCTCCGGGTAGTGAATCTCCAGCGCCTCGGCGACGATGGATTCCACGCGCTGCCGCGGGTTCAGCGAGTCGAAGGGATCCTGAAAGATCATCTGCATCCGCCGGCGCATCGGCCGGAACTCGCGCTCGCTCAGGCCGAGAATCTCCCGGCCGTCGAACCACGCCTCGCCGCCGGTCGCCGGGGTCAGCTTCAACAGCGTCCGGCCGATCGTCGTCTTCCCGCTGCCGCTCTCGCCGACCAGCCCGACGGTCGTGCCTTTCTCGACGGTGAAGGAAACGTCGTCCACCGCCTTGATCGGCTCGCCGGCGCGGGCTGGAAACCAGACGCGGAGGTTTTTGACTTCGACGAGTGCCACGGGGCGGGCAGGGGGTTACGTTAGCGTGGCTGGGTCAAAAACCCGGTGAGCGGGCTGGTCGCGCTGGCCGTCGCGCTCGTCGCGCCGAGACCGATCTCCCACGCAGCGCGGCCGGCTTCCACGGCTTGCTTGAAGGCGATGCCCATGCGCACCGGATCGCTCGCGATGGCGATGGCGGTGTTGACCAGCACGGCGTCTGCGCCCATTTCCATCGCGGCGGCGGCGTGACTCGGCGCGCCGAGGCCGGCATCCACCACGACGGGCACCGTGGCCTGCTCGATGATGATCTCGATCTGCGCGCGGGTTTCGATGCCGCGATTGCTGCCGATGGGCGAGCCGAGCGGCATCACGGTCGCGGTGCCGATGTCCTGCAGGCGTTTCGCCAGGACGGGATCGGCGTTGATGTAAGGCAGCACGACAAAGCCTTCCTTCACCAGAATCTCCGCCGCTTTGAACGTCTCGATCGGGTCGGGCAGCAGGTAGCGCGGGTCGGGATGGATTTCGAGCTTCACCCAGTTCGGCAGCCCGGCGGTGACGGCCAGCCGCGCGAGGCGCACGGCTTCCTCGGCGTTCATCGCGCCGCTGGTGTTTGGCAGCAGGAGGTAGCGCTGCGGATCGATGAAATCGAGGATGTTGGCGAAAGGATCCTTCTTGCCGCTGAGGTCCGCGCGCCGCAGCGCCACGGTCACGATCCCGGTGCCGCAGGCCGCCAGGGCGTCGCGCATCGTTTCGTTGGACGAAAACTTGCCGGTGCCGAGGAGCAGCCGCGAGTCAAACGTGCGGCCGGCGATGGTCAGCTGAGGAGGTTTGTCGGACATCGTGGAACAGAGTCCGCGCAATCTAACGCGGCACGGGCGGTCGGCAACGATGCAGGCTGCTGGCGCGGGCGGGGGGTGAATTTTTTAACACAGAGGGCACAGAGGCGGAGGCACAGAGGACACAGAGGAAAAGGCAGAGAACAGGAGGCAAAAGGCAAAGAACGGAAAGCAGAGGGCGGGCGTGAGAAGGCGGAGCGCACGCTCCACCGGAAAGCTCGACCTCCGGTCTTCTCCTTGTCTCTTCCTTCTCTCTTCCTTCTCTCTCCTCTTCCCCTCTCTGTGTCCTCTGTGCCTCCGCCTCTGTGTCCTCTGTGTTAAAAAATCCACCCTGCCCAATCCCTCAAAATGTCACGCTCTCGCCGATCTTCGGCAGCAGCAGCCGTTTGCCCGCCGCTTTGAACTTCGCTTGCGCCGCGGCGTGATCGATTTTGATCGGCGGAAACGTGTCGTAGTGCAGCCCCACCACCGTGTCCGCTTTGACAAAGTCCGCCGCGCGCACCGCGTCGTCCACGCCCATCGTGAAAACGTCGCCGATCGGCAGCGCCGCAAAGCGCAGCGGCGCCGCGGTGGAGCCGGCGACGAAGCTGCATGTCGAGCGTCAGCGCCGTGTCGCCGGAATAGTAAAACGCGCCTTCCGGGCCATCCACGACAAACCCGCCCGGGTTGCCGCCATACGAGCCATCCGGCAGTGAGCTGCTGTGAATCGCATTGACGAATTTCACCCGGCCGACGCCGTCGAGATCCTTGCCGCCACCCTGGTTGAGCGCGAACGCCTTGCCTTCCGCCACGCCATTTTTTCCGAGCCAGCCGGTGACCTCGAAGTTCGCGATTACCATGGCGCCGGTGCGTTTCGCAATGCGCACGCAATCCTCGATGTGATCAAAATGCCCGTGCGAAACGAGAATGTAATCCGCCGCCACCGCATCCACGTCGACGACGCCTTTTGCGAGATCGTTTGGCGTGATGAACGGGTCAAACAAGAGCACGCGCCCGGCGATCGTGACGGAGAAACAAGAGTGGCCGTAGTAGGAGAGATTCATCGAGAGGAGGATTTGGAATTGATGGATTTTGAAACGAGGCGGAGCGCCGGGGAAACCACGAACTTCCCGCGCTCCGCCAGCTCTTCATTAATTCAAAATTCCTTTTTTCAAAGCGGCCGTCCGTAGGCCACAAATCGCCCGTGCCGCCGCACCAGGCCGAACCACGCGGAATACCCGCCCTTCGACGCGTGCGGATCAAACCGGTAGATGCTGACGCCTTGGGAGGATTGCGACCCCGCCATCAGGAAACGGCCGGCCGGGTCGCGGCCGAGAAACACCATCACGTGCGTGATGTCCGGCTGGCGCACCGGCCGATACGTGTTTTCCCAAAACAACAGGTCGCCGGGCTGCAGGCGCGCGGCGAGAAAGCGGTCGAGCTTTTCCGGCCGGCTGCTGTCGGGCCGCGGCGTTTCCCAGAGCTTGCCGGCGGCGCGCAGGGATTCGTATTGATCGCTCGCGGTGCGCGGCAGTTCGAAGCCGGCGGCTTCGCGGTAAAGCCAGCGCGCCGTGTTCGAGCAATCCATCGTCCAGTCGCCGTGCTGACCCGGCGGTGTCCAGGATCCGTTGTAGGGAATCCGGTGCGTCGCGAGCCGGCGGGCGACGCCGAGAAAATCGGGACGGGATGACGAGCGATCGGGCGAGGATGACGGCGGCTCGTTGCTCTCGGCATCCTGCTCCGGCCGGCGCGGGATCACCGTGGTCGGGGCATCGGTAGGAGGCGCGGAGGCGCGCGGCGGCGCGACGGATTCCACGCTCGCGGCGGGAGGCGGTGACGGCGGCGGTGGAACGGCGGGAACCGCACGCGCCGCCAGGAGCGTGGGAGTCGCGGCGGCACGCGGCGGCTCCGCTGGCACGACGCGGCTGGCCGGGAGCGTCCGCAACGCGGGAGCCGCAGGCGGCGCGGGCGGCGCGGACACCACCGGATCGGCGGGCAGCGCGATCGGCGCCGGTGTCGGTGCCGCAGTCTGTGCCGGTGCGTCCGAAAGCAACGGGATCACGACCGGTTGCCCCGGCGTCAAGTCGTCCGAGCGCAGACCGGGATTCGCCGCGCGGATCGCATCGGCTCGCACGCGATAATACCAGCTCAACCGCGGGACCGTGTCCCCTGGCCGGCTGTGGTGCGTCACGTTCTCCGCGGTGGCGGAAAATACGCCGAGCCAGGCACTCACCACCGCTGCCGCCAGGGCAATCCACGCTCGGGCGGATGCGCCCGTGCGTTGGGAAGGCGGCAGCGTGGTCATCGTCATGCGGCAGGCGGATTCGGCACTGGGTTTTTCCTGCCCGCCGCCATCGTCTGCAACGCCTCGCCAGCGACGCGGCAGATGCGCCATTCTTCGAGCACCTGGGCGCCGAGATTCTTGTAAAAACCGATTGCCCCTTCGTTCCAGTCGAGCACCGTCCACTCAAAGCGGCCGCAGTCCCGCTCGACGGCCAGTTGCGCGAGCCGTTCCAGCAAGAGACGACCGAGGCCGCGGCCGCGAAATGCGGGGCGCACGTAAAGGTCCTCCAGATAGATGCCGGGCTTCGCGAGAAAGGTCGAAAAGTTGTGGAAAAAGAGCGCCTGCCCCGCCGGCGTCCCGGTGGCAATATCCTCGGCGAGGAGGACTTCCGCGCTCGGGCGCGGCCCGAAAAGTTGCTGGTGCAGCCCGGCCGCGGTGGCGGTGACTTCGTGGAGCAGCCGCTCAAATTCGGCCAGCTCGCGGATGAGCGTCAGAATGAGCGGCACATCCTGCGGAGTGGCCGGACGGAGGCGGAACGAATCAGGCATCGGATCCCGCTGTTTGTATGCAGCGAGAGCGGCTTCCGGCAAGCGGGAACCCGCGCGGCCTCGCCATTCAATCCACCGTTCCCAACTCTTCCCCGAGACGCTACGCTCTGCGGCTCGCTCCTGTTTCTCTCCCCGGTTCAAAATTCATGAAATCGCTTTTCCGCCTCCTTGCTGCCGCCGCACTGGTCCTGCTCGTCACGGCGTCCCGCCTCCATGCCGCCCCGTCCGATCCCCAACCCGGCGCGGCCAAGGCGCTGGCCGATTTTCTCGCCGCGGAATGGAACTGGACGATGGAACAAAATCCCGCCTGGGCGTCGCAGCTCGGCGACCGGCGTTTCAACGATCGCTGGGGCGACGAAAGCCCGGCCGCCTACGAGCGCCGGCACGCGCATGACCAGGAGGCGCTCGCGCGTCTGCAGCGCGCCGTGGATCGCGCCGCGCTCGCGCCGGCGGACCAGTTGAACTACGACCTCTACGCGAAGCTCTTGCAGACCCGCATCGAGGGCCACCGGTTCCGGCAGTTTCTCCTCCCGGTCAACCAGCTCGGCGGCCCGCAGTTGCAGGATAATCTCGGCGAATCGCTGCGCTTCGACACGATCAAGGACTACCGCGACTGGCTGGCGCGGCTGGAGAAATTCCCCGAGGTGCTCGCGCAAGTCACCGCGCTGATGCGCGAAGGCATCCGCGCCCGCATCCTCCAACCCAGGATTGTCATGGGCCGGGTGCCGGCGCAGGTGGCGAAACAAATTGTCAGCGACCCGGAAGCCAGCGGCTTTTTCAAGCCCTTCCAGCGCATCCCCGCCGGCATCGCGCCCGCGGAAGCCGAGCGGCTGCGCGAGGCGGCGCGGAAGGCGATCGCGGGCGGGGTGGTGCCGGCGTTTGGGGAGTTCAAGAAATTCTTGGATACCGAGTATCTGCCGGCCTGCTATGACGCTGTCGGCGCCTGGCAGCAGCCCGATGGCGGGGCGCTCTACGCGTTTCTCGCACGCGACCACACGACCACGGATCTGACGCCGATGCAGATCCACGAGATCGGCTTAAAGGAAGTCGCCCGCATCCGCGGCGAGATGGAAAAGGTGATGGCGGGCGTCGGCTGGAAAGGGACGCTGGCGGAGTTCTTCCAGCACCTGCGCACGGACCCGAAGTTTTTCTACAAGACCGGCGATGAATTGCTCGTGGCGTATCGCGACGTGGCGAAGCGCATTGATCCGCTGCTGGTGAAGCTCTTCCGCACGCTGCCGCGCACGCCCTACGGCGTCGAGCCGATCCCGATGGCGATGGCGCCCGACCAGACCACGGCTTACTACCGCGAACTCGCGGCGGACGGCTCGCGCGCCGGCTCCTATTTCGTCAATCTCTACCAGCCGGAATCCCGCCCGAAGTGGGAGATGATGGCCCTATCGCTGCACGAAGCCGTGCCGGGTCATCATCTCCAGATCGCGCTCGCCACCGAGGCCGGCGCGCTGCCGAATTTCCGGCGATTCGCCGGCTACACCGCGTATGTCGAAGGCTGGGCGCTGTATGCTGAAAGCCTGGGCGAAGAGATGGGGCTCTACGCCGATCCCTACGACAAGTTTGGGGAACTCACGTATGAGATGTGGCGCGCGGTGCGCCTCGTGGTGGACACCGGCATGCACTTTCACAAGTGGGACCGGCAGCGCGCGATCGATTTCTTCCTCGCCAACGCGCCGAAGACACCGCTCGACGTGACGAACGAAATCGACCGCTACATCGCGTGGCCCGGCCAGGCGCTGGCCTACAAGATCGGCCAGCTCAAGATCAAGGAACTCCGCACCCGGGCGACCTCAGCCCAGGGCGAGAAGTTTGATCTCAAGGAATTCCACGAGATCATCCTGGCGACCGGCGCGGTGCCGCTCGACGTGCTGGAGCGCCGGGTGGACGAATGGCTCGCCGGCACGCCGCAGGGAAAGCCGCAGGCGGCGGCCGCGCACTGACCGTCGGGCGCCGGACCGCG
This sequence comes from uncultured Verrucomicrobiae bacterium, assembly GCA_963762725.1. Taxonomy (GTDB): domain Bacteria; phylum Verrucomicrobiota; class Verrucomicrobiia; order Chthoniobacterales; family SZAS-18; genus JAFAXH01. The sequence goes on along the minus strand of CAVXLY010000005.1, from coordinate 37,249 downwards.
CGCCGGACGCGGGGAGACGCGGATTACTTCTCCTTGTGCTTCGCGCCGCCGGGCAGAAACGCGGCGGAATCGTAATACGTGCGGAACCGGCTCACCTTGTTGTCGCGCATTTCCAGGATGCTCACGCCGCGATACTTGATCGGCTCGCCGTCCGGCAGTGCGCCGTCGGAGGTCCATTCCAGGGTCGCGTCAGAGTCCGTGGCGAAGTGGTGGTGAAAGGTCGAATGCACCTTGCTGAACGCGCCCAGATAATGTTTCCAAAACGTCTGCGCCCCGTCCCGGCCGCGCATTGGCTCGGTCTGGGCGAGATTGACCAGCTCGGCGTCGTCGGTGAACAACTCGACGAGCGCCGCCGGATCGCGGCTCTCCTCGATTTGCTGGAGCGTTTTCATGAAGGTTTCGGGAAGATCGTTGGCCATGGCGGAAAGCAGGTTTTTCGTTGGGAGAGACGGAGCGCCGGCGCGGACCGCGACGCACTTGCCTGCGGAATCGCCGCTCGCCCGACACCCGGACGCGGATGCGGCGGGCTGACGCTGACAATTCCTTCTTGTGCGCCAGCCCGGATGGCAGACAATCTCCGACGCGTCTTCCCAGCCCGTGTTGCCTGCAGTCCGGTGGCAGTCCGCCACTTTCCCGCAGCGCACGGCCCGGTTCCCGCTTCCTATAGGCACTCGTTATGCCCCGCCGCCGTAATTTTTGTCCGCTCCCGCGTTTCGCTTTTGTTTTCCATGCCTTGCTGATCGGCGCGGTGCTGTTCGCCACGAATGCGGATGCCGTGGCGGCGGGCAGCCGGCGCGCCAGAAGCGCCCGATCGGAGGATTCCCAGGTCACCACCTGGACGCCCGCCGGCTTTCTGGCTGCGACGGTCACCGCCGCGCCCGAGCGGGCCAGCGCCGCCGAAGCCGCGGCGGTGAGCGCGTATTTTCTCTCGCAAGGCTACACGCAGATTCCGCTGCGCAGCGGCGCCGGCAACCACCTGGAAGTCGTGGCCAAGATCAATGACCGCAGCGGCCTGTTTCTTCTCGACACCGGCGCGCAGATCACCGTGGTGAACCGCACCAGCCTGAGCAAGTTCAACCTCTCCGCGGTGAAGACGAGCGTGAAGGTTTACGGCGCGCTCGGCGGCCCTGGCGAGAGCATCGGCGCCGCGCTTTCCAGCGGTATCCAGCTTGGGCCCTGCACGGTGAGTCCGTTCCTTGTCGGCGTCAGCGATCTCAACACGTTGAACCAAGGGCGGAAGGGTCGCTTCGACGGCATCATCGGCGCCGATTTGCTCCAGAATTTTTCGTTTGTCATTGATTGCCGCACGCCGCGGCTTTTCGCGAAGGACGTTCGCTCCGGCAACGGCAACGCGGCGCATCTCAGCGCGATGCTGCGCGGACGGAATTACATCGAGGTGCCGATGAAAAAGGTGGCCATCAGCGATTTTGAAATCAGCGCGAATCTCAACCGCCGCCGCGCGTTGCTCCTCGTGGACACCGGCGCTGCGATCACCTTGATCGATCGCGCGGTGTCGCGGGATGCCGGCGTCGATTTTCGCCGCACGGACTACGTGGTCGGCGGGGCGGGCGGCGGCCGCCAGCGCATCGCCGTCGGCACGGTGAAGAATTTCAACCTCAACGGCTTGAAGGTGCGTCAGGCACAGATCGCGGTGAGCGATATCTCCAGCCTCGGCACGCAGTTTTCGGAGAAAGGCCGCCCGCCGCTCGACGGCTATCTCGGCGCCGATTTCCTGCGCCAAAAGTCCGCGCTCATCGACTGCGCCGGGCTGAAGTTGTATTTGAAAAACTGACCCCCGGCGGACGCGGCGCCGGCGCGCCCAGCCGACAAGCGCAGCGTGGCGTCCGTCGGCGTTTTTACCTTTATCCGGACGGCATTTCGTCGCAACGTCCCCTCGCCGCAAATTTTACTGCCTGATCCGTTTTTCACCTCCCGTGCCGAACCAGTTCCGCCAGACCCGCCGCAAGCTCGCCGCCGCCGGCAAGACGCGCAATCGGCGGCTGGCCGAGGTCATCGCCTCACCCGCCGTCGCCGCCGCGGCGGAATCGGTCGCGGACGCCGACGTCGTGGCGGCCAAGGCCGGCGCCACGCGGGTCGGCGTCAAGCTCGAGGCCGGCTGGCACAAGCGAAATTTTCTGACCGAGGTGCTGCTTCCCTCGCTCTTCGCGCGGCGAGCCGGGGTGAAAGGAAAGGCGGCGCTGTTTCCGCCCCTGAATCCCGCCCAGATCGGCATCACCTGGATCGGGCACGCCTCGTTTCTGGTGCAGATCGCCGGGCTGAACATCCTCATCGACCCGATCTGGGGCCTCTGGCTGAAAGGCATCAAGCGCTTGAAACAACCCGGCGTCGCCTTGCACGAGCTGCCGATGATCGACCTCGTGCTCGTGACGCACGCCCACTTCGATCATCTCGACCGCCGCACGCTGCGCGCCGTCGCGGCCAACCAGCCGATCGTCGTCCCCTTCGGCGTGGGCAACCTCGTGCACGATCTCGGCTTTCAGCGGGTCCACGAACTCGATTACTGGCGCGGGGTGACCTTCGGCGAAGGCGAAAACCAGCTCGGGATCACGCTGACGCCCTGTCACCATTGGGGCGCGCGGATTTTGCACGATCAGCACCGCGGCTTCGGCGGGTTTGTCCTCCAGGCCGGCGGGCGCTCGGTTTTTCACTGCGGCGACAGCGCCTATTTCGACGGCTTCAAAGAGATCGGCCGTCGCTGCCCGGTGGAGATCGCGCTGCTGCCGATCGGCGCGTATGACGCCCCGAGCAAACGCGACGTGCACATGAATCCCGAGGAGGCGATCCAGGCGTTTCTGGAGCTCGGCGCCCAGAAGCTGGTGCCGATGCACTACGGCACGTTTCGCCTTTCCTACGAGCCGCTCACCGAGCCGCCCGCGCGGCTGCTGGCCCGCGCTCAGGAAGCCGGCATCGCGGAGCGCGTGCACCTCATGAACGAGGGCGAGCCCGCCGTGTTTTGATCCGCCCGGCGTGGCGGGTCCGCGATTGACTCCGATTCCGTGGGCCGGCTAAAAAAGGGCTGCCCATGAACGCGCAAACCGACCCCCGCATCGACGCCTATATCGCCAAATCAGCGGAGTTTGCGCAACCGATCCTGCGGCACTTGCGCGAGGTCGTGCATCGCGGCTGTCCGGACGTCGAGGAGACCCTGAAATGGAGCATGCCGTCGTTTGTTTATCAGAAGCAAATTCTCTGCGGCATGGCCGCGTTCAAAGCGCACTGCAGCTTCGGCTTCTGGCACACCGGCATGGAAGGCATCATCGCCGCGCACCGGGGCGGGGAAGCCGAGCCTGCCATGGGTCAGTTCGGTCGCATCGCGCGCATCGATGACCTGCCGGACGCCAGGACGCTGCGGCGCTGGGTCGGTCAGGCGATGGAACTCATCGAGTCCGGTCAGCCGAGCCGCCCGCGCCCCGCGGATGCCAAGGCGAAAGGCCGGACGGAATCGCCGGTGCCGGCCGACCTCGCCGCGCTGTTGAAGTCGAATCTCTCCGCTGCGACGAACTTTCAAAAATTCACGCCCGGCCAGCGACGCGAATACGTGGACTGGATCGGCGAAGCCAAACGCGACGAAACCCGTCAAAAGCGCCTCGCCACGACCGTCACCTGGCTCGCCGAGGGCAAGACGCGGAATTGGAAATACGCGAATTGTTGAGCGGTGCGCGGTTGACGAGTTGGGCTCGTCGCTTGTCCTTAATCTCAGGCCGCGCTGGCGGGGACAGGAATTCGCTCCGTGATGAGTTCGTGCAGGTCCAGTTTGTGGCTGGCGTTGTCGATGTCGATGCCGACAAGCCGCCCGTCGGCGTCAAAGTCCAGGACGACGCCCTCCGCGACTTCGTTGCTATCGGCGCTCGGGTTCGGCGAAAGCGCGATGTAGAGCGAGTCGGTGTCCGGATGATAATTGAGTTTCATGGGCGAAATCTGCGGTCCGGAAAGGCGTTGTGAATGGTGAGCTTATCGCCAAGCGTGATGACGCGCAAAAATCGCCCGCCCAGCTCTGGCACCGCGGCCCAAAAGCGAAATCGATTGTGCTCCTGCGGTTCGCTGTGAATCGGATCGAGAACGACACGGATGCACATCTCCTTTGTGAGATAGGATCGACGTGGCAAAACGTCGTTTTCGAAGTAGGGCGTGAAGCGGAAATCGGGCATTCACCTGGAGCTTGCTCGACTTCCGATTCCTGAAAAGCCGGCGCGCCTGACCGGGTCGCCACCTAGCTCTGCGCGCCCAGCTTCGCCGCGGCGGCGCGGTCCACGAGCCAGAGCGTTTCTCCGTCGCGCGCGGAGACGCCCTGGGACGGGTAGCGATCCGGTTCGGACGCGCCTTCGAGCACGGTCTGGAGCACGTCGGCTTTGTCCGCTTTCGTGATCAGATACAGGATCGCGGCGGCGTTCCCGAGCAAGGGCGGAGTGAAGGTGATGCGGTAGGTCGAATGCTTGTCCACCCAGGCGGCGGCGACAAGTTTCTCGCGCTCCCGCAGGCCGGTGGTGCCGGGGAACAACGAGGCCGTGTGGCCGTCGGGTCCCATGCCGAGCAGGATGAGATCGAATCGCGGCAGCGCGTCGCCGGTGGAACCGCCGGGGTCCGCGGCGAAAAACGCGTCGAGCGTCGCCGCATATTCCGCGGCGGCGGCGTAGGCATCCGGATTTTCCGCCGGGATGCGGCGGATGTTTTCGGCCGGCAACAGCGCGGGTGAGAGGCGGTCGAGCATGGATTCCTTCGCCATGCGGTAATTCGAGTCCTTGTGGTCCGGCGGCACGTGGCGTTCGTCGCCGAAAAAGAGGTGCGTCTGCGCCCAGGGAATGCGGTCGCGAAAGGCGGGCTCGTTGGCGACGAGCTCGTAGAGCGCCTGCGGCGTCGAGCCGCCGGCGAGCGCGATGGTAAACCGGCCGCGGGCGCGCACGGCGGCGATGGCGCGCCGGGTCCATTCCTCGGCCGCCGCGCGGGCCACGGCGGCGGCGTCGGGCAGGACTTGGACGCGGCGGGCAGCGGGATCGTTGTTCATGGTTTCGCAGGAGGCGTGGCGGCGGGCGAGGCGGGCGTGGCGGCAGCGGCCCCGGCGCGGGCCTTCATCTGCGCCATGCGCTTGTCGATGATCGGATTCCACTCGGCGAGCTTCGCGCTCTGCGCGGCAAACAGCGCGTCGGTGGAGTCGAGCACTTCGATGCCGTTGATCTTGTCGCCGGGCCGGATGGCGGTGGCGACTTCCTGGCCCTTCGTCACGCGGCCGAAGATGTTGTAATGCCGCGGCGGATTGTCGCTGTGGTTGAGGTGCGCGGCGGCGCCGAGCGTGATGAAAAACTGGCAGCCGTTTGTGTTCGGTCCGGAATTCGCCATGGCGAGGACGCCGGCTTTGTCGAAGACCAGTCCGGGCGTCAGCTCATCGGAAAACCGGTAGCCGGCGTTGCCGGTGCCGTTGCCGAACGGGTCGCCGCCTTGAATGACAAAGCCCGGCTCGACGCGGTGAAACTTCAAGCCGTCGTAAAATCCGCGTTTGGCGAGGTTTAGAAAGTTCGCGCTGGTGACCGGCGCTTTTGACGCATAGATCGTCGCGGCGATGTCGCCCCGGTCGGTGTGAAACACGATGCGGATGTCGCTGACCGCGGTGTTCGATGCGGGCGACGCTGCCGCGGGGGCCGGGGGTTGTTGCGCCAGCGCCGGGAGGGCGAAAACGGCTCCCGCCAGGGCGAGCAATGGAACCAGCGGGAGGCGGAAAAAGCGGGAAGGGGGGCGAAGTTTCATTCTGTCGAAGAAAACGTCCCCCGGCGCACCGGCGCGCGTGTGAGCGCGGGCGGCGGGGCGGAAGGTGTCCGAGCCCCGCCGTTGCAGAGCCGCCGTTGCAATGGCCGCACCGGCCGCTACGGCGAGGCAGCGGCAGGCCGCTTTGGCCGCTTTCTCGCCCCCGCCGCCGTTGCCGCCGAGCAGCGAGCGGGCGAGCGCCAGGGAGGTCTCGCTCTGGCCGCCGAGCATGCGGGCGATCTCGCGCACCCGGGTCTTCGTTTTCACCTCGGTCAGCCGCGAGAAGGTGCGGGTCTGCGTGGCGTCGAACTCCTTGGTCACCACGAAATGCGACTCCGCCTGCGCGGCGACCTGGGGCAGGTGGGTGATGCAGAGCACCTGGTGGCCGCGGCCGAGCGATTTCATCTTCGCGCCGACCGCGTGCGCGATGCCGCCGCCGACGTTGGCGTCGATTTCGTCGAAGACCAGCAGCGGCACGGCGTCCTGATCGGCCAGCGCGCTTTTCACCGCCAGCATGACGCGCGAAATCTCGCCGCTCGACGCGATGGAGCGCAGCGGCTTCGGCGGCTCGCCGGGATTCGGCGCAAAGAGGAACTCAACGGTTTCCAGCCCGGCCGCGCGCGGGGCGAAGACGATCTCGATCGTTTCCAGCCCGTTGGCGCCGGGGGTGTCGAGCGGCTGGAGGCGGATGGCGAATTCGGATTTCTGGAACCCGAGATCGTGGAGCTGGCTGGCGACCGCTTTGCTCAAGGCCGGCGCCGCTTTTTGCCGCGCGGCGCTGAGTTTTTTGCCGCGGGTCATGAGCGTCGCCTGGGCGCGTTCGATCTCCTGCGCGAGCCGTTGCGACTCCTCGCCGCGGCCCTCGATTTTCTGCAACCGCGCGGCGGCTTCTTCGCCGAAGCGGATCACGTCGGCGATCGTCGCGCCGTATTTGCGGCGCAGCGTCTGGAACAACGTGACACGGTCCTCGAGTTCGGCGAGCTGGGCGGGATCGAGGTCGAGCTTCGCCTGGTAACGGGCAAGGTCGCGGGCGAGGTCGTCCAGTTCCTCCACCGCGGATGCGAGGCAGCGCGCCATCGGGCCGCCGCCGGCGGGGTCGAGTTTTTCGAGTTCGCGCAGGTGTTTCGTCACATCCGCCAGCTGGCCGAGAATGGACGGCTCGGCTTCGCTCAACTCGGCGGCAGCCGCGGTGGAAAGCTCGATGAGCCGCTTGGAATTCGCAGCCAGGGAATAGCGCGCCTGGATTTCGTCCTCTTCGTCCGGGCGCAGATTCGCCGCCTGGATTTCGGCGACCTGATGGCGCAGGAGATCCAGCTCCCGCTCCAGCGCGGCCTCTCCGGTGGCGAGGGCGTCGTGCTCGGCGCGCAGCCGGGCGACCGTGCGGAACGTCTCCTCGTAAACCGTGCGCAACGGCTCGGCGCGCGCGAAGGCGTCGAGCAGATGGAGCTGGCGATCGGCCGAGAGCAGCGACTGGTGATCGTGCGGCCCGTGGAGATCGACGAGCACGTCGCCGAGCCCTTTCAGCACCGCCAGCGTGGTCGGCGAGCCGTTGACGAATTGCCGGTTGCCGCCGGCGGCGGTGAACGTCCGCTTGATGATCAGCTCGCCGCCGTTGTCCGCGCAGCCTTCGACCCCGTTTTCCGCGAGCATCTTGTCGAGCACCGGGGCGTCCGCGCCGAGGTCGAAGACGGCCTCCACGGTGCAGGCGTCGGCGCCGGTGCGGATGAGCGATTTTTCCGCGCGATCGCCGAGCAGCAGCTTCAACGCGCCGAGGATGACCGACTTGCCGGCGCCGGTCTCGCCGGTGACCGCGACAAAGCCCGGCCCGAGCGTCCAGTGCAGGTCTTCGACCAGCGCCAGATTCTTGATTCGCAGGGAAAGGAGCGTGGCCTGCACGGGGCGAAATTGTAGGCTGCCGAAAGCCGTTTCTCAACCTTCACGACCGGTGTTCACGCGACTTTCTCGCGCGGCCGGAGCGAGGCGCGGCGGGTCAGAGTTCTCCCTGGCGCTCCGTCATCGCATTCTGGGCCCGGAGCAAGTCGTGCAGCGTGAGCAGCCCGATGACGACGCCACCCGGCTTGTCGAGCAGCAGCACGACGCCGAGGCCGCCTTCGATGATCCGCGCCTGGGCCTCGCCGATGGATTGCTCGCGCAGGCAGGTCGGCACCTGGTGAATCGAGAACGGCCGGCCCGCCGCCAGCTCCGGCTCCGCGTCGCGGCGCAGCAGCAACCCGGGCATCCCCTCGGCCTCGCGCACCACGGGAAACCGCGCAAACGGGTAGGCATCGAGCGCGGTCCGCACGGCTTCCGGCGCGAGGTCGGCCAGCGTGATCGGCTCGAAATTCGCGATGGCGGAAACCGGATATTGCCGCCAGCCGCGCAGATCGCGCGGGGGCATGACGGTGTGCAGCGCGTGGCCGTCGTCGGTGATGACTTGTTCGTAGAAATTGTGCGAAACCAGCGCGCCGGCTGATCGCCTGGCTGATCAACCCGCCGACGAGCAGGGCGGGGATGAGCGTGAACTCGTGCGTCATTTCAAACACGATGAGGATGGAGGTCAGCGGCGCGCGCACCACGGCGCCAAGACAGGCGCTCATCGCGACGACGCTGAGCAGCACGTGGTCGTCCGTCGTCAGCGTGATGCCGGTGGCCCGCACGGCGCCGGAAAGCGCGACGCCGCACATCGCGCCGAGAAAAAGATTCGGCGCGAAGATGCCGCCGCAGCCGCCGGTGCCGTAGCCGACGACGGTGGCGAGAAATTTCCCGAGGAGCAGCGCCGCCGCGATCTTCCAGCCCAGGCCGTCGTGCAGGCCCGCGGTGAGGTCGGCATACCCGAGGCTGAACACGCCGAGATGACCGGACGGCAGGAAAATGGCGACGCCGATGACCCAGGTGGCGACCGCGCCGATCGCCGGCCGCGCCCAGGCGGGGATGGCCTTGAGCCACGCCTGCCGGCGGAAGGCGTTGCGCAAGCCGAGGGCGAGCACCTGAAACCCGACCCCGACCAGGGCCGCCAGCGCCGCGGCAAACGGGGTGAACGCGTAGCCGCGCCAGGTCGGCACGTTGATCACCGGCAGCTGAAACGCCGGGTGCCGGCCGATGAGCGCGTGGACCACAAACGCGCCGAGCACGGCGGCCACGATGACGCTGCCGAGCAGACGGCTGTTGAGGTCTTCGATGATCTCCTCCAGCACAAACGTGATGGACGCCAGCGGCGCGTTGAACGCCGCCGCCAGCCCGGCGGATGCGCCCGCGGCGGCGGCCTGGCGACGGCCGTTCTTGGCGATGCCGAGCCGGCCGGCCAGCTGCGAGGCGGCGCCGCCGGCGAGATGGACGGTCGGCCCTTCGCGCCCCAGGCTGGAGCCGCCGCCGACCGTGATGAGGCCGGCGATGAATTTCACCCAGACGACGCGCCACGGCACGTAGCCGAAGTCTTTCCAGAACGCGAGCTTCAGCTGGGGAATGCCGCTGCCCGCCGCCTCCGGGCTGAAGCGGGTCAGCAGAAAGCCGGCGAGCAGGGAGGTGCCGACGATCGTGACAAAGCTGCCGACGAGAAAGACCGCGGGACTCGCCGCCGCCAGCCGGCCAAACGTGTTGTCGTAAAACAGGTTGATGCCGACTTCGAAGACCACCGCGGCCAGCCCGGCGCAAAGGCCAAAAAGCGCGGTGAGCACGAGCGGGCGCACGTTGCGCGGCAGTTTTTGCAACTGCGTGACAAACGCGCCGCTCTGCGGAGCGGACGGAGTGGTGGGCGTGGCCTGCAAGGAACCCGAGTTTAGGTGTTGCCGCGGGATTCTCAACCGCGGCGGCGGCGCCGTTTTTCCGCCTCGCTCCGCGCTCCGGGATGACACCGCGGGGGATCGCGCTACAGTCTGAGGCGCCGCGCTTTTACCCGCCTTTTCTCGATGTCTGATTTTCACGTCACCTTTCTCGGCACCGGGACCAGCCAGGGCATCCCGATGATCGGCTGCCTTTGCCCGGTTTGCTGCTCGGCTGACTCCGCGGGACAACCGCACCCGCGCCTCGCTCTATCTCCAGACTCCGGAGATGGCGTTTGTCCTCGATACCGGGCCGGATTTCCGCACCCAGTGCCTGCGGGAGCGCGTCGGCCGGGTGGATGCGGTGCTGCTCTCGCACTCGCACACCGATCACATCATGGGCTTCGACGATCTGCGGCGGTTTTCCGACCTGCGGCGCAACGAAGGCGAAGGGGCGCTGCCGATCTACGCCGCCCCGGAGCACATGGCCGATCTGCAGCGCGTCTTCGCGTTTGCGTTTGATCCGAAGTTTCGGTTTCCCGGCTATCTGCACGTCGAGCCGCACGTCATCAAAAAGCCTTTCGATTTGGGAATGACGACCGTGACGCCGCTGGCGGTGCCGCACGGGTTCATGGACGTGACCGGGTTCATGTTCGAGCGCGGCGGGCGGAAATTGTTCGCCTATTTTTCGGATTGCAAGGCGCTGCCGCCGGCGGTGCGCGCCGCGCTGGAGGGAGTCGAAGTCCTCGTCATCGACGCCCTCCGCCACCGGCCGCACCCGACGCACATGAGCCTGGAGGAAGCGCTGGAAACCGCCGCCGCGATCGGCGCGCGCCAGACCTGGCTGACCCATCTTTGTCACGACCTGCCGCACGCCGAGACCGAGGAGACGCTGCCCGCTGGCGTGCGCATCGCCTACGACGGGCTCAAGCTGAAGCTCGGCGACTAGGCGCGGCCGCAGGGCACCGGGCAAATTTTCCGATCGGCGACCCGCTTCCATCCTCGACAGCCCGCGACCGGCCGGAGAAAAGTGACGCCTGCTTTCTTGCCCACGCCTGTGCCGCCCCGGCCTCTTCCCGCCATGCTCCCGCGCCGCCGCTTTGCCGTGGCGCTACTCGCGCTGGCGGCCGTCGCTGCGCTGGTGCGCGGCCACGGGACACCGGGCAGCCGCGCGCAATCGGCAGCGCCCGGCGCGACCCCCGCGCTGGCGCCGGACGACCCGGCCAATCTCGCGGTGCTGACGGCGGTCGTTTACAACGACAACGACCCGCTCTCGCTCGACCTCGCCTACCATTACGCCGACCGCCGGGGCATCGCGCGCGACCGGCTCGTCGGGCTGAAATGTTCCATCGAGGAAGAAATCTCCCGCGAGGAATACGACCGCACGATCGCCGGCCCGCTGCGGCAGGTCTTCGACGAGCGCCGCTGGTGGTCGCGCTCGCCGGACAAGGCTCCGGTCGGCCCGGACGACCACTCGCCGGCGAGCACGGTTTTCGGCAACCGGATCCGCTATCTCGTGCTCCTGCGCGGCGTGCCGCTGAAGATCAAGCCGGAGTCCGGGTATCCCGGTGACTTTGTGCCGGCAAATCAGGGCGAGCCATTTCGGGGTCACAACGAAGCCGCGGTCGATTCCGAGCTGGCGACGCTCGGGCTTTTCGCTCGCGGGATTTCCGGCGTCATTCCGAACCCGTATTTCCGGCATTACGCCCGCATCACGGACGCCAATTTGCCGGGCATCCTCCTCGTCGGCCGGCTCGACGGGCCGACCGGGCGCACGGTGCGGCGGATGATCGACGACACGCTTTATGCCGAGCAACAAGGGCTCTGGGGCCGCGCCTACGTGGACTCGCGCGGGCTGAGCGCGCAGGAGGCCGGCGGCCTCGCGGCTGGCGATCAATGGATGGAGCGCGCCGCCACGGATGCCAGCGCGCGCGGGCTGCCGACGATCCTTGACCGCCAGCCGGCCCTGTTCGGGGTGACCTACCCGATGCGGGAGGCGGCGTTGTATTACGGCTGGTATAGCGAGCAGCCGGCGGGGCCGTTCACCCGGAGCGGGTTCCGGTTTCAACGCGGCGCGCTCGCTTATCATCTGCACTCCTTCAGCGGCGTCACCGTGCGCGATCCGAACCGCCAGTGGGTCGGCCCGCTGCTCGAGAGCGGCGCCGCGGCGACGATGGGCTGCGTGTATGAACCCTACCTCGGGTTGACGCCGCGGATCGATCTTTTCAATGCCCGCCTGCTCGACGGCTTCACCTTTGGCGAGGCCGCCTACATGGCGAGCCCGGCGCTCTCGTGGATGACCACGGTCGTCGGCGATCCGCTTTACCGGCCCGGCCGGGTCTGGCAGCAGATGGCCTATCTGCCCGACGGCGCGCCCGAGCTGGCGAAGCCCGACGGACCGGCGGGCGTGGAATACCGGGCCTTCTGGCGCGGCGCCCGCGCCTGGCGGCTGGAGGGCGTGCCGGCCGGCACCGCGGAGTTGGAAAAAGCGGGGCGCCAGTTGAAGAGCGGCCGCATTTTCGAAGGGCTCGGGCAGTTGCAACGCACGGCGAACGACCGCGCCCGGGCGGCGAAATCGTTTGAGCAGGCCGCGAAGTTTTATCGCGATCCCGCGGACCTCGCGCGGGTGTTTCTGAACCAGGCCCGGATGCTCGCGGACGCCGGGCAGAAGACGGCGGCGCTCGATTTTCTCCGCCGCAGCCGCGGGCGCGTCGGCGGCAGCGCGGACGCGGTCGAGGCGTTGAAGGAAATGGAAAATGAACTGGCGCCTCCGCCGCCGCCGGTGCCGGTGCCCCCGAAGTAGCGGAGCCGCGTTCGCCACCGCGTCCTAACTCTGCCGCCATGCACCCGGCCGCCGCCCGCTACGCCGCCTTGCTGGCACCGGCGCGGACCGGGGAAGCTTCCCCGCCGGCGAATGCAGCCGCCGGTGCGCGGAAATCGGAGCTGGAGTGGCAGGCGCACTGGTTTGCCGGCGACTTCGGGCGGGAGTTTGTCACGCACGGCGGGCGAGCGGGTGGAGATCGTGCAATTCGGCGTCTGGAACCACGAGAGCGGGCCGGATTTCCGCGCGGCCGCCGTCCGTTTTCCCGACCGGCCGGGCGCGCCGACCCGGCCCGGGGCGATCGAGCTGGATCTGGAACCGGAGGATTGGGAGCGGCACGGGCACGCCACGAACCCGGCGTTTGACGAAGTCGTGCTGCACCTCTTTTTCCACCCGACTGGAGAGGCGCGAGCCACCGGCGCTGGCCCGGCCTTTTTCACCCGCAATTCCCGGCACGAGAACATCCCGCAGATCGCGCTCGATCCCGCCCGGCTCGAGGCAGCCGCTCCCGCCGCGTCGCCGTTGCCCGCCGCGCGTCCCGGCCGCTGCCTCGGGCCGTTGCGCGAGCTGCCGGCGGAGCGCGCGGCGGATTTGCTCGCCGCGGCGGCGCGTCACCGGCTCGAGCGCAAGGCCGCGCGCTGGCGGCGCCACGTCGCCGCGCGGGGCTTCGACGAGGCCCTTTTCACCGCGCTCGCCGGGGCGCTCGGCTACAAGGAAAATCAGCTTCCCTTTACCCTCCTCGCGCAACGCCTCACGCTGGAGCGGCTGCGCGCGGAGGAAGCGCGGACGCCCGGCGCCGCCCTGTCGCTGCTGCTCGGTCTGGCCGGATTCCTCGATGCGCCCGAGCCGCCGGGAAGCGCGGACCCCGCCGGCGTCCGGGAAACCCGCGCCTACCTGCGGGCGCGCTGGGAACATTGGTGGACGCATCGCGACGCGCTGGTCCGCCTGATCCTGCCGCGCACCGCCTGGAAGCTCTCCGGCCTGCGGCCCGACAACCAGCCGCCGCGCCGGCTCGCCGCGTTGGCGGCCGTGGCGTGCGCGTGGCCGGCCGTGCGGGCGCTGGCGGAAAGCGCGGACCTCGCGCGCGACGTGCCGCGGGTGCTGGGGGGTTGACCGATCCGTTTTGGAATCACCACGCCACGCTGAAATCCGCGCGCTCGGCGCAGCCGCGGGCCTTGATCGGCGAAACCCGCGCGGTCGAGATGCTGGCCAACGTTTTCTTCCCGCTGGCGGTGACGCTGGCGGCGCCGCGCGGGGAGGCGGCCTGGGCGCAATACGCCCGGCTCCCGGCGAAGCTGTCGAACCGCCGCGTTGAGACGGCGGCGACGCGCCTTTTCGGCGGCGTCGCGGCGGCCCGGCCGTTTCTGCGCACCGTCGTCCAGCAGCAGGGGCTCCTGCAGATTTACGAGGATTTTTGCCTGCGCGATGCGTCGGACTGCCTGCGCTGCACGTTCCCTGAGAAGGTGGGGCGTTTCGGTGACGCCGGGTGACGGATCGCCTCCGTGCCACAGCCACCCACCAAAATCGACCTTCCCCGTGCCCGCTGTTGCCGCCGCTCCGCCCGCCCGCCCGCCGGTGTTTCTCACCGCCGAGTGGCGCCATTTGTTGATGGCGAACTATCCCGTCGACCCCGCGGCGCTCGCCCCGTTTCTGCCGGCCGGCACCGAGCCGGATTTTCATGAAGGGCGCACGTTTATCAGCATGGTCGGGTTCCGGTTTTTGCAGACCCGGCTGCTCGGCGGGCGCGTCGCGGTGCCGTGTCACCGGGACTTCGACGAGGTGAACCTGCGCTTCTACGTGCGCCGGCGCGACCCGGCCTCCGGCGAATGGCGGCGGGGCGTGGTGTTCGTGAAAGAAATCGTCCCGCGGCTGGCCATCGCCGCGGTGGCGCGGCTGCGCTATCGCGAGCGCTACATCGCCGCGCCGATGCACTCGCAGATCGACGCGGAATCGACCGAATTTTCCTGGCGCATCCGCGGCGTCTGGAACCGGCTGGAAGCCCGGCTGACCGTCGCCGCCGAGCCCTCGCCCTGGCAGGAGAGCGCGCCGGGCTCCGAGGAGGAATTCATCAGCGAACACTACTGGGGCTACAGCGACCGCGCGGCGCGGGGCCGGCGCACCCTGGAATACGCCGTCGAGCATCCGCGCTGGCGAGTGCGGGCGGTGCGCGATTTTCACGCCGAGCTGCCGTCGGCGGAAATTCTCTACGGGCCCGAGTTCTGCCCGGGCGCTCCGGTCGCAGCCGCCGAGTTCCGTCTTCATCGCCGAAGGCTCCGCGGTGAAAGTGTATGGCGGCGTGCCGATCACCGGCGCTTGACCGGCCGGCCGGCCGGCCGCGGCCGTGCCGGGAGCGCGGATGGTGGGGCTTTACCGGCATACCATCTGCTTAAACTTTGCTGCGTCCTGCGCCCGGCACGGGAAAAAGCGGCACGCGCTCCCGATTGATGAAAACTGTCCTCCTGGTCGATGATGAAGCGCTTCTGCGCGAAACGCTTGCCGATGCGATGAGCCAGCTGCCCGGCGGCACGGCGTGCGAGGTCGTCACCGCGGAGTCCGGGGCGCGCGCGATCGAGGCGCTCAGCCGCCGGCGGTTCGACCTCGTGGTGACCGATCTCTGCATGCCGCAGGTGGACGGCTTCAAGCTGCTCGACCATCTCGGCCGGCACCATCCCCGGCTGCCGGTGATCGCGATGACCGGCTACGGCTTTCCCGAGGTCGATCAATTTGTCCAGAACCTCGGCGCGCGCCTGTTTTTCGAAAAACCGATCGCGCTGAAAACGCTTCTCGATGCCAGCGAGCAATTGCTCGTCCCCGAAGCGGCGGACGCGGCGGAAAGCAGCATCCAGGGCTTCAGCCTGCCGAGCTTTTTGCAGATGGTCGAACTCGACAAGAAATCGAGCCTCGTCCACGTGCGCGCCGGTGACGCCGGGGAGCTGAAAGGCCAGCTCGGCTTTGTCTGCGGCCAGCTCGTCCACGCCACGGCCCAGGCCGGCGGCGACTCCTGGCAGGGCGAGCCGGCGGTTTCCGAGATGCTCGCCTGGCGCGAGCCGCAACTGCGCGTGTGTCATCCCGGCCGGGAGCCGGAGCGCAATGTCTTCACGCCGCTCTCGACGCTCCTGATGGAAAGCGCGCACGCGCTTGACGAAAAGGTCGCGGCCGCGGCGGTCCTGCGCTGAGAGATCCCGCGGCGGCGCGGCGAAAACCGCGGTGGCCGGGCTGGGAGTTTTTCGGTTGTCCCGCGGAAACCCGCACGCTAGACTGCGCTCCGCGCGCCGGGGTGGCTCACCAGCAGACGCGCCGCCTTTCTCGCGGGTGTAGTTCAATGGTAGAACGGCAGCTTCCCAAGCTGCATACGAGGGTTCGATTCCCTTCACCCGCTCGCCCGCCGATCCTTGGAGCAACGCGGGGTCGGCGATCCTTCGAGGCCGTCACTGTCCGGCGCGTCGGTGACTCCGCGCCACCACCGGACGAATGCCCGGCTAGTTCGGCCGGGAAGCCGGGGCGGCCGGCGGCTCGTCGCGGCTGTCGAGCACCAGGCTGAATCCCCGGCGGAAACCTTCGGCAAAGCCCGGGGGCTGGCCTTCGCTGCGCAGTTGCACGAGGGCATCCAGCGCGCTGGCGGTCGGCCGGCGGGAATTGCGGCGCGAGCGTTCGTTCGCCAGCGCGTGGCCCGCTTTCATCCCGGCGAACCGCGCTTCCCGCCAGGCCGGGTCGTCGCTGATCGCGGCGGGTTCCGTGGCCGGTGGCATTTCTTCAGCCGGCGACGCCGCGGATTCCTCCTCGGCCTGGGTCGTCTCGGCAAGCGTGGCCAGCTCCCGGAGGTGCTGGGCCGCGGAAACCCGGACGGTGCCGTAAACCAGCACGGTCGCGGTCGTGCAGACAACCGCCACCAGCAGGCTGCGCAGGAACCCGGCGGCGACGGTGGCCGCGGAGCCGGGACGCTGCCGCCGGGTCGCAACCAACTGACCAGAACCACGGTGGCCGGCAGCCCGACGGCAAGCAGCAGAAACCAGAGCAACTCGTTGTTGAGCTGCTGTGTGACCGCCGACCAGAGAGGCTGGAGCCGATCAATCAATGTCGTCATACCAGCTGGCCACCACGTAGTCCGAGCCGGTCGAGCTGCCATTCAGCGCTTCGTCGAAGTGCACGCTCGCGCCGCCGCTGATCTTCATCGTGTTGCCGATCAACGCGCCGCTAAAATTCGCCGAGCCGGAAATCGAAAAGTTCGCCGCCGGCGCGTTGATCACGCCGATAAAGTTTCCGCCGCCTGAGATCGTCACTTTCGCCGGCGGGCTGCCAGAGGGTGGCGTCACGCCGTAGATCGTGCAGGAAGCAGCGGTGTTGCCCTGGTTTTGAAATGAACTGCCGGAGACCGTGATGTCGCCGTCGATGTAGTAGGTGACATTGACTCCGGGTTTTTGCTGGATGAAACCGGAGCCGGAAGTGGTGAAATCCCCGGTCACCCAGATTTCAATGTAAGCCTGCTGGCCAGGTGCCGGGGTGTCGAGCGTCAAGACCTTGCCGCCCGGGATATTTACGGAACTCACCTTGTAGCGGGTCGGGGCGGTTTTGGTGCCGCCCACCAAGGTTTGCGTGCTGGTGATGCTGGTGACCGAAGTGTTTGTCGGCGTCCAGGTCGGGTCGCTGACGCTCGGAAAGGATTGGGGTGCGATCGACGAGATGCTTCCCTGCACGTTGGTCGTGCTTTTCACGGCGGTTGATCCGTAGCTGAGATCGCCATAAACAAAGGAGTCCTTCAGATCGGAGCCCGAGCTGTTCATGATTACGACGTCTCCGTTCGACTGGCGTTTCGTGATGTCGTAGAGGCCGAGGGTGGACTTCGTCGGATCGCTGGAGTTGAAGCTGTCCACGATGCCGCCGCCGCTCATCTCGAACTTGTTTTGGGTGGCGATGGCACCGGGATATTTTTGGGTTAGTTGCGCCACCATCTCGACGGTGCGCGAAGCCTGGGGCTTCGCGACGGCGGTGCCGGTGCGCCGGTCGGTTTTGAAGCTCAACTTGCGCAGGCTGGCGTCCAGGCGGTCCATGGAGACGACGGTGCCGCCGGGCACATCGGTGGTGCCGGTGGCGCGGATGCGCAGCCACTGGCGGCCGCCGACGACCAGGGAGGCCGGCGCGTCGATCGTCGCGTAAATCTGCAGGCGCGTGTTGCCTTCGCCGGCGTGGTTGAGCGTGGTGACCAGGTAATTGTAGTTGCCGGTGGCCGGCGGGCCGGATGCCGTGGCGTTGGTGCCGGTCGGCGGAGTGCGCGGGGGCGTGCCGGAAGCGGTGCTCCAGCCGGTCCAGCTCTTCTTGTTCAACGCGGCCATGGCGAGGTCGCCGCCAGATTCCGCGCCGCTGAGCGCTTCCTGCCAGCTCGCGGTCTGAAAGACGACGTGGGACTTGTTCGTGGCGATCAAAAACGTGCTGGCGATCAGGAAGGAAAGCAGCGCGATGATGAACATCGCCAGGATCAGCGTGCTGCCCTGCTGGCTGCCGTGGCTGGTGGCGGTGAAGACGGGCCGGCGCGGCCGGTCGGACGGAGTGGTAAGCATAGCGGTTTAGTTCCGGGCGGAACTGTTGCGGAGAAACACCCGCGTGAACGACTTCGTGCCGTCGATCGCGCCCTGCGTGGGATTGAAGGAAAAGCGCGGCGTGAACACCGAGGTGCAGGTGGCCGTGTTGACGTCGTCGGTCACGGTCACCTTGAAGTCGGCGACATCGGTGGCGATGGCGGTCGGCACGTTATTGACCGAGCGGTAGAACGCGTCGCCGAGCTGGTAATATTTGATGGTGACCTCCGCGCCGCCGGCGTAGGTGACCTTGCTGTTGACCACCGTCGGGGCCGCGGGCGCGGCGTTGGGGGCGGGGCGGGCGCCGCCGTTATTGTAATAGTCGGGGATCGTGATGGTCAGCACGTTGCTGGCGACGCTCACGCCGAGCGCGCGGCGCAGGTCGGTGCTGAGGTAGTCGGCGATCCGGGCTTCGTTCCCCTGCGCGGTGGCGTAGGTTTCCACGGCGGTGAAGTTGCGTTGCAACGAGAAGAGCGAGACAAACATCACGCCGAGGATGACCGTGCTCACCCCGAGCGCGATCATGACTTCGATGATCGTCATCGCGGAGTTCCGGGCGCGGAGACGACGGGAGCGGGGAGTCTTCAATTGTTGATCCCTCCCTTGGCGACGATGAAGGAGACTTGCCGGACGCGCTGCCGGCTGGCACGGGTGAGCCAGGTGACCTGGTAGTCCACCCGCACCGCCGAGTTGCTGGACATCGTCGTGCTGCCGGAGCCGAGCGTGACCGCGCCGTTCTGGCGGGTCAGCTGGATCGAGGTGCTGGCGTCGGGCGGGAAAGCGGAGATCGTCACGGTTTCCATCGGCGACAGCAGAAACCCGGCGCCGACGGTCACGGTGTTGAGCACGCTGTTCTGGACGTAAGTCTGGTCGGTGATCTGCGACCAAGCGGTCCCGCGGAGCTGCTCGACGCGCTCCTGGATGCACTGGTTGGCGTTGAAAGTCTGTTTCTGGGAAGCCAGCATCATCATCAGCTGGCTGCTGCCGGTGAAGACGGCGGCGAGAAAAATGACGAGGACTGACGTGGTCGTCAGCACCTCGATCAGGGTAAACCCGCCGATGCGCCGCCGAGGCCGCCGCGCCGGCTGGGAATCTGCCGGTGTCCGGGACGCGGCGCATGCATTTCCAAGGGGAGGTTTCATGTTCGGGCAGCGCCAGTTAAAGCAGGCGGTGTGCTCAAACGGCGGGGGCAAACCTTTACCTCCCCGGCCGTGGCCGGAACCCGGAAATGGATAGCGGCGCCGGCGACGGCGCCGGCCAGAAGCAACCAGCCATGGCGAGTCCGCCCGGGCTGGCCGCAAAAAAGATTATCGAGCCCGCGACGCGGCTGCCCGGGCTTCCGCGACGAGGCGCCGTTCTTCGGGCAGCAGCGGCGCCTGTTCCGCAAGATTGAGAAAACGGGCCGCTTCGGCCTGATCGCCGTGCGCGCTGAGCAGCACACCGTAATAAGCGGCGACCGCCGGCGAAGCCAGCTCGGCGGGGGGCAGCGTCCGCAGGATTTTCAAGCCCTCCGCGGTGCGCCCGCGCACGTGCAGGGCGAAGGCGTAAGTCGAAGCGATGCGCGGGTCCGCCGGCGCTTTTTCGTGCAGTTCGCGCGCGGCGATCAAGGCGTTGTCAGTGGCGAAATTGACGTCGGCCTTGGGATCGAGCAGCAGCAGGGAAAGGGCGGCGACGTTGTTTTTGATCTCCAGATTCTCCGGGTCCCGCTCGAGCATCATCGTGGACACGCGGAGCAGCTTCGCCGTGTCGCCGGCGGCCGTGTAGTCGCTGTAGAGCCCGCGCAGCGCCCAGCCGATCTCGTTCGAGAATCCGGCCGCGGCCCAGAGCACGTCGCGCCACCTTTCCTTCCAGCCCCACGCCGCCAGGAGGTCGGCGACCTGCGGCAGGAGCGAGGGATTCAGCCGGGCGCCAGCCAGCGCCGCGCGCCATTCCCGCTCGGCGCGCTCCGTCTCGCCCTGTTCTTGAAATGCCCGGCTGTGAAACGCCTGGCGCATGATCTCCAGCTCACCCCAGGAGGTGGACTCCCGCGTGACGGCTTCCAGCCCGGGCCAGTCGCCGAGCCGCAAATTTGCCTCGGCCAGGCGCACCACGACGACCGGCACCTGCGTCACGGCCGCCGGCAACTGCGCCGCCCAGGCGCGGGCCTCCGCGGCGAGACCGCGGGCGTTCATCCAGTTCAGCAACTGGCTCACGTGGTAGGGAGTGGCGGCGGCCTGCTGCTTCAGCTCGGCGAGCCGTGCCGGCACCGCGGCGGGTTCCTGGCGTTCGAGCGCTTCCAGCAGCAGGAGCTGATCGCCGAAATTGGTGCCCGGGGTGGCGACAAGTTCCCGAGCCAGCGCGAGGCCGGCTTCCGGGGTGCCGTGGTTCAAGGCGTCCGCCACCAGAGTCCGCAGGCTCGGCAGGCGCAGCTCTGGGTTCGAGCGCCCGCGTTCCACCACGCCCCGCGCCCGGGCGCGGACGGCGGGGTCCAGGCTGAAAAGTTCCAGCGTCGCGAGGTTCAGTTCATACGCCTCGTTCTTCGGATTCAAGGCGAACGCCCGCCGGTAGGATTCCGCGGCGGCGGGGAGATCGTTCGAGGCGCCGGCGACGGCGGCGACCAGTTCAAAGTAGGCGGCTTGGCGCCGGGCTTCCGGGCCGAGGTCGAGCAGCGTGCGCCGGGCGAGGTCCAGTTCGCCGAAGCGCAGGGCGGCGCGGACAACGGCAAAGCTGTTTTCCGGGACGTCCGACTGCAGCAGCGCGAGCCGTTGCCGCCAGGTGATCTCCTGCCGCGACCCGGCCGCGGCGGTGATGTCGGCCAGCAGGCGCACCGCGTCGAGGTTAAACGGATTCGTCTCCAGCGCCCGCTGGGCCAGCAGCCAGGCGTTGCGCACATCCTGTTTCTGCAGGTAGCCGTGCGCCTGGGTGATGAAACGCTCGGTGCGCCACTTCCGGTAAACCCGGCGACCGCCGAAGAGCAGGCCGGCCACCACGATCAGGACGGTGACGACGAGGATGACCCGGACGGTCTGGCGGACGCGTGACGCGGCCGGCTTTTTCTTGGTGGCTGCCATGAGAGGGCGACGGGGAGGGGAGAGGCGGGCAGCGGACACGAGCGGAGTCAGCAGGAAAGAGCACGCCCCCTGCCAGCAATGACCTTCGCGCCGGTCATCAAAGAAGGGAAGCGGGAGGAAAGCGCATCCGCCCAAGGGCTCCGGGAACGGAAATCTGTGCCCCGGGCGTTGGACAGCTTCTGTGCCACAAAAATGAGAATTCCGGTATTCTGCGAAAAATTAAATATTTTTGGGGTTTCGTTTTCCAAGAAAAACCGCCTAATAGGGGTCGGCACCAGAATAAACCTGCTGTCGCCACCTTTACCGCAGTTCGCGCCGACTGGAAACCACGCAAAACGATTCCCGGGAGAAAGTTTCCAAGATTTGAAAATTCTGGTTGACGATGCGTCGCGAATTTGAGAGAAAGTCCCTGTTCGCCGAGATTCAGCACTCCGAACGCAGGGCCGAAAGAACGAAAATAGGGATGACCGCCGAGACAAATCACAAATTTCACGACATGAAAAATCAACTGAGCACGAACTTGCATCGCAAAGCCTCGACGTTGTTTGCGACGGCAGCAGTCCTGACCGGTTTGGCCTTGGGCGTCACGGCCGCGCCGCAGACGCAGGCGGCGGTGGTCAATCTCGGGGCGGCCAGCCAGTTTGCCGCGCTGGCGCTCAACGGTAGCATCGACAACTCCGGGCCGATCGGGCCGAACGGGCAGTATTCCATCAATGGCAACGTGGGAGTCGCCTCGGCGGGCGAGAAGTTCCAGGCCTCCGGCAGCGTCTCCTATTCCGGCGACGTGTATGTCCGCACCGGCTCGACCTACAACAGCTCCGCCAACGGTGTGCCCCGGCCGGAAGCCCAGAACGCGGCGAACGACGCGCTTCTGAAGCAAGCGCGCAACGACGCCTTCTCCGCGTCGAATTTCGCCTCCTCCCTTACGAGCACGGCCACTTACGGGACGATCAGCAACAGCCTCACGATCACGCAGTCGGCAGGCAATTACGTGCTGAACATCAGCAGCATCAATTTCTCCGGCGGCCGGGCTCTGACGCTCAGCGCGCCGGCCGGCAGCTCGTTCGTGCTGAACATCACGAATCAACTCGTGCTGACGAGCGGCAGCATCCTGGTCCGCGGCGGTCTTTCCGCGTCGGACGTGCTCATTAACTACACTGGGAACGATCCGGTGCGGTTCAGCGGCGGCGGCAATGAGTCGCAGGTCTTCGGCACCATCCTGGCGCCGAACGCCGAGGTGCGGCTCAGCCCCGGCTTCGTGGCGGGCAACGTGATCGCCGATTCCGTCTCCATCTCCTCCGGCGGCCAGATCATGGGCATGCCGATGGTGCCGGAAGTTTCCACCGGCTGGGTCGTGGCGCCGGTGATGGCAGGCATCCTCCTGCTTTCCATGCGGCGCTCGATCGTCGCGCTGCTGCGCCGCGTGCTGCCGACGGCCTGAGCCGGCTGGCTTGCTCAAGGGCGGAGCGGGGCGGCGAGGAGGTCGTCGCGCTTCCACCTTCGCCCGAGGTTCCCGCCAACCCGGTCCGCGCCGGTTTCTTTCGGACGGATTTGCTGCCGGCCGTAGCCGGGAAGCAGGGGTTCAAAGCGCGATTGCCGTCTGGGCAGGCCGCGCTGGCGCGCAAAAAATTGTCTGCGCCGACATGGGAATTCCGACGCGTGATTCGTCTAACGCGAACACTCGGAATCCCTGATGAACAAACACAAAACC
The DNA here is from genome assembly GCA_963762725.1 of uncultured Verrucomicrobiae bacterium. Lineage (GTDB taxonomy): Bacteria > Verrucomicrobiota > Verrucomicrobiia > Chthoniobacterales > SZAS-18 > JAFAXH01. The sequence goes on along the minus strand of CAVXLY010000005.1, from coordinate 14,579 downwards.
GCAGAAAAGCGCCTGCGCGCGTTGCACCGCGAGCTGCAGGCGCTCTACACCACCGCCGACTCGCGCGAGCCGTGCGTCGAGAAGCTGGCGGAGCCCATCCAGCGCGGCTGGAACCGGCACTTCGTCCTGACCGCGGAAGCTCGCAGCCGGCCGGATGCGCCACTCCTGGCAGACATCCTCGCTGCCATCAACACCGTCCAGCACCACTGGCGGCCGGACTTCCAGCCGTCGCGCCGGGTGCTCCGCGCCTGTCGCGGCCTGCTTTCCACCGAGCAGCATCTTCGCGTCATCACTCCGGGCGAGTGGACGCGCCACCGGCATCCGGAATCCTGGCGTCCTTATTTCCGGCTCGAACTCGTGCCGGAAGCCTGGGTCAACCAGCGTCCAGTGGACCGTTTGCCGCGCCTGCGCTGGGTGCGCCGCCGTAGCGTCTGGCAGGTGCAACAGGCGGCGTCAGGTCGGCCCGGCCATGCGCTGGCTCTGGTCTTCCGCTTCCCGCGCCTCTTTGCCTTGCGGGTGGAAAAGCATTGGCTTACTCACGTCTGGGTGATCGATCCCGCGATCGAAGAACGTCACGCCGAGATCCACGCGTGGTTTGATCAACACAACGGCCGCGGCGCCTATGCCCGGCTGCACGGGCGCCCCTCGCTGCGTCGCCGCTGGCGGGGGCGCGACGAGCGGCTGCGCGTCCGGCAGGAAATTGATCGCCGGGAGATCGCCGCCGCGCTCGGAATCCGCACCGCTGTCGCCGCCGCAGAAGTCGCTGAAACCATCCCGTCACTCCGCCGGCTGCGTGCCGGTGACGAGCAGGCGGCGGGATGCTTTCAGCGACTCGGCGCGCGCGGAGTCGGCGGCTTCCGGTTTACGGCTCCTTCGTCACGCCGCCCGTGGCTTCATCCCATTCGCGGGCACCGCGTTCCTGCATGGCGGGGAGATCCTCGCGCAGGACAAAGCGATCCGCCGCCAGCTTGGCCGCGGCGGCGCCGAAACGCTCCAGGTAATCTTCCTTCGAACGGTAGCGCTCTTCGATCGACAGGCGCGGATCTCCGGTCTTTTCGCGCTCCGCTTTCGTCCTGGCAAAGGGCAAATACGCACCGAGAAAGCTGATGCGCTCTCCGGCCATGCCGGTCTGCGGATCACGCAGGTTCCAGCCGGTGTAAGTCGCCAGCGGCAGCACTAGCTCCGGCAGCCGCACGCCGGCGCGATCGTTGCCATCTTCATCTGTTTGCGGCAGGAAAACCGGGAACGCCTTGCCGACATCCGGCGGCTGCTTCGTGATCACCCGCTCGTCAAACCACGCCGGCCCGAAGTCGAGCCGAAAGGCCCGGTGCGCGTTCTCGGGCAGCGTGACGCCAGGCACCTTCGGGAACGCCACTTTGTCGAGCGTCACCAGACTCCCGTCCGCGAGGCAGGGATAACGGCTGGCCGGCGGCTCGACGTCGTCTTTTACCCACGCGTCGAGGTTCACGAAGAGCGCCCGCCAGAACCAGTTCACCGGGAGCGGATTCTGGACGAACCGCGCGAGCAGCGCCGGGTTCGTATTCCGCGCCGGCGGGAACGGACCGGAAAAATGCTGCAGCCCGGTGAGGAAATAATGCCGCACGGCTTCGGGCACCGGCAGATCGCGCTCGCCGTCCGGCGCCGTGGTCACCAGCGAGGCGGCGCGCGACCAGTATTCGTAGGAAGTGTTGGTCTGGAAGATCTTCGGCATGACGCGGTCCGCTTTGGCGCGATCCAGCAGGCCGGCGGTGTGGCTGGTTTCCGGATCGGTTTGCGGGAGGTCGGCAAACGGGAAACAGATCGGTCGGATAAAAGAGCGCCGTCGTCGGCTGGGCGTCGCGCGAGGGCTGGGCAAAGCGGTGGTTGAAGCTGCCGATGCCGGCGCCGGCGACATGGATGAGCAAGCCGTCAAACGCCCGCTCCCCGGCTTCGTCGGCGTTGAATCCCTGGTAAAGAAAATGGCGCAGAAACCGCCCGCTCTGCGAGATGCCGAGCGCGTGGACGCGCGTCACCGGCGCGACGCTCGTTTTGTCTTTCTTGAGATAGGACGCGAGGTCGCGCGCCGCCACGAGGCCGAGGCCGGCGACGACGGGATCCTTTGCCCGGTAGATCACTTCGTAGATCTGCCCCGGCTCGAAGCCAGCCGGGAGATGGACAAACCCCGCGTCGGGCACCGCCTTGCCATCCACGACGCGGGCAAACTGCCAGTCCTTGCGCGGGATCAGCCAGCGGCCGGCCAGCGGCGACTCGCGCACGGTCAGCACGTTGGCCGGATCGTCGGGATCGGCCACCGGATACTCGGTGCCGCCGATGGTGCCGGTGATGACGTGCGCCAGTGGATGCTCTTTCACCTTCTCGGTCACCACGAAATCCGAGCGCACCAGGCCCGTGATGGCCGTGCCATCCGCCGCGCGGGCGACCGGCGCGTGGAGCCGCAGGGAGCCGGGATCCTCCGGCGCGTCAAACTGCCAGCCGATCCAGACCAGGGTCACCCCGCGGCGCAGCAAAAACTCGTCGCCGAATTCCTCCGCCGTCGTCGGGTCCGCTGCTCCCTTGGCGCCCTGAAACAGGCGCACGATGCCTTTGCGGCCGCGATTCGGGATTTCCACCAGCGCAGCGCCGCTGCCGCGCGCCGGATCTTTCGGCCGCAGGATGTAAACGTCGGCGGAAAACTCGACTTCTCCGGCAGCGTTGCGCGGCGCCTTGTCGAGGTCCACCACGGCGCGGTTGTGGTCGTTCTGCGGGTCCACTTTGAAGTGGATCGTGCCGATCAATTTCTCGTAGGGCCCGGCTTCGCCAAACGTCTTGCCGCCGAGGACGTCGCTCCGCGACTGGATCTCCACCCGGTCCACGCGGGCCTGACCCGCCGGCACGCCGCACCCCAGGAACAGGAAAAGCCAAAGGAGACACAGGGCAGGGGAGAAGAGAGGGGCGCGGTTCACGGGTTCCGGGGGATGATGCTCGCGAAAAATTATAATCGTCCGGCCGCGTCGCGCCACGGCGGATTCCGGGACTCGCGGGTTGCGCTGGCCGCCGCGAAACCGGACTGTCCGGCGTGACTTCCGACGCGCCTCCGATCACGCAAAAACTGCTCGTCAGCGCCGGTGGCTGGCCGACGATGAAAAGCGCGCAGGAGCTGCATCGCGCCGGCCGGGTCATCGAAGCCGATTACCAGCCGCCGCTCCTTTCCGGGACCGTGCAGGAAGGCCCGCGCTCCTTCCGCTCGGGGCTGCGGATCAAGAGCGCCTCGCACATCGAAAACGTCTGCACCTGCCGGCAATCCCGGGAATGGGGCACGGTCTGCGCCCACGCACTCGCGGTCGGGCTGGCCTACATGGATCGCGTCAATCCATCCGCTGCGACTGCTGGCGCGACGACGATGAAGAAACCCGCAGCATCGGTTTCCGGGCCGGTCGCGCGCGAGCCGATTGCCCGGTCGGCCAGCACCGCTCGGGACAGCGGCCCGGCTTTCGTAGAAATCGGCGCGAACGCCAGCGCCACGTCGGTGCGGCTGCACTTCATCCTGCCACCGCAGTTCGACTCTGCGTGGGCGAAACAAAAAATCATGGTCGTGATCGAAGCCGAGCTGCTATCCGGCAGTGGCGACGGCGGCAACGGCAACGCGCCGCGCACAATGCTGAGCGCACTCGCCGGCGGCGTCGGTGTTGTTTATGCGTGCGACCCTTTCGACCTCGCCGCGCTCGATGGTCTCGCGCAGGCGGCGGCATCCGGTGACGCCGCGGCGGAGCGCCTGGCACCGATGCGCCAGTTCAGCCGCGAAGAATTTCTCCGCTTTCTGCCCGCGCTCCGCGGCCATCCGCGCGTGACCTTCGGCAAAAGCACGGCCGCCGAAATTTCCCGCGCCCGCCTCCGCCCGACCCTGCGGCTCTCCCGCCAGGGCACGGAGGGAATCACGCTCCAACCGGTCACCGGCCCCGGCGAGGAAATGCTCGTCAGCCAGACAGAGGCGTGGCTGAAAAAAGGCGCGACTTTCACTTCCTGCGCGGAAGGATTCCCGGCGGAATTTCTGCCGTTCACCGCCGGTCCGCCGCAAACGCTTCGGGGCGAGCGGGCGCTGCGCTTTCTCGCGCTCGACGCGCCGCGGCTGCACCATTGGTTCGAGGTGCAGACCGGCCCCGGCGTCGTGCTGCCGGAATCCCGGCAGGCGACTCCGGCGTTCGCCTTGGAAATCGAAGGGACGATGCGGGAATTGCGCGCGACGCTCCGCTGCCGGTATCCGGGCGGCGGCCCCGCGCTTACGCTCGGCGAACATCCCGCGCCCGGGCCCGCGTTTTATTCGTCCCCGGACCGGCCCGGCGTCGTCCTGTGGCGGGACGCCGGAGCCGAGGCGGCGGCGGTGGGCCGGCTGGAAAGTTTTGGCTTCGAGCCCGCGTCGGCCGCGGGCGGCGGGCAGCGGTTCGTGATGCGGAAGGAGAACGCGATCGCCCGGTTTTTCGCATTCGGCTATCCGCAGTTGCGTGCCGGAAATTGGAACGTCACGCTCTCCGCGCAGGCGGAACATTTTTCCCGCGGCCTCCAGCCGCTTGCGCCCGCGATGGAGATCGTTTCGTCGGGCGAAAACTGGTTTGAAATGCGCTACTCGCTGGCCGCGCCGGACGGGCAGACGCTCGCGCCCGCGGAGCTGCAGCGGCTCCTGCGCTCCGGCCAAAACCAGACCCGGCTCGGCAACGGGCGCACCGCGGTGTTCGACCCGGAATCGCTCGGCGAATTCGAAGAAGTGCTCCGCGACTGCGAGCCGGTGCAGCATCAGCCCGGGGTGTATCGAATCGAGCGCGCACACGCCGGCTACCTTGCCGCGACTGCGCAGGAAGCCGGCGCGCGCCTGACCGATCTGCGCGGCGCGCTCGCCCGGTTCGCGGCGAGCAGCAGCGGGCCGGCACCGAACGACGCCGCGGCGTTTCCGCTGCCGCCCGACGCGCTCGGCGACCGCGTGACGTTGCGCGGGTATCAGGCTGCCGGCGTCACCTGGCTCTGGCGCCTGGCCAACAGTGGGTTGGGCGGCATCCTGGCCGACGAAATGGGGCTCGGCAAAACGCTGCAGGCGCTCGTGTTTCTGCTCGCGCAACACCGCCGTCGCGATACCGACAAGGCGACGCCGGCGCCGGCGTTGATCGTCTGCCCCAGCTCACTGCTCACGAACTGGCGCAACGAAGCGCAGCGCTTCACACCGGAGCTGAAAACGCTCGTCCTGACCGGACCAGACCGGCACGCGCGGTTTCCGGAAATCGCGAAGTCGGACCTCGTCATCACGAGCTACGCGCTCCTGCAGCGCGACGCCGCCAGCTACCGGGCGCTGAGTTTTTCCACCGCGATCCTCGACGAAGCCCAGCACATCAAAAATCCCGACACCCAGAACGCCCAGGCCGCCTTCGCGCTCCGGGCGCGAAACCGTTTCGTGCTCACCGGCACGCCGATCGAGAATTCCGTGCGCGACCTCTGGTCCCTGATGAATTTCGCGGTTCCCGGCTATCTCGGCAGCCGCGCCGATTTCCGCGAGCGCTACGAGACGCCGCTGGCCCGCGGCGGGGTCGCCGCACCCGACGTGCAGCGCCGGCTCACGCGCCGGATGCGGCCGTTTCTCCTGCGCCGGAAAAAGTCCGACGTCGCGAAGGAGCTGCCGGAGAAAATCGAGCAAGTTCTTACCTGCGACCTCGCCCCGGCGCAACGCGCGACCTACGACGGACTCCTGCGTGAAATCCAGCTCGGCGTTGCCACCGACCGCAAGGGCGGCGGCGCGAAGCCGAACCAGGCGGCAACGCGGATGAAGATGCTGCTCGGCTTGCTCGCGACTGCGGCAGGTCTGCTGCGATCTGCGGCTGCTCGGGGAAAGTGCCCCGAAACCCGCGGACGATGCTTCCGCGAAGCTGGAGCTGCTCGACGAATTGCTCGAGGAAGCGATCGACGGCAACCACCGGGTGCTGGTGTTCAGCCAGTTTGTTTCCATGCTGACCCTGATCCGGCAGCGGCTCGAAAAAGAAGCCATCCCCTTCGCCTATCTCGACGGTCAGACAAAGGAGCGGCAGGCAGTCGTGGACCGCTTTCAAAGTGACAGCACGATCCCCGTGTTTTTGATGAGTTTGAAAGCCGGCGGCGTCGGCTTGAACTTGTCGGCCGCGGACACCGTGATCCATTTCGATCCCTGGTGGAATCACGCCGTCGAAGCGCAGGCGACCGACCGCGCGCACCGCATCGGGCAGACCCGCGTGGTCACCGCCTACAAGCTGATCGCGCGCGACACCGTGGAGGAAAAAATCGTCAAGCTCCAGGCCCGCAAACGCGCCGCCAGCGAGGAAACGATCGGCAGCGAAGAGCCGCTGATGAGCGGGCTGACGACGGAGGACCTGGCGGAACTATTGAGCTAGCCGCAATCGCCGCCGCCGCTTCCGGCCCGGTGCGCGGAGTTCATTGCTTTTTCTTGTCGTCCTTACCCGTCTCTGGACCACGCTTCTCGCCGGGTGCGATCCGCGCCCGCTGCGGCACGACCGTCAACTCCGGCGGACGCCCGACCTGTGCTTTCTCGCCGATGTGCGCCTCCTCGTCCACCAGCGCGCGGCGCACCCGGGCGCCGCTGGCGATGCGGACTTTTTGAAAGATCACCGAGTCGGCAACGGTCGCGCCAGCCTCGACGATCACGCCGGGCCCCAGCACGCTGCGCTCGACCCGGCCGCGCACCACGCAGCCCGGGGAGATGAGGCTGTTATCCACCCGCGCGGTGCGGAAAATTCGCGCGGGCGCATTCTGCTGGCCGAAGGTGAGGATCGGCCAGCCCGGCTCGGCCACCTGGAGCGGCGGGTTGTCCTTGCAGCAGATCCTGGTGCGCGGCCCAGTAGCTTTCGAGCGTGCCGACATCGCGCCAGTAGCCGCCGAGCGGATGCGCGCGCACGCGGCCCGCCGCCACGAGCCGCGGGAGCAGCGCGTCGCCGTAGTCTTTCAACGGTTGATCGCCGGCCGCCAGCGCCTCCAGGGTGTCGAGCAGGACGGCGGTGTCGAAGAGGAAAATCTCCGCGGCGGCAAGGCGGCTCCGGGGCCGGTCCGGCTTGTAGGCGAAGTCGGTCACGCGCGCCGTTTTCCGGTCCACTTTCAGCAGCGAAAAGCGGCTGGGGTCGTCGCCGGGCGGCACCGGCGTCGTCACCAGCGTGAGCGCGGGCACCGGGTCGCGCAGGTGCGTGTCGAGCACGTCCCGGAAATCGCAGCGGTAAATGTGGTCGGCGCTGAGCACGAGCAACCCGTCGGGCGCGAACTCGCGGATCAGCGCGCGCTGCCGCCAGAGCGCGTCGGCGTTGCCGCTGGCGAATCCGCCTTCGTCGGAGCCGCCGCCTTTTTGCGCGGAAGGCGGCAGCACCTGGAGGCCGCCGTGCGTGCGGTCGAGGTCCCACGGCCGGCCGTTGGCGAGATGGTCGTTGAGGCTGTGCAACTCGGATTGCTCGATGACCCAGACATCGGTCAGGCCGCTGTGCAGACAGTTCGACAGCGCGAAGTCGATGAGCCGATGCGTGCCGGCAAAGGGCACGGCCGGCTTCGCGCGCCCGTCGGTGAGCGCGCCCAGCCGGCTGCCGGAACCACCGGCGAGAATGATCGCGAGAATTTTCGGGCGGCGTTTCATGGGAAGAATTTTTCCGGGTCAGAAATTTCCAAACACTGCCCGGCAGACCAGCACCGAGGCCACCGGACCGACGATGTCCGCCACGATCCCGGCCGGCACGGCGTGACGGGTGCGGCGAATGCCGACCGACCCGAAATAGACTGCGATGACGTAGAACGTCGTCTCCGAACAGCCGTAAAACGTGGCCGCGGTCAGCGTGATAAAACTGTCCGGCCCGAAGTGCTGGACGATGTCGGTGAAAACCCCGAGCGACGCGCTTCCGCTGAAGGGCCGGATGAGCGCCAGCGGCACGAGTTCCGGCGGAAACCCGACGAGGCTGGTCACCGGACGCAGCACCGCGGTGACGATGTCCAGACCGCCGGCCGCGCGGAACATGCCGATCGCCACCAGCATCGCCACGACGTAGGGCAGGATGCGGATGGCGACCTGGAAGCCTTCCTTGCCGCCCTCGACAAATTCATCGTAAACCGGCACCCGCCGCAGCGCGGCGTAGAGCGGGAAAAACAGGATCAGCCACGGCACCGCCAGGATCGAAAGCGCATCGATCATGCGCAGCAAAAAGAAGCGCCCGGCCTCCTCCGGCGCCGGCGTGCGGCCGACGGCTTCCGGAAACGCGGTGAACACAAACATGGCCAGGAACACGACGCCGACCACCGCGAGGATCAGCCCGGCGCGCGGCACCCACGGCAGCGTTTCGTCCGCGTGCTCCGCGGCGGCGACGACTGCCTGGCCCTCGCGCGCCTTGGCGTCTTCCGCGGCGCGGCTGGTGCCGGTCGCGGCGGTCGTTGTCGTGGTGCCGGCGGCATCCGGCAGCGGCACGGCGTCGGGTGCCGCGGGCGCGAGCGGATCGGCGGCCGGCGGCAGCGGCGCGAGCCGATACCAGCGGCTGTTTTCCAGGAGCTTGCAGGTGGCGATCGCGGCGGCGTGCGCGACCATCGTCGCGGCCAGGCCGGTGCTGATGATGCTCGTCGGATTCTTGCCTTTCGCCGCCGCGAGAATCGCGATGACGGTGACCGGGATGAGCGTGATCGAGCTGGTGTTGATCGCCAGCAGCATGCACATCGCGTTCGTCGCCACGCCGGGGCGGCGGTTGAGCTTGTCCAGCTCGCTCATGGCGCGCAGGCCGAGCGGCGTGGCGGCGTTGTTCAGGCCGAGAATGTTGGCCGCCATGTTCATGATGATGGCGCCCATGGCGGGATGATTCGGCGGCACCTCGGGGAAGAGCCAGATCATCACCGGCTTCACCGCCAGGCCGAGCCGCCGGATGAGGCCGGCTTTGTCCGCGAGCCGCATCAAGCCGAGCCAGAGCGTCATCACCGCGATGAGCCCGAGCGCGAGCGTCACCGCGGAGTTCGCGCTGGCAATGGCGCCGTCGCTGACCTCACGGATTTTCCCGGTGAACCCGCCCAGCAGCACCGCGAGAGCGATGAGCGCGAGCCAGATGAAATTGAGCATCGATCTTTTCTCCCCGCTGCGCGGCGTTCTTGCGAGCGCGGAACCGCCGTCCGGCAGAAAAATCTTCGCTTTCCGGTCGCGACGCCGAGGCTGCCGGCTAGCGCTCGCGGCGCTCAAGGTCCGCGATGAGCGCCTGCATCTCGGCGATTTCCTTGCGCTGGGTTGCGATGATGCCGTCGGCCAGCTTGCGCACCCGCGGGTCGGAGATGTGCGCGCGTTCGCTCGTGAGGATCGCGATGGAATGGTGCGGGATCATCGCTTTCATCCACGAAACGTCCGCCACGGTTTGCTGGCTGCGCACCAGCCAGAGCGAGACGCCGAAAACGACCGCGCTGCCCACGAAAATGCCGACGTTTGCCCGCGCGTTCTCATACATGCCGAGCATGAACCCGAGCATGATGATCGCCATCGTGGCGCCCATCACCAGCGCCATCCAGGCGCGGGTCTGGCTGAAGAAAATGTGGTCCGTCGCGTAGGTGTTCAGATACATCAGGCCGAACATGACCAGCGTGGACGTCGCGATCATCAACGCAAATTTTGCATACTTGTTCATGCGCAATGATTCGCCGTCTCGCGGCGCCGGGGTCGCATGAAGTTGCCGCCCGCGGTCCGCGAAAGCCGGAGCGGAGAGCACCCGGCTGCTATGGAAGCGATGGAATCGACGATCACCCCATCGCGCACCAACGCCACGCCGCCGCGTCCCGCCAGGTTTTCCCAGGAGTGCTTGGGCGTGGAGAACTCCCACAATTCATCCCCCTCGCGGTAGGCATTCAGCAAGGGTTTCCAAAACCTCGATCCGCCCGGCTCGCCACGCAGATCTTCGGGGGTGATCCGATTCGTCAGCCATTCGATTTCCATGGAAATTTTCGTGTGGCGACCCGGCGTCGCGTCATGGCGTGCCGCGAAGCCGGGAACGCTCTAGATCGAATGATCCGGACTGGTGGTTAGATCGGTTGACATCCGGGCCAGCCGCGCCTGGCGGTCAGAGCGCCTTCACCAGCATCCAGATCGACATCGCGATCATCATCAGATTCTCGGTCAGCGAGATGGCGCCCAACGGCACTTTGCTGCCGCCGCCGACGCAGGCGCAGTTCACGTCCCGCTTCTCGATATACACGGCCTTGATCACCGAGACCGCTCCGATCGACCCCACGATCAGCGCGGCCGGCGCGGCGATCCAGGTGGCCAGCCCGGCGATCATGAGGATCCCGGCTCCCGCTTCCACAAACGGGTAAACGTAGGAGTAGGGGACGTAGCGGCGCGCGACGAGGTCGTATTGCACAAAGCCGGTGGCGAAGGAAAGGAGATCCTGCAGTTTCAAGACCCCGAGCACGCACATGCTGAAGGCGATAAACAGCTCCAAAACCCGGATCACCGACAACGCGCCCTGCAGGGCCCAGCAAGTCGTGAGCGCCATCAAAAACGTGACGGAGAAAACGGCGATGACCGGCTGATACGTCTGGCCCTTCTTCGGGTCCGGACCTTTCCCGAGATGCTCGCGCAAAGCGTCATACCCTCCCAGGTGTTTGCCCTCGATGAAGATCTGCGGCGTCTCGTCGACCCCATGCTTTTCCTTGTAAGCCTCGTTGGCCTCTTCGCTCTCGATGTGGTGGTCGTCGATCTCGTAGCCGTTGCGCTTCAACAGGTCCGTGGCCTTGATGCCCCACGGGCAGAGATGCGTCGGCGTGACCATGCGGTAGATTGTCGCGGTTTTGCTCATAATGCGTCGGTTGTGCCCTGGCTGGCGGATTTAAGGCACGGCGTCTTCCGGGAAGCCGCCGGCTGCAGCATCTAATGACGCGGGACCTAGGCGGCGTGGGATTGCTTGATGGACAACCCGGAGGTGGGAAAGTTTGGCGTCGGCTTTGTCGGCCGATCCGCCCGCCGGAGCCGCGGCTGCGCCCGCCCCGGGCTTGGAGCGCTCAAGCCAGGCGGGGAACAACAGAGTTCATCGTCCGTTTCCATCGCCGGACACACGCTGGACGGCGCCCGTCACTCCGGACGCGGAGCCGCGGAGTCCGGCCTCGCGGCGACGGTTGGGCCGAGCGATGGAATGCAGCCCGCCGGCGGACGCGAAAAGGATGCCTGAAAAAAAGCAATCGGATCAATCGCGCACCGCGGTCCAGGGGAGCAGAAAGCCGCGCGTGGTGGAAAGCGTCATCCCTTCCAGCCGGTCCGGGCCGACCAGGCGGCCGCTGGTGAAGTAGGCACCCTCTCCTGGGTCGGTGGCAAAGGCGAAGCAGAGCAGAGGCGTCGCGGTGCCGTTCACCCGGCCGAACTGGAGCGGGCTGCCGTCGTAAAAATTCCCTTCGAGCCGGCCTTCGGTCACCGAGGTGACGACGAGCTTTTTCAGATAAGCGGGTGAACCCGGCGTGGGTCGCAGGTCCACGGTCCACGTCCCCACCAGCGTCTCCGCTGACACCGCCGGTTCCGCGGCGCGGACCGCGACGAGCGGCGCGCTGCAAAGTGCGAGAAACAGGAAGACGGGGCGGAGGGAAAAGCGCATCGACATGGTGGGGGCACTTTATGCGGTGCCGGAAGACTGCGCGCAAGGGAATCGGCTGGAAGAACGCCACGCCGGCACGCCTGCGGTGAGAGCGTCCGACGGCAGGCAAACGGGGATTGCCCGGCAGTCGGCGTGCGGGTGCGGAAGCGCTGGCGGCCGGGCCGTGTGTGGTCAGGACTTGCGCTTGCGGCGTTTGCGGGTTCGGGGCGGCTCGACGACGACAACGGCGGCGCGGGCGGGGCGCACCGGGCAGCCGGGAGTGTGCATACTGGATCCGTCCTTGCAGCCGTAGCAGCAGAACGCACCGCACGAACACGCCTTGCCGGCCTTGGTGCAACTTTCGCAATAGTCGAAGCCGCTGCACACGCAGGACGACCAGGTGCCGGTGACGCAATCGTCGCAGTAGGTGTCGTCACAGTTGCTGCATTGCCACCAGACGAAGTCGCCGTAGCAATCGTTCATCTCCAGCTTGCAGATTTTGCAGTCGAAATAACTGATGCTCATCCGGTGATTTTCGGGTTCGTGATCTTGGATGCGGACAATGTCGCCCGCTGACCTCCGGCAGCGCGGCCGCAGCATCGACTTTGAAATGATGAAAACCCGGCCCGCAGGCTGACGCAGAACAGGCACGGCGGCTGTGATCCAGACACAGGAGCGGATCCGACGGCGGGATGGCGCGGCGGCAACATCGTCAGGCATCCCCGTCGCCATCGCGACTCCTCAGGATTTCCCTGCTCGTCCCCGCCGAGGCCGGTGCGAAAGCGTGCAACTGATGGAGGCGATCGCCGACAAACAAACGGCCACACGCTCCGCACTGATACACCTGGCGGGCCGCTGCGCCCAGGATGCTCCGCACCTTCATCCCCGCCGCCTCCGCGTCCGCACGTCCCGCCTGCACTTCGGTCAACACCGCGTCGATGCCATCGAGGATGGGGAACCATTCCTGATCCGGAATGAGATGACCCTTGGAAGGCAGACCATCTGTCTGGTCTCCGATCGTCGCACCGCAGTGACAGCCAATCTTCATGGGAAACTTATGCTGCTTGTCGCCCGCAGCCGCACCGGCGCGGAAGGAGGAAGCGACGCATCCAGCGATCAAGCATCGGTTTCATCTTCGGGCAACAACTCCCGTCGCTCGGTCACGCTTTGATAGCCGACGAAATACCCGGCGCCAAGCTCGCGCTGGAGGAGTCTCCACAACTCCCGTCCCTCCGCCTCGAATGCCTCCGTCTCGCCGGCCGTCCACGCGATGTCCGGCGGGTAGTCGCCGTGCTCCGCGAGCTTCCTGTCTGGAATCGCCGCCCACCGCTGCAAACGGTCTTTCGTGCCCTGCGAAAGCGGCAACGCATCCGGCTCGAGCGCATACTCCGCGCCGCCCGGTTCCCAGAGCGGCCAGCAGTGGTAGTCCCACATGAGTTTGATGCGACGACGCATGGCAGTTTGCGCAAAGGCGACCCGCTGGGCGCCGGCAGGCGGGCGCATCCACCGGTCAAAATTGCAGAACGGACCCCATCCCGGCAACCGCGCAACTGGCCGGCCGCCCTTGGCTCCATCGCCTCATCACGCTCCGGTTCCGCGCCGGTCGCTTCCCCGCAGCACGCTGGCCATCATCCACAGAAAGAGCATCGCGTTGGCAATGTGCGGCACCCGGCGAAGCCAAAAGCTGGTCACGCGCAGCCGGTCGATCAACGGCAGCGACAAACCGTCCGCACTCAACTGCCCCTGAATCGGCAATTGGATGGTGAAGGTGGAAACCCAGGTGATGACTTGCAACCCGACCGCCAGCCAGACCATCCACCCGGGAATGGCCGCGGGCCGGAACCAAAGGAGCAGAACGGTCAATACGGTCGCCACGAGCAACGGGATGACCATGTAGCCGATGATCAGCGGGCCGAGAGCCCGGTGATAAGCACGGAATTCGTTCGCCCCGATCAGCGGCCAGGTCGCATAGTTCACGAAGCTTTCCACCGAGGCCGCTCCCATCCCGTAGAACACGAGCGCGAAGGTCACCAAAAAAAGCCAGGTCGATGTCCGGGTCGAGTTTTGCATAGTCAGCTTTGAGAGCGGAAACCGCGGGGCGATCCCCTACGCTCGGCGCCCGCGGCTTCCGGCGCGCTGGTTGCGGAAAGAGGTGGCGGGATGATCGGTGACGACCAGCAGGACGCGCGGAGCCAGGCGTTACGGCGCTGGGTTGATAACTCGTTCCGCGACCAATGTTTCGCCGGGATCACGGTTTTCCCCAGCTTCCCCATCCGCCGGCACCGATCGCCGGCCGGTGCGGGGATGAACGATTTATTGTTGCCATCTCCGCATGGTCAAGCCGCAACCTCGTCACACCAGATATTGCCACCTCAAATCCGTCTGGACTGCCGGATGCGATGCCGCAACGCGGGTCACCAGACTCGGAAAGGATCTGGCCGGAACCTCCGGCATCGTGATCCAGAAAATGTGGTGACCTCTGCCCGTGCGCAACGAGACGCCAGATGTCCCAAAGCGGACGACGCAGTCCGGCAGGTGATCCCAGCTGAGGGGTAACTGGATCTGCTCCCGGAGATCGAACACCTCCGGCGCGGAGAAAAAGCGGCGATACCAGGGCAAATGCTTCGCTGCGGGCTTGCTGGTCTGGCACGGCGCGCCGTAATCGCTCAACACCTCGAGCAAGCGCGTGAGCAAACCGTCGGCATCCGCATCCCAACTTGCATCACCATCGCCGAAGTCTGTGAACCCGGCTTTCTCGAAGCAGACATCGGGATTCACCGGTGCCGGCCAAAGGGCGAACAGAGCGATCTCCGCATCAGCTTGGGGAACTCGCGCCCAGTGGATGGTGAATGGTTGCATGGCACGCGATGTCGTCCAACGGATCCAGGCTCGGCAACAGTTCCTGGCGAGAGCCTGTTCGCAGCAGCACCGGGCGGGGCGGCTTCGAGCGCCACGAACTGACGCGCGCGAAAGGTGCGCAAACCGTATGTTTGACCGGACTCATCGCAGACTTCG
>CAVXLY010000004.1:0-10387 GCA_963762725.1 uncultured Verrucomicrobiae bacterium | reverse complement strand
TTGCAACTCCCGTATGCCGCGTCGCTCCAGCGCACCGGTGAAGCGGCGAAAAAGGTGGAGGAAACGCTCCTCAAAACGCCCGGCGTGAAAAACGTCACCAGCGTGCTCGGCTTTTCCCTGCTCAGCACGGTGACGAGCACGTATAACGCCTTTTTCTTTATCACGCTGAAGCCGTGGGAGGAGCGCACGAGCGCGGACGAGCAATACGCGGCCATCAAGGCGAACATCAACCGCGGGCTTTCCCGGATCCCGGAAGGCATCGGGTTTTCGTTTCCGCCACCTTCGATTCCCGGCATCGGCACCTCCGGCGGCGTGACGTTCATGCTGGAGGATCGCGCGGGCCGGGAGGTCCAGTTCCTCGGCGACAACCTGAACAAGTTCCTCGAAGCCGTGCGCAAGCGGCCGGAGATCGCCTCGGCGACGACGACGTTCCTGCCTTCGGTGCCGCAGATCTTTATCGACGTGGACCGCGACAAGGCGCTGAAGCAGGGCGTTGATCTCGCGCAGGTTTCCCAAACGCTGCAGACCTTCATGGGCGGCTATTTCGTGAACTATTTCAACCGGTTCGGCCGCCAGTGGCAGGTGTTTGTCCAAGCCGAGGGGGAATACCGCACGAAGGCGGAAGACGTTGGCCTGTTCTACGTCCGCAACTCCAACGGCGACCCGGTGCCGCTTTCCTCGCTGACAAACGTGGAATCGCGCAGCGGGCCGGAATTCACGATGCGCTTCAACCTGTATCGCGCCGCGCAGGTCAACGCGACCGCCGCGGACGGCTTCAGCACGAACCAGGCGATGCAGGCGCTGGAGGAAACCTTTGCCCAGACGATGCCGAGCGAGATGGGCTACGACTATTCGGCGATGTCGTTCCAGGAAAAGCAGGCCCAGAAAGGGGTCTCGCCCACCGTGGTGTTCGGCATGTCGCTGCTTTTCGTGTTTCTGATCCTGGCGGCGCTGTATGAAAGCTGGGCGCTGCCGTTCAGCGTGCTGCTCGGCACGCCGATCGCGGTGTTCGGGGCATTCTTCGCGCTCTGGGGGCGGGGGATGGAAAACAATGTTTACGCCCAGATCGGGCTCGTGATGCTCATCGGCCTGGCGGCGAAAAACGCGATCCTCATCGTGGAGTTTGCCAAGCTGCAGCACGACGCCGGGAAACCGCTCATGGAAGCCGCGCTCGAAGGGGCGCGCTTGCGGCTGCGGCCGATCATCATGACGTCGTTTGCGTTCATCCTCGGCTGCGTGCCGCTCTGGCGGGCGACGGGGTCGGGCGCGGTGGCGCGGCGGATCATGGGCACGACGGTCATCGGCGGCATGCTCGCCGCCACGCTGATCGCGATCTTCCTGATTCCGGTGATGTATTACGTCGTCCAGAAAATCGCGGAACGGCGGCGGGAGAAGCCAGGCGGTTCAGCTCCGGAAAAGTCGGCGCCGGCCGAAGACGAAGCCGCAGCCGGGCCGGAGCCGGCGGCCGAACCCGCGCCAAAGCCGGCGCCGGCGGCCTGAGCGGAAGCGCGCGCGAAGGGGCGTCGGGATGGCAGACCGGGGCGGATTCGGGGACAGGAAACGCGCGCTGTCGCCACGTGAAAAGGGCCGGTCGGTCGGGCGTTGACAGCCGCGGGAATCCTCGGATTAGATGGCGGCGCGGGCGGGCGGTTTTCTGCGCGGCTCCCCGGGAGGCGGTCCCCGGCGGCCACCACTCCGTCCGTCCATTCAGCGCACCGTTTTTCTTACTCAAACGACCATGAAATTTTTCGGGCTTTCCCGCCGATCGGCTTCCGCGTTCACCGCGACGGTGAGTCTTGTCCTGCTGGCCTCGGTTTTGGCCGGCTGCTGCTGCGGACGCCCGCGCCGGACCGAATCAGGGAAGAATGCCGTCGCCCAGCGCCGGGTTTCCGAGTTCGATTTTTATTGTTCACTGCGGCCGGCGGACCGTCGGACCGCCGGGAAGGAAACGATTGCGTTCACCACGGTGGTCTTCGAGGCGATGAAGGCCCGGGGCTACAAGGTTTATCTGGTGCGCTACGACGCCGGCCTGCCGCCGGCCCGGGTGCGGCCGGCGGGCTATGGTTTCCGGGATTTCTTCGGCAGCAGCTCGCAGCCGGGGGAAAGCCTCCAGGCGCAGCCGTTCGCCTACAGCGGCTACGGCATGCGCGATTTCTTCGGGGACCGGACGGCGGCGGCGTCGTCGTCCCAGGCTGGCCCCGTGCCCGGCAGCGCGGCGGATGACGGGAGCCGGGCGGGTGCTCGCGCCGGAAACGGGCGCGGGACGCGGCATCGTCAGACTTCGGGCGGAGCCGCTGCGACCACGGAGCGGCGCGGGGACCGGCAGGTGGTGGTTTGGGAAACGCGCCGGGGCGAGCATTTTTTGGTGACCGGTCCCTACGCGGAGCCGGTTTGGGTCGCAGGCCAGTCCTGGCTGGAACGGGTCCGCTTCTGCGATCCGTCCGCGCAAGCGATCGCCGGTGTCGAGTCGTAGGCGGGCGGTTGTTGTCTAGGCGCCTCTCTGGGAGGCGCTCGTGGCGGGCAGTGGTTGTAGTGGCGCCTCTGCGAGGCGCTTGGCTTGAATATTTTCGGCTCACAAAGCCGCCACTACAACTGACAGCGCACCCCGATCCGGGTTGCAAGCTGAGGCGGATGCACCCATCCGAGTGTCGGCTGCCGCGCAGCGTCCGCCGCCACGCATTTTGTCTGTTTCACCCTGCACGGTGGTCACGCCGGGAAACCTGCCGGGACCCAAATTGACATGACAACTTTGTGCAATAACAAGACAATTGATCTTGATTGTCCTATTGGGAACCGTAGTTTGGCGGTGTCGCGGGCGCTGACTGGCAACAGTCCGGTTCCGGGCTCCGGGTCACCGGGGTTCAGTCGCCCGCCAGCAGAAAATCGCGGACAGGTTGCCACGCACGGACCCCTCCGCCCCACACGCACCTCAACAGCTAAAACCTATGTTCAACTTCTTGAATGGCGTTTCCCCTTTCGTCGGTCCCACCCAACTCGAAAACCACGCCGCGGCGCCGCAAGATCCGCGGATCGCGTGGCCGGCGGCGGATGGGTTGATCTGGTTCGCCAGCGTCCTTTGGGGCGGCGTTTCCCGGAACCGGCGCGCCGATTGATTTTCCGCCGCAGACGCTTTCTTTCGAAACGTCTGCGGCAACCAGGATGCCACTTTCTCTGGGGGGAGAAATACGCCGGGTCGGTGGTTGGGCGGGGACTTCGCGTCCCGGCTCGGCCACCGGCCCGGCCACCCTCGGACTCCCTGGAACCAACGCCGCGAGTCCTTTCGCGGTGACGGCAATCTTCCGATGACTCATCGAATGTCTTCCACGCCCCCGGCCGGCGATTCGCGCGACGCCGGGACGCGTTTTCCCAGTCGCAAGAGCGGCGGTCCGCTGCGTCCGGAAAAACGGTCGACGACTGCCGAGGGGCCGACCGGGGAGTTTTTCCTCACCGACGGCCGCGCCGCGCGGGTGCGCCACATCCACCCGGACGACGAGCCGGCGCTGGCGGCGTTTCACCACACGCTCTCGGCCGAGAGCGTTTATTTCCGCTATTTCAACACGCTCAGTCTGGCGCAGCGCGTCGGGCACGCGCGCTTGCAACAGCATTGCTCGGATGACGGCGGGCGCGCGATCGTCCTCGTCGCCATGTCCCAGCCGGGTGCGGCGGGGAAAACGTCCGCCGCAGGCGGAGCGAAACCGGCGGCTGAAGTCATGGCGGGCGTCGGGCGGCTCGTGAAATCCCCGGACGATGACTCTGCGGAATTCGCGCTGCTCATCAGCGATCCCTTTCCATGGGCTCGGCGTCGGCCGGGAACTGCTGCTGCGCCTGATCTGGGCGGCGCGGGAAGCCGGCCTGAAGAAGATCGTCGGCTACGTGCTGAGCGACAATTATCCGATGCTCGACCTTTGCCGGAAGTTGAGGTTCCAACTGCACTGGTCGCCCGACGAAGGGGCGATGCAGGCCGAGATGGATCTTTCGACCGGTGCCGCCGCGGCGCAGATCCTCGTCGCTTAAGCCGCGGCGCTCGCCGCGAAGGCGGCGGCGCGCTCGACGAGCTCCGGTTCCGGCCGCTGCCCGGTGTAGAGCGCAAACTGCTCGACCGCCTGGAGCACGCTGATCTCCGGACCCGCGATCGTTTTCCGGCCAACGGCTCGCGCCAGGCGGATGAGCGGGGTATCCGGCGGTGACGCGACCACGTCGAAGACCAGTTCCGCCGCTTCGACGGCCTCCCGCGGAAACGCGAGCTCCCCAGCTTCCGGTCCGCCGGCCATGCCGACCGGGGTGGCGTTGATCAACACCGTCGCCGCCGCGCCAGGCGGGAAGTCCGGCCGCCAGCGAAATCCGTAGCGCGCCGCCAGCGCCGCTCCGGCCGGCTCGTTGCGCGCCACGATCCGCCCGCTCCGAAACCCGGCGTCGCGGAGCGCGCACGCAACCGCCTTGGCCATGCCGCCGCTGCCGCGCAATGCGAACTCCGCGGACCCGGAAACGCCGCTCGCCCGCAGCCGGCTGAGCACCGCGGTGTAATCCGTGTTGAAACCGCGCAGAAATCCGTCGGTGTTGACGATCGTGTTGACCGACTCGATGCCGGCCGCGGACGGATCGAGTTCGTCGAGCAATGGGATCACCGCTTCCTTGAAAGGCATCGAGATCGCGCAGCCGCGGATGTCGAGCGCGCGGATGCCGCCGATCGCGCCCGGCAGGTCGCGGGTGGTGCAGGCTTTGTAAACGAAAGTTCAGCCCGAGCGCCCGGTAGAGATAGTTGTGGAACCGGGTGCCGAAGTTGCCGGGTCGCGCCGCCAGCGACAGGCAGAGCCGGGTGTCCTTGTTGAGGTCGAACGCCGGTGGCTCCATGGCACCTCCTTCCGCCCGACTTCGTTCCCGCCGCGCCTCCGCTCGGCGCCGGTCAGCTCGCCGGCAGCTTCGGCACCTGCGGGGCGCGCAGCCGGTGGGATTCCGGGAACCGGGAGCCGACGAGCGGCCGGCAGTAGCGGCGAAACGCTTCGGTCACGCCGTTGCCTTCCGCGTTGATGAATTCGTCCGGCATCGTGCGCGTTTTTCCCGCCACCTCGGCGAGCGGCACGAGGTCGTAGGTCACGGAATAATCGAGCACCGGCCGGCGGATGACGACCGACCCGTCCATGCCGTCCCACATCGCCCGCTGCACCGCGACCTCGCCGACCTCGCGGGCTTCCTGGGCGTCGCGGTCGGAGACCACGCCCATCATGGAGCGCTGCACGTAGCCGAAGGTGTCGGCGCGCACGCGCTTGATCTTCAATTTGTCGCGCACCAGGTCCGCCAGCAGATCGCCGAGCAGGCCGCTGCCGGAGAGCTGCACGTTGCCGTGGGCGTCGCGCTCCAGCGACTTTGTGAGCGTGGCGAGCATCGGCGTGCCGCTGCCGTCCTGCACGCCTTCGGAAACCGCGATCGTGCAGAAGCCGTGCTGCTTGTAAGCGCGGTCCACGTCGCCGAGAAACCGGTCGGTCGAAAACGGCCGCTCCGGCACGTAAACGAGGTGCGGCCCTTCGTCGACATACTTCTGCGCCAGGCTGGAGGCGGCGGTCAGAAAGCCGGCGTGCCGGCCCATGACCACGGCGATGAGCACGCCGGAGAGCGACCGGTTGTCGAGGTTCAATCCCATGAACGCCTGCGCGACAAAGCGCGCCGCCGAGCCGAAGCCGGGGCAGTGGTCGTTCACCGCGAGATCGTTGTCGATCGTCTTCGGCACGTGGATCGCGCGGAAGTCGTAACCGGCCGCGCGCGCCTGCTCGTTGACGATCCGCACGGTGTCGGACGAGTCGTTTCCGCCGACGTAGAAAAAGTAACGGACGTCGTGCCGGCGCATCACCTCGAACATGCGCGAGCAATACTCCGCGTCCGGCTTGTCGCGGGTGGAAAGCAGCGCCGAGGACGGGGTGCCGGCGACGCGCTCGAGGTTGTGCGTCGTTTCGCGGGTGAGATCGAGGAAGTCCTCGTCCACGATGCCGCGCACGCCCTGCAGCGCGCCATAAACGGCGGTGACCTGCGGAAATTTCCGGGCTTCGAGCGTGACGCCGACGACCGACTGGTTGATCACCGCGGTGGGTCCGCCGCCCTGCGCGACGAGCACTTTGCCTTCGAGTCGATTCATGGTGGGAATGAGAAAGGGTGGAAGCGAATCCTGCGGACCGGATGGGTCCGGTCGCCGGCCGCATTCTTGCCCGAGCGGACCGGCGCCGGGAAGCCCGGGTTTCGGAAATTATCGGCCCGCGCCGCCCGGCGGCTTCGTTCCCAGCGAAAGATCGACGCCCGTGGGCCGGGGCGCTCCGGTGCGCCGGCGGCGGAGCGTTTCCACGCCGGTGACGCTCAACGCCAGCCACGCCAGGCCGGCGGCCGCGGCGCCAAGCACATCGCTCACGAAATGCGCCCCGAGCACGACCCGGCTGAACCCGATCGCCGCGATCCAGAGCGCGGCGGCGATCGTGACCGCCGTGCGCCAGCGCCACGACCGCAGGCTCACCAAGGCCAGCGCCGCGAGCATTCCGTAGAGGAGCGCCGCGCCCATGGTGTGCCCGCTGGGAAAGCTGTAGCTGTTGAGCACCACCAGCGGGTCGGTGAATTCCGGCCGCTGGCGGTGAAAAGCCGATTTCAGCAGGACGATTCAGGATCGCGCCGCCCGGCACCGTCAGCAGCACGATGAGCAGCCGATACCAGGCCCGCTTCCAAAGGAGCACGCCGACGATCAGCGCGGTGACCGGCGCGATCCAGCCGCCGGAGCCGAAAAACGTGACCGCCTGCATCACGCGGATGAGCGCCGGCGAGCGCGTCGCGTTGAACCAGTCGGCCACGCTCTGATCGAACTGCACGAGCGAATCCCGCTCGGCCACGTCCTCCGCGATCGCGCCAAACGCCCACACCGTGAGCACCAGCGCGAGCGCGCCGAGCGTGAGGTGCAGGCCGAAGGCGCCTTCCGGCGAGAACCGCGCCTCCACCCAGCCGATCTGCGCGGGAAAGCGCTTGCGCAACCCGGCGAACCGGCGCGCAAGAAACGCCTGCTTCTTCATCTCCGCGGAACCCGGCGGGGAATCCGGCACATCGGCATCGCGAGCGGCGGCGGGAGCGAGGAGTCAGGCATGGGGCGAAGGGTGGGGGGAGCGCGGCCGGCTCCGGGTTCAGCCGGCCGTCGCGTTCCCGGCGGGCGCGGCGCTCCAGCCGCTGGGCGTGCGTTGGAAATCCTCCTGCGTCGTCTGGGCGAAGGCGCGCTCTTCCGGCAGCCACATCCAGCGGGCGACCCCGATGCGGCCGGGTTCGGTGCGGATGACGTTGAACGAGTTCGGCTGCCCGCGGCCCCGGGTCGAGGTGCTGGTGCCGGAGGTCGCCACGATCGCAGAATAGCCAGGAATTCGGAACCGCGTCGTCGAGGAGCCGGTGTGCCCGATGTGAAAATGGCCGGCGAGCAGGAGATCCACACCGCACCCGGCGAGCGCCTCCATCGCCTGGCGGGAGCGGCCGACGACGCGTCCCTTCTCGACGCCGGCCGGCAGGTCAAAGGGGTGGTGCGTCACGACGATTTTGATCTGCCCGCCGGTCACCGCGGCGAACTGCCCGCGCAGGGTCGCGATCTGGCCGCGCGAAATGCGGCCGTCCTTGAAAGTGAACGCCCGCGCCGTGTTCACGCCGGCCACCGCGATTTCGTCGTCGCAGAAAAACGGCGCGAGGTCTTCCGTGATGAATTCCTCGTAGCGATCGAGCCCCCGGACGAAGCGGGAAAAGACGTTGTAGAGCGGCACGTCGTGGTTGCCCGGCACCACGATCTGCGGAAACGGGATCGACCGCAGAAAATCGCGCGCGGCTTCAAATTCCACCCGCTTGGCGCGCTGGGTCAGGTCGCCGGAAATCGCCACCAGCGAGGGCGCCGTTTTTTCGAAGAACTGCAGCAGCGGCGGCAGGATGCCCGGATTGATCCGGCCGAAGTGCAGATCCGAAACGTGCACGATCGTGCGCATCAGGAGGCTTTTTCTTTTTTCGGGTCCGCGCCTGCTGCCGCCGGCGGCACCGCGACCTTCAGCGCGCCCGGGCGGATGCGGTAGCGCAGCGGCGAATCCATCCGGTTCACCTCGCCGTCCGTGGCCACGAGCAACCCGCGGTGGTGGCGGCGCGTCGTTTCGATGCAGGCTTCATCAATGCAGAACGTCTCAAAATCTTTCGCACCGTTCAAGCGGCCGATCAGCGCGCGAAACGCCAGCCGGAAAAGACCGAGCCGGCCGGTGCGGTTCGCGAGATAAAATCCGAGTTTGCCGGCGTTCAGGCAGGCGCGGCCGCCGAAGCCGAGGCCGGAAACCTGGTATTCGTTGTTGCCGATAAAGATGAAGGCCGTTTTCCAGCGGCGCTCCTGGCCTTCGAGCCGGACCTGCAGCGTGAGATACGGATAACGCCGCAGCGCCTGATACGTGGCCGACAGGAACGCCGGCCATTTCGCCCGGCCGAGCTTCGCCTGCTCGGTTTCGCGGCGGGCGACGATCTTCGGATAGATGCCGAGGCCGGAGTTGTTCAGAAACACCCGGCCGTTGACCTCGCCGACGTCCACGACATGCACCTCGCCATGCACGGCCGTGCGCACGGCACCGGGCAGATCGAGCGGGATGCCGAGGTCTTTCGCGAAATGGTTCAGGGTTCCCAGCGGCAGGACGCCGAGCGTTTTCTCCGGTGCCGGCCACCACGGCGGCCACGGCGCTGATCGTGCCATCGCCGCCGCCCGCGACGACCCGGTCGCCGGCGTCCGCGCCGTCCCCGTTGATCAGCTTTTGCAGGTCCACGTCGTCGCCGAGATGCACGAAGCGCGGCTCGACGCCTTCGGCGCGGAACAGGTCACCGAGTTGTTTTTCGACTTCGGCATCGTGGCTGCCGGCAGAGCGGTTGAGGACAACAATCATGTTTAATGCGGAGAGCGCCGGCGGACAGCCCCCGGCGGCAACGGAATCGGCTCGCGGCGGCGCCGAGGCGGTAGCGCCGGCCGGAAGGGCGCGTCAGGCGAGCACCGGGATTTCGCGGCAGATCCAGCGCCGCGTCGCCGGCGCCAGCGGACGCGCCTTTTGCGCCCGGCCGTCGCGCACGATTTTCACCGCGCAGCCGGCGGAGCCGGCGGGGGATTCGACGCCGTAGAACACCGGCGTGAATTCCGGCCCGCGCACCGCTTTCGCCGCGGCGGATTGCCGTTTGTCGTCCGCGCGCGCGATCGTCAACGTCGCCGCGCCCTCGTCCGCCTGGACGCGCGCTTCGATGCTCGAGGAGCGCGTAGTCCCCGCGCTGGTAGCCGCGCGTCCGGCCGTCGTCCGCGAAGAACGTCAGCCGCGCCGGCTTTTCCCGGGAAAAAATGTGCAGCTCCAGCCGACGGTAATCGGTGAGGGCGTTGCGCAGCGGGCCGTTCCCCCACGGGATGATCGCGCCGTCGCGGGCGAAGAGCGCGGTTTCGTCCTCGCCGATCGGGTAGCGGTCCAGCGTGCGCCCGCCTTCGATCCAGCGGCCGCGGTTGAGGTCAAACCACCAGCCCGCCGGCAGCCGCACGGAGCGCAGCTGCACGGGGCGGCCGTCCAGCGTCACCGGCGGATGTTCCTCCCGCGAATGGAGGATCGGCGCGTGGAGAACGGCGTCGCCGAGCAGAAACTGGTCGTCCACGTTTTCCCAGCCCGGCTCGTCGGAGCCGTGGTGATACGCCATCGGCCGCAGGACCGGGTCGCCGTGGAGCCAGTGCTCGGCGAAGAGCTGATACAGATAGGGGAGAATGCGGTAGCGGGTGCGGATGACGTCGCCGATGCGCTCGCGCGCCACCGGGCCGAATTCCCACGGCTCCTGCGCCTTCGAATCGCGCACGGAATGATTCCGGAAAAACGGGAACAACCAGCCGGCCTGATACCAGCGGGTGAGCAGCTCTTCGGTCGTGTTGCCCATGAAGCCGCCGACGTCTGGCCCGTTGAACGCCACGCCGCTGAGGCCGAGGTTCAGCGTGCACGGAATCGACATCCGCAGGTGCGGCCAGTTCGACGAATTGTCGCCGGTCCAGATCGCGGAAAAGCGCTGCGTGCCGGTGAACCCGCTGCGGGTCAGCAGGAAAGGCCGGCCATCCGGGTCGAGCCGGTCGCAGGCCGCCCGGCTGGCCATCGCCATGAAGTGCGCATACTGATTGTGAAACTTCTCGTGCCCGTTCGCGCCGCCGGGGCCGAAGCGCATTTCGTCGGCCGACGTTTCGCTCGTGGCCGGGTCGTTCATGTCGAGCCAGGCGCCGTCGAGCTCGCTGCTCTGCATCCAGGCCGCCAGCTCCCGCGCCCACCAGTCGCGCGCGGCTGGCTGCGTGTAGTCGGGGAACACGGTGTCGCCCGGCCAGACGTTGCCGACAAATTCCCGGCCGCTGGCG
>CAVXLY010000003.1:0-984892 GCA_963762725.1 uncultured Verrucomicrobiae bacterium | reverse complement strand
AGGCACTTACGCATCCGAAGACGGGCCTATGAGAATCTCACAGAGAATAAGTCCAGCGAAATCCGCCTGACGCTGCCAAGACGCAAAGGGAGGGCACCTGGCAAGCGCAAAACTCCGAAGACTGCCGTAATAGATGGCGAGGGGACAAGCGATGGCGAGGGGACAAGCCGACTTTGACGAGTCACCAACCCCCGTCCGTGCCGCCGTGGAAGGCAGAGGAAGCCGCTGCATTCGAGCGCACCATCAAGGAGGCGTTCGAGACAATTGAAAGACCCCGACCACGCGCGGCCGAAATTCAAACTAACCCATTACCAACCGTTGCTTTCACTGAAGATCAATAACGACCTCAAGCTAAGCGACAGGCTGCGGCGCAAGGACCGGGCTAGATGTTAGCGCTTTCCATCAAGCGCTTTCTCCAACCCATCTAGCCAAGCCGACGGCATTCTTCTCTCCGCAGGAAATTTCAGGGACGAGACGATCCCTTGCGCCTGCTCGAAAACGATAGCAGCATCTCTTTGAGGGGCATAAACATAGATAATAATGACCCCCATCTTTCCCGTTTCGGCGGCTTTTGCGGGGAATGCAAAAGCGCGACATAAGTTCACGCCACCGCTCTCCGAAGTTTCAATGGCATAAAAACGATAGCACCCAGACGTGCCTCGTAATGCGGTACCCTAAAAGACACGTTGACACGCTGATAATAGCGTTCGATTTCTGCTTTACCCGTTTTGGGAACGTGATGAAATGCGGCAGCCATCGTGGCGGGTCCGGTGTCAGCCATATCAAACCGGTTTGTGGCGATAGTGATAGAACCATTACGGAACCCGGAACCCGCAGGAGGCGCAGCCAGATCAAATCCGGCGACATATTTGATGTTTGTCTGCGGACGAAGTTTGAGCATGTCATCAGTCATTTTCTGCGCTTGTGCGGCGCTGATAGGTTTCCATAACTCCGACAAAGTCAGCGTCGATTCTGTCCCAGGAATTTCGTACGAGGTCGGCGGCCGAAGCGGGGTGGCCGGCATCTTTCTGAGTTTGGCGGCTTTTTCGCGCGCATGCCTTGCCAAGTCTTTTTCTCCTGTCTGCTCGAATTCCTTGGCAGCATCCTCGTAGTCTGAGGCGCTGAAGCCATGTTCATCCACAGCGGGACTTTGTATTGCTGGATCGAGCGACTGCTTGACCGCTGCCGGCGGCGCGGACACGGCCAACGGTGATCCGCTTAGAGCTGCCACGCCCAGACATGCTGCAAGCACTATTCTTTCCATGATACGCTGCAACAGAGTCTTCATTGTTGGCAGCCACTCTGAACGGCTAGTCCCACCGCCGATCGAGCTTGAGAAAAGAAAGTCAGGCTGTCAACGCCAGAGCGCCCCGTCTCTGGTTGTGTGAACGCAGCAGAGTGCTTTCCGTCGAAGCCACAAGGCATTGACGTTTTCGGTGCCAAGTTTCTGCGGAATGAGATGCACAGAAAATACAAGATGGATTAACCGCAGTAAGGCACGCTCCCATTGGAGCCATTGCCGCCAGGGCGCGGCTTCTCCTTCGCGCAAACGTATTCGAGCGCCGTGCGACGGCGTTCCTGAATCTCAGCCAGCAACTCGGGGGTAACGCGAAGATAGTTCACGTTCGCATTCGCATTCGCGCTGGCAGAGTTGGCGATATTGACCGCGGGCGGCCGCTCCCGATATTTGTCGGGCCGCGCTCCCTTGAGCAGGAAGATCAGCAAGGTATCGCTGCCCGCGAACGCCCGACGACGCGCCTCTGCTTCCAAGGCATCTGCGCCTTCTTCGATAGCTTCAACTCAAGCGGCGGCGAACGCCTCGTCCGTGCTCTTGGCTTCGTGCGCAGTAGAGCGAGCCGCCTTGGCCGTGCGCGCAGCCTCGGAGACGTTGCCGGTCCGTCGCAGAGTTTCGAGGAAAGCCGACTGCCATACCCTTTTTTTAGGCGTCCGGGTTTGTCCGGGTAAGGCGCTCGCCGGCATAGTGTTCTAGCGGTTGCTCTGCAGGTCGAAAGCGATCATGCGGTCATCGTCCGCTCGGAGCGGATAAGTCGAGCGCAGATAGCGATTCAGACCGGAAAAATGATCGAGCCACCAAAGATACGGCCAGACAAAGACAATAAATTGCGCCCCTCGTAAACGCAGCCGCTCCACCTCGTTAATTGCCGCTTCATCATCGGCAGGACAGCCCCAAAATTTTCCTTCGCGTTCTGGAAAATGGAAGCGCCGCCGGCCAATAAAACGCTCGCCGGTTTTCCAATGTTCTTCATCCACCAAAATCAACGCGGCGTCTTCGGGGACAATGGATTTGATCTGATCCACTGCGGCATTCATCTGGTGCCAGCGGGAATTGCGGCGCAGTTCATCGGCCGCAAAAGGGAGGCCGAGCGAGCGTGCGTGGCTCGCAAAGCTCTGAACCATACTGTTGGCGCGCCGCAAACCGCCGCGGAGATTTTCTTCAAACTCGTCGCTGAAGCTGGCGTTAGCGGGATGATGACGCCAAAAACCTTGCGGACACTCGAGTCGGCGCACTTCGCCGTAAAGCGGGGCAAGTGCCGCTAGGTAAAGGTCGGGACAGGTGTTGAATTCCACCTCGGGAACCGGGAAAGCTTTCTCGATGAAAAAACGCGCCCAAGCGTTTCCGCTTGTCGGCGGCCACGTATAGCCGTCCGCCCCGGCGCGCAGGACAACGTCGCGCAAGTTGCCTTCTGAAAGCCCGGAACGCACGACGGCTTCGCCCGTGTTTCCGGCTTCATCAGCAATCCACAGATTCCAGTGGACCTTCGCCACCTTTTCCCCGTCGAAAAGCCCGACTGCTTTTTCCAGTGTGTCGGGCAGAAGCGAGTCGTCGGCATCAAGAAAAATGATGAACTCTCCGCGACTCAGGCGAAACCCGGCGTTGAAGGCGGAACCTTGGCCGCCGTTTTCCTTGATGATCGATTTAATGCGGGAGCCGTAGCTGGCGATGACTTCCGCCGAGTGATCGCGCGAGCCGTCGTCAACCACGATGACTTCGGTTTGTCGGTACGTCTGGTTCAGCGCGCTGTCGATGGCGACGCCTAGATAACGCGCGTAATTGTAGTTGCTGATGATGATGCTGGCAGTTTTTGGCGCGTTCATTTTTCCCGCGATTGCCGCGTGGTGATGCCGGGATATTCGTCCACCGGGCGAAAACGGTAAAGAGATGGACCCAAGAATAAACGCGGTCAGCGAAGCCGCCGTGGCGCGCTTTGCCAAGCAAATCATCTAACCTCGTCAAGCTGCCCGCAATTCAAATTAGAACACTACCGAGTCGCCCATAATGCTGTTCGAATAGGTGTCAGTTTTTATTCATTTGGCCGCGCGGAAGGCGAAAAGCTCTCCGTGTTCCCCGTCGCGCTCGCGGATGCGCCGGGCCACGCCTCGCCGTTCCAGGAACGGGATAAAGCGCAGGTAAAAGTCGTCCGGCTTCCATGCGCCCGCCCGCCCACTGTTCGGGCAATGGCGTTTCGTCAGTTCGGAACGAGTAGCGAAGTGAAAACCGCCGTGCGCGGGCAGGAAGTCGCGCCGGATATGTTCCAGGAACACCTCTGCCTCCGCGGCGACGCTGGCACGGTGCGCGATCGTGTCCAGGAAGTCGGCCGCGCTCAGACAAGCGGCGACGTGCTCAATGGCGCGCAGCAGCATCTCGGCGCGTATCTCGCCAGTCCAGCGGCCGCCGGCTTGTGCCCAGCGTGCGGCCTCGAAGAGCATGGCAACCGAAAGCGTCTGCATCGGCGCGCTGGAAAGCCGGGCCAGCGTGCCTTCTTGGAGTGGATCGACATTGTCCATTTCCGCGCGGTTCGTGCGCTGGTAGTCAGCCCACAGCGCCGCGGCCTCGTTTGTGAAGTCCATTGCTCCTTCCAAACTCAGGAGCTTTGCAAAACCGGTGGCCAACGCGTTCAAGCCGGCCGCGTCGGCGGCGACTTGCGGGCGCACGATCAAGCGGCCGTGTCGATCAGCCACGTAGTAAAAAAACCGTCGCGCCATGCCCGCGCGCACGGCTTGGTTCTGAAAGCAGGCGATGTTGAACGTCGCGCCAAAGAGCAGGCTGGTGCTCGTCTCGCTCACATACCGTTTGGCAGTGCCGCCGGCCGTCTCCTTTTTGTTGCGCCGAAAGCTCTCGGAAATGCCCTTGCAGTCGTAAAGCTCCAGGAAGCGCGTGGCAACCCGCTCGCCGTTGATCGCCTTCTGCCAATCGGTCAGCGTGCCGTTGGCGTCGTCCACAATCCAGAGCTTGTCCGGCCGGCCCCCTTCCTCTTCGGCGTATTCATCGAAGAGCGATTCGGGCGAAAAGGAAGCGGGCAAAAAGGCGTTCTCTGGCAGGACGCGCCGGGTCAGCATCTCGGCACCATCGATGATCGAGCTTTTACGGTCGCCCGGTTTGCCGGCGAGCATGTTGAAGACGGTCGGATATTTCTTCTTTGTGCCCCAGGGCATCCACACCCGGCGTGCCAGCAGGGCCGCGGCCAGCGGCAGAGCGCAGCCCAGCAGGAACGCGTCCGCGCTCTCTTCCTGTGCGCGGGCAAAGTCCATCCACTCGGCGAAAAGCGAGTCCGCCGGATAGATGGCTGGCTGCACAAAACCTCCCGTGGAATTTGTGGAATATGCAGAACTTTGGCCGTCGGAGGCAAAGGCGCGCCGAGCTAATTCCACAAAATCTGCAATTTCTGCGGGAGGTTGTGCGCCGTCGGCAGTTGCGCAGGCGGGATGGTGTTCGTTCGCGGCTTCCGCTTTTCCAATACGCGAACGCAATGCGCGGTTTGCTCCGTCCACCAGGGCGCGGCAGGAATTGTGGAAGCAATGAATTGTCGGAGCGCCATCGAGGAGAATCTCGCAGTCAGTTGGCTTGTCCCCGTTCGTGTGCAGATGGCGGCCGGGACAAACGCAGAAGCCTCGCGTTTCGCTCGCCCAGTGAGTTTCGCCGAGCAACCCAATGGCGGCGCGCCGACGTGCCTCAATGTCCGGCGTGGCAGCGGAAGAAAAGCGATTCCCGACAGGGGGTGCTTTCGCCTTTGGCTCCGCTGGCAAGGGTGGCAATTCGATAGCGGCGGGGTTGTAGTAAGCGTCGGGATCGAACGACAGGAAACAGAGTCGCGCCACGTCTTTGCAGCTCTCGTCGATTTGCTCGCCCGTGATCTTGCCCGGATTTTGAGGACCAGGCGGAGTGCGGGGTTTTTGGTGTTTTAATTCAGACTGTTTTCAAAGTCCACGGGCGAAGTGTAACCGAGCGCGCCATGGAGCCGCGTTCGGTTGTAGAAGACTTCGATGCAATGGAAGAGTGCGCTCTTCGCTTCGGCGCGCGTGGCGTAAATCTGTCCGTCGATGAGTTCGGTTTTGAGCGTCGCCCAGAAGCTCTCCATCCTGGCGTTGTCGTAGCAGTTGCCAGAGCGGCTCATGCTCGGTTCCACCCCGTGGCGGCGCAGCAACTCGCGGTAGGCGTCGCTGGCATACTGGCTGCCGCGGTCGGAGTGGTGGAGCAACCCGGGGACAGGCCGCTGGGTTTGGATGGCGCGCTCGAAAGCTCGAACGACCAGCCCGGTGGGCATGGCGTCATCGGCCGGCCAGCCAACGAGCCGGCGCGAACAGGCGTCCAACACGCCGGCCACGTAAAGCCAGCCCTCCTAGGTGGCCACATACGTGATGTCGGCCTGCCAGATCTCGCCCGGTCTGGTGGGCGGCGACGTGCGTTCGCCCAGCCGATTGGGTGCGATGGGACAGAGGTGCCGGCTGTCGGTTGTCCGTGGTCGAAAGCGGCGCTTCTGCCGGGCGCGCAGTCCAGATCGACGCATGAGCCGCGCGACCCGGTGGCGGCCGCACCGCTCGCCCGTGCGACGCAGGGCCACGGTCAGCCGCGGGCTGCCATACGTGCGCCCGCTCGCCTCGAAGAGCGCATGCACCTTTCCGCTCAGGCGCACGTTCTCTTTGGCGCGTGGACGCCCGTCTTTCTTCTGCGCAGCGTAGTAGGCGCCGCGCGCCACGCCGAGCACCCGGCAGAGCGCTCGGACAGGATGTTCTCCCGCGAGTTGTTTGACCATCGCCATCTTCAGCGCGGGACTTCGGAGAAGATGGCGACCGCTTTTTTTAGGATCGTCCTCTGTTCGCGCAGGTCCGCGTTCTCGCGCTCCAGGGCTTTGATGCGGCGCTCCAGCTCCTGAACGCTGGCGCCAGCAGACGAGGCAGGAGCGGGCACGCTTTGCGCGCTGGCGCCGCCGCCGCCGTATTGCCGCCGCCAGCGCGACACGCTCCAGGGGCTGACGCCCAGGTCGCCGGCCACCTGCTCCAGGCGCGCGCCGGGCCGACTGGCCAAGGCCGCCACCTCGCGCTTGAACTCCTCATCAAATCTCCTGCCATACTTGCTCTGTGATGTTGCCATAGGGGTTGTGCTCTCTTTGTAGCACACCCGCTGGTCCTCGTTTTCGGGGCAAGATCAGGTGATCGCGTTGGGGAGCGTCCTCCTTCATCAAGGTCAAGTAAGGGAGGGCAAACTCCCACTCCTCATCAGTGACATCGCTCGGATACGCGTGGCGACTCTCGGTTCCCATCCTACCACTTTACACCGCTAAAAGTGCATGACAGCCTCTAGTCCTGTACCCGCGCTCGGGCTGCTGGACCCTGCGCCAGCCGTTGGCCGTCCCAGAGCGGGAGCCGCGCGAAGCGGTGTGGTTTGCGGCCCCTTTGCTGCCCTCCCGCCAGGTCACGACCGTCCAAGCGTCGGCAGGCAGCGCCCGGGCGATCTGCGTAAGTCGTTGTGCGGCTCGGGCCCCACGGACGGGGCCTGGCGGGCGGGCCGCCCTTTGGCCGTGAGCTCTGCGCTTCGAAGACAGGCGCGTCTTCCCAGCCCGTGGTCGTCCAGGGCACGTCGCACGCAGTAGGCCAACTCGCGTTGCCGCAACGCCGCCTCGCCACTCGAAGCTGTCCGCCATACGCCTCGTCGGCGAGCACGACGCCCGGGTAAGCGCCCCAGCCCAACGCCTCGTCGATGAGCGCTAAAGCCAGGTCGGTTCTTGCTTCTGGTAGGTGATGGCCGCAGGGATGCCAGCTCGCGTTGCGGCGGGCCGGCTCTTCGGTCCACGCCTCGGGCAGGTAGAGACGCCAAGTTAGATAGGGGTAGGCTGCGCGATTGGTGTTTAGGACTGAAGGGATTCCATCAGCGCGTCGATTGACACGCGCGACAGCAAGCGGATGCCGCGGATGTTGCCCTTCTTTTTCAGGACAACAGTCTTCACTCGCCCGTTGGCGATGAGTTCATACCAGCTCGAACGGCTCACGCCATAGCGGCGAGTGGCCTCGGGCAGACGGAGCCAGTCAGGTCGGTCGGATGTGTTCGATGAAACATCGGGAGATGTATTTAGCATTCCCGACAGATAGGCTCCGCTGACACGGAGACGAGGTGAGAGGTACCGACAAATTCTCTGCAGAGAAAATGTCCCTATGAAACTATGAAATTCCCACTGTTTTGCCTGAAAAGACCAGGTGCTTGGTGTTTATCAGTGCCGGTCTGAGAGGTTTTAATCCCAGCCGTAGCACGCGCTTTTCTAAAGCCTTCACTGACCCTTTGACGGGCCAAAGGGTCGCCCCCCTCAAGAGTGCCTCCAATGCGCCGAAGGAGAACCAGGCTAGACACAATCCATCTCGGTTAAACCAATCTTGTAGAAGGACCGCTTCCACGCCCTGATAACGCGCTGGCCGTTTCACCATGGCTTTCTCCTGCGCCTCTACTTGTGCGGCTATGCGACGAATGGCTCGCCAGTCCCGCTTATCATAAGCATGGATCAGTTGAATGCGGTCATAGTCCGACACATTCTTTTGCAAATATGCCTCTCCAATTCCCGCGCGGAACTTTTTTCTCGATTCAATATCCTTCTCGAGCGCACGACGCATCGGTGCATAGCGGAACCGCGTCATCGCCCGTGACGTAATTTCCAGGAGCGCAATTTCGTCCTCGATTGGAACTTTGCGCCAGGCTTCCAAAACCCGTTTACTGATATTGACGCGAAGCCCGTGGAACTCGACAACGACCGGATGCTGACCAGCAAGCGTGGCCATAGCCTTCTTGTCACCTAACTGTTGATTCTCGACACGTTGTCCGCAGTAGTGGGTAGTCTGGAGCTGGGCGGAAGATAGTTCAATGCCGAATGGGGACGGTGGAAGTTGTAGTCATGAAGGTAGTAGTTAAGAAAGGAAGCACGATGGTCACTGGAGTCATAGGCTCTGGCGTAGGCCCATTCGCGGGTGATGGTCTGGATGAAGCGTTCGGCCTTGCCGTTGGTCTGGGGGCGATAAGGTCTGGTGAAGTGATGTTTGAGACCGAGTTGCCGGCAGGTGGCGGCGAAGAGTCTGGAGCGATAACTCGAGCCCCGGTCGGTGAGCACGCGCTCGATCTGGATGCCGTGGGCCTGGTAGAAGGCGATGGCTTGGTGAAGGGCAGCCAGGGCGCTGGGGATCTTCTCGTCCGGCAGCAGGCAGGCGAAGGCCAAGCGGGAGTGATCGTCGATGGCGACGTGGAGGTTCTCGACACCAGCGCCCGGGTTGCGGACGGTGCGGTCGCCGGTGGCGCGCACGCCGGGGCGTGTGAAGCGCCCAGCTTCTTGATGTCCAGGTGAAGCAGTTCGCCGGGCTGGGCGCGTTCGTAGCGTTGGGCGGGCGGTTTGGGGGGCTCGAGAGCCGTCAAGCGGTTGAGCCCGTGGCGGCGCAGGACCCGGGAGAGCGTGGCTTTGGAGACGGGCAGCACCGTCATGATCTGGGCGTAGGAGCGGCGCTCCCGGCGCAGAGCGAGGATCTGCGCTGCGAGCGCCTGGCTGGTTTTGCGTGGCTGGCGTTCGGGGATCGAAGAGCGATCGGTCAGGCGCGACGGGAAGCCAGCGGCTTTGGCGCGAGCAAGCCAGCGGCGCACGGTCTTCTCGCTCACGTGGTAAGCGGTGGCGACGGCGCGCTGCGAGAGGTTCTGCGAAGTGAGTTGCGAGACCATTTTGGCTCGCATCAGCGGGGTGAGCGTGGCATTAGCGTGCATGGTGACCGTGCGGGATGGCGGGCGCTTGACTCTTCCGCCACCACCAGCCTGCCAAACCTTGGCCCTGCGGACAACGTCTTGAAACACAACCAAAACTACTCAAATCCAATCGGTCCACAAACTCACCGTTGACAACTTCCATACGGGTTAGGCGCACGAATAGCAAAAGCGGCTGGAAGACAGAAGCCGAATGCGCGCTGGGCGCTGCTCTCGCCAGCAAAGAATAGCCA
Source organism: uncultured Verrucomicrobiae bacterium (assembly GCA_963762725.1). Taxonomy (GTDB): domain Bacteria; phylum Verrucomicrobiota; class Verrucomicrobiia; order Chthoniobacterales; family SZAS-18; genus JAFAXH01. The sequence continues at coordinate 975,634 of CAVXLY010000003.1, read as the reverse complement.
GCGATACGGCTACCGCGCTGGACAGGAAAACCTGAAAAGAGCGGCTGCGCCTAACGATCAAAGCTCAGCGACAGCTACTTGGCGAGGATCGAGCGCGGATTTCAAGGATGCGCGCTGCCGCCAGTAGCCGTTCGCTGCAGCGCCGGGTTAGGCGCGTTGAGTCGCCAAGAGTGCCTTCCTCATGCGCTGAACAACATCGTGGGTCAACGGCTCGTTGATCTCCGGCGTAGCCAAGCGAAAGAATACATCGTCGAGTAACGGTTCGTCGGCAGAGTCGAAGGCCACATCCTCGCGGCACTCCATGTTCTCGGCCCACGCTTGCAACTGGGCAGCGCTGATCTCGCCGGCAAGAAAACGCTCAATGATGCGCAGCAGATCGGCGCGGCGCAGGACGACGAGCCGGCTCGCCAGCCCAATCCCAGCCAAACTGCCGCAACTCGCGCAGCAGTGGCTCCAGGGCTGACTGGAAGAGCACAAGCTCCTGCAAAATCTGCGCGCGTCGGTTCATCGTGGCGTAGCGCCTAACGAGACACAAGATCAGCGACCGCTGGCGAGAGCGCGCGTGGCTGCGGGTTGAATGTGGAAGTCATCAAAAGCTAGAACGCGGAGCGGCCAGCGGTTCGCTGCATCGCCTGGTTAGATGGTTTGCAATCACGGAAGCGGCTGCGCCTGAGCTTCTATCGACTCGCCTCTTTCGTACGTCATATGATCCTCAGTGACGAGTGTGCTCGAACTAACTTCCTTGATCGGGCTCCGTCGAACGAGCTTTTTCGTCCGCCCCTTTCCAGATGAGTCTACCCATGGTGCAAACTCAATAATGAAGTCATTTCCGTCGACGCGCCACGTACCTTTCGCCATAACCATCGGATGCGGCTCGAACGCTGCATCTGTCGGCGAAACCGCCACCATGGAGTGATCTGGATGACAATGGAAATAGGTCGTGTAGTCCATCCCGTGCTCTATCCACACGCCGACGATCTTCTGCTCGGCTGGTGAAAGATTGTGGCATGCGGTGATCGCGATAAGCGCCGCGGCTAATGCTAGACGCGCTCTTACCATCTAACGAGACACAAGATCAGCGACAGCCGCAGGCTGTTCGCACTTGCAGCGCGGGGTTAGGCGCACGAAGAGCAAAAACGGCTGGAAGAGAAAAGCCGAATGCACGCTGGACGCCGCTCTGGCCAACCAAGAAGAGCGGGCGGTACGACTGACGCGCGGAGCTCAGAAAACATAAAGAAAAAGCGGCTGCGCCTAACCTACAATTAAGCCGCCGACGCAGCGGCATATCACACGAACAGTGTAGCGGCTCATTGGTAGGAGCCTGCCAAACTTACCCTCTGCGGGCAAGGCCAATTCGGCTTGATATGCCGCGAGTTTACCGGTTCGATGGCACGGATATGCCGCCAGCGAATGACGGGGCTTTGCCAGCAGCGGCGCCGCCGCCCCGGCTCAAGGAACGCGTGCAGGAAGCGATGCGTTTGCGGCAGATGAGTCTGCGCACCGAGCAATCCTACTGGGGCTGGATGCGGCAGTTCATTCTCTTCCACGGCAAACGTCATCCGGAAACCCTGGGCGCCGCCGAGGTGCGGGCGTTTCTTTCCCATCTGGTGCGAGAACGCGACGTCGCTGCCAGCACGCAGCGGCAGGCGCTCAATGCCCTGGTCTTTCTTTTCCACGTCGTGCTGGGACGCGATCCGGGAGATTTCGGCGCCTTCGACCGGCCCAGTCGGCCTCAGCGCCTGCCGGATGTGCTCAGCGCCGAGGAAGCGCGGCGGGTGCTGGGGGCGATGGAGGGCACCTGGCACCTGCTGGCGTTGTTGCTCTACGGCGCTGGCCTGCGGGTGCTCGAGGGGGTGCGGCTGCGGGTGAAGGATGTCGATTTCGATGCCGGGGTGTTGCGGGTGCGTGACGGCAAGGGCCGCAAGGATCGGATCACGGTGCTGCCGCGTGCTGCCGTCGAGCCGTTGCAGGTGCAATTGCGCGAGGTGCGCACGCTTTACGCAGCGGATCGCGCGGCCGGGCTGGCCGGGGTCACGCTGCCTCAGGCGCTGGCGCACAAATATGTGAACGCTGGCACGGCGTGGGAATGGCAGTGGGTGTTTCCGGCCCGGTCGCCGAGCCGGGATCCGCGCAGCGGACTCCTGCGCCGGCATCATCTCATGGAGGACGCGCTGCAACGGGCAGTGCGCCAGGCGGCGGTCCGGGCGGGGGTGCTGGACAAGCGGGTGTCGCCCCACGTCTTGCGGCACAGCTTTGCCACGCACCTCCTGGAGGCCGGCTACGGACATCCGAACTGTGCAGGAGCTTCTGGGCCACCGCGACGTGGCCACGACGATGATTTACACCCACGTGCTCAACCGCCCCGGCATCGGCGTGGTGAGTCCGGCGGATCGTTGAAGGGCGGCGGTGCGTGCGTGCTGCCGGTGCGCCTTCCGCTGGATTAACGCGGCCGGCTCCCGTGCTATCGTGCGGGATGATGAATGTCGCCGATCTGCGCAAGGATTATCGCCGCGGTGAACTCCACCGCGAGGAGCTGGCCGCCGACCCGTTTGAGCAGTTTCGCCGCTGGTTCGACGCGGCCTGCGCGGCGGGCGTGATCGAGCCGACGGCGATGAGCCTGGCGACGGCGGGCGCCGACGGGCAGCCGCGGGTGCGCACGGTGTTGTTGAAGGGCTTTGACGCGCGGGGCTTCGTTTTTTACACGAACACGGAAAGCCGCAAAGGCCGGCAGCTCGCGGAAAACGCGCGGGTGTCGCTGCTCTTCCCCTGGCTGGCGCTGGAGCGGCAGGTGCTGGTCAGCGGGCGCGCGGCGCCGGTGCCGGCCGAGGAATCGCTGGCGTATTTCACGAGCCGGCCGCGCGAAAGCCAGCTCGCGGCCTGGGCTTCGCCGCAAAGCCGGGTGCTGCCGGATCGCGCCGCGCTCGAAGCGGAGCTGGCGGCGGTGCGGGCGCGCTTTGAAGCGCTGGACGCCGCGGGCGAGCCGCTGCCGCTGCCACCGTTCTGGGGCGGGTATCGGGTGACGCCGGAGCGGGTGGAATTCTGGCAGGGCCGCGCGAGCCGGCTGCACGACCGTTTTGAATACATCCGCCAGTCGCCGCCGTGCCGCCGGCAGCGGTGGCGACGGCGGCGTCTGGGCTTTGGAGCGGTTGGCGCCGTGAGCCGGGAGCATCGATCACCTGCCTCCCCGGGGCGACGCGCCGCCGCCGGGGCCGCGCCGGATCCAGGTGCGGCGGGTCAAGGGCTGGCGGCTGCCGGCGGACGCGGTTTACGTCGGGCGGCCGTCGCGTTTCGGCAATCCCTTCCGCATCGCCGAGCACGACGGTCGCGCGGAATCCGTGCGGCGGTTTGAAGAGTGGCTGCTGCGACGACCCGGCGGGCGCGGCGCTGCTGGCCACGGCGCGCGCGGAGCTGCGCGGCAAAGCGCTGGCCTGCTGGTGCCGGCCCGGGGAGTCCTGCCACGCGGATGTGCTGCTCCGTCTGGTCAACGACGACGACAGCGACGCAGCGTGACGCGGCCGCGGGCGTGGTGGCGGTCTCGGAAATTCGTCCGCCGGACAGCCCGTTTGCGCGCCGGGCTTTTGCGCGGTGCCCCCGGTTTTCACCGCCGGCACGCTCAGTCCACCGCGGGTTGGCTCGGCGGCTGCTAGAGAAGGGAGCCACACCGTCACGCGCAGACCCGATTGCGCCACCGGCCCGGACCCACGGATCAACCAACCGCCGCCGCCCGCCCGATCGACAAGCCCGCCAATTCACCCGCTCCGCCGACCATGAACCCGCCATCCGCTCCTGCTGACTCGACCTGGCCCGACGCCCTGGACGTCGCCCGCGTGCTCAACGCTGGCTTCGGCTGGCTGGAACTCGGCGCCCCGGAGGAAGCGCTCCGCGAGCTGGAGTCGCTCCCGGACGACGTCCAGATCCAGCCGGCCGCGCTGCGGCTGCACGCCGCGCTGCTGCTCACGCTCGGGCACGTCCAGGAGGCCGCCTGCATCGCGTGGGAATTGTTTCAACAGGAGCCGGACGAGCCCGAGCACATCCTGCTCGCCGCGCACGCCTTCGAGCGCAGTGGCAATCTGCTCGCCGCCCTGGCCTGCCTGCTCACCGCCCAGGAAAATCTGCGCGGCCAGCCGGAATACCACGTCCGCGTGGCCCGGCTGCAGATGACCTTTGGCGAGACGCACGAAGCCCGCGAACATGTCGCCCGGGCCATCGCCGCTGATCCCACCTGGCAGATGCGGCTGCTGCTGGAGCCGGGCCTGGAATCCCTCTGGTGAATCCTCCGGCCGCGGCGCAGTGCCGGCTCCGCTGGGCCGGGCGACGGTGCCCCGGCGAGAATTGCACCGTTTCGCCGAGCTGTTGAGCACGGCTTTTGCTTTGAATGGGATGGTTCCCAGGCCGCGCTCCAGCCGGCCGGAGAGCACCCCGAAAATTTTTATCCCGCCGACAGGTTTTTATCCCGGTATGCAATCGCCTGAAGTTCTCAAAGCCATCTACGCCTTGGAGCACGGTCAAAGCGTTGACCGGATGGCGCAGACCCTTCTCCAGTTCGGAGTCACCCGGGCGGAGATCGAGTTCATGCTCAATGAAACCGGCGAGGAGCCCGGCGCCATCGTCGGCATCAACTGGGCGCCCCTGGCCGAGCGCATCGCCGTCGAGCGCGCCGCCCGCGGCTGGCCGGTGGTTTCCCTGGAAATGCTGCGCCGCGCCACGAGTTCGGTCGCCCGGGTGGAGACCGTGCGCATCCACGCCCAGAACCGGCGCATCAGCCTTGTCAGCTCCTCGACGACGTCGCCGAGTCCGACCTCCGGGGTTCCCGCCCTCGGCCCGGGCGGCCCGGGCGGCCGCGGCCCGGGCGGCCAGGGTGCCCAAGGCCTTTCGCCGGTGCGCGAGTTTTTTCCGGCGGCGCCGAACGCGGCGCTGCCAGCCGACTTCGGCGCCGCCCCGAAGCCGCCCGTGGCCGTCGCCTCCGTGCCGGGTCACCGCGTGACGCCGCTGCCGGCGGAGCCGCTGCTGCCGCCGCCGGCCATGCCGGGACCGTCGCTGCCCGGCGCAAGTTCGGCGCGGCCGTCGATCGTCGCCGTCGCGAAGGCGCCGCCGTATCCGCCCACGATGGTCCCGACGCCGAGTCTGCGGCAGGAGCTGGAGCGGGCGTCACACCTGCTCGCCTCCAGTCCGCAGGCCGAGTCCACGCTGCCGGCGCCGCTCATCCTGGCTTTGAAAAATGCGCTGCGCGCCTTCAATGACGCCGCGGCCGAAATCGCCGTGCCGATGCCCGGCCGGAGCGCGCCCATGCCTGCTCCGCTGGAGCCCCGGACGGTCTCGGTGGGAGGACGGGCGCCTTGGTGATCGCCTGATGCGCGGCGGTCGTCTCGAAGCAATACGGGGGCGCTGCCGCCGCGGAGCCATCGGCCCGAAACCCGGCGCGCCGGAAAAGATTTGTCTTTCCCGCCGCCCTGAGTCCCTGTAGCGACGCGAAGGTGGCCGTGCCGCCCCGCCCGTGGGCCGTCTGCCCGACAGTTTGTCCCGCATGAATTCTGCCGAAACCTTTCAGCATTACCAGCTCTGGCGGCGCGAGGATGGCTCGCTCTGGGAGCTGGGCCGCGGGGCCATGGGGATCACCTACAAGGCGTTTGACGTGAACCTCCAGTGCGACGTCGCGCTGAAGATGATCAACGGCACGTTTCTCGACAGCGAAGTCGCCCGCACCCGGTTCATCCGCGAGGCGCGCGCCGCCGCCGCCCTGCGGCACCGCAACGTCGCCAGCGTGTATCACCTTTCCAGCGACGGGGACCAGTTTTTCTACGCCATGGAATTCATCGACGGCGAGACCGTCGAAGCCTGGGTGCGCCGGGCCGGCCCGCTGCCCGTGGCCACGGCGCTGCGTGTCGCCATCCAGTCCGTGCGCGCGCTCGGCGCCGCCGCGAAGCAGAAGCTCGTCCACCGCGACATCAAGCCGGCGAACCTGATGATCTGCTGGGAGGACGACGACGACGATCACTTTCGTCGTCAAGCTCATCGACTTCGGCCTGGCGCGGATGTTTCTCGGCGCGGACGCCAGCGCGTCGTCATCGGCCAACGCGACGTTTGGCGGCTTTGTCGGCACGCCGATCTACGCCAGCCCGGAGCAACTCCAGGAAAAAGATCTCGATACCCGGTCGGACATTTATTCCCTGGGCGTCACGCTCTGGTTCATGCTGGCTGGCCGGCCGCCGTTTACCGGCACGATCTCGGAGATTTTCACGAAGCACCTCACCCAGGACCCGCCCTGGGAAGTGCTCGCCCAGATGCCGGAGCCGGTGACTGCGCTGCTGGCCCGGATGCTCCAGAAGAATCCGGCCCTGCGCTCGCAAAATGCCGCCGAGCTGCGCGCCGAGCTGGCCGCCTGCCTGCGCGCCGTGCTCCTGGCGACGCCCGGGGCCGCGTCACGGCTCGATGCGGACGACGAAGACCTGGCGCCGATGCTGGCCGGTAGCGGCCCGGGCGTCGGCTCCGGCACGGATTCCGCCGGGAGCGGCGCGGCGCCCGCGGTCACCCCGCCGACGCCGACGCCCGGCATGCTGCTCTCCGACCGCTTCCGGCTCACGCAACTCCTCGGCGAGGGCAACAGCGGCCAGGTCTGGCAGGCGCACGACGTGCGCGCCGGCAGCCGTGTCGTGGCGGTGAAAATCTTCCATCCCGAGTTGATGATCACCCCCGAGGACCACGCCCGGCTGGAGGCCAGCGTCGCCGGGATCGAGGCGGCGCCGCATCCGCATCTGCTGAAAGTTCTCTGTCTCGACCGGCACCTGTATTTCACCTATCTGGCCGTGGAATGGGTGGACGGCTTCACGTTGGTGGACCTCCTGCGCAAGCGCGGCTCCCTCACGGTCGCCGAATGCCTGCGCTTGTTGAAACAACTCGCGGCCGCGACCGATCACGCCCGCGCTCACACTTTGTCGGGTCTTGAACTGGATCTGCACCAGATCCTCGTCCATTTCCCCGGTGGTATGCCGATGACCGATCCCGGCGGGGAGATGTCCATTCTCCGCGCGCCGCTCTCCGACTGGCCGGAATTCGCGGTGAAGATCGACGCGCTCGGCACCGGCCGCGAAGCGAGCGCGCTCGCGACCTGGGCGGGCGAGATCACGCTGGTGACCCCGGCCCCGCGCTGGCTGCAGCGCGACACCCAGCTGGAGCCGGACGGAGTTGCGGTAAACGCAGATGCTGCTGATCACGTGGTCATCCCGCAGGGCAGCAGCGCCTACACCCGCGCGCTGGGCACGCTGGTGCAGGAATTTCTGCGGGGCACCGGCGCCGTCGCCCCGGGGGCCAGGCTACCCGTGGCACTCCCCATCCTGCCGGTCCTGGGCGATGCCGGGAACGCGGTGCTGCGGCGTTGTTTCGCCCCGGTGTCCGACGCAGCCGAACGGTTTTCAAGCGACGACGGATTTTTTCGTCGCTCTGGCGCAGGCGACCGGTTTTGACGCCAATACCTTGCGGCCGGCCGGGCTGCCGGATACCGGCATGACCTCCAGGTTTCAACGGGACGGCGCGGTGCCGGAGATTCCGCCGATGCCGCCTGCGGAGGCGGCGCTCCCGCCGGGGCAGGAGCGCTCTCTGGTGGAGGAACGATTTGCGGGCCACTCGACCGAGATCGGCGACTGGCAGCGGCGGCTCGGGTTTCGCCTGGCCAGCACCGGCGCCGACGCTCGGCCGCGCGCTGGCCGCCGGCTGGTCCGGGTTTTCGCGCGGGGATTCCCGGCGTTTCCGCCAGGATCGCAAGCTGGCCTGGAGCCTCGTGCTGGCGGTCGGCCTGCTCGGCGCCAGCCTGCTGGCGTGGGCGCTCCGACCTGGAACCGTGCGCCCCGCCGCCCGGCCGGTCGCTGGGACCGCGCCGGCTCAGAATCCGGCTCCGGTCATCCCGCCGCCGGCTGCGGAGCGCGAGCTGCCGACGATCGGCACCGCCGCGTCGTCGTCGCCGCCACCGGTTGCCACGGCCGGGTTGCCGGCCTCTTCGTCGCCCGACCCGACGCCGCTTGATCCGGCGACGGCGGCGGAAGACCAGCGGTTGCTGGCGCTCGACAACCGCAGCGATCCGGTGCCTGCTGCCGCCGCCGCAACCCCGGGATCCGCACATCCGAGTCCGGAAACAGCGGCCCCTCCCATCGCGGCCGCCGGGCTCGTGGCAGCACGCCCCGCCGGGGGCGACGTGCCGCCGCCGGCAGTCACCGCGATCACGGCCGCAACCGCTTCGGTTCCTCCGGCCGGCGTGGTGGCACGCCTCCGGCAACGGCGGCAGCGGAAGCGTCACCGAGCGCGGCGGATCCTGCGGGCAAGACGGCCGCGCGCAAGCGAGGGGCGACCCGCACACGGGTAAAACGCCGGCCGCCGTCGCCGCCGCCGAATTTTATCCAACGGTTGTTCGGCATTAAGCCGAAGCCGAAAAAGTCGCGCTGACTTTTTCCTCGGGACGCACAATCCGGCCGGCGGCGCGGAGCCGGCGTTACAAAACGCCTTTGCGCCGCAGCGCTTCGTCCATCGCCTGTTCGATGAGCAGCGTGGCGAGTTCCTGCGTGGCGGCGTCGAGCGCGGCGATCGCCTTTTGCAGACGCGGCAGATCGCCGCTTCCCTCCGGCTCTGCGGCCGCCAGCGCGGCGGTGACTTCGGCGATGCGGGCGTCGATCTCCGCGCGCTGCGGCGCTTCGAGTCCGTCGCCAGCCAGGCCGAGCGCGTGCCGCACGGCGGGCAGCATTTCGTTGGCCTTCAGCCGGGCCTCCGTCAGCAGCCGGCCGTGATAATCCTCGAACGCGTGCTCCACGCTTTCCGCGATCATCTGCTCCACCTTTTCGTCCGACACGTCCACGGCGCCGCTCTCGATTTTCACGAGCGTTTCCCGACCCGTCCTGGTGTCGCGCGCCAGGACGTGCAAAATGCCGTCGGCATCGATCTCGAACTGCACGCCGACCCGCGCGGTGCCGCGCGCCGCGGCCGGCTCGAAGTCGAGGTCAAACTCGCCGAGCGTCCAGTTGTCCCGCGCCAGCTCGCGCTCGCCCTGGAGGACGCGGATGCGCATGGCGCTCTGGCCCGCGACCGGGTTGGTGAACAGCTCGCCGGCTTTCGTCGGGATCGTGGTGTTGCGCGGGATGATGACGTTTGTCAGGCCGCCAAAAGTTTCGATGCCGAGCGAGAGCGGCGTGACGTCGAGCAGGACGACGTCGCGCACCGCGCCGGAAAGAATGCCGGCCTGGATCGTGGCGCCAATGGCGATGGCTTCGTCCGGGTTCTGGGTCGTGTCCGGGTCACGCCCGAAAATCTCGCCGACCAGCGCGCGCACCAGCGGCATCCGCGTCGCGCCGCCGACCAGAATCACCGCGTTCAAATCCGCCGGCGTGAGCTGGGCGTCGGCCAGCGCGCGCAGGCAATGGGCGCGGGTTTTTTCAACGATCGGCCGCGCGAGCGTTTCGAGTTCGGCGCGGGTGAGTTGATACGAAAACGACTCGCCGCCGGCGCCGATAAACGGGAGCTCGACCGCGGTTTCGGCCGCGTCGGAAAGCCGCTTCTTCGCGGCCTCGGCAAGCTCGCGGAGTTGCGGGAGCCGGCCCGGCAGCGCGGGGTCGCCGGTCCCGGCGGCGATTTTTTCCGATAAGAAACGCGACGAGCGCAGCGTCGATGTCGTCGCCGCCGAGGCGGGTGTTGCCGTTGGTCGCGAGCACCTGGAAGAGGCCGGCGTTGAGTTCCAGAATCGAGAGGTCGAACGTGCCGCCGCCGAGATCGTAAACCGCGATCTTCGACCGCTCGCCGAGCCGGTCCAGGCCGTAGGCGAGCGCGGCGGCGGTCGGCTCATTGAGAATGCGCTCGACCGTGAAGCCGGCGGCTTCGCCAGCGGCTTTCGTGGCGGCGCGCTGGGCGTCGTTGAAATACGCGGGCACCGTGATGACCGCGCGGGAAACCGGCCGCCCGAGCGCGCGTTCGGCGTCGGCTTTGAGCTTGCGCAGAATCAGGGAGGAGACGGTTTCCGGGGAAACCTCGCGCCCGTCCGGGAGCACGATCTTCGCCGCGTCGCCCGGCGTTCCGCCGACCCGGTAGGGAAGATCCGCGGCGGCCTCGCGGGTGGCCGGTTCGCCGGCGCGGGCGCCCATGAGGCGTTTCACGGAAAACACGGTTTCCGCCGGGTGCAGCGTCCGCTGGCGCGCGGCGGGCCGGCCGACGATCGGCTCGGCGGTTTCCGGGGCGCCGGGAAAGTGGACGACCGATGGCGTGAGCCGCTGGCCCTCGGCATCCGCGATGAGCACAGGAAAGCCGGCGTCCATCGCGCCGATGAGCGAGTTCGTCGTGCCGAGATCAATGCCGACGATGTCGGAAGCGGTCGTCATGAAGTGAAAGCGTGGGTGCGCGCGGCTCAGAGGCTGAGCTGAAACAGCCGCTCGCGGAATTGCTCGAGCCAGCGCGAAAGGTAGGCGAAAGCGTGATAAAAGCCGAGCAGCGTGGCCTCGGTGTCGGGAGCGTGCGGACCGGCGGGATTCCAGCGGGTGGCGTCAAAGGCTTGCAGCTCTTCCAGCAGCGTCCGGTGCAAGCCTTCCAGCTCGACTGAGGCGCGCTTCCGCCTGCTCGCGCAGCTCGAACTGCTCCCCGGCCAGCAGCGCTTTTCCCAATGCTCCGGCCGCCGCAGCCTGCCGGGCGAGAAACGCGTCGATTTTCTGGAGCAGCTCGTGCACGGGAAACAGGAGCGCCGCCAGCGCCGGCGGCACGCTGGCCGGGCCGGAAACCGCGGCGTGCGGGAACTCCAGCGCCAGCAGGTGACGCAGTCGCGCCTTGGGCTCGCGCAGCGCGGCCTGCGCAGCGTTCAGCGCGGCGAAATCGCCGGTGGCGTCGGCCTGATCGGGATGCTGCTCGCGGCTGAGGCGGTGAAACGTTTCCTTCACCCGCTCCTCGTCCAGCCACGGTCGGCGCGGCTCGCCGAGCAGAGCAAAAAAATCGGTCATCGCATCAATTCCGAACGCGGCTTCACGATTGCGCCGGATCGCCGAACCGGAGGGGGAAGAAGAGTCCGCAGACTACGCAGATTTCCGCAGAAAGGGAGGGGGGAGGGAAACCGAGAAACCGACGGCAGAACCGGCATTCCGGAACACAAAAACATCTGCGAAAATCTGCGTCGTCTGCGGACTCTCCCTTGCGGCCCAAGCCCCCCGCTGCTCACGCGGAAAAGCTCTCGCCGCAGGAGCAATGCGCCACGGCGTTCGGATTGGTCACCTTAAAGCCGCCCTTCTGGAGGTCGTCGCTGAAATCGAGCAAGGAGCCGCTGACAAAGAGCGCGCTCTTCGGATCCACGACCACGCGCACGCTGGCGCTCTCGACCATGATGTCCCGGTTCGCCGGACCGTCCACAAGGTCCATCTTGTATTGCAGCCCCGAGCAGCCGCCGCCGATCACCGCGACGCGCAGTGCGCCGCCGGGCCGGCCCTGGCGATCAAGCAGCGAACGCAGCTTTTTGCTGGCCGGCTCGGTGACTTTGACGAGCTTCTCGTTGCCGATCTTGAATTTGATCGCACCGGCAGCGGGCGGCGGCGTGGGCGGAGCAACGGTTTCCATCGGCGGAAACGTAACACGGAAGCGCGGCATTGTCCCGCGCCTTACGCACCGGCCGCGTGCCGCCAGAGGTAGGAAAACATGACGTCGAATTCCGCCCGCTGGAGCGCGCCAATTTCCGTGCGGAACTCCTCCGCGCCGAAGCGGAACTGCTCGCACAGATGGATAAACAAAAACGGGTCCCAGCCGGTTTGCCGCGCCATGTGGGGCGAGCCGTCGCAGGCCCGGGCGTGCATCTCGGCAAACGTGGGCTGCGTGCCGGCGCGGCGCATCCAGTGGCGGGCATTCTCGAAGTCGCCCTCGCGGCGGTGGACCATGCCGTGCCAGTAGGCCGCCAGGTCGCCGGAAGCGGTGTTCAGGAGGGCGTGGCTGTCCGGCAGCGCGTTGTGAAAGTAAAACAGCGCCGCGCGCAGGAGCGGCACCAGGGCGGGATCCTTCACCGGCCGGCCGCCGAGCAACGCTTCCTCCGTGGCTTCGCGTAACTGGATGATGCGCTCGTAGCTGCCCGGCTCCCGGGGCAGCGGCAGCGCGAGGGTTTCTTCGTGGACGAGGAGTCGCTCGACAAAGTCGGAATAGGATTTCATGATGCCGGGGTGGTGCGTCTAGACATGCCGGGGAACCGTTTTCGCGGTCCGCGAAGATACCTCTCAGCAAGTCGCCAGCCAGACAGCCGCCGTCGCTATCGGCGGCCGATGGCCGAGCGACGCGCGCGGGTCTTCGGCGCAGCCCTGCGGCGACGCTGGCGCCAGCTCCGGCTCGCCCTGCTGGCGCCCGGGCGCCGCCGGTCGCCAGAAGAACTCCAGAAGCGCCGGGCAGGCTCGGAAGCTGCTTTTTCAGCAGGCATGCTGCGTCTGCCCCCCTCCCTGCGTCTGCTCGTTGACTGGCGCCTGCCCGCCGATCTGCACCTGTCGCCAGTCTGGAAAATCCGGATGGTCTGTTTGCTGACCTCCGTTGGCATCGCTTTCACCCTGCTGCTTTCCCTGCGCCATCCGGCGGCTGAGAAAGGGGCGCCGAAAGCGGCCGGCAACGCGAAACCGGCGGCTTCAACGACGGCGGCAGCCACCACGGCTCCCGCGGCGATGCCCGGGTCCACGGTGTCCGTTTCGCTCGGTGACGCCCTCGGCCGCAACTGGGTGACGGCGCTCTTCCGCGGCAATGGCCGGGACGAGATCGTGGCGACCGTGGCGAACAAATCCGGCCGGCCGCTGCGGGTGACATTTTCCGCCGGGACTCGTGCTGAACAGCTCGGCGGACAGGCCGCGCGCAGGTCGTCGTCGCCCGCGACGGCGCGCTTGATCTTCCCGCCGGCGATGCCCGCCCGGCCCGGCTCGCCACGGCGGCGACGCGGCTGGACAACCCTGTCGGCGGCGACGTTCCTTTTTCCCTGAACACCGCGTCGGAAGCCGCGCTGCCCGCGCTCGACGCCTTGTTTGCCCGCGTGCGGACCCACCCGGAAACCTCGCGCGAGGCGCTCCAGACCGCCGTGCTGCTAGCTTTGGAAAATCCGCCGCTCGGCGCGTTTGCGAAGTTCAGCGTGCTGACCGGCGACGCACCGAAAAATCTGCCGAGCCCCGAGGCGTTTCGCGTCGAACACCGGCGAGATTCTCGGCGCGCTCACGCTGTTGAAGGGCGCCGGCTATCCGCGCGCCAGCTTCACCGTGGCGCACGAGCCGCAACTGCAGATCGAAGCGATGATCGACCCGCTGTCGCACGCCGCCGCGCTGGTTTACTACGGCATCACGCCAGAGCGGGAATGGACCTACTGGCGCGACGAGCTGACAAAAGGCGACGCCAGCACCCGGCACTACGCGCTCTACGGCATCGGCCGGTATTTCCCGGATGTCGCGTTGCAAATGCTGCCCGCCTGGGCGCGCGACAAACGGCTCGCGCCGATCTATCGCCACAGCGCGCTGCAGGCGCTCGCGGAAACCCGCCGGCCGGAAGCGATCAGCGTGCTGCAGCAGATCATCAATGAGCTCGGCGCCAGCACGGAACTGGGCGTCAGCGCGCGCCGCGCCGTGGCCTATCTGGAAAACCGCCAGAACGGTTTGACCGACACCACGGCGGCGGCGGGCTTGTCGTTCAAGGTGACACAAATCGAGTCGCGTTGATCGCGGGCGCTGGTATGGCCTCGCGCAAAGGACGCAAAGGCGCAAAGGGGGGAGAAAGGCAGGTCGAGTTGCGACGCGTGGAGCGGAGCGGACGCGTGAATGCCTCGCGCAAAGCCGCAAAGCCGCAAAGGAAAAGGCAGAAGAGGAGAGGGGTCGGGAAAAGGGCGTTCTTCTTCTTTTCTCTCCCCTTTGCGCCTTTGCGTCCTTTGCGCGAGGCCCATTGCCGCTATCTTCCTCCCACCTCTGCGTCTCTGCGTGAGGCCATCACCACTTCTCCGCACCAAGGCACCAGAGCCGGCTGCGGCCAGCCCTTTACAAGCCCGGCGCCCTGCGCCAAGGTGCCCGCCTTCCGGCTATGTCGATTTTGATCAACTTTCTCCTCACGATCCACGTGATCGTCTGCCTGCTGCTCGTCCTCGTCGTGCTCATGCAGCGGCCCAAGAGCGAAGGCCTCGGCGCGGCGTTTGGCGGCGGGTTCACCGAAAACATCTTCGGCGCCGGCACCACCGACGTGCTCCAGAAATTCACCACCTGGATGGCGGGTGCGTTCTTTCTGCTCACGGTGGTCCTCATTTTCCTCTACGCCCACCAGGACCGTGTCGGGACGACATCGACGCAGCAGAATCTTTTGAAATCGGCCGCTCCGGCCCCGGCTCTCGCGACGCCCGCCCCCACCGCGAGCAAGCACCCCGGCGGCGACGACGGCCGCGCCCGTTGCTCCGGCGACGACAACAACGACGACGGACGCCCAGCCGCAGCCGACCGCCTCGTCCACCGCGACCGTCGCGGCGCCGACCCCGGCCGCGCAGCAGCACGGAAGCCGCCACGCCGACGCCCCCTGCGGAAGTGACTCCGGCTCCGCCGAACGAGTCCTTCCTCGCCGGCCCCTGTGGCCACGCCGACGCCGGCGCCGGCCGTGACCCCGCAATAAGCTCTGCCCGGCTCGCCCCCCGACTCGGCCCGCCTCAGCTTCCATCCGGCGCCGGCTGCGCGGCTGCCCCGGCGGGACCGCGGGTTGCGGTTCGCCCGGGCTGGATGGACAGGTGGGACGAGATGGCTTCGCTTCTCCCTCCTTTTCCGCGCTGCCTGCGCTTCAATGCCGGCCGACTGGCTTTCCTGCCGGCGCTGCTTCTTTGCCTCGGGTCGACGCTGCTGACCGCGGGGTGCGGTCACCACGCCGAAGCGCGCTGACCTCGTCTTCCTCAACGGCGCCGAGCCGGAAACGCTCGATCCGGCGCTGATGACCTTTCAGCTCGACCAGCGCGTCGCTTACGCGCTCTTCGAGGGATTGCTCGCTTATGACGCCGCCGGCGCGCCGCAACCCGGCGTGGCCGAACGCTGGGAAACCTCCGCCGACGGGCTCGTTTACACGTTCCACCTGCGGCGCAACGCGCTCTGGAGCGACGGCCGGTCGGTCACCGCGCACGACTTTGTCGCTTCGTGGCGGCGCACGCTCGCGCCCGCGACCGCGGCGGAATACGCGCAGTCGCTGTGGTATCTGAAAAACGGTCGTGACTTCAATGAAGGCAAGCTCACCGACTTCGCCGAGGTCGGCGTGCGCGCGCTCGATGACTGGACGCTCCAGGTCACGCTCGAAAATCCGACGCCGTTTTTCCTCGGGCTTTGCTGCCAGTCGATGTTTCTGCCGGTGCCGGTCGCGGTGATCGAGCGCTGGGGCGACGCTTGGACGAAGCCGGAGCACATCGTCACCAACGGCGCCTTCCTGCTGACCGCCTGGCGCTTGAACGACAAGATCCGGCTCACGAAAAACCCGCGCTACTGGAACGCCGGCGCCGTGCGGCTGAACTCCGTGGACGTGCTCCCGATCTCGCGGCCGAACACCGCGCTGAACTTCTTCGCCACCGGTCTGGCCGATCTCATCATGGACAAAAGCCTGACGCCGCCGGACCTCGTGCCGACGCTGCGCCAGCGGCCGATTTTTCACGCCGCCCCGTTTCTGGGCACCTTTTTTCTGCGCTTCAACTGTCTGCGCCCGCCGTTCAACGACCCGCGCGTGCGCCAGGCGTTTTCGCTCGTCGTGGACAAGGAGCTCATTGTCCAAAAAGTGACCCAGGCCGGGGAACTTGCCGCCGAGGGCATCGTGCCGCCGGGTGTCGTCGGTTACGAGCCGCCGGAGTCCGGGCTGAAGCGGGATCCCGAGCGTGCGCGGGCGCTGCTGGCCGAGGCCGGGTATCCGGGCGGGCGCGGGTTTCCCGACGTGGCGTATCTTTACAACGAGTTTCGCATCACCGAGATCATCGGCGTCGAGCTGCAGAGCATGTTTCAGCGCGAGCTCGGCATCCGGATGGGGCTGCGCCGGCAGGAGAACAAGGTTTACAACCGGTCGGTCGGCGCCGTGGATTACGATCTCGCCTGCTCGAACTGGATCGGCGATTACAACGATCCCAACACGTTTCTGGACTTGTTTGTCAGCGGCGGCGGCAACAACCGCACCGGCTGGTCGGATGCGACCTTTGACGGCTGGATCGCCGCCGCCGCGCGTGAGGCGGACAACGCCCGGCGCTTCGAGCTGTTTCGCCAGGCGGAGCGCAAGCTGATCACCGAAGAAGCGCCGATCTGCCCGATCTACTTTTTCGTCGGCATCCAGATTTACGACGCCGACAAATTGGGCGGCATCGAGGCCAACCTGCTCGACGAGCATCCGCTGCGGGTGATGTATCTGAAAAAGTAGCCACCATCCGCGCCGGCCGGCGGACGAGGGGGTGACAGCGGAGGGGCGATCCCGCTACAAGTCGGACGCCGCCTTTTTGCATGGAGTATTTCGCCTACCTCGTTTACCGCGCGCTCGTCGGCACGATCGAGGCCCTGCCGATCGGCGTGGTTTACCGGCTCGGGCAGACGCTCGGCTGGCTGGCGTTTCAGTTGCTCGGCCCGTATCGGCGGCTGGCGATCAGCAATCTGACCATCGCGTTCGGCGGCGAGAAATCGGCCGAGGAAATCCGGCGGCTGGCGCGCGCGAGCTTCCTCAATCTCGGCGCCAATCTGTTTTCCTCGATCCGCGCCGCGAAGTTTACGCTCGCCGAGCTGCAAGCCGTGGCGACGCCGGAGCATCGCGAGATCATCGAGCGCGCGCTCGAGGAAGGCCGCGGCGTCGTGCTGGTGCTCAGCCACCTTGGCAACTGGGAACTCATCGCGCAGCTCTGCCAGTATTTGCCGCAGTTTTCCTGGAGCACGGTTTATCGGCCGCTCGGGAACCGCTACATCGAGGCGCACGTGCGCCGCACCCGGTCGGCCAGTGGGGTCGTGCTCTTTGATCGGAAAAGCGGGTTCAACGCGCCGACGCTGTTCTTGCGCAACGGCGGCGCGGTCGGCGTCCTCGTGGATCAGCACGCCGGCGATGGCGGCATCTGGACGCCCTTTTTCGGCCGGCTCGCCTCCACGACAAATCTCGCCGCGCTGCTCGCGCTCCGCACCGGCGCGGCCCTAGTGCCGCTGGCCGTTTACACCGCCGGACCGGCGCGCTGGCGGGTCGTCATCTCGCCGCCGGTTGAGACCCGCGACCCGGAAAACGGCGAGGAACTCAACGTCGGCGTGCTCACCGCGCGTCTCAACGCTGCGGTCGAGCAACAAGTGCGCGTGGCGCCGGCCGACTGGTTCTGGGTGCACAACCGCTGGAAAACGCCGAAGCCGAAATTCTTGCTCGCCACGTATCGCCGCGGCATCGTCATTCCCCCCGGCATGGAACCTTCCGAGCTGAAACCCTTCCGCATCCTCGTGCGCTCCACCAACTGGCTGGGCGACGCCGTGATGGCGATCCCGGCTGTGCAAGCCATCGCGCGCGGCCGGCCGGATGCGCAGGTGACCGTGCTCGCGCCAGCGAAGCTCGTTGAGCTGTGGCAGACGGTGCCCGAAGTCGCCGCGGTGCTGTCCATCCCGGCGGAAGCCGGCGTTCTCGCCGTGGCGCGTGGCATCCGCCAAGCGGGTCCGTTTGACACCGCCATCCTCTTACCGAATTCCTTGCGCACTGCGCTGGAAGTCTGGCTCGCCGGCGTGCCGCGCCGCGTCGGCTATGCGGGGCACGGCGGCCGGCGGCGGCTGTTGAATCAGGTCATCAAGGAACGTCCCGCCGCGGAAGCCGCCGCCGCCGCGGCCAGCGCCGTCACGGCGTCAGTCGCCCGGCCGGACAGCGCGTTGCACGAGCGGTTTCGGTTTCTGGAAATTGCCCGGCAGATCGGCGCCGAGATCGACGCGGATGATGCGCTCGCGGTCTCACCGGTCGAGCCGGCCGCGCCCGCCGGGCTCGCGCGGTTCGCGCTTTGTCCCGGTGCGGAATACGGCCCCACGAAGCGCTGGCCGGCGGAACGCTTCGCAGAAGCCGCGCGCCGGGTTTCCGCCGTGCTGCCGTGCGAATGGGTGCTGCTCGGCACCGCGAAGGAAGCCGCCCTGGGCGAGACGATCGAGCGCGCGCTGGCCGTCCCGGCAACGGACGAGGGCGCCGTCGGCGTGCCGGCGCCGTGCGAGAACCAGATCGGCAAGACATCGCTCGGCGAACTGATCGCCACGTTGCGCGGCTGCCAGTTGCTGCTCACCAACGACACCGGCACCATGCATCTGGCCGCGTGGCTCGGCGTGCCCGTGGTGGCCATTTTCGGATCCACGGAGCCGCGACTCACCGGCCCAATTTCGTCCGCGGGCCCGGAGGCGGTGCGCGTTCTGCGGCGGCAGGTGGAATGCAGCCCCTGCTTTTTGCGCGAATGCCCGCTGGACCTGCGTTGCATGGCGGCTATCCAGCCCGCCGAGGTCGCAGCGGCGGTTTTGGCGATGGCCACCGGAGGTTCCGGCGGTGCGCTGGCACCCGAAGACGCGATCGACGGGTAAAAGCGCGCCGGCGCGGAACCCGAACGCGCCCCGATGCCGCCTATGAACGCCGGCGGCCAAAAAGCCGTTGAAACCAGCTCCGCCGCCGCCGGCGAGTGCGTTCGAGACTCACGCCGCTGGTGTCGTAATCCGGGCGGATGCGGCGGCGCGACTTCGGTGCGGCGGATGGAAGAATGATCTTCGGCGCCGCCGCTGCCGCCGGCTGGGGCGTAACACCGCCGCCACCGCCGCCGGGCGCCGGGCCCGCCGTTCCGCCGCCGCCGCTGCCCGCCGCGGGTTTTCCCGGAGAGACTGACGCCGCCCCGGTGGTGGCCGCGGTGGCCTGGGCAAGCGCGGCCGTGAGCGCTGCGACCAGCGCCGCCGCGGCCGCGGCCGGATTTTCCGACTGCTTGGGAGCGCCGGCGGCGCCGGGAACCGCGCGTGAAAATTTCGGGACAGCCGGGGCGGGTGGCGGCTCGGGGTGCGCGACCTTGGCCCGCGGTTTGACCATCGTCGGGTCGAATCGCGGCGCCTGGATGTCGCTCCGGCGCATGCGGTTCTTGTTGTTGCGCGTGGCGTCCGACGCCCGGCGCCAGTAAACCGTGTTGTAAAGCAGGAGGCCGCGCAGAAATTCGCGCAGGCGGGTCCAGCGGGTTTGGCGGAGTGACTTGGGCACGGGACAGAAATTATGAACCAGAAATCATGAATGATAAAGGAGGGATGCCCGCGACCTGGAGCGACGGCTCCGTGCGACCGTTCGCGCCTCCGCTGCTCGACGCTTCCCTATCTTCTTAAAGCCCGGCGTCCTCCGGCGGCAGAAATTTGCGGAAACGGTTTTTGTCGATCGCCTTCATGTAGGCTTCGTGCGGGCTGCAGATGCCTTGCTGGAGCACGCGCCAGATGGCGTCGTCCATGAACTGCATGCCCTGGGCGCGGCCGCCGACGATCACGTCTTCGAGCTTTTGCGTGGCGCCTTCGCGGATGATGGCGCTCACGGCCGGATTGGCGACGAGGATTTCGTTGACCGCGACGCGCCCGCTGCCGTCGGCTTTTTTCAACAGAAGCTGCGCGACGACGCCGCGCAGGCTGGCGGCCAGCATCGTGCGCACCTGGGCCTGCTGATCGGCGGGGAAGACGTCGATCATGCGGTCCACGGTTTTCCGCGCGTTGTTCGTGTGCAGCGTGCCGAAAACGAGCAGGCCGGTTTCCGCCGCGGTGAGCGCGAGCTGGATGGTTTCGAGATCGCGCATCTCGCCGACGAGCACGATGTCCGCATCCTCGCGCAGCGCCGCTTTCAACCCGCTCGGAAAGCTGGCGGCATGCTCGGGCACTTCGCGCTGGGTGATGACGCTGCGCTTGTTCGTGTGCACGAACTCGATCGGCTCCTCGATGGTGATGATGTGCCGGGCGAAGTTGGTGTTGATGTAGTCGATGAGCGCCGCCAGCGTCGTCGATTTGCCGGAGCCGGTCGGCCCGGTGACGAGCACGAGGCCGCCGCGCAGGTGGCCGAAGTTCTTGACCACCGGCGGCACGCCGAGTTGCTCCAGCGTGGCGATGCGTGGTCGGGATGAGGCGGAAGACGGCGCCGTAGCCGTGCGTCTGCTTGAGAAAATTGCAGCGGAACCGCGCGTCCTCGTTCATCTCGTAGGCGAAGTCGAGATCGCCGCCGCTCTCGAATTTCTGCCAGCGCTCCGGCCCGGCGATTTCGCTGATCATGTAGGCGGCTTCCTCGTTGGTAACCGGCTCGTCGCGGATCGGCACGATCTCACCGTGCCGGCGGATTTTCGGCGGCTGCGCCTCGCCGATATGCAGGTCGCTGGCCCGGGCCTCGATGAGGACGTCGAAGAACTGGTCGATGTAGGCCACGTAACGGTCAGGATGGTGGCAAAACGACGCGCAGATTTTTCGCGGAGGCGGCGGCGAAGTTCGGGTTGCGCGGATTTGCGATCACCTTGCGCTCTTGCGGCAACATCACGAGGTCCATGTCCTCCATCGGGATGGCGCCGAGCAGCACTTCGTCACCCAACACCACGGCGCCAACAAAGCAGGAGCGATTGTCACAAAGCACTCGCACCGGGCCGACGTAGGGACAGGAATGAGGCCGGCCATCAGCGGTGTAAACCACCTTGCGGTCGTTTTCTTCGAGACGCAGCTGCGCTGCAATGCTGGCGGGCAGGCAAAGATAAACGGAACCCGAATCCGCCAGCGCGCGAATCTCCACGGGACGCAAGTCTGGTTCCCGTGGGTTCTCGAGCGTCAATTGAGCGTAGGCGAGTCCCATGCAGACATGCTGGCCGAGAGCCTCAAGCTTTGCAAGCCGACAGGGGATCTCCACGAGGGGCGAACCGGGCGAAATGTCACGCCTCCAGCAGCTGTTGCATGAGCAATTTTTGCTCCGCCCGCGCGACGGCTTCGTCCGCCGTGATGACGCCGGCGGCGACAAAATCGCGCAGGCTGTCGTCCATGAGTTTCATGCCCTGCTTGCGGCCGGTCTGGATGATGCCGGGCAGCATGAACGTCTTCGCCTCGCGGATGCAGTTGCCGACCGCCGGCGTGTTCGTCAAAATCTCCAGCGCCAGCACGCGGCCGGCACCATCGGCGCGCGGGACGAGCTGCTGCGAGACGATGCCGCGCAGGCTTTCGCTGACCATCACGCGGATCTGCTCGCGCTGATCGTTTGGGAACACGTCGAGCACGCGGTCCAGCGTGCGCGCGGCGCTGCCGGTGTGCAGCGTGCCGAGCACGAGGTGCCCGGTTTCCGCGGCGGTGATGGCGAGCGAGATCGTCTCCAGGTCGCGCATTTCGCCGACCATGATGACATCCGGATCCTCGCGCAACGCGCCGCGCAGCGCCGTCGCAAACGAGCGGGTGTGCGTGCCGACCTCGCGTTGCGTGATGTGGCAGTTCTTCGGCGGAATGAGGTATTCGATCGGGTCTTCGAGCGTGATGATGTGGTCGCGCCGATCGGCGTTGATCTGGTCCACGAGCGCGGCCAGCGTGGTTGATTTGCCGCTGCCGACGCTGCCCGTCACCAGCACGAGGCCGTTGTGGTATTGCGTGAGCAACTTCAGGCCCGGCGGCAACCCCAGCTCGTCCATGGTGCGCAGCGTCGTGTTGATGACCCGAAACACGCAATCAATCCCGAGCCGGTGCCGCACCACGCTGACCCGGAAACGGCCCGACGCGTTCGTGTAAGCGAAGTCGATGTCCCCGTGCCCGGCGACCCGGGAAAACTGCTCGGCGGTGAGAAAATCGCGCGCCAGCCGCTCGGTGTCGGTCGCCTCAAGCACAGGAGCCGATGCGTCTGGCCAGATCGGCCCGAGGTGGCCGTGGCGTCGCCAAAGCGGCGGCATCCCGACGGAGAGATGAACGTCCGACGCGCCGCCCTTCCTGGCCGACGTGGAGCAAGTCGTCCACGTGCGTCCACCGGGCTGCGCTCCTGTCTGAGGAAGGTGCCGGCGACGGCTGCCCCGGACCCGCCACGGGGGACGAAGCGGCTGCGGCGGACATGCCGCAAACCTTCGCGGCCCGCGCGCGCGGAAGTCAAACGTAAAACCGGCGTCGTGCCGCCGCGGGAGCTTCCGCGCAGATCTCTGTGAAAGCAGACCACCGCCAGCCGCCGACCCGGCTTTTCAGTTCCCGCCGCCGAGGCCGGTGCGGGCGAGGTAGCCGGCGAGCCGCTTGGTGACGAACGCCGTCAGTGCCGGCTGCACGAATTGCATGACCAAGGTCAGCGCGCTCATCCAGAAGCTCGGCCGCTTCGTGTCTTCCTGCGCCACGCCCTTGCCAGTGCTCGGGTCGAGATAGACCTTTTTCACCTTTGGCCCCGGGCGCATCATGCGCCAGCCGGTGATCAGCCCGGTAAAGATCGCGCCAGCCAGCCAGCTTTTCGCGTTGCGGCTCACCGAATCCTTCATGCGCGCAGGCACGGCAGCGTGATACTTCACGGCGCCGAAATGCCGGCTCATGTTGACCCGGGCGCGGTGCAACTCGGCGACTAGCTCACGTCGTCGTTCGGCGTCGCTTTTTGATTCGTCAGCCATTCCTTGTCTTTCTTAAATTCTGCGATCGTGGCCGCAAAGGAAATCCCGCTGATGCGGCCTTTCGCCAGCCACAGACACGTTCCTGCCAGCACGAGGTGAAGAATACCGCAGCCCAGCGTGATGTAAGCCCAGTTCCACTGCGTGAGCCGCTGCAAAATAAACACAAACGCGATCACCACGAACACGTAGGTAAACAACAGCAGCAGCAGCGCGGCGACGACCAGGACAACAATGCGCAGCAGGTTGCCCAGCGCCCCCTTGGACTCCATGCCGAGCAATTGCAGCCGCGCGGACAGGTAGTCCGAGCTGGCGCCCAGCAATCGCCCGAGACTTTCCAAAAAGCCAGCGTGCGGCGGGATCTGGCGCGCAGACTGCCCTTGCGGCTCCGACTGGCCTGACCAGCCGAGCGAGGGGTTGGTTTCCGTCATGGGAACTCCGGCGGCGGAAGAATTGGGGAAGGTCGCCGGGCACCCGGCTGTCCGCCCTTAATGGACGGACGAGAGCCGGGCGCACCGACGCGACGCTCTTCGATTATTTCCGCAAGATGAGACCGAGGACAAACCCGACGCCCAGAGCGTAAAGGACCGCCTTGCTCGGGTTTTCGCGCACGTATTGTTCGCCGTCCTCCTGGAAAGTCCGGGCGCGCACTTTCGCGTCGTCCCAAGCGTGCTCGGCCTGCCCGCGCCATTCATCGGCTTTCTGCGAGGCAGCCGTCTTGAACTCGTCAGCTTTCTGGGACGCCGCGGACTTCAGGTTTTCAAACTGGGCATTTGCCTGGGCACGGAGATCGTCAGCCTGACCGCGGGCTTCCGAGCGGGCGCCTTGCGCGGCCTGCTGCGCGGCATCGCCAAAGTCGGAGGCCGCCTGCTGCGCGTGCTCCTTGCCGCTTTCAAATTTGTCCTGTGCATTGCCGCCTTCGGGAAAAGATTCGTTTGCCATAAAAATAGAAGATGTTGTGAGGTTTTACCTTGCATCACAGATACGGCTCCGCCTGCATCTTCGTCCGTATCGGCGGGAAAAAATGCGACCGGCTGTGCCCTCGCCGCGAGCGGTTCGCGAAGGGGAACTTTTGCCGTTCACCGCCGGTCGCTTGCACGCGTTTGCATCGCGAGACGGAGTCGCGAGCCGAGACTTCCGACCAAGGGCTATTTCTCGCGAAACGTGATGCGCGCTTTCGTCAGGTCGTAGGGCGAAAGCTCGACGGTGACTTTGTCGCCGGGAACAATGCGGATGAAATGTTTCCGCATCTTGCCGGAGATGTGGGCGAGCACGTTCCGGCCGTTGGGCAGGGCGACACGAAACATGGTGCCCGGCAAGACCTCCGTCACACTGCCCTCACTGGTGATCGCATCGTCCTTGGCCATGGGTGAACAGGGCCGAGAATGCCTGCCGCCGAGCCGTTTGGCAAGCCGGGAGACGCCGTCGGTTGGTTGGGCGCAGTTTTCGTTTGGTGCCCGTTGTAGCGGCGGCTCTGTGAGCCGCATTTAGTTCGATTCTGCGGCTCACAGAGCCGCCGCTACAACGACGCAAACCTAGACACACGACCCGGTGCCGGCCAGGCATCACGCGCCCGGCTCGAAGTCCACCCAGCGCACCAGCGCGCCCAGGCTCGGGGCGCCGTCCTGATGCCAGGTGAGCGGCGGATCCTGCATCCTCCCGATCGGGCAAAGCCTCGCTGCGGGTAGCCCGAGCGCCACGAGAGCGCGGGCGTTTTCCAGCGTCGCCGGCCAAAGACCCAAGGCGCCGAGGCTGGGAAGCGCGGCGCCGAGCGCGGCGGGCAGTTCCGCCAGCGGCGGGAGCGGCTTCACAAAGACCACGCGGTCGGCGGTCACCGTCGTAAACGCCGGATCGCTGGCGTCGAAGATCACCGTCCACTCGGTGGTCCCCGACGAGGCCCAGAGCGCGACGCGCGCCGAGTCGTTTGCGGCGCGGAAACGCATTTCCTCGCGCAACGCGTGAATGCGCGCGGCCTCCCCGGGCGAGAGCGCGGTGCGGGGCTCCCGGCGGTTGTAAATCTCCATCTCCCGCGCGAGTGCCGCCGCGTAGTCGCGGGCCGCCCCCCCGCCGACGTAAAACAAGTGCGGCGACAGGCAGCCGCGCTGGTCGAAACGCGATGCGTCGCGTGCAGCCGCGGCGGCGGATTCTCCCGCGAGATCCTCGAACACGATGCCAAGGCTGACGCGGTGCCCGTGCGCGATGAATTTCTGGTCCGCGCGCACCCTGCGGTGGAACTCCGCGATCGTCGCGTCGGAGCCGAAAACGACGACGGCTTCCGCGTGCGCCAGCCAGGCGTCCGGCAGGGTTTCCGAAAGCTCGACGCGCTGCGCCAACGCCGGCGGCAGCGCGTCGCGAAACGTCACGATTTCCGGCAGGCCGCCGGTCGGGAGCTTGACCCAGTTGTGCGTGCCCGGCAGCAGCAGGCCGCGAAGGAGGCTCTGCATGCCGGCGTGCGGCGTGTTGCCGCTGATCACGTGCAGGAGTCGCTGCGGGCCGATCGCTTTCGCGAAATGTTGCGCGCCGTGTGGCTGAAAGTCGTCGAGCACGCCGTCATGACCGAGTTCGCTGCGGATCCATTCGTGCAAATCCGCCTCGCCGAACTCGCCCAGCCAGTCCGTGAACGGCGGCCGGGCGACGGCGGCCGCCAGTTCGGAAATGATGGTCGCCGTGGTCAAAGGCTCCGTGAGATTTCTCAACCGGCGCGCGAACCCAGCAGGAGTTCATCGGCCGCGCGCGAGCAGCCCCGGAGCGGGAGCGCGGCGGGATCGCGGCCGAGGAGCGTGAAGGCGCGGCCGCTGTTGTCCGGCGCCACGGCGAGATCCTGGGTTTGCACCGCCAGCACGGAGCCAAGATTCGCGAGGTCGAAGAGCCGCAGCACGCCGGTCCGGCCGGGCGCGGCGGGCCGGTCGGTTTCGGGATCAATGACCAGCGCGCGCAGCCAGGGCGGCGTGGTGTGCGGCAGGTCGAGCCCGCGGGTGTAGCACTGGCTCGATAGCTCGGTCATGCCGTATTCGTTGACCACGGCGCCTGCGGCCAGCCCGAGCCAGCGGCTGAACCCGGCGTAAAGCTCCGGTTTCGTCAGGGTGCGCCCGCTGCCTTTGTAGCCGCCGGTTTCCAGCGCCTCACTGCCCGGAGGCAGGAGGCACGGGCCGTCGCCGCGTTCCTCCACGGCTTCGAACAAATGCAAAAACGCCAGCGCGGTGCCGAGCAAAAGCACGGGGCGCGATTCCCGCCGGAACCGCTCGGCGAGCGCCTGGAACCCGGGCACGTCGAGCCCGCCTGTCACGGAAAAACAAAGGTGCTGGCCACTGCCGTCGCTGTCCACCGGCGCGGCGATGACAGCGAGCGTCGAAAACATGTGCGAAAGCGATGACGCCGGCGCTTCTGCGGCGGACGGCGCGAGGACGATCTGCGGCCGGCCTTCCGGCAGCCCGGCCTCTCGCCAGCCCTGGAGAATCGCGGTCTCGTAAAGGCTTCAGCGAACGGAAGTGATGCTGCCCGTGGCCTTCGCCGGTGGTGCCGCTGGTGCGAAACGTTTTCACCGTCTGCGCGGCGTCAAAACCGGCGCGCAGGTCAAAGCGCTTGAAGGCCGCTTGCGGCGCGGCCGGCACGTCCCGCCAGTCGGCGATTTCTTCCGGGGCGCCGAGCGCGGCGCAATACGCGGCATACGGCGCGTTGGTCGCACGCTGGAAGCGATAAATCCTGGCCGCCAGCGCGGAGAATTCGTGATCGCTCAACTCGACGCCGGCCCGGATGACCGACCCGGCGAGAAGTTCCTCGAGTTCAAAAAATGTTGGCTGAAATTTTATCCATGCGCTGGCCGGTTGTTTCCCCGGCAAAACCCGAAACCGGCGACGTCGCCGCGGACCTCACGTCGCCGCTGGTTTCGCCGCCGCGACGACAAGCGTGCGGCCGAGCAGAAGATCGAGCGAATTCATCGCGCGGACAACCGGCGCGTTGTGCGCGTCGATCGTGTGGAACTTTTCCACTTCGCGACGATACGCCATCGCAGCCGTGAGCCGGATCGGCAGCCAGAGCGCGATGAGCGGCACCAGCGAGGAACGCTGCCAGCGGTCCACGCTCATCCGCAGCGTGTCGGCGCGGAAACCGGCGTCGAGCAGGGCATGCGCGAGATAAAAATAACCGACCGGATTGATGTGCCCGCCGGTGTCGTGGACCTCGCTCTCCCGCACCGCAAGCGGTCCGAAAAGATTCGGGAAACCGAAGGTCAGATACCGCAGCCGGGATTTGAGGTTGAGAATGTTCGGCGTGGAAAAAATCGCCCAGCCGCCCGGCCGCAGGACGCGATAAATCTCGCGCACGGTTTCGCGGTAATGCTCGAGGTGCTCGATCGTCTCGATGCAGGTCACCAGCGCAAAGCGATCGTCCTCATACGGCAGCGGCTCGTGGTTGAGATCGGCGATCTCGACCTTCTGCCCGGGCAGTTTCATCAGCGAGTCCGTGTAGTCGCAGGCAAACGGCCGCAGCCCCCCGAAACGCTGCGTCAGCCGCGGAATGAGCTCGCCGCCGCCGCTGCCGAGATCGAGATAATCGCCCTGCGGCGCCGGCGAGATGCGCTCCGCGGCGTGCAGAACGGCCTGGTGAATCGCCGGGATGCTGAGCATGGAAGAAAATCGGAAACAGTGAACGAACGTCAAAGGGTGGAGTCAGCGCGCCGCGAAGCCGGGAGCCTTCGCCAGCAGCGCCGGCTTTCTCATTGCTCCTCCGTTGCCTGGTAGCCGTAGAGATGGCCTTTCTTGATCATTTCGGCGACCTCGCCCGGCACCATGGTTTCCCAAGTCGCGTCCCCGGTGCGGATGCGGTTGAGGACGTCGCGCGAGAAGATCGTCAGGAACTCGGGGTTGTAGCCTTCGAGCGCTTCGATGAAGTGATTTTCCAGCAGATGCGCGTAGAGCTTCTGGAGGTTCGGAGCGACCTGCAGATTCTGGGCGGTGACGATCTCGCCGGTGGCGGGATCGAGCATCGGATAGACGTAGAGCTTCAGATCGTTTTTGAACAACCGGCCGAGTGACTCCAGGATGCCGCCCTCCAGGTTTGTGTAATATTTTTCCTGGAACAGATCGATCAGCGACGGGATGCCCATCGCGATGGCGATCATCTTGTTCGTGGCGCGCGAGAGATAGGCGCCGAGCCGGAAATACTCGCCGAATTTCGAGATCAGCACGGAGTGGCCGAGCTTGCCGAGCACATCCACGCGATCCAGGAAATCGGTGTGATCGAGCTGGCCGCCGGAGAGCAGATTCTGCATCGTGATCTCCATCAGCGTGATCGCCTCCTCGCCGCTGACCTTGGCCTCGCGCAGGAAGCGTTCGCGCGCGCAATCCAGGATGTTTTGCGTGGTGTGCGTCACCGGCCGGAAGCTGCCGCGCTCCACGAGCACCGCTTTTTTATAAATGGTTTCGTCCGGTCGCTCGGCCTCGCCGTCCGGGCCGAAAATGACGGCGTCCGTGAGGCCCTGCTCGACGAGTTGGAGCGCCATGAGCCGGTTGTCGATGTAATGAAAATCGGGGCCGGAAAATTTGATCATGTCCACCTGGATGCGGCCCGGTGACAGGCTGTCGAGCAGCGAGGCGATGAGGTTTTCCGGGTTCGCGTAGCTGTAGAAGGCGCCGTGGATGAGATTCACTCCGACGATGCCGAGCGCCTCCTGCTGCTGGATGTTTTCCTTATCCAGCATGCGGACGTGGATGATGATCTGATCCGGCTCGGCGCGCGGATGCGCCTGGAAATGCACGCCCAGCCAGCCGTGACCTTCGCTGGGCCGGTTATACGCTTTCGTGGCGACCGTGTTGGCGAAGACGAAAAAGCTCGTGCGCCCGGCGCGCTTGTCGGCCAGCCGCTCAAGCAGCAGCTTGTATTCATATTCCAGCATCTGCGTGAGCCGCTGGCGGCTGACGTAGCGCGGCGTCGGCCCGTAGATCGCGTCGGAAAACGTCATGTCGTAGGCCGACATCGTTTTCGCCACGGTGCCGCTGGCGCCGCCGACGTGGAAGAACAGGCGCGCTACTTCCTGCCCGGCGCCGATCTCGGCAAACGTGCCGTATTTCTGAGCGTCGAGATTGATCTGCAGCGCCTTTTTCTCAACGCTGGCCTCGAGCGTGGTGTCAGTAGGCTTGACCGAGGTGAAGGGCATATTCCTAGAACGTAGCCGGAAGCCGCCGCAGTCGTCCATCCCCGCGGCGAGCGCCCGATTTTTTCGCGGGCACGCGGCGCCGGCCGGCGTGGGAAAGCGTTGCTCCGGCGCGGTGATGGTGCATGCTTCCGGCCGCTCTGCTCTCCCCGGTCGCCCTTGCTGTTTTTCAATTGCTTTGATGCCCCCGCCACCGTGAAGAAGGAGAATCAATCCGCCCCCGCCGATCTGCAGGTCGCCCGTGCGCTCGTCGCCGCGCAGGGCTACTCCGAGCTGGGAATGATGGACGAAGCGCTCGGCGAGCTGGACGAGCTTTCCGCCGCGGCGCGCCGGCGGGTGGATGTGCTCGGCCTGCGCGTGCAGCTCCTCGTCCAAAGCCACCGCTGGCGCCCCGCGCTGGACGCCTGCCGCGCTCTGTGCGCCCTGGAGCCGGATTCGCCGCAGCCGTTCATCCACGCTGCCTATTGCCTGCACGAGCTCGGTCGCACCAGCGAGGCCAAGGCGCTGCTGCTCGCCGGCCCGGCTGCGCTGCGCCAGGAGGCGACGTTTTACTACAACCTCGGTTGCTACGATGCCACCCTTGGCGACATTGAAGGCGCCCAGAATTATCTGCGGACCAGCTTTCGCATGGACAAAAAATTTCGTGACTTCGCCCGGACCGATCCGGACCTCGAAGCGGTGCGCGACCTCCTGTGAACCTTTCGCCGCTTGTCATCGCCGACGACCAGGAACGTCGCATCGCTGAGGCGATGTATGCGGTCTTCGAGAAGAATTTTGCCGACCGCGGCGAACTCGGCGCCGCCGTGAGCATCTGGCGGCACGGACGGGAGATCATTTCGCTGGCCGGCGGCTGGAAGGATCGCGAGCACACCTCGCCGTTTACCGCGGAGACGCCGGTGCTCTTCTGGTCGGCAACCAAGGGGCTGGCGAGCGCCTCCCTGCTCCACGTGCTCGCAGCCGACGGCATCCCGCTGGAGACCCGCGTCGCGCAGCTCTGGCCCGAGTTTGGGCAGGCTGGGAAGGAAGGGATCACGCTGGCGCAGGTGCTCTCCCATCAGGCCGGGCTCGGGGCGCTGGATGATCCGCGCGCCGTCAGCATCCTCGATCACGACGCCGTCGCCCGCGCGCTCGCCGCCCAGGCGCCGAACTGGCCGCCCGGCAGCGCGCCCGGGTATCACCCGCGCACTTTCGGCTTTTTGCTCGACGAGCTGCTGCGCCGCCGCCGGCCGGACACCACGCTGGGCAAGTATTGGCGCCGGGAAATCGCCGAGCCACTGGGGCTCGATCTCTGGATCGGCCTGCCGCCGGAACGCGACGGCGACGTGGCGCCGATCTATCCGGCGCGCAATCCGCCCTCGGCGGAACGCAAAGGCTGGGACGCCGATTTTTACGAGGCCATGCTCGACGAGGGATCGATCACGCGCCGCGCGTTTCTCAGCCCGAGCGGGCTGCACGCGGTGCGCGATCTCAACGCGCCGGCCGCGCGCCGCGCCGAGCTGCCCTCGCTCGGCGGCATCGGCACCGCGCGCAGCCTCGCGAAGTTTTACGCCATCCTGGCGAACGGCGGCTCGCTCGATGGGCAGACGCTTTTCTCGGCAGAAACGCTCCAGGCGATGAGCACCACGCTGGCCTCCGGACGCGACCGCGTGTTGCGGCTGGACACCGCGTTTTCCGCCGGCTTCATGCAAGACCCGCTCGATCCGGAAACCGGCGAAAAGCAGCGCACGCTGTTCGGCCCGAGCCCGCGCGCCTTTGGTCAGCCGGGCGCCGGCGGCTCGAATGCGTTTGCCGATCCTGAGGCGGGCATTTCGTTTGCCTACGTAATGAATCAGATGGAGCTCGGCCTGCTGCCGAACGAGAAGTCGCTCGACCTCGTCTCGGCCTTGTATGCCGGCGGGTGAGGGCGGAGCGCGATGAAGGCGTTCACCGAAAGCTTCACCGTGCGCACGCGCGGGAAGGGGACCTACGAAATCACCGGGGAGGTCGCCGAGATCGTGCGCCGCGGCGGGCTGCGCGACGGACTGGCCACCGTGTTCATCCAGCACACCAGCGCGAGCCTGATCATTTACGAAAACGCGGACCGCTCGGCACGCGCCGATCTTGAGGCGTTTTTCGCCCGGCTGGTGCCGGAGGACGCGGATTATTTCACGCACACCGCCGAGGGCCCCGACGACATGCCGAGCCATCTGCGCATGGTGCTCACGCGGACTTCGGAAGCCGTGCCGGTGCGCGCCGGCGCGCTGCAACTCGGCACCTGGCAGGGCATCTTTTTGTTTGAACACCGCGCCGCGCCGCACACCCGCACGCTCGTGGTTTCCGGTGTCGGCACGTAGGCGTCGATTTTGCTGGCACAACAGCTTGGACGCCGTCGATGGGTTTGACGTAACATCCCCGGCACATGGGCACCGATGTGGACCCTTCGCCAGACGCGGACGCGTCGAGTCCGACGTTGTCGCTCTCCGAGGTCGCGCCCGATTTCCAGAGCCGTCGTCCCGCCACGGCGGGGACCGGCGCGTCCGAGCCAGCGCCGACCGACGAGCGCTCCCCGGTCGCGACAAATGTCCTGGGTAATGCGACGCAGCCGGCGGCCCACCTTTGCGACCCGCCTTCGACCTTTGAGCACTTTGTGGTGCTGACCCGCGAAGATGGCTGCGCGCACGAGCTCGGCCGCGGCGCCATGGGCGTGACTTACAAGGCGCTCGACACCCGGCTGCAATGCCACGTCGCGCTGAAGGTCATCAATACCGTGCTCCTCGCGCAGCATCCCACGGCAAAGGAGCGTTTCCTGCGCGAAGCCCGCGCGGCGGCGCGGCTGCGGCACGCCAACGTCGCGAGCATTTTCCATCTCGGCGAGCGACCTGAGGATGGCCAGTGCTTTTACGCGATGGAATTCATCGAGGGCGAGACGCTGGAATCCCGGGTGCGCCGGCGCGGGCCGTTGCCGGTCGCGCTGGCGTTGGAGATCACGATTCAGGTCACGCGAGCGCTCATCGCAGCCAGCCAGCAAGGGCTGATCCATCGCGACCTGAAGCCAGCGAATCTCATGCTGATGTCCGATGCCGACACGCCGGCCGAAGGCGGCAGCGACAGCAGCGGCGCGCTGGTCAAGGTCATTGATTTCGGCCTGGCAAAAGCGGTGACGGACAGCAGCGATCTCACCGGCTTCGGCAACTTTCTCGGCACGCCGCACTACGCTAGTCCCGAACAGTTCGCCGGCGCGCTGGATGCGCCGCTCGATTCGCGGTCGGACATTTACTCGCTTGGCGTCACGTTCTGGTATGCGCTCACCGGCAAGGTGCCGTTTCCGGCCCGCACGGTGGCGGAAAGTTACAGCCGGCGGCTCGGGCAGGCGCTCCCGGTCGAGCAACTCGCCGCGGCGCGCGTGCCGCAGCCGATCGGCGAGCTGCTTGCCTCCATGCTGGCCGTGGATCCTGAAGACCGGCCGCCGACGGCCTACGCGCTGATGGAGGCGTTGCGCGCCTGCCGGGACACGCTGCCGACGGCCGCGCCGGTCGCGCCCACCTGGACGCCGACGACGCATTCCGCGCGCCGGGGCCGGTCGCCGGTCGTTCTCACGCTCACGGCGTTTCTACTCCTGCTGGCCGCGGGAGTTGGCGGTTATTATTTCTTCCTGCGGCCGCAACCTCCGGCGGGTCCGGATCGCTCGGTCGCGGTGTTGCCTTTT
Source organism: uncultured Verrucomicrobiae bacterium (assembly GCA_963762725.1). GTDB lineage: Bacteria > Verrucomicrobiota > Verrucomicrobiia > Chthoniobacterales > SZAS-18 > JAFAXH01. Next base: position 943,267 of record CAVXLY010000003.1, on the reverse strand, counting down.
GAGAACCTGAGCCCGGATCAGGAAAATGCATTTTTCGCCGACGGCGTGCAGGACGACGTGCTCACCAGCCTATCGAAGATCAGCGAATTAAAAGTCATCAGCCGCTCGTCCGTCCTGCCGTATCGGGACGCGGCGGCGCGCGGCAATTTGCGTGAGATCGGCCGCACGCTGGGCGTAGCGAACTTGCTCGAAGGCACGGTGCGCCGCTCCGGCGACCGCATGGTCATCAGCGTGAAGCTCATCAGCGCGCCCACGGGCCGGCAGCTTTGGGCGGAAAAATATGATCGCCGCATGTCCGATGCGCTCAGTCTCCAGGGCGAAGTCGCCGCCGAAATCGCCAGCGCCCTGCACACCACGCTCAGCCCGGAGGAACGCGCGCGGGTCGGCTCGAAGCCGACCGGCAATCCCGACGCCTACGTGCTTTTTCTGCGCGGCCGCGAGGCGCAAACCCGCGCGGCGTTTCGCCGGCAGGACTACGAGGCTGCCGAGCGGCTCTACGAACAGGCCATCGCGCTCGATGCCGACTTCGCGCTGGCGCACGCCCGGCTCTCGCAGACGCAAAGCCAGATCGCGCATTTTTTTGAACCGACTGGTGCCCGCCAGGGCAAGGCCTGGGAATCAGCGCAGACCGCCCTGCGGCTTAGCCCGGACCTGGGTGAGGGACATCTCGCGATGGCGCTCTGTTATTACTGGTTTCAACGCGATCTGAAGCGCGGGATGGAAGAGTTCGCCCTGGCATCGCGCGCGCTGCCGAACGACGCGGACATCGCGGCCTTCCGCGCGGCGATTTTGCGCCGGCAAAACCGCTGGGCGGAATCCACGGCCGGCTTTGAGCGTGCGCTGACGTTGAATCCGCGCAATGCCGACATCGCCTATGATCTGGCCAATAACTACGCCGCCACCGGCAACTGGCCCGCAGCTTCCGCGATGGCGGACCGCGCGGTGGCGCTCACGCCCGACGCCCCGATCCTGAAGCTTTGGCGCGGTGAAATTCTGACGCACTGGAAAGGCGATCTCGGTCCGCTGAAAACCGCCCTGGCGGAGATGCCGGCCGGCTCTGAAAAAGAGGAACTGCCCGCGCTGCTGCGGTTTCAAGTCGCGATGCTCGAGCGCGATTACCCCGCGGCGGAGCGCGCTCTGGACGCCTGCACGGCGAAGGTGTTTTCCATCTTCGACTACGGCGCGCCGCGGCCGAAGAGCCACCTGCGCGGGTTGATTTATTTCCACCGGGGCGCCGAAGGCGACGTGGCCCGCGCGCGCGAACAATTTGAGGAGGCGCGATCGATCTGTGAGAAGGCGGTGCTCGACGCGCCCAATGATCCGTATCGGCACGCGCAACTCGGCCTGCTTTACGATGCGCTCGGCTGGCGCGACGCCGCGCTCGGCGAGGCCTGGCGTGCGGCGGAGTTGCTGCCAGAGCGGGAGGACGCTTCGGACGGGCCGCTGATCACGCTGCGGCGCGCGCAGATTTACGCGTTGCTCGGCGACGCGGATGGCGCGCTGCCGCTGGTCGAGCATTTGTTGAAAATCCATACCGTCGAGTTATTCACCCGGCAGGATTTGCGTCTGCGGCCGGACTGGGACCGGGTGCGCGACGATCCTCGCTTCCAGCGTCTGCTCGCCGCCGCGGCCCGCGAATGAGCGGCGGAACGGGAGATCCCTGGCAGCGGGGTCAGTCTGAGTTGTAGAGGCGGCTCTGTGAGCCGCAAGCGTTTCGACTCTGCGGCTCACAGAGCCGCCTCGACAACGAGCAGAAAATGCAGACGGCGCCAACACCGCTTCCCTTCCCGGCTTGGCGAACGCCCGGCACCCGGCTACGCTGCCGGCTGCATGATGTCCTCCCCAGCGTCTTCTTCCGAAATGGATTCGTCTTCGCCCCGTTTGATTGACGGTCGCGCCGTCGCGGCCACGATCCTGGCTGAGTGCCGCACCCGCGTCGCGGCGCTCGTGGAACGTGGCGCCCGCGTGCCCGGTCTCGCCGTCGTGCTCGTCGGCGACGATCCGGCGTCGCGCGCGTATGTGCGCTCGAAGGACAAGACTTGCCGTGAATTGGGTTTGTATTCGGTCAAGCTGGAGCTGCCGGACACCACGTCGCAGCGCGAGTTGCTCGACACCGTGGCGCAACTGAACGCCGATCCCACGGTGGACGGCATTCTCGTGCAGTCACCGCCGCCGAAAGGGATCGACGAAGCCGCGATCGTGCGGGCGATCGATCCGGACAAAGACGTGGACGGCTTTCATCCGGTGAACGTCGCGAAGCTGGCGCTGGGCGACCCGAGCGGCTTTGTGCCGTGCACGCCGCTCGGCTGCCAGCGGCTGCTCGTGGAAGCGGGCGTGAAGGTGCCCGGCGCGCACGTGGTAATACTCGGGCGCAGCCTCATCGTCGGCAAGCCGCTGGCCTTGCTGCTGATGCAGAAAGGGGCGAACGCGGACGCCACGGTGACGGTCGCTCATTCCCGGTCGCGCGACCTGCCGGCGTTGACGCGCAGCGCGGACATCGTCGTCGCCGCGATCGGCCGCGCGAACTTTGTCACCGCCGAGCATGTGCGCGAGGGGGCGGTTGTCATCGATGTCGGCATCAACCGCGTCGAGGATGCCACGACGAAGAGCGGCTACCGGCTGGTGGGCGACGTGGATTTCGCCGCGGTCGCCCCGCGTTGCTCGGCCATCACGCCGGTGCCCGGCGGCGTCGGACCGATGACGATCGCGATGCTGATGAGCAACACGCTCAAAGCCTACGAGCAGCGCGAGGGTCTGCGCTGACGCGGCGGCCGCGTTTATTTGCTGAGGAATTCGAGCAGCAACCGGTGAAATTCCGCCGGTGCCTCGGCGTGCGGCACGTGGCCGACCCCGGGCAGCACGACGACCTCACCGTGCGGCATTTCCTTCGCCGCTGCGCGCGCCAGGTCCGGAATCTGGCCGAGCGTTTTCTGCACCTCGGGCGGGGCGTAATTTTTCATCACCGCCGTGCGATCCTCCTGCCCGACGATGAGCAGCGTGGGCGGCCGCAACAGGGAGAACTCGTAGCGCACCGGATCGCGATAAATCATGAGATACGTCAGCGCGCTCGCCCGGGCCCAGCGCGGATACTCGGGGCTGAGCCGCACCCGCGCTGCCAGTTCCACGCTCGGATCCACCAGCTCCGGCGTCGGCTTCGGATAGTAGCGCCGATAAAACGCGCGAAACGATTCTTCGGTCTGCGCCAGTTCGGCGGCGTAAAGCGTGTCGAACGACTGCGGCGGCACCTTGAGCCGGTAGTCCTCGAGGCTCACCGGATCCTCCAGCACCAGGCGGGAAACGCGTTCGGGATAAAGGCGGGTAAAACGCACCGCCAGCGCGCCGCCGGTCGAGTGGCCCACCACGGCGACGGGCGTCGTTTTGAGATCCAGCTTGTCCAGCAGCGCCGCGGTGTTTGCCGCCAGCACGTCGAAGGAATACGCGATCTCCGGCTTCGACGATTTGCCGAACCCGATCTGATCCGGCACGACCACACGCCAGCCAGCGGCGGTCAGTGCCTTGATCGTGCCGGCCCAGGCGTTGCCGTAGAAATTCTTGCCGTGCAACAGCAGCGCGACGCGGCCGTTCGCCGGGCCGGCGGGCGGGACATCCATGTAGCCCATGCGGACCGGCTGGCCTTCGAGCGTGAACTCGTGGAAGCGCACCGGATGCGGGTAGGGAAAGCCTTCGAGCGCGATGCCGAGCGGCTCGAATTTTGCGGAGTCGGCCGCGGGCGGCGGCGTCGGCTCGGCGGCAGGCGCGATCGCGGGAAACGTCAGCGCGAGCAGCGCGCAGGCGAGGGTGGAAGAGAAACGCGCGAATCGGACGCGGCGCGGCGGGAGAGCAGGAAAAGCGAGCACGCTTCCCGAATCGTCCGGGCCGGGATGATTGCGCGCGGACGAGTTTTTTCTGGCCGCGCGCGGCGGTCGGTGTTCGATTGCCGGAATGACGATGAAGCTGAACTTGCGCCGCTCCCTGCCCGTGGTCCTTGCCGCGATGATCCTGCCCGGTTTGCCGGCGAAAGCCCAGGTGCGTCCGTCTGCGGTGCCGACCGAGACAGCGGCGCCCGGCACAGAAACCGCGGTTAAAGGGCAGATCACCAAGGTTCTCGAAGATCAGGTCAACGCCTGGAACCTCGGCAGCATCGATAAATTCATGGACGGCTACTGGCGCAGCGACAACCTGCGCTTCGCCTCCGGCTCGAGCCTGACCTATGGCTGGCAGCCTACGCTGACCCGCTACAAAGGCCTCTACCCGGACCGCGCCAGCATGGGCACGCTGACTTTCACAGACCTGATGATCGACGTCCTGTCGCCCGACGCCGCCACCGCGTTTGGCAAATGGCGGGTGAAGCAAACGAACGGCTCGGATTCCAACGGCCTCTTCACCCTCGTCCTGCGCAAGACGCCAGCCGGCTGGAAGATCACCTCGGACCACACCTCGCTGGCGCGTTAAACAGTCGCCGACTTCGCGCCGTCGTCGTCGCCGCAGGTCAGCACGATCTTGCCGATGTGCTCGCTGCTCTCCATGAGGGCATGCGCGCGCGCGGCTTCGGCGAGCGGAAACGTGGCATGCACGAGCGGCCGCACCGCGCCGGATTCCAGCAGCGGCCAGACGCGTTCCCGCAGCGCCGCGGCGATCCCCGCTTTCACTTCCACCGGCCGGGCGCGCAGCGTAGAGCCGGTGACCGTGAGCCGGTTCATCATCACGGACTGCAGGTTTGCCTCGATCTTCGCGCCCGGAGAAACGCGATCTGCACGAGGCGGCCGTCCGGCGCGAGCGCGTCGAGATTCCGCGCGAAATAGTGGCCGCCGACCATGTCGAGAACCACGTCCACGCCCCTGCCCCCGGTCAGCCCCTTGCACGACGGCGACAAAATCCTCGTCCTTGTAATTAATGCCGCGCCGGCGCCGAGCTTTTCGCACGCCGCGGCTTTTTCCGCGCTGCCGGCCGTGGCGAAAACCGCGCTGGCCCCGAGCCGGGCCGCCAGCGGGATCGCCGTGGTGCCGATGCCGCTGGTGCCGCCGTGCACGAGAAGCGTCTCGCCGGGCTGCAGGCGGCCGCGCTCGAAGACATTGGTCCAGACGGTGAAAAATGTTTCCGGGATGCGCGGCCGCCGTCGTGAGGTCCATTCCGCGCGGCACCGGCAGCACGCAGAGGGCTGGCGCGACGCAGTATTCCGCGTAGCCGCCGCCGGTGACCAAGGCGCAGACTTTGTCGCCGACGTTCACGCCGTTGCCGACGTCCGGGCCGCAGGCCGTCACGGTGCCGGCGATTTCCAGCCCGGGAATGTCCGAGGCGCCGGCCGGGGGCGGATATTTGCCCTGCCGCTGCAGCACGTCGGGGCGGTTGACGCCGGCGGCAGCGACGCGGATGAGCACTTCGCCGCGGCCGGGCTCCGGCACCGGGCGGCTGGCGGATTTGAGAACGTCGGCGTCGCCGGGTTGGGTGATCTCGATGCAGGTCATCGTCATGATGTCCGCATCCTGCCTCATCCCGGCGCCGCCGGCATCTCCGGATTCACACCGGCAGCGGCAGCGGCTGCGTGCCGATCGTGCCGCGCAGCGATTTCACGTAGCTCTCGGCCTGCACGGCGTCGAGCGTCCGCCGCGCCCGGTCGAGCCGGTCGGCCATGCCGAGGCGGCGGGCTTCCTCGGCGTAGTTCGGCTTGCCGATGAATGTTTCCAGCGTGCGGACGTGCCGGGTCCACAAGCCGCAGGTGTGTCTTCCGCGTCGCCTCGAGCCGGGCCGCATACCAGTCGCTGGCCAGCAGGCTTTCGCGGGTGAAGAGCGCGCGGATTTCGGGGTGGCCGAGGTCTTTGCCTTCGAACTGCCCGTGCACCATGATGTGCAGCAGCGCGCGCAGCGGCGGGCAGGCGGCGTCGATGCTGCCGTCGTTGAAATAGATGCTCGCGCCACGCGCTTGCTGGGTCGCGACGATGTTGTCCATGCCGTCGGCAAAAACGTCCGGGCTCCTGCAGTTCGGGCCGCAGCATGCTCTCGGTGAAGACGACGTGCGGGTGGTTGAAAATCGCGCCCGAAAAAGCGCGGCGACGAAACTTCTGCGTGATGCGGTAGCCGAGCCGGCTCGCCAGCACGGTGCGGCCGTCGTGCTCGAAGTCCGCGCACTTTTCCAGGTAGCCGTCGGCGATGAGCAACTGCGGGTCGCGCTCCGCGCGCGCTCATGCGCGCCCAGACTTCGGGCACCAGCAAGCTAGATGTCGTGATCCACGCGGAACTGCGGGCCGACGTAGCCGGCGGCGGTGATGAACACGGCGTCGCCGGTGAGCAGATAGGAAACGAGCGCGGCGTTGAGATCGATGATCGGCGGCAGCGCGTTGAACGGGCCTTTCGTCAGCGCGCCCTCGGAGCCGGCGCCGGTGGTCGAGGGCGACTTGCCGGTCATGCGAGCAGATGAACTCCATGAACAGCTCCGGCAGCTCCAGATAATGGATCGGGTTGAAAACGGCCAGGGAGCGGACGCCGGCTTCCGGCGGATTGTTGCGGCGGCCCGGCAGCACGGCGTTCACCGGCGTGTGCACCGGCTCGCCGAGCGGGATGCGGCGGCGCAGGCGCGCGCCGATCTCCGCGAGGTAGGCGTCGCGCGGGTTCGACCAGGTCCGGCCGGAGCTGCAGGTAGCGCGGATTCTTCGACGGCTTGCCGTCCACGATGCGCGGGATGCGCGGACGACACGAAGTACGCGCCGGTCGCGCCGCTCGGCGGCTGCGAGGATGAGCCGCTGCATCGGCGGCGTGAACTTGTCGAAGCCGATGGCGTCCTCGATCAGCGCGACGGCGTCGTTCCGGCGGGAGCGGCTCGTAGTTCGAGAAGAAATTGCCGGCCTGCGCGAAGTCGGTCTCGGTCTGCTTGTCGTAGCCGGGATGGATGGCGTCGTCCGGCCGCTGGAACAGCCGGCGCTCGCAGTTCTTGCACGAACTTCACCGCCGGCTGCTGGCGGTAGTCCGGATTGAGATCCTGCAGGCGCGCCGCCGGCACGACGACGGAGGCGGTGATGTCGTCCTCCTGCTGAATCTTCACCGCGGGATGAAATCCTTGCGCAGGCCAAACGTGCGCCACGAGCCGTCCGCATCGTAGCCGACGCGCAGATAGTTCGCGACGAGCTTGCGGTTGTCGCACTTCAACTCGTGGCCGGCTCGCCGTTGATGATGTCCACGCTGAAATGCTCGCGCCAGTCGTCGCCCCACTCCGGCTTGTAGAACCGCTTCACGACGAAGACCAGCTCGCTTGCATGTACTGCGGGATCGTGTCCAGCCACGCGTTGTAGGCGTCGGTGTATTCCTCCGGCGCCGGGGTGAGCAGCTTGATGACCGAGCCGAGCGAGCGCTCGTGGCTCAGGAGCGGCCGGCTCGTCGGCTGGTCGGTGCGCTCCGCGCGAAAACGGTCCGCTGTAGTCGCGGCTGATGAGCTCCTCGACGCGGTCGAAGTCGCGCTTGAAATCGGCGACGAAGACCGGGCCCTGGAGGATGGCGTCGGTGATCGACTTCGAGATCTCCGACTTGCCGCCGCCGGAAACCGTGCAGGGCTTGTGGCAGAGCGTCCCTTCCGCCACGCGTGCCGACGAGCCGCCAGGCGCGGCTGCTGCCGGGCGGCTTCACCATCTGCACCTTGTAGCCGGAGGGCCGCACGTAGGTGCGGCCGGGCAGCAGCTTGATGGACTGCGCTGCGCCGCCGTCGTGCGCGTCCAGCTCACGGTCTGCGTCTGTGAGATCGAAACGGACATCTTCGGGCACGTAGAAGATGTCCGGAAACCGCCGGTCGATCGCCGTAGCCCTCGGGCTGCACGTCCATGATCTCGCCGTAGAGCGAGACCATCTCGCCGAAGGTGTGCTCCAGCCGGCGGACGTGGAGATCGCCGGAGAATTCCTCGCCGAGATCGAAGCTCGGAAACACGAGCGCGCCGCCGGCGTGCTCCTCCTCGCAGAGGCCGAGCAGATTCGCCGAATAGCTGATCTGCGTTTTGACCTCCTTTTTGCAGTAGCCGAAATAGTTGTCCGCGATGATCGTGACGATCACCCCGCCTGCGTCGCGGCAGGTGAGCTTGAAGGCGACGCCGCCGTTGTACAGCTCCTCCTCGTCGTGCCAGCACATGCCGTCGCGCCGCTGGCGCTCGGTGGCGTCGTCCCAGTGCGGCAGGCCGACGTCGCGTTTTTGTCACCCGCGTGAGGTGCGGCGCGAGGATGACGCAGCCGGTGTGGCCAGTCCAATGTTCCGGGTCGAGCCCGGCGTCGTTTTCCGGCAGAAACGGATTGCCGGCGTTGCCGAAAATGCTTTCCACGAAATCGAGGTTCGCCACCAGGCTGCCGGGCGCGAAGAAGCGGACTTCCAGCGACTTTTCCGGCGTGAATCCCGCGACCTCCGGGCAGACGATCGGCCGCAGCAGCAGCGAGACAAAACATTCCGCCTGGGCTTCCTGCGCCGCGGTGAACGGCAGGCGCAACAGCTCGCTGCGGCGGCTCCAGAGCGCGCTGGAGCATGCGGCCGAAGACCGGCTCCGGCACCGCGATCTTGTCGTCCGGCACCGGCAGGCCGCCTTCGGCGACGTGGAAGATGCCCTGCGTGGTGCGCCGGTCGCTGCGGGGATTGTGCAGCACGCCCTGCTGCACGCGATACGAGTTCAGGATGTCCGAGGCGAAATCATCGCGCGTCGGCGGCAGCGACAGCGCGCGGGCGAGGCCGGGGCGGTCGAGGACGAAGGTCTGCGCCGGCAGCCGCGCGAGCGGGGCGTCCTGGAGGTAGTCGTAGAGAAACGTCTGGATGCGGTGATCGGCCGGCGACAGGTGATCGGCCAGCAGCCGGCGGGTTTCGCGCTGGTTGGCGAGCAGGGTTTCCATGCCCTCGAAATCCGAGTCGCCGTCGAGTCGGACCGTCGGGCAGCCGAGGGCGGCGAGTTTGAGATTGATGTAGCGGAGCATGGTCGTGTTTCGCGGCGGGCCGCGAGAAGCAGGCCCGGTGCCGGTGCCGCGATTCTGGCGGATTTCCTCGCCGCCGGCAGGCAAATTGTTGCGCTGACGGCCGGTTGCGCACGGCGATCTGCGCGAAGGTCGCCAGGTGTTGCGAAATTCGCGACAGGATGCGCAACACGTCACGCGCGTTGTAGTGGCGGCTCTGTGAGCCGCTCTCGTTCGGAATCTGCGGCTCACAGAGTGGCTTCGATAACTCCGGAACCGAGCCGCTGGCAGCGCGGGATTTTGCTTGCCGCGCCGACCGAAATTTGGTCCCATCGCGTTCCCCCTCGCGGTTGTGTCGTATCCACAGCCGTGTTTTCCCCAAACCCCCGTGGACGCGCAGCATCAGCGGTCCGCAAAAAAACAGTCCCCCTATGATGAAGTCCTCCGAAGGTCCTCACGATCCGGGTCGGAAGGCGCCGTTCCTGCCTTCGACCCTCGCCCAGAGCCTCCTCCGCCGCCCGCCGCTCGCGCTGGCCGGTGCGACGTTGCTCGCCGGTCTGCTGGCCGCCACGCTGGCGGTGCGTCCGACTCAAGCCGATAACCCGACGGACGCTGCGCTCAGCGCCAGCGCGCCGGGCGCCACCGTGGACAGCGAGGCCGTCATGGACGGGCTCCAGAAAAAAGGCGGCGGCATCCAGGATCTCGTGATGACCGAGGGCACAAACATCGGGCCCACGATGTCGCCCGACCAGCGGACCGTCATCATGGATCTGCAAAACCGGCTCTGGTCCGTGCCGGCCACCGGCGGCACCGCGACGCCGCTGACTGACCCGCTGCTGGAAGCCTCGCGGCCCGACTGGTCGCCGCGCGGCGATCTCGTCACCTTCCAGGCCTACCGGGGCGGGACGTTTCATATCTGGGTCATGAAGCCGAACGGCAAGGGCGTGCGCCGGCTCACCGACGGCCACGGCGACGACCGCGAGCCGCATTTCTCGCCCGACGGCACGAAGATCGCCTTCGGCTCGGATCGCGCCTTCAACGGCACCTACGACATCTGGACGATCGACGTGGACAGCGGCCAGCTCACGCAGGTGACCTCCACGCTGGCCGGCGCCGGAGTCGGCGATGAGTTCGAACCCGCCTGGTCGCCGGACGGCCGCGAGATCGCCTTCATCAGCGGCCAGGGCTCTACAGGCGCCCGAATCGAGATCGTGACGCTTGCCACCGGCGCCCGCCGCACCGTGGTGACCGCCCCGGCCGGCACGCGCATCAACTCGCCGGCGTTCTCGCCGGACGGAACCCGGATCGCCTACGTGCAGTTCGGCAGCAACGTGAGCCGGCTCGTGGTGCACCCGATTGGCACCGGCTCGAATGCCGCCGATCCCGGCACTCCGGTGGGTGGGTTCAATGATGTGTTCCCTTTCTACCCGCGCTGGCTCTCGAATGACCGCCTGCTTTTCGGCGCCAACGGCAAGATCCGGATTTCCAGCGCCTCCGCCGTGAGTTCCTCGAGCGAGGTCGCCTTCCAGGCTTCCTATCCGATGGTCAAGCCGAACTACCGGACCAAGCGGTTCAAGTTTGACTCGACGAAGAAGCAGGACGTCAAAGGCATCGTCGGCCCGCAGTTGTCGCCCGACGGCAAGCGGATCGTCTTCCAGGCGCTCAACCAGATCTGGCTCCTGGAAATCGGGAAGCGGAATCCGGTGCGGCTGACAAACGACCTCTATTACAAGTGTGACCCGGCGTGGTCGCCCGATGGCAAGCGCATCGCCTATTCCTCCGACAAAGGCGGCACCGAGGATCTCTACGTGCTCGACCTCGCCACCGGCGCCGAGCAGCGCGTGACGCAACTGCCGTCCGCCGAAGTCTCGGCCGCTTGGTCGCCGGACGGCACGAAGCTGGCGTTCCAGAATCAATCTGGCGCGACGTTAACGCTCAACTTCGCCAACGGCGACGTCCAGCAGGTGATCGCCCCGCTCTTCGCTCCCTCAAAGCCGAGTTGGGCGAAGAATGGCACCACGATCGCCGTCTCCGCGCTGAAGCCCTACACCCGGCGCTTCCGCGAAGGCAACAGCGAGATGCTTACCGTGGATCTCAACAACGGCAACGCGCTGACCTACACGCCGTTTGCGCCCTTTAAATCCACCAGCACCCGCGGCGAGGACGGCCCGGTTTATTCGCCGGACGGCCGCTCGGTCGCCTTCGTGATGGACAGCCTGCTCTACATCCGCGACGTGGACGCCAACGGGGTGATGACGGGCAAGGCCCGGCAGCTCAACGACGAGGTTACCGACGCTCCGACCTGGAGCGGCGACGGCCAAACATTGCTCTATCTTAGCAACGGCAACCTGCGCCTGATTTCCCGCAACGGCGGCTCGCCGGAAACCGTGCCGCTGAAGCTGGACTGGCAAAGCGACGCCGGCCGCTCGCAGGGCGTGACCGTCGTGCACGCCGGCACCTTCTGGGACGGCCGCGGACCGGACGTGCGGACGAACGTGGACATCCTCATCGTCAACAACCGCATCCAGTCCATCGAGCGCCACCGCGGCGGCAAGCCGATCCGCGGCGCGAACTACGTCGATGCGTCGAATATGACGGTGATCCCCGGTCTTTGGGAATCGCATACCCACGAATGGATCAGCGGCAAGTTCTACGGCGCGCGGCTCGGCCGGCTCTGGATGTCTTATGGCGTCACCTCGACCCACTCGGTCGGCGACCCGGTTTACCGGGCCTCTGAAACGAAGGAAGCGTATGCCTCCGGTGAGCGCGTCGGCCCCCGCTTCTTCCAAACCGGCGAAGCGATCGACGGCGAGCGCGTGTATTACAACTTCATGCGCCCGACCGTGAGCGTGGAAGGGCTCTACCGCGAGCTGACCCGCGCCGCGGTGATGGAATACGACATGGTGAAAACGTATGTCCGGCTCCCGCATGAGTGGGGCGTCCTGGCCGACATGTTCGCGCACGACGAGATGGGCGTCTGGGCGGCGTCGCATTACATGTTGCCGCTCTCCGCCTTCGGGCAGGATGCGCAGACGCACATCAGCGCGACGTCGAAGTTCGGCTTCGCCTACACGCGTTCCGCCGCCGGCATCAGCTACAACGACTTCCGGAGCGTCTATTCGTTCCCGGAGCGGTTCGTCATTTCCACGACGTTTAATCCCGCGCTCTACGCCGAGGATCCGACGATGGTGGACGACCAGCGCTTACTGGCCCTGAACACGCCGTGGGACGAGATCGCCCTGCGGGCAAAGCGTGACGCCGCGGTTGGCACCGACCAGACCGTCAGCCTCGACAGCCTGGCCAAGGAAGAGGACACCGTGCGCGCGATCCGTCGCGCCGGCGGTATCGTCCTCGCTGGCACGGACTCGCCGCTCGACAACGTGGCGACCGCCTTGCACCTGAACCTGCGCGCGCAGGTCAAATACGGCCTCGCGCCGTGGGAAGCGCTGCAGAGCGCCACGCTGCTCCCGGCGAAGGCGTTCCACCTCCTTGATGACCTCGGCACGCTGGAGCCCGGCAAACTGGCGGACATGACGTTTGTCACCGGCAATCCGCTGGTGAACATCAAGGACGCGGCCAACGTGCAAATGGTCATGAAAGATGGCCGCCTCTACACGGTCGCCGAGCTGATGGAGCCCTTCACCCGGACGGCGACCACGGCGGCCACCGCCACGACCCAGCCCGGCCCGCAAACCCGCGTCCTCAAGTCCTCCGCCCAACCGTCCACCGACCGCTACTGGTGGCACGATTTGCGCGAGTGGAACGGCGACGATTGCGGCAAGCAGCACTGAGTGAGTCGCAAAACCAAACGAGTCGCCGTCTGAATCCGGCGCCGGGAGCGTGAAAGCACTCCCGGCGCCGTTTTTTTTCGGAAAAAATCGCGCTCGAAAATTCCCCTCACGGCTCCGTCACGCGAGCCTCGCGCGATTCCTCGTCCGCACCTGGTCCCGCGGCGATTTTCGGGCGGAATCCGGCACCGCTTCTGCTCCGTGAGAGAACTCCAATGAACGCTCCTACCTCCCAAGTGCTCTCCGACGTCGAAATCACCGGTTCCGTGAAGTTTACGGGCGGCTTGATCTTTGAAGGCAAGCTCCGCTCCGGTCTCATCGAAGGCGATCGTCTGGTCGTCAGCGAGGGCGCCGAAATTTACGGTAACATCGTCGTGGATAATCTGATCAACCTGGGTCGGATCGCCGGCGACGTGGCCGTGCTCGACCGCTGCCAGTTGCGTCAGGGCGCCGAGTTGCTCGGGAACTTGAAAACCGCGCGGCTTGTCATGGAGGAAGGCACCATCTTCACCGGCGGCATGGAGATCGCGCAAGTGCGCGGCGACGAGGTCGAAGAGTAAAACGATCGCCTTCATGGGTCGTGTTCCGTCCGCCTTGAAGGGGGACGTGGGACTGTCGTCCACCGCTAATTCGCCATCCGGAACCGCCGCCCGCTCACGGATCGCGATTGAGAACCAACGCCCGCTCGCCGATCGCAATCGGGAACGGACACCCGCTCGCTGATGGAAGATGGGGAGCGCAGGCATCTTGCCCGCTCTTGCTGGCATCCTGCCGGCGAGTTCGTAAATTATAGGCCGCCGCCGCGGAGGCATTGACCCCAGCAGGCAGGCGCCCGGCAAGATGCCGGCCGCAGCGGGCAGGATGCCCGCGCTCCCCATCTTCCATCCGTGGAAGGGTGATCATTCCCGCTCGTGGCGATTGGACCGCCGTAACGGGCCAGAAGCTCGCGCTCCTCGTTTCCCTTCTTGGAAATGCCACACCGCTCCACTCGGCTGCATCTTCCGACTCGACGCCGCTGCCGGTAGCGGCTCGGTTTACATTGTTGAAGCGCTGCCTCGACTACTGGCACCAAATGTAAACCGCGCCATCACGCTGCCGACCCCGTCCTTGTCATCGACCCCGGGTTTCTGGTAACGCTGAGTGCGGCCGGTAAACGGCCTCACCCCGCGACGCACCCGATCCGACCGGGTCTAGCCGGAGTTGAGGTCGCAAAAAAATCGCAGCGAAAGGCAGGCACGCCATGGCGGACATTGTGCTGATCAACCCGCGGTTCGAAGCCTCGTTCTGGGGCATGGAACACGCGATGCCGCTCTTCGGCAAAAAGGCGAATCTGCCCGTCGCCTGTCTGCCGCTTTTGGCCGCGCTCACCCCGGCGGAACACCGCGTCACGCTGCTCGACGAAAACGTCGAGCCGCTCGACTTCGACCGCATCGCCCGGGCCGACATCGTCGGGCTCACCGGCATGATCGTGCAGCGCTTCCGCATGCGCGAGATCCTCGCCGAACTCAAGCGGCGCGGCGCCTTCGTGGTCGTCGGCGGCCCCTGGGTGACCGTGCAGGAAGACTACTTCGGCGACCTGGCGGACGTCATCTTCGTCGGCGAAGCCGAGGAGACGTGGCCCCGCTTTTTGCACGAATGGCAGGACAGCCATCACGCCCGCCGCTACGAGCAGGCGCAGAAGACCGACATGACGCAGGTGCCGACGCCGCGCTTCGACCTGCTCAAGATGGACCAATACATGTTTGGGAGCGTCCAGTTCTCCCGCGGCTGCCCGTATCAATGCGAGTTCTGCGACATCATCGTCACGTTCGGCCGCCGCCCGCGGCTGAAAACGAGCGCGCAGATTCTCGCCGAGCTGGAAGCGCTCCGGGCGCAGAAAATTTTCATGGCATTTGTCGTGGACGACAATCTCATCGGCAACAAAAAAGCCGTCAAAGCGCTGCTGCGCGACCTGCTCGCCTGGCAGCGGGCGAACGGCTACCCGATGCGCTTTTTCACCGAAGCCTCGCTCGATCTCGCCGAGGATCCCGAGCTGCTGGAGCTCATGGTGGACGCCAATTTCGGCGCCGTGTTCATCGGCATTGAAAGTCCGAACGAAGCGTCGTTGCGCGAAACGAAAAAGCTTCAGAACGTGCGCGCGGGCACGACGATCCTCGACCGCGTCCACACGATCCAGGCCGCGGGTCTGGAGGTCTGGAGCGGGATGATTCTCGGCTTCGATAACGACGACGAAAACGTCTTCGACGCGCAGAGGGATTTCCTGCGCGACGCCCGCATCACGCACGCCATGGTCGGCATGCTCACCGCCATTCCCAAGACGCCGCTGCACGCCCGGCTCGCCGGCGAGGGGCGCCTGGATTTGGAAGACGCCTCCGAGTTCGGCACCAACGTCATCCCGTTGCGGATGAGCCGGGAGGCGTTGCGCGACGGCTACGTGCGGGAGCTGAAAGACCTCTACGAGCCGACAGCGTTTTTCGACCGGGTGGACGATCTTTATCTGACGCAGAAAACCCCGTTCTTCGCCGGCATGCAACGCCATTACCGGCGCAATCCGTGGCGCCGCGCGGCAGAAGTCGCCAAAGATCTCGCCCGCGCCGGTGCGCTCTTTTCCCGGCTGATGAATCGGGTTCCCGATGCCGCGTTGCGCCGTGAATACCGGCAGCGGATCGCCCGCCTGCTGCGACGCCGCCCCGACCCGCATTTGCTGTTTCTCTATACGGTCAAATGCGCGATGCACTACCATCATTGCACGATGGCACGGCAGATGGCCGGCGGGCGGGCCGCCTTGGTAAACTCGTTTTAAGTCCGCCGGTTGGCCCGAGGTGCCTGCATCTTGCGCGGCGTCGCTGCGGCGGCATCGGCGAGGGTGGAAAAATCATTCCGGGCGTGGTATCCAGCGGGCAGGGGTGCCCGCGGTCCCGCCGCATCGCTCCGGCGGAAACGGTCGCACGCCCCCGGCTCATCCCGCGTGATTTCAGACGCTGCCAGCAGTCCCCGTAGTTCAACGGATAGAACGGAGGTTTCCTAAACCTTTGATCCGGGTTCGATTCCCGGCGGGGACAACGGTTTTGCAGGCGCCAGGCGACCCGGCTTAGAGCAGCTAAAACAATCGCAGCTCGGTCACGGCGATTTGGCCGTTGAAACAAATGTCCACGTCCGCACCGGCAGCGCGCTGGCGGGCGTGGTAATCGCCGTTGTAATAAAGATCACCGCCGGCCTCTTCGTGTCGGTAGCTGAGCGGCAGCGGATGTGGGTCGAGCGGGCAGAAGACAACTTCGGGATCGGCGTCGCCCGGCGCGAGGTGCGGCAGGTTGACGTTGTAGAACAGCCCGGGCTGCACCGGTCGCGCGAGCAGGTCGGTGAGCACGGGGATCGTCCATCCCACCGCGCGCGCCCAGTCGAATTCCACGCCTTTCCGCCGGTAATGCGACAGCGCCACGCCGGTCCAGCCGTGCAACACGGCTTCGCGCACCGCGGCGACGGTGCCGGAGTAATAAACGTCGGCGCCGAGGTTGCCGCCGTGGTTTATGCCGCTGAGCACGAAGCGGGCTTCCGGCACGACGCGCAACAACCCGACCCGGATGCAGTCCGCTGGGGTGCCGTGCACGGCAAAGCGGTTGCCCTCGCCGCCGCGGGACTCGAGCCGCATCGGCCCGTGCGTAGTGACGGTGTGGCTGACGCCGGATTGCGGCCCGGCCGGGGCGACGATCACCGGGTCGCCCAACTGACTGGCGGCCTGCCAGAGCGCCTCCAGGCCGGGGGCGTCGATGCCGTCGTCATTTGTCAGGAGGAGTTTCATCAACTTGGGAAACGCGGCGCTGGCGGGATGATAGCCCGCGTTGCCCTTGTCATCGGCTGCGAGGCAGCTGGCAGCCCTCCTGACATGCGCGTTCGAGGCGCGAGTAGGTCGCTCCGAGCCCTGCGGTCGCCAGCCGGCGCAACGTTTCGTCGGCTTCGCTTTGCTTGAGCGCGGAATCGTCGGCGAACTTCTGAGTCGGGAGTTTCGCATCAAACGCTGCGACGCCCCGCATGATTTCTCGCTCGGCGGAGGAGGGCGTCAACCCGAAGTGCGAAGCGACGACCGTTTCCACGGCTTCGGGCAACTGGCGGTAAGCGATCACCCGACCCAGCGGATCTGGGAGCGCGGAGAGCGCGGCCTCGCCGAAGGCGGTCAAGGCGTGCGCCCAGTATTCCTCCGGCGCCATCCCCGCCGCGCTCGCGAGATCCAGCCCGAGCCGGGCGGTTTCGACCGGCGTCGGCACCATCCGCCCGGAGGTGTAGCGGGAGTGGGAAACAAACACTTCGACCGGATCGCGGTAGAGAAAAATCCAGGGCGTTTGCGGGAAGGCGCGCCGAAGCAGCGGCAGGTCGAGCACATCCCAGGAATCGAATTTCACAAAAAACCGTTCTTCGTCGCCGCGGCGCCGCTGGCCGTAGGCGTGAAGCAGCCCTTGCAGCCAGGCGATGCGCTGGTCATCGGTGATGCCGGCGTGACGCCAGCTGCCGTTTAAGACCGTGCTGATCGTCTCGGCTTCGGAAATCACGACGTGACCCGGCAGGGCCGCGAGCATTTGCGCCACGAGCGTCGAGCCGCAGCGCGACCAGTGAAAAATGAAGCCGCTCGGCGACAGGCCGGGGCGGATGGACGCCAGTTGGGTCAGCGACGCGAGCGGCGTCTGCTGGCGGAAGAGAAGGGGATACGGATGCTGCAGCGTTGTCGCGACGGTTTGCGCGAAGAACGGCTCGGCGAGCGGGCGTTCGCCGAAATCGCACCAGTCCACCAGCGGCTCCCCGCGCTCCCAGAAAACGCGGATGGGCAGCCAGCCGCCGCTGGGCAGATTGTCGCGGGAGTCGTTCATGGGTAAGTGAGAAGTTTGTCACCAGGTCAGCAGGCGCTCGATCCAGGCGCGCTGGCTGGCTCGAAGGGCGGCGTCGATCGCCGGCGTCGTCAGCGGACAACCTGCCGTCGCCGCGAGTTCCAGCGCGCAGCGCACAAAGCCCGCGCGATCCCGGGTGGCGCGCAGAGCCGCCTGCCACGCTGGATTCGCCAGCACGAGCTGCCGAAACTGCTCCCACGCGGCAACGTCCTCCGCGCCAGGCGCCACCGACGGCGCGGCGAGCGGGCGGGGGATTTGTTCCGATGACACGGCCCTAGAGCAATCATGCCCGGGGGTCGGTTGCAAGTTTGACACGACGGACGGGCGCGTGCTGAACTGACCGCGCCACCCCGTATGCACGAATCCCGTCCCGCCGTTGATCTCGCCACCGTGGAGGCTGCCAGCTTCGAGCCGTTTCTGCAGGAATCGTTTTCGACTCGCCCGGTGACCGACGTTCCCGGAGAAGACCTGCCGCCGCCCTCGCAGTCGCCGGAGATCGCGGCCTGCCTGGAAAAAGTGGAGCCGCAGCCGCGCCTGCGGCATCCGGCACAGCGGCGGGTGCCGTTCTCGCTGTTTTTCCGACTGCCGCCTGGTGTGCGCGCCGAGCAGGGAATCTACGTTTTTTCCCACGAGAAACTTGGGAGCCTCGAGTGCTTCGTCGTGCCGGTCGGTGTGAACGACCGCGGACTATTGCTCCAGGCGGTCTTCAACTGAGCTGGCGGCCGCCGGGGGGAGTGGCCCGTGTCCGGGCAAGTCGTTCCAAGTGGAAGTAGGGGCCGTGCTCGCCGATCTGGCGGAAGCCGAGTCGCGCGTAGAGCCGCAGCACCGGGTTGTTTTGTTCCGCGTGCAGGCGCACCGGCCGGTCGCTCGCATCGGCTTCCCGCAGGATCGGGCCGAGCAGCCCGGAGCCGATACCACGGCCGCGGTGAGGCGGCAGCAGGGCGATGTCGATGACGCAGATTTCCTCGGCGGTGCGCTGGACGTAGAGCCGGCCGATGGGCTCGACTCCCCGCAGGACGATGTTGAACGCGGCGTCCGCAAAGTTTTCCTGATAAAAGCGGTGCTGCGCGTCGAACTGCTGATGCAAAAACTGGGCTTTGAATTCCTCCGACCAACCGGTGACCAACAGCTCTTCCTGGCGCGTCGCCGCATACACTTCGTAGAGAAACGGCAGGTCCGCGGCAGTGATCGGGCGCAGGGAAATTGCTTCGTCAGCCATCGGCTGGCGAATATGAGGCAGCGGCGATTCTCCGCAACCGGCTGCCCGGCGCCTGTGCGCTGCTCGCGCCGATCATGTTAGATCACTCAGCGCCTTGGATTTGTCTTGCGGCAGGCGCATCCCGCGATTTACAACCGACTGCTTCCTAATTGTTTCCTGCTCTATCGGAAAGCCCGCCTGACGCATCGCAGGCTCCATTTATGTCTTCTCCGTTCCTCGCCGAGATGCGAATCACCGGCTTTAATTTCCCGCCGCAGGGTTGGGCGCTTTGTGACGGTCAGCTTCTGCCGATCAATCAGAATCAGGCGCTCTTTTCACTCTTGGGGACGACTTACGGCGGTAATGGCGTGGTCAACTTCGCCTTGCCGGATATGCGCGGGCGCGCTCCGGTGCATCCCGGGACTGAGAAGATTCAAGGGCAACGCGCCGGTGAGGAAAGTCACGCATTGACCCTCGCCGAAATACCCGCGCACACGCACGCTCTGACCGCCTCGATCGGGGGCGGGGTGCAAGATCCCGGAAGCAACGCGCTGCCGGGGACCAATTTTCAGCCGCTCTACTCAGGGACGGTTGCGAACACCGTGGCAATGGGCGCTTCAGCGGTCAGCACCGCCGGCGGGAGTCAGGCGCACAGCAACCTGCAGCCTTACCTGGTGGTCAGTTTCATCATCGCGCTCGTCGGCATTTTCCCGTCCCGTAATTGATTTTTCGCGCGGTTGCCCTTCTGCGCGCTTTCCTTTCATGGCCTCTCCTTACATCGGCGAAATCAGAATGTTCGGGGGAAGTTTTGCCCCGCTGGGTTACGCGTTTTGCAACGGGCAACTACTGGCGATCAGCCAATACGATGCGCTTTATGCTTTGCTTGGCACCACTTACGGCGGTGATGGGCAGACCAGCTTCGGGCTGCCCGACCTGCGCGGGCGGGTGCCGGTGCATCAAGGGTCGGGAGCAGGGCTTTCGTCCCGCACGATCGGTGAGCGTGCTGGGAATGAATCGGTCACGTTGATTAGTTCCCAATTTCCTGCCCATTCGCATACGGTGATTGCAACGACCAATCCCGCGACGACCGTATCGCCGGCCAACGCCATTTTTGCCGCTTCGCCGGCACCCGCCTACGTGGCGCCGGCCAGTCAGGTAGCGCTCAGCCCGACGGCGATCGGGTCGGCGGGAGGCAGTCAGCCCCACGACAACATGATGCCGTATGCGTGCATTAATTTCATCATTGCGCTGGAGGGATTCTTTCCCCCACGCAGCTGAGCGTTTTTCAGTTCCTTTCCTGTTCTCTCCAGTCCGATCTCTTCTGCCATGTCCTCTCCTTTTGTCGCCGAGATCCGCATGTTTGGAGGCAACTTCGCGCCGCGGAGCTGGGCGTTTTGCAACGGGCAACTGCTGCCGATCAGCCAAAACACGGCGCTTTTTTCTCTGCTCGGCACCTTTTACGGTGGAGACGGCCGGACCACCTTCGGGTTGCCGGACCTGCGCGACCGGACGCCGTTGGGCCCGGGACAGGGTCCGGGATTGAGGGAGCGATTCCTCGGCGAAACCGGGGGTAGCTCGTCGGTGACGCTGCTCTCGAGCGAGCTGCCCGCGCATTCTCACAATCTGGTCGGAGCCTCGTCTCCGGCTGGGACCACGGGGAATCCCGCCGGGTTGCTCCCCGCGATTCCAGGCCGCCGGGCCGGTGCGCTGTTCGGGCCGGCGACTGCCGGCCAGACGACACCGATGTCGTTCCAGGCCCTCCAGCCGGCTGGCGGCAGTCAGCCGCACAACAACCAGCAGCCGTATCTCGCCGTTTATTTCATCATCGCTCTGCAGGGCGTCTTCCCGCCGCGATCGTAATGACGCGCACCGATTCTCCTCCGCCACCGAGCCTCCGCCCAGCGCTCCGTTCATGAATTTCCTCCCGCCATCCTGCAAGGCCGCACACGCCGGGCTTTCCCTTGTCCGACTGCTTGGCGTCTGCTGGCTGCTCGGGTCGGGAAGCGCTGCCTTCGCGGCGGGCAACGATGTGGTCGTCTTCGACTTCGGCGACAACACAGCTTCCTCGGCCATCTACAACGTCAACGGCAGCAGCGGCAGCGTGACGCCGGTGGCAACCAGCAGCGGGAACACGCGCATCGCCCCGCAGGCCGGCGCGGTTTCGACGGTCGGCGACATCTATTATTTCACCAATGCGGGAACGAACGCCGGCAGCCCGGCACCCGGTTTTTTCCGCATCGACGCAGCCACGGGGTTGCTCAGTCAGGTGGGCTCGGGCGCCACGGCGGGCTTTGTCACTGGCATGACGTGGGACACGCAGGCCGGCTCGATCGTTTACACCGAGTTCGGCACGGCTGGCGGCCCGGCGCCGGGCGTTTATCGGCTCAGCGCGGGGGGAGTCTCCACCGTGATCTCCAGCGCGGCGGTCGGGAGCGGCCCGGCCTTGAGCAACCCAAAATACCCGGCCGCGGACTCCGCCGGGAATCTTTACTATCTCAACCTCGGCGACGGCCAGGCCGTCACGGTGCCGACCGTCGTCAAGGTGAACCCGGCGAACGGCGCCCGCACGCTCGTCAGCGGCAATGGCACCGGCGCCGGCCCGGCGTTCACCAGCCCTGGCGCGCTCGTCGGCATGGTCTTCGACCCCAGCACCGGGACGCTCCTGGTGTGCGATGCCGGCAACGATCCGGCCAGCGCGGCCGTGCTCCGGATCGATCTGGCCACCGGCAACCGCACGGTCGTGACCAGCGGCGTCTCCAGCGATCTGCCGCGCTACGGCGGCCCGCCGTTCAACGCGCCAGCGTTCCCGGCAGTCACCACGGGCGGCCGGATTTTTTACAGCGAGCTGAAGGCGGATAAATCGAGCACCACGGTCAACACGCTGGCCCCTCCGGCCTCGACGGTCTTTTCCACGAATTCCGGGTTCACCGCGCACAATGTGAGCGCGGTCGTCGCGGTGCCGTCGCCGCTGCCAACGATCGCCGGCTTCGCGCCGATTTCGGGTCCGGTCGGCACGCCGGTCACCATCACGGGATCGAATTTCAACGGCACCACCGCCGTCGCGTTTTTCCGCAACAAGAACGCCACTTTCACCGTGGTGAACAACACCACGATCACGACCACCGTTCCGGCCGGCGCGACGACCGGGACGATCCGGGTGACGACACCGGTCGGCAGCAACACGTCCGGCTCCAAATTCACCGTCACCCCGTAGTCGCGCGCCAGCTCCCGCCCGCCCATGAACTCTCCACTCTCCCGTCGTCGGTTGCGTTGGAACGCGGGCGCAGTGGCGCTGCTCGCGCTGGGTTGCTGGGGTGGCTTCGCCGGCAGTGCCGTCACCGCGCGGGGAGCCTTGGTGCAGGGGTTCAACAATCCCGTCATCAGCACCTATCCGGCCGGCAGCTTTGTCGGGAATGCGTCCATCCAGACCGCCGCTTATGGCGTGACGCCCACCGAAGGGACCGGGCAGCTGCTGCTCACAACGTATAACACCGGGATTCCTCCGGAAGTCGGGACAAATCCTGCGGTCAATGAATCCGCGCTCGAGAGTTTTCTCGGCCTGCCCGCCGGCACGCTGTCCGGTCGGAACGCGGTGGACGGTTCCGCGTTTCGCAGCCAGCCGCTCACGCTCTTCACCGGCGACCGGGTCACCTTTGATTACCTCTTTCTAACCAACGAAGACACGCAGGCGATGTCCGGTTTTCGCAATGACTTCGCTTTTCTGACCGTCAACGGAACCTACCCCGGTTCGAATCCCATCGTCTCGGTGACGGCGATCGACGCCAGCTTGGTGGGATCATCGACGCCAAACTTCAGCCTCCAGATGCCGGGCTACGTGACCTACACGTTCACGGCACCGGCGAACGGCAGCTACACTTTCGGCATCGGCATCGTGGACGTGGTGGACAACGGGACCGCCTCGGGGCTGCTGGTGGATAACCTATTCCTGATCCCGATCCCGGAGCCCGGCACCTCGGCGATTCTCTTCCTCGCGCTGGGTGCAGGCGGCATCGGCTGCCTGTGGCGCCACCGTCGCGGCGCTGGCCCCGCGCTTCCCGGCGTGCAGCCGGCTGTCTGAACTCCATTATGCACCGTCGAGATTTTCTTCTGCGCTGCGGGCTCGCCACCGGCAGCCTGCTGGCCGTTCCTCCCTCCGTGGGCCGCGCGGCTCTGTCCACCGGCAACGGCATCGTGCCGGCCGCGGTGGGCGTGGATCCCGCGGCGCTGCTCACTGCGGCGGATGCCGTCGTGCTCGGCGCGATCGGGACTTACAGCCCGACGGTGCGCCTCGTCGGAGGCGGACTCGTCGCGCGCTATCTCGGCACGGTGAACGCCGGGAATGCCGCGCTCGGCCTGCTCGTCCACATCGCGAACTACGATGCGCTCGTCAGCTTTCTCCGCGCGGACGGATTGCGCCCGTTTGGAACCACGCGCGCCGCGGGAAACCGGCTGGCGTTCCGCTTCGAAAACACGGACTACACGATCGACAACCTCGGCAGCGATGATTTCAATGCCGCCGTGTTGACCGCGCAGAACGGCAACACCGCGCTGGCGCAGGACGCGTTGGTGTATGATCCCAGCGTGGGTCTTCTTTACGACCCGTATCGGATGCTGGAAACCCGGCAGATCCAGCTCGGCACGCGGCCGACGAGTCTGTCCACCGGGACCCAGGCGGTCCTCAGCGGGTTGCTGGCGTCCGCGCGCTACGGATTGCCCCTCAGCCATGCTTTCAAGCGGTATCAAGCGACCCTGCTCGCCACCGCCCGCTTTCCGACGAACAGCGACGCCATCGCCGTGGCAAATGAGTTCCTGAAAAATCTGGCGGCGCTCGCCGGCACCGTGAGCCGGGACCAGTTGAAAGACCTCATCCGCAGTCCGCTGCTGGCGTCGGCGCTCCAGGTGCGGCTCGGCCAGACGCCGGAGACGCTCGTGACCCGCTTCGACGCGGTGAGCAACATGGTTTCCGCCACTGCGACCGCTTCCGATGCCCCCACCTGGCTGGCCGTGATGTTGACGCCGGAACTGCGGACCGGCACCGCGGACGCGACGTTGCTCGACCCTTCGCGCAACGATCTGTGGCAGGCGACCGTGAGCGCTCTGCCCCAGGCGCGCCTCCTCGCCGGGACCCTGTAGCGCGAGCCCCGTCCATCGGAGCGCGGCCGGACACCCGCGAGATGTCGCGCCCGGTGGGGCAATCCCCTCCCGCGGCTCCCGCCTCTCAAGGCGCCCGCTTTCCAAGCACAACCAGGGCGATCCCGCCCAGCACCGCGATCGAGGCGACGAGGAAGCGCAGCGTAAATGTTTCGCCGAGAAACAGGATGCCCGCCACCGCCGTCAGCACCGGCACGCTGAGCTGCACGCTCGCCGCACTGACCGCCTTCAGCCCCGGCAGCGCCGCATACCAGATCACGTAGCCGCACCCAGAAGTGATCGCGCCCGAAATCACGGCGAGCGCCACGTCCGCGCCGTCCCACTTCGCCTGCGCCAGCAGCGCCAGGCTGAGCAGCGCCGTCAGCGGCACGGTCCGGAGGAAATTCCCCGCCGTTTCCCGCACCGGATCGCCCGCGCCCTGGCCGCGCAGCGAATAAGCGCCCCACGCAACGCCCGCGCTCAACATCAGCGACGCACCGCCGACGGGCGGCGCCGCGATCCCCGGCAGCAGGAGCAGGACAAGCCCGGAGAACGCGAGCGCCAGCCCGGCCAGTTGCCGGCCGTGGAGCTTTTCCCGCCGGCGCAGCAGGCCCCATAGGATCATCGTCGCCTGCACGGCGGCAAAGAGGAGCAGCGCGCCGGTGCCGGCCGGGAGGCTGAGATAGGCAAACGAAAACGCTGCTGCGTAAAGGAACAACGCCAGCGCCGAAAGCCAGCTCCCGGTGTGGTGCGCCGCATTCTCGTGCCGCAGACGGAGCAGGAGCCAAAGCGCGAGTGCGCCGGAAACGAGGCGAACCGACGTGAAGCTGGCCGCGTCGATCGTCCCGCCCCGGAGCGCGGCCCGGCAAAGGAGCGAGTTGCTCGCGAAGGCAGTCATCGCAAGCACGGTAAGCAGGAGAACGCGGAGGGGCATGAAACAGGGAGCTCGCTAAGCGCGTGATCCTACCGGCCGCACCTCGAGGCTGCCCAGCTTGTCTGGTGGCGCCGCGGGGATTTTCTGCGCGTTGCAATGGCGGCGCTGTGAGCCGCGGCCGTCACGATTCTGCGGCCCGCAGAACCGCCTCAAATGTCGTGCGCTCACCCACACCGTCCTGGCAGTGCGTCCCCCATTCTCCTCCGGACGATTTCGCACTGCGGAAGAGCAGCGCGATAAGCTGGCTGCGGCGCTTCACCTGGAGCTTATCGAAGATCGAATTCAACTGTGTCTTGATCGTGTGCACGCTCTTGCCCAGCTCCCGCGCGATGCGCTCGTTGGTGTGGCCGCGGCAGACGAGCAGCGCCAGCTCCCGTTCGCGCGCGCTGAGCCGCGACAGCACGGCAAACTTTTGGTTCCACGGACCGCTTTCCACTTCCGCAGCCACGCCCGGTTCGAACTGAATCAACAGGAGCGGCGGCACGAGCGGGAAGAAACCGAGGCGGATCATCCGCACCCGGGCGACCAGTTGCGGGGCGGACGCATGCGCGAGCCGGTATTCCTTTTTTTCGAGGCTGAGGCGCTGCGCCGGCCCGGCCTTTTTCCAGGCTTCGTTGCGCTCCTCGCAGAAGCACGCGAGATCGCGCGGCAGCGGCCGCCGGCTCGAGAGATTCTGGACCCGCGTCCGTTCGTCCCCGGATTCCCACCGGGTGCGCGCAGCCAGCCCCGCCACACTCTCGCAGACGATCTGCAGCGTCGCATCGCACAGCACGAGGGGCAGCGGCAGCGGCCGCAGAATATTTGCCAGGACGATCTTTTCCGCCTGATTTCCGCGCGCCGAGATCAACCGGCACAACGCTGTCTCCAAGTGGTCATGCAGATTGCGCAGACGCGTCAGTTCCAGGCCCGAGAAGTCGCCTTCCTGACGCGAGCGATGGAGCAGCAGGATGCCCTCGAGGCGTTTCTGCTTCCGGAAAGCGAGTGCCACTCCGTGCTCCCACCGGTGTTCGCGCAGCAGATCCTGCCCGGCCTGCGACCCCGTCTCCGGCGGCGCGATTTTCAGATGCACGAGCGGCTGGCGACCCGCACGCCGGAAGTGCGGCATCGCCGGGTGCCGGGCGAAGAGGTCTTGCAACAGGGCCGACTCTTCTTCACTCGGGGCCGCGCGCAGCCGACCGCGCGCCACCGGTTTTTCCCGCAGCAGCAGGAGCGCCGTCGCCATGCGCAGCGGGCGCACGCAGAACCAGCGCGTCGAGCAGGGCGCCACGCCCTCGATCAACGCCTGCGCCGCTGACCAATACTGTTCAATCGTGCCCGCAGCGTGGAGTTTCAGAAGCGCCTTGCGGTGCGAGGGGAACGGGAGCGCGTCTGCTGCGTGATGCTCGCCGGAGCGGCCGTCGTGTTTGTCCTGTGTGTTCTTCGCACGCATGAACGCAGGAGAGCCACTGTGGCATTTTCAACACCCTTTATTCCAGCGAGAACCGGAGAAAAATCGGCGCGCAGAATGCCTGCTGCGATTTGGTCCTTTCGGCGGATAGACGCAAAACACACCGAATGGATAGCGTGGAGCGTTTTTGACGTTTCGGAGTTTTTCCGCCGCTTAACGAATTCGCTCGATGAAATTCCCAAGCCCTTTCCGCAGCCACCCGATTTGCCGCCGAATGGTCGTCCATCGTCGCTCGCTCCCATTCCGTCGGAGCGTCCAACTTGCTCTGTTCGCCAGCGGAATGCTCGCGGGCACTCTCCACGCGCAGACCACCTACACGTGGAGCACCACGACGACCGACCCCACATGGACCAATCCTTCAAATTGGATCGGCGGCGCAGTCGGGTCAATTTCCGGGCGATGGGAACGGCATGGTCGCCAACGAGGGGACCGCGACAGACATCGCGTCCTTCACAGGAGGCAACTCGACTACGCTGTTCAACCTGGGCATCGACTTCGCCGCGCTCAATGGATCGCTTACGCTGGGAGCTATCCGCGCTTCCTCGTCGGTCTTTGTCCGTTTTGGAAACTCCTCCACGGCGGCGGGTCAGACCAGCGCCGTGCTGGCGCTCACAGGCCAAACAATCAACGGCATCCCGAATACGATCTTGAGCACCGAAGGGTCTTCGGAGCTGAGAATAGCGACGCGACAGAATAACGGCGGCGCTACGTTCGATATGTCCGTCGCCCTCGCCAGTGGGACCGATAGCGTGTTTCAAAACAATGGATCGGGCGTGATCCGTGTTCAAACCGCAATCACCGGTAGCGGTAGTAACGTGATCATCGGCGGATCCGGCAGCGGGACCGTTTTCTTTGAAGGCACTGCGTCGAACACCTACAGCGGCACAACTACGATAAATAACTCGATCCTTACTTTGGCGAAAGCCACTGCGATCGCGATCGCAGGAGACGTCGTCATCGGCGATGGGGTCGGGCAGGACATTCTCAGACTCTCTGGGGGCAAACATTTGGAAATCTGATTGCCGACACCTCCATCCTGACTTTCAACGGCACCGGCGCGAATGCCGGCCTCCTCCAGATGAATGCGAGGAACGAGACCGTGGGTGGTTTGGTCAGCACGGGCGGCGCGGGCGTGGTCGAGAATGGCGCCACCCCTGGGGGCACAGCGTTCCTACGGTCAACTTTAACAGCGCGGCGCGCGATTTCTCCGGTATTCTGCAGGATGGCTCCGCTGGTGGGGCGCTCGGTTTCACAAAGAGCGGCAACGCGGCGCAAACGCTCTCCGGCACTGTGGCCAACACCTACACTGCAAAAACTACGGTCAACAGCGGAACTCTCATCTTGAACAAAACCGCTGGCGTGACCGCGATCAGCAGCACCGGCGCGAGCGGTTCAACGCTCAGCGTTCCGAACACGGATCTCCAGATCAATAACGGCGGGACGGTCCAGCTCGCCGCCAATAACCAGATCGCAGACACGACAAAAGTTGCCCTCTCCGGCGGAACGCTGAACCTGAATGGATTTTCCGAGGGCAGCGCTGGCGTCACCGGCATCGGCGCACTCACCCTCACCGCAAACTCCACCCTCGACTTCGGGGCGGGCGCGCTCAGCGTGATCCAGTTTGCGGGGGTTAACGGACACCTGAACAACGCCATCCTCCAGATCACCAACTGGAACGGGCTACCGGAGGTTGGCGGCGCTGGCGATCGGTTGCTCTTCGCTGGACTCCCTGCGGATTTTTCGAGCGCCTACCCGCAGTCGCAAGTCACGTTCAATGGCATCGCAGGTTATGGCTTGATGGACTACTCCGGCTACTACGAAGTCTTTGGGGTCACTCCTGTGCCTGAGCCCGCGACGTGGGCGGCGGGCATTCTCGCAGTCGCGACCCTTGGCTTCTCGCAGCGAAAACGCTTGCGGAAGCTGGTGGGCTCGAAAGCAGTTCGCCCGTTGTCCGGGCAGCTCTGTGTCCTGCCGGGGTCTAGTTTGGCGCGGACGCCGGGCGTTTCTTGAATGTCAGCGTGCCGCCGTCGCGGCCACCCGGGCGGAAACCCGCGCGGCGTGACGGCGCAGCAGCTCGGCGGCGCGGGCGATAAGCTCCGCCACCGGCAGGTCGGGCTCGGCTTCGGAGAGCGCGATGACCTCGTCAAACTGGGCGTTCAATCCCGCGCGAAAGTCAGGATCCAGGCGGCCGCCAAACGCGAGCACCGGCCTGCCCAGCCGCCGGGCCACCGTGGCGACGCCGGCCGGCGTTTTTCCTTCCAGCGTCTGGCCGTCGAGACTGCCTTCGCCGGTGATCACAAAGTCGGCGCGCGCGATCGCTTTTTCCAGGTCGAGCACCTCGGCGACGATCTCAAATCCAGGCCGCAGCTCGGCGTTGCAAAAGCTTAGCAACCCGAAGCCCAGGCCGCCCGCCGCACCGGCGCCGGGAACTTCGCGATGATCGCTCCCGAGGCACGCGCCGACGACGTCGGCCAGCCGCTGGAGCCCGGCTTCCAGACGCACGGCTTCCTCCTCTCCGCTAAGACCCTTTTTGCGGGTCCGTAGATGCGGGTGGCGCCGCGCGGGCCGAGCAGCGGGTTCTTCACGTCGCACGCCACGGTGATCGGCACCGGCGGCAGCGGCGTCGCCGGCCGTTCGATGCGGGCAAGCCGCGGAAAATTGGCGGGCACCGGCTCGAGTTCCTGCCCGGCGGCGTCGAAAAAACGGAAGCCCAGCGCGGCCGCCACGCCGACGCCGCCGTCGTTCGTCGCGCTGCCGCCGATGCCGATGATGACCCGGTCGGCGCCGCTCTCCTTCAACGCGTGCGCGAGCAATTGGCCGGTGCCGAGCGTGTTTGCGCGCAGGAGATCGCGGTCGGCGCCCTGCACCAGGAGATAGCCGGAGGCGCTGCTCATTTCCATGACGGCGAGCCGCTCGCCGCCGCGCTCGACGAGCGCGTAGCGAGCCTCGACCGGCCGGCCGATCGGATCCGGGGCGGTGCGCACGACCCAGCGGCCGTGCAGCGCGTCATGGATGGCTTCGGCCGTGCCTTCGCCACCGTCGGCCATCGGCAGCGTCTCGATGGTCAGCGGGCGATCCGCCGGCCAGCCTTCGCGCCAGCCCGCTGCCAGCGCCGCGGCCGCTTCGGCGCCGGAAAGGCTGCCTTTGAATTTGTCGGGTGCGATCAGGAGCTTCATGCGGGGCGGGGTGAGGGAGAGAAGAAGTGATTCCCGCCCGGGCGCGGACCTGACGCGGCGCGGCGCCGGCGGGGGGAAAACGAGGCCGCGATTTTGGGGACATCCCTTCCACCGCGCAAGGCGAATCCCTGCTTGCGCAGGAACGTGGCGTGCCCCGTTGACTTCTGCGGTCCGCGCTGGAAAGAGGATGGCGTGAACTCCCCGGAAACCCGCGCCGATGCACCCGACTCAGGGCCATCATCGCCGTCGTTGCCGCCCGAAGCTGCGCCCGGCTCGCCGGCGGAGCCAGTGCCCCCCGCTGCTCGGGGCGCTGGCGCGCGGGCTGGCGAAGGCGGGCGTGGCCGGGGCGCGGCACCACCTGTTTTTCTGCGTGGGGCCGGACTGCTGCACGCCGGCTGCCGGGGAGGCGTTGTGGGAATGTGCCAAGCGGCGCGTGCGCGAGCTCGGGCTGCCGGTGATGCGCACAAAGGCGGCCTGTTTCCGGGTCTGCGCGGGCGGGCCGATCCTGGCGGTTTATCCGGCGGGCGTCTGGTATGCCGGCGTCACGGCCGAGCGGCTGGAGCGGATCCTGTGCGAACACATCCGGGACGGCGCGCCGGTGCGCGAATGGATCGTGGCGCAAAATGACGACGCGCCCGCGCCCGGCTCGCACCCGGCCTGACGGCGGCGGCGCGATGGCTGGCAGCCGAAAAGAAAAGAGGCTCAACCCCCTGTGCAGTTGCGATTCACCGTGGCTTCCTGCGGGTTTCGGGAGCAGAGCGTGCGCGGTCTGTGGCTGCCTGCTTCCCCGGACCCGGCAGGCGACGGCCGGTGACATTCGCCAACTCGTCGCCCAGCGAAATTTTACCCGTTTTCCGTATCAAAAGCCCGCTCTCGTCCTCCGCCACTCCCATGATCACGCCTCCCGCGTCCACCTCGGCCCTGCTGACCAAGGTGCTTTACCTCATCCTGCTCCTGGTGACCGTGGCGGTGCTTTACTTCGCCCGCGAGGTGTTCATCCCGCTCGCATTGGCGCTGCTCTTCAGCTTTTTACTTACCCCGCTGGTGTCGCGCTTTGAGCGTTGGAAAATTCCCCGGATTCCGGCCGTGCTGCTGACGGCACTCCTGGCCTTCGCGGCCATCGGCGGCGTCGGTTTGCTGGTGGTGAATCAGCTCCTCGACCTGACTTACAAGCTGCCCAGCTACCGGCAAAATATCAGCCACCGCATCGCGGAGCTGAAGTCCAATCCCAACAGCCCGCTCGCTGCGGCGACGGAAACCGTCAAGCAGCTCGGCGAGGAACTCAACGACGCCGTGGACAAACCGGCGGCGAGTCCAGGTTCCTCCGCGCTGCCCGAGGGCCGTGAGCGGGCGATCCCGGTGCAGATCGTCGAGCCGGCGACCAGTTTGCCGAAACTGCTGCGCGGCATCTTCGGCCCGGTGCTCGGGCCGCTCGGCACCGCGGCGGTGGTGATCGTCTTCGTCATCTTCATGCTGCTCAAGCGCGAGGATCTGCGCGACCGCATCATCCATCTCATCGGCCGCGGCCAGATCAACGTCACCACGCAGGCGCTCGACGAAGCGGCGGCAAAGGTCACCGGTTACCTGACGATGCAGGTGATCATCAACGTCTCCTTCGGCGTGCCCATCGGCATCGGGCTTTACTTCATCGGCGTGCCGAACGCGTTTCTCTGGGGCCTGCTCGCCACGATCCTGCGCTTCATCCCGTATCTCGGTGCCTGGCTTTCGCTGGCGTTTCCGCTCATGCTCTCGCTGGCCGTCACGGATACCTGGCAGATGCCGATCGCCACGCTGGTGCTCTTCACCACCATGGAGCTGATCAGCAACAACGTGCTGGAACCCTGGCTCTACGGCGCGCACACCGGCCTCTCGCCCGTGGCCATCCTCGTGGCGACGGTGTTCTGGACTTGGCTCTGGGGCGGCGTCGGCCTGCTGCTCGCCACACCGTTGACGGTCTGCGTGGCGGTGCTGGGCAAATACATTCCCAGCCTGCGTTTTCTGGACGCGCTTCTCGGCGACGAGCCGACTCTGGCGCCCAATGACCGCTTCTACCAGCGGTTGCTCGCCCGCGACCGGGTGGAGGCCACCCAGGTGGCGGAGCTTTGCCTGAAGGAAACCTCGCTCGCCGAAGTGTATTCCTCGGTCTTCGTGCCGGCGCTCGCCATGGCGGAGCGCGAGGAGGAGCGGGGTATGCTCGACGAGCGCCAGCAGCGCTTTGTTTTCGACACCATCCGGGAGCTAATCGAGGAACTCGGCGGCGAGCCGCCTGCCACGGCCGAGACGCCGGCGCCGGCGGGCGTGGTCGGGGTGGTCACCGCATTTCTCAACGGCGGTGCCAAGGACGAGGAAGCAGAAAAAGCGGCCGCCGCCGATGCCGCCGCGCCGCGGGTGCCGGTGCCGGCCGCGGCGACGCTGTCGCGCAACACGGTTTTCTGTCTGCCGGCAGTGGACGAAGCCGACGAACTGGTCGCCCTCATGCTCGCCCAGATCCTCGAGCGGGAGGGCTACAAGGCCGAGGCGCTTTCCTACAAAACGCTCGCGAACGAAGTGACCGAGCGCGTTGCCGAATCGCGCACCCAGACGGTCTGCATTTCCGCCACTCCGCCGCACGACACCCAGCACACCCGCTACCTGTGCAAGCGGCTCACTACCCGGCTGCCTCATCTGCACATCGTCGCTGGGTTGTGGGATTCCGACATGGAACCCGATCGCCTTGAGCGCCGCCGCAACCGGCTCGGCGTCGAGCAGGTCGCCACGAGCATGCTCGACGCCCTGGAACGCCTGCGGCCGCTGGCCGCACTCGACAACCGTGCCGTCGAGGAGACAGAAGCCGAGCGGCCGGTCGCTGCCGCCGGGCGGTGAACCTGCCGCCGGCGACCCCGCGCAGGCAGGCACCCGTCCCGCCTGCGGGGCGGGTGGGACGGGCGAATGGAAGTCCGGCGGCGGCTCGGCCTGCGAAATAATCTGGACGGCAGAAAAGCGTTCCATCCGTCAGCCGGCTGGGCGCCCCGCCGTTGGGTCGTTTGCCTGCGGGCCCTGCGGCTGACGCTCTTCCCCTCCGAAGCCATGCATTTGCACGAGTCTGTTGATGACGGGATCCATGTCTTCCATCTGCGCGGGGAGATCGATCTGCACTACGCGCCGGTGCTGCGCTCATTGCTGAGCGCGCGGGTGAAGGCGCACTGCGCCGCGCTGGTGCTCGACATGCGCGAGGTGGAGTTCATCGATTCCACCGGCCTGGCCGTGCTCATCCAATACCACCGCGACTGCACAAAATACGGCGGGAAATTCTGCCTCGCCGGTTTGCGCGGGCACGTCCAGCACGTGCTGGAAATCGTGCGGCTCGACAAAATGGTGCCGATTTTTGTCGAGGTGGACGAGGCGAAGGCGGCAATCCGCGCGGCCGCATCGCCAGCCGACAAGGCGGTCACGACGGGATAATTGAGTGAGGTCGATCCGTGGCAAGCGCGCCGGATCCGCGGCCTGCCGCTGCGGGCGTGCTCTGCATCGCTGAAAACGGTCCGTTTTTGGGAATCCTTCAGAGAAGATCCCGGCGAATAAGGTGACAGATTTTTCCCTCGCACCCCCATGAAAGAAAACACCGAACTCACCGATCTTCTTCAAGGCACCATGATGACCGCCATCGCTCAGCAAGAGGAGAGCAAGGTCGAGTTGGGTTTTGACGACGGCACCTGGATCACGGTCGAAACCGAGCCGGGTCGCCCGATCGACAGCAGCACTCCGACCGGCGGCGTCATCGAGTCGGTGAAGCAGAATGAGGACACGATTTCGCTGGAGCTGGAAGGCGGCGAGAAACTGGAAATCCCGATCGCGCCGTCGGCAGCGGAGCCGGTGACGATCACCGAAACCGGCGCCGCGTAAGCGCCCCGGCGCAGACGTAAAACCTGCGGACGCAGCGTGCCCGCTCAGGCGCCGAGCTTGCCCAGCAACTGCTGCACGAGTTCGCCGATGCGATCGTGCGCCGTCAGCCGCTCGCGCCATTCGCGCGGGATCGCCCGCACGCCGAGGTGCGCGCCCAGCCAGCCGCCGATCATGCCGGCGCGGCCCGCGTTGTCACCGCCCGCCCGCGCCGTGGCGAGGATGGCGTCGGCGAAGTCTTCGCCGTGTTTGACGAGGCAGTGAATTGACGACGGGAAGCTGCTGGAAAGCGGGCAGGATTGACCGAATTCGTCCACGGTCGCTTTCAGCACACTCTTCAAGCTGGCATTCATGCCGGCAGAGATCTTGCGCCGCGTTTCGAGGCCGCGTTTCGGGTCCATCGCGACGATGTTTTCTTCCGCGCGATGGAGCGTGGTGTGCAGGTCGCGCCCGGCAAGCAGCTCGCGCAGGATCAGCGCGTCGGCCTTCACATAAATGATGGCGCGCTCGTTATTCTGGCAGACCCGGGTGGCGCGCTCGACCGTCGTGAGCAGGTCGTCATCCCGGAAGTGCGCGACGACGACGGAGGCCAGGCGCGTCGGGGTGGCGAGTTGATCATCGTCGGCGCCGTTCTGCGCGTCAGTCGGCTGGTCGGGATTTTCCTCGCGCCAGACCGCCAGGTTTTCGAGCGTGCCGCGCGTCGCTTTATCCCGGTAGCCGGTGTAATCCGCCGCGCCGAATTTCTCGGTGAAACGACGCAGAAAATCGTGCTCGTCGAAGCGGCCGAGCGCGGCGACCGATTCCAGCATCACCAGGGCGCCCTCGCCGTAGTGCGTCTGGTCGCCGGGCTGCTTGCCGAAATGGTAGTGGCCTTCCTGCGGCGCCTCGAAGCCGTGGACGCCACCGGGGAAGGCGGTTTCCAATTCCGTGAGGTTGTAAATCCAATGGCTGCCGAGGCAGAAGGCGTCGCCGACGAGCTGTCCCCAGATCGCGCCGCTCAAGCGTTCCGGAAGCGTGGGCTCGGCGTAGGGATCTTCGTCCGCGAGGGCCGGAGCGACGGGGTTGAGCGGTGCGTTCATGGCAGTATCGAAAACGCGCTTCAGCCCCGCACGAGATGTCCCGTGGTGGCATTTTCGGGACGCGGCACGAAGCATCCATCCGCGCGTTCGTGCGCGGATTAGCGCACATGCCTGACGTTGGACTCTTCACTGCCGCAGGCCCGCTCGACCCGGAATACAAGGTCGTCATCAAATACTCCGTCGAAGTCGAAGGGCTGGCCGTTTATCAGGAAAGCTACGACGTGAAAAAGCTGGAGCTGGAACTCCAGCGGGATCCGGCGCGCTTGAAGGAAATCTGGTTTCGCCGCATCCAATGCGCGGTGAACAGTCGCCAGCGTCCCGGCTTTTCCGCTGCGCTCACGCGCTGTCTCATGGATGGCCAGTGCGGCGATCTCGGGCACGAGAATTTGCAGACGCTCGACAGCGCCGGGGAAGAGCGCTGAGGCGGGATTCGCCGGGGTGGCTGGTGCAACGGGACGCTGCGTGCCGGCAGCGTCGGGCGGGCGCTCGGGCGGGCGCGCCGCTTCGTATTTCTTTGTGCTCGAAACGCGCCGCGGTGCGTGGAGCGCAAACGCTCCGGGCGTTACGATTCCTTTACAGTCCCTCCCTCCCGGTGCATCCGCGCCCACTCCCGCAATGACAAATACCCCCGCCCGGTTTGACGCTGTGATCTTCGATCTCCTCACCGCGTTGATCGATTCCTGGTCCGTGTGGAAACGGGTCGCCGGAGACGACGCGCTCGGCCAGCGCTGGCGTGAAGAATCGCTCCGGCGCGTCACTTCCACCGGCGTTTATCGGTCTTACGAAGACATCGTCCGCGAGGCCACGGAGGCGATGGGATTGCCGGCGGCCCGGGCGGAGGAATTGCTCGCGAGCTGGCCGACACTGCAGCCGTATCCCGAGGTGCCGGGCATCCTCCAGGAGTTGCGGGACCGGCGGCTCGGCGTGGTGACGAATTGCTCGCAACGCCTCGCCGAAGCCGCGGCCGGCATCACGGGCGGACGGTTTGAAGAGATCGTCAGCGCCGAGCGGGCGGGTTGGTATAAGATCGAGCCGCAGGCCTATCGCGCCGGGCTCGACGCCCTCGGGCTCACGGCCGACCGCGTCCTGTTTGTCGCCGGCTCGCCGCACGATCTCGTCGGCGCCGGCCGGGTGGGGATGAAAGTCTTCTGGGCCAACCGGCGCGGGCTGCCGGTGCCGGAAGGCGCGCCGGCGCCGATCGTGAACGCGCCGGACATTTCGTCGCTGCCGGGCTTGCTGGCGGGTTGAGCGTTTTTCTTCGCAGTCGTCCCGCGTGATCTCCCGATCCTTATGAACTGTGTGGCCACGCAGCGCGACGACTCCGTGGCCACGGTCACGCTGAATAATCCCGGCAAGCTCAACGCTATTTCCTGCGCGATGTGGGAAGCGTTGCGCGAGGCGATCACGGCGCTCGAGGCGGACAGTGCGGTGCGCTGCATCGTGCTGCGCGGGGCGGACGGCAACTTCGCCGCCGGCGCGGACATCGAGGAATTTCCGCGGGTGCGCGGCAGCCTGGCGGACCTCCTCGTTTACCATCGGGAAATCATCGCACCGACGTTGCGCGCGGTCGCGGAATGCCCGGTGCCGCTCGTCGCGCTGATCGAGGGCGTCTGCGTGGGCGGCGGTCTGGAGATCGCCTCCCAGTGCGATTTGCGCATCGCCGGCGAGAGCAGCCGCTTCGGCGTGCCGATCAACAAGCTTGGCTTTCCGATGGCGCCGGACGAAATGCGGGGTCTGCTGGCGCTCGTCAGTCCCGGCCACGGCGGCGGAGATTTTGCTGGAGGGCCGCGTCTTCGGAGCCGCCGAGGCGCGGGAAAAAGGCTTGCTTACCCGCGTGGTGCCGGATGAAAACGTGCAGGCGGAGGCCTACGCCGCGGCGGAGCGCATCGCGGCCGCGGCGCCGCTGGCCCAGCGGATCAACAAGCGGCTGCTCCGTCGCCTGAGCTTCCGCGCGGAGCCGCTCACCGAACAGGAATGGACCGAAAGCTTTTCGTATGCGGACTCGCACGATCACCGGGAAGGGGTGCGTGCGTTTCTCGAAAAACGAAAACCCCGGTTCCGGGGCGAATAACCCGGCGGCCGCTCTCCCGCGCGCGCTCGACCTCTCCCGCGTTTCCGCCAGCGCCCGGCTGCTGACCCGCCCATTCCTCCTCCCCCCAAACATGAACAACAATTTGTATGCGCTGCTCGAAGCGCATTTTCCCGCGGATCGCGACAGCGTGTTTCTCGAAACCCCGGAAGGGCGCACCTATTCCTGGCGCGACCTGGACCGTGGCACCGCGCGCGTCGCGAGCCTGTGGCGCAGCCTCGATCTGCCGGCCGGCACCCGGATCCTGGCGCAGATCGAGAAGTCGCCGGAAGCGATCTTCCTGTATCTCGGCACGCTTGCGCGCCGGGCTCGTCTTTGTCCCGATCAACACAGCGTATCGCGAGTCGGAAACCGGCTATTTCCTGCGCGACTCCGAACCCGCCGTGGTGGTCTGCCGGCCAGCGAATCTCGAATGGATCGCACAACTCGCGGCCGACACCTGCGGCGCCCGCGTCTTCACGCTCGACGACTCCGGCGCCAGCGGCACGCTGCTCGACGCCGTCGCCGCGCAGTCCGACCAGGCCGACGCCTTCGCCACCGCGCCGCGCGCCGCGGACGATCTCGCCGTCATCATCTACACCTCCGGCACCACCGGCCGCAGCAAGGGCGCGATGCTTTCGCACGGCAATCTGTATTCCAACGCCCAGACGCTGCACACCTTCTGGGGCTGGCGGCCGGACGACGTGCTCCTGCACACGCTGCCGATCTTCCACGTGCACGGTTTGTTTGTCGCGCTGCACGGCGCGCTGTTCAGCGGTGCCCGGATGTTCTGGCTGCCGAAGTTCGATCCCGCAACCGTCATCCGGCTGCTGCCGCGCTGCACCGTCTTCATGGGCGTGCCGACGCTCTACACCCGGCTGCTTGCGCAGGCGGAATTCGGCGCGGAGACCTGCCGGAACATGCGGCTCTTCATCTCCGGTTCCGCGCCGCTGCTGCCAGAAACGTTTCACGAGTTCGAGTCGCGCACCGGGCATGTCCTGCTGGAGCGCTACGGCATGAGCGAGACCGTCATGCTGACTTCGAATCCCTACCTCGCTGAACACGGCCACCGCATCGGCGGCACCGTTGGCGTGCCGCTGCCCGGCGTGCAGGTGCGGATTGTCGAGGGCAGCGGCGACGCCTGCCCGCCCGGCGCCATCGGCCACATCGAGGTGCGCGGCCCGAACGTCTGCCTCGGCTACTGGCGCGCGCCGGACAAGACGGCGCAGGATTTCACGTCCGACCGCTGGTTCAAAACCGGCGACATGGGCCGCTACGGCGGCGTCGTGGAGGGCCAGTCGGTGCCGGATACTTATTTGACCATCGTCGGCCGCAGCAAAGACCTGATCATCACCGGCGGCTTCAACGTGTATCCGAAGGAAATCGAAGGTTATCTTAACGAACTGCCCGGCGTGGAGGAGAGCGCGGTCTTCGGCGTGCCGGACGCCGATTTCGGCGAGGCCGTCACCGCCGCGGTGGTGCCGCGCGCCGGCGCGGAACTCGACGGTCCCGGGATCGTGGCGACGCTGAAGTCACAGATCGCCGGCTTCAAGGTGCCCAAGCGCGTCCACGTCGTCAGCGAGCTGCCGCGCAACGCCATGGGCAAGGTGCAGCGCAACGTGCTGCGCGATCAGTTCGCCGTATCGTGATCTTTTGTCTTGTCAAGCTGAGGCAAGACTGGGTAATCCAGTGGACATGCTCCTCGTCGTTGGGGACGTCCCCTTGGACACCCACAGCTGAATCGCATGCGCCCGCTAGTTCTTTTTCAGTCCATGCGAATGAGGGCATTTCCGAGTAAACCGTTTTTCGGACTTCACCACAATGTCGTTGGGCGTTGGCCATGTCTGGTTCTCGTTTGTCTGGTGGCACTCGGGTTCGCGGGGCGAAGTCTCGCGGAGACGACAGACCCGTCGCCGACTTACGACGAGCTGCGGCAGAGCGCTTATCGCCAGCTTCAGGCCGGTGAGAGCGCGCGCAAGCGCGGCGAGGCTGCCCGTAAGTTAGGCGAGGCCACCCGCGACAAGAGGCGTTTTCACGAGGCGCAGGCGTTCTTCCGCGAGGCCGTTGTCGCGGATGAAAGCGCGCTCAAAGGGTTCCGCGCGGCGGAAGCGGTCGCCCCGAAGCCGTCGTCCGCGGTGTTCTTCCAAGCCGTGGCACTGAACGAAATGGCCCTTTCGAAGGCACGGGAGCAGGATCTCACCAACGCGCCGCGTTCAGGCGCGCCGCACGATTACTGCGCAGCGCTCGCGGCGCTCGATCGCGCCGTGGCGCTGGGGCTGAATCCTCAGCTCGACGTCGCGCTTTTGTTCGAGCGCGGGCGAGCGCTGCTCGGCGTCCAGCGATACGCCGAAGCCTCGACGATGTTGAAAGAATTCCTGGCCGCCGTGCCGGCCGATCATCCTACGCGGAGAGATGCCGGTGAACTCAAAGATGTCGTTGAGAAGAAATTGCATCCTGAGACGGAAGACCCGTGCAAAAAAACCGAAGCTACCACCGCCGCCCCAGCAAGCCCGCCTGCCCATCCGTTGGAGCAAAAACACCCAATCGCGTTCACCAACTCGATCACCACGGGCATCGGCTACGACCGCAACGTCAATCAGCTTGGCCGGGATCAGAAACCGCAGCCGAACGTTTCCGGCAAGACTGCATTGTTTAATGAAACCGTGATCAACTTCGAGATGGAGGGACTTGTCCGGCGCTGGGGACCGAAGGAAAAGCAGGAGGAAAAAATTCACGCCGGCGGCTCGATCATCCACGACGCCTACGCCGACCACGACGAGGCCAACGCGCTGTCGCAAATCGCCTTCATCCGCTACCACCGCGATCTCGACCCGAAGTGGTCCTTCGAGCTCGAAGTCCGCAATGCCTGGTTGCGCGACGATCGGCGCAGCGTCAACAACGCCATCACTGCCGAGCCCGGCCTGACCTACGCGCCCACTGAAACGCTCTCGACGCGGTTGAGCTACAGCGCGACGTGGACCACTTTTTTCCAAACCGAGGCGCGTCGACAGAAGTCAGACGGCCTGACCCACCGGGTCGGGATCGAGCAAACCTGGAAAGCGATTCGGTGCGGGCCCGACCAGGTCGAGCGATTGACTCTCAGCGGCCAATTCAATTACCTCGCGACGGAGACCGAAGGCATCAGCGGCGATCTGCGCCGCGCAAATCCGCTCGCCAAGGCGGTTTGGACAATTCATCAAAGCGAAGACCTCTGCGCGTGGCTGCGCAACGCGACCCTTTCCGGGTCCTACGAATATCGGCACACGGAATACATTTACCCAACCGCGACCGTGCCCGCCCTGCCTGGCGCGCCCGTGCCCGTCGTCGCGCCGGCGCGCTTTGCCCGCCGGGACGACACGCACCTGTTCGCCGTCGTTTTGAGCATCACGATGTTCTACGACGAAGCGTGGAAAAATCGGCTCGAACTCCTTTTGCAATACAACATGACGCTGGGAGATTCCAATGTAGTGGCGTCGGCCTACGATGAGCCGCGATTCCTTGCATCGCTGAAACTCAACTTCTAACTTTGCCCATGACGACGCGCTCCAAAACAGTGTTGACCTTTTTATTCTTGCTCTCGGTCGTCTACGTGGCCGCCGGGCCGGGATCGCAGGCGCAGGGGCAGACGGCTGCGGACCGCGCGCAGGCCTTTTACGATCGCCACAAAGGCGCCGATCCAGTCAACCCGAGCCGCGCCCTGACGGACAAAATCCGCCGGCAGCCCGACCCGCTCTCACAACGCTCCACGCTGCCCGCGTTGCCCACTGAAGCGCGGGAAGAAAGCGCGCCGGAGCGCACACCGAAAAAGCGGCGCCGCCGCGTTGCCGTTACGCCCGAAAGGACCGGAGCGCGGGCCGCGGCGGCTGCGCGCCGAGACGACCGTGCGATGCCCGAGCAGCCTGCGACGGAAAAGCGTTTGCTGTCGCCGATGGAAAGCAACACCGCCGCGGCGGTGGAGGGACGCGCTGAGCCTGCCGAGACTCGCGCGGAGAAGCCGGACACGACCCGCAAGCCCAAGGCATCTGAGCACCGCCGCGGCAGCCTCGGGGAGCGCGCATCCGTTTCCACCCTGCCGCCGCTGGTTCCATGAGCGACGTGATCAGCTGAGACAGTGTTGGTTTAGCTCCTGCTATGGTGCGCGACGCGCCCCCCTATCCGCAACTTTGCGTTTGCCCTTCAAGAAAACCCGAGGCATCTGCGCGCGAATCTCCCAGCCCGCTTCCATTGATTGGAAAAAAATCGCGACCCGAGCCGCGAGGCGGGGTGAGCGCACCCAGGGGAAGCGACTGCCGCCGTGGGTTGCGGTCGCAGCGGAAATCGCCGCGCAGGCAACCACAACGCCGCGGCGCTGGACGAGGAGGCAGGACCCAGCGTTGTTTTTACCCGGAACTGGGGCAATGCCTTTCGCGGAAATTTTCGTTCCGGCGCTGCGGGTCGCGCGACGCCTGCTGGCCACGCACCGGGTGGATGCGACAGTCCTCCTTTAGCCACCCCGCACGCATCGACCTGGAGCGCTGGCTTTGCCGGCGCCTTTCGCTGGTCAGTCACGACGCGCTCTATTTGGAATGGCAGGTGCATCGAGCGGTTTATGGGCAGCCGTTGCCGTCAGCTTTCTTCAAGGCTGCGGACGAGCAAGGAACGTCGCGCGGGAGACTCTACGCTGGGTTTGTCCGCGCCACTCTGGCCGAGGGACTCGCCAGGTTTTTCGGCGATTACCCAGTCGTGGCCCGACTGTGGGCGGAAACCATGCTAAGTTGGGTCAATTTCGCCGCAGAAGCCCTCGGCCGCTTGCGTGCGGATTGGCCCGTCCTGCGGCGGACCTTGCTCAAGGGCTTGCCAGCCCCGGCGCGGTGTCGAGTCCGGCGTCTGGCCGCCGGATTGAGCGATCCACACCTGGGTGGGCGCGTCGTGATGATCTTCGCCTGCGGCGCCCGCGGCCAGCGCCTGGTCTATAAACCGCGCGACCTGCGGGCGGATGCCGCCTACTTCCGGCTGCTCGCCGCCTTGAATACCGCCGGCCTGCGACCCCGGCTGCGGGTC
Organism: uncultured Verrucomicrobiae bacterium; assembly: GCA_963762725.1. Taxonomy (GTDB): domain Bacteria; phylum Verrucomicrobiota; class Verrucomicrobiia; order Chthoniobacterales; family SZAS-18; genus JAFAXH01. The sequence continues at coordinate 901,744 of CAVXLY010000003.1, read as the reverse complement.
GCGGCAACCCTCCTTCGCGACCACTACGGCTGGATGGAACACCTCGCCCCAGCGCCGTGCCGCAGCCGCGCGGCGGCGGCGCGATATTACCGGCGCATCGGGGCCTTGATCGCGCTCCACTACGTGCTGCGCGCCGGCGACGGCCACGAAGAAAACTGGATCGCCGCCGGCGAGCACCCGGTGTGCATCGATTTGGAGACGCTTTGGCAGCCAACGTTTCTCGGCCGGGCACGCCTGGACCGCACGGTCGCGCGCACCGGCATCCTGCCCTTGCGCGGGTATCGCGCTGCCGGGCTTGGCGACGGCGCCCCCCGACGGACGCTCTTACCCCAGAGATGCTGGAGTTCCATCAACTCGGACGGGATGCGCTGCAAAGAGCGGCGCACGTTTTACCGGTCGCTGGCCAATGCGCCCCGGCTCGGCGCCGATTTTCTGCGCCCTTCCGACTTCGCGGCCGACGTGCTGGCAGGGTTCGATACCTTGGCAAACCCGCTGGTGGGCATTCACCGGAGAGGAACTCGCGCGGATCGCAACCTCGCGCTGCTGCGCGGGGCGAGCCGCCGGTTGCGGGCGCTGCCCCGCCGCTGGCTGCCGCGGGCGACCGCCGTTTACCTCACGATCCTGGTGCGCTCGCTGCGCGCCGATTGCCTGCGGGACGGCGAGCAGCGCGCGCGTTGTCTGCGCGCTACGCTGCCGAGCATCGCACCTTGCGCCGTGCCCCGGACCCGCACGGCGGAGCGGCGCGCGCTGGCTCAGCTGGACGTGCCGCGGTTCGCTCCAGAAGCCTGCACGGTGACAGCGCCTGCCTGGCCGCGGCGCCAGGATCTCGAGGCTTGGCGTGAGGAGTTACAGCGGCAACGTCCCGTGCTGGCCGAGGCCTTGGTCAGGCAAAGGTCGGGTCTGACGCGGGCGGACGCTGCTTCGCTGACAAAACGCAGTGAAATTAATCGGTGCAAATCCTGCCACCGCTAACCACCACGTACTCGAGCGGGTTGGTCCCCTCCACGAACAGGGCCGAGGCTGGGAGACGGACAACGCATTGATAGTCCGCGCCGCCTCCTCCTCCGCCGGCTCCCTCGGTGAAAGTGAATTCCACTCCGGCCGGGATGAATCTTGGCGCAACTTGCTCGACGGCGGCGTTGCCGTCCTGCAAGCAGAGTTGCCGGTATTCGCTGTCGGTTTGCGCCTTCGCGAAGACTTTGCGCAACGTTTCAGCCAATTCTTCTTGAGTTCGTTCGGGCATGGTCGATGAGAGTTGAGTTGGTAATCCTAAACAGGGTTAACGAGAGCTAAGGAAACCGAAGCGCCGGCGAAACCACAAGCCTAATTTGCCGTCGCCCCCGCCGCTCGGCTGGCGTGCGCGCCGCCGGCTGGTTTCTTCTCGGCGGCGGTGCTCCGCATTCGTTCCAAAGACGTTTTCATTTCGAGGAGCAAATTCTGAAAGGCGTGTTCCGTGGCCAGCGGCGCAAACCGCGGGTCGGCCCGGAGCGCACGGTAGTCCAACAAACCGTTTTCCATCGATTGTCGCAGAGAAGCGAGGGCGCGTTCCGGTTGGCCCAGGGCGGCTTGGATGGCAGCAAGATCGTATTGGTAGTCCTGGCTGCCGGCGCCAGGTCGCGCTTGGATAGTCTCCTCATCGATCGCGGCGGCTTCTTGCAGCAGGGCTTTCGCAGCTTCGGTAGTGTCGCCGGCTTGGAGCTTGAGCGATCCAAGCGCGGTCAGGTAAGTGACACTGCCATAGAATTCGCGCGCCCCTCCACGGCGATTCTCCCGCGCAAGCTCGCCGTAGAGCTCCGCGGCGCGCGCGCGTTCGCCCGCGAAGAATTCGATGAGCGCGGCGAGCTGCCGTGGCGTGCTGTTTTCATCTTTGCCCTGCACGCGAAGCTCGGCGCACTCCGCGCGGGCGCGCTCCACGTGGCCTTGGAGCAAATGAAGATAAACGATGCTGCACCGCGCCGGCAGATAGTTGTGGTCGATGGACAATGCCTTGCGATAGGCCCGCTCGGCGGCCTCGTCATCCATCAGAAACAAATATTGGTCTCCAAGCGACCAGTGAATCACGGGGTTGATAGGATCCAGTGCGATGGCCTTGCGAATCCAAACGATGGCTTCGTCGAAGCGACCGAGGCTTCGTAAAGAGTCGCCGATGTTGACGTGCGGACCGACCAGGTTGGGGTTAATCTCCAAGGCGCGGTGACACAGCTCAATGTCGCTCGCGTAGTCGCCGCGCATCGCCGCAACCATGCCCAACGCCTTGTAGCCCTCAGCGCACATGGGATCCACCAGCACCGCTTCGCGCGCCACGCTGGCTGCGTCCTCCAGCCACCGATAAGGATACTCCCAGTGCAGCACGCGCTGGCAATACGCGCTGGCTAGGGCGGCGCGCGGCAGCGCGTAGTTCGGATCGAGCGCGGCAGCCTGTTGAAAGAGGTTGATCGCGCGCTCGTTGTCTTCCCTGTGAAAGCGATAGTAAGCCGCACAACCTTGCAAATACAGGTCATACGCCTGGCTGCTGGCGGTCGGCTTGCGTTCCAAGGCGGAACGACGCGACGGAGAAAGCCGACTGTGCAGGGCGAGGACGATGTGCTCCGCGATGTCGCGCTGGACATCAAAAATTTTTTCAAACCCGCGCCGATCATATACCTCCGACCAGAGCACGTCACCGCTGGCTGCCTTGGTCAATTGCGTAAAAATGCGCAGGTCGTTACCGCGTCGCTGGATAGTGCCGTGCAGCAGCGCATCGACGCCGAGTTGACGCGCGATCTTCGCCGGCGGCAGCGCGCCATCGCGAAATCGTCTCGTCGAGAACCCTGAAATGACCCGCAACTCGCCGATGCGCGCCAGACGGGCGGTCACGTCTTCCGCCATGCCGTCGCCGAGGTAGTTGTCTGCCGAGCCAGCCTCGTTTCGGTTTTCAAATGGAAGCACGGCAATGGACTTGTCCACTGGCAACGTGAAAAAGGACGCAACTAGACTGACCAAGCGCCCGGCCGTGTTCCGGACCTGGGTTCCCTGCGTCGCAGCTACAGCGATGGCGGCCACCACCACGAAGCCGGTGATCGCCAGGCGCCACCGCTTAAGCGCGCGGTTTGCCGGCCACGCTGGGAAGCGGGCGCGTCGCGGGCGCAGCCGTTCGTGTTCGCGCAGGACGCGCTCACTCGCGGCCGGCGTGCTGCCATCCATGCTCGGATTGATTTCCCGCTGGCAAACCGCGATGGCTGCCAATAGTTCGGCGTGGCTCTGGTGGCGCTTCCCCGGCGATTTGGCCAGCATGGTGCCGAGCAGATCGACAAGGCAGTTCGGAACCGTGCGTGCGAACGCTTCGAGCGGCGGTTTTTTGTTGCTGTGCTGCGCGACTACCTGAAGAGGCTCACCAACAAACGGCGGCTTGCCGGTGAGCATGAACCAGAGCGTGCAACCGAGCGAATACAGGTCGCTGCGGAAATCGACTGCGCCGTTGGTGAGTTGTTCCGGGCTGGCAAAGCTGGGTGTGCCGATCAATTCCCCGCCGGTCAGGTCGGCTGCCGCCTGAGTTTCTCCCGGTGCCGCGCCGGCGGCCCATTTGACGATGCCGAAGTCGATGACTTTGACACAAGGTTTCCCGCTGTTGCCGGGCGACCCACCGGGCGAGGGCACGGCCGCAGCGGCCACACCATTTTCCGCGCACTCCTCCTCGCCGACGAGCATAAGGTTCGACGGCTTGATGTCACGGTGAACTAGCCCGCGTTTCTGCGCGGCGGCGAGCGCGTCGGCGACTTGGGCAGTGATCTCCAAGGCCAGCGCGGGGTCGAGCGGGCCGAAGCGTCGGACCAAAGCATCGACCGTCTCGCCCTCGATGAATTCCATCGCGTAGAAGTGGTCCTCTCCACGCTGGCCGAGGTGAAAGACGCTGGCGATATGGGGATGGCGCAGCTTCGCGGCGGCGCGCGCCTCGCGCACGAAGCGCTCGCGGGCATGGCTGCGGTGCATTATGTCATTGTTGATGACCTTTAATGCCACCGGGCAGCGCAGGTTGATGTCGAGCGCTTTGTAGGTGACACCCATCGCGCCATGACCGAGTTCCCAGAGGCTGCCGTCCGGGCGAGTAAACACCTGGTAGTGCTGGAAAATGCGGTCGGGGGGTATTTGCGACGAATGCACCTTAGTGGCGGGCGAATTCTCTGCCACAGCGATTCGCTCCTGGAGATTTTGCTCAGCGGCGAGAAGAGGAGTGCTTTCTGGCGCGTCCTCAGCGGCGTCAGTGCTCTCGGAGCTTGGTGCTGAACCGTGCAAGCTGGCCCGGAGTAGACAGCTTGGACAGATTTCGCCGAAGCGTCCGGACTGGAGCGGACGGCCGCAGCGCGGGCATGGCAGGGGTTGTGCAACCGTGCCCAATTGGCGTCCGGCGACAGGCGGAGTCTGCACTTCATCCATGGCGACTGGTTCCTGTGCCGTTTCTGTAAAGCGTGGTCGGCTCTCCGCCGTGGCTGAATACTGTCGAGGTGTGCGGTCGGTGGACAGGTCGGGGTGCACCGTCCAGCCCTGGCTTGAAACACGAAAATGGTCGCCGGAACCCGGTGATCCCACTTTGCCCTGCGGAGGGTGAGGTTAGGGGGAGTCTGGCCTTTCAGGCAAGCCTTATCGGAGATTTGCTTCTGGGAACGGGCAAGCGCAGGGGTGGATTTCGCAACGAACGCCGCCTTTACTATGGCAAGAGATCGAAAGGAAGGCAGGGCACGCCTTTGCTGTTCGGGCGAGCCGCGAGAAAGCCACGGCTCGCGTGCATTCGGAAGCTGTGTCCGGAACGCGTCGCCGATCACGGCACCCCGATGAATTTGTCGCCGCCCTCAGCCGCTGCGACCTGACGGAGTGCCGTCGCCGGTCGACTATGGGGAACGGGGATCGTGCAGAAATCTGACGATCAGCAAGGCTGCACAAAATAGCGGAAACCAGATGGAGGCGAAACGTCAGCGCGACCTGCCTTTCTCAACCAATCCCCCGGTGCCCGGATTGAAAAATCGCCGGCAAATCCGGATCGGTGAAACTCAGCTCCAGCAATTCCTTTGTAATCGGTGAGTCACAAGCGTCCCAGCGACCCCTGCGACTGGAAAACGAAAACACCAACCACAAAAACTGAATCCCAACCATGAAAACATCACCCAATCACTTCTTCAGCATGAAGAAATTCGCCGTTGTGTTCGCAGCCGTCATCGCGGCGGGCGCGCTGCTGCCCCAAGCGGCGCGCGCGGAGGGCGACTCGGATCGCGAGGAGATCGCGGCTTTCTACGCGAGCCTCGACCAAGCGAAGAGCAGCTTCGCGGCTGGTCTGACGCCGACGCCGAGTGTCCAACATCTCGGCTACACCATGACCGTGCGTTCGAACCGGTCGAAGAAGCCCCGCAGCCAGCCGAAAACCACAGTTGACGACACCGTGCCACAAGGGCGCGCTGGGCGTTCCCCGTCGATCGCGTGGTTCAACTCCAATCGGCCCGGCTACCTCAAAGTGCGCCCCGGCTGATCGGTGGAAAACTCCACGGCTCGGAAATCTGGAGATTGAGGCGATGCCCTCTCTGGCGCGGGTGCCGGGGAGGGCAACCGTTTTTTAGAGGTCAGCAACGGCTCGTTACGCTGATCATCGATTGCTGACCTGGCCCACCGATCTTTAGCCATCCCGGGCCGAGAGGAGGCTTGCCTGCCAGCGACCGGAGCGATACTCTCCGGAGTGTGAGCGAGACCAGTGAGCCGGGACCACAGGGCTCGCCCATCTTTGCTACGACCCAGTGGGGAATCATCATCGAGTCCGCGCAGACCGAGGCGGACCGCGCACGCACCGCGCTCGCCGAGCTTTGTCAGATTTATTGGCGGCCCACCTATGCGTTCATCCGGCGGCGCGGCTACGCGGTGCACGACGCCCAAGACCTGACGCAGGATTTTTTCGCTCATTTTCTTAGCAGCCAGGCGATCCGAAAGGTGGATCGCAGCAAAGGCAAATTCCGTTCGTTCCTCCTCGCTTCGCTGAAACATTTTTTGAGCGATGCGTTTGATCGCAGCCAGGCGCAAAAACGAGGCGGCGGTTATCAATTCGTCTCGTTTGACGACCCTGCGATCGAGAGCGGTGACCTCGCGGCCGGGGCGGATAACCGGACGCCGGAAAAGATTTTTGAAGCCCGCTGGGCGGCGACACTCATCGACGAGGCGCTCCAGCGATTGCGCGAGCAGATGACGGCGGAGGGCAAAGAGCGGACTTTCGACGTGTTACGGGAATATCTGACCGCGGAGCGCAGTTCCTCGTATGAGGCAGCCGCGCATTCGCTCGGCGTGCCCTTGGGGACGGTGAAGACGCAGATCAGTCGGTTGCGGAAACGCTATTCGGAGGTTTTGCGCCTGGAGATCGCCCGGACGGTTGACGATCCGCGGGATATTGACGGCGAGATCGAACAGTTGTGCGCCGCTCTCTGAGGCGGGTGCCGTGGAGCTGCCGTTTGTTCGGCGAAATTTCCTGAAACATTATCGCACTCGCAGTGTCCCACCGGTTTCGCCCTCTGGCAGAAGACGTTTAAGTGGATGAAATTCCCGTCGCCTTCCTGTTAGATGGTGCGAGAAATACGCATCCATCCTCTCCTCTATGCCGATCCTTCCTCTTGTTCGTCGGGTTTCGCTCCACGCTCTTCTCGGCTGCGGCCTGCTTTTGGGTTCCCTGTTCCCGGCTGCCACGCGGGCCCAGGAAAAAATCGAGTTCCCCCAGCCGAGCCCGCGCGGGACGCTGAAGCAGCGCGTCGGCGTCACCGACGTGGAAATTGAATACTCGCGGCCGAGCAAAAACGGGCGCGAGATTTTCGGCGCCCTTGTCCCCTGGGGCGCGGTCTGGCGCACCGGCGCCAATGCGGCCACGAAGGTCACTTTCAGCGACGACGTGAAGATCGGCGATCAGGCGGTGCCGGCAGGAAAATATTCGCTCTTCACGATCCCCAACGCGAACGAGTGGACGGTGATCATCCACAAGGACACCTCGCTCTGGGGCGCCTACAAATACAAGCAGGAGAACGACGTCGCCCGCGTCACCGTGAAGCCGGAAGCGCTCGCGACGCCGGTGGAGACGTTTCACGATCGGTATCGACGATTTGAAGATCGACGGCGCCATGCTCTCGCTGGAGTGGGACAAGGTCCGGGTGCCGGTGAAAATGACGACCAACACGGTCGAAAAAGTGACCGCGCAGGTCGAGAAAGCCGCCGCGAGCGGCCAGCCGCCGGCGGATAATTTTTACTTCAGCGCGGCCAGTTTTTACCTCGCGCAAAACAAGGATCTCGACAAGGCGCTGCAGTGGATCGACAAGGCGGTCGAGAAGAATCCGAAGTCCTGGTTCGTGATCCTGCGCAAAGCTGAGATTCAGGCAAAAAAGGGTGACAAATCCGGCGCGGTCGCCACCGCAGAAAAGGCGCTCGCCGCGCTGAAAGCGGACGCGGAGCCAGATCAGGGCGACATCGCCATGATCCAGGGCTTCATCGCGAAACAACGCTGATCTACCCACGGGTGGGCAGGCGTTCTTTGCGCCTGCCCGCCGCCCTGCGCGCGGGAGGGCACGGGCCGCGCAATAATTCCCCGCGTTGGTCCGGCGCCTCTTTCCCTTGAGGACCGCGACGAACTGTTCGCCGTCGCGCTTCGCCCTCCGTTCCCGATTGTCCCCGTTTTCTGCGTCTCCGATTTTTGATGCGTCCCGCCCTTTCCTGCGTGCTCGCCGCCCTGCTGACCGGCAGCGCCTGCTTCGCCGCCCGCCTCACGGCGAACGAACCGCCCCCTGTCGCCGCTGCGGACTCGATGAACGCCGCCGAAATCCAGCTCGCACTCCAAAAGCTGAACGTCCTCGGCCGCGCGCTCTACGTGGCGGCGCATCCCGACGACGAGAATACCAGCCTCATCGCCTACTGGGCGAACGGCGCGCTCTACGATGCCGCCTATCTGTCGCTGACGCGCGGCGATGGCGGTCAGAATCTTGTCGGCCCGGAACTGGGTGAGTCGCTCGGCATCATCCGCACCCAGGAACTGCTCGCCGCGCGCCGACTGGATCACGGTCGGCAGTTCTTTTCCCGCGCCGTCGATTTCGGCTTTTCCAAGTCCGCCGACGAAACGCTCCGCATCTGGGACCGGGAGAAAATCCTGGCCGACACTGTCTGGACGATCCGCCAGTTCCGGCCGGATGTGATCGTCAATCGCTTCGACACCGCGAACGGACCCACGCATGGGCACCACACCGCTTCCGCGCGGCTCGCGGAAGAGGCGTTTCACGCGGCCGGCGATCCGGCGCGGTTTCCCGAGCAGCTCGCCTTTTTCCAGCCGTGGCAGCCGCGGCGGCTTGTCTGGAACATCTCTCGCTTTTTCTTTCAGGACCGCCCGGCCGCAGAGTTCGACGCGGCGGCCTTTCCCGCGGTCGAGGTCGGCGGCTACAGCCCGCTGCTGGGTCAGTCCTTCGCGGAGATCGCGGCCGCCAGCCGTTCCATGCATAAGAGCCAGGGCTTCGGCGTGCCGGTGAATCGCAACGCGCGCCAGGAACTTTTCAAACCGTCGCCGGCGAACCGCTGGCGGCGTCCACCGGTCCCGGCGACCGGCTCTTCGACGGCATCGACACCACTTGGGCGCGGGTGCCGGGCGCCGAGGGCATCGCGGAAAAAATCCGCGCGCTGCAGGCGGCCTTCGCGCCTGCCGATCCCGCCGCGAGCGTGCCGGCGCTGCTGACGCTGCGAAAGGCGTTGAGCGGGCTGGGGGAGAGTTTCTGGCGCACGGAAAAACTCGCCGCCGTGGACAGGATCATCGCCGCCTGTCTCGGCCTGCACTTTGAAGCCGTGACCGACCGGACCACCGTGCGCCCCGGCGAGAACCTTTCGCTGCAGTTCGAGGCGGTGAATCGCTCGGCGGTCCCGGTGAAGCTGCGCGAAGTGCGGCTGCCGGCCACCGGCACCGTCGAGAAGCTCGACACCGCCCTGGCGACGAACACGGTCTTCACGAAAAAGCTCACGCCGCGCCTGCCGGAAACCCTGCCGCTCTCGCAACCCTACTGGCTGCGCGAGCCGCACGAGACCGGCACGTTCCAGGTGACGGACCAGACGCTCATCGGCCGCCCGGAAAATCCGCCGGTCTTTCCGGTGGAAGCCGTGATCGAAATCGGCGGCCAGGAGTTGCGATTCGCGCTCGACACGGAGTTCCGCAAGGTGGACCCGGTGCAGGGTGAGGTGCACCAGCCGCTCGTCGTCGCGCCCCCGGTGTTTCTGGAGTTGCCGAACCCGGTGTTCGTCTTCCCCGATGCCGGGTCGAAGACGATCGCCGTGCGCGCGGTCGCCTCGGCGGAGAACGTGCGCGGCACGCTGCGGCTCGAAGTCCCCGCCGGCTGGCAGGTGGAGCCGGCGGCGGTGACGATCGATCTGCCACGGCAAGGAAGGCACGGAAGCCTTCGGCGTTTTCACGGTCACCCCGCCCGCGACGGCGCCAGCGGAAGGCGGGCTTCGCGCCGTCATCGAAGTCGGCGGCCGGCGCTACGCATTCGGCCAGCGGCGCATCGCTTATCCCCACATCCCGCCGCAGACTCTCCGTTGTGCCCGCGGAAGCGAAGCTCGTGCGGGCGGACATCAAAACGGCGGGCCGCGGCACGATCGGCTACATCCCCGGCGCCGGCGACGCCGTGCCGGAAAGCCTGCGCCAGATCGGCTGCACCGTGGAAATGCTCGGGGACGCCGACATCAAAGCCGACGCACTGGCGCGTTTCGACGCCGTGATCCTCGGCGTGCGGGCGTTCAACGTGCAAACCCGGAGCGGGGCCTGGGTGCCGGAACTGCAAGCCTACGCGCGAGCCGGCGGCGTGGTGATCGTGCAATACAACGTCACCGGCGAATTGAAGGCGGAAAACCCGTGGCCGTTTCCGCTGCGCATTTCCCGGGAGCGGGTCACGGATGAAACCGCCGAGGTCCGCATCCTCGCGCCGGATCATCCGCTGGTGAACACGCCGAACCGCATCACCGCGCAGGATTTCGCCGGCTGGGTGCAGGAGCGCGGGCTTTATTTTTCAAACCAATGGGATCCCGCGTGGACCCCGATCTTTTCCAGTCACGATCCCGGCGAGAAACCGCTCGACGGCGGACTGCTGGTGGCCAGGACCGGCGAGGGTTGGTTCATCTACACCGGCTACGCGTGGTTTCGGCAATTGCCCGCCGGCGTGCCCGGCGCGTATCGGATTTTCGCGAACATGATCTCGCTGGGCCGGTGAAAAGCCGGAGGTTTTTTGTCCGCAGATTTCGCAGATTTCCGCAGAAGGGTTGAAAGGCCGGAAACCCGACTTCTGCCACCTTCTTCTTCTCTGCGAAAATCTGCGTAATCTGCGGACCCTCATGCCTGCCCCCGATCCCCACCCGGACAAAGCCCCGCCGCTGTTCGGCACCTGGCGCCGGGCTTATGCGGTGACCCTGGCGGTCTTCGCGATCGAGGTCGCGCTGCTCTACGGGTTCACGCGGTATTTCTCGCCGTGAACTGGCTCGACTACACGGTGCTCATCGGCACGATCCTGGCGATCGTCGCCTACGGAGTGTGGAAGACACGGCGCAGCCCCGATCTGGGTCATTATCTCAAAGGTGACGCCAGCATCCAATGGGGCACGATCGGCATTTCCGTCATGGCCACGCAGGCCAGCGCGATCACGTTTCTCTCGCTGCCCGGCCAGGCGTATGAGAGCGGGCTCGGGTTTGTGCAAAACTACTTCGGGCTGCCGCTCGCGCTCATCGTGATTTGCGCATTTTTCATCCCGATCTACCGCCGGCTTGGCGTCTATACGGCTTACGAATTTCTGGGTCAGCGGTTTGACCGCAAGACGCGGCTGCTCGGGGCGTTTTTATTTCTCGTCCAGCGCGGGCTGGCGACGGGGATCACGATCTACGCGCCGGCCATCATCATCACCGCGCTGCTCGGGTGGAACCTGGATCTCACGATCCTCCTCGCCGGTGGGCTGGTGATCCTCTACACGGCGTCCGGCGGGACGAAGGCGGTCAGCCTCACGCAACGCTACCAGATGGGCGTCATCTTTTTCGGCATGGCGGTCGCGTTCGTGATGATCGTGCGCCAGTTGCCGGCGGACCTGTCGTTCGGTCAGGCGGTCGCGGTCGCGGGAAAAATGGGCAAGCTGCAGGCCGTCGATTTTTCGTTCGATTTCAAGGAGCGCTACACGTTTTGGTCGGGCCTTTGCGGCGGGTTTTTTCTCGCGCTGGCTTACTTCGGCGCCGACCAGTCACAGGTGCAGCGTTACCTCGCCGGCGAATCGGTTTCCGCGAGTCGCTTCGGGCTGATTTTTAACGCCATGCTGAAGGTGCCGATGCAATTCGGCATCCTGTTTCTCGGCGTCAGCGTGTTCCTGTTTTATCAGTTCGAAAAGCCGCCGATCTTTTTCAACGTCCCGGTGTATCAACAAGCGGCGAAGGCCGGCTTCGGCGACGAACTCGCGGCGCTGGAAACGCGCTACGACGCCGCGTTCGCGGAAAAACAAACTGCCATCCGCGCACTCGCCGCCGCGCTGGAAGACGGCGGCGCCGTGGAGCCCGCGCAGGCCGCCGTGCAGGCGCAGGACGCCCGCGTGCAGTCGCTCCGCCGCGACGTGAAAGCCGTGCTCGCCCGCGCCGACACCGGCTTCGAGAGCAAGGACTCCGATTACATCTTTCTGACGTTCGTCCTGCACCACCTCCCGCACGGGATCATCGGCCTGCTGGTGGCGACGATTTTCTGCGCCGCGATGTCCGCCGCGGCGGCGAGCTTGAACGCGCTCGGCTCGACGACCGTCGTCGATTTCTACCGGCCGCTGCTCCGCCCGCAGGCCAGCGAAGCGCACTACGTGCTCGCGTCGAAACTGCTGACCGTGTTCTGGGGCATTGTCGCCGTCGGCTTCGCGCTCTTTGCGAACCTCGTGGAGAACCTCATCGAAGCCGGCAATATCCTCGGCTCGCTGTTTTACGGCAGCATTCTCGGCCTCTTTCTCGTGGCGTTTTTCGTGCCCTTCGTGCGCGGGTCCGCCGTCTTCGCGGCCGCGCTGGTCGCGCAGGGACTTGTGCTCGGGCTCTACGCGACGACCGGCATCGGCTATCTTTGGTTCAACGTGATCGGCTGCGCGACCGTGGTGCTCGTGGCCTGCGTGTTGCAGACCACGGTTTTCCGCGGAGAGCGCGCGATCACATCCTGAGTCATGTCCGATCCCATCATCTGTTTTGGCCAGCAGCCGTGCGGCATTTTTCCGCGGCGATTTCTGGCGGCGAAAATTTTCACCGCGCGCCGGCTGCAACGCGAAATCGGCGGCGAGATCGTCTTTTTCTTTCACGACAGCGACCACGATCCGCGCGAAACCGTCACGATCCTGCACGAGCGCCGCACCGGGCGGGAGGAGCGGTTGAACTTCGGGTTCGCGAACAAAGTGCAGAAGCAGTTTTCGCCGCTCTTCGCGAAGCGCGTGCTACCCGACTGGCAGGAGAAAACCGGCGCGCCAGTTGCCGAACTACGTCGCGGGCGAACTCGTCGCAGCGTTCAAGGCGGTCGACGGCCGGGAACGTCGCCGATTTCTGCCTCGAAATGTATCGCGCGATGGGCCTGCTGGAGGGTCTGCGCGTCGTGCGTTCCGGCGATCCGGAGTTCCGGCGGCAGGCGATCGCGGTCGAGGATTATTTCGTGGACGTGCCGCACGAGGGCGAGCTGGTCCGCGCCCGGCGCAGCGGCGACAAATTGCTCCTGCACAAAGGCGCCGATCGCTACATCGAGCTGCCGTGCGCGGCCGAGCCGGAGCCGACCCAGATCAGTCCGACGCGCGACACCCGGCTGCGCTGGATGCAGTCGGTGATCCGTTGCACGCATTACGTCGCGGGCGCCGGCGAGATGGGTTATCTCAACCAAGCCGACGCGCCGGAAATTCGATACGTGCCGCGCGATCCGATCACTGATTCCGACCATGCCTACATCGGCGACGAAACCTGACGCCCGCCGCGCGCCGCTTCGCATCCTGGCGGTCGGCGCGCATCCGGACGACATCGAGTTCGGCTGCGGCGGCGTGCTCCTCGTGGAAGCGGCGCGCGGGAGCGCGATCTCGCTGCTCCTTTGCTCCCGTGGCGAAGCCGGCACGCACGGCACGCCGGACGAGCGCGAAGCCGAAACATGCCGCGCCGCCGCGCTGCTGAACGCGGAAGTCACCTTTCTCGGTCTCGGAGGCGACGCGCATCTTGAGGCAACGAACGCGCACGCGCTGACTCTCGCCCGGCACCTGCGGCGCGTGCGACCGGATGTCCTGCTGGCGCCGACAGTGGAGCCCAATCAGCATCCCGATCACGCCGCCGTCGGCAGCCTTTGCCGTGACGCCGCGCGCTTTGCCCGCTACGGCAAGGTGCCCGAGCTGCTCGATCTCCTCCCGCCGCACGCGATCGGCCACCTGCTGCACTACGCGATCACGCCCGGCGCCGAGCCGGTTGGCCGGCCGGGCGTGCGCGTTGATATCAGCGTCCAGTTCCCTCGCTGGATCGAACTCATGGAATGCCACGCCACGCAGATGCGCACCCGGCGCTATGTGGAATTGCAGACCGCCCGGGCGCGGGTGCTCGGCCTGGAAGCCGGCGTCGAGCACGCGCAGGCGCTCTTTCCCGGCGACCCGTTTCTCGTCGGATCCCTGGCGGAACTGCCGGCGGCGGTGCGATTGTTCTGAACTCGGCGCGCGGCTGGTTGTCAAACCCCGGACGATGCCCGTTCCTCCCCCGTCGCCGCTGAAAATCGGCATTGTCTGCTACCCGCTGGTGGGTGGCAGCGGCATTCTCGCCACGGCGCTCGGCACCGAGCTGGCGCGGCGCGGGCACGAGGTCCATTTCATCTCCTACGCCAAGCCGGTGCGGCTCGATCTCTTGGCGCCGCGCATCCATTTCCACGAGGTCGTCGTCAACCAATACAGCCTCTTCAAGTATCCCGACTACACGCTGCCGCTCGCGGTGAAAATGGCGGACGTCGCGCGCGTCGCGGGCTCGATATTTTCCACGTTCACTACGCGGTGCCGCACGCCACCGCCGCGTATCTGGCCGACCAGATGCTGGCGGCGAGACGCGCCGGCGATCGTGACGACGCTGCACGGCACGGACACCACGCTTCTCGGCAACGACCCAAGTTATCGCGCGGCCATCGAGCACGCGCTCTCGCATTCCGACGCGATCACCGCAGTGTCGGAAAGCCTGCGCGCGGAAACGCTCAATACTTTTCGCCTCGGCGGCCGTGAGGTCGAGGTCGTGCACAACTTTTTCACGCCGCCGCCGCTGACCCGCTCCCGGGAAACCGTGCGCGCGGAGCTGGGGGTGACGCCGGACGAATTTCTCGTCGTCCACATGTCGAACCTGCGTCCCGGCAAAGCGGGTGGATTTGTTGCTGCAAACGCTCGCGACGATGCGCGACCGGGAGCACGCGCGGCTGCTCATTCTGGCCGGCGGCGCGTTTGAGCCCTACGACGCGCTGCTGGATAAATTCGGCGTGCGCGACCGCGTGATTTTGCGCGGCAATGTGTCCGACGTGGAAAATTATCTCCACGCCGCCGACGCCGGTCTTTACACCTCCGAAGCCGAGAGTTTCGGGCTGAGCATTCTGGAAACGATGTTCTACGGAAAACCGGTGACCGCGTTCCGGGTCGGCGGGATTTCGGAGGTCGTCATCGAAGGCGAGACCGGCTGCCTGCATCCTTTCGGCGACACCGCGGCGCTGGCGGCGACGCTGGACGCCTGGCAGGCGGCGCCGAAACAGGCCCGGGCCATCGGCGAGCGCGGCCGGGAGCACGTCGCGCGGCATTTCTCGGCCGGGCAAATCGTGCCGCAATACGAGGCGATCTACCGCCGCGTGTTGCGACGGTAGATCGCGCGCCGCTATTGCGTGGCCTGGAGGCGGATGAAGCGGCGGGTCGCGCTGCCGCTGGCGGAGCGGCGTGTTGTCGCGCACGACGACGGTTTCCTTGCCGTTGCCCAGATCCGTGCGGCTGACCTCCGTGACAAAGGCAGGCCCGGAATTCCAGGGCCGGCGGCGAGATCACCGGAAACCTGCGCGGTGAGCGTGACGCCCGCGGCCAGCTTGTCGCGGGTGAAGGCGAGCGTCAGATACTTTGACGCCCCGTTCTGCTGGACGCAGGCGACCGGCAAGCCGGCGACGCCAAGCTGCTTGGGCGGGATGCCGAGGGCGTATTTCATCAGGTTGGTGATGCCGGCGCCGGTGGCGTCGCCTAGGGGGCCGGAGAGGGCCGGATTCGCCCGCTCGGCTTCCGTGAAGTAGGCGTCGCGCCAGTTGGCAAAGTTGTTGGCCACGCTGAGGGCGAGCGTCGTCGGCGTGGCCCCGGCGGCGTTGGCCGGGGTGAGCGTCACCAGGCTGATCCCCGGTGCGGTCGGCGTGCCGGTGATGACGAGTTCCTCGGTGGCCGGGTCATAGCTGGCGGCAGCCCAGGCAGGCAGGCCGGTGACGTTGAAGCCGGTGAGCGGGCCGGTCGCCGTGCCGCGGTAGGTGAACGCCAGGGCCACCTCGCCGCCGACCGAGAGCGGACTGGTCACCGCCGGCGGGGTAATGAATGGCCCGGCCGCAAACGAGCGGCGCTGCTGGAAGCGGTTGTCGATCACGACCGCGCGATAAAAGCTCTGGCCCGGCGGCAGCGTCGGGCTGCCGCTCCAGGCTCCGCTCCCCGCGGCCGCCAGCCGGCCGGCATCCTGGAAGCTCTGGCCGTCGCTCGAACGCTCCAGGCGGATTTCCTGCAAGGGAGCATCGGAAGTCTGGGGCGCGAGCAGGACGTTGACCGACGCGCCGGCCGCGAAGATCGGCCCGGACGGGCTGACGCCGAGCTGGCCGGGCGAGAGCAGGTTCGTGGTGACGAGCCGGGCGAAGCCGCTGCGGCTTTGCGCGAGATCGCCGTTGGCCGCCGGGGTGGAGACAATGCTGACGTGGTTGAGCGCGAAGTCGCCGCCGAAGCCGGTGGTGTTCGTGTCGATGGAAACCGAGTGGATGTTTTCCGAATCGCTGCGCACGCCGACAAAGATCGCGGAGTTGTCGGCGGCGCTGTTGCCGGTGCCATTGAAGGTGGCGGTGCCGAGCAGCGCGCCGTTCACGTCGAAGGCGCGCAGGGTGGCGGTGAAGGCACCGTCCTGGTTCGGCATGATCTGGGCGCCCAGCGCGGAAAAGACGCCGCCGCGCTCGGCTGCGGTGATGACCACCGGCCCGTCGCTGTTGACGTGATTGAGCACGGCGTCGCCGGGCGCGAAATTGCCGAACCAGCCGTTACCCTGGGTCAGGCGGGTGAAGTTGCCCTCGCTGGCTTTGGAAACGCGGAAGGCCAGGCCGGTGCTGGCGCTGATGCCGAAGGGATTGGGCAACGCCCCGTTGTTCGCCGCCACGGTGGCCCAGTCGAGGGTCGCATTGCCGGCGAGCGCGGCGCGCGTCGTCACCGGCGTGAGCACGGTCGTCGGCGGATCGGTCACCGGCGGGCCGGAACCGAGGATGACGGCGTTGAACTTCGTCGTGTCGAAGGAGAAGTCGCCGCGCGTGCCCATGGTGAAGTCCACGGTGTCGCCGGCCACCAGCGTGAGGGTCTGCACGGTCGAAGCACCGTGGGCGTTATCAATGTCCTGGCCGTAAACCTGGCCGCCGTTGACGACGATGTGCGCGCTGAAGCCGTTGCCGCCGTGGAAGTCAGACATCCTGCCACCAGGCGAAAACGTCGTAGGTGCCGCTGGCCGGCGCGGTCCAGCGGACGACCGGATACGGGCCGCCGCTGCCGGCGGGAGCGACGATCATCTCGCCGGGATTGAAGGGGATGTTCGGGCCGAAACCGTAGTTATAGGCGATCGGCGTGGTTCCCGTGTTTACGCCGACGGCGCCCCGCGGGCCGCTGGCGAAGCCCTCGATGGCGTCGTCCGTGGCGGTGCCGGTGAAGGTGTTGAGATGCTCGGCCGCGGTAAAGAGCGTGAGGCCGCTGGTCACCACCGTGCTGCGAGAGCCGTAGCTCCAGGCGGCACGGTCGGGTTGGGGTTCTGCGTTTCCTGCGCGCCGCCGTCGGGCTTCTCGTTGGCTGCGAGATCGCGTCCGGCGTCCCAGACCGCGGAGACGTCGGGCACGCGTTTGATGATGGCGTCGAAGCGGGTGGCGTCAGCGAAATAGCCGCCGCGCGGGCCGACGAGAAACTCGATGATGTCGCCCTGGGCCATGTTCACGACCTGAGTGGTCGAGGCGCCGTGAGCGTTATCGAAGTCCGTGCCGAAGACGATTTGCGTGCCGTTGCGCACCACGCTGACGTGGCAACCGTCGCCGCCGCCCCAGCTGGCGTCCTGCCAGAAGGCGCTCAACGCGTAGTTGCCGGCCGCGGGTGCGGTCCAGCGGACGATGACGAAGCCCGAGGTCTCGGGCGGATGCACCAGGATCTCGCCCGGCCGATACACGCCGCTGGCGTCGAAGTAGCCCGTGTCCCGCGCGTTCACCGCGACGACGCCGCCGCTGGGCAGACGCTCCCAGCCTTCCAAGCTTGTGTTCACGTGATCGGCCGCGGTGAAAAGCGTCAGCGCGCGCGTGGCGCTGGTTTCGCGTGGGGCGGTAGCCATAGCTCCACTCGGGCACGGTGCCGTTCGGGTTGGTCAACTCCTGCGGGGCGCCGGCGCGCTCGTTGCGCGCCAGGTCGCGCCCGGCGACCCAGGCGGTGGTGGGGCGCACCGGCGCTGCGGGATCGATCTCGATGATGCCGTAGTAGGGGCCGCGGGTGTTGGTGCCGAGGTTGCCCACGTTCGGGCAGTCGTTCCAGGTCCCTGGGTTCACGCCGCTGAGAGCCATCTCCCAGTTGATGGCCGCGTAGTCCTCATCCTGGTAGTTGTCCGGCTGGCCCGACTGCCACCGGGTGTAGGTCACCGGCTCGCCGGTCGTCCACGCGTAGAGGCCCTCCACGCCGCGCGTCCGAAAAACCGATCCACGCCGGAAATTTGGTCAGCCCCACGGCGGGCAGGAAGGTGTTGACGAGGAAATCCTGCTCCTTCTGGCTGTTGATGGCGACGAGGTGACCGCCGAGCGCCTGGGCGGCGGCTTCCGCCTCGGTCCAGGGCATCGCGCCCGCCGGTGAGGAGGTAGCGGTGGTTGTTCATCGGAACCTCGCGCGGGGTCAGGGTCACAAAGCTGCCGCCGAGGACCAGGCCGCGGTCGCTCTGCGCGGCGACGGCGTTGATCGGGCCGTTGGCGCGGGAGATGACGAAGGCGTCGGCGTCCACGCTGCCGTCGGCCTCCAGGCGCACGGCGTTGACGACGTCGGGCTTGGTGAGCGTGAAGCTGCCGACGCCCACGATGCGGCCGTCGTCCTGGAGGGCCAGCGCGCGGAAGGTCGGCATGGGCGTCAGCGCGCCGGTGACGCGCTGGGTGAAGGCCGTGTCGAGCGTGCCGTCCGCATTGAGGCGGATGACGGGCAGGGTGACGTCCGAGCCGTTCAAACGGACCTGGACCGAGCCGCCAGCGAGGATGCGGCCGTCGGGCTGGACGATGACCGCGGCGGGCTGCGTCTTGACGCCATCGGTGGTCGAAGCGCTGAAGCTCGGGTCGAGCGCGCCGCTGGGGAGCAGGCGCACGAGCTTTGGCACCGCGGTGCCATTGATCTGCGTGAAGCCGCCGCCCAGGACGATCCGGCCATCGCGCTGCACGGTGATGGCGCTGGGCGCGCCGTCCAGCGTCGGGGCGAAGGCGTTGTCAATGCTGCCGTCCGGGTTGAAGCGCAGGAGCGTGACAAAGCCGCTGCCGGCCCAGACCGCGCCGCCGACGAGGATCTTGCCGTCGCGCTGGATGGCCACGGTGGACACCTGCGAGATGTTCGCACCCTGGCTCGGCGGGGCGAAGCTGGAGTCGAGCGCACCGCTGGGGAGCAGCCGCGCCACGCCGGGCCGCGGCTGGCCGTTCAACTGCGTGAAGCTGCCGACGACGATGACCTTGCCGTCGCGCTGCACTGCGGCGGTGAAGACCGAGGCATCGGCCACCGGCGCAAAGGCGGGGTCGGCCGTGCCGTCGGGCCGGATGCGCGCGACGAAGCGGCGCGCCTGGCCGTCGAGCCGGTCGAAGGTGCCGCAGGCGATGACGCTGCCATCGGGCGCGGTGGCGACGTTGACGATGGAGGCGGGCGCGCTGGAAACGGTGCCGAAGACCGGCGGCAGTGGGTGGTTCTCGACCGGCATGGCACCGAAGAGGCCGGTGAGAAAGTGGTCGCCGACGAGGCTGCCGCCGGTGCCCAGCTTGAAGGAAAAATTGCCGGTCGGGGAACGCAGCGAGCCGGTCCAGCCGCCGAACTGCAGCTCGCCGAACGAGGCTCCGCGCACCGAGACGACGGTGTTCTCGCCGTAGGAACTCTGCGCGGGGAAGGCGGAAACCAACCCCGCCGGCCCGACGAGCGTCAGCCGGCCGAAGCGGGAGGCGCTGGTGCTTGGCGCGGTGCCGTCGCGGTATTCCTGGAGGTTCGTGATGCCGTCGCCGTCCAGGTCGCCGGCGGGATCGACCGGGGCGGTGGCCGAGCCGAAATACTGCAGCCGCCACCAGTCGGGCAGGCCCTGGCCGAGGCTGTCCTTGTAGAGCTCGACGGCGTTGCTGGTGAGCGTGCCGAAGGCGTTGGTGACGCGCACAGCATACTTCGGCGCGCCGCCGGGCCCGGAGGTGAAGTCGGCGGCCTGCGTGCTGGCGAAGGCGAGCACGTCTTCCGTAGCGCCGGCGATGGGCACGCCATCCTTGAGCCACTGGTAGGAGAACGGCCCGGTGCCGCCGGCGACAACCTGGAAACGGGCCGGCGCGCCCTGGGCGGCGAGCTGGGTCATCGGCGGGACCAGGAGCAGCAGCGAGCCCGCGCCGGCGACGGCGGCCTGGCTGGCGCGGTTGCCGCTGGCGTCATGGCTGAAGGTCGTCTGGGCAACACCATGCGGTGCGTTGCCAATCAGTAAAAGCGCCACGGCAGCCAGGCGTGACTGGGAAGGCAGACGGCGGAGAATCGGGTTCACGGGAAGCGCGGTATTCATTGCTGGTAGTCCCTTGGTCATTTGCAGTTTTTGCCACCGCCTTTGGCGCCGCCCTTGCCGCCACCTTTCCCACCGCCCTTGCCCCCACCTTTGCCGCCGCCCTTGCTACCGCCCTTGCCGCCAGCCTTACCGCCAGCCGCCTGCCCGCCGGCCTTCGAGCCGCTCGTGGGGCCGCCTCCCGGTTTGTTCAATCCGCCGCCCGCACCGAAGGCCGCGGCGGCCTCGGTGCCGGCGTCGTAAGCAGCGTTGAACGCAGCCGTGCCGGTGCCAAAAGCTCCCAGCGCAGCGTCAGCCGCAGCCGCCCCGGCCTTCGGAAGACGAGGAATCAGGGCGGCACTTGCTCCGAGAGCCCCGGTGGCAAGCCCCAGCCCCATATCGACGCCGGTGGCGACGGCCTGGGCTGCCTTGCTGCCGGGCATGGCCCACGCCGCCAGATCGCCCGCCGCCGAGCCGGTGCCGTAAGACTGGCCAGGCTCGCCGAAAGCCGCCACAACCGTGTTGGCCGTGCTGGTGGCTGTGCCGTAGCCGTAGTAAGCCGTGAGTCCGGCGCCGACGGCGAGCGCCGGCACGGTGATCGGCGCTGCGGCGAGTCCTCCGGCGACTACGAGTGCGCCGACTGTCGCCGTCGCTGCTCCAGCCCAGACAAACCCGATCCCGTTGCCGGCGACGCCCGCGGCCCCGCTGGCAAAACCGTAACCATCGAACAATCCCAACGCGTCACCGAGACCGGTCGGGTAGTTGTGCACGTAGGCGTAGTAATTCGGCCCCGCATCCTCGCCGAGCGGGTCGCGGCTGAGCCACCGGCCGGCGGCCGCGTCGTAGGCGCGGTAAAGTGTCAGGTGCAGCCCGCTGGGAGCATGGAAGTAGTGGCCGGTAAAGCCGGTCGTGGCCTCCAGGTCGCCCGAGACCTTCGTGCGCACACCATACGGGTCGTAGTCGTAGCGGGCGCGCATCGTGCCGCTCTGGTCCGTCATCTCGCGCACGCTGCCGAGGTGGTCGAAGCTGTAAAAGTAGCTGGCGCCGCCGACCTGCTCGCCCTGGGCGAAGAATCGCCGGGTGACCGCACCGCTGGCATCGCGCTCCTCGGCGCGCTCCAGTCCGCACCAGACAAAACGCTTCACGCTGACCGGCGTGGTGCCGTTGTTTTCCGCGATCTCCACGCAGCGGCCCAGACCGTCGTAGGTCAGGCGCGTGTTCTGGCTGGTGCCGGTGAAATTGATGCCGATCAGCCGATTCTCAGCGTCCCAGAGATAGGTCTTGTCCGCGTTGTTGGTCAGCGCGGGCGTGGTGCTCTGCAACTCGTTGAGCGTGTTGTAGGTCAGGTTCGAGTTGACGCCGTTGAGCGCACGGGTGCGGATGTTGCCGGCCTGGTCGTAGCTGTAGGAATAATTTCGCCCCGTCGCGTTCGCGCTGACGAGCTGGTCGCCCGCGTCGTAACCCAGGGAGTAGTTGAGGGTCGTGCCGCCGCTGGCCTGCTGGGTCCAGGTGGTCATCCGGCCGACGGCGTCGTAGGCGTGGTCGAACTGCGACAGCACAGCACCGCCCGGCTGCAGGTTCTTCAGTTGCTTCAACCGCCGGCTGCTGCCGCTGCCGAAGTAGGAGGCAACCACCGACTGGCCGTTGGGCAGGGAGATGCCCGAGACCCGGCTGGAACTGTTTTCAAACGTGTAGCCGAAGGTGCCGAGTGCATTGGTGATGGCGGCAGCGCGGCCGGCGGGGTCGCGGGTGACCCTTTGCTGCACGCCGTCGATCGCACGCGAAGCGGTGCGACCCAGGGCATCGTAGGTGTAGGTGACGGTGGCACCCGTCCAGTTCGTCGTCGCTGCGGCAAGCTGATTGGCGCCCGCCGATCCGCCGCTGAGGACCGGATGGTAGCTGTAGGTCGTCAGGCCGGTGCCGTCCGCCATCGCCGTCAGCCGACGGTAGGCTCCGTCGTAACTGAAGGCGACCGCCGGCGTTTTTTGCTCGGCGCCGAGGTAGAGAATGCCGGCGAGAGCATCATCCAGATTGTAGGAATAGGCTTTGACCTGCCCTCTGGGATCCAGCGTGGCCGAGAGCCGGCTGGTGGTCTTTTCGTAAATGTAAGTTTCCTTCGAACCGTCCGGAAAGGTTTTGGAAATCTGGCGGCCTTGCAGATCCTGATCCCAGGCGGTGACGCGGTTGAGCGGATCGATCAGCCGTTTGAGCGAGCCGCAAGAGCACCATTCCAGCGTGGTGACGCGACCGAGCGCGTCGGTGATCTTCGTCGGCTGCTGGACGGCATTGAAAGCCAGTTGCGTGATCCTGCCCGACTGGTCGCGCACCTGCGTGGCATCGAGACGCGTGTAAGTGGTTTCTTCAAAGTTCCCGTTGGGATAGGTCACCTTTGTCACCCGATCGAGCGCGTCATGCTCAAACGTGACGACGTCGCCCTCGTTGTTGGTGAACGTGCTCACCCGTCCGGCCGCGTCGTAAGCGAAGGTGAACCGATCAACGGAGCCCGGCAGCGGACCGTCCGCGGAAAGCAGGCGGCCGAGGGCGTCGTAGGCGAACACATTTGTCTGGCCCAACGCGTTCGTGGCGCTGGTGACCTGGCCGCGCCCGTTGTAGGCAAACGTCGTCACCCCGCCGCTGGCGTCGGTGATGGTCACCGGCAGGTGCTGGGCGTTCCAGGTATAAGTAGCCAGCAGGTCGAGGCCGCCCTGCGCGTTGACCTGCTCGATCTTCAACAAATCGATGCCGT
The DNA here is from genome assembly GCA_963762725.1 of uncultured Verrucomicrobiae bacterium. Taxonomy (GTDB): domain Bacteria; phylum Verrucomicrobiota; class Verrucomicrobiia; order Chthoniobacterales; family SZAS-18; genus JAFAXH01. The sequence continues at coordinate 879,009 of CAVXLY010000003.1, read as the reverse complement.
TTGCCGCGTAGGTGTAGTTGGTCGTGCGGCCCAGCGCATCGATGTTCTGGGTCAGCTTCCCCATGGCATTGTAGGAGAAGCGCTCGAGCTGCGTGGTGCCGTCATCGAGCACGCGGCCGATGTGGGTCGGGTTCGACCGCATGCCTTCGTTGGTGAAGATCGAGTCGAGCTGGTTCTGGTAGAAAAACCAGACGCGGCCTTCGAGCGGGCTTTTGATGCTCTCGGGCACGTTGCCTTTGACGTTGGAGACGTTGAGATGGAGGAAGTGCGTGATCTCGGCCTTCGTGTAGTCGCCCGGCGCCTCCTGCATCGCCTTGGCGTCCCAGTAGAACGAGTTGCGCCATTGCAGGTAGTCGTTGCGCGCCGGCATCCCGGCGGGGATCTCCGCGGCGGGCAGCGTCTGGGGAATCACCGAGGTCTGCACGGATTCCACGCGCTGGCGGCCGCCGTCGGGTTCGGTGACCTCGACAAAGGCGATGTTGCCCGCGGCGGTGCCGGAGCTGGTGCCAAACGTGAAGTCCGTGTTGCCGTAGGGCGTGGTGAGCCGAGTCACCTGCGACTGGGCGTTGTAGCTGAACTGCGAAGTGATGCCGATGGTGTCGGTCGTGGAAGTCAGCCGCTGGCTGGCGTCGTAGGTCAGCGTGGTGAAGCGGCCGAAGGGATCGGTGACCTTCGTGACGCGGTAGTAAAGCGGATCGCCGGACGCGTTCGAGCCGTGCTCGATGGTCGTCACCTGGCCGACGGCGTCGGTCACCGAGACCAGGCGGAAGTTCGCGTCATAAGCGTAGGTCAGCGCATTGCCCTGCGGATCGATCTCCTGGGTCAGAAAGATGCGGCCGGAAGGATCGACCGCGGAGAAAACCTGTTTGGAGCCGTCGCTGTCGCGCCGCTCGTAGAGCGTGGCGCTCACCCGGTAAAGCAGGGCGCCGCTGGCCTGCTCGGGATCGTAGGCGCCGGTGGTGCCGTTGAACCGGGTGAAAACCTCCGAGCCGCCCTCGCCGGAGCGCAGAAAGGCGTTGTTGGAATCAAAGGTCAGGTAGGAAACCCAGTTGAAGTTCCAGAGCGGCCCGATGTTGCTGTAGTTCAGCGTGGTCGGCTGGTTTTGCTCGAGCTGGGAGTAGTTGACGCGGAAGGCGATCTCCGGGCCGACCGGCGGCTCGTAGGAGAGCGGGATGTCTTCGATGTTCAGGCTGGCCAGCGCGTGGTGAATGGCCCACGCCGCCATGCCCTTGCGAGGTTTGGGGCACTTCGGCCGCTTCGGAGCGTTCGGGCCGGTGCCGTTGCCGTCGCCGTTCGGGCAGTTGCCGCGGCCCCACACCGTGCCGGCTTCCGCTTCGTCCACGGCCGCCCAGCCCGGCGGCAGCGGGCCAGCGGGGATCAGAAAATAGCTGCTCGAGTTTTTGGCGAGCGCGTCACCGGCGATCCACTGCGAGGTGCCGAAGGTGGGATCGGCCAGGAGGTAGCGGCCTTCCTCGCCGGCTTCAAGCAGCGCGCCGTAGTGATGGAGCGTCCAGTTGACCACCGCGGGCAGCGGCAGCGGGGCGTCCGGGCGCAGGCGCCGGGCGGGCTGCATCTTCATGCCGAGTTGTCGGGAAAGGGCGTGGACTTCTGCGAGCGAGGTGCCCTGCGCGGTGGTCGGATAATTCGTGATGCACTGGTAGGTGTCCGGCGTGTGGCTCTTGCTGTGGGCGAGGATCGAGAACAGCGCGAAGGGGCCGCACTTGAAGCTTTCCGCGGGGAGCGTCTCCATCTGCACGATGCCCTTGCGCGCCTCGTCGAGAAGCGTGCCGTTCAGGCCGGACACCGGCCGGTCGCCGAGTTCGGCGAGGAGCGCCTTGGCGTCAGCCACGCGCCCGACCCGGCAGTTGAGGCGCAGAGCCTCGACGAGGGCGCGGATCACGATCGGCTCGGTCTTTCCGGGGGTGGCGTCCTTGCCGAGCGTCCACGCCTGGTTCCAGTGGGCGAGGGCATCGGTGAAGTAGCCGGCGTTGAACTTGAGCAAGCCGAGGTTTGTCAGCAGGCTGGGCAGCCACGGGGACCGGGGATGCGCGGCCAGGAAGGCGTCCAGCTCGGCCAAGTTGCCGGAGGCGGCAAAGGCGCGCAGCGCCCGGGCCAGGGCGGCGTTTTCGGCGGGAGTCGGCGCGCCTTTGCCGCCGACCGGCACCAGAGGCTCGGGAAACAGGCGGGCGCGCTGGAGGGTCGCCGCCGTGGCGGTGGCGGGGTCGGGCAGGGACGATGCGTCGGCCAGCGACGGCAAGTTGGCGGCCCGGACGCGGCCCGGGCGCGTGGCATCGCCGGCGGTGGCGGGCGCGGCGGCGGACGCGGCGCGCGGGGAAAGCGGCAGCAGGGCGGCGGCGGCAACGCCGAGCAGCGTCAGGGACACGGACAGCGGGCGAAGGAAAGTAGGGGCGGTCATGGCTGACAAACGAGTTGGAACCGGGCGGGGCGGGACGCAGCTGGACGGATCGGAAACAGGAACACGGGGACGAAATGCCGATGGAAACGCCAGGCGCAGCGCGGTCCCTTATTGGAAGACGCTGGAAAACCGGGCGGATCGGATCATTAAATTTTCAAGAATTTTCCCGGTCCTTGGTCCGCGCGTCTCCCTGGGGTAGGCTCCGGGCGGAATGCCCGCTGGAAACCCCGAGGAAACGCCGACGCCGAAAGTCACGGCACCAGGTGCCCCGGAAACCGCCGGGATTGCGGGAGACGGAGCGGTGGATCCCGGTGCGGCCAGGACCGATCCGGCGGCGCTGGCGGAAATGCTGCCGCGCGTTTACGAAGAGCTGCGCGACCTGGCGGCGGCCTATCTGCGGGGTGAGCGGAGCGACCACACGCTGCAGCCGACGGCCCTGGTCCACGAAGCCTACCTGCGACTGGTCGGGCAACACTCCGTGGACTGGGAAAACCGCGCCCATTTCTTCGGCGTGGCCGCCCAGATGATGCGCCGCATTCTGGCGAGTCACGCGGTGGCGCGCGCGGCGGATAAACGCGGCGGCGGCCAGCCCCGGTTGGCGCTGGACTCGGCGCTGGAAGTGTTCGAGCAGCGCGCGATCTCGGCCGCGGCGCTGGACGTGGCGTTGCGCGATCTGGAGGCGCTCGACCCAAGACAGGGACAGATCGTAGAGCTGCGCTTTTTCGGCGGTCTGACGATTGAGGAAACGGCGTCGGTGCTCGGGATCTCGTCCGCCACGGTCAAGCGGGAATGGTCCATCGCGAAGCGCTGGCTGCACCGGGAGATGGCCGGCGCGGAGTAAGGCACTGACGTTTGCCGGTGGGGCAACGGCCGGTTCGCTTTTCCCCAGTGCAAAAAACGGCAGGGGGTCTGCTCGGCAACGAAACGACCCGCGACCGGGTAGTGGATTCGTTCCCCGTTTTGCCCGTTGTAGAGGCGGCTCTGTGAGCCGCAGAGTCGAAGCGATTGCGCCTCTACAATACAAACGAGCCACGGCCCGCGACCGGAAAGGTTTGCACCGTGGAACGCGCCCGGACCATAGTGACTTCCCCGGGGTTGTCTGCCGTGACCGGCCGGCTGGCTTCGGAGCCGGCCGGCTCGCTCATTTCGCGATTCCACGTTCTTCCGTCCTGTGACTCCCAGCCGCTGGCAGCAGGTGAAATCCGTTCTCGGCGATGCGCTGGAGCATAGCGACCACACCGAGCGGAAATTGTTTCTCGCCCGGATCTGCGCGGCGGATACCGCGCTCCGCCGTGAAGTGGAGTCGCTCCTCGCGCAAACAACGAACCGGCTGGAAACTTGCGCGGAAGACGCTGTGGCCACCCACGCCGAGCGGCGGCCCGCCGCCGTTGCCTCCAGCGGGCACCGGCTGGGCGCTTATGAGTTGATCCGCGAACTCGGCCGCGGCGGCATGGGCGCGGTCTGGCTGGCGCGGCGCGCCGATGGGCGCTTCGACCAGCAGGTCGCCGTGAAGCTGCTCAAGCGCGGCACCGACACCGAGGAAGTGCTCCGCCGCTTTCGCGACGAGCGGCGCATCCTCGCCCGGCTGGAGCATCCGAACATCGCCCGTCTGCTCGACGGCGGCGAGACCGACGACGGGTTGCCCTACTTTGTCATGGAATACGTCGCCGACGCCGCGCGGTTGACCGACTTCGCCCGCGGCCGCGCCCTGTCGATCCCGGCGCGGCTGGCGTTGTTTCGCAAAATCTGCGCGGCCGTGCAGTTCGCCCATCAGAATCTTGTCGTCCATCGCGACCTGAAGCCGGGCAACATCCTCGTCACCCCGGAAGGTGAGCCGAAGCTGCTCGACTTCGGCATCGCGAAGCTGCTCGAAACTCATGGCGGCGAGACGACGCCGGAGATCACGGTCGCCGCCCACCAGCGGCTGACCCCGGCCTACGCCAGCCCGGAGCAGGTGCGCGGTGCGGCGGTGACGACCGTCAGCGACGTGTATGCGCTCGGCGCCCTGCTTTACGAACTGCTCTCCGGCCAGCCGCCCCACCGGTTTGCCAGCGCGCGACCCTCGCCGCAGGAGCTGGCCCGCGTCATCATCCGGGAAGAGCCGCCGCGCCCCAGTCAGGCGGCGGAAACCGCGGACATCCGCTGGCTGCTGCGCGGTGATTTGGACAACATCGTGCGCCGGGCCATGGCGAAGGACCCGGCGCGACGTTACCCGAGCGCCAGCGCGCTGGGCGAGGATCTGCGCCGGCACCTGGAAAACCGGCCGGTGCGCGCGCGGCCAGATACGCTTGGCTACCGCACGGCGAAGTTTGTTTCCCGCAACAAACTGGCCGTGGCCGCGACCGCGCTTTTCCTGCTCCTGCTCCTGAGCGGCGGCGCGGCGACGGTCTGGCAGGCGCGCCGGGCGGAGCGGCGGTTCCAGGATGTCCGCCGGCTGGCGAAGGCGTTTCTTTTCGATTTCCACGATGCCGTGGCGACGCTCCCCGGCGCGACGCCCGCCCGGCAACTGGTCGTCAGCCGCGGCCTGGAATATCTCGACGATCTGGCGCGCGAGGCGGCCGGCGACCGCGCGCTCCAGCTCGAACTGGCGGCCGCATACCTCAAAGTCGGCGACGTGCAGGGCAAGCCTTACACGCCCAACCTGGGTGACTCCGACGGCGCGCTGCGTTCCTACGAAAAAGCCGCCGGGATCGCCCTCCCACTTGCCGCCGCGGAAACCGGTTCCACCGGATTCACCGCCCACCGGCTCGCCAGCCAGGCCTGCGCAAGTCTCGCCGAGGTGCAGACCCGCCTGGGCCGCAGCGAAGCCGCCGCGGAGAATCACCGCCGGGCGCTGGCGCTCGCCCGCGAGGCGCTGGCCCGCGACCGGGATCACGCAGACGAATGGCGCCAGATCATGGCCACCAGCCAGATCGGCCTGGGCGACGCCATCCAGGCCGGGAATCACCAAACGCGCGATCTCGGCCGCTACCGCGCGGCGGTGGATCGCTATCGTGCCGCGCTGCCGCTTTGCGAAGCGCTCGCCGCCGGCCGGGCAGCCCACAGCCCCGAAGCCGTGCGCGTGGCGAAACTTTGTGCGCGCCTTGCCGGCATCCTGGCGGAAATCGGGAGCAAAACCGGCGAGGAGGCGGCTTTCACGGAGTCGCTCGGGTTTTACGCCCGCGGCGTCAGCTTGATCGAGGCGGCGTTGCAAGCCCAGCCGGGCGACGCGCGGCTCCAGCGCAGTCTGGCCGATATTCTGGTCGCCCGTGCCTACGCCCGCGTCCTGGCCGGGACCGGTCTGAAGCTGGCGCAGACGGATTGCCAGGGAGCGCTGGCGATCATGGAGCCGCTCGCGGTGGCAGACCCGTTGAACGCCGAAGCGCAGCAGGATCTCAGCTACGCCCATTACAACCACGGGCGCGTATTGCAGGCGCAGGGCGAGTTTGCCGCGGCCGCGGCGCAATACCAGCAGGTGCTGCAGATCCTCGAGCCGCTCGTGGCGGCCCAGCCGGAAAACGTGGAGATCGCCTTCGATCTTGCCCGCGCCCGCCGCAGTCTCGGCGAAGTCGCGGCGGCCGCGGCGGTTCCCAGCGAATCTCGGTAACCAGCGGTCGATTCCCCGGCTGGCCGGCAGGTGCGCGCCGGGTCCCGCCATGGTATCGGTCGGGATGGAAACGCGTCGTCGCCCGTCACTCTCCTCCCTTCGCTCCGGCGCCCTGCTGGCGGCCGCGCTGCTCGCCGCCCTCCTGTCGCCCGGGCTGCTCCGCCCGTTGTCGGCGCAGGATGCCGGCAAGCCCGCGGCATCGTCGTCGCCGCCGCCTTTCACTTCCGCCACGAGTTCGCCGCTGAGCCTCGATTCCCGGGCGATCCTGCTGACGGTGTTTCTTCGTCACGATCAAACCAAGACGCTCGACGAAATCCAGGCGCACCTGAAGAAGACCGGCTTCGACAAAAATTTCCCGCCGGCCGGCGTGGAGATCGTCTCCTACTACGTGATGATGGGCATCGGCCAGGTCGTCGTGCTGCGGGTGCCGCCGGAGAAATTGCGCGAGGTCAACGTCGCCCTCGAGCGCGGCGCCTGGGGCGCGTATCGCACGGAATTTTTCCCCACCTACGACTACAAGCCGATCTGGGAGGCAAACCGTGCGAAGGCGACGGCGGCAGCCGAGGGCGCCGGGCAGCAGCGCTGACGGTTCCCGGCCGCCCCGATTTTCTTCTGTCGTGAACAAAGCCACCGTTCTCCAACTCCTGCTGGCAGCGGGCATTGCGTTTCTTACCGGAGGATGTGATCCTTATCCGTCGGGCCGCGGGCTGGATGCCATTCATCCCAGCTCGATCCGGCCGCGCGCGGAGCCGCTCCCGCTGCCGCCGCTCGGTCCGGAAATCCGCCAGCTTCAGGAATCGGTGCGCGTGCAATACCAGGCCAAAATCAACGCGCTCTATCCGGCCCTGAAATCCGGGTTTGCCGTGACGCTGACCCCGACCCGGGGCACCCAGGTCTTCGGGCTGTATGCGGTGCACCCGGCCTTCGCCGATCCCGCGATTTCCAGCGGCTCGATCGGGCTGGAGATCAATGCCTGGATCGCCACGAACCAGGAGGCGCTCATCGCCGCGCGCATCCGGGAGGTCGGGCTGGCGCCGGCGGCCGAGGCGACCGGCGGTGGCGGCGGCCGCGGGGCGTTCACCCTCTTTGTCCGGTAAACTCCCGCGATGCCACGCGCCCCCGGCCACCGCTCCCTGCTGCTGTTGCCGGCGGTGCTGTGCGGTTTTCTGCTGGGACTCGGCGGGCATCTGGCGGGCGGGACGGCGCGGGCCGGGGAGGCATTTTCGACCGGGGCGGACACCCCGGCGCGGGTCGGGTTTGCCGCGGTGCAGCTCCGCCGGCTGCCGCCCGGCGTCTGCGCGATCGACGTGGTGATCGACGGCCGCAGCGTGCGGCTCATCGTGGACACCGGCGATGGCATTCCCGGCATCGGGCTGACGACTTCCACGGCGCGCGCGCTGAAGATCAAGACCGAGCCTTCCGCCGGCACCGTGCGCGGCGTCAGCGGCGCCGAGACGCTCCGCAGCGAGCGCGGCCGCGCCGGCGTGGTGCGCTTCGCCGGCAGCATGGTGACGCTGCGCGACGTAGCCCTCCACGTGGCCGCATTTCCGGTGCTCGAAGCGCAGTTGAAAACCGGCGGCCGGCTGCCGATCGACGGCTTTATCGGCGCCGATGTCCTGCGGAACTGCGGGGCGATCATCGACCTGCCGGCGCAACGCCTCTACGTGCGCGCTCCCGTTGAAGCCGGGGCCGCCGCGCCGGCGCCGGAATGGCGGCCGGATGCCGGACTGCGCAGTGGCGCGACGATCGAGGTGGCGATGGGGCCGGACCCAACCCTGGGCGATCCGCTCTGGGTCGTGCCGGTGGAGATCAACAGCGTCGTCGCCACGATGCTGGTGGACACCGGCAACTGGGCCACGCGCCTGTCGCCGGGGCAGGCGGCGCGCTTCGGCCTCCAAACCCTCGGCGCGGGCCAGTCGGCGGAGGATTCCACCGGGAACACCGTGCGGACCGAGCGCGCCCAGCCGCGAGCTTTCAAGGTCGGCGGGCACACGGTCCCCGCCACCGAGACGCTGCTCCTCGGCCCGATGGGCGGCTGGGTGCGCGATGACCTTGTCGGCGCGCTGGGCATCGACACGCTGCGGGCATGCGGCGCGGTGATCGATTGCGGTCGCGGCCGGCTCTACCTGCATCGGAGCCAGCCACCGCCGCCGCTGGTTCCCTAGCGCAGGTCGTCCAGCTCCTGCGCGAGCGTTTCTTTCAACTGCCGGCGCGCCGATTTCTTGATCGCGCGCCGCGCCGTGGCGACGGCCTGCCGGGCGGCCTCGCGCTCGGCCCGCGGCGGGAGGCCGGTGCCCGGCGGGGCGTGCATGACGCGCGGCCGCTGCTCGCCGGTCTGCCGCTCCGCGGGCCGGGCGTAGGGTTTCATCGCTCGGGGCCGGAGGGAGAATCTTTTACACGGCCCGGCCGCTGCCGGTGCTCGAAGTGCCGGTCGGCGTTTCTTCGGTGCCGCCGGCGTTCGGGCTCGTCGTGGTGTCGGTCTTCGGCATCGTCTCGCCGGGCGCCCGGGCCGCCTCGGTGCCGGTGATCGGGGTGCCGGCGCCGGTGGAGCCGGTGGTGCGGGAGCCGGGCAGGGCGTCGCCGCTGGCGCTCGGGCTGCCGCGTTCCGCCGGGCCGAGGCCGATGGCGCCGGGCGCGTTTTCGCCGGCGCTCGTGGCGTTGTCGGCCGTGGTGCCGGTGAGCGGGTTTACCGTGCTCGGCGGCTTGCAGGCCGGGGGCGTTCGCCAGGCCGGGTTTGTCATTGGTAACCGCTTCTTTGGTGCTTGGGGTCGGTCGTCATATCGAGGGGGATGTTGCAGTTTCTTCCCCACTGATTTCGCGGCGCGGCGGCGGGGCGGCTTTATGCGGCTGGTGGTCGCGCGCCGGCGCCGCGGGCAAGATGTCTTCCCGCCAGCCAGAACCAAAACCCCGCCGCGAGCGCCAGCACGGCGGGCAGCACGAGCACCGCGCGGCCGAACGCGCCCCACCAATCTGCCAGCACGCCGACGATCCACGGGCTCCACAGATCGCCGCCGAGGTGGATGACAAAGATGGACATCGCCATCGCGCTCGCCCGCAAGTTCACCGGCACGCTTTCCAGAAGGAGCGTGTTGATCGGGCCGGTCGGCAGAAACAGCGCAAACATCGCCAGCCCGAGCAGCGCCATGGAAAGCGTGACACTCCCCGCCAGAAACGCCCCGAGCGCCAGCGGCGCGCCGAGGGCCACGCTCAGCCCCAGCGTCAGCGCGTAGCCGGCCGGATTCCGCCGCTGCCAGCGCGTCGCGGCAAACCCGCCGAGCAGCGTGCCGAGCAGTCCGGCGACGACCAGCACGGCGCCGAAAAACGTGTCCGCCCGGTGGTTCTCGACGCCGTGCGCACGCACGAGAAACAGCGGCCCCCAAATGCCGAATGCGCCGAGCGCAAACGTGTAGGCCGTGTAGCCGGCGAGCGTCAGGTTGTAGTCAGCGATGCGGAACAATCCGGCGACATCGCGCCACGCCGGCAGCCGGCTCGGTGCGTGGCCGGGCGGCTTCGTCGTGCTCCTTGTCGGTCGCAGTGTTTCCATTCTCCGCGCCGCCCCGCACCGGCTCCGGCAGAATGAGAAGCGCCAGCGCCAGCAGCAGCCCCGGCGCGCCGGCGACGCCAAACGCCCAGCGCCAGCCGTAGCGATGCTCGATGAGCCCGCCGAGGACAAAGCCCAGCGCCGAGCCGACCGGGATGGCAACGTAGAAAATCGTGAGCGCGTTGTTGCGCCGTTCCCGGGAAAAAGATCCGCCAGCCAGCCCGGCGCCAGCGTCGCGTAGCTCGCCTCACCCAGCCCGACGAGAAGCCGGCAGGCGAGGAGGGAACCGTAGCCCGGCGCGAACCCGCTGAGGACCGTGCCCACGCTCCAGACCATCACGCCCGCCGCGGAGAGCCACCGGCGGGAAAAGCGGTCGCCGAGATAGCCGAAGAATGGCGAGGTCGCGAAGTAGCCCAGCATGAACGCCGTGGAGGCGAAGCCGGCTTGGCCGTCGTCGAGCCGGAGATCCTTGCCCATCGGCCCGAGCACCGCCGCGAGCACGTAGCGGTCGAGGTAGTTGAACAGGTTCAGCCCGGTGAGAATGACGAGGCTCAGGAGCGGGCGGAAAAACATGGACGGGAGAAAATCCGAATGTCGAAATCCGGAATCCGAAACAACCATAAGCGGGCGCCGGGGAACATCGAAAACCCGGCCGGCGACACAGAAAGCGGCCGGTCGGGGAGGCGTGCGCGTGTCAGCGGCCGATGGGGAAATCGAGCGGGCGCCGTTGAACCACTCCCATGACGAGACGAGGCGGCGGCCGTTGTCGAGGCGGCTCTGTGAGCCGCACCGTCGAAACGATTGCGGCTCACAGAGCCGCCGCTACAATCCGGAACGCGCCGTCACGCGACGCCCGTCGGAATCCAGATCCCGACCCCCGAAAAACCCGCCCCTCCCGCCGCTCACGCCCCCAGCGACGCGCCGGCCGGCTCGAGGGCCGCGCGGGGCGACGGAGCCGGGGCCGGCTCGCGATGCTTCGGCGGCATCGGCGGTGGCCGCAGCGGGGTGACCTTGTTCCGATTGCGCGCGATGAACACGTAAATCGTCGGCAGCACGAAGAGCGTGAACAACGTGCCGATGATCATGCCGCTGACCAGCACCCAGCCGATCGAGTTGCGCGCGCCGGCGCCGGGGCCGTTCGCCAGGATCAACGGGAAATGTCCCGCCACCGTGGCCACGCTGGTCATCAGGATCGGCCGCAAGCGCGTGCCCGCGGCTTCGATCACGGCTTCGAGTTTCGCCAGTCCGGTTTCCTGTAGCTTGTTGGCAAACTCGACGATGAGGATGCCGTTCTTCGCCACCAGTCCGATGAGCGTCACCAACCCGACGTTCGAATACATGTTCAGCGTCGTCTTCTCCAGGAACCCGAACATCAGCGCGCCCGCCAGCGCCAGCGGCACGGAGCCGAGCAGGATGATGAACGGATCGGAAAAGCTCTCAAACTGCGCGGCGAGCACGAGAAAGATCAGCACAATCGAAAGCCCGAGCAGCGGCAGAAACTTGCTGCCTTCCTTGCGCAACTGGCGGGCTTCGCCGGCGTAATCAATGACGAATCCTTTCGGCAAAATCCGCGCCGCTTCGTCTTCGAGCACTTTCAGCGCGGTGTCGAGCGTGACCCCGGGCCGGGCCATGAAGACGCCCTGGAATTTCACGGCGTTGAGCTGCTGAAACCGGTTGAGCGTGCGCGGCTCCGTCGTCGTTTTGATCGTGGCAAACGTGGAGAGCGGCACGAGCTTGCCTTCCGGCCCGGTGACGTAGATGTCGCGGAGCTGCTCGGGGTTCAGCCGATCGACGCGCTGGATCTGCGGGATGACCTTGTAGGAGCGGCCCTCGATGGAGAACCGGTTCACGTAATTGCCGCCGAGCATCGTGCTCAAGTCCGCGCCGACCTGCGAAAGATTCAGCCCGAGCGCGGCGACCTTGTCGCGATCGAAGACCACCTCGGCCTGCGGCTGATCGTATTTCAAATCGAGCAGCGAAAAGACGAACGTGCCGCTCTTCTTCGCGGCTTCCTGGATCTGCTTGGCGAAGTCGAGCAGCTCGCGCGGATCGCCGGTCGAGGCGATGACGAATTCCACCGGGAAATTCGACCCGCCCGGCAGCGGCGCCGGGGTCGTCACGATGGCGTTGATGCCGGGAATCTTCGCGGCATCGAGGCCGACGGAGCGTTCCAGCTCGATCGTCGTGCGCTTGCGCTCGGAGAACGGCTTGAACACCGCGCCCGAGAAGCCGGCGCCATCGCCCGCGGGAAACGTGAGCTGAAAGACGTGATCGGTTTCCGGGATGCTCTTGAAGACGTCATACATCTTTTCCGTGTAGCGCACGGTCTGGTCGAGCGTGGAATTCGGCGCGGTCTGGATGATGCCGAAGATGACGCCCTGATCTTCCTTTGGCGCGAGTTCCTTGGCGGAAAACAGGTAAAACACCGGCAGGAAAAAGAACATGACGATGAGCGCCAGCGTGAGCGTCACCGGCCGGTATTTCAGGGTGCCGGCGAGCAGCCGGGTGTAGCCGCGTTTCAAGGCGTCGAAGCGGTGGTTGATCCAGCCCGCGTAGCCGCGCTCGCTGTCGCCGGCGCGCAGGAGCCGGCTGGACATCATCGGCGAAAGCGTGAGCGCGACGACGCCGGAAACGCCGACCGCACCGGCCAGCGTGAAGGCAAACTCGCGGAACAGCGCGCCGGTGAGCCCGCCCTGGATGCCGATCGGCGCATAGACCGCGGCGAGCGTGATCGTCATCGCGATGATCGGCCCGACCAGCTCGCGGCCGGCGTGCAGCGCGGCGTCCAGCGGGCCTTCGCCCTCGCTGAGATGGCGCTCGACGTTTTCGACCACGACGATGGCGTCGTCCACCACGAGACCGACCGCCAGCACGATGGCCAGGAGCGTAAGCAGATTCAGCGTAAAGCCGAAGACCAGCATGAGAAACATGGCGCCGATGAGCGAGATCGGGATCGCCACGACCGGGATCAGCACGGAGCGCAGCGTGCCGAGAAACAGGAAGATGACGACGATGACGATGGCGAGCGTCTCCATCAGCGTGCGCACCACTTCAGTGATCGCGTTCTCGATGTATTTCGTCGAGTCGTAGGGAACGCCGACTTTCATGCCGACCGGCAGCGATTTTTCGATGTCGGGCACGATTTTGCGGACCTCGCGGATCACGTCGAGCGAGTTCGAAGTCGGCAACACCCAGATGCCCATGAAGGTCGCCTTCTCGCCGTCGAAGCGGACATCCGCGTCGTAACTTTCCGCACCGAGCTGCACGTCGGCGACTTCCTCCAGGCGGATGATCGTGTTGCCTTCTTCGCGGACGACAAGCTTCTTGAATTCCTCCGCGCTGGTGAGGTTCGTGTTGGCCACGAGGTTCACGGAAACCATCGAGCCCTTCGTCGCACCGAGCGCGGAAAGATAATTGTTTCGCGACAGCGCGTTGCGCACGTCCGTGGGCGAGACGTTCAGCGCCGCCATGCGGTCGGGCTTCAGCCAGGCGCGCATCGCAAAGGTGCGCGCGCCGAGGATGTCCGCGCGCTGCACGCCGGAGATCGCGGTGAGCTTCGGCTGGACGACGCGGGTGAGGTAATCGGTGATCTGGTTCGGCTCCAGGGCGTCGGAGTAAAACGAGAGATACATCGACGCGATGCGGTCGTCGGCGGTCTGCACATTGATGATCGGCGCCTCGGCTTCCGGCGGCAGATCGTTGCGCACCTGCGCGACCTTGGCCTGGATCTGGGTCAGGGCGGCATTCGTGTCGTAGTTCAGCTTCAGGTGGACGGAGATCGTGCTGACGCTCTGCGCGCTGGAGCTTTCGATAAAGTCGATGCCCTCCGCGCTGGCGATGACGCGCTCCAGCGGCGTGGTGACGAAGCCGCGCACCAGGTCCGCATTCGCGCCGACATACGCGGTGGTGACAGAAACCACGGCGAGATCGCTGCGCGGATATTGCCGGATGTTGATCACCCGCCACGCCTGGTAGCCGGCGAGGAGGATCAACAAATTGACCACCAGCGCGAGAACGGGCCGGCGGATGAACAGGTCGGTAAATTTCATGAGGATCGTCGTGGGATCAGGTCAGTGCGCGCCGGTCGAGGTCAGTTTCAGACCCACGATGGAGCCGATCAAAGTGGAGAGAAAAAATGCGCGGGCGAAGGGCAGCGGTTCCTTGAAAAACAGGGTGCCGACGATCACGGTGCCGGCCGCGCCAATGCCGGTCCAGACGGCGTAAGCGGTGCCGATGGGGATTTTCTCCGCGGCCCGCTGGAGAAAGAAAAAGCTGCCGAAACAGAACGCAAAAAAGAACACCGACGGCCAAAGGCGGGTGAAGCGTTCGGTGAGGTTCAGCGTGCTGGCGAAGCCGATTTCCAGCAAGCCGGCAATGAGAAGATAGACCCAGGGCATGGTGACAGTCAGACGGAGCGAATCGTCAGATTTCAGCATCGGCAAAAGCGCATTTGGCCGCCTCAGCTCTCCTCGGGCTTCGGCGCCGGGTCCATGCCGGGCTGAACGGAGTTGTTGATCCGCACCGGCGCGCCGTTTTGCAGTTTGAAAACACCGGAGGTCACGATCTCGCTGCCGGGTTCGACGCCGGAAAGGATGGCGATGAGGTCGCCGCGCGTCGCGCCGAGTTTCACGAAATGCTGGGACACGCCCTTGACCATCTTCGACGGGTCGATCGGATCTTTGACATCGGTGATGACGAAGACCGAGTTGCCGAAGGGCGCATACAGGATGGCGGTCGCTGGGGCAGGCAGCACGGCGTCATTGGCCGGCAGCAGCACCTCGACGTTCGCGAACATGCCGGGTCGCAGCTTCCCCTCGGGATTCGGGAGCGTGGCCTGCACCAGGAAGTTGCGCGTGTTCTGGTCGATCAGGGAATTGACGGCGTTGATCTTGCCCTTGAACTCCGTGCCGCCGGTGGCGTCCGTGCGCACCCGCACATCGCCGTTCACCGTGATGGCAGTAAAGTCCTGCTGGGGCAGCGAAAAATTGACCCGGATCGGGTCGAGCGATTGGACGGCGACGATCGGCTCGCCGCTGTTGAGGTATTGCCCAAGGTTGACCTTGCGAATGCCGAGCATGCCATCAAACGGCGCGCGGATGGTCTTGCGATTGATCATCGCTTTCATCTCCTGCACCTTCGCCTCCGACTGCCGATACAAGGCGTCGGCGGAGTCGTAGTCGGACTGCGAGGCGCTCTTGCTTTTCAAGAGCTCGCGCTGGCGGTTGAGCGAGAGCACATCGATGTCCCGTTTCGCTTCGGCGGCCTGCACCTGCGCCTGTTCGGCGTCCGTGGTGAGGCGCAGGAGCACATCGCCCGATTTCGCCTGGGTGCCGGATTCAAACTCGATCTTCTCCACCACACCCGGCAGATCCGCCGACACGGTCACGCCGTTGACGGCTTCCACGGTGCCGACGGCCTTGAGCAGCTGCGGCCAGCTTTCCCGTTTCAACACCACGGAGGTCACCGCGGCCGGCGGCGGAGCGAAAGCGCCGCTCTTGGCCAGGGCGATGATGTTCTTGATCTTGTAAGCCTTGTAGCCCCCGAGCACCGCGATGGCGACGAGGACAAACATCAGCATCAGAAAAAATCTTTTGCGCATAAAATTCAGTAGGCCCGGAGGCGATGGATCGGTTTCAGTTCGGCAGAAAAATGGTGGCGCGCGGACCCGGTCAGGCCGCAGCCAGAGCGACGGCGCGCCGTGCGGGGCGGCGGCTGATTTTTGCCGGAGCCGCGGCGGAATTTTTACGCGCGGTTTTCACCGGAGCCGATGGCGGCAGGGCGGTGCGCGGTGGCGCGGCGTGGACTTCCGCCAATTCGAGCAGGCCGGCAATGATCCGCTTCCGCTCCGCCGAAGAGAACGGCGACAGGTGCAGCAGCTCCATGAGCCAAAGTCCGTCGGCGGCGAGACAAATGATCGCGGCGGCTTCGAGCTTTCCGCCCGTGGTTTGTGCGAGCAGATCCAGCCGGCGCCGCACGTTTTCGCGCACCGGCGCGAGCAGCTTGGGCTGATTGGCCGCGGCGGCGAGCAGCGCGGAGCAAATGCGCTGGGTGTCGGCGGCATCGCTGAGGGCGCCGAGCACGTAGGCTTGCAACTCCTTGCCCGGCGTGTCGGGAAGAGTTTTCCGCCGGGCGCAGACGGCATCGTCGCAGCGCGCGATCTGCCGGGCGACCATGGCGCCAAGCAGCGCCTCCTTGCTGGGAAAACGGTGGAGCAGCCCGCCCTTGCTGATGCCAGCGGCCTCGGCCACGGCGTCCAGCGTCAGGTGCGCCGCGCCGGCTTTCAGCACGACGGCTTCGGCGGCGGCGAGAATGGTGTCGCGGGAGTCAGGACGTCGGCTCATGAAAGGTCGGGAAGAACGGAAGGATACAGACAGTTGCGGCAGGGAAATTTCCGCGACTCAAGGTCGGGATAATAAACCGTCCAGACGGTCGGAACAAGTGACAAAATTGTCACGGGATGATCCGCGATGCCGTGGCCTTCCGGCTTCGACCAGGACCGCTATTTCCGAAGGCACACCGCCTCGATCGCCAAGCGCAGCCGTGCGGCGCAAAGCTCCAGTTCGTCCCGCGGCACAAACTCCCCGGGCCGGTGGGCGTCCCGCATGTTCCCGGGACCGAGCACAACTGTTTCCGCGCCGCCGAAGCGCGCGGCGTGCGGCGCCTCGGTGCCGAAGCTCACCGTGCCCGCCGACGTTCCCGACCACGTTTCCCACTGCCGCACCCAGGGGCTGTCGGCCGCGGTTTCAAAACTGGGATCGAGCCGGAGCAAAGTGGCTTCGGCGCGAAATGCTTTCCGGCTCCGAGCCAGCCGGGCGATGGCTGCTTGCAACGCGCGAAACGCCCGCTGCGGATCCACGCCCGGCACCGGCCGCCATTCCATCAGGAAGCGGCATTCCCCGGGGACGACGTTCTTCGCGCTGCCGCCCTGGATCACGCCGACGTTCAGCGTCGTGAACGGCGGATCGAACGCCGCACCGGCGCCCGCTGCCCGGTCTTCGAGCTCCAGGCGGGAGGCGATTTTCTCCACACTTTGCAACAGCCGCGCCGCGCCGAAAACCGCCGACACGCCGGCCGCCGGAAATGCGCTGTGCGCCTCCTGCCCGCGCACCGTCACCTCGGCCAGTCCGTAGCCCTTGCCGGCGCGCACGGGCTGGAGCGAAGTCGGCTCGCCGACAATCGCGCGGCGGGCGCGCAGGACACCGGTTTCCGCCAGCCGTTTCGCGCCGATGCAGCCGACTTCTTCATCCGCCGTGAGCACGAGCGCGATCGGGAGATACCGACGTGGGTCGCCGAGCGTTTCCAGCGCGGACACCGCCGCGGCGAGAAAACCTTTTACGTCGCACGCCCCGCGGCCGATTAACCGTTCGCCGGCGTCCTCCAGTTGTCCGCCCTCCGGCCACGCGGGCGCGTAAGGGACGGTGTCGGTGTGCGAGAGAATGACCAGCTCCGCGTCGAACGGCACGCGCGCCAAATCGGAGTCGGCGGGCGGCCTTGAGAGCAGCAGGGCATTGCATTTTTCGACGCCGGCCGGATCGCGATAGGGCAGGATCACCGCCGTCCAGCCGAGCGGCTCCAGCCGGCTGCGCACGAAGTCAATCACCGGTCGATTCGCCTCGTGAGAGACAGACGAAATGCCGACCAGCGCGGCGAGCAATTCCGCGACCGGCATGCGGGTCGGGCCGGGGCTTCATCGGCTCCGATCCTTCCAAAGCTGGGTTTGTCGTTCGCGAAACCGCGCGATGATGTCCGCCGCGTCCACGTGCCGGCCATCCCGCACCAGCAAACGGCCGCCGACGCAGACGTTCCGGATCGCGGCGCGGGTGGTGCCCCAGACAAGGGCATTCAACACGGCGTCCGGCGATTCGTCGCTCCCGGCGAGTCCGGGGTCGCGCAGGTCCACGGTGAAAAAATCCGCTGGCCCGCCGATGCGCAACGCCCCGCCGGGAAGCGCCAGCGCACGCGCGCCGGACTCCGTGGCGCAACGCAGGAGCTGCCGGGCCAGCGCGCCGGTTTCCTGCGCGGCGTCAGCTTTCGCGGACGCCCCGAGGCCCGGCAGCGCGAGACGCCGCAACTGCGCCAGACGCAAGTGAAACTCAAGCTGGCGCGCGTCTTCGAGCAGGTCGCATTGCGTTTGCGAATCGCTGCCCAGCGCGAGGTGCGCGCCGGCGCGCAGATAGGCATCCGCCGGGATCACGCCGTCGCCGAGATTCCGCTCTGTCGAAGGGCAGGCGCAAACCGTCGCGCCCGCGGCGCCGACCGCCTCGATCTCGTCCGGCTCGACGTGGATTGCGTGGACGAGCGTGACATCCGGCCCCAGCAGATTTTCCCGCGCCAGCAGCCGAACCGGCGGCGCACCGTATTCCGCGATGCAGCCCGCGACTTCCGCCGGCTGCTCGGCGGCATGGAGATGCGCCGGCAGCCCGCGCTCCCGCGCCCCAAGCAGGAGCGCACTCAGCGCGTCCAGCTCGATCGCCCGGATGCTGTGCGGGGCGATGCCGATATTGACCTCGCCGGCGGCGATCGGCGCGCGGAGTTCCTCACGCAACGCGTCCGTTTCGCGCAGAAATTCCTCCGGCGGCCCGGTGCGAAACCGAATCTGCCCTCCGGCGAGTTCGCGGCCTGGTCCGCCGCGGTGATACGCGGTTCGCAGCAACGCGATGCGCAGCCCGACATCGCGTGCGGCACGGATCGTTTCCCAGGCAAGCCGGTGCGGGTCGTCGGGATAGGCGCTGCCGTCCGGCGCGCGGTGCAGATAATGGAACTCACCGACCGCGGTGACCCCGCAGAGCAGCATTTCGAGAAACGCCATGCGCGCCACGTCATACGCGCCCTCGGCGTCGAGCCGGAGCGCCGCGCGATACATGCCCTCGCGCCATGTCCAAAACGTGTCGCGCACGCCGGCCGGCGACGGGTGCTCGACCCGGCCGCGGATCATCCGCTGGAACGCGTGCGAATGCGCGTTGACCAGCCCGGGCACCAGCGCCTGACCCGGCAGCCGGTGTGCTTGCGCGAGGTCGGCGGGATCGCGGGAAATGCGGACAACCTTCCCATCCGCATCGCAGATCAGCGCGACGCCGGAAACAAACGTGGCACCAACAAAAATCCAGTCGGGCAGCCAGCCTGCCGGTTCGGGTGAAGCGTTCACAATGAGGTCGAGTCGCGGGAGAACACGCGGCGTCCGCCGACAAAAACGTCGCGCGCGGTTTCCACGCCGAACCAATACGGAATCTCGCGCCAATCCTCGACGTCGTGAATCACGAAATCGGCCCGTTTGCCCGTTTCCAGACTGCCGATCTGATTGCCGCGGCCGAGGCTGTGCGCCGCGTT
The DNA here is from genome assembly GCA_963762725.1 of uncultured Verrucomicrobiae bacterium. Classification (GTDB taxonomy): domain Bacteria; phylum Verrucomicrobiota; class Verrucomicrobiia; order Chthoniobacterales; family SZAS-18; genus JAFAXH01. The sequence goes on along the minus strand of CAVXLY010000003.1, from coordinate 860,139 downwards.
GATCGTCGCCGCGGAAAGCGCCTCGGCCGGCGTCATCCGCATCTGCGTCACTGCGAGCGAAAGCGCCATCGGCATCGAAGGCGATGGCGACGTGCCGGGATTGAAATCGGTGGCGAGCACCACAGCCAGCCCGGCGGCAATCATCTCCCGCGCCGGCGGATAATGATGCGAGCCGAGCGCATACACGGAGCCGGGCAGGAGCACCGGCTGCACCCCGCCGTCGCGCAGCGCGCGGATGCCCGCAGCGTCGAGCTGTTCCAGGTGATCCGCCGTGGCCGCACGCAGGTCCGCGGCGAGTTCGGCGCCACCGGAACGCTGAAGTTGATCCGCGTGCAGGCGCAGGCCGAATCCCTGCTCACGGGCGGCTCGCAACAGGACGCGACACTCCTCCAACTCAAACCAACCGGGCTCGCAAAATACGTCCACATATTCCGCCAGTTTTTCCCGGGCGACGGCCGGCAGCATTTCGTTCCGCACGAGGTCGAGAAACGCCGCCTTGCGACCACGGAATTCCTCCGGCACCGCGTGCGCCGCGAGAAACGTCGGCACCACGCGCGGGCCCGCGCCACGTTCGCCCTCTTCCGCGAGCCGCCGCGCAGTGAGAAGAAGCCGCCGCTCGGTTTCCCAATCCAAACCGTAGCCCGATTTCGCCTCCACCGTCGTCGTGCCGCCGCGCAGTGCCCACCGCGCGTGACGCCGGCCGGCCGCGAGCAATTCGTCGTCGCTCGCCGCGCGCGTTTTCCGCACCGTGGAAAGGATGCCGCCGCCGGCGGCCGTGATTTCCCGATACGTCTCGCCGCGCGCCCGCCGCTCCATTTCGTCGGCACGCTGACCGGCGAAAACGAGGTGCGTGTGGGCATCGACAAAGCCGGGCAACACCACGCATCCGCCGGCGTCGATCACCCTGGCATCCGACGGCAACTCGCGTTCGATCTCCACGCGCGTCCCGACTCCGGCGATCCGGCCGTCGGACGAGAGCAGCAGCGCTCCATCGGCCACCACGCCGAGTTCCTCCAACTCCGCGCCGACCCGCGGCCGGCTGAGTCCGCGCAGCGTGACCACCTGACGGCAGCCGACCACGGCGGCGACAACGGGGACAGCGGGCGAGGGCATCGGTCGAGTGGCTCGCGGGTCACCCGCACAACTCAGCCGCCCCGGCGAACGATCACTGGGCGATGAGCCCGGGGTTGATTCCCTTGCCGAGTTCAAAATTGGCGCCGACCGCGCCGACGACGCACGCCTTGCGATCCAGCCCGAGGCGTTCGCGGAAATAATAGACCGGCTGGATCCCGGTGCAGTGCGCTCCCATCAGTTGCGCGACGCCAAATTCCTTCAGCTTGCCCGCCGTCCAGTCCAGCGTGTCGCCCTTGGCGGAAAACAGGTGCAGACCGCCGAGCAACGCGTGGACCGGCGCGGGACGCACGGTTTTGCGCGCGTAGTCCAGGGTATTGATCACCCCCGCGTGACCGCAGCCGGTGAGCACGACCAGACCCTGGGGCGTATCGAGCACCAGCGACTGATCTTCCGGCAGGGTGTCATCCACGGGCGGCTGGTCCGCGGCCGGGCGCAGCTTGACGCCGGGCGACCAATTTTTCTCCGGGAAAGGGCGTGGCACCGGGCCGGTCAGCCAAGCTCCGGCGAACAATTCCTTGGGCTCGGCGTATTCGATGAACTTGCCGCCGAGCGCTTCGTAATCACGCTTGATTTCCGCCATCGTCAGCGGCTGGCCGCTGCCCCAGCCCGGCGGAAAAATCCGCTCCAGGAAAATGCCGCGGCCAACGTGTGCGCGGCTGAGCGCCTTCGGATTCGTTTTCATCAACTCACGCCGGAGCGCGACGAGGCCCATCGTGTGATCCCAGTGATTATGGGAAAGCACGACGTCCTCGACGTTCGAGAGGTTCACGCCGAGTTCCGCGGCATTTTTCATCACGGTTTCGGGCCGCCCGCCGGTGTCGAAGAGCAGACGCTTGCCGTCGGCTTCCACCAACGCGGAAAATCCCCATTCGCCGAAGCCCACACGGTCGGTCATCATGGTGGAAAGCACCGTGATTTTCGCCGCGTGAACCGGGCCTGCCGCCGTCGCAGCCGGCGTTGATGCAACGCTAGAGTCCTTTGGTCGTTCCTGTCCCCAAAGTCTGTTGGAACCCGGGATGCAGTAGAGGGTGGCGGACAGGAGGAGCGCGCCAGTCAGAAAGGGGGTAAATGGTCGCATACTAAACCCTTAGCCGGGGCGCGTTTGTAAGAACAGGAAAAACTCAGCGCGCCATCGGAATCACAATGTCTTTGTTCCGTGCGGTTTCGGCAGCGAGTTCATAACCCGCATCCACATGCCGGGCGACGCCGATGCCGGGATCGTTCGTCAGCACGCGCTCGAGCCGATCGGCGCCGGCGTCGGTGCCGTCGGCGACGGTGACCTGGCCGGCGTGGATCGAGTAGCCCATGCCGACGCCGCCGCCGTGATGCAGGCTGACCCAACTGGCGCCGCTGGCGGTGTTGAGCAGCGCATTGAGCAACGGCCAGTCGGCCACGGCGTCGGAGCCGTCCAGCATCGCCTCGGTTTCGCGATACGGCGAGGCGACCGACCCGGTATCGAGGTGGTCGCGGCCGATGGCGAGTGGTGCGGAAAGCTCGCCGCGGCGCACGAGGTCGTTCATGGCCACGCCCAGCTTTGCGCGGTCGCCGTAGCCGAGCCAGCAGATGCGCGCCGGGAGACCCTGGAACTGGATCTTTTCGCGGGCGACACGGAACCAGCGCTGGAGCGTTTCGTCTTCTGGAAACATTTTCAACGCGAGCGCGTCGGTCTTGTGGATGTCCGCCGGATCGCCGGAGAGCGCGACCCAGCGGAACGGGCCTTTGCCTTCGCAAAACAGCGGCCGGATGTATTCCGGCACGAAGCCGGGAATCTGAAACGCGTCCGCGCAACCGGCGTCCTGCGCGCCTTTGCGGAGGTTGTTGCCGTAGTCGAACGCCGCCGCGCCGGCGCGCTGGAGCGCGAGCATGGCGTCCACGTGCACGGCCATCGATTCCTTCGCCGCCTGCACGTAGCCGCGGGGATCGCGCCGACGAAACTCCGCCGCGGCTTCGAGCGACCGGCCGCGCGGGATGTAGCCGATGAGCGGATCGTGCGCGCTCGTCTGGTCGGTGACGACATCCACCGCGACGCCGCGCCGGACGATCTCGGGCAGGATTTCCGCGCAGTTGCCGACCAGCCCGATCGGACAGCGGGCGACGCGCTTTTTGCGCCTCGGCGCAAAGCGTCAGCGCTTCGTCGAGCGACTCGCACATCCGGTCGCAGTAGCCGGTTTCCACGCGCCGCCCGATGCGCCACGGATCGACCTCGACGGCGAGGCAGACGCCGCCGTTCAGCGTGACCGAGAGCGGCTGCGCGCCGCCCATGCCGCCGAGCCCGCCGGTGACGACGAGCCGGCCCGCGAGGTCGCCGCCGAAATGTTTCTCGCCGACCGCGGCAAACGTCTCGAACGTGCCCTGCACGATGCCTTGCGAGCCGATGTAAATCCACGAGCCGGCGGTCATCTGGCCATACATCATCAGGCCCGCGGCTTCGAGCGCGTCAAAGTGTTCCCAGGTCGCCCAGTTGCCGACGAGATTCGAGTTCGCGATGAGCACGCGCGGGGCGTGCGGGTGCGTGCGGAACACAGCGACCGGCTTGCCGGATTGGACGAGAAGCGTTTCGTCATCCGCGAGGCGTTGGAGCTCGCGGACGATGGCGTGAAACGCGGGCCAGTTCCGCGCCGCCTTGCCGCGTCCGCCGTAAACGATGAGTTCGTCCGGCCGCTCGGCCACGGCGGGGTCGAGATTGTTCATCAGGCAGCGCAGCGCGGCTTCCTGCTGCCAGCCGCGACAGGAAATGCTCGCGCCGTGCGGAGCGCGGACAACCGGGGGCGAATGGGAGACGGTCGAGTTCATGGTCGGGGGAGGGAAGGAAATCGTCTACGCCAGCGGCCCGCAGTTCGCCGACGCGGCACCCGCGATGGCGCCGGTGCGGACCAACTCCAGCGCGCACTCGATCTCCGGTTGAAACAGATGATCGCGCTCGGCGAACGGGACCGTCTCCCGGACCCGGGCGTGCGCGGCTTCGACGCCGGGACCGGAGCGGAGCGGGCGGGCGAACTCCAGCGCCTGCGCGGCGCCGAGCAGCTCGAGCGCGAGCACGGTTTCCGTGTTTTCCAGAATCGTGAGCAGCTTTGTCGCGCTTGTCGCGCCCATGGAAACGTGGTCTTCCTGGCCGAGCGAACTCGGGATGGAATCGACGCAGGCCGGATGGGCGAACACCTTGTTTTCCGAAACGAGGGCGGCGGCGGTGTATTGCGTAAGCATGAACCCGGAATGGAGTCCGGTTTCGTGCAGCAGCAGGCGGGGCAGCGTTTCCTCAGGGGACCGCGGCGCGCCGCCGCCGGTGCGGTCGCCGCCGAGCAGGAGATAGAGGCGGCGCTCGGAGATCGACGCCAGCTCGGCCACCGCCATCGCGAGGGCATCGAGCGTGAACGCCAGCGCTTCGCCGTGGAAGTTTCCGCCGCTGAGAATCTCGCCATCGCCGTCGTCGTCGTTCTCGGGCGGAAACACGAGCGGGTTGTCGGTCGCGGAATTGATCTCGATTTCCACGGTCGCGCGCGCCTGCCCGGCGACGTCGCGCACGGCGCCGTGGACCTGCGGCACGCACCGCAGCGAATACGGGTCCTGCACTTTCGCGCAATGGCGGTGCGCCGGCAGAATCTCGGAACCGGCGAGCAGCGCGCGCAGGTTGGCAGCGACGACCGATTGCCCGGCGTGGGGTCGGCAGCGATGAATGCGCTCGTCAAACGGCACCGCGCTCCCGCGCCACGCTTCCAGGCTCATCGCGGCGATCACGTCCGCGGTGGTGAGCAGCCGCTCGAGCCGGAGCAGGACGTGGACGGCGTGGGCCGCCATGAACTGCGTGCCGTTGATCAGCGCGAGCCCTTCCTTGGAATGCAAGGTGAGCGGGCGCAGGCCGAGCGCGGGCAGGATCTCGGCGGCGGGTGCGCGGCGGCCGTTCCAGCGCAGATCGCCCAGACCCAGAAGTGGGAGCGTCAGGTGCGCCAGCGGGGCGAGGTCGCCGGATGCGCCGAGCGAGCCCTTGCTTGGAATCACGGGCGTGGCGCCGGCGTTGAACAGCGTCAGCAGCGCGTCCGCGAGTTCGAGCGTGACGCCGGAGAAGCCGGTCGCCAGCGCGTTGACTTTCAAGAGCAGCATCAGCCGCACGATTTCCGGCGCGGTCTCGGGTCCGACGCCGACGGCGTGGCTGAGGATGAGGTTGACCTGCAACTGCTCGATGTCCGCGCGGGCGATGCGCTGGTTCGCGAGAATGCCGAAGCCGGTGTTGATGCCGTAGATCGCGCGGTCGCTGTTTTGAAACCGCTCGACGACGCGCCGCGAGGCCAGCATGCGGGCGCGGGCCGGCTCGGCGATGCCCACCGGGCCGCCGTCGCCGCCGAGCAGCAGTGCCGGGATACTGGCCAGCGTGAGGCTGCCGCCATCGAGCAGCGGCGGCTGGCTGCCGGCGGCGGGCGCGGCGGCGCGATCCGGGACGGGGACGCTGACGGCGGGGGCAATCATGCGAAAAAGGGGAGCGCCAGCCGCGTGCGGGACGATGGAGGCTGTGTGAGAAAGCGAGCGGATCGGTTGCCGCGGCAGCAGGTCTCCCCGGGGGACTTGAGATTATCGTGGGACTTCGGCACGCTTTGTCCACCCCGAAATTTTTTCCCAAGCGCCAACCCGACATGAACCTTTCGCCCCAACCGCCCGCTTCTGACGATCCTCCCCGCGCCGCGCGCTCGCACAATCCGGCGCGGCTCGAAACTGGCGGCGATGGCGGCGGCTGTCACGGCGGGCAGCTTTCTTTTCGCCGCCGGTTTTTCGCTCCCGCTGTCCCGCGCCCAGGGTCCGGCGCCGAGCGTGCCGGTGATCCCGCTTCCCGAGCCGCCTTCCGCGCCGACGCCGGCATCCGATCGGCCGGTCGAAGCGGTGCCGCCTGCGACGAAGATCCCGCTCCCCGCGCGACCGGAAGAAACCGCGCCGCCAGCCGCCGCTGAGTCAACGCCGACGCCCACGCCAGCATCGACGCCGACACCCCCACCGGCGACGACGCCCGAGCCTGTCGCGCCCGCCGCCACTCCAGCGCCCGCGCCGCCGGCTGCCGCTGCCACGCCAGCACCGACCGCCACCGGCACCGCTGCGCAACCGGCAATGACCCGCGAAGATCTCGACGCGTTCCTTGACGGCGTGATCCCGGTGCAACTGCAGCGCGGCAACATCGCCGGCATGGTGGTCACGATCGTCAAAGACGGCGCCGTCCTGTTTTCAAAAGGCTACGGCTACGCGGATTTCGCGGCGAAAAAGCCGGTGTCGCCGGAGGAAACGCTGTTCCGCCCCGGCTCCATTTCCAAGCTGTTCACCGCCACCGCCGTGATGCAGCTCGTGGAAGCCGGCAAGCTCGAGCTGGATCGCGACGTGAACGACTACCTCGATTTCACGATCGCGAAGACTTTCCCGGAACCGATCACCCTGCGGCGCCTGCTCACGCACACCGCGGGGTTTGAGGACACGATAAAAAATCTCTTCGTCTCCGAGGCGAAAGACCTCAAGCCGTTGCGCGACTACCTCGTCAGCGCGCAGCCGCCGCGCATCTTCGCGCCCGGCACGGTGCCGGCGTATTCGAACTACGGCGCCAGCCTCGCCGGCTACATCGTCGCGCGGACTTCCGGCGAGCCGTTCGATCAATACGTCGCCGCGCACATCCTCCAGCCGCTGCGCATGACGAAATCCACCTTCGCGCAGCCGCTGCCCGCGGACCTGGCGGCGGGGATGTCGCGCGGCTACACTCACGGCGGGAAAGCCGGCGCGGGAGTTCGAGTTTGTGCAGGCCAGCCCGGCCGGCGCGCTCAGCGCGACTGCCGCCGACATGACGCGCTTTATGCTGGCGATTCTCGGCGAGGGCACCCTCGATGGGGTCACCATCCTGAAGCCGGAATCCGTGCGCGCCATGCTCTCGCGCCAGATCGAGTCCAGCCCCGCGCTCAACGCCATGGGACTCGGCTTTTACGAAGCTTCCACGAACGGCCACAAAATCTGGGCGCACGGCGGCGACACGATTTATTTCCACAGCGAGCTGCTGCTGCTGCCGGAGGCGCGCACCGGCATCTATTTTTCCTACAACAGCGCCGGCTCCAGCGAGACGAACGTGCGCCGGGAACTCGACCTCGCCTGGCTGGACCGCTATTTCCCGGCGCCGCCGGTCGAGCCGCCGAAATCGCTGCCCGCATTTGATCCGAAAGGCGACGCTCGCGCGGTGAGCGGCACCTACCAGAGCAGCCGGCGCGCGGAAAGCTCGTTTGCGAAGGTCTTCGCGCTTCCGGAACAGCGCGTGGTGACCGCGAACCCGGAGGACAACACGCTGGAGATCACCGGCATGAAGGATCCGCGCGGACAGTTGAAACGCTGGCAGGAAATCGCGCCGCTGGTGTATCGCGAAACCGGCGGCGGCCCAGGCGTCATCGCGTTCCGCCGGGACGCCAGCGGCAAGGTGAACGACCTTTTCACCCAGACGCCGATCGCGCAGCTTCAGCGCGTGCCCTGGTATGAGAACAAGGCCTGGGTGCTGCCGGTCGTCGGCGCCAGCCTGTTCATCCTGGCGGCAACCGTGTTGCTCTGGCCGGTGGCCGCGATCATCCGCTGGCGCTACGGCCGGTCGTTGTTTGCCGACTGGCTCTCGCGCACGCTCTATTTCCTGACCCGGCTGGTGTGCCTCATCGACGTGGCGTTTCTCGCGGTGTTCGCGTTTGTGCTCAGCCGGGCGGAGGAAAATGTCGCCTACCTCGGCGACCGGCTCGACCCGTGGCTGCGCTGGCTGCACATCGCCGGCTGGGTCGGCGTCGGCGGGACGGTCCTGCTCGTGGCGGTGGCGATCCTCTGGTGGGTCAGAAAAGGGGAAGGACGCCCAGGCTGGTGGCCACGCGTGCACATGAGCCTGATCGCGCTGGCCGGCGTGATCTTCAGCCTCTTCGTCTGGCACTGGCACCTCGTGGACCGGACGCTGAAATTCTAGCGCGTTTCCAGCCCGCGGCTGGCCCGCTCACTTCGCCGTGATGACCTCATGCAGCACGCGCGCGAGGTCTTCCATCTTATACGGCTTCGCCACCATGCCGACAAAGCCGGCCCGGTGGAAATCGCTCACCACGGCGTCATTGGAATAGCCACTGGAAACGATCGCCCGCACCGCAGGATCGATCTCCAGCAGGCGGCGCACGGTTTCCTTGCCGCCCATGCCACCGGGGATCGTCAGGTCCAGGATCACGGCGGAAAACGGGCGTCGCCCGTCCAGCGCGCGCTCGTATTCCGCGATGGCCTCGGCGCCGTCGCTGGTGAGGGTGACCTCGTAGCCGAGCAGCACCAGGATGGCGCCGATGAGTTCGCGGATGTCCCCGTCATCGTCCATGAACAGAATGCGCATGCCCGGCTCCGGCCGGTCCGTCCCGCTCCCGGGCAGGGCCGGGTCCGACGCCGCCCCGTGGGTGGCGGGATTGGCAGGAAGGAAGATCGTGAACGTCGTGCCGAAGCCCGGCTCGCTCTCGACCTGCAAGCCGCCGTCATGCTTCTTGATGATGGAATACGCGGTGGCCAGGCCGAGGCCGGTGCCGTTGGCGCGCGTGGTGAAAAACGGGTCGAAAATCTTCGTCAGATCCTCCGGCGGAATGCCGCAGCCGGTGTCGCGCACCGTCACGATGACGTAATCGCCGGGCGGCAGCGGCGGGCTGGCACTGCCGGGATAGTTCCGGGCGTTGACCGCACGCACCGTGAGCGTGCCGCCGCGCTCCGCCATGGCCTGAGCAGCGTTGAGCGCGAGGTTGTGAAACACCTGGACGAGCTGGCCTTCGTCCGCCTCGACCGTGGCCAGGTCGGGAGCAAAGTGGCAGTCGGCGCGCACGTTCGGCAGCGTGAGCGCGAAGTGGATGGATTGCTCGATCGGCGCCGGCAGCTCGACGGTCTTGCGCACCGGGTCGCCGCCCTTCGCAAAGGTGAGGAGCTGATTGGTCAGCTCGCGCGCCCGGGAGCAGGCGCGCTCGGCGCGGTCGATGGCTTCGATCACAGCGGCCGGCAGCGGCGGGTGAGCGCGCGTCCATTCCTGCGCCTCGCCAGGCGGCCCGAGAAACGGCCGGCCGCCGCCGGAGGAGCGGGCGACGGAAAGGTTGCCGAGCACGGAAGTGAGCAGGTTGTTGAAATCGTGCGCGATGCCCCCGGCCAGCAGGCCGAGCGACTCGATGCGGCCGGCTTTCTGCAGCTCCTCGCCGGCGCGGTGCCGATCGGTGATGTCGTGCAGCACGAGCACGGTCCCGGCGAGCCCGCCATCCGGCCCGGCGGCCGCGCTGAGCGGAGCGGCGTTGTCGGCGATGACGCGTCCGACGCTGCCGGTGCTCGGATCGCCGGCGAGGCGCGCGGTGTCGCGCGGGCTGCTCGGCTGCCCGGTCTGGAGGACGGTGCGCACCGGGTTTTCGATCTGGCGGCGGGGCTGCGCGCCGGCGCGGCGATAAATCTCCTCCACCGGAAACCCGAGAATTTCGGCGGCCGGACAACCGATGAGTTGCTCGGCCGCGGAATTGAGAAAAGTCACCGCGCCACGGCGGTCTGTGGTGATGACGGCGTCGCCGATGGAATCCAGCGTGAGCGTGAGATGCCGGGCGATGTCAGCATCGCGGCTGTTCCCGCCGGGCGGCGGAACCGGGAGCAAGGCCGGAGCATTTCCTCGAGGGGTTCTCATGGCGTGATGCAACGGAACCGCGCTCTGCCGTCGCGACGGGCGGCCAATGCCGGCGCCACCGGCTCCCCGACGGTGAAAAATCCTGGTAGCAGGCTCATGAGACGAACTTTGTAAGAAGCAGACGCAGTGCCGGATACGTCTCCATCCGGCGCTTAGTGGAAAATAACAGGCTAGGTCAAATATGGGTTCTTTCCGTGCCCGTGACAAGTTCTTCCGCCGCTGAATCCGAAACCGGGCCGGCCAGCGGGGGCCGCCGGGCGGCGGGCGGCGGCACCGGGCGCGCGGGCGGCTGCTCGCGCAGCGTGCGGCGCACCAGCGAGCGCATGGCCACGAGGTCGCGCAGCATCGTCCAGCCGTCCTGCACGAGGCGGAGGGTCGAGCCGGGGGAGTTTTCCCAGTTCACCGGGAGGTCTTCCACGCGCAGGTGCAGCGCTGCCGCCAGCGCCAGGATTTCCACGTCGAAAGAAAAGCCGTCGAGCCGCTGTCGGGAAAAAATCTCGCGGGCGGCCTCGCGGCGAAACGCCTTGAAGCCGCACTGGGTATCCGCCTGGGCGGCGGCCGGCAGGAGCGAGCCGCTGCCGCCGGCCACGCGCACCAGGGCGCTGAAGAGCCCGCCGAGCCGGCGCCGCAGCCAGCCTTGGCTCCGGGCCATGCGGGCGGCTGGGTGGCGGCGGTTGCCGATGAGAAGGTCGATCTCCGGATGGGCGGCGAAATGGGCGAGAAACCGGGGGATCGCCTCCAGCGGAGTGCTCAGATCCGCGTCCATGAAGAGCGCGATGTCGCCGGTGGCCCGGCGCATGCCGCTGCGCACCGCGTAGCCTTTGCCGCGCTGGACGGCGTTGTCGATGACCGTGATGGAAAGCCAGCCGTCGTCGCCGCCCGGGCCGTCCGCCCGGCAGGCCGCGGCGGCGGCTTCGCGGCTGCGTTCCAGCGTGGCGTCGCCGCTTTTTTCCACGACGACGAGCACCTCGCAGCCGTCCGCGGCGCCGGGCAGCGCGCCGGCGGCGTGGCGGTCGCGGAGAAACGTCGCGATGCGGAGTAGGTTCGCCGGCAGCCGCGCGGCCTCGCGGTAGGCGGGGATGACGACCGAAAGCGATCCGGCGTTGGCGGAGCGGGAAGACATGCGGATCCGGACAGGGCGCGGGGGTGGGGGAGAGGGCGGAAAGGGGAAACGCCGGGTGGGCGGCTCTTTGCACCTTGCGCCTTGCCAGCGGGTCCATCCACCCTATTTTCCGACGCGCGACGCTGTCGAGCCGCGAGGGTGGAGGCGGGGGGGATTTGTCCCTTTCCGTGCCACCGCCGCGAGCCTGCCGGTGCCCCGCGGCCGCGACGATTTTTCCCGATGCCCGAGCTTTCTTTTGCCAAGACCCAGTCTGCCGTGGCGAATCCGCCGCCCACGCCGACCGCGGGGGATGCCCCCTGGTCACCCGATGCAGCGCACGGCGGCGGCGGTGGCGAGGCGCGCCGGCGGTGGCGCTGGCTGGCGATCGCGGTGCTTGTGCTCGCCGCCGTTCTGCGGCTCTGGCAACTCGACCTGCGGCCGCCGCATTTCGACGAGGGCGTGAACGGCATGTTCATCGACCGCATGCAGGCCAGCGGATATTACAAATACGACCCGAAGAATTATCACGGGCCGCTGCATTTTTACGCGCTCTTCCTCTTCAAAACGCTGCTCGGCCGCGATCTCTGGGCGCTGCGCCTGCCCACGGCGCTGATCTCCCTGGCGGCGGTGGCGCTGGCCCTGAAATTCTCGCGCTTCTTCGGCCGGCCGGTGGCGCTGCTGGCGGCGCTCGGGCTGGCGCTGTCGCCGGCGTGCGTTTACTACGGGCGCGACGCCATTCACGAAAGCTGGCTCCTCTTTTTCCTGCTGCTGACCCTTTACGGTATCTATGGCCTCTGGCGCGACAACGGCCGCCGCGACCTTTGGGCGCTCGCGCTCGGGCTGACCGGGATGGTGCTCACGAAGGAGACCTACATCATCCACGTCACCTGCTTTCTCGCGGCGGGCTGCGTGCTGTTCCTGTGGGAAAAATTGTTCCCTTCGCACCTCTCGCCCGGCCGGCCGCCGGCGTCTGAATGGAACTGGCGGGACGGGCTCGCGGTCGCGGCGGTCTGCCTGGGATTGATCGTGCTTTTCTATTCCGGCACGTTTTTCAACCTGTCCGGTTTGCAGGGGCTTTTTACGACGTTCACTTCCTGGGCGCAGAAGAGCGTGGAGGGCGAGGGACACCGCAAATTCTGGCACTACTGGCTGCGGCTGCTCTGGTGGCGCGAAGCCTGGGCGCTGGCCGGGCTCGCCTGCGGCGTCGCGTGGGTCGCGTGGTCGCGACGGGACTGGCAGCTGCGGTATCTGGCGATCTACGGCACCGGCGCGCTCGTGGCCTACTCGATCGTGCCTTACAAGACGCCCTGGTGCATCCTGTCGATCCTCTGGCCGTTCTATTTTCTGGCGGCCGCCGCGCTCGTGGCGCTGGCACGGCTCGGCCGCGCTGGCACGGTCGTGGCGGCGCTGGCGCTCGTGGGGCTGGCGGGCTGGACGGCGCGCCAGACCTGGGTCTTGAATTTCCGGCACTTCGCGGACGAGGACGAACCGTATTCCTACGTCCAGACCAGCACGCAGGCGGAACGGCTCACCGCCCCGCTCCTCGCGCTGGCTCGCGAGAACCGGACAAATTATCATCGCTCCGGCCTCGTGCTCTCGAACAGCCCGCACCCACTGCCCTGGATCCTGGGCGATTTCACCGGCGTCGGTTACTTTTATCTCCCGCGCAAGCCGACGGAATACAACGTCGATTTCCTCATCGTCGGCGAGGATCGCACCAGCGAAGTCGAGACGCGGCTGACGGATCGTTATTATCGCGAGAACGACATCCTGCTGCGGCCGGCTCTCGGGCCGATGACGCTGTATCTGCGGGCCTCCGTTTTTGCCCGCCTGATGCCGCCGGGGCGGGTGCCGGAATTTGATCCCGCCGAGGGCGTGGTCAGCGTGGGACCGGCACAACCGGCAGCCGCGCCGAATGACGGGGCGATGAGCGGGGACGAAGACGGCGAAGCGGACGAGGTCGTCGTGGAAGGAAGCGAAGCGGACAGCCCGGCTGCCGCGAAGGATTCTGCGTCTCCGCGCTGAGGCGCTCCCGCCGCTCCGTGCTCATGCCCCTTCGATTCCTGGCCTCCGGACTCGCCGCCGTCGCGGCCGCGACGCTCAGCGCCCTGCTTGGCGCGCTGACGCTCTCGCGGCTCAGCGGTGTTGGCGTGACGCCACCCCTCGCCGCGATCGCGCTCGGGCTTGGCGCATTCGCTGGCGGGGTGGCGTTCTGGCAGCTTCGCGACGGGACGTCGCCGGACCATTCAGCGCAACGCCCGGCGACGGTGTCGATCGGGTCGTGGATCATGTTTGTCGTGTTCGGTCTGTTTGCGTTGCGCGTTTTCCCGTGGCTGCTGTATGCGCACGGCGACCGGCTGGAGTTTCTTTCGCCAAACAACACCGGCGATCTGCCGCGTCACCTGCTCTACGGCCGCTACTTCGCCTCCGGCGCACCGTGGTGGCCGGAAAACCCGCTCCACGCCTGGGCGCCGCTGCGCTATTACGCCGGGATTGATCTGTTCCAAAGTCTGCTGCTCTCTGTCGGCGTGCCGGAAATCCCGGGTCTGGTGTGGGTCGGTCTGTTTGGGTCCGCCGCCACGGCGCTGGCGCTCTGGCGCTGGGGCGGGGCGTTCGCGCTGGCCGGCTTTTTGTTCAGCGGCGGTCTGGCCGGCTTTGCATGGCTGCAGACCGGCGTGTTTCTTGATTATCAAAAGGATCTCGCGTGGAAAAATCTCGCGCTGGCGATCTTTGTCACCCAGCGCGGATTCCTCTTTGCGCTGCCCGCGGGTCTGCTGCTGCTCAGCGCCTGGCGCGAGCGGTTTTTCGGTGAGCCCGAAGCCGTCGCCGACCCGTCATCGGCCGCTCTGCCGGCGAACTCTGCACGGTCGCCCTCGGCTGCCGTTCTGGCTGGAGGCGCTGCTCTACATTGCGCTGCCGTTTTTCCAGCTCTACGCGTTTTTGTTCCTGTCCGCGCTGCTCGGGTGGTGGATCGTTTTCGAGCCGTGGCGGCGGGAGTTGCGGCGGCACGCGCTGCGGCTCATCGCGGTGGCGCTGTTGCCGGTGACCGCGGAGGTGTGGCTGATGACCGGCGGCTTCGCCCCGGCGCGGTCGTTCTGGCTGAAGCCGGGCTGGATGTATGAGGAAGGGTCGTTCCTGTGGTTCTGGCTCCTGAACTTCGGCCTGGCTTTGCCGCTGGCGATCGGGCTGTTCGGCTGGCTGGCCTGGAAATACATTGGAGGGTTGGACGACCCGCCCGCCGGGAAACCGCGGCCGGCTGGCTGGGCGGCGACATTGAACGCCGCCTCCTTTGTCCTGCCGGCGGGGGTGCTCTTCGCGGTGACCTGCGTGGTGATGTTTGCCCCCTGGGAATGGGACAACACGAAGCTCATGCTCTGGAGCTATCTCGCGATGCTCCCGTTTCTCTGGGAACTCTGGCTCCGCCACTGGCCGGCGGTGGTGCGCTGGATCGTCTGCGGCGTGCTGTTTTTCAGCGGCGCGGTGTCGGTCATCGGCGGCATCAATCTCAAACATCAGAGCCGCTACCTCATGGTGCGGCGCTCGGAATTGGACGCCGTGCGCACCGCGTTGGCGGTATTGCCGGCCGGGGCGCGCTTTGCGGCGTCGCCCGACTACGCGCATCCGCTCGTGCTCAGCGGTCGCAAGCTGGCGATGGGCTACACCGGCGCGCTGCACGGCTACGGCCTGGAATACAAGGAGCTGGAGCGCACGCTGAACACGCTCATGCTCGGCCAGCCCGGCTGGGAAAAAGCCGCGAGCCGGCTGGGCGTGCGCTATCTGTTTTGGGGCGCGCGGGAGAAAAAACGCTTTGCGCAATCGACCCGTCCCTGGGAAGCCGGCCGCACGCCCGTGGCCAGCGGTGCCTGGGGCGAAATCTACGACCTGGAATCAGTCCCGGTGCGGTGATTGCAGGGGGCCTCGCGCAAAGGACGCAAAGGCGCAAAGGAAAAGGCAGGAGAGGAGCGAGGCAGAAACGTCGCCGGGTGTTTCCGCCGTCTCCCGCGCCCATCCTCCCGCCGATTCTTTCATCTCCTCTTCTTCCCCTCCTTTGCGCCTTTGCGTCCTTTGCGCGAGGCCTATTGGCACTGTGCTTACGCGCTGAGCGCACGCGTCGCCACCTCGGCCGTTTTTTCCATGTCCGCCGCCGTGTGCGCCGTGGAGATGAAGCCGGCCTCGAATTGAGACGGCGCGAAATAAACCCCGCCGTCGAGCGCGGCGTGAAAAAACCGTGCAAACGCCGCGCGATCGCTGGTCTGCGCGCTGGCGAGATCGAACACCGGCTGATCCGTGAAATAAAGGCAGAACATCGAGCCGATCCGCTGAAACCGGTAGGGCAGTCCCGTCCGCCGCAACGCCGCGCGCACGCCCTCCTCAAACAGCGCGCCGTTCTCCTCGAGCCGCCCCCACGCTCCGGTGCGCTCCAGCTCGCGGAGCTGCGCCAGCCCGGCCGCCATGGCCAGCGGGTTGCCCGAAAGTGTGCCGGCTTGATACACCGGTCCGTCGGGCGCC
Source organism: uncultured Verrucomicrobiae bacterium (assembly GCA_963762725.1). Lineage (GTDB taxonomy): Bacteria > Verrucomicrobiota > Verrucomicrobiia > Chthoniobacterales > SZAS-18 > JAFAXH01. Next base: position 844,735 of record CAVXLY010000003.1, on the reverse strand, counting down.
AGGCGCGTCCATGATTTCCGCCCGGCCGCCGAACGCGCCGACCGGCAGGCCGCCGCCGATCACTTTGCCCAGGCAGGTGAGGTCCGGCGTGATGCCGTAGATTTCCTGCGCGCCGCCGCGTGCCACGCGGAATCCGGTCATCACTTCATCAAAAATCAGGAGCGCACCGTGCGCGGTGCAAAGCTCGCGCAAGCCTTCCAGAAAACCGGGGCGGGCGAAGAAGAGTCCTGCGTTTGCCGGGATCGGCTCGAGGATGACGGCCGCGATCTCGTGGCCGCGCTCCGCGAACGTCGCGCGCACCGCGTCGAGGTCGTTGAACGGGACGGTCGTCGTCAATGCCGCCAGCGCCGCCGGCACGCCTGCGCTGTCGGGCCGGCCGAGCGTGAGCGCGCCGCTGCCGGCTTTGACCAGCAGCGAATCCACGTGCCCGTGGTAGCAGCCTTCGAATTTAATGATGCGCTCGCGTCCGGTGAAGCCGCGCGCCAGCCGGATGGCGCTCATCGTCGCCTCGGTGCCGCTGTTCACCAGCCGCACTTTCTGGATGGACGGCACCCAGTCGCAAATCAGCCGCGCCATGGCGACTTCATCGGGATTTGGAATGCCGAAACTCAGCCCGCGGCCGGCCGCTTCGCGCACCGCGTCGATCACCACTGCCGGCGCGTGACCCAGGATGGCCGGGCCCCAGGTGCCGACGAAATCGATCAGCTCGTGATCGTCCGCATCCCAGATGTGGGCACCCTGGGCGCGCCGCACGAAAAACGGCTCGCCGCCGACGCCGCGGAACGCGCGCACCGGCGAGTTGACCCCGCCGGGAATGAAACGCCGGGCATCGGCGAAAAGTGCCTCGGACTGCGAGCGATCAGGAGCGGAAATCCGGTCGGGAGGAGAAGAAATCATCGTGCGGAGGAAGCGGGGAAATAGTGAATTTCACTACTGGACCCGAACGCAGCGACCGCCGCAAGCGGGAGCCGCATTTCCCGGCGTCCCGCACGCGTGCCGCGGCGCCTTATTTTCTGATGATCTGCCCCGTCGCGTAGTTGAAAAAGAAGCGGGTGCCGTTCGTGTTGTAGCGCTCCGGATTGTTCGGATCCGGGAAGTAGTAGAGCACCGCGTTCAGACTGAAATCGTAGAGATACGGAAACGGAAACACGGCGGCCGTGTAGAAAAACGAGCCGCTCGCGAAATCGTAGAGAAACAGGCCGTTCTGCGCGTTGTCCGCCTCGAACACGTATTCGAACCCGAGATCGAAGTGAAAGAGGACCGGGTAATACTGGAACGTGAAGTAGCCGAAGACATTGTTGTTGCCGGGGAACCGGAGGAAATAGACGCCGTTGCTCAGCGGCACCGCGCCGTTGAAAAACGGCGGCGCACCGACGGTCAACGCCAGGTTCGCCTGACCGGTGAGCGGTGTCGGCGTGTTGTTGAGATTGACGGTGTTCGTCGCCTGGAGCGTCACCGTTTTCAAACCGATTTCCGTAGGCGTGCCGGAGATCACGCCGGTGGAGCGGTCGATGCTCAAGCCGGCGGGCAGCGGCGTGGCGTCGAAGTCGGTCGGATTTTTGCTGGCGCGGATGCGGTAAACAAACGGGACGCCGACCCGGGCGCTGACGGTCAGGTCGCTTTGAATGGTCGGTCGCAGCGCCGCGATGACGGCATCCGCGAGGCCATACGTGATGTCCCCGGCTTTCGAGACGCTGCCCGCGGCATTGGACACCCGGACCTCGATCGGAAACGTGCCCGTTGTCGCCGGAACGCCGGAAATCGTGCGGGTCGTGGAATTGTAGGAAACGCCGGCCGGCAGCCCGGTGGGATCAAAGCCGCCGGGCGCATTCGTGCCGGTGAAAACGTAGTTCAGCGACTGCCCACTCTGCGTCGTGAGACCGATGGCGAGCGGGCTCGTGACGTCCGACAGCCCCGGGCCGGGAATGATCGTCAGCGTCAGCGTCGCCGGTGCTGGCGCCGGCGCCGTTCGTGGCGGTGATCGTGATGGGAAACGGGTCCGCCGGAATCACCGCGGTGCCCGAGATCACGCCGGTCTGCGAATTCAGCGAAAGCCCCTGAGGCAGCGGGCTGGCGGAGAACGAAGTCGGGTTGTTCGTGGCAGTGATCCGATACGAGAAAAACGTGTCTTCGCCGCTGGAGAGAAAGCCTGCGACCACCAGCGCCGCCGCCGGGCTGGTGATGATCGGCGTCGCGGGCGGCGTGCTGCCGATGACCAGACTGAGCCGCGCGGTGCCGAGGCCCGCGGCATTGCCGGCGCCGAGCGTCAGGGAAAACGTGCCGGCCGCTTTCGGCGTGCCGGAGATGACGCCGGTGACCGCGTCAAACACCAGGCCCGCGGGCAGCCCGCTCACCGCAAACGTCGTCGGCGTGCCGGTCGCCGTGATCTGATAACGAAATGCGCGTTCGTGGTTCCCGCCGCCTGGGCCGGGCTCGTGATTGTCGGTGGCAGCGCGGTGATCTCCACGGCGTCCACGTAGCTCGCCTCGTTGTTGGAGCTCGAAAGATCGCGGAAACGCAGGGGCGTCTGCGTCGCGGTGGCGCGGAAATAAAACGTCTCTTTTTTCCACTGGATCACCGTGGTCGGCGGCAGCGGCGTCAGCGTCGCGTTGACCAGTGGCGCGCTCACGTCGCCAACGCTGGCGCTGATGATCGGCGCAACCGGGACGATGTTGGACGCGCCGGTGTAAAACGTGAGCCGATAAAAGACGCCGGGCGTCGTCGGCACGCTCTGCTGGACGGTCGGCCGCGGCGTGGTGCCGGTGCCGCTCAAATCGAGGTAATAAGACCCGTCCCGGGCGTCGCGAAACGTGGAGTTCCCGATCGCCTGCGCAAAATCGGGAGCCTTGTGAATCGCCACGTCAGTGCCGCCGGTGATCGTCCAGCCCGGCAATTCGGTTGACCCAGACGTGAGGCGGAGAAACGGACCGTCGAAACCGGGTGCCTCGAAGCTGCCGTTGACCACGAGGTTTGGGGCGGCGGCGCTGCGGGAAGCGCTGGACGCCAGAGCTGGCCGCGGCGGCCGCGAAAAGAAGGAAGAGCCGGGAGGTTTTCATAGGCTTGAGACAGAACCGGGAGCGCAGCGCCGCAATTTCCCGAACGTCAGTTCCCCCGCCCCGGGCGCTCCGGGTGCCGGCATCGCGGCGAAGACAGGAGCCGGGCTGTCGCCAACGCCTTCCTCCGTCGGCTTCAAGTTTATGCCCGAGAAGCCGCTTACGCGCAACTCGGCATCGGTTTCCGATCGTGGGTCAGGGCGCGCATGCGCTACCGAGACTGGCATGCGTCGGACGGCGCGCTCGGTGCAGTCACCGCAAATTTTCTGCAACCACTCCTCGACGCAATCGCCGTGTTGTCAGGCGCCTCTGCGAGGCGCAGGTTTGATTCAGCGGCTCACGAGCCGCCTACGAGGCGCAGTGACGCACAGCCGCGTCCGACGCCAGGCGCGCCCGCCGGCCGAATTGCCGCCAGCATTTCCCGCATCCGGCTGAAGTGGCTCTTGGCACTGTTCTCCGCGGCGGGCGCGTTGAGCACTTTGCCGAGATTCACGTGCTCCAGAAAGTCGTGCGACAGCTCGCGCAAAAAGCTGCTCGGCGTGCAGCCGGCCGCGCTGCCCCATTTCGTCCGCGTGGCGCAGTAGGAAAGGCTCAGGTTCCGCCGGGCTCGTGTGATCCCAACGTAAAACAGCCGTCGCTCCTCGTCGATCGTCCCTTCCACCCGCGACCGCTCGTGCGGCAGCAACCCTTCCTCGATGCCGACCAGGAAGACGTGCGGAAACTCCAGACCCTTCGCCGCGTGCAGCGTGATGAGCGTGACCTGCGGCTTGACGCCTTCCTGTTCCTCACGCTTTTTTTCCTGCCGGTCGCGGTCGAGCGAGACGCGGTCGATGAAGCCGCGCAACCCGCCGTCGGGTGAGCGTTTCTGGTAACGCTCGAGATCGCGCAACAGCTCGCGGACATTGATCTCGCGGGCGGTCGATTCGCCTTCGGTTTTCGACACGCGGCGCAGCTCGGCGTAGAAGCCGATCTCGTCGAGCAACGCGCCGGCCACCGCGGCGTGATCGGCGCCGGGCGCCAGCATGCGGGTCTCGTAGGTGTCCAGCAGCGTGGCAAATTCCCCGAGCGCGCCGCGAGTGCGGGCACTGAGCGTGGAAAGAAACTCCGGATCGCTCAGCGCGGCGAAGAGCGTCGTCTTCTTCTCCAGCGAATGCGCCAGCGCGCGTTCCACCGTGGTGTCGCCGAGCCCGCGCGGCGGCAGGTTGATGATCCGCAGCAGGCTCATGTCGTCGTCCGTGTTCAGCAGACACGAGATGTAGGCGAGGAGATCCTTCACCTCGCGCCGATCGAAGATGCTGGTGCCGCCGATGCGGTAGGAAGGAATGTTGGCCTGCTTCAGCTCGCGCTCGAAGTAGTCGCCCTGCGCGTTGGTCCGATAAATGATCGCGAAATCGCTCCAGTCACCCGCTTCGCCGCCGGCGCGGCGGCGGTGGATTTCGTTCACCACGTAAGCGGCTTCTTCGCTCTCGTTCGGCGCCGGGACGAGCTGGACTTTGTTGCCGGTGCCGTGCTCGCTCCAAAGCGTTTTCGGCCGGCGGCGCGGGTTGTTTTTGATAAGCGAATTCGCGGTGTGCAGAATGGCGTTCGTCGAGCGGTAGTTCTGCTCCAGCTTGATGATGGCCGGCTGCGGAAAGTGCCGCTCGAATTCAAGGATGTTCGCCACCTCGGCGCCGCGCCAGCCGTAGATGGACTGGTCGTCGTCGCCGACCACGCAGACGTTTGGCGGCTGGCCGTGGGCGAGGAGCGAGACGAGGTCGAGCTGGAGACGGTTCGTGTCCTGAAACTCGTCCACCATGAGGTAGTGAAACCGGGAGCGCCATTTTTCCCGGGCTTCCGGATGCTCGCGCAGCAGGCGCACGGCGAGCAGGAGCAGATCGTCGAAATCGACCGCGTTGAGCCGCTTGAGATCGGCTTGGTAGCGGGTGAACACGGCGCCGACCAGCGTGGACTCGTCGGCCCCGCGACCGGCGGCGATGCGGGGATCGTTTTTCAGCTTCGAGATCAGCGACTGCGCCGCGCCGGGCTCGAGCTTTTCGTCGCGCGCGGCGGTGCGGGTGATGATGGCGCGGATCAGCCCGAGGCAGTCGCCTTGATCGTAGATCGAAAAATTCCGCTTCCAGCCCAGCCGCTCGATGTCGGCGCGCAGGATGCGCACGCAGAGCGCGTGAAAAGTCGAAATCGTCACGCCCTTCGCCTCTTCGGCGTCCACCATGCCGGCGACGCGCTCGCGCATTTCGCCGGCGGCTTTGTTCGTGAAAGTGACCGCGAGGATCGCCTTCGGATCCACACTTTGGGCGATGAGGTAGGCGATGCGCGCGGTGATCACGCGCGTCTTGCCGGTGCCCGCGCCGGCGAGGATGAGCACCGGGCCGGTCGTCTGGGTGACAGCGGCGCGCTGGGCATCGTTGAGGTCAAAAAGTCGGAAGCGTCCCACGCGCGCAGATTCAGCCACGAAACCGGCCGGCTGGAAACGTCGAACCGCAACTTTCTGCGACCCACCTGGGTCACCGGACGAAAGCTTGACAACGCGTGCTTCAAGGCTCCCCGGCGACCTCGCGCAGGCAGGCCTCGACGGAGGGCGGCGCCACCGGGTCCAGCCACGCCCGGCGCAGCCAAAAGCCGGGCACCGCGCGCGACTCGATGCGCTCCTCGCCGCGGTCGGTCGCAAACTCCACGAGCAGTTCGCCATCGGCCGGTTCGCGCCGGTAAAAACGGTGCGCGAGCGTCTGCGGATCGAGCACCCAATACTCCTCGACCCCGTGCGCTTCGTAGGCGGCAAACTTCGGGCCGACGTCCCGCGCGGCGGTGCGCGGCGAGAGCGCCTCGACGACGAGCGCCGGAGCGAAATCCGCGTAGTCGGGCCGCAGCCGGGCGACCTGGGCATTGTTGAAATACAGGAGGTCGGGCATGAAAACGTCGCGCGGGCCGAGGCGTAGGGCGATGTTTTCCCGGTCCACGCGGCCGATACGGCGGCGTTCGACGTAGAGCATCAGCAGCCCGTGCAGAAAATTCAGGATCGTGGCGTGACGAAAATTGACGGGCGAATGCATGAATTTCCTCCCGCCGATGAGGTCGGCATACATTTTCGGCTGAATCCAATCGAGGAATTCGTCGGCCGACCAAAGCCGGCGTTCCGTGTCTTTGCCGGTGGATACAAGCGTGGGCATGATGGTCCGTTCCCTTCCCTGCTCTGACGTTTACGCCGCCCGCCCGGCGCCGGCAAGCGGCAACGCCGCTGGCGGTCAGCCGATTTCGCCCTGCGGCGAACCGGCCGATCACCTGCGGATACAGCGCGTGCTCGGCCGTCTGGATGCGAGCGTGGAGCGACTCCGGCGTGTCGTCGGCGAGCACGGGCACCGTGGCCTGCGCGATGATCTCGCCGGTGTCCATGCCGCGATCCACGAAATGGACCGTGCAGCCGGTTTCCCGCTCGCCGGCTTCGAGCGCCTGACGCCACGCGGCGAGGCCGGGAAACTTCGGCAGGAGCGAGGGATGGATGTTGATGATGCGGCGCGGAAAGGCGTCGAGCATCGGCGCTTTGACGAGGCGCATGTAGCCGGCGAGCACGACAAGATCGACGCCGTGCGCGCGCAGGATTTCCACGAGCTGCTGCTCGCAGTGCTCTTCGAGCTTCGTCTTGTATTTTCCCGGCGGCAGAAACTGCGCGGGCAACCCGTGGGCGCGCGCGGTTTGCAGGATGCCGGCGGTTTCGACGTCGGAGATCACGACGCCGACCCGCGCCGCGCAGCCGGCCGGCGTTGATCGCGTCGAGGATCGCGGAGAAATTGCTCCCCTTGCCGGAGCCGAGAATGCCGAGAGTGAGCATGGGGGAAGAATAAGGGCGAAGGCAGATGTGCGACGGGTGGAGGAGGGGATCAGCGGCTGCCCGCTGCCGGGAATCGGCGAGGCTGGAAGGCAATTCCTACCCCGTCATTTTCTCCACCAGCTTTGTCGTCGAACGACCCGGCACCAGCGGCACGAAGCGGATCTCCGCGCCGGCGGCATCAAGCGCGGCGCGCTCTTCGGGGTGCAGGGTTTCGAGCGTGTAATCGCCGCCTTTCACGTAAACGTGCGGCCGCACCGCGGCGAGCAAATCGGTCGCGCGCGGCTCGGCGAAAATCGTCACAAAATCCACGCACGCCAGCGCGGCGAGAATCTCGGCGCGATCGGCCTCGGAATTCAGCGGGCGGCTGGGGCCTTTGAGCACGCGCACGCTGGCGTCAGCGTTGAGCCCGACAGCCAGCGCGTCGCCCTGCGCCCGGGCGGCCTGGAGATAGCGCACGTGGCCGACATGCAGCAAATCGAAGCAGCCGTTCGTGAAGACCAGCCGGCTGCCGCGTGCGTCGAGCCGGTCGCGCGCGGCGCGCAGCTCGGCGGCGGAAAGCAGCTTGTCGGACAGCGCTGGCGCCGGCGGCGTGGGCACGGCGTTCATTCGGTCGCGGATGGCGCGTCGTCGTCGGCGACGCCCGCGTCGGCGGGGTCCGGCGCGGGCGCGGACGGCGCGTTCACCCGCTCGGTGATGCGGCTGAGCAGTGCGGGCTGGCGGCGAAGCTGGGCGGTGAGCGCTTCGATGGCGCGCAGCGTCGGCGGCGAGATGTGGTGCTCCATGCCTTCGACGTCGTGGTAAATGACGTCGTCCGCGAGGCCGAGCAGCTTCAGGAAATCGGTGAGCAACTGGTGCCGGTGCGTGATGTTGCGCGCCAGCGTCTCGCCGGCGGTGGTCAGCACGAGGCCGCGATATTTTTCGTATTTGAGCAGGCCCTCGGCGTCGAGGCGCTGGACCATGTTTGTCACGCTCGGCCTGGGAGATGCCGAGGCCCCGGGCGATGTCCACGACGCGGGCGTAGCCCTTCGTGTTGATCAGCTCCAGGATTTGCTCCAGGTAATCCTCCACCGCCGCCGAGGAAGCCGCCGGCGCGGCCGCCGCGGGCGAGGGAGTTCCGAGAGCTGCTGCTGGCGGGGGTTTGCCGGGCATGGGAGCGTTCGACGTTAAACGGCGGCGCGCGGGGCCGTCAACCCGCGGCTGGCCGACTGCCGGCGCGAGGTGCGGTTGCAACCGGTCACGCTGTGCCGGTCAGCTTCCGCCACATTTCCCGCCAGCCGCTGCGGCGCAGAAACACCGGCCGCTTGCCGCCCTGGGTGCCAGAGCGCACGATGAGCACCGGGCAGCCGGCGCGGTTGACGATCTCGCGCGTGAGATCGCCGAGGATGTATTGGCGCAACGAGCCGCGCGCCAGCGTGCTGCCGGTGACCACGAGGTCGTAGTCGCCGGTGCGGAACTCATCGGCGATTTCGTTGAGCACGAGCCCTTGGCGCAGGCGCACTTCCGCCGGCATGCCGACGGCGACAAATGTCTCGCACTCCGCGCGCAGGTTCCGCGCGAGGTCGGTGTCGTTTTCCAACAAGTGGGCCGCGTTCGCCCCCATCCCGCGAAATCCGGAAAACACGGCCGGCGCCTCGGCGGTGACATGGAGCAGCGTGACGTTCACGCCCGCCGGCGCGAGCAGCCGCGCGGTCAGCTTGATCGCCTGATTGATGTAACGCCGGCCGCCGGTGCAAACGAGCGCGCGCTTCACGCTTTCGCGCCGGCCGACGACGATGAGCACCGGCGCCTGCACGGTCTTGATGATTTCGTAGGCCCGCGCCGAGCGCCAATACAGCCCGCTGCCGCCTTTGCGCCGCGCGCCGATGACCACGAGGTCGTAGTCGCCGATGAGGCTGCGGGCGAGGATCTCGCGCGTCGGCTCGCCGGTGCGCGTTATCACCTCCGCGCGGATGCCGGCGACGTCGTGCAGCGTCAGTTTCTCGCGCTCAAGCGCCTGGCCGAGTGGGACGGCATCTTTTTCCTCTTCGGCGACTCCGAGCAGGGTCACGCGCACCCCGCCGGTGCCGCGGCCGGCCAGGAGCTGGGCGGTGTAGCGCACCGCGTTCTCCGCTTCGAGCGTGCCGTCGCTGCAAACCAGGATGTTCATGAAGAAAGGGAGCCGAAGATCGCGGGGAGGAGAAAATCGGGGGAGGGCGGCCGGGCGGCGGGCGCTTCAATGCCCGCCGTGGCCGGAGAACAGATTGTAGATCAGCAGCCCGGCGCCGAGCAACGGGAGCGGCACAAAAGCGAGGCGGATTTTCGGCCCGGCCACGAACTGCGTGCAGTTCGCGCCGATCTGCGCGCCGATCGCCGCGCCGGTGTGCATGACGAGCGCGACGAGGATGTCCACGTTGCCCTTCAACGCGTGCGTGAGCGTGCCGTAGCTGGCGCTGACGACGATCTCGAACAGATCCGTCCCCACGGCGATGTGCGTCGGCACGCCGAGAAAATAAATCATCGCAGGCATCCGCATGAACCCGCCGCCGGCGCCGAGAAAGCCGCTGAGAAAACCACCGACGATCGCCACCGCCATGATCATCCAGAGCGAGATCTGCGCGATGCCGGACTGCGGCAGACTGAGCATCGGCGGGATGCGGACGCTCTGGACCTTCAGCGCCCAATGGCTGAAGGCCGACTCGTCGGAAACCGCCGCCGTCTTGCCGGCCTCCGCCGCGGGGTCGCCGCCGCCGGCGCGCTGGCGGCGGCGCCATTGCTGGAGCGTCTGCCAGCTTTCCCAGGCCATGAAGCTGGAAATGCTCAGGAGCACGGCGAGAAACGCGACGGTCACCGCGAAGTCCACCTGCGCGCGGCCGTAGCGCTTGAGAAGCTGGATGAGCTGGGCGCCGATCTCGACGCCGATGATCGTGCCGACGGTCATCACCATGCCCAGCTTGAGATCGACGTTGCCCAGCGCCCGGTGCGCCTTGGCGGCGACCACGCTTTTCCCGACGATGTGCGCGATGTCGGTGCCGACGACGAAGTTGCCCGGCATCCCGAGCGCCAGCAAAGCCGGACCCGCGAGAAAGCTGCCGCCGACGCCGAAAAAGCCGCCGAGCACGCCGACGATCAAGCCGATGCCGACGAGCGTGTAGGGGCTGAATTGCTGACCGCAGATCGGGAAATCCATGGGCTCGGGTCAGGTCGGGTCAAAGAGGGGTCGGCGCGGAGTTCACTTGTCCAGCCGCGCCCGCAGAAAGCGCAGCAGCCCGGAGGTCAACGATTCCAGGACGACTCCCTGGGCCACGATGAGCGAGATGGCGACAAAGGCGTAGGCGGTGCGGTGATCGCGAAACAATCCCGCCAGCCAGTCCCCGAGGAAATGGAGGACAAAGAAAAAGTAGCCGACCACGAGCACGGCGTAGATGGCCAGCTCCATGGCAAAGGCGCGGAACGAAAAACGCGGCGCTCCGTGGGCGGACGCGGGAATCTCCGACTCGTCGCCAGAAGTTTGGCGGGGTGATTCCGGAGTCATGAGCGAGCGGCGGCGATCAACCACGGGGAGCCAGCGTGACCAAAGCAAATCGGCCCAGCCCCGGCTCCCGGTTGGATGCCGCGCACGCCTTGCATCCCGGCGGGAGCGTTTCTCCTCGCCGAAACCACGACCTGCGGCTCAAACCGCCGGCTGCTGGCGCTGACCACCGGACGGTGGCTGCGGCTGCTGGCGCGCCATCCGGGAGGGAAGATGCGCTTCGCAATATTCCTCGCCATCGGAGGCGACGCGGAAATCGGTGTCCGGCGCGGTGCGTTCCGTGGCGCCGCACGATTTGCAGCGGTGCATCGGCTCGTCCACCGGCACCATGGCAGCCTGGAATTCCTGCCGCCGGCGCAGGATGTCCGCATTCGCCCGGAAAGCCGCGACGACGCCGATGAGCGCGCCAGCGACGAGTCCGCCCGCGTGGGCGCCGTTCGCGATCGGCCCGACGAGGCCGGTGAAGCAGAGCACGAAGAAAATGAGCGTCGTCATGATGTCCTGCTGCGAGAGCACCAGACCGCCGGCGGGATTGAATTTCCCCTGCATCCAGATGTAGCCGAACAACCCGAAGATGACACCCGACATGCCGCCGCCGTTGTAGCCGCCGGCGCCGAAATACTGGGCGAACTCGGAGACAAAGTGCAGCACGAGCACCAGCGCGAGATAGCGCCAGGGGCCGGTCTGCCGCTCGATGAGCCCGCCCAGATTCGCGAGGGCGAGCATGTTGAAGATCAAGTGCGGCAGGTTCAAGTGAACGAACATCGGCGTCAGCAACCGCCAGAACTGGCCGGCCCGGACTTCGGGCAGAAACCCGGAAAACCCGTCTTCGCCGAGCGGGAACTGGCTGAGCACGAGATGGCTCAACAACGCCCGGTTCGATCCGAAATTGGACACCGCCGCGAGGCCGATGGAGATGCCGATGAGCAGGATGGTGACTGGGCGCACGAGCGAGCGGCCCGAGGAGCCGCCGGGTCGGCGGGCGTCGCGCGGATTGGGCGGCAAATGGTCTTCGTGCTCGTCAGGATCGGAGCGGCGGCTGGAGTTGGGAACGTTGTCGTTGCTCACGGGAAAAAGAGTCGGGCACGCTAATCCCGCGCCCTGCCGAAAGCAAAGGCAGCCGCGCGGTGGCCGGAATTCCCGCCGATCCGTTTCCCGGGCGGCTCGGCTCTTAACATTCCTTAACGTGCGTTTCGCCGCGACCACCGCCAGGCTGTCCCGCCAGCCAGCCGCTCCGGCCGGAAACCCGCAACCCACTCGCCGTTCGCTCCCATGCTCCCAAAACTTCTCACGTCTCCCGCGCCGCCCCGCACTGCCGCGGCCGCGGCTCTCCTGCTCGGCAGCCTGCTGCTGCTGGCGCCGGTTTCCTCCGCCCGGGCTGCGGACGCCGCCAACACCCAGGCCGTCGTGAACGCGGCCAGCGCCTTTCTGGCCCCGCTCTCCGCGACCCAGACGTCGCCGATCGACGCCAGCAACTCCGCCCAGCTCAACACTTCGGCGCTTTACAACTTCACGCTCACAAACGTCGAGGTGTGGTCGAACCTGCCGGTCAGCACGTCCTTCAGCGGCTCCACGCGCAATGGCCTGATTTTCTCTTCGTTGAGCAGCACGAACCAGGCGAACGCTCTCGCCGTCGCCTCCGCCGCGCTGAGCACCGCGGGCCGGCAATTGCTCGACGATGTGCGCGCCGGGGACCGCTACATCAGCGGCGAGGTGACGAATGCCCGCGGCACGACGAGCAGCATGTGGGGCTACAACAAATACTTCATCGCCTTTGTCGGCACGCCCTCGACCACGTCGGCCTTCACCTTTCAATTCGGCGGCCATCACCTGGCTTACAACATCACCTACAACGGCACTTTCCCGAGCGGCACTCCGATCTTCGCCGGCACCGAGCCGAATGCCTGGACCGACGCCACCGGCACCTACGCCCCGCTCGGCACCCAGCGCAGCCTGCTTGAGTCGCTCCGCTCCCAGCTCTCGACCGCCGCGCTGTTGAGCGGCACGTTTTCCGACGTCGTCTTCGGCCCGAACGGCTCCGGCCCCGGCAGCACCAGCGGCCACGACACCACGCAGCCGAAGGCTTACCCGACGAGCGGCCGCGGCCAGCTTTACAGCGCGCTCACCAGCGACCAGCAGGCGCTCGTGCGCTCCTACATCCAGTCCTGGGTGAACCTTCTGCACCCGTCGCTCGCCGCCGAGCTGCTCCCGATTTACCTGAGCGATCTCGCGCTGGCGGAAACCTACGTCGGCTACGCTGGCTCCAATGCGCTGCTGCGCGCCGCCAACAACTACTTCCGCGTGGACGGCCCGCGCCTTTGGATCGAGTTCAGCGTGCAGGGCGGTGTTTACGATCCCAGCGGCTACCACGACCACGGCATCGTCCGCGACAAGCTCGCCGACTACGGCGCGGCCTACGGCACCACGACGATTGCCACGACGCTGCGGCCGCCGGTCATCAACACGCAACCCGCCAGCCAGAGCGTGGCGACCGGCGGCAGCGCGACGTTTGCGGTCAGCGCAGCCTCGGCCGGCACCGGCAACGCGACGCTCTCCTACCAGTGGTATAAGGACGGGGTCGCCATCAGCGGCGCGACGGGCGCCTCCTACACGGTTGCCTCCGCGGCCGCCGGCGACGCCGGTTCCTACTCTGTCGCCGTCGTCAGCACCGGCGGGCTGACCACCAGCGCCGTGGCCACGCTCACCGTAGGCACTGGCACCGCGCGTCCGGCGTTCTTCTCGGGCGAAGCCGCGTTGGGGAACAACATCTACTACCTGGCGTTTCCGAACGGCAACGTCTTCGGCTACTACTCGACCGCCTACTATCCGTATCTGTATCACTTCGACGCCGGCTTCAGCTACTTCGTCGATGGCGGCAACGCGAGCGCCTATCTCTACGACTTCACCAGCGGCAGCTGGTGGTATACCGGCGCGGCGCTCTGGCCGTATGTCTATGACTTCAGTTTGAACAGCTGGCTCTACTACTTCCCGGACGCCACGGACGCGACCCGCTACACCCGGAGCCCGCGGTATTTCTACAACTTCACGACCCGCAGCGTCATCACGCGCTAGCTTGCGGTTCTGCCCTGGTTAGGGGAAAAATGGAGCCGTTGTGCAGATGCCGCCCGGCGACGGGTGCGCCGCGCAACGGCTCTCTCCTCCGAGTGGCTTCTCCGATGATTCCGATCGCCACGACTGCCCGCCGGTGGTTGTTGTCCCTCGCCGTTGCCCTGGTTTGCCTGTGTGTGGCGCCGCGGCTGGAGGCCCACCCGTCGCCGAACTCCGCGGTCCTGCTCGATTTTCACCGCGACGGCATCGCCGCCGAGCTGGTGCTGCCGCTGCCGGAGCTGGAGCTGGGCTTCGGTCAGCCGCTCGCCGCGGATCCGGCGGAAGTTGTCGAGCGCCACGGCGCGGCCTTGCAGGAATATCTGCGCGTGCACATCCGGCCCGTGGCGCCCGACGGCCGGCCGTGGGAGGTGACGGTGCGCGACGATCTGGCCGTGCGGCTGGAGGAACAGCCGGTGGACTTGGTCGCGCACGTCTGGCTGCAGCCGCCGGCCGGCGCGCCGCTGCGGAAGTTCACGCTGAACTATGACGTCATCGCCCACGAGGTGATGAGTCACCGCGCCTTTGTCCTCGTCCGCAACGACTGGAACCAGGCCCGCTTCGCCGGCACGCCGCCGGAGTCCGTGGGGATGATTCATTTCAACGTCACCTCCCTCGCCGTGGACCGGACGGACGGCAGCGCGTGGCGCGGGTTCCGCTCGGTGCTCGGGCTGGGCATCGAGCACATCGCGGAGGGCACGGATCACTTGCTGTTTCTGCTCGTCCTGCTGCTGCCGGCGCCGTTGCTGGCGGTGCGGACGGGGTGGGGCCACCATCGCGGATTCCGGCGCAGCCTCGTCAAGCTGCTGAAGATCATCACCGCGTTCACGCTCGGGCACTCGATCACCCTGGCGGTCGCCGCGCTGGGCTGGGTGCGGCTGCCGGCGCAGCCGGTGGAGATCCTCATCGCCGTGTCCATTTTGATCTCGGCAATGCACGCGGTGCGGCCGATTTTTCCCGGGCGCGAGCCGTGGGTCGCGGCCGGTTTCGGCCTGGTGCACGGCCTGGCGTTTGCCGGCGCGATTGCGGGGTTCGGATTTTCGACCTGGTATCTGGCGCTGACGGTTCTGGCGTTCAACCTCGGCATCGAGCTGATGCAGCTCGCCGTCGTCGCGGCGGTGATCCCGTGGCTGCTGCTGCTCAGCCGGACCCGCTTTTACCCGCCGGTGCGGATCGCCGGCGCGGCCTTTGCCGGGATCGCCGCGCTCGCCTGGATCGGCGAGCGCGCCTTCGCCTGGCCGAATCCGGTGGAGGGCGTGGTGACCGCACTCGCGCAGCACGCCGGGTGGCTCGTCGGCGCCCTGGCGCTCCTGGCCCTGCTGGCGACCTGGTGGCAGCGGCGCGACGTCTCTCGCGCTGGAGTGAGTCAGCCGCGGCAGGTGGCGGCGGCTTCCCTTTCCCCTTTGCGTTTCCCGGCCGGCTTCCTAGATTTGCGCGGTGTCGTCGCCTGACTCCTCCGCCGCTCCCCCGCTGAAACGCACCCCGCTCCACGCCGCGCACGAGCGGCACGGCGGGCGGATCGTCCCATTTGCGGGCTGGTCCATGCCGGTCCAATACGCCACCGGCATCGTCGCCGAGCACCGGGCCGTGCGCACGGCCGCCGGAGTCTTCGACATCTCGCACATGGGCGAGTTTCTCGTCGGCGGCGCCGGGGCGCGGGCGTGGCTGAACACGCTGTTTTCCAACAACCTCGACACGAAGATCAAGGCCGGCCAGAGCCTCTACGGCTTTCTGCTTGAACGAAAACGGCGGCATCATCGACGACCTCATCGTTTACGAATACCTGCCGGACGAATTCCTGCTCGTCGTCAACGCCTCGAAGATCGACGAAGATTTCGCCTGGCTTTCCGCCCACCCGCGCCCGGCCAGCGTGCAGCTCCAGAACGACAGCGACCGGTTTGCCGCGCTCGCCATCCAGGGGCCGCGCTCGCCGGAAATCCTGCGGGCGTTTTTCGCCCCGCCGATCAGCGCGGGGGCGAATGCGGAAACGCTCGCGGCCGGCGAGCCCGACGCGGAAACCGACCTTTCCGGCGCCGAGGCCCTGCCGCCGAAGCACGGCGGCGTCGCGGAGATCGACCGGGGCGATGTCCCCTTCGTCGTGGCCCGCACCGGCTACACCGGCGAGGAAGGCTTTGAGCTGTTTTTCCCGGCGAGCGCGGCGGAAGCGGTCTTCGAGGAATTGCTCACCGTCGGCGCGCCGTTTGGCCTGGTGCCCTGCGGCCTCGGCGCCCGCGACACCCTGCGCCTGGAAGTCTGCTACCCGCTCAACGGCTCCGATCTTTCGCCCGAGCGCACCCCGCTCGAAGCCGGCCTTGGGTTCTTCGTGGATCTCAATAAAGAGCCGGCCTTTATCGGCCGCGACGCCCTGCGCCGCCAGAAGGAAGCCGGCCTCCGCGAGCGGCTCGTGGCTTTCCGCACGACGGAAAAAGGGCCGCCGCCGCGCCCGCATTACCCGATCTTCAAAGACGGCCGGCAGATCGGCGAGATCGCCAGCGGCAGCCAGTCGCCCAGCATGGATTGCGGGATCGGCCTGGCGTATCTGCCGGCGGAAATCGCCAAGCCGGGCGAGACGATCGAGATCGACATCCGCGGCCGCCGTTTCCCGGCCGTGATCGAGAAGAAACCGCTCTACCGCCGCACCGCCGCGGCCACGGATCCCGCGATGCAGGCGCCGGTGGGGTAGGGCGGAAAATGTGGGGGCTGAACGCTGAATTATGAGGTAAAAAGCCTCGCGTGCCGGCTACTCTGCGCCCCAGTTCCGAATCAACAGTCCGTAAATTTTTCTCCATGAACGTCCCCACCGACCTCCGTTTCGCCCTCACCCACGAATGGCTCCGCACCGCTGATGGCACGATCGGCATCTCCGACCACGCCCAGGCGGAGTTGAGCGATGTCGTTTACGTCGATCTGCCGAAAGTCGGCCGCCAGGTGACCGCCGGCGAGAGCGTGGCGGTCGTCGAAAGCGTGAAGGCGGCCAGCGACATTTATTCCCCGGTGGCCGGCGAGATCGTCGCGGTCAACGACGCGCTGACGGGCAATCCCTCCCTGGTCAACTCCGATCCCTACGGCGACGGCTGGATGTTCCGGCTGAAAGTTTCCGACGCCATCGAAGCCGAGAAGCTGCTCGATCCCGACGGTTACAAGCGCCAGATCGGCGGGTAGGCCGCTGGTTGCGTCGGGGATCGCACCCGCAAATGGGATACGCCACTCTCAAGAGACGCCCGGGCAGGCGGCAATTTGTTCAAGACCCGATTCCGGGCGTTGCATCCGCGGCGTGCTCCACGCTTTGCGCTCTTGCGCTCCGTTTCCCGGGACCGGTCAGGCGGTCGCCGGTGAGTAGCAGCCCATGATCATCGGCAACCAGACCAGCCGGCCGCGCGACCTCGACTGGGTGCGCTCGGCGGCGATCCTTTACGGCGACTGGGGCACCAGCAAGGCGTATGTCATCGGCCTGGCTTTCGCGGTCGCCGGCTACATGTCGTTCTGGCTCATCGCCACGATGTGCGTGCTCACCGCGCTCGTCGCGCTGAACTATGTCATCATCTGCAAGCATTACCCGGAAGGGGGTGGCGTCTATGCCAGCGTGCGCCACCGCTCGGAGGTCATCTCCATCATCGGCGCGTTTCTGCTGGTGGCGGATTACATCGTCACCGCGGCGATCTCGGCACTCGCGGCATTCACTTATCTCGGCTTCGCGCACCCGGAGAAATTCGCGGCGCTGTCGATCGTGGCGATCGGCGCGCTGAACCTGTTCGGGCCCAAGCACACCGGCGGGCTGGCGTTTCTGGTGTCGTTGCCGACGCTGCTCGTCGTCTTCATCCTCGGCGCCTTCGCCATTCCGCATCTCGGCGAGGCGGTGCACAATCTCCAGCCGCTGCACGGCCACTGGGTGCAGAACTGGAACGGCTTTGTCTCCATCGTCCTGGCCCTGAGCGGGGTCGAAGCCATCGCCAACGCCACCGGCGTGATGAAGCTCGATCCCGGCAGCACGCCGGAGAAGCCGCGCGTCACCCGCACGGCCACGCGCGCGCTCGCCGTCATCGCGGCGGAGGTCTGCATTTTCACCGCGCTGCTCGGCCTGAGCATGCACGCGCTCAACGGCCTGGTGAGCACCCCGGGCGGCGCGGGCGGCCCCGAAGTGGATGCCCCCGGCAATCCCGGGGTGCGCGACTACATGCTCAAATACATGGGCGAGGTCTTTGTCGGCAACGTGCTCGGCCCGCACGCCGGCCAGATCTTCGGCTGGATCGTCGCGCTCGTCTTCGGCCTGCTCCTGCTCTCGGCGGTGAACACCGCCATCGGCGGGCTCGTGGCCATCCAGTATCTGATGTCGCGCGACGGCGAGCTGCCGCCCCTGTTCCGCCAGCTCAACCGCTTCGGCGTGCCGCAGATCGGCGCCATCGTCGCCACCGTGGTGCCGGGCGCGCTCGTGATGCTGGTGAGCGACATTTCCGGGCTGGCCGATCTTTACGCCGTCGGCGTCGTCGGCGCCATCGCGACAAATCTCGGCGCCACCTCCACCGACCGGAAGCTCGACCTGAAATCGTGGGAGCGGACGCTGATGTTCATCACGTTCCTCGTCATGGCGGCGATCGAGATCTCGCTGCTGGTGGACAAGCCGAACGCCCGCGTCTTCGCCGTCACCATCCTCGCCATCGGCCTGGTCATGCGCGGGCTGGCGGTCGAGCGGGCGCAGAAGAAAAAGGCGCGGGAAACCGCCGGGGCCGCCGGCACCGCGCTGGCCTCCGCCGGCGCACTCCCGGGCACGGTCGGCGTCCCCGGCACCCTGGCGCCCGGCTTCAACACCGGCCCCGCCGGCCAGCTGCCCGGCGCCGCGCTCATGGCCACGGCGGCGCTCCACGCCGAGGGCGAGCCGCTGCTCGCCGCGGTGCGTGGCATCGGGCGCACGCTCGACTTCGCGGTGCGCGAGGCGCGCGAAACCCGCCGGCCGCTGTATCTGCTCTTTGTGCGCGAGCAGTCCGTGATGACCGAGGACGACCGCCGGCGCAAATGGCGGGACGACGAGGAGGCGACGCAGATTTTCCAGCACGCCAGGGAAAAAGCCGGCGACAGCGTGGCCGTGCTGCCCTGCTACGCGGTGAGCGATTCCGCCGCGGACACGATCACCGACATCGCCGCCACGGTGGGCGCGTCCCGCCTGATTCTCGGCGCGCCGCAGCGCAGCGGACTCGTCAGCCTGCTGCGCGGCAACGTCGTCCGCGAAGTCAGCGCGACGCTGCCGGATGACATTGATCTGCTGGTCTACGCGTGAGCGCCGGCGAGCGCGGAGATCGGACCGCGCGGGCTGCGGGTAGTTGAACGAAAAGCGCGGCCCGCATACGCACCGCCGACCCCATCGGCTTTGGGTGCTGAGCGAAAACAAGGAGGAGTCTTCCTGCCAGCCGGAACCCGGCAGGCGAGCCGAACCGCCACACGCGGGCGGCATCGCCGCAAGCGCGCGCCACGGGCCGGAATTGATCGCAGACGAAAAATTCGCGCGATCATGAGCAAGGCGCCTGACGCCCGAGGACAGACCGACCGCCGGGTCGGCTGCGTCCGCGCCGATCTGTCGGGCGGAGTCACTCCGTCTCGCGGTCAGGACCCAGCCGGAAAATGAACTCCTCCGTCTCCGCGCCTCTGCCCTCGGCGAAACCCTTGTCCTTCCCAACCATGGTGAAACCGCACTTCTCCAGCACCTTCACCGACCCGATGTTGTCCGCTGCCGCCCGGGCGAAGATTGGCCGATCCGCGACCAACTTGAGCAATTCACCGAGCGCCAGGGTTGCGACTCCCTTGCCCCAAAACTCCTTTCCCAGCCAATAGGTGACTTCCAGAGTGTTCTCCATCCGGAAAACACGCGATGTGACCGGCCACCTGTCCCTCCGCGACGATCGTCCTCTGGGTGGTCCGTGGCGACGCCAGGATTTTTTCCCAATGGGCGTGAAAAGCGGCCTTGTCCCTCGGGTGATCCGCGCTGACAAACGCCGCCATCCGGATCGCATCCGCGTCGAATTGGTGCTCGAAGAATATTTCGAGATCCGCAGTCTCGACCTTTCGCAGCGTGACCCTCTCGACTTGGCTCATGGTTTTTTCCTGAAGGACGCAAGCTCAACGGAAGACTGGCTCAAACCCAAACCGGACGCCGCTCAAAGTTCTTGTCACTCAGCTCCGCACTACCCATCACAGCCGACAACGGGTCGGGAAATCAACAGTCAAGCGCCGGCTATTTGGGCGGTGAACGCAGAATCTGATCATGAACGGAGTGATGGCCGATGATCCGCACCCATACGAAGACTTCGGGCCGCTGGCGGGCGAGCGCGCGGTAATGCAGCCCCACACGCACCGACCAGAGCGGACCCGACACCGGTCGAAAGCGCAAAGAGGAGTGATGGGTATCCGCG
Organism: uncultured Verrucomicrobiae bacterium; assembly: GCA_963762725.1. Taxonomy (GTDB): domain Bacteria; phylum Verrucomicrobiota; class Verrucomicrobiia; order Chthoniobacterales; family SZAS-18; genus JAFAXH01. The sequence continues at coordinate 824,842 of CAVXLY010000003.1, read as the reverse complement.
CGTAAAAGCGCAAAGTTCTTGTCAGCCAGCACACGCACGGCTTCGGGAAGCTGCCGGTAGTGAATCCAAAAATCGGGACTGGTGAAATGCCTCACAAAGGCGTGCAGCGCCCCGCCTCGAAATCAACATCTGCCTGGGCAACGAGGTGATCGAGTTTGCCCGCACCGGTGTCGGCTTCGATCTGTGCGTCCCAAGCGTCGGCAGCGAATTCTTCGATCCACGCATGGAACCGGGCAAACTCCTCGCGGGGAAGGGAACGAACGGCGTTTTCAAGCTCTTGAACGCTCATGACGAAGAAACCCTATCGGCAGGGCTCGCGGTCGACAAGTTGCCTCCGCAGAGTCGTCCATCAAGCCAACGCTTGGCGACAGGCTCCAGACTACCCACTACTGCGGACAACGTGTCGAGAATCAACAGTTAGGCCCATTGGAACTTGCGTTGTAGCTGGCGAAGCCGTTGGAGATGTTCTTCGGGCGTGGCACGGTCGCAATGGTTGGGAACGACTCCGGCGAGGTCAAATGCCAATGCCACCGTCGCGCTCTGCGGGATCTGCGCTGGGGCGCAGTTGAAGATGTCCGGCGGGAAGTGTGCAACGCCGCGATAGCTCGCAAACAGGTCGGCAGTGAACATGAGTCGGAGGCGCTCGCAGTAGAAGCCCATGTGCCCGTGGGTGTGGCCGGGAAGATGGACGGCCCGCAGACCCTGCCATACGTCGAGGAAGTCGCCGTCGTCGAGCCAGCGGTCGGGAACGAACGGATGGAATGCGAGAACGGGCCTGCCAATGCTCTCCAGGCAACCCGTGACTCGTGCCCAGCCGCGATAGTGCGGATGACCGGCGTAGTGGTCTGCGTCGAGACGCGGGGCTGCAATCCAAGCGTCGGTCTCGCCTGCAATGGTGACGACGTTGAGGATGTGGTCGAGGTGTCCGTGGGTGACGATGATGCCGCGAATGAACTCGCTCTCCCAGCCGCGTCGCCGAAGTGCGCGCCGCAAAAAGAACCGCCCTCCGATAAATCCGGCATCGAGCAGATACAACCCGGATGCGTCTCGAAGGACGTAGAAGTTGAGCGCTGGCGTTCGGACTTGGAGGACATCGGTATGCAAAGGCGCGTGGCTATGGGCCTAACAAGAAGTAGACGAAAGCGTAATTCGTCTAATCGGGCGAGCAGTTTTGACCCGCTTTCGTATAATCCCTGTTCCGCTCGTAGGACGACACCATGCAAAACGAAAAGCCGGCACAGCGCTGTGGATGTAAAAGCGAATCGCCCGTGGAGATAAGCCGAGAAGCGGCGTGTCTCTGTTGACCCGAAACCGAGCCGTGCGCCGGGTGGACCGATAGCGACTTGTAGCGAGCCAAGTCCCGATTACCTGGGGTCCGCGCGCGGCACCGCGGCGCCGCGGGAACGCTGGGCGCGCGGAGGGAGGAGGAGGCGCGTCCTGGGGTGGAGCTTGACAGCCGGGCGACAGTCGAGGGATGGAGTCCCGCGCGAATCTGTCGGCGCTCCGGCTGAATTCTTCTTCCAACGATGGCGACGCAACCGGTGGAACAAAACCGCGCTCAAATCCAGGCGCTGCGGGAACACGACCGGGCGTTACGCCAGAGGCAGCGGCCGAAATCCTACGAGGAAGCGGCGCGCCAGATTTCGGAGCACGGCCGCCACATCCGGAGATTGCCCGGGAAGCCGCCCGGCAAGCCGGCCTCCTAGCTGCGGCCAGCGGGAAGATTTTTTCAGGCAACAGCGGCGGCGAGGGCGGGGGCGACGGCGACCTCAGAAGTGTCCGAGCCGTGGCGCAGCGCGGCGTCGCGCTGGGTTGGGGCCAGGAGCACGAGGTGCGCTTGAGCGCCGATGGCCAGTGGGCGGTGAAGGTGACCGTGCCGTCGCGCGAGGGCTACGGGCTGACGCCCTTCGTGCGCCGGGGCCGGGCCGGCTGGGAAATCGGGCTGCGCGCGGGCACGCCGCGGGAATACCTCTCCCGGCTCGCGTTGCACAACGCGGTCTTCGGCGACGACTGGCGCTACGCTGGCCTGGTGTCCTCGGGCGGGTCGGCGGCGGGAAGCGATGAGGAGCTGCCGGCGATCATCACCGTCCAGCCGTTTCTTCTCGGCGGACGTCCCGGCGCGGTGGAAATCGATCGCTACTTCCGGGCACGCGGCTTTTCCCCGGTGGCCGGGCAGGAGGCAAAGACGTTTTACCGCGCGGCCGACAACCTCGCGGCGTTTGATGCGCACGAGGGTAACCTGATCAAAACCGGCGAAGGCCTGGCACCGATCGATATCGTGATCATCGAGCCTGACGACGCCCTGCTCCTCGTGCTGGAGCAGGGTCTGGAATGACGTCCGGCGGCGGCGCGGCCGGCAGATCGGAGTCGCGGGGAGCGGCTGGCGATAACGCGGGAAATTTTCCGCTTCAGAAGCGGATCACCGGCGCCCCCGCAACCGCGCCCAGCCGCGCGATTCCACTGCCAGACTCCTTTTCCTTTCCCCTCGCATGCGGCTCACCTCCACTGTTTACGTTTTGCTGGTTGCCAGCGCCGTCCTCCTTTCCACGGTCACCGACGCCTCCGCGCGACGCGGGCGCCAGCGCGCTGACACCGGCGCGGCGCCGGCGGCGTCTCTGCCGCCCGGCAGCCTGTCGGCGCGGCTGAACCGGTTTCTCGACCGCCATCTGGAACGCTCGATCCTGGCGCCGCTGACGCGCCGGACGCGCCTGCCTCGCCAGGAACTCAGCCGGCTGCTGCTCGATCTCAACGCGCGCCTCGCGGTGGCGGGAGAAGCCGACCGGCCGGCGCTCGTCGAGGCGGTCGCGCTGGGCAACGTGCTCTCGGCGATCATGGACGAACGGGAGAGCCGGCTGCGCGTGGAATCCGTCCCGGCGCCGATGCCCGCTTCTGCACCGGGCGGGATGGCCGCGCCGCCGGCGGATCTGCGGGCGGCGAGCACGACGGAGCCGCTATCTGGCAGCCGCCGCGCGCGGACGCAAGCACGCCGGGAGGAGCGGGCGGCGCGGAAGCAGGTCGTCGCCCAGCGGGAGCAGGAGTGGGCGGCGAACTGCAGCCGTCATCGGCAGAGCATTTACGAGATTTCCGCAAAGCTGGCGGCGGCGGAAACGCACAGCGAGCCGCCGCGCCTGCCGACCCGCGCGGGCATCGGCGGATCGCTCCCGGGCATGACGCCGCAGCCCGCCAGCCTCGTCCCGCGAGTTGCTCCCGCCGGAGCGAGACCGCGGCCGGTGACGACCACCTTGCCGCCGGCGCCGCCGCCGGGGACGGAGGAGCCGCCGGCAGCGCCTGAACCCGCGCGTCCGTGAGCCCGGTCGCCGGGGAACGCCGCGGTCGCCGCGCACCGGCCTGCCCGTCTTGGCGCTTTTAGTTAGAAAAGGCCGCCGCGTCCGCCGCGGCTGCTGAAGAGCTTGCGCGCGGCCATGGCGAGCACGCTCATCACCACGGGATTGCCCATGGCTTTGAGAAACCACGGCTTTTCCTGCACGACCTGTTGCATGGCCTCGGGGCGCTCGCGCCGGGCGTAATTCATCAGGCGCGCGCCATCCTCGTCGCTCATCTGGCGAGGATCGGTCGAGCCCAGGCCGAGCATTCCGGCGAGCGCGCCGAGCCCGCCGCCGGCACCGCCAGGCATCCCGCCACCGGGACCGCCGCCGCTGCTGCCGCCGCCGCCGAGGGCGTCGAGCAGGCCGCCCAGCAAGCCCTGGCGCTCCTGGGGCGGCGCCTGGGAAATGGCGTTGCGCGCGGCGCTCTGGAACTGGTCGTCCGGCAACTGCCCGAGATGCTCGGTGGCGCTTTGGTGAAACGTGTTGTTGTCGAAATCGCGATCGTCGTCGCGGGTGGAAACAAAGCGGTCGTAAAAATGCGCGGCGTCGCGGTCGTCCACGGTGTCGTGGCCGCTGCCGAAGCGCTTCATGAAATCATCGACGTTGTCAGGCATGGATTTTGGGGATGGTTACTGGGTTTGGAGTTTGCGGAGAGAAAGCGGGCGGGAAGAACGGATCGCGACACGCCGGGGGATCAACGCTCCGGCGTATAGGTCATCTCGCGGGAGCGGGCGTCGAGCCGCGCGGTGCCGAGCTTGCGCGGCGGCTGCGACGGGCTGTAGGCGAGCACGGTGAGATCCTGACCGGGAAACTCGCGCGCCATGCCGATGAGAATCGTGCGCAGCAGGGCGGAAACTTTGTCCGGCGGGACGCTGGCATCAAGGATGAGGCCGAGCTCGTTTTGATCGTTGAAAATGGCGCGATCGATCGTGCGGGCCTGCGGATCATTGTCGCGGAGACGATGTAGAAATTCGAGCTGCCGCTGCTTGAGCGAGCCGCTGGCGGTCGCTGCCGGGGCGCGGCCGGTTTCCGGTGGCTGGGTGATGGTGACATTCACCGGGGGGCGCGGCGCGTTTTCTGGCGGCCGGGGCGCGGGCGGCGCGGTGTTGTCGCAAGCCGCCAGCAGGCAGGCCGCGGCGATGGCGGGAAGCGCGGGGCGCCGCCAAAATGAGGAGAGGGGAAAATGCATCGGCAAGAGGGATTCGGCCACGGAGGGGCGGGTGAATGGACGGAAACAGGAATCGACGCTTCGGCCGGGGCGGTTCCCCCGGCGGCCATTCGTCCCGCAGTCGGGCGGGGCAGATGGTTTCGGCCGCGGAAAACCCGGTTCGGCAGCGGCGCGAAGTTTTCAGTTTCCTTCTGTCCGGAAACTCTGGTAACCAGTTCGCGGCCGCCCGGGATTGCCGGGGCAAATCGAGTCTCCATTGAATCGTTTCCGAGCGTTGACGAACCCGCGCCGGCGCCGCTTTTCCCGGCGTCCGCGGGCGCTCGCGCCACAGGGTGTCGCTCCCGTTGCCGCCTGTCTGGCGCAACGCGTGCTCGGATGGAGCGGTCCGCCGGTTGCATGACACGTCTCCGTGTGCTTTTTCTCGCCTCCATGCCGTCCTTTAAGCGTTCTCCTCTTCTTCACCGGTTCACCGCGATCCAGCGCTGGTCCGCGGTGCTGCTCCTCGCGCTGGTGCTCGGCCTGCCGGGCGCAGCGCAGGCGCTGACGGCGGTGCCGCGGGACTTTGACGCCCTCGTCGCCCGGGCGGAATCCATTTTCAAAGGCACGGTCGTCGCGCAGGAAAGTCTCTGGACCGGCGAGGGTCCGGGCCGGCGGATCGTGACGCGCGTCACGTTCCAGGTGCTGGAAACGCTCAAGGGCACTGCGGCCTCCGCGCAGACGCTCGAATTTCTCGGAGGCACCGTGGACGACCGCACCCTGCTGGTGCCGGGCATCCCGACCTTCGCGCTCGGCGACACGGCGGTGCTCTTTGTCGTCGGCAACGGCGAGCAGTTTTGCCCGCTGGTCGGCGCCCACCAGGGCCATTTCCGGGTGCGGCGCGATGCGGCCACGGCGCGGGAGCACATCTTTTCGCACGACGGCCGGCCCGTCGCGGACACCGCGCGCCTCGGCCAGGGCGATGCCGCCGGGCTGAGCGTGGCGCCGCGCGCCGGCGCTGCCCAGGCCGCGGACGGCGAGGCGCCGTTGCCGGCGGAAACTTTCCGCGAGCGCGTGCTGGAAAAATTGCGCGAGCGGCGGGCGCAGCGACTGCCCGAGATCGTGCGCGGAAATTGATGCCCTCCCGATTGCTCCGGTTCGCCGCTTCCTTCGCCCCGTCGTTCTCCTTCCTTCGTGAGATTTTCCATCCCTTCTTTCCGACGCGGCGCGCTGGCGCTGCTCCTCGCCGCCTGCACCCTTCTCTCCGCCGTCTCGGCGCACGCCTACGTGCTCGAAGGCCAGCGCTGGCCGAACAATCAATCCATCAACGTGAACCTCGGCCTCGGCACGGCGGGGCGCGTCCTGTCCGACGGGGCGACGGATTGGAACCAGGTGGCGGCGGACGCGCTTTCCCAGTGGAACCAGTTTCTTGGCAGCGGCGTCCAGTTTGTCGCCCTGCCGTCGCCGACGCCGCTGAACGGCACCCAGGGGGACAACGTCAATACGGTGTTCTTTTCGCCGACCGCCTTCGGCAAGGCGTTTGGCAGCGATACCCTGGCGATCACGACTTACTATTATTCCCGCAGCACGCTGATCGAGACGGACGTGGTGTTTAATTCCGCCAAGAATTTCGATTCGTATCGCGGCCGCGGACGATTCGATGCGCAGGGCCGATCCATCCCGGATTTGCGACGGGTCGCGCTGCACGAGTTCGGCCACGCGCTGGGGCTCGATCATCCCGATCTCTCCGGCCAGCAGGTGGCGGCCATCATGAACTCGCGCATCAGCGATCTGGAGGTGCTCCAGCCCGATGACATCGCCGGGCTGCAGGCGATCTACGGAGTGCGGGATCCGGCGCCGGTGCCGGCGGCCCCTGGCTTTTTCGACGGGGAGGTCACGCTGTCCGGCGGCGTCTGCTACCTGCAGTTTGCCGGCAACGGCAACGTCTTCGGCTTCTACAGCCATCTGTCCGAGCCGGGGTTCATCTATCACTTCGACCTCGGCTACGCGTATGTCGTGGATGCGGCGGACGGCAAAGCGGGCGTTTATCTTTACGACTTCGCGAGCGGCGGCTGGTTCTACACCAGCCCGAGTTTTCCGTTTCCGTATCTGTATGATTTCAGCCTGGATGCGCTGGTCTATTATTATCCGACCAACGGCAATCCCCAGCGCTACACCAAAGGGCCGCGCTATTTTTACAACTTCCGGACCGGACAGGTCTTCACGAAATAGACAGGGAGCCGGGCGGCCGCGGCGGGCGGAGGTCCGGCTCGGGAAGCTGAGTGCGCGCGTCGTGCCGGCGTGAGCGGACTTGCCTCCGCCGGGTTCCGCGATTTAGGTAGGCGGCTATGTTTGCTCCCGGTCAAAAAGTCGCCTGTGTGGATGACCGGTTTCCACTCGGCATCGAAAAGCTCTACACCGCGCTGCCCAAGAAGGACGTCATCTACACGGTGCGTGATCTGATTCCCGGCGTGAGCTTGCAGAACACGGAGGGGGAGACCGCCGTTTACCTGATCGAGCTGGTCAATCCCGCCAACCGGCACGGCATTGAATACGGCTTCAACGCGGAACGCTTCGCCCCGCTGGAAACCGACGATGAGGAAGCCGTCGAGCAGGAGGAAGTCTACGCCACGGAGCCCGCGCTGGCGACGGCCTGAGCGCGGGCAGTCGTGCCGCCGCCCGCCGGAAAGTCCGGGGGACACGCCGGCAGGCACGGTGTTCGCTTGTTCCTTGCAACCGGCCGCAGCGCGAGCGCCGATGGGAGATTATATGAAATTCAAACTCCTCCCCTGCGTTCTGGTTTCGCTGGCTGTCGGCCTTTCCGGAATGCAAGCACAAGTCACTGACGCCGCGAAAACCGGCACGTCTTCCAACGCCACTTCGGAAACTGCTGCCGGCCGTGGTCCTTCCACCGCGGGCTTGACCCGTGGTGACTCGCCCTCGTCCACCACTGGCATGGGCAACACCTCGAGCAGCAAGCCCATGAAGAAGAGCAGCAAGGGCAAGAAGAAGTCGAAGAAGAAGGCCAAGAAGTCCACCAAGATGAAGAGCGGCAAGCAGCAGACGTCCAACGTGAAAAACAACGCGACGACGAATGCGGGCTCCGTCCCGAACACCCCGGTGCAGCCGGCGGGTCGCTAAGAGAGCGAAATTCGCATCGCGGTTGGCGACCGGATTTCCGGGGGCGAAGCTTCGTTCCCGGGATCCGGTCGTTGAGCGTAAAGAGATCGCCCTTCAGCGGATGCGTCGGCACGAGTCAACTGCCGGCATGGCAGGAGGCGAATTGATGGTGACAGCGCTGTCATCGCCGCGGCGGCGACTCGCGTGCGGCGTTATGAATAGAACTTAAGAAACAGCCATCCGTCGGCCGGGAAGCCGGATGGCAGGAAGCTGGACGACAGCAGGCCAAAATTCGGATTCCCGGAATTACCTCTTTTCAATTTTTTCATGCTCGAAGGCGCGTGCGAGCTTTGCGGCCGGGAAACGGCGCTCACCCGGCACCATTTGATTCCGCAGAGTCGGCACCGGAACAAGTGGAACAAGAAAAACTTCTCGCGGCAGAGCGTGAAGCACGAGCTGCTCCTCTTGTGCAGCGCGTGCCACAAGCAGTTGCACGCCCTGCTGACGGAAAAGGAACTGGAGCGCGGCTTTCACTCGCTTGAGGCGATCCGCGAGCATCCTGGCGTAAAGCAATTCGTTGACTGGATCCGCGACAAGCCGCCCGGATTTCGCCCGCGCAGCCTGCGGAGCGGGACGAGCCGCAAACATCTGCGGCAACGCGACCGGATCGTGGTGTGACCGCTCGCTTTTCGGATGGGCGGGTGGAAGCCCCGCGCCGGGTCCGCTGAAGCGACTTGGGCGACGTTTTTTCGCCCGATTTCGAAGCGGCTTTGTGAGTTGCAACATTGAAACAACTGCGGCTCACAGAGCCGCCTCTACAACGACGCGAGCCGCGCCTCGACCCGGCCGCTTCGCCGGTGTCAGCTTTTCTCCGCGTCCGTCTCCGCGGACAGCGCCAGCCGGGAATCGTTCTGCAGAAAGGCCGCCAGAGGAGCCCAGGTCTCCGGGTCCATGGTAAGAAAGCAGTGCAGATAAACGACAACCGTTTCCCGCGGATATTTGGCGAGGATTCCGTCCACAGCAGCGCGCAGCGTCTCGCCATCCGGCGGCGGCGGGAGCGAGTCGATGTTTCCCTTGCCGTCATGCGGAATGCCCAAGGCATCGAGGAAATCGCAGAGCAGCGGCGACTGCGCACTCGTGAGCCAGGTTTGAAGAAGGTTTGCCGCCACCGGCTCCGACGCCGGGCGGCCGAGGGCGGCTTGCAGCCACGCGTGCCGCTCCGTGCGCGGCTTGCGCTCGATAAAGACCGGCCGCAGCCGGCGCTGGGCCGCAAGCGCCTGCACCGCCAGGGCATAGGTCGGCCGGGCGCTGGCGTGGAGATGCGAGAAAATCCCGCCGGCCAGATCCGGGGGCATTTGCGCGAAAAGATCGCAGGAACGGAGGGGCACGGTGGTCATGAAGTGTGCGAACAATTCGCGCGTCGCCGGGTCCGCGGCGGCATTGTCAGCCGGCGCACCGGGGCGGAGGTGAAACCGTGGCGTTTCACTCTGGCGGAGACCAGGGAGAAAAGTTTTGCGGTCCGGGTGGAATTAAATGCTTGCCAAGAATTTTGGAAGCCTCTAAAAGCGCCGGGAACTGCAAACAAAACCTTAACCAGTCACCGTTTGCAGCCAACCAACAGCAACCCCAAAAAACCCAACCAAGGAATGACCATCAACAAATCCAAGATGCGGGCGACCGGCCTGCTGGCAGCCTCCGCGCTGCTGACCGCCGGCACGTTTGCTCCTTTGGTTCCCGGCGCCCGCGCCGCGGACCCATACGACGCGAGGCTCGAGAAGCGCGTCCAGGCCCTCGAACGCGAGCTCAACCTGATGAGCGGCGATGCGAAAGGCAAAAATCCCGTCAAAGGCGACGAAGTGCCCACTTTCATGCGTGCGCTCGGCAAGCAGGTGCAGGAACTCACCATCCAGGGTGAAATGCGCTTCCGCTATCAATACGACAACCGCGATCCCGAAGGGAACAACGCGGTTGGCTTCGCGCGGCGCGATCCGGGTGAGATCCCGCAGAGCCGCTATCGCTACCGTCTGCGCATGAACTTGAACTACAAGTTCAGCGACAACTGGTTCGCCGGCATCGGCATCAACGCCGCCGCCCAGACCGACGGCGCCCATCAGACCTTCACGGAAGGCTTCGACAACGCCGCGTTCTATCTCAACCTGTTTTACCTCGGTTGGAAGATCAACGACAACATCACGGTGCTCGGCGGCAAGGTGCTCGCGCCTTTCTACAACAACACCGATCGCATCGTCGACTTCGGCGACATTCGTCCGACCGGCTTGACCGAGCGTTTCAACTTCGACGTCAGCCCGCAGCTGAACATCAAGGCGAACTTCGGCCAGTATGCCTTCTACGATAACCCGGAAAACGGCGCGACGACCGCGACTGGCACCGTCACGACGGACGCCCGCGGCAACACCTTCGTGCGCAACCTCGGCGGCAACCGCACGTTCCTGACGAGCGGCCGTGGCAGTGGCCGTGACAACGATCTGAGCCATGATCCGATCCTGATGTATCAGGACATCGTCATGACCTGGAAGCCGAACAACAAGATGAGCGCGGTCATCGCGCCGGCGTTCTACTTCTACCCGAATAACGGTGCGGCGGGTGCGACCGGCATCGCGACGGTCCCGGCGACCGGCATCGTCCCGAACACTCCGGGCAATGCGATCAGCCCGGCGTCCAACGGCCAGTTGCTCAACGTCGCGGCGTTCAACGATCCCGACGCCACGCGCAACCTGTATGTCGGTATCCTGCAGGGTGAGTTCACCGTGCAGATTCCGTTCATCGGCGGCAAGACGGTGCCTCTGAAGATCTTCGGCGATCTCGCCTATAACTTCACCGGCGGTGCCCGTGCCTACCAGCAGTATGGTCTGGCCGAGGACAAGTTCATCGACAAATCGACCACCACGATCGGCGTCGTGCTGGGTGAGCTGAAGAAGAAGGGCGACTGGTATATCGCGACCGATTACGGCTACAGCGGCATCGGCTCGATCGACCCGAACCTGAACGATCCGAACTTCCATCAGGGCCGCCTCAACGGGCAGGGCTTCCGCATGGCGATGGGTTACAACTTCTACGCCTGGCTGAAGGGCGAAGTTGTGTATTACAACACCTGGAACCTCGAGAAGAACCTGCACAACGTGGTTGACGCCGATCGCGGCTTCAATGGCGGCCGTGCGCTGATCCGAAATGGAGTGGGTCAGGAAGGGGCCTCGCGCATCCCGTTTGGCGACACGAACGCTGCGCAGATCCTGCAGGTTCAGTTGACGGCGAACTTCTAAGCGAGTCTCCCGATTCGTTTGTTCGTATTTGCAAGCCCCGCGCCGGTCATCCGGCGCGGGGTTTTGCGTTTTGCCGGTTGTATCCGGCGGCAGTCTTTGCCACGTTGGTTTGCCCTCCTCATGTCTCCTTTCGTTCTGTCCCCCTTCGTGCCTGCCGTCCCGGCAGTGTCCCCGTGCCCTCTTTATCCGCCGGCATCGTCCGCGCGCGTGCGGCGCTTCCGGCCCGGCTGGCTGCGTGGCTGGCTTCTGGTCTGCGGGCTGGCGTTTGCCGCCCTCGGCAGCAACGTCGGGCGGGCGGGATCAATCGACGATCTTGACCGGGAGAACGGCCTGCCCATGGCCAAGCTCGGCACGCCGGTGGAGGCTTTTCAGGGGCTGGAGCAAACCGAGGAAGCCGGGCGCTGGATCACCTACCGCCGGCCGGCGGACAGGATGACCTTCGGCAAATTCGAGATCGGCGGGATCTCCTACAATTTTTTCAAGGGCAAGCTCTACTCGATTTTTATCGACGTGGAAGGGAAGCGGAACACGAAGGGCATCCTCAAGCTGCTCGAGGAAACCTACGGCAAGGATCACACGTTTGAATCCCGCGTGATGCCGAAGACCGATGCCCAGCTCGAAGTCCGGGAATGGACGGGCAAAAAGGTGTTTCTCCTCTACAAAAACTCCGACAATTTCACCGGCGGCCAGATCACGTTTTTGGACCGGCAAACCTGGGATCTGCTGCAGATTCCGAAGGAGGAGCGGCGGAAGGAAATCCGCAAGATGCTCGACGGCAGTTTCCTGAACGGCGATTTCTGACGGCGCCGCGCCCGGGAGCGGCCGGCTCCCCTTGGTTTTCCGGCTGTGCTGTCGTCGGCCGCGCTCAGAAGCGCTCGGCGATCAGGCGGCCGTCGCTGGCAAAGGCGGCTCCGGCGTCGAGGACCGTGGGAAAATAGCGGCGCAGCGCTTCGACGACGCCGAGGCTCACCGGCCGCTCGGCCACCCAGCCGCCGGTGGCGCGCACCCGCGCCTTGACCTCGTCGATGGCGTTGCCCGGACAGGCGACATGCCGGGCGTGGCGGCCGTCGAGCATCGCCAGATCATTGTGATGATCCCCGATGGCAAAGGTCGCTTCCGGCGGGATGCCGAGCAGCCGGCCGAGTTCGCCGAGGGCGACGCCCTTGTCGTAATCGGCGTGGCAGAACCGCAGGTAAATCTTGTTGCGCTGATAGGCCAGCTTCGGGCAGCGCGGCCGCAGGGCATCGAGAAAGGCGGCGATGCGATCCATCTCGGGTTCATCCGCCGCGACGAGTCCGGCCGGCTGCTCCGGGGATTCCGCGGTGGGCGTCGGATCAAAGAGCGGCGTGGCGCCGGTTTCGGCGCTGAGAAACGCCAGCACCTCGTCCATCAGCGGCCGCGCCGCGTCGAAAAGCTCCGCGTGCGCCTGCGCGCAACGGTCGTTCCAGTCGCCGAAATCCGCCCAGCTCGTGCCGTCCCGGCCGGGGTTGCCGTTCAGCGCCGGCTGGCAGACTTCGCGCTCGCTGGTGATGGCGAAATCCGGCCGGATCGGCCAGGCATATTCCGCGAGCCCATGGTCGAGCAGGCTCGGCGAGCGGCCGGTGTTGATGACCCAGATCACGCCGTGCTCCCGCAGCCGCTGCAGGGCGTCGATCAGCTCCGGCGCAAACGGCACTTCCGCCCCGTGCCCGACCAGCGTGCTGTCGAAATCGGTGCTCACCAGCCGGATCGGCGGAGGGGAGATGGCGGCGGGCGGGCGGGACGGGGAAAGGTGGGACATGGAGAAGGACGCCGGCGACCGGCAGGGGGGCAATTTATGGGTTGAACCCACCGGCGCAACGCACAAAGCTCCCCCTATGAAATCCGCTTACGAACTCGCCATGGACCGGCTGGAGAAACAGGCGCCGAGCGCGAAGCTGACCGATGCCCAGAAGCACGAGCTGGCCGAGATCGAATCGCTCTACAAAGCCCGCATCGCCGAGCGGGAAGTTTTTCTGCAATCGCAGATCGTCGCCGCCCGGGCGAAGGGCGACGCCGCCGGAATCGATGAGTTGCAGACCCAGCTCGGGCGCGAGGTCCGCCGGCTGCGGGAGGAATGCGAGGAAAAGAAGGCAAAGGTGCGCTGAGCCCGGCCGCGCGGGGCGCGTCTTTCTCCCCGATGGCGCGGCGTCACTCCTGCTCTAAGGGAGAGCCGGATCCCCGGACCGCCGCGCCGCGTGACCGGGCGCCGGGCCCAAAAATCTCTCACCACCGCCGATGCAATCCGCCGCTGCCTACCAACTGTTTTTTGCCGTCGCGGCGTTTGTGCTGGGTGCCGTGGTCGGCTCGTTTTTGAACGTCGTCATCTACCGGCTGCCGCTGGGGCTGTCGGTGAACGAGCCGAAGCGTTCGTTCTGCCCGCATTGCCAGACGCCGATCGCCTGGTATCACAACGTCCCGATCTTCGGCTGGCTCTGGCTGCGGGGGCGCTGCGCGCATTGCCGGGTGGCGATTTCCCCGCGCTATCCCTTGGTCGAGTTGCTCACCGCCCTGCTGTTTCTCGCCGTCTGGCTGCGGGGCGACTGGCTGCTCGCGCTCCCGTATTTCATCTTCGTCTCGCTCCTGATCGCGGCGACGTTTATCGACTTCGACCATTTCATCATCCCTGATGAGATCACGATCGGCGGCACGGTCGCCGGGCTGCTCTGCGGCTTCGCGTTTCCCAGCCTGCTCGGGGAGGAATCGCTCCTGCTCGGGCTGGCCTGGTCGGCGGTCGGCGCGCTGGCCGGCTTCGGCACGTTGTTCGCCGTGGTGGAGCTGGGCAAGCTGGCCTTCGGCAAAAAGCGCGTGCGCCTGGAGCCGGCGGCCGATTTCACCTGGCAGCAGCGCCCGGAGGAGGACGACGCGGAACTGCGCATCGGCGATGAAACCGATCGCTGGAGCGACCTGTTTCTCCGGCCGAAGGACGAATTCACCCTGCAATGCGAGCGGCTCGTGCTCGCCGGCCGGGAGCACGAAAACGTGACGCTGCGCTGCTTCGCCGACCGGCTGCGGCTCCTGGAAAAAGATTATCCGCTGAAGAGCATCGAAAGCTTCAGCGGCCGGGCGAGCGAATATGTGTTTCCCCGCGAGGCGATGGGCTTCGGCGACGTGAAATTCATCGCCTGCATCGGCGCGTTTCTCGGCTGGAAAGCGGTTTTCTTCACCGTCGCGGCAGCGTCGATGATCGGCTCGGTCATCGGCATCGGGCTGCTGGCGCTCGGGCCGAAGGCGCGCTCGGCGAAGCTGCCGTTTGGCCCGTATCTCGCGCTCGGCGCGCTGATCTGGATCTTCGCCGGGCCGGCGATCGTGGGCTGGTATCTCGGCTGGCTGCGCGGCTGAATGGAAACTGTTTCCAGGCGCGCCGCGTCAGCTCCGCGTCGCATCGGGCAGGAGATTTCCCGGAAGAGCGTCCGCCCCTTCGGCGTCCGGCTCCTCCGGGGTCGCGGGCGCCTCGGCAGGGCAGGTTGACGAGCAACTCGATCCGGCCGTCGGCGTGCTCGACGAGCGCCGAGCAGCTTTCGACGAAGTCGCCGGAATTGTAATACATGGTCCCGCCGATCTGCCGGATCGCCGGGCTGTGAATGTGGCCGCAGAGCACGCCGTCCACCCGGTAGTCGCGGGCGTAGCGGACGATGGCGTTTTCAAACTCGCCGATGAACGCCACCGCGTTTTTCACCTTCTTTTTCACGTGCGCGCTGAGCGACCAGTAGCCGAGCCCGAAGACGCGCCGCACCAGGTTGACCGGCCCGTTGAGCGCGAGCAAAAACTGGTAGCCGACATCCCCGACAAAGGCGAGCCACCGGATGTTTTGCACCACGGTGTCGAGTTCGTCGCCGTGGATGAGGAGCAGCCGCCGGCCATCGGCGGTCGTGTGGATGGCGCGCAGTTGGATGCTGAGGCTGCCGTAGTCCCCGGTGAAGCGGCGACGAATTCGTCGTGGTTGCCGGGGATGTAAACGAGGCGTGTGCCCTTGCGGCCTTTGCGGAGGATTTTCTGGATGACGTCGTTGTGCTCCTGCGGCCAGTAACGGCTGCGGCGCAGGCTCCAGATGTCGATGAGATCGCCGACGAGATAGAGCGTCTCGGAATCGTGGTCGCGCAGGAAATTCAGCACGGCCTGGGCGTTGCAGCCGCGGGTGCCGAGGTGCAGATCGGAAATCCAGATCGAGCGGTAGCGCGTGGGCATCTCAGGAGAGAGTCAACTACCGGTCCGCCGGATTCGACGCGGATTTTTCGGTGACGAATTTGTCAGGCACCGCGGCGTCAGGCCCGGCCGGCTGTCGCCTGGCGCTGAGACTGGGATTGGGATTGCGAGCCGTTGCCCGACTGGCTTTGCGACTGCGATTGGGATTGGGACAGCCAGCCGCCTTCGCAATACGTCTGGTGCATCGCCTCGCCGACTTCCACGAGCCGCAGCTGCATGCGATCGAGATACTGGTGCAGGCCGTGTTGCTGAAAAATTTCGGTGATCGTGGTGTAATCAATCTCTCCGCGCAGCCGCCCGCTCAGCCGCTCCGCCTCGCAGGAAAACCGATCCTCCGCGGCACCGGAGATCCGGTGCAGGGCGGCATCCAGCCGATGCACGCAGAAGCGCACGGAACGCGGGAACTGGTCGTTGAGGATCAAAAACTCCGCGACCTTCCACGGCGCGATCTGGCCGACGTAGAGCTTCGAATACGCCTCCAGCGCGCTGCACGAGCGCAGCACCGCCATCCATTGCACGGTGTCGAGATTGCCGCCGACGCGCTCGCCGCTTGGCAGCAGGATGTGATACTTCACGTCGAGGATGCGCGAGGTGCAATCGGCCCGCTCGAGGTGCTTGCCGATCGTGAGAAAATCCCAGCCTTCGCCGTGCGTCATCGTCACGTCCGTGATGCCGATGAACAGGTGGGAGCCATCGCGGATGCGCTGGAAAAATTGATACCCGCTGGAGCGCAGCATCTCGCGCGCTTCCGCCGAGCGGACGAAGAGATACAGCCCGTTGATCTGCTCCCACATCTCGGAGGTGATCTGCTCGCGCACGCAGCGGGCGTTCTCGCGGGCGCGCGACAAGCAGGAAAGGATCGAGTTCGGATTCGCCGTTTCGAAAGTGACGAACTCGATGACGCTGTCGCGCATCGGCCTGGGCGTGGAATTTGTGGAAAAGGTCGGCGTCTTCGAGCGAGTTGAGGATCGGCAGCCAATGCTGGCGGGCGACGGATTCCGTCTGGTTCTCGAAGTCGAGCAGGAGCTGCATGTTGACCTCGAGCAGCCGGGCGTTGTTTTCCGCCCGCTCGATGTAGCGGCTCATCCAGTAAAGACAATCAGCGACGCGCGAGAGCATGGTTGCGGGAATCTAGCGGAGTCGGGCGGGCTTGGGAAAGGCTAAAGCCACGGGCGACGGGCGACGGCTGCAAACGAAAAGCGGCGGACACCCGGAAGTGTCCGCCGCCTCGGATCAGATGCGCTGCCATTCCAGCAGACACGCCTGGGTCCGGCAGAATCGGCCGATTACGATTTCTTCATCTTCGACTTCGCCTTCGTGTCGGCGGGGCCCATCTTGGCCTGCACGTCCTTGATCATCTGGGCGTGCTTTTCAAGCGCCGGCAGCGTTTCGTCCACGTAGCTCTTCAGGTCGGCATCCTTCACGGTGCCCTGCGCCTTTTTGTAGGCGGCGATGTCCTTCTCGTGAGCTTTTCACCAGGGTATTGATGTAAGTCTTGTCGAAGTCCGCGCCGTTGAGCTTGGAAAGTTTCGCGTAGGTTGCCTTCTGGGTTTTGTTCGGTTCCGGCGGGAAGGGGGTGACGCCCATCTTTGTGGCGACCGCCTGGAGCTTGCTGTTCGCCGCGCCGTGGTCTTTCACCAGCATGGAGCCGACCTGTTTGACGTCGGCGCTCTGGGAGTTTTTCTGCGCAAGCTCGCCGAGTTGGACTTCCGCCAAGTTGCCAGCACCGGCTGTCTTCACGAATGTTTTGCCGGCGGCCGGGGCAGCGGGTTTCTTCGCGCTCTTATCCATTTTTTCCTGCGCCAGCGCGGCCGGTGAGCCCGCCAGAGTGAGCGCGCAAAGCATCGCGGCGGCGGTGAAAGCGGATTTCAGAGAGAGACGTTTCATGAGGGATTTTGAATGGTCTAAGTTGGGGATGTCGGAGATGAACAGAGCGGGGAGATCGGCGCGAATGCACCCTCCCACTTCCCATCAGTGTTCGTATCGCGCAGCCGAGTTGGATTGGCCCAACTGTGACGTGCACTCGCCCGGCGCCGCGGCCCGGTGCGCGTTTTCCTCACGCTCGCAACGAGTTCATGACCCTCCGCTCAAGCCGGGTCGTCGATGACCCAGGTGTCCTTTGAGCCGCCGCCCTGGCTGCTGTTGACCACCAGCGAGCCGGGGCGCAAGGCGACGCGTGTCAGGCCGCCGGGCACGATGGAGATTTTTTCGCCGTAAAGAATGTAGGGCCGCAGATCGACGTGCCGCCCCTCGACTCCGCCCGGCGTGAAGCTCGGCGAGCGCGACAGCGCGATGGTCGGCTGGGCGATAAAGTTGCGCGGATTCGCGATGATCTTCGTCCGGAACTCCGCGAGCTGTTCCTGGGTGGCGTGCGGCCCGATGAGCATGCCGTAGCCGCCGCTTTCGTTGGCGCTTTTGACCACCAGCTCCGGCAGATGCTCGAGGATGTAATTCCGCTCGCTTTCGTCGTCCGACAGATAGGTTTCCACGTTCGGCAGGATGGCTTCCTCGCCGAGGTAGAACTTGATCATGCGCGGCACGAAGTAATACATCGCCTTGTCGTCGGCGACGCCGGTGCCGATGGAGTTCGCCAGGCTCACGTTGCCCTTTTGATACGCCCGCACCAGGCCGGGCACCCCGAGCATCGAGTCGGGGCGGAAGACCGTGGGATCGAGGAAATCGTCGTCGATGCGCCGGTAGATCACGTCCACCGGGCGCAGCCCCTTCGTGGTGTGCATGAAGACGCGGTCGTCGTCCACGACGAGGTCGCGTCCCTCGACGATCTCGATGCCCATGGAGCGGGCGAGAAACGAGTGCTCGAAGTAGGCGGAATTGTAAACGCCAGGCGTCAGCAGCACCACGGTCGGGTCGTTCCGGCCGTAGGGCGCGATGTAGCGCAGCATGTTCAACAAATTCTGCGCGTAGTCGTCCACCGGCCGCACTTGCGAGCGGGCAAACAGGCGCGGAAACACGCGGCGCATCGCCCGGCGATTTTCCAGCACGTAGGAGACGCCGCTCGGGCAGCGACCGTTGTCTTCGAGCACCAGATAGCGGCCGTCGCGATCGCGGATGAGATCGGTGCCGCAAATGTGGATGTAGATGTCGCGCGGCACGTCGAAGCCCATGAACTCCGGCCGGAAATGCGCGGCGCTGCGCACGTATTCCTCGGGCACGACCTTCTCCTTGATGATGCGCTGCTCGTGGTAGATGTCCTTGAGGAAAAGATTCAGCGCGATGATGCGCTGAGTCAGCCCGCGCTCGAGGTATTCCCACTCCTTTGCCGGGATCACGCGCGGGATCAGATCGAAGGGAAAAATGCGCTCGGTCCCGGCGTTGTCGCCGTAAACCGTGAACGTGATTCCCTGGCTGAGAAACGAAGCGTCGGCCAGCGCGCGCTTGCGCTGAAACTCCTCGTGGCTCATCGCCTGGAACCGCTCAAAAAGCTGCTGGTAATGCGGCCGCGCCACGCCGGGCGCGGAAAACATTTCGTCGAAAAAACCGTCGAGCTGGTAGTTGGCGAAAAAAGAGTCCACGGGAAAACGGGCAGGAAGTTGAGCGATGGATGAAGCCAGTGCGTGGTGGCGCAACCGCCGGGCGGTGTGCGGCTTTCGGCCCGGCAGGAGGGCGGATCATAGCATCGCGCCCGGCGCGATTGCCAAGTCAAACCGCCGCCAGCAGCGCCTCGAGCTCATACGGCGCGCCCACCCCGGCAAACTTCGGATACACGAACCTCGCCGCCGGGCTGTGCTTGGTGACCCCGAAGGCCCGCGCGATGCCGGCCTCGCGCAACTCGCGCAGCGAGCGGTCCAGCAGGCAGGTGCCCATGCCGCGATTGCGGTATTCGCTGAAAACGCAGGGCCCGGTGAGCAGATGATTCTCGGCGGCCGGCTCAAGCCGCAGCACGGAGACGCCCACGATGCGGGTGCCGTGCGTCAGCGCCAGGCAGCAGCCGACCTCGGTGTCCCGGCGGTAGGCGTGATCGAAGACTTCGTCGATCTGCATCCGCAGATACGGCCGCAACTCGGCGAAGGCTTCGTTCCAGGCGGGATCGAGCGCGAGCGAGTCGTTCACGACTTTCCAGACGACCTGTTTTTCGTCCCGGGCCGCCCGGCGGACCGCGTAGTGCGCAGGCAGCGGAGCAGGATTCCCGGGAAGCTTTCCGAGATCCCACTCAAACCGCGTCCACTGCGTCAGGCGGCGGAAAATCATCGGCTGTGAATCTGCCGGTTTCCGCCACGAAAATCAATGGGAAGAGTGTATGCAATCAGCCCCGTGTGCGGGTGAACAGCGCCCCCGGCGCCGGCCCCTTTCTGGCAACGGTTTCCCCGCCAGCGGCTTGTGCGTGCCGTCAGTTCAAGCCGGCGACTTTGGCCTGCTCCAGAAAGACGTGATAAAATTCTTTCTGCCGGGCGACACCGCGGCGGAGGACCGGTTTGAAGTTATCCAGATCGGCGGTGTTGAAGACCAGATCGACGGAAAGGATGAACGCCATCATCTCATCGTTCGTCTGCATGCTGCCGCCGAGGAGCACGACAAACTGGTCGCGCCGCTGGGTGCCGGGCAGGTGGGTGGCTTCGTAGAGGACGCCGTTGGTGTTGAGCTGGCAGCCGCCGAAATTTTCGTCGATGATGACGACGTCGTAAACGTGCGTCTTGAGCTTCATCGAGATGTCCTCCGGAAAGAGGCCCACGTGCAGTTTGTAGTCGAGCCCGGTGAGTTGCTCGATCAGGCGGGTCTGCACGTCGGGATGATCCACGCAGACCAGGGCGGTCAGGTCGCCCGGCTCGAAAATATCGACGCGCTGGTCGTGCGCGCGGGATGGGTGGCTCATGGAAGGCATGGGAGCGGGAACGCGGAGGGGTGGCTGCGCCGGAAAGAGGTGGAAAGGCGGGCGTTGGGAGCGGGTGGCTGGCGGCGGATTAGAAACGCCCGACGGAAGCCAGGTCCATGTGCAGGCCGCTTAGCTTTTCGGTGTCCTCGCTGCGGCTCTTTTTGATGAGGTCGATCTCGCGCGTGATCTTGCCCTTCTTCGTGGAGAACAACAGCGCGGTTTCCTCGTCAAGCAGGCCGGCTTCGTAGGCGTTGATGATCGAGCGGTCGAAGGTGATCCAGCCGAAGGGTTCGCTGGCCTCGATGACGTCGTAAAACGTGCGGCCTTCTTCTTCCCCGAGGGCGATGGCTTCCTTCGTGCGCAGGTTGTGGCCCATGATCTCCATGAGGAGCTGCCGGCCGCCGTTGATGCGCGGCGCCAGGCGCTGGCTGACGACGTAGCGCAGCGTGTCCGCAAGCCGGGCGCGCACCTGCTTTTCCTCGGCCAGCTCGAACATGCCGAGAATACGCCCGACGGACTGGCCGGCGTCGATCGTGTGCAGCGTGCTCAGCACGAGGTGGCCGGTTTCCGCGGCCGTCAGGGCGATTTCGACGGTTTCGCGATCGCGCATTTCACCGACGAGAATGACCTTCGGCGCCTGCCGCAGCGCGGCGCGCAGGCCGTTCGGATACGAGGAGAAATCGGCGCCGAGCTCGCGCTGGTTGAAGGTCGAGAGCAGGTGCGGATGGACGTATTCGATCGGGTCTTCCAGCGTGACGATGTGGACGGCTTGATTGTGATTGATCTCGTTGAGCACCGCGGCCAGCGTCGTCGTCTTGCCGGAGCCCGTGGCGCCGGTGACGAGCACCAGGCCTGTTTTCTCGCGGCAGATGTCGTTGAAAATGGTCGGCAGGGCGAGGTGATCGACGGTCGGGATGTCCGTGTTCAGCTTGCGCATCACGACGGCGTAGTTCCCCTTCTGGCGGAAAATATTGACCCGGAAGCGGGCTTCCTGGCCGAGCTGGTAGGAGCAATCGCAGGAGCCGTCCTGGAGCAGGTCGCGGATGTTGCGCCGGCTGTTGCTCAGGATGTTCAGCGCGATCTGCTCGGTCTGATACGGGGTGAGCGCTTCGATCGGCGGATCGACCCGGATCGGCATCAGGCGGCCGAACGCCTCCACCTGGAGCGGGCGGCCGACGGAAAAGTTCAGATCCGAGATGCCGTCGTAGCTTTGCAGCATCGCGTGGAGAATGGCGTCGAGTTCAACAGATCTCATGAGAAAACGGGCAGAGAAAACAACAGTCGGGAGGGAAATTCACCGCATCCGCACCAGGGTGTAGGCATAGACGCCCTGGACCGTGCCGCGCGTCGCCATCCACCGCCACAAAAACGCAAAACGTTTGAGTCGCCGGTGGGGAGTGCTGAGCGACATGGCGGGAAGCGCGGCTCGCGGGGGTCAGTCTTCGAAGTCGTCCGGCGGCTGGGAGAGAAACGGGCGAAACTTCTTCTTGTCGTTGCTCTTCTCGTAGGCCTCTTCCGGGGTGATCCGGGCCGCGCGCAGGTGGTCCATGATCGCGTCGTCCAGGGGCTGATTGCCCTTCTTTTTGCCGACCTGGATCATGCCGTTGATCTGATGGGTCTTGCCTTCGCGCACCAGGTTCGAGATGGCCTGGTCGAACACGAGGATCTCCAGCGCGGCGACGCGCCCGGGCTTGTCGATGCGGCGAAACAGATTTTGCGCGACGACGCCCTTGAGCGATTCCGCCAGGGTGGCGCGGATCTGGTTCTGCTGGCCGGCGGGGAAGATGTCGATGACGCGATCCACCGTCTTGGCCGCGCTTGAGGTGTGCAGCGTGCCGAAGACCAGGTGTCCGGTGGCCGCCGCGGTGAGCGCCAGTTCGATCGTTTCCAAATCGCGCATTTCACCGACGAGGATGATGTCCGGATCTTCACGCAGCGCCCCGCGCAGCGCCGCGGCAAACGACTTCGTGTGCACGCCGACCTCGCGGTGATTGACGAGGCACTGCTGGCTCTTGTGGACGAACTCGATCGGGTCCTCGACGGTGATGATGTGGTCCTGCCGGTGCAGGTTGGCGTAATCGATCATCGCCGCCAGGGTCGTGGACTTGCCGGAGCCCGTGGGGCCGGTGACGAGCACGAGGCCTTTCTTCAGCAGCGACATCCGCTTCAGCACCGGCGGCAGGCCGAGCTCGTCGCAGGTGAGCACCTTGCTCGGGATCAGGCGGAACACCGCCGCGATGCCGTATTTTTGATTCAGGAAATTCGCCCGGTAGCGGGCCATGCCGGGCACTTCGTAGCCGAAATCCACGTCGCCGGTTTCTTCGAAGACCTTGATCTTCATTTCCGGCGCGATCTCGTAAACCATCGACTGCAGCTCGTTGTTGGTCAGCGTCGGGTAATCGACGCGGATCAGGTCGCCGTTGATGCGCAGCATCGGCGGGTTGTTCGTCGAGAGGTGCAGGTCCGAGGCTTTTTGCTCGGCCATGAGTTTGAAGAATGCGTCGATGCGAGCCATGGAAAAAAAGAGGCGTGGAGTGCCGCGTTTCGAAAAGCTAGAACGGTGCCATGAGCGCGAGACGCTCGGACAGACATGCGCCGGCTGCGGGCTCGTTCAGCGCGGGCGGCGCGCCAGCACGGTGCCGATCTGCCCGAGCAGCTTGGCGCGCTCGAACGGCTTCGGCAGAAAACCGCACAGCCCTTTCGCCAGCATGGCGCTGAGCTTGGCGGGCTGATGGAAGCCGCTGCTGACCAGGCAAGCCACTTTCGGGTTGATACCGAGCAGCTCGTCGAAAATCAGGTCGCCGCTCAGGCCGGGCAGCGCGAAGTCGAGGATGACAAGATCGATCGCCGTCCAGAGCCGGTTGTAGAGCGAGATCGCTTCAAAGCCGTCACGCGCCGTGATGACCCGGTAGTCGTCCTCGGTGAGGAGCGCTTCGGTCTGCCGCAGCGCGGCGACTTCGTGATCGACGATGAGGATCAATTCCTTCGCGCCGGTCGGATTCGCCATGACGATGCTTTCCAGCTTCGGCGGCGGCACCGGCACGGGCGGCGGCAAATGGCCGACCGCGGAGATGCCGCACGAACTGCCGTCAGCGGAAACGCCGAACATCCGCTCGGTCAGCTGTGCGTGCAGCGCGCGCGCCTCCTCGGCGTGCCGGGCGATTTCCGCGAGCACCGGGGCGGTCTCAACGTCATCGCCGCGCCGGCTGGCTTCCACGATTTTGATCAACAACGCATCAATCTCCACCGCAGAGCCGAGCAGGCCGGTGGATTGCACAGAGAAAGGAGACATAATGCTTGGAACCGCGGCGACCCATCGCCGCAGGCGCTTGATTCAAGCAATTTCCAAGCCGAAAAAATCGCGGAAAACCCGCCGGTAAACGTCCCGTTTCATTTCTGCGACCCAGCCCAGAGAGAACTCCGCCGGCGCGATCCAGCGCACCCCGCGGAATTCCGGGTCTGGCGTGTGGACGTTCACGCGCGTCGCGGGTCCAAGCAGATCGACGAGAAAATAGATGTGTTCCTGCCCGCGAAAGCCCTCTTTCGTCCGGCCCGCGCGGAAACCGGTAGCGATAAGGGCCGCGCTGCTCGACGACCCGGTAATCGCCTGGCTCCAGCGAAGTTTCCTCCTGAAGCTCACGCGCCAGCGCGGCTTCTGCACTCTCTCCGGGAAGGCTGCCGCCCTGCGGGAATTGCCAGGCGCCCGCGTGATCGTCGCGCTCGCCGATGAGGATCAGCCCGGCGGAGTCGCGGATGATCGCCGCCACGCCCGGCCGGTAGAGGGATCGCGAGTCAGCCGGGACGGAGGAAATGTTCTCGTCGCTCATCGCACAGGGCGGCATTCGTCGAAACGAAAAACGGCACCGTCTCGCTTCCGGTGGGCTTGCCGGAGAAAACGGTGCCGAAGTTTTTCCCTGCCCGCCAGCCAGCTAGCCAGCTTGATCCGGCTCGGTGGGAAACGTGGAGTAGCGCCCAGTCTTGGCAATCCTCACCGTGGCGGGGAAGCGCGATGGCGGCGAAAACGGCGGCAGGGCGCGACCGTCCGGCGCGCGGCGCGCCGGATTGGATGGTCGTTTTCTTTCCGTCCGTTTCGCGCGTTTGCTTTTATTTGCAGTCCGGACAGGACGGGCACTTTGCACCCTTAACCGGCGCCGTTGTGTAGGCGATGGGCGCGGAGGCGCCGGGTTGCGCGGTGCTGGTCGTGCGGATGCTGCCCTGGGCGGAGCAGCCGACGTTGATCAGGCCGGCGGTGGCGACGAGGACGGAGACCAAGGCGAGTTTTTTCATGGCTTTGAAGGATAAATGTCCGTGAGCGTTTGCTCGCAGACAAATTCGCAAACCCGCCCTGGCACGGACCTGTTGCGCCCTACTTTTTTTGGGCCGCAGCTTCGGGGCGCGGCCGGCCGATCGAGCGATAGTGGAAGCCCATGTGCTCCATGGTCGCGGGATCGAAAAGGTTGCGGCCATCAAAGATCATCGGCGAGCGCATCCGGGACTTCAGCTCGCCCAGGTCCACGTTGGCAAACTCCCGCCATTCCGTCGCGATGATGAGCGCCTCGGCGCCGTCGGCGGCTTCGAGCGGGGAATCTGCCAGGCGGCAGCCGGGGATCAGCTTGAACTCCCGCACCTTGTCCATGCCCTTCGGATCGTAGGCGCTGACGACCGCCCCTTCCTTGAGCAACTCGCTCACCACGTCGATGGCCACGCTGGAGCGGATGTCGTCGGTGTCCGGCTTGAAGGCCAGACCCCAGACGGCGATGTGCTTGTCGCGCAGGATCCAGAGATCGTCGCGCAGGACTTTGAGAAAGCGCTCGCGCTGGGCGGCGTTGATGCGCTCGACTTCCTTCAGCAGGGTGAACGGCACGCCGAGGTCGTCGGCGATGGCGATAAACGCGGCGATGTCCTTCGGAAAACAGGAGCCGCCGTAGCCAAGGCCGGCGTTGAGAAAGTTGCGCCCGATGCGCTTGTCCGCGCCGATGCCGTCGGCGACCTTTTCCACGTCGGCGCCGCTGGCGTCGCAGATCGCGGAGACCGCGTTGATGTAGGAAATTTTCAGCGCGAGGAAGGAGTTCGCGGCGTGCTTGATGAGTTCGGCGCTGTTGATGTCCGTCACCAGGATCGGCGCCATGAAGGGCTCGTAGATTTTCTTCATCAAGGAGATCGCCCGCTCGCCCTTGCTGCCGATGACGATGCGATCCGGCTTCATGAGGTCGCCCACCGCGCAGCCTTCGCGCAGAAATTCGGGGTTCGACACGACGTCGAACTCGGCGCCCTTCGGTCCGTAACGCTTGATGGTTTCCGCCACCTTGTCGCCGGTCTTCACCGGCACCGTGCTCTTGTCCACGACGACGCGGTATTCCCCCGGTTTCAGCACGCCGGCGATCTCGCGCGCCACCCGCTCGATGTAGCTCAGGTCCACGCTGCCGTCCGGCTGCGGCGGGGTCGGCACGGCGATGAAAACGACCTCGGAATTGTGCACGCCGTCCGCGATGGAATTCGTGAAGCGCAGCCGGCCGGCGGAGACGTTGCGATGGATCAAATCCTCGAGGCCCGGCTCGTAGATCGGCACCCGGCCAGCCTGCAGAGCGTCCACTTTGCGCTGGTCATTGTCCACGCAGATGACGTTGTGGCCCACCTCGGCAAAACAGGCGCCGCTGACCAGACCGACATAACCGGAACCGATGATCGAAAGATCCATGGGATGAAGGGGAAAATAGCGAACGAAAAACCGACGGGAACCGCTCGTAGTAGGCCAAATAGGACGGAGCGGCAACCCCGAAAATTCATTCGCAAACCGCCCGCCCGCCGCACCGCGACGCCTCGCCCGCCTCCGTGCCGCCGGCCCGGCGCTTCGTTTTGACAACCATCGCCCGGCGGGCGAGGAATGCGCCTCATCGCCGCACCAATCTTCGCGGCTTTTCGTCACCTCTCCGATCCCTTCATGAAATCCGCCCTGCCTTTCCTTTCCTGCGGCTTGCTGGCCGCCGTCTCCGCCACAGCCACGCTCCCCGCGCACGCCCAGACCGGCGGCGCGGCCCCCGCTCCGACGACCACGCTAAAGACCCAGAAGGAAAAGGTTTCCTACGCCATCGGCATGCAGATCGGCTCCGGCCTGAAGCAGAACAACGTGGACGTGGATCCCCAGGTGCTCGGCGCCGCGATTCGCGACACCATCACCGGGGCGAAGCCGCAGCTCACCGAAACCGAGATGCGCGACACGCTCACCGCGTTCGGCAACGAAATGCAGGCCAAGCAGGGCGCGGCAAACCGCGTCACCAGCGAAAAGGGCAAGCAGGAAGGCGATACGTTCCTGGCGGCCAACAAAACGAAGGAAGGCGTCAAAACGCTGCCAGACGGCCTCCAATACAAAGTGCTCAAGGAAGGCACCGGCCCGAAGCCGGCGGCCACGGACACCGTGAGCGTTCACTACAAGGGCACGCTCATCAGCGGCAAGGAATTCGACAGCTCCTACAAGCGCGGCCAGCCGGCGCAGTTCCCGGTCAACGGCGTCATCAAAGGCTGGACCGAAGCGCTCCAGCTGATGCCGGTCGGCTCGAAGTGGCAGCTCTTCATTCCCGCGACGCTGGCCTACGGCGAGCGCGGCACGCCGGACGGCGCGATCCCGCCGGGCTCGACGCTGATTTTCGAGGTCGAGCTGCTCAGCATTCAAGGGAAGTAATTCTACGACCCTAAAACGGGTCTTATATAGTCGGTTTATTCTGGGTTCCGGCGGTTGCAGAGCCGGATTTGGGGCAGTATCCTGCGCGCCGTTTGCCCGCGCTCGCTGACACGAGCCTGGGCAGGCTGGCGCCGCTGGCTTCGACGCCGCGGCGGCGCGATGGAGTCCTGGCTTCCGGGCGATCCTTTTTCGGGTCTGCCCGGGGGCGGGTCCGTATCGTGCTAGCTGCTGGAAGTCGTCCCTGATCCTGTTGTATCCCATCATGAACCGCCTTCTGTCTCCGCTGCTCGCTGTCGGCGACGCTCGTCGCGTCGCTGTTGCCGATTCCGGCCCCTGTCCGCGCCCAGGTTCCGGCGCAAACGCTGTATTTCACGAACTTCGATTCCTCCTCGGTGGGCACGGTGCCATCGACGGGCGGCGCGGGCGTCACGTTTGCCTCCGGCCAAAAAGTGCGGTTTCCCGATGGGATCGGCTTTGACCGCTCAGGCAATCTCTTTGTCACCGCGTTGCTCCTGCCGTTTGGAGGCGTGACGCGCATCGCGCCGAATGGCGTGGCGAGCTATTACGCGCTGAGCGACTTCAACGATTCGAATCGCTCCATCTACAATCCGACCGGCCTCGTCGTCGATCCAGCGGGCAATTTGTTCATCGCCAATCAGGACACCGGCACGGTCAGCAAAATCCGCCCGAACTCCGCCGGCGATGCCGGCACCGCCACAATCTACGCCACCGGCGGCGGCCTCAACATGCCGGACGGCATCGCGCTCGATTCGGCCGGCAATCTCTACGTGGCGAACATCGACGGCAGTATCACCCTCATTACTCCTAATGCCGGCGGTGAATCCGGCACCGCGAGCCTTTGGCTGAGCGGCCACGGCCTGCTGGAACCGAGCGGGCTGGCGTTTGATCCGGCGGGCAACCTTTTTGTCAGCGACATCCGGAACAACAAAGTTTTCCGCATTGCCCTGCAGGGGGACGGCTCGCCGATCGTCTCGATCTTCGCCGACAACCGCAACGGCACGCTCACGGGCGTGAGCGGCATCGCTTTCGACGCTGGCGGCAATCTTTACGCGGCGAATTCCGAGAACAGCACCATCAGCAAGATCACGCCGAACGGCGCCGATGCGGTTTTTGCCAGCGGGGGCTCGATCAGCAAGCCGGCATTTCTGGCGTTTCCCGTGGCGGATGCGCCGCCGGCACCGGTGATCACCGGGATCAGCGAGGACACCGGAGCGCCCGGGGATGGCGTGACCCGCGCGAACCAGCTCGTGATTTTCGGCACCGCGCCGGCCGCGAGCGTGGTGACGGTTTATCTCAATGGCTCGACCATCGGCACCGCGACCGCTGATCCCGTCAGCGGAGCCTGGAGCTTCGATTACCGCTCCCAGACGCTGGAGGATCGCGCTTATCGGTTCACCGCCAGCACGCGCAATGCGGCCGGCTACGTGAGCGTGGCATCGCTGGCGTTCCGGGCGGTCGTGGACACGGTGCCGCCCGCGGTGACGATTAGCGCGCCGGTGGTGCAACTCGCAGCCAGCAGCAGTGGCGACACGATCACGTTCACCGTCAGCTACGACGGGGCGGAGACGGTGTCGCTCACGGCGGCAGACATCACGCTGCGGAAAACCGGCAGCGCCTCCGCCGCCACGGTTTCCGTCAGCGGCAGCGGGCCGACGACGCGCACGGTCACGCTTTCCGGCTTGAGCGGCAGCGGCACGCTCGGCATCTCCCTGGCGACCGGGACGGCTTCCGATCTGGCGGGCAACATCGCCCCGGCAGCCGGCCCGAGTGCCACGGCCGCGGTGCCGACTCCGTTTGACCACTGGGCCGCGGACAACGGCCTCTCCGGCCCGGATGCCGCGTTCAACGCGGACCCGGACGGGGATGGCATCGCCAACGGAGTCGAATACGCGCTCTCCCTGGATCCCCGCGCGGCCAGCCCGCGTTCCGCGTTGCCAGCGTTCCGGAAAAACGGCAGCCAGCTCGAACTCAGCTACCGCAAAACGCGCAGCGACATCCGCTACGAAGTGCAAAGCTCCACGGACCTGCAGAACTGGAGCGCCGCCGACGTGAACCAGGGAGGAGCCGGCCCGGACGTCATCGCCACCACGCCAGTGCCAGGTTCGGGCGGGAAGAAATTCCTTCGCTTGCAGGTCTCGCCCTGAGGCCGACAGGAATCTCGGGCGCCGCCGCCGGTGCTGCTTAACGCCCCTTCTGGAGGTAGAGCTTGCCCTGGCTGTAGTCGATGACCGCGCCGTTCTTGCCGAGCACGTCCATGCCGAGCAGCCCGACGAGGTCGCCCCGCCGGGTGAAATCGCCCATGCTGGAGACCAGGATATCGGGCGTCGGCACGGAGAAGTCACCGATTTTGAAGGACTGCAGGATCGCCCGGTCCGCGCGCCGCTGCTTGCCGCCGGCGTCCGCCAGACCCCAGCGGGACGGATGGCTGCTGAGGCCCATCTTCGTCGCGCGGGAATTGTCGATACCGCTGAAAAATGCGCCGGTATCCACCAGCATGCGGCCGCGGTGTCCGTTGATCTCCACCGCGACGCTGCCGTCCGGCATCGGCACTTCGGTCATGTTCAAGCCGCGCAGGCCTTCGCCCAGCATGACCCGGCGACCCTGGCCGGGCGGGCGCAGATAGAGCGTGAGGTTCTGCAGGTCGATCACCGCGGAGCAGGCGCGCAGAAACGGCGCGCCGATGAGCCCATCCGGGGTGCCGGGGCGCAGGAAAACGGGCAGGTTCGAAAAGATCAGCGGCACGTCGCGCATTTCGACGTTGCCGATCCGGATGACGCCTCCCTTGCCGGTCCGGTTGCCGGTGAGTTGCGAGCCGCCGGCGGCCTCGATTCCTCCGGCCATGCTCTCGGTCGTCCGGCCCCGGGCGGCGAAGAGCGGCAGGTAAAGCGCGCCGGTGCCGGCGCTGGCCCCGGTGTCCACGACGAGCCGCAGCGATTTGCCGTCCAGCGTGGCATCGACCGTGAGCACATTCGGCTGCGGGCGCTTCAGCGGCACGGAGCCGTAGCCATTGCGCGTGAGCACATCGAGCGCGACCACCTGGCCGAGGGCGATCCGCGGCAGGAGCAACGCGGCGCCGAGCAGGAGAATACCGGCAGCACACCGGAGCGCGACAAAGGCGGGTCGGAACATTGCGGCGGATTTAAGCGATCAGCCTAGAGCGTCCGCCAGCGAAAAACCATCTTCCCGCTGGCGACCACCGGGGCGCGGCGGCATAGTCTTCGCCGCCTCCGCCCGGCACCCCGGTTTCGACCGCGGCGCACCCTACCGACCGCCCAATGCTCGCCTTCATCCTTCGCCGCTTCGCCGCTCTGGGGCTGGTGCTGCTTTGCGTGGTGACGATCACGTTCCTGATGATGCGCCTGGCGCCGGGCGGGCCGTTTACCCGGGAGCGGAAGATCCCGGAGAACATCGAGCGCGAATTGTTGAAGCGCTACAACCTCGACGGGCCGGTGTATCAGCAGCTCGGCTCCTATCTGTGGAACCTCACGCGGCACGCCGACCTCGGCGTTTCGACGAAATACCGCAGCCGCTCGGTGAACGAAATCCTCGCCCAGACGCTGCCGGTTTCCGGCCTGCTCGGCGCGCTGGCGTTCACGATCGCCAGCGTGGCCGGCGTCTGGCTGGGGACGTTTGCCGCGGTGCGGCGCGACACCGCGCTGGACACCGGCGCGATGCTGGCGGCGCTGTTTGCCATCAGCGTGCCGACGTTTGTCACCGGGCCGCTGGCGGTGCTCTGCTTTGCCGTGCTGGTGCCGGTGTTTCCGGTCGGCGGCTGGGGGACGCTGCGCAGCATGATCCTGCCGGCGCTCGTGCTGGCGGCGCCGTATGTCGCCTACGTCGCGCGCCTGATGCGCTCCTCCATGCTGGAAACGCTCGGGCAGGATTTTATCCGCACCGCGCGCGCCAAGGGGCTGCCGGAAAGAGACGTCGTGTATCGGCACGCGCTGAAAGTCGCCATCCTGCCGGTGGTGTCGTTTCTCGGCCCGCTCGCGGCGAACCTGCTCACCGGCTCGCTGGTCGTGGAATCCATTTTCAACATCCCCGGCATGGGCGGCTTTTTCGTGAACTCCATCCTCAACCGCGACTTCTTTCTCATCGGCGGCGTGGTCATCGTTTACTGCACGCTGCTGGTCCTCATGAACCTCGCCGTGGATGTCGCCTACACGCTGCTCGACCGGCGGGTGAAGCTGTATTGAGAACACAGCGCCACCCGCGGAGCCCGGCAACTGTTTGCAAAAGATGACGCCAACAACACTCGACAATCCGCCAGCGGCGCCGAGCCCCGGACCCGGTGGGGCGGCCGGGCCGACCGCGGTGGCGGAGCCGGTCGCCCTGGGTGCGCGGCCGTCGGCGTTTCGCGTGCTGCTGCGCCGGCGCGAGGTCGCGTTTTCGCTGGTCGTGCTGATCGTCGTCACGCTGCTGGCGCTCATCGGCCCGGCGCTGCTGCCGGCGGGCTTCGGCGAGCCGAGCCGCGACAATGCCGACCAGTTTCTGCGCGCCCGGCACCCGCGGCCACCTGCTCGGCACCGATCTCAACGGCCGCGACGTGCTTGTATCGCATCTTTATCGGTGCCCGCATTTCGCTGCTCGTCGGCATCAGCGGCGCGCTCGTCGCGCTCTTTGTCGGCACTTCCTACGGCTTGATCGCCGGCTATGTCGGCGGTCGGGTGGACAGCGTGATGATGCGCATCGTGGATGCGCTTTACGCGATCCCGCGGCTCATTTTCATCCTCATCCTGGTGGCCGTGGTGGAGGGGCCGTTTCGGCGCTGGCTCGACGTCCAGTTTGCCGGCTCGACGCTGGGGATTCTGCGCGATCTGCCGGCTTACACGAAGACGCTCATCCTCATCCTCTCGCTCGGGCTCATCGAGTGGCTCACGATGGCGCGGATCGTCCGCGGGCAGGTGCTCGTGTTGAAAAATCTCCAGTTCGTCACCGCCGCCCGCTCGCTCGGGCAGTCGCACTGGAAGATCCTCACCCGCCACCTGTTGCCGAATCTCACCGGGCTCATCGCTGTGTATCTCACGCTCACGATTCCGGCGGTCATTCTCGACGAATCGTTTCTTTCCTACCTCGGCCTCGGCGTGGACGCCAGCCAGGCGAGCTGGGGCACGCTCCTGGCCGATGGCGCCGGCGCGATCAACCCCATCAAGAGCCACTGGTGGCTGCTCATTTTTCCCGCCGCGGCCATGTCGCTTACCCTGCTGGCGCTGAATTTTCTCGGCGACGGTCTGCGCGATGTGCTCGACCCGAGATCGAGGAAATAGACGGAAAATTCGAAACCCGAAATTCGAAATCCGAAACAATCGGCATTAAACTCTGGGAATCCTGAAATCCGGAAAACCAGAACAAGGAATCCACGCTCCATCCACGCCCGGGTGCTCCCCGTTTTTCCCTTTTCACACCTTCTAACTTTTTAGTTCCGATTGTTTCGGATTTCGGATTTCGGATTTCGAATTTTCCCCATTTATGGACTTGCTCGATGAACTGCAATCCCACGTTCTGTGCGGCGACGGCGCGATGGGCACTTTGCTCATGGCCGACGCCGGGGTCGGCGCTGAAGAACGTTGCCTGGAAGAATTTACGCTGACCGCGCCGGAACTCGTCAGCCGGATTCACGGCGAGTATCTCGACGCCGGAGCGCGGGTGATCGAAACGAACACCTTTGGCGCCAACGCCGCCCGGCTTTCCCGGCATCAGCTCGAAGGGAAGGTCAACGAGCTGAACTGGACCGCCGCGCAGCTCGCCCGGGCCGCGGCGCGCGGGCGCAACGCTTATGTCGCCGGCAGCGTCGGCCCCACCGGTTTGACCGAGGAGCAGGCGCGCGAGCTGGGCATCAATCGCGCCGACGCCTTTCGCGAGCAACTCGGCGCGCTGCTCGACGGCGGCGTGGACCTCATCCTGTTTGAGACGTTTCTGGACCTCGACGAGCTGCTCCTCGCGCTCGAAATGAAGCAGACGCTTCACCATTGCCCGGCGGTTTGCTCGCTGGCCTGCGCGGAGGAAGGCCGCCTGCCGAGCGGCGTCACGATCTTGGAAGCATTTGCCCGGTTGCGCGAAGCCGGCGCGGACATTGTCGGCGTGAACTGCCTCAATGGTCCGCACGCCATGCTGCGCCTGCTCGAGCACGTCCCGGCCGCGCCGGACCAATATCTCGCCGCTTACCCGAATGCCGGTTATCCGCGCTACAAGGACGGCCGCTTTCTGTATCCGACTTCGCCCGATTATTTCGCGGAATCCGCGCGCGGCCTCGTGGCGGCCGGCGCCCGGCTGGTCGGCGGCTGCTGCGGCACGACCCCGGCGCAGATCGCCGCGATGAGCGCGGCCATCCGCGACCTCGCGCCGGTGACGCACAAAACCATCGTCAAGCCGATCGCGCCCGCGCCGACCGTGCTGGCGGACGAACGGCAGCGCGTCCTTTACGTCACCCCGCCGCAACCGGCGCCCGCGGCCGCCGCGACCGCCGAGGAGGAAGTCTCCATTCTCGACAAGATCGCCGCCGGCAAGACGGTCATCATCACGGAGCTGGATCCGCCGAAGACGCTTGATCTGGAGAAGTTTTTCGCCGGCGCCCGCGCGCTCACCGACGCCGGCAGCGACCTCATCACGCTGGCGGATAATTCGCTCGCCATCCTGCGCGTTTCGAACCTCGCCGTCGCCGCGATGCTCAAGCAGCAGGCCGGCATCACGCCGCTGCTGCACCTGAGCTGCCGCGACCGCAATTTGCTCGGGCTGCAGAGCGAGCTGCTCGGCCTCGCCGCGCTCGGCATCCGCCACGTCCTGCCGCTCACCGGCGACCCCGCGAAGGTCGGCGATCATCCCGGCGCGAAGTCGGTTTACGACGTCACCAGCGTCGAGCTGATGAAGATCGTCAGCCGCCTGAACGAAGGCTTCAACAACGCCGGCAAGACGATCAAAAATCCGACCCGCTTCGTGATGGGCTGCACGTTTAATCCGAACGCGAAACACCTCGACGCCCAGGTCGCGCGGCTGGAGCGCAAGCTCGCCGCCGGCGCGCGCTACGTGATGACGCAGCCCGATCTTTGACCCCGCCCTGGCCAAGCTGACCGCCGCGCGCACCGCGCATCTCGGCGTGCCGATTTTCCTCGGCGTCTGGCCGCTGCTCAACGGCCGCCAGGCGGAATTTTTGCACCACGAAGTGCCGGGCATCGTCATCCCCGAGCCGGTGCGCGCCCGCATGGCCGGGCTGGAAAAAGCGGAGGGCCGCAACGAAGGCATCGCCATCGCAAAGGACATCTGCCGCGCCGCGCTCGACCACTTTCCCGGCGTCTATCTCATCACGCCGTTTTTGAACTACGAAACGACCGTGGAGCTGTCGCAGTTTGTCCGCGACCGTTGAGCGCGGCGGAAACGCGCGGCTCAGAACTTCCGGCGCAGCCAGCCGAGCGGATGTTCGGTGATGAGAAAGCGTCCGCATTTTTCGTGGTCCACCTCGAACTCCGGATGCCGCTGGAGAAAGCGTTTGATCGCCGGCACCGGGCCGGGTCGGAGGTAGCGGAAATAAGCGTGGGTATCAATCACGCCGTCCTGCACCCAGAGGTAGCTGCCGGGCGTGACGAGCGGCGCGTAGGCCTCCAGCTCCTTCAGCACGTGGCCCTCAGAATGGTCGCTGTCGAGCACGACCAGCACCGGGCCGGTCGTCTCCGCGGCCAGCGCGCGCACCCGCGCCACGATCTCCGGCGCGACGCTGTCGCCGACGAGAAATTCGATGCGGGGATGCGCGTGGTCGTGCTGCCGCTCGGTGTCGATCGTGACGATCCGGCCGCGGCCCAGGATGTCGCACAGATGGGCGTAGAAAAAGGCCGAGCCCGCCTGGTTCGTGCCGGTCTCGATGATCAACTCCGGCTTTACTTCCCAGACCGCTTCCTGGAAAACCCAGAGATCAAGAACGCTCTGCCAGGTGCGCTTGCCCATCCATTGCACGCGGTCGAAATCCCGGGTGCGATGGAGCAGATGCGCGAAGAACAGCCAGTTCACCACCGGCGCGACGAGGCGTTCATAGATCGCGAAGGCGAGTTTCAGCAACCAGCGGCGCATGGGCGAATTGACGGGGACCGAAGCGGACGGGGGTGGATCAATGCGTGCCGGCCGGGCAATGGCCCGCCGGCTCCCGGGAGCACGGCAAGGCTTTCATCTCCGGGAGCTTCCAGCGGGGACAGCATGCGGGTAAGCCCCCGAAAAGTCCCGCGGAAACTGCCGCTGGGAAATGGGCGAGGGATCTGGCAGCCCATGACACCGCCCGAGCGATCGGCGCGGGGCGGCAGTTGCTCATCCACCGGCGCGAGGCGGGAGCGGTTTTGATCACGCGCCGCACGGTCTGGTGCCTCGGTTTTTCCCAGCTCATCTGCTGGGGCGTGCAGTATTACCTCATCGGCGGCTTCGGCGAACTCATCGTCGCTGGCACCGGCTGGAGTGCGACGGCGGTTTACGGCGGATTTTCCGCGGCGCTGGTGGTGATGGGCTTCACGTCGTCGCTCACCGGCCGCCTGATCGATCGCCACGGCGGCCGGCCGGTGATGGTCGCAGGCTCCCTGTTTGCCGCGCTCGGCTGCGCCGGGTCTGGCGATGGCGTCCAGCCTTGGATTTTATTACGCCGCCTGGCTGCTGCTCGGGCTCGGGATGCGCCTCACGCTTTACGATGCCGCGTTTGCGGCGCTGGCCCGGATCGGCGGCCCGGCGGCCCGGCGGTCCATGGCGCAGATCACCCTGCTCGGCGGTCTGGCGGCCACCGTCTTCTGGCCGGTCGGCCACTATCTGGCCGATCATCTCGGCTGGCGGGGCGCGCTCTTCGCCTACGCCGGGTTTGCGCTGCTCACGATCCCGCTGCACCTCGCGATTCCCGACGGCGATTTTCATGCGGATGCCGCCGCGCGCGGCGACGCGCCGCCGGTGCCGCCGCCCGCGCGGACCCGGCGCGCCCAGTTCCTCGCCGGCAGCCTCTACGCGCTGACCACGATCCTGACGAATTTTCTGAACTCCGGGATGTCCGCGCACATGATCGCCATCCTCGGCGGTCTCGGCCTGGCCGCGCCCGTCGCGGTCTGGATCGCCACGCTGCGGGGCATCGGCCAGTCGTCCGCCCGGCTCGGCGAGATCCTGTTCGGCCGGCGGCTCCATCCGCTCGGGCTCAACCTTCTCGCCACCGCCATCCTCCCGGTGAGCTTTCTCACCGGGCTCGCCAGCGGCACGCTGCTGCCGGCGGCGATCGCGTTTGCGTTTCTTTACGGTGCCGGCAACGGGCTGATCACGATCACCCGCGGCACCATGCCGCTCGTGCTTTTCGACCCCCGCCGCTACGGCTCGACCGTGGGCAGCCTGCTGGCGCCGAGCTTCTTTCTATCTGCCCTGGCGCCGCTCGGCTACGCGCTCATCATCGAGCACTTCGGCAACCCGGCGACGCTCTATTTTTCGACCGCCATCGCGGTCGTCGTTTTGCTGGCAGCCGTCGTTCTGCAATGGCGGTTCCACGAGGAGGAGACGCCCGGACGGCGGCCCGGCAGCGCCGTGTCACGGTGAAAATTCCGCCATGCCGGCGTATGCTGCGCTGCCATGAGCAAAGCGTTTACGAAGGAATCCGACGACGACCTTCCCGCCCGGGCCGCCGCGCCGCGCCCGGCTTCGGCTTCTGTGTTGCCGGAAGGGGCGAAGAATTACATGACGCCGAGCGGGGCTCGGCGGCTGCGCGACGAGCTGGCGAAGCTGGTGCAGGAGGTGCGCCCGGGGCTGGCGGCATCGGCGGACGGCGAGGCGGCGCAACGGCTGGCGCACGGTGGACGCGCGGATCGCCGAGCTGGACGCGATCCTGGCGTCAGCCGAGATCGTCCCGCTGCCCGCCGAGGCGGAGCAGGACCGCGTGGCGTTTGGCGCGACGGTGACGGTCCGAGACGCCGGGCGGCGCAAGGGCGGCAGCGAGGATGAACGCTACCGCATCGTCGGCGTGGATGAGGCGGACTTCGACCGCGACGAAGTGAGCTGGCTGGCGCCGATCGCGAAGGCGCTGCTCGGCGCCCGGCGCGGCGAGCGGGTGCGCTTCACGTTTCCTTCCGGCGAGAAGGAACTCGAAATCGTGGCCATCGCCTACGAATGACCGCGGGCAGGCAGCCGCCGATTTGGCGGTTGCCAGAAAGACGGGACGGGGCAAATTGCCGCCGTCCGCCCGTCGGTCCGGTCCGCTTGCTTTGATGTTTCCACTGTCCAAACCGCAAAAAGCCGTCGTCATCCAGGTCGGCGGGCTCATCGGCGCCGCGCTGTTTCTGGCGGTTCTCGGGCACCTGTATCCGCTGGACCGCATCGTCCTCTGGCTGCGGGCCAACGTGCAGCATTACCAGCCGTGGAGCACGCTGGCGTATCCCTTTTTCCAGGCGGCGTGCAACCTCCTCCTGCTGCCGGCCGGAGTGCTCATCATCGCCAGCGGATTCTTCTTCGGCCTGTGGAAAGGGCTGGCGCTCGTGCTCCTCGGGCATCTGCTCGGCGCGGCGGCGGCGTTTGGCATCTCGCGGCTGCTGGCGCGGGGATTGGTGGAGAA
Source organism: uncultured Verrucomicrobiae bacterium (assembly GCA_963762725.1). Classification (GTDB taxonomy): domain Bacteria; phylum Verrucomicrobiota; class Verrucomicrobiia; order Chthoniobacterales; family SZAS-18; genus JAFAXH01. Next base: position 787,670 of record CAVXLY010000003.1, on the reverse strand, counting down.
ATTTCTCGCGCGCCGGCCGGAATGGATCGCGCTGGACCGGGCGATCGAGCGCGAAGGCTGGAAGATCGTCTTTCTCTCGCAGCTCAATCCGCTTTTTCCGACGAGCCTCATCAACTACGGCTACGGGCTGACCCGGATGCGCTTCTGGCCGTGCCTCGGCTGGATCGCGCTGGGCCAGGCGCCGGGCATGTTTTTCTACGCGTATCTCGGCCGGATGGGCCACATCGGCTACAAGCTCTGGCGCGAAGGCGCCGAGGCGGCGCCGGAACAATTCGCGGTCTGGATCGCCGGGCTCGTCGTCAGCCTCGGGTTGACCCTCGCGCTCGGCCAGCTCGCCATGCGGCTGCTGCGGGAAACGCAGGAGCGCCCGCAGACCGACGCGCTGCGGCTCCCGGCCGATGCGCCGGATGGCGAACTGGCTGACGCCGGGATGCGCGCCGCCGAAGAAGAAGGCGGGAATGCGGCCGCGGACGCCCGCTGACGGCCCGGCTTCTCAGAAGCCCGGATGGTCGTTTTCGCTTAAGCCGTTCGGGTTCAATTGACAGCATTCGGCCGGGTGCTAGGCTGACGACGGAAGCGAAGCCAGGTGGAGTCCGGAACCGCTGTCGGGCCCCAGCACGAGCCGCCTCTGCCGCGACTGGTTTTTTCTCAGTGTTGTCTCGTCCATGGCCTCTCCGTCGTCGTATAACCTGCCCTCTTCGATCCACTTGGATTACGGAGCGGACTCGGCGCCGTTCAACTGCCAGGATCTCCAGGTGTCGTCGCGCGGGGTGCGCTTGAAGTCGCGCTGGCGCTTCGACGCAGGCACCGAAATCGCGCTCGACGTGGTGCTCAACGGCACCGGCGATCCGCGCGATCCGCGCCGCTTCCGGCTGGCCGGAGTCGTCGTGGATTGCCAGACCGAGCGCGTGGCCGCCCGGTCCTCCGCGCCGCCCGTCTATCAGCTCACGCTTCTGTTCTGGGAAACGACCGAGGACATCCGCGAATTGCTCGAAGCACTGGAAACCGCGCGGCACCAGGCCCCGGCGCCGCATCACCCGCATCAGCCCGCCGCCGGCGAAGCGCGGAACGGGAGCGCGGCCGGTCAGCTTCCCTCGTTTTCGCCGCCCTCGCTGCGGACGCAGTAGGCGGTCGCGCATCGGGAAGCGAAGCGCTTTCCCTGGCGCGAAGTTTCCGGCACTTTTGGCGGCCGATCGCCGGCCGACGCTACCGTTGCGCCGGCCCGGTCGATTCCCTGCTTTCCGATACCGCCGTGCTGAACGTCCATCATCTCGAGCTTTTCTACTACGTCGCCCGCCACGGCGGCATCAGCCAGGCGGTGCGGCACATGCCCTACGGCATCCAGCAGCCGGCGGTGAGCGGGCAGATTTTGCAACTGGAAGCGGAGCTCGGCACCAAGCTGTTTCATCGCCGGCCGTTTGCGCTCACGCCGCCGGGCGAGCGGCTTTACGCTTTCATCGCGCCCTTCTTCAGCCAGCTCGGCAACGTCGCGGAAGAGCTGCGCGGCGAAGCCGGCAGCGCGCCTGCGGCTGGCGGCGAGCGCGCCGGTGTTGCGCGATCATTTGCCGGGACTTGCTGCGTGAGTTGCGCCAGGCGTTTCCCCGGATCAATCCGGTGCTGCACGAAGCCAGCCAGGCGCAGGCGGAACTCCTGCTCCAGCGGCAGGAAATCGATCTCGCCGTCACGGAACTCGACGGCAAGCCGGGGGCGGGGCTGCGGTCGCAAACCCTGCTGCGGCTGCCGCTCGCGCTGCTGGTGCCGGCGGATTCGCCGTTCAAATCCGCCAGCCAGATCCTCGCGCGGGAAAACCTGGAAGAGCAGCCGCTCATCGGATTTCCGGAGAGCGCGACGATCACGAAGCTGTTTCACTACGACCTGCGCCGCCAGGGCCGCCGCTGGCCGGTGGCGGTCGAGGTCAATTCGCTCGACCTCGTGGAAACCTACGCCGCCGAAGGCTTCGGCATCGGCCTTTCGCTGGCGCTGCCGGAAAACGGCGGTGGACAGGCGCGGGCCGGAAACGCGCCGCGGCTGCGCCGGCTGCCGCTCGGGCGCGGCTTCGCTCCGCTGGTCGTGACCGCCCTGTGGCAGGGCAAGCTGCCCCCGCTGCCGGCGGCGTTTCTGGAGCTGGTGAAAGCGCGCGCCGCCCGGATGAAAACGGCGCCAGTTTCCTGACGCCGCGGCTTCAGCGATCGCCGGCGAAATCCGCCGCCAGCGCCGCGGCGCCGATGAGCCCGGCGTCGCTGCCGAGCGCGGCCGGCACGACCTGGAGCTTTTCCGTGTAAACAGGGCTGGTGCGGGTGCGAATGGCGTCGCGCACCGGGGCGAAAAGAAGCTCGCCCGCCTTCGCCACACCGCCGCCGATCACGATGGCGTCCGGGTTCAGCAGCCAGACGACGTCCGCCAGGCAGGCGCCGAGCATGCCGCCGGTTTCGCGCCAGAATTCCCGGGCCACGTCGTCGCCGGCCAGCGCCGCTTTTTCGAGCGCGATCGGCGAGCATTCCTCCGGCGTGCGCGTCTGCCCGGCTTTGCGGTAGCTCTCGACCGCTCGCGCGGCGATCTCGCGGTTGCCGACGTATTTTTCCACCGCGCCGAAGTTGCCGTAGTTCCCCGGCGCGCCGAGGTGGTCGATGGACATGTTGCCGATCTCACCGGCGCCGTTGCCGCTGCCGCGAAACAGTTTGCCGTCGAGGATCAGGCCGCCGCCGACGCCGGTGCCGAGCGTCACGCAGATCACGTTGCGGCCGCCCTGGCCGGCGCCGAATTTCCATTCCGCGTAAGTCATCGCCTTTGCGTCATTGTCGATCACCGCGGGCAGGCCGGCGGCGTGGGCGAGTTGATCGCGCAACGGCACCTCGACCCAGCCCGGCACGTTGGAAAGCGTATGCACGATGCCGGTTTCATGGTTCACCGGCCCCGGCAATCCGGCGCCGATGGCGACGACCGGCTCACCGCCCGGCGACCGCGCGCGCAACGCCTCGATCGTGCGCAGAATGGCGGCAAACAGATCGGCCGGCCGGGCGTGGCCGGCGGTCGGGATCGGGTCGGCGCGATCGACGAGTTCCGCGCCGCGGACGAGCCCGCATTTGACGCTGGTGCCGCCGAAGTCGATGCCGAGCGCGAGCGGTCTTCCGGCCGGTGGGTTCATGGGCATTGCGCGCTCAGAGGATTTCGTCCCAGATCGCCTTGTTCTTTCAAAAGCACTTCGCGCAACAAGCGCACCGGCATCTGACCGTTGTCGGTCATCGCGTCGTTGAATTTCTGGAGCGAAAACGTGCTGCCTTCCTGCTTTTTGTAATCCGCCAGCAGCTTGTAAATCTGGAGCTTGCCCAGCGTGTAAAACAAGTAGCCGGGATCATACGTGCCGCGCAGCGCCTCCTGCATGGAAGGCTTCGGCTCGTAGTAGCAGTTGTCCTGGAAAAACTTCGACGCCTCTTCGACCGTCATGCCCTGCGTGTGCAGCTTCACCGAGGCGCACAGGCGGCAAAGCCGGAGCAGCGCTTCGTCGGACTGTGCGAGCCGGTATTTCGCGGCCAGTTTCGGGTCGGTCGCGCTGTGGCCGAAGCCTTCGTCGAGCAGCATCTGCTCGGTGTAATGTGCCCAGCCTTCGATAAACGCATACGAGCCGAAGATCTTCTGAATCCGGCTCACCGGCGAGGCGTTCAGATGCAGGAACTGCACGTAGTGGCCGGGATACGCTTCGTGGATGGAAACGACGTCGCTGGTGTAGCGGTTGAACGCCGTGAGCCATTCCTCTTTTTCCTTTTCCGACCACTCCGGCTCGACCGGGGTAACGTAGTAATATGCCTCCGCCCCGCGCGTCTCGAACGGCCCTGGCGTGTCCATGGAAGCGAAGCTCGTCGCGCGCAGGTAACTCGGCGTTTCCGCCACGGTCGCCCGCACCTCGCTGGGCAGCGTGATGATCTTCCGGTCGATGAGGAATTGGCGGATGTTTTCCAGCTCCTTCCGGGTGTCCGGCAGCAGCGACTCCGGGGTGGGATGATCGCGCTGGATGTCGCGGAAGACTTCGATCGGCGCCTTGCTCGGATCGATGATCTTCGCCGCCGCCGCGAAGACCGCCTGCTCGCGCTTCAGCTCGGCTAGGCCGATCTCCAGGATCTTCGCCGGCGACAGCGTCGTGATGCCTTCGCTCACCGCGAGGAACTTCCGGTATTTCTCCTCGCCGAGCGCGAAGCTGTCGTCGGCTTTCGGCAGCTTTTCTTTTTCCAGCCAGTCCGCGTATTCCCGCAGCGCCGTCGCCGCCGTGGCGTTGGCGGTCTGGAACTCCTTTTGCAGCGCAGGATCGGTCACGCCGCGCACGGCTTCGACGAGATCTTTCTGCAAAAAATCCGCCCCGCCGCGAGCAATGAGGATCGCCAGCGCGACCTTCGGTTTCGGCAACGGATCGGCGAGATTTTCACGCGCCGCCGCGAAGATTGCGGGCGCCAGCTTTTCCGTTGCGATGATCGAGCGCAGCCGGTCCGGCAGCGGCGCGAACTCGCGCTTGAGATACACGTTCACGTCGAGCGCGCCCGCGTAAGTCATCGGGTTTTTGTCGAACTCCCGGGACTCCTCGAAGCTGAAAATCTCGCGCTGGATGGCGAGCTGCAGCACTTGGCGGTCGAGTCGTTCTCCCTGCGCCGCCGCCCCGGCGTTGCCATCCGCCGGAGTCGCCGGCAGCGCGGCGAAGCGGGCGGAGAAATCCTTCAGCCGCCGCAACTCAGCGTCGAGCGAGGCGCGGCGGAAATCCGTCAGCTTGCCGTCGTAAGCGTGGAGTCCGAGCGAGACGGCGGTCAGCGGCCGGAAGGCGAAATAGCCGTCGAGAAATTCCCCCGCGAGCTTTTGGAAATTCGTGTCCCCGGCCGGTGCGGTCGCCGCGCGGCTGGGTTCACCGCTGGCGTGCGGGATCGTGCCGCCGGCTCCGCAGCAGAGTGTCAGCGCGAGAAGCCATCCTGCGAAAACGCGGCGGCGACAGAGAACATTCGGGAGAACCGGGAAACAGGGAGCGGGCATGGGAAGGAGATGGGAGGGAGAGATGCTCGCACCGCCGGCGTTTTGCCACAAGCGCCCGGTGCGCGGCTTCAGCCGTCGAGCCCGGCGAGCGGCAGGGTGTGCTCATCGGGCAGCGCGGCTCGCTCGCCACCGGGCGACGCGTCGGCATCGTCAGCCGCGGTTTCCGACGCCGAAACGAGACCGCCGGGCCGGGGCCGCCGCACCGTGCTCAGGCCCCCGGCGGCGGCGATGACGCGCAGCCCGTCGAGCGCGAGATCAGGATCGACGCGCTGCAACTCGGGGACATCCTGCGCCAGCCGCGCCGCCACGCCGCCGGTGGCGACGATTTTCAAACGCGCCGTGCAATCGCCGTCGGAAGGAAAGCCGAGCCGCGCCGATTGTTCCGCGCAGATCGCGGCGATGATTTCCTTCACCATCCCGCGCCAGCCGTGAAACGCCGCCGCCCGGAGGGCTTCCTGCGTGGACTGGCCGAGCGCCGGCGGCGCGGGCGAGCTGTAGGCGTGCGCGGGGAAAGCCAGGAGCGGCAGGAGCGCGGTGCGGTGGTGGAGCGCATTCGCCAGGGCGTCGGGTCCGGGCGCGATGACGCCGCCGATGAAGCGCGCATCCGCGTCCAGCACGTCAAACGTCGCTGCGGTGCCGAGCGAGACGACGAGCAGCGGCCCCGGGCCGTGGCGGCGGAGCGCGCCGGCAGAGGTTGGCCAGCCGGTCCGGGCCGAGCTTGTTGCGGCGCGGGTAGGCGCTCAGGTCCACGCCGCCGAACTGCGCGGCGCTGCGCCGGGCTCCGGGTTTGAGGGTGAACAACGGCTCGGGCAGCGTCTCGGCGATCACTTCCGTGGCGGTCGGCACCACGGAACAAAGCGCCACGCGCCGGAAGCTCCAGCGATCGAGCAGCGCGATCACCCGCGACGGAGTCAGCTCCGCGGTGAGCAGCTTGCGCCGGACGCCGCGGCGCAGGCGATCCGTGCTGGCGAGCTGAAACTTGGTGAACGTGTTGCCGATGTCCACGAGCAGGAAATCAGCGCGCGGGGAAAGCATGGATGGGAGTGGGGAAAGGCGAATTTATGGATTATGAGTGATGAAGCAAAGGCCGCAGGCGCAGGTGGCGCGAGCGCCCGAGTCCCGGACTTCAACTTTTGTCATTCATAGTTCATCATTTCCCTTCATGGCCACAGCTTCTCTTTCCCTTCCGCGCCGGCCCCGCCGGCTGCGCGCCACGGCGACCCTGCGCGAGCTGGTGCGCGAGACCGAGGTGCGCGTGGCGGATTTGATCCTGCCGTTGTTTGTCAGCGAGAAGATCAGCGCGCCGGTGCCGGTCGGCGCGATGCCCGGCGTGTCGCAGTTGCCGCTGGAAGCCGCGGTCGAGCTCGCGCACACCGCCCACACGGAGGAGGGCCTGCGCGCCGTGCTGCTCTTCGGCATCCCGAAGACGAAAGACGAGGAAGCCAGCGGCGCCTGGGCGGAGGACGGCGTCGTGCAGCGCACGGTGCGCGCCTTGAAAAAAGCCGCGCCGGAGCTGCTCGTGGTCACGGATGTCTGCCTCTGCGAATACATGAGCCACGGGCATTGCGGCGTGGTCCAGGCGCGGGGCGACGGCGGCTTCCACGTGGCCAACGACCCCTCCGTGGAATTCCTCGCGCGCACCGCGATTTCCCACGCGGCGGCGGGCGCCGACCTCATCGCGCCGAGCGACATGATGGACGGCCGGATCGGCGCGATCCGCGCGGCGCTCGACGACCGCGGGTTTTCCGAAACGCCGGTCATGAGCTACGCCGCGAAATTCGCCAGCGCGTTCTACGGGCCGTTTCGCGAAGCCGCCGAGGGCGCGCCGAAATTCGGCGACCGGCGCACCTACCAGATGGACCCGGCGAACGCGCGCGAAGCGTTGCGCGAAGTCGAGACTCGACATCGCCGAAGCCGCGGACATCGTCATGGTCAAGCCGGGCCTGGCGTATCTCGACGTGCTCTGGCGGGTGAAGGAACGCTTCAACCGGCCGACCGCGGTTTACAACGTCTCGCGGCGAATACGCGATGCTCAAGGCCGCCGCCGCGAACGGCTGGCTGGACGAGCGCGCCGCCGTCCTGGAACAGATGACCGCCTTCAAGCGCGCCGGCGCCGACCTCATCATCACCTACTGGGCGCGCGACGTCGCCCGCTGGCTGCGCGCCGGCTGACAGCGGGAGTTTCCCGGCCGGGTCGGTCAGTTCGTGGGCTCGCTGGTGATCTTCACCTGCTCGGCGTGCAGATAGATCGCCGATTGTTTCAGCGCTTCCGCTTCTTCGCTGCTGACCCCGAACCGGCTCGTCACTTCCTGGGAATCCGGCAGCCGCTCGATGCGGCCGCGGACGTTCACGGTCTGGCCAGGCTTGATCTGCAACGCCTTTTCGGCCGCGCCATCGTCGAGCTTGCGATCGAGGATCACCAGCATCCGCCGGTTGCTCCCGCCCACGGTGACGTAAAACGCGCGGTCGCCGACGAGGCGATCCGTTTTCAAGCCGGAAAGCTCCGCGCTGCGGCCGACGAGCGTCGGCTTGTCGAGTTCATTGGCCAGCATCACGGCATCGCTCACCGGGCTGAGATTCGAGTCGCCCGCTGCGGTCGCCCGGGCTGGACGCCGGGGAGGAAACCGCCGCCGGGCTGGCAGCGGATGCCGTCGGGGTCGCGGTTGCCGCCGGCGTAGCCATCGGCGTAGGCGAAGGCGTGGCGACGACCGGCGGGACGATCGTCACCGGGGTGGCCGACGGCATCGGGACCGCGACGCTCGGCGCAGCGGTCGGGGTCGCACTGGGCTTCGGCGCCGGCGTCGGGGTCGGGGCGTCGGGGTCGGCGTCGGGCGTCGACACGACCCGGGAGGTATTGTCCTTGCCGGAGCTGTCGCAGGAAATGAGCGCGCCGGACAGCAGCAGCGTGGCGGGAAGCAGGAGGAGATAGCGTGTTTTCATAAAGTGTTTGGTGCGGGAAAGGGAGCGACGGAAAGAGAAGCGGCGGCGGCGGGGACCGGGGCACGGCCAGCGGACCGCCAAGCGGAGGCGGCGGGTGGACGGGCGGCGACGCAAAACGCCGGCGCGCATCCCCGGGGGGAGTGGCTGCAGCCGCCCGCCCGGTGCAACCGGATGCGCAACTCCCGCCATATTACGGCAGAGCGGGTGACACCATCCTTTCCGCCGCATTACAACCCGGTAATGTCCAAGCTGGCCGGCAGCAGGCGCGCAAAGACTTGGACACCACCCCGATCCTCTGCCACGGTCGCGGCAACCGGCGGCAGGGGATTCTTTATGCGATTACTGGTGGTCGAGGACGATAAAAAGCTGGCTTCATTCATCGTCAAAGGTTTGCAGGAAAGCGGCTTTGCCGTGGACCATTGCGCGGACGGCGAGACGGCGCTGGCGCACGCGCTCGGCGACAGCTACGACGCGGTCATCCTCGACGTCATGCTGCCGAAGCTCGATGGCCTGAGCGTCCTGCAGGAGCTGCGCCGGGAAAAGGTCGCCCTGCCGGTGCTCGTGCTGAGCGCGAAGGCGAGCGTGGACGACCGGGTGAAGGGGCTGCAGAGCGGCGGCGACGATTACCTCGTCAAGCCCTTTGCCTTTGTCGAGCTGCTCGCCCGCGTGCAGGCGCTCCTGCGGCGCGACTCCCGCCAAGCCGAGCCGACGGCGCTGAACGTCGGCGAGCTCACGCTCGATCTGCTGAGCCGCAAGGTCACGCGCGCCGGCCGGAGCATCGAGCTGCAGGCGCGCGAGTTTACGCTTCTGGAATACCTGATGCGCAACGCCGGGCGCGTGGTGACGAAGACAATGATCCTGAGTCACGTCTGGGACTACAGCTTTGATCCGCAGACCAACGTGGTCGATGTGCTGGTCTGCCGGCTGCGCAACAAAGTGGACCGGGATTTCCCGGTGAAACTCATCACCACCCAGCGCGGCATGGGCTATGTCCTGGAGGCAAATTAAGGAAGCTTTCCGGACGCTCGGGCTCCGGTTGAACCTTTGGTATGCCTCGATCTTTGTCGTCAGCGCGGCGCTGCTTTTTGTCCTGCTCTACTACCTGCTCGGCGCGCGCGATCGACCAGAAGGATCGCGACGTCATCGAGGCGCGGCTGCACGAGTATGTCGCCATCTACGAAGGCGGCGGGCTGCCGGCGTTGCAGAACTGGATCCAGCGCGTCAGCGAGGCGCGCAAGCAGCAGACATTTTTTGTGCGCGTCGCGCAGCCCGACCGCACGGTGAACTCCTGGTGCTGCCGGACGATTGGCAGCCGGACGACGTGGAGCGCCTGAATTTTCGCGGCCGATTCCGGCTCGATCCCGTGGCTGCGGGTGCCGCGGGACGCCGAGTTCGATCTCACCGTGGCGTCCACGTTTTTGCGCGACGGCACGTTTGTCCAGGTCGGCCGCAGCAGCGACAGCCGGCAGCGGTTGCTCGGGAAATTCCGCCACGTCTTCGCGCTCGTGCTCGCTGCCGGTGCTGGTGCTCGGCCTGCTCGGCGGCGCCATCGTGAGCCGACGCGTCACGCGGCCCATCTGCCAGCTCGTCGAAGCGGTGCGCTCGATCATCGCCACCGGCCGGATGAACGTGCGCGTGCCGACGCGCCGGGCGGACGACGAGCTGCAGGACCTCGTCGTCCTTTTCAACCAGATGCTCGATGGCAACGAGGCGCTCATCCGCGCGCTGCGCGAGTCGCTGGACAACGTCGCGCACGATCTGCGCACGCCGCTTTCCCGCCTGCGCGCCAGCGTGGAGGACGCTCTGCGCGAGCCCGCCGGACGCCGCCGGGCTGCGCGACGCGCTGGGCGACGCGCTGGAGGAAGCCGAGCGCGTGCAGACCATCATCCGCACGCTCATGGACGTGACGCGCGCCGAGGCCGGCGTGATGCAGCTCGACTTCCAGCCCATCGCGCTGGAGCGCCCTCGTGGACGAAGGCATCGAGCTTTATGAAGACGTCGCCGGCGACAAAGAGATCGCCATCGAGAAGGAGTTCCCCGAGGCCATCACGGTCCCGGCCGACGGCGCGCGGCTGCGGCAGGTCATCGCCAATCTGCTCGACAACGCGTTGAAATACACGCCCCGCGGCGGGCACGTCGCGATCTTCGCGCGCCGCGACGAACCCGGTCACGTCGTCCTCGGTTTTCGCGACAACGGCCCCGGCATGGCCGCGGCCGAACAGTCCGCGCATCTGGGACCGGCTCTATCGCGGGGACAAGAGCCGCGCCGAGCACGGCCTGGGCCTCGGCCTGAGCATGGTGAAAGCCACGGTGCAGGCGCACGGCGGGCGCGTGGAAGTGTCCAGCGAGCCGGGCCGCGGCTCGGAGTTTCGGGTCGTTTTGCCGGAGCGGCAGAACATTACAACCGCGTAACCGTTCCAACGCGGCTGCCCCGGCGGTGTCTGTGAAATGGCGGACCCGGGTCGCCTGCCTGCATTGCGTCCCCGGGACCGCGCCGTGCGTTTGATTCTTTCCTGACTGCTTCGCTGATGACACTTCGCCAATCGCTCTTCGTAATCCTGCTCGGCCTGGCCATTGCGCTGTCGGCTGGCTACTACACCCGCAAGCTCTGGTTCCCGGACCGGACCGCGGCCGCCGTGAACACCGCGCCGGCGCAGCCGTATGTCAGCCCGTTCACCAGCAAGCTGGCGGAAGCCCGCGCGCTGCAGGCGGGCGGGAAATTCACGCAGGCGCAGGAAATCCTGCAAAAGCTGCTCGTGTATTACCCGCTCGTGTATCCGCCGAGCACCCGCGAGATGGCCGAGGTGCGCGAGCGGCTCGGCGAGATCAACAGCCGCCTCTTTTTCTCCCGGGAATATTCCTTCGGCAAAAACGGCTACACCGTGCAGCGCGGCGACTCGCTCTGGCGCATCGCGCGGAAAATGGAGTCCACGCCGGAAACCATCATGCGCGCCAACGATCTGGACTCCGCGTTGATCCAGCCCGGCCAGCGGCTGCTGGTGCCGGACGGCGATTTCCGCCTGACCGTGGACCTGCCCAACGACCAGATCGTGCTCACGCACGCCGGCGCGTTTTTCAAGCGTTACCCGATCCGTTCCGCGGACCTGCCGCGCTCGCGCGTCACGCAGTTCGAGACGCAGGTGCGCTCTTCCTCCTTCCAGAAAGATGGCGAGCGCATTCCGAATACCGAGGTCAGTGAAGGCGACACCACGGTGGTCCCCTGGATCTATCTCGCGCGCCGCGGCTACGTGCTCTACGGCGTGGCGGGCGACGCCGACCCGGTCGCGGCCGCCGCCAGCAGTGCAGCCGCCGCGGCGCCGCCGATGATCCGGACGTGCCGCCGCAGGGCATCGCGCTCGATCGGGAGGACGCCGCGGAGCTGCAGCTCCTGCTCGATCGCGGCACGCCGGTGACGATTCTGCGCCCGACGCGCTGAGCCCTCAGCGTTCCAGCCGGCCGCGGCCAAACGCGGGGCTGAGCTGAAGATAAATCGTCGCGCTGCCGCTCTCCGCGGCGCCGACGCCGAGGTAGAGCGGACCCAGCAAGGTATCGGCCCCGAGAAACACGCTGCCCCCGTAGATCACGTCGCCGGGATGGACGTCGCGCAGGCGCCGCCAGACGTTGCCGGCTTCCACGGAAAATCCGCCGTAAAGCCCGCCGCCGAACCCGGGCGGCAGCGCCGCGATCTGGCGGTAATAAATCAGCTCGGCGAGGAGCGCGTTCTGATCGTAGAGATCGGCCCGCGTGAAGCCGGAAAGGTTCAAGAAACCGCCGAGCGGGAAGCGGTCGTAATAGGGCAGCTCGTTGCCGCCCAGCCGCAGGCCCGCGGTCACTCGCGGCACCAGCGTGTTTTTGCCGAAGGTCAGCGGCTTGAACACTTCCAGCGCCAGCCGGCCGTAGGTGTCGCGCGCGCCGAACGCCGGGTCCGACACGTTGAGATCCGCGCGGGCAAACCAGCCTTCCCGCGAGAAGCCGGCGCGGTCCAGGGTGTCGAGCGCCAGCGAGGCGTGCAGCTCGCCGCGTCGGGCGGTGCCGATCAACTCGGGCTCCAGGCCGAGCGTGCGGCTGATCCGGCTGCCGCCAAATTCGTAGCCGAGCCGCAGCTCCCCGATCTGGCCGAGCCGCACGCCGGCATCCAGGCCGATCGTGAAGGTTTGCAGCGAGAAACGGCGCCGCTCCCCGTCCGCGTCCTCCGCGTCGATCCGCTGGCCCGCGTAGCGCAGCATCGGGGCGAGAAAGAAATGCCGGCCGGGCGTGACCGGCTGATACCACTCGGACAGGACGCGGGTGAAATCGCCGAGGCTGACAAACGTTTCCCACTCGGCGCCGAGCCGGTTCAGCTCGGTCATCCGCCAGGAGAAAAGGAGGTTGCCGGTGGCGTTGCTCGGCGTGCCGTAGGCCAGCTCGGCGCCGAGGTGCAGGTAGTTCGGGCTGCCCGATTTCTTGCGGGTTTTCAACAGCAGCCCCGCGGCGCCGTCCTCCTCGACGATGCGGAAATCGACCACCTCGTAGCCGCGCATGCCTTCGAGGCCGACGAGGTAGCGATCGAGCGCGGAGAACTCGAGCCGCTCGCCGGCGCGAAACGGGATTTTCTCCCTGCAGATCGCGCCGCACCAGGCCGGAAGGCGCGTCCACCTGCACGAAGGTAAGCTCCACTCCCTTCGGGCCGCGGCGGCGCCTCGCGCTGGCGGCGGGCCAGCAGGCGGGCGGAGCCTTCGTTGCCGCCCAGCGCCCGCAGCTCGCCGGCGAGGTCGCATCGTTTCCTGGTAGCCGGCGGGGATGTTCTCCGCCGAGGTGAGAAACCCGGCCGAGCTGGCCCCGGGCAGGGGCAGGCGGATGTAAACGTCGCGCCCGCCGAGCTTGCGGACCTGCGCCTCGGTCTCGCGCAGGAGCAGGATGTCGAGCATCTGGTTGGTGACCGCGATGGCGGAGGTGAGATCCTTTTCCTTCAGCAGATCGGGACGCACATCGACGGCGATGACGACGTCGGCCCCCATGGCGCGGACCGTTTCGATCGGCAGATTGCTCGCCAGCCCGCCATCCACGAGCAGGCGGTCGCCGATGCGGTAGGGCGTGAAGACGCCGGGCACCGCCATGCTGGCGCGCATCGCCTCGGCGAGGTCGCCGCGGTCGAGCACGACTTTCTCGCCGGTTTCCAGATCGGTCGCGATGGCGCGGAAGGGGATCGGCAGGCGGTTGAAGTTTTCGATGTTCCGCACCGGCAGGGTGAACTCACGCAGGTTGACGAGCAGCTTGCGCCCGGCGATGAGCCCGGCGGGGAGCTGCACTTCGCCCTGACGCGAGATGCCGAGCTGGAGGTTCTGGTTGAGGTCGAAGTCGCGCTGGCGGCTGCGCATCGACTGGCTTTCGCGCGGCGGGGCGTCGGAAAGCAGGTAGCGCCAGTCCGCGGTGAGAAACACTCGCTCCACTTCGTCCGCCGACATCCCGCTGGCGTAGAGTCCGCCGACGACGGCTCCCATGCTGGTGCCAGCGATGTAGTCCACGCGGATGCCCAGTTCTTCGAGCGCTTTCAGCACGCCGACGTGCGCCACGCCCCGCGCGCCGCCGCCGCCGAGCGCCAGGCCGATGCGCGGGCGGCGTGAGGACACGGCGCTGCGCGGGGCGTCACCTTCCGCCGGCAGGCGCGGCCGGGTGAGTTCCTGCCCCGCAGCGACGCTGACAAGGAGCCAGAGCAGGGCGAACACGAGGAGCGCGGGCCGGAAGCCGCGCAGGCAGCGGAGGGGCGAAGCAGACACGGAAAAAAGCAAACATCCCGCCGCCGCGCGGAGCGAGCCGATTCTCGGCACCGTGCGGATCGGCTTCGCCCGCGGCTGCGCTTCAACGCGGCGCCGGCGATGACGTGGGCGCCGCGGCAACGGGCGGCGACAGGCGGCTCGGGATCAAGCCCCAATACGACAGCAGGCGCTCGGTCACTTCGCGGCTGCCGAGCCGGGAATAATTTCCTTCTTCGACGCGCGGCGCTTTTTCCAGCCGCTCCCAGCTGGCGTCCAGCAGAAAGCGGGGCTGCGCTTCGCCGCGCGCGAGGCGGAGCATTTTCCAAGGCACCACCACGCGCAGCTCGCCGATGCCGAAATAGCCGCCGGCGCCGATTACCGCGAAGCAGACGCGGCCGGTGTCGAGGTCGAGCACCAGATCCCGCAGCTCGCCGATCTTCTCGTTTTGAAAATTTCCGACCGCCGCGCCGCGGGTCTGCACGCTCGACACCATCGGCTGCCAGTTCCCATCCTGCGCGACGGCGCGCCGGGCGAGCGGCGCCGCGCCGAGGGCGGTCGCGGCGATCGCCGCGGCAAAGCGAGGAGCGCGGAGCATCATGATCAGAAATTCATTTCCGCCTGGCCCGGTGGGGGAGAAACGGCCGGCGGGTCGCGCACCGCTCAAGCGAGCCGAGCCGCGCCGGTCCGGCGTGGGCACGGAAAAGGGCGGAGCCGCGCGCAATCTCCTTCGCGCAACTCCGCCCCTCCGGGGTGGGACGTTGGGACCGGGGCGTCACCGTGGCTCCGGGCCGGAACCGCGACTCACCCGATGAACCGCCCTCAGTAGGTGGCCGGAGTCGTCCAATACGGATTCACGCCGTAGTAGCTGTAGTTCTGGTTGTTCCAGGTCGGATCGTTGTAGTCCGGATAGGACTTCGGATCGAAGAAGCTGGCCTTGCTCAGCTTGGCCTTGTCCACGTTGAGGACGTAGCCCGGCGACGCCGACTTGCTCTGACGGATGAGCGTGAACGGCACGGCCGTTTCCTTATCGCCCATGTTCAGGTATTTGCCGACCGAGATGACCGCGTAGGCGACCTTGCCGGAAGACGGGTGGATGAACGTGTCGGTCGATCTCACCGATCTGCTCACCCTTCTCGTTGAAGAGCTTGGCGTCGTCCACGTTGCTGGCGCGCACCAGCTTGGCGCCGGTCTTGGCCGTCAGGCCGTAGGAGGTGTAGGACTTCTGAAACCAGTCCTGATTCATGTCCGGCCAGGCCGACTTGTCGTAGCTGGTTCCGGCGGTGAGCTTCGCTTTGTCCGCGTCCACGACAAATTCCTTCGGGTTCTTGTCGCTTTGCTTGATGAATTTCCACGGCACTGCGGTCAGCTTGTCGCCGATCCCGAGGAAGCCGCCGATGGAAAGGACGGCGTGGGAGATGTTGCCCGTGTTTTCATCGAGCAGCACGTCGTTGATGTCGCCGATGTTCTTCGCGCTCTGGTCGAACACCTTGGCGCCGATGAGTTCGCTGCCGCGCACCAGTTTGCCGGTCATCATCGCCGGCTTGGCGGGATCGGTCGAGGTCGCGGCGAACGCCGGGCCGGCGGCGACCATGGCGAGGGCGACGCAGAGCGAGGTGATGGGATTCAATGCTTTCTTCATGTGTCTTTGTTTTACGTAGGTTTCATCACCTGTTGAGCCTGCAGCGAGCGGGAGCCGGCGGGGGGACCGGAGAGTCTCCCGGGCTCGCTGCAGGCTCGGTGGTGATGTGACCAGCCTGCGCTGTGAGCCTGACGCAAACCTTTCGCGCCCATTACAACCGTGAAAGGCTCGCCGGGACCGCGGCGGCCCTGGTCCGAATGCCGTGGAGTTGCCCAACTAAGGGGCAGGCCTCCGTTCAGCGGTAGCTCAGGGCGTCCACCAACTTTTGCGGCAGCCTCGGCAGGCGGTTGCGGGGGAGCAGAAAGGAGGTCAGCTCGGCGAGTTCCTTGAAGACGTAATGGCTCTCCGCCGCCGCGCGCAGATACTCCGCGCCGCTGCTGCCGCCGGTGCCGATGCGCTTGCCGATCGTGCGCTGCACCATGTGGATGTGGCGGTGGCGCCAGAGCGAAAGCAGCTCGTCGATTTCCAGCAGCGCGCTGAGCAGCTCATACGGCAGATGGATGAGCGGGTAGTCGCGGTAGAGCATGATGAAGAGCGCGTTGCGGTTCGCATCCGCGCTCAGGCGGCGCTCGGCGGCCGGATAATTCGCGTCGTCCATGAAGAGACGGTCGAACGTCGGCAGATTCGTCATCTCGGCCTCGTGCAGGCTGGCGCGATACGCCTCGCGGTATTGCTGCCAGAAGGTCGCCGTTTGCCCGCTGGCGTCGGGCCAATAGGTCGGATCTTTGATGAACGGCATCCGCTCCAGCCAGCGGTTGATGAGCACGAGCAGCGATTCTTTCTCCTCCGTCGCCTGCACGCGCGCGATCTCTTCGGGCTTGAGCTGCGAGCGGTAGTAGCCCTTGCCGTGGCGCTGGTCGTATTCCAGCCCGAGCGTGGCTTCGATGAGCTTGAACTGCACGCTCTGGAAGCCGGAAGCCGGCCGCAGCAGGTCGCGGAAATCGAGAAAGTCGAGCGGCGTCATCGTTTCCAGCACGGCCATCTGGCTGACGGCGATGTCGAGAATGCGGCAGACGCGGTTGAGCCGGTGGACGGTGTTGTAGATGTCCGGCGCGTTGTCGGAGATGTTCGGCTGGCCGAAGATCGTGCGGACGATTTCCAGCTCGTGGAGGATCTGCTTGAACCAGAGCTCGTAGGTCTGGTGGATGATGATGAACATCATCTCGTCGTCCGCCCGGATGCCTTCCTTGCCGCTCTCCGGGTGCTGGGCGTTGAGGATTTTGTCGAGTTGCAGATACTCGCTGTAATCAACCGGCGGACGTTCCTTTTTTTCGTTCATGGCGGGGAGAAGACGACGGCGCAATCAAGATGGCGCATCGCCTTCGCCCTGAGTAGGTAATTCCGAGAACCGATCGGTCTGTCCGCTGGCCGGGCGATCGTAGTCACGGCAAAAACTTGCTGGCGAAAGCTGCAATTTTGAACAGCATTCGCTATCTTCGCCGACCCTCCGATGCAGTTGCTTCCCTCCCGTCGCTCTTCCGAATCGCCCGCGCACCTGGAGCTCAAACGTCTGGCGCTTTTTTGGGCGCAGAAAATGGGCTACCACTCGTGCGCCTTCGAGGTGTCGCTGCCGAACTGCCGCTACCGCGCCGACCTTGCGGCCTATCAGCCGATCTCCCGCCGCGTCTGGGTGAAGGACGACGGCCCGCTGAAGACCGGCCGGCTCCACGCGCGGCCCGCGCTCGGCTCCACGGCGATCTTCGAGTGCAAGCAGGCGCGCGCCGATTTCCTGAAAGACTCCCGCCCCGCCAAGGCGACGGCGGAAAAGCTGCGCGAGCTGCACGAGCGGCGCGTCGTGCTGGAGCGCCAGTTGAAGATTCACTACCCGAGCCTGCGCACTGGCGAGACGTTGTTTTCCGATTTCGACAGCCACGATTTCACCGGGCTGGAGCACGACGGCTACAAGAAAGTGCTCGTCGAAATCGCGAAGCTGCAAAACCGGCTCTTCAACAACACGAAGTTCGACACCCTGGTGCGCTACGGCTGCGGCAATCTGTTCTACGTCGTCGCCGAGGACGACCTGCTCGAAGCGCACGAAGTCCCGGTCTGCTGGGGGCTCCTGGTGCGGCGCGGCACCAGCCTCGAGCTGCGCCAGAAACCGGTCTGGCAGGACGCGGAAGAATCCTGCCGCCTCGCGCTGCTGCACAAGATCGCCGCCGCCGGCACCCGCGCGCTGAACCGCGACACACGGCATTTCGTTCGAGGAAATTTTCGAGGCGCGCCGGCTCGGGTAGGAAGAATCGTGACGGATGAATTATGAGTCGGGAAAGTTGCAGGGAGGCAGCGACTGTGGGCGGTCTGTGCTTCGCCCCTCCGCGTCTCTCCTGCATCCTTCCCCGCCATGATCGAAATCCTCGTGGGCACGAATCGCCCCGGCTCCAACACCCGCAAAGTCGCCGAGCAGATCGCCGACATTTATACCACGACGCTCGGCGCCCAGGCGTCGCTGCTCGACCTCGGCACGCTGCCGGCCGAGCTCTTCGCGCCGGCGGCTTACGAGACCAAGCCGGCGACGTTCGCGCCGTTCAACCGCGCCGTGCTCGACAGCGAAGGGCTTGTGATCGTCACGCCGGAATACAACGGCTCGATGCCGGGCGCGCTGAAGTATTTCATTGATCATTGGAAATATCCCGAGAGCTTCGAGCACCGGCCGGTCTGCTATGTCGGGCTCTCGGCCGGAGCCACCGGCGCGGTGCGCCCGATCGAGCATCTTTCGGCCATCTTCGCGTATCGCAACGCGCTCCAGTTTCCCGAGCGCGTCTTTCTGCCCGGCATCTTTGATCTGCTCGATGCGGAAACCGGCCGGATCACCGATCCGAAACTTGTCGCCCGGCTTGAAAAGCAGGCACGCGGATTTCTCGATTTCGTTCGGCGCCTGAAACGCGACGCGTGAGCGGAGAAAGTCGCCGCCGCTTCGAGCCGGGCCGCAGGAGAGTGTCACGTGCCCGTCGGCCATAACGCTGCCCGTTTCATTTTCGATTTTTCCGATGCCTCGTTCCGCGCCCTGGTTTCTCGTCGTGCTCCTGCTGGCGAGCGTGTTTTTGTTGCGCGAAACCCAGCGTTCCGACTCGCCGCTGGCCACGCTGGACGAGCGGTTTCTCGACTGGCTGATGGCGAATACCAGCACCAGCGCGGCCCAGCAGGCGGCGCTGGCGCAACCGGCGGTCACGCTCGTCGAAATCGACGATGCCGCGCTGGATCCTGGCGCCGGCAAGGAAGCGATGACGGCGCTCGACTACGCGCTGATCCTGCAGGCGGCGGCGGCGTTTGATCCGGCGGTCGTGGCGATCGCGCCGGTGCTGGAGTTTCCCCGGCCGCAGCCGGAATACGAGCGCATCCTGCTCGACCAGGCGCTGCGCACGCCGAAGCTGCTCCTCGCCGCGCGGCCAAACGGCCACGCGCCCGGCCGCGTGCCGCCGCCGGCGATCACGCCGGAAACCGTCGTCGCGCCGCTGCGCCATGTGCGCGGCGACCGCCGGCGGCTGCCGGAACTGCGCGAGCTCGACCGCCGCCCCGCGGAATCGCTGCTCCTCGCCGCGGCGGCGTGCGGACCGACGGTCGTGGATCTCGACGCCGAAGTGCCCAGCTTTGCCGCCTTCGGCGCGCCCTCGCCTGCTCCCTCGGCTACCGCCGCCCCGGCCGCCGCCGCCGGGCCGGGCAGCTCGGCGCGCACGGTGCCGCTGCTTTTCCGCACGCCGACGGGCCAGGTGCTGCCGGCCTTCACGCTCCAGGCCGCCATGCTCTGGCTCCAGCTCACGGCGGATGAGATCAAGGTGGAACTGCCGACGCACGTGCAGCTCGGCGGGCGCTGGCGGGTGCCGATCGATGCGACCGGCGCGTTGCGGCTCGATTTCCGTTCGCTCCGCGCCGTGCCGCGGCTCGGCATTGACGACCTGATCCTGGCGGCGAATGAAAAGAACGCCGGCGCAGGCCGTGCCGGCGGCGTCACGGCCCCGCCGGCGGCGCTCGCCCGGGTGCCGGGCGGCGTGCTGCTGCTCGGCCGCACCGACCAGACGACGCGCACGCTTTCCCTGCCGGTCGGCGGCAGCGGCGACGCGCGCGGCGCCCCGGCCGAATTGCTTGCGCTGGCGATCGCCAATCTTCAGGCGCACGCCTTTATCCGCCGGGCGCCGCTGGCGGCCGATCTGCTCATCGTCGCCGCGCTCTGCGCGCTCGGGTGGCGGCTGCTGGCGCTGCGGCGGTTGCCCGCGCTGCTGCTGCTCGTGGCGGCGCTGCTGGTTTACACGCTGCTCGCGCTCGTCGTCTTCGACCTCGCGCGGCTGTGGCTGCCCTGGGCGCTGCCGGCCGGGGCGATCGGAGTCGCGGCGCTGCTGCTCGCGTTTCTCCCGCACCCGGCGCCCGCGCCGGCGGTCGCGACTCCGCGTTAAACAAACGGCAAAATCGGGAAGCGTCGGCCGAGCACTTTCTCGCCCGGCACCTGCAGCCAGCGCTCCAGCAGGGAGGCGTAAACGCTGCGGAAATCGACGTTGTGCATCAGGTCGCCGTCGTGAAGTTGGGTCAGGCTGGGATAGCGTCCGTAAAAGCCGCCCTTCAAGCCGCCGCCCAGCAGAAACATCGGCGCCGCGGCGCCGTGGTCCGTGCCGCCGCTGGCGTTCTGCGCGACGCGCCGGCCGAACTCGCTGAACGTCATGATCACGACCCGGCCGAAGTTGCCCTGCGCCTTGAGATCGTTGCAAAACGCGCCGAGCGCATCGTTGAACTCGCGCATCAGCCGGGCGTGCGCGCCCGCCTGACCCTGGTGCGTGTCGTAGCCACCGTGGCTCACGTAGAAAACGCGCGTCGGCAGCCCGCCGGCGATCATGCGGCCGACGAGGCTGAGACTGTCGGCGAGCCGGTTGTTCGAGCGGATAGGAAACAAGCGGCCGCGTCGTGCGCGCGACCTGCAGCACGCGGTCGCTGGAGAGCTGGGCGTCGAGCGCGGTGCGCTCCAGAAAATCGACGGATGACAACCCACCGCCCGCGCCGCTCCCGCCGCCCGCGATGCCGCCGATGGAACTGCCGGCAAAGTCCGAGCTCACGCCGCCCGCGCGTCCGCCGCCGCGGCGCTCGTCGGGCGTCGTCAGGCTTTCGTCCGGCTGGTTGAGCTGACGGTAGAAGAATTCCGCCGCGCTGACGGAGCCGCGGGGCTTCTCGCGATCGATCCAGCGAAACTGTTCCGGGTTCGCAAACGCGACGCCGGTCGGCGTGCTGGAGGAAAACGCCTGGGGCGTCCCGTTGCCGATCGCCACGCCTACGGTCGGGTCGGCGCCCTGGCAGCAGCTGTCGAAATAGCTGCCGAGCCAGCCGCGATTCGTGGAGCGATTCGCATCGCTGGCGGTCTGCCAGATCTCCGTGGAGCGGAAGTGACTCCGGTTCGGGTTGGGGTAACCGACGCCCTGGATCACGGCGACGTGGCCCTCGTCATACAGTCCCTTGAAGGCCGTCAGATTCGGGTTGAGCCCGCAGTAGTCGTTCAAACGCAGGACATCCTTTGCCGCAAAGCCGAGCCCGGGCCGGGCGCGCTGATACGCGTCGTCGGCGAACGGGACGAGCGTGTTCAGCCCGTCGTTGCCGCCAGCCTGCTGGACGACGACGAGGATCGGGCTGTCCTTGCCGGTGAGCGTCTGCGTGGCGCTGTTCTCCGCGGCTTGGGCGCCGAGGGCGAAAAACGTTTTGTCGAGAAACGAAGGGAGCGTCCAGGCGGCCGCGGCGCCGAGCAGCGAGGTGCGCAGAAACTGGCGCCGGGTCGAGATCGTGCCCGGCGGCAGCGCGGTGTCCGCCGCGTCGTGATGGTGGTCGTCCATGGGAAGGGTCGGGTCAGCAGAGTTGATACTGCGGGGTGCTCATCATCAGGTGCAGCAGGCCGAGCAGGGCGGCGTCGTTCAGGTTCGGCTGGGCGCGGAGATATTCGACAAACGCGGCGTGCTGCTTCGGCGTGAGCGGGTCTTGAAAAAGGCGCATCGTCAGCGCCCGCACCAGGGTCTCCGGGTCGCCGCGGGTTTCCGGCGGGGCGAGCTTTTGCAGGTCGAGCCGCCTGGCCGCGGAGTCCGGCGCGGGCAGCGCCGAAGCATTCCGGTCCGCGCGAGCGATGGCGCGATCGGCAAACCCGCCCAACCCGGCGCCCGCGCCGCCCCCGCCGCCGCCGGCAACGCCCGGCTGATTTCCGGCGCCGTGCAGGAGCGCGCCGGCGACGTTGTAGCGCGCCAGCAGGCTGGCCGTGGAAATCCACGCCTTGCCGCCATCCCAGCCTTTCACGCTCGGCGGCACGAAGGGCACCTGGCCGAGCTGGCGTAGCGCGTTCAGCGTGAACTGCGGGCGCGCCGGCAGATCGATCTCCAGAGTGCGCGCGGTCCCCACGAGCCATTGCAGCGGGCTCTTGATTTGGGTGCGGTGCGCCCGCTCGGAGTAAAATTCCGCGCTGCGAAACATCTCCGCCAGCACCGGCCGCAGCTCGTAGCGGCTGCCGCGCAACGTCCCGGCGAGCGAGTCCACGATCGCGGGAGATGGATTTTCGTAGGCGAAAAATGTCCAGAGCTTGCGCGCGATAAACGGCGCGCACGCCGGCTGCGCGAGCAGGATGTCGATGACCTCGTCGCCGCCGAAGTTTCCCGTGCGCCCGAGCAGACGCTTGCTGCCGGTGTCGTGATCAAACGCGGCAAACCGGAAGTCGCCGTCGCGCGGATGGACCTTGTAGCCGGTGAACGCCCGCGCGGCCTCGGTGACGTCGGCTTCCGTGTAATGGCCTTCGCCAAGGGTGAAAAGTTCCATCAGCTCGCGGGCGAAATTTTCGTTCGGCTGCCGCGCGTGGCTTTGTTGGAGATCGAGCCAGAAAATCATCGCGGGATCGCGCGACACCGCCTTCGTCAGCGCGCCAAAGTTGCCGCGCGCATGCTCGCGAAAGGTCTGGTTCTGACGCCACATCGCCGCGGAGTCCTGCACCTTTTGCGCGCTCGTGGCGAAGTGACCGTGCCAAAAAAGGGTCAGCTTTTCTTGGAGCGGGTCCGGGCTGCGCAACATGCGGTCCAGCCACCAGGCGCCGAGCTCGACAAGATGCGCGCCCTCGGTCTGGCGGCGCTCCCGGCGGAGCTGGCGGATGGCTTCGCGGGCCTGCGGATTTGCCCGGGCCAGGGCGCCCCCGCCATCGCCTTTCTGCAAGCGGTCGCGCATTGCCTGCATGTCTCCCGGCGCGCTGCCAGATCGCTCCATGGCGTTGCGGACCTGCTCGCGAAACGCCGCGCGATCCCGCGGGACCGCCCAGTCCGGCCGAGCCGCGAAGACCACGGGCGTCGGTCCGTTGACGAACCCTTGCACCGCGCCCTCCAGACCGCGCCGGGCCACGTCGTCGATCTGCGCCGGCGCCCCGCCAAACCCGGCCCGGTTGAGCAGGTGCGCGGCGCGAGCGCGGTTCCATTGGGAAGCGGGCAGGGGAGCGAGCATGGCGAAGGATAAAACCGGGAAAGCGCGGGGGAGTTGCGAAAATAGCGGTTACGCCGCACGCCGCAGGGAATCCGTGGCGCCCGCGTTGCTTGTTTCGACGTATTCCGTTATCAAGCCATTGTCCCTGGCGCGGGGTCGGTCTGTCGTCATGCCTGCCGGTGCCGCAGGTTGCGCGCCTTTCTCCGCCCGTCTTTCTAATGCGTTTTACGAACCTTACCCGCGCCACCGAGATCGGGGCGAACTGTTATCTGCTGGAACTCACGGCGCTCGGCGGTCGGCGCGTGGTGCTCGATTGCGGGATGCACCCGAAGCTGGATGGCGAGGCCGCCCTGCCGGAGCTCGGGCTTATCGGCGAGCGCTCGCTCGACTCCATCCTGCTCAGCCACTCTCACCTCGATCACGTCGGCAGCCTGCCGGTGCTGATGCGCCGCCAGCCGCGGGCCGCTGTTTATATGACGGCGCCGACCGCGCGGCTCGGCTCCACGCTGCTGCACAACTCGGTGAACGTGATGACCAAGCAGGCCGCCGCGCTGCCTCCCGGCACCGGCCAGGGCTCGGCAGCGGCGGTACCAGTTGCTCTTCACCCACCGGGAAGCCGACTCGCTGACGCCGCGCTGGCGCGAGTGTCCGCTGCGCCAGCCCTTTGCCTGGGACGGCGAGCGCATTCCGCGCGGCTCCGCGGAACACCTGGAAGCGAGCTTCGAATTCTACGACGCCGGGCACATCCTCGGGTCAGCGGGCATCCTGATCCGCGACAACGGGCGGCGGATTTTTTATACCGGCGACGTGAACTTTCACGACCAGACGATCGCCCGCGGCGCCACGTTTCCCGAGAACGCCGCGGAGCCGCTGGATGTCTTGATCATGGAGACGACGCGTGGTGACAACCCGGTCGCCGCCGACCACACGCGGCGCGCGGAGGAGGAGCGCTTCGGCCAGGCGCTGAACGCCGCTTTTGCCCGCGGCGGCGCGGTCCTGGTGCCCGTCTTTGCTCTGGGAAAAACGCAGGAAGTCCTGGCAATGTGCTACGACTTCCGCCGGCGCGGGCTGCTCACCGCCGACGTGCCGATCTACATCGGCGGGCTGAGCACGAAGATGACCGAAACCTACGACGCTTACGCGCGCGCCGGCGACGCCACGGCTCCGCGCTCTATTGCCCGGCGTCGGGTTGCTCGACAGTGTCGCGCCCTACGTGCTCAGCGGCCGCGAAGCCGCAAATTCCCCGCTCCAGCCGGGCCGCATCTACGCGCTTTCCAGCGGCATGATGACCGAGCACACGCTCTCAAACGTCTTTGCCCGGCGCATGTTGAACGATCCGCGGCACTCGATCTTTTTTGTCGGCTACGCGGATCCCGCCTCGCCGGCCGGCCGGCTGCGCGCGGCAAGCCCGGGTGACCTGATCCAGCTCGACGACGGCGACGCCTCCGGCCCCGGCATCGAGCTGCGTTGCACGATCGAGAAATTTGATTTCAGCGCGCATGCGGATCGGGAGAGCCTGCGCGATTTTGTCCGGCGCACGGCGCCGAAGAAAGTCGTGCTGGTGCACGGCGATCCGCCGGCCGTGAGCTGGTTTCAGAAAACGCTGGGCGCCGATCTGCCGAACAGCGAAATCATCGTGCCGCCGCCGGGCTCCGCGATCGAAGTGTAGCGGCGTCAGCGAGCGCCGGCGCGGATCGACTCAGCGCCGTTCCTGGCGCAGCACGGATTCCACCTCGCGCAGCAGTTCCGCCACGGTGAACGGCTTGCGCACCTGCCCGCAGAATCCGAAGTCGCGGTAGTTGTTGGCCACCGCGTCGGAAGTCTGGCCGCTGACCACGATCAGCCGCACCCGCGGATCGATCGCCAGGAGCCGCTCCGCCGTTTGCTTGCCGTCGAGCCCGCCCCGCACCGCGAGATCCAGGATCACGGCGTCGAATGGCTCGCCGCGAGCGCGCGCGGCGTGGAAAAGCCGCACCGCCGCGCCGCCTTCCTCGGCGGATTCCACCGCGTAGCCGAAGCGGTTGAGCACCTGGCTGGTCAATTCGCGGATCGTCGCTTCGTCATCCATCACCAGCACCCGGCCGAGCGCCGGCACCGCTGGCAACGCGGGCTGCGGGGCCTCGGGCTCTTCGCGCACCCGCGGTGACACTTCCGGCGCTTCCGCCTCGCTCCCGGTCGCCGCCGGGAGATGGAGCGTGATCGCCGTGCCGGTCGGCTGCGGGTCATCCGGCGTCGGCGCGGGCGGCGGCTCGACCGACAGGAACCCGCCGTGGCTGTGCGCGACATGGAGCGCCAGCGTCAGGCCCAGCCCGCGTGCGCCGCCGCGGCGGGAGGAAAAATAAGGCTCGAAGATTCTGGGCAGTTCGGCGGCGGGAATGCCGTCGCCCTGATCGCGGATCGTCAGCCGCACGTAGCGGCCGGGCGGTAGCGGGAGCGTGCTGTGCCCATCGAGAAGGACGGTTTCGCCGCGGATTCGGATCATCTGGCCGCCTGGCGCCCCGGCCGGCGCGGCATTGGCCAGAAGCGCGTCGAACATGCGCCGCAGTCGGTCGGGATTTCCTTCGACAGAAGGGAGCGTCCCGTCGGCGAGCGGCCCGTGCAGTTCGCAATACACGGTGCCGCCGCGCTGCTGCTGAAGACGCGCCACGCAATCGTGCAGCACTTCCGCGAGCGCGACGGGCTGCCGGGAGGGAGCAATGACGCCGGTGTGATCCGCCGCGTTCGAGAAACTCAGCAGCTCGCCGATCAACTGCACCGCGCGCTGGCCGATGCGCTCGGTCTCCGCGAGCCGCATTCGGAGCGCCACGGTTTCCGAGGTTTCGGCGAAGGCGTTGGCGACCTGGCGTTGCGCGAGCGAGACGTTGCCGAGCAGCACGGTGAGCAGGTTGTTGAAATCATGTGCGACGCGCCCGGCGAGGCGGCTCAACGCTGTGTGCCGGGCGAGTGCCCCGCGTCCTTCGTCCGCCCGCTGCTGCCCGGTGAGATCGTGCAGGATGAGCAAAGCGCCGACCCGCCGGCCGGCATCATCGTGCAGGGGCGACGCGCTGCCGGCGACTGGCACCTCGCGCCGGCTGCTGCCGCCACCGCCGACCGCGGCAGGCACGATGAGCGAGGTCTGCGGCGCGAGGCGGTGGACGCCGCCATCCACGAGCGCGTGGCGCGACGGCGACGCCGGCTGGCGGCGGTCCGGCCTGCCCGGCGCGCCTTCCAGAAACTGCCAGCACTCTGCCAGCGGGCGCCCGAGCAGTTCGTCGTGCCGAAGCCGGCCGGTCAGGGCGAGGGCGGTGTCGTTGAGAAAGGTCACGCGATCTTCCCGATCGACGGCCAGCACGGCCGCGCCGGCGATCCGCAGCGCGGCGCCGAGTTGTTCCAGATCGGGAGGCTGAAACCGGGGAAAGTCAGGCATGACAACGCAAAATGATGAAGCGATCCCAACCGAAGGGCGAACACCCTCTCCGACCCAAAGGAGAATCGGCCTGGCCGGGCGCCCTCAGAATTGCGTGCTTTCCACCGGTGGCTGCGCTACAAGCAGCGCGCGCACCGAGCCACCCCCAGCGCACCGGCGATGATTTATCTGGATGTCACCAGTTCGTGCAAATCGCCGATGAACACCGGCGTGCAGCGCGTGGTGCGCGGTCTGCACCGCACTTTGGCGCAGGCGCTCGGTCCCGGCGGCGTGACGCCCGTGCTCTGGGAGCCGCGGCTGCGCGACTATTGCGCGCTGTCGGCGCGCGAGCGCGGCTTTCTCGAGGCACCCTTTGCCGGGCGCGCGGGCCGGCGGGCGCTCGAAGAACCGGGGCGCGCGGCCAACCCGGTTCCGGGCTGGAGCAAGTTCTGGCGGCAGGTCGTCCACCGGCGCAACCGGCGGCGGCTCGTCACCCGGCTGACGGCGACGGACACGCTGTTCGTGCCAGAAATTTTTCAGGACAGCCGCATCGCGTGGCTGCGGGAATTGCGCCTCCATTCGCCTGCGCGCCGGGTCGCCGTTTTTCATGACGCCATCGCCTGGAAGCGGCCGGAGATCACGCCGGCGGCGCGCTACGCCGGTTTTGCCGATTACATGCTGGCGCTGGCCGAGTGCTTTCACGGGGTTGTGGCGGTGTCGGAGGAGGCGGCGGCGGACCTGCGATTTTTCTGGAAAGGACACGCGCCCGAAGCGCCGCCGGAGATCCGCGTCGCCGGCTGGCCGGGCGAGAAGGCGGCGGCCGTTGCGACCGGGGCCGCGGAGGTCACGGTGCGGGCCATCGCCGCGCCTTCCGTGGTCTGCGTCGGCACGTTCGAGCCGCGGAAAAATCACCTCACGCTGCTCGCCGCCGCCGAACTGGCGTGGCGCGCGGGCGCGAAGTTTTCGCTGGTGCTCATCGGCCGCACGACGCCGGCGCACGGCCGGCAGGTCGAGGCGGAAGTCGAGCGCCTGCGCGCCGCGGGCCGCTCGGTCCACTGGCTGCGGCACGTGCATGACGCCGCGCTGCTCGCGGCGTATCGGGCCGCACTTTTCACCGTCTTCCCTTCGCTGGTGGAAGGCTACGGTTTGCCGATCGTCGAGAGCCTGACCCACGGCCGGCCCGTGGTCTGCGGCGGCAACGGCGCGATCGGCGAGCTGGCGACCGGCGGCGGCTGCCTGATCGTGAACCAGACCGATCCTCAGGCGTTGGCGGACGGCATCTGCCAGTTGCTGACGGACGCGGATCTGCACGCGCGTCTCGTTGCGGAAGCCGGCGCGCGGAAGTTCCCGACGTGGGAGGAATACGTCGCCGACTGCCTGCCGTTTTTGTGTCCCACGCCGGCGGAAATCTAGTCGGCCGCCGTGGAGGGTAGCGGCGCCGGCGCGGCGGGCGGCGCCGGGACGGTCCAGCGCGGCTGGTGCCACTTCTGCACCCGGCGCAGGAACCAGCCGTAGGCGTTGAGCACGGCGAGCTGCCGGAACCAGTTGAAGACCAATCCCTCCGTCGCGATGTGCCAGAGGAGCCGCCGCGCCGCCGGGAGCCCCGCCCGGCCGGGAAACAACTGCGCGTGCCAGCGCCACATCACCGCGCTGAGCGTCAGGTCCACGAGCCATTTTCCGACGAAAAGCCCGAGCGCGGAAACCTGCCAGGCTGCCGCTGCGCGATCGCCGTGCAGACCCGCGCTGACCGCCGCAGCGAGCAGGATGAAGAGCGACAGCGCGCCCCAGATCGGCAGCACGGCATCCACGCATTTAATCGGCAGCATGAACAAGCCGAGCGCACCCATTTTCGGGTCGCCGACCAGCCGGCGGTATTGCCAGAGCGTCTGCAGAAACCCGGCAAACCAGCGGGTGCGCTGGTGCAGAAACGCGGGCACGGTTTCCGGTCCGTCCGTGAACGCCACGGCATCGGGCACGACCGCCACCCGGTAGCGGCGCCCGGCGCGGCGCATCCGCTCGTGCAGCCGGTAGATGACTTCGTAGTCCTCCACCAGCGAGGCGCCGCTGAAGCCGCCGAGCTCGTCGCGCAGCACCCGGGTCCGAAACGCGCCAAACGCGCCGGACACCTGGAGGCAGACCCCGAGATGGACCAGGCCGATGCGCCACATGAAGTTTTTGAGGTATTCCCAAAACTGGTAGCGCGTGATCCACGATCCATCGCGCCCGGTGGCGTTGCGGACATAGACAAAGCCGCCGGCGCTGACGACCAGCGGATCGCGTGCAAACAGCGCGGCGAGCGCGGCGAGCGCGCCGGGCGCCAGGCGCGTGTCGGCATCGAGCGTGACCGCGACCTCGCCGGTCGCCACGGCCAGCGCCGAGTTGAGCGCCGGCCCCTTGCCGGCTTTCGGCAGCGTGAGCAGGCGCAGCCGGCCGTCCGGCGACCGGCCGGCGGAGTCGAGCGAGAAACGCTCGGTGAGCAGACTCGTTCATGCCGTCGAAGGAGCCGTCGCTGGCGACGATTACCTCAAACCCGGGCACCCCGGTCTGGGCGAAAACGCTGGCGAGCGTGTCGAAAATGCAGGAGCGCTCGTTGTGCGCGGCGATGAGCACGGAAAGCGAAACCGTCGATCGCGACGTTGTTTCATCCGCAGAGGGCGTTGGCGGCGGCGACAGCGGCGTGGGATCGGAAACCACCGCCGCGTTTCGCCGCAGGCGCCGGATGCCGCAGGCAGCAGCGACGACGAGCAGCAGATTCACGCCGACCTCGTAGCCGAGGTAGCCGAACGTAATCCAATACAACGCCGCCGGATCGTGCCGCCAAAGCTCGATCGCGCTGACCACGACGATCGCGCCGGCAATGCCGACGATGACGAAAAACGGCAGCGCTTCGACGCGCGGCGGCCGCGGCGGCAACCCCGGCGGCGGGACTGCGGGAGTGGCAAGGGCAGGCTCGGCTGCGGCGACGCTCATACGTTGGGATCAGACGTGAAACTGGTCCCACGCTACGTCTGGCCGAGCAAGGCGGGTGCTAACTCTCACTGGGGACAGCACGCGAAAAATGACTTGGGCCGATCCATGGCACCCGCCTGGAACGGCGGCGCGCCGCCCGCGACGACGCGAACGTGGCCCCCGCTTTGCTCCCCGCCGAAATGTCTGCTTATTGTCCGCATGGCAACACCGAATCCCGAAACGATCGCCTTCGTCGGCGTCGGCCGCATGGGCGCCAACATGGCGCGGCGGCTGCGCGAAAAAGATTTCTCCGTCACCGCCGTTTACGACATTCATCGCCCGACGGCGGAGGCGCTCGCCGCCGAACTCGGCGCCGGCTGTGCGGTGCCGGCGACGCTGCGCGAGGTCAGCGAGCGCGCTTCGACGATCATCACGGTCGTCACCGATGACGCCGCGATGCACCGCGTGTTCAGCATTGGCGGCAGCCCGGATGGAGATTCGCTGCTGGCGACGGATGTGCAGGGAAAGCTGTTTCTCAATTGCGCCACAGTTTCGCCCGGCGTGCACGTCGAAGTGCAGGCAGCCGCGGAGGGCCGCGGCGCGTGGACGCTCGAAGCCTGCATGGCCAGCTCGATTCCGCAGGCGCGCGACGGCACGCTTTACCTGATGTGCGGCGGCCGAGAGGAAGTTTTCCACCGCGCCGAGCCGCTTCTCCAGGCGCTCGGCAAGACGGTGCGCTACGTCGGCGGCGCGGGCCAGGCGGCGAAGGTCAAGGCGCTGGTGAACATGGTGATGAACATCAACACCGCCGGCCTGGCCGAAGGACTCGGACTCGGGGCCGCGGCCGGGATCGATCTCACGCTGTTGCGCGAAGTTTTTGCGGAAACCGGCGCCGGCAGCCGGGTGCTCCAGACCGACGGCGAAGACATGCAGAACCGCGACCACGCCTGCTTCTTCTCGGCCGCGCACGCCGCGAAGGACAGCGGCATCGCGCTGGCGCTCGGGCAGGAAGCCGGCCTCGATCTCCCGCTCGCCGCCGCGACCAAGGCGCAATACGATCGCATGGTCGCCGCGGGTCTGGGCGAACTCGATAAAAGTGGTATCGCGGAGCTGACTTTTCCGGGGCGCGGGAAGTAATTCATCGCCGGCATCGAAGCGCGAGATCCTGAGTTTGCCTGGGTCTTGGGCGAAAATTTTCGGGAGGTGCGACTGGGGCCAAACACCCGCCGTCACGGGCGCACGGCGCGCGACCGGAGTTTTCACGACGGCGTGGTGCCGCTGCCCGATCACCGGCGCCGTGAGCCAGCGGGGCGGTGGCCGGATTCGATAAACAGTTCGCCCGCGCGACGGCGGGCGTGCATGGCCGCCGGAAGATTGATCTTTGCGGGCGCCGCGGGATCCGCATCCGCGCCCGCGAGGAGCGAGCGCACGGCTTCCACTTCGCGGTAGCCGATGCCCGGGACGCCGCGGGCGCCGAGCCACGCTTTGAGCAGCCGGCGCTGGCGGGCGACCGGGGCGGCGCGCAACCCGGCGACCGGCAGACGCGCGGGGAGGGCGGCGATTTCCGCTTCCAGCAACGCAGCGATCCACGATTCCTCCGCGGCGAGGAGATCGGCCGTGCGCCAGAGAGCCGGGCTTGAATCACGCGGCCGAAAGATTTTTCGAGGAACGGAAGGATCTCGCCGCGGATGCGGTTGCGGGTGTGGGCGGCGCTGGCGTTGGAGCGATCCTCGCGAAACCGGTGCTGGCGTTCGTCGAGGAAAGCGTCGATCTCCGACCGCCAGACGCCGAGGAGCGGGCGCAGGATGCGGAGCGTCGACGCGCCCGATCTTCTGCGTCGAGTCCGATCCGCATCCCGGCGAGCCCGGCGGGACCGGTGCCGCGGAAAAGATTGAAAAGCAACGTCTCGATCTGGTCGTCCGCCTGGTGGGCGAGCAGGACTTGGCGGCAGCGCCGGCGCGCGGCGACGCCGGCAAAGAACGCGAACCGGGCGTCCCGGGCCGCGGTTTCGATGGATTGTTTGCCGGCACGCACGAGCGCGGGAACGCTGACGCGGCCAAGCTCAAACGGGAGGTCGTATTTTGCGGCCATGCTGGCGGCAAAGCGGGCATCGGCCCGGCCGGCATTTCCGCGCAGACCGTGGTCAAGATGGCAAACCACCAGCCGGCGAAAACCGTGCTCGACGAGAGCGTGCAAAAGCGCGACCGAGTCCCGTCCACCCGAGACGCCGATGAGACAGCGCCCTTCGCGCAGTGCAGGGCAAGCCGCGAGCGCTAAATGCAAGCGGTCATTCGGCGCGATGGGCATGAGGATTCCTCGCGCAAAGGACGCAAAGGCGCAAAGGAGGGGAAAGAAGGCAGAAGGGTCTCACGCAGAGGGAGGGGAGGGTAGGCAGGTCGAGTGGCGACGCGCCGAGTGAAACGGGACGGCAATGACCTCGCGCAAAGGCGCAAAGGCGCAAAGGGGGGAGAAGAAAGACGCATGAGAGAAACGGCGGGGCGATGGCGTGCGAGCGGCAACCGGAAAGCCTGAAGAGTTTGTGCCCTAACCCCCTTCTTCCTGCCTTTTCCTTTGCGCCTTTGCGTCTTTGCGCGAGGCCATTGCGGCCCTGCTTCACTCGGCGCGTCGTCACCCGGACCCGTCTTTTCCCTTCTCTGCGCCTCTGCGTCTCTGCGTGAGATCTTCTTTCAGCTCACTGCGATTCGCTCTGCTCCGAAATAGGGGCGCAGCGGCTCCGGCAACAAGATGCTGCCATCGGGCTGCTGGAATGTTTCGAGCAGGGCGACATAAAGCCGGGGTAGCGCGGTGCCGGAGCCGTTCAGCGTGTGACAAAAACGGTTTTTGCCGGTGGCGGCGTCCTTGAATTTCAGGTTCATCCGCCGGGCCTGAAAATCCTCGAAGTTCGAGCAGCTCGACACTTCAAGATAGGCATTCTGCGCCGGCGCCCAGACCTCGATGTCGTAAGTCTTCGCCGAGCCGAAGCCGAGATCGCCGGCACAAAGCTCGATGACGCGGTAGTGCAGTCCGAGCCGCTGCAGCACCCGCTCGGCATCGGCCGTCAGCAGTTCCAATTCGGCATACGAATTCTCGGGAGCGACGATCTTTACCAGTTCGACTTTGTCGAACTGATGCACGCGGATCATGCCGCGAGTCTCGCGTC
Source organism: uncultured Verrucomicrobiae bacterium (assembly GCA_963762725.1). Classification (GTDB taxonomy): domain Bacteria; phylum Verrucomicrobiota; class Verrucomicrobiia; order Chthoniobacterales; family SZAS-18; genus JAFAXH01. The sequence continues at coordinate 755,436 of CAVXLY010000003.1, read as the reverse complement.
CCGCGCTGCCGGCCTCGCGACGAAAACAGGGCGTGTAGGCGGCAAATTTTTTCGGCAACGCCGCAGCAGGGAGAATTTCCTCGCGGTGCATATTCGTCACCGGCACCTCGGCGGTGGGGGCAAGGAAGAGCGTGCCGTTTTCGAGTCCATACATGTCGTCTTCGAACTTCGGCAACTGGCTGGTGCCGACCATGCACTCGCGCCGCACCAAATAGGGCGGGGAAACTTCGGTGTAACCATGCTCGCCGGTGTGCAGATCCAGCAGAAAATTGAGCAATGCGCGCTGCAGCCGGGCGCCGGCACCGGTGAATAGCAGGAAGCCGCTGCCGCTGAGCTTGGCCGCGCGTTCAAGGTCGAAGAGCCCGAGCTGGGCGCCGATCTGCAGATGATCGCGCCGGGCCGGATCCGCCGGTGGCTGCTCGCCCCAGGTGCGCACGACCGGGTTGTCCGCCGCACTCGTTCCCGGCGGGATCGCGGGATGCGGCAGGTTCGGCAGATTCAACAGCAACGCGCTCTGCTGTTCGTCGGCCGCGGCGGCTTCGCGATTCAGCTCCGCGATGCGCTCGCCCAGCGTCCGCACGCCGGCTTCGGTTTCCGCAGTGGCTTCGCCGCGCGCCCGGCGCTGGCCGATTTCCTTGCTCAAGCGGTTGCGCTCGGCGTTTGCGGCCTGGAGAGCGGTTTCGGCGGTGCGTCGGCGGCCGTCGCAGGCCAGCACGGCCGTCACGGCGCCTTGGGCGTCGAAGTCGCCACCGCGCGCGGCCAGGCGGAGGGTGATGGCTTCCGGATTCTCTCGGAGGGTGCGGATGTCGAGCATGGTCGTTCCCTACCGGTGCCGGGAAATCCGGGATCGGGCGGGGGCTTTTTATTACCCGGTGACTCCGCCAGAGCAAGTGGCAAGGCAGCCCGGCGCGGCGAAACCCGCTCCCGCCGCCGCCTTCAGGAATCGTCGGGCAGGGTGACAAACACCGTGCCGCCTTCGACTTCCACGCCGCAGGCGATCAGCCGGCAGGAAGCCAGGCGCACGTGCGCGCCGGTCGCCAGATCGAACTCCCAGCCGTGCCACGGGCAGCGCAGAATCGCTTGGGGCGATGCGGTGGCGGAGTCCGCAGCGGACGCGGGGAGATCGCGCGCGCCGCCGGCCGCTGGCTCCGCGCGGATGATCTCGCCGTTGCACAAGGGGGCGCCGGCGTGCGGGCAGTAATCCTGGTAGGCGCGGTAGGTGCCATCGAGCAACCGGAACAAACCGATTTCCAGCCCGCCGAGCACGAGCAATCGCCGGCCGCCGGGCGGAATCTCGTCGGCCTGCGCTACGGGGTGACGCGATGCATTCACGGTTGTGCGGTGTCGATTCGGTGGTGACAATTCTAGACTCTCAAATCAGCGGAAGTCATCCAGTCGAAGTCATTTCCCAAGCTGCACAGGCAATATTTCAAGAAGGATAGGGCGCAAAACCGCTAATTTTTCTCATGTTCAACAATGAAAAACCAATTCGCTATAAATGAGAAAACGTGAGGGAAATTCGCGAGCTATCGAAATTATTTGCTTCTAGGACGCCGATTCTTTGGGAGAAATCTATGCATAATTGAGAATGCTGGCACCAATGATGCATTAGTGAGAGGGAGTCTCCAACTTCTCTCTCGCAAATGAAACTCTCTCGCTCCGTTCGTTCGTTCGCCACCGTCCTGACTGGTGTGTGCGCCGCGCTGTTGATGCCGTTGTCCGGGCAGGCGGCTCCGACCCAGCAATATGACAGCGGCGATCCGAGCGGAGAAGAGCAATACATGCTTGAGCGGATCAACATCGCCCGCGCCAATCCGCGTGCGGAGGGGGAATTTCTGGCGGCGTCCAAGGATCCGAACGTCCTGAATTATTATAACTATTACAAGGTGAACAAGGCGGCGCTGGCCAGCAGCTTCGCCAATTATGCTGCAAAGCCGCCGATGGCGATGAGCCGGGCGCTGAGCGCATCGGCCCGGAAGCATTCGCTCGACCAGGCGGCGCGCGGCGTCCAGACGCACAACGGCTCCGACGGCAGCACCTTCGACCGGCGCATCGTGGCGGCTGGCTACAGCGAATACCAGAGCCTGGGCGAAAACATCTACGCTTACATCTACAACGCCTATTTCGGTCACGTCGGTCTGAACGCCGACTGGGGGGTGCCCTCGCTGGATCACCGCGAGAACATCATGAACTACACCGCGTTCAATTTCAAAGAGGTCGGCATCTCCATCGTGCCGACGACGATCAAGAACTTCGGGCCGAACGTGGTGACCCAGGATTTCGGCACCCCGCGCGATCCGAACCGCGCCTTCCTGCTGGGCGTCGTCTATGCCGACTACAACGGCAACGGCGAGTATGATCCCGGCGAGGGCCTGAGCGGGGTGCAGGTCGCGCCGAGCACCGGCGACTACTACGCCGTGACCGGCGGGGCGGGCGGCTACTCGATCCCGCTGCCGACCAGCGGCTCGGGCACCCTGACGCTCACGGTTTCCGGCGGCGCGCTCGGCGGCGAGACGCAGACGGTGGCGGTCAGCTACAGCAACGGCCAGAACGTGAAGGTCGATTTCATCAAGGGCGTGACCCCGGCCAACAGCGTGAAGAAAGGCCAGGAGCCGCTGAGCCTGCTTTCCGACAGCACGCCGACCTCCGGCGGCTGGAATTTCTCGCCGACCTTCGGCTACTGGAACAGCAACTTCATGCCGATCCTGTATCACGAAACCCTCGGGTTCGTTTACTACCAGGACGCCAAGGACGGCCAGGGCGGCGCGTTTCTCTACGATTTCAAACAGAGCAAGTGGCGCTACACCAGCCCGACGCTCTTCCCTTACCTCTACGACTTCGGTTCCCAAGCCTTTCTCTTCTACTTCAAGGGGACGGCCAGCCCGCGGATCTTCGTGAACATGAGCAACAACCAGTTCCTCTACGAATGATCGCGGCAGGCTGACTGGAGACCAACAATTGACGGCGGAAATATCTCCCGGCGCGCGAGTGTGAGAGCCGCGCAGCCGGGCACCCGCCGAAAGGAAGCGATCTTTGCTTCCGGGGCCGCGCTCAAGGGCGCGGCCCTTTCGTTTTTACAGGGCCGGAATCCCGGGGGAAATACCGGTCGGCCGGGTCGGAACCGGGCGCCCGGACTGGTAAAAAGCGCGAACCTGGGTGATGGGTTGAATACGGGAGAACCGGAAGCGGTCTGAGTAATACTCGGAAACCGGCCGGCGTGAAATCCAACGACCGCCCGGCTGGCCGACGCCGATTCCTTCGCCCGACTTTGCGCATTATGATTCCATCCTCGCTTCGATCCCGCTTTTCCACCTCTTGCCCGCGTCACGGCGCTTTGCGCCCTGATCTTCGGGGCGCTCGCCACCGGCCACGGCCAGACGGCGCCGAATTTTTCCCAGGTCATCGTCTTCGGTGACAGCCTTTCCGACACCGGCAATGTGGCCAACGCCACGAACGACAAGTTTGCCACCCGTTATCCTGGCGATACTTACAACTACGACGGCGGCCGCTTCACCAACGGCGGCAGCACGGACCCCGGTAACAACACTTTTCTCGGCGTCTGGCACGAGCAGCTCGAGCGCGTGTTCCTGAACCTGCCGCGGGCGACTCCGAGCCGTGACGGCGGGACGAACTACGCTTTCGGCGGCGCGACGACCCAGGCCGGCACGAAGGACGTGACGGTGATTTCAAACCCCGAGCCGTTCATCGGCGGCGAGTTGACGATCACGATCGATAACCTCGGCCGGCAGATCGACAACTTTCTCAACCGCGGCGCGGCGCCTGATCCCGCGGCGCTCTACATCGTCTGGGCCGGCGGCAACGATCTTTTCAACGACCGCAGCGCTGCGAACGTCACTGCGACCGCGGATCGGCTCACCACGCAGCTTGAGCGGCTCGTGCGCGCCGGCGCGGTGAATGTCATCGTCCCCAACGTGCCGCCGCTCGGTGCCATCCCGAACTACGCGGACCAGCCGCAAAAAGCCCAGGAGCTGAACGACGCTTCCATCGCGTATCGCGACCAGCTCAACACCCGGCTTGACGCCCTGCAGGCGCGGCTCGCCTCGGCGGGCATTCCCTTCCGCTTTTACCGGCTCGACATTTACAACCTGTTCTTCCAGATCGTCGCCAACCCGGCAGCTTACAACTTCACGAACGTGACCGCGTCCGCGCAGGGCAAGTCGGTGTTCGTCAATGATTACCTGTTCTGGGATGCCATCCATCCGACGACCGCCGGCCACCGGCAGATCGCGGCGGCGGCTTACGAGCTTCTGACGCATCCCGCGTTCTTCAACGGCGAGGTTTCCGTCGGCAACGGCGTTTACTACCTGCAGCTTGCCGCCAGCGGCAATCCCTTCGGCTATTACGCTTATCTGAGCGACAACCGCTACATCTATCACTTCGACCTCGGCTTCGAATATCTCTTCGACGCCAATGACGGCCAGGGCGGCGTGTATCTCTACGACTTCACGAGCGGCACGTTCTTCTACACCAGCCGTTCCTTCCCGTTCCCGTATCTCTACGATTTCACGCTGAAGTCGGTGCTCTACTATTTCCCCGACTCCCAGCGGCCGGGGAATTACACGCGCAACCCGCGGTATTTCTATAATTTCGCGACCGGCGCGGTTATCACGAAATAACCTCGCAGAAAGTCGGGTAAAAATGCGCCGCGCGGGCAAACGTCCGCTTGCACCGGCGGCGCGTTTTCCTAAGTTCCGGGATGCCGCCCGACGCTCTCGCCGAATCGCCCGCCACGTCCCCCTGTCCAACCCGCCGCGGAGACCGCGCCGGAGGCGACGGCAACTGAAGCAGTAGGCCTGCTCCGGCCGCTCGACACCTTTGCCCGCCGGCATCTCGGCAGCGGGCCGGCGGAAGTGGCGGAAATGCTCGATCTCGTCGGGTATCCGACGCTCGAAGCACTGATCGACGCGGCGGTGCCGGAGGAGATCCGCCTCCAGCAGCCGCTCCATCTCCCGGCGGCGCTCAGCGAGAGCGAGGCGCTGGCGGAGCTGACGGCCATTGCCACGCGCAACCAGGTCTTCCGATCATACATCGGGCAGGGGTATTACGGCACCATCACGCCGCCGGTCATCCAGCGGAACATCCTGGAAAATCCCGGCTGGTATACCGCCTACACGCCTTATCAGGCCGAGATCGCCCAGGGCCGGCTGGAAGCGCTTTTGAACTTCCAGACGATGGTCTGCGACCTCACCGGGTTGCCGATCGCCAACGCTTCCATGCTCGACGAGGGCACGGCGGCCGCCGAAGCCATGGCGCTCTGCTTTGCCGCCCGCGGCGAGACGGGCAAGCGCGCAGCGTTTTTCGTTTCGAAATGGTGCCACGCGCAGACGATCGCAGTGGTGCGCACCCGCGCCCGGCCGCTCGGCATCGAGATCGTCGTCGGCGAGCACGCGGAGGTGCCGATGGACGCGGTGAGCGAGACGGCCGGCCGGTTTTTCGGCGCGCTCGTGCAGTATCCGGCCACCGACGGCCGCATTCATGATTACGCGGATTTCGTGGAAAAAGCGCACGCGGCCGGCGCACTCGTGGTCGTCGCAGCCGATCCGCTGGCGCTCTGCCTGTTGAAGCCGCCCGGCGAGTTCGGTGCGGACGTCGCGGTCGGCAGCACGCAGCGGTTCGGCGTCCCGCCGGGATTCGGCGGACCACATGCCGCCTATCTGGCGACAAAGGACGAGTTCAAACGCCAGATGCCGGGCCGCCTGGTTGGCGTGAGCAAGGATTCGCACGGCAAGCCGGCCTACCGCCTGAGCCTGCAAACGCGCGAGCAGCACATCCGTCGCGACAAGGCGACGAGCAACATCTGCACGGCGCAGGTGCTCCTCGCCGTGATGGCCTCGATGTATGCCTGCTACCACGGGCCGGAGGGTCTGAAAAATATCGCCCGCCGGGTGCGTCTGCTCACCGGAGTTTTTGCCGCCGGCCTGCGCGAGTGCGGTTATGAAATCGATCCGGCTGACGGCGCGTTTTTCGATACGCTCACGATCCGCGTCGGTCCCGGCAAGGCGGCGGACCTCCACCGTGCCGCGGCGGAAAAGAGCATCAACCTGCGGCGCATTGATGAAGACACGGTCGGCATCTCGCTCGACGAAACCGTGGACCTCGTGGACCTGCAGGATCTGTGGACAATTTTCCACGGCCGGCAGATCGAAGGCTTTGACCCGGCGGCGCTGGCGGAAAATTTCGAGCTGGAAGTGCCCGGCACCGTGACGCGCACCAGCGAGTTTCTCCAGCACCCGGTGTTCAACCGCTTTCACACCGAAACCGAGATGCTGCGCTACCTGCGCCGGCTGGAGTCGCGCGACCTGTCGCTGACGACTTCCATGATCCCGCTCGGCTCCTGCACGATGAAGCTCAACGCCACGGCCGAGATGTTCCCGGTCACCTGGCCCGAGTTTGGGCAAATCCATCCCTTCGCCCCGGCCGAGCAGACCGAGGGCTACCGGGTGCTCGCGCACACGCTGGAAAAATGGCTCGCCGAGATCACCGGGCTGCCGGCGGTTTCCCTGCAGCCAAACGCCGGCAGCCAGGGCGAATACGCCGGACTGCTGGCGATCCGCGGCTTTCACGAATCCCGCGGCGAAGGCAGCCGCAACGTCTGCCTCATCCCGACGAGCGCGCACGGCACCAATCCCGCCAGCGCCGTCATGGCCGGCTACCGCGTGGTGCCGGTGAAATGCGACACCCAGGGCAACATTGACGTCGCCGACCTGCGCGCCCGCGCCGAGGAGCATCGCGAGAAGCTCGCCGCGTTGATGATTACCTATCCATCCACGCACGGCGTGTTCGAAGGCACGATCCGCGAGATCTGCGAAGTCGTGCATGAGCGCGGCGGGCAGGTTTACATGGACGGCGCGAACATGAACGCCCAGGTCGGCCTCTGCCGGCCCGGCGACATCGGCGCGGATGTCGTCCATCTCAATCTGCACAAAACCTTCTGCATCCCGCACGGCGGCGGCGGTCCCGGCGTCGGCCCGATCTGCGCGGTCGAGCATCTGCGGCCGTTTTTGCCGGACGATCCGCGCAACGTCGCCCACGGCGACAGCGCCGGCGGCGCGGTCTGCTCGGCGCCGATCGGCAGCGCGAGCATCCTCGTCATCTCGTGGCTTTACATCGCGATGATGGGCCCCGACGGCCTGACCACCGCGACCGTGCTGGCGATCCTGAACGCGAACTACATCGCCAAGCAGCTCGAGCCGCACTACCGCGTCCTGTATCGCGGCAACGACGGGCTGGTTGCCCACGAGTGCATCCTCGATCTGCGCGGTTTCAAGGCGAGCGCCGGCATCGAAGTCGAGGACGTCGCCAAGCGGCTCATGGATTACGGTTTCCACGCGCCGACGGTCAGCTGGCCGGTCGCCGGCACCATGATGGTCGAGCCGACCGAGAGCGAATCAAAGGCCGAGCTGGACCGCTTCTGCGATGCGCTCATCGCCATTCATTCCGAGATCAAGGCGATCGAAGCCGGCGAGGCCGACCGGGCGGACAACCCGCTCAAGCACGCCCCGCACACCGCCGCCACGGTGACGGCCGACGAGTGGTCGCACAAATATTCCCGCAGCCTCGCCGCCTATCCCGCGGCCTGGACGCGCGAGCACAAGTTCTGGCCCGCCGTCGGCCGCATCGACAGCGTGTATGGCGACCGGAACCTCGTCTGCTCCTGCCCGCCGATGGAGGAATACGGCGACTAGCCGCGCAGGCGATGCCAAGGAGCCGCCGCCAGCGCGCGGCGGCTCTTTTTACCAGGTCGGCACCGGCCGCTCGCCGAAGAGGAAGCCGAGCACCCGGTAGGAAATCCACGCCCCGATGCCGACGAGCAGGCCGATGGCCAGCAGCAGGCCGAGCACGAGCAGGATTACGAAAAGCCAGTCGCGCCGCGTCGAGCGGCTGCGCGCTCGGCCGGTCCGCGGGTCGATGGTTTTTTCCGCCTGCTCCGCCGTGTATTTCTTGAGCAGGTCGTAGTTGATCCGGTTCGACTTGAAGAACGCGGAAAACAGGTCGCCGATGAGCGGAATGGAGTCGGCGACCGAATTGACCAGGATGTTCAGCGCCATGCGCGTGAGGACGACCTTCGGCAGCCCGCGCCGCGTCGCCTCCAGAATCGTGAGGCAGGACATCAGCCCGGTCGCCGCGCCGCCGAAACCGGGAATGAGACCAATGATCGGATCGAGCCCGAAGCGGAACCGGGTGCCGGGCACGCGAAAAAGGTCGTCGAGCAGAAACGCGATGCCGCGCAGCACCGGCTCCCAGCCGTGCGCCGCCGGAGCGCCCGCTTCGCCGCGGGAACGCGGCATCCGTCCGCCGCCGCGCTCGCGCGCGTCACTTTCCGGCGGCAGCACTTCGACTTCCGCTTCCTCGGCGCTGTTTCGGCGCGCGCTCCCTGGCGAGGTGTTTTTCATCGCCTTGGGAATCGCGCCCGCGCCCCGGTGCGGTCGCTGAAGCGCCGGCTTCGTCTGGCGCCACCGCCGCGTGCCGGCGCGCCACCTGCGCGGCGACTTCCGCCACGCGCCGGCGCAACGCCGCGGGCGCGAGCACTTCGACGTGCTCGCCCCAGCCCAGCACCCAGCTTTCCACTTCCGGCGAAAGCCCCACTTCCAGCTCCAGCTCGATGCTGCCGTCCGCCCGCGGTGTCACCCGCTGGCTCGCGTGCCAGACGCGCTCGCCGATGAGCCGCCCGGCGTAAGCGGCAAACCGCAGCCGCACCCGCACCGGCGGACCCGTGGGAGCGAACACGCCGAAGCTGTTTGCAAGGTGCGCTTCGAGCGAGAAACCGTTTGCCGGCCGGTCAAAGCGCACGCCGGTCGCGCGCAGCTCGGCCATCCGGGTGAGCGCATACGTGCGCACCGGCAACTCCGTGCGGGCGAGATCCTGGGCGAAGAGATACCAGCCGTTGTCCACGCAGGCGAGATGGAGCGGACGCACCCGGCGCGGCTCGGCCGCGGGCGCGCCGAGCTTTTGGTAACGGAACTCCAGCTCCTCGGAGTCCAGCACCGCCTGGCTGGCGGTTTCAAACGCCCGCAGGTCGGCGATCACGCCGCGACCCGCCGACGAGCGGAAGGAAATGGACTCGTCCAGCTCACCGCGCCAGGCGAACTGGATTTCGTTTTCCAATCCCGCCGTCAGCTTGGCAAACGCCGCGCTGAGCGGCGCCTCGAACGGCGTGCCGCGATACTGCGTGAGCGCCTGCCGCGCCACCGCGAGCGCCACGAGCTCGCCCTCGGAAATCCGCACCGTCGGGAACTGCACGGCGCGCCGGGTGTAACGAAAGCCGCGCCGCGCCGCGTCGTAGCCGATCGGCAGGCCGAGCTGGTCGCGCATGAAATCAATGTCGCGCTGGACCGTCTTTGGATTCACCTCCAGCTCGCGCGCCAGGCCGCTGCAATTCACCGGCGCCGCGTGTCCGTTTGCACCGTCTTCGGCGGTGGTCTGAAGCCGCGCGTGGATGCGGAGCATGCGGGCCAGCGGCGGGCGGGTCGAAGAAAGTGGCGGTAGTGTTCGCATGAACAAAATCTTCAACTATTTTGGACCTCGGACCGCGGATGTCCCAGGTGGCCTGCGAGGATGGCAGCCAGAACAGACCACGACAAGCCAAAGCCCTTACTCTCAACATGAAATTCACCACGCTCTTCCGCCGGCAGATCGCTCCGAACTTCGGTTCCACCGCGTTTTCGCGCGACCTGTCGTCGGTCCTTTCCCGGCCCGCGCCGGTCGCCCCGCAATCGCTGGCGCCGCTGGCGGTCTCCACCCCGGCCGCGCATGGTCGCGTCGCCCTGTATCTGCTGCACGCCCCCGCCGTCGCGCCGGTGCCGGGGACCGGGGCGATCGCCCGGCCGATGCTGCCGCTGGCCGAGGCGTTGCGCGACGGGCTGGCGCTCCTGCACGAAACCGCCGGGCTGCACGAAACCGAGATCGAGAATCTGGCCGGCGTCGATCTTTTCGCCCAGGCGGGCGAGACGATCCACGGCGGCTGGATGGATCGCACGCTGGCGGTGGACCTCATCGTGCCCGCCTGCCATGAGCGGCCGCGCCGGGTCGGCCTGCGGGCGTTCTGCCTGGAGCCGGGCGGCTGCTGGCGGCTGACCGATCAGCGCGAGGTGTCGCGCGCTTTCGGCGCGGCGGCCACTTCGGCCCTGATCCTCGACGAAGACGACAACACGGGATCGGCGGCCGGCAGCGGCAGGCGGCGGCGGTGGCGGAAACAGCCTCGCCTTTCTGCCCGCCTGGCCAGCCCGGGCGGCGGCGCGGCGGTTTGCCGGGCTCATCGAGCGGGATCCGCGCGCCAGCGGCTTTGTCTGCGCGATCGACGGCGTCCTGCGCGAGGCGCATGTTTATTCGTCGCCCGACCTGTTTCGCCAGCTCTGGCCTTCCCTGCTCGACGATCATCTCGCCGCGCTGCTGGACGACGAGGCGAGTCGGGACCGACGGCACCCCGGCCCCCAGTGTTGCCGCCGCGGATCGACGAGGTGATCGCCTGGCTGGATCGCGCCCGCCGCGGCCGGCACGTCGCCCAGTCGCTCACCCCGCGGGTGACGCTTTCGGCCTGCGAGAGCGCGGACGGGACGGTTTCTCTGGAAACGCTCGACACCGCCCAGGGCCACGTCTGCGTGCATCGCTGGGTCGTCACGCCGGCGCCCGCGGTCCGGTAATTTTTTCGCCATCTTCCAGCCCGGCTTGGGTTGCAAATTGTCGTTCTCCGACCCACAGTCGCGGCCGGACGCATGGCGAGCACGATCACGAGAACCACGGCCAAGACCGCGGCGGCGACCGCGCCCCAGCCGACGCGGCGTCCCGCCCCGCCGATGGTCCACCTGGACCTGGACGGCGCCTGGACCGGCGGCAACGGCAGCAGCAGCCTGGCGTCGCCATTTGATTCCCTGCCGACCGTCGATGTGCGGGCGTGGGGACCGCGGCTGCGGTTTTCGGCGCTGCGCTCGGAGATCGAGGAATTTTACCAGCAAGTGGACCCGCTGCTCGGCAGCGCCCGTTTTGTCGCCTACGGCTCGGGCGATTTTCATCATCTGAGCGCGCTCTGGCTGCGCCGCCTGCTTGCCCGGCCGGCGGGCGCGGCGCCAAAGCGTCTGGCATTGATCTCCTTCGACAACCATCCCGACTGGGACATCCGGCCGCCGGCGTGGTGCTGCGGCAGCTGGATCAACCGGGCGCTGGATTTGCCCGGCGTGGAATCCGTGAGCGTCTGGGGCCCCGGCAGCTTTGAAACCTGGGGCTGGCACCGCCTGGCCGGCAACCGGCGTGACACCCGCACCGGCCGCCTGACGATGCACCCCTGGGCGGACGCCCGCAGCGCCGCCGAGCAGGCGCGGCCCGGCTCCATCCTGCGCGGGGACTGGCGGGAGAAATTTTCCCGGCTCGCGGCGACGCTGGCCGGCAAGGACGTTTACGCGACCGTGGATCTGGACTGCCTGCGCGCCGGCGAAGCGGTGACGAATTGGGAAAACGGATTTTTCACCGTGGACGACGTGCGCTGGGCGCTGCGCGAGCTGCGGACGCGCGGCGCCCGGATCGTCGCCGGCGATCTCTGCGGCGCCTGGTCGCCCCAGGGCTACGCCCGCTGGCGCCAATGTTTCGCCGCCGGGCTGGATCACCCGAAGCTGCCCGATCCTCCCGACGTCGCCGCGGCGCTGGAGACAAATCTCGCCGCGTTTCGCGCGATCTGGCCCGCGTTAACTGGCCGAGACGAGCATGACGCCGACGGTGATGAGCAGGGCGCCGGTGACTAGCGGCAGCGTCAGCTTTTCCTTCAGGAAGAGCGTCGCGAATCCGGCGATGAGCAGCACGCTCAGGCCTTGAAACGGAAAGAGAAACGAGAGGTCGAGCTTTTGCAGCAGCCCGATCCCGAGAAAAAACGAAACCGTCATGCTGCCGATCGCCGCGACGCCGAATTTCAGCCGGTCCCGCATCGGCCGCGGATGCTCGGAATCCATGGCCGGCTTGAGCAAGAGCTGGCCGACGCAAAAGGCGAAGAGCCAGACGCCGATGAGCGCATAAGTCGCGGCGCCGTGCTCGGTTTCCGCGCTGATCGGCGGAGGTGGCGGCGGGGCGGGAATCATAAGCGTTGCTCCACTCGGGCATAGGGCCGGGCCAGCACGACGAGGCCCAGCAGGACGAGACCGATGCCGAGCCAGCGCCGCGGGCTGATGCTCTCGTCCAAAAACATCCAGGCGCTCAGCGGAATGAGGACGTGCACGAAATTCGACAGCGTGAACGCCACGCCGATCGGGATCACCCGCACGGCGCGCAGGTAGGTGATAAACCCGATCACCGTGAACACCATGCCCCACCAGACCCAGATGGACGCCAGCCCGCCGAGCCCCAGCCAGCTCGGCAGCCAGGTGACGTGGTCCGCGGTTTGATCGGCGCCGCGCTTGAGACAAATCTCCGCCGCCGCGCCGAAGAACGCGGTGAGCAGAAGCTCAAACAACGCGAGAAATTGCGGCGACCGGGAGAGCGCAGGCATTACAAAAAGAAAAAAGGCAGAGTGCGGCTTACCTTTTGTGCGAAACCGCGCGCAGGTCAATCCGCATGCAGCGCTGGAAAGTTGGAAAATCCCCGCAGCCAGCGTTCCTGCCGGGTCGGCTCCACCCAGGGCGCGACGATGCGCAGGATGCCTTGCACGAGCCGGGAGCGGTGCCGGATGTAAAGGTCGAGCGGCGCCAGCTCCATGCGCAGGCGGAGCTTCGGCTCGTAATTGAACGGCGAGGACTGGTAGGCGCGCAGACCGCGCGCGGTCGCCCAGTTCACGAGGTCGCGGAAGGTGACGTGATACAGATGAAGATCGTGCGCCACGGCGTAGTCGAGGCCGATGTCGTTGTCGTAGATCGTGTCGCCGTGCACCATGCAGAACGCGAACGCCACGACGCGGCCCTCGTGGCGCCAGGTGAAAAAATGCGCCCGCTCCGGCATGCGCTGGCCGAGCAGCAGAAAGTAATCGCGCGGGAAAATTTCGAAGCGCACCTCGCCGCGTCGGGCGACGCGCTCGTAAAGCGCGTGCAACTCCGTGGCCTCGGCGGCCGTGACGTGATTCTTCACCTCGAGCGTGAGCGGCCGGGCAGCGGTCGCCGCGGCGGATTCGCGGAATTTGCGGCGCAGACTTTTCCGCGTGGCCTTGCCGAGGCGGGTTTCCAGAAAATCGTCGAAACCGTGCAGCCCGCGCAGCGATAAGTGGACTCCCGGCAGACTCGGAATCCGGACGTGCCCGCGGCGTTGGCGCAGTGCCGCCGCGAGATCGCGCCGGGTTTCCGCGGGAAACTCCTTCCAGATGCGGATGCCGATCCGCTCGCACCGGGCGTAGCGCGCCAGGGCGGCGTCGAGCGCGACGAAGACCTCCGTTTTTTCCGCGAGCGTCAGCGCGGCGGCGAGCCCGGTCTGGCCGTGGCCGACCACGCAACCCACCATCAAGAGACGGGTCGTCAAAAACCGCCGCAGCCCCGCCGCGCGCACCGCCGCCACGAGCCGGCGGAAAACCGTCGGCAGGCTCACCGTGAGATCCTGCGCGACGACGAAAAATGGCTGAATCGCCAGCGTCCGCCCGGCCGCGTTTTCCAGCACCAGAAAGCGCTGGGGAAACTCCCCGGAAAGCGTGTCCGCGAGCGTCCGGTAGTAGGCGTGATTTTTCCAGTGCGCCGGGAACAGGGCGTCCCACAGCGCCGGCTTGATCGCCTCGATGGAATCGTAAATTTTCGCCAGCCCGACCGGCGTCTTGCAGGAAAACAGCGGCTGGGCCGCACCCGCGGCGGTGCGCTCGAGAGAAAGAGCCGCGGTGTTCACTTCATTCCCCGACCGCAACGCCCTGACGGGACGCTCCGGTCATTCCAAATCGGACCGACAGGCAAACGACCGCCGGGAAGACTTCGCTGAAGGAGTCCCCCGGCGAAGATATCACGACACCGCCGGCGCCGGCTCGCGACCGCTGCCCGCGTCCGTCGTCAACGTTTCCTCCTGCTCGCGCACCGGCCGGCTTTTCACCGGCAGGTCGGGATCGAGGAAGCCGAGCATGTGCGGCGTGCTGAGCACCCGGACGCCGGCTTCGCGCTGGGCGCCCTGGATCTGCTCAAAGAGCGCGTGCATGCGGGTCCAATGGACCTTCGGGCGGAAATGGTGCTCGGCGTGGTAGCCGTTGTTGAAGAACAGCCAGTTGTAAACCCGGCCGTAGGCGCTCACGCCCCAGGCGATCGGCTGATCCGGGTCGCCGCCGAAGTGGCGGTAGTAGCCGTTGAGATAGCTGAAGCAGTGCCCCAGATACATGAACGGCAGGAAGTAAACGATGAAGCGCCAGTTAAAAAAAGCCATCGTCGCCAGCGTGGTGATGAAGACCGCCAGCTCGGCGTTGCCCCAGCGCACCTCGGTTTCGCCGCGCTTTTTCAACTCGCGCGAGATCGCCGCCGGGTTGTCGCGGAAAAAGCTCAGAAACGTGTAGCTCCAGACGTTTTCCGCTTCGTGATCGTGCCCGTGGCGGTAGATGGAAATCCAGTCGGTCGTCTCGCCGTTCTCGTCCTTGCGATCGCTGTTTCCCTTGTGGTGCTGGGTGTGGACGACGTCGTAATACGTCTGCGAAAAGCAGCAGGCCACGCTCTCGACCACGCCAAAGAGCCGGTTCAGCAGCGGGGAGCGGAAATAGGGGTTGTGGATGAAGTTGTGCGAGATGCCGTTGATGTTCGCGTTGATCATCAAGGCGTAGAGCAGCCCGAGTCCGAGCATGACCCAGAGCGGGGCGTGCGGGAAAAGAAAGTAGAGCCCGATAAAAAAGGCGAGGTGGGCAAAACCGGCGAGCACCGGGACGGCGTCCCAGCGGGTGTAAGCGAAGAGCTTCGAAGTGGTCTTCGGCGTGTCGATCTTGACGGCAACGGGTTCGGCTTTCATGGGCGATCAGCGATGGAAAAACAGCGGAAACTCTCCGCGAATTTTCGGAGGGTATTGATAACGGGTGCCACTCGCGGCGTCAACTCGGCGGGGTGCCGGACGGTGGCGGAATCCGGCTGGTAGCGGCGCCTCGCAAGACGAGGCGCGTCATCCCGAAGCGCAAGCTGAGCGCCCGCCTCGCCTCGCCTCAATCCGAGCCCGCTCCGCTCCGGGTCCGCCGGGAAAATTCTCGCCCGACGCTTTGAAAACTGCTCAGGTCTGCAAACCCACTTGCGTCCCTCCAGCTTTCTTTCCCCTCGACAATGTCCGACGCGCCCGCTGCCGCTGCTTCCACCTCCCTGCCGCCGTTTGCCTGCACGCACACGCCGGAATTTCCCGCCTTGCTCGCGCGCCTCGGCTGCTCCCTGGCGCTGAGCACCTACCAGGCCGGCAAGGTCATCTTCCTCAGTCCTTCGGAAGACGGCGGCACCCTCACCCAGCTCCCGCGCCAGTTCGACAAGCCGATGGGCCTCGCCGTCAGCGCCGATGGCCGGCGCATGGCCGTGGCCACACGCAATGAAGTCGTCGTCCTCGCCAACGAGCCGCGGCTCGCCCGCGCCTATCCCGACAAGCCGGACCACTACGATGCGCTCTTTATCCCGCGCGCCGTCTTCTTCGCCGGCGAGCTGGATCTGCACGACCTCGCCTTCGCCCCCGCCGCCCAAAACGCGGCTGACGCTGCCGACACCCTCTGGGCTGTCAACACCCGCTTCTCCTGCCTCGGCCGCATTGATGCCCGCTACTCCTTTACCCCGTGGTGGCGCCCCGCTTTCATCACCGACCTGGCCCCGGACGACCGCTGCCACCTCAACGGCCTTGCCTTGGACGAAACCACCGCCCGCCCCGCCTACGCCACCGCCCTTGGTCAGGCCGACGCGAAGGAGGGCTGGCGCGCCCGCTTGCTCGATGGCGGCCTTCTTTTCCAACTCGCCGATGGCCACGGCAGCAACGGCGAGCCCATCCTGCGCGGGCTGCCGATGCCGCACTCCCCGCGGCTCTACGATGGCCGGCTTTTCCTGCTGCTTTCCGCGGTCGGCGAACTGGTCACCCTGGACCCGGCCAGCGGCGCGCGCGAAACCGTCGCCCGCCTGCCCGGATTTGCCCGCGGCCTCGCCCGGTGCGGAGAGTTTGTCTTCGTGGGCATTTCGCTGCTGCGCAAGACCCATCGCTTCGCCGGTCTGCCCATCGCCGGGCAAGCGCCGTTTTGCGGCGTCGTCGCCGTCCACCTGCCCAGCGGGCGGACGGTCGGGCACGTGCAGTATCTCAATTCCTGCGAGGAAATTTACGACGTGCAGGTGCTCCCCGGCACCCGGCGCCCGGGCATCGTGCGGGTGGATCATCCCTTTCGCTACGCCTCGTTGTCACTGCCCGAGGACGCGTTCTGGAGCCAGCCGGCCGGGTCGCCGTCTTGAAGAAGAAATCTTCCGCCGCGCTCCGCGAAACGGTCCCGGAGCCGACGGGGAATTTCCCCCTGCGCCGCCGTCGGCGGCGAGGCGGCGCAGCCCGGAACGGCAGGCGGGCGCTGGGCAGCACGGAGACGGTCGCGCGGCGTTTCCCTGCACCGGTCGCCGGTCGGCGGTCGCCGATAATTGTCTTGCCCACAATGGGATGATCCGACACAAAAGGACGATTCGTTCCCAACCCTCCGCCGCCACGCGGCGTGGCCCGCCGTGTTCATTCCAGCGCCAGCGAACCGGGTTCGTGCCGAGCGGAAACTGCCTCCCCAAGCGTATGTCCTCGATCCCCCCGCCGTCCTCCCTGCCATCCCCGTCGGGTCTCCTCGTCCGCCAGTCTGTGATCCCGGCCGCCAGTGGGCCGGCGCCTGACTTGGGGATGACGCAAAAGCGTCAACGGCCGACCGGACGCGGGCGGCAGCATCTGCGGCTGCGGCGTGCTTTGGGCGCGCGGCTGCTCTGCCTGCGCCGGGCGTGGCTGCAGCCCGGGGTGGGGTTGGCAGCGGGGCTGCGCCTGGGCTGGCTCCTACGGGCGCTGGAGCGCACGCTCGCCCAACTGGCGCGGCTGCGCGGTGCGGCGGCCGGGGGATCACCGCCCTCGATCGGTTTGCCGGCGCATTGGCGGCGGGGGCAGCCGCGCAGCCTGCGGGCGGCGGCAACCGCCGGTGCCGTGGGTCTGCTGGCCTGCACGGGGACTCTGGGCGAAGCGCTGGTGCCGGGCGCGCACGCCCAGCCCGCGCGGGCCGGCGGCGTCGGCAGCGAGTTCAGGGTCAACAGTTTCACGACCGGCGCCCAGCGCGCGCCCGCGGTGGCGATGGACGCGGACGGCGACTTCGTAGTCGCCTGGGAGAGCTCCGACCAGGATGGCAGCAGCTACAGCGTCTACGCGCAGCGCTACAGCGCGGCCGGCGTGGCGCAGGGCGCCGAGTTCCGGGTCAACACCTACGCGGCGAGCGTAGAGCGCAACCCCGCGGTGGCGATGGACGCGGACGGCGACTTTGTGGTCGCTTGGCAGAGCTACGGTCAGGATGGCAGCGGCTACGGCGTCTACGCGCAGCGCTACAGCGCCGCCGGGGTGGCGCAAGGGGCCGAGTTCCGGGTCAACTCCTACACGACGGGCAGTCAGTCCGCCCCCGCGGTGGCCATGGACGCAGACGGCGACTTTGTGGTCACCTGGACGAGCTCCGGCCAGGATGGCGCCGATTACGGCATCTACGCGCAGCGCTACAGCGCGGCCGGGGTGGCGCAGGGGGCCGAGTTCCGGGTCAACTCCTACACGACGGGCCGACAGCTTCTCCTCGCGGTGGCGATGGACGCGGACGGCGACTTCGTGGTCGCCTGGGAGAGCAACGGCCAAGATGGCAGCGGCTACGGCATTTATGCGCAGCGCTACAATGCTGCCGGAATCGCGCAAGGCGGGGAGTTTCAAGTCAACTCTTTCACGACGGGCAACCAGCGATCCCCCACAGTGGCGATGGACGCGGACGGCGACTTCGTGGTCACCTGGGCGAGCGTCGGCCAGGATGGCAGCGGCTACGGCGTCTACGCGCAGCGCTACAGCGCCGGCGGCGTGGCGCAAGGCGGGGAGTTCCTAGTCAACACCTACACGACTAGCAGCCAGCGCTTCCCCACAGTGGCCATGGACGCGGACGGCGACTTCGTGGTCACCTGGCCGAGCACCGCCGGCCAGGATGGCAACAGCTACGGCGTCTACGCGCAGCGCTACAGCGCGGCCGGCGTGGCGCAAGGCGCCGAGTTCCGGGTCAACTCCTTCACGGTGGGCCGCCAACGCAACCCCGCGGTGGCGATGGACGCGGACGGCGACTTTGTGGTCGCCTGGGAGAGCTTCGACCAGGATGGCAGCAATTACGGCGTCTACGCGCAGCGGTTTCAGCCGACTCCCGAAGGCGTGGCCGGTCCCGCCAGTGCCGAGTTCCGGGTCAATACCTTCACGACGGGCGCCCAGCGCGACGCTGCGCTGGCGGCCGATGCCAGCGGTGGCTTCGTGGTCAGCTGGACGAGCAGCGGCCAGGATGGCGATGCCGCCGGCGTTTACGCCCAGCGTTACAACGCCGTCGGGCGTGGCCCAGGGCAGCGAGTTCCGAGGTCAATACCTACACGACCCTCAGCCAGCGCTCTCCCACCGTGGCGACCGATGCCAACGGCGACTTCGTGATCGCCTGGGAAAGCGGCGACCAGGATGGGAGCGGCTACGGCGTTTTCGCGCGGCGCTACAACGCGGCCGGCGTGGCCCAGGGCAGCGAGTTCCAGGTCAATACATTTACGACCAGCTTCCAGGGGAATGCGGCGGTGGCGATGGATGCGGACGGCGACTTCGTGGTCGTCTGGGAAAGCCTCGACCAAGATGGCGATGCCGCCGGTGTTTACGGCCAGCGTTACAACGCCGCGGGCGTGGCCCAGGGCGACGAGTTCCGGGTCAACACGTTCACGACCGGGGCCCAGGGCGGCCCCGCTGTGGCGATGGATGCCGATGGCCGCTTCCTGGTCACTTGGCAGAGCTTCGGCCAGGATGGCGATGGCGCCGGTGTTTACGCCCAGCGTTACAACGCCGCCGGGCTTGGCCCAGGGCGTCGAGTTCCGGGTCAACACGTTTACGACCGGCGCCCAGGGCCTCCCGTCGGTGGCGATGGATGCGGACGGCGATTTTGTCGTCGCCTGGGAGAGCTACGGCAACCAGGACGGGAGCGCTGCCGGCGTTTTCGCGCGGCGTTACAACGCGTCCGGCGTGGCGCAGGGCGTCGAGTTTCAGGTCAACACGTTCACGACGGGCGGCCAGCGCTTCCCCTCGGTGGCGATGGACGCGGACGGCGACTTCGTGGTCACCTGGTCAAGCGTCAACCAGGACGGGAGCAATTTCGGCGTTTACGCCCAGCGCTACAGCGCGGCCGGGGTGGCGCAGGGCAACGAGTTCCGGGTGAACACGTTTACGACCGGCGCCCAGGCGCTCGCGGTGGTGGCGATGGATGCGGACGGCGACTTCGTTGTCGCCTGGGACAGCGGCGGCCAGGACGGGAGCGACTACGGCGTCTTTGCGCAGCGCTACCGCAAGCCGACGCCGCTGCGGGCCGTCTCGCGGCTGGACCACGCCGGGCGCGTCTTCGATCTGCCGCTTCCCCTGGGCGGGGCGGGCAGCCCGCTGGGCGTGGAATGCCGCCGGGGCAGCGGGGCGTCGTTCAACAACTACCAGGTGGTGCTCGGCTTTGACCGGCCGGTCGTCAGCGTCGGCGCGGTGAACGTCAGCTCCGGCCAGGGCAACGTCAGCGCGCTGCTCTCCAGCGGCAACGAGCTGCGGATCAACCTGAGCGGGGTGGCCGACCGGCAGACGCTCTTCTTGAGCCTGCGCGACCTGGCGACGGCCGACGGCTCCACGCTCAGCCAGGCCGACCTGCGTCTGGGCATCCTGGTGGGCGACACCAACGGCAACGGCACGGTCAGCGGGGCCGACGTCGCGCAGGTCAAAAGCCAGGTGGGCATGATGGTCGGGCCGGCCAACTTCTTCGTGGACGTCAATATCAGCGGGACGATCAGCGGCGTGGACGTGGCCATCACGAAGGCCGCCATCGGCGGGACGCTCCAGAAACAGCCGGAGCCGCCACCGGAGCCGCAGGTCGCGGAGCGCCGCGGCGCGAGTCCGCCGGCACCAGCAGCAGCGGCAGCGGCGGCGACAGCGGAGGGCAGGGAATGAACCGGCAACCCACCGACGCCACTTGTCCCGCGCCGCCCGGGTCGCCGCCAGTCTGCCGGCCGCCCGGCTGGCTCCGCTCGTTTTCCGCTAATCACCGCAGCTCAGCACCGACACCCAGCCTCACCTGCCATGAAGCATTTCGCTCCTCTGCTCCCACCCGCTGCCGCCCGTGCGCTGTTGCTCGCGGCGATCGTCGCCTCCCTGTGCGTCGGCAGCGGCCCCTGGCAGAGCGCCCGCGCCGCCGTCAGCCTCGTGCTGACCGACAACGACGCGAGCCCACAGAGCGCCATGCTGGTGCCCGGCGGCACGATCACGCTGACGCTGAACCTGGTGAGCACCGCCGAGCAGACCATCGGGCTGGACTATTTTCTGGAGGTCAGCGCCAGCACGCCCGGCGGCTCTGGCTTTTTCACGCTGACAAACCGTTCGCTTGCCGGCAGCACCTACAACGATCCCTATTTCGACAATGCCACCGTGACGATGACGCCTGGCTCGATCCTGAACCCGCGCAACGACTCGGACCTCGGGGCGCTGGTGTCGGATTTCAACAACCCGAACGGGGCCGGCACGTTTTTCGTCGCCAACCTGACCTTGAGCCTGAGCGCGAGTTTGCCGCCGGGCACCTACCGGATTAACACCTTCAGCGTGCCGGGCACCGGCTACGTGACGCCGAGTTTCACCGAAAGCGATTTTAACAGCCAGGCCAGCTTCGACATCCTGGTCGTGCCCGAGCCGGCCGCCTGGCAATGGCTGGCCGGCGCGCTGGGTGTCGGCGCGCTGGGCCGGTGGGCGCAGCAGCGCCGGCGGCAAAGCCAGCGGGTGGCCTGACCCGCGGGCGGTCCGTTTTTGCCGGGCGGAGCCCCCGCTTTCTTTCTCCGCCACGCCGTCCGCCTCTCAATTTCCCGTTTTCCTTCTCTCTCGCTTTTCGGGGCGCGCACGCGGGAAGAAAGCAAGATTCGGATGAGTGCCGGCAGCGCCCACGTCCAGCGGCTCTTTGCCGCGGCCAGCGCGGCCCACCAGCGCGGCCAGCTCGCGGAGGCCGAGAGCGGCTACCGGCAGCTTCTTGAACTGGCTCCGCGCCACGCCGACGCGCTGCACCTGCTCGGGCTGGTGTGCAGCCAGCAGGGCCGGCACGAGGAGGCCAGCGGCTGGATCGGGCGCGCGCTGGAATGCCGGCCGGACCAGCCGCTTTTTCATCACAACCTCGGCGAGGTCCACCGGCGGCTGGGTCGTTCGGGCAGAGGCGGCAGGCTTCTACCGCCAAGCGTTGACGCTCGCGCCCGATTTTCTCGAGGCAAAACGTCACCTGGCCGACGCGCTCAAAGCGCTGGGCCGGCACGAGGAGGCGATCCTCCTTTACCAGGAGGCGCTCGCCCAGGATCCGCGCTGTTTTCCAGCGGCGTATAACCTGGGCAATGCGCTCGGTGAAATCGGCCGCTACCGCTCGGCCATCGCGGCCTACGAGACGGCGCTGCGCATCCAGCCGGACTCCGCGGAAGCGCACAATAATCTCGCCGTCGTGCTCGGTCATTGGGACCGGCGTGAAGAGGCCATCGCGCACCACCGGGAAGCGATTCGGCTCAAGCCTGAGTTCCGCGAGGCGCACAAGAATCTGGTCGGCGCGCTGGAGGCCGAAGGCCGCATCGCGGAGGCGCGCGCGGCGCTGCGGCAAACGGCGCAGTGGGAGGCGAACGATCCGTTTTACGAGCTGCGGCGGGCGAATCTTTGCCCGCTGGTGTGCGCCGACAACGCCGCGATCGATGCCTGGCGCGCGCGATTGGAAAAGGCACTCGATCGACTGGCGGCGGACCTCGCCTCAGCCGCCGTGGCGGGCGCGGCGGCGCTGAACCCGGCCGCGCTGGCCGGCGCGGAACTACAGCCGCCGGCGGGGTTGATTTACCAGGGGCGCGACGACCGGACATTGAAGGAACAATTTGCCGGCATCTTCGACCGGCTGCTGGCACGCCTGCGGCCCGACCCGGCGATGGAGAAGCGAACGGGGATCGGGGCGAAACAAGGCCGGCCGCCCCGGATCGGGTTTGTCGTCACCGCCGGGCACGAGGGCGTGTTTTTGAAAGGAATGCGCGGGCTGCTCAACGAGCTGCCGCGCGCGCATCCGCACTTCCGCATCACGGTGGTCTGCTCGGCTCCGAACGGCGAGGCGATCCTGCGGCCCGGCATCGCCGCGGACCGGGGCATCGAGTTCTCTGAGCCTGCCGGCGGGAGGGCGGTTCGACGCGGCGGTGGAGGCCGTGCGGGCGGCGGAGTTTGACGCGTTGCACTTCTGGGAGGTCGGCACGGACGCGGTGAACTATTGCCTCCCTTTTTGCCGCCTGGCCCCGGTGCAATGCACCTCCTGGGGCTGGCCGGTGACGAGCGGCGTGCCGGAGATGGATTACTTCCTGTCGTGCGCGGCGCTGGAAACCGCGGAGAGCGACGCGCATTACACCGAGCGCCTGGTGCGGTTCGAGCGGTTGCCGACGTTTTATTACCGTCCGCCGGTGCCGTCTGCCGCCCGGATCGGCGCGGCGCGCGAGCGGGCCGGGCTGCCGCGCGCGGACGCCGGGCAGGTTTATTTCTGCCCGCAAAATCTGCGCAAGGTGCACCCGGATTTTGATCGACTGGTCGCCGGCATCCTGCGCGCGGACCCAGCGGGCACCGTGGCGTTTGTCGAGGACAAGGCGCGGGCGGTGACGGCGGACCTCCGCGCGCGATTTGAGCGCGGCCTGCCGGCGGAGGATTTCGGCCGGGTGCGGTTTCTGCCGCGGGTGGAGGAAGCGGAATACCTCGCCCTGCTCGCCGCCTGCGATGTGGCGCTGGACACCCTGCACTACGGCGGCGGGGCGAATACGTGCTACGACGCGTTCCACTGCGGCACGCCGCTGGTCACGCTGCCCGGCCGCTTTCACCGCAGTCGCTACGCGTTTGCGGCCTGCCGGCAGGCGGGCTGGACCGACGGCGTGGCGACGGACGAGGCAGATTACGTGGCGCGCGCCGTGCGGCTGGCGGCGATGCGCGGCAGCGAACGGGACGCGGCGCGCCGACGGATCGTCGAAGCGGGCGGGGCGTTGTTTGAAGACCAGGCGGCGGTGACGGAACTGGCAGATTTCTTCGCGGAAAAGATCGGTGCGCGTTGACCGGTTGAACGAGATCGGTTTTGCCATCGGCGCGGCGAGCCGGGAAGCGCAACGGCTACCGCTGAATCAACTCGGTGGGGACTCAGGGTGAATCCCATCGCGCCTTGCGAGCGGTCCCGGAGATCGACAAGGATGCCGGTGCCCGGCCGGTCGCGATCGGGAGCGTTCCCAACGCGCGATTTCGGGCGGGTGCAGCACGATGGCCGCCCGATTCGCGGCCACACCGAGACGATCACGCCGCGGCCTCACTGGCTGACCCGGATGCGGATAAACCGGCTGCCCGCAGCGCTGAGCGGCGTGTTGTCCCGTGTGACGACGGTTTCCGTGCCGTTGCCGTTGTCCGTGCGGCTGACCTCGGTGGTGTGGGCGGGGCCCGAGTTCCAGCCGCTGCCGGCGCTGCCAGGCTCCAGGCTTCCGGAAACCTGCACCGCCAACGCTACGCCGCCGGCCAGTTTGCTGCGGGTGTAGGTCAACGTCAGATACTTGTTGCCGCCGATCTCTTCGACAGAAACGGCGGGCAGGCCGGCCACGCCGGGACGCTTGGCGGGGATGCCCAGCACGTAGCGAAGGAGGTTGGCGATTCCGGCGCCGCTCGGGTCGGCCAATGCGCCGGAAATCGCGGGGTTCTGAAGCTCGGCCTCCGAGAAGTTCTCCGTGCGCCAGGCGGAAAACGGGTAGGCCACGGTGGACGGAAAGGCGCGGTCGGCGCCGTCCGAGGAGTTTTGAAATCTCCGGTCAAACGCCACCACGCGCACCCGCACGTCGGCGAAACCGGTCCCTGGCGGCGTCTGCCACTGGTAGCTCGTCGTGGTCGGCGGCAGATTTTCCACCAGCGTCAGCCACGTCCGCCCGCGGTCGGTGGAATAAAGGATCGAAAACGAGCGCAACGCTTCGTCGTCGGAAGCCGTCCACGAAATCGGGACGATCGCTCCGGCCGGAAACGATTGTCCGGCTGGCGGCGAGGTCAGCGCAACCTGCGGCGGCGCGTCCGGGTAACGCGGGTCCGGGCGGATCGCAAACGGCCCGCTGTAGAACCATTTGACGTTGTTGATCGAGCCTTGCGATTTGACGGCCAGCCGCGCCGAATCGGTGCTGATATACGGCATTTTGACGGTCGAGATCGTCCCGGTGCTGTTGCCGTTTGCCTGCAGCTCAATCCGGCGGTTGCCGTCCAGGATCAGGAAGACCTGAAACGTCGGGTCGTTGAACGGCGTGGTGATCGTCCAATCCACGTGGAACTCCTCGCCGCTGCGAAACGTCCGCCCGGCGAGCGGCGTGGTGATCTGCAACTCTCCCGGCTCCGTGCCCGACGGGACCTGGATGCCCAGTTCGTCCCAGCCTTCCTGACCCCGGTCATCCACGGCGACGACGCGGATGAACTTGTTGAACCCGCCCGCGGTGCCGGCGCTCGGCGGCATCGTGAACTCGATGGAGCGCTGGTCGCCCGGCAGGTCGGCGTAAATCACCTCGAAGGTTTCCTTCGCGTTCCCGTTGAGCGCGAGCATCACCCGCTGGCGCACGATGGTGCGGTTGTCGAAGGCGTCCCAACGCAGGATCACTTTCTGGCCGGGCTCGATCACCCCTTCGAAACTTCCCGCGCTGAGCAGAAACGGACGGCGCTGCATCCGGACGACCGGGGGATGGTCCGTGCGGTCGGGCCGAACCGTGCGGAACGGCTGAAACATCGGGTTGCCCTCGATGCGATCTCCGGTGCCGCCCGGATTCAGGGGCGTGGTCGGACCCGTCGGCGAGTTCCACCAGTTAAAGCGCACATCCATGGTGGCGCCGTTCACCGCGCGAGCGCCGACGCCGTTGTTTTCAAACAGATTCGGGTTCGTCTCGCCGCTCATCCGAAACGTGCTGCCGTTTCCGTCCGACAGCACGCCGATGCCGTTGTTGTTGATCAAGCTGCCTTGCACGTAAACGAGGTCGAAGTCCGTGTCGTTGAACGCGATGTCGTGCTGGCGAAGAACCGTCTGGTCAAAGTAGATGGAGGTGCCCGCGGTGGTGGACGAGTAGAGGCCCAGCCGGCTGCCGTCCAGGACCGTGTATTCCAAGCGGTCGCCGGGTTGAAAAAACTCCATCCCGTTCCATTTCTGACTGGGAACGAACGGCTCAAACGTGATCGGCGCGTCCGGCAATCCGAGCACTTCGACGTGCGGATTTCCGAACGTGTCGATCTTCACGTCCGGCCGCAGTTTGATCACCGCGCCGGGCAGGATTTCCGTCTGGCTGATCCGCGCTCCGCTGGCGACATACGGGATCGCAAAGGGCGCATAGACGGAATACGGCTGAAACCCGGTCAGCTCGATCCAGTTGTTTTGGTTGCCGGTCGCCGGGACGTTGCTCGCCGGCAGCAGTCCGCCGCCGCCGCGGATCGGGTATTCGTTGTTTTGGAGCGTGACGTTCGGCCCGAGCTCGAAGTTGCCCGCGAGCAGATGCAGGCCGGCGTCCCCGGCGCCCGTCACGCTGACGTTATCAATGAGCTGCGGCTGGAAGTTGTTCTGCTGAATTTCCAAACCGTCGAACCGGGCGTTTTGCGAGGTGATGCCGTCCAGGTAGAGGTTGGATTTGCCGATGTTGCAATACGCCCCGTTGCGGAACTCGGTGTTGCGCAAAACGATCGTCGCATCCGAAACGTAGAAGGCCGCGTTGTCCGAGTTGATCGCCGCGTTCGAATCAAACGTGCTGTTCTCAACGGAAACAAAAGTCGGCGTGTAGCTGAAGACGATTCCGGCCAGCGTGAAAATGCCGCCGCGCGCCCGGAAATTGCAGTCGCGGCTGGTCAACGAGGCGCCCGGATTGACGTTGAGCGGCACCGTGACGTCGGCGAATTGCAGTTCGAGTGAGCCGACGACCTCGACGCGGTTCGGAGAGACATTCACACCGGCAAACTCGATGCGCTCTGTCGCCGTGCCGGCCGCGACGAGCCGCCCGTCCAGGACGAGTTTTCCGTTCGCCCGAAACTCGACGCGGACTCCCGGTTCGACGCAGACGGTCTGCCCGGCGGGAATGGTCACCGTGCCGGAAATGACGCGCGGATTGTCCGCTTTCCGCCAAGTCACATCGCAGGTTTGCGCGTCGGCTGGCGGACCGCCGAAAGTCAGGCCCAACAGCACGACGATGAGCGACCCGAGATACGTCCGGTTCATGACCTTTCTAAATCTCTTCCGAGCAGGCTCTCGCGCTTGTCCGCGCCGTCACCGGATGACAAAAAGATTTACGCCGATCCGCTCGTCGGAGCCTGAGAACTCCGCTTCGCCGTCGCTGTTGTCCTGCCGGGATCCGACATCGGGACGCCGGCGGACGGTCAGCAATTTCCCGATATTGGGCTTTTCCTAGTGCTCGCAGATGCAGGCGTATTCGGCGTAGGCGCAGGTTGGGCACTTTGACAGGTTGAGGTTGAACTTTTCGTTCACTGCCTTCGCGTCTGGCGAGGTTTTGATCTGCACGACGACCGGGTAATCGTTGCCCTCCGGCAGCTTGCCGTCGGAGACGAGTTTGCCGTCCTGCGCGGTGAAACTCAGCTTGGTCGGCTTCGTGCGGTCGCCGACCGACCACGGTGACGCTTTGCGCGCCGAGCGCGATCGGTTTCAAGTCTTTGTCGAGCGGCGTGATCTCCACGGTGCGCTCGGGCGTGACGAAAAATTCGAGCGGCGGTGTGACGCCGTTCAGGACGCGGCCGCCGTTCGGGCCGGCTTTGATTTTTCCGCGTTCGTCCGCCCCGGCGACAAAGGCGGGGAGTGCGAGCGCGAGGAGGGTGAGCAATGTCAGGGCGGTGGATTTCATGGGGTGCGGGAGTCGGTGGGTCAGGATGGTGTTGGTGTTGTCTGCAGGTTCGAAATCGGAAACGGCGCCGGCTCTTCGTTGCACGGCGGCCAGCGCGGCCTTGCGGCCAAAAGTGTAGAAAACCGTCGGCGTCACCCCGAGCCCCAGCAGCGTGCTGGTGACGAGTCCGCCGACGATGACGACGGCGACGGGATGGAGGATTTCCTTGCCCGGCTGATCGGCCGCGAGCACGAGCGGGATGAGTCCGATGCCGGCGGCAAGCGCGGTCATCAGCACCGGCACCAGCCGCTCCTGGGTGCCGCGGATCACCATGCGCCGGGTGAAGCCTTCGCCCTCGTGGCTCATCAGGTGCAGGTAGTGGCTGATGAGCATGATGGAGTTGCGCGCCGCGACGCCGGCCACCGCGATAAAGCCGACGAGCGTGGCGATGGAAATGTTGCCCAGCAGCAGCCAGGTGAGCACCAGCCCGCCGACGAGCGCCAGCGGGATGTCGCAGAGCACCTGCGCGGCGAAAAACGGCGTCCTGAAATAGCCGTAGAGCAGAAACGCGATGACCACGAGGACCAGCAGCGAATACCCGACGATGCGCCCGGTCGCTTCCTTCTGCGCCTGGAACTCGCCTTCGTAGGTGATGAAATAGCCCTCGGGCAGCCGCACCTTTTCGCGCACCTCCGTCTGCAGCCGCGCGACGAGCGCGCCGACGTCGCGCACGGTCGGCTTGATGGCGACCGTGAAGCGGCGCTGGCTGTTTTCGCGGAAAATGACGTTCGGCCCGCGGGCCTCGCGCACGTCGGCCACCAGCGAGAGCGGGACCCGCGCGCCGGTGTGCGTTTCCACCGGAAGCTGGGCGATGCGTTCCGGGGTGTCGCGCCATTCCACCGGCAGGCGGGTGACGAGGTTCACGGTGCGCTGGCCGTCGCGCAGCTCGGCGACTTCCTTGCCGCCGATGAGCGCGGAAAGCTGCTCGTTCAAGTGCCCCGGCGCGACGCCATACGCCGCGGCGCGGTCGCGGTCCGCCTCGATGCGGAGCTGCGGGATGAAGGACTGCTGGTCGAGCTTCGCGCCCTCAAAGCCGGGGATCGTTTTCGCGACCGCCTGCACCTCGGTGCCGAGCCGCCGGAGCTGTTCGAGGTCCGGTCCGAAAATCTTCACCGCCACCGGCGCGCTGACGCCGCTGAGCATGTGCCCGATGCGGTCGGCCAGCGGCCCGCCGACCACGGCAAACACGCCCGGCACGCTGCGCACCCGCTGGCCGAGGTCGTCGAGAATTTCCTGCCGGCTGCGGCCGCGCTTTCCGCCCGGCCCGGTGGCGGCGGTCGGCCTCGCGGAAGTCCACGTCGAACTCGACGGTGGACACCGGCACCACGTGGTCGCCGCGTTCCGCGCGGCCGAGACGCCGGCCGACCTTGCGGACTTCCGGCACGGAGAGGATGAGCCCTTCGAGCACGTCGGAAATCTTGCTCATCTCCTCCAGCGAAGTGCCCGGCGCCGAGGTGGCCGCGATCAGCGCGGTTTCCTCGCGAAACGCCGGGAGAAAATCCTTGGTCATCTGTGGGTAAAGCGAGAATGCCCCGGCCACGATGAACCCGACGATCGCGAGCAGCAGATACGGCTGCCCGAGGCCGAAGCGCAGGAGCGTGCGCTCGAGCAGCGCCTTCATCCCGCGCACGAACCAGCCGTCCCGGTGCGCGCTCGCCCGGCTTCGGGCTGCAGCAGAAACGAGCAGAGCACCGGGATCGCGGTGAGCGAGACGACAAACGACGCGCTCATCGAAAGGATCGTCGCGATCGCGATCGGCGCGAAGAGCTTGCCCTCCACGCCGGTCAGCCCGAGCAGCGGCAGAAAAACGAGGACGATGAGCACCGTCGCGTAGAGGATGGAATTTCGCACCTCGCCGGAAGCCCGCGCGATGACTTCGAGCCGGGGCCGCGGCTGCGGGAGCGCGGCGTTTTCGCGCAGGCGCCGGAAGACGTTTTCCACGTCCACGATGGCGTCGTCCACGACCATGCCGATGGCCACCGCGAGCCCGCCGAGGGTCATGGAATTCACCGAGATGCCGAGCCAGCGGAAGGTCAGCAGCGTGATGGCAAACGACAGCGGCATCGCCATGAGCGTGATGAACGTGGTGCGGAAATTCAGCAGGAAAAGGAAGAGCACCAGCGTGACCATGATCGCGCCGTCGCGGATGGCTTCGGCGAGGTTGCCGATGGCGTGATCGATGAAATCCTTTTGCTGAAACAGCAGCGTCGTTTCGACGCCGCGGGGCAGCGCGACCTTCAACTCGTCGAGCGCCGCTTTGATCTGCGCGGTGAGCGCGCGGGTGTCGAAGCCCGGCGACTTCGTGATGGACATGATGACGCCGGGCGTCGGCGTTTTCTCCGGCGTCTGGCTCACGGTCGCGTCGCCGCGCATCGGCTCGGTGCCCCAGACGACTTTCGCCACGTCGGAGATGAGGATCGGGCGGTCGTTGATCGTCTTGATCGCGGTGCGCGCGATGTCGTCGAGCTGCACCGTCATGGCGAGATTGCGCACCATGATCTCCGTCGGCCCGGTGTCCATGAAGCCGCCGGTCGTCGTGTTGGCGGACTCGCGCGCGGCGCGTTCCAGCTCGTCGAAGCTGACGCCGTTGGCCTGCATGCGGAAGGGGTCGGGCTGGATCTCGATCTGCCGCACGCCGCCGCCCATGTTCAGGATTTCCGCGATGCCGGAAACGCTCTGCAGCCGGCGCTTGATCGTCCAGTCCGCGAGCGCGCGCACGTCGCGCGGCGCCAGGTAGCCCGGCTCGCCCGGCTTCAGCGTGGAGCGCACGCCGACGAGGAGGATTTCGCCCATCAGGGAGGCGACCGGCGTGAGAAACGGCTGCACGCCGGCGGGCAGTTGCTCGCGCACGCCGGCCAGCCGCTCCTGCACGAGCGTGCGCGCCCGGTAGATGTCCGTGTCCCAGCCGAACTCCGCGTAAACGAGCGAGAGCGACACGTCGGAATTCGAGCGCAGCCGCGTCAGGCCGGCGACGCCGAGGAGCGCGCTTTCGAGCGGCTGCGTCACGCGCGTTTCGACCTCCTCCGGCGCCAGCCCGGCGGCTTCGGTCAGGATGATGACGGTCGGTTTCGTCAGGTCGGGCAACACCTCGACCGGCAGCTCGCGCGCGGTGCGCCAGCCGGCGATCAGGAGGATCAACGCGAGGCCGGTGACGATCGCCCGGTTCCCGAGCGACCAGCGGATAAGGCGGTTCAACATCAGCGGAGCGGCCTCTCCGGTGCTCGCGGAGGTAGCTGCGCGGCGCGCGCGCTGGCAACGGTTCGGCCGATGCCGACACGGCTCCGCGGCCATCGGCGCGTCAGCGTGCCGCTTCTTGAACACCGTGGACGACGAGCAGCAGCACGAAGAGCACGCCGCTCACGACCTTCCAGAACGTCGCGCCGCCGACGCCGTGGTCGTGCGCGTGCGCGTGGCCGTGGTCATGCCCCGCGCCCGGGTTCATCGCCAGCAGCGCGCGGTCTTCCGGCTTCAACTCGGAGCCGTCCGCCGCGTGCTCGTGGCCATGCGCAGCGTCGAGCGCTTCCTTCAGCGAAAGGCCGCCGCCGCCGCCGACAAAGCCGAGCGAGTAGGCGCCGTTTGTCACGACTTTGTCGGCGGGAAGCAGCCCGCCGGTGATCTCCACGGCGCGATGGTTGATCTGGCCGACCGTGACCGGCGTTTTCACGAACGCGTTTTTCAGCTCGAAATCCTCGACGTAAACAAAGCGGTTCGACGCGTCACCCTGCAGCGCGGAGCGCGGCACGCTCAGCACGCCGGGCCGCCGGCTGAGGACGATGGAGAATTCCGCTCGCATGTCGGGCCGCATGGAGCCGCCCGGATTCGTGAGGCGAAAGATGGCGTCGATCGTGCCGCTGCCCTTGTCGGCCGAGGTGCCGAAGCGAAGGAGCTCGCCGTCGAATTTTTCGTTCGGCAACGCCGCGACCCGGATGTGGGCCAACGCGCCGGGCGCCAGGCTGCCGGCGTGGTGCTCGGGCACCCGCGCCACCGCGTAAACTTCCCGCAGATCCGTGATTTCCAGCAGCACTTTGTCCGGCTCCACCGGGTCGCCGAGCCGGGCGTTCACCTTCGTCACCATGCCGCCGAGCGGCGCTTTCAGCGGGATGACCGGCGGCGGATCGCCGGGCTGCCGGCTTTCGATCCGGGCCACTTCCTGGCCGGCCGCGACGGTGTCGCCGGGGATGGCTTTGATTTCCAAAATGCGTCCGGCGATGCGGCTGCTGACCGCGCCGACCTTGTTCGGGATCGCCTCGACGCGGCCGAGCGCGAAGAGGATTTCCTCGAAGTCGGATTCTTCGACTTCGACGGTCTGGATGCGGAGATTTTTCGCCGCGGTTTCCGTGAGGACGACGGTGTTGTCCGCGCGTTTGTTTTCTGCGCCGGGCGCCGGGACGGCACGCTGACGAGAAAGAGCAGCGAGAAAAGGAGAAGCAGGCGTTTCATGCGAAAACGGAGAATGAGGCGTGGGCAGGTGCGGTCATTTGCTGCGGCGGCGGCGCGGGGGCTGGGCAGAGTGCCGAGCGCCGCTTCCTGGCGGACGCGGGCGAGATGGAAATCGCGGAGCGCATCGAGCCGCTGCCGCTGGAGCGCGAGGCGGCGGTCGCGGGCGCGGAGCACGTCGAGCAGCGGCGCCTGGCCGGAGTTGAACGCGGCGCGGGTGCTCGCTTCGAGCTGCGCGGCTTTCGGCAGCAGGCGCTCGTCCACGGTGCGCACGACCCGCGCCAGGGCCGCCATCTCGGCGCGCGCGGTCGCGGCTTCCGCCTGGATGGCGAGCGCGAGCGCATCAGCCTCGCCTTCCGCGCGGGCCGCGGCGGCGGTGGCTTCGCGGATGCGGCCGCGGCGGTTATTCCAGACCGGCAGCGGCACGTTCACCCGCACGCCAAGCAAGTTGTCGCGCTCCAGGCCTTCCGGCGCGTCAACCGTGCGCTCGGCTTCAAAGTTCAGCCCGACGCCGACGTCCGCCCAGCGGCTGGCGCGCGCGAGGGCGATCTCCTGTCGCGCGGCGTCGGCGCGGTGTTGGGCGGCAAGGAAATCCGGTCGGCGCGCCGGATCGGCAGCGACGCCTGCTGCCGTGGCGCCGGTCAG
The DNA here is from genome assembly GCA_963762725.1 of uncultured Verrucomicrobiae bacterium. GTDB lineage: Bacteria > Verrucomicrobiota > Verrucomicrobiia > Chthoniobacterales > SZAS-18 > JAFAXH01. The sequence continues at coordinate 723,298 of CAVXLY010000003.1, read as the reverse complement.
ACCAGGCAGGGTTCCGGCGAGCGTGATCCGATCCGCCGGGCCGGCGCCAAGCAAGCGGGCGCAGTTCGCCGAGTCGCGTGGCGGTTTCCACGTCGAGGCCGAGCTGTTCCGCCGCGATGCCGCCGGTTTCCAGATCCACGAGATCGGCGTCGAGCGACGACGCTTCGCCGACGCCGGCGCGCTGGCGCAGAAATCCGGCGAGATCGCGGCTGTTGGCGAGCTGCCGGTCGCGCAGGGCGCGCTGTTCCCGCAGGGCGAGCAGGCGAACGACGAGCCCGCGCACCTCGGCGGCGAGCTTGCGTTCTTCGTTGCGCACTTCTTCCTCGGCGGCCGCGAGTCCGGCGCGGGTCACGGCGCGTTCCAGCCGGAGGCGCGCGGTGACCGGGAAGCGCTGGAAGAGCTGGGCGCTGATCCGGTTTTCGGGCGAACGGACGTTTTGCTGGTAGCCGAATTCCAGCTCGGGGTTGTCCAGTTTTCCCGCGCCCTGGAGCCGGCCGCGCGCTTCCTCAATGCGCAGACGCGCCGCGGCCAGCGCGGGGTTGCGCGCGAGGGCGACGGCGGGCGCGCTGTCGAGACTCAGGCGCAGCTCCGCCGCACGCATCGGAGCGGCAGAGCTGACAACGAGAAGAAGCAATCCGAAGAAATTGAACCAGCGAAACATGAGAGCATGGGACGGGGCAAAACGAGGCGAACACCACCACGGACGCGGGCAGAAAATGCCCGGACGCCGTGAACGGCAGACGACCGTCCGGTCCGGGAGAATTCCCGGAATCCGGATCCCATGCTCAGATCAACAAAACGACGGTGCGCGCCGACTCGACGGACGGCGGCGGACGGCAGAAGTCCGGCCCGAATCCCGCCAGAACTTCCGCGGGCTGCGCCGCCAGGAGGGCACGCCACTCGAAGCCAAATTCCGGCAGGATGGCCAGGAGCAACGGCGCCGCCGAGAAAGCCTCGCCCGCAGTCACCGGCCGGAGCGCATCCGCCGCGCGCTGCACCGCCACGTGCTGCTCGGTATCCGCGTTGTTGTCGCCGGCGGGATCGCCGCAATCCTCCGGTTGCGCGGCCGGGAGCAGACCGTTTTTCACGCACTGTTCCCCGTGCGGCCCGTGACAGTGATCCACCGCCACGACGACCGCCTGCCCGGTGCAACGGCATTCGAAACCGAGCACCGAGCCCCAGCAGCGTCGAGCCTCCCAGGAGCAGGACGCTCAGGAAGGCGACGATGCGCTGGAACAGCGGACGATTCACAGTCGCACTGTAGCCAACGCGGCGCCGGAAACCAAAAGCAATTTTGCCGCGCCGCGCCCGTGCCGGCTCAGATCGCGTCCAGCGCGTGCTGCAGATCGGCGCGCAGATCCTCCACGTCCTCCACGCCGACGGACAACCGCACCAGGGCGTCGCTGATGCCGAGTTCCGCGCGGGTTTCCGGCGGGATGGAGCCGTGCGTCATCAACGCCGGATGCTCGATGAGGCTCTCGACGCCGCCGAGACTTTCCGCGAGCGCGAAGAGGTGCGTGTTCTCCAAAAACCGCCGCGCGCCGGCGAGATCGGTGGCGAGCGTGAGCGTGATCATGCCGCCAAAGCCGCCGCGCATCTGGCGCTTCGCGAGTTCGTGCTGCGGATGCGAGGGCAGGCCGGGATAATGCACCCGCGCGACCTGCGGCTGCGCTTCGAGCCAGCGGGCGATTTCCAGCGCGTTCGAGCAGTGGCGCTCCATGCGCAACGCCAGCGTCTTGAGCCCGCGCAACGCCAGAAAGCTGTCGAACGGACCGGCCACCGCGCCGACGGCGTTTTGCAGAAACGCGATGCGGTCGCCGAGTTCCTTGTTGCGCTCGCCGACGACCGCGACGCCGGCGACGAGGTCGGAATGGCCGTTGAGATATTTCGTCACGGAATGGATGACGACGTCGAAGCCCAGCTCCAGCGGGCGCTGGATCCACGGGCTGGCAAACGTGTTGTCCGCGACCGCATGGGCGCCGTGCTCGTGCGCGATCCGGGCGACCGCTTCGAGGTCGGCGAGCTTCAGCAGCGGATTGCTCGGCGTTTCGACCCAGACCATCTTCGTCTCGGGCTTCAGCGCGTTGAGCAGATTCTTCGGGTTCGTGAAATCGACGAACGAGAAAGACAGGTTCGCCGACTGGCGCCGGACGCGTTCGAACAGGCGAAACGTGCCGCCGTAAAGATCGTCGCTCGCCACGATGTGACTGCCGCTCGGCAGCGCGTCGAGCACCGTCGCCATCGCCGCGAGGCCGGAGGCGAACGCGAACGCGCGCGTGCCGCTTTCCAGGTCCGCGACGCAACGCTCAAAGGCGCTGCGGGTCGGGTTGATGGAGCGCGCGTAGTCGTAGCCTTTGTGCACGCCGGGGCTTTCCTGCACGTAGGTGCTCGTCTGGTAGATCGGCATCATGATCGCACCCGTCGTCGGGTCAGGCGACTGGCCGGCGTGGATGACGCGGGTGGCGAAGGCGTGCTTGTCGGATTCGGGAGTGCTCATTGGATGTGCAGGCGCAGGTAGGAAAGGAGGTCGGAGCGGGTGATGAGGCCGAGGAAATGTTCCCCGTCCATGACGATGGCCACGCGGCCGCGGTCGAAGACGCGCAGCAGATCGGCGATCGTGGCGTCGGGCGCCAGGGTTTCGAGCCGGTCGGTCATGGCCGAGCGGACGGTGTCGCGGAAGCGGGCCGGGTCGGCATGCACGGTCACGAGCACGTCGCTCTCGTCGAGAATGCCGATGGCGCGGCCGCTTTCGTCCACGACCGGCAGTTGCGACACGTCGGCCGAGCGCATGCGCTGAAACGCGGTGAGCAACGTGTTCTCCGGGCCGACCGCGATGACCTCGCCCTGCTCGTAGCGATGCAGGATGAGGTCGCGCAGATCGCCCTGCGGCGAACGCCGGGTGAAGCCCTGCTCGGCCATCCAGAAATCGTTATACATCTTTGACAGGTATTTGTTGCCGCTGTCGCAGATGAAGGTGACGACCCGTTTCGGCTGCGTCTGCTCCCGGCAGTAGCGCAGCGCCGCCGCCACGAGCGTGCCGGTGGAGGAGCCGCCGAGGATGCCTTCCGCGCGCAGCAGCTCGCGCCCGACCGCGAAGCTCTCGGAATCCGGGATCGTGTAGGCGCCCGAAACCCGCGACAGGTCGGCGATGTCGGGGATGAAATCCTCGCCGATGCCTTCGACCGCCCAGGAGCCGGCCTTGCCGTATTGGCCGGTCTTCACGTAGTCCACGAGGATGGAGCCGTTCGGATCGGCCAGCACCATCTCGGTCTCCGGGCTCACGCGCGCGAAGAACCGGCTCAGCCCGGCGAGCGTGCCGCCGCTGCCGACGCCGGTCACCAGGGCGTCGATGTCGTGGCCCATGTCCTCCCAGATTTCCGGGCCGGTCGATTGCTCGTGCGCCAGCGGGTTGGCGGGGTTGGCGAATTGATTGACGTAAAACGCGCCGGGGATTTCCTCCGCCAGCCGCGCGGCGACGTCCTGATAATATTCCGGATGGCCGCGGCCGACGTCGGAGCGGGTCATGCGCACCTCGGCGCCGAGCGCGCGGATGTGCGAGACTTTTTCCGCGGACATCTTGTCCGGAATCACCAGCAGGATCCGGTAGCCCTTCGCCACGGCGACGAGCGCCAGACCCAGGCCGGTGTTGCCCGCGGTGGCTTCGATGACGGTGCCGCCGGGACGCAGCCGGCCGTCGCGCTCCGCGGTCTCGATCATCGCCAAGGCGACGCGGTCTTTGATGGAGCCGGTCGGGTTCTGGTTCTCCAGTTTGACGAACAGGCGGCACGGGCCGGTGTCCAGCCGGGTGATCTCGACGAGGGGCGTGTTGCCGATGAGCGCCAGGACGCCGGGAAGTTGCTCGCGCGGCGAGGCGGCGTCGGCCGTGGCGACAGGGAGGGTGGGGGAGGAAACAGGCATGACGTGACGGGAGGAATGGGGGGAGCAGCAGCAAGACGCTGGTGCGATTTTGACCCTACCGCACGGCGGCGGTTTTCCAAATTGAATTGCGCCGCGGCTGCGTCCAAGCGCCACGGCTACAGCAGGCTGCGCCGGTTCCGCAGCAGTCGGTGCGACGCCAGGGTGCCGAGCGCGATGCAGAGCACCGTGATGACTGCCAGCGCGGCGCCGGGACCGCGGCCGGTCATGCTTTGAAAATAAAAATAGATGCCGAGCGACACCGGCGCCTGCTGGCTGGAAGCGAGCAGCACAAGCGTGGCCGAAAGCTCCTCCGCCGCGGTGACAAACACGCTGATCGCCCCGGCCACGATGCCGCCGAGCATGAGCGGCACGACGACGCGCCGGATCGCGCGCGAGCGGGTGGCGCCGAGATTCAGCGCGGCTTCCTCCATGGAAGGATGCACCTGCTGGAGCGCGGCGACGCAGGAGCGCAACGCATACGGCAGCCGCCGGATGGAGAGCGCCGCGGTGATCACCAGCCAGGTCGAAAGCACCGCGGTATCGGTGAACGGAATGTTCATGCCTTTGAACACGCGCAGATAGCCGATGCCGAGCACGACTCCCGGCACCGCGAGCGAGGCGGTGGCCAGGAAATCGAGCGCCCGGCCGCTGCGCAACGGCGTGCGCAGCATGAGATACGCGATGGCCGTGGCGAGCAGGGCGTCGAGCCCGGCGGCGACGCCGCAGTAGAGCAGCGTGTTCCAAAGCAGCCGCGCCGAGCCTTCGAGCGCGGTGGCGTAGTGCGCCGTCGTCCAGGCGTCCGGCAGCACGGAAAAGCTCCAGATCTTGGCAAACGACAGCGCGATGAGCCCGACGTGCGGCGCCAGCACGAAGAGGAGCGTCGCGCCGACCCACAAATAGGCCAGCGCGCCCCGCCAGGAGCGCAGCGGCTGGCGGGTGGCCATCGTGCCGCCGCGCTGGCCGGTCGTGTAGTCGCGGCCCTGGGTGACCTTGCCGGAAAGCCAGAGCGCCAGGAGCGAGACGAGCACCAGGGCGAAGCAGATGACGTAGCCGAGCGGATCATCCACGCCGACGGAGGTGATGCGCAGATACGCCTGCGGCGCGAGCATGTTCGTCACCCCGAGGATCAGCGGCGTGCCGAGGTCGTCGAACACTTTCAGGAACACGAGCAGCGCCCCCGCGAGGTAGCCGGGCAGCACGAGCGGCAGCACGATGCGGCGAAACAGCCGGAACCCGGTGCAGCCGAGATTGCGCGCGGCTTCCTCCATCGCGCCGTCGAGATTTGCGAGCACGGCGGAGACGTTCAGCAGGATGAAGGGAAAGTAATGGAGCGTCTCGACGAGGATGACGCCGGTGAGCCCCTCCATGAACGGGATGCGGAAGCCGAGATATTCCTTCAGCAGCAGATTGACCGAACCGTTCTTGCCGAAGAGCAATTGCAGCGCGACCGCGCCGACAAACGGCGGCACGACGAGCGGCAGCACCCCGAGCGTCTGCACGAGCGCGGCGCCGCGAAACCGGAAGCGCGTGGTCAGATACGCCAGCGGCAGCGCGAGCACGGAGGACCACAGCACGGAGACCACCGCCACGAAGAGGCTGTTGAGAAACGACTCCCGCAGCAGCGAGACGGTCCACAGCGCGCTGAAGTGGCCGAACGTGAACGAACCGTCGGCATTGATGAACACCGATTTCACGACCGCCCCGACCGGCACCACGAGGGCGCCGACCAGAAACAGGGCGATCAACGCCGCAACGATCCGCTGCCCGGTGGTCGCACGAGTCATAAAAATCCGATTCCGTGTTCCGCGGGTAGGGCGGGCGTCCCGCCTGCCGTTTTGGGCGTCCCGCCCGAAACACGCCTCACCGCGGAGGGCGATGTTCCCGGCGAGACGCCGGCAACGGCGGGCGAGACGCCCGCCCTACCCATCACATCGCCGCGGCCTTCGTCGCCAGCGCGGTGGCTTTCGCGTAATTCTCCTTCGCCTTCGAGGCCCATTCCTCTTCGACGCCGGTCATCTTTTTCGACGCTTCGGCGTCTTTCTTCGACGCCTTGAAGGTCTTCAGAAACTCCGCGTCCGCGATCTGCGTTTCGCTCACCAGCGGGCTGAACGCCAGCGTGCGCGCTTCGTCCAGCAGCTTCACGGCTTCCGGCTTTTTCGACTTCTCCACCTTTGCCGCCGCGGCGTGGATCGCCTTTGTCGCTTCGACAAGTTCCTTGTGCCGGAACGTGATCGTCTGGTCATACAGGGAGCTGACGACGTTGTAGCGTTTCTCCGACAGCCCCGAGTCGAAATTCACCTTTGCGGTGATCGGCTTTTCAAACGGCCGCGGATAATCCTTCGGCGCCTTGGCGTAGGTCGACGGCAGCACCGGCAGGCGGCTCACCTTGGGATCAAGCAGCAGCGCCTGGCCTTCTTCGGACACCGTGTAGGCGATGAACTTCTTCGCCGCGTCCGGGTTCTTCGCGCCGGCGATGAGACCGATGTTGGCCGGCACGATCGCGGTGACACTGGGATAAACGAACTCCACCGGCAGCCCGCTGTTCTTGGCCGCGAGGCCGAAGAAATCCACGACGAGGCCGATCCCGAACTGGCCGCTGCCGACGCCGTCCGGCACCGCGGTGGAGCGATCCGTGATCGTTCGCGCAGTTGCCCGAGATCATGGCGATCTGCCGCCAGCCTTTTTCCCAGCCTTCACCCTGGAGGATCGTTTCCATGGTGAGCTGCGTGGTGCCGGAGCGCGACGGCGCGCAGGTCGCGACGTGGCCGAAGTAAACCGGCTTCGTCAGATCCACCCATTCCCGGGGTGCCGGCAGGTCGTTGCCCTTCAGGTAGCGGGTGTTGAACATGATGCCGTAGCCGGCGAGCGCCTGGCCTTTGTAGAAGCCGTTGGGATCGTTGATCGGGAAGTCGCCGATCTTCGCCGGGACGGCCGGATTCGGGTCGGGAATTTTCTCGAGGAGATTCTCTTTCGCCAGCACTTCGAACGCGTCCGGCGCGGAAACCCAGAAGATGTCCGGCTTCGCGCCCGCCGCGGCTTCGCGCACGTAGGCGATGCCGGCCGAGGTGCCTTTGTTGAGGATCTCGACCGTGGTGCCGGGGACCTTGGCTTCGTAGGCTTTCTTGTAGGTGTCAGTCAGCTCCTTCGGGAACGACGTGACGATGACGACCTGATCCGCGCGCAGCGGCGCGGCGGGCAGGAGCAGGGCGAGCGAGGCGAGTGCCAGGAGGGAGGGGAGTTTCATGGGTTACGGAGGAAGGGGGGGCCTAGGTGAAAAAGTAACGCGTCAGGTGATAAAACACCGGAGCAGCAAAGCAGATCGAATCGATCCGGTCGAGCACCCCGCCGTGGCCTTCGATGAGGGTGCCGTAATCCTTCACGCCGCGGTCGCGTTTGATGGCGCTCATCGTCAGTCCGCCGCCGAAGCCGAGCAGCGTGATGGCGAGGCTCATCCCGGCCGCCTGCCACGGCGTGAAAGGCGTCGCCCACCAAAGCGCGGTGCCGACCAGTGTGGCGCTCCCGATGCCGCCGAGAAAGCCTTCCCAGGTTTTGTTCGGGCTCACGCGCGGAGCGATCTTGTGCCTGCCGCAGAGCTTGCCCCAGACGTATTGGAGCACGTCGCTGAGCTGCACGATGAGGATGAAAAACACCAGCAGCCGCACGTTCTCCTGCCGCGCGAAGCCGGGGATCTCCAGGCTCAACAACGCCGGCGCGTGGCTCACGCAATACACGCACACCATCAGCGCCCACTGGATCTCCGCGGCGCGCTCCAGAAAGTGCTCGTAGTCGCCGGCCAGCGCGCTGCGCATCGGCAGGAAGAGAAACGCGTAAACCGGGATCAGGATGATGAAGAGCCCATACCACTCGACCGCGACGAGGTAATACTGGAGCGGGGTGATGACAAAGAACACCCAGAACAGGGTCCGGTGATCGCCGCTGCGGGTCGGGGTCAGCGTGAGAAATTCCCGCAGCGCCCAGAACGACGCCAGCCCGAAGAGCACGAGCGCCCCCATCCGCCCGGTCAACAGCGCGAGCGCGACGACGGCGATGATCACCCACCAGGCGCGCAGGCGGGCGTTGAGATTCGCGATCGTCGGGTTCTCCGTCCCGGCCGGCACCCGCCGCCCGAGCCACCAGCCGACCATCGAGGCCACCGTCAGAAAGCCGATGACGCCGGCGATCAGCCAGAGCGTCGGGGGATCGTAGTGCAGGGTCATAAAGAAGGAGGATGGTCGGGGAAAGCGACGGGTCGTCAGCGCGCCTGGCGCAACGCGTTCACCGCGGCGCGTGCGCGTTCCAGAAAATCGGTCTTCGGCTCGCCGGGTTCCACCCGCAGCGGCGCGCCGAAACTCAGGCAGCTGAGCAGCGGCACCGGGAGCAATTCTCCCTTCGGCAGGATGCGGTTCATGTTGTCGATCTGCACCGGGACTAGGTCCACCCCGGGGCATTTCCGGCCCAGGTGCCACAGGCCGCTTTTGAACGGCCGCGCTTCGATCGCATCGGACCGGGTGCCCTCGGGAAAAAGGATGAGCGAAGCGTTCTCACCCAGCGCGGTGAGCAACGGCTCCAGGGGATTGCGCGCGTGGGCGGAAACGTGCTGGCGGTCGATGAGCACAGCGTTGAAGACCCGGGTGGCGAGGTGACGCCGCAGCGGGTCCGCAGTCCAGTAATCGCGCGCCGCCACCGGCCGGGTCACGGCGCGCGCCGCGGGCCGGAGCGCGGCCCAAAGCACGAGGGCGTCGAGATGACTGGTGTGGTTGGCGAAATAGACGCGCTGCGTCGCGGCATCGGGCCGGCAGCCGACCCAGCGCACGCTGCTGCCCGCCACCAGCTTCACGAGGCCGACGAGGAGCGTGGCGGAGAAGGACACGGTGACGGGGAAGCGGGTGAGAGGATGGAGCGCCGGCCGCAGCGGCGGGACGGAGCGCCGTTTTCTCGCGAAACAACCCGAGCGTCAGCAACGCCACGACGCTGCCGCCGAGCAGATCCACGACATGATGTTGATAGACGAGCAGCGTGGATGCCGCGATGAGCAAAAACCAAATTCCAGCGGCCAGCGCAACCACGGCCACGGCTGGACCGCCGGGCCGTAAACCCGCCAGAGAATCGCGCGCAGGCTGATGTGCAGCGACGGGCAAAGGTTGAACGGCTGATCAAACGCGTTCAGCGGATCGAAGAACACCTCCGAGCCAGCCCGTCCACCGGCGGCCGGGCCCAGCCGTAGCGGAGCGGGAACAGGAGAAAAGCGAGCCCGGAAATCGCGATGGCGAATGCGATGCGTGCCGCGTGCCGCCGTAACCTCGCCCGGTCTCGAAACAGGAAAAACGACCCGGCGAAAAACAGGTCGATGGACATGTAGGGAAGGATCATCGCCGGCACGAACGGGATCCGGCGTTCCCATTCGAAAAAGAACGACGGCACGTGCGCCCGCGTCGCGGCGAACGCGTTGCACAATCCATAGACCAAAAAAAACCCGCCCCCGAGCAGCGCCAGCCAGCACGCACTCTCCCAGAACAGGGCGCCGGGTGAACGGCGCAGCGTTTCCGATGAACGGGATGATGCGATGTGCATGCGCTGAAAATTTCTGCGTCAGGACCCGGCTTTCGAAAACGCCTTCGTGGTAGAACGCGATCTCCGGCCGCGCCGGAGGCCGGGAAAGAATCTAAACTTCCGTTTCCATCGATCGACTATCTCCCACGTCGGCAGCGTAAGACCGCCCGCCTGCCCGCTTGCAAGCCAGGGAAACCGTGAAAATTCCCCAGCGATCGATCGCCATCGCGAGCTTCTCGAAGCCGGCGTCGGCGGCGAGCGCGTCCATCTCCGCCTGGGTGCGCCGGCGCATGACCCAGGGCTGGCCATCCCGATTCGGCAGCACTCGCGCGATCATCTCGACCTGCGGATGCCAGGGCTGGTTCGTGTAGATCAAAAACCCGCCGGCTTCGAGCGCTGCGTGCAAACCCCGCAGCGATGCGCGCACCGGCGCGTTGGCGGGAAAAAGTTCAAACAGGCCCGACACCACCGCGACGGTCGGGCGCGGCCAGATCGCAGCCAGCCCGGCTTCGTCAAACGCGTCGCCCTCCGCGAAGGTCACGGCCTCGCCGATGCCCCAGGCGCGGGCCAGCGCCTCGCCAGCGCGTCGCCCGCCGGGATCGCGGTCGCGCAGGAGCGCGGAAACCGGCTCCTCGCCGGCGCCGTGCAGCTCGCGGACGATTTCCAGAAGATACCGGCCTGGGCCGGCGGCAATGTCGAGCAGGCGCACCGGGCGCCCGGCGGCGCGGGTTTCCGCGATGGCGTGGGCGAGCAGCTTTTGCAGATGGATTTTCCGCTGCCGGATGCCGCGCCAGCCGATGGCATCGAGGTATTGGCGATCGATCAGCCGCCCGAGCGGCGTCATCCCGCGCGCCTGGTTTTCGTAAACGTAATCGAGCGACTCGCCGGAATCGAAACCGGTCTGCCGGCCGATGCGGACGCCCTGGCTGAGCCGGAGCAGCGTGGCCATGCTGAGACGCTGCGCCGCAAATGAAATTCCCGCGCGGCGACAGCGTCGGGAGCGGCGCGCGCAGTCGGTCGTATTCGCGCTTCGTGTAGCCGGCGCGATCGGCGTCGAGCAGCGGCTCGCGGTGCGTCTCTGGCCGCGTGGTGGCGAAGACGTTCTCGATGAACTTGCGCACCCGCGCGATCACCCGCTGCCGGCCGGTCTCGTGGAAGAGCGCGTGGGAATAACCATCCAGTTCCAGAAATTCTTTTCGCGTCGAGGAAAGCCGCTCGAAGAACCGGCGCTGCGGTTCCGTTTTCACCACGCGATCCGCGCCGGCGGCGAGCACGAGCGTCGGCACCGTGATGGCGCCGGCGTCGGCGATCAGTCGCGTCGCGGTGTCGTGCAGATCGAGCAGCACGCGCACGGAAATCTGCTTCGAGATCGTCGTGTCGGCGTCGTAGCGGCGCGCCTCGGCGGGGTCGTGCGTGAGCCATTGGCCGGTGACGTAGCTTTGGATGTTGGCGCGCGGCCGCAGCCGCTGGAGCAGCCGCAATCCCGGCACCGCCAGCGGCACGTAGAGCTTTACCCGGAAGGCGGGCGTCGCCAGCACCAGCGCGCGGATCGGCGGCGCGTAATCGTGCACCCACGCCGCCGCGATCACCGCGCCGACGCTGTGTGCGATGACGGCGGTTTCCGCGAGTCGGATTCCGTGCTCCGCGGCGAGGTGGCGCGCGAAGGCGTCGAGATCCTGCACCAGCGCGCCGACGTGTTCCGCGTCGCCGCGCTCGCCCGGCGACCGGCCGTGCCCGCGCGCGTCCCAGGCGAAAATGGCGGTGTCCGGCCGCGCGAGCCCCGCGGCCACTTCCTGCCAGCGGCCGGAATGCTCGTGACCGCGGTGCAACAGCAGGATCGCGCGGCTCGTCGCCGTTTCCTCCTCCGGGAGCCAGGCGCGATAGAAAAGCGAAGCGCCGTCCCAACTGCGGAAGCGGTGCTCAGACGGCAGGCGCGGCGCCGCCGCAACGGCAGCGGGCGACAAAGAGTCCGTCGCGGTCAACGTGTTCATGCCGTGAGTCTAAGCGCATCGGCCGCCGAAACGTGAATCGGAAATTCTGCGCGCCGCATCGCGACAAACGATGCCGGCCCGGACTCCGAATTCAGCGGGCTTCGAGCTCGCGCACGATCCGCGTGGTGCGGCGGACGACGTTGACGACACAGCCCAAGGCGATGAACGCCAGCGCCAGCGTCAGCACGCGCAGCGGCCAGCCGAGGACCAACTCGCCGGCCGTCAGCGCGCACGCCGCGGTGAGCGTGGCCATGCGTTGCTGCTTGGCCATCGGTCCACAAAATTGCGGCGACGCGCCGGCCTGCACGCCGAGCGTGCGCACATACGCGGTCCCCACCGCCAGCGTCGCGGCCAGCCAGCCGAGATCGCGCTCCCAGCCGGTCCACGGCGCCGCGGCGTAACCGGCGCAGACCAACAGCAGCGCATCGGAAACCCGGTCGGGCAGCTCGTTGTAAATCTCGCCGGACCGTGAACGAAAACCGCCTTCCACCGCGACCATGCCGTCGAAAAGATTGCACAGCAGCCGCGCCTGGATGCAAAGCCCGGCAAAGACGAGCAGCGCGACGCTCGCACCCGATCCGACGGTCCCGCGCAACGCGAGCAGCAGCGCCCCGGCGCCGAGCGCCGCGCAGACCACGCTGAGCACGGAGATCGTGTTTGGCCGCAGACCGGTGCCGATGAGCCAGCGTGCGCCGGCCTGCGCCCAACTCGCGCCGCGCGCCCGGATCGGCCGCCGGCGGGCGTCGGCAGCGGCGGCATCGCTGTCGGTGTCGGCTGCATGGATTTCACAATTTTTTGCGGAGAAATTCGCGCCGGCGCGTCAGGCCGTGCCGCGCACCGTGCGCTCGAGCAACTTCACCGCGGCGTAAAGCGACTCGATGTGCGGAGTCGGCACGCCGGTAAATTTCCCCAGCTCGATCACCGCGCCGACGATCGCGTCCACTTCCGTCGGCCGCCTGGTCTCGATGTCCTGCAACATGGAGGTCTTGTGCGCGCCGACCTTCGCGCCGCCGTCGATGCGCTGTTCCAGGGAGATGCCGAAATGGATGCCGAGCTTTTCGGCGATGGCCAGCGCCTCGGCCATGGCGGCGCGCGCCAGCCCGCGCGAGGGCGGGTAGGTGCAGATGACGTCGAGCGTCGCGCCGGTGAGCGCCGAGATCGGGTTGAAAGCGACGTTGCCCCAAAGCTTCACCCAGATGTCGTGCCGGATCTGCGTGCGGATCGGCGCTTTGAAACCTGCCCGCTGGAGGGTCTGGGCGAGCTTTTGCACCCGCTCCGTCTTCTGTCCGTCAATCTCGCCGATGGTGAAGCGGTCGCCTTCGTTGTGCTTCACGACGCCCGGCGCGGCGAGTTCGGTCGCCGGATAAACGATGCAGCCGATGACGCGATCGACTTCGAGATGCTGCTCGATCACGCCGCCGGGATCCACGGATTCCAGCCGCTTGCCTTCGAGCTCGCCGCCGTGCTTGCGGAAATACCACCAGGGCACGCCGTTCTGCGCGGTGAGCACTACTGTGTCTTCCTTGTAGAGTGCCCGCATCGCCTCCGCGACTCCGGGCACGCTGTGGGTTTTCAGCGTGAGCAACACGAGATCCTGCGGCCCGGCCTCGGCCATGTCCTGCGTGGCGCGCACGTTTTTCGCCACGTGCTCCGTGCCGTCGCTCATGATGAGCTTCAGCCCGTCGCGCTGCATCGCCTGAAGGTGCGGCCCGCGCGCGATGAGCGTGACCTCCTCGCCCGCGAGGGCGAGCTTCGCGCCGAGATACCCGCCGATGGCTCCGGCGCCGACGATGCAGATTTTCATAAGGGAGGAAAGCGCAGCCGCCTCAGAACTAACGCAGAACGCGCGGGTGGAAAACGGGAATCTTCCTGCTTCCGCGATGCCGCCCGGCGACGGATGTCGCGCCAGGCCGAGTTTTGGCCCAGCCGCGTTTCCCGGCGCGTGAAATCGGCGAGCCGGGCGGGGCGCAAACCAAGAGCCGGCACCCTTTGAACCTCCTTCGTGCGACGATTTGAAACCGCGGCTGGATCGTCCGATTCCGAAGTTGCGACTGAGTCAAAAGTGTCTATAACCGTCCGCGTGTTGTTCCCCCGGATTCTTCTTTCGAGCATCGCCCTTCTTGTTACGACAGCGTCGCTGGTTTTCGCGCCAGCTTTCCCGGTTCGGGCGCAGGGCGTTCCCAGTGTCAACGTGCTGCACTTGACGACAGACCCTGATCCATCGGGCGGCGCGATCGAGCGGACGTTCCGTTCGGCCGATGGCTTTGTTTTTTCGTCCGCCTCGTATTCGACGCCCGCGGATATCCAAATTTCAATCCAGCCAGCCGGATGACGAGAATCCTGGGTTTCTCTGCTGGTCTCCACCTGATTGCCCCTTCGCCGACGATACAGCAGCAAGCCGACGGTTCCCTTCACGGTGGGTTCCTACCCGGACGTGGTGGGAGCATCGACTACTTTCGTTCGGTCCATCCTCGGCCAGTTGACCCTCAACCGCGCCGGCCTGGACTTTCATTTCTTATCCGCTGCAGCGCGAGCGGGCGGCGATCTTCAAATTCTGGAGATCGCCTTCGACCCGGCGGGCAATCTATCTCAGCTGGCAGTCGATTTTCGTGCCTTTTCGGCCAACATCGGCGTGACCAGTCCGATCTACGGGCAACTGCGCTACAACTCCGCGGTCCCGATCGTCCCGCCCAGCTACCTGCGATTCCAGAGTGAGTCGTTTTCAGCGCACGAAAACGATGGCGTCGCCACGATCACGGTGACCCGGAACGGATCGACCGTCGGAGCGGTGTCCGTGGACTACGCGACGTTGAGCAGCGGAGGATCCGCCACCGCGAATCTCGACTACGCTCCGGTGAGCGGGACGCTGACCTGGGCCGATGGCGACGCGGCGCCGAAATCCTTCATCGTGCCGATCGCCAGGGATGATCGCATCGAAGGCGACGAAACCGTGCTCGTGCAGTTGAGCGGCAACCCGCTCGGGCAGCGGACTCCGGTCGTTTTGACGATCATCGACGACACGCCGCGGCCCGGCAGCGTGCTCCATCTCGCGAACCTGCGCAGCGTCAACGGCAACCCACCGCAGGAGCTGACCCGGCTCGACACCGACGGCCTCGACTTCGGGGCATATCCGCCCGACGCCAAGACGACCGTCCGGGTCGGGGCGAGCAACTACAACCGGGTGCCGGTGGGCGCGCCGGGTTCCGAGGGCTACTCGTTTCTGATTCCGATTTCGGCCGGCGTTCCGCTGCTGCCCGGCCGGTATCCGAACACCACGTTCGTCCTGCTCGGAAGCAATGTTTACCTGCCGAGCCAGTATCCATTCCAAAGCTTCGAGGTGCTCGAGGCAAACTACGACGCGGCCGGCAACCTGTTGCAATTCGCGGCGAATTTCGAGAGCAGCGACACCGCCAGCGGGCCGCCGGTGTTTCGCGGAGAAATCCGTTTTCACTCGGCCGTTCCGATTCGCTCCACCGTCCGGCCCGCCGCGCGCTCGGCGGACGTGCGCGAATCGGCCGGCGTCGCCTCGATCGGCGCCACGCGCACCGGCGACGCCTCCGCGCCGACCAGCGTGCGCTACTGCGACGGTCGCCTACAGCGCAAAAGAGGGCGTCGATTTCCAGCCCATCGCTGGCACGCTCGTTCTGGGCGGCGGGCGAAAGCGGCACGAAGTCGTTCGATGTCCCGGTCTTTGATAACGGCCGCGCCGATGGCGACCGCGCGTTTTTCGTGCGTTTCGATGGGAACGACAGCTCTATCCACGTCGGCGATGACCGCCGTGCTGCTGCGCGACAACGAAGTGCCGACGGCCGATCAGCGCGTGCCGGGCGGAAGCATCGACGCCCAGTTCCGCGCCCCGGTGACGCGTCCCGAAGCGGTGGAGATCGCGGTCGATCGTGCCGCTGGCTGACGGAGGAGCATTCCTCGGCGGCGACTTCACCGCGGTCGGCGGAACCGCCCGGCCGGGCATCGCCAGGATCCGGGCGGACGGCTCCGTGGATCCTGGGTTTAATCCGGTGCTCGTCGCGAGCAATCCCGAGCGAGCATCCAGGCGCTCGCGGTGCAGCCGGATGGCCGTGTGCTCGCCGCGGGTGCGATCTTCCCGACGACCGGCCCGCAGCGGCCCCTCGTGCGCTTCAATGCCGACGGACGGCTGGACAGCGGCTTCTTCAACGTGACGACCGACACCCCGCAGATCACCGACCTGGCGCTGCAGCCGGACGGGCGCATCGTCATCGTGGGATTCTTCGGGCAAGTGAACGGGGTGGCCCGTCCCGGCATCGCCCGGCTGAACGCGGACGGTCGGCTCGACACCACGTTTCAGCCGGTGGTCACCGCGAACGACGGGACGTTCACCGGCGTCGCCGTGCAGCCCGACGGAAAAATCCTGGTTTCCGGCTCGCGCGCGATGCGACGTTTCAACCCCGACGGCTCCGTGGACGCGGACTTCCGCCCCGCGCGCAGCCCCGACACCAACTGGCGCGGCTTCGCGCTGCAGCCCGACGGGAAGATTCTCGTCGTGCAGGATCTGTTCAGCCGGCAGGTTTTCCGACTGGAAAATGACGGCACCGCGGACCCCACGTTTCAATTCGACTTCACGCTGAGTCCCAAGATTCAACGCATCCTGGCGCTTGCGCTGCAATCCGATGGCGGGGTGCTGCTGGGCGTTTCGACAGGCAACGATGCCAGCGGGAAAAAGATCGCGCCCGGGCTGCTGCGCCTGCGGGCGAACGGCAGCCTCGATCCGACGCTGCAAGCGAATCCGGCCTTCGATCGCGGCGTCAACGCCATCGCGGTGACTCCGGCCGGGTCGGTGCTGGTCGCGGAATCCGACCTCCGCAATTTTTCCGCCGGCGATCACGAGATCAGCGTTTTCCGCCTGCCGGCAGATACGGCGTCCGCGCTGGCGCACCCCACATTTTTCGCCGGCGAAGCGCAGATTCCGGGAACGAATTTCTACTACCTCGCCTTTCCGAACGGCACTTCGTTTGGGTATTACACCTACGACTTTTTCCCGTTCCTGTATCACAGCGACCTCGGCTTTACCTACTTCGTGCCGGGCAGCGGCGATCCGCAGAATGGCGCCTATCTCTACGACTTCACTTCGCAGGCGTGGTGGTATACGAGCCCGGCGTTGTTTCCGTATCTCTACGATTTCAGTTTGGGCAGCATCCTTTACTACTTCCCCGAGCCGAGCCGGCCGGGGCAATACAGCCAAGAGCCCGCGCTTGTTTTACAATTTCGGCACCGGCCAGATCATCAGCCGGTAAAACGCGGCGGCGCGATGCCGGCGCGTCCGCGGGCAGAGGAGGCGCGGCGATGGCTGGAAGCTCGGATTATTCCGCCGCGTGATGCCGAGCAGCTTCGCCATCTGGATGCGCTGGGGCTTGCCGGTGGCGCCGCGCGGGATTTCCGGCAGGATGTGGAACTTCCGCGGCACCTTGAACTCCGCGAGCAGGCCGGTGCAATACGACTTCATCTCGCGCTCGTCCACGCTCGCCTCGGGCTTCAGGACGATGGCGGCGTGGATGTCTTCGCCATACGATTTGTGCGGCACCGCGAAGACCATCGCCTCGGCGACGGCGGGATGGCGCAGGAGCAGGTCGTCGATTTCCAGCGGGCTGATTTTTTCGCCGCCGCGGTTGATGAGTTCCTTCAACCGGCCGGTGAGCTGGAGATGGCCGTCGGGATCCAGCATGCCCTGGTCGCCGGTGCGAAACCAGCCGTCGGGCGTGAACGCCTTCGCGTTGGCCTCCGGATTGTTTTCGTAGCCGTCCACGACGTTTTCGCCGCGCACCACGATCTCGCCGACCTCGCCTTGCGGGAGCAGCTCGTTGCGGTCGTCGGGCATGATGCCGACTTCGACGCCGTGGCCGATGCCGACCTTGCCCGGTTTGCGCGACTTCGGCGGCAGCGGGTTGGAAGTCATCTGGTGCGCCGCCTCGGTCATCGAATAGGCTTCGAGAATCGGCGCGTCGAACGTCGCCTCGATGCGTTCCATGACGACCGCCGGCAGCGAAGAACTGGACGAGCGGATGAACCGGAATTTGTTCGCCTTGATCGCCGCCAGGTTGTTCTCGGCGCGTGCCAGCAGGAGCTGATGCATCGTCGGCACCGCGGAATACCAGGTCGGCTTGAACTGCTCGACCACGGGCCAGAATTTCAGCGCGTCGAAGCCCGGCGGCGCGATGACGGTGCCGCCGCTGGCGAGGGTGGACAGCATGGAGGCGACGATGCCGTGGATGTGGAAGAGTGGCATCACGCAGAGCGCGGTGTCGCTGGCGGAAAGGCTGTAGGTGCCGATGATGTTGCGCGCGCTGGCGGCGAGGTTGCGGTGCCGGATCGGCACGCGCTTCGGCCGGCTCGTGGTGCCGCTGGTGTGCAGGATCATCGCGACGTCGTCGGCCTGCGCCACCTCGGTCGGCCGCGCGGGGCGGGCGTCGCGCACCGCCTTGAACTCCAGCGTGCCGTCGGCCCCGGCGATCGCCTCGATGACGGTCATGCCCGGCAGCAGCGCGGCGTGCGCGAGCGGCATGGTGTCGGGCAGGGTGATGAGCGCCTTGGCCTGGAGATCGTCGAAGTAGAAGGCGAATTCCTCCTGCTTGTATTTCGGGTTCAACGGCGCCGCGGTGCCGCAGGTCGCAGCGGCGAAAAACGCGACCATCATCTCCGGGCCGTTGCCCATTGCGAGGGCGATGCGGTCGCCGCGCCCGAGGCCGAAGGAGTTCAGCTGCGCGGCCAGCGCGGCGACGTTGTCGCGCAACTGCGCGAAGGTGAGGGACGGCTTGTCCGGCGCGGCCAGCGCGGTCTTGCCGGCTTCACCGTTCTGCAGCAGATCGAGAAGCGTTTTTGTGTGAGTGGAATCAGGCATGGGAGAGGAGGAATCGGAGGGACGAGCGAGGGAGTAAGACAATATTTTCGGCAACGCGACGCGCCGTGCGCGTGACGACTTACGGACTCGTCACGCGAGGCAGCACCCCGGCCGCCTGGGTGTCTGCGGGAGGCTGGATTGACGCCGCGTGGGCGCGGGCCCGGTAGGCGCGGCACATCGGCCGTAGTGCCAGCAGCGCCAGCAGCGCCGCAGTGATGTCGAACGCCACGGCGACGTAGAAGATCGGCCGCCAGCTGCCGGTCGTTTCCTTGAGGTAACTGCCGAGCGGGATGAGCAGTGAGGCGGTGCCTTTCGCGGTGTAAAGCAACGCGTAATTCGTGCTCGCAAACTTCGCTCCGAACAGGTCGCCCGAGATCGCCGGGAAGATGCTGTAAATCTCGCCCCAGGCGAAAAACGCCAGCGCGGAGAAGAGGACAAAGTAGGTCGGATTGTGTGCGTAATAAATGAGCGCAAAAATCGCGAACCCCTCGGCGGTGAAGGCGATGAACATGGTCACCTCACGCCCGATGAGATCCGACATCCAGCCGAAAAACGGCCGCGTCAGGCCGTTGAGAATCTGGTTGAGCGAGAGCGTGAGCGGCAGCGCCGCCAGCGTGAAGAGTCCGAGCACGCTCACCGGCATGTCCGCGATGCCGAAGCTCTTGGCGATCGGCCCGAGCTGGGCGACCGCCATCAGCCCGCCCGTGGCCACCATGGTGAACATCGCGTAGAGCACCCAGAAGAGCGGCGTGCGCAGCATCTGACCCGGCGTGGTATCCGGCATTTTCGGCGCGTGCCGCCCGGCCTCGGCCGGGGAATGATTCGCCAGCGCGAGATTCGCCAGGATGACCGACGGCCGTCGCATGAGCACCGCGCAAACCAGGATGATGCCGCCCTGGATCAGGCCGAATACGAGAAACGTGTGCTGGTAGCCGCTCGCCTTGATCATGTTTGAAATCGGGATGACCGAGAGCGCCGCGCCGCCGCCGAACGCCATGGAAGTGATGCCGGCGGCGAGCCCGCGCCGATCCGGAAACAGCTTCAGGGCATTGCCCATCGAGGTGGTGTAAACGATGCCGCCGCCGATGCCGGCGACGATGCCGCCGAGGTAAAGCAGCACGAGCGTGTTCGCGTAGGAATTGATCACCCAGGCGCTGCCGACCATGATGCCGCCGGCTGCGATGACGCCGCGTGGTCCGAGCTTGTCGCGCAGATAAGCAAGCAGCGGGGCGAGCCAGGTCTGGGACAGGACGAAGAGGGTGAAGGCGACCTGGATGGCGGCCTTGTCCCATTTGTATTTTGTGGCGATTGGATCGACAAAAAGCGTCCAGCCGTATTGGAGGTTTGCCGTGGCGACCATGGCGACGACGCCGATGGTGAGCTGCAGCCAGCGATTGTTCGTGAGTGCGTTCATGGGGGAAGGGGAACAGGCGATCGAGCGGAACCCATCCGGGCCAGCCGCTCAAGGCAGGGGAGCCAATCGTCACGCCGGATCGCGGGGGAGGGCGACCCGGGCGAGTCGAGGCTAGCGGCGCGGCGACGATCTTGTCACGCGATTTGTGTGCTGGTTCCGCGGGAATCCGGCCCGGTCGTGAACCGGCCCGGCCGGAGTCGCCGGGCGGCTTCTGGCGCAACTTTTCCGCCCGCGGCGCGTTTGAATATCTGCGACGGCGCCTGCGTCTATTTCTCCGGATCAGCGCGCTGTTTTCAATCCAGAAATCCAACGCCTGATAAGACCACTGATTCGTATGAAAAAGCTGTTTCTTCTCCTTTGCCTCGTGCTCGGATTCGCCGCCCTCAGCCCGGTCGCCGCGCGGGCGGATTACTTCGCGGGTCCGCGGCGCGTTTATGTAATCGAAAGCGGCGTGCCGGTGGCCCGGGTCGTTTACTTCGACCGCGCCGGCCGGTGCTATCGGCCGCACGGTCCGCGGCGCGTTTATTACGAGACGTATTATACGAGCTACCCGCACTGGTATGGTCGCCCGCGTCGCGTCCGGGTTTACGAGGACGATTACTACTACCGTCCCCACGTCCGCCCGCGCGTCAGTTTCTCCTTCGGGCTGTAATGGGGAGCGCCTGCCCGCGTGTCGCGAGACCGGGCAGCCAGGAATTTGCGACACCTCTTGTCGCCGCCCGTCCGGTGCGCCGCCTCAGCCCGCGGCGTCGCTGGGCGGGCGTTCGTCTTCTCGCGTCCTCAGCCGGCGTGCGCCGCTGGAGCGGCCGTGGCGCGCGCGAGGATCTCGCGGATGATGGTGTCGCTGTCCACGCCCTCGGCTTCGCCTTCAAAATTCAGGATGATGCGGTGACGCAGCGCCGGCAGCGCGGCGCGATGCAGATCGGCTCGGGCGACGTGGAACCGGCCGTCGAGCAGCGCGAAGATTTTCGCCGCCAGGATGAGCGTCTGCACGCCGCGCGGGCTGGCGCCGTAGCGCACAAATTTCTTCGCCAGCGGCGACGCGATCTCCGGCGCCTGTTCGGGATGTGTCGCCAGCACCAGAGCGATCGCGTGGGCCTGCACCTCGCGGGTCAGCGGCACCGCGCGGGCGGCCCGGCGCATCCGGGCGATCGCCGCGGCGTCGAAGATTTTCTCGACTCCGGCCTGTTCGCCGGCGGTCGTGCGGTCGGCGATGAGGTGCAGCTCCTCCGCCGTCGGATAGGGCACTTTCAGCTTGAAGAAAAAGCGGTCGAGCTGGGCTTCGGGCAGCGGATAGGTGCCTTCCATTTCCAGCGGATTCTGCGTGGCGAGCACGAGAAACGGCTCCTCGAGCTGACGCGCCACGCCGGCGACCGTGACGCTGCGTTCCTGCATGGCTTCGAGCAGGGCGCTCTGCGTCTTCGGCGTCGCGCGGTTGATCTCGTCGGCGAGCAGCACGTTGGCAAACACCGGGCCGGGCTGGAATTGGAAACGCTTCCGGCCGTGCTCATCTTCCAGGATGATGTTGGTCCCGACGATGTCCGCGGGCATCAGGTCGGGCGTGAATTGGACGCGGGAAAAGCGCAGGTCGAGCGCGTCCGCAAGCGTGCGCACCAGCATCGTCTTGCCCAGGCCCGGGACGCCTTCGAGCAGGACGTGGCCGCCGGCGTAAAGCGCGACGAGGACGCCTTCGACGATCTCCTCCTGCCCGACGATGACCCGGTGCAGTTCCGTCTTCAGGCGGGTGAATTCCTGCGTGAAACGTTCGGCGTCCTCGCGCAGGAGCGAGGCGTCAGCGGGAGTGGGTTCGAGCGGGTTCGTCATGCGTCGGCAGCGGCGGTGCGGACACTGTTGCCCGGCTGCTCCGGCTGTCGAGTAAACTTCTTGGCGAAAGGCGCAAATTTTCACGCCAGTTTTCGTCCAGCCTGGGCTGCGCGGATCGTCAATCCGGCGGCCGGATGCTCTTGAAATAGCGACCGACGAAAACGCGCGAGCCGAGCGGGATTTCCTCCTGTCGGAGCGCTTCCTGGGCGGCCGGTTCCATCGCTTCGTAAAGTTCCCGGTAGCGGCGGCTCGCGCGCGTGCCGCTGGCGCCGGGACCATCGGCGGTCGGCAGCAGCAACCCGTCCGTGGCCTCGCCGCTGTCCGTCAGTTCGCCCTGGATCCGCGTGGTCGTTCCCTGGCGCCCGGCGGCTGCGGTGGGGTCCGCGCGTTCCCCGGCAATCTCGCCCCCGGTGCCGGTGTCCCGATCGCTGCCCGGCAGCCCGGAGGCGCCGTTCGCATCGTCCGGCGCCGGGTTGCCCCCCGGCTTCTTCGCGCCGGCAAAATCCTGGAACATCAGGCCCAGCCCCGGTCCGTCGCCCGGCTTCCCGCCGCCGCTACCGCCGGGGCGCAGGTTGTCCTTCATGGCTTCCAGGGCGTTGAGCAGGCTCTGGAGTTCCTGCGCGGTGAGTTGCCGGCCGGTGCCGGCCCGGCCCTGGGTCTGCGGCGACGAGCTGCCGCCTTCCTTGCCGGCAGCCGCGGCGGCGCGCCGGAGCAACTCGGCCAGCCGGCGCATCGCCTGCGCGCTGAGTCCGCTCTGCCCGGCCTGCGCGGCCGCGGCGGCGGACTGCATCTGGCGGGCGACCTCGGTTTTTTCCTCCTCGCTCAGGCGTGCGGCGTTTTCCTGCATCGCGCGGGCGAGTTGCTCGAGCGCCTTTGTGGGGTCGCCGTTTTCCTTGAGTTGTTGCAGCAATTTTTCGAGCTGTTCCGCCGCGCTTGCCAGATCGCCGGCGCGCAACGCCTCGGCTGCTGGTTGCGTCGCGGCGGCGCGTTCCAGAGCGGCGGCCAGCGCGGCGACTTCGGCGGAAGAGGGCCGCTGCCCGCGGGCGGCTTCCTTCATTTGCGCCAGCTTTTCCTGCAAGGCCGACAGCTCGCGGAGCGCCGCCTTGCGCCCGGCCTCGGAGTCCTGGCCGGGCGCGGCGGCTTCGCGCAGGCGCTGGACGGCGGCTTCCAACTCGGCCGCGAGCTTCGCGAGATCGGGTGGTGGAGCCGCGTTCTGCTGGCGCAACGCGTCGGCAAGTTTCTGGAGTTCTTCCGCCTGGCTGGAAACCGTCTGGACCAAGGCGGGATCCTGCGCGGCGGCGCGGTCACGCTGGATCGCGGCGTGATGCCACGCCAGCAGGCCGAGCGAAACCAGCGGCGCCAGCAGGGCCAGGAGCCGGGCGCGCGGCAGCCGCACGGGCGTCCAGTGCTCGACCGGAAACCGCGTGATGAACCGCTCGCATTCCGCCAGCGCCAGCGTTTCCAGGGGCGCGAGCCCGGCAGCGTCGCCCGCGCGCTTTGCGTCGAGCGTCAACGCCGTGGAAAAGCGGTCGCGCGTTCCGGCCCGCCGATCCAGCTCAGCCGCGATGGCGCCGAGGCTGCGGCGTCCGCGCCAGGCGTGGAGGGCGACATCGGCCAGAAAGAAAAGCGCTGCCGCGACGACGAGCGGCATGCCCAGCGGCGGGCGGTCCAGCAAAAGGTGCGCGACCCCGCCGGCGAGCAGGAGCAGCGTGCCGGCGCGCAAAGCCGACGCGCAGATTCCCTGCACCAGGTTCGCGCGAAAAAGCCGTCGCCCCGCCCGGCGCAGCGGGACCGCCAGGGCGGCGGCCACGGCGGTCGGGGAACCGGACGATTTGGGCGGGTCAGCGACCAGAGCAGGCATGAGGGGCGCAGCGTTTCCCGGCCCACGACCGCCGGGAACCGGGCTGCGCAACCGATACGGCATCCGCCCCGGCTTTGAAAGCTGGAAACCCGCGGCGCCGGGTCCGCGGATTTGCCGTTGCGGGCGGCGGCGGTCGCGTGCATGTCTAGGCACCCATCCGCCGATGCTCCGCGATCTCCAGCGCGTCCTGTTTCACGAATCCACGATCCTGCGCCGGCTCGACGAGCTGGCCGCGGAAATCACGCATGACTTCTCCGGCCGGGGCGATCTCACCGTGGTCGCCGTGCTCAACGGTTCGTTCATGTTTTTGAGCGACCTCCTGCGGCGCATTCCGCTGCCGCTGCGGGTCGAGTGCGTGAGCGTTTCCAGCTACCACGGCGGCACGATTTCCAGCGGGGTCGTCACGTTTGACCAGCTCTCGACGCCGGCCGTGGCGGACCGGCACGTGTTGATCCTCGACGACATCCTCGACAGCGGCCTGACGCTCCACGCCATCCGCCAGAAACTCACCGCCGCCGGCGCCCGCAGCGTGCGGAGCTGCGTGCTCCTGCGCAAGACCCGGACGCGGGTTCGCGACGTGGACGCGGATTACGTCGGGTTCGACATCGCGGACGAATTCGTCGTCGGCTACGGCCTCGATTTTCAGGAACAATACCGCAACCTGCCGTGCGTCGGCGTGCTGAGTGAAGGAGTCATCCGCGCCGGTCTGGCCGAGGGGGCCGCGGCGGACGCCCCGAAGCCGGAGCCGGCCGTCGCCCCGGCGGAAAATCTCGCCTCGCTCGCGCCATGACAGAAACGATCAAGATCGAAGTGCAATTTTTCTCGCGGCTGCGCGACCTCGTGGGCGCGTCGCGGCTGACCCGCGAAGTCGCGTCTGACAGCACCGTCGGCGACCTGCTCGCCGGGCTGTATCGCGACCTGCCGAAGCTCGCCGAATGGGATCCGCACCTGCTCCTCGCGGTCGGCCTGGAATACGTGAAGCGCGACCAGCCGCTGCACGATGGAGACGAGGTTTCGATCATGCCGCCGGTGCAGGGCGGCTGACGGGCGACTCGCGCCGGCCCGCGTTCAGTCCCGGAAGTTCTTGAACAGCAAAGCGACTTCGAAGTCCTTGCCGCGCAGGAACCCAATCACGGCCTGGAGATCGTCGCGCTTTTTGCCGGTGACGCGGATTTGCGCGTCCTGCAGCGTGCTTTGCACTTTGAAGTTCTGCGCTTTGATCGCGGCGATGATCTCCTTCGCCTTTGTCCCTTCGAGCCCTTGTTTGACGGTCATTTCCTGCCGCGCGTGGCCGAGCGGCGAAATGGCCGGCTTGCCTTGATCGACGTTGCGCAGGTCCACGTTGCGCTTCGCCAGTTTGCCGATCACGATTTCGACGAGCGATTTCAGTCGCGAGGCGTCTTCGGCGCTGAGAGCGATTTTGTCGCGGGTCGGCTGCTCGATCGTGGCGGCGCTGCCTTTGAAATCGAACCGGGTGACGAGTTCCTTGCGCGCCTGGTTCAGCGCGTTGTCCACTTCCTGGCGGTCAATTTCGGAAACGATGTCGAAGGTAGGCATAACGGGGAAAAATCCGAAATCCGAAACGGTCGAGAAAGGAAATCGGGAGTGTCGATTATTAAGAAAGCGAGCTGGCCGCTCGGGCGTCGGCGTGGAAAGTTTCCATTCTCCAGATTTCGGACTTTCTAAAAAGAAGAAAATCGGCGCGGGGGGCATCGCTGTGATCGGCGGGGAGTCCGCGTTTCGGATTTCTAAATCACGATCGTTTCCCCGGGCTGCAGCACGTGGAATTCCTCCTCTGTCAGGCAGGCTTCCTGCCGGGCGTGCGCGAGAAAGCGCGGTGGCTCGGCGAGTGGTTCATCCGTCAGCTTGAAGGTGCCCCAGTGCATTCCCAGCGAGCGGCGGGCGCCGAGCAGCTGATGCGCGGCCACGGCCTCGCGGGCGTCCATGTGCACGTTCCGCATGAACCAGCGCGGGGCGTAGGCGCCGATCGGCAGCAACGCGAGATCGAAGCAGCGGTGCGGATGCGCAGCGCGCAGCAGTTCGAAGAGCGGCGCGCGAAACGCGGTGTCGCCGGCGAAGAGAATCTGCCGGGCAGCGTTCGCATCCCCGGCATCCGGATCGTGCGAGCGCAGGTCATCGATCACCCAGCCGCACCAGAGCGTCGCGCGGCGATCCCAGAGCGAGCGGCTGGACCAATGATGCGCCGGCACGCAGCGGAACGTCAGCGGTCCGTGCGCATGTTGATTGCC
The DNA here is from genome assembly GCA_963762725.1 of uncultured Verrucomicrobiae bacterium. Lineage (GTDB taxonomy): Bacteria > Verrucomicrobiota > Verrucomicrobiia > Chthoniobacterales > SZAS-18 > JAFAXH01. The sequence continues at coordinate 697,620 of CAVXLY010000003.1, read as the reverse complement.
CCAATCGCATTCTAGGATGCGATCCGCCGGAACACCGAATCCGGTGATCGTGCGGTGCAATCCGAGCGGCGCGTAGATTCGGAAATTCTCCGTGCCGTCGTCGCTGCCCCGGCGCGCGGCGAGCGCGGTCAGCGAGCCCGCGTCGAGATGATCGTAGTGATTGTGCGAGATCAGCACCGCGTGGATGGGCGGCAGATCGGCGAGCGCAACGCCCGGCGGACACTCCCGGCGCGGGCCGGCGAATTGCACCGGCGACGCGCGTTCGCTGAAAACCGGATCGGTGAGGACGTTGACCCCGCGAAACTGGAGCAAAAACGTGGCGTGCCCGATCCAGGTCGCCTGCACCCGGCCCGGGTCCGGCGGCGCGTGGAGCCGCGCGAGATCGGGCGGGACGGGGATCGCCGGGGAATCATCGCTGGCGCCGGGAACCGCGGGGGCGTCGCGCGGTCCGAGCGCAAATTTCCAGCGCAGCAGATCGGCAAACCCGCGCGGCGGCTGGTGGTCGAACAGGTTGAGGAATTTGCCGCCGGCATCGCGCGGCGCGTGGCGAAGTCGGGTCATCGTGGAAAACTGGCGGCCGGCGGGCAAAAAAGAGATGCGCCCGGCGGTGGCGCAACGGCGCTTCACGGTTACACTGTCGCCCGAAATGCAGCCCTTGCTGGAAAGACTGACCGCCCAGGTCCACGCCGCCCCGGAATTGACGCCGGAAGAGATCGAAGCCGCCGTCGCCGAGCTGACCACGGCCGACTTGCACGAAGACTCCGCCGTCGCCTTTCTGCGCGCCCTGGCGCAACGCGGCGAGACGCCCGGCGAGATCGTCGGCTTTGCGCGGCTGCTGCGGGAGCGCGCCCGCGAATTTCCCGTGGATCCCGCGCGGTTGCCGGGGCCGATCCTCGATGTCTGCGGCACCGGCGGCGACGGGGTGAATACGTTCAACATTTCCACCACGACCGCCTTTGTCCTGGCAGCAGGCGGCGCCGTCGTCGCCAAGCACGGCGGCCGGGCGAACTCCTCGCGCAGCGGCGGCGTGGATGTGCTGGCCGCGCTCGGCATCCGGGTGGCCGGCGTGCCCCCGGCGGAAACGCGCGGCTGCCTGGAAGAGCACGGGCTCTGTTTTTTGTTTGCGCCCGATTATCACCCGGCCTTCGCGGCCGGTGTGAAGGCGCGCCGGCGGCTGGCCCAGGAACGGATCAGCACGATCTTCAACCTGCTCGGCCCGATCCTGAATCCCGCGCGGGAAAAGCGGCAGTTGCTCGGCGTCTTCACGCCGCGGCTGCTGCCGAAGATGGCGGAGGTGTTTCGTCTCCTGGAACGCGACCGCGCCTGGGCAATCCACGGCACGCTCGGCGCCACGGTCCCGACCGGCGGCATGGACGAGCTTTCCGTGCTCGGCGACTCGCTCGTCAGCCGCTGGGAACACGGCGCCGTCGCGCACGGTGCCGTCACGCCCGAGGCGGCCGGCCTGCCCAGGTATGAGTCGATCGAGACGCTGCGCGGCGGCGATCCGGCGGAAAACGCGCGCATCACCGCGGGCATCCTCGCCGGAGAAATCTCCGGTGCGCCGCGCGACGTGGTGCTCCTGAACGCCGCCGCCGGCTTTGTCATCGTCGGACTGGAGCCGGACCTTGGCGCGGGCGTCGAGCGGGCGCGGGCGCAGATCCGCGACGGACGCGCGCTGGCGAAGCTGCGGGCGCTGCAGGCGTTCTGATTTCGGCGCGTCGCCGTCGCGTCACTCCACCGTCACTCGCACCGCGGCCGTCGGATGGCGCTCGTCGCCCGCCGTCGCCGGTGCGGCTTCGATCCGCCATTCGCCCCGCGCCAGCGGCAGAAAGGAGCGGCCATCGGCTCGCGGCGGCGCGAACTCGGCCAGCGGCCGGCCGTTCACCGTCCAGCGCACTTCGGCGGGCACCGGCGCGGAGCTGGTCAGCTCGATCATCTGCTGGCCGGCGGGGAGGTCTTCGTTGAGAACAAACGCAGCGCCGTCGGTCGGGGAAAGAATCGCCAACGGATGGTCCGGACCCGGGTCAGCGACGGCGCCGATCTGGTTTTGCGGGCTGCGGCACCAGGCGGCGTATTCCGCCGGGAGGCGCAGCCGCGGCGGCTCGTCGGGCTTGAGTTTCACGAAAGCTCGCGGCCGAATTTTCCGTCGGCACGGTGCCGGGAAGAAACCACTCCGCCACCGGACGCGGGAACCCGGTGCCGGCATCTGCGGGCGCGGGCAGCAGGCCGGTGAGCGGGCAGATTTCCGCGCGCACCAGGCGCCCGCCCGGAGCCGGGTCGGGCACCGGCGGATCGCGGCGTTCGTTGAGCAGATATTCCATCAGCTCGTGCCAGAGCGGCGCGGCGGCGCGGATGGCCACGGCTTCTTCCAGCGGCCCGCCGTCGAAGCGCCCGGCCCAGACGGCGACGGTGTGGCGGGCGTTGAAGCCGACGCACCATTTATCCCGGAATCCGGAGCTGGTGCCGGTCTTCACCGCGACGCGCACGCCCTCCGGAAAATCGAGCGGCGAGCCGGCGCCGAAGGTCGCGCGGCGCGCGTCGGCGTCACAAAGAATGTCCGTGACGATCGCGGCGGCTTCCGGCGATGCGATGCGCTCTTCGGGGGCGGATGCGTTCGGTCGCAGGCGCGGATTTCGCGCGAGTCCGCCGCGGGCCAGGCCGGCATACGCACCCGCCAGATCGAGCAGGCGGATATCGGCGTTGCCGAGCACAAAGCCGGCGCCGAGTTCGTCAAAGCTCTGCTGAAACCGGAAGCCCCAGCGGCGCAGTTCGTAGAAACCTTGGCGCGCGCCGACTTTGTTCAAGGCGACAACGGCCGGCACGTTCAAGGACGAGCCGAGCGCAACGCGCAGCCGCACCGGGCCGTGGTGACGCGGGGTGTAATTTTGCGGATCGTAATCGGCGTAGATCGCGCGCACCGCCTCGGCTGTGTCTGGCAGAATGGATGCGGCCGTGAGCAGGCGGCGGTCGAGCGCGTTGAGATAGATGAACGGCTTGAGCGTCGAGCCCGCGCTGCGCGCCCGCAGCGTGCCGTTGACCTGGCCCTCGCGTGGGTCCAAGTAATCGCCGGAGCCGACGAGGGCGCGCACCGCGCCGGTGCTGTTTTCCACGATGACAACGGCCGCCTGCGCGCGCTCGCCGCCGCCGTCCGCCTGCAACGCGCGGAGATGCCGTCGGACCAGCGTTTCGGCAACGGTCTGCAACTCGGGATCGAGCGTGGTGCGGAGCGCCCCGGACGTCGGCGCGGCGACGGGTTCCGTGCGCAGCCGGGCGAGCAGCGTGTCCACGAAATGCGGCGCCCGCCGGGCTGGCAAAAAGCGGCCGGGGCGGGGCGGGGCGTCGGACAGCGCCCGGACGTCGGTAGTCGCGATGACCCCGAGCTGGGCCAGGCGGCGGACGCTGCGTTGATACCGGTATTCCGCTGCCGCCGGACGTCGCCAGGGATCGAGTCGCGAAGGTGCCTGCGGCAGGCCGGCGAGGTAGATGCTTTCGGCCAGGGTGAGCGCGTGCGCCGGCTTGTTGAAATAAGCGCGCGCGGCGGCTTCGGGACCGATCAGGCGGTTGCCGTAGGAGCTGGCGTTGAGATAGCGGGCGAGGATCCCGTCTTTTGTCCATGCACGCTCCAGCTTCCAGGCCGCGACGGCTTCGCGCGCTTTCGCGAGAATTGTGCGCCGGCGTGATTCGGGCTGCGACGCGAGCTTGACGAGTTGTTCCGTGATCGTGGAAGCGCCGGAGACAATTCGCCCGGCGCGCAGATCTCGGGCGACCGCGGCAATGAGCGCGTAGAAATCGACGCCGCGATGAGCGTGAAACCGGTGGTCTTCGAGCGCGACGGTCAGCCGCGGCAGGTGCGGCCCCATCGCGTCGAGCGTGACCGGATGGTGGCTGCGGGCTTCGGCGTTGGCGAGTTCGGCGAGCGGCTCGCCGCGGGCATCAAGCAGCGTCACCGTGGCAGGCGGCGGCGGGGCACCGGGCTGCAGGGCGCGCGGGATTTCCACGTTGACAACAAACGCGGCGAAGCCCGCCGCGACAGCCAGCAGAACGAGCAGACTGCCCGTGGCCACGGGGTGCTTTTTTCGCCACTGGGAGAAGGGAACGCGCACGCCGGAAAGAGGATTTCCGGCTCCAGTATTGTGACGGTCAGGAGGAGGTCAAGCAGGCGTGATGGTTGTCGTCGGCGGATGCCCGCGGCTCAACCGAAAGTGCTTTCGCGGATGGAGGAGGGGGAGCGCGGGCATCCTGCCCGCCGCGGCCGGCATCCCTGCCGGACGCCTTCCTGCTTAAATCATTCCCGCCGCGGCGGCGGCCTGATTTCCACAAGCTTGCCGGCAGGATGCCGGCAAGAGCGGGCTGGAAGCCCGCGCTACCCTTTTCTGTTTCGCTTGCGGGAGCCGGTGCTTCCGGGGGCAAGCAGGCAGCCGCCGTTTTCGATCTCCGATTTAGCCCACGGCTTCGGCTTGGGCGCGGAAAAATTGCTCCTCCTCGCGGCGGTCCTGGAACGCGGGCTCGAGCAGCGTGCCGAATTGCGCAACGTCTTCGTAACGCACCACGAGATCCACGCTGAACGCATAGGCGGCATCCGCGTTATCCGTTTCAAACGACCGGCCAACCAGCGCCACAAACAGCCGGCGGCGCTCGTCGGTATCCAGTTGCCTGAGATGACGCAAGGTGGCGTGATCCGCCAGCCCGCCGCTGCCGTCGAAATCCTCCAGCATCACGATGACGTGATACGGCCGGCCGTCGAGCCGATGCCGGGCGGCAGGATGCCCGGCGGCGTGGTGCACCTTGAAACCCAGCTCGCGCAAGGCGGTCGCCAAATACGCGCGATACGTCGGCTCTTCACAGCAAAGGAGCGCCGAGATGTCGTCGCGGCCGATGGTGTCGTCGTGCGGCTCCGTCGTCGAGGGAGCAGCCGGGGAAGCAGTTGTTGTCATGAAAAAAAGCGGAAAGGAAAACCCGGGTGTGAAAGGAACGGGAGCGGGCGGGATGCGCGGGTCGGCGGTCGGTCATTTTCCCGCCACGGCTGCGGGAGCGGAAACGGGTGGTAGCGCCACCGGCTGGGCGGGATGCGGCCGGGTCAGCGGAGCCAGGCTCATGCCCGACCCGGCGTCGCCGTTGAACTGCCCGCCCGTCGCCGCGGCGACGGTGTGCAAATGCTGGTCCAGTGAGCGCCGCAGAGCGCCGCGCCGGGTCGAGAACGACATCGCGGTTTCCTCGGTGATGTGCCCCGCCTGGAACGCGACGAGGATGGATTGGTCAAAGGTCTGCCAGCCGCTCGTCGCGCCGGCGCTGATGATGTCGTAAAACGTGCGCTCCTCGCCTTCGCCGAGCAGCATCGCCTCCCGCGTGCGCAGGCTGCTGCCCATGATTTCCATGAGCAACTGCCGGCCGCCGCCGACCTTGGGCGCGAGTCGTTGCGACACGATCCAGCGGATGGTTTCCGCGAGCCGCTGGCGCATTTGTTCCTGCTCGGCCTGCTCGAACTGACCCAGGATACGGTTGATCGACTGGCCAGCGTCGATCGTGTGCAGCGTGCTGACGACGAGGTGCCCGGTTTCCGCCGCGGTGATGGCGATCTCCGTGGTTTCGCGGTCGCGTAATTCACCGACGAAAATCACCTTCGGCGCTTCGCGCAACGCGGCGCGCAGGCCGTTGCCGAACGAGTTGAAATCGTTGCCCAGTTCGCGCTGCGAAAAGGTCGCCTTTTTGTGCGGATGCACGAACTCGATCGGATCCTCCAGCGTGACGATGTGCGCGGCGCGGGTTTCGTTGAATTCGTTGAGCAGCGCCGCCAGTGTCGTCGTCTTGCCCGACCCGGTGGCACCGGTGACAAGGATGAGGCCGACGCGTTCCTTGGCCATGCTTTGAAACGCCGGCGGCAGCCCGAGTCCCGCCACCGTCGGGATTTTGTTGGCGAGAATCCGCATCACCACGCCGTAGTTGCCGCGCTGGCGGAAAATATTGACGCGCAACCGGCAGCGGCCGCTCACCGCGTAGGAGCAATCGCAGGAGCCGGTGGCGATGAGATCGCGGATCAGCCGCGGCTGCTGGCCGATGAGGCAGTGCACCAGCCGCTCGGTGTGAAACGGCGTGAGCACTTCGATCGGCGGGTCCACGGCCACCGGCTGGATGACGCCGTGGACTTCGACTTGAAAAGGCCGGCCGACGACGAAAAACAAGTCGGCGATGCCTTCGTGACTGTCGAGGATTTGGACGAGGAGGCGGTCAAGTTGCGCTTTGTGCATGGACGACGGGAAAAGAAAGAATGGCGGCAGTGCCGGATCGACCGCTCGGGAAAGAGCAAATCGCGGACCTCCCGCGACGGACCAGTCCGAGCGGGTGGCTCGTAAAGCAGCGGCAGCGACGGCGGTCGGGCGTTCCGGTCCGGCGCTACTGGTTTTCGTGCCGGGGTTTAGCGCCCAGTGGGGATGATCCCATCGCTTTACTGCAAGGCCATTTGCTGCCAGACTTTGTCCCGGGCCGCGATCCCGAGCGGAACGAGGAGTTTGCGTCCGGCATCGCGCCCGCAGTTGTTCTTTCCCGCCTGCTCCCGGCGCTTCCCGAGGGAGCCGTATCGACCATGAAAACGACCGCGCGTCTGGCAGCCCTCGGCTGCCTTTTTTTGTGCCTGCTCGTCGCCCCGCAGCGACTCGCCGCCCAGGGGATCCCGCAGCTCTTGAACTACCAGGGCCGCATCGTGGCGGGCGGCACAAACTTTAACGGCACCGGGCAGTTCAAGTTCGCGCTCGTCAACGGGGACGGCACGCAGACGTTTTGGAGTAACGACAACACCAGCAGCGGCGGTAGCGAGCCGGCCGCGGGCGTCACGTTGCCCGTCGCGAACGGCCTCTATTCCGTGCTGCTCGGCGACACGGCGCTCGGCGCCGCGATGACGGCTATCCCGGCAGAGGTTTTCAGCACGAATGCCGACGTGCGCCTGCGGGTTTGGTTCAACGACGGCTCGCACGGCTGGCAGCTCCTCACGCCGGATCAGCGCATCGCCGCCGTCGGCTACGCGGTCATCGCCGGCAACGTGCCCGACGGCGCGATCACCGGCGCGAAGCTGGCTGCCGGCGCGGTCACGGCGAGCAGCATCGCGGATGGCGCGATCACGAACAGCCAGCTCGCCGCCGGCGCCGCGGCCGCGAATCTCAACGCCAGCGGCCAGAGCGGGGTCGGCAGCGGCGGCGTCGTGCTTTCGACGAGTCCCGACGCGACCGAGCTGGTGAATGCCGGCTACGTGAAGCTCACCGGCATCGAGTCGGCCGAACGCTTCAGAGCGCTCCACCGTTCGCCGCCGGGGGATCGCTACTCGCACAGCGCCGTCTGGACCGGCAGCGAGATGATTGTCTGGGGCGGTGTCACCGCGAGTGTCGTGTATCTCGGCGACGGCGCGCGTTACAATCCGGCCTTCGACCTGTGGACGCCGCTCGCGACCAGAAATGCGCCCACCGCACGGGCCAGTCACATCGGGGTTTCCGTGCTCGGCATCATGATCATTTGGGGCGGCGTGGATGGGGCCACGTATTACGCCGATGGCGGCTACTACGACCCCGCCAGCGACGAGTGGACGCCGATCCCGGTGTCGGGGCTGATGTCCGCGCGGGCGTATCACACCGCGGTCGTCTCGAGCGCAAACGAAGTAATCATCTGGGGCGGTCTGGGGTCGAGCGGCCCGCCCACCAGCACCGGCGGGCGGCTGTTTTTTAATCAATGGCGGGGCGCTACTTCGATGATGAACGCGCCGGCCGGCCGCTACGTGCACCGGGCGGTCTGGACGGGCACGGAAATGATCGTCTGGGGCGGGGCGGAGAGCGGGTCGGTCTTCCGCAACGACGGCGGGCACTACAATCCGACGACGGATTCCTGGAGCCCCACGGGCGCCAGCCCGCTGGCCACTCGCTACGCGCACACCATGGTCTGGACCGGCAGTCGCGTCCTGATTTGGGGAGGGTTGGGCGCTGCGTATTACAACGACGGCGCGAGCTACGATCCCGGCCCGAAAACTTGGTCGCTGCTGAACAACACCCCCGGCCTGACGCCGACCCCGCGGTTCTATTCCACTGCCGTCTGGACCGGCTCGGACATGATCGCCTTCGGCGGGCAGGGCAGCAGCAACACGCCGCTCGGCGACGGCGCGAGCTACGATCCCGCGACCAACGCCTGGACCCCGCTGCCGGGCACTTCCTCGCCAACCCCGCGCTACGTGCACACCGCCGTCTGGACCGGCACGGAGATGCTGGTTTGGGGCGGCTACGGCCGGTATCCGGGCAATACGGTCGGCACGTTGAGGGATGGCGGGCGCTACTCACCGGCGGCCGGTGCCTGGAGATCGCTGGCCGGGTTGCGTGGCAGCGCGGCGGCTGTCTGGACCGGTGCGGAACTACTGATCTGGGCGGGAACCTTCGGCAACGCCATCTACTCCGACGGCCTGCGGCTGGACATGGCCACCAATACCTGGCGCGCCATCGCCCCGTATCCCGCGGTGACGCCCTCCTATGGCCAGTCCGCTGTCTGGACGGGCACGGAAATGATCGTCTGGGGCGGCATTCAGCAGCTCGACACACCGGCTTATTCCACGACTTTCTTGAATACCGGCGGTCGCTACAATCCGGCTGCGGATAGCTGGACGCTCACCGACGCCGGCTCCACCGCACCCTCGGCGCGCACTTCGCACACCGCCGTCTGGACCGGCAGCGAAATGCTGGTCTGGGGCGGCTACGGAACCGGCTCCCTCGCGCTCAACGACGGCGGGCGCTACGATCCCGCGAACGATACCTGGACGGCCATGCCGATCGACCCTGCGGTGACAGCGCGCCTCAGTCACAGCGCGGTCTGGACCGGCAGCGAGATGTTGATCTGGGGCGGCTTGGACGCCAGCGGCCCCATCGGGACGGGCGCGCGCTTCGAGCCGGCGGGCGGAACCTGGACCCTGATGAGCACCGCGGGCGCGCCACTGCCGCGGTATGCCCCGAGCGCCGTCTGGACCGGGAGCGAGCTGATCATCTGGGGCGGGCAGGTGACCAACGCCACGTTTGATTACGTCAACTCCGGCGGACGCTACAATCCGGCGGCGGATACCTGGACGGAGCTTCCGCCGACCCCGTTCGTCAGCCCGCGTGGCAGTCACGGTGCGGTCTGGACCGGCAGCGAGATGATCGTCTGGGGCGGGCGCAGCACGAATGGCGGAAACTATCTGGCCGACGGCGGCCGTTTCGATCCGGCGGCCGCCGGTGGCCAGGGACGCTGGAGCGCGATCGCGCCGAACACGACGGTCGGCGGACGCAGCAGCTCCATCTCGGCATTCTGGACCGGCAGCGAGGCGCTCTTCGTCACGCCATACGCGGCGGAGCGCAACAGCTTCGCCGACGTCTTTTCCTACACGCCGCCGAAGACGCTTTACCTCTACCTGCGGCCGTGACGAACGACCGGCCGCAGGCACCGAGGCGCGGCGGGAGTTTGTCTTTCTACGCCGCCGGCACCATCACATCCGCCAGCGTCTTGCAATCCGGGACCACGAGGTCGGGCTGATGCGGCGTGCCGCCAAAGGGTCGCTGGCGGCGATCGATGAACGCGGAGCGCATGCCAGCCGCCTTCGCACCGATGCAGTCGAAGGCGTGATTCGCCACGAAGAGCACCTCCTCCATCCCGACGCCCATGATCTCCGCCGCCTTTGTGTAGGTGGCGACGTGCGGCTTGAAGGAATTCGCCTCGGCCACGGAGATGATGCGATCAAACTCGATGCCGATGGAGGGCTTCGCGTTTTCCAGCATGTCGCGGTCGCCGTTGGAAAGGATGACGATCTTGTAGCGCGTCTTCAGCCGGTTGAGTGCTTCGACGTTGTCGGGAAACGGGCGCAATTTTTCGATCTGGGCGACGAGGTATTTCACTTCCTCTTCGGTGTGCTGGATGCCGGCGCGCTCCAGGGTGTAGGCAACCGCGCGATGGCCGATCTCGCGATACGGCGTGTGCTCGCGATGGAGCAGCGCGTCGATCATCGAGTTCTCGAAATGCGTGCGGCGCCACCAGGTCACAAAGGCGTCGGGCCGGCCGGTCCAGCCTTTCTCTTTGAGGAACGGCGTGGCGACTTCCGTCAGACCTTTCTGCATATCGACGACGGTCCCGTAGAGGTCGAACATGCAGACTTTGACGGTGGAACGGAGGGCTTCAGGCGAGGTGGGCATGGGTTTTTACAGATGAGCGGGGTGGGGTGGGTTTGCTGGGAAAAAAAGGCGCGCTTCATCTCGCGGGCGCGCCGGAAGCGTAAACGCGCTCCGGCAGCCACGTGGAAATCTGCGGGGCGATGCACAGGATCACGATGGCGACCACCATGATGAGAATGAACGGGATGACGCCGCGCACGATTTCCCAAAAAGTGATGTCCGGCGCGATGCCGTTGATGACGAAAATATTCAAGCCGACCGGCGGATGGATGAGGCCCATCTCCAGCAGGATCGTCATGATGATGCCGAACCAGATCGGGTCGAAACCGTTGGCCCGGATCGCCGGCATGACGATGGGCGTGACCATGACGATGATCGCCACCGGCGGCAGAAAACAGCCGAGCACGATGAGCAGGATGTTGATGCCGATGAAGAACGCCCACTTGCTCATCTTCAGGCCGACAAACCACTCCGCCATGCCCTGCGTGATGCCGAGCTGGTTCATCACAAAGGTGTAGAGCGCCGCCATCGCGATGATGAGCATGATCATCGTGCTCTCACGCACCGTGCCGCGCAGGATGGCGCGCATGTCCGCCAGCCGGTAGCAGCGATACAGCAGGATCACCATGATCAGCGAGAGGAAGCCGCCGACCCCGGCGACTTCACTGGGCGTCGCCCAGCCGCTGTAAAGCGAGAGCATGATCAGGACGACCAGGAGGATAAACGGCAGCAGCCGCGGCAGCGACGCCAAACGGTCACGCCAGGAATAATGCTCCCGGCGCAAGAGGATGGATTCCTCCGCCGTCGCGCCGGAGGCCTGCAGGCGCGCACGCTCTCGGCGATAGGAAAAGACGACGTAGATGCAGAACAAAAAGCTCAACAGCAGGCCGGGCATGAAGCCGGCGAGAAACAGTTGCCCGATGGAGGTCTGCGACGCGAGGCCGTAGATGATGAGCGTAATGCTCGGCGGGATCAGAATGCCGAGCGTGCCGCCGGCGGCGATGATCCCCGCCGACAGGCTCGCCGGATAGCCGCGCTTGCGCATTTCCGGGATGCCCATGGAGCCGATGGCCGAACAGGTCGCCGGGCTGGAGCCGCACAGCGCCGCAAAGACCGTGCAGGCCAGCACGTTTGCCACGCCGAGGCCGCCGGGGATGCGATACAGCCAGCGGTGGAGCGAATTATACAGGTCGCCGCCGGCGCGCGATTTCCCGATCGCCGCGCCCATCAGCACAAACATCGGGATGGTCAGCAGCGCGAAGTTGTTCAACTCGCCGTAGATCGTCTCCGCCATCACGTCGAGATTCACCGGCGGCAGCCGCCACCACATGAAAATCAACGCCACGGAGCCGAGCGAAAACGCCACCGGCATCCCGCTGAAAAGCAGGCCAAACGTGGCGGCAAAGAAAATCAGACCGAGCTGAAACGTCGTCATGAGGGGAGGCGTCGAAGGGTCAAGAAAACACTCAAGAAAGGGTTGGCGCGGGTGGCACGCAACACGGTGCGGAGTCCGAATCCGTAGCGGCTTTGGCGGGAAGCAGCTGTGGCGGCGTCAGTGCTTGGCGCCGGCGGCGGTTTTCAGCGGTGCCGTCCCGCGCACTTCCGGGATCCGCTCGTCCACGATCTGCACGATGTATTGCAGGAAGAGCGTCGTCATTCCCAGCGCCATGAAGCCGTAGGGAATCCAGAGCTTCGGCGCCCAGGTGCTGTCGCTCGTCCAGCCCTTCGCCCAGGCTTCGTGCGCGAAGAACCACGACTTGTAGGCCACAAACGCGACGAAGAGCATCGCAATGAGATCGGCAAACAGGATGCGCCAGCGGTTCCAGCGCGGCGGCATGAATTCATCGAGCACTTCGATGCTTACGTGCCCTTTGTTGGGCAAGGTGAACGCGGCGCCGAGAAACGTCGCGACGATCAGCGTGATGACGCTGAACTCGATCTCCCAATCCGTCGCCCAGGCGAAGACGTAGCGCACGATGACCTCGAATACGAGGACCACGGTGCAAACAAAGATCAGCACCCCGGCGAAGTAGCCGAGACCGGAATTGATCACGGTGACCAGACGCGCGAACGCCCCCCACGGCCCCGAGCGCTGCCGCCCGGGGATCGTGGGTTCCGTGTGGGTTTCCACGCCTTCCGCGATGTCGCGCGCCGCGCCGACGGGGCCAAGTCGAGTTTCGTCCATGACGGGGAGAGGAGAGAAAGCGCACGCGCCGCCGGTGGCCGGCAGCAGCCGCGGCGGCGCGCGCGTGTGTCGCGATGCTTTTTTACCGGAAACGAAGCACCGGTCGTCCGTGGTTTATCTGCTCGCAACAGCGGCGTGCGGTCACTTCACCGACGTCGCCTTCTGCATGAGGTCCTTGCCGTTTTTCACCGATTTCTCGTAATCGGCCCAGGCGCTGGACTTCGCGAGTTCACGCCATTTGGCGAATTGCTCGGCGTTCATGTCGTGCACTTCCACGCCGGCCTTCTTGAAGACGTCGGCCAGTTCCTTGTCGTCCTGCTTGGCCTCGGTGGCGGCGAAGGCTTCGAGGCTCGTGCCGACTTCGGTCACGATCTTCTGCTGCTCGGGCGTCAGCGCATTGAAGGTCGCCTTGCTGATGATGAGCGGCTCAAACATATACCAGAACGAATGGTCGCGGGCCGTCGTCACGCTCTTGGCATTCTCGTAGAGCCGGAACGACATCAGCGACGCGGAGGAGGTCACCACGGCGTCGAGCACCTTGCTCTGCATCGCGTTGTAAACTTCGCTCGAAGGCATGTTCGTCACCGCGCCGCCGGCCGCTTTGAGCATGAGGTCCATGTCCTTGCTGGCGCCGCGGATCTTCGTGCCCTTCACGTCGTCCGGCACGACGATCGGCTTGCCCGCCGAAGCGATGCCGCCGGCCTGCCAGACCCAGGTCAGCACTTTCATGCCGTGCTGGTCGAGCAGGGTTTCGAGTTCCTTGCCGATCGGCGAGGTCTTCCATTTCGCCGCCTGTTCGTAGCTCTCGATCAGGGCCGGCATCAGGGTGATGTTGACCTCCGGCACCTTGCCGCCGGCGTAGGCGAGGGGAAAGAGCGACATGTCGAGCGCGCCGCGCTCCATCGCGGTGAATTGCGGCTCGGGCTTGAAGAGCGCGCTGTTCGGATACACCTCGGCTTTGAGCTGGCCGTTTGTGCGCTTTTCGACTTCGGCGGCAAACTTGCGGCAGAGCCGGTCGCGGAAGTCGCCTTCGTCAATCGTGCCGCCGGGGAATTGGTGGGAAATTTTCAGCGTCTTCGGCGTCTGCGCCAGGGCCGGAGCCACGGTGAGCAGGGAAGCGCGCGCCGCAGGCCAGGGCGACGACGGCGAAACGTCGGAGGGAGGGGAGGAGGGATTTCATAATGGGAGGATACTGGATGAACGCGAAACGACAGGCGACCGCGCAGCAAGCGCGGCGGCCCGACCGTCGGAACCTGACAAGACAGCAGGAAATCGAGTGAGGTGTCGAATCTTTTCCAACCCGCCCCGGAGCCCTCTTCTGACCCCGGCGCGAGTTGCTGCGCGGCGGATAACGGCACCCCGCGACCCAGCCGTTCGGAATTGCGATCGGGCTGTGGCAGACCGCGTCTCGAGCCGAAGGGCGGAGGTTGATCCGGCGCGTGCCCCCTGCATGGCCAGCCTGCCCGCTTCTGGCTTGATTAGCGACGGGGCCAACGGCTCGCAGCAACTCTCTCCCGATCAGCGCATCGCCACGGTGGACTACGCGTTGATGGCCGACGGGGTGAAGGCGGGCGGCATTACCGGGGCGATGATCGCCGGCGGCGCCGTGGCAGCGTCCAGCGGACCAGCGCGGTGACCGGCAACAACATCGCCGCTGGCGCGGTCGGCGGCGCGCAACTGGCCACCGGCGCGGCGGCTGCCAATCTCGGTGCCAGCGGCCAGGGCGTCGTGGGCAGCGGCGGGCTGATCCTTTCGCCGACCGACAACAACGCCGCCCTGCCCGGCACCGGCTACGTAAAGATCGGCAGCACTCTGCTCAACGACAACTGGCAGGGCCGCGCGCCGAACACCGAGTTCAAGCCCGTCTGGCGCTCCTATCACACCGCCGTCTGGACCGGCGCGGAGATGATCGTCTGGGGCGGCTTCAACGGCGGCACGTTTTTCAACGACGGCGGCCGTTACCATCCGGGCACGAACGCCTGGACCGCGCTGCCTGCGGCGGATGCTCCCGCCAGCCGGTGTCAGCACACCGCCGTCTGGACCGGCACGGCCATGGTGATCTGGGGCGGCCGACCAGCGGCGGGGCGAAGCTCGCCACCGGCAGCCGCTAAACCCCGGCCTCGAACTATGGGTGCCGACGACGACCGCCGGCGCGCCAGGCGCACGCGCGGAGCACCGCGCCGTCTGGACCGGCCGGGAGATCCTGATCTGGGGCGGCACGAACGGCAACGGGTTCTTGAACGACAACTTTTCCTACACGCCGGCGAAGGTGATGTTTCTTTATCAGCGTCCGTGAGATAGTGGGTTGATCCACACCGGTGCCAGAGCGGAAGTCATGAACGCGTCGCGCAACACGGAAAACCAGCGGGGACGGGCGGCGTCGCGATTTCGGCTCGCGGTGCCCGGGTGGATGTTGTTGCTGCTGCTCCTGGCGGCGGTGACGGCGCGAGCGGCGGCTGCCAATGACTTCGCCGCGCGCGTGGCGGATCGCACGGCGGTCGAGCGCGTTTACGCCGGCCATCGCACCGGCTCGCAGAAACCTTTCGAGCAGGTTCTGCCGCCGGCGAAGATCGAGGCGCTGGTGCGCGACGAGGCGAAAAAGGAAGCGGTTTTGCGCCGGGTTTACCGCGTCACGATCACGCCGGCGCAAGTCGCGGCCGAGGTGGCGCGCATCAATGCGACCACCCGCGCGCCGGAAACCCTGGCGGAGATCCAGCGGGCGCTCGGCGACGATCCCGCGCGCTTCGCCCGCAGCGTCGCCCGGCCGATCGTGGTCGAGCGCGAACTGCGCGCCCGCTTCGACAACGACGACGCCCTGCACGCCGCGCAACGCCGCCTCGCCGAGCAGGCGCGCACCGGGGCGCTGGCCGCGCGGAAAAGTGGGATCGCGCAGGAAATCGCCGCGTTGAAGGAAGTCAAAGCTGGCACGGTGAACGAAACGGTTTCCTGGAAATTGACGCCGCGACCCGCCGCCGACCCGGCTGCCGCCGCGACGGCTCCGGGTCTGCCCACCACGCCGACTTCCGCGCAGGTCGGCAGCCGCAGTTATTCGATCGACGCCACCGCGCAGATCGCCCAGACGCTGAGCCCGCCGACGCGCCCGCCGGGTCAGGAGCGCGAGCGCGAAACCCCGTATTTCGAAGATCTCCCGGCGGAGTTGCAGCAGGTGCTCGGCGTGCAGCTACAGAAAGCCGGCGACGTGAGCGCAGTCATCGAAATGCCGAACGCGTTTCTCGTCTTCGTCGCCCGGGAAAAGACGGCGGAGACGCTCCAGGCCGCCTCGCTTTCCCTGCCGAAGAAATCCTTCAGCAGTTGGCTTGCCGATCAGCCGGCCGGAGAGTGACACATCTTCCCAGGCAAAACCCGAGTCCCCAACGAGATCTGACGCCCGCGCGATTGAGCCCGGCCCAGCAGCTCCCCGAAATCATGAAAACGTCCATTCCTTCGTCCGCGGCAGCGTGGGTCGCTTTGTTTGGAGTGTCTGGAGTCGTTGCGTCGGCCGCATCCGCGGCGACGCGCAGCAGCGCGAATTATTCCATCACCACGGAATCCACGGACGCCGGCGGCCGGCGGCTGAGCGGCGGCGTTTACACGATCGACGCCGAGGCCGGCGGCGTGGGCGTGATCGCGAGCACGGCGGGTTCCACGTTCACGAACAAGGGCGGCTACGTCGGGCAGCTCTACGACGTGAAAGGGCTCGCCCTCAGCGCCGCGCCGGCGACCGTGGGCGAGGGGACGACGACCCAGCTCGGCGCGGCGAGCGTGCTCGACGATCTCACGCAGCTCGCGATCAACGCGGGCGCCGTGACCTGGAGCGTGGACAGCGGCCCGCTCGATGCCATTTCCGTCGGCGGGCTGGCGACGGCGGGGATCGTTTATCAGGACACCGGCGCGGTCGCGCGCGGAATTTTCGGCGGCTTCAACAGCACCGTGAATCTCGTGGTGAAAAACACAAACCCCGACAACTTCGGCACCTACGCCGGCGACGGCATTGACGACGCCTGGCAGGTCCAGTATTTCGGTTTGGACAACCCGAACGCTGGCCCCGCACGGGATCCCGACGGCGACGGCCGCACGAACCTCCAGGAGTTCGCCGAGGGCACCGTGCCGACCAATCCGGCGTCGCGTTTCCAACTCCGCATTGTCCCTGTGACGGGTCAGCCCGGTCAGAAGGCGCTGATCTTCAGCCCGCGCCTGACCGACCGCGCTTACACGCCGCAATTTCGCACCAGCCTGACGAGCGGCACCTGGGCGCCGCTCACCGGCACCTCCGACTCCGACAACGGCCAGGAGCGCACGGTCATCGACCTCAGCGCCACCGGGCCGAATAAATTCTACCGCATCGAAGTCGCGAAGCCCTGACGCGCTTCACGGCTCGACCACGAGATTCGCGGCGGGCGACAACCCGGAAACGCTCGGGTCATACATCGGCGCCACCTGGGTGCTGGGCCAGCGGAAGGTGCCCGCGGCCACGGCGCGGCAGAGCACGCTGCAGGTCGTCACGCCAGGCTCCAGGAGGTCGAGGTAGAGGTTCGCTTTTTGATCGCGCAGCTCCGTGTGCGACGGCTCCGCGACGCGCTCGCCGCGGGCCGGCGGCGGGATTTCGTAGAACCCGGCGAACATAGCCAGATCCGGGTTCACGACTTCGAGGCCGGCGGGCAGTTCGTCGTCGAGCGCAAGGTAATTGCGCAGCTTCGTGCTGGCCAGCCGGTAGGTGACGAGCAGCCGGTCGTTGAGCTTCACCGCCGGGGCGCCGGGCAGACCGGTGCGCGCGGGGTCGGTCAGATTCCGCACGACGCGCTCGACCCGCAGCCCACCGCGGTCCGCACGGATTTCGTCCTCGGGATTCGCGACGCGGTATTCGGCGTTGAGCACGTAAAAGAGCGTGTTCATCACCGCCGTGGCGTTCAGCCCTTCGATCTTCAAATCCGCGCCGCCGCGGGTGAGGTCATTCTTCACCCAGGCCGCCGCGGTGCCATCGGGCGAGACGCGCGACGGCTGCGGCTTGGCGCGCGGAACCCGCAGCTTCGGATATTTGTCGCCGGCCTGCAGCGCGCCGTAGGCGAGGAGCGACCAGAGATTTTCCTGGGTGGAAAGCTGCGGGGCGCGCTCCAGCAGGGCATGGAGCCGGGTGCGGGTGGCGAGCTGCTTTTTCAAATCCCAGAACGCCGGACGCACAAGGCTGAGCGCAAACACGCCGGTCGCGAAATCCCGCTGGTTGCTGGAAAACGTGCGGGGATCAAACGCGCGCGGCGCGCCTTCGTTCGGCGGCGGCCGCTTGTCGATTTCGCGCAGAAGCTGGAGCTTTTCCTCCGGCATGGTTTCGGAAAGATGGAGCGCGACGGCCAGCAGCGCGCGAGCTTCGTCGCCGAGCGTTTCCCGGTTTAGAAACAAGTCGCGCGCCGCTTTCTCGCGGGCTCCCGCGTCGCCGGCATCGGCCGATTGCACCATCAGGGCAAAGGCGCGCAGATAAGCCGCCGCCGGGTCCCGGCCGGCCACCGGGCGCGCGATGATGGCGCTGAGGGCCTTGTTCAACTTTTCCGCCAGCTCCGCTGGGACATCGAGCCCGGCTTCGGTCGCCCGGTTCACCGCCCAGGCGGCCTGGATGGTCACAAAAGGGTTGGGCGTTTTCGACCCGGGCCAATACGGCAGGAAGCCGTTGTCGAGCAACGAGCGCTCAAAGATCCGAAGCTGGCGCTCGACGGTTTTCCGCCACGCCGCGATCTGCTCCGGGTCGCTCGGCACCGCGGCGAAGAGCGTCTCGAGCGCGCTGAAGACCAGCACGCGGGAGCTGATCTGCTCGAAGCAGCCGTGCGGATATTCCAGGATGCCCGGCAGCCCCTGGAGCCGCGGCAGGTTCGGCGATGTCGCGAGGGCGAGATCGAAGCGGCCGCCGTCCGCCGCGTTGCGCCAGGAGGGAGGCAGCAGCGCGCCGATGTCGGGCGCGGCGCCGCCGGTAGCGGGATTGATGGTGCCCGCGACCGACTCGCGCCGCACGATCGTCGGCGGATAAATCGGGAGCGTGGTTTCGACGGCGTCCGCGACGTTCGCATCGGCCGCGGAGGTGGCGGTGAAGGCAACCTTCGCCCCGCTCAAATCGGCGACGCGGGCGCGGAAGCGCGCGACCACCGGCGCATTGCGCTCCGCGTCGGCGACCGTCGGTGCGGCGGCCGCGTTGGCGTCGAGCAGCACGAGCCCGGCATCGGTCGTGCAGGTGATCGAGAGCTTGTCGCGGTCCCGCGCGCTCTGCCGCACCACGGCCCGCAACTCGACCTCGTCGCCGACGCGCAGAAACCGCGGCAGCGACGGCTCGATCTGCAGCGGCTTGGCGACCTCGACGACGTCGTCGCCGACGCCGAATTGATTCGCCCGCGTCTGGGCCAGGGCGATCACCCGGTAGCGGGTCAGGTTGTCCGGGGCGTCGAAGGTGAACGCCACGCGGCCGGCGGCGTCGCTCTTCAGATTGGTGCGCCACATCGCCAGCGGCCGGAAATCCTTGCGCACGAAACGGCTGCCGAGTTCCTCGCCACCGCCGCCCACCGTGAAGCCTTTCTGGAACAGGCTGCGCCGGTCGATCGCGGTCACGTAATCTTGCAGCGCGCCGTAGGTTTTCACCATGTGCGGGCGCCGCGGAAAGAACGCGCGCAACGGCTCCAGCGCCTGCCAGTTGCCGAGCGTCAGCACGGCGTCATCCACGGCATAAACCGTCACATCCGCGGCGGCGACCGGCGCGCCTTCGCAGCGGACTTCCACGGTGCCGACGACTTTTTCGCCCGGGCGCACCGTCGCTTTTTCAAAGCGCGGCTTGATTTCCAACATCCGATCCGGGCGGGTGACGGTGAGGTCCACGCTGGCGAAGCGTTCCGCCGGGAGTCGATCCTCGGCGCCCGGCCGCAACAGGTAAATGGCGACCTTCGCGTTCGGCGCGTATTCCTTTTTCACCGGCAGCTCGATGCGGCTGGTGTTGCCGGGCAGCCGCACGAGCAGGGTGTCGAGAATGCGGTCGGTCTCGACCGTCACCCACGCCACGCCGCTGACCGGCGCGCGGGTGATGAGCGCCGCCGTCTGCCCGGGCGCGTATTCCTTCTTTTCGACCGTGACTTCGAGCGAGGTATCGTTGCGCACCGGCACCTCGTCGATCTCCGGGCCTTCGATGAAAACGAACGTGCTCACCGGCTTCAGGCCCGGCGCCGTCGCCAGGGCGACATATTTCCCGGGCTCGGTGACCGGCACGGTGGTGGACTCGCTGTCACCCGCGCGCAGAGTCAGGCGCTGGAGCGACGTATAAACCGGAGTGTTGCGATAGCGGTAGACAAACGGCGCGACGCGTTCCTTCGCGGTCTTCGTGCTGACGCGAAACAACTCGACCGTCGCGCCGCCCGCCGGCAGATCAGCGCCGGTCGCCGGCTCGTTCTGGCGGTCGAAAAATCCAGTGCCGATCACGATGCCGCGCTTCGCGGCGTCCGCGGCGGCGGTGATGGTGGTGACGGTAGCCGGCTCCGCTTTGATCCCCAGCAGCACGGGCTGGAGCATGACGACCGACGCCAGCGACTGGCTGGTCGGGCTGACGCTCTGGCCGTCGGCGGAGGTCACGGAAACCGTCCAGTTCACGTCGTAGCGCGGGGCCGGCAGATTCGCGGGCGGCTCGACGCGGATGATCGCGCTGCCGCTGGCGTCGAGGCGGGCTTCGCCTTTGCTCTCCGGCACGTTGTCCTCGATGGGCGGGGCGTTTTCCGCGTGGGCGTTGTTCATGGTGAAATCGCCCGCCATGTAATCGCCGCGGCTCCAGCTCGCGCGCCATTGCACCCGGGCGCCGACGACCGGCTGGCCGGAGAAGTAATGCGCGTCCACGCGCAACAGCGCGGCCGCCGGGCCGGTCTTGCCCGGTGCCGGGTCGGCCGCCGCTTCGGCCTTCACCTCGAAGAGCGGCGTCTTGTATTCCTGCACCATGAAATCGGCGCCGCGCGACGACTCGCCGTCGCCGTCGCCATCGCTCGCGCCGCCGAGCGTCGCGACAACGGAGTGCCGCCCGAGCTTCGCGCCTTCCGGGACGATCCATTCGGCTTCCCAGCCGCCCTCGGCGTTGACAAACGTCTCGCCCTCCGTCACCAGCTCGCCTTCGTAGCCGCGCGTGATCTTCCACTGGAGCCGCTTGCCGGCCGGGATGAGGAGCCGCTCGCCGCCGCCATCGCCGCCGCCGGCCGGCGGGCGCTCGACCGTCCGCACCAGCCCTTTGATTTTCACCGTGTGGCCCGGCCGGTAAAGCGGCCGGTCGGTCAGCACGAGGGCGCGTGCTTCCGGCCGGGCGACGGCGGCCGCGGCGCTCGCCGAATTCGGGACGAAAACTTCGTCCAGGCTGCCGGTGTCGATGAACCGCAGCGCCGGGCCGGCGTCGGTTTCCGCCAGAAAAATTTCCGCCGGCTCGCCGCCGCGCTGATCCTTCGGCGGCCGGAGCTGGCGGTTGGAAAAGCGCGCGAGTCCGTCGCCGTCGGTGACCTCGCTGGCGACTTCGAAATTGCTGGCGCTGAGCGCGCGGACCTTAACCCCAGCGCGGGCCAGGCCGTCATTCATCCCGGCCACCCGCACCGTGACGGTGTCCGGGCTCCGCTTCTCCGTAAGGATCGCCTCGCTGAAGACGACGAGCGAGCGATGCCCGACAAGACGCGCCGCTTCGTCCGCCGCGCCGGGACCGCTGACTTCGAGCAGAAAGAAGCCGGACAGCGGCGGCTCGCCGGCGCCGGGCTGCCACGCGATCTCGCGGACCGTTTCCGCGTCGTTGCCGCTCGCCGGGAAGGCGCCCTGGCTGCGCACCGCCAGCCCGAAAGTCTCGATGAGCAACTCGGTGTCGCGCCGCACTTCCCGGCCGGTCGCAGGATCCGTGACGGCCGCGCCGGTGAGCGGATTCTTTTTCGCTTTTTCAAACTCCCGCAGGCGCGCTTCGACGGCGGATAATTTTTCCAGCGGCACCGCCGCCAGCCGCCAGGTCAGCGGGCCGGTGTTCACCTGCAAAAACGAAAAGCGCAGGCCCAGCCGGGCGCGCTGAAACACGCGCGGGCCCGGGAAAAAGAGCGCGGATTTTTTCGGACGAAACGTGGCGCCCCAGCGGCCCGGCTCGGCGAGGCTGTAGCCGCGCGCGCCCTTGATCCCGGCGCCGACGACGACCCGGTAGCGGGTCTTCAGATCGAAGTCGCCTTCCGCCAGCAGATCGTCGGCGTCGGCGCGCACTTTCAGGTTGGCCACCGGCGGCTCGATGCGCAGGGATTCCGGGCCGACGGAGGCGGGATCGAGGTAGTCGTTGAACTTGACCTGGATGACCGGCTTCTCGAGCGGATTGTTCATGGCGCCGAGCCACCGGATTTCCAGCGGCGCGGTGCGGCCGAGCGGGATGCGGCGCAAAAAGGGCAGCGGCCGGCCGCTGCTGGCTTCGCGCACGCCGTCGATGATGAGATCAAACGTGCGGCCGAGCGGCAGGACGCCGTCGCGCAACGACACCCGCAGGACCGCGCCTTCCGGCAGGTCGCGCGCGTTGTCATCCGGGCGCAGGCCGATCTCGGCCGGGAAACGCTGGAGACTGTCGCGATCCTGAAACCAGATGCGCTCGGCGGCATCGGCGAGCCGCACCGGGTAGGTGAATTCCACGATGATCTGCGGGTTGCCGGAAAGCTGTTCCCGCTCCTCGAAGTCGCTCGTCGCGACAAATGCCTCGGTCTTCAGCCGCGCGCCGATCCAGTCCGCCGGCACCGGCAGCGGCTTGCCGGCGAGCGTCTTCACGCCGGGCGCCAGGCCGACGCGGTATTCCTGGCTCGGCAGCAGCGCGCCGGTGAACTGCAGCTCGCCCTCGGTCTGGCTTTTCCAATACCACTTGCCCTCGATCGGCGGATCGAACCGCAACGGCGACGTCTGCCCGCCGGCGTCGATGCGGTCGGGCTCGACCATGGCTTCGGGAAACGACACGCGCACCGAGCCGCCGCGGTTGATCTCGCCCTCGGCGGGGTCGATCACGATGCCGGAAGGGTCCGGCGGCGGGGCGTCGGCGCGATCCGCCGCCAGGGCATCAAGCCGCGGCGCGAGCAGCGGGAGGGCGGCGATCAACAGGAGCAGGGCGAGGCGTTTCATGGCAGGAAAAAGAGGGCGCGCGGGTGGCTGGGCTTCGGGATCAAGGCGGGCGCTGACGCACGGCGACGCGCGGCGACGCGGCGGCGGAGGGGAGGGTCGATTCAGGAACTGGTCGCCGGCGGTCGCGCGGCCGCCGGGCTGCAGCTCGCGCAGACGGCGGGCATCCTTGTCGGCTTCGGCGGTGCGGCCGGTGGCGCGCAGGCAGCGTTCCCGGCGCGCGAGCCAGCGCGGCTCTTCGCGGATCGCCAGGGCGCGGGTGAGGCTGCGGATGGCGGCCTCCAGATCGGCGCGGGCATCCTGTTCCAGCCGGCCCAGGATCGCCCAGGCGTCGGCGCTCTTCGGATCGACCTCCGTGGCGCGCCGGGCTTCCGCGAGCGCCTCGGCCGTGCGGTCGCAGCGCAGCAGCGCGGCGGCGTGGACAAACGCCGCTTCCGCGGAGCCGGGGTTCAGCCGCGCCGCGGCCGCGGCGTCGGGCAGCGCCGCCGCCGGTTGATCGGCCGCGAGCAACTCCACGGCGCGGCCGGCGTGCGTCGCCGCGCGCCTGGCTGGATCGGCGCCGCCGGCGGCTGCCAGCGTGAGATCGAAATTCCCGACGCGCTGCAGCTTTCCGCGCTCCGCCAGCCAGCCGGCGTCGGGCGGCATTTTGGCGAGCCCCAGTTTCGCCGCGGCATCGGTGCGGCCGAGCTGCCACAGGCACTGGCTTTTCAACAGCGCAGCCGCCCGGGAATCCGGCAGCACGCCCAGCGCGCGCTCCGCGTCCTCCAGCGCCGCCGGATAGGCGCGGAGCGTGAAGAGCAAATAACCGCGCTCCAGCAGCGCGGTGAACCGGGCGCGGTCGTTGTTTGCCGCCGCGGCGAGCTTCGCATTCACCGCGCGAAGGGCCGCCGCTTCCGCCCGGAGCCGATCGAAGAGCGGCAGCGTCTTTTTGACGGTTTCATCCGTGGCGTCTTTTTGCGTCGCCGCGCGGATCTCTTTCTCGGCTTCATCGATCCGGCCGAGGTTCAACAGGCAGGCGGCCAGCCGGGCGCGGCGGGCGGCGTGACCCGGGCGTTTTTTTAAGAACTGGGTGAGCCAATCCGCCGCCGCCCGCCAGTCGCCGCGCTTGTCGGCAAGGTCAGCGAGATTGGCCAAGAGTGAGACGGCATCCGCGCCCGGCGCGCCGAGCGCGGCCTGCCAGGCGGCCATCGCCTCGTCCGGTTTGTCGGCGACCAGCAGGAGGTCGCCGCGCAATTCGCCGACCGCGCCGGGCGGGCGGGCGCCGCTCTTTTCCAGGGCCTCCAGCGTGGCGAGGCTGCGGGCGAAATCGCGTTCCGCGAGCTGCGCCCGCGCCAGGATTTCCCGCAGCGCGGCGGCGTCGCCGGGGGCAGAGGCGGGGGATTTGGCGCCGGCGCCCGGTCGATTTTCCGCCAGGAGGCGCCGGCAGATTTCCACCACGGCAGTGTGATCCGCGGCCGCCTGCGCGGCGGCGAGTTGCTCGCGCAAAGGCGGCAGGGCGGGGTCACCGCTTGCAGTCGGAGAAAGCAGCCCGACGCAAAGGAGGGCCGCGAGGAAAAACGCAGGGCGATTCATGGCGGCAACGCGATCCGGCACCAGAAGACGGGAGGAGGAACAGGGAAAGCGTAGCCAGCCGCCCAACGGTTTGCGAGCCTCATTGTTAACGGCGGGCCGGGGCCGGTTTGCAGCGCGCGCAGCACTTTTTTCATTTCGGAAATTTCCGCGGCTTCGCTAGCCTGCCGCCCATGGCAACCTCCCCCTCCGCAGACCCCGCCCGCCGCGGCGTGGTGGTCATCGGCAGCTTTGTGCAGGATCTCACCTGGGATTGCGCGGAGTTTCCGCGGCCCGGCCAGACCGTCATCGGCCGCTTCCGCACCGGCCCCGGCGGCAAGGGGTCAAACCAGGCCGTCGCCGCAGCCCGGGCGGGCGCGGCGGTCACGTTTGTCGGCGGCATCGGGCGGGACACCTTTGGCGCCGGGGCGCGGGAATTTCTGCGCGCCGAAGGCATCGACTTTCGCGCCGTGGAAAAAGCGGAGCCGACCGGCACCGCCAGCATTCTGGTCAATGCGGCCGGTGAGAACGAAATCGTCGTCGCGCTCGGCGCCAGCGCGGCGCTGACTCCCGCCGATTTCGACGCCATCGCCGGACGCCGAATATTTTCCGCACCGCCGCGGTCGTCGTGGTGCAGCACGAGGCGACGCTGGAGGTCAACGCCCACGCGCTCGGCCAGGGGCGCGCGGACGGGGCGCTGACGGTGCTGAACCCGGCGCCGATGCGGCCGGATTTCGACGTGGCGATTCTCGGCTCCGTCGATCTGCTGGTGCCGAACGAAACCGAATTTGCCGCGCTGGTGAACCGGCTGCCCGCGGCCGCGGCGCACCTCAGCGACGGCGGCGGGCGCGAGTTCAGCGCAGAGGATCTGCCGGGAATGAGCGACGAGGCGTTGCACGCGCTCTGCCGATGCTGCGGCGTGCCGACCGTGATCATCACGCTGGGGCGCGCGGCTGTTTCATCTCGGGAACGGACGGCTGCGAGCTGGTGCCGGCGGTGCGCGGAGTCCAGGTGCTCGATACCACGGGCGCCGGCGATGCGTTTGCCGGCGCGCTGGCAGCCGGGTTGGCGGAGTTCGGACGGGAAGCGATCGGGCGGGCGGCACGGTTTGCCAATGCCGCGGCGGCGCTTTCGGTCACAAAACCCGGCACGGCACCGGCGATGCCCGCGCGGGCGGAGATCGACGCGTTGCTGGCGCGGACGAATTGACGCGGCGCCGCGTGTGTCCGCGTCCTTCAGCTAGCGCGCCGGGGTCGGCAGCGGCAGCCCGCCGCCGCCGGGATTGCCGCGTGAAACGGCGGGACGACGCGCCGGTGCCCGGCTTGGCAGATGGAGGCGTCGGCGTAGTTGTCGTCGCAGCCGCGTCGGCGAAACCGGAGCCACCACGGCGGCCGGGCGGGGCAACGCGGATGCGGGCACGCCGAGTTCTTCCGCGACCGCCTGGCGATGGGCAAACTGATGCCACGGCCCGATCCCGTCCTGCGGAAAATAGAGCGCCCGCCGGTTTGACGGCGTCGCGCAGCCGCTGCCGCCGACCGCAAGCGCAACCGCGGCCGCCAGAATCAGCAAGGCGCCGCGGAGCTGCGTTGTCACCGTCAGGAGTTTCACCGCGGCAGGGGAACAAAACGGGCGCGGAATGTCAACGCCCGGCTGGGAGCGGTCGGGGCCGTTCGCGGGCAGGAGGAGGTCAGGCTGTTTGCGGTGGCAGACCGGGGTAGGCGCGACCTCCGGCGCCCGGGAGCCGAAAGAGAGCGTCCGTTCCGCAAGGGAAGCGGCCTTCCGTCGCGGATTCGCGGCGGCCCCGGCGGACCGTCCGCCCGGCCGGCGGTCTCCGTCGCATAATGGATCACCGCTTCCCGACGGCAGAGCGTCCCGCGCGTCGGTTGTGCTTTTCGCGCCCCCGGCTATCGTGCTCCGCGCGCTTCCGGCGGCGGCTGCCGGCACCGCCGTCCATCCGCCGGTTTTCTCCTCATGAAACAGTTCTTCGCCTCCTTCTTCGGATCCTGCCTCGCGCTCGTCCTTTTCACTGCGTTCAGCGTGGTGCTCGCGGTCGGTTTTCTCGGCGTTGCGGCCAGCAGCGTGAAATTCGGCAAATCCGAAGGGAAGGTCGAAAAAGGCTCCTACCTGATCTTCGACATGTCGGTGAATCTCACCGACTCGCCGGCGGCCAGCGACAGCCAGCAGGCGTTGAACAAACTCTTCGGCGGAAGCGACGCGCAGACGCTCTCGCTGCGCCCGGTGCTGGAAGCTTTCAACCTCGCCGCGAAGGATGAAAACGTCGCCGGCATCTTTCTGCGCGGCAGCTTTCAGCCGGCAAATTACGGCGCCGGTTACGCCGCGTTGAAAGAAGTGCGGGAGGCGATCATCAGCTTCAAGAAATCGAGCGGCAAACCGGTCGTCGCCTACCTCGTCGCGCCGACGACGCGCGACTACTACATCGCCAGCGTGGCGGACGAAATTTATCTCAATCCGTTTGGCGAAATGATCCTGCCCGGGCTCAGCTCGCAGCCGATCTTTTTCGGCAACGCCTTCCAGAAATACGGCGTCGGCATCCAGGTGACCCGGGTCGGCAAATACAAGTCCGCCGTCGAGCCTTTCACCCGCAACAGTCTCAGCCCGGAAGCCCGCGAGGAATCGCAGAAATTGCTCGATGACATCTGGCGCCAGCTCCTCGCCGGCATCGAGCAAACTCGCGGCGTGCCGGCCGCGGAATTGCAGGCGCTGGCCGACAGCCGCGTCATCGTGGACCCCGACACCGCGCTCGCCTCGAAGCTGGCGACGAAGAAGGCGTATCTGCCGGAAGTCATCGAAGAATTGCGCAAGCGCACCGGACGCGACGACGAGGCGAAGGGCAGCTTCAAGCAGGTCGCGCTGAGCAATTACATTTCGCAGAAGATCAACCCGGACAAGGACGCCGAAGCGCGCAACCGCCTCGCCGGCATCCAGGATTCGACGCCGAAAGTGGCGATCGTTTATGCCGAAGGCGAAATCGTGGACGGCGACAGCACGAGCAGCACCGTCATCGCCGGCGAACGGTTCTCGCGCGAGCTGCGCAAGGTCCGGCGTGACAACAGCGTGAAAGCCGTCGTCCTGCGGGTGAACAGCCCGGGCGGCAGCGCGCTGGCGAGCGAGTTGATCCAGCGCGAGCTGGTCCTCATCCGGGAAGCCGGCAAGCCGGTCATCGTGAGCATGGGCGCCGTCGCGGCGAGCGGCGGCTACTGGATCGCGACCGCCAGCGACCGCGTCTTCGCGGAGCCGAACACGATCACCGGTTCCATCGGCGTCTTCGGCATCCTGCCGAACATCCAGAAGCTGGCCGGCGACTACGGCGTCACGTTCGACACCGTGAAAACGGCGCAGCACGCCGACCTCTTCACCGCCGCGCGGCCGAAGACCGACGAGGAATTGAAGATCATCCAGAACGTCGTGGACCGCATTTACAATGACTTCATCGAGCGCGTGAGCAAGTCGCGCAACCTGCCGGCCGCCCAGGTGCAGGAGATTGCCCAGGGCCGGGTCTGGAGCGGCGAGGAGGCCAAGCGCATCGGGCTCGTGGACGAGATCGGCGGCTTGCAGACCGCGCTGGCGTTTGCGAAGGAAAAAGTGAAGCTGCCGGCCGACGCGAAGATCGCGGAGTATCCGACGCAGAAGGATTTTGCGGAACAACTGGCCGAACTCTTCGGCGGCGAGAAAAAGCCGCTGACCGCGGTCGGCGCGCTGCTCGGCCGGGCCCGCGGCGGCGCCGGGACGGGCAGCGACCCGGTCGCGCGCGAGCTGGAAGCCGTGGAAGCCGAGCTGGCGCTCCTGCGGCGCTTCAACGATCCGCTCGGCGCATACGCGCGCCTGCCCTACGAGTTCCGCATGAATTGACGCCACCAAACCCTTTACCGAATTACAAAAAATGATGCACG
Organism: uncultured Verrucomicrobiae bacterium; assembly: GCA_963762725.1. Taxonomy (GTDB): domain Bacteria; phylum Verrucomicrobiota; class Verrucomicrobiia; order Chthoniobacterales; family SZAS-18; genus JAFAXH01. The sequence goes on along the minus strand of CAVXLY010000003.1, from coordinate 669,700 downwards.
CCATCCGCGCCCATGAACACGGCGGTCCCGAAGTCCTGGTTTACGAAGAAATCCCGACGCCGGAGCCCGGGCCCGGGGAAGCGCTCGTCAAAGTCGCCGCTGCCGGCGTCAATTTTCTCGACGTTTACCAGCGCACCGGCCGCTACCCGACGAAGCCGCCTTTCACGCTCGGCATGGAAGGCGCCGGCGTCGTGGAAAAGCTCGGACCCGACACCGCGGTCGAAGGCATCACGCACCGGCGTCCGCGTCGCCTGGGCGATGCACCCGGGCTCTTTTGCGGAATACGCCGTGGTGCCGGCCGCGAAGCTCGTCGCGGTCCCGGCTGGCGTGGACGACAAATCGGCCGCGGCCGCGATGCTCCAGGGCATGACGGCGCATTACCTTTGTGAATCCACCTACCCAATCAAGGCCGGTGAAACCGCGTTGATCCACGCCGGCGCCGGCGGAGTCGGGCTGCTGCTCATCCAGTTGTGCAAACGGCGCGGCGCCCGGGTGCTGACAACTGTTTCCACGCCGGAAAAAGCGGAGCTCGCGCGCGGCGCCGGAGCGGATGAAGTCATCCTCTACACGGAGACCGATTTCGTGGCCGAAGTGAAGCGCCTGACCGACGGCAAGGGCGTGCATGTGGTTTATGACTCCGTCGGCAAGACGACGTTTGAAGGCAGCCTCGACAGCTTGCGGCCGCGCGGTTACCTCGTCCTTTTCGGCGCCTCCGCCGGAGCGCCGGCGCCGATCGATCCGATCGTGCTCTCGCAAAAGGGATCGCTCTTTCTCACCCGCCCAACTCTGGCCAACCACGGAGTCGAACGCTCCGAGTTGCTCCAGCGCGCCGGCGACGTGCTCGGCTGGATCGCGAGCGGCGAGCTGAAGCTCCGCGTGGAGCACGTTTATCCCTTTGCGCGACGCCGCCCAGGCGCACCGCGATCTCGAAGGCCGCAAGACGACCGGCAAGCTGATCTTGGATACGTGAAGGATGGAAGTAGGGGTTTCGTTGTAGAGGCGCCTCTGTGAGGCGCAATCGTATCGCTTTGCGGCTCACAGAGCCGCCTCTACAACGGGCCGGTTTCCGTGAACCGGGCCACGACCAAGTCCACGTGTCTCCCCTCAGCCGTGCCCGGGTGCGCGCACGGTGCCGCTTTCCAGCGCGGCCTGGCGGCGGGCTTTGATCTTCGTGGCGATCTCCGCGACCATTTCGTCGAGCAGCAGGCGCAGGTGGCTGCCGGCGCGGAAATCGGCCGGCGCGATGTGCCGCACGCGATCCGTGTGGGCGCAAAGCTGGTAGCATTTCCGAAACGCCGCGCGCGTCGGGTCGTCCGGGTTGTAAACCGCGATCGCCTGGCCGCCCTGCTTGCGGATGACGTTGAAGCAGGGGATGTCCGTCGGCCCGTCGCCGACGTAGATCATGTGCGCAAACGGGATCGGGCGCAGGCCGTCGTCCATGTGGTCGTTCACGTCCTGGCTGAGATCGAGGAGGCCTTTGTTGACCCGAAAGAGGAACTGCGTTTTCTGGGTGTGCGAGATCACCCGCTTCGGAAACGTGATGCGGCCCTCGGCGTCCTCGGCGTATTCACAGCCGAAGACCGAACGCACAAACGGCCGCAGCTTCGAGCCTTCGATCACGGCCTTCAGCCCGCTGGAAATGATGTAATACTCGACGCGGATGCCGAGCGCGATTTCCTCGGGCCCGAGCAGCCCGCTCTCGAACTGTTCGAACATGTCGGGCAGGCCGGGATAAAACGTCAGCCCGGCGCCGAGCTCGGCGAGCTGGGCGTTCGTCGGACGGTCCAGCCCGAGGGTGTCGAGCAGGACCTTCATATAAGCCAGTTCGCTGTCGTAGCCTTCGTCCTTCACCAGCTCGCCGCAGCGGCTCCAGAAACGCTTCGGCTCGATGCCGAACGCCGGGAAGATGACCTCGTCCTGCATGTAGGTCGGCGACAGCGTCTGGTCGTAGTCGAAAACCAGCGCGATGACGTTTTGCGGGGCGATCACGGGGGAAAGAAGGGGGATGTGACGGAAAGCCGCGGCCGCATTCACGGTTCCCGCGGTTTCAGCGCATCCTGCAGGATTGCGCCGATCTCGGGAAACCGAAATTCATAGCCCAGATCCAGCGCCCGCTCCGGCCGCACGCGCTGGCTTCCCAGCAACAGCGTCGAGAGGTCGCCGAGCACCGTCCGCAGGGCAAATGCGGGCGCGGGCAGAAACGCCGGCCGGCCGAGAGCGCCGGCCAGGGCGCGGGTGAACTCAGCGTTGCGCACCGGCTCCGGGCAGACGGCGTTGACGGGCCCCTCCGCGTCGTCGTTCTCCAGCAGAAACGCGATGAGGCCGACGACGTCGGCGACGTGGATCACGCTCATCCACTGCTCGCCGTTGCCGATCCGGCCACCGAGGCCGAAGCCGAAGATTTTCCGCACCAGTGGCAGCGTGCCGCCATCCGCGCCGAGCACGACGCCGATGCGCAGCGCCGCGACGCGCACGCCGTGGCCCCCGGCGATCCGCTCGGCGGCGAACGCCGCGGCTTCCCATTGCCGGCAGACATCGGCGAGAAACCCGTCTCCGGGACGGCTGGTTTCATCCAGAACCTCGTCGCCACGGTCACCGTAGTAGCCGGTGGCGGAGGCGTTGATGAGAATGCGCGGACCGGTTTCGGCGTCGTCGCGCGGCGCGGCGGCGAGAGCTTGCACGACGCGCTCGGTGCCGCGGATGCGGCTCTCGGAGATGCGCTGCCGTTTCGCCTGCGTCCAGAGGCCGAGAATGCTTTCGCCGGCGAGATTCACGATCGCGTCGAGATCCCAAAGATCCACCGGCGCGCCCGGCCGGAACGAGCGCGTTTCCCGGCAGCCCGGCACCCGGGAAGCCGGGGAACGGGAAAAGGCAATGCAGGTCGAGCCGCGCCCGTTGAGCAGCCGGACGAGGTGTTGACCGACAAAGCCGCTGGCGCCAGTGATGCCGACTCGCATGGGGAAAGAGGGGAAAGGGTGGGCGGCAGCGGGTCAGCGGCGGTCGAGTTGTGGAGTTTGCGGCGCGGCCTACTGCGGAGAATCGGGCTTCGTTTCGGCGGGCGGGGCGGTCGTGAGCAGATTGCGCATGGCCGCGTCGAGTCGCGCGAAATTGACCGGCTTGATCAAGTGCTCGCTGAAGCCGGCCTGGGCCGATTTCTCCAGGTCGCTTTCCATCCCGAAGCCGCTGAGCGCGATGCCGGGCGGGCCGCCGCGGGCGCGGAGCTGGCGCATGAGATCGAACCCGGAGGCGTCGGGCAGGCCGATGTCGCTGATGAGCAGATCGAAGGTTTTTTCCTCCGCCCGCGCCAGGGCTTCGGAGACCGAGTGCGCAAGCGTCACGTCGTAGCCGCGGCGCCGAAGCAGCAGCTTCATGCCCGTGCAGGTGTCGATGTGATCGTCCACGAGCAACACGCGCGGAGCCGCCGTCGTTACCGGTGCTGACCCAGGAGCGGGCGATGCGTCCGCAGAGGCCGTCGAAGGCTGCTTCACCGCCACCGTCGGAGCCGGGACGAAGACCGTGGTTTCGTGCCCGCTGCCGCTGCCCGCGGCCTCCAGAAAACCTTCCGGCACGGTCACGGTGTCCAGCTCGACGCTGAAGGTCGCGCCCTGGTCGGGGCCGGGGCTGCTGGCGGTGAGCGTGCCGCCGTGGGCCTCGACCATCGCCCGCGAAATCGCCAGGCCCAGCCCGAGGCCGCCGAAACGCCGGGTGATGGCGGTCTGGCCCTGGTCGAAGGCGTTGAAAATACGGCCGAGCAGTTCCGGGGCGATGCCGATGCCTTCGTCGGTGACCTCGATGCAAAGCCGGTGCCCGGCTTCCGGGTTCTCCAGCGAGGCGGTCTCCGGCGCGATGACCGGGGGCTGCTCCACCGCGACATCCCGGGTGCGGATCGTGATGCGACGGCCGGTGGGCGTGAATTTCACGCTGTTCTTGATGAGATTCCAGAACACCTGCTGGAGCCGCGCCGGGTCGGCGAGGGTAAAACGGTGCTCGGCCTCAAGCTCCAGTTCCAGCCGGATGCCCTTGTCCTCGAGCTCCTGCCGGGTGATCTCCACGGCCAGCTCAATGACGCGATGGACATCCAGCGGCTGAAGATTGAGCTGCAGCTTGCCGCTGCGGATGCGCGTGATGTCCAGCAAATCGTCGATGAGCCGGGCCTCGAGCTCGACGTTGCGGCGGATGACCTCCAGCGCCCGGCGTGCCTGAGCGGGGGCATCCTCCTCGGGTTCCCCGTCCGCGTGCCGGCCGTTGCTGCCATTGCTGGCGCCGTGTCCGTTCAATCCCGCGGGCGCCGTGGCGCCGGCCGCGGTGAGCCGCTCGAGCTCGGCGACCATCGTCACCACCGGGGACAGCGGCGTGCGCAACTCATGCGAAAGCTGCGCGAAGAACTGGTCCTTCGCCATGTTGGCGTCGATGAGCTCCTGCCGCATCGACACGTCCGCGGTGCGGTCCTCCACCAGGCAAAGCACGCCGAGCGTGCTGGCTTGCGAGTCTTGCAGCCGCAACAGCTCGGTGGTGAGAAACAGCATCGTGCCGTCGGGAGTTTCCACCGGCTGTTCGACCGCCTGATACGGCATGCCGGTGCGCAGGACGCGGTGCAGCGTCTTCACGTCCGCCACCCCGAGCGTGCCGAAGCGCGCCTTGGTGATCGGCAGCCCCGCTGGCAGGGTGCCGAGCGTGCGCACGATGGAGAAAAAGCTGGCGTTGGCCTGGATCAGGCGATCGCTATTCGGCTCGATGAGCGCGATGCCGATCGCCATGTTCGCGAGGATTTTTTCGTTGAAAATCTGCTCCCGCTCGACCGCGAGCGCGGCGTTCAACTGGCGGCGATAAAGGAAGCTCACCAGCCAGGCGGCCAGCGTCGAGCCGGCGATCAGCAGGCCGACCAGCAGAAACGTCTGCCGATGGAGGTCGCGCACGGACTGGCGGGCGAGCGTGGCGGACTCCTCCAGCACCGCCGTCCAGCCGGTCTTGCCGATGGGGCTGAAGGTGTAAAGCGTGGCACCGATCTGGCGGCTGCCGCTTTGTCCGCCCTGGGCGGCCTCGCGCAGGGGATCCGGCGCACCCACCCGGCCGAGCGGGCTGGCGGAAAGGGTGTCTGTGAAAAGCGGGAAGCCGTTTTGATCGATGATCTGCGGGGTGGCGTGACGGCGCCGCGCGATGTCGATGGTGTCCAGCCGCCGGCCCATGCGCTCGACCAGGGTATCGGCCCCGAGAAATCCAAGCAGGTTGTAGGAACGGTCATGGATGGCGACGACCGTGGACGTGACCGCCCGTCCGTCGCTGGGCCGGGCGTAGATCGGGGAAACGAAGAAACCCGCCTCCGTTTTTTCCGCCCCGGCCAGCCAGTGCGTGCTGGCATAGTCGGAGCCCAGCGCCGCTTCATCCGGCGGCGGCACGGCGGCGAGCAAGCGACCCTCGGCATCGGTGAGGAACATGCCGTCCACCCGGGTTTGAGAGTAAAAAATGCCGCTGAGCCATTCCTGCGCACCAGGCACCGGTGCCGGGCCGGAAGCGCCGTGGGACGCGGCGGCGCCGTTCGTGGTCCCGTTGGGCCGGACCGCCGGCTCCCGGCGCGTCAAGGGCGGCAGGGAAGGGATCGGCGGCAGCTTTTGCCCCGGGGTCACCGGCGTGGCGACCGGCGGCGCGATGGCATTCTGGAGCACGGCCATCGTCGCCGGCAGCGTGCGGTAATAATCCATCGTCTCGCCGGTGCGCACGACGTTGTCGTCGATGTATTTGGAGAGGCTATCGACGAGCGTCTGGGCGTCGCTGGTGATCTTCTCCTCCAGCGCCCGGCTGAGGACGGTGTGGGACAGGTAGGCCACCAGCAGCGCCGGCACCCAGCCCACGACCAGCACGCAAAACGCCAGGTGCCAGGGCCGCAGGCGGGTGCGGGCAGCCAGCCTGGCAAAAGCGGAGGTTCTCACAGTGGGCGACGGGCGGGTCTCGGCGGCGCGCATCAGGGTGGCGTCAGCGGCGGGCGGGCGGGCGGAGCGGTGCGTTGGAAAATGGACTTCGACCTGGCGTGGCTGTCTGGCCGGGTGAAACGAACCGGGAGGAGAACGTGGCGTTTCACCCTTGGCTCGGCTCCCGGCGATCGTCAACCCACCAGTCCTCCGGCGACCCGCCGCAGAGCGGGTTTGCTCTTGACGGGTCGGTGCTCTGGGCCATCATGACGCGCGAAAACCCGGCGGTGTCCGCGCGGGTGCTGCCCTGCGGGTCACCCCTTATGTTATGTCAGAAATTTTCGGCGTTTCGGTGTGGAGTATTTGTTACTTGGCGGTCGTTCTCACCCTATCGGTTTACGGGGTTCATCGTTACTGGATTGTTTACCTTTATCTGAAGAATCGCCGGCGGCCGCCGCTGCCGCAGGCCCGTTTCACCGAGTTGCCGGTGGTGACCGTGCAACTGCCGATTTTCAACGAACGCTACGTCGCCGAGCGTCTGCTCCGGGCGGTGTGCCGGATCGATTACCCGGCGGATCGGCTGGAGATCCAGGTGCTTGATGATTCCACGGACGACACCTGCGTCATCATCCAGAAGGAAATCGCCGCCCTGCGCACGCTCCGGCCGGAGCTGGACTTGCACTATCTTCATCGCACCGACCGCACCGGCTTCAAGGCGGGTGCCCTGGAAAGCGGCCTGCACCAGGCGCGCGGCGAATTTGTCTTCATCCTCGACGCCGACTTCGTGCCGGAACCGGACATTCTGCGCCGGACCATCGATTTCTTCACGGATCCGAAGGTCGGCATGATCCAGACCCGCTGGGGGCATCTGAACCGCACCTACTCGCTGCTGACGCGCGTGCAGGCGATGTTCCTCGACGGCCATCTGCTGCTCGAGCAGACCGCCCGCAGTCGCTCGGGGCGGTTCTTTAATTTCAACGGCACCGCCGGCATCTGGCGGAAATCGTGCATCGAAATGTCCGGCGGCTGGCAGCACGACACGCTCACCGAGGATCTCGACCTGAGCTACCGGGCGCAGCTTGCTGGCTGGCGCTTCGTTTTCCTGCGCGATCTCGTTACGCCCGCGGAGTTGCCGGTGGACATGAACGGCTTCAAGAGCCAGCAGCATCGCTGGACGAAGGGATCCATTCAGACCTGCAAAAAGCTGCTCCCGCGCATCTGGCGCAGCCCGTTGCCCTGGTCGATCAAGCTCGAAGCGACGCTGCATCTGACGAGCAATTTCTCCTACCTCGCGCTCGCCTTTCTTTGCGTGCTCCTGCACCCCAGCACCGGCGGTCCGGCGAACGGCTGGACGCGGTTTTTGGTGTTCGACGCGCCGGTCTTCCTCGCGGCCTCGGTCTCCGTGGCGGTATTCTACATCTGCGCGCAGCGCGAGCTCCATCCCCGCACCTGGATGAAGGAGATCCTGCTGCTGCCGGTGCTCATCGCCCTCGGCATCGGGCTTTCCTTGAACAACGCCAAGGCCGTGATCGAGGCCATCTTCAACCGGGAGAGTGACTTCGTGCGGACGCCGAAATACGGCATCGAGCGGCATCGCCAAAGCTGGCGCCACGCCGCCTACCGGCCGCTGAAATCCATTTTGCCGGTAATCGAACTGGCGTTTGCCGCTTACTTCACTTATTTTCTCGTGCACGCCGCCCTGCACGGGCAATACACCACGCTGCCCTTCCTCGTGCTGTTTCAGTTCGGCTTTTGTTACGTAGCCATCAGCTCGCTGGCCCAGTGGCTGCCCAAGTTTTTTTCCGGTTCGCCGCTTCCGTCCGACTGTCTTGCCCCGCTTTCCGATCCGGACGCCGCGCCTTCCGCCTCCACCACGACGAAACTCGCTGCATAAGCACCCCTTTTTCCATCCTGATGCGACCGATGGACGTTTGTATCCCCTCCGATCGACCGGCCCGCAGTGCCTCTGTCCTGCGGCGTGACGTTTCCGCCGCCTCCTGTCTGTCCACGCTCCCGCCCGCCACGCCGCCACGCCGCCGATTTCTGACGGGTGCCACGGTTGCTGCCTTGGGGCTGCTGACTTCGCTGCTCGGCCAGGGCTGCGCTTCCGTCGGCCAGAATCCGGTCGCTCTCGGCGGCCCGAAGGCCCGGCAACTCATCGTCAGCGTGCGCGACCAGAAGCTCACGGTCGTGCGCATGGACGGCAGCCGGCTTTACTACCCGATCTCCACCTCGAAGTTCGGGCTCGGCGACCATCGCCGCCATTACGAGACGCCGGTCGGCAACTTGGAGATCGCGCAGAAAGTCGGCGGCGGCGCCCCTCCCGGCGCGGTGTTCAAAGGCCGGGTGCGCACGGGTGAGGTCATCGCCGTCAATGCGCCGGGACGCGATCCCATCGTCACCCGCATCCTCGCCCTGCGCGGGCTGGAGCCGGGGAATCGGGACGCCCTTTCCCGGGGCATCTACATTCACGGCACCCCGGAGGAGAGCACTATCGGCACGCCTTCGAGCTTCGGCTGCATCCGCATGCGCAGCCGGGATGTGATCGAGCTTTACGACATCGTGAATGTCGGGACGCGGGTCCAGATTCTCGACACGACGCGCAACCAAGCGCTGTCGGCTTACAACGCGACCATCCCGCCCGACGACCGGGCGCCGCAGCCTTCGCGTGTCGCCGCCAGCTCCTCCATCGGCGGGGGCGCCTCGCAAGCCGACGAAGCCGCGGCGGCGGTCAACAAGCCCGGCGCGGATGCTGACGAGCCGTCGGCCCGGTCGCGGAGCTCCGCCGGCCCGACGGTGGTGACGACGACCCCCGGCCGCGGAGATTGGGCGGGCAGCCCGTCGCGATTACTCGGCAGCAACGGCACGCCAGCCGCGGCCCCGGCCGCCGCTGCTCCGGCCGCGCACACGCGCGGCACCGCGCGCAATCCCGACAACCGGCCCGCGGCGAACGATACCTCCGGCGCCCCGAACAACCGGGAGGATGGACGCAACTCGACGACCGGGCGCAACCTGAAGCGGCCGGTGCTGGATTCGCTCTGATTTTCGCCGGGTCGCCGCGTTTCCGCGTGGGACGACCGGGCGCGGTTTTACGCGTGCATTGCGCCTTTGACAGGGCGTGGTCTCTAGCGCATCGTCCCGGTCCCGCTCTCCGGAGCCGGGGTCACCTCCCGTTTTTGTAACTTTCCGTTATGGCCAACACGAAATCCGCCGCCAAGCGCGCCCGCCAAACCATCACGCGCACTGCGCGCAACCGCCGAGTCCTCACCGGCATCAAAACGCAATCCAAAGGACTGCGCACCCAACTGACCGGCAAGACCCCGGATGCCGCGGCCACGAAGGCTGCCTACCAGGAGTTTGTGTCCGAGCTGGATCGCGCGGTCAAACGTGGCGTCATCCATAAAAACGCGGCCAATCGCCGCAAGAGCACCCTGGCCAAAGCCGTGCTCGCCCGCAGCGCGTCCTGACGCGCCGGAGTTCATCGCGGTGCGGCGCGGAGCCGCCCGCCAGGTCGGTCAATCTCCGCTTCGCTCCGCCGGCGCGGCGTCTTCCAGCCGCTGCTTGATCCGGCGCGCCCTGGCCAGCGCCTCGTCCACGGTCGGGGCCAGCACGCAGAAGTGGCCCATCTTTCGTCCGGGCCGGGCAGTTGTTTTCCCGTAAAGATGCAGCTTTGCGTCCGGCTCCGTCAGGACCGGGAGCCAGTCGGGCGCCGCGGAGCGACCGTGAGATGAAGCGCCGGACTGCGGCGCCGCGGGCCAAAGGTCGCCGAGGAGGTTGACCATGACCGCCGGGCAAAGCAGATCGGGTTTTCCGAGCGGCAGGCCGCAGACCGCCCGTGCGTGCTGTTCAAACTGGCTGGTCATGCCGGCGTCCAGCGTGAGATGCCCGGAATTGTGCGGGCGCGGCGCCAGCTCGTTGACCACGATCTCGCCGGCCTCGGTGAGAAACATTTCCACGGCCAACAACCCGACGACGCCGAGGGCTTCCGTGATCGCTCGCGCCAGTTCCATCGCGCGCGCGGCGACTTCCGGCGGAAACCGGCCCGGCGCGATGGAGAAATCGAGGATGTGGCGGGTGTGGATGTTTTCGACGACCGGAAACGCCACGGTCTCTCCGCCAGGATTTCGCGCGCAGATCACCGATAGCTCCGCGCGAAATGGCACCCAGGCTTCGAGCACGCCGCGGCGGGCGGCAACGGCGCCGCCGGTTCCGGTGCCGCCGGCCCATTGGCGCCACGCGGCGTCGAGGTCGGAGGCGGCGTCGATCTTCAACTGCCCTTTGCCGTCGTAGCCGAACTCCGCGGTTTTCAGCACGCATGGCAGGCCGAGGTCCGCCACGGCGATGCGCAGCTCGTCCACGGAGGTCACGACCCGGAATTCGGCGTGCGGATAGCCGCCTTTGCGCAGAAACAACTTTTCCCGTTCCCGATGCTGGCAGACGCCGAGCACCTGCCAGTGCGGCCGCACCGGGGCGCCCGCGGCGAGGGCGCGCAGGGCTTCGGTGGGGATGTTTTCAAATTCCAGGGTGACAACATCGACGCCGCGCGCGAACTCGGCCAGCGCATCGGCATCGTCAAAGCTGGCCCGCACGGCGCGCTCGCACACCGGCGCCGCCGGCGCGTCCGCGTCGGGATGCTCGAAGACGGCGAGCCGATAGCCGAGCCGCCGGGCGGCCAGAGCCGTCATGCGCGCGAGCTGGCCGCCGCCGAGAATGCCGATCGTCGAGCCCGGAAGGATCATCGTCATGGCGAGAGGGAGCGTGAAGCGTCGGGAGGACTGCGCGAATCGCCGGCCTGCGCTACAGCGCCTCCGCCAGCGCGCCGAGATCGGGCACCACGAGATCCGGCTCGAGGTCCCAGGGATCAAAAATCTTGTCCGCCCCGCGCTTCACCCAAGCGGCGCGCAACCCCGCGTGCTTGGCGCCGATGATGTCGAAAGGATTGCTGGAAATGACCCAGGTCTGCTCCACCGGTCCGCCGAGCCGCTCGCGCAGATAGGCATACACCGCGGGGTCCGGCTTGAAGGTTTGCCGGTCGTCCACGCTGACAAAATCCTCGATCGCCTCGTCCAGCCCGACGTTGCGCAGCAGCGGGCGCGTGTTGCGCTCCGGGCCGTTGGAAAACGCGAAGACGCGGTGCCCGTGCGTCCGCAACTCGCGCAACGCCGCGGCGGCGTCCGGAAACGCGGGCAGATGCTGATATTGCGCGATCATCGCCTCCTCCTTTTCCGTCGGAAGTTCCACTCCGAGCGTGCGGGCCGTGTAAACGAGCGCCTGCCGGGTGCAGACGCCGAAGTCCGCGTAGCGTCGCATCGCGGCGCGGCGAAACGAATACTCGAGCTGCTTTTCGCGCCAGAGTTCCGCGAACCGCTCCGCCCGCTCGCCGACGAACGGGCGCAGGTGATCGCTCATCGCGTAGGGATTGACCAATGTGCCGTAGATGTCGAAGCCGAGGAATTGGGTGGGCATGGCGGGGGATTGAAAGGGGGAATTCAGGAAGCTTCGTCCTCGTCGGATTCGGCCGTGTCGGCTGACGGTTCCTCATCGAGTTCGCCGGGGTCCGGGGGACCGAGCGGTTCCGCAGGCGCGGACTCGCCGGCTTGCAGCCGCAACGCCGTGATGGCAAACCGCGCCGCGTCCGCCGCGCCCGCCTCGCCGACGCGGAATGTCGCCACCGGCACGCCGGCCGGCATCTGCACGATGGAAAGGAGGGAGTCCAGGCCATCCAGCGCGCGGGAACGCACCGGCACGCCGAGGACCGGCAGGCTGGAAATGGCGGCCGCCATGCCGGGAAGATGGGCCGCGCCGCCGGCTCCCGCGATGATGCAGCGCAGCCCGCGCGACTCGGCGTTATAGGCGTAGGAAAAGAGCAGGTTCGGCGTGCGATGCGCGCTGACGACCATTTTTTCAAACAAAATGCCCGCCTCGGCCAGCACGCGCGCGGCGGCTGCCATGGTCGGCCAGTCGGACTCGCTGCCCATGATGATGCCGACGACCGGCTTCGGTCGCGTCGCCATGATGTGCTGGTCGCGGCGGGCGGGAGGTTGGGCCATGGCTGGCGGCGGGTCGGCGAAAACCGCGGGCGATGCGTTATTTCTTCTCCGGATACACCGCCACGGCCTCGATCTCGATGAGCCAGTCGGGATTCACGAGGCCCGCTACGCCGAGCGTGGAACGCGCCGGTTTCGTCGGATTCGCCGGGGTTCCGAAGAACTGTCCGTAAGCCTCGAACCAGCCTTTGTAATCGACCTGGTTGTCCTTCGCTTTGTCCACCGTCAGATAAACGCGCAGGTAAATAACGTCGCTCATCCGCAGCCCGCGTTCGCCCAGCAGCGCCTCAATCCGTTTCAGCGTGCCGACCGCCTGGGTCTTCGTGTCGCCGTAGCGTTCGCGCGAGCCGGCCGCGGCTTTTTCATCGAGCACCGGCGGCACGGTGCCACTCGTGAAAAACGTCGCCCGGCCGGCCGGCACGGCGACCGCGCTGGAGATCGGCGAGGAACTTTCGCCGAAGAAGCGCACCTCGGTCGGCGCCGACGCATCGGCCTCCGCTCCCCGAACCGTTGCAGTGAGGAGGAGGGCGCCCGCCGTCGCGGCGACCAAGGCGGGCAGGCGGGAAGGGATCCGGATCGGGTAGGGGGCGCGCGAGTGCATGGGTTCCGTATTCATACCGCATCCTCTGCCGTTTTCATCCTCCGCCCTTTGCCACGCGCTCATGCAGTGCGGCGACAACCGCTTTTGCGCTTTCAAACGATCCCGCCATCCAGCCGCCGAGATACGTCAGATGCTCGCCGGCGAAATGAAACGGGCCGTCCGGTTGATTCAAAATCGGGTAATACTTCGCCCGCGCCTCCTCGCTCCAGGAGGCCCAGCCGCCAAGGCTGTAGGGAACGCGGCTCCAGGCGACGGAAAACGAGTTTTCAAACTCGGCCGGATACTGCGGGTGCAGCCTGCTGCCCTCTGCCAGCGCATGCTTCTCGCGCGCCGCCGGCGGCAGCTTGGCGATCTCCGCGGCGTTCCGCTCGAAATGGTAGTAGCCGATAACCAGCCCGCCGTTACCGCCCAGGTAGTCGTGGTTTGGATACATGATCTGCGTGATGTTTTGATCGGTCCACGAGATGCCGCCGTAAATCCGGTCGTCCTCCTCCCAGAACCGGCGTTTGAACTGCAATCCGATCTTGCCCGCCTGCATGTAGGGGATCGCCCCCACGGCCTCGCGCACCGGGGCGGAAAAATCGGCGGGGACGCCACGCAGCACACTGAGCGGCAGCGTGCAGACGCAATAATCCCCGGCCACCTCGCGCGTCGCCTCCTCGCCGCCGCCGGCCGCCAGATCGGCGACGACGATCCGCACGCCGCCGCCGGCCGCCGGGGAGACGCGCCGCATCTCGCGCACCTCGTGCCGGTAGCGGATGTGCCGACCGACGCGCTTCTCAAACGCCTTCGCGATGGCATCCATTCCGCCGACCGCCTGGAACATCGGCGGCTGCTGGTTAAATTGGCGCTCGAAAAACAGGTGGCGGCCGAACCCGGCGTGCAGCACCGCCTCGAAGCCGAGCGGATCACTCCGGCGCCCGCGATGTGACCCGGCGGCGGGCAGATCTTCGTAAAGGAAGCCTCGCGCATCGAACGAATCGTGGCGGGGCACCGGAATGCGGCTGCCGCTCTTGGTGGAGCGGTATTGCAGCCCGGGATCGAGGTCGCCATCGGAGCGCAGATAATCGAGCAGCGCTTCCTTGTCCTCGCGGGAAAGCGGCCGGTCGAGCGCGTCGCGGTTCACCGCCTTGGCGAGCAGCTCATCCACGTAGCCGCGCAGGTCGGCGCGCGCCTCGCGCATCCGCACCCGGCCGAGGCTTTCCACGTGGTAAAACGCGCTTTCGTTGACGTTGCTGAAAACTTCGATCGGCACACCCAGCTCGCGGCAGTAACCCAGGGTGGTGCCATGGTGGCTGGGAATCCGCGCCGGCCCGGCGTTCATGTAATGCCCGGGCCGAAAGCGGGCGACCTGCGGCGTGCCGTCGCCGCCTTCTTCGGTTTCCTGATCGCCGCCGCGCACCGTCCAACAGCGGCCGCCGGCCCGGGCGCGCGCCTCGAAGATCTCACAGTCGAACCCTAGTTTTTCCAGTTCAAAGGCAACGGCCATGCCGCACAGTCCGGCCCCGAGGATGAGCACGCGCGGCCGAGGTTTGTGTCCATCGCCCGGCGTGCCGGTGCCGGGCGCGGCGCCCAGCGGTTCCCTGGCGCGGGCGGGCGACGGCTCCCGGGCGAGCAGACCGAGCGCCAGCATCGCCGCGAAAGCAGAGCCGCCACCGTAGCGGCCGGCCCGCTGCACGAAATCGCGCCGGGTGAGCGGCGTCGGAGCAGCGGGGCTGGCGGGGCGGCTCATGGCCTCGAAGGCTTAACGGAAAAGCCGCGGCGCGGAAACAAGAAAGCACGCCGGGATGCTGCCGGGTTTGCAACGGCGCCGCGGCGGCCGGGAGCCAGCTCGACGCAGCGTTTCGAAGGGGAGTCGCCGCTTGTGCGGGTGCCTCCACGAACCGGCCGCCGCGGCGCGTTGCGCGGGATTGCGCTGCCCGCTTGCGGTCGCTACGCTCGGGCGCATGGCCGGACTTTCTTTCTCGCTGCTGCTGGCGCTGGTGCCTTTCCTGGCGCGCGCGTCGTCGAGTTTCTCGTGGCGTTTTGGCTTCGCGGTGCAGCCGGTCCTCGCGCTGCTCGCCGGGTTGTTCATCCTGCTGCGGCCGAAACTGCTGAATTATATCGTGGCCATCTATTTGATCCTCGCCGGGATCGTCGGTTTGTTTCACGTCAGTGTCCGGTTCTGATCCGATGTCGCGCGATCCGCGGGCGGAAATCCCGGTCGCAAAATCGCCGCGACTTTTCCTCGTTGCGACTCGTGCCGAAACGTATCCTCTTCATCTCCCATGACTGAATCTCCTGCCGCCCGTCCTGCTACCGTGGCCCCCTCTCTGGCCGATCGCCTGCGCGGCGCGATCTGGGGCCAGTTCGTCGGCGATGCTTTCTGCCTGGGCACCCATTGGATTTACGATCTCGACGAGCTGACCGCCCGCTATCCGGACGGCATCCGCGGGTTCGAACCGCCGCTGCCCGGTCACTACCACGCGCTCAAGCAGCCGGGCCAAGCTACGCACTACGGCGAGGCGGCGCTGGTGCTCCTGGAATGTGTCGCGGCGCGCGGCAGCCTCGACGTTGCCGATTTCGGCCGACGCTTTGTCGAGACTTTCGGCGCGACGGATTACTCCGGTTACCGGGACAACGCGATCCGCGGCACGCTCGAGAATTTTCAACGCTTCACGGAGGAACATCCCGGCGACGCCTACGATTTCCAGAATGGCGCCGCGGACGCCGAGCCGGCCACGGTCTCGCGCCTGGCGCCGGTGATCATCGCGCACCGCGACCTGCCGGAGACCGCGTTGCTTGAGTTGGTGAAGCGCTACACGAAGGTCACGCAGAACGAGCCGCTGGCGATCACCTTCGCGCAGGCGGATGCACTCGTGTTTCGCTCGTTGCTGGATGGCGCCGGGGTGCGGGAGAGCTTTGTCCGGGCGGGTGAGGGGATCTACCTTATTTACCCCAAGGCGGGCAAGAAAGTGCACGACTACATCGCGACGGCTGTAACCAGCGCAACGCGCAGCGTGCACTATGCGACGACGGAGCTTTTCGGCCAGGCGTGTCCGCTGGAAAGTTCGTTTCCCGCGGCGGTGCACTGCGCGCTGCGGCACTGCGATTCCTTCCCGGAGGCGATGCGCGAAAACGCCCGCGCCGGTGGTGACAACGCCGGGCGCGCGACGATGATCGGCGGCTGGCTCGGCGCTTGCCTCGGCGTCGGCGCGATCCCGGCCGAATGGCGCGCGCGGCTGCACGCCCGGGACCGCATCGAGGCGGCCGTGGAAAAGCTCATCGTCGGCGCGGCCTGAGGCCGGGGAAGCCAGCCGGCATCCGGAGATCGATCCACCGCTGTCGCCGTCGCATCGCATGGGTCACGCGCCTCCCCAGCTCGCCACGCTGCTCTACGTGCACGACCGCGCCACGGACCGGCTCCTCCTGATCCGGAAAAAGCGGGGCATCGGCGCCGGCAAGATCAACGGCCCCGGCGGCAAGGCGCACCCTGGCGAAAGCGCGCGCGATGCCGCGGTGCGCGAGACCGAAGAGGAAACCGGCATCACGCCGCTGGACCCCGAGGAGCGCGGCGAGCTGGAATTCCATTTCCCGCTCGGCCTGACGCTGCGCTGCATCGTATTCCTGACCCACGCCTGGGAGGGCGAAATGCGCGAGACCGAGGAGGCGATTCCCGGCTGGTTCCCCGCCGCCGCGCTGCCGTATGCCGAGATGTGGGACGACGATGTGATCTGGATGCCGCTGCTGCTAGAGGGCCAGCGCTTTCGGGGGAGCGTCACGGTTTCCACCGATGGCCAGAGCACCACGGAGCGGCGCATCGAAGTCGTGGAATAGACGGGCGGTGCGGACCTACTCCGCGGTGCCTTTCACCAGCGCGCGCAGTTCCGCCAGCTCGGCCTCCAGGTGCTTGACCTTCTCGAGCAGCTTCGGCAGACGGCGCACGTTGACGAGGTTCGCCTTGGCCTGCGCGAGCGGCTCGCCGATCATGCCGAACAACACGGTGTCGGGCGGCACGTCCTTGCTCGCGCCGCTCTTGGCCGTGACGATTACGCGGTCGCCGATCTCGATGTGGCCGACGATGCCGGCCTGACCCGCGAGAGTGACGTATTTGCCGAGCCGCGTGCTGCCGCTGATGCCGACCTGCGAGACGATGAGGCAATGGGGGCCGGTGACGACGTTGTGCGCGATCTGCACAAGGTTGTCGATCTTCGTGCCTTCCCCGATGTGGGTATGACCGAAGCGGGCGCGATCGATTGTCGTGTTGGCGCCGATCTCCACGTCGTCATCGATCTGCACGCCGCCGCGCTGCGGGATTTTGACGTGGCGGCCGTTCTGAAGTTCAAAGCCGTAGCCGTCGCCGCCGATGACGGCCCCGGGCTGGATGATGACGCGCTGGCCCAGGATCGTGCCTTCGCGCAGCACGACGCGCGGATGGATGAAGCAGTCCGCGCCGATGACGACTCCGGGCCCGACGATGCACCCGGCGCCGATCACCGTGCGGGCGCCGATCTGCGCGCCATCTCCGAGCACCGCGGTCGGCTGGATGGAAACGCCGGCGCCGAGCTGGACATCCCGCCCCAGCACGGCGGAGGGGGCGACGCCGGGGAGAAACCGGGGCGCCGCTGGCGCGAATTTCTCGATCAACAGCGAGAACGCCAGCGTGGGGTTGGCCACGCCGACCAGCGCAGCCGCGGCCGCAGGTTCATCGGGCAGTAGCGCGAGGTCGAAATCAGCGGGCACAAGGACCAGGCCCGCCTGCGACCGGCGCAGGGCCGGCAGGTAGCGGGCGTTGCCGAAAAATGCGGCTTCGGCCGGTGCGGCGTGTTGCAAAGAGGCGACGCCGGAGATCCGGTGCGTGGCCGGGCCGCGCAGGAGTTTGCCGTCCACGGCGGCAGCGATTTCGGCGACGGTGAGGGGCGTCTGGGGAGGCTGCATGGGGGCGGAGTATAGCGTGCCCCGGCGGCGGCAGCCAAGCGCGCCGCACGCGCGGTTATTTTTTCCGTGCCCCGGCTCTGGACCTGACTGGCGGGAAAAACAAAGGGACGCACCCGGTGCAGGTGCGTCCCTGTGGCCGGATCGCGACGCGCGCGATCCCGGTGGATTGAATCCGATTACGGCTTCTTCGGCGGAGCGACGGGCGCGGGCGTGGCGCCGCCCTTCGGGGCCGCGGTCGGGGCGGCCGGAGCCGGGGCGGAGGCGGCCGCGCTGTCGGCAGGCCGGTTCTTATTGAGCACTTTGACGATCTCGTCGCTGAACTCCATGTTGTCGCGGCTGTAAACGACGACGGAAACGCCGTTCATGCTGCTGCCGCTCTTGTCGAAGATCATGTCGTAGTTCTCGCCCTTCACCTTGTCCTGGACGACCTTCATGATGTCTTCAACCATCTGGTTGCGCAGCCGCACGATCTGCTCCTGAATCTGCTTTTCGCGGGTGACGCGGAACTGCTCGATGTCGCGCTGCTGACCCTGGTTTTCGGCGATGAGCGTCTCGCGGCGCTTGCTCTTTTCGTCCTTCGCGGCGGCGCTCAACGCCTTGTTGCTCTCAAGATCCTTGTTGATCTGCGTGATCTCGTCGAGCGACTTGCGGTAGGCGTCCATGCGCGAGTTGAACTCGGTCTGGGCAGCGGCTTTCTGCTCGTTGATCTTCGTCTCGGCGTCCTTCGTCTTGTAGTAGGACGTGAAAATCTTGTTCATATCCAGCGTGCCGATTTTCACGTCGGCGCCACGGGCGGTCGCGGACATGACAGGAGCAGTGGAAAGGGCCGCGGCGGCGAACAAGGCCGGGAAAAGCGCGAGGGATTTATTCTTCATGTGAGGTGACGCAAATAGGTAGAGAGAGTAGGACAAACCGACGGACTGGCGATGGACCGCCCAGCACGCAACCGGCTGGGAAACGGTGCCCAAACGTCTGCCGCGCAGGCAGGCTGCAAGAGGCAAACGCGAGCGCCGCGCCAAGGCAGGGCGACGGAGAGGGCTTAGACTAAAGGCCGGGTCTCCTGTTCAATCAACCCCTAAAATTGGTAGCCCACGTTGAAGGAAAACTTGCCTGTGGAGGACCGATTGTAACCGTCGTTGGTGAGCGGCAGACCGTAGTCAATGCGCACCGGGCCGATCGGCAGATCGAGACGCAGGCCGACGCCGATGTCCATCATCAGGCCGCCGCCGAAAAGCACGTTGCGCAGGTCGTTGCCGGTCGGATTCGGGTTGGGCGTCTTCGGGTCGTTGTCGAGCCGGTTCGGATCGATGCGGTAGCTGCCGCGCGAGTTCTGCGGATCGTCGGGATTGAAGTTGAAGGACTCCTTGTTCACGAAGCCGATGTCGTAGAACGTCGCGCCGCGGACACGCTCGATGATCGGGAAGGTGAACTCCGCCGTCGCGCGGGCCAGCGTGCGGCCGCCGACCGGGTTGCCGTTGAAATCTTTCATGCCGACTTTGCGGAAGGAATAGCCGCGCAGACTGTTCGCACCGCCGAGGTAGAGGCGGTCATACACCGGCACGCGGGTGCCGCCGGAGAACGTGTCCACGGTGGCCAGCTCGCCGTTGAAGAGCAGGATCGTGTCGCCGGGGAACGACCGATAGTGCGAAGCCGTGATGTCGAGCCCGTAGATGTTCGTGCTGCCGCCGAGCGGGCCTCCGGCGATGAAGGGCGAGAAATCGATCTTCGTGCCGCGGCGGGTGAGGAAGACGCTGTCGCGGGTGTCGTAGGTGAGGCCGCCGCGGATGGCCGAGCGCGAGCGTGAGCCGGTTTCCTGCTGGAGAATCGTGGAGGAGCTGGTGGCGTTGTTGATGTTGATATCCTCGATGCGGTATTCCAGGCTCGCCGAGGTGTAGCGGCCGATGCCGCGCCGGGTGTTGATGGCGGCGCCGATGTTGCGCTGGTTGAAGTCGTTCGAGGTGTAGTTCGTCGTGCGGTAGAAGGCGTTGGCGCCGAGCGAGAGGCGGTAATCGAGGAAGTAGGGCTCGGTGAGCGAGACGTCGAAATCTTTGCGCGTCAGGCCGTATTGGAGCGAGGCGCGGAACTTCTGGCCGCCGCCGGTGAAGCTCGGCCAGTTCAGGATGTCGAAGTTGCTCTGCGTGAGCTCGACCTGGCCGAGCAGACTGTCGATGGAGGAGAAGCCGGCGCCGAAGGAGAGCGAGCCGGTTTTCTTTTCTTCGACGAGCACGTCGAGATCCTTGCGGCCCGGCACCAAGGTGTCGCTCGGGGCGGTTTCGACCTTGGCGAAGTAGCCGAGATTCTCCAAGCGCTTCTTGCTGGCTTCGACCAGCACGCTGTTATAGACGTCGCCCGGCGCCACGGCCAGCTCGCGGCGGATGACCTTGTCCTTCGTGATGATGTTGCCGCTGATGTTGATTTTCTCGACGGTCGAGGGCGAGTTTTCCTCGATGCGGTAGGTCACCGCGACCTGGCCGGAACCGACGGGCTCGCCGTCGGGCGCTACCCGCATATCCACGTAGCCGCGGGAGCCGTAGTAATCCGTGATCGTCTTCACGTCGGTCTTCAGATCCTTCGGCGTGTAGAGCGAGCCTTCCTTCATTTTCAGAAAGCGGCGGACGTCGGCTTCAGTGAAGACGCGGTTGCCATCAAAGGCGAGTTTGGAAACGCGATACTGCGTGCCTTCGCGCACGGTAACGTAGAGAAACACGCCGCCGCCCGACTGCTTTTCCGTGCGGGTCCGCACGATCTCGATGTCGATGTAACCTTTGTTTTGGTAAAGCTCGCGGACCGATTCGAGATCCTCGCGCAGCTTCACGTCCTCAAGCCGGCCGCTCTTGTCGATGAAGGAATACAGCGTCTGGCCGCGTGTGCCTTTCATGGCTTTGCGCAGCTCGCCGGTTTTGACCTTGTCGTTGCCTTCGAAGATCACGCGCTTGAGCACGGCTTTTGCGCCTTCGGTGACGGTGAAGGTGATCGTGGCGTTGCCGGCCTGTTCGTTGACCTCCACCTGCGCCTGCACGTTGATCTCCGAGTAGCCGCGATCCTGGTAAAGACCGACGATCTTCTGGCGGTCGGATTCGACCACTTCTTCGTTCAGAACCCCGCCGACTTTGCTGGTGATTCGCTTTTTCAGCGTGCGCGCGCCGATGCGCTGGGTGCCGACGATTTCGATCTGTCGGATGGTCGAGCGCGTTTGCACCACGACGATGACTTTCACGCCGTCGCCCTCGGCCTCGCTGAAAATACGCACGTTCGTGATGTCGCCGGTAGCGTAAAGGCTGCGGATGTCGTCCTCGACCGCCTGCTGCGTGAACGGCTGGCCGACGGTCGTGCGCATGTTGCCGAGCACCCGCTCGCGGCTGACCGTCGCCGGGCCGGCATACTGGATCTCGATGGAGCGCACGATCGGCCCCTGGACCTGCGCGATCGCGCTCGGCGCGAGTGCCTGGGAAAGCCCGGATCACCGCGCCGCTAAAGAATCCGGGCGCCAGCAATGCCGCCGCGAGGCCGGCTGCCAGCCACCGGACCGGAGTCCGGCGCGCCGGGAAAACAGACGAGACGCGGTCGGTCGTCGCCGTCATGGAAGTGCAAAATTTCATAGGGCAAAATCTGCCGGTCGCGCCCTGCAAAAATGTGAGAATGGCGCAGGGGGCGGACAGATGGCGCCGAAAATGGAAAAACGCCGGGGAAACGTCAAGAAGCGATTTCCCGGCGTTCACCGCCTTTTCGTCCGCGCTCCGGCCGGCACTTTCCCAGGGCGATTTTCCCGCTGGCGACAAACGAATTAAAGCCGGTTTGCGCCACAAATCCGAAACAGGGAAAATCCGTCGCCCGCTCGTCTCCCGGGGCGTTGCCCGGTCCAACCAACCTGACCCAACCTTGTTATTCCCATGAAAAACCTCTTCGTTCCCTCCCTCGCGGCCTCGGCCTGCCTCGCCCTGTTCTCCGTCGCGCTGGTGCCCGCCGGTCACGCGGCGGCGCCGGATAAATACCAAGTCACCGGCACCGTCACCGCGGTGACCGATTCCTCCATCACCGTCCTCAAGGGCAAAGAAAGTTTTGAAATGGCTCGCGACACCACAACCAAGGTGACTGGCGGCGAGTTGAAAGCCGGCGCCAAGGTGACCGTGCAATACCGGATCGCGGCTGCCGCCGTGGAAGTGAAGCCGGACAAAACGGACGCCGCCAAAGGGAAGGGCGCAAAGGGCGCGAAAACCGGCGCCACGACGCCCCCGGCGCGCTGACACCCGTAACTTCTCCGCGCCTCGCCACCGGTGGGCGCGGATCAGCCTTTCTGCGAAATCAGCGAAATCTGCGGACAACGCGCCGCCGCCCCGCCCGGGCGTGGGTCAAACGCTGGCAGCCTGCCCCAGCAGTTGATACCAGTTGTCCCGGCGGTGCGGCGTGTAGCCGAGCTCGCGGATGAGGCGCTCGATCTCTGGCACGTCCACGCGAAACGTCGTGCCCGCGCTGCTGACGACGTTTTCCTCCATCATCACGCTGCCGAAATCGTTCGCGCCGTAGCGCAGCGCGATCTGGCCGATCTTCGGGCCCTGGGTGACCCAGGAGCTTTGCACGTTCTCGAAGTTGTCGAGAAAGATTCGGGAGAGCGCCTGCATGCGCAGATACTCGGCGGTGCCGACCGGCTGGGCGCGCAGCCGCGTGTTTTCCGGCTGAAAGGTCCAGCAAATGAATGCGGTGAAGCCGCCCGTGGCGTCCTGTTGATCGCGCAGCCGCTGCAGGTGCTCGATGCGGTCCTCGACCGTTTCGACGTGGCCGAACATCATCGTCGCGCTCGACTTCAGCCCGAGCTCGTGCGCGATGGCCATGACCTCGAGCCACTGGTCGGAGTTGCACTTCAGCGGCGCGATCCGCTGCCGCACGCGGTCCACGAGAATCTCGCCGCCGCCGCCGGGGATCGACCCGAGCCCGGCTTCCTTGAACTTCGCGATCACCTCGCGCAGCGGCATCCCGAAGACGCCGGCGAAATGGTTGAACTCCGGCGGGCTGAACCCGTGGATGTTGATGTGCGGATAGTTTTCCCGGATGTGGGAAAGCAGGTTCAGATAATAATCGATCCCGAGCTTCGGATGATGCCCGCCCTGCATGAGGATCTGGACGCCGCCGATGGCGGACAGTTCGTCCAGCTTCTGGTCGATCTCCTCGTGCGAGAGGACGTAGTGATCGAAGTCCTTCTCCGTCCGGTAGAACGCGCAGAACTTGCAATACACGTTGCAGACGTTGGTGTAATTGATGTTGCGATCGATGATGTAGGTGACGATCTCCTTCCCGCGTCCGTCGTAGGCGCGGGCCTTCGCGAGATCCCGCCGGTGATCGGCCAGCGCGCCGAGATCGGCGAGCGGTGCGTGGTGGTAAAGCGCCAGGGCTTCCGCGCTGGAAACCCGCCCGCCCGCGAGAATTTTATCCACCAGGCCGGGATCGAGAGAAGGAGTGGTTGTCGTCGTCATTGCCGCTGGTGAAACGATAAGGCCGGCGACCCCTCCCCGCAACGGGCCGGGGCTGCGAATTCCCGCCCGGCCTCGCTCCGGGAAGCTGCGAGAGATGCGGAATTCCCGTTGCAATTCGGACCCGGCGTGGCAAACATAACGCCTCGCTGGAGGCCGGTTATCCGTGCTCTCCGCGTGCCGAGATGGTGGCCGTAGCTCAATGGCAGAGCTCCAGGTTGTGGTCCTGGCTGTTGCGGGTTCGAGTCCCGTCGGTCACCCCGGCTCGCGCTCCCTCCCCGGCGTTTGCACCGGGCTCAGGCGATTGCGCGCTCTCATGCGGATAATTCTCCTTTTCAGCCGGCCAATCTGCGCCGCTTTTCTCCTGCTGTTTGCCTGCCTCATCGCGCCACCGGCGCCGGCGGCGGAACTCACCGTGCACGCCGCCGCCAGCCTCACGGACGCGCTTCGGGAGATCGGGTCGCGCTACCAGGAGCGGAGCGGGGACCGGCTTTTTTTCAACTTCGGCGCGTCCAGCCAACTGGCGCGCCAGATCCGGGAAGGCGCGCCGGGCGACCTCTTTCTCTCCGCCGATGAAGCCCAGATGGACGGGCTGGACCGCGCCGGACTGCTCGCGGCCGGCACCCGCGCGAACCTGCTAGGCAACACGCTGGCCGTCATCGTCCCGGCGGACAGCAACGCGCAGATTCACTCCCCGGCGGACCTCCTCCGGCCGGAGTTCCGCAAGATCGCGGTCGCCGAGCCAGGCTCCGTGCCCGCCGGAGTTTATGCGAAGCTCTATTTCAACAAGCTCGGCCTGTGGGAGCGGTTGCTGCCGAAGATCGTGCCGACCGAGAACGTCCGCGCGAGCCTGGCCGCGGTGGAGAGCGGCAACGTCGAGGCCGGCGTCGTTTACAAGACCGACGCATTGATCTCCCGCCGGGTGCGTCTCGCCTGCGAAGTCCCCGCGGCGGACGGGCCGGAAATTCACTACCCGCTCGCCATGCTGGCCGGCTCCCGGCAGCCCGACGCGGCCCGCGCGTTTCTTGCCTGGCTGCGCGGCGACGAAGCGCGGGCGGTGTTTCTCCGCCACGGGTTTCTTGTGCTCCGTTGAAAGGGGCTGCCGGCATGTCAACTTCCGCCCCCGGCCGATGACTTCAGAGGACTGGCAGATCGTGACCTTCACCCTCGGCGTCGCGGCCCTGGGCACGCTGCTCATCCTGCCGCCGGGCATCGCGCTGGCGTGGCTGCTGGCGCGCCGGCGCTGGCCGGGCAAATCGCTCGTCGAGACGCTTGTCACGCTCCCGCTGGTGCTGCCGCCGGTCGCCACGGGGCTGATCCTGCTGCGCCTGCTGGGCCGGCGCGGGCCGCTCGGCGCGTGGGTCGAGCGCTGGCTCGGCGTGGAGATCGTCTTCACCTGGCGGGCGGTGGTCATCGCCACGGCGGTGATGAGTTTTCCGCTGTTTGTGCGCGCGGCCCGCGTGGCGTTTGAAGAGGTGCCGGTCCGCCTGGAGCAGGTCGCCCGCACGCTGGGACGCGGCCGGCTGGGCGTGTTCTTTTCCGTCACGCTGCCGCTGGCGTCGCGCGGGCTGCTGGGCGGTGCGGTTCTGGCGTTTGCCCGGGCACTCGGCGAGTTCGGCGCGACCGTGATGGTGGCCGGCAACATCCCGGGCAAAACGGCCACGCTGTCGCTCTCCATTTATCAACTCGTCCAGCTCGGCAAGGACGACGCCGCGCTGCGCCTGCTCCTGGTTTCGGTCGTCATCGCGGGCGTGTCGCTCTGGATCGCGGAAACCTGGCTTGGCCGCCGGGCCGGGGCGCTGGCAGCGAGCCCGAAGCCGGTTTCGTAACCTGAGCCATGGAACCCGCTGTCCTGCGTCTGGCCGGGGTGCGTTTGCCGCTGGCGGAATTTTCGCTTGAGGTAGACGCCGCGCTGCACGGGCGGGTGACCGCGCTCTTCGGAGCCTCCGGCGCCGGGAAGACGACGCTCGTGGAAATCGTCGCCGGGCTGCGCCGTCCCGTCAGCGCCCGGGTGCAGCTCGGCGCCCGGCTGCTCGTTGACACCGCGGCCGGCATCTGGGTGCCGCCGGAGGGGCGGCGCGTCGGCTACGTGCCGCAGGATGGCGCGCTGTTTCCGCACCTTTCCGTGCGCGCCAATCTCCTCTACGGCCAGCGACGTCGGCGCGATAACAGCGCCGCGGCGGCGGGACCGGCCGGTTTTTCCCCGGAGTCTGTCGTCGAAATTCTGGAGATCGGCGCGCTGCTGGATCGTCCCGGCATCGGCAGCCTTTCCGGCGGCGAACGCCAGCGGCTGGCGCTCGCCCGGGCGCTGCTCGCCGGGCCGGAACTGTTGCTCCTCGATGAGCCGCTCGCCGGCCTGGACGCCCCGCTGAAGGCGCGCGTGCTCGCCTATTTGGTGCGGGTGCGGGACGAGTTTGCCGTGCCGATGCTCTTTGTCAGTCACGCTCCCGCCGAGGTGATGGCCCTGTGCGACGAAGTGCTCGTGCTCGAGCGCGGCCGGGTGGTGGGGCAGGGCGCGCCGGAAGCGATGTTCGAGCCGGCACGCGAGCCGGCCTACGCCCTCCGGCCCGACCGGCTGCGACCGCCGATGTAACACGCGCCCGTTCGGGTAACATACGGCATCGCAGCCGCCGGCGAACCGCCGCTCCCAGGTCTCCGCGGCCGGCCGGCCGATTTGGCGACCCCGGCGCTTCGCAGGTATGGTGGGCGATGAAACCGTTCTGGCCGGAATGGGCGCGCGCCACGCGCGGCGCCCTGTGCGGCGTTCTCTTTTCGCTCGTCATCGTCCCCGCGGCGCTGTCGGCTCCCGCGGCTTCGAAGCCGGCGGCGGCGGACAGCCCGGCGGCGGACGCCTCCCCGTCGCCGACCCCGCCGGCCACCGTCTCGCTGGCGGAAATCGCGGAGCAGGCCCAGACCGCCACGACCACGCTGGAGGCGATCGATCCCGCCGGCGCCCCAGATGGCGGCGGCTTGGCGACGCTGCGGCAGGACCTCCCCGATTTATCCGCCCGCATCAACCAGCTCCAGACTGAAAACAGCAAGACCATCGAAAACGCCGGCGCCTCGCTGGAAACCCTGCGCAACCTGCAGTCCGGCTGGCGCAAGATCGAGGAAACGCTCGCCGAGCGGACCGCGGCGCTGAACGGGCGGGCGAAGACGCTGGAAACCGAGCTCGCCCAAATCCAGAACACCGAAAAGCTCTGGCAGGCGACGCGGGAGGCGGCACAAAAAGCCGACGCGCCGGCGGAAACCCGGGCCGCCGTGCAACGCGTGCTGGCCGCCTCGTCCGATGCGCTCCGGCGCGTGAAAGAACGGCAGACCCGGGTGTTGGAATTACAGAGCCGGGTGAGCGAGCTCGCCGGGCAGGTGCGCACTTCCCAGGCCGCCGTGCGGCAGGCGAACTCCGCGGCACTGCGCTCGCTTTTTGTCCGCGACAGCGCGCCGCTCTGGGCACCGCGCGCGCGGCTCGACGACATCGCGGCGGCGACGGAAGAGGGCGAGTCGCTCGGGCAGCAGGCCAGCGCGCTGCTCGCCTACGTGCGCCAGCAGCCGGGATCGTTCCTTGCCCATGCCGGGATCATCCTGGCACTCTGGGGCGTGATGCTGTGGCTGCGGCGCGGGCTGCACAAATGGACGGAGGAGGAGCCGCACCTGAAGCGCGCTGTGCCGATTTTCGACGTGCCGCTCGCCGCGGCGATCGCGCTTTCGTTTTTGTTCAAGGGCGCTCTCTACGCGGATGCGCCGGCTTTGCTGAAGGCGATCCTCGGCGCGGTCTTGCTGCTGCCGACCGTGGTGGTCCTGCGGCGGCTGCTGGAGCCGCGGCTTTACCCGGCGCTTTATTTCCTCGTCGCCTTTTATTTCGTGGACGCCGTCCGCGTCGCCACGGCCATCTTTCCGGTGCTGAACCGCTGGGTTTTTTCCGTCGAAATCGTGGGCGCGATCCTGGTTTTTCTCTGGCTGGTGACCTCCGGCCGGATGCACGGGGATCCCGCGCGGCAGGTCAGCGCGATCCTCTGGCGAAAGCGGCTCTACCTGCTTTCCTCCGTGCTGCTCGCCGGCGCCCTGGTGGCCGCGGCGCTCGGCTACGTGCGACTCGGCACCGTGATCGGCACGGCGGTGTTGCGCAGCGGCTACGCGGCCGTGTTCATCTACGCGCTGCTCCAGGTGCTGGAGGGCTTGATGCTCGTCGCGCTGCGGGTGCGGCCGCTGACGGTTTCGAAGATCGCCCGCGATCATCGGCACGAGGTCGAGCGGCGGGTGTCCCGGGTGCTGCTCGTGGCCGCGCTGCTGGTGTGGTTTGTTCTGACGCTCGATTATTTCCAGCTCCGCATCCCGGTCTATGAACGGCTCACGCAGGTGCTGTCCTATGCGATCTCGGCCGGTTCCCTGAGCATTTCGCTTGGGCGGCTGCTCGGCTTCGCCTTGGCCATCTGGCTCTCGATCGTGGTGTCGCGGATGATCCGCTTTTTTCTCAACGAGGAAATCTACGACCGCATGAATCTGGCGCCGGGCCTGCCCTACGCGATCTCGACGCTGCTGAACTACGTCGTCCTCCTCGTTGGCTTCCTGATCGCGCTCGGCCTGCTCGGCGTGGATCTAACGAAGGTGACGATCCTTGCCGGCGCCTTCAGTGTCGGGCTCGGCTTCGGGTTGCAGAACATCATCAACAACTTCGTCTCCGGCATCATCCTCCTATTCGAGCGGCCGGTGAAAGTGGGCGACATCATCCAGATCGGCGACGCCGTCGGCGAGGTCCGCCGCATCGGCATTCGCGCCAGCGTCATCCACACCCGCGACGGCTCGACGATCGTGATGCCCAACGGCAATCTGATCTCGAATCAGTTCACGAACTGGACCTACTCCGACCGGCACCGCGCCATCGAGGTGCCCATCACCGTCGCCAGCGGCGCCGATCCGAATCGCGTAATGGAGTTGCTCCAGCAGACCGCAGCGACCCAAAACCTCACGAAGGATCGGCCCGAGCCGCAGGCGTATGTCACCGGCATCACCGGCAGCGCGATGAACCTGGTCGTCCGCGCCTGGATCAACCACTACGAAGACTGGGTGAAGTCGCGCAGCGAGCTGGCGATCGCGCTGACCGCGGCGCTGGCGCGGGAAAATATCAAGCTTGGCTGATGTTTTCCCGCGCCGTCCGCTCAGCGCAGCAACCGGAAATCGGCCGGCAGCAGCGCCGCCCGGCTGGAGGCTGCGCCGTTCTGCTGCTGCCGGACCCGAAGCGCCGCGTCCCGCCACCGTCGTTCACCGCGACCTCGGCGGGCGGGGGAACGACCGGCGGCTGAGCGGCGTTTTTCAGCGCGTCGTTGAGCACCGGCAGGTCTTTCGCGAGCAGCGCCTCGAACTCGCGGGAAACATCCGCCAGCTCGCGTTTCAGCGCGGCGAGATAGGCCACCTGGTAATCGGACGGCTTGCTCTCCACGGAGAGCACGGCGCCGTAAAGCTGATCCGTGTGCTCGCGCAGGCGTTCCTCGCCGGTGATGGCGCCGCCCTCGGTCGTGGCGACGATTTGTTTCCGCACGGCGTCGGCCTTGGCGTCGAAATCCGCGAGCGTTTTGCGCAGCGGATGATCCTTCGGCAGCGCCTCCGTGCGCTTCGCCAGCTCCTCGCGCAGGGACACGATGCGGTCCATGAGCGCGCTTTCCTCGCCGAACAACGCGCGCACCTGCATCGCGGTGTCATACTGCGCCTTGCGGTCAGCCGGGGAGAACTTCGCGCGGCGATCGAGGCCGACGTTTAATGGCGTCTCGGACACCTGGCCGTTCTTCGTGAGGCGCACCGTGTAAACGCCCGGCAGCACGCGCGGACCCCGGGTGCCCGCCTGGGCGAGCTGCGCGGCCGGCGGCACGCGCGGCGGCTTTTCCCGCATGCTCCAGGTGACCCGGTTCAGTCCCGGCCGCTTGCTTGCCGGAAGTTCGTCCACGACGCGGCCGGAGGCATCGAGCACTTCGAGCTTCATCCGGCCGAACAGGTGGCGCGAGCGCTGGTAGTAATTGATGACCGCGCTGTCCGGCGGATTCTCGCCGACAAACACGGCGTCGCCATTCGCCCAGCCGCCGTTGCCTTCGATGCGCTGCTGCACCGGGCGCGCGGAGACGAATTTCAACTCCTGCCCGAGCAGCTCCGGCGTCAGCGCGCGCAGCGGGGTGATGTCGTCGATGATCCAGATGCCGCGGCCGTGCGTGCCGATCACGAGATCGTTCTCGCGCGGCTGGATGGCGAGATCGCGCACCGCCACCGCCGGAAAGCGGCCGCCCTTGAACGGCGCCCAGGCGTTGCCGCCGTCCACCGAGACGAACAGGCCGAACTCGGTGCCGAGAAAGAGCAGGCCCGGCTCCACGAGATCCTCTTTAATGACGTGCGCATAGCCGCGCACGCCGTTCGGTTCCTGCGGGGTGACGAGCGGCGTCCAGGTCCGGCCGTAGTCCACGGTGCGGAAGACGTAGGGCGCCATGTCGCCGAAGGTGTGCCGGTCAAACGCCACATACGCGGCGGCCGGGTCGAAGTTGCTCGCCTGCACCCAGCTGACCCACGAGTGTGGCGGCAGGTCGGGGACGTTGGCGACCACGTTTTTCCACGTCAACCCGCCGTCGCGGGTGAGCTGCAGGTTGCCGTCGTCCGTGCCGACCCAGATGACGGATCCGTCCTTCGGCGATTCGCTGATGGAATAGATCGTCGTGTGCATCTCGGCGGCCGAGTTGTCCACGGTGACGCCGCCGGATTGTTCCTGCTTCTGCTTCTCCGGATCGTTTGTCGTCAGGTCCGGCGAGATGCGGTCCCAGCTCTGGCCGTGGTCGCGGGAGCGGAAGAGAAACTGCGCGCCGATGTAGATCGTCCCCTTTTCGTTCGGCGACAGCGCGATCGGCGTGTTCCAGTTCCAGCGCAGCTTTTCCTTGTAGTTCGGCTTCGGCTGGATGTCGCGGCCCTGGTGGGTCTTGCGGTTCACCCGGCCGATAAAGCCGCCCTGGGCTTCGGCGTAGAGATAATCGGGATCGCTCGGGTCGGCGAACATCCAGAAGCCGTCGCCGCCGAACATGTTTTCCCAGCGCGCGTTCGTGATGCCGCCGGGATATTGCGTCTCGCCGACCCACGACGAATTATCCTGCAAGCCGCCATAGACCCGATACGGATCGGCGTCGTCCACGCTGACGTGATAGAACTGCGAGATCGGCAGGTTTTCGCCCTTCCACCATTTCGAGCCGCCGTTGTAGGAATACCACATGCCGCCGTCGTCGCCGGCGATGACGGTCTGCGGATTCGACGGGTCGATCCAGACTTCGTGCACGTCGCCGTGCGCGCCCTGGAAGCCGCCGACTGTGGCGAAGCTCTTGCCCGCGTCCTCGCTCAGGATCAGCGCGCCGTCGCACTTGAAGAGGCGATCCGGATTCGTCGGGTCCACGATGAGGTTCGCGAAATAAAACGGCCGCCACACCATCCAGTTGCTCTTGTCCCGCTGGTCCCAGGTCTGGCCGCCGTCGTCGGAAACGAAGAGCGCGCTGTCGGTCGATTCCACGAAGGCATACACGCGCTTCGCGTTCGACGGCGCGATCGCCACGGCCAGCCGGCCAAACGGCTTTTTCGGAAATCCTTTGTAATATTCCGACGTGATCTCCACCCACGTCGCGCCGCCGTCCGTCGAGCGGAACAGTCCGCTGGCCGACGGCGCGTCCGGCCCGTCGCCGCCGGAGCGGAAGGTCCAGCCCTTGCGGCGGAAATCCCACATGCCGGCGAAGAGGATGTCCGGATTCGTCGGATCCATGGCGATCGTCGAGCAGCCGGTGGAAAGGTTTTTTCCTTTCAACACGAGCTGCCACGTCTTGCCGCCGTCCGTGGTCTTATACAACCCGCGCGCGGGTGAGTCGCTCCAGAGCGGGCCCGGCACCGCCGCATACACGGTGTCCGAATCTTTCGGGCTGACGACGATCTCCGCGATGCGCTCGGACTGCGGCAGGCCGGCGTGCGTCCAGGTTTCGCCGCCGTCGGTCGATTTGTAGATGCCGTCGCCGATCGAGACGCTGTTGCGCGTCCAGGCTTCGCCGGTGCCGACCCAGACGTTTTTCGAGTTTTTCGGGTCGAGCGCCACGGCGCCGATGGACTGCACCGGCTGGTCGTCGAACACCGGCTTGTAGATCGTGCCGCCGTCCTCGGATTTCCAGACGCCGCCGCTGGCTGCGCCGACGAAGAGGGTGATCTTGCCGGAGGCTTCCTTCTTGGCGGCAAACGCGGCGACGCGCCCGCTCATCGCGGCGGAGCCGATGTTGCGCGCGCCCAGGCCGGAAATGCTCGCGGCGCTGAACGGGGATTGCTGAGGAGCCGGCTCGGCTCCGCGGGCGAGCGTGGCGAGGGCGAGAACCGCGGCGGGAACGAGAAGAGTGACGAAACGCATGGAGAAAATTTTTCGGATCACAGGAAGTGGTTACTTGGCGGCAGGCGCGGCGCTGGCCGGGAAGCGGAAAGCGGCGTCATCCACCGGCACGTTGGCCTCGGCTTTTTCGAGGATGATTTTTTGTTTGTCGCTGGAGCCTTTGCGGCCCGCCTCGATGGAAAACGGGATGAACACGCCGTTGATTTTTTCGTAATCGCCGAGGTCCGTTTCGACCTCGACCTGCGCGCCGCGCTCGGTGCGCTGGCTCACGGTGCGGATTTCCAGGAAGTGCTCGGGGTCGAGGTAAACATAGACCACGTCGCCATTCTTCCGGGTGACCTTCAACTTGTGCGCCAGCGTGCCGTCCACGTCTTCGGTGCCGAGCAATTCCACCTGGCTGCCCTTGGCTTTCCAATCAATGAGCGGGCCGTCGATCTCGGCGCTTTCGACGAGCGATTTCGCGTCGTCAGCCGACATCTTTTCCGGATCCTTGCGTCCCTGGAACGGCGACACCTGCCAGCCTTGCTGGCCGTCGTATGCCTGGATCAGCGTCATGCCCTGGAGTGTGGCTTCGGTGCGGACTTCGCCGGGCCGTTTGCGGGTCTGGACGTAGGCGAGCTCGAGTTGGCCATTGTTCACCAGCAGCTTGCCGGTGATCCGCAGCGTCTTGAGCGCGTGGAGCGCGTCGAGGCCGCCCTTGGCCTCGGCATTGCGTTCCACGATTTGTTCGAGCGTCAGTTGGCGCGGTTCGTCCGCGCGGCTGCTGAAGGAGGGGGTGAGAAGGGCGCTGCCGAAAAGGAGCAGGCACGCGAGGCGTGAAGGGATGGACATGAGAGAATGACAACATCGGTCCGCGGCGAAAACCGCCGCGCACCGGAGCCTGCAACTGATGTCACCGGGCGCCGGTGAACGCAAAGGCAAACCCGCAGCCGCGGCGGCAGCCCGCGCTCACTTTCCGGGCTGGCAGAGGCAGGAGCTGGTGATTTTCAGGTCCGCTTTTGCCCAGGCGTTTTGAAAGCGCGTCTCGGTCGCCGCGGTTTCTTCCGTTGGCCGGTTTTGCCGGCGCAAGCTTTCGGCGAGTCCGAAGAGCGACCAGCCGTTCTCCGGCAATCGCGCGAGATCCTTGCGATACACGGCCTCGGCCTCGGCGTTGCGGCCCGCCGCGAGCAGATTTGCGCCGAGCGCGTGCCGCACCGGGATCAGCCAGGCGGGCGGCTCGTCGTAGTGCAGCGTGTCCTCCTGCTTCACGGCTTCGCGCAGCGCCGCGAACCCGGCGTCCAGCTTGCCCTCGCGCAGGAGAATTTCTCCCTCGACCATCGGCGCGATGACGCCGAGCACAGCCTCGGCGGTGCTGTTGCCGATGAACGCCTCCTTTGGCACCAGCTTCGCGCGCTCGCGGAAGGTCGCCTGCGCTTCGCGGGCGGCAGCCGTGTTGCCCTTCGCCGCGTAGGCGATCGCGCGGGCGGCGTGATGAAACGCTCGTGAGAAGGGCATGTGGTCCGCGTAGTTTTCCGGCTCCGCGAGCACCTCGTCCCAGCGTCCGAAGCGCACCAGCGTCTCCAGCGGCATGGCGAAAAGTCCCTCGGTGAGCAGCGCGAATTCCTTGATGAATTCCGGCGGCAACTCCGCGGTCATGGCGCGGATGTGGCGGAGGGCCAGCTCGCTCTGGCCGGTCATCATCGCCGCGTAGGCGAGCATGTGGCGGTTGTGCGCCGAGTAAAACGAAAGCATGCCTTCCCGTGGGCCGGTGATCTCGTAGTAACGACGGTCGGCCTCGACGGCTTTCTCGTTCGATGCGATCGCCTGCTGCCAGCGCCCGCGCCGGATGTCGATGTGCGAGGGCATGTGGACGTTGTGCGCCAGCGCGGGCTGCAAGCCGAGCAGGCGCGCCGCCGGCGCATCCGCGCGCTCCGGCTGCGGCGATGCTTCGACGGCGTGGATGTAGAGATGATTGGCCAGCGGATGGTTGACGTTGAGTTTCAACACGGCATCCAGCGTGGCGAGGATCTCGTCCGTGCCGGGCTGCGCCTTGCCATCCGGGGTCCACTGATCCCATGGCCGCAGGTCCATCATCGACTCGGCAAAAAATGCGCCCACATCCGGGTCCGTGGAATGCGCCTGCCAGACCTTTCGCATGGCGTCGGCGTAGGCGAGGTCGAGCGGCGCGCGGTCTTCCGGCTGCGGCTGGGCGTAGCGCGCGCTGAGTGCTTCGATCAAGGCACGCTCGACCGGCGAGGCGCCGGCGGCATGTTGCCGGGCGAGGTTCAGTTCCTTCCAGGCGATCTCAGCGGCGGGCGGGGAGACGACCGGATAGTTGATGTGCGGCCCGTGCGCGTAGGCGACGCCCCAGTGCGCCATGGCACACTTCGGGTCCAGTCGCGCGGCCTCTTGGAACGAGCGGATCGCCGCGCCGTGATTGAAGCCGTGGAGAAACGCGAGGCCCTGGTTGAAATACCGCGCGGCTTCCGGGGAATCCGTCGTGACCGCGCGAGAGTAATTGCCGAGCCCGTCGAACAACGGAAAGGGCGCTCCCGACGCCCGGGAAACAGCCAGAATCAACGCGAGCGCGGGAAGCAGCTTCGAAAGGAGTAAGCGGATGGATTTCATAGGGTTGCGAGGTTCACAGGAAGTGTTCGCAAAATTCCCGCCGACGCAACTTTCGCGCTAGCCCGCCAGTAGCCGCGCTGACCCCGCGCGGCGCCGGAGCGCGTCGTTTCTGCTTTTGCCTGTGGCTCCGTGGTCTATAGTGCGGACGCAAATTTTTTCCTGCGCCCACACCACCAGCCGGATCCCTCTTCTCCTCTTTTTATGGCAGCAAAAGTCGTCCTCGGCCGCGGGTTGAGCTCATTGATTCAATCCAAGGCGCCCGCCGCCGCGATGCTGGCGCCGCAGCCCGGCGAGCGCGTGCAGCAGACCGCCCTCGACGACATCGTCCCGAGCCCGCTGCAGCCGCGCGAGGACTTCCGGGGCGAACGCCTCGCCGAACTGGTCGAGAGCATCCGCGAGCGCGGCATCATCCAGCCGCTCATCGTGCGCAAAGTCGGCCGCACGTTTGAGCTCATCGCCGGCGAGCGGCGCTGGCGCGCGGCAAAGCAGGTCGGCCTGGCCACGGTGCCGACGATCCTGCGCGAGGCCAGCGATCAACAGGTGCTCGAGCTGGCGCTCATCGAGAATCTCCAGCGCGCCGATCTGAACGTCGTCGAAGAAGCGCGGGCCTATCACCGGCTGGCCCACGAGTTTGGCCTCAAGCAGGAAGACATCGCGAAGAAAGTGGGCAAAAGCCGCGCCTCCGTCGCGAACGCGATGCGCCTGCTCGATCTCGATGATCAGGTGCAAGGCTGGCTTACCCAGGAACGAGTCAGCGTCGGTCATGCGAAGGTTCTCCTCGCGGTGAAAAACGGCGAGGAGCAGCGCGCCCTGGCGGAGCAGATCATCCGCCACGGCAGCACGGTGCGCGCGGCAGAAAAGCTCGTCGCCACCCATCTCGCGCGCACCGCGAGTGGCGAAGGCGCCGCGGCCGTCGGCGGTCCCGGCAGCCGGCGCGCGGCGCAGAGCCGGCTCGATGGCGGCCCCGCGCTGCCACCGGCGCTGCGGCACGTCGAGAATCGGCTGCGCGAGCGACTGGTCACGCACGTCGCGCTCCAGCACGGCGAGAAAAAGGGGACGATCGAGATCGAATACTACGGCGCGGACGATTTGCAGCGCATCGTCGAGCTGCTCGGGCTTTCGGACGAGTGAGCAGCGGGACACCGCGGGAAGCCGCTGCGCTGGAAAAGGGCGAGGGGAGTTTCGGCGTCGCCGAAGTCGTTGATGTGACAAGGCTTGTCCGGTCCGGGCGGAGTTTGTTAATAAACCTCCGGGCGCAATTGCGCCGTCTTCCCGGCACCCGCTTATGTCACTCTTCTCCGGCTTCCTCGTCGGCTTTATCGCCTGGTTCGTCGTCCGCTACCTGCTCAGCGGTTTTTACACCGTCAACCAGAACGAGCGCGCGGTGAAAACTTCCTTCGGCCGCGCCCAACGGCTGGAAGGGCGCACGACGCTCGACGATCCCGCGCTCGTGGCCCAATTGCGGCCGGAAGAGCGCGAGCGCTACCGCTATCCGCAGCTCCGCATCATCGGCCCCGGCGGCCCGTATCTGAAGATGCCGTGGGAGAAAGTTTACAAGGTGTCCATCGCCACGACGACGATGAACATGGCGCTCGACCTTGAAAACAAGGGCGCCAATCAGGGCGGCACGGAACTCGACGCCGTGACAAAGGATCAACTCAACACCGGACTCACCGGGCAGATTCGTTATCGGGTCAGCGAGAACAATCTTTACGCCTACCTCTTCGGGGTGAAAAACCCGGTCATCCACGTGATGGCTTACTTCGTCAGCGTCCTGCGCCAGCGCATCGCCAGCTTCGAGGCGAAGCCGATCGCCGTCGGCGTGGTGCCGCCGGTGGAGAGCGTCCTCACCGGCGGCGGACCCCCGCCGGTGCCAGGATCGCCGGTCGCAAAGCCGAAAATCCCGGTGCCGCCGTCTGCCACCGCGGGCATGGAAGTCAGCGGCGTCTCGATCAACGATCTGCGCAAAAATCTGCGCGATCTCAACGAATACATGGATGCCGAGTGCCACTCGAGTTCCGCGCGCTACGGCGTGCTTCTGGACGCCTCGCTGATCACCGGCATCGATCCGCCGGACGAAGTCGAAAGCGCGCTGGCTGCGATCAACACCGCGCACAACCAAGTCTCCAGCGACATCTCGCTCGCCCAAGCCAGCGCCGACCAGAAGATCGTGCTCTCGCGCCGCGCCGTGGAGATCGAAACCCTCCGCGCGCAAGCCGAAGTCGAGCCGATCAAATCGCTTGCCCATCAACTGGAAGAAATGCTCGCCGGCGGCGCCGGCCCCGACGTGCTCGCAGCCTACGTGCGCAGTGTGCGGCTCGGGCTTTTCGGCAAGGCGCAGCAAATCTTCCTTAACGCGAAGGGGTGAGATTGCCATTCAAACGCCAAAAGCGCCGTCCGGGAGAGAAGGCGGGTGGAATTTAACACAGAGGACACAGAGGCAGAGGCACAGAGAACACAGAGGAAGGAGGAGAGGGGCAGAGGAAGAAGGAGAAAAGAATTGATGACGTGAGGATCTAGCACTTCCTGCCACCGGCCCTCTGCCTTTTGCCTTTTTTCTCATCTCCCTCCCTCTTGCCTTTCCCTCCTCTTCCCTCTTCTGCCTTTTGCCTTTTGCCTTTTGCCTTTTGCCTTTCCCTCTGTGTTCTCTGTGCCTCTGCCTCTGTGTCCTCTGTGTTAAAAAAGTAATCGCCCACCCAGTCCCCCACGCCCATTCCCATGACGTTCTTTACCGCCGCGGTGGCCACGTTTCTCGCGATGTTTATCATTGCGCCGCTCTTCTTTTTCTTTGTGCGCACGCTCGGCCTTTACGCCGTGGTCGAGGAGCGCACCTGCCGGGTTTACATGCTCTTCGGCAAGGTGCGCGCCATTCTCAGCGAACCCGGCCTGCACATCCTGCCGATCGCGCTCGGGCCGGCGGCGTTCATCGTCCACTTTTTCGGCAAGTGCTATGTGCTCGACATGCGGCTCGACCAGGAATACCTGCGCAGCCAGCCGGTGAACAGCGAGGAAGGCGCGCCGATGGGCATCGGCGTCTGGTATGAGATGTTTATCTCCGACCCGGTATCGTATCTGTTCAAAAACACGGACCCGCGCGGCAGCCTGCGGGCCAACGTCTCCAGCGCCACGGTGCGCAGCCTTTCCAACATGCGCCTCGGCGACATGCTCGAAACCCGCCACCAGATGAGCCAGGAAGTGCGCGCCGAAGTCTCACCCCAGAGCGCGCAGTGGGGCTACCAGCTCGGCTCCGTTTATATCCGAAAAGTCCACTTCCGCGATGTCGGCATGATCCGGCAGATCGAGGAGAAAGTGGTCAACCGGTTGCGTCAGGTCACCAGCGCGATCCGTCAGGACGGCGCCAATCAAGTGAGCATCATCACCAGCAGCGCCGAGCGCGAGGCCGCCGTCGAGTTTGCCAAGGCGGCCGTCGTCCGGCCGCACATCGTCGGGGAGGCGTTGCGCGAAATTTCGAAGAATCCTGAGGTGGCCGACGCGCTGTTCACCATCCTGGAAACGCAGAAAACGCTCGAAAACTCTCGCGCGCATCTTGCGCTCCTGCCGTCGAGCGACAAAAATTCGCTGCTCGCCAGCATGCTGGCCGCGGATGTCGGCACGCCGGCGCCCCGCCCGCCGCTGCCGCCACCGCTCCAATGAAGCATCTGAAAATCGTGACCGCGCGCTGGCGCCGGCATGGCGCGCCCGCGCGCTTTTTTCGTTTCACGCAGATTCTCGCGGTCGCAATCCTGGGGCTGGCAGCCGCCGGCTGTGGCAATGCCGCCGGACCCGCCGCGGCGGGGGGCTCGCCCCGCGCCGAACTGTGGAAGGAATTTTCCGGCGCCCGCGCGCTGGCACACGTCGAGAAACAGGTCGGCTTCGGCCCGCGACCCAGCGGCACGCCGGCGCTCGAGCAAACGCGCGTTTATCTGAAAGCGCAGCTCGAAGCCGCCGGCTGGACCGTGGAGCGGCAGGCGTTCACCGCCAAGACGCCGCGCGGTCCGCTGGAGTTCGTCAACCTCATTGCCCGCCACGGCTTCCGGCGATCCCGGCGCGGTCCGGGCGCTGGTCTGCTCGCATTACGACACCAAACGCTTCGATGATCCCGGCGTCCGGTTTGTCGGCGCCAACGACGCCGGCTCCAGCACCGGCGCGCTGCTCGAACTCGCGCGCGTGCTTGCGCTCGATCCCGGCTTCGCGCGGAAGTTCGAGCTGGTGTTTTTCGACGGCGAGGAAGGCGTCATCACCATCGACGACAACGACGGGCTTTACGGCAGCCGGCACTACGCCGCCGACCTGCGCAAGTCCGGCCGGGCGCGGCAGTTCAAGCTCGGCATTCTGTGGGACATGATGGGCGATCGCGACCTGACGATCACCCTTTCGCCGAATTCGCCGCCGCAACTGGCCCGCGGCATTTTCGCCGCGGCCGATGCGCTCGGCACCCGCGCGCACTTCGGCTTTTTCCACGGCGACATCGTGGACGATCACGTGCCGCTCAACGCCGCCGGCATTCCGACGATCGACCTCATCGATTTCGATTACCCGCCCTGGCACACCGCCGGCGACACGCTCGACAAAGTCAGCGCCGAGAGCCTGGAAATCGTCGGTCGGGCCACGCTTTATCACCTCTGCCAAGTCGCGTCGGAGTTGCGCTGAATTCCGGGGTGCCCTGCGCGCTTGACACCACAAAGCGCGCTGCTACTTTGCGCTTCGCTTTTCGCGACCCCACGCACCCGTAGCTCAATTGGATAGAGCATCTGACTACGGATCAGAAGGTTTCAAGTTCGAGTCTTGACGGGTGCAGGTTTCCTATCCGCCGCTGTGCGGCGATCGATGGCCCAGCAGGCGCGCCGGTCCCCGGGCGACAACATGTTTTCCATTCCCGAGGCGGCACTACAGGAGGCTGGCGGACGGGGATTTGCCGGGATTTCTGATTGGCAAAAAGAAGGAAACTGTCACGATGGAAGGCACCGAACTCTTCCCATGAATCCTTCCTCCGTTCTTACCACCCGCATCTCTTCCTCATGCCGCGGTGCCGCCCGGCGCGGAACCGGTTTCCGTTTCACCAAAAGCGTCAGCAGATTGTCGATCGCGCTGATCGCCATGCTTCTGCTGGCTCCGCTGGCTAGTGCAGAAACCCTCCGCCTCCTTTCCTCCTACAAGGCCGTCGGCAAGAATCCGGATGGCTCCCCTTACACCGGCGCGGTCGCCGTGAAGATCATCTCGGACACGACTTTCGCGATCGAATGGCGAATCGGTGACTCGGTTACCCGGGGCTTCGGCATGCGGATGAACGACACGCTTTCCGCCACTTATCTTCTTAACGGGCAGCCGGGCCTCGTGATGTATAAGGTCCAGGATGACGGTAGTCTGTCAGGCATCTGGGCCATCCGCGGACAAAGCGGAAACGGCTCCGAGACGCTGCGGCCATAACGGGGCGGGAACGCTTCGTCTGGCGCGTCGCACGAGGGCATTGAAAGCTCTCGTGCGATTTGTTGGAACAAGGCCACACCCGGCGCCGCGAAGGCGACGCGATCCGGGAGTCGCCGCCGCTTTTTGCAGGCGCCATCAGCGCCCCGCCGGGACGACCCGCCAACTGCGCAGGATGCGAAGGCCGGCACCACGGAGTTCTTCGAACTCTTGAGCCGATCCCACCATCGTCACCTGCAACTGCTCTTTCGCGTTGAGATTTAGGAAAAGGACGCTTCCCCGGTAGGTGCTTCCGAACGCTTCGAAATCGACAAGAAATTCCAGGCTGGTCCACCCGAACACCGGCAGGACGTTTTCCCGCTCTTCCACGCTCCGCGGAGCGCCCGAAAGTTCCTTGAGCGCGCTCGAAACCTTTTTCCGATAAACCTCCCGTTCCGCCGGCTCGAACTTCGTTTCCGCGGTGAAAGTCGAACGCTCGATCCGGACGTAGGCGCGACGGCTGTCGAGCGGGATGGCGACGATGGCGTCGGCGCTACTCGAAATGCTCCAGCGCCGGGGCAGATCAAGAAAGACGTTCGTGGCGCGATCGTATTGGAAATAGGACTGCTCATTTTGGATGCCGTCCTTGTCGATCGTCGCGGTGCGGAGATTGAAGTCCAGCGCACTGGCGCACCGAACCGTCGCGAGGAATGAAACCAGAAGCAAGATACCCCTGAGAAAAGCCAGGTAGTCCATAACACGGAAACGGGACGATTGCGGTTGGAAGCAGGCTGCCAGCGTCGGCCGACCTTCGATTCGTCGCATCGGGAAGCGCATGCAGGATCTCAGGAATGCCAGCCGGCGACGAGACGTAGCGACTCGGTCGAGGCGCGGAGAATCCTCAATACCGCACCCAGCGGCCGCGGGTAAACGACGTGGTGGTCAACGACCCGGGCGGCGGCGTTGCCAGGAAGGTATTGTCAAAATACCAGCGGCGAACCGGCGGCGAGTAAACATTGCTCTGTCCGTAAACGCCGGTAAACCGCTTGCTGGCGAAGAGTTCAACCATCGAGCCGTAGTAGGTAAAGTTCTTGCTGGACCAATCTTCAAGGAAGCGGGGAAAATTATGGGCGCCGCCGCTGGGGCTGTTTGAGGTCGTCAGCACCTGGCCGGACATGATCGCCGCGTTAAAGGTTGTCGGCGTGGCGACGCGGGAGG
Source organism: uncultured Verrucomicrobiae bacterium (assembly GCA_963762725.1). Taxonomy (GTDB): domain Bacteria; phylum Verrucomicrobiota; class Verrucomicrobiia; order Chthoniobacterales; family SZAS-18; genus JAFAXH01. The sequence continues at coordinate 629,156 of CAVXLY010000003.1, read as the reverse complement.
AAAGCTGCAGGTTCGAGTTACCGTCGACCCAACTGTTCGAAAGGATCATGACCGCGTCGCCGATTACGGCGGCGGGCTTTTGGGTATAACCGGGCACCGTGTATTTCGTCGGATCGCCGGCGGTGTTTGCGGCGGGCTGTGTTCTGATATTCACGGCACCAGTGGTCGAGTTATCGCCGTTGTAGGTGGTGCCGGTGTTGTAGTCTCCCTGGATGTAGATACCGCCATCGGATACCACGGTCATGCCGTTGTCCGGCAGAACGCCGCCCTTCCTCAAGCGAATGGCGCTGGTGTCAAGCGTGTCGCCGTTGTTGCTCGCGCCGGTGATGTCGCTGATGTAGACGACTCCGTTGTAAGAGCCGAGGCTGTTTAAATATGGCGTCAGAAGCGAGACGTCCACGGTGTTGACATTGACGAGATTTCCTTCTCGGAAATCGTAGAATTTCGAGGTTGCCGGGGCGGTCGTAATGGCGGCGATGATCTGGTCGGCGATGTTGCCTTGGGCCGGCGTTTTCCTGGTTGGGATCACCTCGACGCTGTTGCCGTCGTCGTTCGGGTCGGGAGTGTAAACCCGCACTTTCTGCTTTGAGTCGTTGCGGTTGATCAGAATCCTGAGCCCGGCCTTGTTGAACAACCGATGCTGCGAGTAGGCGTCCGGATCCGGGACCGACGGATTGCTGTTCGGGTTCGTCGAACTGACGGGGACCGGGCGTTCAATGATTTCGTGTAGCAGTCCCGCAGTATTCGCGTTCTGCTGGGATGGCGGCACGATTTGATCGGCGGCCGCCCCAAGCGGGTCCATTGCCGCGACTTGGGACAGTTGGGAACTCTGCGAATTGGAATAGATCGGATTCTTGAAGGTCGACCACGCTGACTCCGCGTTGTAAAGCGTCTTGGTGACACCTTCGACGTAGCCGGTCGCCTCATTATCGCCATTGCGCTGGACGATGGCGTTGGGAGCCGCGTTGACCGCGGCGCTGTTTCCAGTGTAGGAAACAGCGGAACTGAAGGTCAGACTCCCACCCGAGCCAGCGGCGGCGTAAAGGTTGGAGTTGGTGTGCACCAGTCCGTAGAGCGTCATGTTCGGCCCGGGATGCAGTTCCAGATCGTCCTGGAAGAAAAGCATCGCCTGGAACAGGGAAGAGTCGCTCTTCTGAAAGTAGCGCGAAATCGTGACGGAGAGGGGGCCACCGCGGGCGCCGGCCTTTGTCACGACCGCCTGGGCGCGATAGGTGAATGCCCGGCCCGTCCAGCCAGTGCGGTTTGGCACCGGGATGATGGAGAGCATCGAAGTGAAGTCCGCCGCCGTCAGTGCGCCGGTGTGGCGGATCTCGTTGTCCGCGCGATCGACTGGCACCACCTGCAGGCTCGTCACCGTGAAGCCCTTGTTTTCGGGCATCGCGTTGAGGCTGGCGACGATCTTGCCTGGCTCGATCACCGAGTTATTCAGATCATCGAAGGAGGGCATGCGGCTGCCGCCGGTCTGCACCAGGTAGTTCTGCCAGCGTTTGAAAGCGGCTTCGACGGCTCCCTCCGCCACGGCGTTCGCCGCCGTCAGATCCCGGGAACGGCTGCCGAGCGCGGCCGTCTGGGAAGTGTAGTTCAACGCGAGGCCGATCAGCACGGCGAGCAGAGTGATCGTGAACAGACTGACCAGAATCGTGCTGCCGTGCGCGCGCTGCCGAAAGCGGCGAGTCTGCAAAGTTGTCATAATCGTTTGGGTTCCCTTTTGGGCGTTACTCGGCGCCTGCACGGCTCAGTCCAGCTTGATCTTGTTTGCCATGGTCGGCTTGCTGCTGATGAAAACGTTGAACTCGCTGGCGTTGTCGATCTTTCCCGCAGCGGCATAGCGTTCTGCGATGGACTGCGCGTAATCGACGGCCCGAATCGGCAGGTTGACGAAAAGACTCGAGGAGCCTGTCTGGTAGTTGAAAGGCTGGACGATCTTGCCCTTGGCATCCCGCTCCTGTGGGTTCGGATCGAGATCCACCGAGACGACCTTGTAGTCACTCGGATCGTCGGCCGAGGGGAAGTAGCGCAGTTCGCGGGAGACGGGGTTCCCGTTGGCGTCCGTCACCGTATAGGCGACATAGGCGACTTCATGAATGATCAGCGCGGAATTGTTCTCCAGGATCGGCGGGAGCGGCTGCCCGGCGACATTCTCCAACTCGACCGTGAAGCGCTTCGTCGATTTGTCATTCGCGGCCGAGGGTCGAGGAAACGATCCTTCGGCCCTGTTGTAAGTAGTGACGCCGCCTTCGACGATCCGCTGCTGCGTATACGATGCCGGCGGGTTCGCCGGGTTGATGACGGACTGTGGCGGGTAGAGGAACATCAAACGATCGTTGTGGTTGATGTTCCCTTCGGCGCGTGGCGCGGGAGCGGGGTCCACGCCGTTGTTTCCGCTGGGAACGTGGCGCTCCAGGACGAAACTCGTGGCGTTGGCCGGGAAGTAGCAGAGCGCGTTTTTCCCCAGATCAGCATCGACCGGCAGGTTGTAGGCAGGACCGGTATTGACCTGGATCCGGATACCCTGCGCGCTGGTCACTCCGCTGGCCACGGCGGTGATGGCAGACGCACCTTTCGTCGGGTCGTAGTTGACGAGTTGCGGCGGTTCGATCGCGGCTTCGATATCGTGCTTCAACTGTTGCAACGATGTCCGCAAGGAATTCGTCGATTTGTTGATGGACAGGTTTCGGACGTAAAGGCTCAGGTCACCGATGAAGACGGTGTAGATGATCGCGCCGACGACGCTGAACAGCGTTAGGCTAATCAATAACTCGGTCAGTGTGAACGCTGCGGACGCGGTCGAGGACAACGGGAGCGTCATCTCCCGTTTCGTAGGCAGCCGGTGGACCGGCGGAAACGAGGGAATCTGCTGGAAGTTTCTGGAATGCATCTGCGTTGACGATTGAAAAGTCGTGATGAAGCAAAGCCGGGGCACGGCCGCCGGCGTGGAGGGCCAGTTAGTTCCGTGCCTTCAAGGTTGAAGCGCGATACCCGTAGGCTTTGCCTCGAAACGTGTAGCGAAGCGTGTAGCTGACCTGCAAAAGGTCGTCCGCGCGGGCCAGGGAGTAGGGAGCGTTTGCGCCGATGGAGGTGACGCGGCGATAGAGCGAGCCGGCAACGACCGTGGATTGCTGCTGGTCACGCGTCACGACCACGGGAACATTTGACGTGACCAGGATGCCGTCGGAGACGCCGTCCCCGTCGGTATCCGTTCCCGCTGCCGTTGGCGTCAGGGCGGCCGGAGAGTTGGTGGCGTCATACGGGATGGCGAGGATCTGGGCGATCTGGTCTTCCACGATCACGCGGGCGGCCTCGGCATTGCGGTTCACGGCCGCGCGGGTGTTGAAGCTGGACAGACACGCGGTCGAGGTCAGGGCGAAGACTGCCAGCATCGTGAGCGACACGAGAATCTCGACGAGCGTGAAGCCGCTCTGGGCCGGCGAAAATCGCCGGTTCGCCGTGGCTCGGCTGGAAGGCAGGAGGCTGCAGAAATTCATGGCTTTCCGGAGACGATCGAGGCGTCCGGCAGCCCGACGGAAAGTCTTCCGCAAGGCCGCAAAAATTCGAGGGTTTCCACTCCCTGTTGTTGAGCAGATGGCGCGCCATGAGCGTTCCGGATTTACCAGAAGGAGTGCGGAAAAAGTGCTACCGCCGTCGAGTTTACGCAGCGTTTCGGTGTGTCGAAATTTGGCAGGATCCGGCTCTCGGCTTGGCTGTGGCGGACGAAAGGTTGGGGTCCGGTCGGTTTCTCGCGGCTTCGTATTGAGCGCAGAAACCGGCGGCTTGCCGTTCAGGCGCTTGGGATGGGCAAGCGCCAGTCTGCTCCGGCGCGGGTTCCGTCCCCGGCGCTGCTTGCAGGTGGGATCCTCGATGAGTCCGCCCGCGATTTGCCGCCGGGGGCGTCGAGAAAAGAGGGACCAGAATTTGATGAACGGAGATTTTTTCTTGACGGCTCCGTTCCTGCTGTCAGTTTCCCGTCCTCACATGCGCCGTCCTGCCCAAACCGTGATTCGGATCGTCGTGGTCCTTACCATGCCCCCCCAGGGGCCGGGCTAGACGCGCATTTGTCACGTCTCTCTCCGCTTCGCCCTGGGTGTCACCGCCCAGGGCTTTTTTGTTTTCCAGCCCTTTACCGCATCGCTCCGCTCCCAAAACCTCGCATCAGAAAACCACCTCTTATGACCAAACTCACCGGCGCTCAAATTCTGTGGGACTGTCTCGTTCGCGAAGGCGTGGACACCATTTTCGGCTACCCCGGCGGAGCCATCATGCCGTCCTATGACGCCATGCTCCAGTATCCCGTCCACCACGTCCTCGTCCGGCACGAGCAGGGCGCCATCCACATGGCCGACGGCTACGCCCGGGCATCCGGCCGGGTGGGAGTCTGCATTGCCACCAGCGGCCCCGGTGCCACGAATCTGATCACCGGTCTGGCCACCGCGATGATGGACTCGATCCCGGTGATCGCCATCACCGGCCAGGTCGGCACGAAGGCGCTCGGCAGCGACGCGTTCCAGGAAACGGACGTGACCGGCGTCACCATGGCGGTGACGAAGCACAACTATCTGGTCACCCGCGTCGAAGATCTGGCCAGCACGATCCGCGAAGCGTTTCACATCGCCCGCAGCGGCCGCCCGGGTCCGGTGCTGATCGATATCCCGAAGGACGTGCAACTCGCGGAGACGATGCACGAATACCCGACCGCGCCGGTGCGCCTGCCCAACGAGCGGTTGTGCAAGGTCGCCACCGAGGCGGACTTCGAGAACGCGGCCGCGCTGATCGAGCAGGCCGAGCGCCCGCTCATCCTCGCCGGCCACGGCATCCTGCTCAGCGGGGCGATGGCCGAGGTGATGGAATACGCGGAGAAAATGCACACGCCGGTCGCGCTGACCCTGCTGGGCATCGGCAGCTTCCCCGCGCAGCATCCGCTCTGCCTCGGCATGATGGGCATGCACGGCGGCGTGTATGTGAACGAAGCGATCCAAAACGCCGACTTGCTGCTGGCCTTCGGCATGCGCTTTGACGATCGCGTCACCGGCGCGGTGAAGACGTATTCGCCCGGCTCGAAGAAGATTCACTTCGAGATCGACCCCTCCGAGATCAACAAGATCATCAAAGTGGACGTGCCGGTCCTCGGTGATCTGCGCACTTCGTTGAAAAAGCTGCTGCCGATGCTGACGCCGAAGCGGCACGACGCCTGGGTGAGCCAATGCGCGGCCGAAATGCAGCGCCAGCCGATCCGCGACGTGCTCGATCTGGAGACGAACGACGCGCTGCTCTCGGAGCACGTGATCCACGATCTCTGGACCGCGACGAACGGCGACGCGGTCGTCGTCACCGATGTGGGTCAGCACCAGATGTGGGAGGCGCAGTATTACCTGCACAACCGGCCGAACACGCTCATCACCTCCGGCGGCCTGGGCACCATGGGCTTCGCCCTGCCCGCGGCGATCGGCGCGAAGATGGCCTGTCCCGAGGCCGAAGTCTGGGTCATCGCCGGCGACGGCGGCTTCCAGATGACGCAGGCCGAGCTGGCGACGATTGCGCAGGAGAAAATCAAGATCAACATCGCCATCCTGAACAACGGCTATCTCGGCATGGTGCGGCAGTGGCAGGAATTCTTCTACGATTCCCGCTACGCGGCGACGCCGATTTCCTCGCCGGATTTCACGAAGCTCGCCGAGGCCTACGGCATCCCGGGCTTCCGCGTCGATCACCGGCGCGACGTCCATTCCGTGCTCGACGAAGTCCGCTCCCTGCCCGGGCCGGCGCTCATCGAGTTCCGCGTTGTCATGGAAGACGCCGTCTATCCCATGGTCGGCGCCGGCTCGCCGCTGCACGTCATGATCAAGCGTCCCGCCCGCGCCGAGCGCGCTCCGGTGATGAACGACGTCATCGAATGGGCGCCGGTTTAATCGTCATCCGGACCCCAAACCCGCCGCCTCCTTGCCATGAAACATACGCTTGTCGCGCTGGTCGAAGATAAACCCGGTGTCCTGAACCGGGTCACCAGCCTCTTCCGCCGCCGCGTTTTCAACATCGAATCGCTCACCGTCGGCCACACCGAGCAGCCGCACATCTCGCGCATCACGATCGTCGTGGACGCGTCGCAGACCTCCGTCCACCAGGTCGAGATGAACCTCGCCAAGTTGGTGAACGTGATCGACGTGCAGGACATCACCGAGCAGGACACGATCGTGCGCGATCTGGCGCTGATCAAAGTCCGCGCGGACACCGCGGTGCGTGCGGAGATCGCGCAGCTCGCGGAGATTTTCCGCGGGAAGATCGTGGACGTCGCGCCCGATGCCGTGGTCGTCGAGATCAGCGGCAACGAGGAAAAAGTGGACGGCTTTGTCGAGCTGCTGCGGCCGAAGGGCATCATTGAAATGGTCCGCACCGGCCGCGTCGCAATGCTGCGCGCCAAGCAGTGGGCCGCCCAGAAGCGCACGCTCCAGAGCGCCGCCAACCGCCAGAACGCCACCGCGGTGAACGGTGCCAACGGGCATCACGACGACGACCCCAGCAGCGGCTCGGTCTGATGGCTCGCTCCGCTCCCTTTCCACCAATCCCCAACTCAACCCAACCCGCCAGCCAACCATCCCAACCACCAGAAACTCTCACTCACCATGGCCAAAATTTATTACGATCAGGACGCCGACCTTTCCCGCCTCAATGACCGCACCGTTGCCGTCATCGGCTACGGCAGCCAGGGGCACGCCCACGCGTTGAACCTCCGCGACAGCGGCGTAAACGTGATCGTCGGCCTCGCCGCCGGCTCGAAGTCCCGCGCCAAAGCCGAGGCCCAGGGGCTCACGGTGAAAACACCGGCGGAAGCCGCGGCCGCGGCGGATGTCATTATCATCCTGACGCCCGATGAGCGGCAGAAAGACATCTACGACCGCGACATCGCTCCCTCGCTGAAGAAAGGCAAAACGCTGATGTTCGCCCACGGCTTCAACATCCGCTTCGGGCGCATCACCCCGCCGCAGGATGTGGACGTTTCCATGGTCGCGCCGAAAGCGCCCGGCCACCGGGTGCGCGAGATCTTCGCGGAAGGCGGCGGCGTGCCGATGCTGCTCGCCGTGGCGCAGGACGCCAGCGGCAGCGCGCGGGAAAACGCGCTCGCCTACGCCAAGGCGCTCGGCGGCACCCGTGCCGGCGTGCTGGAGACGACTTTTGCCGAGGAAACGGAAACCGATCTCTTCGGCGAACAAGCCGTGCTGTGCGGCGGCGTCAGCGCGCTGGTGAAGGCGGGCTTCGAGACGATGACCAAGGCCGGCTACCAGCCGGAGATCGCCTACTTCGAAGTCATGCACGAGCTGAAGCTCATCGTCGATCTCATGTATCGCGGCGGCCTCAACTACATGCGCTACTCCATCAGCGACACCGCGGAATACGGCGATTACTCCGCCGGCTCCCGCATCATCAACAAAGACACCTACCGCGAGATGCAGCAGATCCTCAACGAGGTGCAGGACGGAACGTTCGCCCGCAACTGGATCGCGGAAAACGAGAGCGGCCGCCCGCTGTTCAACCGCCGCCGCCAGGATGAGCGCACTCAGCCGATCGAAAACGTCGGCAAGGAACTGCGCGCCATGATGCCTTTCCTGGACCCGGTCGTTATTGCAGAAAATCAGGAGCGATAAATCGTATGAATTCCGACCCCAACTACGTCCGAATTTTCGACACCACGCTGCGCGACGGCGAGCAATCGCCCGGCGCCTCGCTGACCAGCGCGGAAAAGCTGGAAATCGCCCGCCAGCTCGCGCGGCTCGGCGTGGACGTCATCGAAGCTGGGTTTCCGGCCGCCTCGCCGGATGACTTCGAGGGCGTCCGCCGCATCGCGACGGAAGTCGGCAACCCGACCGAGCCGGGCAGCCGCGTGCCGATCATCGCCGGCCTGGCGCGCACGACGAAGAACGACCTCGACAAGGCCTGGGGCGCCGTGCGCCACGCCGCGCACCCGCGCATCCACACGTTTCTGGCCACGAGCGACATTCACTTGGAGCACAAGCTCAAGCTGACCCGCGAACAGGTCATCGAGCGGACGCGCGAGATGGTTTCCTACGCCCGGTCGCTGTGCGAGGACATCGAGTTCTCGCCCGAGGACGCCGGCCGTTCGGACCCGGATTATCTGGTCAAGGTGCTCGAAGTCGCCATCGCTGCCGGCGCGACGACGTTGAACATCCCGGACACCGTCGGCTACACGACGCCCGAGGAATACGGCGCGCTCATCCGCGGCCTGATCGAGCGGACGCCGGGCGGCGACAAAGTCATCTGGTCCGTCCATTGCCACGACGATCTCGGGCTGGCCACGGCGAACACGCTGGCCGGCATCCGCGCCGGCGCTCGGCAGGCCGAAGTCACGGTCAACGGCATCGGCGAACGCGCCGGCAACACGTCGCTGGAGGAGATCGTCATGACGCTCCAGACCCGCGCCGCGGCGATCGGGTTGAAGACCGGCATTGATGCCACCCAGATCACGCGCACTTCCCGCATGGTGTCGAATTACACCAGCATCCCGGTGCAGCCGAACAAAGCGATCGTCGGCGCAAACGCCTTCGCGCACGAAGCCGGCATCCATCAGGACGGCATGCTGAAAAACCAGACGACCTACGAGATCATGCGGCCGGAAACGGTCGGCCTCTCGGCGTCGCGCCTGGTGCTCGGGAAACACTCCGGCCGGCACGCGCTCGAAGCCAGGCTGGCGGATATGGGTTACCCGCTCGCGGGTGCCGATCTGGACCAGGCGTTCAAGCGGTTCAAGGAGCTTGCCGACAAGAAAAAATACATCACCGACGCCGACCTGGAGGCGCTGATCTCAGACGAGTTGTATCAGCCGCTGGAAATCTTCGCGCTCGAAGACATCCAGGTGACTTCCGGCCGCCCGAACATGCCCACGGCCACCGTGCGGCTGCGCGGCCCCGACGGCGCGCAGCACGTGCAAGCCGCCGTCGGCGCCGGCCCGGTGGACGCGGCGTTCAAGGCGATGAACGCGGTGATCAAGCAGCCGAACACGCTGCTTGAGTTCGCGGTCCACGCGATCACCGAAGGCATTGACGCGCTCGGCGAAGTGACCGTCCGGGTGCAATCGCAGGAAGCCGATCCGCGGACCTTCGGCGGGCACGGCGCGGACACCGACATCATCGTGGCCGCCGCCAAGGCGTATCTCGCCGCGTTGAACAAGCTCATCGTCGCCGTGCGCACGCCGGCGCACGAAGCCAGCACGGCGGTCTCGCTCGTCGGCACCGCTTCCTAGTTTTCCAGGGGCCGCCGCCAAGCGCCGGGTTCGGGGGAATCCCGGCGCCGCGGCGGCCCCGTTCGCTTCATTCCCCGTTTTTTCCACGAACCTCATGGCCCGCACTTTATTCGATAAAATCTGGCAGCAGCACGTCGTTTCACCGGCCGCCGCAGTGGCAACACCGGACCCGGACCTGCCGAGCGTGCTCTACATCGACCTGCACCTCGTGCATGAAGTCACCTCGCCGCAGGCATTTCAAGAGCTGCGCGAGCGCGGCCTGCCGGTGCGCCAGCCGGGCAAGACGATCGCCACCGTGGATCATTCGATCCCGACGGTGAACCGCGACCAGCCGATCCGTGATCCGCTCGCCGCGAAACAGGTTGCAATGATGTATGACAACGCGCGCGAGTTCGGCGTCCGGCTCTACGATCTGCACAGCGCTCAGCAGGGCATTGTCCACATCATCGGGCCGGAACTGGGTCTCACCCAGCCGGGGCGCACGATCGTCTGCGGCGACAGCCATACGTCCACGCACGGCGCCTTCGGCGCGCTGGCCTTCGGCATCGGCACCAGCGAAGTCGGCCACGTGCTCGCATCGCAATGCCTGCTCCAGCGCCGGCCGAAAACGTTCAACGTGCGCGTGGACGGCACCCTGGCGCCGGGCGTCACGGCGAAGGACATCATCCTCGCGCTCATCGCCCGCATCGGCATCGACGGCAGCACCGGGCACGTCATCGAATACAGCGGCTCGGCCATCCGCGCGCTCTCCATGGAAGGGCGCATGACCATTTGCAACATGAGCATCGAAGCCGGTGCCCGCGCCGGCATGGTCGCGCCGGACGACACGACGTTCGACTATCTCGCCGGGCGCGAGTTTGCCCCGAAAGGCGCAGCCTGGGACGCCGCCGTCGCGCGCTGGCGCGAGTTGCCGTCCGATCCCGACGCCACGTTTGACCGCACGCTCGTGCTCGACGCCGACAGCCTGGAGCCGATGATCACCTACGGCACGAACCCCGGCATGGGGCTGCCGATCAGCGGGCGGATCCCCGATCCCGCCGACGATCACCGAGAAGCACCAGAAATCGGCGCTCGCCAAGGCGCTCGATTACATGGACCTCAAGCCCGGCGCCCCGGTGCTGGGTCACCCGATCAACGTCGTCTTCATCGGCAGTTGCACGAATGCGCGGATCAGCGACCTGCGGCTCGCGGCCGGCGTGCTCGACGGCCGCCACATCGCGCCAAACGTGCGCGCGCTCGTGGTGCCCGGCTCGCAGGAGATCAAGCGCCAGGCGGAGGCCGAGGGGCTGGACAAAATTTTCCGCGCCGCCGGGGCGGACTGGCGCGATGCCGGATGCTCGATGTGCATCGGCATGAACGGCGATCAGGTCGCCGCCGGCGAGTATTGCGTGAGCACTTCGAACCGCAATTTCGAAGGCCGGCAGGGCAAGGGCGCGCGGACGTTTCTCGCCTCGCCGCTCACCGCCGCGGCGTCGGCGATCACCGGTGTGGTCACCGATGTGCGGACCTTTCTCAACTGACGCGTTATGGAAAAATTTACCGCCTTCACCGGCCGGATGGTCTCGCTGCCGAACGAGAATATCGACACCGACCAGATCATCCCGGCGCGGTATCTCAAGATGACGGATAAGCTCGCGCTCGGGCAGCACCTTTTCGCCGACTGGCGCTACCACGAGGATGGCAGCCCGCGGGCCGATTTCGTGTTGAACCAACCGGCGGGTCAGCGCGCTGAGATCCTGCTCGCCGGCAATAACTTCGGCTGCGGCAGCTCACGCGAGCACGCGCCCTGGGCGCTGCGCGGGTTTGGCTTTCGCGCCGTGATCAGCACGGGCTTTGCCGACATCTTCAAGAACAATTCGTTGAAGAACGGCCTGCTGCCCATCGTCGTGGATGAGCCGACGCACCGGGCGCTGTTCGACCTGCTCGCGGAGGATCCGTCGGCGGAACTAGCAATCTCGCGTTGACCTCGCCGCGCAAACGCTGACGCTGCCTGGCAACCGCGGCGCGGTCCGTTTCCCGATCGATCCGTTCAGCAAGACATGCCTGCTCAACGGCGTGGACGAACTCGGTTATCTCCTTGGGCTCGACGCTGACATCAAAGCTTACGAACTGGCGCACGCGGAAAAACCGCTCGTTGTAGCGGCGGCTCTGTGAGCTGCATTTCGTAAACCAAGCGGCTCACAGAGCCGCCTCTACGACCCAACCGACCTACTATCGCCGGGATGGATTGACGCCGCCGCGCGTTCCGAGCAAAACGATCACCCGCTGATGCATGCCCACATTGTCACTCTCCCCGGCGACGGGATCGGTCCGGAAGTCGTGCGCGCCGCCGTGCGCGTGCTGGAAGCCGTCGCCACGAAATCCGGTCACACGTTCCGGTTCACCGAGCACCTCATCGGCGGCTGCGCCATTGATGCGACCGGCAGCGCGGCACCCCCGGAAACCTTGGAAGCGTGCCGGGGAGCGGACGCCGTGCTCCTCGGCGCCGTCGGCGGGCCGAAGTGGGACGACCCGCGCGCCGCGACACGCCCGGAAAACGGACTCCTCGCGCTGCGCAAGGAACTCGGCTTTTTCGCCAACCTCCGCCCGGTGCGGCCGCATCCCGCGCTGGCGGCCGCCTCGCCGCTGCGCGAGGAAAAGCTGCGTGGCGTCGATTTTCTCGTGGTGCGGGAACTCACGGGCGGTCTCTATTTCGGCCAGCCAAAAGGCCGGCGGGAAGGCGAGGGCGGGCGCCGCGCGGTGGACACGCTGGAATACAACGAACAGGAGATCCGCCGCATCGTCGAGCTGGCATTCCGGCTGGCTCAGGGTCGTCGCAAACAGGTGACGAGCGTGGACAAAGCCAACGTGCTCGCGACGTCGCAGCTCTGGCGCGAGGTGGCGACGGAATGCGGCCGGGAATTCCCCGATGTCCGGCTCGATCACGTGCTCGTGGACACGGCGGCGATGAAGCTCGTCACGTCCGCCGCAGGGTTCGACGTCATCGTCACGGAAAACACGTTTGGCGATATCCTCACCGACGAAGCGGCCGTGCTCGTCGGCTCCATGGGGCTGCTGCCGTCGGCCTCGCTCGGCGGAGGCAGGAGCGGCGTGTATGAGCCGATCCACGGCTCCGCGCCCGACATCGCGGGGCGCGGCATCGCAAATCCGGTCGGCGCGATCCTCAGCGCGGCGATGCTGCTGCGGCATTCACTCGGCCTGGAGGCGGAAGCGGCGGCGATCGAGCAAGCCGTGGACACCGTGCTCAGCGCCGGCCACCGCACCGCGGACATCGCGCAGCCCGGCGATCGTGCGCTTTCCACCGAAGAGATGACGGGCCGTGTGATTGCCGAACTCGACGGCGCCGCCCGCCCGGCGTAGCGCTGCCGTCCCAATGCCGCATCGGGAGACGCCGTGAAAAAATCTGGCGTTTCCCGACGGGCGTGCGTAGCATCCTCCACTGGCTCAACGCCGTAGAAGGCAGCTGAGTCGGGGATTTTTCGCGGTGCGGTAACTTTTCATCGTGCGGCGCCGCTGGCGCCGATCGGGATTTTCTACTCCGGCTGATCCTAGCAACCCAGCAGAGCCGACACTCCGGAAACCGGTTGCAGCGGCGGTTCTCCCCGAGCGGGTGACCGACCCGCCCGCCGACTTCTCCGTGTCCCTGCCGGACGCCCTCCCGGCTTTTTTCCCGAAACCAGACCCCCGTCCCATCGTCATGAAAATCCCGCTCAAAACCCTCGCCGTCGCCGTGCTGACCATCGCGGTTGCCGCGCTTTCACCGGACCTGCGAGCGCAGGCGATCACCGACGGATCCCTGTCGGTGAACATCCAGAGCAGCGGGCAGTTCAACGTCATCACGCTCAACGGCGTCGCCATCGATACCTCGGGATTTCTCCAGCAATACATCGGCGCCGGCGGCACCTTCACCGGCGGCTCGGCCGTGTCCGTTTCCGGCGCGACGGCGACGTATACCGCGGTGACGGCGAACGGGCTTAACGTGAGCGTCACCAGCCGGGTGCTCGGCCCGCTGGCCAGCAATCCGGGAAGCTCCGGCGTGTTCGAGCAGCAGCTTGTCTTTACCAACAACAACGCGAACGCCCTGCCGTATTTTCTGCTCAGCGACAATGACCACGACTTGAACAATACCGGCGGCGGCGACGTGGTGGCTTACGACGCCGGGGCGCAGGCGGTGTTTGCGCGCGAGGCCGCGCAGCTTTTCGCGGTGATCGCCTCGACGAACGCGCCCGGGGCGATCTTCGGCTGGGACGTCGGACTTCTGGGGAGCGAAAGCCGGAGCTTTCCCACCGCGAATCGCGCTGGCCCCACCGACCCCGGGGATACCGCGGTGTCCATCGGGTTTGATCTCGGCTCCATCGCGCCGGGCGCCTCGGTCACGGTGACCTTCCGCTACCTGGTTTCGACCGGCAGCCTCGCGGGCGTTCCCGCCGACTTCCGCCTCGGCACCGTGCTGACGAAGGCGCCGGGCGCCGTGGATCCCAATTTCAACCCCGGCGCGAGCGCTGACGCCGAAGTGCGCGCCGTGGTCTTCCAGCCGGACGGCCGGTCGCTGATCGGCGGCAGCTTCAACAACTACCGCGGTGTCTCCCGCTCGGGCATCGCCCGCGTGAACACGGATGGCTCGCTCGACACCTCCTTTGATCCCGGCACCGGCGCGGATCAGAGCGTGAACGCGATCCTCCTGCAGCCCGACGGGAAGATCGTCATCGGCGGCGACTTCACGACTTTCAACGGCGTCGCCCGCAACGGCCTCGCCCGGCTCGAAGCGAACGGAACGCTCGATGCGAGTTTCAATCCGCCACTGACGAACAACACGGGTCCGGCCACGGCTTCCGCGCTCTACCGGCCGATGATCCGCCGCGCCGCGGGAGGGGCGCCGGAGGCCGACTCGACGCGTTCCGGATTCGTCACCAGCCTTTCAACCGGACCGGGCGGCACCATCGTGGCCGGCGGCGCGTTTTCACTCAATGATCTCGGCGCCTCCAAGTCGGTCGTCCGGCTCACCAGTAGCAACGGCCAGCCCGACCCGACGTTCACCGGCAACGCCACGCCGAACGCCCGGGTGCGCACGACGATCACGCAGCCGGACGGCAAGACCGTGATCGGCGGCGAGTTCACCGACGTCAGCGGCCAGCCGCGCAACGGCATTGCCCGCATCAACGTGGACGGCACTCTGGACACCGGCTTTGATCCTGGCGGCCAGGGCGCGCAGGGCGGTCCGGTGGACAGCCTGGCCTTGCAACCCGATGGCGCCATCGTGCTCGGCGGGGAATTCACCAGCGTCGGCGGCGCTCCGCGCGCCCGCATCGCCCAGGTCCGGCCCGACGGCAGCGTGGATGGGAATTTCGATCCCGGCCCCGGGGCAGATGGCGCTGTCACCAGCGTGGTCGTGCAGCCGAGCACCAGCAAGGTCCTCGTAGGCGGCAGCTTTAGCAGCGTCGCCGGGAGTGCCAGCGCCGCGCTGGCCCGGCTGAATCCTGGCGGGAAATCCGACCCGTCGTTCAATCCGGGCAGCGGCGCGAATGCCGCCGTCCGCGCCATCGCGGTGCGGCCCGATGGCAGCACGCTGGTGGGCGGAGATTTCACGCAGGTGGCGGACTCCGCGCGGACCCGGCTGGCCGTGGTGGGCGCCGGGGAACCGGCGTTTTTCAACGGCGCGGTGAACCTGGGTTCAAACTTCTTCTACCTCCAGTTCCCGAACGGCACGCCCTTCGGCTACTACAGCCTGAACTTCTACCCGTTCCTGTATCACAACGACCTCGGCTTCGTTTACGTCTTCGATTCGCGGGACAGCGCGGGCGGCGTGTTTCTCTACGACTTCCAGAGCAGCACGTTCTGGTATACCAGCCCGAGCTTCCCGTTCCCGTATCTGTATGACTTCAGCCTGAACGCGGTGATCTACTATTTCCCGCAGACCGGCGCGCCGGGCTTTTACACGAAGAACCCGCGGTTCTTCTTCAACTTCGGCAACGGCCAGATCATCACGAAGTGAGAGGCCGGGCCGGCGGCTGAGCGAACGAACGCTTCGCTGCGGCCAGCGCAGTCCCGCCGCTCACCGCGCGCCGCCCGCCAGGCTGCCCGCGCTACCCACAAAGGTGCGGTTGGCGCCGACCAGTGGCCCGCGCCCGGCCGTTTCGGCGCCGGAAAGCGGATGGCTTGGATTCACCGAGGGATTTCGGCTCGCTTCCGCGTCCGACGCGCAGCCACCAGCGCCGAGCGACAGCAGCCCGAATCCGACGACGCCGAGCAGCTTGCGGCCCGGGCGAAACAACAACAAACGCGATTTCATCACGACGGATTTGCCCGCGCAGCGCAATCCGGTCTCGATCCCGCGCCGGGGAGGTGGGACGAAAAATCCGCCCCGGCCGGCGCGTGACCCGCACTCTGCAGACCGGCCTAGCTGCCAGGCAGGCTGTGCAGTTCCTGGAAGAAATAATCCTTCCAGCTCGCCGGCTTCGTCTTGATGTAGCCGACCTTTGACATGAAGTCGGCGACCTTCGCGGTGCCGTGCGGCGTGATCGAGAAAATCATGTCCGGGTCTTCCAGAATTTTCAGAAGATCCTCGGGGCTGATTTTGTCCTTCGACACTTCGAGATAAACCTGGGCGGCCGCCTTTTTGTCGTTCTTGAACAGCTGCTCGGCCTCTTTCATGGCTTCAAGAAACGCTTTCACGACCTTCGGGTTTTCGTCGTGAAACTTCGTCGTCGCGAAGACGACGCTGTTGCTCACCGGACCGCCGTAAACGTCCTTTGAATTCAGCACGGCGTGCACGCCGGGAATCTTCAATTCCAGCTCCTGATACGGCGGCAGCGAGAAGTGGCTGTCGATGGAGCCACTCTTGTTCTGGAGCTGGATGAGCGCATCGGGATGGCTCATCTGGACGGTCATGGCGTTGAAGCGGTCGATGCCTTCTTTGCCGAATTCTTTTTCCGCCGCGATCTGGAGCACCGTGGCCTGGGCGGAGAGCTTGATCGTCGGGACTGCGATGCGGGACTTGTCTTTGTAATCGGCGAGCTTTTTGATGTCCGGATTGTTCGTGAGCAACATCATCGGCGTCGCGCCGGTGGCGGCGATGCCCTTCACGCCGCCCTTCGTTTTATCCCAGAGCAGAAGCAGGTTCGTGCTGCCGCTGGCGACCATGTCCACCTTTTCCGCGAGCAGGGCGTCCGTGCTGGCGCCACCGCCGGCGAAGGTGACCCAGGAAACCTTGAAGTCGTCCAGACCGGCCGCCTTGGCGTGCTTTTCGATGAGGCCTTTGCCTTCGGCGATGATCGCGGGCAGATAAACGAGGCCCGGTTGCTTGGCGATGCGCAGTTCCTTCGTTTCCGCTTGGAGCGACGGCGCGGCGGAGTGGGCGAGGAAGAACGCGCCGGCAAGCGCGGCGCAAAGCGGGAGGGGGAGTTTCATAGGTTGGTTGGTTCTGCGATCTGTGAGGGGATGAAAATTCGAGTCGCGATCAGGTTGCTTTTTTGAACCGCGCCGCGAGCGCGTCCGCGCCGCGAGCGAGAATGCCGACATCGGCGCCGACGGCAGTGAAGAGGCAGCCGAGCTCGATGTAATGCTGCGCGAGCTGCTCATTGCCGGTGAGAATGCCCGGCGCCTTCCCGGCGCGGCGGATGCGGCGAAGCCCTTCGTCGATGAGCGGAGTCACCGCCGGGTTGGCCGTCTCGCCGGGATAGCCGAGCGAGGCATGAAAATCGGCGGGCCCGATGAAAATGCCGTCCACCCCGTCCACCGCGGCAATGGCTTCGATGTTCGCGACGGCCTCCTCGGTTTCGACTTGCAGCAGCACGCAAAGCTCGCGCTCGACGTGCTTCGCGTAATCCTTGATGCGGCCGAACCGCGTCGCGCGCGTCGTCCCGCCGACACCGCGCACGCCGGCCGGCGGATACCGCGTCGCGGCCACGGCGGCGCGCGCTTCGTCGGCGTTTTGCACGTAGGGAATGAGCAGCGTCTGCGCGCCGATGTCGAGCACGCGCTTGATGTAAACCATGTCGTTCCACGGCACCCGCACGATGGCAGTCGTCGGATACGCGGCGGCGGCCTGGAGCTGGGGAAGCAGCGACTCGAGATCGTTCGGCGAGTGCTCGGTGTCCAGCAGGAGCCAGTCAAACCCGGCGCCCGCGACGACTTCCACCGCGTTGTAATTCGCGAGGCTGCACCAAAGCCCGATCTGGGACTGGCCGGCGAGGATGGCGCGCTTGAAGTGGTTCGTGGGAATTTCCATGGCGGTGGGTCGGATCAATGAATTTCGGGTTCCGGGATGTCGGCGCCGCGCTCCAGAAAATCAAAATCGCAGCCGTCGTTGGCCTGGTTGATATGCTTGGAAAACAGCGCGCCGTAGCCGCGCAGAAAACGCGGCGCCGGCGGCTTGCGCGCGGCCCGCCGCTGGGCCAGCACCTCGTCGGTCACTTGAAGTGACAGACGCCGGCCCGGGATGTCCAGCTCGATCACGTCGCCATCCTCCACGAAGGCGAGCGGACCGCCGACGTAGGACTCCGGCGCCACGTGCAGCACGCAGGCGCCGTAGGAGGTGCCGCTCATCCGGGCATCGGAAATCCGCAGCATGTCGCGCACGCCTTGCTCGAGCAGTTTTTTCGGGATCGGCAACTGACCCCATTCCGGCATCCCGGGAGCGCCGAGCGGGCCGGCATTTTTCAACACGAGCACGGAATCGGCGTCCACCGGCAAGTCGGGATCGTCGATGCGCGCGGCCATGTCGTTGTAGTCCGCGAAGACGACCGCCTTGCCGGCGTGCCGATGCAGGCGCGGCTCCGCGGCGGGCGGCTTGATGACGGCGCCGTCGGGCGCCAGGTTGCCGCGCAGCACCGCGAGGCTGTCGGAGGAAACGAGCGGATTTTCCAGCGGCCGGATCACGTCGTCGTTGAAGACTTTCGCCCCCGCGATGTTCTCGCCGAGCGTGCGGCCGTTCACGGTTCCAGCGCCGGGCGCGAGGCTGTCGCGAAGCCGCTCGAGCATTGCCCGCAAGCCGCCGGCGTAAAAGAAATCCTCCATCAAAAATGCGCCGGACGGCCGGACGTTCGCGAGCAGCGGCGTGCGGCGCGCGATGGTGTCAAAGCGGTCGAGATCGAGCGCGACGCCGGCGCGCCGGGCCATCGCGATGAGATGCACGACCGCATTCGTCGAGCCGCCGAGCGCGAGCACGGCGGCGACGGCGTTGTCGAAGGAATCCGCGGTCAGAATGTCGGACGGCTTCAGATCGTCCCAGACCATCTCGACAATGCGCTTGCCGGTGAGCGTCGCCATCGCGGCGTGGCGGGAATCGGCCGCCGGAATCGAACTCGCGCCGGGCAGCGTGAAGCCGAGCGCCTCCGCAGCGCCAGTCATCGTCGAAGCCGTGCCCATCGTCATGCAATGGCCTGGCGAGCGGGCGATGCCGTTCTCGATTTCGTCCCAGTCCCGGGTCGTGATGTTCCCGGCGCGCAGTTCGGCCCAATACTTCCAGGTGTCGCTGCCGCTGCCGAGAATCGCGCCGCCCCAGTCGCCGCGCAGCATTGGCCCGGCGGGCAAAAAAATCGTCGGCAGATCAACGGAGATCGCCCCCATGATGAGCGCTGGCGTCGTCTTGTCGCACCCGCCCATGAGCACCGCGCCGTCGGCCGGATAGGAGCGGAGCAGCTCCTCGGTTTCCATCGCGAGGAAGTTGCGATAAAGCATCGTCGTCGGCTTTTGAAACGGTTCGGAAAGCGACATCGCCGGCATCTCCACCGGAAACCCGCCGGCCTGCCAGACGCCGCGCTTCACTTCTTCGACGCGCTGCTTGAAGTGCGTGTGGCAGGGGTTGATGTCGCTCCAGGTGTTGACGATCGCAATCACCGGTTTGCCGGCGTAATCACTGCGGTCGTAGCCCATCTGCGCGGTGCGCGAACGGTGGCCGAACGAGCGCAGATCGTTCACGCCATACCAGCGGTGGCTGCGGAGGTCGGTCGGTTGCTTGCGGGCCATGGTGCGGGGGCTTCAGGGTTTCGCGGGGCTGGACGCGGGGACCGGGATGCCGCCAGGTTCCAGACCCTTTGATTGGATCACCGGCACCGCCGCGGGGGCGGCGAGAAATTCGATGAACGCCTTGGCGGCAGCCGGCTCCTTGGCGTTCGTGGTGACGCCGGCGGTGAGCACGGTGAAGCTTTGCAGCTCCGGCGGAAACGGGCCGACGAGTTCAGCGTCCGGCACCACCATGATTTCGCTGACCAAGCGCACCCCCAGCTCCGCCTCGCCTTTCGCCACGGCCTCGATCGGCGAGGGATTCGTCATGAGCTGGTTTTTTGCCTTCATCTCGTCGGCGAGGCCGAGCTTTTGCAGCACCTTGAGAAAATGCGCACCGCTCGCGCCCGCGTCGGCGTAAACGACCGACTTCGCGTTTTGCAGCGAGTGCCGGAACGATTCGGGCGAGCCAATGTCCGGCTTCGACGCGCCCCGGCGCACGGCGATACCAACCCCGGAATGGACCAGGTCGGTGCGGCTTGCCACCGTCACGTTGCTCGACCGGATCAACTCGTCGATGAGCGGTCCCGTCAGGATGGCGAGATCGCACGGCTCGCCGGTTTCGATCTTTTTCTTCAACGCCGCGGCGCCGTCAAACGTGATGACCACCTTGTGCCCGGTGCTCTTTTCAAACTGCGGGAGCAGTTCCTCCATGATCCCTTTCACGCCGACGGAGCTGAGGACTTTGATCTCTGCGGCGACCGCCGGGGCGGAGATGGGCAGGAGCAGCGCGCCGGCCAGTCCGGCGACCTGAAGCGCAAAGGGGATTTGCATGCAGAGGTATCGGCTGAGTCGATCCGTTCGCGCGCGGATCACGCCGAGTTTTCCCTCAATTCGCGGGGCTTGCGTCGAGCTCGAAAACGTCGGCGAGCAATTCGTAAGAGCGCAGCCGCTCGGCGTGGCTGTGGGTCGTCGTCGTCACCATGATCTCGTCCGCGCCGGTCGCGGCGGCCAGCGCGTCGATCTGTGCGCGCACGGCATCCGGTGTCCCGATGATGTGCTGGGAGCGGTAGCTGAGCGCCTGCTGCCGTTCCCACGGTGAGTAAGGATAAGCGAGTGCTTCTTCGGGACTCGGGATCGGGGCGTAGTGCCCGCTGGCGCGCCGCATGCCGGCCAGCTCCAGCGAGGCTGCCAGCCGGTCGGCCTCCGCCTCGGTGTCGGCGCAGACGACCGAGACCGTGAGGATGAGGTGACGCCGCGCCAGGCCGGCGCCGGACGGCTGAAAATTTTCGCGATAAAGCTGCGTGGCGATTTCCGTCATGCCGGGGCTGAAGTGGTGGGCAAACGCGAAGCCCAGGCCGAGTTGCGCGGCGAGCTGCGCGCCGTAATCGCTCGAGCCCAGGATCCAGAGCGGCGGCAGCGGCACGTCTGTCGGGATCGCATCGACCTCGGCAAACGGGTTGCCCGTCGGAAATCCGCCGCCGGCAAAACCGCGCAACTCCGCGATCTGCGCGCCCAGGTCCGCCGGATTGTGCCGGCCGCCGGCCCGACGAAACGCGAGCGCGGTGACCTGATCGGATCCCGGCGCCCGGCCCAGCCCGAGATCAATGCGGCCCGGGTGCAGCGCTTCGAGCACGCGGAAAGATTCGGCGATGTGCAGCGGTGCGTGGTTTGGCAGCATAATGCCGCCGGAGCCCACGCGGATCTGACTGGTGGCGCTGGCGACATGCGAGATCATGACGACTGGCGCGGAACTCGCGACGCTGGGAATGTTGTGATGCTCCGCCAGCCAGTAGCGCCGGTAGCCGAGGCGGTCGGCCAGGCGCGCCACGTCCAGCGTGTTGCGCAGCGCCTGCGCGCCGCCGCCGCCTTTCCCGGCGCTGATGGGCGAGAGGTCGAGCACGGAAAGCGGGAAATTCATGGCGGAACGTGGCGGCGAATGCCCGCGCGCTCAACCACCGCGCCGCGTCGTGCGAGGGCGGTGTTGCCATCGGCTGGCACCTCGGCTAGAAGCAACCCGGTTTCCCGCCGCACGTCGTCCCGCCATTTTTATGTTCAGCAATCTTCATCACGTCCACTTTCTCGGCATCTGCGGCACCGCGATGGGCGCCGTCGCAGCGGCGTTGCGCGACCAGGGCTACAGCGTCACCGGCTCGGACGAAGACATCTACCCGCCGATGTCCACGTTTCTGGAAGAAAAAGGCATCGTGCTTTGCAAAGGCTACCGGCCGGAAAACATCCCGGCGGAAGCCGAGCTCATCGTCGTCGGCAACGCCATCCGGCGCGGCAACCCGGAGGTCGAGGAAGTGCTTAACCGCAAGCTGCCTTATTCCTCGCTGCCGGAGGTGTTGAAATTCTTTTTCCTGCGCGGCCGGCACAACCTCGTCATCACCGGCACGCACGGGAAGACGACGACCACCTCGCTCACCGCCTGGCTGCTCCAATCGGCCGGACTCGCGCCCGGCTACATGATCGGCGGGCTGCCGAATAATTTCGGCCAGGGCGCGCAGTTCGGCGCCTCGCCGTATTACGTGATCGAAGGCGACGAATACGACACCGCGTTCTTCGACAAGCGCTCGAAGTTCGTCCACTACCTGCCGGAGCTGCTCGTCATCAACAACGTCGAGTTCGATCACGCCGACATTTTCAACAGCCTGGACGACATCAAGCTGAGCTTCCGCCGGCTGGTGAACATCGTTCCTTCAAACGGCATGATCCTGCTCAATGCCGACGACCCGAACTGCCTCGACGTGACCGCCGCGACGCTCGCCCGCAAGCTGCCGATCGGCCTCGGCGAAGCGGCCTCGCCGGAAGGAAAAATCGCGGACGTCCGCTACGAAGGCAACGCCAGCCACTTCACGCTCGGCGGCGAAGCGTTCACGCTGCCGATGACCGGCGAGTTCAACGTGCGCAATGCCTGCATGGCGATCGCGGCGGCCCGTTTCTACGGCGTCGATCTGGAGAAAATCCGCACCGGTCTCGCGAGCTTCACCGGCGTGCGCCGGCGGCAGGAAGTGCGCGGGGAAGCCGGCGGCGTGAAGATCATCGACGACTTCGGCCATCACCCCACCGCGATCCGCCAGACGCTGCGCGGCATCCGCCAGCAATATCTCACGAAGGGCGGCCGGCTCTGGGCGCTCTTCGAGCCGCGCTCGAACACGACGCGGCGCGCCGTGTTCCAAAGCCAGCTCGGCGCCGCGTTTGCCGACGCCGATGGCGTGGTGCTGGCGCGCGTGGCGAAGCTGGAACAAATCCCGGAGGCCGAGCGCCTCAAGCCGGAGCGTGTCGTCGAGGACATCCGCGCGCAGGGCCGGCAGGCGTTTTACGAAAACAGCACGGAGGAAATCGTCGCGCGCACCCGCGGGCTGGCGCAGCCCGGCGACGTGGTCGTCGTGTTTTCCAACGGCGGCTTCGACGGCATCCACGGCAAGCTGCTCACCGCGCTGGCGGCGGGCTGACCTGCTCCCGCCCGTGAATCCCCATCCCGACGCTGGGCATCGCGCCCACAAATACCCGGCGCTCATCGCCCGCTGGCGCCGGGTCGCGCGGGCCGCCGGCGCCACGCTGCGGCCGCTCGGGCCCGCGGATGGTTTCACCGTTTACGCCGTCGAAAATCGTCGCCGCACGCGCCAGGCTCCGGCGAACGGCGGGCTTTACATCACCGCCGGGATCCATGGCGACGAGCCGGGCTCCACGGAAGGCCTCATCCTCTGGGCGGAGCGGCACCTGGCGGCATTGACGACGACCGCGGCGAACGGACAGGGCGGGGAGCCGCTGCCGTTTTTCATCGTGCCCTGCCTGAACCCGTGGGGCCTCGTCAACAACCGGCGGGAATCCGCGGACGGCACCGATTTGAACCGTGTCTTCGACCGCGCCGAGCACGCGCCGGTCGGGGCATTGAAGGAGCGGCTGGCGGGCCGCTGGTTCGACCTCGCGCTGGCGCTCCACGAGGACTACGACGCCACCGGGCTTTACCTTTACGAAATCAGCGAAGCCCGCGCGCTCGACCTCGGCGAGGCGCTCGTCGCCGCGGCGCGCAAGGCACGCTTTCCCATCGATCCCCGGGTGATCATCGAAGTGCGCCGGGCGTTGGACCGCGGGCTCGTGCGGATGCGCCGGCGCTCGTCGCTGGCGAAGTTTGACATCTACCCGGAATCCATCTGGCTGTATCTCAACGGCACCCGGCAGGCGCTCACGATCGAGACGCCGAGCGAATTCTCGCTGGCCGAGCGCGCCCGGCTCCAGGCCCGGCTCATCGAGGTCTGCGTCGAGCGGCTGCTCCCGCGCTGGAAGGAACGCGCTTCCTACGGCGCCGCCGTCACCCGCACGTCGGGGATCGGTCCGGCTTCCGGAAAGTAAACGGAGAGCCGGCCCGGCGCCGCCGCGGCTGACGCGGGCGCCGGCCCGCTCAGGCGCGCGGAAAGTTCGCGCCGCTCGCCGGGAACCATCGGCGGCTTGATCTCGGAGCAGAGCGGCCGGTTCAGATTGTCGCGCGCCACCGGGTAGCGGATCTGCGTGGCGGGATCGACAAGATACACGCCGGAAATCCGGCCCGCGCCGGCGCTGTCGGTCAGGCCACCGGTGAACTGGTCGCCGACGTCGAGCGGGCCGCTGGAGTTGTTCGTCAGCGCGAGGCTGAGATCGTATTTCCCGTCGCCGGTGCGGCGCAGGCCGAGCACTTCCACGGTGAAGGGCACGACGGTGTTGCTCGCCTGAATCCGCCCGGTCGCTTTCTTCGGTCCATCGATCGCCGGCGCCGTGCCGGGGAGCTGGTTGGTGTAAACGTCCGGCTTGAAATCCGATACCGGCCGGGCCGCCGAGGGCGGAGTGGAGGCGCTGACGGCCGGCGGGTTCAGGGTCGGCGCCGTGGCCGGCACGGTCACCGGGGCGTTCTCCGCGATCGGCTCTCCGGCTGCGGCGAGGCCGATCGGCACGCCGACGATCGGCTGCGTGGCGTTCGGGAAAAAGATTTCCACCGTGTTCGAGGTCGGCGGCGGCGCGGGAAACGTCGCGCGCAGTTCGCGCCGCTCGCCGGGTGCCAGGTCCGTTTCCAGCACGGAGCATTGCGGCACGCCGGCCGCGTCGCGCAGCACCTCGAAGCGCCGCCGGCCGTTCGGGTCCACGAGATACACGCCGGAGATGCGCTTTTGCTCGCCAGGATTCGTCGGCGAACTCGAAAATTCGGCACGCGGCGCGAGCGGCGCGCTCCCTTCATTCTTCAGCGTGAGCCGCAGAGCGACGGTGTTGCCGAGGCCGCGGCGCAGATCGATCACCTGGACAGAAAAGGGCTGCCCCGCGGTGCCGGTCGCGCGAAACACGCGATCGGTCGGCGATGGCGCCGCCGGGATTTGCGCTCGCACGGGCGCGGCAGCCGGAACGGTGAGCAGCAGGAGCAGCGCGCCGCAGACCGCCAGAAGCGATCCGCCGCCGACGGAAAAGAGAGGCGTTTTCATGGGGACTCAGGCTTACATCGCGGCGGCCCGGCGGCGCGGCCGCAGCGGGAAAATAGCCGTTGTTCCGCCGGGATGCGGGTCCTAAGGTTTCGGCTCCGGCCCGCCGCCAGAAGCGGGGCCGCGTTCCCCTTCCCCAGCCCGCAGCCACCGCGCAAACGCATGAAAATTTTTATCGACACCGGCAACCTCGACGAAATCAAGGAAGCCCAGGCGATGGGCCTCATCGATGGCGTGACGACCAACCCCAGCCTCGTCGCCGCCAGCGGCAAGGCGTTCACCGAGTTGCTGCACGAAATCGCCGCGGTCGTGGACGGCCCGATCAGCGCGGAGGTCACGGCGCTGGAAGCCAAGGCGATGCTCAGCGAAGGGCGCGCGCTGGCGCGCATTCACAAAAACATCGTCGTGAAGCTGCCGCTGATCGCCGAAGGCTTGAAGGCGGCGCGCGTCTTCGCCGAGGAAGGCATCAAAACGAACGTGACGCTCTGTTTCACGGCCAGCCAGGCGCTGCTCGCCGCGAAGGCGGGCGCGACGTATGTCAGCCCGTTTGTCGGCCGTCTCGACGACATCTCGCAGGAAGGCATGACGTTGATCGAAGACATCCGCACGATCTACGACAACTACGGCTACGAAACCGAAATCCTCACCGCCAGCGCCCGCTCGCCGCTGCACTTTGTCCAGGCCGCGAAGCTCGGCTCCGACGCGATCACGGCGCCCTTCAAAGTGCTGATGCAGTTGCTGGAACATCCGCTCACCCAGGCCGGGCTGGACAAGTTCCTGGCTGATTGGGAAAAGACGAAAAAGCCGGGCGCCGCCAGCAGCGGCGGAAAAAGTAACGGCGACTCTCGTGCGGGCTTCCGCTCCCGGCCCCCGACGCGGTGTCGCTCAGCGCGGCTGCAGAAACACCGCGCGGTATTCGTGGATGTCGAGCGGGTTGTCGAACCATCCCTGCACGCTCGGCTGCCGCAGGGTCGGGCGCGCGCCGAAATAGAGCGGGACGACCGGCAGCTCGTCGAGCAGCAACGCCTCCGCCTGCTGAAACTCCGCGAACCGGGCGCCGCGATCCAGCGAGCGCGCCGCCGCGTCGAGCCGGGCATCATACGCCGCACTGGCCCAGCCGGTGCGGTTGTTCGGCCCGTCCGCTTTCCAGTAGAAGAGATACGAATACGGGTCGTCGTAATCGGCGCTGAGGTTCAGCAGCGCGACACCGTAGTTCAGCCGGTTGCGGCTATCCTGAAACACCTTTGCCTCCTCGGTGCGGATGGCGGCGCGAAAGCCGAGTTCCTTTTCCCACATCGCCTGGATGGCTTCGAGGATCGAGCGGTTCTTGCTGCCGCCCGGAGCCAGGAGCTCAATCGCGGGCAGTCCTTTTCCGCCGGGAAAACCGGCTTCCGCCAGCAACCGGCGCGCTTCGACCGGATCGAACTCGCGCAACTTCCGGTCGGCCAGCGGCGCGTAGTCCGCGCCGGTGCCCGGCGGGATGAAATGCGTCGCCGCGACCTCGCCGGCGCGCAGGACGTTTTTCACCAGGCTCCCGCGATCCACCGCCAGGCTCAGCGCGCGGCGGACCCGCAAATCGTCGAGCGGCGGGCGGGTGACGTTCACGGTGAAAAAGCAGACCACCCCGCCCGGGGCTACGTGCAGCAGGTCAGGATTCGACTGCCGGTAAGCATCGAGCTTCGACACGGGCAGGCTGTAGGTGACATGCAGCTGCCCGCCGCGAAACGCCCGCTCCTCGGCATCGGCATCGGCGATCGGATAAAACCGGATTTCGTTCAGCCGCACCGCCGCGGCGTCCCAGTGGGTCGGATTCTTGCGGACCACGACCTCCTTGTTCACCTGCCAGTCGGCGAGGATGAACGGTCCGTTGCCGATGAGGTTGCCCGGCCGCGTCCAGCCGGTGGCGCGCTGATCGATGCGGCCGAATTTCTCGATCGTCGGCGGATGCACCGGCAGCCAGGTGTTGTGGTAGAGCAGGCTCAGCAGATACGGCGTCGGGTGGGCGAGGGTGATCTCCAGGGTGCGGTCATCCGGCGCGCGGAAGCCGACCTGTGCAAAGTCGGTGAGCGTGCCCTTATTGAAGGCTTCGGCGTTGCGGACATCGTAAAAATAATCGGCCGCCTCCGCGCCGAGTCCCGGCGAGAGGATGCGGCGGAATGAGAAGAGAAAGTCCCGCGCCGTGACCGGGTCGCCGTTGCTCCAGCGGGCATTTGGCCGCAGGTGAAACGTGTAAACCAAGCCGTCGGCGCTGACGTCCCACCGCTCGGCGACGCCGGGCCGCGGCAGCAGGGTCTGCGGATCGGAAACCGTGAGCCCCTCAAAGAGCGCCCGGGAGATGTTGGCATCCGTGTTGAAAAAGACGACCTGCGGATCGAGGTCGCGCGGTTCGTCGCGATTGCCGAGGTGCAAAATGCCGAGCCGGTCGCCGGTCTGGACGAGCGTTTCTCGGCGAGAGCAGGCGGGCGTCGCGAGCAGCAACAAGAGGAGACAAACGACAACTGCCGGGAATCGCCGTGCGTGCGTGCGTGCCATGATGGGTCGGCCGATCAATCGATCCTGAATTCGAACCAGCCGGTCCCCGAACCGTCATCCTGTGCAACCCTGAGCAGGTAGGTTCCGGGCTTGGCGCCTTTCTCGACGATGCGGACGAAATCCTTGTTCCAGGAGCCGCCGAAGACCGGCTTTTTGTTTTCGTGCACGAAAAGCTTTTTCTCCTGGTCCGGTTGCAGTTCGGAAAGCATGAGACCCTCCAGGCGAAAGATTTTGCAAGTCGCCAGGTGCTTGCTGCCAAAGGGGTCATCGCTTCGCCAGATGGTCACCCGGAGCACGCGCTTGAGCATGGTCCTTCGAGCGGCACGCTGCTGGATCACGTTCTTGCCAGAGCCGGTTTGCGACTGCACCTCTTCCATTTCGAGGTTTTCGGACTCGCCCACGCAAAGGGGACGGGAACTGGGGATGAACCCTGGGTTTGCCCTCCCGAGTCCGGCCGGCAGCAGGCCGAGAACGGCCGCCACTGCCAGGGGCAGGATCAATCCGCGTAAACTGCTCATTTGACAGGTGATGGCAGTGGCTCAGTTTTGTGTCAATCCTTCCTTTCTCGCGCGATCAAGAAATTATCGCTCCAATGCTGACGACTCCGCGTGCTAGCCTCCCGGTCCATCGGATGGCTGCGGACCTCCACGGAGCCGGCCGGCAATAGCTGAGGGAATTGCGATGAGTGAAAACGGCGGTCCAATCTCCTCCCCACCGCAAAGCGGCGATACCGAGCAATCCGTGCCCCGCTGCCCGGTTTGCGGCGGGATTCTGGCCGTGACGACCGGCAGCGGCAGCGGCTGTCTGAACTGCTTGTTGCAGCTGGGCCTGGACGAGAACACCGCGGTCGGCGCCGCCGACGATGCCGATTTTGCCACCGACCTTGGCGGGGGCACGGCGATCGTGCCGCGCCCTTCGTCGTCGTGGCAGCTCGATGACCAGCCCGACCCGGTGTTCCAACACTACCGCGTCATGCAGCGCGACGACGGCAGCCTGTGGGAGCTGGGACGCGGGGCGATGGGCGTCACCTACAAAGCCATCGACACGAATCTGCATTCGCCGGTGGTCTTGAAAGTCATCGGCAGCCAGGCCCTGCACCATCCCGGCGCGCGCGACCGTTTTCAGCACGAGGCCCGCGCCGCAGCGCGCCTGCGCCATCCGCATGTGGCCAGCGTGTTTCATCTCGGCCAGCGCGGGGACGACTGCTTCTACGCGATGGAGCTGATCGAGGGCGAAACCGTCCAGGACCGCGTGCGCCAGCGGGGGCCGCTGCCACTGGTCGAGGCGCTCATCATCACCGAGCAGGTGGCCCGCGCGCTCGGCGCCGCGCACCGCGAGCACCTGGTCCATCGCGACATCAAGCCGGCAAATCTGATGCTCGTGCAGGACGCGGAAGCGACGCGGGCTTTCGTCAAAGTCATCGACTTCGGCATCGTGAAATACCTCGCGGCGACCGGCGGCGACACCCAGGCCTTCGCCGCCGCGGACCTCACGGGCGGCGGGCTGGTGGGCACGCCGAGCTACGCCAGCCCGGAGCAGCTTTCCGCCGGCGAGGAAGTCGTGGACGGGCGCGCCGATTTTTACTCCCTCGGCTGCACGCTCTGGTTCATGCTGATCGGGACGCCGCCTTTCACCGGTGATGCCTTCCGGGTCATCGGGCAGCATTTGAACAAGCAGCCGCCGTTTACCGAGCTGACGGCCGCCCAGGTGCCGGCTCCGGTGATCGCGCTGTTGCGTTCGCTGCTGAAAAAAGATCCCGCGGACCGGCCGCAGCACGCCTCGGAATTGCGCGCCCGGCTGGAGACGTGCATCCGCGCGGCCCAGGAAGCGGGCTCGTCCACCGTGGTGCCGACTGCTGTCGTCGTCGGCGCGTCGGCCGGCGCCGGCGTTGGGCGAAACGTCCGCGGACGTCTCGGCGCCAACGCCGCTGCCACCGGTGGCCTTCGGCGCGCCGGGGACCGCGGGCGCCGGGCGCGGCACCGCGCGGCTGCGCACCGTGACGCTGCTGCTCACGAACATCGAAGGCTCCACCGGGTATTGGGAACGCTCCGGCGGCACATTTCGCGAAACGCTCGACCGGCATCACGAGCTGCTGCGCGCCGAGTTCACCCGGCACGAGGGCGAAGAGCTGAACGAGGTCGGGGATGGCTTTCTGGTCGCCTTCGACGAGGCGGCGGCGGCGCTGCGCTGCGCGCTGGCGATCCAGTCCCTGCTCCGCGATCCCGACCTGTGGCCGGGTCAGCCCGATGCGGAGCCGCTGCGGCTGCGCATGGCCCTGCACGTCGGGACCATCGAGCGGCACGGCGAGGAATATCGCGGCCTCGACCTGCATCGCTCAACCCGCGTGCTTCGCGCCGCGAACGGCGGCCAGATTCTTTGCTCGGCGAGCGCGGCGGCATTGCTTCGCGACCGGCTGCCCGGCGGCTGCCGGCTGCACGATCTCGGCGAGTTCCGCCTCGGCGATCCGAGCCAGACCGACCAGGCGCCCGACCGGCTTTTCCTCGTCCATTACCCCGGCCTGGATGACAAGCCGCTGCGCACGCCGTCGTTGCTGCCGGCGCCCGCCGCCCAGATCGCGCTGCCGGCGGCCTTGACCCGATTCTTTGGCCGGGAAACCGAGATCGCCACGCTTTACGAATGGCTCCAGCTCCCGCCCGCTTCCGCCGGTGCCGGCACGCTGTCCGGCGCGTTCACGACGACCTCCGGCAGCCGCGAGCCGCGCCGGCTGGTCACGCTCACCGGCCCGGGCGGCACCGGCAAGACGCGGCTGGCCCTCGCGGTGGCCGAGCGGCTCGCCGCGGCGCGCGATCAGGCGCTGTTTTTTCTGCCGCTGGCGGAAGTCACCGATCCTTCCCTGCTGCCGGACCGGCTGCGCGACGTGCTGCTGCGCGCTGCCAGCGGCGAGCCGCCCCCGGCGGCAGCGGCGTCGGGTGATGCGTCCGCCCTCGACCAGGCGATCGTGCTGCTGCGCGCCCGGCCGACCCTGCTCCTGCTCGACAACTTCGAGCACCTGGCCGGCGACGCGGCCGAGCGTTTTGTCCGCACGCTGCTGGAACGCGTGCCGGCGTTGCGTTGCCTCATCACCTCGCGCCAGCGTCTCGATCTGAGCGGGGAATGGGAGTTCGCCGTTGGCCCGCTGCCGGCGCCGCCTGCGAACCGGCAGGTGGTGGTCGCGCAACTGGAGGGCTACGCCTGCGTGCAGCTTTTCTGCGACCGCGCCCAGGCCGCGCGCGCCGACTTCCGCCTGACCGAGGCCGTCGCGCCGACCGTCGCGGAACTGTGCCGCAAACTGGATGGCATCCCGCTGGCCATCGAGTTGGCGGCCGCCCGGGTGCAGTTGCTCACTCCGCGGCAGATCGTCCTGCGGCTCACGCATTGCCTCGACGTGCTCGTCGGCGGGAAAAAGGACGCCGCCGCGCGCCACCGCACGCTGCGCGCGACGCTGGACTGGAGCCACGAGCTGCTGCCGCCGCGGCTCCGTGAATTTTTCGCGCGGCTCTCCGTTTTTCGCGGCGGCTGGACGGCCGAAGCGGCGGCTGCGATCGCGCTCCCGCGTCCCGGCGAGGCGGCGCCGACGCCGGAGCTGGACGCCGCCCTGGAGCCGTTGCACGAGTTGCGAAAGTGCTCGCTCATCCTCGCGGACGAAGGCGCGGAGGAGACGATGCGCTACCGCATGCTCGAGCCGCTGCGCCAGTTTGCCGAGGAGCGGCTCGAAGCCGCCGGCGCCGGCGAGGCGGCCGCGACGCGCACCCGGCACCGGGATTACTTCGTCCTGCTGGGCTTGCGCGTAGAACCGGAGCTGCGGAAGCCGGACCAGGGCCATTGGCTCACGCTGCTGGAGGCCGAGCACGAAAACTTTCGTGCGATTCTGGGCGCCTCGCCGGAAGGCGATTCCGTGCGACTGCCGCTCGCGCTGGCGCTTCACCGATTCTGGATGCTGCACGGCTACGTGGAAGAGGGCCGCAGCTGGCTGGGGCGCGCACTGGAGGGGGACGCCGCCCGCGGCGGCCCGGCCGACCTGACCCGCGCCCGGGCGCGCAACGCCGCCGGCGTGCTGGCGTGGTCCGACGGCGATCTGGAATCGGCCCGCGGAAATTTCGGCCTCGCACTGGCCCATTTCCGTCAGCTCGAAGACGTGGCCTGGAGCGCGCGCGTGTTGAACAACCTGGCCATCATTGCCAGCGAGCAGGGCGACTTCGACGCCGCGCGGACGCGTTACGAAGAAAGCCTCGCGGTCTGGCGCGAGGTGGGCAACGTCGGCGAGCAGGCGCTGGTGCTCAGCAATCTCGGCCGCGTCCTGCTGCTGCAGGGAGACTACGCGCCGGCCCGCGCGCGGCTGGAGGAAAGCCTCGCGCTGCAGCGCAGCGTGCAGGATCCCTTCAGCCTGTTCAACACGCTGTCCACGCTGGGCGAAGTCGAAGCGCAGGAGGGGAATTTTTCCCTCGCGTATCGCCACTTCGAACAGTCGATGCAGATCCGCGCCGAGATCGGCTACAAAAACAACGCGGCCCTGTTCTGGACGCTGGCAAACCTCGCCGATCGCCAGCATGAAACCGCCGAAGCCTGCCGCTTTCTCGCGGCCGCCGAGGCTTGCCGGCAGGCGCTCGGCCTGGAGCTTTCGGAAAAAGAACAATGCCGCTGGGACACCGACGTAGCCGCGTGCGCCGGGAACCTGCCGCTGGAAAAATTCTCCGCGACCTGGGAACTCGGCAAAGCGATGACGTTCGGACAGGCGTTGCGATTGATCGCCAGCCATCAGGAGTAAATGCGGGCCATCCAGTCGCCGCTCAGGCTGCGGTCGCCGGAGATCGGGACGCGGCGCAGCAGGGTGGATAAATTGGAAATTTCCTTCTGCGCGATCCAAGTCGTCTGGGAAAGCGAACGCGATTCCGTGAGGGTAGCGCGCCCCATGCGAGGGTAGAACGGTCCTGCGTCGCTTCCATGTCGGTTCCGGGTTTCGGAAAGCCGGGCCTGGCACCTCGCGCTGCGGCACTGCTGTGAACCGGGGCAAAGCATGGTAGCCTCTCCCAACCGACAAAAGGGCAATCCATAGGCAAGCATCGCCGATCGAGGCGCAGCGTGTGGCACCAGCCGGCCGCACGTTCCTGGCACTATGAGAAAACAAGCATCTACGCCTTACCGGCGAGTCACCGAGGCGACGGATGCGAGTATCCCGCCTGATACAGAAACGACTATCATTCCTAACGGGGCACGGAGTGGCTCCGTGTCTTCGCCGCTCCCGACCGACGAAGCGCACGCGCTCGATCGTTACTGGCGCGCCGCGAATTATCTCGGCGCCGCGCAGGTTTACCTGCGGGACAACTGTCTCCTGGAGCGGCCGCTGGAGTCCGGGGACATCAAGCCACGGCTGCTCGGTCACTGGGGCACGGTGCCCGGCATCAACTTCATCTACGCCCATCTCAACCGGTTGATCCGCCGGGATGATTCCAGCGTGCTGCTGCTGACCGGGCCCGGGCACGGCGCGCCGGCGAATCTGGCGAATCTTTACCTCGAAGGATCGCTCGCCGAATTTTACCCGGAGCTGGGCCACAATCGAGCCGGCATGGAGGAATTGATCCGGCGCTTCTCGGTGCCCGGCGGCTTCCCCAGCCACCTGTATCCCGGCACGCCAGGGTGCATCCACGAAGGCGGTGAGCTCGGCTACGCGCTGGCCACGGCGTTCGGCGCCGTCTTCGACAATCCCGATCTCATCGCCGCCTGCATCGTCGGCGACGGTGAGGCCGAGACCGGACCCACGGCGACAGCGTGGCATTCCACGAAATTTCTGAACCCCGCCGGCGATGGCGCCGTGCTCCCGATCCTGCATCTCAACGGTTACAAGATTTCGAGCGCCACGATCTTCGGCGTGATGACCGACGAGGAGCTCGGCAATCTCTTTCTGGGCTACGGCTACGCGCCCCGGATCGTCCAGGTGAACGGAGAATCGTTCGGCGAACGTCTGGAATCCCACCGGTTGATGGCCGTGGCCATGGACGAATCGTTTGCCAATATCCGCCGCATTCAGGAAGCCGCGCGAGCCGGCCGGCCGGAAGTGCGGCCCCGGTGGCCGATGCTCATCCTGCGCTCGCCCAAGGGCTGGACGGGACCGCGCGAAGTTGATGGCAAGCCGGTGGAAGGATCGTTCCGCTCGCATCAAGTCCCGGCAGGCAAGTGCCGGACGGATCCGGCGCACCTCGCCATCGTCGAAACCTGGCTGCGTTCCTATCAGCCGGATGAGCTTTTCGGAGCTGCCGGTCCGCTCCCCGCGGTGCTGGAATGCTGCCCGCGCGGCGAGCACCGCATGGGCATGAACCCGCACGCCTACGGTGGCAATATCCGCCAGGATCTGAAGCTGCCGGATTTCCGTGGACACGCCGTGGCCTCCTCGCGCACCGGTGCCCCGCCGCTGGGTGACATGGGCGAGCTGGGCAAATACCTGCGCGACGTCGTGCGCCTGAACGCGGAGACGAAAAACTTTCGCGTCTTCTGCCCGGACGAGCTGACCTCCAACCGGCTGGGCGCCATCTTTGCGGCAACCAGCCGGCAGTTCAACTGGCCGGTTGACCCGCGCGACGACTTCATGGCCAGCGCGGGACGCGTCGTCGAAGTGCTCAGTGAGCACTCCTGCCAGGGCTGGCTCCAGGGTTACCTGCTCACCGGCCGGCACGGGTTGTTTCCCTGCTACGAGGCGTTCGCGCCCATCGTTGACAGCATGATGAATCAGTTCGCCAAATTCCTGAAAGTCTCTGGCGAGACGCCGTGGCGCCGTCCGGTCACATCGCTGACGTATCTGCTCACCTCCGAAGGCTGGCGGCAGGATCACAACGGCTACTCCCACCAGGGTCCGGGGTTCATCAACAACCTGCTCACCCGCAAGGCCCAGCAGGCGCGCATTTACCTGCCTCCGGATACGAACTGCCTCCTTTCGACAGTCGATCATTGCCTGACGAGCAAGGACAAGATCAACCTCGTCATCGCTTCCAAACAGCCGCTGCCGCAGTGGCTTTCCATGGAGGAAGCGATCGACCATTGCCGGAATGGCGCCTCGGTCTGGCGCTGGGCGGGCACCGACGACGGGGCCAATCCGCACGTGGTTCTGGCGGCCGCCGGCAGCTATCCCACCGTCGAGATCATGGCCGCGGCCGCGCTGCTGCGGGAGGAGATGCCGGAGCTTCGCGTCCGGGTGGTCAACGTCACCGATCTGCTCGTGCTCGAAGCCGACACCTTCCATCCGCATGGGCTGACGCAGAAGGCGTTTGAGGCGTTATTCACTGCGGAACAGCCAGTCATTTTCAATTTTCACGGCTATCCCGGCGCGGTGAAACAGCTTCTCTTCAACCGGCCCGGCTCCGCGCGGTTTCAGGTCAACGGCTACATCGAGGAAGGCACGACGACGACGCCGTTCGACATGCCGGTGCTCAACCACGCGAGCCGTTTTCACGTGCTCATGCAGGCCGTGCGCGCGGCCGCGGCTACCGATCCCGCGATCGCCGGGAAGGCGGATGCGCTGGTGGCGCGTTACGAGCAGAAATTGGTCGAACACCGCGCCTACATCCAAGCGCACGGTGAGGATCTTCCGGAGATTCGGCAGTGGCGGTGGCAGGAAATCGGAGCGGTGTCGCGCCACCGCTCTTTATGAAAATCCTTACCCTCAACGCGGGGAGCTCCTCGCTGCGGTTCGCGCTCCACCAGATGGAAGGCACGGAGGACGGGAAGCTCCTCGCCAAGGGCAGGCTGCAGCGGTTGGGCACGCCGCAGGGAATGCTCCGCGTCACCCGACTCGGAGAGGCGCCGCACGATGAGCCGGTCACTGCCGGCACCCCGGCGGACATTATCGGCCATGTCGTCAGTCGTCTGGGTTTGGCGGCCGGTGAGTTGAGCGCGATCGGCTGCCGGGTCGTGCATGGGGGGAGCGAATTTCGCGCGCCGGTGCGCGTGACTGCTTCCGTGCTCAAAGCGATCCGCGCGCTTGGCGAACTTGCCCCTCTGCATAACGCAGCCGCCGCCGACCTGATCGAGACAGCGCAGGCGGCGGTGCCTGGGGTGCCGGTTTTTGCCGTGTTCGACACTGCGTTTCATCGCACCCTGCCTGCCGTCGCCTCGACGTATGCGTTGCCCGCCGACTTGTGCGCGCGCCTGGATCTGCGCCGTTACGGCTTTCACGGCATCGCGCATCAAGCCGTCTCGCGCCGGCTCGCGGCATGCCTGGGGCGGGCTGTGGAAGAAGACACGCGCCTCGTCACCTGCCATCTCGGCTACGGCGCCAGCGTCTGCGCGGTGCTCGGCGGGAAAAGCATCGACACCAGCATGGGTTTCACTCCGCTGGAAGGTCTCGTCATGGGCACACGCTCGGGCGATGTGGACGCCGGGCTGGTGCTCTATCTGCAACGCACGGGAATGTCGGTGGATGACGTCGAGGATTTGCTTAACCAACGCAGCGGTTTGCTCGGAGTTTCCGGCGGACTGAGCGCTGACGTGCGCGACCTGACCGCTGCCGTCGCCGACGGCAACGCGCAAGCCGAGCTGGCGCTCGAAATGTTTGCCTATCGCACGGCAAAATATATTGGCGCCTATGCTGTCGCCCTGGGCGGGCTGGATGCCATCGCCTTCAGCGGGGGCATCGGGGAACATTCTCCGGCCATGCGGGCGCGCATCTGCCGTCGGCTCGGTTTTCTGGGACTGCACCTCGACGACGCCCGCAACGAGGCGGCAGCGGGGAGCGCCGCGGAGCCGCTCACTCGCGCGGATTCTCGGATCTCCGCCTGGGTGATCCCGGCCGAGGAAAATCTGCAAATTGCGCGCGAGGTCGGGGCATTCCTACAACTGGCCTGAACGCCCGCAACCCTCGCCGATCGCCAGCATGAATCCACCGAAGCCTGCCGCATTCTCGCGGCGGCCGAAGCCTGCCACAGGCGCTGGGACTGAAACCTTCAGAGAAGGAACGAATCCGGTGGGCCGCCGACGTGGCCATGTGCGCAGGAAACCTGCCGCGGAAAAATGCTCCGCGACTTGGGAACTTGGTAAGACCATGACGCTGCGACGGGTTGCCAGCCACCGGGAGCTGCATCCGGCCTGGCTCCGCGTCGGCTATCA
Organism: uncultured Verrucomicrobiae bacterium; assembly: GCA_963762725.1. Classification (GTDB taxonomy): domain Bacteria; phylum Verrucomicrobiota; class Verrucomicrobiia; order Chthoniobacterales; family SZAS-18; genus JAFAXH01. Next base: position 592,871 of record CAVXLY010000003.1, on the reverse strand, counting down.
GCAGCGATTTGACGCTTGGCAGGCCGGGCAATCCGTGTGCGGCTATTCCCCGATGATTTTGACCAGCACCCGCTTGTCGCGCCGGCCGTCGAGTTCGTAGTAGAAAATTTGCTCCCATGGCCCGAGGTCGAGCCGGCCGGCGGTGATTGCGACGACGACTTCACGACCCATGAGCGTGCGTTTCAGATGAGCGTCGGCGTTGTCCTCGGAGCCGTTGTGCTCGTATTGGGAATACGGCTTTTCCGGCGCGAGTTTTTCGAGCCACTTTTCGAAGTCGCGGTGCAGGCCGCGCTCGTCGTCGTTGATGAACACGCTCGCCGTGATGTGCATGGCGTTCACCAGCACCAGGGCCTCGGCGACGCCGCTCTCAGCGACGCACTCTTCGACGCGGCCGGTGATGTTGAAAAGCTGCCGGCGCTGCTCGGCGTGGAACCAGAGTTCCTGGCGGTGGGATTTCATCGGAAACTTGTGAACGGGAAGAAAAATTTGGCCGCAGATTTTCGTGGCGGTGATCTTCGCTGCTTCGAGCCCGGCTGGGAAATGCAATTCGTCGAAGCATGGTTTTCGCGCGGTGACCAGGGTGCCGCGTTTGCGGATAACGTGCTGGGCCACGCGCGTTTCGGCGTCGTGAGGCGCAAATGCGCTTGCTTAAGCGGGATGCCGTTGTTAACCCTGGCTGGTATGAGTAAATTTCAATCGAGTCTGCGATCCGTTCTCGCGATTTTGATGATTGGATCGGGCATGGCCGGCGCTTTCCCGACCCGCACTGTAGCGAATCCAGGCTTCATTCCGAGTTCGCGCCCCGATGAGCTCGCCGAGGATGATGATTCCCCGGAGAGCGGAAAAATAGGCTACGATTTTAAAGACGGGATACCCGGCCGATCGGCCAGGGCGGCAAGAAAACACGCCCGGCCCCTGGGTGGACCGCAAAACTGGAAAGGCCTTCGAATCAGGCCGAGAACTGCCGACTGGCCCGCGGGCGCGCCCGTCACGGTCACGGTCTTCAAGGTTGAAACCGTCTCGCCGTCGAGTGGACGAACCGAACTGCAGCTAGCCACGAATTTGAAGATTAACGGCGAAGTGCAGAATCCGCGCACACTGCCGGTCCCGACCGGCGGGGCGAGATTCGTCGTCAAACTCCGGCCGAGATCCGCGACGCAAACCCTGACAGCCGGCGCTTACGTTGTCATCATGACGACAGCGACCAATGCAACGAGCAACACCAAATTCCTCATGGTGTATCAGTTCAGGCACGACGGCATGGTGCCTTAGTTCCCGCTCAGCTGATTCTCGAGTGAGTTCACGTCAAACCCGACCGGCAGGTTCAGGCGCGGGAAGTCTTTGAGCGTGATATTGAAGAGCACGCCGTAGTCGTTCGTGCTCGTCCGCGTCGCGCTGCTGTTGTTGCGCACCGTCACCGCCACGCTGGCGACAAAACTCGTGAGGTCGCGGTAGAGCGTGTAGCTCTGTGCTTCGACGACGTTGTCGGAAAACTCGATGCGCTCCGTGAAGCCGGCGGCCCAGTTGTGGTCGAAGCGATAGTAGGCGCCGAAGCGCAGGAGGTTCGAGTTCGCGAAGAACGGATTGTTCTCCAGGAACCGGTGGGACACCTCGACCTCGAGGTTGCTTGTCACCTGAAAATTCAGCGCGGTATTGATCTCGGTGAATCCGCCAATGGAACGGTTCGGCGTCGAGCCGGACAACAGGTCCGCGATGGAGCTGCCGCTCGCGAGATTCGTGCGCCGGCTGGCGCCGGTGGCAGTGTCGAACAGCGGGAACTGCGTGTCGAGATTCAGCGTGAACCAGGGCAGCGGCCGGAAGGTGAGCTGGTTGAAAACATTGGAAAAACGGCGCGAGCCGTAGGGGTTGATGACATTGGCCTGGAAGAAGGAATCCACCTCCAGCCAGTTGAAAGTCAGCGCGTCGCGCTTCGTCTGGAAACGGTTGCGCACCCCGACGCGGACAAAGGCGCCCTCGTCCAGATTGTCGATCGTGGTGATCTGCGGGAAATCGATCGGATCGAGCTGGGTGGTGGCCACCCGCCGGTCGAAGGGCAGGATGCGCCGGCTGCCGACGCCAAAGTCCTCGATGTAGGAAAAATTGACGTAAGGCTGCACGACGTGCTGGAGTCGGTCGAGCCCGAGCAGCCGGTTTTGCACCGCGGGAAAAACGCGCGACACCTTGAACGACGCCTCGGCGCCGATGTTGATCACCGGCCGGAAGATGCCGTTGCCGGGATCAAACTCGGAGCGCGCCCGCAGGGCATCCTGCTGGAGCAGAAAATCGCCGGACCCCGGGGCCGGCGCCGGCCGCTGGTTGAAGAGCGTGAAGAGATCGTCTTCGCTGGCGGAAAGCAGATTGAAAGCGGGCGTGGAGGCCGGCGCCGAGCGCGAGTAATAAGTCGCGCGCAGGCCGAGACGCGGCACCACGCTCAGCCAGTTCCAATACGTCCGCGGGTAGGTGAACTGGTGAAAAGTGTCGAGCCGGTAGGCGGAGTAGCTGGGGAGCAGGTTATCGTTGGAAAAAGCGCGCCGCAGATAGCCGGCGCTGTTCTCGCTTTCGTAGTGGATCGGCGACCCGACGAAGAGCGGGTGGCGCGGCACCTCGAAGGCGATTTCCGGCAGGCGCTCGGTGGTGTTGAAAAAATTGTTTAACTGCGCCCGCGCCAGCAGCGTGGCGACGAAATCGGGCCGGCGATACGTCAGAAACGCCACGTTGTCGGGCACCGGATCGCGGGTGAACTCCGCCTGGTAGAAATCCTGGAGCACGTAGCGGTCGCTAAGCTTGTTGACGTTGATCTTCAGCGACAAATCGTCGGTGAAGAAATGCGTGGAAGCGAGGTCGAGCCGATACCGCTCCGGGCTGGTCGGGGTGCGCACGAGAGTGGTGCGATTCAGGTCGGGCTTGTCGTCCTTGGCGAAGTAGGTGACGAGCTTGGTGCCCTCCTTGGCGCGGATCTCGCGACTGAGCCGCTCGCCGGTTGGCGCAACGCCGCCGATGAGGTTGTCCCCGTCGCTGCGGTCGCCATCGCCGGCGTTGCGCCCGACGGCATTGGAATCGCCGAAGCGGCCGGGATCGAAGATGCCGCGGCTCGGGGCGGGGGCGGGGGCGGCCGGAACCGCGGCGGCCTGGCCGGGGTCCGAGCTGCTCGCGTAGGAGGAGAGCGCGGAGCCGTCGCGCGTGGGTTTCACCTTCAGCCGCGGATTGTATTCGAGGTCGATCCCGGCAGCAGCGCCGCGCAGGGTCCGGTAATCGAAGCGCGCCAGTCCGGTGAATTTGTCGGCGATCGGGAAGGTGAGGCCGAGAAGCAGATAGGCGCCGTAGTCGCTCGAATACCCGGGCACCACGCGGTAGCCGCTCTGGCGGTTCAGGGATTGATAAAAGTAGGGGAAATAAAAGACCGGCGTCTGGCCGACGTAGAGCGTGGAGCCGATGTAGATCGCGCGGTCATCCGGATAAATGCGCAGCCGCCGCGCGGTGACGCGGTAGTCCGGCTTGGAAGAGTCGTGCGTGGTGAACGAGCCGTTTTCCGCGCTGAACTCATACCCGGCCCCGGGCGAGAACCCGCTCATGCCGCTGAAGTAAAAGCGGTCGCGCGCGCCCTGGAAATCGAGGGCGCGAATGGCTTTCGTATTGAAATTGTAAAGCGCGCGCGCGGCCACGAAGACCGTGTCGAGCCGGTAGATGCGCACGTTGCCGGTGAGGATGGCTTCGCCGGTGTCGAGATTGTATTCCGCTTCGTCGGCGAAGATGCTGGCGTCGTTCGTGGTGATGTTGACGTTGCCCCGCGCGGTGGCCACGCGGTTCACGTAATTCGTCCCGCCCTCGGCGGTAATGTCGATCGGCCCGGTGCTGTCCGTGGTCCGGCGCGGGTTGCTGCCGGTCGCCGTCGAATATTGCGGCGTCACCACCGGCGGCGGCGTGAGCGTGCTGCTTTGGCCGAGGAGCGTCCCTGCACCGGCGAGCAACGAGAGCAACCCCACGCCGCAACGGGCGGCGGCAACGCAAACCGGCGCGTCCGGACGCCGGCCGGGTTGGCGGTTTTCCGGCCGATTCGATCCGCGTGCGGCACGAAGTTTCATCGCTAGTCTCCGTAGCCGTGTGGGTGTTTCTGGTGCCACGCCCAGGCGCTCTCGACGATCTTGTCCAGCGATTGAAAGCGCGGCTGCCAGCCGAGTTCCTTGGTGATCTTCGCAGAGGCCGCGATGAGTCGCGGCGGGTCGCCGGGCCGGCGCGGCTTTGCCACGACGGGGATGTCGCGGCCGGTCACCCGGCGGCAGACTTCGACGACTTCGGAAACCGAATTGCCCCCGCCGGTGCCGAGATTGTAAAACGCGCTTTGCTCCCGGCCCAGCGCCAGGATGTGCGCCTGCGCGAGGTCCACGATGTGAATGTAGTCGCGGATGCAGGTGCCGTCGGGCGTCGGGTAATCCGTGCCATAGATCTCCACGTGCGGCTTCTGGCCGAGCGCGACTTTGAGCACGCTCGGGATCAGGTGCGTCTCGATGCGGTGATCCTCGCCGAACTGCTCCGTCGCTCCGGCGGCGTTGAAATACCGCAGGCTCACGAAGCGCAGCCCGTGGATCTCGTCATACCAGCGCAGCACCTTCTCAAACATCAGCTTCGACTCGCCGTAGGGGTTGATCGGCCGCTGCGGCAGCCCCTCGTGGATCGGCACCTCGTCGGGCATGCCGAACGTGGCGCAGGTTGAGGAAAAAACGAATTTCCGCACGTCCGCCGCGACCATGGCGTCGAGCAGGTTCACGCCGCCATAGACATTGTTGAGGAAATACTTCGACGGGTTCGTCATCGACTCGCCGACGAGCGCATTGGCAGCGAAATGCATCACCGCGTCCGGTTTCTCCGCAGCGAGGGCGTCGCCGATGCTGCGGGGTTCGCGCAAGTCGCCCTCGACGAGGCGCGCGCGCGGGTCGAGCGCACGGCGATGGCCTTCGGTGAGATTGTCGAACACGACGATCTCATGGCCCTGGTCGAGCATCTGTTCGACGCAAATGCTGCCGATGTAGCCGGCGCCGCCGGTGACAAAAATCTTCATGCTGGGACGGAAGGCGCGAGGTTAGGCTGCCGGGCCTGCCGATAGCAACAGGAAAGGTGGGGGCCGGCGTCCCGGCGCGCCGTCGGACCGCCGGAGGGTCAATCTTCGCCGGCGACCGTGGGTCCGCTTTGCACCGGCGGGTTCCGGGTCTGGCGCAGGAGGGCGCAGATGCCGCGCTTTTTTGCCCCCGCGATAAAAGTGAAAAATTCCTCCGCCGCCGGGCTCGCCCAGGTTTCAGTTTTCGCGTGGGCGAGCGCCTGGGAAACATTCAATCCGCTGAGAAAGATCAGGGCAAAAGCCCGCTTCAGTTCCAGGCGATCCTCCGGGCTGAATCCGCCGCGGCGCAAGCCGACGACGTTTAAGCCCGCGACGGCGTTGTGGATGGCGGCGATGGTGAAGGGCGGCACGTCCTTGCTCACCGCGCTGATCCCCTGCACCATGGCGCTCCGGCCGACCCGGACGCCTTGGTGAAACACGCTGCCGCCGCCGAGAAACGCGCGCGCGCCGACTTCGACATAGCCGCCGAGCAGAACGCTGTTGGCCAGGATGACGCCGTCGCCGAGGCGGACGTTGTGTCCGACGTGCGCGCCCGCCATCAGCAGGCAATTGCTGCCGACGCGCGTCCCGCTGCCCGGCGCGGTGCCGCGATGGATGGTGACATGCTCGCGGACAATGTTGTCGTCGCCCAGCTCCACCCCGCTGCGGGTCGTTGCGGCGTCAAACGCAAGATCCTGCGGCCAGCCGCCGATCACGGCGCCGTGGCCGATGCGATTGTTTTTCCCCAGCTTCACCTCGCCGACCAGGGTGGCGTGCGCTTCGATCACGCAGCCCGCGCCGATTTCCGCCGGACCTTCGATCACGGCATACGGCCCGAGGCGGACATCGGAGGCGAGGCGCGCGGCGGGATCAACAACGGCGGTGGGATGGATCATCGAGAAACTGGGAATCAAAAATTTGGAATGGCGGCGGGAAGGCGCCGATTAAAGCACCCCGGCTTCCTTGAAGGAAAAATAATCCGGCCTGCCGTCTGCCTGCGGAGCGCCGAGCACGATGTGATCGAGCAGGCTGATCTGAAGCAGGCGGGCGGCTTCGGCCAGGCGGCGGGTGAGTTGGTGATCGGCCTGGCTGGGCGTCGGATCGCCGGAGGGATGGTTGTGCACGACGATGACCGCGTAGGCGGAATAAATCAGCGCCGGGCGGAAAATCTCGCGCGGATGGGCGATGCTTTCGTTGATGCTGCCCAGCGAGACTTCTTCGATGTGCAGGAGGTGATATTTCGTGTCGAGCAACAGCACGCGCAGCGACTCCCGGCGCAGCGCCCGCATCTCGGCGCCGAGCAACTGCCGGACGATCTCCGGGTTGTCCACCTTCAGCCGGGCGACGGTTTCATGCGCGAGCCGGTGGCCGAGGCCAAACGCGGCGGCGAGCTGGATCGCTTTTGTCGGGCCGATGCCTTTGACCGAGGCGATCTCCCGCACGCTGCAACGCGCCAGGGCGCTGAGCGTTTGAAATTTCGCGAGCAACTGGCGCGCGACTTCGATGGCGTTGGCACCCTGCACGCCGGTGCGCAGGAGAATGGCGATCAACTCGGCTTCGCTGAGCGCGCCGGCGCCCAGTCGGGCCAGGCGTTCCCGCGGCCGTTCGCTGGCCGGCAATTCGCGGATTCGCAGCGGGTCCATCGCCGCGAGCGTAGCCGGGCGGGACGGCGGTTGGGTAGCGGAAAAAACGACGGCGCGGCGTGGCGCGGCCGTCATTCAAACTGCCCGATCATTCCGACAAGTCGGCTGCCGACTTCCTGCAGGGCGCGGCGATACGGGCTGGCCTCCAGGGTGTGCAACTCCCGGCAGGCGTCCTCGATCATCTCGCGGCCGGTCGTCGCGGCAGCGGCCAGGGCGCCGGTCTTGCGGGCGGCGAGCCGCAGCACGCTGAAACTTTCCGCGTCGCCCTGGAGAATGGCCTGGTCGAGCGACTCGCGCGCGCCGTTCGCACCGGCGGATTGCAGCAGGTGGAGGATCGGCAGCGTGAGCTTGCCCTTTTGCAGGTCGGTGCCAAGCGTCTTGCCCGCCTTGGCTTCGTCGCCGGCGAGGTCCAGGCAGTCGTCGTAAATCTGGTAGGCGGTGCCGAGCTTCAGGCCGTAGTCGCGCAGGGCGCGCACCGCGGGTTCCGGCGCGCCGTTGAGCCGGCCGCCGAGTTCGGCGGCGACACCGAAGAGCGCGGCCGTTTTCATCTCGATGATCCGGAAATAATCGGCCAGCGAAAGCTTCAGATCGAACCGGCGCTGGGTCTGCAAGATCTCGCCCGTGCAAACTTCGCGGGCGGCGCGGGCGATCGCGCGCGAGATCTCGGCGTCGTCGAAATGGGTGGAAAGGTCGAGCGCGTGGGCGAAGAGACTGTCACCGAGCAGCACCGTGATCGCGTTGCCCCAGCGGGCGTTCGCGGTCGGCTGGCTGCGCCGGGTTTCGGCGCCGTCCATGATGTCGTCGTGGATGAGCGTGGCCAGGTGGATCAGCTCGATAATCGTGGCGAGCGAGACGTGCCGTTCCGCCACGCCGCCCGTGGCTCCCGCGGCCAGCAGCGCGAGCGCAGGACGCAGCCGTTTGCCGCTCGTGGCGCAGGCATAGGCCACGTAGCTCTGCACGGCTGGGTCGAAGGCCTGGACCTGGGCCACGATGGCCTCCTCCACGCTGTGCAATTGGGGCCGGATGAGCGCGGTGATCTGCTGGAGTTCTTGCGTCGACGACACGGCGGCAGGGGAGGGCACAGCAGGCGTGGTGGGGCGGGGAGAAGCGCCGGTGGATGCCGGCCCGGCCGGGGCGTGGGCGGAAGGCCTTGTGAAATAATTCACAAGGTCAGCGTAGGCTACCGGGTTGAGCAAGTCAATCCGCCCGGCGACGCGGTTTGGATGCACGGCAGGCCCCGTTTTTTCCGCGCAACCGGGGGATCGGGCCGACTGGGCACGCCCGATTTGCCGCGGCGGGCGCGGGACCGCTTTCCTTCTCCGGCCGCAGCGGGTAAGAAGGCGTCGGCGCGCCCTTGCCTGCCGAGTCCGGTGAGCCCCTTTTCCCGATCCTCGATCCGATGAATGCGCAGTCGCTCCAGCGGATCTTCAGCGGGCTCGGCCGGTCGCGCTTTTTTCTCGTTTCGGCGCTGCTCCATTTCGTGCTCATCGTGGCCCTGGGCGGCGTCGTCTGGGTGCGAAGAGCGACGCCGCGCGCCGATTTCGACGACCTGCTTTCCGGCGGCATCACCGTCAGCACGGACTCCCTGCCGCCCGCGACGGCGGACGCCGCGTTGCAGGCGGCACTCCAGACTCCGGCGACGCCGCCGGCCGGCGCTGCCGCCGCTGGCGATGCCGTGGCGTCGCTGGCGCCGCTCGTGAGCGCGGCGGCCGCGTTTCCTGGAGATTTCTCGCTGCCGGCCGCACCGCTCCTGCCGCCGCCGGCCGGGACCACGGCGCGCACGATCGCGCCGGTCGGTGCCGTCGCCGCGCCGCCGTCCGCTCCAGGCGCCTCCTTCGGCGGCATCCCGCGCGACATCGCCCGGGGCATGGTGGCATTCCAGAGCGGCACCGGCGCACCGGCCGGCGAGCGCGGCAGCGGCGTCCACCGCAATCGCACGTTTCAGTTCACCGCCTACGTCGCGAAATACGCGGGCGGTGACTGGGACGCGACGACGCAGTTCCGTCCGGGTCGGGCGGTCACCGGCGCGCTGCCGAACCTGCTTTACCTCATCAACAAATGGAGCGCCGACCGCATCAAAGCCGCCGCCGATCCCGAGCCGCTCGACTTGGCGGGCGACGCGTTGTTTCGCGTGAAGCCGCCGTTCATCTTTTTCTCCGGCCACCGCGACTTCGTGCTCACGGAGCGCGAGGTGGAAAACCTGCGCCAGTATCTCCAGCTCGGCGGCGCGATCTGGGGCGACAGCGCGCTGCCCGGCCGGCGGTCGCGCTTTGACCTCGCGTTTCGCCGGGAGATGAAGCGCATCGTCGGCGAGAGCGCGGAATGGGAGGCGCTGCCGCGCGATCATCCGATCTTCACGAAAACCTATTTCCCCGAAATCCGCGACGTGCCGCCGGGGCTGAATGCGTTTCGCGAGCCCGTTTACGCGCTGAAACTTTACGGCGAGATCGCCGTGCTCTACACCGCCAACGACTACGGCGACATGTGGCAGATCGGCTTGAACGAGCAGGGAAATTACGACGAGCGACGCGACGAAAACGACGACTACGTCGCGATCAACCCGGAGATCTTCAGCCACCGCGACCTTTACTTCCGCAACCTCGAGCCGAAGCCCCTGGCCGACGCCTACAAGTTCGGCACGAACATCATTCTTCATCTGCTCACCCGCTGGGAGGATCGGCTGCGCACCGTGCCGACGGGGCTGTGATTGATGCCCGGTCGCAGCGGCAGCGGCGAATCTCGCGTCCGCGCGTCCGGGCGAGACGATTCGCCCCGCGCCGGCGCGATCCTGCGCGGGCCGGGGTGCGTATTGCTAGTATATGAACGAAGCGTTCTTGCTCCGGGACGTGCTCACGCTGGCGGACTTGCGCGCCTGGCCGGAAACGCTGGGCAAACTTCCGCCCGCCGCCCGGCCGTGCCTCGCGCTGCTCGGCGATCCCGTGGCGCATTCGCTTTCACCCGCCATGCACGATGCCGCGCTCGCCGCGGCCGGGCTGCCGGGGCGCTACGTGGCGCTGCACATCCGGCGCGACGAGCTGGCGGAAGCGCTGCGATTATTGCCCGGAGCCGGGTTGATCGGCGCGAACCTGACCATCCCGCACAAAACCGCCGCGCTCGCGGAAGTGGCCGACCTTGACCCGGGCGCGCGCCGGCTCGGCGCGATCAACACGGTGCGCGTCGAAGCCGGCCGCAGCCACGCGACGTTGCAGGGATTGAACACCGACGGCCCCGGCCTGCTGCTGGCGCTGCGCGACGCGCTCGGCATCGAGAGTCTGCGCGGGCTGGGCGTGCTGGTGCTGGGCGCCGGAGGCGGTGCGGGACGCGCGCTCGCGGTGCAATGCGCCCTCGCCGGTTGCGCCCGGCTGATGCTCGCGAACCGCACCGTGGAAAATGTGGCCTCGCTGGCGGAGGAACTGCGGCGGGATTTTCCGGCCGGCGAGCTGGAAATCGCCGTCGTCGCGATGCCGGAGACGCCGTGGCCCGACGCGCCGCTCGACGGGATCGACCTCGTTCTGCACACCACGCCGCTCGGGCTGCGCGACGCCGATCCCCCGGCGCTGCCGGCGGCGTGTTTGCGCGGTCGGCCGGGGCTGCGCATTTACGACACCGTGTATCGCCGCGACGGCCGGCCGACGCCGCTCGTCGCCGCGGCGCGGGAAGCCGGCCTGGAGGCGGCCGACGGCCTGCCGCTCCTGCTCTGGCAGGGCGCGCTGGCGTTTGAAATCTGGTTCAACCAGCCCGCGCCGGTTTCCGCGATGCGGGCGGCGCTCGGCGAGCACTGCCGGGGCGACCTGTAGGCGGCGACGAGCGCGCTAGCCGGAGCCGACGGCCTGCCGGCGGGCGCGCTTGTAAAAGGCGTCCGTCAGCGCCGGCGCGACCATGCCGACGCCGGCGGTGAACATGATGTTGCGCAGGTTGCCACGCGACACTTTCACCGGTTTTTCCGCGGTCAGCGGCGAGGTCTGCGCGACGAGCGCCAGAGTGCGGATGCCGAGCAGCACCGGCAGCGCGCAGGCATACCGCAATTTCTTCCCGCGCAGAGCGCGGACGTAGCGCCAGGCGTCATCCAGCCGCTCGGCGGCCGCGGAGCGCCAGTGGGTCATGATCGGCCCGGCCGGCGCTGGCTCGCGGAGCAGGTCGGCGGGCGACTCGATCCCGGCGGCGGCCAGCTCGTCGGCCGGCAGGTAGCAGCGGCCTTGGGAAATGTCTCCGCGCACGTCGCGCAGGACGTTGACGAGCTGCAGCCCCTGGCCGAAACGCCGGCCGAGCCGCAGCATTTCCTCCTGCGGCAGCGTCGCGTATTCCGGCAGGTGCCGGCCGCACAGCCGGGTCCACAGCTCGCCTGCGCTGCCAGCGACATAGTAGGTGTATTCGTCCAGCTCCCGGGCGGTTTGCAATGCTTTGACGCCGCCTTTTTCCTGGCTCTCGCCGAAGCGGATGAGGTCGAGTTCCTGACCGTAGGAAATGCGGGAGAGCGCGCGTTGCAGATCCCAGCGATCGGCCACCGGCTCGATTGATTCGAGCCAGGCGAGGCAGCGATCGATCTTTTCCAGAAGGAGACGCTCGCCGGCATGTTTCTGGCGCCGGGCGAGATCGCGCTGAATCGGGCGCAACGCCGCGGCGTCCGCGCCGAATTTAATGGCGTCCACCAGGGTGCGCAGATGGGCGAGCCGTTCCGCCGCGGGCGTGCTCTCCGCCGGGGAATCCGCGATGGTGTCCATGGCCCGCGCCAGCAGGTAGCCGAGCGAGATCGGGCCGCGCAACGGCTCGGGCAGGAGCCGGATCGTCAGGTAAAACGAACGCGACACGCTTGCCAGCAGGTCGCCGCCGAGTTCCTCCAGGAATCCGACGGGAGCCGCCGGGGCGGCGCCGGGCACCGCGGTCCCTGCGACCGCTGGCTCGCTGGCGGGCGTTGATTTCGCCGCGGGCGCCGCCGCCGGCTGGCTTGCGGCTGGTGCGTCGCCGGGTCGGTCTTCGCGCCTGTGGCCCATCGGCTGCCGGTCGTCGCCGCGACGCCCCCGCCGCTCACCGCCGCCCGGGCCGGCACCGCCGCCGCCGCGCCGGTTGTCGCGCTCACCGCGCTCACCACGTTCCCGACGGTCCCCGCGCCGCCGGTCGCCGGGTGCTTCGGCAGGGCGCTCTTCGCCCGGGCCACCGCCGGCCTGGTCGCGTCCGCGTTCCCGCTCGCGATTTTCCGGCCGGCGCGGTGGACGCCCGTCCGGCGGCCGGTCGCCGCCTTCGGTGGAAGCGGGTGGGACCGGCAGCGCCTTCGCCCTCGGCGGCTTGGGGCGCGCGACGCCCGCCGCCGGGTCGAGGCTCATCGCTTCGGTCCGGCTGCTCCCGCCGCCACCGCTGCGGCCTTCCGGACGCCGGGGTCGGCGCGGCTCGTGACGCCGCCGCCTCCGCCGCCGCGTCGCTGCGGTGGGGGCGGCTGGCCGCCGGGGAGCGGGGGCGGGGTGGGAGTGCTGATAAAAGGTTCGGGGGACTCCTCGAAGCGCATGGGGATGATTTTTTGGAAAGAGCAGGGCGGTTCCGCCCGGAATCGAGCGCCGCCGGGAGCAATCAATCACGGCGGGCCGGAAGAAGAAACTGAAACTCCCGGCTTTTTTGCCCCGCTTTCCCCGGAGAGACTCAGGCGGATTCCGGGGCGTAAGCCTCGCGCAGCCAGGCGAGCGCGGCCTCGCGGTCGGAAAATTGGCCTTCAAGCTGGCGGGTTTGCACCCCTTCGAGGATCTCGCTGAACGCCGGCCCCGGCTGCATCCCGAGGGCGATCAGATCGCGGCCGGTGATAAACGGCTTCGGGATCAGCGGCTCGTTGGCAAACTCCTCCTGTTTCGCGCGCAGAAAATGGTAGTTGTCGAGCATGCCGTGGCTGCCGGCGCAGTCCACCCGGTGCAGCTCCAGCTCGTCGGGGATCGTCGGCCGGGCGAGAAAGCGCTTCAGCGTCGCCACGCGCATGTGCTGCACGTCCTTGAAAGCCATGTGGTTCTCGACCGCGACGACCGTGGCGTCGATTTCCGCGCGCGAAAACCGGAGCCGTTCCATGAGCCGCTCGGTCATGCGCGCGCCGACGTGCTCGTGGCCGTTGAAGCGGATGCGGCCCTCGGCGGGATCGAGCCGGAAACAGGGCGGCTTGCCGATGTCGTGCAACAGCACGCTGAAGGCGAGCGGCACGCTCACCGGCTCATCCGCCGGGAGCAGGGAAAGCATCAGGCGGGTGTGCACGAAGACATCGCCCTCGGGATGAAAATTCGGCGGCTGCTCCACGCCCTTGCAGGCCTCCAGCTCCGGCAGCACGGCGCGCAGCAGCCCGCTGGCGTCGAGCAGGTCAAACCCGCGCAGCCGCGTCGGCGCGGTGAAAATCTTCACGAGCTCGTCGCGGATGCGCTCGGCGCTCACGACTTTGATCTGCGGAGCCGCGGCGCAAAGAGCCTCCCAGGTTTCCTTTTCGATCTCGAAACCGAGCGTCGCGGCGAAGCGCACCGCGCGCAGCAGCCGCAGCCGATCCTCGGCAAAGCGGGCGGCGGGATCGCCGATGGCGCGCAACACCCGGCGCTCGAGATCCGCGCGGCCGCCGACGTAATCAATGACCTCCTCGCGCGCCGGATCGTAGAACAGCCCGTTCACCGTGAAGTCACGGCGCGCGGCATCCTCCTCGGCCGTGGTGAAGCGCACTTCCGCGGGCCGGCGGCCGTCGAGATACGCGCCATCCGCGCGGAACGTGGCGACCTCAAACTGGAAGCCGCTTTCCAGCACGCAAATGACCCCGAAATGCGCGCCGACGGCGACCGTGCGGCGAAACAATTTTTGCACCTGCTCCGGGCGCGCGTCCGTAGCTACGTCGAAATCCTTCGGAGCCACGTGGCGCAACTTGTCCCGCACGCAGCCGCCGGCGAAAAACGCGGTGAACCCGGCCTCCTGCAAACGTGCGACCACGGCGCGGGCGGCCGGTTCCATCAGCGGATCGTGAGGCGAATTTGTCATTGCGGCCAACTAATCCCCGCGGCCCGCACGATTGCTGTAGAGGCCGGAGAGGAAGCTCCAATAAAGACCGGCTGCGGCCCCTCTGCCAGCCGCCTTCCCGCCAACCTTTGCCCTTGCGCCTGTTCGCTGCGTCTTTAGCCTGTTTCCTACAGAAAACGTTCGCGCGAATTTCGTCCTCCCTTTCAGCCCAGACGCCAGGATGACCATGCCTTCTTCGCCAACGACCGCATCTTCGCCTGCGGCGGGGTCGTCGTCGCCACCGTCGCCGCCGGACGTTTTTCAGCACTACCAGGTGCTGCGCCGGCCGGATGGTTCGCTTTGGGAGCTGGGCCGCGGGGCGATGGGCATCACCTACAAGGCGTTTGACGTGAACCTGCGCTGCTACGTCGCGCTGAAGGTCGTCAACGCCCAGCATCTGAACAGCGAGACGGCAAAGGCGCGCTTCGTGCGCGAAGCCCGCGCGGCCGCCCGGCTGCGGCACCCGAACGTGGCGAGCGTGTATCACCTCGGCATGGACGCCGAGTCGTTCTTCTACGCGATGGAGTTCATCGACGGCGAGACGCTCGAGTCGCTCGTCCGCCGCCTCGGCCCGCTGGCGCCGGCGACCGCGCTGCGGCTCGCGCTCCAGGTCGCCCGCGCGCTGATCGCCTCCTCGCGCCAGCGCCTGGTCCATCGCGACATCAAGCCGGCCAATCTCATGGTCGTGCGCGACGAGGATGACGAGGGCGACGAGCATGCCCAGCTGCGGGTCAAAGTCATCGACTTCGGCCTGGCGCGCTCGCTGTTCTCCACCAGCGGCACCGGCGCCCCGCCGAGCACCGGCGGCGGCGCGGCGTTGAGCAACGTGACCCTCGGCGGCTTTGTCGGCACGCCGCTCTTTGCCAGCCCGGAGCAGCTCGAGGAAAAGGATCTCGACGCGCGATCGGACTTTTATTCCCTCGGCGTCACGCTCTGGTATCTCGTCGCCGGGCAGCCGCCGTTCACCGGCACGCTGGCGAGCATCATCTCCCAGCATCTCACGCGCGAGGCGCCGCTGGAAAATCTGCCGCCGGCGGTGCCAGAACCTGTCCGCGCGCTGCTGGCGCGGCTCCTCCAGAAAGATCCGGCCCAGCGGCCCCAGACCGGCGGCGAACTTCGCAGCGAGCTCGAAGCCTGCCTGCGCGCCGTGCTGGCGGAGCGCGCCAGCCGGGATGGCGCGGATGGCGCCGGCACGATCACGGACCCCGAGGGCCTTTTCAACGTCGAGGTCGCCGACCTGCCGGCGACCGGCCGGCGGACGGATGGCGACTCCGGATTCGCCACCGGCACCGTGCTGGGCGGGCGCTTCCGACTGGTCCGCTTCGTCGGCGAGGGCAGCGAGGGGCGAATCTTTCTGGCGCGCGATCTCCAGATGGGCGACGCGCCCACGGCGGTCCGCGTGCTGCCGGCGGACCTCATCGTGACCCCCCATGAGGAGGAAACGTTTCGGGCGGATTTCGAGCGCGCCCGCCAGGCGCCGCATCCCGCGCTTCTGCACGCGCGGAGCTTTGAGCGGCATGGGCCGCGCTATTATCTGGCACAGGAATGGGTCAATGGGTTCACCCTGGTCGATCTCCTGCGGAATCGCGGCACGCTCGCGCTCGAGGATGCTTTGCGCGTGTTGCGCCCTGCCGCGCTGGCGGCGGATCACGCTGCGGCGCACGGCATCAGCCACCGGATCGATTTCGCTCCGCACCAGATACTGCTCCATTTCCCGGGCGACCGGGTGAACGACGGTGCCGAGACGCCGCTGCGCCCGGTGCCGCTCGGCCCGCTCGGCGGCTGGCCCGAGTGGCAGGTGAAACTCAATCCGCTCGGCGTGTCGCGCGGCGCCGCCGATCTCGCCACTTGGGCCGGTGACATGACGCTGGTGCCGGATACCGAGCGCATGCCGATGCACGATACGCATTCCTCCATCGCGGGCTGGACGCCGGAAACCGGCCGCCTGCTGCCGGCGCTGGGCCGGCTCGTTTATGAAATGCTCGGCGGCGGGATGACGGCAGGTGGCGCGGGGCTGCTGCGCTACGTCAACCGCCCCGCCCTGAGCGAGGAAGCCAACGCCGTGCTGGGGCGCTGCGTGAACGGCGATGAGCCGGGCTTCGCGACCGGCATGGAGTTTTACGAAATCCTGGCGCGCACAGCCGGCTACGATCCGGAAACGCTGCGGCCGTTTGTCTCCGCACCCCCGCCATTGCTGACGCCGCCGGCCCCGGCGCCCGCGCCGCTCCCGCCGCACGACGAAACGCTGGCCGAAGATCCGCCGGCAGCGTCGGCGCTGGAGCCGATCGAAATGCCCTCGGCCGGCACTGACCCGCTCCCGGTCAGAGCTGCGAAGAGCGCCTCAGACGACGCGGCTACCCTCGCTGCTGTGCCGCCGGCGGTAGCCACGACGGTGCATGGTTCCCGCCCGGTGGTCCCGCGCACTCCGCGCGGCGGCGGCGCGACGGGTAGCAAAGCGAAGCCGCGCACGCCGGCGCGCAAAATCCCCGCTGCCCAGGACGACGACGAGGCGGCCTCCCGGGAGCAGAGCCCGGCGGAAGAATCGGCCGACCGTTTTGCCCCGCTCTCCGCCCGGGCCGCCGCGGCGCGCGCCCCGGTGCCGAAATTCGCGGCGGAGTCTTCGCCCTCGGTGGCAGCGTCCAGCGCGCCGCCCCCGGCGTCGCATTCGAGCGCGGAGGAGTGGCGGGACATGCTGTTGGGCGAGCCCTCGGCAGGCCGTCGCTGGCTGCCGTTCGCCGCGGTCGCTGCGCTGCTGCTCTTTTGCGGCGCGGCCGTGTTTGCGTATCTCCAGACCCGCCGTCCCCCGGCGCGGCCGGCAGTGGTGCCCACCGCGTCCATATCGCCGACACCGGCGAGCGCCCCGCCAAAGGCGCGGGCCGCGGTTTCCGCGACGCCACGCGGCACTACGGTTGCCGCCGCGACGCCTTCCGCCTTGCCTTCTGCCCCACGGTCGGGTCCGGCCGAGCGGCCGGCGGCCCCCTCTGCGTCCCCTGCGACCGCCCTAGCCCGGAGTGCGGCGGCATCACCGCGCGTGGCGCACACCGTCACCTCGCCGCGCCCGCCCCAGCCGGCGGCGCCGAGCCCGCAATCGCTCGCGTCGGAAATCGCGGCCAGTCCGGCGACCACGCCGCCGCGTCCGCCGCCCGCGGCCATCGTCGCGCCGCCGCCCCCCGTGCTTTCGTCAGATTCGCCCGGCGCGGAGACCCGGGGAACGACGGCGACCGGGAGCACGGCGTCGCGCTCTCTGGAAGTCGCCCCGATCGAGCCGCCGCCGGTGCCGCCGCCGGACGCCGTGACCGTTCCCGCGCCGACGCCGGCGCTCGTGGCTGCGACGAGTCCGAAGGCGACCTCCCGAGCCACGCCGCCCGCGGAAACCGCGCCGGAATCGCCGACGCCGCCCGTCCCGGTGGCATCGGCCGCGACGCGCCCGCCGGAAACCAGCGCGCCAGCCGAACCGGGGAGCGAGAACACTGCCGCGACCGCCAACCGACCGCCCACGCCGGCGCCGGCCGCCGGCAAGCTCGTGGCCGTGCATCTCACGAGCGAGCCGTCGAAGGCGGAGATCACGCTGCGCGGCGAAACGCTCGGCGTTACCCCGAAGACCGTGATGCTGCCGCCGGGCGAGCACGAGCTGGCGGCGCACTATTGGAATTGGCCGGAAGTGCGCCAGCAGATCTACCTTTCGCCCGAAGACAAAACGGCGGAGGTGAAGATCCGGCTCATCTCTCCGGACCAAATCCCGATCAACCGTCCGTCGCCCCCGGACTCCCGAACGACCAGGAAAGAGCGTGCGCGCGAGATCGAACGGCAGAAGCGGGAAAAATTCCGAGAGGCCACGGCACCGCTGCCGGCGCCCACGCCCGCGGCCTCCGTCCCTCCGCCCCCGGCGGCGATCCCGGTGACGCCAGAACCGGCGGCGCCCCAAGCGCAGGCGCCCACTCCGACGCCGACTCCCCGGCGGCGCGGGCCGTTCGGGATCTTCGGACCCGGCAGATCGCGTGAGCAGCCGTCGGCCGCGCCGACACCGGTGATGCCGGCGGCGCCGGTCATCGCACCACCGGTGCAGCCGTTCTTTGACGGCCGGGGCAACGAGCGGCCGCCGGACCGGTCGGAGGTGGACCGGCCGCGGATCTGAAGCCGTTCGGGGCCGGAGGGTTCGCGACGAAAAATTAACAATTTCCCGAAATTACTTTGAACAACGCCTCGCAGCCCCGGTCGAAGGGAGCAGGTTAAGGTGATTCGGGTCCGCGCGCGTGACCGTTCGGCAGCATTCCTTGGCGCGCGCGGCCCGAATTCTTTTTTTGTCCGGATGGATCGCAGAATCCGCGGGCGATCGGCAGGCACTTCCGCCGCCGGGTTTGTGACGATTCCGTTGCTTGCCATGCGTTTCCCCGCCGGACAAAATGGCCGGCTCATGACAAGCGTCGCCGCTGCCGCCGGTGCTGTTGCCGCCGCGCGGATTTTGCTCGTGGATGACGAGCCGGACGTGATCGATCTCGTGCGCTATCGGCTGCAGGGCGCGGGGCACTCGGTGCTCGTGGCCGCCGACGGGCTTTCCGGGCTGCGCCTGGCCCGGGAAAACCGGCCGGATCTCATCGTGCTCGACCTCATGCTGCCGCAAATGACCGGGCAGGAAGTCTGCCGGCGCTTGAAAACCGATCCGGAAACCGCGGCGATCCCGGTGGTCATGCTCACGGCGCGCGGCGAGCCGCCGGAGCGCGTCGCCGGCTTGGAGATCGGCGCGGATGACTACGTCACAAAGCCTTTCAGCCCGCGCGAGCTGATCCTGCGCATCGAAGCGATCCTGCGCCGGGTGCGGGCAGCCGGCAGCCGGCGAGACGCCGTGATCGAGGCCGGCGATTTCCGCATCGACAAGGGAATTTCGAAATCCTTTGCGCCGGCCGGAAGCTGGAGCTGACGACCACCGAGTTCAAGCTCCTCTGCCTGCTCATCGAGCGGCGGGGCAAGACGCAAAGCCGCGAGACGTTGCTGCACGACGTCTGGAACTACGAAAACGCCATCGACACCCGCACCGTGGACACCCACGTCCGGCGCTTGCGGGAAAAGCTCGGCGCGCAGGCCGGCCGGATCGAGACGCTGCGCGGCGAAGGGTATCGCTTCATCCTCGCGGCGGAGGATTGAGGGCTGCCGTCGCCGCGGCTCGGGCACCGCGCGTCACACCATTTTTCGTCAAAACCTCGTGGACCCAAGCATGCTCACCTCGCCGGCGGCCTGGATGCTGGGCGGCGGCGCGCTGCTGGCGCTGGCTTTGGTGATCGCGGCGTGGATTTACACTCACTACGTCCGGCCGGCGCGCGCTCTGCACCGGACGCTGGCGGAGCTGGCCTCGGGCTCGCCGGGAGAGCACGTTTCCGCCCATCTCTGGCCGTCCGGCGCGTTCCGCGAGAGCGCGGGCCACCTGGAGACGATCGCCGGCCGGTTGCGCGAAGCCGATCGCCAGCTGCACGACGAAAATTTTAATCTGCAATCCATTCTCGGCAGCCTGAGCGACGGCGTGCTCATCGTGGATCGGGCGCAGAAAATCCGGCTGGCCAACGACGGGCTGCACCGCATGTTCGACTTCGGCAAGTCGCCGCTGAACCGCACGCTGCTCGAAGTTTTCCGGCATCACACCGTCCAGGCCATGGTGCTGGAGGCGCTTGCCGCCGGCCAGTCCCAGAGCCGCACGCTGGCCCTGGCGACCCGCCTCGGGGACGGGCGCTACGTGGAACGGCATTTCCAGGTCACGGCCGCCGGCCTGCGCGCGCGGGGCAGCCGCCAGCCGCCCGGAGCGATCGCCATTTTTCATGACGTGACGCAGCTCAAAGCGTTGGAAACCGTGCGGCGCGATTTCGTGATGAACGTGTCGCACGAACTGCGCACGCCGTTGTCCATCATCAACGGCTACCTTGAGACGCTGCTGGAGCCCGGCGGTCTGGAGGATGAAGCGACGGTGCGGCGCTTTCTCGGCGTCATGTGGAAACACGGCCAGCGGCTGCATTTGCTGCTGGAGGATTTGCTCACGCTAGCGCGCTTGGAAAACGGCGGGGCCGCCGCGATTTCGCTGCGCTTTGCCCCGGTCGATCTGCGGGCCTGTCTGGAACGCATCGTCGAGCGGCTCAGCCCGGTCATCGCCGAAAAGCGCGCCGTGGTGCGGCTGGAAATCCCGGCGGACGCGCCGCCCGTGGAGGCCGACAGCCATCGGCTCGACCAGGCGTTTTTCAATCTGCTCGACAATGCCTTGAAACATGGCGCTCGCGGCGGAGTCGCGCCCGCGGCCGATGCGAACGGCGCAGAGCCCGAGCCGGCGCTGGAGGTGCGCGTGCGGGCGGAGTTTGACGAAGCGGAAAGCGGCATGATGGAGATCGCGTTTTCGGACAACGGCGCCGGCGTTCCCCTGGCGGATCAGCCCCACCTTTTCGAGCGCTTCTACCGGGTTCACAAGGACCGCTCGCGCGATGCCGGCGGCACCGGGCTCGGGCTCGCCATCGTCAAGCACATCATCCAGGCCCACGGCGGGCAGGTGACGGTCGAAAGCACGCCGGGGCGGGGTGCAAATTTTCGTGTGCGCCTGCCGGTGCGGCAGGACACCGGGGAAAACTAGATTAAAATGGCGGCACAGCCGCGCGTCGCTCCGCCCAACCGCCCGAACCCCGTGATCTCCGCTCCGCCTTCCTCCGCCCCGCTCCTCGACCCGATCGCCGCCGCGCTGGCGGAAGACTTCGGGCCGACCGGTGACGTCACCGTGCAGTTTTTCGTGGACCCGCACGAGCCGGCGCAGGCGCGGATCTTTGCCAAGGAATCCGCCGTGGTTGCCGGCGGCGCCGTGGCGGCGGAGACGTTTCGCCGCGTGGACGCCGCGCTGGCGGTCGAGATCGAGCGGCCCGACGGGGCGAGAGTTTCGCCCGGTGACACCGTGCTGACGATTTCCGGTCCCGCGGCAGGCCTGTTGTCGGCCGAGCGGGTGGCGTTGAATTTTCTCCAGCGCCTTTCCGGTGTGGCCACGCTCACCGCGCGATTTGTCGAGGCGGTCGCCGGGCTGCCGGTGCAGATCCTCGATACCCGCAAGACGACGCCGGGCCTGCGCGCGCTGGAAAAAGCCGCGGTCCGCGCCGGCGGCGGCACAAACCACCGGCTGGGCCTCTACGACATGGTGATGGTGAAGGACAACCATCTGCTCGCGACCGGCGGCACCGCGGCGCTGCAGGCCGCGATCGACCGGGTCCGCGCGGCCCGCCCGGATTTGCGCGGCGTGGAGCTGGAAGCCGACACGCTGGAGCAGGTGGAGACGTTTCTGGGTCTGCGCGGCGTGGACTGGATCCTATTGGACAACATGTCGCCCGACGGGATGCGGACCGCCGTCGCGCGGCGGCAGGCTCGCGGCAGCCGCGTGCGCTTCGAAGCCAGCGGGGGGATCGATCTCGGCACCGTGCGCGCGGCGGCGGAGAGCGGGGTGGATGCGATCTCGGTCGGCGCGCTGACGCATTCGGCGCGGGCGGTCGATTATTCCCTCGAGTTTCTTTCGCGCCATGCCGGATGACGTCGCGCTGCTCCGGGCGCTGCGTGGACTCGCCGCCAGCGAGGCGATTTCCACCAGCGAGCTGGCGGAAAAAACGGGTCTCACGCCCGCGGAGTTGCGGACCCGGGTCGCGGCTTTGCGCAATGCCGGCGTGCCCATCGAGGAGGTGCCGGGCCCGGATGGCGGCATTCGGCTGGCAGCGGGCGGCCCGGGTGACCCGCTGATCGCTGATGACCTGCGCGCGCGCCTTCCGACGGACGCGGGCATCGGGCGGGAAATCGTGGTCCTCGCGGAAACCGGCTCAACGAATGACGTGGTGGCGCGGGCGAGCCTCGGCGAAACCCAGGAGGGTCTCGTTGTTTTTGCGGAGTGCCAGCGTGCCGGACGCGGCCGGCAGGGGCGGCAGTGGTCTTCCGGACGCGGGCTTGGCCTCTGGTTTTCCATCCTGCTGCAGCCCGCGGTGGCTCAGTCGCGCTGGAGCGGACTGGCGCTCTGGGCCGCGCTCGGCGTGGCCGAAGCGATCGAAGCGGAAACCGGGCTGGCGCCGCAGATCAAATGGCCGAATGACATCCTCATCGCGGGCCGGAAGGTCGCCGGGATCTTGATCGAAACCCACGCCGCCGGCGCGGACCGGCGCGTGGCCTGCGCTGTCGTGGGCATCGGGCTCAACGTGAGCCACCAGGAAGCGGATTTTCCAGCGGAGCTGCGTGATCGCGCCGGCTCGCTGGCCCAGGCGGCGGGGGGCCGGGCGCTGGATCGGCCCGCCCTCGCGGCCGCCCTCCTCGGCCGGTTGGACGCTCTTTACCGCGTCTGGCAGACGCAACCGGCGGCGATCGTGGAAGCCTGCGCGCGGCGTTGTCACCTGCGCGGCCGTTGCGTGCAGGCCGTCGATGACCCGCGACTTCAGGGCGTGGTCGAGGGATTCGACCCGGAAGGGCGACTGCTCATTCGGCGCCCCGGCGAAGCGACGCTCGCCGTGGTGACGAGCGGCGAACTCCGCATCGTCTGATCCGCGCTGCTGTCACGCAAAAAAGGCAGCCCGCGAAGGCTGCCTTTTTGAGCGAAACAGAAACCGGGCTGGCGCCCAGTTGCCGATCTACCGCCGCGCGTAGTAGCCGCGACGGTGATACCGACGCCCGTTGTGATAATACACCACTCGACGAGGCCGGACGTAATACCCGCGCCGGTAATAACGCGGATAATAGCCACCGTAGTAACGATAGCGCGGACCGTAACCGTAGGAATACGGCGCGCAATCGTAAGCTGGATAACCCGCGTAGTAGCCGTAGGGATAATAGCCCCCGAAGCCCACGCTAAACCGAACATACGCCTCCGCTTTCGGCGTCGCCAAAAGCGTCAAACCCACCACCGCGGCAAGCAACAGAAACAGCTTTTTCATAAGTTGATCAGACGGTCAGACGAACCCCGACATTCACATTCAATCAACATAAACCCGCGAAATATCATTCCGTTGCGCCGCCGGGAGCACTTTTTTCCAGCACTCCCGGCGCGCCCGACGGTCATGGCAGGCGTCGAGGCGACGTCAAAAGGCGCCGCCCTCCGACGAACCGATCAGTTTCAATAGTAAACGCGGCGCACCACGACATGGCGAACCCCGTTGCGATAGTAAACCCGGCGCACCGTGCGGAAGTTGCGGTGACGGACCACGCGACGATGATGCGGACGGCGGTAGCCGGTGCGGACAACGACGGTTTCGTTGATATAAACCGAGCCCACGCCGGTGGTGAGCGGGGTGACCGGCTGTTGGGCGTCGGCAGCCGGAGTGGTCAGCATGCCGAAGCCAAGGCCGGCGGCGAGAAGAGCGAGGATGGTTTTCATGGGATTGTTTTAAAGACCTGACGCCGCTGTAATCGAAGGGTCAAAACGGTGCGGATGCCTCTCCAGAAAGAGCCGCAGTATTGCCGCCATCGCCCGGGTAGCAAACTCTGCCCGAGCAAAATAAATCCGGCCCCAGACGATCGAAGCGCGGCTCCGCAATGGTCATACGCACACCGCCCGCGTTGAGCGAGCCGAGTGCGAGCTGGGCGCCGGCCGCGATCCGGGGAGCCAGGTAGAAATCGACTTCATCGACCACCCGCTCCCGGAAGGCTTGGCCGAGAATCTCGCCACCGCCTTCGATCAGGACGCTGGTGATCGCGTCCCGCCCGAGATCGCGCAATACCTGAACCAGCGTGATCTCCGGACCCTGGAAGACGCGGGTGCGGGCTTTCCAGGCGTCATTGAAAATCCGTGCCGTCGCCGGCAGCTGGCCGCTGCGGGACAGGACGATTCGCCACGGCTGGCGCGCGGGATCCGCCCCCGGCACGTCGCGGACCGTGAGCTGCGGATCATCGGCGCGGACCGTGCCAGCCCCGACCAGGATGGCGTCCACCAGCGCGCGGCGGGCGTGTGCATGCGCGCGGGCGGGCGGGCCGGTGAGCCACCGGTCCTCGCCGGGCGGGCGGTTGATGCGTCCGTCCAGCCCGACGGCGGATTTGGCGATGACCCACGGGATGCCGGTGACGATCCATTTGTTGAACGCCCGGTTCAGCGCCCGGCATTCCTCCTCCAGAACGCCGCAGCGCACTTCGACGCCGGCCGCGCGGAGCAGGTCGAGGCCGCGCCCGGCATGGGCGGGATTCGGGTCCGTGGTTCCAACCACCACCCGGGCGAAGCCGGCGCGCAGGATGGCGTCCGTGCACGGCGGCGTCCGCCCAGTTGTCGAACACGGCTCCAGGGTGACGTAGAGCGTGCAGCCCCGGGCGTCGCGCTCGGGTCGGCGCAAGGCGCGCAGGGCCTCGATCTCAGCGTGCGGGCCTCCCGCCGCGCGATGCCAGCCTCGGGCGAGGATGCGGCGACCGTTTGCGGCGACGATCAACGCGCCGACGGCTGGATTCGGGCTGGTGCGCCCGAGTCCGCGCAACGCCTCGCGCAAAGCGAGGCGCATCAACCGGACATCCGCGTCAACGGGCGGGGGAGCAGCATCGCTCATGAGAAACGCAGGGTGGGCACTGCCGGGCAGCAAGAGTCAGCGCCCAACAGAAGAACTAGTGTGCCATAATGACTCGTATAAATATTGACGCAATTTGCGATTCTTGGTGAGACAAGATGTCAATTCTGCTGTGAGCACGAAAATTATCCATCTTTGCAAGTTTCTGGTTTCGAGTGACTTGAGCAACTCAAGCTGTTTCGGTGGGTTTGGCACAACGGCAGCTAAATACTCTCCCAGCAGGCTACTACGAAGCCGAAACAACTTAGCTCAAAACACCAAAACCCATGAACATCATTCGTTATCAAACTCCTTCCGTGAGCCCGGCGGTGTTCGCGCCGCTTTCCCGGCTTTCCTCGCTGAGCAGCGAGGTCGATCGACTCTTCAACTCGTTTCCCTTCCTCGCCGGCAGCGAAGACCGCTTCGACGGCAGCGTGCCGGCTGTGGATCTGTATCATGACAAGGAAAGCGTCCTCCTGCGGGCGGAACTTCCCGGCATGAAGAAGGAAGACATCCACGTCTCCCTGCATGAAGACGTGCTGACCCTCAGCGGCGAGCGCCGCCAGGAAAAGCAGCACGACGAGAAGGGCGCCCTGCGCAGCGAGCGTTTCTTCGGCAAGTTCGAGCGCCAGTTCACGCTGCCGGTCCGGGTGGACTCCAGCCGGGTGTCCGCCACCTATGAGGACGGCATCCTGACGGTGACGCTGCCGAAGGCGGAAGAAGCCAAGCCGCGCCAGATCGAAGTGAGCGTGAAGTAATACCGCGCTTTCCCCATCCCAAAACACTGCAACCTGCAACGCATTCATCCCATGGAAACCATGAATCACCCTTCCAACGAGCAGTCCCAGGCGGTCGCCACGAACGGCCAGAACGGCAACCACTCCGGTCAGACGACCCGCCCGACCAACGCGAAGTCGTTCCTGCGACCGCGCACCCACATCGTCGAAAACAATGACGGCTACGAACTCCAGATCGAGCTGCCCGGCGTCAACCGGGACGGCCTCGAAGTCACGGTCGAAAATGGCGAATTGACCATTGTCGGCCGGCGCCGGGAGTTCCAGACGGAAGCCGAGCTGGTTTATCGCGAATCGCGCCTGGCGGATTTCCGCCGCGTCTTCGAGGTGGACCCGAGCATCGACACGACCCGCATCGCCGCCCGGCTTGAGCAGGGCGTGCTCACGCTGGTCCTGCCGAAAGCGGAGGCCGCCAAGCCGCGCCGCATCGAGATCAGCGGGCTGAACTAAGCCTGCCCCCGAGCGCCGTGTTTCCGGCGACGAAATCCGGCCCGCAGATCACCCGGTCTGCGGGCCTTTTTGCGGCTGGATCCCGAGCGGAAAAATGGGCGAAAAATAATCGCCTGAACACCACGTTTTTCCTCGCAGAAGCCCGCTGTTCTGCTACCGTTTGCGGGCTGCGGTAAAGCGGCATTTTTGAACTCCTTATGGCAACGAAAACCACCGAAGAAAAGCTCTCCACGGACGTAAAAGTTTCGGGAGGGAAAACGAACAAAGAACTCGACATCGCCATCCAGCAAATCGCGAAGGATTTCGGCGAGGGCGCGATCATGCGCCTGGGCGAGCGCACGACCATGGCGGTCGAGGTGATCCCCACCGGCAACATCCTCATCGATCGCGCGTTGGGCGTCGGTGGTTTTCCGCGCGGCCGCATCGTCGAGGTTTTCGGCCCGGAAAGTTCGGGCAAGACGACGCTGACGCTGACAGTCATCGCGCAGGCGCAGAAACGCGGCGGCCTGGCGGCGTTTATCGACGTCGAGCACGCGCTCGATCCGACCTACGCGCGCCGGCTCGGCGTGAACGTGGACGATCTTCTCGTCTCCCAGCCCAGCTCAGGCGAGGAAGCACTCCGGATTTGCGAGACGCTGGTGCGGTCGAATGCGCTCGATGTCATCGTCATTGATTCCGTCGCCGCCCTGGTGACGCGTGCCGAGCTGGAAGGCGAGATCGGCGACACCACGGTCGGCGCGCAGGCGCGGCTGATGAGCGCGGCGTTGCGCAAACTCACGGCATTGATCTCGAAGGCGAAGACGACCGTGATTTTCACCAACCAGATCCGCGAAAAGATCGGCGTCATGTTCGGCAACCCCGAGACGACGCCCGGCGGCAAGGCGCTGAAGTTCTACAGCTCGGTGCGCGTGGATATCCGCCGCATCGGCGCCATCAAGCAGACCGACGGCACCGTGACCGGCAACCGCACGAAGGTGAAGGTCGTGAAGAACAAGGTCGCGCCGCCGTTCACCGAGGCCGAGTTCGACATCATGTATAACGAGGGCATCTCGACCACCGGCTCCTTGCTCGACCTCGCGCTGGAGAAAGGCGTGATGGAAAAGCGCGGCTCGTGGATTTCCTACAAGGGCAACCAGTTTGCCCAGGGCCGCGACGCGGCGAAGGAAGCCCTCAAGCGCGACGAAACGGTCTTCCAGGAGATCGAGGCCGCCGTCTTGGAAGCGTTGAACGCGGACAAGAAATAACGGACGGCTTTTCAGTCGCTTCGGCAGGGCGCCATGTTATGGCGCGCTGCCGAAGAAAAGGCGAAGGCGGTGCTGCCGGCTCTCTTGTGGGTCGGCACACCGCCTTTGTTTTGTCCGGGTTGACCGGAAATCAGAGCCGTCCGGTGAGCGCGAGAATGATGAGAATCAACAGGAGCAACCCGAGCCCGCCGCTCGGGAAATAGCCCCAGCCCCGGCTGTATCCCCAGGATGGCAGCGACCCAATCACCAGCAGGACGAGCAGAATAATCAGCAGAGTGATCATGCGGATACTTTCGCAAGGCGTCCGGTGACCGGCTGTAAACCGCGAGAGTGCGGAACTCTCGGATCGTGCTCTCGCTCAAGGTCTTTCGCCTCTCTCTCGTTGCGAATCGAAATGCTCCGTCAGAACACATGCGCGCATTTCCGGAACAGGAAGAGGGGAGCGCGGGCATCCTGCCCGCTCTTGCCGGCATCCTGCCGGCAAGCTCGTAGAAATTAGGCCGCCGCAGCGGCGGGAATGATTTCAGCAGGAAGGCGCCCGGCAAGATGCCGGCCGCGGCGGGCAGGATGCCCGCGCTCCCCTTTTTCCATCCGCGAAAGCGTGTCGGTTCCGGCCCGTTGCGTTTGGATGTCCGCAGCGGGCCGGAAACCCGCGCTTCCCGGATTTATCCAATTTTCGGAACCGTGTTTTCCACCTCGGCCGAGGGGAAAACAGCCCGCCTTACGGGCTGATCACCACGAACGACCGGGCGCGGTCGCGGATGATCGACACCGCCACTCGCTTGCCGGGATCCAGACTCGCGGTGGCCTGCCGGAACTCCGCGGCCGACCGCACCTCCTGGCGATTGACCGCCTCGATCACGTCGCCCGGCTGAAGATCGTCCGCCGCCGGCGAATTGTTGGCGACGCGGGTGACCACCGCGCCCGTCACGCCGCCCGGCAGAGCCAGCCGCTGGGATCAGCGCCGGGGTCAAATCCGTGACCTCGACTCCCGCCAGCACGCCGGCGCCAAACGCGCTGTTGTCGCCGCCCGGGACCGCGTTGTTCCCCGAGCCGCCGCCCCCCGGTCCGGGGCGCGAGAATCCCGCCGCGAGGTTGCGCGGCTGCTCGACGATCTGCGCGTTCAAGGTCGAGGACTTGCCGTCCCGCACCAACTCGATCGGCACCGACGTGTTTACCGCGACTTCCGCGACCGCGCGGCGCAGGTCCGTGATGTTTCGAATCGCCTTGCCGTTGAACTTCTGGATGAAATCGCCCGCCTTCAGCCCCGCCTTGTCCGCGGGCGACCCGCTGGCGACGCTTTCCACGAGCGCGCCCTGCGAATTCGGCAGATTCCGCTGCCGGGCGGCGCTGGCGTTCAGCGGCATCGCGCGCAGGCTCACGCCGAGATACCCGCGGATCACGCGGCCGGTGGTGACGAGGCTGTCCAGGATGCGCCGGGCGACGTTTGACGGGATCGCGAAGCCGACGCCCTGGAAGCCGCCGCTTTCGCTGAAGATCGCCGAGTTGATGCCGATGAGTTCGCCGCTCACGTTGATCAGCGCGCCGCCGCTGTTGCCGGGATTGATCGCGGCATCCGTCTGGAAAAATTCGTTCAACGATTCCGCCCCGATGCTGCGGCCTTTGGCCGAGATGATGCCCTGCGTCACCGTTTCCTCCAGGCCGTAGGGATTGCCGACGGCCATCACGGTTTCGCCGACCTCCACTTTGTCCGAGTCGCCGAACGCGATTGGCTGCAACTCCTTGGGCTCAATCTTCAAAACCGCCAGGTCGGTCGGCGGATCGGTGCCGATGAGCTGCGCTTTTTCGCGCCGGCCGTCGGAAAGCTCGATCTCGATCTGGTCCATGCCTTCGACGACGTGGTTGTTCGTCACGATGTGGCCTTCCTTCGTGACGATCACCCCGGAGCCGAGGCCCTTTTGCGCGACGCCTTCCTCGCCGTTGCCGCCGCCGCCACCGCCGCCGCCGCGGTTGCCGAAAAAGAAGCGGTAGCGCGGATCATTCATCATCCGGCGCTGCTGCGGGGAAAGGCTTTTCGTCGTCGTGATGCTGACGACCGAAGGGACGACCGCCTTGGCGAGCGCGATCCGCTGGCGGCTCATCGCCGCGAGGGCGTCCACGCTTTTGATGTCGAGCGCCGGCGCCTGCGCGACGGTGTAGCTGCCGCCGCCGCCCCCGCGAAACGGGCTTTCCTGCAGCCCGAGTTGCACGGTGCCGCCGGTGCGCAGCGTCTGCCAGACGTGCAGGCCGATCAGCCCCGCCGCGAGGCAGAGCAGGAAAACGAAAAGTTGCAGAAAGCGTTTCATAGGAGCGGGCAGAGGGTTCGAGAAGAAGGAAACCGGCGAATCGAGTCGAGCGCAAATTCGGCGCGGACCGGCCGGACAGATGGGCCGGCGCTGGTTTCGTTTCCGTGATCGCAGATCGCGCTCAGCTGACTTGCGCCAGCAACAGCTTGCGGCTTTCAACCAGATAGCGCCGGAAGCGTTCGTTGCCGGGATCGGTGAGTCCGGGGTCGCGCTGGAACAGATCGCGCGCCGCGGCCCGCGCGACTTTCATCAATTCCGCGTCGTCGATCAGGTTGCCGAGCTTCAGCGGCGGCAGCCCGCTCTGCGCGGTGCCGAGCATGTCGCCGGGTCCGCGCAGGCGCAGATCGGCTTCGGCGATTTCGAAGCCGTCGCCGGTTTCCTCCAGCATGCGCAGCTTTTCCAGCGCCTCGGGCGAGGCGTCTTCGCCGGTGATGAGCAGGCAGTAGCGATCTTGTGCTCGCCGCGCCCGATGCGGCCGCGGAGCTGGTGGAGCTGCGCGAGGCCGAAGCGCTCGGCGTTTTCGATCAGCATCAGGTTCGCGTTCGGCACGTCGATGCCGACTTCGATCACCGTCGTGGCGATGAGCGCCTTGGATCTCGCCGTCGGCGGAAGCGCTCCATGATGGCGTCCTTTTCCTCCGGCGGCATGCGGCCGTGCAGCAGCTCGCAGCGATGCGGCGCGAGCAGCGCTCTGCCATTTCTCGAACTGCGCCGTCGCCGCCTTGTCGCCGGCCGAGCTTTTCGCTTTCGTCGATGAGCGGATAAACGATGTAAGCCTGCCGCCCGGCGTCGAGTTGCTCGCGGATAAACTTCGCCGCCTCCGGCAGCTTCGTGTCGCGGCCGCACGCCGGTGACGATCTTGCCGCGGCCGGCCGGCAGCTCATCGAGCACGGACACGTCGAGATCGCCGTAAACCGTCATCGTCAGCGTGCGCGGGATCGGCGTGGCGGTCATCACGAGCACGTCCGGCACCGCGCGCTGACCGCCGGTTTCCGCCAGAGCGCGCGCGCTGGAGCACGCCGAATTTGTGCTGCTCGTCGATCACCGCCAGCCCGAGCCGGGGCGAGGCGCGCGCCTTTCGTAAAGCAGCGCGTGCGTGCCGACGAAAATCTGCGGCGGCGCGCCGCGAAAGATCTCCGCGAGATCGCCGCCGATCACTTCCTCCTTGCGCGAGCCGGTGCGCAGCGCCAGCCGCACGCCGAGCGGCTCCAGCCAGCGGCGGAAGACGAGGTAATGCTGCTCGGCGAGAATCTGCGTCGGCGCCATGAGCGCGGCCTGATACCCGGCCTCCACGCAAAGCAGCATCGCCGCGATGGCGACCAGCGTTTTGCCCGCGCCGACGTCGCCATGGAGCAGGCGGTTCATCGGGCGCGGCGCCTGGAGATCGGCGCGGATCTCGGCGATGGCGCGACGTTGCGCGCCGGTCAGCGGGAAGGGGAGGGCGGCGAGGAATTTCTCCAGCAACGCGCCGTGCCCGGCGTGGTTTTCGCCGAGCTGCGCGGCGGATTCCGCGCGCCGCGCCGCGATGACGAGCTGCATCGCGAAAAACTCTGTCATCACCAGGTGACGCCGCGCAGCCAGCAGCTCCGCTTCGTCGGCCGGGAAATGGATCCACTGGAGCGCCACGCCGCGCGGCCACGGGTCGAGCCCGTCGGGCAGCGGCGTTTCCAATTTCTCCAGCTCCACGCGGCGCAGCGTGTCGTGAATCAAGCGCCGCAGCACCCGCTGACTCATCCCTTCGGTCGTCGCGTAGATCGGCGTGATGCGCCGCAGATGGATGAGCGCTTCCTCGTCGTCGCCGTCGCCGCCTTCGCCTTCAAGAATTTCGAATTCCGGATGATCGATGACGACATCTTTTCCGCGCGCTTTCGGCTTGCCGTAAACCACGAGCCGCTGGCCGTGCGCGACAATTTTCTGCACGTAAAACAAATTGAACCAGCGCACGGTCAGCCGCGCCGACAGCGCGTGGCCGGACGGCTCCTGGATCGTCGCCTCGAAGAGCGTCTTCCGGCCGGAGAGCCGCTTCACCGCGGTGCCCACGACGGTGCCGCAGACGCACACCGGCTTGTCCCCGGGCTGGGTCGGAAAGTTCTCAAACTGCCGGCGATCCTCGTAACGCCGCGGATAATGCCCGAGCAGATCGCCGACCGTGCGCAGCCCCAGCCGCTCGCAAGCCTTCGCGCGCGCCGGGCCGAAGCCGGGAACCTCGAGCAACGACTGGTCGAGCGTGAGCGGAATCGTTGCTGTTGGGTCAATTGCGGTAGGCATCTCGGCGGTGGCGAACAGCTTGAATTTCGATGCATTCGCTGGCATCGGAAATCTCGTAGATGATCCGGTAATCGCCAACCCGGACTCGGTAACTATTATCCGAACCGACGAACTTGCGGACGCCATCTGGACGTGGCGTTTCTGCGAGCGCGCCCCGATCAATTTGGGCAACTGCTCGGACGCGATGCGGCGAAGGTCTTTCTGCGCGGACTTGGCAACTGCAATCGTGTAGGGCATCGCCTCGCTCGTTGGGATGCGCAGTCCGCGAAACGAACTACCCTTTTAGTAGCCCGTCGCGTTCCAGATCCGCGATTACCTCTCTCAAGCGAATCCGTCCGTTCCCCCTTCCGTTCAGCGATCACCGCCAAGTCGTGCAAGTCCTCGATCAATTCTTCGTATTCCGCGATCGGGAGCACCACCGCCGTCTTTTCTCCAGCCGCATTCGTGAGGTATTGGAGAGGCGCGTTCATTTCGCCCAAAAAACTAATCGGCGGAAAAGAAGTTGTCGAGCGGTGAGGGACCAGCGCGTTTCACTCCGCAGCGCGCAACGCCTGGACCTGCATCTGCAGCGTGATTTCGTCGCGGTAGTCGTTCGCCTCGATCTGGAACGCGACGTCCCAAGGCGCTGGTGGCAGGTTGTCCAGCGGGGCGTTGAAAAAGATTGCGGAAACGCCGGGTTGCCAGCCGCCGCGACCGGAGCCGCCGCCGTGACGCAGCGTGAGCTTTAAATGCTTGTCTTTCAACACGCGCGGCGTGCCGAGCGGGACGACGTTGCGAGCGAGAAACACCGGGCGCGGGTTGCCGGTGCCAAAGGGCTGGAGCCGCTCGTGGGCGGAAAGAAAATCTGCGTCGAGATCGGCCAGCGAAAGCTCAGCGTCGAGACGGAGGCGCGGGAGCAATTGATCGTCGGTGAGAAGCCGCGGGCGACGGTGTGGAACAGCGTCTGGAACTCGGCAAACGCGCTCTTCCCGGATCGCGAGCCCGGCCGCCATCTCGTGGCCGCCGTGCTTGTCGAGCAGGTGGCTGCATTGCGCGAGCGCGTGGACGAGGGAAAGCCCTTCGATGCTGCGTCCGCTGCCCTTGCCCAGGCCGGTTTCGTCGAAGCCGACCACGAGCGTAGGCCGGTGGTGCGAGCGCATCAGGCGACTGGCGACAATGCCGACGACGCCGGGATGCCAGCCGCGCGAGCCGACGACGATCGCGGCGTGCTCGGCGGGGAAGCCCTCCAGCGCGGCGAGCAATGCCTCGGCTTCGCGCAGGGTGTGCTGCTCGACCTCCTGCCGCTCGCGGTTTTGTTTGTCCAGCTCCGCAGCCAGCTCGCGCGCGCGCTCCGGGTCGTCGGTGAGGAGCAATTCCAGCGCGGCCTGGGCGGTGCCGAGCCGGCCGGCGGCGTTCAGGCGCGGGCCGAGCTTGTAGCCGATGTCCGACGGAGTGAACGGCGGCTTCACGCCCGCGGCGGCGATGAGCGCGTTCACCCCCGGCCAGCGCGAGGCGGCGAGCGTGCGCAGGCCATGTTTCACCAGGATGCGATTCTCGCGCACCAGCGGCACGATGTCCGCCACGGTGCCGAGCGCGGCGAGATCGAGAAACGTCTTCAGGTCGAAGCCGGGCAGCGGCCGGTGTTTCAACAGCGCGTGGCAGGCTTTGAACACGAGCCCGGCGCTGCACAGGTAGCCGAAGTCGTCACCCAGCTTCGGGTTCACCAGGGCGACGCAGCCCGGCGCTTCGCCCTGCGGCTCGTGGTGATCGAAGACGAGCACGTCAATGCCGGCCGCCTGCAGGCCGTTGATCTCCTTCGCCGACGCGGTGCCGCAATCCACGGCGACCAGCAGCTCGGGCCGATGCTCGGCGACACAGCGCGCCACGCCTTCCGCGCTGAGCCCGTAGCCTTCCTCCATCCGGTCCGGCAGAAAGCAGGCCGGCGGCGCGCCGTAAGCGGCCAGCAGGCGGGCGAACAGGGTGAGCGACGTCACGCCGTCCACGTCGTAATCGCCGTAAAGCACGATCCGCTCGCCGCGATCCAGCGCCAGGCTGAGCCGCTCAATCGCGACCCGCATGTTTGGCAGGAGAAACGGATCGGTCAGCAGCTTGAGGCTCGGACAAAGAAAATCGCGCGCCG
Source organism: uncultured Verrucomicrobiae bacterium (assembly GCA_963762725.1). GTDB lineage: Bacteria > Verrucomicrobiota > Verrucomicrobiia > Chthoniobacterales > SZAS-18 > JAFAXH01. Next base: position 559,446 of record CAVXLY010000003.1, on the reverse strand, counting down.
CCGCCGGCTCGGTGATCCCGCGCTGGGCGAGGATGAGCGCGAGCGCGTGCGGCAGGTCCAGTTCACCGGCGAGGCGCGCCGCCGCGGATTCCGTGCTCGCATCCGGCGCCGCCAGGACCCAGCGCACCGGCGCGCTGCGGCGTCCCGGGGCGGGGAGGGGCGGGGACAACGGCGGCGGCGGCATGGCGCAGGCAGCTTAAAAGCGGTTGGAAAATCTGTCATGAAACATCGGGCGAAAAGTGCGGGCCGCGGGCGGGCGCGGGTTTGGGAGCCGCCTGGAAAATGGCTCCAGGCCGGACGTTCGCGCCGGCGTGCGCCGCCTTTTCCTTTGACGCCGCTGCCGGCATTTGCCAGAACGGCTGCCGGGGGGCAGGGTGCGCAGGCGCCAGCCGCCCGCGTCGTTTCGCCCCTATTTTCTTCACGCCGAGGTCATGCCTTCGCTCACCTTTCTCGGGACGGCTTGCGGCCTGCCGATGGCGAATCGTTTTCACGCTTCCATCCTGCTGGAAACCGGCGGCGAGGGGCGGCCGCAGCAGCGTTACCTGCTCGACGCCGGCGAGCCGTGCAGCCAGCGGCTGCAATCGCTGGGCGTGCTGTTCGCCTCCATCACGGCGGTGTTGATCAGCCACGGCCACTCGGATCACATCAGCGGGCTGCCGATGTTTCTGCAGGGCGCCTGGCTGGAGCCGCTGCGACAGAAGAAACCGGTCGAGGAAGAGGTGCGCGCGCTGGCGAAATTCATCCGCGGGGCGCATCTGCCGAAGCGCGAGGTGCCGCTGCCCGTCCATCTGCCGCGCGAGTTGATCACACCGCTGCGCGCCTGGCTGGAGGCGGTCTATCTGCCGGACAAGCTCATCGGATTTCCGATCGCTTGGCACGCCTGGGAGGATTCGCTGCCGACGGTCGAGATCACCGGCGGCCTGCGGGCGACGCTGGCGCTGACAACGCATCTCGACGGGCTGCGGAAGATCATTGACCCGGACGCCACGGACCGGTTCAAGCCCTACAGCATGGCGCTGACCCAGGCGGGGGAAGACTGGCGGCTGGTTTATTCCGCCGACCTCGGCGCGCCGGAGGATCTGGAGCCGCATTTCGCCGAGGGGACTCCGGCGGACGTGCTGATCTGCGAGCTGGCGCACTACGAGCCGGCAAATCTCTTCGCGTATCTGGCCGACAAACCGGTGCGCCGGCTTCTGCTTACGCACGTGACGGACGAATTCTCCGCGTGCGAAGCGGAAATCCTGGCGCTCGCGCGCGAACGGCTGCCGCAGGTCCGCGAAGTCGCGATGATGCGCGACGGCCTGCGGGTGGAATTCTGAGGGCGGGGGGAAGCGTCCCCGTCAGCCCTTCATAAACCCGGTGTAAACCAGATACAGGATCAAGCCGCCGAACAGGATGCGGTAGATCGCGAAGCCGGTGAAATCGTGCGTCTGCACGAAGCGGATAAGCCATTTTACCACGGCGTAGGCGATGACAAACGCGACGAGGAAACCGACCGCCAGCGTGAGGAGAAAACTGCTGTCCAGCGCGTGCCGGCTTTTCCAGAGCGAGTAAAAGCTGGCCGCCAGCATGATCGGAAACGAGAGCAGAAAGGAGAACTCTGTCGCCGCCGGCCGGGTGATGCCGGCGCACAGGCCGCCCATGATCGTTGCCGCCGAGCGCGAGGTGCCGGGGATCAGCGAAAGCACCTGCGCGAGGCCGACCGCCAGCGCCTGTCCGAGCGTCATCTCCTCGGTCGAGGCCGCCCGCGGCCGCAGTGAAAGGCGTTCGATGATGAGGATCAGCACGCCGCCGACGATGAGCGCCCATGCCACGGTCCAGGGCGAGAACAGGTAGGCTTTGATGTATTTGTTGAACAACAGCCCGATGATCGCCGCCGGCAGAAACGAGATGATCAGCATCAGCAGCAGATGCCGGTCGGGCCCCGGCTGCCGCAGGCCGCGGGTGACGGCGCCGACGAGCTTTTCCCGGTAGATCAGGCCCACCGCCAGGATGGCGCCGAGCTGGATAAAGATGTCGAAGAGCTGCCGCTTTTCCTCGCCGTCCGCACCGAGCCATTCGTTGAACCGCAGGACTCCGTCAGCCACGATAAGGTGGCCGGTGGAAGAGATGGGCATGAACTCGGTGAGTCCCTCGACGATGCCGAGAATGATGACGATGATCCAAAACATAAGCGACACTCCGGTGTGCCGGAGGCGCGGCACGATGCCGGATGCCGGCGGCGGGGGCAAGCGCCAAGATGGGGCCGGGAGGCGTCCGCTCCTGCCACCCCAGGTTTGGGGCCGCTTTCCCGAGATTCGTCATTGACGCCCCCGGCTCCTTCAGCCATCCATCCGTTCCCGAATCATGCCCAAAGCGCTCATTACCGGCATCACCGGCCAGGACGGCTCCTACCTTTCCGAGCTCCTGCTCGGTAAAGGCTACGAAGTGCACGGCCTCATCCGCCGCGCGTCCACGTTCAACACCGAGCGCATCGACCCGATCTACCAGGATCCGCACAGCAAGAGCGCCCACCTGTTTCTGCACTACGGCGACCTGAGCGACGCCGTCTCGACCTACAAGCTCATCGCCGAGCTGCAGCCCGACGAGATTTATCATCTCGGCGCCCAGAGCCACGTGCGCGTCTCCTTCGACATCCCGGAATACACGGCCGACGTCACCGGCACCGGCACCGTGCGCCTGCTCGAAGCCGTCCGCCAGGCCGCGCCGAAGGCCCGCTTTTACCAGGCCAGCTCCTCGGAAATGTTCGGCCTCGTGCAGGAAGTGCCGCAAAAGGAGACGACCCCGTTTTATCCCCGCAGCCCGTATGGCGCGGCGAAAGTGTTTTCCTACTGGCTGACCGTGAATTACCGCGAGAGCTACAACCTGCACGCGAGCAACGGCATTCTTTTCAATCACGAAAGCCCGCGCCGCGGCGAGACGTTTGTCACCCGGAAAATCACCCGCGCCGTCGCCCGCATCCAGGCCGGCATTCAGGACAAGCTGTATCTCGGCAATCTCGACGCCAAACGCGACTGGGGTTTCGCCCCGGAATACTGCGAGGCGATGTGGCTGATGCTCCAGCAGGACACGCCCGACGACTACGTCATCGCCACCGGCGAGACGCACACGATCCGGGAATTTCTCGAGCTGTCCTTCGCCCACGCCGGCATGAAGGATGACTGGGAAAAATACATCGCGATCGATCCGCGCTACTACCGCCCGGCCGAGGTGGAGCTGCTCATCGGCGACGCCTCGAAAGCGAAAAAACAACTGGGCTGGACGCCGAAAGTGACCTTCACCGAACTGGTCCGCATCATGACCGAGGCCGACATCGCCATGCTCAAAAACCAGATGAGCGGCAAGGACATCCGGAAGTAGGAAAATCCGGAGCCATCGGCAATGAACCCCGACCCCAGGCGGATCTTCGTCGCCGGCCACCGCGGCCTGGTCGGCAGCGCGATCGTGCGCGCGCTCGAGCGGCGGCGTGACGAGGCCGGCGAGCCGTGGGAAATCCTGACGCGCACCCGCGCCGAGCTCGACCTGCTCGACGCCGCGGCGGTGCGGGAATTTTTCGCCACCGAGCGGCCGGGCTCCGTCGTGCTCGCCGCCGCGAAGGTGGGCGGCATCAAGGCGAACAACGATTTCCCGGTCGAATTTCTGCTCGAGAACCTCAAAATCCAGAATCACGTCATCGAGAGCGCCCACGCCGCTGGCGTCGAGAAGCTGCTCTTCCTCGGCAGTTCCTGCATTTATCCGAAGCTCGCCCCGCAGCCGATCCGCGAGGATTCGCTGCTCACCGGCCCGCTTGGAGCCGACGAACGACGCCTACGCGGTCGCGAAGATCGCCGGCATCAAGCTCTGCCAGGCGTATCGCAAGCAATACGGCGCGCATTACATCAGCGCGATGCCGACCAATCTCTACGGGCCGAACGACAACTTCGACTTGGTGAGCAGCCACGTGCTGCCGGCGTTGATCCACAAATTTCACCTCGCCAAAACCGCCGGCCAGCCGAGCGTCACGCTCTGGGGCAGCGGCAGCCCGCGACGCGAGTTTCTCCACGCCGACGACCTGGCCGAAGCCTGCCTGGTGCTGCTGGAAAAATACGACAGCCCGGAGATCATCAACATCGGCGTCGGCGAAGACGTGACAATCCGCGAGCTGGCCGAACTGGTGCAGCGGACCGTGGGTTTCCAGGGCGAAATCGTCTGGGACACCACGCAGCCCGACGGCACCCCGCGCAAGCTCCTCGACGTCTCCCGCATCCACGCCCTCGGCTGGAAGGCGCGCGTGCCGCTCGACGCAGGCGTCGCCTCGGCTTACCGGTGGTTTTTGGAGAACGCGAAAAACTGAGTTGTTTCCCGCACCTTGCGTCTATGTCTTCTCCCGCCTCTGCCTCCGCGACCGCTCCTGCCCCGGTGCCCGAGCTGATCATCGAAGCCGGCCGCACCGAGGCGCAGTATTGGCGCGATCTTTTTCGCTATCGCGAGCTCTTCTATTTCCTGGCCTGGCGCGACGTGCTCGTGCGCTACAAGCAGACCGTCATCGGCATCCTCTGGGCGGTCCTGCGACCGTTCCTGACGATGGTGGTCTTCGTCTTTGTCTTCAGCAAAATCGCCAAGCTGCCGGCTGAAGGCATCCCGTATCCCGTGCTCGTCTTTGCCGCCATGCTCCCCTGGCAGCTCTTCGCCACCTCGCTGGCCGAAGGGAGCAACAGCCTGATTTCGAACTCGAATCTCATTTCGAAGGTGTATTTCCCGCGCCTCATCGTGCCGGCGAGCGCGGTGATCGTTTCCTTCGTGGATTTCGCGATCTCGATGGTGCTGCTCGCCGTGCTGATGATCTGGTATCAGGTCTGGCCCGGCTGGCACCTTTTCGCCCTGCCGCTCTTCACGCTGCTCGCGCTCGTCGCCTCGACTGGTGCCGGCTCTGGCTGGCGGCGCTGAATGTTCAATACCGCGACTTCCGCTACGTCGTGCCGTTCCTGGTGCAATTCGGCCTTTACGTGTCGCCGGTCGGTTTCAGCAGCAGCATCGTCCCGGAAAAATGGCGTCTGCTTTACAGCCTGAACCCGATGGTTGGCGTCATTGACGGCTTTCGCTGGGCCATCAGCGGCGGCCGCGCCGCGCTCTACCTCCCGGGCCTCGGCGTTGGAATCATCGTCATGGCGCTGCTGCTCACTGGCGGAATCTGGTATTTTCGGAAGATGGAGAAGACGTTTGCCGACGTGATTTGAACGGCGAGAACGTCGGACCGACCGAGGATCGAAAGCAAACGGGCAGGCAGGAGCCCTTTGTTCGGCACGTTCCATTCACCGAATTCAAGCCCAGCGTTTCGGTCTCTCGCTAGATCGTTCGGTTTCTGGTATTCTGCCCCGCGATAATGAGTGCACCCACGCAACCTGCAGCGACCCGATGGGAGGAACTCTGCAATGACCCCGCCCTCCGCGATCTCCCTTACAAGATCGAGCAGGACCGCTACGGGCGCATCGTCATGAGCCCCACCAAAAGCAATCACTCGGAGTTTCAAGCCGAGATTTCCCGTCTGCTGAGTTCCATGCTGCCCCACGGCATCGCCATCACCGAATGCGCGATCCAAACCGACGAAAACGTCCGCGTAGCCGACGTGGCGTGGATCAGTCGGGAACGCCGCCGTGCCGTGGTGCGCGACCCGATCTACCAGGAAGCGCCCGAGATCTGTGTCGAAGTTTCTTCGATGTCCAATTCGGCGGCGGAAATGAATGACAAACGCCGCCTTTATTTCGCGCGCGGTGCTCAGGAATGCTGGCAATGCGACGACACCGGCCGCCTCCGCTTTTTCAACGCCGCGGCTGGCGAAATCTCCGGTTCCCAGCTCTGCCCGCTTTTTCCCCAACAGGTGCGGGTGGAAACTTGAATGCTTGAATTCGTTCTTGCTGTGCAACGCTGCGGTGCTCGATTGACCTGGCCAGCTGCCTTCGTTTGCAATTGCCCTGCAAAACTGGCTGCCGCACCTAACACTTTGAATCAGAACTGCTCGTTTCGAGATGTCCGACCGCCCAATTATTGAAGTCGAAGGCTTGGGCAAGCGCTATCGCTTGGGTGCCGGTCAGAATAACGAGCGCTACACCGCGTTGCGAGACGTGCTGGCCCAAAAAGCTCAAAGCGTTTTTCGACGCGACAAGCCCGCCGGGCGCGGTTCAGCATCGGAGGATGCGCAGGATTTCTGGGCGCTGAAGGATGTCTCCTTCGCTGTGCAGCCGCGGCGAGGTCGTCGGCATCATCGGCCGCAACGGCGCGGGCAAATCGACGCTGCTGAAAATCCTTTCGCCGCATCACCGAGCCGACCGACGGGGCGCGATCCGCATCAAGGGCCGGGTCGCATCGCTTGCTCGAGGTCGGCACCGGCTTTCATCCCGAGCTCACCGGCCGCGAGAACATCTTCCTCAACGGCGCGATCCTCGGCATGCGCCGCGCGGAGATCAAAGCGAAGTTCGACGAGATCGTCGACTTCGCCGAGGTCGAGAGATTTCTCGATACGCCGGTGAAGCGCTACTCGCAGCGGCATGTATGTGCGGCTCGCCTTCGCCGTCGCCGCGCACCTGGAGCCGGAGATCCTGATCGTCGACGAAGTGCTGGCCGTCGGCGACGCCGAGTTCCAGAAGAAGTGCCTGGGCAAGATGGAAAGCGTCGCCAAGGCAAGGGCGCACGGTGCTTTTCGTCTCGCACCAAATGAATGCGGTGCAGAGCCTATGTAGCCACTGCCTGCTGCTGGTGCAGGGCCAGTTAAAAACCTTTGGACCCACCTCAGCGGTCATATCTCAATACCTCAGCGTTTTGGACGATAGCGGCACTTGGTTGAATGCGCCTGGCTCTCTGGCGTTCGCCAACCCTTATTTTCATCCCACCCATCTGGCGTTGATCGATGCAAAGGGTGCTGCGCTGGAGCGTGAGGCACGGGCCGACGAAGAAGTTGGCGTGCTCATCGAAGGCGTGGTGAAAACGCTCGATCCGGCCCTCGTCGTGGGGTTCGCGGTCTTTGCCGCCAACGGACCCTTGCTGTTTTGGGCGTTGCAAACTGACGAGCCACCCGCGTCGCTGGCCCAAACTGCGCGAGGGCCGCAATCGATTGGTGGGCTGGCTGCCAGTTCATTTGCTCAATGAGGGGGATTACCGCATCGAACTGATCGTCAGCCTGCACTGGCGCACCTGGTTTTGCCAGCCAGAGGTCAGCGCCCCGGCAATCCGCCTCCATGTGCGCGGCGGCTTGAGCGAATCGCCGCATTGGATGGAACCGCGGCCGGGCCTGCTGGGTCCAATTTTGCGTTTCGAGGCGTTGCCATGAACTTGAAAACTGACTTGCAACCAAATGGGTGAATCACGATTTGGCGCTCCACAGGAACTGATCACCTGGATGCGAACCACGCATGGCGTGGACACGTTTATTGAAACCGGCACCTACCAGGGCGGCACTGCCGCGTGGGCCAGCGGCTTCTTCAAGCAGGTGATCACCATCGAGGGATCACTCGAATTCCACCGGGCCGCCCGCGAAAGGCATGCCGACCTGCGGAACATCGATTTCCTGGTCGGCGACAGCACTGTCCTGCTGGCTGAGGCGCTCGCGCGCACGCCGGGCCGGCCAGCCATTCTCTGGCTGGATGCCCACTGGATGCCCGGCAGCTACGGGAGTGGGGCTGAATGCCCGGTTTTAGAGGAGATCGCCGCGGTCAACCGTTCTGGCACCGGGCATTTCCTGCTGATAGATGATGCACGGTTGTTCCTAGCGCCACCGCCGCGGCCACACCGCGCGGCTGACTGGCCGGACCTCGCCGCGTTGCTGGCCGCACTGGGCTCAGACCCCGGCCAGTCTCGTTACACCACCATCTACGACGACGTGATCATCAGTGTCCCCGAATCCGCTCGCGAAGCGACGCGCAACTACCTCCAGGAGCAGACCACCGCAAAGTTCCACGTCAGTGCCGGTGTCCCCTCTGCACCGACGGGGTTCAAATGGATAAAACAATCCGTCACGGCAATTTCCAAGCTGTGGCCCGGGTAAGCCAGCTGCCGTGCATGAAGCCGCTCGAGAATTTTCTCCAGTCCGCCCTTCGTCGGTCGGGGTATGAACTACGCCGATACTCGCCCGTTTTGACGGAGGAAACCGTCTATCAGCGCCGTCGGCACCTGCTGCGCTTTTTGCGGGCCCGGGAGATCACTCTGTTGCTGGACGCGGGCGCCAACGCCGGCCAATACGCGCGGGGCTTGCGCGACTTGGGCTATCGCGGTCGGATCGTTTCCTTCGAGCCTTTGACCGCAGCATTCGCGGCCCTCGAAAAAGCGGCCGCCTCCGATGACGGATGGGAATGTCGGCAGTTGGCGCTCGGCGAGGCCGACCACCCGGACGCAGAGTTTCATGTCGCTGGTTATTCCGAGTGCAGTTCGCTGCTGCCCATGCACGAACGCCACATCCATGCGCTCCCCGACTCTGCCTACCAGCGCACGGAGCGGGTGCGCGTCGCCCGTCTGGACTCGCTCCGCCCGGACCTGTCCCTGCACCCTACCGACCGCCTCTGGCTAAAGCTCGATGTCCAGGGTTACGAAAAAAACGTGCTCCTGGGAGCGGAAGAAACTCTGGCGCAGGTGCAGATCATCGACACGGAATTGTCGTTGGTGCCACTCTACGATGGCCAGCCACTAATCGGTGAAATGCTCGCCTTTCTCGACGCTGCAGGCTTTGAGCCGATCTCGTTGGAAAACGGCTTCACCGAGCCTAAGTCGGGCTGTGCATTGCAGGTAGACGCGCTTTTTGCCCGTCGCTCCTCCTCATGAGTTTTCGGCTGCTGGTCATCTCCGGTGTGTTCCCACCGATCAAGGCGCCGGAGAGCGCGCACACCCTTACCTTTGCCAGCACCTCGCCCGCCGTGACTTGGACGTTCACCTGCTGACGACCCAGTGTGTTCGCGTCGCCGGAGAGGACATTCCTGCAAATCTGACTGTTCATCCGAAGATGCCAAATTGGCGCTGGCGGCAGCTGCCACGACTCGCGAGCCTTGTGCGCAAGCTCGCACCCGACGCGGTTCTGCTTATCTACATCGACTGGATTTATCAGTGCAGGTCCATGATCACGTTTGCGCCCACGTTGATCCGGAACTTATTACCAGCCGGGCACTCCATTTGTCACTCAGTTTGAAAACGAAAGCGGATTAAGTGGCGTTCACAACCGGGCCAGTCTCCACACTCGTCTGGTCCGGCGGATGGCGTTTCGACTCGCCGGCGGCACTGGCGTCAACGCAACCTACGGCACCTTCCTGAGGGACAGCACCTCCATCATCGCACTGAGCGAACGGCACATCGAAGCGTTCGAGCGCGCCCAACCCGGTGTCCGAGCGAAGACTGCGCTGATCCCGGCACCGCCAATCATGCGCGTTTGTTCCGCGAATGATGGCGATGCGCGACGCCGGGGGCGGCGAAAGTTGGCCGTTTCAGAGGAAGAAATCATCCTGATCTACTTCGGTTTTATCTATCCTTCGAAGGGCTTGGAAACGTTGCTGCGCGCGTTCGGCCAAATCCCAGTCCTTGATGCGGGACTGCGCCTTGTCATTGTTGGCGATTCGCTGGACGCAGCTTATCTTTACGATCTGCGGACGGCTTCGCTCAGCAAACCGGCGTGGCGGATCGGACCATTTGGACAGGTCACTGCGAACCCGAGGCTGAGGACGCGTCGCTTTATCTACACGCGGCCGATCTCTGCGTGTTACCGTTCGATGGCGGTGTGCGTTTGAACAATAGCTGGATCGCCGTTGCGGCAACTCACGCTTTGCCGATCATCACCACTCAAGGCGACATGTTGGAAGCGCCGTTCCTTGACGGAGAGAACGTCCGTTTGTGCCCTCCGAACGATCCGCAGGCGATGTCTGCCGTCATCATGGAATTGATCGATAATCCGGCAATGCGCGATCATCTGCGTGCTGGTGCAGCACAGCTTGCCGCAAGTCAGTTCTCATGGGACCGGGTGATCGACTCTACGACGGCTGTCCTCGGCTCCGGCGGTATTTCCAGCGTGCCCGGACAGGAATGAGCAGTCTTGTTGTAATTGCTTCGGAAAGTGGGAAAAGATCAGTTTTGATATTTGATGCGGGCGCGCCCGATTTCGAACGGAACCTTCTATAAAGTTGTCGCATCGCATTCTTCGCATGATCGGCCGTGGAACCATCAATCACAGCCGATCCGCTGCCGCGCGAGGTAGGGGATTGACGCGACTCCGCCGAGTGCTTATGCGTGCGAGCGCGAAACCGTTCGTCCGGACGGTTTCGCCTGCGCAGTAATTTTGATCCTGCGCTGGCAACCTGATTGATCACCGATGAGCCTCGATTTTTTATCTTCAATCCGGACCCGGGTGGGCAGCGCGCGCCATCATGCGCGCAGGATGATTCTTGAGCGACGCTATCGCCACGAAGCCACGGCAGTGGCCGCGCGACTGAACGAGGGTGGTGCTGACAAATCGTTCCCGGGAGATCTTCGGCGAGCACGATCGGGCGTTTTGGCTGTGGCTTTTTTCCGAGCGACATCCTGCAGACTCGCCCTTGCGCAAACTGATTCCGGAGCTGCCATCCGATGAACGTCAGATGGCCTTCACCGGCCTCGCGGGATGGTATGCATTTGAGCAGGCCGAAGCCGCTTATCACGCTCTTTTTGGAGCTCGCCGCGTTCGGCCGTCTTCCCGCTCTCCGGAAACATCAAGGGTGATGGATTTCGGCTGCGGTTGGGGCCGCTTCCTGCGCTTCCTTCGCCGCGATCTTCCTCCACAGAATTTTACCGGAGTCGATGTGGACCCGGCGATGATTGAATTATGTTGAGCCGCAGGTTTGGAATGCCCGCCTTTGACGTCGTGCCGCCGCTGCCGCCAACCACTTTTCCACCGGGCAGCTTTGATTTGATTTATGCCTACTCGGTTTTCCTCGCATCTTTCCGAGGAGGCGCACCTGGCGTGGGTGGAGGAATCCGCCCGGCTTCTTTCACCCCGTGGTGTGCTGATCGTCACCACACGGCCGGTCGGCATGTTTCGCCAATACGAAGCGATGCGTCTCGCTGATTCCACGCTGCCGGATTGGGCACTGCCGGATGCGCGCGCCGCTTACGACCGCGGGGACTTCTGCTTCGCACCGACCGGCGGAGGCGCCAATCGGGAGTCAACGTTTTATGGCGAAGCCGTGGTTCCCGCGGCGTATGTCCAACGTCACTGGCGGAAACGCTTTCAAAACCTGCGGTTTCTTGCAGCCGAAGAACACGGGCGCTTTGATCAATCCGTGGTCTGGCGCGACTCAGCCGATTAAAGTAGCCGCGCTGTGATTCCGTTGCTTTGTCGCGCCGGGCTCCCCGTCTGCTGCGTGCCAGCCCAAGCGCAATTCACGGCCTTGCCCGCCGCATCCTTATGTCTGTCGCTGCTCCCGCCCGGCTTTTAGCCTTCTACCTTCCACAGTTTCATCCGATCCCGGAAAACGACGAATGGTGGGGGCGGGGCTTTACGGAATGGACCAACGTCACCCGCGCCCGCCCGCTCTTTCCCGGGCACTACCAGCCGCAGCTGCCCGCAGATCTGGGTTTCTATGATCTGCGACTGCCGGAGTCCCGTCTGGCCCAGGCCGAACTGGCCCGCGCTCACGGCATCGGCGCGTTCTGCTACTACCATTATTGGTTCAACGGCCGGCGCATTCTCCAGCGGCCTTTTGACGAGATGCTTTCCAGCGGGCAGCCGGATTTTCCGTTTTGCCTGTGCTGGGCGAATGAGAACTGGACGCGTGCGTGGGACGGGATGGAGCGCGAGGTGTTGCTGGGCCAGCGTTACAGCGCCGAGGACGATCTCGACCACATCCGCTGGCTCTGCAATGCGTTTGCCGATCCCCGGTATCTGCGGATCAACGGCCGGCCGCTCTTCCTGGTTTACCGCATCGAAGACCTGCCGGATCCCGCGGCGACCGCGGAACGCTGGCGGGCGGAAGCCCGGGCGTTGGGAATCGGTGAACTCTACCCTGGCCGCAGTGGTAAAACCCCAGACCTCGTGCTGAGCCCGGGTCGTCATCCACACCGGTGATGCCAGCCAGCATCGGGTTCGACGCCGCGGTGGAATTTGCACCGAACTCCGGTCTCAGCCCCTCGCTGCCGATGCGGCTGCGCAGGTTGCCAAGGATCGGCCGTCTGCTGCGCACGCACGGGCACACGATCTATTCCTACGACGCGCTGGTCGCACGCATGGCGGATCGGCCGGCGCCCGGTTACCGGCGGTTTCGCGGGGTCACGCCAGCGTGGGACAACAGCAGCCGGCGCACGCGGGGCGCCACCATTTATCACGGGGCGACACCGGAAAAATACCAGGCGTGGCTGACGACAGCCTTGCGGCACACGGTGGCCACCTGCGAGGGCGACGAGCGGATCGTGTTCGTCAACGCCTGGAACGAATGGGCCGAGGGGAACCACCTCGAGCCCTGCCAGAAGTGGGGGCATCGTTACCTCGAGGCCACTGCCGATGCGCTTGCCACCGTGTCCGCGTCATCCGGCGATGTTGCCAGCCGGGGCGAAGCTTCATCCGAGGTGACTCCAACGCCGACCTCAGCGTGAATCCCGAGCCGGTGAAATTTTGAAATGTCGGAATCCCCGTCCTCGCGCCTCACGGTATCCGTGGCGCTTTGCACCTATCAGGGCGAGCGGTTTCTCTGCGAGCAACTGGCAAGTTTGCTCGCCCAGAAGCGGCAACCTGATGAACTCGTGGTCTGCGACGACGGCTCCGTGGACGAGACGCTGCCGTTGTTGCGGCGCTTCGCGGCTGCCGCACCGTTTCCGGTGGAGGTGCACGCCAATTCCCGTCACGCTGGGCGTGACGGAGAATTTCGGCCAGGCCATCGCCCGTTGCCAGGGAGAGTTGATCGCGCTTTGCGATCAAGACGACGTCTGGAAGCCGGAAAAGCTGGCGCGGGTGGCGGAGTGTTTTGCGGACGATCCCTCGCTCGATGCGCTCTTCAGCGACGCCGAGTTGATCGATGCGGAAGGTCGCTCGCTGGGGCAACGCCTGTGGCAGGAGATCGCCTTCAACGCGCGGGAGCAAGCGCTCGTGGAAACCGGCCGCGCCATCGAGGTGCTGGCCGACCGTTTTCTGGCCACCGGCGCAGCACTCGTGTTTCGACGCCGCTTGCTGCCGGACATCCTGCCGATGCCCGCTGTGCGGCCGCGTGAATTATTGCACGACGGCTGGATCGCACTCATCGCGGCGGCCACAGGAAAATTGCGTGCGCTTACCGGAGCCGTTGATCGGTTATCGTCGGCACGCCGCACAGCAGGTTGGCTTGCTGGATCCCGGCAGCTGGCGCACCAAATTGCGGGCGGGGCTCGGCGCGCGCCGCGGGAATTTTGCCGCAGCCTTGCGGGAAAAACTGGCCGAGCGCGAGGCGACCGGGCGGTTGCTGTGCGAACGACTTGGACCAGGACGCGCGCGCTGGGAGCTTTTCGAGCAAAAGATCGGTCATCTCCGCCGCCGGCTGGAATTACCCAGCGCCCGGACGCGTCGGATCGGACCCGTCTTTGAAGAATTGGCGGCCGGGCGCTACCATAGATTTTCGCACCGCCCGTTCGCGTTGGCACTGCGCGACCTTTGGCTCAGAGGATTGACGTTTGTCTCCTATCCTCGCTCCCATCGCGTGATGTCGAAGCCGCCCCCGCCTCCCTGCCGGCAGAACACCTGCGCGGTGGTGGTCACGTATCGCCCGGATGCCAGCGTGGCGGCGAAGGTGGCGGCAACGGCTTCGCAGGTGCGCCGCGTCTTTGTCGTGGACAATGGCTCGGACGCCACGGCGCTGGCCGCGTTGCGTGCGCTGCCGGCGGAAGAAGCGGTGGAGATCATCGCCAACGGCGAAAATCTGGGTCTCGCCACCGCTCTCAATCAAGGCCTGGCGCGCGCCTGCGAGCGGGAAGGCGAGTTCGACTGGGCGTTGTTGCTGGACCAGGATTCGGAGCCCTTGGAGGCGATGTTTGACGGCTTTCGCACGGCTTACACGGATTTTTCGCCGCCCGAGCGGCTGGGTCTGATTGGTTCGCGCTTTGAGCTGCCAGGAATCCCAGCGCACGAGCTTCCGCAACGCCTCCGCGACGTCCGGCTGATGACGACGACAGGCGCCACGCCACGCTACGCCGAGCGGGAGACGGTGATCACTTCCGGCAGTTTGCTGGCGCTCGCGGTGTTCCGCCGGGTGGGCCGGATGCGGGAGGATTTCTTCATCGACGCCGTGGATTTCGAGTATTGCCTGCGCTTGCGACGGCATGGCTACAAAGTTATCGAAACGCTCCTCCCGACGCTGATTCATCCGATCGGCGTGCCTACGGTGCAGCGGGTGTTTGGCCGGCTGATCGTGACGACAAATCACTCTCCGCTGCGGCGGTATTACATCGTGCGCAACCGGCTGCTCCTGGCCCGCGCCTATTTTTTTCCGAGTTTAGTTGGGTGATGAACTCGCTCTGGGCGTTGGTGAAGGAAACCGCGATCGTGCTGCTGGCCGAGAAGGAACGCGGGCGCAAGATGGCCGCGACGCTCCGCGGGCTAGCGCATGGACTGGCGAACCGGCAGCGGGCCCTTGGCGACGAAGTAGTTTAGTTTGCCCGGCGGGGTATCGCTGTTGTAACCGTTCCGCTCGCTTTCCGCTCATGCCCGCCGGCCCCGCCAACTCTGACGCCGCATTGCCAGCGCTCGCTGCGTCGGCTGCATGGGCCGGAATTGAGCGTTGTCATTGTGAACTGGAATACGCGCGACTCTGTTGCGCGACTGTCTGCGCTCTGTCTTTCCCCGCGACTGCGCAGAGCCGGCGTTGCAGGTGATCGTCGTGGACAACGCTTCTTCGGACGGCAGCGTGCAGATGTTGCGCGCGGAATTTCCCTGGGTCGAATTGATGGAGAACTCCGGCAACGTCGGCTTCGCGCGCGCGAACAATCAGGCGTTTCCTCGGTGCCGGGCGGCGTTCATCGTGCTGCTGAACTCTGACACCGTGGTGTTGGACGACGCGTTGAATGTGCTCGTAAAATATTTCCGCTCGCATCCGAAGGTCGGTGCGGTCGGTCCGAAGCTTTTGCATCCGCTATGCCCGGCTGCGGGTGCTGGGGTGCGGCCATCAGCCGGATCTGCGCGCGACGTTCAACCACTATTTTTTTCTCTCCGGCTTGTTCCCCCGGGTCCGCGCCTGCGAGGGGCTGCATCTTTTGCTGGGCGTGCATGACGACCGGCCGCGGGCGGTGGGCTGGCTTTCCGGCGCCTGTCTGGCGGTGCGCCGCGAGGTGCTCGATCAAGTCGGGCCGCTGAGCGAGCAGTGGTTCATGTATGCCGAGGACATGGAATGGTGCGCGCGCATGACGGCCGCCGGCTGGGAGCTGCACCATGTCCCGGAAGCCGAAGTGGAACACCGGCTCGGCGCGAGTGCGGACCAGAATGCGGCGGTTTCGCTCATGCCGATCACGGCGGGCCGCAGTTATTTCATTCATCTGCACCGGCCATCGGCGCTGCGGCTCCTGGCGTTTGATTTAATTCGCGCCGCCGGTCTCGGGATGCGCGCCGCAGCTTATTTCGGGCGGGGATTGCTGGCTTCGGGCAGCGCGCAGCGCGGCTTGTGGCGCGCAAAGGCGCGGGCGTTTCGCCAATATGCGCGGGCGGCGCTCGGCGGAAATGACTCGGCGACGGTGCCGCCGTAAACTGGGGGCGGATGACGGGGAATTTTGAAGCGGACAGAAACTCATGGACGACTTTTATCTGCACGTCGTAAACGGATTGCTCGACCGGCGCCTGGTGGAACGCGGCGACCGGGTGCTCGTCGTCTGCGGCGGCTCGCTGGACCGCGAGGTCATGCTGAAGGCTGGCTTCGAGAATGTCGTGATCAGCAATCTGGACGTGCGCATGCACGGCGCGGAAGAAGCCTACGCGCCCTACGGGTGGAGTTTTCAGGATGCCGAAGCATTGGAGTTCGAAGACGGCGCCTTTGATCTGGTCATCGCCCACAGCGGCTTGCACCACTGCCGCTCGCCGCACCGTGGGCTGCTGGAAATGTATCGGGTTGCGCGGAAGGCGGTGCTGGTTTTCGAGCCGCGCGACGGCTGGCTGGTGCGGCTCGGCGTGCGCTGGGGGCTGGGGCAGGACTACGAGTTGGCGGCGGTCGTCGGCAACGAGTGCCGCTTCGGCGGCGTCGCCAACACGGCGGTGCCGAATTACGTCTTCCGCTGGAACCGCGGCGACGTGGAAAAGACCATCCACAGCTTCGCTCCGCATGCCCGCCATCGGTTCGAGTATTCGCACGCTCTGCGCGTGCCTTGGGGGCGGCTCGAGGGGTTGAAGAATCCATTCTGGCTGCGCCTGATCCGGCTGCTGCGACCGGTGTTGCTCCGGGCCGGAAACGTGGTCCCGGCGCTGGCCAACAACCTGGCGTTTCTCGTGCTGAAACCGCGCCTCCCGGAAGCCCTTCATCCCTGGCTGTGTCTTGACGCCGGCGGGCAACTGACCGTCAATCGCCCCTGGTTGCGGACCGTTTATGCGGATCAGCACTTCGCCGATCCGGAGCCCGGTAAAGGGCATCCGAGTGGTGCAGCGAGAAGTTGACGCTGGAAAGCAGGCAAGCTAAACGAAGAAGTCCGGTTTCGGAGCGGTCAGGGTAGCGAGAATTTCTCCCGTATGCATGCGACAACCAAAGCCATCGGCATCGTCGTCCTCGGCTGTCTGCTGTGTGTATTCCTCGGAGTCGCGATAGGCGGAGAGGATTATGTTTCCGTTGCCGCGGTGATGCTGCCGCTGCTCCTGGTCGGAGCGAAGCTCGCACTCGGCAGCACGGTGCGCATCGAGGCATTTCTGCTGACCGGCTTGATCTGCGGCTACATCATCGGTGGCAAGGGCTTCGCCTATGTCGGCGTGGGCAGTTCGCTCTTCATGGGTGAAGTGATGTTCGCTTTTATCAGCCTGTGCTGGCTAACGCGCACGGTCCTGACGCGAGAGCGGTTTTCGGCGATCGCGCGCTGATGTCGGTCATTCTGCTTTTCGTCGTTTACAGCGGGCTGCATCTCGTGGGCGATTTCCGAATGTATGGGCTGCTCGCGATCCGCGATAGTGCGCTGGCCTATTACTCGCTGTTTTTCTTTTTCGCGCTCTCCATCTCCAACCACGCGGAATCCGTGGAGTTTCTCCAGAAGTGGGTCGTGCGCGCGATCCTGATCCTCTGTTTCATCGTGCAGCCGATCAACGCGATGGTCGACTTGAGCGACCGGCTTTTGGTGCGCGGAGTGCCGCTGATTTATCACAACAGCGACACGCTGGCGTCGAACTTCCTGATCGGCAGCATTCTCCTGTTTTTCCAGTGCGCGCTCGACGGTGTTCCCGCTTTTGAAGCTGCCGCTCTACGGTCTCAGCCTTGTCTGTCTCGCTTACCTCCTTTACCTCGCTCGTTCGACCTATCTGGTGTCGGGCACCCTCCTGATTTTGTTTCTCTGCTTGGCTGGTCAGCGCCGTTTTGCGGTCACCGCGATCGCTGGCGGCGGAGCGCTGCTGCTTGTGGTGCTTTCCGGCGTCTCACTGGGCCTATTGGATGGCCAGAAACTGAATCTGGACTTTCTCCAGGAAAAGGTGACGGCGCTACTCCATCCCCTTGAGAATCAGGGCACTGCGGCGTCAGCGACAATTGATTGGCGTCTTCTCTGGTGGAAGAACGTCACGGCGACTTGGTGGAACGATGCCCCGCTCTTCGGACTCGGTTTCGGTGCGGACATTACCTCCCGCTTTTTTGCGGACTTCATGGGGTATTACAATGTCAGCGAAGAGCACCTTCGCACCCGCAGCCCGCACAATGTTTTCTTCACCGTGCTGGGGCGGCTCGGAGCCGTCGGGGCGGTGCTGTTCGTGACGATGTGCGGGATCATTTTGAAGAAAGCGATCACGGCAGCCCGCCTGGCCCGGCATCACCGCATGGAACCGCGGGAAATTCTGTTCTGGTGCTTCGTGCTAAACATCCTTTTCTCCTCGTTCTTCAGCGTGGTGCTGGAAGGACCGACCGGAGCAATTCCGTTTTGGGTGATGCTCGGACTCAATGTGCATGCGCTCGCCGAGAAAACCGCGGTCGCGCCAGCCTCGGTATCGGAAGAGGAGCTTCGGGATGCGCTTGAAGATGCCTCCGGCCCGCCGCGCCGGGGCACGTTGCCGTTCCCGGTCCCGAGCCGCATTTGAACGGTCCCGCCCGCTTCGCCGTGCGGTTGCCGTCCCCGATGCCCGCTTCGCACGCTCTTTCGCTGGCTGTCTCTGCGTTGGGAGATCCACGGTCGCCCAAAACGTGGTCGGGCACTCCAGCGCGCTTGTGTCGCGCTCTGGAGGATGCGGGCGCATTGGGACTCACGCTCGACAGCGAGGGGTATGGGTCCCGGCCGTTCCGCGCTTTTGTCAAGCTACTGGGAAAAGCGTATTATCACGGCTCGCCGTATGTGCGTCTCGGTCGGATCGAGCGATTCCTGCGGGCGAAGAGCGTGCGATCCCGCCTGCGAAATCCTGACCCTCAGATCACGGACGTCCTCCATATCGGCACCCACGATCTTCCTCTGGTGCCGCTGGACGCAACCAACGCACATAAGCGCCCGCGGCATCATCTGTTCACGGACACCACGTGGAACCTTTGGCGCAGACATGCGACCAATGCCGGGGCGGTCTCAGCGCGGCTGGACTCGGACATCGACCAGTTGGAACGTCGGGCTTACGCCGGGCTTGATCACTTCTTCGTCATCAGCGAATACGTGCAGCGCGACTTGGTCGAGACCTACGGCGTGGCTGCGGAGAAAATCACCGTTGTCGGCACCGGCCGGGGCGGGATCGCTCCGTTTCATGGAGAAAAAGATTACGCCTCCGGACACATTCTTTTTGTCGCCAAGGAACGCTTTCGCGACAAAGGCGGCGAAGCGCTGCTCGCGGGCTTTGCTCTGGCCCGACAGCGAATGCCGGAACTGCGCTTGGTGATCGTCGGGCGCGAGGAATACCGGCGCCGATTTGGGCAGCCCCCGGGCGTGACCATCCATGGGCACGTCGCCTTCGAAACGCTCCAGGCCCTGTTCAATCGCGCCAGCCTTTTCGCCATGCCGGCGGTGAACGAACCGTGGGGCCTGGTCTATCTCGAAGCGTTGAGTTGCCGGGTTCCGGTGCTTGGTTTGAATCGGCTTTCGCTGCCAGAAATCACCCAGGATGGTCGCTTTGGAATTTTGCTGAAAAACAGCTCTCCGGGTGAGATCGCGGATGCGCTCTGTCGCGCCATGGCCGACCCGGAGGGACTCGCCCGCATGGGCCGGGAAGGCCAGACTTACTGTTTGGAAAACTTCACCTGGGAGCGCACGGCGCAGCGCATCCTCGACTCGATCCGGAAGGCGGCGGCCGAAGCGGCGTGTGACTGAGCATCCACGGAAAAGCACGCGGCTGATGTTCTGCCGGGTGGGCGGGATTTTCGCCCGCCGCCCGGGGCGTCTCGCCTGCGGCATGCAGATAGGTGGTGACGCGGCCCCATGCTCCTTGCGTTACCCGGGGCGAGACGCCCCGGGCGGCGGGCGAGACGCCCGCCCTACCCGCAGAACGCCGGAACACCATTTCAAGGAAACCTAATTCCTCCCATCCACGAAACTGCAAAACTCCTCACGCATCCGCTGACCAAACGCTGAGATCCGGAAGTGTTGCAGAAAGTGCGCGCGCAAGCCGCCGCCGATCTCCGGAGGTGCCAGCAGTGCGGCGCGCAGGCCGGCGGCGACCTCGGCCGGGTGGTTTGGCGCGGCCAGCCAGCAACCGGCGGCGCCTCCGTCAGCGGGCGGCAGCATTTCGGGGATGGCCCGCCAGCGGGTCGTGACGATCGGCATTCCGAACGCGAGCGCTTCGATCAGCGCCACCGGCTGGACTTCACGCGGGTAATACGTCGGAAAGCAAAAGCAATCACTGGAGCGGAGCAGATCTGCTTTCATCCTGCCCGCAGCGAACCCGACGCATGCGATCGAGAGGAGGTCCGAGACTTCCGTGGCGGCGCGGGAAAACTCGGCGCGCTCGGTTTCGTTCAGAAAATTCCCGGCAACCGTGAACTGGATTCGCACCGGCGGCGTCTCGTTTTTTTCGTGCAGCTCACGCGCGAGTAGGACCACGGCGTCGAGAGCATCGAAGAGCCCTTTTTCGCGGGTGCAATGCGCCAGAAACAAGACACGAAACACCGGCGCGGCCGCCGCACCGCCGCCGCGGAACGCCTCCAGCCGTGCAGCGGCCCGCGCCACCCGTTCCGCCTGCAGTCCGGCGTCGAAATCCGGGCAGGGATCGGGGATGCCATTCGGGATGACCGCCACCCGGCGTGGCCGGAATATTGCCTGATCGGCAATGCTGCTCCGCGCCAGCACGACGCTGAGATCCGGCCGGCCTAAAAGCCACATGCTGAGCGCCCGCTCCGGCGCGGTCGCCGCACGCTGCAGCCACGCGCCCAACCCGGAACCGTGCCAATGCCACACGGTCCATCGGAACCACGGCCGGCAGAGCGCCATGACGATCCAATCCCGCAGGAGCGCCGCCCGCTGGCCCGGCGCCGGGACGTAGTAAAAAATCATGTCCGCGCCGTGACGCCATCGCAACTGGAGCGCCCGCCCGCAGTAGCCGAGCAGACGCCAGAGTTTGCGCATGCCGGCCCTGCCAACGTCTCCGATGTCGTCCGAAACCCGGCTGTTGACGTGAAACACCTCTACCGCGGGAATTCCGTCCGGCCGCTGCAGTTCCCGGAGCAGCAACTCCACCATGTAGCTCTGCCCGTGATGCGGCGGCGGGGTGTGGGCGAAGAGCAAAACTTTCGGAATGCCGCCGGCCGGTTCAGGAAGCGGATTGTTGTTTTTCAAAGTGATGAATGCATGCGCCGGGCAGGCGTTGGCGCTTCGTCGGTTGTCTCCGGCGGGCTCGCTCCGGCGATGGCATGTTGACCGCGCGAGTTCACCCGCACAAGATTGACCGATGCGTGCGCTGCGGCAGCAATTCCTGAGAAATCTTTTTCTGCGTCTGGCGCGCTGGCTCGGCTCGGAAATCATCGACGCCCGCACCGGCCGCCCGCTGGGCCGCGCCCTGCTCATCGCGTGGCGGGGCCGGGCGTGGGTGATCGGTCTGGAGCGCGAAGTCCGGCCGGTTTTTCTGCCGCAGACCCGGCTGACCTACTGGCGGCAGGAGCTGGGTTTTGCGACGCATCCGGAGCCCGATTTCCCCCATGAGGCCACGGGTGCTTAATGTCGTTCTGACGCACCAAGGCGACCGGCAGGTCGAGGCGATGTCCGCGTGGTGGGAGCGGCACCTCCCGGCTGACGATCTCCTGCTTGTGCGTTCCGGCTCCGCGGTGTCTGCCGCAGCGCATCCGCAGCGGCAGCTCGCCACGGACGATCCCCGGCTGCGCACCCGCGATCACCAGCGCGAGCGGCAAAGCTACAGCGGCGTTTTTGCCGCCGTCGCACGCTGGCTGGCGGCGAACCGCGACTTCACCTACGTCCATTTTGCGGAATACGATCATTTGCCGCTTGTGCCGGATTTGAACGAACGCCAGTTGGCGGCACTCGCTGCAGAGCGGGCCGACGTCCTCGGGTTCGGCGTGCAGCGCGTCGATGGGACCAACCACGCGCCGTATCTGCATCATCGGGCCGATCCCGCTTTTGCCGAATTCTGGCACCGCCTGAGCCGGCGCGCGGATCGCGAAACGGTGTTGGTCATGTTCGGCAGCGGTTCGTTCTGGACCCGCGCGGCGTTTCTCGCGGTCGCCGGGATTAATGAAGCCACCCCGATTTACCTGGAACTCTTTCTTCCAACGGCCGCGCATCACTTGGGCTACCGGGTGCGCCGCTATCCCGACCCGGAAGCGGGCAGCTTCATCCGGCATCAAGGCGATCTCGTCGGCGAGATCGAAGCGGCCCGGGCGCGCGGCGCCTGGAGCATTCACCCGGTGAAAACATTGTGGGGCTGATGAAAAAGCAAAACCGGGTGGATGACGACCGCACGCTGCCGTGCCGCGAATCCGTTCTGGGCTGCCCGCTCGCGCTGACGACGTATGCCGACGCGGTGACGTGCGTTCGCGCGCTGGCGGCGCGTGGCGACCTGGCTTACGCGGTCGAAGCGGCCAACGTCCACGTCGTCGCGCTGGCCCGGCACGATGCGGCGTTTCGCGAGGCGATGGCGCGGTTCGATTTGTGGCTGCCGGACGGAATGCCGTTGGTCTGGAGTTTGAACCGGAAACTGCCGCCGGCGGAGCGGCTGCGGGACCGGGTTTATGGTCCGACGTTCATGTTGCGTTGTTTGGAGGCGACGGCGGGGAATCCGGCGGAAGGACATTTCCTGCTGGGGGGAACGGAGGAGCTACTTGGCGCGCTGCGGGCGAAGCTGGGCGAGCGAATTCCGGGCGTGGTGATCGCCGGCAGCTACGCGCCGCCGTTTCCGCCGTGGCCGGCCGATGAGGACGCGCGGATCATCGCGCGTATTCGGGAAAGCGGGGCGCGGTTTGTCTGGGTCGGACTGGGGTGTCCGAAGCAGGAATTCTGGATCAGCCGAAACAAGGACCGCCTCCCGCCGGCGGTTTATTTCGGCATTGGCGCAGCGTTCGCATTTCACGCCGGGCGGGTGCGGCAGGCGCCTCCGTGGTTGCAGCGGGCCGGGCTGGAATGGGCGTTCCGGCTCGCCATGGAGCCGCGCCGGCTGTGGCGACGTTACGTCGTTTACAACAGCCTGTTCGTCTTTTACTCGCTCGTCGATGCGCTGCGGGGGCGGGCGTAGCCAACGACGGGTGCCGCGTCGTCGTCGGTCACCGCGTTCGCCTCGTTTCCCGCGGCGGTTCCGTGCAGCATCAGGCGCAGTTGCCGATACAGTTCGCCGGCTTTCATGCCGAATTTGCCGAAGCTGACAGCCGGTTCGCCGCCGTAGCGTTCGCGAAAATGGATGGGCACCGCGCCGTGCCGCACCGTGCGTTTGTTTTTCCGCAGTAACACCGCGAGGCCGATGTTCGCGAGGGAAAACTCGCGCTGCACCCTGGGCAAAAACGGCGCGATGGCCGCGGTGCGCATCAGGCGGTAGGGGACGTTGGCGTCCACGCATCGCACCTGAAACAGAGTCAGCAGGAACAACTGGACGACCACGCTGGCAAAGACGCGGCGAAGGCCGTCCTCGCGTCGGGTGCGGCGGCCGTAGATGACGTCGAATTTTTCCCGCTGCCGCCAGAACCGGAAAAAGTATTGCGGATCGCACTGGCCGTCGCTGTCGATCTGGAAAACGTAAGGCACCCCGCGCTCGGCAGCGATGCGGTAGCCGCGCAGGCAGCTCTGACCGTGGCCGCGGTTCCTCTGATCGAGGATTTCGAAACGCGGCCCGAGCTGTTCGCGCAGGCGGGAGAGGATCTGGCCAGTGCCGTCGGTGGAGCCGTCGTTGATGGCTAGGAAAACGAAATTTTCCGTCCAGTTCTCAAGCTCCTGGAACCATTCGAGCACGACCTTGCGCACGCTGGCCTGCTCGTTGAAAACAGGCATGACAATGAGCAGTTCAGGGGAGTGCGGGTCCATGCCGGAGAAGGCGGAAATGCTAGCTGGGCGTCGACGCGAAATCGGTTTCGACCTCCGCGCGGCAAGCGCGGTCGGCTGCCAGCGACCGGCGCAGGCCTGAATCGTCGCTGATCCGCTGCCGGACGCGTTACAATCCCGCGATCGGATCGCCGCCCCTGGTGGCGCGACGATCAAACGTCGGCAGCACCTGCGGGATGAATTGCTCGACCATGCGGGTCACGGCTTCTTCGTCGCGCTGGGGCAGGCCGCGGATTCCCTCGGTCACCCGGGCGGCGATCGTCACGTAGGCCCAGCGCTGATTTTCGCCGTGGAGCAGGCGGTCGCGGATGTCCAGAAACGTGCGCTCCCAGTGCGACGCGGTGCGGTCGCGCGAGCCGATAAACCAGTAATACGTCACGTCACGCAGATTAAACGTCGCGCCCTCGACCGTCTGCACCGGCCGGCCGTTGAGCAGGCGTTTGATCTCAACCGTCGGCGGCGCGCCCGGCGCGGCGGGGACCACCCGGTTTTGGGAATCGAGCAGACTCCAACCCTGGGCGACGAGGCAGCGCTCGGGGCGGTGAATCGAGTTCGCCATGTCCTCGCCGGAAAGCACGATGCCGACGAAGATCTGGTCGCCGGCCCGGTTCGTGTAAACCTTGCGGGCAAACCCGGTGTCAGCGGACAGCACCGCGCGTTCCTTTTCGGAAACGGCCACGTCCTGGCCGCGCCATTCGTCGCCGATGCGATCCGGCAGGGTCAGCGCGACGCCGGCGGGCTGCAGGCGTGCGCTGTTCGGAATGAGAAAGACGCAGCCCAGCCCCAGGGCGAGGACGAGCGTCACGACCAGCAGGCGTTTAGTAATCATACGTCGTCGAAGGACGGGAAGCTCCGCCACGGGGTGCCGCGGTGGCGACGGCTCCGGCGGGAGCGGGATTTAAAGCGCGGTCCGCCAGGGCGGGGGACCCGGTGCCAGCGGCAGCCGGCCGGAACCAGCGGGCCTTTTGCTCGGCAGTCGGCCGCCAGTTCACGACCTTGCTCGCGAGCCACATCGAGCCAAACGCGAATGGGAACGACACGATGAACGCGGAATAATCGTGGAACGGCCCGCCGGCGAATTTCTGGCCGAAGAATTTTGCCACGAACATGATGCTCGTCAGGCGCGCGATGTTCCCGATGATGGCAAACACGCCGGAAGCCGCGAAGAGCGCGACTTTTTTCCAAAGCCGGTCCTGCGTCAGATGCACGAAGACCGCGGTGAGCATCGTGATGGCCATGAACGAGTTGATTCCGCTGCAGCCGTCGGCGATCTCAAACTGAAAGCCGCCGTCCGCCGCCCGGAGCGTGGTGCCGTCCGCCACCAGATGCAGACCGAGCGTGTTGCAGACCGCCCGGGCCATGTTGGTCGCGATGAGCTGCAGGCCGACCGTGGCCTGATCGACGCCGGGCAGCGGGATCATGAAAAACAGAAACGCGCAGGGAAACAGCAGCGCCCGGGCGATCTGCCGGCCCCAGACGTAGAGGATGGCGCCGAAGAGCAAAAACGGCAGCGCCGCCAGGGCCAGGCGCGGCTGGAGCGCGCGGGCGGCGACGAGGTAGAGCAGCACGCCGAAACCGAGAAAGGCGAGGCCCCATTTCGACGAGCCGGTCTGCGCTTGGCGCAGCTTCGACTGCGCATTCCAGACAAGAAACAGAAACACGCACGGGATGAACGGCCCGTGCTCGTAATGCGTCTCCGGATTCCAGGCGCTCCACATCCAGGAAAACGCCGAAATCGTCTCGCGGGAAAACGGTTTCACGAAGCCGAGAAATCCGGCGAGAACCGCCAGGATCGCCACCACGAGCGCCGCCGCCGCCGGCCGCGCCTGCAGCCAGCGCAGCCACGCCAGGGAGTCGGCATACCAGGGCCGAAGATCTTCGGCGGGACGCGCCGCCGCCTGGCCGGCCCGCGCGGGAGCGGGCGCTGGCGCGTCGGGTTTGCTGCTGCTGGGGCTGCTGTTCATGGCGAGGGGAAAGGGAAAAGCCGGAACCGGAAATCGGGGTGGAGATTACTGGCAGCGACCCGTTTTTTCCAACGCCTTTTTCTCCGGGGCGCTGCGACGGTCGGCGTCGGCAGCGTCGCGGCACGACGCGGGGATCGGGGAAAAACCTGAGCAACCACGCCGATCCGCCGCTAGAATGGCCGCAGCAAATTCACGCGTTCATGCTCAACTTTCGTCTCTTCGGCGTCCCGATCCGGGTCGAGTGGTATTTCTGGCTGATGGCCTGCGTTCTCTACGGGTTCGGCGATGTCGTGGCGGCGGAGCTCCTCATCTGGGTGGCGGCCGTCTTTCTTTCCATCGTGGTGCACGAGATGGGGCACGCGCTGGCATCCCGGCGCTTCGGGCTGTCGCCGTTTGTCGTGCTCTACGGCATGGGCGGGCTGACCTATTCGCCGGGAGCGGAGCGGCTGGGACGCGGGCGGCGCATTCTCATCACGCTGGCCGGTCCGGCGGCCGGGCTGCTGCTGGCGCTCGGCGTGTTTGTCGTGGCCAATGCGTGGGTGAAGCCGGGCGCGCCGCCGCTGCTTTTCGTGGCCGTGCGCACCCTGCTTTACATCAACGTCGTCTGGACGTTTTTAAATCTGCTGCCCGTCCCGCCGCTCGATGGCGGCCAGGTGCATGGCGCACGCCCTGGGGCCGCGGCACGCGACGGCCACGCGCATCATCGGCGGCAGCGTGGCGTTGGGCTGCTGCCTCTACGCGCTCTGGATTCAGCAATTGTTTGTCGCCTTCTTCTTCGGGCTCTTTGCCTACCAGAATTTGAAGCCCTCAGGGGCGCGATACGGTGGCGATGAGCGAGGGCGACCCGGCGCCGCGGCCGTAGCCGTCCGCTAGGCGTTCGGCAGTGCCTCGTTTTCCCCGAGCAGTTCGCGACGCAGAAGATCAAACGCAGCTTGCGACGCGCGGTGCTTGAAAGTCTCCCGATCCGTGGTCGGGAAAAACACGCGGAGGACCAGCGGCTCCGCCCGGCCTGGCGCCGCGAGGCCAATGTAAGCGGTGCCCACCGGCTTGTCGGGCGAGCCGCCGTTGGGTCCCGCGAAGCCGGTGGTGCTCAGGGCGTAATCCGTGCCGGCCGCGGTGCGCGCGCCTTCCGCCATGGCGGCGGCCACCGGGGCGCTCACGGCGCCACCGTCCGCCTGGATTGTTTCTCCGGTGACGCGGAGCAGCTTGTTTTTGATTTCGTCGGTGTAAGTCGTCAGCCCCGCCCAGAAGACGTCGCTCGCGCCGGTGACGTTGGTCAGCCGGTGCGCCAGCAGGCCGCCGGTGCAGGATTCGGCCACGGCGAGGGTCTGCTTGCGCTCCTGCAACAGCCGCACGATCACCTGCTCGAACAGCTCGCCCCGGCTTGAAACCAGGTGCTTGCGCAGTTCCGCCTGCACGATCGCCTCACCCTGCGCCAGCGCGCCGGCCGTGCCGATGAGCCGCAAGTCCACCTCGCCGGCCCGGGCGCAGTAGCCGACCTCCAGACCGGTGATCGCCATGAGCGTCTCGCCCACTTTTTCCTCGACCGCCGATTCGCCGATGCCGACCAGCCGGTGCACCTGCATGCCCGGCGGGATGCTCCCCGGCGGCAGCAGCGTGCGCAGGATCGGCAGCACCTGATCGGTGAACATCGGCCGCAGCTCGCGCGGCGGACCCGGCAGCAGGAAAATGTGCGGCGTCGCCGGCCGCGTTTCGCCGGCGCCGGTGGCATCATCGGCCGCGGCCGGAGTGGCAGGCACGTAAAGTCCGGGCGCGGTGCCGTGCGGATTATTCAACACCTGCGCGCCGGCCGGCACCTGGGCCTGCCGGGCGATCTGCGGGTTGATGTTGCAGCCGGCCGAACTTGGCGAACTTCGCCTTGATGTCCGCCAGCAACGCTTCGTCCGTAAGCAGCTCGCGCCCGAGCTGTGCCGCCACGAGGTCGCGCGTGATGTCATCGCTCGTCGGCCCGAGGCCGCCGGTCATCAGGATCGCGGCCGGCTTTCGCGTGAACGTCTCCTGGAGCGCGTCGCGGATGGCAGGCCCGTCGGGCACGCAGGTCTGGCGGGAAACGGTCAGGCCAAGTCGGAAAAGCTGCTCGCCGAAAAAGGCGAGGTGCGTGTTGACGACGCTGCCGAGCAGCAGCTCGGTGCCGGTGTTGAGGACTTCGATGGCGGGGAGTTGGCGGACGATCACGGGGACAGAATAAAGATGGGGATTGGACGACGGGAAAGCGCAGGAACCCGCGGCGCGGCGGGTCGCGGCCCGACAGAATAAGCGCGGGTGACGGCGTGCGAAAACGGAATCACCAAGCCCGACCTAGCGGCTCGCTGGCGGGGACGGAATCGGCGGCCACGCGACGGCCGGCGGGATCAGCGACCGAAGCGGGTCACTTTCTTTCCAGCGCCTTCAGCCAGCCGGCGACCCGGCCGTGCTGCAACTCATCGCCGGCGTCCTGAAAAATGTAGAGCAGGTTCGCGAGGATGCGGGTGAGGATCATGCGCGGATTCGCCGGCTCCAGATACGAAGGCTGGAAGGCGAGCTTTTGCTTGCGCAGGATCGCCTCGCAATCGTTCGGAAGCAGGACTTTGCCGCGATGAAACGGATCAAAGAAAATCCCGGCGTGCCGCACGATGAAATGCCCCGGCAGATTAATGCCTTCCAAAGTCAGGCCGGCGCGCCGGGCGACAATGAGATAGATGACGGCGAGCGAAATCGGGATGCCCAGCTTTGAATCGACGACGTGCGGCAGCAGCGAGTTCGAGACGTCGTAATAACGCTCGGCGTTGCCATGGAAGCCGAGTTCCCCGGCGAGAAAATTCGTGATCGCGGTGACCCGGGCGCGGGGCGTCTCCAGCGGCGCCACGCGGCGGGCGAGCTCTTCGCCCCAGGAGTCGAGCAGGCGCCGGCGCGGCTCGATGTCGGTTTCCGGCGAGAGCACGCGGGAAAGCTGCCAGCAGGCGTCTTCGATGTCGCCATGGTCAGGAAACAGATGGCAGAGCAGCGTGAAATCCTCGAGCGCCTGCCGGCCTTCGATTTCCAGGAGCACCTCGTGCGCGTGCCGGCTGACGGTGGCGTCGTCGATCGCCGCCAGGTCGCGCAGGTGCGTGATGATGTCCGGACCGCTTTCCACGAGCTGATTTTTCAGCAGCGCCACCGTCGCGGGATCGTTGTCACGCAGCAGCCGGACGATGGCATCGTGTTGCTCAAACATGGGTGAAAACGGGGAGGGCGACGGGTGTCCCGGCCGCGGAACGCGCGGGCGGGAATGGAGACGAGTTGTAGCTGGCCGCATGCCGGAAAGCAAGTGCGACACTCCGCGCCCCGGGAAAAATGGTCCCGGCTCCCGGCTGGGAAGCGCGGTTTCTCCCGCCGCCGCCGGCTCCCTACTCGGCGAAGGAATCGAGCGCGTCGAGCCGCCCGGGCGAGCAGCGCGCCACGACCCGCATCGGCCGGCAGCAGACCTCGCAATCCTGCACGGTTTCGTAGTCACCCTGCGAGGTATCGATCTCGACGGGAAAAATTTCGCCGCAAAACGGGCACTGCAAATCGGCTTCCGTGATCAGGTCCATCGGCGTGCGTCGCTCAGAGTTGTTCCTTGATCAACTGGTGGACAAACGTGTTGTCCTGCCAGCCGCGCAGCCGCTCGCTGCCCGGGCCGAAGCCGACGGCGACCACGGCATCCGCCACGTTGGCCGCCGCGGGCGCGCTGAACGCCGCCGGCTCCACGCTGCGCCGTTCGACCGGCTTCGTGGAAGGGCTGCTCGCTGCCTCCGCGCCGCCGCTGCCTCCGCCGCCGCTTGCGGGAGTTTCCGCGCCGTTTGGGGCGGGGTCGGGCGGTGGCAGCGGTGGGAGGCTGGCGCCAGCCCCGGCCGCCGGGTCCGGGCCGTTCGGTCCGGTGGCCCACGTCAGGGAGGGCAGGCCGTAAACATTCGTGCCGAGCAGCGCGACGCCGCGATCCTGCCGCAGCGGGTAGCCGTTCAGCGACATGCCGCCCGTGGACACGGTGCCGGCCGCCACGATCAGCGTATTTTCCCCGGCGTATTGCAGCGCGACGCCGACGGCGCGGTCCAGTTCAACGAGCTCCTGCAGGACGCGCTCGCCTTCGTTGCGCTCGCTGGCGCGCCCGATGAGGCCGGCATCAACTACGAGCAAGTAACCGCCGTTCCTTTTCTGGAGCAGCTCGACGGCACGCCGCACCAGGTCGGCGAGCGACGGCTGGGTGCGCTGGGCGTCCAGCTCGTCGCGAAAGTAAAAGGCTTCCTGCGCGAAGAGGCCGAGCACCTTGGAAGTTTGATACGCCGAGAGCGCGTCCAGCTCCGCCGCGGTGCGCACGATGGTGCTGTAGCCCGCCTTCTGGCCGGCCTCGAGCACGAGGTCGCGCGAATCCTTGCGCCGGCCGCCCTTGAGGTCGGGCAGGAAATCATTGGCGCCGCCGCCGAACACGAGATCGGGCGCGGCTTTGTCGATGAGCTGCGCCGCGGTCGCCTCGCGTCCCCGGAAATCGGTGGCGTGCGCGTAAAACGCGGCCGGCGTGGGATCGGTCAGCGTGCCGTTCGTGACCAAGCCGGTCGCGCGGCCGCGCTCGCGTCGCCAGCTCGAGCAGCGTGCGCAACGGCCGGCCGACAGGATCGACCGCCAGGGCGCGTTGATTCACCTTCTGGCCGGTCGCCAGCGCGCTTGCCGCCGCGGCGGCGTCGGGCACGGCGAGATCGTTGGAATGGATGGTGAGCAGCGCCAGATTCGGCAGTTTCTGCAGGACGAGCGCCGGGTCGGCGCCGCCGTCGTAGAGCCGCGCGGCCGCGAGCTTGGAGCTGGTGATGCCTTCGCCGACGAAGAGAATGATGCCGAAGGGCTTCTGCACCACGTAGGTGCGGAAATAGAGCACACCGACGCCGATAAAAGCGGCGATGAGCACGAAGGCGAGAACCAGGTTGCGGCGTTTCACGGGCGAGGGGCGAAAGTCGGGGGCCGAGGGCTAAGGGCTAAGGGTTAAAAACGGAAAAGCAAGGGGAAGCGGCGCCGCGGACCCCGCGTTTTTCTGCTTTTAGCGCGCGCCGGTTAGCCCTTAGCCTTTCGGTCATCATGGCAAAGCCGACCGTTCTTATCATCCGCGACGGCTGGGGCATCAATCCCGGCGGCCAGGCCAGCGCGAAGCGCGATGGCAACGCGACGCTGCTGGCGAAGACCCCGTTTCACGCCGGGCTCTACAAGCGCTATCCGATGGGCCGGCTGAGCGCGAGCGGCGAGGATGTCGGCCTGCCCGCCGGGCAGATGGGCAACTCGGAAGTGGGTCACCTGAATCTCGGCGCCGGGCGGGTCGTTTACCAGGACCTGACGCGCATCGACAAGGCGATCCGCGAAGGGACGCTGGCCGGCAATCCGGTGCTGCAGACCGCCTTCGTGCAGGCGCGCCAGCCCGGAAAGCGGCTGCACCTGCTCGGGCTGTTTTCCGACGGCGGCGTCCACAGCCACTGCGCGCATCTACTGGCGCTCGCGCAGGCGGCGCACGCCGCCGGGGTGCGGGAAATCCTGGTCCACGCTTTCACCGATGGCCGCGATACCTCGCCGACGGGTGGCGCGGAATACCTGGCAGACGCCGCGCCGACGCTGGCGGCGGCGGGCGCGCGGGTGGCGACCGTCGTGGGGCGATATTTCGCCATGGATCGCGACCGGCGCTGGGAGCGCACGAAGCTGGCGTGGGACGCGATCGTGCACGGGCGCGGCGAGGTCTGCACGGACACGCCGGCCGAGGCGGTGAAGTCCTGGTATGCGAAGGGCAAGACGGACGAATTTCTGCCGGCGCTCGTCTTCGGCCCGCCGCCGGAGGGCGAGGACTTTGTGCGCGACGGCGACGTGGTTCTCTTTTTCAACTTCCGCGCCGACCGCGCGCGCCAGCTTTCCGCCCCGTTTTTGGACGACGTTTTCACCGGCTTCGATCGCGGTGCGCGGCCACAGGTGCATTACGTCACGCTCACGCAATACGACCCGACCTACGACTTGTCCGCACGTCTTTCGCGCCGCAGTCGCTGACCCGGATTCTGGGCGAAGTCGTCGGTGCCGCCGGCAAGCGCCAGCTCCGGATCGCGGAGACGGAGAAATACCCGCACGTGACCTATTTTTTCAACGGCGGCATCGAGACCCCGTATCCCGGCGAGGAGCGCGTCATCGTGCCGTCGCCGAAGGTGGCGACGTATGATCTGCAGCCGGAGATGAGCGCGCCGGAGGTCGTGCGCGAAGTTGTCGCGCGAGTCGCGGACTACGATCTGGTCATCCTGAATTTTGCCAACCCGGATATGGTCGGGCACACCGGCGTGGTGGAAGCCGGCGTGAACGCGGTCCAGACCATCGACGAGGCCGTCAAAGCCGTGGTGGAGAAAACGCTCTCGCTCGGCGGCCGCCTGCTCATCACCGCGGATCACGGTAACTGCGAGTTCATGCGCAATGCCGACGGCTCGCCGAACACCGCGCACACGACCAATCTCGTGCACTGCCTCTACGTCGCCGCGGACGCCGGGGAATACCACATCGCCGATGGCATCCTGGCGGATGTCGCGCCGACTCTGCTCTTCCTGCTCGGCTTGCCGCAGCCGAAGGAAATGACGGGAAAAAACCTGCTGTCGAAACGGTGAGGCGCGAAAAAAATTTCCAGCGTGCACACTGCCGCGGAAACACCGAGACGAGTCATCGAGCTTGATCCGACCCGCGAATTTCCTCCGCGTCTCCGCGTCTCCGCGCGAGATTTTTCAACCATGTCCGCTGCCACGCGCCTGCCGCTTTCCCCGTTGCACAGCGTGGAGATCGCGGAGGCCTACGCCCACCTGATCGAGCAGCCGTCGGACAAGGATTTTTCGTTGCACACGATCGCCCGCAAGACCGCCGCCAACGGCCGTCCGCTGGTGCACAGCGAGTTGGTCATCGCGGGACGCCAGACGCGCGAAAAGTATCCGCTCGCGGCGCGGTATCCGGTGCATTTTCTGAAGTCGTATCATCCCTGGAGCCTCCATGGAGATCCGGGGATCGAATTTGAAAATACCCGCACGGCGGCGGAAATCCTCGGGTCGCCGCCGCCGATCGGTTTTGATGCCAACACGTTTCGCAGCACGTTCATTCCCGGACGACCGCTGAGCAAGATCTCGCCGTTCACCGGCGTCGAGCCGGCGGACCGCTGCATCCCGCTGGCGCGCGAGGCGGAACCGGCGGCACTGATCGGGCTGTGGAAAATCGCGGAGGACATTTTTTCGCAGTTGGAACAGCTGCACGCCCGCCGCTTCTCCCATGGCGACGCGGAGCTGCACAACGTGATCGTCTGCCTTGCCCCGGTGCGGGCATTCCTCATCGACTTCGAAAGCTCCGAGCGCAGCTTTTCCGGCTCGGACAAGCAGTGGACCGAGCAGGTCCGGCGCGACCGGTGCGAGCTGTTGCGCCTGGCGGTCTTTCTTCAGTGCGGGCTGGGCCGGCAGGAAGGTCCGCTGGCGGAAGCCGCTCTCGAAGCGCTGCCGCATATCTTCAAGCATCCCTCCGCGCTCCTCGCCAGCCTCGACGCAGCGGATCGCGGCGAAAAATAGCGCGACGCCGGTTCCGGGAAGCCGGGCTGCTTCTGGAGAGGCAACCGGCTCCACCGGGTATTGCGAAGATTGCGTGAATAAAGGCTGGCTCCCGCCGGTCTGTCTTCACTGTCGGCACGCTACAACCGCCGACAATCTCCAAACCCAAAAAGAACAAACCCCATGAAAAACCTCATCCTCAGCCTCGCCTGCGCCACCGCCCTCGTCGGCACCGTCGCGCACGCGCAGACCTCCTCCACTTCGACCACGACCTCGTCCACGGCCGGCGGCGTCACCACGACGAAGACGACCACGACCGAGAGCACCGGCACGATCACCTCGTTCACCCCGGGCACCTCGATCGTTCTCAAGACCGAAGCGGCCCAGCCGGTGACCTACAAGTTCGGCAAGACCGTGACCTACGTGACGCCGGACGGCAAAGTCATCGAAGCCTCGAAGGTGCGGAAGGACGCGAAGGTCCGCGTTCACTACGTCAAGGAAGGCGACAGCATGCTCGTCGACAAGGTCATCGTGATGGAATAAGCGACGATCCCTTGCGGGAAGCAGCGGTTCCGCGGTGACGCGGAGCCACGCACCTCCCGAAAAACAGAAGCGCCTGGCGACCCCGATTCGGGTGTTCGCCAGGCGCGTTCTTTTTTTGCGGCATCAGCCTGTTCCGGCCGGCCGCTCCGCACACTGCCGCGCCGTGCGCGCGGGTCTGACCTTACTTCATCGTCGGCATCACAAACTCCGCGCCGGCGCGCACACCGGTCGGCC
Organism: uncultured Verrucomicrobiae bacterium; assembly: GCA_963762725.1. Lineage (GTDB taxonomy): Bacteria > Verrucomicrobiota > Verrucomicrobiia > Chthoniobacterales > SZAS-18 > JAFAXH01. The sequence continues at coordinate 525,599 of CAVXLY010000003.1, read as the reverse complement.
AGCGGCTGGTGACGGTCTTCAACCGGGTGAAGAACCGCACGCCTTCCGGCCCGTGCATGTAGTGGTCGCCGAAGAGCGAGCGCTTCCAGCCGCCGAAGGAATGAAACGCCATCGGCACCGGGATCGGCACGTTGATGCCGACCATGCCGGCCTTTACCCGTGCGGTGAACGTGCGCGCGGCGTCACCGTCGCGCGTGAAGATGGCGGTGCCGTTGCCGAACTCGTGGTCGTTGATTAATCCGAGCGCCTGCTCGAAATCCGCCGCGCGGATGACCACCAGCACCGGGCCGAAAATCTCTTCTTTATAGATCCGCATCTCCGGTTTCACGTGATCAAAGAGGCAGCCGCCGAGGTAGAAGCCTTCTTTATATTTGTCGTCGCTCGGCGAGTAGCCGCGACCGTCCACGATGAGCTTGGCACCTTCGGTCACGCCGAGATCGACGTAGGATTTCACCCGGTCGAAGTGCGTCTTCGTAACGAGCGGACCCATCTCGACCTCCGGCTGGCTGCCGGGGCCGATCTTCAGTTCCTGCACTTTCGGCACGAGCCGCTCGATGAGCGAGTCGGCCGTTTTTTCGCCGACTGCCACCGCGACCGAGATCGCCATGCAACGTTCGCCGGCCGAGCCGTAGGCCGCGCCCATGAGGGCGTCCACCGCTTGGTCGAGATCGGCGTCGGGCATGATGATGGCGTGGTTTTTCGCGCCGCCGAGCGCCTGCACGCGCTTGCCCGAAGCGGTGCCGGTTTTATAGATGTGCTCCGCGATCGGCGTGGAGCCGACAAACGAGATCGCCTGGATGAGCGGATGCTCGAGCAGCGCGTCCACCGCTTCCTTGTCGCCGTGGACGACGTTGAACACGCCGTCCGGCAGGCCGGCTTCCTTCAGGAGCTGCGCCAGCTCGACGCTCGTGCTCGGATCCCGCTCGCTCGGCTTCATGATGAACGTGTTGCCGCACGCCAAGGCAACCGGGAACATCCACATCGGCACCATCGCCGGGAAGTTGAACGGCGAGATGCCGGCGCAGACGCCGAGCGGCTGGCGGAACGAAAGCGAATCGACATTTGTGCCGACGTTTTCGGTGAACTCGCCTTTCAATAACTGCGGAATGCCGCAGGCAAATTCCACGACTTCCAACCCGCGGATGACTTCGCCCTTGGCGTCGGAAAAGACCTTGCCGTGCTCGGACGAAATGATCGCGGCGAGCCGGTCCATGTCGCGCTCGATCAGCTCGCGGAACTTGAACATCACCCGCGCGCGGCGCAGCGGCGGCGTCGCGGCCCAGGCCGGGTAAGCGTCGTGTGCGGACTGCACGGCGGCGTTCACTTCATCGCGAGTGGCGAAGGCGACGCGGCCGGAAAGCTTGCCCGTGGCAGGATTGAAAACTTCGCCGGTGCGACCACCGCTTTTGGCGGCGGCTAGCTGGCCGTTGACGAAGTGCTGGATGTTGACCGAGCCGTCGCTCGGGGCGGTGCGTTCAAAGGCGGATTGAATCGGGGAGGTGACCATAGGGAGTGGGGACGGTTGGGAGTGGAGCGGAGGGTGTTATTTTAACACAGAGGGCACAGAGGCGGAGGCACAGAGAGCACAGAGAAAAAGGCGGGAGGCAAACAAAAGGCAATAAGGCCGAGGGCAGAGAAAAAGGCAGGAAGGCAAGAGACGGAGAAGGCAGGGAGCCGGGAATTGATAGCGGAGCGCCGGAAGCGCGGGTCAAAGAACGAGGCCCGTGCCATCGGGATAACCCACCGCTTCTGCTTCCGCTCATGCACTCTCTCCGCTTTTTTCTCCTCCCCTCTCTGTGTCCTCTGTGCCTCTGTCTCTGTGCCCTCTGTGTTAAAAAATAAACCGCCGACTCCGACCGGAATCAACCTTTCCACACTTCGGCGTAGAGTCCCTCGATTTCCGCCGCCGTCGGCACGCGCGGATTGTTTGCCGGCGAGCCGGAAGCCAGGGCCTGCTGCGCCATGGTGGGCACGTTTTTCTGCCACTTCTCCGGGTCGATGCCAAAGGCGCGGGGTGTCGGCACCTCGAGCTTGCGGTTGAGTTCCCGCAGGCCATCGTGCAGCGCGGCGACGGCAGCTTTGTCATCCGTGTCACCCGCCGGGACGAGTCCCATGGCGCGGGCGCAATCCGCGTAGCGCGGCAGCGCGGCTTCGGCTGAAAACGCGGTGATCGCCGGCAGCAGCATCGCGTTGCTTAACCCGTGCGGGACATGGAAAAACGCGCCGATCGGCCGGCTCATGCCGTGGACCAACGCCACGCTGCTGTTGGAAAACGCGATGCCGGCGTGGGTGGCGGCGAGCATCATTGCCTCGCGCGCTTCGCGGTTGCCGGGCTCGAAAAACGCCGTCGGCAGATGGCGCCAGATCGCGCGCATGGCCGAGAGCGCGAGGCCATCGGAAAACGGGTTCGCCTTTTTGCTGACGTAAGCCTCGATGGCGTGCGTGAGCGAATCGACACCGGTGTCGGCGGTGAGGCGCTTCGGCTTGGTCAGCGTCAGCTCGAAATCCACCAGCGCAGCCACCGGCAGGTAGGCGAGGCCGATGCAGAGCATTTTTTCGTCGGTCGCCTCATCCGTGATGATCGTGAACCGAGTGGCTTCCGAGCCGGTGCCGGCGGTGGTCGGAATGGCGATGATCGGCAGGCCCGGCGCATCCTGCAGCCGCGGCGCCCGGTAATCACGCATCTGGCCGCCGTGGACCGCCAGCATGGCAATGGCCTTCGCGCTGTCGAGCGGGCTGCCGCCGCCGAAGCCGATGACGCAGTCATGCTCGCCTCCGCGGCAAAACGCGAGGCCGGCGTCGATGGAGGCTGCCGTCGGGTCTGGCACGGTGTCGGCAAAAACGCGCACCGCCGCGCCGGAGATGCCGGCCTCCGCAAGGGCAGCGGTCAATTTCTCGACCTGGCCGTGGTCCGCGAGAAAGCGGTCGGTGACGATGAGCGGTTTGGACAAGCCGAGCGTGTGCAGCACGGCGCCGATTTCCTGCGCGGCGCCGCCGCCAATGCGCATGAGCCGGGGGAGGGCGATGGGGGCAATCATCTTCGTTTCCTTGCATCGGTTGCGGAGCGGCGTCTGGCTGCAAGTCCCGACAGGCGGCGCGCGGCCCGAGAATTCATCCGGCTGGGGCGCAGGAACGTGCGGATTTTTACCGCGTCCGGGCGGTTGTCGGATGCCGTCACAGGGAAGGCCAGCCCTGCAGCCGGGAGTGCAACTCGCCCTGGCGGGCGGAATGCATTGCAACCCGGGCCGTCCGCATGGAACCTTCCGGCATGGAACCGCACGCCCTCCACGAGTTGCTCGACAAGTTGCACGGCGAACTCCAGGCGGCGCATCCCTTGAGCGAAGAAGACCGCACTCTGCTGCAAGCCGTGCAGGAGGACATCGCGCGCCAGCTCGCCGCCTCACCGCCGGGCAGCCCGGCGCTGGTGGTCGCGGATCCGGCGGCGCACGAGGAAACCCGCAGCCGCCTGCAGGAAGCCGCCTCCCGTTTTGCCGGCTCGCATCCGCGGCTTTCCGGCGCGCTGGGAGACATGTTCAACGCGTTCAGCAACGCGGGACTTTGATCCGCCCCCGGCCCGGCGCGCCGGGAGCGGCGGCGGGCGAAAATTTTCGCGCGGTTTCCGCTCTTTCTTCTGTTTCCCGTTGGAAGCCACGATGATCCGGCGGCGCCGGCGCGCGTTTGTGGTTGCTCAGACCGGGGCTGGCCGCATATGCGTCTTGCATGATCGCGCCTACCAGTGCGGAAGCCGGCCAGCACCTTGCGCCTCCTCCACTGCCTCCCGGGAATGCGGGGCCGGCGGCCATTGCCGTCGGGGCGGTGCGGCACGAGGTGGAATTACGTCTGCTCGGCAAGCTCACTGACCGACTGCCGCTCATCGGCGCAAAGATCGGCGCCCGCTTCACCATGGGCCGCAGTGAGGAGAACGAGGTGGTGCTGGCCGACCCGTCGATCTCGCGCAAGCACGCCACCGTCGAGCGGGTGGCCGACGGCTTTCTGGTGACCGACCTCCATAGCCGCGCGGGCAGCCTGGCCAACGGCCGGCGCTTCGAGCAGCACCGCCTGGTCATCGGCGACCAGCTGCAGATGGGCCCCTTCTTCTTTCGCTTCGACGGCCAGGCCCTGGAGAGGACCAGCGGGCTGGCGGGCATCGAGATCGAGGCCCAGCACGTCTCCAAGCACGCCGCCGCCGAAAGGAGCCTCTGGACGCGCCTCTTCGCCGGCGGCCGTCAGCCGACAGCCGGAGCCGGAGCAGCAAGTGCCAACGGCAGCGGCGCCGGCGCCGGCGCGGGCACGATCACGATTTTGGACGACGTCTCCGTCAAGATCGAGCGCGGCCAGTTTGTGGCCATCCTGGGCCCCTCGGGCAGCGGGCAAGAGCTCGCTGCTGGACACGCTGACCGGCCTGCGCCCCGGCCAGGCGGGGAGGATCCTCTTCGACAAGGCCGACTTCTACGTCCACTACAACCAGCTCCACAGTCTGCTGGGCTACGTGCCCCAGGACGACATCGTGCACACGGAGCTCTCGGTCGCCCAGGCGCTGCTCTTTTCCGCCCGGCTGCGGCTGCCGGCGGGCACCCCGGCCCAGGAGATCGCCAAGCTGGTGGCCCAGACCATTGAGCGCCTCGGGCTGGCTCCGCGCGCCCAGACGCCCATCGCCCGCTTGAGCGGTGGCCAGAGAAAGCGCGTGAGTGTCGGCGTCGAGCTCCTCGCCCGGCCGGCCGTGCTCTTTCTCGACGAGCCCACCAGCGGCCTGGACCCGGCCGCCGAGTTCAAAATGATGTCGCTGTTACGAGAGCTGGCCGACGGCGGCTGCACGGTGATCTGCACGACGCACGTCATGGAGAACGTGTATCTGACCGACCGCATCTTTGTCATCGCCAGCGGACGGCTCGTCTTTGCCGGCAACAGCACGCAGGCGCGCGAACACTTCGGCATCCAGAAGCTCACCCAGCTTTACGACCGGCTCGAAGAACGCCCGGCGACCGAATGGCAGCAGCGGCTCGTCCGCTTCCCGCAGCCCAACGGCGCCGAGGTGCCGCCCCCGCCGCCGCTCGACCTGGGTGGCTCCACGCCGCCGCCGATCCGGCCGAAGCGCCAGTCCCGCTCCTCCGGTCTCGGCACGCTGCTGGCCCGGCAATGGGCGATCCTGTGGGCGGATCCGAAGAATTTCCTCATCCTTTTCGGCCAGCCCATCATCATCGCCGGGCTCGTGGCCTGGATCGCGAACCAGCCGAAGCTCGAATCGTTTCAACCGACTTCGCTCAGTCTGTTCTTTGCCTATCTGGCGACGCTCTGGTTCGGCTGTTCGAACGCCGCGCAGGAGATCGTGCGCGAGCTGCCGATCTACCGGCGGGAACACATGGTCGGGTTGGGCCGCATCACCTATCTGACGAGCAAGTTCCTTATGGTCACCGGCGTCACCATCTGCCAGGCGTGGCTGCTGTATCTGCTGCTGCGGCTGCACGGCACCTATTTTCCGTCCAACCCGGAGAAGCCGTTTGAAGGATTCATCCCGTGGCAACTGCTCGCGCTCGGCGGCACGGCGTTCGCGGCGGTCGGCATTGGCCTCGTGATCTCGGCGTTTGCGCGCACCACGCTGCAGGCCGTCATGATTGTGCCGCTTGTGCTGATCCCGCAGATCATCTTTTCCGGCGCTGTCGTTCCCGCCAAGGAGATGACCGACCGCGTCTGGCTGGCGGCGCAATTCGTGCCCAGCTTTGCCGCCCAGATCGTGATGGACCAAAGCATCTACTGGAACCGCCGGGTGGACGGCATGTTCGCCTCCGATCGTCAGAACGCCTACTACAACTTGGCCATCCAGGTCGATCGCCGCTACAAGCATCCCGAGGGCGGCATCGACGAGCGCGACCAAAGCGAGCGGCCGATCCCCTGGGTCACTACCGAAGACACGGAAACCCGCTACCGCAACCCGTGGCCGGGCATCTGGGGGGCGGCGAAACTTTTCACCTGGGGCGCGCTCGCGTTTGTCGCCGCCGGCTTCGGCTTGCGGCGGCAGGAGAAAGGTTGAACCCGCGGCGGCAGGCGCAGCGCAGCCGTCAAGGCACGACCCGGACCGGCGTGCCGAGATCGACGTTGGCGAAAAAATGGTCCGCCATGGCGGGCGGCATGCGGATGCAGCCGTGGCTCGCCGGCACCCCGGGCAGATAGCCGGCGTGCATGCCGACGCCATCGTTGGTGATGCGCATGAAGCGCGGCATCGGGGCGCCGAGAAACACGGTCCCCGGCGGCTTGGGATCCTTGCCGTTGGCCACGTTCGCTTTTACGACCGTTTGCGTCACCGGATCGACGTAATCGCCGTAGGCGCTGGAACGGTGATCCGCGTCTTTCTGGGTGATCTTGAAGGTGCCGGGCCGGGTGTCGTGCCCTTCGCGGCCGGTGGATACCTGGGAAACGCCGACGAGCACGTCGCCCTTGTAAAAATAGGCGCGCTGCTCGCGCAACCGGATCTCGATTACCGGCTTGCCCGGAGTGGTATCACCATCCCAGTAGGAGACGCTGTCGGCTTCGCGGCGCTGCTCCGTATTCGAGCCGCCGCCAAAGGCGTAACCGCCGCTGGTGCGCGCGGAATAGCGGGCGTCGTCCCCCGCGCAACCGGCGGCGAAAAGCAGCGGCGCCAGCGCGAGCGGCGCGAGACAGCGCAGACGTTGCAGAGTGCGGGAATTGGAAATTGGCGACGGCATGGGACGAGTATTTGCACGCAAGGAGCCATTGTCCAATCGGCGGCTACGGAAACCCGACGTTTTGCCAGGGCTCGCTGCTGGTGCGGCGCGCTTCGACGGTGCCCGGTTGGCGCAGCACCCGTCCCGGCGTCGCCACAAGCGCATCGATCGCGGGGCAAGCGAAACCCTTTTCAACATGCCCACCTACACTCTGACCACCCCCGCCGGCCGGCTGACGCCGGAGCAAAAAGCCCGCGTTGCGACCGGCATCACCCGCACTCACACCGAAGTCACCGGAGCGTCGAATTTTTTCGCGCAGGTGATCATTAATGAAGTGCCCGCCGGCAACTATTTCCTCGGCGGGCGGCCGCTCGCGGGGGAGCAGCTGTTTCTCCATGGGCAGATCCGCGGCGGGCGGAGCGCGGTGGATCGCAAGCGGTTGCTGGTCGCGTTGCGTGATCTCGTCGCAGAGGCGGCGGGTGCGGATCGGCGCGGCGTCTGGGTTTACCTCGTGGACCTGCCGGCGTGCGACATGATCGAATACGGTCACGTCCTCCCGGAACCCGGCGAGGAAGCGTCCTGGATGGAACGTCTATCGGAGGCGGATCGCGCTTACATGCGCCAGACCGAGGGCGCGGGTGCGCCGCCGGCTCAATAGCGCCCGCTGAGAAATCCCCGACCGTCGCCCTGGGTCATGCCGCCCGGTCGCGGCCGAATCGCCGAGGCTCGCACGCTCGTGCCACTGCCGCGCGTTTCCTCCTTCGCGCAACCGCCGAAGCAGAGCAGCGGGGCGACGAGCGTTGCGACAAGGAGCAGGATTCGGGAGCCGTCGGCTGCGATGGTCTTCACATTCTCGATTCGCTTCGGAACGAACTCCCGCGCTTGCCCACGGACGCGCGCGCCTCAACGCCGTTCCTGTTTGGCCAGCTCCATTCGAAACGTGCGCACCGCGGCGCGGATGCTTCCCTGGTATTTCGCCGGGAGCATGCCCTGCCAGTAAAGAAAAACGCTGCACAGCACGGCGGCTCCGAAGAGCGCGAGCGGCAGCAAAATGACGCTGAGCAAAAGTCGCAGGCCGCACATGGCTCGGATTCTTTAGAGAGGATTTGTGGCCGGCTGCGCGCACGCCGGATCGTCCTGGCGCGAGCTGTTGATGCGCGCCGAAACCGGCGTGGCAAAAAATGGGTCATCGGCCGCGATGTCATCGTGCGCACGCCCCAGCCAGCCGGCCGGCAAGGCGGGCTCCCGGCGGGTAAGCCATTCGTCCCAACGGGATTCGTCCAGCGCGAGCGGCATCCGGTCGTGGATCGACGCAATGGAAGGGAGGGCAGCCGAGGTGATGATCACCGTGCGGCGAGCCACCGGCGCGTCCGCTGTCGCCGGCGGATTTGCATCCGGCGCAGCGGGAGGCCGGTGCACAGACCAGAGGCCGGCAAACGCCAGCGGCCTTGCGTCCTTTCGCCGGATCAGCATCGGCTGTTTTCGACCGTCCGGCAGGCGCTGCCATTCATACCACCCGCTCGCCGGGATGAGGCAGCGGTGCGCCTTCGCAAACGCCGTCCGGAAAGTCGGCAGCCGATGCACGGTCTCGGCGCGCGCGTTGATAAGCAGCGGCGGTCGCTTGCCCGGTGGAGTATCCGCGGGGAAAAATCCCCATTGCATGCGTCCGGCGCGCGGCCCGCTCCCCGGCACGTTGGCGACGACGAGCACCTCTTGGGTGGGCGCGATGTTGTGGCGCGGCTTGCCCGGCGCCGACAACGGATGGGCGACGTGAAAGAACGCCTCGAAGTCTTCCGGGCTGAGGTCGAGAGCGAAACGACCGCACATCGCACCAAGCGAATTACCAGAATCCTCGACCTTTTGGCAGCACTTCTTTGAGCCGCCCGAACCTTCGCAGGGGAGTCTGCGGCCCGCCGTCACGGGCGGCAACCGGGCCGCGGCATCCTGCCGGGGCGTGCTCTCCGGTTTTCAGCTCTCCGTCAGGCGATACGTCGTGGCGAAAACCAGCTTCGCATCCTTTGAGGTGAAACGGATTTCGATCCGCCCCTGGTCACTGCTCGACGGCATTGCCCGTCCTTCGATCGGCCGGCTCTTGCCGTCGTCGCTCACGGCCTGGCCGGTGAAGGTCACCGGATTGCCGCGGCCCAGTTCCTTGACGGCGGCATCCGAAACATTTGCCGAAAGCTTGCCGCCCTCGTTCTTGAAGGAAAACGGCGAAACCTTGATCTGGTAGCCCCCCCGGTAGGCGTTGCCCTGCCGGACCAGCGTGCCCACGCTCAGGTTGATGCGAGCCAGCGAGGTCGAAGTCGAGCTAGGATTCACAAACAGCTTCTCCGGCACACCGGAGCCGCTCTCCGCCCAGCCGGAAACCGGGAAAATAGCGCAGGCTGCGGTGATCAGGAAAATGGTCGAAAACGAGGATTTCATAGTTATGAGGGGGGCTGTTGCGGGTTCACCGCGCCGAGAAACAAATCGGCAACTCTCAGACGATCCCAGCCGTCAGGCGGCCGGGGCGAGCTACTGCTCGGATAATAAGTTACACTTATCGCACACTTGAAGCGGATCGCAAGGCACCGGCCTCAAGACTAATCAATTGCGCGCCCCCGGCGGTTGCGGCGCCGGAGTGGGTGCCGGCAGGGGGACGGGCGGTTTGGGCAGGGATCGCTCGGGCACCACGGCGCGTGAGATCGGCTCGACCGGGGGCAGGGGGGAAGGATTCGGCGCCGGCGCGGGCCGTCGGGTGGAAAACCCCGCCGGGGCGGGCTTCGCAAGGTCGGCCGCAGGCAGCGAGGAACCGGCGGCCGTGGAGTCCACCGGCGGACGAGGCTCGCCCGGCGGCGGTGACGACTCCGCCACCGGGGCGGGCGGGGGCCGGTTCCGGGCAAACTCGCGGACGGCGCGGACCGTCGCATTGACGATCTTTTGCTGGTAAACCGGAGTGGCGATTTCGAGTTCGTCGTCGCGGTTGACGATCACGCCGCATTCCAGTAGCACCGCCGGCATAGACGCGAGTTTCAAGACGATGAGGTTCGTGAACTCGTAAATGCCGCGCTCAGGGTTCAGCAACACCTTGGCCTCGCCCGGCAGTTTCGCGGTGTGGTGCGGGCTCGGGCGCAGCCCGGTCGCGCGCATCTGCTCACCGAGCGATTCCGCGAAGCGACGGCTTTCGCCGGCGTGCGGATTCCGCGCGGAGCAAAAGATGCCATACCCGCTGTGCGCATCGCAGAAACGCTCCCGCTGACCGTTGTGATTCCACGGCCGCAGCAGGGAATCGTGCACGGAGTCGTGGTGGATCGCCAGGAACAGATCCGCCTTCCGCTCGTTCGCCACCTGCGCCCGTTCCGGCAGCGTGATTTCCCGACCGTCGGGGTTGATGAGAAAACTGTCGGGAAAGCCGCCGACCCGGAGCGCTTCCTGCAGCTTCTCGCTGAGTTCCTTGTTGAAATAATATTCGTAGCGTCCGCGGGCACTGCGAGCGCCCGGCGCGCCCGGAGTGTGGCCGATGTCGATCGCCACCCGGAGCGATGCTGCCGGAACCCCGGCGCGGACTCCCGCCTCCGCGATCCCGCCGGGGGTCGGCGCCGCGTTTCTGGTGCCGGCGACCTGCGCATGCGCCGCGAGCGTCCCGAAGCCGAAAAGAAATCCGCTCATCAGCGCGTGGGCAACCCGGAGAGCGCGCCTGTTCATCGGCTGGAACGCCGGTTGTGCACCGTCTCCCGGGTGGAAAAGATAGAAACCGCGCCGTTGACCTTTTGCACCATCCAGACGTTGGCCGAGTCGCCCTGCACGATCTTCCCGGTGCGGGGATTTGCCGCCAGGAAGTGGTAGGTGAACTCAGCCCGCTTCACCGCTGGCTGCTCGGTGTCGTAAACGCGGATTTTCTCGTTCATCGACACGCGGAGCGTCGGCCACGTTTTGAAGAACGCGAGCTTGTCGCGATAGATGTAATCGCGGCCCACCGTGCCGTCGTCGAACCAGCTCACCCGGTCCGCATAACCGGAAACAAAGCTGCGCAGATCCTGGCGTTGCAGCGCGTTGAGATTGTCGATGATGAAATTTCCCGCTTCCTGGGCGGAAAGCGTGGGACTCGCCGGCGCGGGCGGCGCGGTCGGCATCAGCCGGATGCTGCTTTCCGCCGTCCCTGTTGGAGAAGAAGCCGACCGTTCGGCAGCCGTCTGCTGCCGGCGCTCGGCCGCTTCGCGCTCGCGGGCGGCGCGGTCGAGCCGGGCGTAGAACGCATCGGAAAAGGCATCGCGTCCATGGTTGGCGAGATAGGTGCGCAAGCCGACTCGGGCTTCGTCCAAGCGCGGCGGATCGCTGGTCAGCAGGGCTTCCAGGTCGGTCTGCGCGCGGGCGAGTTCCTGCTGGCGGCTGCGGGTTTGCTGGTCGCTGGCGAGCTGGTCGAGGCGGGCGTAAGTCGCATTGTAAAAAGCATCGGCGCCATAGGCTTCCAAATAACGCCGCAACCGCAGCCGGGCTTCGTCGGCTTTTGCCGGTTGGGCGGCCAGACTCTCGATCATTTGCTGCGCCTCCGATTGCGCCTGTAATTTTTTCGCCCTCTCGTCGGGCGCCGCCTGCTCCTCGACGGGCGCGTAAGGGAGCGAGGGGCCGCGGCCGGTGCTCGGGGGGACCGACGATGACTTCGTGAGATAAAGACCCACGGCGCCGAGCACCATGACCAGCAACGCCGCGCCGCCGCCGATCGCCCAAAGCATCGGCCGGTTGGAGCGCTCGCCCGCCGGCACCGCGGGAGCGGCCGTCTCCCGCGCAGTGGGCGGCTCCGGCGGCGGTGGAGGCGGCAGGACGCTGGCCGGCTGCGGGGCCGCCGCCCGATGATGCAGCCGCGTGGTGGGCCGCAGGCCGAGCCGATCCACGATCTCCGCGGCGCAACGCGGCCGCTGGGTCGGATCCTTGGCCAGGCAGGCGCCGACCGTGGTTTCCCAGGATTCCGGGATCGGGCTGGTGCCGGCGATGTCCAGTTGCCGGCGACGCTCGGCGATGGGCGGCGGCAGGACGGACTCGATCTGGTGATAAAGATTGCCGCTGAAGAACGGGGGCTTGCTCGTCAGGAGTTCGTAAAGCGTGGCTCCGAGCGCGTAGATGTCGTCGCCCGTCGTCACCGGCTGACCGACAGCCTGCTGCGGACTCATGTAAGCGAGCGTGCCGCTGCTGTTGCCGGCCGCGGCGCCCGCTTGCGAAAGGCGGCTGACGGAGTCGCTGATGGAGCGCGAAATGCCGAAGTCCGTCATCTTCAGCTGCCCGCCGGCATTGACCATCAAGTTGGCCGGCTTCAAGTCGCGGTGGACCACGCGCACCTCGAAATGGGCGTAGTCGAGCGCATCCGCCAGTTGCTGGATCCAGCCCTCGAGATCGGCTGGCTCGAAGACCCGCAACGGCCTGGAAACACGGAGGGTGGAAACGGTCGCGCCATTGACATATTCCATCGCGATGGCGGCGGTGTGCTCGCCATCCACAAAGTCGTGAATCCGCACGATGTTCGGATGCGTGAGCTCCAGGCTGCGACGGGTTTCGTGCTTGAGATCGTCGATCGCTGAGGCGTCGAGCCGCACGAGATCGGGCAGGAACTTCAGCGCCACGTCCCGATCGAGTTTGGCATCGTGCGCCAGCCAGACGACGCCCATGCCGCCGCGCCCGAGCAGACGGCTTAACTCGTAGCGATCGAACATCCGCCGGCCCGGCGCCGGCGCACGGATCGTCGCGCCGAAGTCCAGGTCGTCGCTCGGAGGCTCCATGGGGCAGATCGCCACGCCGTGTCGCGGTGTGGCTGCCCCAAACATGGCCAGATCGAAACCTGCCACCAAGCAAATTCGCCGCGGCTCGCCGGGGGGCGGAAATCGCGAGCTGGACCGACTCCAGGGACGCCGGGCGCTGAGGCCGAGAAAATCAGTCGAATCCCGCGAAGCCCGCCGGGCGCCTGGAGTCGCCCCCGATTGAAAAAGAACCAGGAAAGTGGAGGCGAGGGGAGTCGAACCCCTGTCCTCACGACTGTCTGCGCAGACTTCTACATGTTTAGCCGTTGTCTAGTTTAAGATGCGCGATGGTCAACGGCGACGAACACGCATCCGAGCGGCCACGAAATTTTCTCGTCCGCAGCGCGGTCACCCCGCCGCTAAGACCAGCCTGCTGTCGTCACTCCCGGCCGTAGCAGGCGTCCAGCCGGGAATGCCAGCGGTCAATTAAGCCGCCAGAGCGAGATCGTTGCGATCTGCGTTTATTTGTTTTGACGCGAAGTTTAACGAGGCCAACGCGTCGTCCTCGACATGCCACCCGTGCTTCCGATCATGAGTCGAAGCCAGTGCGCCCCCGTTTTACCGAGAGGCCAAAAAGGTAATCTGCCAGCCGCCGGAACGCAAGTGTGACGGGCGGGTTGCCGCATCAATTTCCGCCGTCGCCGCATTTGCTCGCGGCACCGTGGGGTTCTCGTTTAGGGTGGCGGCATGCGGATTTCCAAGAAGTGTGAATACGCTCTGCGCGCGCTGTTCGTGATCGCCCAATGGGGGGAGGGCCGGCAGTTCCAGATTCACGACCTCTCCCGACGGGAAGGCATCCCGGTGAAGTTTCTCGAGCAGATCCTCCTCTCATTGCGGCACGCCGGCATTCTGGCGAGCAAACGCGGCGTCGGCGGCGGCTACCAGCTGCGGCGGCCGCCCGGTGAGATCACCGTGGGCGAGGTGATCCGACTCATGGATGGGCCGCTCACCTCCCCGGACATCGAGACAAATCCCGCCGGCCAGCGCGCGGAGGAGCGGCGGGGGCTCGTGCCGTTCGAGATGCTCATGCGTGAACTGCACGCCGAGGTCAACGCTCTCATCGACAGCCGCACCATCGAAGACGTGCTCCTGCAAATGCCGGCCTCCGCGTCGTTGAGCTTCGAAATTTGAGTCGCCTTCCCGCAGGCAAAAAGGAAAAATCCCGTCTTCCTCCATCCCCCATGCCCCCAAAGAAATTCTCCGTCTGCCTTGCCACCGGCCTCGCCGCGCTCGCGACGCTGCTCTCGCCGCCAGTCGCTGCCCACGCTGAAACCAAGGAAGTCCGCATCGGCCGGCAGCTCGGCCTGGGCTACCTCCAGCTTTACGTGATGGAGGAGCAGAAACTGGTGGAAAAATTCGCCCGCGAGGAAGGGCTCGAAGGGCTCACGGTTTCCTACAAAGCCATCGGCAGCCCGGCGACGCTGAACGACGGCATCCTTTCAGGCAACCTCGATTTCGCCAGCGCCGCGCCGCCGCCGTTTCTCAACATCTGGGACCGCACGAAAGGCAATTTCAACGTCAAGATGCTGGCCGCGCTGAACATGCAGAACATGCGGCTGAACACGAACAAGCCGCACATCAACGCCATCAAAGACTTCACCAGCAGCGACCGCATCGCGGTGCCGAGCGTAAAGACCTCGCTGCACGCCGTCCTGCTCGGCATGGCCGCAGAGAAATATCTCGGACCCGACAAGCGCACCTTTTTCGACAGCCTGCAGGTGCCCTTCAGCCATCCCGGACGCCGTCGTGGCGTTGCTCTCGGGCAAGGACATCATCACCGGCCATTTCGCGACGATCCCGTTTCAAACCATCGAGCTGCAGAATCCCGGCATTCACACCGTGATCACCTCGTATGACCTCACGGACGGGCCATCGACGTTCAGCCTCATCTGGGCGTCGAGCAAGTTTCACGACGAGAATCCGAAGACGATCCGCGCGATGATGAAAGCGCTCGAGGCGGCGACGAAATTTATCAACACGAACCACAGCGAGGCCGCAAAGATTTTCATCAAGGTGGAGAACTCAAAAATGAGTCAGGCCGAAGTCGAGGGCATCCTGGCGGACACGGACGTCGTCTTCACGCTCACCCCGCAGAAAGTCATGTGGTATGCCGATTACATGGCCAAGGTCGGGTTAATCAAAAACAAGCCGGCCGACTGGAAGGAACTGGCGTTCCCGGAAATCCAGAAACTGCCCGGCAGCTAGGATCTCACCGGAGCACTTCCCTTCCAGCCATGCGACTGAACGACGAAGAAAAAGCGATGCTCGCCGGCGAACTCGGCCGGGTGCGGCAGTGGGCGATCAAACATCAGATCGCGGTCGGCGAATTCTTTGACGCCGAAGACCTCGTGCCGGTCGGTCAGGCCCACATCATGGCGGACACCGAGTCCCTGGGCGAAGCCGGCGTGGCGTTTCTAGAAGACCTGGCGCGAGCGGACGCCGCCGAGCGCCACGTGCGCATCCCGACGATCACCGATCCCCGCGGGCTCGACCCGCAAACGTATCGGCGGCTGAAGCAGACCGACGCCATGGCCGAGATCGAGGCGCGTGCGGTGGTCGCGTTTCGCGCGCTCGGCGTGTTGATGACGGACACCTGCATCAACTACCAGACGATCCTGCCGCCGGTGCAGGGCGAGCACCTTGCGTTCGGCGACACCGGCGTGGTGATTTATTCCAACAGCGTGCTCGGCGCGCGCAGCAATTTCGAGGGCGGTCCTTCCGCGCTGAGCGCCGGACTCACCGGCCGCACGCCGCGCTACGGCTACCATCTCGACCGGCACCGCCGCGGCACCCGGCACTTCACGCTCCGGCATCAGCCGAAGGGCTTGAGCGACTGGGGCGCGCTCGGCGGGATCGTCGGGCAGCGGACAAACTCGCTATTGGGAAGTGCCGGTGGTGACCGGCATCGAGAGCGTGCCGAATTCAGACGAGCTGAAACACTTCGGCGCCGCGATGGCGAGCTTCGGATCGGTGCCACTGTTTCACCTGCCCGGCATCACGCCGGAAGCGCCGGAAATCGGCGACGTTTTCGACGGCGCGCCGCCGGAGCCGGAAGCGATTGCGGTTGCTGATTTCGAGCAGTTCTACGGCATCTACGCCGGGCCCGGCGAGAAGGTGGACGTCGTCGTGTTTTCCGCGCCGCAGCTTTCGCTTTTGGAAATGGAACGCGTCGCCGCGCTGCTCGACGGCAAGCGGGTGCACGCGCAAACCACGCTGCTCGCCGCGACCTCGCCGGAGATCAAGTTTGCCGCCGACCGCATGGGGCTCACCGAGCGCATCGAAGCCTCGGGCGCCGTCGTGCTTTCCGGCGTCTGTTTCTACCAGAGCTATGCCCGCGAGATGGCCGAGGCGAACGGCTGGAAACGGCTGATGACGAATTCCGCAAAGCTCGTCAACATCATCGGCGGCTACGGTTATCAGCCGACGCTTTCCAGCATGGAACATTGTGTGGATTGCGCGGTCGCCGGCAAAATCATCTAAACGCCATGCCCATCGTTTTGCATTGCCACAAAGGGATCGGTCCCGACGTCACCGGCACCGCACTTGTCGCGGACGACAACTTCAGCGCCCGCTACGATCTTGACCGCAAAGCCGGCGTCTTTTCGCGGCCCGCGCACAAGCTGCATGGTCAGAGTTACCGGGATAAAATCCTCGTGCTGAAGACCGCGAAAGGCGGCGTCGCCTCGGCGTGGATGCTGCACGAAATGGCAGCGCGCGGCGTGACGGCGAAGGCGTTTGTCTTCAACCGGGTCAACACCATCCTGGCTCAGGGCGCCGCGTTCGGAGAGCTGCCGATGGTGGACCGATTTGAAGCCGGCGATGTGACCGAGCTGATTCAGAACGGCGACGAACTGCGGATCGAGCCGAGCAAGGGCTTGGTCACGATCCTGAACCGCGACTGACGTGGCGATACGGCCCAGTTGTAGTGGCGGCTCTGCGAGCCGCAGTTCTTGAACCAAGCGGCTCACAGAGCCGCCACTACAACAGCTACACGATCCGCCGCGTCGTCACCGGGTCGAAAAGGTGCGCCTTCGCCAGGTCGATGGCGAAGCGCAACCGGTGCCCGACCTCGCGTTGATCCACTGCGGCCTGGCTGCGGCTGATGACCGTGTGGTTGCCGGTCTGCAGATAGAAATTCGTCTCCGCGCCCATCGGTTCCACGATGTCCACGATCGCTTGGAACTGGCCGTCCGGCGTGGAGCGGCGCGAGGCCGGGGCGCTGTCGCCGGGGCGTAGCGCAATGTCTTCCGGGCGCACGCCGAGGACGATCTCCTTGCCGACAAAATCCCGCAGCGCCGGCCGCTCGGCTGCGGCGAAACGGCCGACGATCACGCCGTCGTTTTCCTTGAAAAGAAAACCGTCCGCCCCGTCCGCGGTGAGCCGGCCGTGGACGAAGTTCATCGGCGGGCTGCCGAGAAAACCGGCGACGAAAAGATTCGCCGGCTGATGGTAAAGCGTGAGCGGCGCATCGATCTGCTGCACCTCGCCATCCTTCATGACACAGATGCGGGTTCCCATCGTCATCGCTTCGACCTGGTCGTGCGTGACGTAGAGCATCGTCGCCTGGAGGCGCTGGTGGAGCTTCGTCAGCTCCGTGCGCATCTGCACCCGCATCTTCGGCGTCGAGATTGGAGAGCGGCTCGTCAAAGAGAAACACTTTCGGCTGCCGCACGATGGCGCGGCCGACGGCGACGCGTTGGCGCTGGCCGCCGGAAAGCTGCTTCGGCCGGCGGTCGAGCAGGCCCTCGATCCCGAGGATCGCGCGCGGCTTCGCTGACCCGCTTCTTGATCTCGGCCTTCGGATATTTCCGCATCTGCAAGCCGAACGCCATGTTGTCGAAGACCGACATGTGCGGATAAAGCGCGTAGCTTTGGAAAACCATCGCGATGTCGCGATCCTTCGCCGGCACGTCGTTGACCCGCCGGTCGCCGATGAAAACATCGCCGCGGCTGATCTCCTCGAGCCCGGCGACCATGCGCAGAGTCGTGGATTTGCCGCAGCCCGACGGGCCGACGAGCACGAGAAATTCCCGGTCGGCCACCTCGATGGAGACATCCTTCACGGCGCCGGTCTCTTTCCCTTTTTCGTCCGAGTAAATTTTAGAGACGTTGCGAATGGAAACCTTGGCCATGGGGAGGGGAACTAAGAACGCAGAAGGAAACGGGAAGAAAACAGAATTTTTCGACGAGCCCGCGCGGGCGGCTACGAACGCCGTTGCACCTGCCGCAGGCGTCGGGAGAAGTCGCGTTCCGCGGTGTCGAGCAGATCGCGCAGCCGCTCGGCGGAAAGGCAGTGCTGCGCGCCAAACGAGATCGCCGTCTGCTCGACGAGCCGGTCGTCCGTCGCGACGCTGATCTCGTGCACCTCGCCGTATTTCGCGACGAGGCGCTCGACGAAATCATCCGCTGTGCGCCCGGAAGGCGCGTAGAAAACCTGGATGCCGCCGGGTTCCGTCGCTTCGCTGGCCCGGGAACCGCCTCCCTGGCCATCGAACACGACGACAACCCGCACGCCGCTGTGGTCCTGGTAATCCGTCAGCCTCTTGACCAAGGCGTCGCGCGCCACCGCGGTGCGGCGGGCATGGACGGCGCGCAGTTCCGGCCACGCGAAGATGATCGAGTGACCATCCACGATGAGGTATTCGCGCCGCGTGGCCATGTTGCCGGGGAGCGCGGGCGAGCTGGTGAGCGGCCGGCGCTCCTCGTCGGAGACTTAACCTTCGGCGGGCTTGTCGCTTTCCGGATCGGACTCCGGCGCGCTGGCCATTGGCGGCGGTGCGTCGCTGGTGCCGGTGTCCGGGCCGGTGCTGACCGGCGGCACCGTGGCGGTGGGCTCGGCAGCAGGGGAAGCGGGCGCCTTCGTTTCATCGGCTGGCGCCGCGGCGGCGGGGGCGGCAGCTTTCTTGCGCGTGGTCTTCTTGGGCGCCGGCTTCTCGGCAGCGGCGGGCGCGGCGGGCTTCTTTGGGCGGGCGACTTTCGTCTTGACCGACGCGGCCTGCGCGGCCATCTTGCGCGCCACGTAAGCCTTCCGGCGGCGGCGCTTGATCGTTTTGTTGTATTGCTTGCCCATGGTGGTCTTGTCGGAGGGGATCGGATCGTTGAGAAACGCGAAGCTTCTTCTTTTTTGTTAGCTCGCCCCGCCAATTAGGAGGCGAGGCGCGCGGCTGGCAAGCCCAAAGGGGAATTACGGCAGCGGTTTATTTCCGCAGGTCCGGCCCCGCTGTCTCGCCGACGGCCCATCCGAAAGCGCAGTCATGGAAAGCCCGTCCACATTTTACAGTTCAGAAACACCATCCCATTTAACGCCAGTTCAAGTCATGGAACACATTCGCAATATCGCCATCATCGCCCACGTCGATCACGGCAAGACCACGCTCGTCGATCAGCTCCTCAAGCAGTCCGGCACCTTCCGCGCCAACGAAGCCAAGGCCGCGGAGATCCGCATCATGGACTCCATGGACCTCGAGCGGGAGAAGGGCATCACGATCCGCGCGAAGAACGCCGCCTTCCAATGGCACGACTACCACGTCAACATCGTGGACACCCCCGGCCACGCCGACTTCGGCGGCGAGGTCGAGCGCATCATGAAGATGATCGACGGCGTGCTGCTCGTCGTGGACGCGCACGACGGCCCGCAGGCGCAGACGAAGTTCGTGCTTCGAAAAAGGCGCTCGAGAACGGCGCCAAGCCGATCGTCGTCATCAACAAGATCGACCGCGAAAACGCCCGCCCGCACAAGGTGCTCGACATGGTCTTCGACCTCTTCGTCGAGCTGAACGCCACCGACGAGCAGCTCGATTTCCCGGTCATCTACGCCTCGCGCCAAGGCCGGCTACGCGATGAAGCGAAATCCACGAAGAGAGCACCACGACATGGAGCCGCTCTACGAGGCGATCATCAAGCACATCCCGCCGCCGCCGAAGAGCGACGTGCAGCTATTTCCAGTTGCTCGTCTCGAACCTCGACTACTCCGATTACCTCGGCCGCATCGCCTACGGGCGCATCGTCAGCGGCCGCGTCAAAGTCGGCGACACCGTCGTCCGCATCGGCACAGGACGGCCGGCGCGAGCGCGCCAACGTCACCGCGCTTTTCAGCCACGTCAGGCCTGGCCAAGATCGAGACTCAAGCACGCCAGCGCAGGCGACATCGTCGGCATCTGCGGCTTTGAAGACGCCTTCATCGGCGAGACGATCACCGACACCGAAGAGCGCCTGCCGCTGCCCTTCATCGATATCGATCCGCCGACGATCACGATGAAGATCTGCATCAACGACGGCCCGCTCGCCGGCCGCGAAGGCAAGCTCCTCACCGCGCGCCAGGTCCGCGAGCGCCTCGTCCGCGAGACCCGCACGAACGTCTCGATCCTCAGTCGACCGACACCGACACCGCCGGTCACTTTGAAATCAAGGCGCGCGGCGAAATGCAGATCGCGATCCTCGTCGAGCAGATGCGCCGCGAAGGCTTCGAGATCCTCGTCTCCCGCCCGGAAGTCATCTATCAAGCGCGACGACGACGGCAACCTCCTCGAGCCGCTACGAAACGCTCTACGTCGACGTGCCGAACGAAAACCTCGGCGACATCCTCCAGTCGCTCGCCGAGCCGCAAAGCCGACATCACGAACATGGAGCACCAGCCGCCACACGCGTCGACGTCGCAGGCGGTCGTCCCCACGCGCGGCCTGATCGGCTTCGAGACCGACCTCGTCAACGCCACCAAAGGCCACGGCATCATGTCGCCATCTCTTCAAGGAATACGGCCCGCACAAAGGCGACATCCCGACGCCGCAACAACGGCGTGCTCGTCGCCATGGAAGGCGGCATCAGCACCGCCTACGCGCTCGACACCATCCAGGAGCGCGGCCGCCTCTTCATCGGCGCCGCAGGAGGAGATCTACGAAGGGATGATCATCGGCGAAAACGCCCGCCCCGACGACATGCCGGTGAATCCCTGCAAGGCGAAAAAGCTCACCAACATGCGCTCCACGGGCGACGGCAAAGGCATCTCGCTCTCGCCGCCGCTCGACGATGAGCCTGGAGCGCGCGCTCGAATACATCGCCCCGGACGAATACGTCGAGGCCACGCCGAAGATCCTGCGCCTGCGCAAGAAGATCCTCGACGCCAACATGCGCAAGCGCGCCGCGAACGCCACGGCGGCCTGAGGTTTGCGGGGACGCTGTGATGGCTTGCGAAAGTATCACAGCGTCCCGCAACCTGCTCTGCCAGGATTCAGCAGAGGCGGATTTTGCAGTAACATGAGCTTCCAGCCTGAGGGAAGCCGCAGTCTTAGATGTTGACACGCTGGCGGGGTTCGCGTTTATTTCCACTTCGTCGCCCCGGTATTCCTTCGGGCGCAGCCGCCCAAGAGTTTTTCCCCTGGCGGCCGCTTCTTCGCTCAAGGCAGGGCATTTCCCAGCCGGGCCGCGATACTTCTCGGCGGTTTTCAGCAGTCGGATTCTCTCCGGTTTCGTTTTGTCAGGTCGGTTTCGTTTTTCCCTCCCTATGGCGGGTCATTCCAAGTGGTCTAAAGTCAAGCGCATCAAAGGGCCGCTCGACGTCAAGCGCGGTGCGATGTTTTCCAAGATGGTGAAGGAAATCACGATCGCGGCGCGCATGGGCGGCGGCGATCCGGCGGGCAACATCCGCCTGCGCGCAGCGATCGAAGCCGCGAAGGCGGGCAACATGCCGAAAGAAAACATTGAGCGCGCGATCAAAAAAGGCACCGGAGAACTCGAAAGCACCCAGATCGAAGAAGCGACCTACGAAGGCTACGCGCCCGGCGGAGTCGCCGTGATCGTCGAAGCCGCCACCGACAACAAAAACCGCACCGCCGCCGACTTGCGCAGCATCTTTTCCAAAAACCACGGCAGCCTCGCGGCCAGCGGCGCGGTTTCTTACATGTTTCATAAAAAAGGCCAGTTTCTCATCGCCCGCGACGCCGCCGCGGAGGACCGCATCCTGGAGCTGACGCTCGACGCCGGCGCCGAGGATCTGGCGCCCGAGGATGATTACTTCGTGCTCACTGCGCCGCAGGATCGTTTCTACGCGGTCGGCGAGGCTTTGAAGAGCGGTGGCATCACGCCGGAATCGCAGAAGCTGACTTTCATTCCCGACACCACGGTGCCAGTTCACGACGAGACCATCGCCGCGCAAGTCCTGCGGCTCTACGAAACGCTCGACGACCACGACGACATCCAGCACGTCTATTCCAATTTCGACATTCCTGAGGAAATCCTCGCCAGGCTGCATCCCTGAGATCATGCGCATTTCCGCCGCCGCCGATCTCCGGTTCTCATGCCCATCGCAACGTTGCTGAAGCGTCCGGTTCGACGTTGTGCGCGTTAGCATCCGTGCTGTCAGCAGTTCCTTCCGCCCCTAGTTTTTCCAACCCACCGCAGTCCCGCCAGCCCCGCTTTTACGGGCCGGCACTTCCCTGTTCCCATGCCAGCAGAAACCAACGACCCCCACCCCGAGGCGCCGGCCCAAAAACTTCCGGCCGACACCGCCGGCGACGCCGGTGAAGAGACGCCGAAGAAGCCAGTGCGCGCCCGGAAAAAGGCCGGCGCGACGGCGACCCCCCGCGCTCGCAAACCCGCCTCGGCCAGTGGCACCACCAGCCGGACCGCGGCCGGACCGCGCACCCGGCGCAGCACCGGAAGTGACGATGCCCCCGCCACTGGCGGCGACAGCAGCGATGCCGGCAGCGACGACAGCGCGGCAGAGGCGCCGCCGTCGCAGCCGACGGCAGCCTCCGCGGAAAAGCGCGACGAGCCGGCGGCGTCCCGCAGCGACGACAGCATGCGCGAAGTGGAGGTGCGCGACACCGCGCGTGATCCCCAGGCCCGGGTGGAAACCCGGATCATCCCGCATTTCGGCGGCGGAGCATCGCGGGAGCGTGCGGCCGAGAGATTTCAGCCGGGAAACCAGCCCGCCCAGTCACCGCCGCGGGCCGACTCGCGCGCAGATGAATCCGAGACCGCACCGCCCGCATCGCGGGGAGAATCGGAACACTTTTCCGGGGCGACGCCAGCAGCCGATTCCTCTCGCGAGCAGCGACCCGAGGACGGGCCAGCGCAAGGCGGCTCGCACCGGCGGCCATTTGAGAATGGCGGCAACCGGCGCGACGACCGCCGCCAACAACAAGGCGGCGGTGGCCAGCAAGGCGGCGGCCGCGACCCGCATTACCGGCCGAACCAGGGGCATTATGGTTCCCAGGGCGGTCAGCAGCAGCGGGGCGGATCGCAGCCGCAGGACCAGTCGCCGCGTGGCGGCGGTGGCGACCGCGACCGCGGCAACGAAGGCGGCGCTCCCGGTATCGTCAGCCGCCCGGTCGAGCCGCAGTTTGCCGAGGGCATCGTGGAAGTTTCCGGCAAAGGGTTCGGATTTCTGCGCGAAGCGAAACGCACCTTCGTGCAGACGCCGAACGACACGTTTGTCACCCCGGAAGTCTGCCGGCGCTACAACCTGCGCGACGGCATTTTCATCAAGGGCGAAATCCGCCGTTCCTCGCGCGGGCCGCAGCTTTTCCGGCTCACGGAAATCAACGGCGAAGACCCGGAGAAATTCCGCAACCTGCCGAACTTCGACGAGCTGACCGACGATCAATCCGCGCAAGCGCATCAAGCTCGAAACCGTGCCGGAGCGTTACACCACGCGCGTCATGGATCTCATGACGCCCGATCGGCAAAGGCCAGCGCGGGCTCATCGTCGCGCCGCCGCGCACCGGCAAGACGACGCTGTTGCAACACATCGGCGAGGCCGTGGTGACGAATCATCCCGAGATGAAGCTCATCATCCTGCTCGTCGATGAGCGACCCGAAGAAGTGACGGAAATCCGGCGCGCCGTGCCGCAGGCCGAGATCATGGCCAGCTCGAACGACAGCGATTTGAAAAGCCACACCCGCATCGCCACGCTGGCGATCGATCGCGCCAAGCGCCTGGTCGAAGCGGGCAAGGACGTCTTCATCCTGCTCGATTCCATCACCCGCACCGCGCGCGCGTTCAACAACGCGATGAGCAACAGCGGCCGCACCGGCAGCGGCGGTCTCGACGTGCGCGCCATGGAAATCCCACGCAAGATCTTCGCCGCCGCGCGCAACACCGAGGAAGCCGGCAGCCTGACGATCATGGCGACCGCGCTCATCGAGACCGGCTCGAAGATGGACGAAGTCATCTTCCAGGAGTTCAAGGGCACCGGCAACATGGAGCTCGTGCTCGACCGCAAGATCAGCGACATGCGGATCTATCCGGCGGTCGATATTTTCCTCTCCGGCACCCGCCGCGAGGAGCTGCTGCTCCAGGAGTGGGAGCTGCACAAGATCAACGTGATCCGCCGCGGCCTCGCCGGGCACAAGCCGATCGAAGCCATCGAGCGCCTGCTCACGTTCCTGAAGAAATTTCCGACGAACGCCCAGATGCTCGCGAGTCTGCCGGGCTAGGGCTGGAAGCCGTTCGGAGGGCGCGCAAGTGATTCCCGTTCTCCGGGCTTCATAAATGCGGCGGCATCGTTCATAACGTCCGCATGTCTGCCCGCCTGCCTGCCTTCGCCAAGCGCACCAAAATCGTCGCCACCCTCGGTCCGGCCAGCAACAACGAGGAGGTCCTGCGCGGCATGATCCGCGCCGGGTTGAACGTGGTGCGGATCAATTTTTCGCACCAAAAAGATGGCGCGGCGCTGCAGGAAACGCTGGCCCGCGTGCGCAGGGTCGCGGAGGAATTGAACGTGCCGGTCGCCATCCTTGGCGACCTGCGCGGACCGCGCATCCGCGTCGGCGAGATGACCGGCGGCTCCATCCAGCTCGAGCCGGGCTCCCGCATCGCGCTCTCGCCGAAAAACGATTTTCCCGGCACCCCGGAGCGGATCGGTATTTCCTTTCCCGCGCTGGCCGGAGACGTGCAGCTCGGCAGCGTGCTCCTGCTGGACGACGGCAACTTGCAGCTCACGGTGCGCGAAGTCACCGCGGAAGGCGAAGTCGTGTGCGAAGTCGTCCGCGGCGGCGTGCTTTCCAGCAATCGCGGCATCAATCTGCCCGGGCAGCGCGTGAGCCTGCCGTCGCTGACCGAAAAAGACTTCGCCGACATCGAGCTGGCCATCGCCGAAAACTTCGATTTTCTCGCGCTGTCGTTTGTGCAATCGGCCGATGACGTGCGTGCGTTGAAGGCGCACCTCCAGGCGCGCGGCGCCGACATCCCGGTCATCGCCAAGATCGAGAAAAAGAGCGCGCTCGACGACATCGACGCCATCGCGCGCGAAGCCTGGGGCGTGATGGTCGCGCGCGGCGATCTCGCCCTGGAAATGAGCCTGCCCGAGGTGCCGATCGCGCAAAAGCGCATCATCACCGCCTGCCGCCGCGAGTTCAGCCCGGTCATCACCGCCACGCAGATGCTGGAGAGCATGACAAACTCCCCGAAGCCGACCCGCGCCGAGGCGACCGACGTAGCCAACGCGATCATCGACGGCACCGATGCCGTCATGCTTTCCGGTGAATCGGCCATCGGCAAATACCCGGTCGAGACCGTGGCCACGATGAGCGCCATCGCCGCCCGCGCCGAGACCGCCTGGCTCAGCGAGGAGTTGCCCGGCCCGGCGCCGTTGCCGCGGCGGCAGGAACTCGAAGCCACGGTTTCCTTTGCCACGCAGGAGATCGCCGACACGCTGAACGCGCGCGCCATTGTCACCTACACCACCGGCGGCTCGACGACCCGGCGCGTGGCCTGCCACCGCCCGCGCGTGCCGATCCTGGCGCTTTGCACGAGCGCGGCGGTCCAGCGGCGCGCCGGCCTGATCTGGGGCGTGGAATCCGAGGTGGCCGAAATGATCCAGGGCACCGCGCACATGGTCGAGCTGGCCCTGCGCCACGCCGTCCAGCATTGCGGGGCGGCCCCGGGCGACACGATCGTGATCGTCGCCGGCACGCCCTACGCCGTCAGCGGCCGGACGAATCTCATCAAGGTCGAGCAGGTGCCCCAGTCGTTCGACGCCGATCTCGGAGCGGTCGGCGGTGGCGTCGTCGCGTGAAATCGGCGAGCGCGCGCCCCGGCGTGCTGGTCCGGTGACAAACCCGTTGATATTTGCGGCGGGCAGGAAGACCGTTCCGCACGATCGTCCCGATTAGAATCCTAACTTCGCATGAATACCAAATTTGCCACGCTGGGTTGCCTGGGTGTGCTGCTGCTCGTCGTGCTCATCGCCGCCGTTTCGGCCGTTGGCGGCTACAACAAGCTCGTGCCCGCGCGGGAGGCCGTCGACAAATCGTGGGCCAACGTGCAGAGCCAGTATCAGCGCCGCGCGGACCTCATCCCGAATCTCGTGAAGACCGTGGAAGGCGCCGCGAATTTTGAAAAATCGACGCTGACCGAGGTCATCAACGCCCGTGCGAACGCGACCCGGGTGAACATCTCCTCCAGCACCGCGCCGACCGATCCCGCGCAGCTCGCGCAGTTCCAGCAAGCCCAGCAGCAGCTTTCGTCCGGCCTGGGCCGTTTGCTCGCGGTGGCGGAACGCTATCCGGAGCTGAAGGCCAACCAGAATTTTCGCGATCTCCAAGCGCAGATCGAAGGCACGGAAAACCGGATCAACGTTTCCCGCGATCAGTTCAACGGCTCGGCGCAAACTTACAACGCGATGGTGCAGCGCTTCCCGACCGTGCTCTACGCGAGCCTGCTCGGATTCCAGAAAAAGGCGTATTTCCAGAGCGCCGTCGGGGCGGAAAATGCGCCGAGCGTGAGTTTCCCTTCTTTCGGCGCGTCGCCGGCGCCTTCCCGGTGAGCAGTTGCGAATTGCCCAGCGGCCACGGAAATTTTGCCGATGGCGGTTAGCCAGGCCCCGGCCGGGCGGCGGGCTGGTGCATATGGGCTCCTGCGGATTGGCGTGGGCCCGGTGACAGCGCGGGCGGACGAACTGATATTGATCTGATGCGCGCACGATTTCTTCCCCTGCTTGCCGGTGTTTTGCTGATCCTTGGAGTCACCGCCGGGGCCGCGGCGACGCGAGCGGCCGACACGATCCCGGGGGCGCCCACGCGCTATTTCAACGACTACGCGCTGGCGGTGAAATCCGAGACGGCGGAGGCGTTGAACAAGAAGCTCGAAGCCTTCGAGAAAGAATCGTCGAACCAGATCCTGGTGGCGATCTTTCCGCGGCTGGAGACGGATTCGTCGCTCGAGGATTACACTTACCGCGTCTTCAGCGCGTGGAAGCCCGGCCAGGCGGGGCGCAGCAACGGCGCCGTGCTCTTCGTGTTTTTGCAGAACCGCAAGCTGCGCATTGAAACCGGCAAAGGTCTGGAAGGGGCGATCCCCGATGCCCGCGGGAAACAGATCATCAGCGACGTGATCGCCCCGCAACTCCGCTCCGGTGACTTCGACGGCGGGATGACGGCGGGCGTGGACGCGATGATCGCCGCCGCGAAAGGCGAATATCAGGGCACCGGTCAGACCGCCTATGATCGCCAGCGCGCCAGCGGCAAATCCGCGGGCGGCGGCTTGTCCGTCGGGATGATCTTTTTCCTGCTGATCGGCTTTTTCCTGGTGATCTCCTTTCTCAGCCGGCGTCGGCAGCAGGCGCGCCAGCCGCGCGGCGGCATGTTCACCGGCGGCGGCTTCAACCCCGTTTTCATCCCGATGGGCGGCTTCGGCGGCGGGTTTGGCGGAGGCGGAGGCGGAGGCGGAGGCGGTGGGGGCGGCGATGGCGGCGGATTTTTCTCCAGCGGCGGCGGCGACGTTGGCGGGGGCGGCGGCGCCAGCGGGGATTGGTAAAACGGCAGCGGCGGCGCGAATATTTTCTCTCCCGACAAAATGAAAGCACGCGATTTCATTGCCGCGCTCGACCACCCGAAAATCGTCGCCGCGATCGCCGCGGCCGAAGCAAAGACGAGCGGCGAAATTCGCGTCAACGTGACCCGGCAGGAAGTGCCAGACGCGCTCGCGGCGGCGCGTGCTCACTTCGCCGAGCTGAAAATGGAAAACACCGCCGAGCGTAACGCGGTGCTGATTCTCTTTGCGCCGCGGGTCCAAAAGTTCGCTGTGTTCGGCGACACCGGCGTGCATGAAAAGTGCGGGGATGATTTCTGGCAGGGCGTCGGCACGAAGATGCGGGAGCAACTGCGCGCCAACGATTACACCGGCGCGATCGTGACCGCAGTCGAGCGGATCGGCGCCGTGCTGGCAGAGCATTTCCCGCCGCGCACCGGAGACGGGAACCGTGGCAACGAGCTGTCGAACGAAGTGGTCACCGACTGAGCGGGCGAGGCGCGGCTGGCTATTGCAGCCCGATGGCGACCGCGACAATCACGGCGACGATGCCGAGCGCGAGCAGCGCGGCGTAGAGCGGCAGCATGAAGCGCAGCCACCGGCCATACGGCACGCCGGCGGCGCCGAGGATCGCCATGAGCGCGCCCACCGTCGGCGCCCACAAGCCGCTGAGCCCGCCGCCGTATTGATACGCCAGCACGACCGTCTGGCGCGACAGGCCGAGCAGGTCGGCGAGCGGATTCAGGATCGGCAGCGTCAGCACCGCCTGCCCACTGGCGCTCGGCACCGGCACCCGGAGGAGCGCCTGCACGAGCACCATGCCGGTCGCCGCCAGCGCGCGGGGGAGGCCGGAAAGCGGGGTGAACAGCCCGAGCACCACGGAGTCGATGATCGCGCCGTCGTCGAGCACCTGCCGGATGCCACGGGCGAAGCCGATAAGCAACGCCGCGAAAGCCATCGCCTGGAAGCCTTCCACGAAGGCGCGCGCGGTGCCGTTGAGGCCCAGCCCGCCGACGATTCCGGCCGCGACGCCCATCGCGAAAAACACCGCCGCCATCTGCTCAAACCCCCAGTGCAGCCGGACGACGCCGTAAATAAAGGTGCCGAAGGCGATGGCGACAATTCCAAGCACCAGGCCGGAGCGCCGCGGCGGGAACGATCCCGACGGGTATTCAAGAGGATTTCCCTCCGCAAGTCCGGCTGGCCCTGGCGCCTGGCGCGCCGCGTAGCGCATCGTCCCGCCAATCCAGATCGCCAGCGCGGGTAGCAGGACGGCGAGGCGAAACTGCCAGCCGGAAAACGGCGTCACCTGGGAAACCTGCTGGCCGATGAGCGATTGAAACGGGTTCATCGGGCTGAAGGCCGCCCCGACCGTCGCCGCGCCGATGCTCATGGCCACCGCGGTGAGCGCGTCGTAGCCGAGCCGCCGACAGAGCAACAGGAGCACCGGCACCAGGGCGATGATTTCCTCCTCCAGATTTTCCAATACGCCACCGAGGGCGAAAAGCAGGCTCACCAGCGGGATGGCCAGGACCCGCGCACTCCCGAGCCCGCGGCTCAGGCTGTCCACAGCGAAGCGGAGCGCCCCGGTCGCGTCCACCACGGTGAAGGCGCCGCCGGCGAGAAAAACAAAAATGACGATGTCCGCCGCGCCGATGATGCCTTTCGGCACCGCCACCAGCGCGGCAAAGGGAGTGACCGGCTGCGGCTCCACGCGGCCGTAGGTGCCGCCGACCACGATCTCGCGCTCGGTGCCGTCGATGGTCCGTTTTTCGCGGGCGAATTTCCCGGCTGGCACCACCCACGTCAGCGCCGCCGCCAGCGCGATGCCGGCGACCAGGAGCACGAGCGGATGCGGAAACTTGAGGGCGCGCATGGCATTCGAAAACCCGGGACGGGCGGACCGCCGACGAGAATGCGCAAAGCCTGCCGGGGCGACAAGCGCGACGCTTCTCGGAAAATGTTTTCCTTCCCGCGCGAGTGAGTGAATCGGAGAGCGCCGCGGATGGAGGCTCCGCAAAAATATTTTCCCGCTCCCACATTCCGGCGGCGCGCGGGAGGAGTGCCTGACCACGAGCGCTTTAAACCCAGACACAGGAGAGCGCTTCGCTCCACCCGATCGCGAAAAATTACCGGCCGCGGAGAAAAAGTGAATCCCCTTCCAGTCTTGGTTCGAACATTTCTCTGACCGCGCGTCGGGGGAAACCTTTTCCGAGCCCCCCGGCGCCGCGCGCACCTGATCGCCATTCCCCAATGAAAACCACTGACACCATCAATCCCCCGACGGACTCCGCTTTCAGCCGCCGCGGATTTCTGCGACGCGCCGGCGGCCTCGGCGCCACCGCTGCCCTTGCCCCTGCCGCCGCCGGCCTCCTGCTCGGCGCCAGCCAGGCTCAGGCGCAGCGTCCCCCGCTGCCCACGGACTCCGCGCCGCTCCCGCCGCTTAGCGCGGACGTGGACGCCGCCGTCCTCAACTTCGCGTTGAACCTCGAATACCTCGAAGCCGAGTATTACCTCTACGCCGTCACCGGCACCGGCCTGGAAGGCAACGGCATCGGCGTCGATGGCCTCGGCACCGCAGGCGCCACGACGGTGAAGGGCAACCCGAAAGTGACTTTCACCACGCCGGCGTTTCAGCAATACGCCACCGAGATCGCGGCTGACGAAGCGGCGCACGTCCGCTTCCTGCGCACCGCGCTCGGCAGCGCCCGCGTCGCCCGTCCCGCCATCGATCTGCTCAACAGCTTCAACACGCTGGCGCAGGCCGCCGGGATCGGCCCGTCGTTTGATCCGTTCGCGAACGAAGTCAACTTCCTGCTCGGCGCGTTCATCTTCGAAGACGTCGGTGTCACCGCCTATCGCGGTGGAGCGCCGTTGATCTCGAACAAGGCGTTTCTTTCCGCGGCGGCCGGCATCCTCGGCGTCGAGGCGTATCACGCGGGTGCGATTCGCGCGGTGTTGATCGCTTTGAACTCGCAGAACCCGAGCGCCGGCATTGCCGACGTGGTCCAGAAGATCTCCGACACCCGCGACGCGCTCGACGGATCGAGTGATCAGGACCAGGGCATCATCCTCGATGGCGCCGCCAACCTGGTGCCGGTGGACAGCAACTCGCTCGCCTATGCCCGCAGCCCGCGGCAGGTTCTGAGCATTGTTTACGGTGCGCCCGGCGCAGGCCGCGGACTTTTCTTCCCGAACGGCGTCAACGGCGTGCTGCGTTAAGCGAGTCCTCTCATCACCGGTTTCACACTGATCCAAGCTGCACTCTCAAAAACCATTCATCCTATGAATTCCTATAAAAAACTGTTTCTCGGCCTCGTCGGCCTGTTGCTCCTCAGCGCGGCGCCCTTGCGCGCGCAAGGCGTCGTGCCGTTCTTCAGCGCCGGGCAGGTCGTCGGCAGCGATGCCAACGGCAATGCCATCAGCTACCAGCAGTCGTTTGGTTACTACACGCTGGAGTTGTTTCCCTACGTCTATAAATACAACAACTTCGGCTACCTGTATTACTTGGGGAATAGCTCCTCGACCGAAGCGTATTTCTACGACTTCACCCAGCGGGACACGTTCTACACGAACCCGTCGCTGTATCCGTATTTCTACAGCTTCAATCTGAAGAGCTTCCTTTATTACTTCGAAGGCACGACGCCGCGGACGTTCTACAACTTCGCGACGCAGTCCTTCATCCGTTACTAAGATAAACGGAGACCTATTGTCAGGGGTGCGTCGCGGTGCCTGGTGGCGGGATTCCACCGGGTGTCGCGACGCTTTTCCCTGTCCGGTGCGCCGCGGCTGGCGCGCGCCGGTTCAAGCTGACAGCCTTCCACCGCCCCGCAGATGTTGGGTTGCATCTGCGGGGCGGTATTTTTTTGTCCGGACGCTGCTCGCGCCCGGGCTGTTGCGAAACAAATTTGGCGGATCCGCTCAGCGCAGGCGGCCGTATTTTTCGAGCACGGCGCGCAACCGATCGTGAGGCAGCGCCTCGACCCGGTGGCCGTCGCGCCCCGTCATGCCTTCGGCGGCGACGAGTGCGTTGATGATCGCCTCCTCGGTCGCCTGCACGGTGGCGGCAAAGAGTGCGCTCATCTGCTCGTTCGGCATCATTGTCAGGGTGCGGACTCCGTCGGTGTCGCCGGCGTGGGAATTCGCGGTGGAAAAGGCGAGAAACAGGTCGCCGCTGCCGTTGCCGGAAACGCTGCCGGTGCGCGCCAGACCGAGCGCGGCACGCCGGGCCAGGCGTTTGCACTGGTGCGGCAGCAACGGCGCATCCGTGGCGACAATGATGATGATGCTGCCGGATTCTTCGCGCCGCCGGGAGCCTTCGGGGATTTCCCGGCCGACCGGCACCCCTGCAATCGTGAGTTGGCTGCGCAAGCCGTGGTTTGCCTGGACCAGCACGCCGACGGTCCAGGCGGTGGCGGTGTCCGCCGCGTCGGCGGTCAATGAGGCATCGCGGGTGGACTTTCCTCGCGGAACGCGCCGTGAAGCGGTGCCGATGCCGCCTTTGAACTCGTAGCAGATCATCCCGGTGCCGCCGCCAACTGAGCCTTCCGCTACCGGCCCTGGAAGTGCGCTGTCGAGAGCATGATCGACGTGCCCCGGCTTGACGTGAAAGCCATTCACGTCATTCAGCCAACCGTCCCACGTCTCGGCCACGACCGGCAGGCTCCACCAGAACCCGGTCTGATCCGGCGGCCCGTGCGCGACCCGCCAGGCGATCACGGCATCGCGCACCACGCCGACGCTGTGCGTGTTCGTGAGCATCACGGGGCCTTCGAGGAAACCCGACTCTTCGATCCAGCGCGGTGCCCGTCATCTCGCCGTTGCCATTGAGCGAAAAAACGCCGGCGAACACCGGGTCGTTCAACGCCTCGCGGCCTCGCGCGGCAGGATTGCCGTGACCCCGGTGCGGACCGGCCCTTTGCCGACCATGAGCGGCCCGTCGCCACCTTCGATCAGCGTGGTGTGACCGACGGTCACCCCGGCGACATCGGTGATGGCGTTCAGCGGCGCCGGCGTCCCTTCAAACGGGACTCCGAGCGACCGGGCGCGCGGCTTGTCGCCAGCCGACGCCGCAGGGGCGGTGAGTTGGAAAACGAAGAGAACCGCAGCGAGGAACCGGGTGGGGGGTGGCGGCATGGCGGCGGGAAGAAAGGAGCGGCTGGCGCACGCGAAAGGGCGCCGGTTCGCAAACGCGGCGCCCTCGGCAAAGGAATGCGAACAGGATCGCAGTGGCGTCAAGCCCGCCGGTTAGCTCAACAACCGCCCGCTGCCCGCATTCGGTGGCGGCTGTTGCGGGCGGATCAGTTCCGACGGCACACCGGGCTCGACCGTCTGGACATTTTCCGCGACCCGTGCGGTGATCGGCGAGCCGTCCGCCGCTGCTTCCTCGTCCGCCCGACGGCAGACCACCGGTTTCGCCGCCAGCCGCGCGCAGGATGCGCTCCGCGTCCACCGCGCGGGCACCCGGGGAAACCGTCACAAGAATGTGGCCGCGCTCGAAGCCTTCGTGCAGCCGTTTCGCCTCGACCTCCGGCACGCCCGCACCGATCAGCGCGCCGACGATGCCGCCGGCTGCGGCGCCGATGCCCACGCCCGCGATCGCGGTGCCGCCAGCCACACCGAGCGCGCTCGCCAAGAGGCCGCCGGCGACCACCGGCCCGATGCCGGGATCAGCAGGGCGCCGGCCCCGAGCAGCAGCCCGGTCAACCCGCCGAGCAAGCCCGCCGCCGACGGCGCCCACGCCCGCGCCGCTGCCGGCAGCCGCGCCGGCATCTTCGAGGAGTTGGCCCTGGGCGTCGCGATCCCGCAGGACGAGGCCGATGTCGCTGCCGCTGAAGCTGGCCGCTTTCAAATCGTGGATCGCTTTTTCAGCCTCGGCTTGGGTGGCAAAAAGCGCGCCGATGACGTCGCCGGGGCGGTTGCCGGCAGGAGAGGGGGAGGGAAGAGGGTTCATGTTGGGTCGGGTTGCGGGTTGTGGTATGAAAGGATTCGTCCGCCCGCCGCAAAATGGTTCCTGCCAGTCGCGGCGCCGCAGCCGGCAAAACCGCCCCGGGCGCGCCGCTTTTCCTTCGCGGCGTGCCACCAGATTTTCTCCATGAATTCCACGCTCCTCGATCCCGCGCCTGCCACCGACAACATTCCCGTCGAGCACAACGATCCCGTCAACGCCCGTATCCTCGCGGTGAGCGAGGACAAGATCGCCGGCTTCGTCCGGGCGCCGTTTCCAGAGATCAGCGCGCAGAGCGGCGTCGAGCTGCCGGTCGTGCTGGAGCGCATCCAGGCCATGCTGCGCGCCGGCACGGTGCGCCGGGTGCGCCAGACGCTGTCTGGCCACCAATCTGGCGAAAGGCGCGCTCGTCGCCTGGAAGGTCGCGCCCGAGCGGCTCGACGCGGCGTTCGACTTCATGTTCAAAGAGGATCCGTTCAGCGGGCACGTCGTCCTGCGCTCGACCGATGCCCAGACCGCCGGGAGCGAATACCGGCTTTGGACCACGGTGAAGGTGCCGCGCGACGTTGCGCTCGAGGACCACTGCGAGTTGCTGCGGGCGCGGGTCGGCGCGGAAAAGTTCCGGCTCATGCCGGCGAAAGGCATCTTCGCGCTCGGCGTCGGCCACGTGCGGCGGAAGACGATGGAACCCGGCGAACGAGCCGACGAACCGGCGAGCATGCTGCCGGTGGGCATCGCCGACCTCTCCGATCTGGAATGGCGCATCCTGCTGGCGCTCAAACGCGAGCTCACGCCGGAGGAAGTCACCGCCGACGGTCCCTGGCCCGGCCGGGCGCGCGAGGCCGGGGTGAGCCTGGACGAATTCTGCGCCGCGGCAAAAGACTTCCAAAGTCGCGGCTTGATCGGCCGGTTCTCGACGTTTCTGGAACACGTCAAGCCGAGCCAGGCCGGCGTGCGCGTCACCCGGTTCAACGGGCTCTTCCATTGGGCCGTGCCGGCGGGCCGCGAACTGGAAGCTGGCGGCGAGGTCGGCCGGCATCTGATCCTCACGCATTGCTACTGGCGCGAGGCCGGGGCGGAGTTCGGCCACGTCAACATCATGGCCGTCGCCCATGGCACCGAGAAGCCGCGCCTGCTGGAGCACAAGGCTGCCATCGACGCCCATCTCGACGCCTGCGGCATCCCGGTTTCCTACACGAACGTCTTCTGGGGCGGCCGCAGCGAGATCAAGCCGTCGGAAATCTCGCCCTTTGTGTATCGCGAATGGCGTGCCGCGCAGGCGACGGCGGCGGGCGAGGCGCGGGGTTAAGCATCGCGCCGGGAACCTTTACCAGCGCGCTCCAGACCTTGAAATGCGAAGAGCGGCCAGGCGCCGGGATGCGCCTGCCGCTCTTGCGTTGAAAAGCCTTTGGTTTCGACAAGCAAGCGCCGCATCCCTATTGGCCGCGCACACCGGTGCCCTGGCCGGCCGAAGAAAGCGCCGAGCTGGCGCTGGGCCGGACAGTGGAGGCGTTGGAATCCACCTCCGGCGCGGTGCCGGTGGGGTAACGCCGCCGGATATACGAGCCGGTGCGGGGCGCGTCTTCGAGATAATAGTCGGTCCGCCGGGTGGTGGTCGTCGAGGTGGAAGCCGTCGTCGGTTGCGAGCTACAGCCGGTGCCGAGCACGGAGAACAATGAACAAACGGATGCTGCGCAGAGAAGAATGCGGGGTGTCATAGCACGAAAGAACTGTCAGCCGTTGAAACCATGCGCAAGAAGATTTTCCAACTTCGGCGGGCTCAACGGGTGACGCCCTTGATCTCCAGGTAGGTGCGCGAGCGCACTTTACCGCTGGCGCCATCGGCGGTGTCGAAGGTCTCGATGCGCATTTGTTTCAGATACCAGGCGCCGTTGATTTTTTGGCCGGAGACGACTTCAAATCGCTTGAGCAGATTGCCGCTCCAGTCGTAGCCCTCGGCCCGCATGAGCGCGCCGCTTTCCTTATCCACCCAGAGGTTCACGCTGCTGTATTGCGAGCGGCGCGACGGCGCGTCGAGCCGCAGCTTCCAGGCGGGGCGGGTTTTGACCGTCTCCTCATCCACGATCTTCGCGCGCGACCAATACAGGAAACGCAGTGCCAGGTCTTCGTAGGCTAGGTCCGTGCCGAGCACCCGCTTGTCGAAGTTCACCGGCGTGAGCCGTTCGCTGCCGGAGTCGGTGGTCGCTTCGAGCTGGGAATTTTCGTCGAGCAGGCGCACCTGCACGGTTTCCACCGGAGCCGGCGGCTGAAACTGGTAGCGGATGCGCGGACCGTCGGAAACCAGCGCGAAGGGATACACCTTGCCGTCGCCGGTGCGCAGCTGGCCAGCCAGCGTTTCCTGTTTGCCGGACTGCGCCTCGCGCACCGCGCGCAAGATGTCCGCGGCGTTCAGATCCGACGGGGCGGCGGCGGCCACCGCATTGCCGGGCGGCAGAACTCCGGACAGGCCTGTCGTCAGCAACAAAGCCGCGCCCAGCGCGACCGCCAGCCCGGCGGGCCGGACACGGGAAAGGAAGATTTTCACCGGAGAAACTAGTCGCTGGGCCGCCGTCAGCAAGAAGCGACCGCCGGTGTCGGCATCGTTTGGCAGCGTTCGGCGCAGATTCGGCGTTTCCGGCGGATTTTCGGGCACAAGGCGTGCTTTGACCCATGGGAAACTTCGAGTCCAGCCGCGCTTTTTACGATGAACCCACTTCCAATCTTCCATTCCTTGCCACGGACCCTCCGCCTCGCCGGCCTCGCTGGCGGCGCGCTCGGCTTCTTCTGTGCCGCTGCGGATTTGAATGCGGCGGTCTACAATTGGGCCGGCGCGACCTGGACCGCCGGCGGACCGACGGCCGGGAACTCGGCAAACCAGAACTTCAACGGCATCCGGGCGAACTTCATCAACGTCGCCATCCAGAACAACGCGCCCGGCTCGACCACCGGCGCCGTCTGGGCTGGCGGCTACCCGACGGTGAACAATACCCTCACCGACGGCGGCACCGGTGCCAACGCGCTGCAGCTTTACGTTAACAGCCAGCCCTCCACGACGGCCTACGTCGGAGTGACGGTCAAATTCGCGGATCTCGTCTCCGCCACGTCGTTCACCCTGTATGACGTGGACCTGCGCGCGGGCACCTGGAAAGACACGATCTCCCAGATCCAGGCGGTGACCCAGACCGGTCAGATCATCGGCGTCTCCGGCGTGACGACCAGCACGACGAACTCCAGCACCGGCACCGGCCTGTCCACCGTGGTTTCCGGCACCGCCGACAACAATCCCAGCACCGGCAACGGCGGCAACGTCACGTTCACCTTTAACCAGCCGATCACGCAGTATTCCTTCCGCTGGTCGAATACCGACCCTGGATTGTCCACGCAGTTGATCGGCCTCGGCACCATCAACTACACCCTGGTCCCGGAGATTTCTCCCGGCTGGGTCACCCTGGGCATCGCCGGGCTCGTCCTCGGCTCGCAGTTGGTCCGGCGCCGCCGCCGCAACGCCGCCCTCCCGGAAGCCGCAACGGTGAGCTGAGCCGCTCGCCCCAACCTCCCCCCGACCTCGCCGTTGCCTCTCACCACCGTGCGAATCTCCCGAAAAGCCACCGCGCTCCTCCTGCTCACCTCCGGCGCTCTGTTTGTCGCCGTCGCTTTTTTCACCGTTTACAAACCCGTCGGAAAATGGCGGGAGCAACGACTCATCCGTCACGCCCAGACGGCGCTGAAGGCACAGCGCAAAGCCGACGCCGCGCTCTATGCCCGGCGGGCGCTGGACCGCAACCCGCGATGTGCGGCGGCGTGCGAAATCTTTGCCGAACTCGCCGAAGCCGAGAAATCGTCGATGACGCTGCTCTGGCGGCAAAAGCTCGTGGAGCTGGAGCCCGACAACGTCGCGCGCCTGCTCTCGCTGGCCTCCGCGGCCGTGCGCTTCGGTGAATTCGAAGCGGCGACGCAGGCGTTGAACGCGGTGCCCGAAACCCGCCGCCGCACCGTGGCCTTCCGACAA
This sequence comes from uncultured Verrucomicrobiae bacterium, assembly GCA_963762725.1. Taxonomy (GTDB): domain Bacteria; phylum Verrucomicrobiota; class Verrucomicrobiia; order Chthoniobacterales; family SZAS-18; genus JAFAXH01. The sequence continues at coordinate 488,443 of CAVXLY010000003.1, read as the reverse complement.
ACGGCCGCCGCGCTGGCGATCGGCGCGCGGGATTATGCCGCGGCCGCCGCGCAGTTCCAGGAAGCCATCGCCATCGAGCCGACGAACGAAGCGCTGCAAGTCAGCCTTGCGACCGTGCAGATCGCCGCCGGCGATCCCGCCACCGCGGAAACCGGCCGGAAAAGCCTGGAGCGTCTCCGGGCCAGCCCCGCCTGCCGGCTGCCGGCGTTGCGCGCCCTGCTGGCCGATGCGCAGCGGCGCCAGGACACACCCGCCGCCCGGAAGCTGGCGGCGCTGCTCCCGCAGGATCCCGCAGCCACACTGGAGGACAAACTTTTGTATCTCGAAGAACTGCAGCGCGGCCGGCAGCCGCAGTTTTCCGATGCGCTCAGCGATCTGCAGACCGCCGTTGCCGGCAACGCCGATGCCGTCGCCGCGGTGATGCACTGGCTGAACACCCACGGCGGCGCAAAACGCACCGTCGAGTGGAGCCGCACGCTGCCGCCCGCGCTCAACGCCCGGCCCCCGGTGCCGCTCTCCGTGGCCGAAGCCTTCGCGGAACTTGGCGACTGGAACAGCCTGCGGGAGCTGGCCGCCGACGCGAACTGGCACTCACTGAATTTTCTGCGCGTCGCCATCCACATGCGGGCGCTGGACGAAAGCTCGAAGCGGGAGCGCGCCGAATATTTTCACCAGAAATGGCGGGAAACGCTCCAGGCGACCGACAATAATCCCGCGGCGTTGACTCTCGTGGCGCGGCTCGTCGAAGGCTGGGGCTGGCCAGATCAGGCGGCGGAAGCCTGGTGGCTCGTGGCCAACCGCAGCGCTTCACCGCGCCCCGCGCTGCTGCAGTTGTTCCGGCTGTATTCGAAGACGCGCAACGCCGAGGAGCTTTACCGGGTTTCCCAGCGTATTTACCGGCTCGACCGGAATGATCCCATCGCGCAAAACAACGTGGCCAGCCTTGGGCTACTGCTCGACCGTGACACCGCCGAAGCGCACCGGCTGGCCGAGCGCGTTTATCGCGCGGCGCCTGGCGAGCCGACCGTCGCCGCGACCTACGCGCACTCCCTGCATCTGCAGGGCCGGACGCGGGAAGCCGTGGAAGTGCTGCGCAGCCTGCCGGAGACCGCGTTGCGTGCGGATCCTTCGGTCGCCGCCTGCTTCGGCGTGGTGCTCGCGGCCACCGGCGAGCGCGGCGTCGCGCAGCCGTATCTCGAATATGCCGCGGAGAATCGCGCCCAGCTTTTGGCCCCGGAAATCGCGTTGGTGAACGCGGCGCAGCAACTGGCGGCCTCCAATTGATCCGCGCGAAGCCGATTTGCGGGAAGGTTGTCGCGACGGGCAGTCGGTGCGATGGCAGTAGCCGGGCCGGGCTCCTGCCGGCTGTGAGTTTGCCGCCGTGGACGAAAAACTGCTTTTTCTGATCAACCGCCACTGGACCAAGCCGGGCCTGGACTGGGTCATGGCGGTGGCTTCAAGCCTCGATTTCTGGCTGCCGATCCTCGTGCTGATCGGCGGCTGGGTGCTGTGGCGTGGCGGCGCGCGGGCGCGGCTTTGCGTGGCTTGCATCGCCCTCGCGGTGGCCGGCAGCGAGGCGGCCGTCGGCCCGCTGAAGCGGGCGTTTCACCGGCTGCGCCCGCACCAGGCGATGGCCGGCGTGCGCCAGGTCGATCTCGACCGGAGCGTCCGCCCGCGGCTCCTGGCGCTCGGCCGCCCGCTGAACGTGCGGTTCTCGCCGGCGCCGGAAGCGGACAAAGCGGCGGGCATCAGCGGCCGCTCGTTCCCTTCCGGTCACACGATGGACAACTTCGCCGCCGGCACCATGCTGGCGCTCTGCTATCGCCGGCGCGGCTGGCTTTACCTGCCGGTGGCCGCGCTGGTCGGCTGGTCGCGCATCTATGTCGGCTCGCACTGGCCGACGGATATCCTGGTGTCGGCGCTGCTCGGCGCCGGCGTCTCGCTCGTGCTCGCGGCGATCATCCAGTGGGCGTGGCTGCAATGGGTCGGCGCGCGTGCGCCGAGTCCGTTTGCCGGGCCGCGGTCGATCCGCTCCGCTGGCGCGGGCTGACGCGGGCGGCCGGGCGCCGCAAAAGCGTTGTCACACTCCGCCGGATGTGATTTGTGGAGGCTGCACGCCGTCCCTTGTCCCGTATGTCCGCTCGCAATGCCACCCTGCTGTTTCTCGTGGTGCTGACGGCGCTGCGGCTGGCTTGCATCAGCCTGGTCGAGCTTTCCGCGGACGAGGCGTATTACCAGATGTGGAGCGAGCGTCTGGACTGGGCCTATTTTTCCAAGGGCCCCGGCGTCGCGGTGGCGATCCGCCTCGGCACCGCGCTCTTCGGCGTGAATGAATTCGGCGTCCGCTTTTTCAGCCCGCTGCTCTCGCTCGGCACCAGCCTGCTGATCTTCTGGCTCGCGCGCCGGATCTACGGCAGCAGCGTGGCGGCCTGGACGGTGCTCGTGCTCAACCTGACGCCCATCTTCACGGTCGGCAGCCTGCTGCTGACGATCGACCCGCTCTCCATCTTTTTCTGGACGGCCGCGCTGGCAGCCTGCTGGCGGGCGCTCCAGGCGGAGCAGCCCGGCACCGAAACTGATGACGCCTCGCTCCCGCCATCGACCGGCTCGGCGCTCGGCTGGTGGGTAGTGACCGGCGCCGCGATCGCGCTCGGGTTTTTGTGCAAATACACAAACGCCGTCGAGCTGCTCTCCATCGCGCTGGCGCTCGCCTGGACGCCGCGCTGGCGGGTGGCATTCCGGCGGCCGGGTTTCTACGTCATGCTCGCCGTCGCCGCGCTCGGCGCGGTGCCGCCGCTGCTCTGGAACCAGGCCCACGCCTGGGTCACGCTGACGCACCTGCGGGCGCGGGGCAGCCTGGACACGCCGTTTTCCTGGGATCCAGCCGCGCCGCTGGGGTTTTGGCTGGCCCATTTCGGGGTCTATTCGCCGCTCGTGTTTCTGGCGCTGCTCTCCGCGCTGCCGTGGGGCTGGAAGCGGGCCCGCCTGCCGCTGCGCTCGCTCTTCAGCAAGCGCCGCCGGCGCAACTGGCCGCGGCCGGCGCCGCCGCTCGATCGCGACGGCACGCACGCGCGCTTTCTGCTGGCCTTCGCGGTGCCGCTGCTCGCCCTGTATGGGCTGCTCTCGCTGCGCACTTCCGGCGAGCCGAACTGGACGGCGCCCGCCTTTATCTCGCTCGGCATCCTGACCACCATGCTCTGGCACGAGCGGGCGCGGGCGCGGGCGAGCACCGTGGTGCCGGTGTGCGTGCTGGCGCTCGTGGTTTCCGCGGGCATCAGCCTCGTCGCGGTCAACACGGACCTCTTGCGGCAGGCCGGCTTTTCGCTGCCCTACAAACGGGATCCCGGCGGCCGGCTCGTCGGCTGGCGCACCTTCGCGCAGACCGTCGCCGAGTTGCGCGAGAAAACGGAGCGCGAACTCGGCGCGCCGGTTTTTCTGATCGCCAATAAATATCAGACCGCGGCCGAACTGAACTTCTACCTGCCGCCCGATGCCCGGCGCAACGAGCGGCCCGGGCACCCGCCGGTTTACCTGCCGGAAGCCCAGGAATTCAGCAGCCAGTTCTCCTTCTGGCCCGGCTATGAAGAGATGCCGCCCGCCGAGCATCCCGCGCAGCCGCTGCCCCGGGATGACCGCGCGATGACGAGCGAAGCGGAGTTTGCGCAGATCGGCAAAAATCCGTTTCACGGACGCAGCGCGCTTTACATCACGGACAACTCGCGCCACCAGCGGGTCGCCTCCGCGGTGGAAAACGGCTTTGAGCGCTGCGAACTCCTGGCCAGCTACGAGATCCGCCGGCGCGACCTGTCCCTGCGCACGGTGCGGGTGTTTTTGTGCACGAACTACCAGGGGGCGCCGTTGTAAAAGGCGCCGGCGAATGCGGCAGGTCGCGTGACCGGCGGACCGTCCGCCGCGCTCGTCGCCGAAATTCCCCGTTTGTCATTCGCCATCCGTCATTCCTCATTCCTCCCATGCCCACGCTCTCCGTCGTCATTCCGCTCTACAACGAAGAAGCCAACGTGCTGATCCTGCAGCGCGAGCTGGCGGCGGCGCTGGCGGGGCTGGACTACGAGATCGTGTTTGTGGACGACGGTTCGCGTGACGCGACCCGCGAGCGCATCGACCGCTCGATGGGCGCGGAAAACGGCGGCGCGGCCCCGCGGGTGCGCGTGCTCGCCTTCACCAAAAACACCGGCCAGAGCGCCGCGATGTATGCGGGCCTGCACGCGGCCCGCGGCTCCGTCGTCGCGCTGCTCGACGGCGATCTGCAGAACGATCCCGCCGACATCCCGAAGCTGCTGGCAACCCTCGAAAAATCGGGTGCCGACCTGGTCTGCGGCTACCGCGCACGGCGGAAGGACACGCTCGTGAAACGGCTGACCAGCCGCATCGCGAACTTCGTCCGCAGCCGGTTTGTCGGCGATGGCGTGCGGGACACCGGCTGCACGTTGAAGGCGATGCGGCGCGAATGCGTCTCGGCGCTGGTGCCGTTTGCCGGCATGCACCGCTTCATCCCCGCGTTGATCAAGGGCGCCGGCTTCCGGCTCGTGGAACAAGCCGTGAACCATCGGCCGCGCCAGTTCGGCGTCAGCAAATACGGACTCGGCAACCGCGCGCTGCGCGCTACGCTGGACATGTTTGGCGTGCGCTGGCTGCTCTCGCGCCAGATCCGCTACGAGGTGAAAGAGGATTGACGCCGACGCGTCTCCGCACGCGCGCGCCGACCGGTCCGAGTGCGATACGACTCGGGAACCGTGGCCCGCTCAATTTCCCCCGGAACACCGACATGAAAAAAGCGCTTCTCCTGCTCCTGCTCGTTTTGCCATGCCTCGCCCTGGCGACGGCGGCGCACGCTCAAAGTCCGCCTCTTCGCCCGCCGCCACGCCGACCTCCGATGCCGGGGGCGATGACAAGACCACGCTGCTGCGGCTGGAGGAAGCCTGGAGCCGGGCGTTTCTGGAAAAGGACGCCGAGATCGTCGCGCGCATCGAAGCGGACGGCTACGTCTTCACGAATGCCGAGGGCAAAATGAGCGGCAAGGCCGACGACCTGCGTTCCGTGAAAAGCGACGCGACGAAATACGAGACCTACAAGCAGAGCGACGTGCAGGTGCGCCTCTACGGCGACACCGCGATCATCACCGGCCACACCACGATCAAAGGCACGGACGACGGCCGCGACATCAGCGGCGAATACCAGTGGACCGACACGTTCATCAAGCGGGATGGCAAGTGGCAGGCGATCGCCACGCACACCACGCTGGTGCCGAAACCGTGAGGCCGGCGCGGCGTCAGAACGGGAAAAGTTCCTCCTGCGCTTCGGTCTCCGATTTTCCCTCGGACTTCGCTTTGGCCTCGGCGCGGTATTCCGCCAGCAGGCCGCGAAATTCGAAGCCTCTCGAGCGCCGCGATCACGGCGGGATAATCGGGCTCGATCGCGAGCGTTTCCACGGGCCGCGGCAGATCGAGATCGGTGTCGAGCCGCACCATCTCGCGGTTTTGAAACACCTGGTCGCGCGCGGCGCGCAGCTTTTCCCGCTGCTTCTCGCTTTTCACCAGGCCGTCGAGATCGGCGTAAAGTTTCTCCAGCGAGCCGGCGGCGGCGATGAGCGCGGTGGACGTTTTCGGGCCGACGCCGGGGACCCCGGGAATGTTGTCGCTGGCGTCGCCGCTGAGCGCGAGGACGTCGAGAATGCGGGCGGGATCAACGCCCCATTTTCCCCGGACCTGATCGGGACCGAGCAGCGCGTAGGTTTGCTCCGGGCTGGCGAGATCGGCCTTGGCGTTTGAGTAGATGAGAATGTCGTCCTCGGTGAGCGAAAGGAGGTCTTTGTCGTTTGTGGCGAGGATGCTCTGGATGCCGCCGTGCCGGTGCGCCGCGCAGGTGTAGGAGGCCATGAGATCGTCGGCCTCGGTGTTCGGCGCGGCGACGTTCGTGATGCCCATTTTCGGCACGAGATCAATGATGAGCGGGATCTGCGGGCGCATGAGATCGGGCATCTCGGCGCGCTGCGCTTTGTAGGCGGGCTGCAGCTCGGTGCGGCGCGCCGGGAGCCCCTGGTCCCACAGGCAGGCCGCGAGATCGGGCTTCAGATCCTTGAGCATTTTCCGCACGGCTTTGGCGAAGCCGAAGATGGCGTTCGTCGGCTCGCCGCGGGAGTTGGAAAGCTCGCGGATCGCGTGAAACGAACGGTAGGCGTAGTAGGAGCCGTCGATGAGGAGCAGGCGCTTCATGAAAAGAGGGAAATGGATCCGGCGCGGCCGCGCGGCGTCCCGGCGCACCGCGCGGGTCGCGGCGTTCAGCCGTCGGTGTTCATCCTCTATAATTTCTCCATGACACGCAACAGCTCCCGGCCTTCGCGGCCCGGATAAGCGCGGGTGGGGCGCTGTTCTTCAAGGAGCCGGAAGTGCGGGGCGAAGAACGTGTCCAGCGCTTCCACGGTCACGCCAAACGGCGGTCCGCCATCCGGCGGCCGCGTCTCGCCGCGGTCCCAGGGATCGAGATAAAAAATCGCGAGGAGCCGGCCGCCGGGGCGGAGTGCATCGGCTACAGCCGCGACGTAGTCCGAGCGTCGCGCCGGGTCGATCGCGCAAAAACAGGTGTGCTCAAATATCCAGTCGAAACGCCCGCGCAGTTCCGCCGGCAACGCGAAAAGGTCGGCCAGGAGGTAGCTTTCGTTGCCCGACCCCGGAACCTTCCGCGCCAACTCGACGGCGACCGGCGCGATGTCCATCCCGATGACGCGGGCCGTCGGATGCGCCTCGGCGATCGCCCGCACGTCGTGGCCCAGCCCGCAGCCCGGCACCAGAATTTCGCCGGTGAGATGGCGGTCCTTCGCGGAAAGCCATTCCAGCAGCGGCGGCGCTGGGGCGCCTTTGTCCCAAGGCGTCTCGCCGGTTTCGTATTGGGCGTTCCAATCCATAAAAAATCTTCGCGGACCGGCCTCCGGATTTAACGCCGCCGCCAGACGCTGGCTTGCGAAACGCTCCACTGAAATTTGCGCGCGTGCTCGCGGATCAGAAACGGCAGGTCGCGGGTTTCCACCAGCGTGAAATCCGGCGCGAGCCGGGTTTGCAACGCTGCCAGCGTCGTCACCGGCGCGCCGGTGGCCGGATCTTCGAAGCCGCCGACCCAGTTCCGGGCCGGCGTGTAATCTTCCAGCCAGGTGTAAGGCGAAGCCAGCACGAGCTGGCCGCCGCCGGGCCGCACCAGCGCCGGCAGGGCATCGAGGAAACGCCCGGGCTCCGGCAGCCGGTCGATGAGGTTGACCGCCAGAACGATGTCGAACTGTCCGAGCCGCGCGAGATCCAGGGCGCAGGCATCGCCGACCTCGAACCGCACCCGGTCGCGCGCGATTTCTGGCGGCACCTCGGCAACGAGCGGCGTTGTGAGCCGGCCTTCGTCCGTCCGCCGATACGGCAGCCGCCTGTCCCGACGCAGCGTCTCGGCGGCGCGGATGAAATTTTGCGAGAAATCAATGCCAACGACTTCGCCGCAATGCCGCGCCAGCTCAAAGCTCGACCGACCGACAGCGCAGCCGACATCCAGCGCGCGGACCCGCTCGACCGGAGTCGGCAGCGCGTCGGGGCGGATGCACTCCGCGACCGCGCGCACCGGGAAAAAGAGCGCCTCCGCCGGCCCGAACGGGTAGGGGAGAATTTCCTCCGCGGTGCCGTAGTGAAACAGGAGATACTCGGCGAGCAGGCGCTCCGTTTCGTAGGGATTGGCGGCTTCGCTGCTCATGCTTTGATGGAAAGGAAAAGCGGCGCCGGAAAGGACTCCGGCGCCGCGTCTAGATTAGTGCCCGCGAACGGGCGTCCGCAAGCGCACCGGCAGTGCCCCGCAGAAGCGGGAAACCGCCGGATGAGATGAAATTACGATTTGCCCAGCAACCCGAGCAGATACGACGCGGGACGATAATTCTCGATCAGCACTTCCGTGCGACCGTCCCGTTCCATCCGCACCTGACGCGCCAGAATCTCCGGCGTTTTGGTGGGCGAAAACAGGATGTCGTCGTGCGTGGCGTTCTCGCGGCTGGCGAATTTTTCCGGCGTCAGCGCGCCGCCGAGATGGTCACTGCGCCCGGTGGCGACATGGAAGGTGCCGAAGATCTTTTCGTCCTGAATGTCCCGCCCGCTCACCGGGAGTTCCTGCGTGCCGAAGCCGAGTTCGCCGAGTTCGCCGGTGACCGGATCGGATTCCAGCTTTACGCGGTGCGTCTGGACCGTTTCCTCAGCGCCATCGAGCAGCGTGGCGTCGGTGATGCGGCCGCCGGCCACCGTCATCAGGCCGATCGTGCCGTCCTCGTAGCGATGCGGGAAATGACCCTCCGCGCCGGTCGGCACGAAGTAAACTTCGCCGGCCGGGAGGTTCGCCACGTCGGGACCGCCGCGGCAGAGACCGTGGCTCTTTTGCGCCTCCTGCTGGCTGAGCTCGAGACGGAGCGTGTAGGATTTATCCGCGTGGACGAAGTCGATTTCGACCGCGTCCGCTTTCGTCAACCCGAGCCGGAGCTTTTCCGCTTCGCGGGAAACGTCCTCGTAGTTCACGGACAATCCGGTCGCCAGGATCGTGTCGTTGACGCCGTGCAGCGTCGCGCCGCGGAAGCCGAACTTCTTCGCAAACGCCGTCAGCGGCGCCGTGGCGGAATACGTCGAGATGCAAAGGATCAGGTCGTAATTTGTATAAATGTCGCGCTCCAGGCTGAGCTGACGCCCGCCGGCATCGATGGCCAGGTCGGGCAGGTCGCGGTTGCTGCCGCCGGTGATCTCGTAGGCAAACATCTCGCCGCCGCGCAGGTTCAACTCCGCGAGGACGCGGTTCTGCAAAGCCTGATAGAAATCGTGATACGCGTGGCGCTGGATCGTCAGGGCCGGGACTTCGAGAAAGGCGAAATCCTTCATCATCTCCGGCTTTGGCAGATCGATGAGGATCGCGACGCGCTCGCCGACCTTCGGTGTGAACACGGTGCGCAGAAGTCGCGCGAGATCGAACGGCGGAAATTTCTGCGCGCCGGCGCTTCCCGAACGGAAGGCGTTGGCAGCGGTGGATGAAGGAACAGGCGGCAGGTCAGTCGTTTGCATTGTGCTTGAGAGTCCAAAGCGCCGAAGGAGTGAGATTCGCTTCCGCGCCTGAGGAACTATATACGCACAACGCGACGATCGCGACGCACCGGCTGAATTTTGCTGGAAGCCGCCGCCTGAAATCTGACACTTTCGCGCAAATTCCCCTTCCAATTGAGAATGAATCTCATTAATTACCGCCCATGAAATTTTGTCTTGGACGCCCGTGGCTCCCTTTTGTTGCGATCCTCGGCCTTCTCTCCGGCGCGCCGGCGCGCGGGATCGCAGCGGAGGTCGCCGCCGGTAGCCAGCCGCCCAACGCCACGCCCGGCACCCCGGAGATACCGGCCACTCCCGGCGCGTCCCAAGCCCTGCTCAAGCGCGATTTTTTGCTCGGCGATTGGGGCGGCTTGCGGACACGGCTGGCGGATCGCGGCATCGCGTTCAGCTTGATCTATACCGGCGAAGAATTCGGCAATCCGGTCGGCGGCGCGCGGCGGGGCCAGGTGTATGACGGTCTCGCCACGGCGGGGCTGGACGTGGATGTCGAAAAACTGACTAAGGGCGCTTGGAAAGGTCTGCAATTGCACGCGCTGGCGTATGCTCCCCACGGCGCGAGCGGCACGGACAAATACACCCGCGACCTCGGGCGTTTCTCCAACATCGATGCCTACGACTCGATCCGGCTTTTCGAGCTTTGGCTCGATCAGAGCGCGTTTGGCGGGCAGCTTTCTGTCCGCGTCGGGCAGCTTGCCGTTGATGCGGAGTTCGCCACCACGGACCCCGGCACGTTGTTCGTGAATTCCGATTTCGGCGCGCTGCCGACCTTTGCGCTCAACATGCCGGTGCCGGCCTATCCCATCGCTGCGCCCGGGGTGCGGCTGCGGCTGAGCACGAAGGACGAACGCTTTTATTTCCAGGGTGGCGCTTACGACGGCAACCCGAACCCGGACACCGTGGGCGATCCGTCGCCGGGCTTTCAGCCGGGCACGACGTATGATCGCAGCGGCACCCGGATCAATCTGAACTCGCGGGAAGGCGCCTTTCTGATCGGCCAGCTGGGCTTCCGGCTGAACCGGCGGCCCGGTGACAAGGGGCTGCCGGGCACCTACCGGGTCGGGGCGTTTTATCACACCGACACGTTCAGCGACAATCGACGGGACAACCTCGGCTTTTCGCTGGCCGATCCGCGCTCGACCGGCATCGCCCGCGCGCGCCACGGCAACTACGGCGCTTATCTGGCGGCGGATCAGAACGTGTTCGTCGCGCCCGGTGCCACGCCGATCAGCGGCCCCGGGGAAACGCCCGCCTCCGCGCCGGTCGGCAACGCGGAAGACGCGGCGTCCAGTGGCAACATCCCCACCGCGCCCCCGGACACCGGCGGCCGGGCGGCGAGCGTGTTTCTGCGACTCGGCTTGGCGCCGGACGACCGAAACCTGTCACCGTTTTACCTCGATGCAGGATTCAACTTCCGCGGCCTGCTCCCAGGTCGCCCGAAGGATGTCTTCGGCGTGGCGTTTGCCTATCTGGCCATCAGCGACTCACGGAGGCAGGTCGCGCGGGACCGCAACCGATTTACCGGCACGCGCGACGCACTGCCGGACCATGAGATAGTCTGGGAAGCTACCTATCAGGTCAACCTGACGCCGTGGCTCCAGATTCAGCCCGATCTGCAATACATCGTGCATCCGGGCGGCTCGGCGCAGTTCGACGACGCGCTCGTGCTCGGCGTGCGCAGCGTGGTGATTTTCTGAAAATCACCCGCCCTTCCGTCCGGTCATGCCGGCACCGGACCTCGCCGGTTCAGGCACGCAACAACGCGGCAATGAGCCGGCGCTGCTCGTCGCTGATCTGCTGGCCTCGGCGGGCGACGAGCAGGAACTCTTCGCCGACCGCGGTGACCAGCCAGTTTTCCTGACCGGCCGCGACCGCTGCAGCGGACGGCGGTGCGGTCGCGCTGGTTTCCGCGGCGGGCAGGGGAGTCTCGTAACCGCGGTAGTCTCCGTGATCGTAACCGGAGGCGGATGTCCGGCTCGTGGGGCCGCTCCCGCCGTTCTCGCCGTTCGTCGGAGCGGCTGGACTCGGTGCGCCGAGCGAAGCCAGCAGGCTGCCGCCGGCCCGGCGGGATGGGGCAGCGCCGTTGCCGCTGTTTGTGACCGCCAGCGGCGGCTTGCCCAGCTCGCGGCGCTCAAAGGCCCGCAGCTCCTCCAGCGACAGCCCGGCGATCGCCTCTTGGATGCGATCCAGCGGCAGGCCGCGCGACTGCAACAGGCGGATCGCCCGCAACTGGGCGACATGTTTTTCGGTAAAGCCGCGCCGGGCCGCGCCAGCCGGTGCGCCGCTGCCGGGTGCGTCCAGCAGGCCACGCACCCGGTAATAGCGAATGTTCCGGTCGTTCAGCTGCGCGGCCGACTGGCCGTTGACCGGCTGAATCCCGTGCTCCTCGCACCACCGGTTCACATTCTCCGCCAGAGCGTGAATGGAGACGATGGCAGGACGGGGCGAGAAGGCGGCAGCGTAATCCGGCGTGGGCGACATAGGGACGCCCCGGTTCTACCGCGCCAACACTGTTACTGTCAAAACGAATGCGCGCGTTTTGCCAGTCGCGCCGCGCTCAAGGCTGCGCTGCGACGTTCAGGAACAGGAGCCGCTTGTCGCCGAAATCGTGCTCGGTGGAGAGCTTCATTCCGCCGACCTGCTGATATTTCTCCCAGGAGCTGCTGATCGTCTTGTCCGGCGACGGCTGGTAATCCCAGCGCTGGATCAGATGGGACGTCGGATCAATGTAAAGCCGGTAGCGGTCGTTGTTCGTGAGGCCCACTTTGCCGAACGAAACATCGAGCATTTCCACGGCCTTGCCGTCGGGCAGTTTGCCCTGGCCCGCGTAGGAAAGATTCACGCCGGGATCGCGCAGCTTCAGCGGGGCGACCAGCCAGTAGGCGTCATTCGTCCAGCGCTTCATCGCATCCAGCGCCTCGCCCTCGGTGTTCGGCGCGCCGAGGTCGATTGTCACCGTTTTGCCATTCCAGGTGACAGTGTCTTTGTTGCCGGGCACGTCCCAGACATGCTTCGCACTGAGCAACGGCTCGGATTTCCCGGTTTGTTCAACCTGGAAGGTGAAGGTGAGGGTTTTGACGTTTCCCCACGCGTCGCCGCCACTGGCTTTGATCACGGCGTCCGCGAGTTGTTTGGCGCGGGCGGGATCGTTGGCGGCAGCCGCGGGCGCCGCCTTGTCATCGGCCGCCTGGGCGGGCAGCGATGCGAGGGAGGCGAGGGTGAACGGGAGAAGGAGTAAAAGATGGCGGAACGATGGCATGGTCAGGAGAGGTTGCTGTGGACCTATGCGACCGAGGCAGGCGTTTGGATGCCGGTTTTTCGTCGCATCGAGCGACGGGCGTCCGGCAAATGCGCGCGGCCGGGTCCCCGGGAAGTCAGCGCTTGCCGGTCCGCGGAATGCGGCGTAGGAACACGACCCCCGGCGGGCGGCGCGAGCACGAGCGCGTTACCGGATCGACCGCGGTTCCCATGGATTCTCCGGCCCTCGAAGTCGAAAATTTGCAAAAGGTTTTCCGCAAGCGCGGCAGCATGTTTCGCGGCTGGCGGGTGCAGAGCGAGGAGTGGGCGCTGAAGGGCGTTTCGTTTCGGGTGGAGCGCGGAGAAACCTACGGGCTGCTCGGGCCGAACGGGTCGGGGAAATCGACGCTCATCCGGGTGCTCTCCACCTTGCTGCTGGCCGATGGCGGCAGCGTGCGGGTGATGGGCCGGTCGCTGCCAGCGGAGGAGCGCGCGGTGCGGCGGGTGATCGGCCGCGTCAGCGTGGACGCGGCGTTCTACAAGAAACTTTCCGCGCGCGAAAACCTCCTTTACGCCGCGCAGCTCTACGGCATCGGCCCGCGCGAGGCCGAAACCCGGGCGCGCGCCATCCTCGAGCGGCTTGGGCTCGACCCGAAGCGCTTCAACGAACCGCTGGAGGAAATGAGCCGCGGTCAGCAGCAGAAAATCGCCATCACCCGCGCCATCCTTGTCGATCCGCCGCTCCTGCTGCTCGACGAGCCGACCACCGGCCTCGATCCCCGCAGCCGGCGCGACGTGCAGGAATTTCTCGAAGCCATCCGCGCCGAGCGCGGCACCAGCATTTTTCTGACGACGCACGACATGGCCGAAGCCGAGCGGCTCTGCCCGCGCATCGGCTTTCTCACCGGCGGCCAGCTCGTCGCGGAAGGGACCGCGGCTGAGTTGAAGGCGAAGGCGGGGAACGCCGCCACGCTGGACGACGCGTTCATCGCGCTGAGCGGCGCACGGCTCGGAACCGACGACTGATCGGCGTGGCGCGGACCGAGGGCGCGCGCCCCGCATGCATTCCTCCTTTTATGCCAACCATCTTTCGTCAGACCTGGGCTTTCGTCTTTCGGGACTGGCACCTCACGCGCCGGTATTTTTCCTGGGTGCTCGTTTTCACCGTATACGCGCTGGTGAACTCGGCCACCATCGCGCTGATCGGCGTCGCCGAGAATAATTACCGCCTCACGCTGAAGCTCACGGTCGGAGTGCTGTTGTGGAGCTATCTCTCCGTGATCTTCCAGGAAATCAGCAACTCGATTTCCTACGAGCGCTGGGAGGGCACGCTGGAATACACGTTCATGGCGCCGGTTTCCCGGCTGGTGCATCTGGCCGGCGTCAGTCTCTTCGCGCTCGCCTACAGCATCCTGCGGATGGTCATCGTGCTGCTTGGCTTGATCCTGTTCATCAAGCTCTCCATTGCCGGGGCGAATCTTTGGGGGATGCTCGTCGTCCTGCTCGTCGGCAGCCTCGCCTTTGTCGGTCTGGGGCTGATGGCGGCGATTCTGCCGGTGATGAGCCCGGAGCACGGCTCCCAAGGGACGAATATTTTCCAAGGGCTGCTGCTGCTGGTCAGCGGCATTTATTACCCCGTCGAGGTGCTGCCGAAATGGGTGCAGCCTTTCTCGTGGCTGTCGCCGGCGACGTATGTCATCAGCGCCAGCGACAAGCTCATGGGCATCGGCACCGCGCAGACCGGCCAGCGGCTGGCCGGCGCACCGCTGGCCAGCGTCGGCCCGGAACTCCTGGCGCTCCTGGCGATGGGCATCGTGCTGGTGCCGCTCGGTCTGTGGGTGTTTCACCTGGTGGAGAACTGGGCCAAGCGCACCGGCAAGCTGAAGCGCACCGGCTGAGCGCGGCTCGGGGCCGAGGTTGTCAATCCACCGCTTTCGGGTCAGGCTCCCAGCGCCACCCTTCCTTTCACGCACGACGCCCATGCCCACCGCCCAAGATCCCCACGTCGGAATCATCGCCACCAGCCTGAGCGCCGATTCCCGCTCCCAGCAGCTCGCCCAGGAGGCGCTGCGCAAGCTCACGGCCGGCGGAGTGCGCACCACGCTCGTGGATTTGCGCCAGAATCCGCTGCCCTTCACCGGTTCCGGCGCCAGCTGGGGCGATCCGGCGGTGGGAAAAATGAAGGGGCTCGCGCTGACGCTGACGCACTTCGTCTTCGCGGTGCCGATCTACAATTACGACGTGAACGCGGCGGCGAAAAACTTCGTCGAGCTGATGGGCAGTGAAGTCATGGAGAACAAAACGGTCGCCTTTCTTTGCTCCGCCGGCGGGCAGGGCTCATTCATGTCGGTGATGCCGTTTGCGAATTCGTTGATGCTCGATTTCCGCTGCTGGATCGTGCCGCGCTTCCTGTATGTGACCGAGGATTTCGCCCCCGGCGCGCTGCCGGAGAAGATCGATGCCCGTCTCACCGGCCTGCTGCAGGACTTGCTCACCCGCGGGCTGACTGCCGCGGGGGCGTGACCTCAGGCGCGGACGGCCCGCGGCGGCGCGGCCTGACCCAAAACTGGAATTATTTCTGCGCCGCGCCTTGCGCGATCCGGTAGTTCGTTTTCAAGCTGACCTGGCGCTGGCGGAAATCGTAGAACGGCGCTTTGACCGCGATAAACAGCCGGAAGCTTAGCGGGCCGATGTCGCCGTTCGGCAGCGTCTGGCTGCCGTATTGGAAGTCGAGCTGATTCACCGCAGCCACGACTGCCATCGTCACCGGGGCGGTGAGGCTGCCCTCGCTTTGGACGACGGAGTCCGTGGCTTTGTCGATCCAGAAACGTCCTTGGAGTGCCTGCACCACGCGCTCCTCCTTGTTACCCGCCGGCGCCCCCGGCTTCGGGCGAAAACGGAGGATCCAGCAGTCGCGACCGTTGATCACGGCGCTGCCTTCCAGCGCGTAGTTGTAATGCGGTGCGAGGTTTTTCAATTCCATCACCGCCTGCATGCGCTGGCCGGACTTCACCTCGCGCGCGGCGCGGGCCTGCTCTTCCGCGCTGGTGTTCGCGTCAGGCGAGAGGTCGGTGGAGAACCGGATCTTGCCGCCGGCCTGGGATTGGGCACGCGTCGTCTTCGCTTTGATGACGTTGCCCGCCGCGTCGAGTCGCTCGGTTTTTATCTCCAGATCAAATTCGTAAGCCCGGCGGCGGGCCCGGTTTTCCTCGTCGCGGGCGACGATGCGCTGCACCAGTTCGGCGATATTCGGCGGGGTCGATTCCGCCGCGCGTCCGGCCGGCGCGAACACGTTGCAAACCGCTGCCACGATTGCCAGCCGCACGGACCAGCGGCGCACGGCGAAGACCGCCGGTTTTGGGAGTTCGGTCATGTCGCGTCGGGCGCTTCCGCCGGTTCGGCCAGCTTGTCAAGGCAGCCTTACCCGTTCCCGTGCCGCGGGGTGGAGTCGCGGAGACGCGCATTCGGCAGCCGGCGGAAAAGTCGCGCGCCGGCGCCGGCGTCTGGTCCGGGGGGCGTCGCGGGCTGTCCGCACGGGCCTTTTTTTCGCAATGCGTGGCCGCCCTCTGCGCCGCGGCTGGAAATTGATCGCTTGTCCCTCTGTCCGGCAGCCCCGGTGGCGCCGCCCTGGCGCGCGCTCACCGCAAACTGACCCAATGCTTGTCGGCTGCGCGATTGGTGTTTATCGACGGTCTGTGGCATAGTGCAGAGTTCTTGTCGATGGCGCCTGGTCAAACGCGAGAACTCACGAGCGATGCCTGTCACCACCTCTTCCCGCGCCCAGGAACGAAAACGCCGTGGCCTGGACGACAACTATCAGCGCCGCGAAACCCGATGGCGGTTTGGTGCCGTCATTTTATCGCTCGTTTTTTTGGGGGCGACCCTCTGGCTCGTGCTCACGCATCTGAACTATTGAGCGGCTTCCCCGGAGCCCGCCTCATTCCACGACTGTTGTATCGGTTATTTCTTTCATCACCCATGAAAACTCCCCGCTTCTGGCAAACCAAAGTCGTTTACACGAAAGACAAGGTTGAGAGCACCCTCACGATCCAATCGGAAGAGGGCCGTTCCAACATGGCAGAGCACATCTTTGTGCTGCAGACCATCGGCTCGATCCGCGCGGGCACCGGTTGGAAATTCAATTTTCTCGGTCGCGCCACCGAGGTGCCCACGTTTGTGCCGCCGCAAAAAGCCGCGCTGCACGACGACCAAGTGCCTTACTGGCTCGGTTGTTGATCAGTGCGCCCGGACGCCGGGATCTCGCTTTCGACCCCGCATCGCCGGTCGGATTTCGCCGACCGATTTTCGCATCGGTCGCCCGCTTTTCCCCGGGCCGGTCGTGATGTAAATTTTGCGGCGATGGACGCTGCTCCGAAATCTTCCGCCGCTGCCGCCGACGCGCCGCCGCCCGCGCCCACGCCGGTCGTTGCGCGCCGGACGAAGGCCGATTTTCAGGCGAAGCTGCGCGATGTGCCGCACCGGCCCGGCGTTTACATCATGCGCGACCGGCTGAGCCGGGTGATCTACGTCGGCAAGGCGCGCGACCTGCGCAAGCGGGTCGGTTCCTACTTCATGCCGTCGCGCAAAGGCCGCGCGGATTTGAAGACGCGCGCGCTGCTCGAGAGCGTTTACGATTTCGAGTTTCACGTCGTGCGCTCGGAGCCGGAGGCGCTGCTGCTGGAAGGCAAGCTGATCAAGGAATTCCGGCCGCGCTACAACATCTCCTTTCGCGACGACAAGCGCTTCCTGCTGGTGAAGGTGAACGTGGACGACCCGATCCCGCGGTTCCAGCTCACGCGGCTGAAAAAGGACGACGGCGCGCGCTATTTTGGGCCGTTCGCGCACAGCGGCGCGTTGCGCTCCACGCTGAACCTGATGCGCGACAAATTCGGCCTGCGCTCCTGCCGGCCGTATGAGCCGGGCGAGAGCGATTTCAAGCATTGCCTGGCGCCGGTGATCAAAAATTGTCCCGCGCCCTGCGTGAAAAAAATCAGCCGCGAGGACTACCGCCAGCGCGTCGTCTCGGCGTGCGATTTTCTCGAAGGCCAGAGCCGCGAGATGATCGACGGGCTGGAGAAACAGATGCGCGACGCCGCGGTGAAGATGGAGTTCGAAAAAGCCGCGCAACTGCGCGACATGATCGAAGACCTCAAGCGCACGACCGCGCCGACGCGCCGCTTCACGCGGCACAGCCTGCCGAGCGCGATCGATCCGGTGGCCGATCTCAAGGCGCTCGGCGATGCGCTCGGGCTGCCGCATCTGCCGATCGTGATGGAGTGCTTCGACATCTCGAACATCTCCACCACGCACATCGTCGCCAGCATGGTCTGCTTCCGCAACGGCGTGCCCGACAAGACGAACTATCGGCGCTACCGCATCCGCACCGTGAAAGGCCAGAACGACTTCGCCAGCATGGCCGAAGTCATCCGCCGGCGTTACAGCCGGGTGCTGCTCGAAGCCCGCGAATCGAACCCGGACGTCGCCGAATTCAGCCAGGAAAATCCGCAGGACGCGCTCGACCGCCTCGCGGCCGCCGCGGATCGCGAGCGGGCTGCGCGGGAGGAACCGGACGCCGCGCCGACGCTCGACACCGCCGCCGAAAATCCGAACCTCACCGGCGACGTGCTGATCGAAGGCCCCGGCTACGCGCCCGACGAAACCGAGGCGGAACTGGACAACGAAGTGGAGCGCGAGCTGGAAGCCAGCCTGCTGGCCGATGACGACGCTCCCGCATCAACAGAAGATAGGGGCGACGGGGCAGACAACGCGGGCGACAGCGAGGACAACGAAACCTCGCGCCGGCAGCGCTTTGTTCGCCTCCCGGATCTCGTGATCGTGGACGGTGGCAAAGGCCAGCTTTCCTCCGCGTGCAAGGAACTTCAGCGGCTCGGGCTGCACGACCTGCCCATCATTGGGCTGGCGAAAGAGTTCGAGGAAATTTACCGGCCCGCGCGGCCGGCACCGTTGCGGTTGCCGGAGGATTCCGGTGCGCTGCGGCTGCTCCAGCGCATCCGCGACGAAGCCCACCGTTTCGCGAATGGCTACCATCAGTTGCTCATGAAACGCCGCGTCGCCGAGAGCGTGCTTGACGATTGCCCCGGTGTCAGCGAGCGCCGCAAGCAGGCGCTGCTGCGCACGTTTGGCAGCGTGGATCGGGTGCGCAAAGCGAGCGTCGAACAAATCGCCGAAGTGGAAGGCATCGGCCCGCGTCTGGCAGAGGACATCGCGCGTTTTCTGCAGACGCATTGAAGAAATCCGTCGTGCAGGCGGGTAGAGTCGGGAATGTCGCGGCAATGGCCTCGCGCAAAGACGCAAAGGCGCAAAGGGGAAAAAGGCAAAAGCGGGAGCGGAAACCAGGATGAGTGGGCAATTTGGATCTCGTTTCGGCCCGGGAAAAATCTGAATTCCGATCTTTCCCTCTCGATCCGTTTGCCTCGACTCTTTCCTTTGCCTTTTCCCCCTTTGCGGCTTTGCGTCTTTGCGCGAGGCCATTGCCGCGCCCGCTTCCACGCTGCACGACGACCATCTCCCATGCTCCTGACTCCTATTGAAACCCGCGTGCTCGGCTGCTTGCTCGAAAAGGAGCGGCTGACGCCGGAGAATTATCCGCTCAGCCTGAACGCGCTCGTCGCGGCCTGCAATCAATCCACGAACCGTGACCCGGTGTTGAGCCTGGGCGAGAAGGATGTCGAAGCCGCGCTGGAAAGCCTGCGTTACGAACACAAGCTCGCGACCGTCGTCTTCGGCTCCGGCATCCGGGTGCAGAAATACCGGCACAATCTCGCAGACATTTACAATCTGACCCCGCAGGAAAGCGCGCTGCTCACCGTGCTGCTCCTGCGCGGTCCGCAGACTCCGGGCGAACTGCGCGCCCGCACCGAGCGGCTCGCGCCGCCGGCCGCCAGTGTCGCGGAAACCGAGGCGGCGCTCGACGGTCTCGCAGCCGCGGAGAGTCCGCTGGTGCGCGCCCTGCCGGCCCGGCCGGGGCAAAAAGAGCGGCGCTACGTGCAGTTGCTTTCCGGCGAGCCGGATCTCGCTGTGGCGGGCACTACATCGGCTCCGGGCGGGGAGGCACAACCGCTGCGGCCGCCGCCGGCGTCGCGCCTGGAAACGGTGGAAAACGAAGTCGCCGGATTGCGCGCCGAATTGACGGCGCTGCGCGAGGAGTTCGCCGCGTTCCGCCAGCAGTTTGAATCCTGAAATTCCTGGCAGGTCGGGGAAGGAGGCTGCATTCAACATGCCTGCGGAAACCAGACTCCTTCAGACGGCGCGGCTCCTTGGAGAAATCCCGGATGAAGCTGCCCATTTTC
Organism: uncultured Verrucomicrobiae bacterium; assembly: GCA_963762725.1. Classification (GTDB taxonomy): domain Bacteria; phylum Verrucomicrobiota; class Verrucomicrobiia; order Chthoniobacterales; family SZAS-18; genus JAFAXH01. The sequence goes on along the minus strand of CAVXLY010000003.1, from coordinate 468,777 downwards.
CGGAGATCTGCGCGCTGTTCGCCGATCCTGCGGTGATGCGCTGGTTGCTCCTGGAGCCATTCCCTCCGGACCGCGTGCGCCAGATCATGCAAACCTGGCGGGAAAGCTGGCAACGCGACGGTTTCGGAATCTGGGTGTGGCGGGAGCGAGCCGGCGGGCGCGTGATCGGCCGGGGCGGGTTGCGGCCCATGACGATCGAGGGCACACCCGAGCTGGAATTACTCTACGCCGTGCGTTCCGAATTCTGGGGCAACGGCTATTGCACGGAACTGGCCCGCGCGGTGGCGGACTACGCGCTCAACACGCTCCGGGCGCCGTCCGTCGCGGCGTGGACGCTGCCGCACAACCTCCCGTCACGGCGCGTCATGGAAAAAGCGGGTTTCGCCTACGAGCGCGACATCGAGCACGCCGGTCATCGCCACGTGTTTTATCGCAAGCTGGGTCCGCCGTCGGGCGAGCGTCCGGCTCCGTAAGGAGGATCCGCCAGCGGGCGGATGATCCGATCACGGTTTCCGCGACGACCGCCGCCGACGGTCGCCGATGATCCAGCGCGCGAGGCGGGATCTCCACAGCGTCGCGCCAGCCAGCGCGGCCAGCGCGATCAGCAGAGCCGCTTCCGTCGTCCCGTTCCCGCCATCCGGGGCAAAATGGAACCACTGTTCGATGAAGTTCATAGCTGGAGGGCACCCTCGCGGAATCCCGAGCTTGGGCAAGTGAATTTCCGCAGCCGGTTTCAGGCGGGGTCAGCGGTAAGTAGTTGTGCGAAATCATTTTACTCGGATCGGAGATTGCCGTAATGCCTTGGCAGTCACGGACACGCGGAGGTATCGCTTATGATATTCGAACCGGAAGGCACGGACGAAGGCGGGCGGCCGGAAAGCGGTGGCGGGAATCCAAACCCGGGTAATACCAGTTTCGGCGGGGAATCGTTGGAAATCCTGCGATCCCTGCTCGAACAAAGTCGCCGGCAAACGGAGATCCTGTCCGAGATCCGGACCGGGATCGATCTCGACGCCTGTCTGCTGGAAAAGATTGGCCGCATCACCTGCCTGACGGCGAACGAAGTGCACAAGCAGGCCCGGCACATCGCCGCGCTGGAGAGCGACGTGAAGGCGCTGCTGGAATTGTATCGCAGCGTGCATCCCGAGCAGGCGCTGCAGCAGGAGCGGCTGGCCCGGCTGCAGGCGGAGTTGCGCGTGTGCTGTCCGCCGGAAGAAAAGGAGGAACTCATCTGCCACTACGTGCCGTGTCAGCGGCACGGCGGGATCGAGCTCGGGAGCGGCTTTTCCGCAAAGTCGCGGGGCCGCGTCGAGCCGGTGCCATTTGATGAGCGCCCGCTGCGGCCGTGGAAGATCGAGCCGAAAATTCCGCACACCAGCGACAAGGTGTTGCCGCCGCTGCGCCAGGGCTCCCTCGTCGGGCCGATCGTCCCCGCGAAGCCGACGCCGCAAGTGCTCGATTTCCGCAGCGGCCCGGGCACGAGCGGCTCCGGCAGCCAGGAGCCGGTGACTTTCCGCACGTTCACGAAGACCGGGCTCACCAACACGAGCTGGCCGCCCGACATGAGCGGCGCGAAGGGCGGCGGCGTCGTGCTGATGTCGGGAAACCTGTGGCTGAAATTATCGGTCGATGGCGGCGCGACGTTCACGGATCTCGACTTCACCAAGATCTTCGCCGCGAGCGCGACCTACGGCGCGTGGGCGGGCGATCAGGTGGTCCATTACGTGCCGGCGATCGACTGCTTTGTGCTCTACGTGCAGTCGTCGAAAGGCACCGGCGCCAACGCGAGCAAGAACGTCGTCAAAGTCGCCGTCGCCAGCCCGGCCGACCTCAAGAAATTCTCCGGCGGCCGCAACGCGTGGAAGCGGCAGTGGGATTTCACCTCCGACACCTTCGCGCTCGGATCAAACTGGATGGACTTCCCCGATGTCACCTACGGGAACCAATTTCTCTACGTCAACACGAACGTCTTCCAGACGACGACCGCGGCTTCGGGCGCGACGACCTCCACGTTCACCGGGAAGCTCTTTTTCGAGCTGCCGCTGGCGAACCTGCAGGCCGGCACCGGGTTCACTTTTCAATACGCGCTCATTTCCGACACCACGCTGACCTACGGCTCGCCGACGCAGAACATCGGCGATGAAAACTACTGGGCCGCGCACGTGGACAACTCGACGCTGCGCATCTTTTCCTCGAAAGGCACGGACACGGATTACTCCTGGCGGGACCGCAAGATTCGCAACTGGCCGCAGGTGACCAAGGGCGACATCGTCTCCGCGGCGCCGGATTTCTCGGACTGGATCAGCGAGGATCACCGGATCATCGGCGCCACCCGCGTGGTGAACCAGGTCTGGTTTGCGTGGACCGCGGGCGCCGGCGACGGCGGGGCGGGCGGGTTCAAGTTTCCGCAGCCGCACATCCAGATCGCGAAGTTCGACCTCGGGCAGGATTACAAACTCGTCGAACAGACCCAGGTTTGGAACGCCGACATCGCGTTCGCGTATCCCTGCCTGACGACCAACTCGAACAACGAAGTCGGCATCTCGCTGGCGTGGGGCGGGGGCAAGGACTACGGCAGCCACGCCGTCGGCATCCTCGGAGATTTTGTCGTCTGGTTTGGCGAGGAAAGTCAGGTGACTTCGCAGCGTCAGGTCCAGGCAACCGATGCCGCCGGCAACCTGCTGACGAATCCCGACGGCACGCCGCAACTCGTGCCGATCTCGCGCTGGGGCGACTACGTCCACGTCCGGCTCGCGCAACCGGATAGCCGCTTTTTCAGCGCCTTCGGCTACTCGGTGCTGAAAGATTCCACGGCGACGCCGCCGGAAAAATTTGACTACCTTTACGTGGAGTTCGGGCGCAACGCGGTCGCCCCGTCACCGATCCGTTAAGCGAAGGAGCGGCGTGCCAGCCGTTCCTCGCAGAGGAGCAGCGACAGGGCGCACGTCCCCGTCCGCATTTCGCCGCGGCGCACCAGGGCCAGCGCTTCGCTGATCGGCAGGATCACGGTTTCGATGTGCTCGCCCGGCTCGGTGTCCGCGTCGTCGGTGAGCGCCACGTCAAACGCCAGGTGCACGTGGCAGACTTCGTTGCTCAGCGAATCGGAGGAATAAAACCAGGAAACGTATTCGATCGCCCCGGCCTGGGCGCCGATCTCTTCCTGCAACTCCTTGCGCACGACTTCCTCCAGCGAGGCGTCGCCGGTGTCGTGCAAGCCGCCAGCCGGGAACTCCAAACAATGCTCGTCCACGGCGTAGCGGTATTGGCGGATGAGCACGACGCGGCCGTCCCCGGTGACCGGCACGACGATGACCGATTGCGCGCGCTCCAGGTAGGAATATTCCATCTCGCCCTGGCCCGGAATGGCGAGGCGGTCGGCGCGCAGCCGGTTCACTTTGCCCTGATACGGATATTCGGTGCCGAGCACCCGCCAGCCGAGCTTTTCGCCCTCGGGTTTCGGCGCGCGGTGGGCGCTCGCTTTCGGATGCGGCAGGGAGGGTTCGTTCATGGCGGCAAAGCTGGAACGGAATCGCGCCTCGCCGGGCGCCGCGCCGGCCGGAAATTACCGTTCGCGGCGGGTCCGCTCGCTCGGTATAATTGTTCCCTCCATGAAAACCTGCGGCCCCCGGCGTGGTATCAGCAATTTCGGCCTGTCAGCAGCAGCGGCAACAGGCGTCGTCCTCCTCCTCGGCGCGCTCACCGGTCTGCCAGCGCTGCGCGCCCAGCAAAAGCCGGCCACGCCGCCCCGGCTCGCCGCCACGAACACTGCCAGCCCGACCGGACTCGCTTCCACGACGACCGCGAGCACCGCGCCGAATGCCGCCGCGCAGCAGCAGCACTGCCACGTTTCCCGGCCTCGGCCAGCCGCCGGGCAGCGGCACCGATCTGCTCCAGAAGGTGCCGGACACCATCGCGCCGACCTGGGAAACGCAGACCGACGCGCGCACCTGTTACTTTGAAATCCCGGCACCGCGCGGCCAGATCGTCGATCGCAACGGCCTGCCGCTCGCGCAGTCCCGGCTCGGCTATCACCTGGATTTGTCGTTCCCGAATCAGGGCGCGGAGTTGAACGACAACCAGGTCTTCGCCTACGTGAAGCAGCACCTCGTCACCGCCCAATCGCTCCTGCGCCGGCCGCTGGAGCTGAACACCGCCGACGTGCTCGATCATTACCACAACCGGCGCATTCTGCCGCTCGACGTCGCCACGTATCTGCCGCCGGAGGAAGTCGAGCGTCTGCGCGGGCATCTCCAGCCGCCGCTGAGCCTGAAGCCCGTTTATCTGCGCACGTATCCGAACGGCGTCACCGCGGCGCACCTCATCGGCTACGTCGGCAAAGTCGGCGGCACGCCGCACGGTCCGCCGCAGCCGAACGAGCCGCTCTGGACCGGCTTCGAGGGCCGCGAAGGCCTGGAGAAAACGTTTGACGATCAGCTCGCCGGCCGGCCGGGCAGCTTGAACCTCACCTTTGACGCCGCCGGCAACAAAACCAGCGAACGCGTGCTTTCCCCGCCGGTGCCGGGCAAGAACGTCGTCACCACGCTCGATCTGCCGTTGCAGAAACTCTGCGAGGAAACGCTCGCCCGCGGCGCCAAGCGCGGCGCCATCGTGATGCTCGATCCGTCGAACGGCAACGTCCTGGCGCTTGCGTCCTGGCCGAGCTTTGATCCGAACCTGTTCGTGCCATCGATCAGCAAGGCCGACTTCGACCGGTTGAGCAATGACCGCAACAATCCGCTCATTCCGCGCGCGTTTCGCTCCAGTTATCCGGCCGGCTCGACGTTCAAAGTCATCGTCGGCGCCGCGGCGCTGCAAAGCCGCACGATCTCCGCGGACGACACGTTTCCCGGGCCGGCGGCGATGACGATCGGCAACATCGTCATGCACAACTGGAAAAAGACGGACGCCGGCGATCTGACCTTTGTCGAAGCCCTGACCCAGTCGTGCAACACCTGGTTCTTCCAGGTCGGCATGAAGCTCGGCGCCGATCGCCTCGTCGAGTGGGGCCATCGCTTCGGCTTTGGCCGCCGCACCGGGCTGCCGGTGCGCGACGAAGACAAAGGCCGGATGCCCGATAACGCCTACATGAAGCGCGTCCACAAGCGCCGCCTGCTCGATGGCGACGTGGCGAACCTTTCCATCGGCCAGGGCGACTTGCTCACGACGCCGATCCAGATGGCGCAGGCGATGGCCACGATCGGCAACGGCGGCACGTTCTACCAGGTCCGCCTCGTGCAGCAGGTGCAGACTCCTGACGGTGAGATCGTCGCCGGCTACCCGATCCAGCCACGCTCCGAACTCGGTCTTTCCGGGGACGTGCTCACCACGTTGCGGAAAGGGATGATCAACGTCGTCACGGGCGCCGGCGGCACCGCGCGGCGGGCCTCGGTCCCGGGCGTGGACGTAGCCGGAAAAACCGGCACCGCGCAGTGGGGCGGCAACGGCGATCCGCGCAAGGAGCGGAAGGCCGCGTGGTTTGTTGGCTTTGCGCCGGCGAAGCAGCCGAAATATGCGTTTGCCGCGCTCTACGAGAGCGACATCGGCGAGGTCAAGGCTCACGGCGGCGACAAGGCCGCGCCGCTCATCGGCAAGGTGCTCCGCGAGGTCTTGAAGAAAGAAGCTTCGTCGAACGGAAAAAGGAAGAAGCGCGACGACGACGAAGATCGCGGCCCGCTCACGCCGCGCGACGACGACAACAACGACAGCGACGAGAGCAACTGACCGGGCTCCGCGCGCGTAGAAATCTCCATCGACCGGAGCCGCCGCCTTCCTGCCCAGCGCAGCCGGCGGCGGGAGAGAAATTTCTGTCCATTCCGGTCATTCTGCGTGAAATAATCCGTCTGCCATGTCTTTCGATCTCAAAGAACTCGTCGCCGCCCGCATGGGCGAGAACTACGAGCTTCACAGCCAGCATCTGAACCCGACTCTGGTGCAGGTGCAGCGCACCATCGGCTTTGACCGCGTTTACACCCGCGCGGAAGGCGCCTACCTCTACGACGCCGAGGGCCGCGCCTATCTCGATTTCCTCAGCGGCTACAGCGTTTACAACTGCGGGCGCAATCACCCGGTCATCAAGCAGGCGATCCGCGACACGCTCGACCTCGATCTGCCCAACATGGTGCAGATGGATTGCTCGCTCCTCAGCGGCCTGCTCGGCGAGGCGCTGCTGGCCAAAACACCCGCGCATCTCGACGCCGTCTTCTTCTGCAACTCCGGCACGGAAGCCATCGAGGGCGCGCTGAAATTTGCCCGCGCCGCCACCGGCCGGGAGCGCATTGTCAGCCTGCACGGCTCCTTCCACGGGCTTTCCTACGGCGCGCTGTCCGTCATCGGAAACCAGAATTTCCAGGAAGGCTTCGGCCCGTTTCTGCCGGGCACCGACAAGGTCAAGCTCGGCGACCTGCGCGCGCTGGAAAAACTGCTGCGCCAGGGCGACGTGGCCGCGTTTCTCGTCGAGCCGGTGCAGGGCAAGGGCGTGAAATTTCCGGCGGATGATTTCTACCAGAAAGCCCAGGCGCTCTGCCGCGCAGCACGGCACCCTGTTTATCTGCGATGAAATCCAGACCGGCCTTGGGCGCACCGGCAAGTGGTGGGCGTTTCAACACTGGGGTCTGGAGCCGGATATCATCACGGTCGCGAAGTCGCTCAGCGGCGGCTACGTGCCGTGCGGCGCCATCGTGACGCGCCGGGCGATTTATCAGAAAGTCTTTTCCCGGCTCGACCGCTGCGTCGTGCATTCCACCACCTTCGGCCGCAATAATCTCGCGATGGCCTGCGGGCTGGCGACGCTGCGCGTGATCGAGGACGAAAAGCTCGTGCAGAATTCGCACGCCATGGGCGAGCTGCTCATGGAGCGGCTCGACGCGCTGCGGCGCAAGCATTCGCTTTCTCAAGGAAGTCCGCGGCAAGGGGCTCATGATCGCGATGGAATTCCACGAGCCGCCGCGAGCTGCGCTCGAAGATCGCCTGGCGCCTGATGCACAAGATCGACAAGGCGCTTTTCCCGCAGCTTGTCATCGTGCCGCTGCTCTCGAAGCACGGCGTCCTCACGCAGGTCGCCGGGCACGACATGGACGTGATCAAAATCCTGCCGCCGCTGACCATCGGCGAGAAGGAGATCAACCATTTCGTCAACGCCTTCGACGAAACGCTCGCCGCCTGCCGCCGGTTTCCCGGTCCCATCGTCGAGCTGGCGGTCAACACGGCGCGCGAGTTGTGGAACCGCAAGATTCCGCCGCCAGTCGCCGGCTCCGTCGGCGAACACGCTCCGACTCCCGGCGCCGCCAGAGAGCCGCGTTTCGCATGGCGTCGCGCCAGAGCACGCCGCTGCGCCGGCGCTCAATGGAAACGGTCACGGCCTCGCGGAAAATCCCGCGCTTGCCCGCAACGGCAGCTACCGCGCGAACGGCAGCCATGCCGAAGTTTCCGCCGCCGCCAGTCATTCCGCGCGGAACGGCCACGGGTGACGGGACTGTCACCGGTAAACCCGGTTTCCGAAATTGTCGGTCGTGTATTGCCGCCCGCTGGCGTCGCGATTGTAGACCGGCGCCGGGTTGTAGTAATAGGTTGGGCCCTCCGCCGCCCGACACGCCGCCGGGAACCGGGCGTGGGCCGTGATCCAGCGCGCTCCGCCGCCCGCCGATGCCGCTGCCCGCTTGCTGTTGAGTCGCGCGAGTCTGGCGATCGTTTTCCGCGCGCTCCATGACTTTCAGCGCCGCCTGGTTTTCCGCCCGATGCCGGGTGGCGAGCGCGTGCTGCTGGGCGACGTCCGATTTCGCCGCAGCCGCGGCGACGTCCAGATCCCGCGTGGTCCGATCTGCCGGCACTTCCACGGTCACCGAGCCATCCGTCAGCCGCAGCTTCGCGCCGATTTGCTCCACGACCTGCATGGCCGTGCCGGGAGGAAAGCCAATGACTCCGGTGGCCGTCGTCGTTGACGCGTAATCGAGTAAATGCACGGTCCCGAGCGGGGCCAACCGGGGTTGCGAGCGCGCCCAAAACAGGTATCCGGCGAGCAGTCCGCCGCAGACCAGAAGCACGACCAGAAATTTCATGCGCAGCGAGCGTTCTACCGGTTTCGGCGGGCAGCGTCAACCGCGCACCGGGTCAGTCGGCAAGCACCGCGAATGCCTCAGCGCTCCAGCCGTCCGGCGAGCTGGTCGAGGTTGTAAATCCGCCGGGTGCCGGTGGCGACATTGCGGAAAATGAACTCATACCAGCCGGGCATCCGCTCGACGCGCCAGAGCGCGCCGTTCAGCCGCAGCGGGCGGTGTTCGAGGATGCGCTTGATGACGCGTTCGTAAGCCGAGCGCGGCAGCGGCCGGCCGCGGCGGCGACCCCATTCGATGCGGCGCCCGACGTCGTCATACGCCGGCGGCCGGGTGTCGAAATCGAGCAGCGACCGCGCCTGACCGCGCAGCACGTCGCGGGCGTGGGCAAACGTTTCCTCATCGGAAAAGCGGCGCACCGCCGGCGCAAAGACTTCGAAAATTTCCTGCGCCAGGTCGCGCAGACTCATCATCCGCCCGTCGGAAACCCGCCAGTCCGGCGCCGCGAGATCGGCGGCGAAGGGGCTGCGCGGAAAGTCATCGGTGTGCGCGCGCCAGCCTTTCCGCGAGGAATGTTTGCTCGGCCGGAAACCGCGCAAAGTCGGCACGCCGCGGGCCAGCAGCCTGTCCGGATGCAGATCGCGCAGCGGCCAGCGGCCGACCTCGTCCAGCACGCCGGCGAGAAACGCGAGCGCGGCCGTGGTGAGCGCGACGTCCGGGGTGAAATCGGCGGTGACTTCGAGCCGTTCCGGCCGCGGCCGCACGCCGACCGCGGTGCTCGCGCGGTTGGCCGCGAGAAGCATTACCGGCACCGGCAGCACGTAGCAGAGCAGCCGCGCGGTGGCGCGCAGCCGGTGGGCCGCCTGGACCGACCCGAGTCGGGGCAGGAATTGGGAGAAATTATAATGCGCGCTGAAGCCCTGGAGCCGGAGCGCGTCCCCGCTGCGCTGCTCCCAGACGTCGAGCCCGCGGCGGACGCTGGCGATCTGCTCCCAGAGCGAGCGCACGGCCCGCCGCACGCCGTCCGCGCCGTCCAGCTCGATGAGCCCCGTGGCGACTTCGATGACTCCGGTGTCGAAGTAAAGCGCGCCGCCGCTCGGCAGATGGCAGGAGCGGCCGGTGCGCGGGATGATCTGCGGCGTGATGGCCGTGACCGCACGCTGTCGCGCCGCCCGGTCGGAGCGGTGCGCGAGCGCGGCTTCCACCAGCACCCGCGGCGTTTTGAAAAAATCCTCCGGTCGCCGCGGCTCGCCGTTGACGAGCAGATTGAACTCCGCCTCCAGCCCGACCACCGGACCCCGCGGCCGCGCCGGCGGCTGCCGGCGCTCCGGCCGGAAAGGAGGCGCAGCGCCGCGGGCAGCGAAAACAACGAACCGTCAGATTTTTTCGCGGGGTTTCAAGGCGGGCAGGGGAGGGTAGGAAGGAGTGTAAAGGGACCGGCGACGCGGTGCAAATCCGCACGGCGACGCCCCGGCGGTCGGGCTTCAAGCGGCGCCGGACACCACGCGGCGGTAGGCGCGCAGATATTCGTCGGCCATGCGCCCCACGCTGAAGTGCGTCTCCGCGTGGCGGCGGATCGCCGCGCGATCCAGGCTCGCCGCCCGCTCCACGGCGGCCACGGCTTCTTCGATGGACCCGACAAGAAAGCCGTTCCCGCCATCGCGGATCAATTCCGGCATCGAGCCGCGCGGCCGGGCGATGACCGGCGTGCCGCACGCCATGGACTCGGCCACGCTGAGGCCGAAGGGTTCGTTGAAATTGATGAGATGCAGCAGCGCCAGTGCGCCGCCGAGCAGCGCGTCGCGCTGGTCCGGGCCGACGTGGCCGAGGTAGCGGACGCGATCGTCGTCGAGATGCGGCGCGACCTCCCGTTCAAAATAAGCGTGGTCATGAACGATGCCGGCCACCAGCAGTCGGCGGCCGCTGCGGCGGGCGACTTCGATCGCTTCGGCCACGCCTTTATCGGGATGGATCCGGCCGTAAAAAAGTAGGTAGTCGCCGCGGTTCCGGATGGAACGTGAACGCATCCACCGGGAATGCCGTGATGGATCGTGGCCAGATAGTCGAGCCGCGGCGAACGGTCGGCTTCGGAGATCGCGACGTAGTGCCCGCCCGGCGTGCGGTTGTAGCGTTCGTAAACCGGCAGGATGCGCTCCGACGAAAAGCCGTGGATCGTCGTCACCATCGGGGTGTCGGTGAGGCCGGAATAGGAGAGCGGCAGAAAGTCGAAGTGATTGTGAATGAGATCGAACCGCCCTTCGCGCGCCTGCTCAAACACCCGCGCGATGTGCAGGCATTCCCAGACTTTAGCGTCGAGCGGCGGCTCCTCGGAATACCCGCGCGGGGCGACGCTCTCCAGCCTCGCGCCGGTCAGCGAATCGGCGGTCGCGAAGAGCGTGACGTCCACGCCGCGCGCGACGAGCGCCTCCGTGAGCATCGAGACAACCAGTTCCCAGGGACCATAATGGCGCGGCGGCGTCCGCCAGGAAATCGGCGAAAGCATGGCGAGACGGAGCGGAGGCGGCACGCCATTGAAGTCGCACGCGGCGCGAGCGGCGGATGGCTCGGCGGTGACGAGGCTCGTGCCGGGAGCGCTTCGACTCACGGAGCCGCGACGGAAAGCATCACGCCGCCCGCTGACCCGCGAGCGTGTCGAGCGCCCGGCCGAGCGCGTGGATTTGTTCCGGCCGATGGCGGGCGGTGACGGTGATCCGCAACCGCGCGGTGCCGCGCGGGACGGTCGGGTAGCGGATGGCCGGCGCGAAGAATCCCGCTTTCGCCAGCCAGTTCGAGAAATCCACGGCGTCCGCCTCGGTGCCGACGATCCAGGGAAAGATGGCGCTCGTCGCCGCTCGCGACGGCGAAGGTTCCCCGCGGGCAACTGCCGCCGGCGCGGGCGGGAGCTGGCTTTGCAGGAGGCGGATATTCTGCCAGAGCGTCAGCCGGCGGCGCTCGCCTTCGTCGGACAGCAAAAAATCGACGGCCGCCAGTGCCGCAGCCGCGAGCGCTGGGGGCGGGGCGGTCGAAAAGATGAACGAGCGGCCGCGATTGACCAGCAAGTCCACGAGGCTGCGCCGTCCCGCCAGGTAGCCGCCGGCGACGCCGAGCGCCTTGGAGAGCGTGCCCATCTGGATGTCGATCTCCGCTTCCAGGCCCAGCTCCGCTGCGAGGCCGCGGCCGTGCTTGCCGACGACGCCGAGCGCGTGCGCTTCGTCCAGCAGGAGCAGGGCGTCGTGATGATTTTTCAACGCCACGATTTCGGCGAGCGGCGCGCGGTCGCCGTCCATGGAAAAAACGGATTCCGTGATGACGATGACCCGGGCATCTGGATGCTCGCGGCGCGCCCAGGTGAGGTGATCCTCCAGCTTGCCAAGGTGGTTGTGCGGGAAGACGCGCAGGATCGCGCCGCTGGCCCGCGCGGCGTCCACGAAACAGGCGTGCGTGAGCTTGTCGATGATGAGCACGTCTTCCTTGTCCACCAGCGCGCTGAGCGCGCCCCAGGCCGCGGCGTAACCGCTGGAAAACGTAAGCGCCGCCTCGGTCCGCTTGAACGTGGCGAGCCGCTCCTCCAGGCGCACGTGCACCGGCCGGGTGCCGCTGACCAGGCGCGACGCGCCGGAGCCGACGCCGAATTCATCGATCGCCGCCTTCGCCGCTTCGCGCAGGATCGGATCCTCGGCCAGTCCGAGATAATCGTTCGAGGCGAAGTTGACGAGCTGCCCGGCGGTCAGTTTCACGGCGCCGTCGCCGACAGCCGTCATCACGCGCAGCCGCCGGTGGAGCGAGCGGGCGCGGAGCGCGTCGAGTTCCGGTTGAAAAGGATCGTCCATCAGCGACAGCAGCGCGGGCCGCGCATCATCCGCGCGACGCTCCACTTTTACTACCACACGAATGGCCGGGAGTGAACCACCGTCACGGTCGCATCACATCCGCAGCGCCCACTCGAGCAACTCCTGCGAGTCGTTCCAGACCGAGCGGTTGTCGCCCAGGCAGACGGCGATGATGTCGCGGCTGTCGCTGGCGGCGCTGGAGATCAGGCAATGGCCGGCGGCGTTCGTGTAGCCGGTCTTCATGCCGTTGCAGAGCGGCCAGCGGCGGAGCACTTTGTTCGTGTTGTCCCACTCGGTGACCTGGCCGTTGTTGAACTGCCAGACGAGGCGCGGCGTCCGCACGATCCCGCGGATGACCGGGTTGTAGTAAGCGACCCGCGCGATGCGGGAAAGGTCGCGCGCGGTGGAATACTGGGTCTGGCCCGGCGTCGGCAGCCCGTTCGGCGAGGACCAGACGCTGTTCGTCGCGCCGAGCGAGGCGGAGCGGGCGTTCATCCGCGCGGAAAACTCGGCGATGGAGCCGGCGTTGTCGCGAGCCAGGGCGCGGGCGAGGTCGTTGCAACTGTGGATGAGCAACCCGTGGAGCATCTGGCGGCGGGTATAGGTTTCGCCGGGACGCACGTAGGCTTTTGTCGGCTCGCACAAGGTGTCGATCGTCTCGACCTGCACCGGCGTGTCGAGCGCGCCGCTTTCGACCACGACAAGGCCGGTGAGGAGCTTTGTCGTGCTGGCGACCGGGCGGCGTTCGTCCGGATTTTTCTCGTAAAGCACGCGGCCCGAGCGGGCGTCGATGACGATGGCCGAGCGGGCAAGGTTGCGCGGCGGCTCCGGCGCGCCGGGAAGATAGGTGACCGGGATTTCCGGCTGCGCCGGCGCCGGCGCGGCGGGGGTCGAGCGCGCACGGGCGGTCGCCTTGCTCTTGGGAGTGCGCTTCGGCTTTTTGGCGTCGGCCGACGGGGCCGGGATCAGCCAGCCCGCCAGCAGGACGGGCAACAAAACCAGGGCGATGAAACGGCGGTAGATAATTGAGCGACGGCGGTGGCAATTCACGACGCGACAGACTGTGGGCGCGAATTCGCCGAAGGCAAGCGGACGCCTTGCCGCGGGCGGCGGAAAATCGAAATCCGAATCTCGAAATTCGAAACGTCGGCCGGGGGAAATTTATCCCGTGGCGCGCTCAAGGCGGCAGGCCGGCGGAAAGTCCGCGCGCCCGCTCGGTCCCGGCGCGCACCGCGGCGATGAGCGCGGCGCGCAAGCCGCCGGTTTCCAGCGCCTCGATCCCGGCCATCGTGGTGCCGCCTGCGCTGGCCACGGCGTCGCGCAATTGCGCCGGATGCTGGCCGCTCCGCGCGCCTTGCTTCACCATTTCCGCGCTGCCGAGCACGGTTTGCACGGCGAGCGCGGCGGCGAGCGGGCGCGGGAGACCCATGAGCACGCCGCCGTCGGCCAGCGCCTCGATGACGGTGTAAACGTAGGCTGGGCCGCTGGCGGAAAGGCCGTTGACGGCGTCGATGAGCTTTTCGTCCACGGCATGGATTTCGCCGAGCGCGCCGAAGAGTTTTTCCACCAGCGCGGCGTGGGTGTCCGTGGCCATCGGCCCGCGCGCGTAGGCGCTGGCGCCCTGGCCGACGAGCGCCGGGGTGTTCGGCATCACGCGCACCACCGGCGTGGCGATGCCGGCGGCGGTCTGGAGGTCGGAAAGGAGCGTGCCGGCGGCGACGGAAATGACGAGCTGCCCGCGCTCGCCGGTGCGCAGCTTCGGCGAGATTTTGCGCAACGCCGCGATCACGTCTGGCGGCTTCACGCAGAGCAGGACGACATCGCTCGATGCCGCGATGACGGCGTTATCCGTGGCCGTTTTCACCGCGCCCGGATCCAATCCGGCCGCCTCGGCAAAGGCATCGCGCGTGCGTTCGGTGCGCGCGCTGGCGAGCACGTCGGACGGCTGGCAAAGGCCGGCGCGCAGGGCGCCGCGGGCGATGGCAGCGGCCATTTTACCGGCGCCGATGAAGGCAAGTCTCATGCGCGGACTATGACGAAGGAAACGCGCCGGGCGAAGGCTGAAGATGGAGAAGCGTGCCGCCCGCCGCGTGTCGCTCCGTATAATTCCTCGTTTAACCTCCGCATTTTCCGCTATATTTCCGCATGGTAGCCATGCTTGAACCGACCGCGACGCGGCATCGCGCGGGCCCCGATCTGGCGGAGGAAATCCTGCGCCTCAAACGCGAGCGCAACGCCGTCATCCTGGCGCACAATTACCAGATCCCGGAGATCCAGGACGTCGCCGATTATGTCGGCGATTCGCTGGGGTTGAGCTTCCAGGCGCAGAAGACCGAGGCCGACGTCATCGTGTTCTGCGGCGTCCATTTCATGGCGGAAACGGCGAAGATCCTCAACCCGCACAAGACCGTGCTGCTCCCGGATCTGGAAGCCGGTTGCTCATTGAGCGAAAGCTGCCCGCCGGAACGGCTCGCAGGCTTATCTGGAGAAGCACGCGGACAAAAATTACTACGTCATCGCCTACATCAATTGCTCGGCCGGCGTGAAGGCGCTCAGCGACGTGATCGTCACCAGCGGCAACGCGCTCAAGATCGTCAACGCCGCGCCGGCGGACCGCAACATCCTCTTCGTCCCCGACCAGAATCTCGGCGGCTGGGTGATGGAGCAGACCGGCCGCAAGATGGATCTCTGGGCGGGCAACTGCTACGTCCACGTCGAGTTCACCCGCCAGAGCATCGAGAAAATCCACGAGCAATATCCGGACGCCCCGGTCGTCGCGCACCCGGAATGCACCTTCGCGGTGCGGTTGCTCGCCGACGAGGTGTGCTCGACGGAGAAGATGATCAGCTATTGCAAAAACTCGCCGGCGGACGCCTTCATCATCGTCACAGAATCGGGCATGCTGCACCGCCTGCGCAAGGAAGTCCCCGGCAAACTCTTCATCCCAGGGCCGACGGATAACTGCGCCTGCGCGGACTGCCGGTTCATGAAAATGAACACGATGGAGAAGCTCCACGCCGCGCTGCTGAACATGGCGCCGGAAATCACGATGCCCGAGGAAATCCGGCAGCGCGCGGAGAAGCCGATCCTGCGGATGCTGGAGCTTTCTTCGACGCCCGACCCGCAGTCGCTGGCGAACAAGAATTGATCGGAAGTGCCGCGCGTCGGCGCGGGATTGACCTGTCAGCAGAGCCGGTCATCTTGGGAAGGGCCGCGCCGTCTGCGGCGCGTTGTTGTGCCATGACGCCCCGACCCGACTATCCGCATCTCGAAGCGCTGGAAAGCGAGAGCATTTACATCCTGCGCGAGACGTTCCGGCATTTTAAGAAATCCGCGATGCTCTGGAGCATCGGCAAGGATTCCTGCGTGATGCTCTGGCTGGCTCGGAAAGCGTTTTTCGGGCACGTGCCGTTTCCCTGCGTGCACGTCGATACGAGCTACAAAATTCCGGAGATGATCGAGTTCCGCGACCAACTGGCGCGGGAATGGAATCTCAAGCTGGTCGTCGGCCAGAATCGCGAGGCGCTTGCCGCGGGCCGCACGTTTCCGGCGGGCGTGCTCGATCGCGTGGCGTGTTGCACCGCGCTGAAGCGCGATCCGCTGGCCACGGTGATCGGCGAGCAAGGTTACGACGCCGTGATGGTCGGCATCCGCCGCGATGAGGAGGGGACGCGGGCGAAGGAGCGGTATTTTTCGCCGCGGAACAAGGACTTTGAGTGGAACTTTCGTGACCAGCCGCCGGAGTTCTGGGGGCAGTTCCAAACGGACTTCGAGCCGGGCACCCATCTCCGGGTTCATCCGCTGCTGCACTGGACGGAGCTGAACGTGTGGGAATACATCCATCGCGAGGGTATCCCGCTGGTGAGCCTGTATTTCGCGCGCGAAGGGCGGCGCTACCGCAGCCTCGGCTGCGCGCCATGCACGGGCACGGTCGCGTCACACGCGGCGACGGTGCCGGAGATCATTGAAGAATTGCGGAATACGAAGATCGCGGAGCGCAGCACCCGGGCGCAGGATCAGGAAAGCGAGGATGCGTTCGAGCGGCTCCGAGCGAGCGGTTACATGTGATCCATTTCCATTGTGCAAAACGATTCGCTTCCGCTTCGCATCGTCATCGTCGGCCACGTGGACCACGGCAAGTCCACGCTCGTCGGCCGGTTTTTGCACGACAGCGGGGCACTCACGCAGGGGAAGTTCGAGAGCATCCAGGAATCCTGCCGGCGACGGGGCGTGCCGTTTGAATGGGCCTTCCTCATGGATGCTCTCCAAGCGGAGCGCGATCAAAACATCACGATCGACGTCTCACAGATCGCTTTCAAAACCGCCGCGGGCCGGCCGGGCGTGTTGATCGACGCGCCGGGGCACAAGGAATTCCTTAAGAACATGATCACCGGCGCCGCGCGGGCGGATGCCGCGCTGCTGCTCATCGCGGCGGATGAAGGGGTGCGCGAGCAAAGCCGGCGACACGGGTATCTGCTCAGCCTTCTCGGGCTGCGGCAGGTCGCTGTGGTGGTGAACAAGATGGATCTCGTCGGCTACAGCGAGAGCGTCTTCCGTGGTATCGAAACGGAATACCGCGAGTTCCTTGCCGGGTTCGGCGTCGAACCGCGCGAGTTCATCCCCATCTCCGCACGGGAAGGGGCCAACGTAGCCAGGCGCGCGGCGGACACGATGCCGTGGTTCGCCGGACCGACCGTGGCTGAGGTGCTCGACACCTTCACGCCGCCGCTGCCGCCGGCGCATGGTCCGCTGCGGTTGCCGATCCAGGATGTTTATCGGTTCGACGCGCGTCGCATTCTCGCCGGGCGGATCGAGAGCGGGACGCTGCGGGTGGGGGATGAATTGCTCTTTTCGCCGTTCAACAAATCGGCAGTTGTCGCCAGCATCGAGCGCTGGCCGGCACCGGAGGGTTCAGCCCCGCCGACAAGTGCCAGCGCCGGGGAAAGCGTGGGCATTACGCTGACGGAACAAATCTTCGTCGAGCGCGGCCACGTCGCCAGTCACCGGACGGATGCGCCGATCGAGTCGAATCGCGTCAAGGCCAGCCTCTTCTGGCTTGGCCGGCGCGAGCTTTCGGCTGGCAGCCGGTGCCGGCTCAAGCTGGCGACCCAAGCGCTCGATTGCGAGGTCGTCAGCGTGGAGCGCGTGCTCGACGCCAGCACGGCGACGGCGCGGGAAGGCGTGGCGGCCGTGGCGCGCAACGATGTCGCCGAGGTGACGTTCCAAATGCGCGCCCCGCTGGTGCTCGACAATCACGACCGGGTGCCCGAGATGGGCCGCTTTGTCCTCACGGATCCCGCCGATGGCGCGGTGAGCGGCGGCGGCATTTTGTTTGGCGGCGTTTACACCGACCGCACCACGGTCAAGAGCACGAACATCACCTGGAGCGAGGGCGTCATCGCGGCGGCTGATCGTGCGCAGCGCAACGGCCACCGCGGTGCCGTGGTCTGGCTGACCGGGCTCTCCGGTTCCGGGAAATCGACGCTGGCGCAACTGCTCGAGCGCGAATTGTTCGCCCGGCAGATGCAGGTTTACGTGCTCGACGGCGACAACATCCGGCACGGATTGAATTCGAACCTCGGCTTTTCGCCGGAAGATCGGGTGGAAAATATCCGCCGCGTCGCCGAGGTGGCGCGACTGATGGCCGACGCCGGGATCATCGTGCTGACGGCATTCATTTCTCCTTACCGTCAGGACCGGCGGCGGGCGCGGGAGATCGCGCTGGAAGGTGGTTGCGAGTTTGTCGAAGTGTTCGTTAATGCCCCGCTTGAAGTCTGTGAGCGCCGGGATCCGAAGCAGCTTTATAAAAAAGCGCGCGCCGGGCAGATCAAACAGTTTACCGGCATCGACGCGCCTTACGAAGCGCCGGAAGACCCGGAGATTGTGCTGCGCACCGATGAGCAATCCGTAGCCGAGAGCGCGCACACGGTTTTGGAAGGACTGCTGCCGCGTGTGCGTTAAGTGCGCAAAATCCGGCAGAGTAATTTTCCGGCTCGTTTTGTGCCAGACCGCAAAATGCTGAATGCGATGAAATTGCAACGCTTGTGAAAAATTTCACAAATACGGCTTGCGCAACCCTCGCAGACGTATTTTAGATACTCACCGCGTCCCGCGCGCATTTCGCCCCTCTCGCCTGACTGCCGGTTGTATTTCCTTTGGCGGGTTTGCGGCAAACCTTTGGCTGGGGCGCGGTGTCACCACTGCGCCGTTTTTCAGCCTCATCGTCGTCATGTTTTCCGCCCTGCCCGTTTTACTTGCTCAAGAACACCAGATCCCGCTGAACGCGGAGCCATTGGTCGAGCATGGCATCATCAGTTTTGTCACAAACTCGATCATCGTCGCGTTTATCGTCACCGGGCTGCTCGTCTGGGCGGCGCGGCGAGCGACGAACCGGATGGAACTGGTGCCGCGGCGCGCGAACCAGAACATTTTCGAAGCCGTCGTCGAGGGCCTTTACAACATGCTGGAAGGCATCGTCGGCCGTCACATGGTCGCCCGCGCGTTCCCGTTGCTGGCGACCTTTTTCATTTTCATCCTGGCCTCGAATCTTTTCGGTCTGATCCCCGGAGTCGGCACGATCGGGTGGGGGCATCGCAGCGGCCCGCTCTCGCTGGATTCCATCCACTCGCCGCTTCTTCGGCCGGCGAATGCCGACCTGAACATGACGCTCTCCATGGCGCTTCTGTTCATGGTGTTCTGGCTGATCTGGAGCTTGCAGGAAATGGGCGTCGGCGGCTTTCTCAGCCACATGTTCGGGCCGAAGGGCGGCGTCAAAGGGGCGCTGAAACTGGCCTTGATGCCAATCTTCTTTTTCGTCGGCGTCATCGAGGTGATCTCGATCGTTTTCCGCCCGGTGTCGCTGTCGCTGCGACTCTTCGGCAATGTTTATGCGGGTGACAATCTTCTGCACACGATGACGCATCTCGGCGACGCACTGCCGGCGTTCATCCGCATCCCGATGAGCATCCTGGTGCCGGTGCCGTTCTACTTCCTGGAACTGCTCGTCGCCTTCGTGCAGGCGCTTGTCTTCACCCTGCTCTGCGCCGTTTACATCCAGCTTTCCACCACCCACGAGGAAGGCCACGGCGATGATCATGCGGACGATCACGCCGACGCGCATGCGGCTCCGGCGACGGCCACGGCGGCAGCGGTGCCGGCCCGGGCGCATTGATCGCATCTTTCGAAACAAGAAACCCATTTCCCGCCGGGACCATGCCAAGCGTGTGGGCGGCGGGCGAAACACCAAAAACCAACTGCCAGTAAACGACAGCTAAACTCATCTCATCATCATGCACACCGTCCTTGCCATGCTTCCCTTCCTCCTTGCCCAAGCCGCTCAGAACGTCGCGGAAGGCAAATCCATCGGGCCCACGCTCGCCCTCGCATTTGCCGGTCTCGGCGGCGCCATCGGCGTCGGCATGGTCGGTGCCAAAGCGGCCGAAGCGGTCGGTCGTAATCCCGGCGCGTTTGGTCAGATCCTGACGATCTCGATCATCGGCATGGCGCTCGCGGAAGCCATCGCGATTTACGCCCTGATCGTGTTCTTCCTCTACCGCTAAAAACCGCCTCCGTTCTTCGGGAGCAGGGGCGGCCGCGACCGGTTTTCTTCCGCGTCCGGCGCCCCTTGCCTCCTGAGTTCTTCGGTGCTCTCTTCCCAACCCCGGTTATGCACGAAATCCTTCAAACCTTCGGCGTTACGTGGCCGACGTTCATCGCCCAGCTTCTGACGGTCGGTATCGTTTACTGGGTGCTGAAAACCTACGCGTTCGGTGCCGTCATCAAGATGCTGGAAGAACGGCGTCGGCGCATCGAAGAAGGCCAGGCCAACGCGGAGAAAATCCGGCGTGAACTGGCGGCGGCAGAAACGAAATACCGGGAAATTCTCGACGGAGCGAACGCCCAGGCGCAGAAGCTCATCGACGAAGCCCGCCTGAGCAGCAACGCCCTCGCGGAACGTCGTTCTCAGGACGCCGTGGTTGAAGCCGAGCGGATCATCGCCCGGGCTCGCGAAGCGACGCAGCTCGAGCACGAGCGCGTGCTCAACGAACTCAAGCGCGAAGTCGCCCGGCTGGTTATCGACACCACCGCGAAAGTCAGCGGCAAGGTGCTCACAGCGGATGACCAGCGGGTGCTCAGCGAAGAGACGGCCCGCCAGATCGCGGCCTGAACCATTTTATCGTCCGCAGTCCGTAGCCCCCGAACCCGCCTCGCCCGCCATGAAGATCACCAAAGAAGCCCGCACGCTTGCCCGCCAACTCCTTCGACTCAGCCTCGTCGATGGCCAGCTCGATCGCGCGCGGGTCAGCGCCATTGTGCAGTCCGTCCTCAGCGAAAAGCCGCGCCACTACCTCGGCGCGCTCGAAGCTTATCAGCGGCTCCTGCGCCTGGAAATCGAGAAGCGGCACGCCGTGATCGAAAGCGCCGCGCAGCTAAATGAATCGACCGCCGAAGCGGTGGTCAACAGCTTGCGCCAGAAATACGGCAACGACCTGACGACCGAATTCAAAGTCAACCCGGAGTTGATCGGCGGCATGCGCGTGAAGATCGGCAGTGACGTGTGGGACGGCAGCGTCCGCAGCCGCCTGGCCCGTTTGCAGGAACAAGTCTAAAACGCCGGGACGCCGCGTTTAGTTTCTTAAGCAGCAGTCCGTCCACTCTTTCGTCCATTTCCCCCTTACACTTTTCATGAGCACCATTCTCGAAGACATCGAAACCCAGATCGCCAATCTCAAAACCTCCACGACGAAGAGCAACGTCGGCGTGGTGCGCAACGTGGGTGACGGCGTGGCCAAGATCGAAGGCCTCAGCGACGTCATGCTGAACGAAATGATCGAGTTCCCCAACGGGGTGCTCGGTCTGGCGTTGAATCTGGAAGAAACCGAAGTCGGCGCCATCCTGCTCGGCGATTACGAAAACATCGTCGAAGGCACCGAGGTGCGCACGACCGGCAAGCTGCTCTCCGTTCCTGTCGGCAAAGGGCTGCTCGGCCGCGTGGTGAACGCCATCGGCGCGCCCATCGACGGCAAGGGTCCGATCAAGGCCGACGCGCAGTATCCGGTCGAGAAAATCGCGCCGGGCGTCATCAAGCGCAAAAGCGTCACTCAGCCGGTGCTCACCGGCATCATGGCCGTTGACGCGATGATTCCGATCGGCCGCGGCCAGCGCGAACTGATCATCGGCGATCGCGCGACCGGCAAGACGACCGTCGCGCTCGACACCATCATTTCCCAGGCACGTCAGAACGATGCGGCGGCGAAGGGTGGCGACAAGGATTACCGCCCACTTTATTGCATCTACGTCGCCATCGGTCAGAAAAACGCCAACGTCGCCCGCGCCATCGGCATTCTCGAAGAAGCCGGCGCAATGCCTTACACGATCGTCGTCAGCGCCCCGGCTTCCGACACCGCGGCGAATCAGTATCTGTCGCCGTTCTCCGGCGCCGCGATGGGCGAGTGGTTCATGGACAACAACATGGATGCGCTCATCATTTATGACGATCTCAGCAAGCACGCCGTGGCCTACCGCCAGGTGTCGCTCGTGCTGCGGCGTCCGAGCGGTCGTGAGGCCTATCCGGGCGATGTGTTCTATCTCCATTCCCGCCTGCTCGAGCGTTCGGCGCGCGTCAGCGAGGAGTTCGGTGGTGGTTCGCTCACGGCGTTGCCATTGATCGAAACGCAGGCCGGCGACGTGTCGGCTTACATTCCGACAAACGTCATCTCCATCACGGACGGACAGATTTATCTGGAAACCGACTTGTTCTACCAGGGCGTGCGACCGGCCATCTCGGTCGGTCTGTCGGTGAGCCGCGTCGGTTCGGCGGCGCAGATCAAAGCGATGAAGCAGGTCGCCGGCAAGACGAAGCTGGAGCTCGCGCAGTTCCGCGAACTCGCGGCCTTCGCGCAGTTCGGCAGCGATCTCGACGCTGGGACGAAGGCCCGCCTCGACCGCGGTCAGCGCATCGTCGAGCTCTTTAAGCAAAATCAATACAGCCCGCTGCCGGTCGAGATTCAGGTCTCGCTCCTGTGGGCGATGCAGAACGGTCACTTCGACACCGTGCCGGTGGAGCGGGTCAAAGAATTCCAGGCGAAATTCCAGGACTATCTCACGACCCGTAAGGAATCCCTCCTCGCGCTGATCCGCGAGCGGAAGGCCGTCGATAAGGATGTCGAAGCGCAACTGAAATCGACCATCGACGAGTTCAAGAGCACGTTCCGCTAAGCATCGAAATCTTGAATTCCGGCGGCGGCGCGCCGAGCGAGCCGCCGCCTGCGATTTCATCGTTCCCTTTGCAGCACTCCTAATCTCCTTCCATGGCCAACACCCGCGAAATCCGCCGGCGCATCAAGTCGGTTAAGAACACCGCGCAGATCACCAAAGCCATGCAGATGGTGGCGGCGTCGAAGATGCGGCGCGCCCAGCAAGCGGCCCTGGCGGGACGCGAATATTCCAAAGTCCTCAACGAGGTGCTCGTTTCCCTGCGCGACCGCGTCGAGGAAGGCGCCCATCCGCTGCTCGTCGAGCGGCCGGTGAAGCGTGAACTCGTGCTGATCATCGCCACGGACAAAGGACTCTGCGGCGCGCTGAACACGAACCTCCTGCGCGAAGTCACCCAGTTCGATTCCGCCGCGACGCGCTACGTCGCCACGGGACGCAAAGCGGTCCAATACCTGGCCCGCACGAAGCGCGATCTGCTGGCCGATTTTGAACTGCGCGACGCCCCCGCGTTCGCCGAGACGAAACGCATGGCAAAGTTTGCGGTGGAGAAATTTCTCGCCGGCGAGGTGGACAAAGTCACCGTCGTGTTCACGCACTTTGTCAACACGCTGACCCAGAAGGCGACGGTCCGCACGCTGCTGCCGATCAGCGCGGTGGAGCTGCCGGGCAGCAAGGACGCCGCCGCGGGCGGTGCGAACGGCGCCACCGCGACGAATACATCCGGCTTCATTTTCGAGCCGGATGCCGATCAGGTGCTCGATGCCATCCTGCCGCAGTTCATCAATTTCCAGATTTACCAGATGGTGCTCGACGCCCGCGCCAGCGAGCACAGTGCCCGCATGGTCGCCATGAAGAGCGCGACCGACAACGCCAAGCAGCTCGTGAAGGATCTCACCCTGGAATACAACAAGGTGCGCCAAGCCGCGATCACGACGGAGTTGCTCGAAATCACCACCGCGCAGCTCGCCAACTAATCCATTTCCCGTTCCCCGATCTCCAACCCCCGACTTCGTCTTCTCAATCTCCCGAATAAAAATTTATGGAAACCGCGACTGCACAGCAAACCGGCCGAGTCGTTCAAGTCATCGGCCCGGTCATCGACGCCGACTTTGGACAAAACGGCGGTGATCTTCCGAAAATCTATGACGCGCTTGAGATGGAATACGATCTCGGCGGCCAGACGAACAAGCTGACCCTCGAAGTCCAGCAGCATCTCGGCGAAGGCTTGGTGCGCGCGATCGCGATGTCCTCGACCGAGGGTCTCAAGCGCGGGATGTCGATCACCGGCACCGGCGCGCCGATTTCGGTGCCCGTGGGCGAAGGCACGCTCGGGCGCGTGTTCAATGTCACCGGCGAGCCGGTGGACAATCGCGGCCCGGTGCCTCACGAAAAGCGTTACGCCATTCATCGCAAGGCGCCGCCGCTGATCGAGCAGAACACGAAGGCAGCCGTGCTGGAAACCGGCATCAAGGTCATCGACCTGATTTGTCCGTTCATCAAAGGCGGCAAGGTCGGCGCGTTCGGTGGCGCTGGCGTCGGCAAGACGGTCGTCATCCTGGAGTTGATCAACAACATCGCGAAGAACCACGGCGGGTTCTCCGTGTTCGCCGGTGTCGGCGAGCGGACGCGCGAGGGCAACGATCTTTACAATGAGATGAGCGACGCCGGGGTCATCAATCAGAGCGACCTCTCGAAGTCCAAGGTCGCCCTGGTTTACGGCCAGATGAACGAGCCCCCCGGGGCGCGTCTGCGCGTGGCGCTTTCCGCCCTCGCGATGGCCGAGTATTTCCGTGACGAGAAGAACCAGGACGTGCTGCTCTTCATCGACAATATCTTCCGTTTCAGCCAGGCCGGCGCCGAGGTCAGCGCGCTGCTCGGGCGCACGCCGTCCGCGGTCGGTTATCAGCCGACGCTCGCGGCGGAGATGGGCGATTTGCAGGAACGCATCACTTCCACGACGAAAGGCTCGATCACCAGCGTGCAGGCGGTGTATGTGCCGGCGGACGACTTGACCGATCCGGCGCCGGCGAACACGTTCGCGCATCTGGACTCGACGATCGTGCTTGAGCGTTCGATCGCCGAGCTGGGCATTTATCCCGCGGTCGATCCGCTGGCTTCGACTTCCAAGGCGCTCGCGCCGGACGTCGTCGGCGAAGATCATTATCAGGTCGCGCGCGGTGTGCAGCGCGTGCTGCAGCGCTACAAGGATTTGCAGGACATCATCGCCATTCTCGGCATGGATGAACTCAGCCCCGACGACAAGCTGACGGTCTTCCGCGCCCGCAAGATCCAGCGCTTCCTGTCCCAGCCGTTCCACGTCGCCGAAGTTTTCACCGGCACTCCGGGTCAATACGTCCCGGTGGCAGATACGATTCGCGGCTTCAAGGAAATCCTCGACGGCAAACACGACGACGTGCCCGAGTCGAACTTCTACATGAAGGGCGGCATCGAGATGATCAAGAGCTAGGAAATATCAGGCATCAGCAAACAGAAAATTCGGATGCGGCTTTGGCGTTTGCGTGCGGTTGCCACAGCCTCCTTCCCCCGATAATTAACGCTTCCCCATGGCAACACTTCGACTCGAAATCGTCACTCCCGAGGCCAAGACATTCTCGGAGGACGTGGACATGGTCACCATGCCTGGCGCCGATGGGGAGCTTGGCATCCTGCCGATGCACGCTCCGCTGATGACGCAGCTCAAGCCAGGCGAGTTGCGGATCAAGCGTGGCGGTCAGGAAACCATTCTCGCGGTCGGCGACGGTTTCGCCGAAGTGCTGCCGCATCGGGTTTCCATTCTGACCGATCTCGCGGTCACCGAGGCGAACATCGACGAAGCCGCCGTGCAGGCTGCGCTTGAGCGCGCGCAGGCGGCCAAGGCGAGCAAGGAACTCGGCAGCGAGGAAGCGGCCGCAGTGGAAGCCGCCATCGCGAAGTCGCTGGCGCAGCTTCACGTCAAGCGCCGCCGGCGCAACGTCTAGCGGCGAGGGGACGCGACCGGAGTCGGTGCCGCAGTTGGGTTGGCACTTCGCTGAGATCGAGGCGCCACTGGCGTCGGCAGAACCGGGTGAATGGTGACGCCGTCCTGTTTATGGACTGGCTGGAAACTTGACATCGCGCCAAATTTCCCGACGCCTTCCCGAGTCCCGAGGGGCCGCTTCAAATCGCCGAACCACACCGGGAAGACGCTGTCTTAATCAAGGAGCGCGCGGACGATGCCGGGATCCGCGACGCGGTAAATCGTCTGGACATCCGTCATCTGTTCCTGCGTCGAACTGCGGACTCCTCTTGTCGGTGACGGCTGGCGCATCGGCAAATCTTGGTCGCCACCGATTGCGGCTGGCAAGTCGCGTTGATTGGACCAGTCGCTGCTCCAGAAGTGGGGCACCTGCTCGCCGCCGCTGTTCATTTCCAGCAGCGCTGCCCCTCCGCTGACTCGATCCAGCAGCCGGCGGATCGCCTGGTCATCGAGCTGCAGATCCGCTCTCTGATCAGGGATGCGGTGTTGCGCGCCCGGACCATGAAGGAACGCCAGACCGTCGAGCGTCGCCCGTTGCGCGGGATCGCAGCGGTCCGCAATGCGAGCCGGCGTGCCCGTCACCGGAAACAGGAGCGCCAGCAGACACAGCGCGCCAAATCCACTCGGCCAGGCGCGGCGGGCCGCGGGCGCCCAGTCGCGCCGGGCGCGCAGGATGCCGGGCAGCAGCGCAGCTGAAGCCAGCGCAAACAGAATCCAGATCTGGTGATGGAATTGAGACGCCCTATTCACCCGCCCGGTTTCGCCGGCGAAAACGACAAACTCCGCCACCAGCGACAGGGTAAAACCGCCGGCCACGAGGACAAACGCGAACGCCTGCGCCGGCTCGCGCCGTTTCTCGACCGCAAGCGCGCCAGCCAGAAAACCTCCCAGCACCAAGCCCGCCGAGAGCGACGCGCGGACGAGCAGCAGGAGAGCGAGCAGAAAAATGGCGTTGGCAACGATGAGCGCCAGCGACGCGGCGAGCGGCTGCCGGTGGAATACCTCCCGCAGCCCGGTCCCGCCGCCGGTGAGCGCATCGCGCACCAATCGCCACCCAGCCCGAAGAGCGCCTGCCCGCCGGTCGGAGACGGTGCAATCGCGCAGGTGGACGGCAAGGGCGGTGACGATCACGAACAGGAAAACTCCGTGCAATAGCACGTAGGTTGATAGCGGCGTGCCTTCGCCGTGCCAAAGCGCGAGCGCGCCGAGGCCCGAAACCGGGTGCCCGAGGAACGGCCGAAATGCCAGCCACCCCAGCACGACCGTCGGGAGAAAGACCCCACCAGCTCGCGTAGCCATCGCGGCCAGCGCACGCGGCGTCGCCGGAATCCGCGCGCCGGCCTGACTGCCGAGGGCGAGCACCAGCGCCGTGATCGTCCCATACGCGAGCCATTCCCAGTTGCTCGACTGCGAAAAGAAACCGAGCAGGAAACTCAGCGCCATCAGCAGGCCGATTCGGGCAGCCGCGACCGGGGCACGATTCACGCAGCCCGCCAGTCGCAGCCAGCCCAACAGCGCGCCGGCCAGCGCGAGGAGGAACGGCAGCGCGACGACGTGCGGATGGAGTTCCGCGTGGAGAAAGCTCCAGAACGGAAACTCCGTCACCGGCGGCACGGCGCCGGGTTCCGAAACCGGAATCGCCTGTGCGGCGCCCCGATAAAGATCCCCGGGAACCGCGGCGAGCGGTGCGCCCCCGGTGCGGACTTTTTCAAAACCGTGCGCCGCCCGGATCAGGTCCGAGACAACCGGCACGGTGAGCGCGTGCCCGTCCCGTCCGAGGTCGATGAACCGCTCCGCGAGATACCGGCCCTGAAACAGGTTGCCAAACAGAAGAACAAACGCCGCCCCCGCAAAGGCTGGCCAGAGCGACCCGCGCGACGGCCGCAACGCCGGGCTGGCACCAAAGCCGACGCGAACCGCTGGGTTGCGGACCATCCCGGTCATCGCGCGGACCACGGAAAACGCCGCTGCGGCCGCGAGCGCGAAAAACGTGGTGAGGAAAAGATTGAATCCCACGGAAGGGACGACACCGACGGCCTTGATGAATGCGCCGGTCAGCACGGTTCCGAAATCGTGCGCGCCGCCGGCCCCGCCGCCGTCCGCCGGAGCATCGAGCGCCGCGAGAACGACAGGATTCACTCCATCGTGAAGACCGGGCATCCCTGGCGGCCGCACGGAGTCCCAGACCGGGTGCCAGAGGTCGGGATTCAGCGACCGGACGATCGCGAACCCTGCGAATGCTCCCCAGAAAATGAGTTCGCCCACCAGCAAACGGGGCCATTCGACACGCAGAAAATCGCTGAACTCCGCGCGCGTCCGCCAGGCGATGACCAAGCCGCCGAATGTCAGCGCCGCGAGCGCGATCCAGAGGTTCGCGACGCTGAAGCGCGCCCATCCCTGGATCGCCAGAAACCAGACGATCCACACCGGCAGCGCCAGGGCGAAGAGCCGGCAAATTCCCGCTCCCCGATCCGGCAACCCGCGAAACACGACAAACGCGTAGGGACCCCCGGCCAGCAACAGGGCCAGCAACGCGCCACACCACGCCAGGAGCGGATGCCGGACCGCGAAGTCACCCCGCACGAAGTGCAATAGCAAGCGCGCGACGCTGGCCGCCGTCACGTCGTGCCCCTGGGTGCCGGCCAAGAGGAGCCCGGGTGCTGCCGCGGCCGGATCTTCGCGCACCGGCGCGGCCTCGGACGATGCCGGCAGGGCGGGCGGCATGGGAACGGAAGCGGTGCCTCGCGAAGGTTCGACTGTCGCGAAAAGCGCGGTGACGCCCGCCACCGAGTAGCGCGCGGACTTTTTGTAAATCGCCAGCTGGGGGCGATTGTAAGCACCCGCCGCCAGTCCGGCCGCCTTCGCTGGCACCCGCCAGCCGAAAAGGCTCATCCCACCGCCGAATTCCGCCGCGAGATCGAAGCCGAGCCGTCCGTCCGCCAGCGCCCGCCGAAGTTCACCCTCCGACGGAGGATAAGGCGAGTGCCTTGGCGAGCTGACGCCACGCAGACCGCCGCGCGCGACTACCAGATACTCCGCTTCGTCGAGTTGCGTCGAAACGCGCGCCCGCGCCGTCTTCCCTTCCAACGCCGACCAAGGGAGATCGATCCAGCGACAGGCAGCCTTTCCAGGGATGGGCGGCAATGAAGCAACGTCGAGGTCTGTGCCCACCGCGGTGCCGACCGGGATGTTCTCGTGAATCCAGCGGCTCACCTCGGTGCGGGGGAACGGTTCGGTGAAGAACTGCAGATACGCCGCTGCCCAGAGCAGCGTCGCCGTAGGGACGACGCCGGTGAACAGCCAGCGCAGCCGGTAGCGCCAGATGCTCGGCGTCGGAAACACCCGGGCGCAGCGGGCCGCCGCGAGCGGCTTCCAGCAGCCGGCCTCCCGCAGCGCCCAAGCGACGACGACCGCCAGCGGCGCGTAGAGCGGCAGAAACTCCCGCGTGACCACCTGCTCCCGCCATCCGAACGCCAGCAGCGTCGCGCCGATCCAGAGCAGCGGCAGCAGGTGCGGCCACTCCCGGCCGCGCACGAGACGCACGGCGGCAAACACCAGCGCCACGCCGCCCCCCAGGCCCAGCATCGGACCGAGGCCCCAGACGCCGAGGCTGATCCCAGATTGGAGAAACGGAACCTGCGCCAAGCGTCCCAGCGCAAACGACGCGTCGATCCCGCCGATGGCTTCGAGCACCTGCGCTCGCCAGCGCGGCTCGAAATCCACCCAGCCGGCAAACGCCTCCGGCGCGGCGACACGATACGCCAGCGCACACGCGGCCAGCAGCGCGATCCCGCGTCGCAGCGCCCCGGCGCACGCCCGGAGCCGTCGCCGGCCGGCACCGACGGAGCCGAACGCAGCGGCCAGTGCCGGACCCAATGCCGCCGGGACAAGGAGCACAAGCAGCGAGAGCTTGCACGCCGCCGCGAAACCCAGCGCCGCGCCGGCGGCGATCGTCCAAAGCAGCGGCGCGGAACGCAGCGCCGGCTCCCCGGCTGCTGGCACGCTCGCGACTGTGCCCCGCGCCAGCGCGAGCAGCGCCAGAGTCGCGAACAAGTTGCCAAACGGATCGGCTGCGAAAACGTGCGCATGCTGGATCGGCAGCACCGCCGCGCCATACAGCAGCGCGCCGAGCAGCGCGACCCGCCGATCGCGGTAGAGCGTCGCCGCGAGGGCAAACACCGCCAGCACGACGCCGAGATCGGCGCCCGCGCTCAACGACCGGCCGAGGATCGCCTGCTCTTCCGGCAGGCGCACGCTGAACGCCTGCGCAGCCCCGGCGAACAGCGTCGTCGGTAGCGAGCCGGCATCGAAATCGGCGATGCCGCGATTGCGCGGGTTTAGCGGCGAGCGCGCGGCGTTGAAGTAGGCTTCCGCGCTCTCCGGCCAGCTCACCTGCCGCGCCGCCAGAAGCGCACGCCGTTCTTCCGGATGGCTCGGTGAGCCTTCGTCCCACCGGATGCCGTAAAGTCGGAATGCCGCCGCCAGCAGGAGCACCGCCCAGAGCAGCCACGGGGAACGCCACCCCGGACGCCGGCGGGGACCGGACGGCGTTTGGGTGGGACCAAGAGAAGGAGGATCGGCAGGCATCGGGGCGGCGGCTCCTTTCCGTAGCAAAAAGCGGCCCAACGACGGCGACCGCCCGGGAAAAAACGCGGGATCTGGTGAAGCCCCGGCCGGGCCGCTTTTCTCCGATCGACGCGCATGATGAGGTTGTGCAGTCCGCACCTCTCCGCTAGGCTGCCCACCGGCATGATGAGCTACCGCTCCTACGACGACACCGAGCCGCTGTTTTTCGCCCGCGGCTACCCGGTCTATTTGACCGTGCTGCTCGTGGTCATCCACGTGGTCGCCCTTGTCACCTGCAGCCTGCTCATGGCGTTTGGCTTCGGGCCGGTGATCGAGCGGTTGATGTTCAGCAGCGCGGCCGTCGTGCATCGGCTGGAGCTGTGGCGGCTGGTGACTTACGCCTTCGCGCATGCGCCGAGCCTCTGGTTCCTGCTCGACATGTATATGCTCTACATCTTCGGCCGGGAGGTGGAGCGGTTCTTCGGGCGGATCGGGTTTATCAAATTTTATCTCGCGCTTCTGCTGCTCCCGACGGCGCTGCTCACGACGGCCGAGGCTTGGGGCGGCCACACCTATTACGAGGCCGGCTCGAACACGCTGCACTTCGGGTTGTTTGTCGCTTTCGTTTGCATCAATCCGAACGTCCAGTTCTGGCTCGTCCAGATCCCGGCGAAATACTGGGCGATCGCGTTTGCGGCGCTCTGGACGCTGCTGGATTTCGCCCGGCACGATTGGTCGGATCTCACGATGCTCTGGTCGGCCATCGCGGTGGCTTTCATCGGCACCCGGATGGCCGGGATCGGCGGTGGCTTTTCGTTTTTGCAGGGTTTGCAGAATCCGTTTCCAAAGAAACCCGGCTCGTCGCGCAGCAATCCGATCAAGCCCCGCGTCAAGCCGCGCCGGGTCGTCGAGGCGGTGGCCGCGCGGGACGGCGTCAGCGCCCGGCCGGCGGCGAGCGGTGGACCGGGTGACGTGCATGAATCCATCGATCCGTTGCTGGAAAAAATCTCCAAGCACGGCATCGGCAGCCTGAGCGCGAGCGAGCGCGCCACCCTGGAGCGCGCCCGTGCGTCGCTGCTGCGCAAAGAGCGCGGGAGCTGAGCGGCGCGCGGAC
Source organism: uncultured Verrucomicrobiae bacterium (assembly GCA_963762725.1). GTDB lineage: Bacteria > Verrucomicrobiota > Verrucomicrobiia > Chthoniobacterales > SZAS-18 > JAFAXH01. The sequence goes on along the minus strand of CAVXLY010000003.1, from coordinate 437,988 downwards.
GGCGCCGGCGACGGCTGGCGGGTTGCCGGGTCGCGGGCGACGCGGTGCTAGGTTTCCGATCCGTCACCTGCAGGGGGGGGTGTATTGATGACGACCGTTCCGTTCCGGGACCGTGCGGACGCGGGGAAACAGCTCGCGGTCGCTCTGGCCGATCATTTTTCGTCAACCGGCACGGGTCGCGTCGTCGTCCTCGCGCTGCCGCGCGGCGGAGTGCCGGTCGGGTTTGCGGTCGCGACGGCGTTGCGGGCGCCGCTGGACTTGATCACCGTGCGCAAGCTCGGTGCGCCCGGCCAGGAAGAGCTCGCCCTTGGCGCCATCGCCAGCGGCGGCGTCCTCGTGCGCAACGAATCCGTGGTGCGCGCACTGCGCCTCTCCGCCGCCGAGATCGCGGGGATCGCCGGCCGGGAGGCTCGCGAATTGGCCCGCCGGGAATCCGTGTATCGCGCCGGCCGGCCGGCAACCGCGTTGGACGGCCGAACGGTGATCGTCGTGGACGATGGCCTGGCCACCGGCTCGACGATGCGCGCGGCGCTCGGCGCGCTCCGACAGCGGCGCCCTGCGGAGCTGATCGTCGCGGTGCCCGTGGGCGCGCCGGAAACCTGCGCCGAACTGCGCGGGCACGCGGACCGGATCATCTGCCTCGCCACGCCGCAGCCGTTCTACTCCGTCGGGCATTGGTATGACGATTTCACGCAAACCACGGATGCCGAAGTGCGCGCGCTCCTGGAACGCGCCGCCGGTCTGCCCCCGCTTGTGTGACCCGGCGACCGCGCAGGGCCGGCACCTTGGAGAAAGGGGTGTCCCGCGCGCGAAAAAGTGGTAAGAGACCGCTGTCCGCCGCCTGACCCCGCTGTCCACCGGGAGCGGACCAAGCGAATCTCCGCGCCCCGTTTTCCTTTTCCGCGATGTTGAGCATCATCATTCCCTGCTGGAACGATCCCGAGGCGCTGGCGACCCAGTTGCACACCCTGGAGCGGGCCAAATGGGAACTCGGCGCGACCGACGCGGCCCGGCTCGAGATCATCGTCGCTGATGCTTCGAAGACCACGACCAGCCGGGATGTCGCCGCGGCGCGCGGGGCGATCGTGGTGCCGTGTGACCAGCCGAACCGCGGTCGCCAGCTCAACCTCGGTGCGCAGCACGCCAGCGGCGACGTGCTCTTGTTCCAACACGTGGACACCGCCCTCACCGTGGCGCATCTGCGGGCATTGATTGCGGCGCTCAAGGAAGACCCGGCGCTGGCCGGCGGCGCGTTTCACCGGCACTTCGACGCCCGGCACCCGCGGCTGCGCTGGCTCGAGCCGGTCGCCCGGCGCTGGGCGAGCCTGGGGCCGGGGTTGTTCTACGGCGACCAGTCCATCTTTGTGCGCCGCACGGTCTTCGAGGCGCTCGGCGGATTTGCCGATTTTCCGTTGATGGAAGACCTCGATTTTTCCCGGCGCCTCAAGCGTTACGCCCGCCGGACGCGGCCCTGCCGGATCGCGCTGTTGGACCCGACCATCGCCACGTCGGCGCGGCGGCATCAGCGGCGCGGCGCGTGGCGCACGAGCCTGGAAAACGGAGTCTTCATCGGCCTGTATCACCTTGGCGTCCCGCCCCGGCGCCTGCACCGCTGGTATTACCGAAATCCGCGCGGCGTCGCCGCTGGACCTGTCGCGCCGGCAGCGGCTGATCCTCTGTTTCCCGATGCCAACCCCGCCTCCTGAAACTTTTGATTCTGAACCGCTTGCCCGGCTGCGCGCGATCGTCGCCCGGCTCCGGGCGCCGGTCGGCGGCTGCCCGTGGGATCTTGAACAAACGCACGGTTCCCTGCGGGCGGCGTTGATCGAGGAAACCTACGAAACGCTCGCGGCCATCGACGCCGGGGACGACGCGAACCTGCGTGAAGAACTCGGCGACCTCCTGCTCCACGTCGTCATGCACGCCCGGATCGCGGAGGAGCGCGGGGCGTTCGATTTTGACGCCGTCGCCGCTGGCATCGCGGAAAAAATGGTGCGCCGGCACCCGCACGTTTTTGCCGATGAAACGGCGGCCGACAGCGGCGCCGTGCTCCTGCGCTGGGACGAAATCAAACGCCGCGAGAAGAACGCTGGCTCCGCTCCGGAGAGCGTGCTCGACGGCGTGCCCGCCGGATTGCCGGCCTTGCAGCGGGCGCAGAAAATCCAGGCGAAAGCTGCGAAGGTCGGTTTCGACTGGGAGGAGCCGCGCGCCGTGCTGGCAAAAGTGCGCGAAGAGCTAGCTGAGGTCGAGGCGGCGCTGGCTGCAGCGGCGGATGGGGGCGCCAGCGGCAACGCTGGCGACGCCGGGGAGCTGGCGGAGGAACTGGGCGACCTGCTTTTCAGCGTCGTGAATCTGGCCCGCTGGCAGCGGCTGGAAAGTGAGCTGCTCCTGCGGCGGGCGACGGACAAGTTCATCGCCCGTTTCCGCCATGTCGAGGCGGCGCTCCAGGCGCGCGGGCAAGCCTGGGAACAGGCGACGTTTTCCGAGCTGGACTCCCTCTGGGAACGGGCCAAAATCGCCCTGCGGGAATCGCCTACCACGACTGAACGAAACGCAACTTCTGCGGTCTAATTTCTCGACGTCTCCCACCCAAAAACCGGCGTCAATACACCCATGTTCCTACTCATCATCCTCTTTACCTTCGGCATCTCGCTGTGGGCTTCCTGGCGCGTGAAGCGCATGGTCCACAAGTATTCGCAGGTGCCCGCCACCTCGGGCTATTCCGGGGCGGAAACCGCCTCGCAGATCCTGAGCGCGGCCGGCATCGGCGATGTCTCCATCGAGGAAGCCAACGGCTTCCTGGGCGACCATTACGATCCGATCAACAAGAAGCTCGTGCTCTCCACCGAGAACTTCCACGGCACCTCCACGGCGGCCCTCGGCATCGCCGCGCACGAGTGCGGCCACGCGCTCCAGCACAAGGCCGCCTACGCGCCGCTCCAATGGCGCATGGCGGCGGTCGGGGCGACGAGCTTTGCCAACCAGATCGTCATGTGGCTGCCGCTGCTCGGCATCTTCACCGGCATCATCCGTCCTTACACCGGCATCTTCGTCATGGCGCTGGCGTGGGGTGTGATCATGCTCTTCAATCTGATCACGCTGCCGGTGGAATTCGACGCCAGCCGGCGCGCGAAGATCATCCTCGGCGACATGAACTTCATCAGCGGCCAGAGCGAAGCGGCCGCGGTCAACAAGGTGCTCGACGCCGCGGCGCTGACGTATGTCGCCGCGTTCATCACCTCGCTGGCTTACTTCCTCTGGTATCTGCTGCCGCTCCTGCTCGGCGGCCGCCGGGATTGACGCACCCGCGTTCCCGACTCTACCTTCGACGCCCCGCCCGGCGGAATTTTTCCCCGGTCGGGGCGTTCTCTTTTTATGGCCCAGCCCGACAGCACCAAATCCACGAACAACGAGCGGATGGAAAAGATCGTCAGCCTCTGCAAGCGGCGCGGCTTCATCTTCCAATCGAGCGAGATCTACGGCGGGCTGAACGGCTTCTGGGATTACGGCCCGCTCGGCGCCGAGCTGAAGCGCAACGTGAAAGAGCTTTGGTGGAAAAGCATGACGAAGCTGCGCGACGACGTCGTCGGGCTGGAAGCCACCATCATCATGCATCCCGCAGATCTGGAAAGCGTAGCGGCCACGTGGACACGTTTGCCGATCCGATGGTGGATTGCTTGCTCACGAAGAAGCGGTTTCGCGCCGACCAGATCGAGCCGCAGAGCGGGATCGTTTATCAGTGCGACCGGCGCGAAGGAGAGACCGCGTCCGACGCAGCGATCGCCGATGCGTATTCGAAGTCCTGCTGCCCGCCGGGAAACCGCCGGAAAGCGCGCGGAAAGTCGCCACGCAGTATTACACGGCAGCGCGGCGCTGCAGACGCCTGAGCTGCTCGGGGAGACGACGCGAGAAGGTGGAAAACACCACCGGCTACAACCCCGAGAACGGCGCGCAGCTCACCGAGCCGCGGATGTTCAACCTGATGTTCAAGACCTACGTCGGCGCGACCGAGAGCGAGGACAATGTCGCCTACCTGCGGCCGGAAACCGCGCAGGCGATCTTCGCGCAATTCAAGAACGTGCTCGACGACTTCGCGGCAGAAAGTTCCGTTCGGCATCTGCCCAGATCGGCAAGGCGTTTCGCAACGAGATCAACCCGCGCAACTACACCTTCCGCTCGCGCGAGTTCGAGCAGATGGAGCTGGAGTTTTTCATCAAGCCCGACGAAGCCGTCGCGGCCCAGAACGGCGGCGCCGTCGCCGCGCTGGCCGGCGAGGGGCATCCCGGCGAGCCGCAGCCGAACTGGGGCTGGGAGCTGTGGCACAAGTATTGGGTCGAGGAGCGGCTGCGCTTTTATGAAGGCATCGGCCTGCCGCGCGAGACGCTCGAGGAATACTGGCAGAAAACGGCGGAACTCGCGCACTACGCGCGGGCCACAGTGGATATCCTGTTCAAGTTCCCCTTCGGCACGCAGGAGCTGGAGGGCATCGCGGCGCGAGCGATTCGATCTTCGCAGCACCAGCGTTTCCGGCAAGTCGAGACGTGTTGACGAGAGCTGCGCACGCTGGGCAAGCTCGCCCGACGCAGCAGCACTAGCGCGCTATCAGCGCGCTGGAGTATCTTGCGACCGAAGGCGGCGAAAAGGCGAGAAGCGAGGCCTGCAAGGGACTACGTGCCGCACGTCATCGAGCCATCCGCCGGCGTCGACCGGCTGCTGCTCGCGCTGATCTGCCAGGCTTACGACGAGGAAGAAGTCACGGACGAAAAGGGCAAAAGCGAGACGCGCGTGGTGATGCGTTTTCATCCCCGCGTGGCGCCGATCAAAGTCGGCGTGTTTCCGCTGCTGAAAAACAAGCCGGACCTCGTGCAAAAGGCGCTCGAAGTGCGCGACCTGCTCCGCCCGCACATGAACGTCTTCTACGACGAAACCGGCGCCATCGGCCGGCGCTACCGGCGGCAGGACGAAGCCGGCACGCCGTTCGGCGTCACCATCGATTTCGAGACGCTCGGCGAGCGCGGCGACGAATTGAAAGACACCGTCACCCTGCGGCATCGCGACTCGCATGCAGCAGGAGCGGGTGAAGATCGCGGATCTGCCGGCTTATTTGTTGGGCAGGATTCTCTGACGGGCGCGCCCTTACCGCGGGTAATGGCTCAGTTTAGGTGTTGTCGAGGCGCCTCTGTGAGGCGCACCCGTTGGACCTTTCGCCTCACAGAGGCACCTCTAAAACGGGCAGGATAAGCAAACTGAGCCATCACCTTGCCGCGTGTTGGGTTGACAGGGCTGGCGCCGTCCGCGTTGTTTACGGCCAGTTCCCCATTCCCCCCAATGAACGCCACTGCCCCCGCTGAATCCGTCTCCGAAGCCGCCCCGCAGGAAGATCCCCGCTGTGTGCCCATCGCCCTCGACGGGCCGATCCCCGAAGGCTCGGAAATCCCGTATCCGAACTATTCGGAGGACGAGCACGAAATCTGGAAAATTCTCTACGCCCGCCAGCGGGAGTTGATCCCCGGCCGCGCCTGTCAGGAATACATTGATGGGCTCGGCATGCTCGGGTTGCCTGAGGACCGCGTCCCGGCGCTGCGCGACGTGAGCGCCGTGCTGGAGAAGGCGACGAACTGGAAGCTCACCCGCTCGCCGGGGCTGTCTGCACGAAAAGGATTTCTTCGAGCGCCTCGCGCGCCGGGTGTTTCCGGCGACCGACTACGTGCGCCCGCGCAGCGAGCTCGATTACACGCCGGCGCCTGACCTGTTTCACGATGTCTTCGGCCACACGCCGATGATCGTGCATGAGCAGTTCGCCAATTTTTTCCAGAAGATCGGCCAGGCGGCAGCGAGCGAGAACGCCGTGGGCGACGTGCGCCTCGGGCTGGTGCGCATCTACTGGTTCACGGTCGAGTTCGGCCTCATCGACACGCCGCAGGGCATGCGCATTTACGGCAACGGCATCACGTCATCCTACGGCGAGGTGCAGCACAGCCTGACGGACGCCGTCGAAAAGCGGCCGTTCGTGCCGGAGGACGTTGCGCGGCAGGAATACGACATCTGGCACATGCAGCCGGTCCTGTTCGTCGTCGAATCCTTCGCGCAGCTCGAGCGCGGCTTCGAGGATTGGGCGAAAAAGCATCGCCTGCTCTGAGTTCGAACCGCGCTCACAAATCGCCGAGCTGTGGTCGCAGGATGATCTCCTCGACCACGGTGCGGCGGCTGAGGCGGTAGGCGTCGAGAAACGCTCTGCGCCACATCCTCGGCGGGCATCATCCGCTCCGCCGAGCACGCCGCTGCCGTCCCACGATGGCGACATCGTGGCGCCGGGCAGCACCGCGGTCACGCGCACGCCGCTGGCCTTGAGTTCCTCGCGAAACGCCCGCGCCAGGCCGAGCACGCCGTGCTTTGCCGCGACATACGCGCCGCCGGCCGGAAACGCCCGGATGCCGGCGACGGACGCCATGATGAAAATGTCGCCGCGGCCGCGCGCCACCATCGCGGGCGCAAAAGCGCGGGTGACGAGAAACACGCTGCGCAGATTCGCGCTGATGACGCCGTCCCAGGTTTCCGTGGACATGCTCAACAAAGCGTCGGGAACGAACTGCCCCGCGTTGTTGATGAGCACATCGACCGTGCCGAAGCGTTTCTGCACCGCTGCCGCCAGCGCCTCGACGTCCCCGGCGTCACCGACGTCGCACGGGAACGCTTCCGCTTCGATCGTTGCCATCGCCGGCGTCCCGGACGCAGCGGGCCGCCACGCGCGCCAGATTTTTCGGATTCCGCGCCACGAGCGCGAGCCGGCAGCCACCCTCCAGCCCGCGGGCAAACGTCCGCGCGATGGCTGCACCGATGCCCTGCGAGGCACCCGTGATGAGCACCACCGGCGGGGAGGATTTTTGACGGCGCGCGCGAGCCACGGTTCCGGTTCCGGCGGCTAGCCGGCGAGCGAGGCGAATTCGGTGAACTCGCCGCGGAAACCGCCGTCCACCCCTTTGCAGATCACCGCCACGGCGTCGTGCGAATGGAGCGATTCCAGGTGCGCGCAGGCGATCTGAAAATCGCGGATGCGGGTGTCGGCCGCCAGCTCGCGATAAACCATCCGCGCGGCGTCCTCGACGAATTTTACGTGCGCGCCGTTCATTTCCGCGAACGCCTGTTCGTCCGGCCGGCGAACCATCACCTGCGTCTCGGTCTGGAGCGCGCGCAGGCAGGCGGCCTGCAAGTCCTCGACCGCGAGGATCGCCCCCGGCGCGACTTCGGCCCAGACCCGGGCGCGGCTGCGTTGGGAATGCGGAATGGCGTAGATGGCGCGCTCGGCCCGCGCGTGCTCGGCCAGTTCCGCCGAGCACGGACACGCGGAGGAATACACGAAGTCAAACCGCACCCAGCGCCGGGTCGTTTCGCCGCGGAGTTCCGCCTCGAAAACGGCGTCGTAATACTGGTAGCCGGCCAGCCCGCTGCGCAGACTCGGCTGGAGCATGGGAAACGAGAAATCGAGCCGCAGCCGCGCCGCCGGGCCGCCCACGGTTTCCCGGAAGCGGGTCAGAATTTTCGGCAGCGTGTCGATCGTGAACGCCTCGTCTTCGAACTCGTAAAACGTGCGGATGATGCGCGACATGTTGATCGCGCGCAGCTCCGCCGGCAGCGTCACCGTGCCGGTCACCCGGGTATCGAGCGTCACGCTTCCCGGCGTCGCCGAGTCCTCGCGACCGTTTTCCGCCGCGGACTTCGCCGCGACGGCAAACCGCAGCGGCAGCCGGAAGCCGGAAATGCCGACGCCCTGGATCATCACGGCCGTGTGGCGGGTGTCCTCGTCCGGCCCGCACATCAAATCGGGGAGGGAAGCCTGGTAATCGGGCGTCACCGCGAAGTTCGCGTCGTAATCCCGGCGCAGCTCGCGCGGCGCCGGCGGGGCGGGGTCAGCCGTGGCACCGGCGCGCGTCGGCCGGTCGTAAGCAAGCTGGGAAGGGGAGGGGGGCTGCTGCTCCATGTCGGGTTTCAAAGGCGGAGGGGAAAGGGGAAATCAAACAGGCGCCGGGCCGGACAAATCAAGAAGCGCCAGCCGGCAGGACGGGGCCGAAGTATTCCGCAAAGTTGCGCTCGGTTTCATAAAGCCGCACACGGTGCAGGGTGCCAGCCGGCAGCCGCGGCGCGATCTCGTTCCAGAAAGCGATGACCAGATTTTCCGTGGTCGGAATGATGTCGCGCAGGAACTCGACTTCGAGGTTCAAATTGCGGTGGTCGCAGCGGGAGACGACCGCCGATTCCAGGACTTCTTTCAGCGCGCCGAGATCGACGACGTAGCCGGTCTGCGGATCGGGCACGCCGCGCACCGAGACTTCGAGCACGTAGTTGTGCCCGTGCCAGAGCGGGTTGTTGCAGGGGCCGAAGGTGCGCTGGTTCCAGGCCGGGTCGTGGGCGGGATTGTCGAGGCGATGCGCGGCGTTGAAATGGACGCGGCGGGTTACCACGACCGGACCCGCCGCCGGGTGAGTCGCGGCGGCGTCGGCAGACGAAGCAGCCCGGGCGGCTGCGGTGGGGGAATCCGGCACGCGCGACCTTACACCGGGCGCGGGAGCGGGGTCAAACCACACCCGGTCGGCAAGGCTGCTCAGCGGCAACTCAATGCGAGAATTTTGGCGAAGGCCTCGGCCGTGAGCGGCTGCACGGACAGCCGTGAATTTCGCAGCAGCGCGATCTCCTGTAGCGCCGGCTCCGTTTTGATCCGGTCCAGCGGCACCGGCGCCGCGAGCGGACGCACCGGGCGGAGATCCACGCACGACCAATCCTCGCCCGGCTCCGCCGTCGGGTCGGGATACGCCGCCCGGGCGACTTCCGCGATGCCGACCACGGCTTTATCCGTGACGCTGTGATAATACAGGACCGGATCGCCGACCTGCATCGCCCGCAGATTCAGCCGCGCCTGGTAGTTCCGCACGCCGGTCCATGCGGTGCCGCCGTCGGCGACAAACTGTGCCCAGGAATACGCCTCCGGCTCCTGCTTCACCAGCCAGTGCCGGCGGGCAGAAGGCGCAGGTTTCGCGGGCGGCGCAGACGTTTTTTTCGAGTCGGAGCGGGCGGCGGGCATCGGTGATTTTTCCCGCTGGATTACCGCCTTCCGCCGGGCAAAACTCAAGCGCGAATCCCCGACACTTTTCCCCCTTCCGTTGAACACGCGGCGCGCCGGCATCTTTATCACCTTTGAAGGCGGCGAAGCGTGCGGAAAATCGACGCAGGTCGCCCGCCTCGCCGCGCATCTGCGCGCGTTGCTCGGCACCGGCCGGGTCATCACGCTGCGGGAACCCGGCGGCACGCCGATCGGCGAGGAAATCCGGGCGTTGCTCAAGTCCGTCGAGCGCAGCCTCGCGCTGGAGCCGGCGGCGGAACTCCTGCTCTTCGCCGCGAGCCGCGCGCAGCTCACCCGGGAAATCATCCGCCCCGCGCTGGCGGAAGGCCAGATCGTGCTCGCCGACCGCTTTCTCGATTCGACCACGGTTTATCAGGGCGTTGCCCGCCAGCTCGATGCCGGGGCGGTCCAGTTCATCAACGCCTTCGCCGTGGACGGTCTCCTGCCCGACGCCACGCTCGTGCTCGATCTGCCGGTGACGGTCGCTCGCGAGCGGTTGCGCGAGCGGGCCGGCGGTGCGCTGGAACTGGCGGACGACCCGTTCGACGCCGAGTCGGACGCGTTTTTCAGCGCCGTGCGCGCAGGCTACTTGACGCTCGCCGCCGAGGAGCCGCGGCGGGTGTCGCTCATTGACGCGGCGCATCGCTCCGGACGAGGTCGAGCGGCGGGTCTGGCAGACGCTCACCGCCCGGTTTCCCGATCATCATGGCCTTTTCACCCACTGAAGCGCTCGACAATCTGCGCCGCGCCCACGCCGCCGGCCGGCTCGGGCACGCTTATCTGCTCGTGGACCCGAGCCCGGACAGCGGCGCGGCCTGGCGGCTGGCGTGCGAGCTGGTGAAGCTGGTGAACAACCTCCCGCCGCGCGCCGATGCGGCCGCGGTCCTGGCGCAGGCGGACGTCCATCTCGCCGAGCCGGAATCGAAGTCCCGGCGCATCGTCATCGAGCAAATCCGCGAGCTGGAAAACGCGCTCCGCCTGCGCGCCGCTTCCGTCGCGGATAACGACAACGTCGGCGGCTCGCTCTTCGGCGGTGACGATGAAGCCCCGGCGCGGACGCGGAAAGTCGTCATCCTGCGCGACGCCGACCGGCTGCAGCCGCAGGCGGCCAACGCGTTTCTCAAAACGCTCGAAGAGCCGCCGGACCATTCGCTGCTGCTGCTGCTCACCGCCCAGCCGGAAGCCATGCTCGACACCATCCTCTCGCGGTGCATCCGGGTGCCGCTGCGACCGGAAGCCGGTGGCGATGGCAACGGGAGCACCGTCGTCGCGCCGCGCGAGGACGAGGCGAAGCTGCTCGCCGCGCTCCAGGCGCATGCGGACGACCAGGCCGGGCCTTCGCTGCCGGCGGCCTACCGCTTGTTGCGGACGTTTCAGGAATGCCTCGCCGCGGCGCGCGCCCGGCTGACCGAGGAAGCCGACGCGGCGCTCGACGCGGACGAAAAACGCTACGGTCAGACGACCGACGCCGGGAAGTCTTATCTCGACGATCGCGAGGCGGCGCTGAAAGCGCAGACCGAGGCGCGCTACGTCGCCGAGCGCGCCCGGCTGCTCGATGTGCTTGCCCGCTGGTGGGGCGGCGCATTGCGGTCCGCGAGCGCGGCCGCCGATACCGACAGCGCCGGGATCGACCGCATCCTCGCAAAGCTCGCGCGGCTCGACGATCTTCGCGGCCACCTGGAGCGGCCGGTGCAGGAGGCGCTGGCGTTGGAAGCGGCGTTTCTGCGGGTGTTTGGCGAGTGAGAAGCGGGCTTATCGTTCGGCCGGCGAGTTCCCTGGCGCCGGTGATGCGGCGGGAGACGGGCGCGGCGGGACGACGTTTCCCGGAGTCGCGGGCCTGGCCGATGCCCGGCCGGGTGCGGTCGCCGCGCGGCTTTGCGCGTCGAGCGCCTGACGCTGCAGCGTCCTTTGCGCTTCCCCCGCCTCGGCCATCGCCTCCTGGATTTTGTTGAACTGCGCCAGCGTCGCCGGGCGGTCGAAGCCGATCGCGCCATCGGGTTCGACCTTCCACTGGCCCCAATTGTCCTGCAGCAGGTCCAGCTCCTCCAGCCCGCTGTTAGCTACCTGCCGGTCATAATCGCGGATCCGCAGAAGCAGGTCGGTGTTCGCATTGCGGGCAAAGGAGCTGGCGAGCTTGCGGGCTTGGTCGCGCGAGGGAATGACTTTTTCTGCCTCCGCGAGGATGCGGCGCTCGGTGGTTCGGATGAATTCCGCGAAGTCTTCGTTGGTCGCGAGCCACTGCCTCGTCAGCGTGCGGCGCGTGGCGATGGCTTCGGGGGTCGTCAAGGTTTCCGGCGCGAAGAATCCGGCCTGCTTGAGCGCGTTGACGGCAGCTTCGTAGGCCTGGGTTTTCTTTTGCAAATCGGCGAGGTAACGGCCGACGATCTCCATCATCAGCCGTTCCTCGCCTTTCGATTGCTGGGACATCTCGCCGAGCAATCCGCGGACGCGATCGACCCGCTCGGTGGTGCCGGTGATCGAGTCGCCGTCCGGCTCGTCGATCGCGCGGCGCTGCTCCGCGATCGCCCGGCGTTTTGCTTCTTCGATCTTGCCGAACAGCTCCCGCTCCCGGCGCCGCTGCTCGGGGGATTTGACGCCTTCCAGCGCGGTCTGCAAGCGCGGCTTGAGCTTGATAAACGCAAAAATCGCGGTGCCGCCGGCCACGAGCAAAAAGATCGCGACGATGGCGACGATGAGCCCGGTGCGCCGGGTCTGGCTCCCCGCGGGCTGGACCGAAAACGGAGCGCCTCCGGCCGGCGGCAACGGCGGCGGCAGGGGCGGCGGTGGCGTGGGCGATGAACCGGCGGGATCGGGATTCATGGGGCGGCAGCGGGCATCTGCGAAGCCGACCCTATCACAGCCGGCCGTCGCGGACGCAGCGCCGGCTCCATCGCCCTGGTGAAACGCCGCCGAAATGTGCCATTCTTCCCCGATGAACGACTCCCCCGCTTCCCCGGCTCCCTCCGCCCCCGCACCGTCCACTTCGCGACGCCTGGAAAATCGCGTCGCCGTGGTCACCGGCGCGGGTCGCGGCATCGGGCACGCGATCGCCCTGCGGCTGGCCGCGGAAGGGGCGCGCGTGGCGGCCGTGAGCCGGTCGGAAGCGAACGCGGCGCGCACCGCGGACGAGATCAACGCCGCCAGCCCGGGCGCCGCGCGCGCCTACGCGGTGGACGTCGGCCTGCACGGCGACGTGGCCGCCGTGGGCAAGCAAATTCTCGCCGACTTCGAGCGCGTGGACATCCTCGTGAACAACGCCGGCGTCACTCGCGACGGGCTGGCGCTGCGCATGACCGAGGAGGATTGGGACGTCGTGCTCGACACGAATTTGAAAGGCGCTTTCAACTTTATCCAGGCCTTCCAGCGCGGCATGCTGCGCCAGCGCGGCGGCCGGATCATCAACATCGCCTCCGTCAGCGGCCTGACCGGCAACGCGGGCCAGGCAAATTATTCCGCCAGCAAAGCCGGGCTTCTCGGCCTCACAAAGGCGCTGGCGCGCGAGTTCGCCGGGCGCGGCGTGACGGTGAACGCCGTGGCGCCGGGATTCATCACCACCGACATGACCGGCGCGCTGCCAGAGGACGTCAAGAAAACCGTGCTGACGAACGTGCCGCTCGGCCGCTTCGGCACCCCGGAGGAGATCGGTGCCGCGGTGGCGTTTCTGGCCGGTCCGGAAGCCGGTTACATCACCGGCCAGGTGCTAACGGTGGACGGCGGGATGGTGATGTAGCATAACCCTCCGATGCATTTGTATCTTGTGCGCCACGCCCAGGCCGAAGACCAGCGCACGACCGACGCCGAACGCCCTCTGACGGAGAAAGGGCGTGAGCAGGCTGACACCGTGGGCCGTTACTGCCGCCAGCACGCCGTGCGGCCGGAATACATCCTCACCAGCCCGCTCCGCCGCGCCCAGCAGACAGCCGCCGCCGTGGCTGCGGCGCTCGATACGCCCAGCATCGTCGAGAATTTTCTGGCGAGCGGGATGGATCCGGCGACCGCGCTGCGCGAGTTGCGCGCCTATCTGGGCTGCCAGGCGGTGATGATCGTCGGTCATCAGCCGGACCTCGGCGACCTGATCTCGGTGCTGCTCGGGATGGAGTCCCCCGCAGGATTTCCGGTGTCGAAGGCGTCGCTCACCGCGCTCGACATCCGCTCGCTGTCGCCCGTCGGCGCGACGCTCACTTTTGCCTTGCCAGTGCGGATGATGACGACCTGAGAGCGCGCCGTCGGTCAAGCGGGACCCGACCCGCCCCGGCGGCTTCAGCGCACCACCGCCGGGCTGGCGCGGAGCGGGGTGGACAAACGGTTAAAAACCGGTGTCGGCACGGGCTCCGGCGGGACATCGCCTGGCAGCAGGAGGGCAAAGTGGTTTGTCCGCAGCAACTCGAGCAGCGCCTTGTAGAATTTCAGCTCGCAGCAATCGACCCGGTGGAAAAGTTCATCCACCGTCATGACCGTGCTGTAACAAAGCTGCCAGATCGTCTCGGCCAGCGGTTGCAGCGATTCGTGGTCGGGGCACGACCAGTCGAGGTTGATTTTCATGCGCTGCAACGCCATCCGGCCTTCGGGCAGGGTGTCGAGCAGCAGCTTGAACTCGTCGCGATACTGCAATCCGGTGATCAGCAGATCCGTGGGGTTGCGCTTGATCAGCGGCCCGCAGTCCTGGCGCGAGGCGGCGCCGCCTTCCGTGATGGCGAAGGAGAAAGTGCCGGTCAGATTTTCGTGAAGGAACAACTGCCAGAACGCTTCCTCGCCGTAGAGATGATAAAATTGCGCGCGCTCGACCTGTCCGGCCTCGAAGAAGAAGATAGCGACCTTTTCGCCGGCCTCGTTTGCGATGGCGAGTTCGCCGGTTTGCGAGCTGTTCAGGATCGTCTGATAGATCGTGATCAGATCGAAGTTCGCGAGGTTCCCGCTCAGTTCGAGGCAGTTACTCTGCACAAAGGCCAAATCGCTGACGCGGATCAACTGACTGGCAACCTGCTGACTGACATAATAGAAGAAGGAAGGCACCCGTTTTATCAATTCTGGGAAATTCTTTTTATTGAAACACTGCACGCTCGTCTGTTCACAGGTGCGGATCGCATTTTTGCGTGGAGTGTCGCTCAAAACCCCCATTTCGCCGAACATGTCGCCCCGGCCCAGATAGGAGATCGGGGTGTTGTCGGCGTAGCGCTGGGTTTCGTGCACGATCTCCACCACCCCACGGGTGATGATATACAGGGAATCGCTCGGGTCGCCCCCGGAGTATATCGTCACACCTTCCTCTAAGTGAACGATTTGCGATAGCTCGCCGATCGCCTTGAGTTCGATCGGCCGCAGAGATGTGACGAAGCTGAAAAAATCGCCCTTGGTCATGGAGTTTCACCGGCGAACCTGTCGGCCGTCCGAGGAAGATTCGAGGTAAAGCTCACTCAAGCAGCTTTTAGTCCAAGCCCCGCCCAGGCGTTCGCAAAATAGCGAAAACGGCGAATTTGCCACCCGGCTTTCACGCGGAATTTGCCCTTCTCTGAGCCCGTTAAGCGTTCTATTCTCTAACTTGCGAAATCGGGTCGCCGAGGGCTAAACGCCTTCATCCACGCCGGTTGGAACCACGCGGGTATAACCGAGATCGACATGCAGATGGTCGTCCGTCTCATCGACGCCGTGTCCGTGGGGCAGGACACGGACGGTTGGCCCGAGATCGCGGGCGAGTGCGGCGTATTTTTCGATCGCTGCCGGGGTGTTCAGCAACGTGTCGCCGACCCGGAAGATGTCGGCGGCGACCGCCCACTGGTGCGGGCCGAGGCAGGTCTCAGCATCCGCGACTCCGGAGTCGAGCCGGTGCGCTGGTGAGCGGTAGCCGCCGTTGGCGGCGACAAAGACCGGCACGCTGCCCGCGCGCTCGCGCAATCCTTCCAGATAGCGCGCCAGCAGAGCGACCGCGCAGGGCACGTAATGGGGAAACTCCTGGAGCAGGCGTGGCGCCTCGCGGCAATCCACGACCAGCAGCTCACTGAGGCGGAAATGCGGGGTGAGCAGCGTCTCCTTCGCCTGCTGCCAGCTGGCGATCTCGTAGAAAAACCTCGGCAGCCGGTGGGCGTGGCCCTGGCTGTCGCGGGCCAGTTCGTCCGGCCGCAGGAGCGACCGCACCGCTTCTGGAAGGGTGAGCCCATCGACCACGGGGCAAGGGAAACGCCCGGCGCCGGTGGCCGTGCTTTCCGGTTTATCAGTGGATCCGCCGGATCGTTTCATGGTGCGCCGCCTCCGTCCCGCCCGGTAGCCGGCGGCGGTGGCGCCAGAAACGTCTGCGCCTCGGTGAGAAACCGATACACCGCGGTCGAGACTGCTGCGATCGCCCGGTTGCGCGCGGCGGCCTGGCCGGCGCCGGCGTATTCCGTCAGGACCACAAGCGCATACGGTTCCCGGTCGGGCAGGAAGATCATGCCGGCGTCGTGGCAGACAGTCGAAATCTCGCCGGTCTTGTGCGCCACCCGGGCCTTTGCGCTGCTCGGCAAACCCGCCGGGATCATCCCGTTAAATTTTTGCCGGAACAGAATCGCAAACATCGCTTCCCGGCTGGCCTCGGAGATGACGCGGGCTTCGTGCACCCGGCGCAGCCAGCGCAGCAGCCCATCCGCATCGACCTGGTTGTTGAGATTTTCCGCAAAGGCCGCCTCGTCCTCCACGCCGCGCCGGCAGCGCAAGCTTTCCAGACCGGCGGCAGCCAGGGTCTCGGCGATGAAGTCCACGCCGAGATGGTCCACAAGGAGGTTGGTGGCGAGGTTGGAGCTGCGGACGATCATGGTTTCCGCCAGGATGGAGAGACTCGCGGTGCGGCCGATGAGTTTATACAGATCAGGGTCGCCATCGCGATCGGCGGAAAGGAAAAACGGCGGCGCCCCGGCGACCTGGCTGGCAAAACGGTTGCGCACGTGGAGCTGGTCGCGCAACTGCAGCCGGCCGGCTTCCGCGGCGCGAAATAGCGCCAGCAGGATCGCCAGCTTGATCGTGCTCGCCGCGTGAAACGTCCGGCCGCCGCGCAGCGAAAAACCCAGCTCGCCGGCGTAATCGTGAAACGCCACGGCCAGGGCGGACATCCCGGCCTGCTTGCCGATCTCGACGAGTTGCTCCAGCAGATTCCCGCGCCCCGCGGGCGACGACGCCGAGCCTGAGGCGGCGGAGGTGGCGGAGCGGCGGTCGGACATGGGGAGCGGAAGCGTGGCCGGGCGGCGCGCAGCCTAGCTGAATCGTCTCGTGCCGACAACTGCCGCGCACCGCCGCGCCCGGAGAAAATCCACCGCCCGGATTTCCCGCAAAACCTCCGCTCGCGCCGCGCCCGAAGGGAAGCAGAGTAAGGGCGTCGCGCGCGTCCGCGGTTTTCCTCATGTCCCTCACGCTAACCGAAGCCGCCGTGCTCTTTGTCGTCGCCATCTTCGGCGGCGTGCTCAACGCCATCGCGGGCGGCGGCGGCTTTGTATTTTTCCCCGCCCTCGTCTTCGCCGGGGTGCCGACGATCTGGGCCAATGCCACGGGCACCGTAGTCTCGTGGCCCGGTCTCGTGGCGGGCGCCTGGGGGTATCGCGCGGAACTGGCCGCCACGCACCGCCGGGAGCCACGGGGGAAGCGGCAGCTCGCGTTCTATGCGGTCACCAGCGTCCTGGGCGGTTGGCTGGGTGCGCAACTTCTGCTCCGCACTCCGCCGGTGGCGTTCGATCGGCTGGTGCCGTGGCTGCTGCTGCTGGCGACGCTGCTGTTCGCCTTCGGCGGCCGGTTCGTGGCGTGGCTGCGCGCCGGTTCCACCCCCGGACGGGGGCACGGCATCGTGGCGTTCCTGCTTTATTTCGCCACCGCGGTTTACGGCGGGTTCTACGGTGGCGGGATCGGCATTCTCGTGCTCGCCACGCTCAGCCTGCTCGGTATGGAGCGCCTGCACGAGATGAACGCGCTGAAGATGCCGCTCATGGTCGCAATCAATGCGCCCGCGGTGGCGGCCTTCATCGTCGCCGGCGCGGTGGTCTGGCCGCACGCGCTGGTGATGATCGCCGGCAGCGTGGTCGGCGGCTACGGCGGTGCCGAGGTGGCCCGGCGCCTGCCGCAAATCTGGGTGCGCCGCGGCGTCATCGCCGTGGGGCTGGGGCTGAGCTGCTATTTTTTTCTGCGCCGCTAGAAGCGAGAGAAAAAAGATGCCGCCGCCCCTGGCCCTGCCTGCCCGGAGCGGGGCAGACTAGCTGCCCGGCTTGCCGTGCACGTTCTCGAAGAACAATTCCTTCCAGTCGGCCGGCTTCGTTTTGATCGTCCCGATGCGATAAAGGAAATCGACGCCCTTCATCATGTTCTTCGGCGCGATGCCGAACTCGATTTCCGGCTCGTTGAGGAGCTTCAGCGTTTCTTCCAGGCTGACCTTGTCTTTGGAAACGCGGAGATACGCTTCGGCCGCGGCCTTCTTGTCCTTATTAATGAAATCCAGGGCTTCCTCCAGCGCGGCGGCCACGGCGGCGAAGGCTTTCGGGTTGGCGTCCTTAAATTTCTGGGTGCCCCAGAAGACGTTGAACGTCACGGCTCCGCCGACGGTGTCATACGAATTCAGCACGCGATGAATGCCGGGTTTCGACAGCTCGATGCCTTGATACGGCGGAGCGGTGAGGTGGCTGTTGACTTCGCCGATCCCGCCGAGCAACGCCGCCATGCCGTCGGGATGGGAGAGCGAGACGGTGAGGGAATCGAGCTTGCCATGCTGGCCGACGCCGAACTCCTTTTCGCACGCCTGCTGCAGCGCGAGCGCCTGCGCGGAAACCTTCACGGTCGGCAGGGCGATCTTGTCTTTCTCAGTAAAGTCTTTCAGCGATTTGATGGCCGGATTCCGGGTGTTGAGATACAGCGGCATGCAGTTCATGGCGCCCGGCGAGCGGATGCCGATGCCACCCTTGGTCTTGGCCCAGAGCGTCGTGAAAATGCTCCACGAGCCGGAGCCGAATTCCAGATTGCCGGAGAGCAGGCCATCGGTGATCGTCGCGCCGTTGGCGAAGACGTAGTAGGTGGTTTTGAGGTCAGGCAAACCCTGGAGCTTGGCGTGCTTTTCGACCAATTGTTGGTCCTGCATCACCATGATCGGCATATACCCAAGACCGGGCTGGGAGGCGATGCGGACTTCGGAAACTTCCGCACGCGCTGCTCCGGCGGAAAACAGGAGCAGGGCGAGCAGGGGGAGAAAACGGAGGACTTTCATTCGTTTGGAGGGAACTGGGGGTTGGGCTGGGGTGGGTCGGTGGGGGGGTGATTGGGGAAAAACGCGACGGGATGGGCAGGCGATTAGGCCTGCATGCCCCATTTGCGCACCGTGTTCTGTTCGATAACGCGGAAGATAAGGTTTTCCACGACGAGCCCGATGAGGATGACGGTGAACAACCCAGCAAACACGCTGGCAATTTCGAGCTGCGTCTTGTTCTCCAGAATGAACCAGCCGAGGCCGCCGGTGCCGCTGGAAACGCCGAAAACGAGTTCGGCGGCGATGAGCGTGCGCCAGGCAAATGCCCAGCCGATCTTCAGTCCGGAGAGAATGTTCGGAAACGCCGCGGGAATCAGGATTTTCCCGACATAGCCGAAGCCGCGCAGGCCGTAGTTGTGGCCGACCATGCGCAAAGTGTTGCTCACGCTTTGGAAGCCCGAGTGGGTGTTCAACGCCACCGGCCAGAGGACCGAATGGACGAGCACGAACACCAGGGAGCCATTGCCGAGGCCGAACCAGATGAGCGCCAGCGGCAGCAGCGCGATGGCCGGCAGGGGGCTGAACATGGCGGTCAACGTCTCGAGCAGGTCATTGCCGAGCCGGAAGGTGATCGCCAGCATGCTCAACAAGGCCGCCAGCGCGATGCCGACGCTGTAGCCCATGAGCAGCACTTTCACGGAGAAAAACATGCGCGAAAGCAGGTTGCCGTGGACCATGCCTTGATAGAAGGCCTCCACGGTCGAGGCAAAAGTCGGGAAGATCAGCGCGTTATTCACCCGCATCGCATACACCTGCCAGATGACGGCGAGCAGGATCAGCAGCGCGGTCTTGCGCACCGCGCCCTGCTGGAAAATGCGTTCCCAGATCGTGATCGGCTTTTCGACGACGCCGAAGTCCTCGTTCATCACGCCGTCGCGCACGAACTCCGCGCGCGGAAAGCCGGCGCGGGCGCTGGGCGAGAGCATGGCGGTCGTCGTGGCGATGGGCGGGGCGCTGCCGGCGTCGCGGAGACCCGTGTGCGCTACGGTGGCTTGGTTTTCGTTAATTTCAGACATGTAGGGGGATTTCTTCTTCGTGTTCCTCGACGCGGTCGGTGAAAAGCATGTCGTGAATCTTGCGCTCCAGCTTGACGGCGCCAGCTGTGTCGGCCGGATCGGCGATGCTGTTCAACTCGGCTTTGACCTGCCCAGGATGGGGTGAAAGCAGGAGGATGCGGTTGCCGATCTTGATCGCCTCGTCGATCGAGTGCGTGACGAAGAGCACGGTGAAGCGTGTCTCGTCCCAGAGTCGCAGCGTTTCGTCCTGCATCTTGCGGCGGGTCAGGGCGTCGAGCGCGGCGAACGGCTCGTCCATGAGCAAAATATCCGGTTCCATCGCCATGCCGCGTGCGATGGCCACGCGCTGCTTCATGCCGCCGGAAAGCATGTGCGGATAGCTGTGGATGAACTTCGTAAGATTCACTTTGTCCAGGTAATCCTTTGCCCGGTCGAGTGCTGCCTTGCCGCGCAACCGGCCGCTGCTGGTCAGCGCGAAGGTGACGTTCTCGAGCACCGTCTTCCACGGCAAGAGCTGGTCGAATTCCTGGAAGACCATCATGCGGTCGGACCCTGGCTTCGTGATGACGCGATCCTTCAGACGCATCTCACCTTCCGTGGGATGCATGTAGCCGCCGACGGCTTTGAGCAGCGTGCTCTTGCCGCAGCCGGAAGGCCCGAGCAGCACGAAGCGATCGCTCTTGTAAACCTGGAAGGAGACGCGGTAGGTCGCGGTGACGAGGTGCGCCTTCGTCTTGTATTGCAACGTCACACCTTTCACATCGAGCAGCGGTTGCTGGCTCGGCGCGGAGGACAAGGTGTTTGCGGCAGGCGCGTTCTGGGCAGGCGAGACGGCAGCTGGGGAGTTACTCATTTTTCGTCCTTGGGGAGGAGGCGGGAAACGGATTGCTCCGGGACTGCGAGGCAGCGGGTTTGCCGGAGACCGTCGAAGACCATAGGGCAGCGAAACGAAGCTGGAAATTCAAATCTCGTGATTCGTTATCAGCTTACCTGATACCGGCCCGCGGCAGCTTCGGCGGCGACCGGCGCGCGAAGTCGAGGAAGCGCTCCGCCACCGCGCCGACGCCGCCGGCCGGCAGCGCCCAATGAAACGCGCGGGAAATGTTGAGCCCGGCGATATTCAGCGGCCGCAGCTTGCCCAGCGCGATCTCGTTTTGCATGCACCAGCGGGAGAGAAACGCGACGCCCAGCCCGCAGACCGCCGCGCTGCGGATCGCCTGGGTGGTGCCGAGCACGAGATCCGGCGCCGCGCGCCGCGTGAGGCCGGCGGCTTCGAACGCCGCCTCCACGACCGCCCGGGTGCCGCTGCCCGGCTCGCGCCAGATGATCGGCAGGGTGATCAAATCCTCCAGCCGCTGGACTTTGTTCACGCGTTCGAGCAGCCGCTTGTCGGCGATCGCGGTGCCCACGACCGGGACGATTTCGTCGGGCACAAACGGCTCGAGGCGCAGGCGCGCCGCACGGCCGTGGCCCTCGACAAGTCCCAGCGGGACGCGCCCTTCGCGGACACGCCCAAGCACGTCATCCGTGTTGCCCACTTCCACCGAGATGGCGACCTGCGGATGGAGCTGATGAAACGCGGTGAGCACCTGCGGCAGCACGTGCCCCGCGATGGTCGTGCTGGCAGCGATGTTCAACGCGCCGGAAAGCGATTTCTGGTGGGTGGCTACCTGCTCGGAGGCTTCGTCCACCAAGCGCCGCACCTGGCGCGCGTAATCCAGCAGCTTGCGTCCCGCCGCGGTGAGCGAGACCCCGCGCACCGAGCGTAAAAAGAGCGCCGTGCTGAGCGTTTCCTCCAGCTTGCGGATTTGCGCAGTGACTGCTGGCTGTGAGAGATGGAGCTGCTTGGCGGCCTCGGAAATTCGGCCGATCTCGGCGACCGCGATGAAGACCATCAGAAGATTGGCGTCAAGCTTCAGGCGGGAGGCATACATGCCTGCCGTTCTATCACACGGGCTGATATCCCATCAATGATTGCGACTGTTCTCGGGCTCAGGCGGGTGATTAACTTGTCCTCGTTCGTCCCCCCGTCATGTTGCAGTCGTCGATCTTTGCTCCCGTTCGCGCTGCCATCGTTCCGCTGTTCGAGGATCGTGGCCCCGCGTCCGATCCCGTCGCCATCGCGATCCGCTGGGGTCGCGCCAACACCGCGGCCTGGATCGTCCCGCTCGTCGCCGTCGCCATGCTGCTGCCGTGGATTTCCGGCGGCATCGCTCTGCTGGCCGGGATCGCGGTGTCCCTGATCTGGGGCAATCCGTATCAGACCCAGTCGCGCAAGCTGTCGCGCAACCTGCTCCAGATTTCCGTCATCGGCCTGGGTGCCGCGATGAATCTCGGCGTCGTCGCCCGCGTCGGCGCCGCGGGCATCGGCTACACCGTGGTCGGCATCGGCCTCACGGCTGCCGCGGGATTTTTGCTTGGCCGGCGGTTGAAGGTGGAGCGCGACGTCGCGCTGCTGATCACCGCGGGCACCGCGATCTGCGGCGGCAGCGCCATCGCGGCAGTCGCGCCGACGATCCGCGCCCGGTCGCACGATATCTCGGTCGCGCTCTCCGTCGTGTTTGCGCTGAATGCCGCCGCCCTGTTCATTTTTCCGCCCATCGGTCACGCCATCGGTTTGACCGAACGCCAGTTCGGGCTCTGGGCCGCGCTGGCAATCCACGACACCAGTTCGGTGGTCGGTGCCTCCGCCGCGTATGGGCAGCGCGCGCTCGAGATCGCCACCACGGTCAAGCTCGCCCGGGCCCTCTGGATTGTGCCGATCACTTTCCTCATCGCATATTTTTATCGCGCCGGCGCCGCGCGGGCCGCTGTCGTCGGGGCCACTTTGCCCGAAGAATCACGCGGCAATCCCGGCGTCGGTGCGCGGCAGTATCCCTGGTTCATTCTCGGGTTTCTCGGCATGGCGGCGTTTTTCACCTTTTTCCCGCTCCTGCACGATTTCGGCAAGGCCATCGCCGGGATCTCCCGCCAGGCGCTCGTCGTGACCCTGTTTTTCATCGGCCTCGGCTTGAATCGCGCCGCGCTCCAGGCCACCGGGCTGCGGCCGTTTGTTCACGGCGTCGCCCTTTGGTTCTGCGCGGGCGCCGGCACGCTCCTGGCCATTTGCCTCCACTGGATTTCGTAACCTCCCCTGACCCACAAACCATGACCACGACCACCAACAAACCCTCCGCTGACTCCCAATCCGCCAAAGCCAAAAACTCCACCGGCAAGACGATCCAATTCCTCATCCATGACGACGTGGACAACGTCGGCGTGGCCGTCGTCGATCTCAAAGCCGGCGACAAGGCCCACGGCGTCTCGCTCGAGTCCCGCAACTCCGTCGAGATCGAGAGCAAGATGGACATCCCGCTCGGCCACAAAATCGCGCTCAAGGACATCGCCTCGGGCGAGACGTTGATGAAATACGGCGTCGATTGCGGCAAGTTCGTCGCCTCCGTCAAGAAGGGCGAGCACGTCCACGTCCACAACGTCAAAACCAAGCGCTGGTAGCCCGCGGCTTCCGCTCGATCCCCACGTATTTAACCAAGAACGCAGCAACCTCCCCAAATCCCATGCCCAAACATAAAATCATGGCCTACCGCCGCGAAAACGGCCGCGTCGGCATCCGCAACCACGTCATCATCCTGCCGGTGGACGACATCTCCAACGCCGCCTGCGAAGCCGTGGCGAACAACATCGCCGGCACCATGGCGCTGCCGCATTCCTACGGCCGGCTTCAGTTCGGCGAAGACCTCGAAGTGCATTTCCGCACCATGATCGGCACCGGCACGAATCCGAACGTTGCCGCCGTCGTCGTCATCGGCATCGAGCCGGGCTGGACCGCGCGCATCGTGGACGGCATCGCGAAGAGCGGCAAGCCGGTCAAAGGCTTCTCGATCGAGCGAAACGGCCAGATCAAAACCGTCGCCGACGCCAGTTGGACGGCGAAGGAATTCGTCCAGATGGCCAGCGAAATCCAGCGCACCGAGTGCTCGTTCGAAGAGCTCTACATCTCGTGCAAATGCGGCGAGAGCGACACGACGACGGGTCTGTCCTCCTGCCCGACCGTGGGCAATGTCTTCGACCGGCATTGCGCGGACGGCGGCATCGCCGGCTTCGGTGAAACCAGCGAGCTGACCGGCGGCGAGCACATCGTCGAAGGCAAGGCCGCGAACGAGGAAGTGAAGAAGAAGTTCCGGGCCATGTTCGACCATTACACCGACATGATCATGAAGGAGAAGACGGACGATCTCTCGGAATCCCAGCCGACGAAGGGCAACATCGCCGGCGGTCTTTCCACGATCGAGGAGAAGGCGATGGGCAACATCGAGAAGCTCGGCAAGAAGACGAAATTCATCGACGCGCTGAAGCCGGCTGAAGAGCCGACGAAAGGGCCAGGAATGTATTTCATGGACACCTCCTCCGCCGCCGCGGAAGCGGTGACGCTCTGGGCGGCGAGCGGTGCCGTCGTGCACCTCTTCCCGACCGGGCAGGGGAACGTGATCGGCAACCCGATCGAGCCGGTCATCAAGATCACCGGCAACCCGCACACCGTGGCGACGATGAGCGAGCACATCGACGTGGACGTTTCCGCGATCCTGCGCGGCGAGATGACGCTCGACGAAGCCGGCGATGAACTCATCGACATGATCGTCCGCACGGCCAACGGCCGCATCACCGCGGCGGAAGCGCTGAATCATCGCGAGTTCGTGATGACGAAGCTGTATCGCAGCGCCTAGGCGCCCGTTCAGTTCCGGACCACTCCCAGTCTCCCCGAGCCGGCGATTCTTCTCCATGCAGGTGGCCCTTCCCGGCGTTCCGCGCCGGCGGCAGCCCACGCTGGGAATAATCCGCCGCGCTCGGGGGATGACAGGGAAAAGGCACGCACGAGCAAGCCGGTCGTCTGCCTCGATTCAAGAGCCGTAACGTCCCCCATTCTCCGCCCCCGAGTCCCGGGGTGTTGTCTCTTCCCCCAGAGCAATGCTTTCCCGCCCACGCCGCCTTGTCACGCGGTCCATCCGCCGTCGCTGAGCCGAAAGGTTTCCCATGCGACGCGCAACTTCTTCCCGCCGGGCCTGGACCGCAGTCGTCACGCTGCTCGTCCTTTTGGTCCTTTGGTATCTGCTGACTTCGGTCACCGGCATCATCGGCAGCGGGCGTTTCCCGAGTCCGCGCGAGGTTTGGCTCGCGGCGAAGCAACTCAGCACCGGTTTCGGTTACGCGGACGGCAAGCTGGTGACGCACATCGTGCACAGCTCGCGGCTCGTGCTGCTCGGCTTTCTGGTTTCCGCCACCAGCGGAGCCATCCTCGGCGTGTTGATGGGCTGGAGCCGTCGTTTCGACGCTTTTTTGAACCCCGTGCTGCAACTTATCCGCCCGATCCCGCCGCTCGCCTGGATCCCGCTGGCGATCCTCTGGCTCGGCCTCGGTGACGCGGCAAAAATCTTCGTCATCTGGTTCGCTGCGTTTGTGCCTGCGTTAATCAATAGCTACACCGGCGTGCGCAATCTCGACCCGACGTTTTACGCCGCGGCGCGGGTCCATGGCGCGAGCGAATGGCAGATCCTGCGCGAGATCGTGGTGCCCGGCGCGATGCCGATGATTTTCTCCGGCCTGCGCCTTTCGTTGCAAGCCTCTTGGACGACGCTCGTCGCCGCGGAACTGGTCGGCTCGCTCGCCGGACTCGGCCACGTGCTCAACGTCGCCCAGCAGGACATCCGGCCGGACATGATCCTGCTGGCCATGTTCTGGGTCGGTGTGCTCGGCGCCACGATGACGTGGCTGCTCGGCCGCGCGGAAAGGAGGGTGCTGCGATGGCATCAACGGTAACCGCCCCGCGCCCTGCGAGCGAAAAACGCGCTGTCCCGCTGGCCGTGCTTTCCGCCGCCGGGTTGATCACTTTTTTCGGCATCTGGATCGTCCTGAGCCATTCCGGCTGGATTCCGCGCTCGTTCCTGCCGGCGCCGTCCGATGTGGCGAAAAAATTCATCGATCTGCTCCACGAATCTTTCGGCGGCGCCACGCTGCCCGCGCACCTGCTTTCCAGCATGAAACGCTACGGGCTCGGGTTCGGCCTCGCCGCGCTGGTCGGCGTGCCGCTCGGGCTGATGATGGGTTGGTTCCGCTGGCTGGACGACATCGTCACGCCGATCTTCGAAGCGTTGCGCTACATCGCGCCGATCGCCTGGGTGCCGTTTGCCGCGCTCTGGTTCGGCACCGGCATCGGCGGGCCGATTCTCATCATCTTCACCGGCGCGTTTCCGGCGTGCCTGGTCAACTCCTACCGCGGCGCGCGCTTTGTGGACAACCGCCTGCTCGAAGCGGCCCAGACGCTCGGCGCCAGCAACCGGCGCATCCTGTTTGAAGTCATCTTCCCCGCCGCGCTGCCCTCCATTGTCGCGGGCCTGCGGATCGCCGCCGGCCTCGGCTGGCAATCGCTCGTCGGCGCGGAGTTGATCGTGGTTTCCAGCGGCATCGGCTACCTCATGGTCCTGGGTCAGAGCAACATCAACACGACGATCGTGATGTGCGGCATGATCGCCATCGGGCTCGTTGGCACCTGCATTGATTTTGCGTTGCGCCGGATCGAGCGCGTGGTGCGCGCGAGCTGGGGCCAGGCCATCTGATTTCCGGCCCCATTTTTTCTCCCCCCATGAGTATCATTGACTTCGAAAACGTCGGCCGCATCTACGGCCAGGGTGCGTCCGAATTTGTCGCGCTGGAAGGCGTCAATCTTCAGGTCCGCGACGAGGAATTCGTCGCCATCGTCGGACCTTCCGGCTGCGGCAAGACGACGCTGATGCGCATGGTCGCCGGACTCGATTTCCCGACGTCGGGCACCGTGAAAGTGGACGGCGAAACAATCACCGCGCCCGGCCCGGATCGCGCGGTCGTGTTCCAGCAGTTCGCTTTGTTCCCGTGGAAAACCGTGCGCGAAAACATCGCCTTCGGCCTGAAGTGCAAAGGCGTCACCGGCACCGAACAAACGGACGCCGTCGCCCGCTACGTGAAGCTCATGGGACTCGAGGGTCACGAGGATGCGTTTCCGCACCAGCTCTCCGGCGGCATGCAGCAGCGTGTCGCCATCGCACGCTCCTACGCGATCGAGCCGAAGGTGCTGCTCATGGACGAGCCGTTTGGCGCGCTCGATGCCCAGACGCGCACGGTCATGCAGGAGGAACTCGTGCGGATCTGCCGCGGCCAGCCGCGCACCGCGTTGTTCATCACGCACGCGGTCGAGGAAGCCGTCTATCTCGCCGATCGCGTCGTCGTCATGTCCCGTCGGCCCGGCCGCATCCGCGAGACCATCGATGTCGCCCCGGTCCGCGAGGCCGAAGGCTGGGACCGCCTTGAGCACATCGAAGAGGTCATGGACCAGGAATCCTTCGTCCATCTGCGCACCCACGTCTGGAAACTCCTGCGCGAAGAACACGCCGGACACTGAGATTTTCTCCCATCTGCCCATCCCATCTCAAAACTCCCCAACCCCCCGAAACCCAATCCATCCCATGCTGCCAAAACTCCGCCCCTGGCTCGCCGCCTCTCTCCTTGCCCCGCTGCTCCTGCCGTTGCTTGGCAGCTGCTCCAAAGAACAACCGAAACAACAAGCGCAAGCCGGCAAGATCCAGGAGATCAACGTCAGCTACCAGCCCGCGCTCTACTGGGCGTTTCCGTTCTACGTCGCGACGGAGAAAAACTGGTGGCAGGAAGCCGGGCTGAAAGCCAATTTCAGCACATTCCCCGCCGGCGCGCCGCAGGTCGCCACGCTGGCGAATAAAGCCTGGGACGTCGGCGGCACCGGCTCGGTGCCGGCGCTGCTCGGAGCCGCCCGGTTCAAGCTGTTGACCGTCGGCATCACGAACGACGAATCGGCCGCCAACGTCCTCATGGTGCGCGGCGACAAGGCGGCGGAATACCAGAAGGATCCGGCCTCGATGAAGGGCAAGCAGATCCTGCTGACCACGAACTCCACCGGCGACTACGCGGTGACCGCGGCGTTGAAAAAGCTCGGTCTCACGAAGGCCGACGTGCAGATGGTGAACATGGGCCAGGCGCAGATCATCTCGGCCATCTCCAGCAACAACGGCGAACTGGCCGGCGTCTGGGCGCCGAACACCTACACGCTCGAGGAAAAAACCGGCGCGAAGGTGCTCTTCTCCGGCAAGGACGTCGGCGCGGAAGTGCCCGGTGCGCTGGTGGCGCGCGAGGACTTTGCGAAGGAACATCCCGAAGCCGTGGCGAAATTCCTGGCGGTCTATCTGCGCGCGCAAAAATGGGCGCGCGACAACCCGGCGGAAGCCGTGAAGATGATGCAAGCCTTCTACAAGCAGGGCGGCGTCGAGCTGGCGGACAAATACCTCAAGGAAGAGTTCGCGACACGTCCGACGTTTGATCTCGCCGAGCAGTTGAAACTGATGAACCGCGGCGCGGGCGGCGAGTCCACGTTCGACGGCTGGATCTCGAAGATCGGCGAGTTCATCAAGTCGGTCGGCACGGTGAGTGAAGCGCCGGTGCCGAAGACGTTCGTGACCGACGAGTATCTCAAGCTCGTGGACAAAGACCCGAAGCTGAAAGCGTTCGCGAACAACAAACCCTAAACGATCGCCCGCGATCGCTTCCCAACCATGAGTGTCACCTACCTAAAGAAAGCCGAAAAAACCCCCGCCAGCGGCGAGGACGAAACGCGCGCGCTCGTTCAGGACATGCTCAAGCAGATCGAGCAGGGCCGGGAGGAGAAAGTGCGCGAATACGCGCGGAAGCTCGACAAGTGGAACGACGAAATCATCGTCTCGCCGGAGGAGATTGCGCGGCGCACCGCCGAGCTGCCGCAGAGCGTGAAGGACGATGTCCAGTTTGCCCACGACCGGGTCGCGAATTTCGCCCGGCGCCAGCGTGAGAGCATCTCGGAGTTCGAGGTCGAGCTGTTTCCCGGACTTGTCACCGGGCAGAAGCTTATCCCGATCAACGTCGCCGGCTGCTACGTGCCGGGCGGCCGCTACGCGCACATCGCTTCGGCTTACATGAGCGTCGCCACCGCGAAGGCGGCCGGCGTGCCGACCGTCATCGCCTGCTCGCCGTCGCACCACGGGCAGGGCATCCACCCGATCGTGCTCTACGCGCTGAGCATCGCCGGCGCGGATGTCATCATGACCCTCGGCGGGGTCCAGGCGATCGCCACGCTGGCGTTCGGACTGTTCACCGGCAAGCCGGCCGACGTCATCGCGGGGCCGGGCAATAAATACGTCGCTGAAGCGAAGCGCATCCTCTTCGGCCAGGTCGGCATCGACGTCTTCGCCGGGCCGAGCGAGATCATGGTCATCGCGGACGACACGGCCGACGCGGAGACCGTCGCGGTCGATCTCGTCGGCCAGGCCGAGCACGGACCGGAAACCCCGGCGTGGCTCATCGCCACCTCCGACGCGATGGCGCACGCGGTGATGGAAAAAGTCCCGCAGATCATCGCCGCGCTCCCGGAAAACGCCGCCAAAGCCGCCGAAGCCGCGTGGCGCGACTACGGCGAGGTGATCGTCGCCACGACGCGCGAAGAAGCCGCGCGGGTGAGTGACGAATACGCCTCCGAACATCTCGAAGTGCATTGCGCCGATCTCGACTGGTGGTTGGAAAATCTAACCACCTACGGCTCGCTCTTCCTCGGCGAGGAAACGACCGTGGCGTTCGGCGACAAGACCTCGGGTCCGAACCACATTCTCCCGACCAAAAAAGCCGCGCGCTATTCCGGCGGCCTGAGCGTGGGCAAGTTCCTGAAAACGGTGACCTGGCAGCGCATGACCCGCGAGGCCAACCGCCAGATCGGCGGCGTCACCGCGCGCATTTCCCGGCTCGAAGGCATGGAAGCGCACGCCCGCACCGGCGATCACCGTCTGCAACGCTATTTCCCGGGCGAACCGCTCGCCACCACGCCGCCCGCGCTCGCCGGCAAGTCGTAAACCCGCCGCCCCTGGCTTCCCATGCATCCCCGTCTCCAGGGACTCTTCAACCTCGAAGGCCGTGTCGCCCTGATCACCGGCGGTAATTCCGGGATCGGCCGCGCGATGGCCAGCACGCTCGCCGATGCCGGCGCCAGCGTCGTGCTGGCCGCGCGGCGCGAGGGGGAACTCCGCGCCGCGGTCGAGGAGTTGCGCGCCGCCGGCGCCCGGGCGGATTTTGTCGTGGCCGACATCACCGATCTCGCGGCGATCCCGCGTTGCGCCGAAGCCGCAGCCCGGCCGTTTGGCGACATCTCCATCCTGGTGAACGGCGCGGGCACAAACCTGCGCCAGCCCGCCATGGAGATCACGCTCGAAACCTGGTCGCAACAGATCAATCTCAACCTCTCGGCGCCGTTCTTTCTCGCCCAAAAGCTGGTGCCGGCCATGCAGGCGCAGGGGTGGGGACGCATCATCAACATCGCCTCGCTCCAATCGTTGCGCGCTTTCGCCGACAGCATCCCGTATGGCGCAAGCAAGGGCGGCATCATGCAGCTCACTCGCGCCATGGCCGAAGCGTGGTCGCGCCACGGCATCAACTGCAACGCCATCGGGCCCGGATTCTTTCCGACGCCGCTCACCGCGCCGGTTTTCGACGACCCGGAGCGGGCCGCGCGCATGGCCGCCCAAACGATGATCGGCCGCAACGGCGAGATGAGTGATCTGCCCGGCATCACGCTGTTTCTCGCCAGCCGGGCGTCGGATTATATCACCGGGCAGACGATCTATCTCGGACGGCGGCTTCACCGGAAAATAGAGCGAGCGCACCAAGGTATTTTTTCCAATGAAAGCGCTGGTTTACACGAACCCAAACGAAGTCACCTTTCGCGACGAGCCGGATCCCGTGCCGGCGGAGGGGGAATCGATTCTCCGCATCGATGCCGTCGGCATCTGCGGATCGGACATGCACGCCTATCACGGGCACGATCCGCGCCGCCTGCCGCCGCTGGTGCTGGGGCACGAGATCGCCGGGGAAGTCATCGCCGGCCCACGCCTGGGTGAGCGCGTCACCGCAAATCCGTTGATCACCTGCGGCGTTTGCGAGTTCTGCCGCCAGGGCCGCGATAATCTCTGTGCGAACCGCACGATGGTCGGCATGACGCGCCCCGGCGGTTTCGCCGAAAAGATGAGCATCCCGGCGCGCTGCTTGATCCCGGTGCCCGCGGAAATGACACCGGTGCAAACGGCGCTCACCGAGCCGGCTGCGACCGTGCTGCACGCCGTCAACGCCGGTGCCCGCGCGACTCACCGGCCGATTGCTGAGGGCAACGCGCTGGTGCTCGGCGGCGGTGCGATCGGCCTGCTCACCGCGCTCCTGCTCCGGGCCCGCGGCGTGCGCGAAGTCTGGTTGGCGGAAACGAATCCGCTCCGGCGCGACACCGCCGCGGCCACCGGCGCCTGCCGGCCGTTTGACCCCCGCGACGAAGGCGCCGGCCCGGCGGCGGGCAGCGTGGACGCGGTGTTTGACGCCGTCGGTGCAAAGCCGACGCGCGCCGCGGCGCTGGCTGCCGTGAAGCCGGGCGGCGTCGTGGTTCATATCGGACTCCAGGATTGGGCGAGCGAGCTGGACTGGCGCCGGCTGACACTCGCGGAGATCACGCTCGTCGGCGTTTACACCTACACGACCGCCGATTTGCACGCGACCGTGCAGGCGCTGCACCGCGGCGATTTTGGCGACCTCGCCTGGGTGGAGGAGCGGCCGCTTTCCGCCGGCGCCGAAGCGTTCCGCGATCTCGACCAGGGCCGCACCGCCGCGGCAAAAATCGTGCTCACCCGCAGCTAAAAATATCTCTTAAAATATGAGCCAAACTCGCTACCGACCCGAAACCGTCAAACGCCTTTGCGCCGACCTCGCGCGTGCTGTGAATGTCCCCGCGTCCGACGCAGATCTGCTCGGCGAATCGCTCGTCGAGGCCGACATCGCCGGCACGACGACGCACGGCGTTTCGCGCACGAACATCTACCTGCGCCGCATCCAAAAAGGACTCATCGATCCGCGCGCGGAACTCCGCATTGATCGCCAGCGCACCGCGACGCTCGCCATCGACGGATGCAACGGTCTCGGCCAGGTGCAGGCCAGCAAAACGCTCGATCGCCTCATCCCTCTGGCGCGTGAAGCCGGCGTGGGCGTCGCGACGGTCCGCCGCTCGCAGCATTGCGGCGCGCTCTGGTGGTATTGCAACCGCGCGGCGAAGGAAAACATGGTGCTACTCGCCATGACCAACGCCGAGCCGTCCGTCGCCCCGGCCGGCAGCATGGAGGCCTATTTCGGCACGAATCCGCTGGCGGTTTCGTTTCCGACCGGGAAGGGATTTCCGGTGAAGATCGACCTCGCCACTTCGGCGATCGCGCGGGGCAACATCATCGCCGCGCAGCGCAAAGGGCAGGCGATCCCGGAGGGCTGGGCGCTGGACGAAAACGGTGAGCCGACGACGGACGCCGCGAAGGCGCTGCTCGGCTCCCTGGTGCCGATGGCGGGGCACAAAGGCTACGCGCTGGCATTGATGATCGAGATTTTTTCCGGCGTGCTGTCGGGGTCCGCGATTGGGTCCGCGATCGGGTCGATGTATAAGCACATGGATCGGCCGCAGGATGTCGGCCATTTCTTCTGTCTCGTGGACATCGCCGCGTTTCAGGAACCAGCCGATTTTGTTCGCCGGATCGACGCGACGATTGACGAAATCAAAGCGTGCAAACCGCGCCCCGGCACCACGGAAATCCTGGTCCCCGGCGAACGCTCGCACCGCGTCGCGGAGGCCAACCGGCGCGACGGCATCACGCTTGGCGACGAGACGGTGAAGGAGCTGCGGACGCTGTGTGATGAACTCGGCGTTTCGTTCTCGTTGGACGGGTGAATTTTTAACACAGAGGGCACAGAGGCAGAGGCACAGAGGACACAGAGAGGGGAGAAGAAAAAAGGCAGAGGAGAAAGGCGGAGAGACCAGAATGCGATCTGACGGCGGCTTTCACCTCCGCCCCTTGCTTCCTTCGTCCCTTCTGCCTTCTGCGCTTCGCCTTTCTCCTCTTCCTGTCTCCTGCCTTTTCCTCTGTGCTCTCTGTGCCTCCGTCTCTGTGTCCTCTGTGTTAAAAACCCAACCGCCCTTTGCCCCCTCAGTGCCCGCCTCTACTCTAACCAACGCAACCCACCCAATGCCCACACGCATCCTCATCAGTGAAAAATCCCTCGGCGCAGAAATCGACGCGCTGACGCGCGATTTCGACGTCGTCCACGCCCCCGAACTCGGCGCCAACCCGGAGGCGCTCCGGGCGCGCATCGCCGAAGGCTTCGACGCGATCCTCGTGCGAAATATCACCCGCGTGGATGCCGCGTTGTTCGCCGCCGCCGGCCCGCGGCTGAAGATCGTCGGGCGGCTCGGCGTCGGCCTGGAAACGATCGACGTCGCCGCCGCCAGCGCCGCCGGGGTGGTCGTCGCGTTTGCACCGGAACAAAACGCGGTGTCCGTCGCCGAACTCACGCTCGGCTTGATGCTGGCGCTGGCCCGCAGCATTCCGCTGGCGGATCGCGACACCAAGGGCGGCGGCTGGGACCGGCAGCGGTTCACCGGCGTCGAACTTTACGGCAAAACGCTCGGACTCGTCGGCTTGGGCCGGATCGGGTTTCGCGTCGGCACCCGCGCGAAGGCGTTCGGCATGACGGTCATCGCACACGATGCCTACGCGCATCCGGACGCGCTGGTCGTGGCCGAACTGGGCGCGCGGCTGGTCAGCCTCGACGAATTGCTCGGCAGCGCCGATTTTGTTTCCTGCCACATGCCCGACACGCCGGCCACGCGCGGCATGTTTGGCTACGAACGGTTTTGCCAGATGAAGCCGTCGGCCTTTTTCCTCAACACCGCGCGCGGCACCGCCGTGGACGAAGCCGGGCTCGTGCGGGCGCTCCAGGAAAAGCGGCTCGCCGGCGCGGGACTCGACGTGCGCCAGAAAGAGCCGCCGGGCGCGGGCGACCCGTTTGCGGGCATGGACAACGTGATCCTCACGCCGCACATCGCCGCGTTCACCGAAGAAGGGCAGCAGCGCGTGCTCTCCACGGTCTGCGCCGACGTGCGCGCCGTGCTGAACGGCGGCGACGCGAAAAACGTGGCCAACTTTTCCCGGCCCCGGCCACCGGCGAACGCATAGTCCGCCGGCCGGGCGCCGGCTTTCTCAGCGGAAAAATGCGCGAAACCGCGCGAGCACCTCGTCGGGAAGTTCCTCGGCGAGATAGTGCCCGCCCGGAAACGCCTCGCCTTCGACCGGGCCGGCGCAGCGATCGCGCCAAAGGTCGAGCGCGTTCGGAAAACAGCGGGCGATCGTGCCGCGCGCGCCCCAGAGCGCGAGGAGCGGGCAGGCGATCTTGTGGGAAAGGTCAAGCTCGTCGTGCTCGAGGTCGATCGTCGCCGCGGCGCGGTAGTCCTCGCACATCGCGTGGATGCAGGCGGGATCGCGGAAGCAGCGCACGTATTCCTCGATGACTTCGGGCGGGAACAGATCCTCTCGCGAACTGCCGCCGCCGCCCAGGCTGCCGAGTTTCTTGCGCAGATAAAACTCCGGGTCCGCACCGATCAACCGCTCCGGAAGCGGCTCCGGCTGGATGAGAAAAAACCAGTGGTAATACGCTTCCGCGAAGACGCGATCGGCGAGCCGATACATGTCGCGCGTCGGCACGATGTCGAGCACCGCGAGCTTTTCCACGCGGTCCGGGTGATCGAGTGCGAGCCGGTGCGCCACGCGCGCTCCGCGATCGTGGCTGCCGATGAAAAACCGCTCGAAGCCGAGCCCGGTCATCACGTTCACCTGATCCTGCGCCATCGCGCGCTTTGCGTAGGCGGCGTGCCGTTCGCCGCCGGGCGGCTTGTCGCTCTCGCCGTAGCCGCGCAGATCCGTCGCGACGACGGTGTAGTTTTCCGCCAGCCCGGGTGCGACGCGGTGCCAGATCGCGCTGGTCTGCGGGAAGCCGTGGAGCAGCAACAGGGGCGGCCCGCTGCCGCCGATGCGGGCGCGAATCTTGACGCCGCCAGCGCCGTCGAGCCGCCGGACGTCGAACCCCTCAAACATGGTCGCCACGACGCGCCTCCCGGCTCACACCGCGGCGGCGATGGCTTCGCCCATCTCGACCGTATTCGCCTTGCCGCCGATGTCGCGGGTGCGCGGAGCATTCTTGTCGGAGAGCACGGTTTCGATGGCTTTCTCGATCGCGGCGGCGGCTTCGTGGTGGCCGAGGTGATCGAGCATCATCGCGCCGCTCCAGATCTGGCCGATGGGGTTGGCAATGCCTTTGCCGGCGATGTCCGGCGCGGAGCCGTGAACCGGCTCGAACATGCTTGGATATTCGCGTTCCGGATTCAGATTCGCGCTCGGCGCGATGCCGATGGTGCCGGTGCAGGCCGGGCCGAGATCGCTGAGGATGTCGCCGAAAAGATTCGAGCCGACGACGACGTCGAACCAGTCGGGATGCTGCACGAAATGGGCGGTGAGAATGTCGATGTGGAACTGGTCCGTCTTCACCTCGGGAAACTGCTCGGACATCGCCTTCACCCGCTCGTCCCAATACGGCATCGTGATGGAGATGCCGTTGGATTTCGTCGCGCTGGTGAGATGCTTTTTCGGCCGCTTCTGCGCCAGCTCGTAGGCGTAGCGCAGGATGCGATCGACCCCGCGCCGGGTGAAGATTGTTTCCTGGATCGCCATCTCGTAGTCGGTCCCTTCATGGAGCCGGCCGCCAGCGTTGGAATACTCGCCTTCGTTGTTTTCCCGGATGACCCAGAAGTCGATCGAGCCCGGTTCGCGATTCGCCAGGGGCGAACGGATGCCGGGCATCAGCCGCACCGGCCGCACGTTGGCGTATTGTTGAAACTGTCGCCGGATCGGGATGAGCAAACCCCAAAGCGAAACGTGATCCGGCACGCCGGGAAAGCCGACGGCGCCGAGGAAAATGGCGTCGTGCTTGCGGATCTGATCCAGTCCGTCGGCCGGCATCATCTGGCCGGTCTTGTGAAAGCGCTCGCAGCTCCAGTCGAAATTGATCCCATTGAAAGCTGAGGCCGAATTTTTTACCCGCGGCTTCCAGCACCCGGATGCCTTCGGGGACGACTTCAGTGCCGATGCCGTCGCCGGGGATGACGGCGATGCGGAGGGGAGAGTTGGAGGAATTAGCCATGGGGTAGGGAAGGGGGAAAATCGCGTTGCTTTGGTATCGCAACGGCTTGCCCGCTTGCACGCAGGCGCTGGCAAAAATTGTTGCGGCAGCCAGCCGGGCGCGCGAAAGCTGGCCCGCCATGTCCACCGCCAGCAGTTGCCATGTCGCGCCCGCGTTGCCCACCGTGTTCACCGTCCGCGATGACGGGGTGAAGGAGCGCGTCGTCTGCTGCGGCGGCGTTTACAGCAACGTCCACGCGCTGGGCGCGTTTCTCGCCCGCTGCGACGCGGCCGGCGTGGCGCGCGACGCCCTGTATTGCCTCGGCGACCTCACCGGCTTCGGCCCGCAGCCCGTCCGCACGCTGGAGTTGCTTCGCGCGAGCGGCATCCATGTTCTCCAGGGAAATCACGATTTTTCCATGGCGCACAATGCCGGCGGCTGCGGCTGCGGCTACACCGAGGGCAGCGGCGACGCCTATTGGTCACAGCTCTCGTTCGACTACACGGTGCGCGAGACCCCGGCGGCGTGGCATCCCTGGCTCGCCGCGCTGCCGCACCAGGTCGATCTGCGGCTCGCGGATGGCCGCCGGGTGCGCCTTTGCCACGGCAGCCCGCGGGTGATGAACGAGTTTCTTTTTGAAAGTCTGCCGGACGATTTTTACCGCGCGCGACTCGCGGAGGTCGGGGCGGACATCATTGTCTGCACGCACACCGGCCTGCCGTGGACCCGCGAGGTGGCGCCGGGGAAGTGGATCGTGAATTGCGGCGTGCTCGGCCGCCCGGCAAACGACGGCGCCAGAATGTCTGGTTTGCGGAGCTGCGGGCGGGCGAAGATCCGGAATTGCTCCGGCTCGACTACGACTGGCAGACGCAGGTGGCCGAGATGGAAACGGCGGGGCTGCCGGCGGAATTTGTCACGTCGATCCGCGAAGGCTGGTGGGCGTGCTGTTACGAAATCCTGCCGCCGGCCGAAAAAGCGCGGGGCAAATACTCGGTGGGTCGGGACGCGCGGGAAGGCGTTTTGTGTGCGTGACAGAGGAAGAGGGAGGCCCGCAGATTCCGCAGATTTTCGCAGAGGGGGAAGAGGGTTTTGGGCGGGCGGAAGGTGTGGGGGAGTTACGGCGTGCGGAGCGGCGGGGCGGGGGCGGGGGGTGGTTGCAACAGGGTGTCCAGCTCCGCGCGGCGCAACAGGCGGCCGTCCAGCACGACCGCGTGGATGCGCCGGGTGTGGCTGATTGACTGGAGCGGATCGGCGTCGAGCAGTAAAAGGTCGGCTTGTTTGCCGACGGCAATCGAGCCGGCGTCCGCGCTGCGGCCGAGAAACTCGGCGGCATCCAGCGTGGCGGCCCGCAACGCTGCCGCCGGCGAAAGGCCGGATTCGACGAGCAATTCCAGCTCCCGGTGCAGCGAGTCGCCGGGATGCACGAGCGGCATCGGCGCGTCGGTTCCGGCCAGGATGCGGACCCCGGCGCGGTGGAGGATTTGCACGATCGCCCGCGACACTTCCCACCGGCGCGCCGCGAGGGGCGGGTCGCTGGCAAATCCGCCGCTGAGGATGGCCGTCCAGCGCGCCTGTTCATCGGCGCGCAGCAGGCGCCAGCGCGCGTCCTCGCGATAGCCGGTCCGGTCGCCGCGCGCCTCGCTGTCCGCCAGCACCAGCGTCGGCACCTGCGCCTGGCTGGTGCGGGCGAGTGCGGCGGCGATCCGCGCGCATCGGCCCGGGTCGAAACCGGCGAGGATTTCCTGTTCCTGGGCGTCGCGCAGCGTCACGGCCGCCGCTCCGCTTTCGCGGTCGCGGGCGGCGACCAGCCGCGATCCCGGCGCGGAGGCCGCCTCGTAGATTTGCGTGAGATGTTCGTTGCTCCGCTGTCCTGCCCGGGCCGCGACGAGCAGCGGCACGCCGGCCGGGACGTGTCCGCACACCGGCAGCCGCTGCGCGCGGGCCTCGGCAAGCAGCGCGCGCCAGTGCGACTCCGGGAGGTCCGAGAAGACCTTGATGAAATCGGCGCCCGCCAGCCGGGCCTCGCGCACCCGTTGCCGCACGGCTTCGGGTGAATCCGCCCGCACCGGCACGCCGGCTGCGACCACCCGCGGGGCGATCAAGCTGCCGGATAGGGCGGCGGCTTCCTCCCGCCAGCGCGCCAAAGCCAGCAGATCGGCCGGCGCGGCGCTCATTTCACGCACCGCCGTGACGCCGTTGGCCACAAACAGCGGCAACGCCCACGCGTTCGGCGGTCGGCGCGAGGCGTTGTTGAAAAGGTGGACGTGCATGTCCACCAGTCCCGGCACGAGAAACCGCCCGGTGCCGTCCACCCGTTCCGCGCCGGTCGGCACCGGCACGGTGCCGGGAGCCCCGATGGCGGCGATGCGCCCAGCGGCGATCAGCACGGTGCGCGGTCCGATCACCCGGCCTCGGACAACGTCCACCACCGCGACATTCTCGATCGCCAGGACGCCCGGTTCCGCGCCTGCGCTGGCCGGGCAAAGGCGCGGTGATGAAGTCAGCGCCAGGCCGGCCGCCAGCGTGAGCGTCGCGACGCGCTGGGCGCCTTTTCCCAGCATCTGCCGGAGGAGCGAGGTCATCGTCAAAGCCAGGGGTCGTTGCGGGCGGTCGGGCGGCTGCGCCCGCAAAAAACCGCTGTCGCCACCGAAGGCCGCGCGCCGGCCGGCATGATCGGGTGAACCGGGACCGCCCCAGCCGGCCGCCGCGCCGGAACTTTGTCGCCTGCCGGAAGCCGGGTCGAGTAGAAATGGCGTCGCCAGATGAAACCGAATCACCTCCGCAAACGGAATAGCTTCGGGGCACCGCGGCTCTTGTCCGAGCCCTTCCTGCCTATACCCAGAATCTCATGCCTGCTTCTTCGCCCGCCAAATTCTTTGCCCTCGCCGCCCTTGCCCTCGGTTTCGCCGCCGTTTCTGTCAGCTCCGGTTGGGCCCAGGACAAAACGGTCGTCCAATACGACTGCATCCCGAACTACGCGAACTGGGGCGGCGTCACCGCGCTTTACCAGAAGGAAACCGGGGTGCGCGTGCCGCCGGACATGAAGGGCAGCTCCGCGACGATGGCAGCGCTGGAGCAGGAGAAAGCCAACCCGCAGGCGGACGTGGCGTATTACAACGCCGCCATCGGCTACCAGGCCGCCGGCAAGGGGCTGCACCAGTCCTACAAGCCGCAGGGCTTCGACAAAATTCCGGACGGCTTGAAGGATCCCGAGGGCCTCTGGTGGGCGGTGCACAGCGCGCACATCGCCATCATCGTGAACGTCCCGGCCTTGAAGGGCAAGCCGGTGCCGAAGTCCTTCGCCGACCTGCTGAAGCCGGAATACAAGGGCCTCATCGCCTAC
This sequence comes from uncultured Verrucomicrobiae bacterium, assembly GCA_963762725.1. GTDB lineage: Bacteria > Verrucomicrobiota > Verrucomicrobiia > Chthoniobacterales > SZAS-18 > JAFAXH01. The sequence goes on along the minus strand of CAVXLY010000003.1, from coordinate 399,160 downwards.
GACGACCCGACGATCCACGGCACGTCGTTCACGTTTGTTTACGGCATCAACCAGCTCATGGGCGGCGGCGCGGACTTCAACAAGGGCTTTGAATTCCTCAAGCGGCTCGACGCCAACGTGTCGAACTATCCGCGCGAAAATTCCTACAACGACGTGCTCCGCGGCGAGATCCCGATCTGGATCAACGCGGACGGCAACGGGCTGAAGATGAAGTGGACCGACAAGGCGACCGTTGAAGTCGTCATCCCGGAGGAAGGCACCGTCGTCGCGCCGCTGGTCATGGCCCTGGTGAAAGGGGCGCCGCGCGCCGAGGCGGCCAAAAAGTATCTCGACTGGTGCCTCGGCGATTCCGCGCAGAAGACGATGGCGGAGTCGTTTTTCCGGCCCATCATGAAAGTGGACCTCGGCGAGCTGGGCACGAAATTCCCGCCGGCCAGCGCCTACTCGAAAGCCATCGCCCCGCCGCTGAGCGAGATGGCTGCCAGCGCCGATGCGGTGAAAGCGCGCTGGGTGAAAGAGGTCAAAGGCAGCCGGTGAGTTGATTTTCCCGGCGAATGGCGGCAAAGAGCGCGCTCGCGCCGTGACGGCCGGCGCCGCGACGCTCCCGCCGCCGTCGCGGCCCGTTGCCTGCACCCGATGAAACCCGCCACCTCGCTCCGCCTCGCGCTCGCCGCCGGCGTTCTCGTGCTGGTGGCGGCGGTGTTTGTGCTGCTGGTCTGGCCGCTGGCGTGCCTGTTTCTCGGCAGCGTGAACGCGGGCCGGCCGGCCGCGCCGTTTCAATTCACCTGGGACCACTACGCCGGGTTTTTCGCTTCGCGACGCGCCGTGGACGCGCTGCTGAATTCGCTCGGTTTGAGCCTGCTGGTGGCGGTGCTTTCCGTGCTGCTTTGCCTCGGGCCGGCGTGGCTGTTCGCGCGGCGAAATTTTCCCGGCAAGCGGCTGGCGCGGGCGTTGTTTGCGGTGCCGATGTCGTTTTCCGGCATTCTCATCGGGTTTCTGAGCGTCATCATGCTCGGGCGCATCGGCGCGGTGCCGCGGTTTCTGGAATGGCTCACCGGCCGCGACCTGCTCAGCGGGTTCGCGTATCAACTCGGCGGCATTTTGCTGGCCTACTTTTATTTCGAAATCCCGCGCGCCACGCTGACGCTGGAGAGCGCGCTGCGGAAGCTCGATCCGCGGCTGGAGCTGGCCGCGCGTTCGCTCGGGGCGAGTCCGGGCCGGGCGTTTCTGCTCGTCACGCTGCCGCAGCTCTGGCCGGCGTTGCTTTCGACGTTGGCGCTCACGTTTTGCGTGTCGCTCGGCTCCTTCGGCGTGGTGCTCATCGTGGCAAAACGCTTTTCGCTGCTGCCGCTCGAAGTATTTCAACAGGTCTTCGCGGACACCCGCTACGGCACCGCGGCGGCGATGTCGGTCGTGCTGCTGGCGCTGCGCGCTGGCGGTCAGCTTCCTGGCGCGCTGGGCCGCCGCACGGCTCCTGCCCGACCCGGCGACGGGGGCGCCTTCGTTTTCCCGATGAGCGACGCCCTGGTCCTGCGCGGTCTGCCGGTGAGCGGCGAGGAGGCGACCCAGGCCGGGGAGGCGGAGTCGCGTCGGCATCGCGGCCTGCCGCCGGCCGTGGAAACCGAGGCGCGCGGCGGCAGCTGGCTCGGCGATTTCCTGCTCTACGGGCTGCTCGGTGTGATGCTGCTCATCGTCACCAGTCCGCTGGTCGTGGTGGTGCTCGGGTCGTTTCTGAACACCGCGTTTCTCGGCCTTTCCTCCGAGCAATGGATCGCCGGGGGCAGCGAGTCGCTCGTCACGTTCAAATGGTTTGCCTACGTGTTCGATCTGTATCGGCCGCAGCTCCTGTTTTCGATGCGCATCGCCGCCGGCGCGGTGCTCGGCTGTCTCCTGCTCGGGGTGCCGGGTGGGCTGCTGCTGGCGCGCGGCCGGTTTCCGGGTCGGGCGCTGCTGGAGGAACTCGTGATGATGCCGCTCGCGCTGCCGGGCATCGCCGTTTCCATCGCGCTCATCCAGGCGTATTCCGCGATCCGCGGCAGCGCCTGGCTGGTGCTCGGCGGGCATCTGCTCTACACGCTGCCGTTCATGGTGCGCGGAGTCGCCCACGGCGCGAGGTCGAGCGCGCTGGAAATGCAGGAGCGCGCCGCCCGCAGTCTCGGGGCGAATCCGTGGCAGGTGTTTCGGTTCGTCACGCTGCCGGGCCTGCGCCACACCGCGATGCTCAACGCCCTGCTCGTTTTCGCGGTGAGCTTCGGCGAGTTCAACGTTTCCTTCCTGCTCACGACGCCGCTGACCGCGACGTTTCCCTCGGCGCTCTACGCCACCTACACGTTCAATTCCTTCCAGGTTTCCAGCGCGGCGACGGTGATCTTTCTCGCCGTCGTCCTGCCGGTGCTCACGGTCATCCAGCGCATCGGTGGCGACGGCCCGGCGGCTCGGCTCGAACAAGGCGCGTGATTTCCGGCGCCGGGCAGGCGATAATCGCCAGCCGACGTCCGCCGGCATCCTGTTCCTCCCGTCCCGCATGCCTGCTCCCGCCCGCCTCGCCATCGAAGGTCTCGCCAAGACCTACCGCAGCGCGCAGGGCTCCGCCGGCGCTGGCGCGTGCCGGCGCTGGCGGATTTCACGCACACCTTTTCGCCCGGCGCCGTGACGGCGCTGCTCGGGCCGAGCGGATCGGGAAAAAGCACCGCGCTCGCGATTCTCGCCGGGTTGCTTCCGGCGGATGCCGGCCGGGTGTTCGTGGACGCGGAGGACGTGACGGCGCTGCCGGCGGAACGGCGCAACTTCGGGCTCGTCTTCCAGAATTACGCGCTGTTTCCGCACCTTTCCGCGCAGGAAAATATCGAGTTCGGATTGCGGGTGCGCGGGGTCAACCGCACCGACCGCGCCGCCCGTGCGCGGGCCATGCTCGACCTTGTCCGCATCCCGGGCCTCGCCGCGCGCCGGCCGGCCCAGCTTTCCGGCGGCGAGCAGCAGCGCGTCGCCGTCGCGCGGGCGCTCGCTTTTGAGCCGCGCGTGCTGCTCATGGACGAGCCGCTTTCCGCGCTCGACGCCAAGCTGCGCGACGAGTTGCGCGCGGATCTGCATGCGCTGTTGTCGCGGCTGGAAATCACGACGGTTTACGTCACGCACGATCAGGGCGAGGCGATGGCGCTCGGGCATGAGCTGATCATTCTCAACGCCGGCCGGATCGAGCAGACCGGTCCGCCGCGGGAAATTTATTCCCGGCCGGCAAATGCGTTTGTCGCCGGCTTTCTCGGCTCCGCCAATATCTTCACCGGCCGCTTGCTGCCCGCGGACAGCGCGGCGGGCGCGAAGTTGGAGCTTCCTTTTGCCCGCCTGCCATTGCCGCCGGCTGCGGTCGGCATGGTCAACGGCGTGCCGCGCGCCTGCCGCGTGATGATCCGGCCCGAAGACGTCGTGCTCGCGACGCCCGGCGAGCCTGCGCACCTTCATGGCCGGGTCGAGAGCGCGCTGTTTCTCGGCAGCCGGCTGCGACTCCACGTGCGGGTTGGCGACCAGACGTTGCTCGTTGATCTGGCGGCGCACGGTCCCGCGCCCGGTGCGACGGCCGCGATTGACTTGCGACTCGAAACCTCGCGGCTCGTTGTCTGGCCCGAAACTTAAGACGCAGAGCCACTGCTCCGCACTGCGCGGTTTGACTTCGGAGGGCGCCGACGGCGCGGTGCCCTTGATGCGCCCGTCGCTTTTCGCGCGCAAGTGGAAGCCGCCGACGCAGCCGAGCGACAGCGCCATTCCCATCCAGTCGAAGCAGTTCCCGCCAGCATCAACGATCTTTGATTTTCCTCCCGCCGAACCCCGTCAACCCGGCTCGCTGTTCCGAATCATTCTCTGTCCATCATGAAAACGTATCGCATCGCCTCCATCCCCGCCGACGGCATTGGCAAAGAAGTCGTGCCCGCCGCGCTCGAAGTCCTCGAAGTCCTCCAGCAGCACGGCGGCGGCTTCAAACTCGACGTCGAAGAGTTCCCGTGGGGCAGCGATTATTACAAACAACACGGCGAGATGATGCCGAAGGATGGAACGGACACGCTGCAAAAGTTCGACGCCATCCTTTTCGGCGCCGTCGGCGCGCCCGATCTGCCGGACGACATCACGCTCTGGGGGCTGCGGTTGAAGATTTGTCAGGGCTTTGATCAATACGCCAACGTGCGCCCGACGCGCATCCTGCCCGGCATTCGCTCGCCGTTGGCGGGCCGCGGACCCGGCGATCTCGACATGGTGATCGTGCGCGAAAATTCCGAGGGCGAATACGCCGGCCACGGCGGCCGCGCGCATCGCGGGCACCCGGAGGAAGTCGGCACGGAAACCGCGATTTTCACTCGCGTCGGCTGCGAGCGCATCATTCGCTTTGCCTTTGAACTGGCCCGCTCGCGTCCGCGCAAAAAGCTGACCGTGGTGACCAAGTCGAACGCCCAGCGTCACGGCATGGTGCTCTGGGACGACGTGGCCGCGGAAGTCGGCAAAGAATTCCCTGACGTGACCACCGACAAGGTGCTTGTGGACGCGATGTCCGCGCGGATGGTGATGGACCCCGGCAACGTGGACACCGTCGTCGCGACCAATCTTGCACGCCGACATTCTCAGCGACCTGGCGAGCGCGTTGTCGGGCAGCCTCGGCATCGGGCCGACGGCGAATTTGAATCCGCCGCGCCGGTATCCGAGCCTGTTCGAGCCGATTCACGGCTCGGCGTTCGACATCACCGGCAAAGGCATCGCCAATCCGATTGCGACGTTCTGGACTGCGGTGATGATGCTCGATCATCTCGGCGAAAAGGAGGCCGCGGCGCGCCTGATGGCGGCCATTGAAAAAACCACCGCAGCCGGCATCCTCACCGCCGATCTCGGCGGCAAGGCGAAGACGAAGGACGTGACCGCCGCGGTGTGCGACGCGTTGCGCGCCTGATTGCCGCCAGCGTTCTCTTCCTCCATGCCCGAGACATCGCAGCACGCGGACCGCACCGCCGGCGTCAAGGCGCTGATTTTCGACACGTTCGGCACGCTCGTGGACTGGCGCAGCAGCCTGATCACGGACCTCGCGAAGTTCGGCCGGCATCGCGGGATCGAAGCCGACTGGCCTTCGCTCGTCGATTCCTGGCGCGCCGCCTACGCGCCGTCCATGGACCGGGTGCGCAAGGGCGGGCTGCCCTGGACGGTCCTCGACGAATTGCACCGCGCGAGCCTGGAAAAGCTGCTCGCCGAGCACGGCATCGCGACCGGACTCGGCGAGGCGGACATTGATTTTCTGACGCGCGCCTGGCACCGGCTGCACCCCTGGCCAGACACCGTCGCCGGGATGACGCGGCTGCGGGAGCGTTACATTCTCGGGCCGCTCTCGAACGGCAATGTCGCGCTGCTCATCAATCTGGCGCGGTTTGCCCGGCTGCCGTTTGACGTCATCCTCGGCTCCGACCTGTTTCACCATTACAAGCCCGACCCGGAAACGTATCTCGGCGCCTGCGCGCTGCTGCGACTGCGGCCGGCCGAGGTGATGATGGTGGCGGCGCACAACTACGATCTCGGCGCCGCCACGGCGCTAGGGTTGAAGACCGGCTTTATCCCGCGGCCCACGGAATACGGGCCGCTGCAAAACAAGGATTTCAAGGCGGACGGCGACTGGGACGTGATCGCGGACGACATGCACGATTTCGCCGCGAAGATGGGCGTCTGATCTTCCGGCGTCGAACCCCGTGGACAACACGGCGGCGATTCGCCAATGTCGCGCGATGCGCGTGCTCATTGCGCCCGGCCGGTTCAAGGGCTCGCTCACCGCCGCGGAGGCGGCGCGTGCCATGGCCGAGGGGCTGCGGTCGGCGTGGATTCCGGGGACGGAATTGCTCATCCGGGAGCTGCCGATCGCCGATGGCAGCGAGGGAACGGCCGAGGCGCTCCACGACGCGCTCGCGGGCCGCTGGGTTTCCTGCCGGGCGCAGGATCCGCTCGGCCGCCGCATCGAGGCGCGCTACGCCCTGGTGCCCGGCGGGCCGGACGACGGCACGCCTGAGCACGAGCAGCCGGCGCCGATCGCCGTGCTGGAAGCGGGCGCCGCCAGCGGGCTGGCGCTGGTGCCTGCGGAGAAGCGGGATCTCACCCGCTCATCCACCATCGGCACCGGCGACATGATGCGCCACGCGCTCCGCACCAGCAAAGCCGGGCGGCTGATCCTCGGCCTCAGCGGCACCGCCACGAACGACGGCGGCATCGGCATGGCCGCCGCCCTGGGTTTCAAATTCTTCGACGCCGCCGATCGCGAGCTGGAGCCGCGCCCCTACAACCTGCTCGCCCTCCATCACATCACCCGGCCGAAGCGGGCGCAGCCGGCGATCCCGATCGTGGTTGCGTGTGACGACTCCAGCCCGCTGCTCGGCAACACCGGCGCGACGCGGGGCACCGGGCCGTCCAAGGGTCTGCGCGGCGATGATGAAAGCGCGCTGCTCGAGCACGGCCTGCTGCGTCTGGCCGAGGTTGCCGCCGAGACCTTCGGCGTCGATCACCGCGCGACGCCGGGCGCCGGGGCGGCGGGCGGGCTTGGGTTCGGCTTGCTTACATTTTGCGGTGCCACGCTGGTTCCCGGCTTTGCGCTGATCGCGGAACTGCTGGGGCTGGAGGCCGCGGTGCAACAGGCTGATCTCGTGCTGACCGGCGAGGGTCGGCTTGATGCGGGCACGCTCGCGGGCAAGGCGCCCGGCGGCGTCGCCGCGCTCGCGCGGAAACATGGCAAGCCGGTGGCGGCGTTTGCCGGCAGCGTCGATGCGGATGGCGGCGCGGGCGACGCGCGCCTGCACACGGCTTTCAACGCGATCGCCCTCCTCGCCGCCGGGCCGATCACCGCCGCGGAATCGAGCGCGCAGGCGGCCGATCTATTGCGCGCCAGCGTCGCGCGCTCGGCCGCCTGGATGCAACTCGGGCGGGCATTCAGCCGAGACTTATCCTAGCTCCCGGGCAGGCTGTGCAGTTCCGGGAAGAACATGTCCTTCCACGAGGCCGGCTTTTCCGGGATGCGGCCGACTTTCTGCATGAAGTCCGCGGTCTTCATGATCTGCAGCGGCGTCAGGGTGAAATCGACACGGGGATCGGAGATGATCTGCGTGATCTCGTCCACGGATTCCTTCGAGTTTGACATCTTGATGTAAAGCTCGGCCGCGGCGCGCTTGTCTTTGTTGATGATATCCGTGGCTTCCTTGAACGCGGCCAGAAACGCGGCAAACGTCTTGGGGTTTTCCTTGTAAAACTTGCTCGTGCTCCAGACGACGTTGAACGTCGCCGGGCCGCCGAGGATTTCGTAGGAATCAAGCACCGCGTGGATCTTCGGGTCCGCCAGTTCGCGGCTTTGGAAGGGCGGGGAAGCGAAGTGCGCGGTGATCTCCGACTTGCCGCCGAGCAGGGCGATCATGGAGTCCGGGTGGGACATGCTGACGGTCAACTTGTCGAGCTGCTCATACTTCTCCTGGCCGAACGCTTGGGCGGCGGCCATCTGGAGCAGCAGCGCCTGGGTGGAAACCTTCACGGTCGTCACCGCAATCTTGTCCTTCTCCGTGAAATCCTTGATGGTTTTCACGTTCGGATTGTTGGTGCAGAGCACGTTTGGCATCGAGTTCAGCGCGCCGATGCTGCGCACGTTCAGCGGCGATTTGTGGGTCTTCGACCAGAGCGTGATGAGCGACGGCACGCCGCCGGTGCCGAAGTCGAGGCTGCCTGCGAGCAGCGCGTCGTTCATCGGGCCAGGACCGCTCAGGCGCGTCCAGACGCACTTCACATCGCCGAGGCCCATCTCAGCGGCCTTTTTCTCGAAAAGCTTGCCGTCCTCCATGACCATGAGCGCCAGGTAACTCACGCCGTATTGCTGCGCGGCATGCACTTCCTTGGGCTCCGCCCGCAGGCGGGAAATCGGCGCCACGCAAAAGCAGACGAGCGCCAGGAGCAAAACGGGAACGGTTCGGGGGAAGGGAAGGGATCTCATATCTCGGTAACTTTATGAATCGGATGAACCTGCCGCGCTGGTGCCTCGGCGGTGCAAATTCTCCGGACGCAACTCTGAGGCAGACTCGAAACCGCGGCCCGCGGCGGAACCGATGCGCCGACCGAACCCGATTCCATCTCGAACCCGCTCCCCGTCCCCCGATGAAAAATTCTGCTCGCTCGCAATCGTGGTGGCTCGGCGTGGGATCAGCGATCGTTTTCGCCTTTCTGATGCTGCCTTCACCGATGCATTCTCCCGCTCACGCGCAGTCGCCGGCGCCTGGCTCCGAGGCGCCGATCGCGCTTGTTATCCACGGTGGCGCCGGCACGATCCGGCGGGGCGACATGACCCCGGAACGGGAGGCGGAATACCGGGCGGCGTTGCGTGCCGCGCTTGATGCCGGCTACGCGGTGCTGGAAGGCGGCGGCACGAGTCTGGATGCCGTCACGGCCGCGGTGCGATCGCTTGAAGATCATCCGCTCTTCAACGCCGGCAAAGGCGCGGTGCTGAACGCTGAGGGCGTGTGCGAACTGGACGCTTCGATCATGGACGGCAGCACGCGCGCGGCTGGTGCGGTCGCTGGCGTGCGGCATGTCCGCAATCCGATCCTGCTCGCGCGTGCGGTGATGGAAAAGAGCCCGCACGTTCTCCTTTCGGGCGACGGCGCGGAAACCTTCGCCAAAGCGCGCGGGCTGGAGCTGGTCGCCGGCGATTATTTCATCACCGAGCCGCGTCGCCAGGAGCAGCAGCGGCTCCAGGAAAAGGACGCCGCTTCCCCGGCTGCCGGCGGCCCGAGTCCGCAGGGGACCGTCGGCGCCGTGGCGCTGGATCGGCACGGCCACCTCGCCGCCGCCACCTCGACCGGCGGCATGACGAACAAACGCTTCGGCCGCATCGGCGATTCGCCGATCATCGGCGCCGGCAACTACGCGCACGACGCGACCTGCGCGGTGTCGGCCACCGGCCACGGCGAGTTTTTCATCCGCTCGGTCGTCGCCTACGACGTCTCCGCGCTCATGGAATATCGCGGCTGGCCGCTGGAGAAAGCGGCCGCGGAAGCCATCCGCAAAATGGGCGCGCTTGGCGGCACCGGCGGTCTGATCGCCGTGGATGCCCGGGGCCACGTGGCGCTGCCCTTCAACACCGCCGGCATGTATCGCGCCTACCGGCAGAGCGCCGGCGGGAGCCGCGAGCCGACCGTCGAGATCTTCGCGTCAGCCACCACCGCGGACGTGAAGCCGTGAGCTTCCCGGCGCTCACTGCGCGGCTCCATCGCGACTGCGCGTGACGCGGCTCGAGCGGGCATACGGGATCGCGCTGGTCGGTGCGACGCGGATTTCCACGGTGATGTGTTTCAACGCCGGGAACCGCTCCAGCAGCAGGGCGGTCAGCTCTTTGTTGAGGACTTCCCAATACGCTTTCTTGTCGGGATAATTCGCGAAGAAATCCTCGCACGCCCGCGCCAGCAGCCGGAAGTCGGGATACTCCTCAGTGCGGATGCCGTCGCGATACCCGTATTGCACGGAAACCGTGAGGGAATTGCCCCCTTGCAGCGGGACGGATAGATCCCGCAGCTCAAACGCGAAACCTTCCTGCAACGCCGCGGACTTTGCCGTCGGCTCGGCGCGCCCTGCAGGCGCGGGAACCATCGGGAGCAACACCGCTGCGACGACGAAAGCGGCCATCGGGAAACGCGAGCGGCGGCGGCTGCGGGAACGCGGGGGCAGGGGAGCGGAGGAACAGAGATTCATGGCGTTCAGCCCTACCGGCGCTCGTCGAGCATTTGATTCAGATTGTAAGCGGCGGAGATCAGGCCGAGATGCGTGAACGCCTGCGGAAAATTGCCGAGGTGTTCGCCGGCGGGTCCAAGTTCTTCGGCGTAAAGCCCGAGGTGATTGGCGTAGCCGAGCATCTTGTCCATGAGGAACCGCGCTTTGAGGACGTCGCCGCTGCGCGACAGGTTTTCGATATACCAGAACGAACACATGCAGAACGTGCCTTCCTTGCCTTCGAGTCCGTCAAAACCGCTGTAGCGATACACCAGCGAATCGTCCACGAGATCCTGCTCGATGACGCGCAGGGTCGAGAGCCAGCGGGGATCGCGCGGGGCGATGAATTTGATGAGCGGCATCAACAGCGCGGAGGCGTCCACGGCTTCCGTGCCCTTGGCCTGGATGAATGCCTGTCGTTTCTCGCTCCAAAAGTTTTTGTGGATGTCGCGGTAGATCGTGTCCCGCACCGTAGTCCAGCGATCCATGGGCGCCGGGAAGGAACGCTTCATCGCCAGCCGGATGCCGCGGTCGATGGCGGCCCAGCACATCACCCGGGAATAGAGAAATTCCTGCTGGCCGCCGCGCACTTCCCAGATGCCTTCGTCCGGCCGCTCCCAATGCTCGCACACCCACTCGATGAGCCGGGTCAGATCAATCCACAGATCGTGAGAGATGGGCTGGCCGTATTTGTTGTAAAGGTAAACGCTGTCCATCAGCTCGCCGTAGATGTCGAGCTGGAGCTGGTCGTAGGCGGCGTTGCCGTAGCGCACCGGCCGGCTGCCCATGTAACCCTCGAAATGGGTCAGCGCGGTTTCCGTCAATTGTTTGCGGCCGTCGATGCCATACATGATCTGCAGCGCACCGCCGTCCGGCATCTCGGCGCACCGCGCTTCCACCCAGCGCATGAAGGCTTCCGCCTCCTCGTAATAGCCGAGCCGGCTGAGTCCGTAGAGGGTAAACGAAGCATCGCGGATCCAGGCGTAGCGATAGTCCCAGTTGCGGGTTCCCCCGATGGTTTCCGGCAGGCCGAAGGTCGGTGCGGCGACGATGGAGCCGTAGCGCTGGCTGGTCAGGAGCTTCAGCACGAGCGCCGACCGATTCACCATCTCGCGCCAGCGGCCGCGGTAGGTCGAGCGGGCCACCCAGTCGCGCCAGAAATTCAGCGTGCGTTTGAACGAGTCCGCCACGAAATCGGAGGCCTCGCACGCTGAGGCCACGCCGGCCTGCGCTTCCTCCAGGATGAACGCCGCCTTCTCTCCGGCGCGCAGCGTGAAGTCGATCTCGACGCCGCCGTTCCCGTCGTGGCGCAACGGCCGCTCGCCGCGCAGCCGCAACGCGAGCGGATGCGCGGGATCTTCGCAGATGAACAGCACCTCGCGTTCGTTGACCGTCTCGACCCGATGCACGGCGCGCGCGTAGTCAAAGCGCGGCCGGCAGACCATCCGGAAGCGGATCTCGCCGCGCACGCACTTCGCCCGGCGCACGAGTTGATGCGGGCCTTTGCCGTCGCCGCGGACTTCCACGGAGATCGGCATGAAATCGCTGATTTCCGCCACTCCATCGGCCGAGAGAAAACGGGAGATGAGGATGTTCGAGTTCGAAAGATAGAGCTGCTTGTGGCGCGCGTTGTCGAGTTCCGGGGCGAGGAGGAAATGCCCGCCGCGGTCGCAGTCGAGCAGCGAAGCGAAGACCGTGGGCGAATCGAAATAGGGGAATGAAAGGAAGTCGATGGACCCGTTGATGCCGACGAGCGCGATCGTCTGGAGATTGCCGATCACCCCGTAATTTTCGATCGGCTGATAGCGGGGAGAACCGGTGGCAACAGGCATCGACAAAGGTTTCGGATTTGGGAATCCAGCCGAGTGTCTCCACGGGCTGCGCCTGAAGCCGGTGCCCTGCGGCTGAGGCGCTTCTGCAACGCATCGCCTGGGGCAACCTGGCCCGAACGGATGGGCCCGGTCGGCGGGAATCCCCCGGAACAGCGCGGCGTTGACAACGGCAGGCGTTCCTTGCGACAAGGACGGCGCAACTTCACTGTCCGCACTTTTTTCTCATGGAACTTTTTGTAGCCCGCAACGGTCAGCAGACCGGCCCTTACGAAGAAGCCCGCGTGCGGGAGATGCTCGCGCGCGGCGAGGTCAGCCCGAGCGATCTCGCCTGGCACAGCGGCCTGTCGGGCTGGCAGCCGCTCTCCACGCTTTTCCCCGGCGCGCAGCCGCAGCCCGTCCGGGCGCCTGCTCCGCTCCCGCCGCCGCCGACGCAGCAGGCGTATTCAGCCCCGGGCGGCGTTGGCGGCGGGAGCAGCCCGCTGCCGGCTCCGATGATGATGCCGCCCGGCGGCGGTGGCGCGTATGGATATGATGGTCTGCCCGGCGGACAGGCGCTCGCCAGCCGCGGCGCGCGGCTCGGCGCGGCGTTGCTCGACGGCCTGCTCGTCTCGATCTTTTACGTGCCTGGCATGATGCTCGGCGGCTTCCAGGTGGACGGCGACGGGAACATGACGACGACCGGCGGCCTCATCGTGGGCGTCTCCGGCCTCATCGTGCTCTTCGTGCTGGCGGTGCAGGCGTATCTGGTGACGGTTTCCGGCCAGACGATCGGCAAAAAGATCGTCGGCATCCGCATCGTGAAGCTCGACGGCAGCCTGCCGGGCTTCGTCAACGGCGTGCTGCTGCGCGGTTTTATCGGCAAGTTCGCGCTCAGCTTCGTGCCGTTTTACGGCCTCGTGGACATCCTGTTCATCTTCCGCGAAGACCGCCGTTGCGTTCACGATCTCGTCGGCAGCACCCGGGTCGTGAACGCCTGACGCGGCCTTCCCTCCCGCGTTTTTCAGGAATCTCCCACCCGGCTGCGCACCCACGCGGCGGCGCCGGCGAGCGTGCGAAAATCGTCCGCCGTCCGCACTTCGCAGCCGGCAGGCAGTTCCTCCAAGGCGATGCGCGCCAGCCCGCAGCCGGGACCGAGCGTGAGGAACACGCGCGCGCCGAGTTCCCAAGCCGCGCGCAGGCAGCGGTCCCAGCGGATCGTCTGATTCAGTTGCGCGACGAGCGTGTCGCGGGCGTCACCTGCCGTGCGCACCGGCCCGCCGTGGATGCCGGCCAACACAGGGATGCGGGGCGGCTGCAGCGCCGCGGCTTCCAGCGCATCGCGCAACGGTCCCGCCGCCGTGGTGAGTCCGGAGGTATGCGCCGCGACGCCGACATCGAGCCGGCGCACGGTGACGCCGCTGCCGCTGCCGCCGGGAGTCGCCTCCAGCAGGCGCCGCTCACCTTCCGCCAGGCCCGCCTCGCTTCCGCCGAGCACGAAATGGGTGGCACCGTTCACGATCGCAATTTCGAGGCCGCACGCGCCGGCAATCTCCCGGACGCGCTCCTCGCCGAGTCCGCGCACCCCGAGCAGACTGCCCGCCGCCGGTCCGGCCGCGCGGTCCATCGCGAGGGCGCGCGCGTGCGCCACCGGCAGCACCTCGACGCCGCGAAGAAACGTGCCGGCCAGCGCGTGTGCGCTCAGTTCCCCGACGCTGTAGCCCGCGATCACCCCGGGCTCCGGCAGCCCGTGATCTTGCAACGCCAGCCAGCAGCCGAGCGTCGCCGCGCAGATCAGCGGCTGCGCGACCGCATTCGCGAAAAGGTCCACCGCGTCCGGGGGTTCGTCGTCGCCGCGCAGAAGAGAGTCCAGCAACGCGTCGCCGCACACCCCCCGGGCCGCTGCGAGGACTCCGGCCGCGGCGGGTTCCTGCGCGATCAGGCGGAACATGTCGGCGCGCTGGCCGCCCTGGCCGACGCAGAGAATGGCGAATCGCGTAGCAGGCACGACACTTAATCGGGGCGGCAGGCAGGCGCGGCGGGCGCGCCGCCACCGGACGCGAGTTCGCAGGCAAAAATTGTTACCGCGAGCAAATCCGCGCTGCCGCCTGGACTCAGCCGCCGCGCGCAGAAATCGCGGTGCACCGCGACGGCGCGCGTTTCCCAGTCCGGCGAAAACACGCCGCCTGCGTCGAGAAATTCCCGCGCCGCGCGACGGGCGAACGCGAGGCCGGCCGGCCCGGCGCGATGGAGCAGATTCGTGTCTTCGACGGTCGCGATCAGGGCAAAGAGCGTTTGCACCAGCGCGCGTCGGCGACATCCCGGGGTCGCGCCGAGCCGCGCGAGGGCGTCGCGAAATGCCGGCAACGCCGTGGTGCGGACGGTCGGATAACCGCTGGCCGCTTCCTCGCGCGCGCCACCGGCGCCGTAAAGCCGCCGCGCGCGCTGGCCGTGCGACGGGTCGGAAGCTTCGGGCACCGCGGCGGCGCGCACGGCGTCGCCCCAGCGGGCTTGCACCGCAGAGAGCAGACCTTCCGCGCCGGATGCGTCGGAGCGGGCATCGCCTGCCGCCGCCGTGGCAGCCAGCAGTCCGAAATGAAAGATCGCGCCGCGGTGGGTGTTGACGCCGTTTGTCACCCGCCACATCCGCGTTTCCATCGTCCGACCGATGGCGACAAGCCGGGCGAACGCGTCGCCGCGCGCCCCGGCCCGCGCGATCTCGACGAGGCCATGACGCAACGCAAAGATTGCGCGCCCCATGGACACGGCATCCATGTCGTCGTGGCTGCCGGAGTCCCGCGGTGACACCAGACCGGGTTTGGGGAACAGCGAGAGCTCCTCGTGCAGCGCACGGATTCCCACGCGGGCGATCCAGCCGGCCCGCGTCTTCGCAGATTCCGGGCGCCTGGCACCGGGCGATCCCGGACGTGCCGCGAACCGGTCTGGCTTTGCCGCGGCCACAGCCTCGGCAGCGGGTCGGAAAATGTTTGCCGCGATCATGCCGGTTGGCCCGCGGCCGGTTCAAGAATCTGACGGGCGGGAGACAACATCGACCTGAGCGCGGTCCGGGTTTCCAGCGTCACCGCAGCGGCTGTTTTTACGAGCACGGCATCGTTCTTCCCGCCGGTGGCCGCCCACTCCCGCCAGCTCACCCCGCGGTTGCCGGGAAAAAGGATCTCGCCGTCGAGCCGTGGGTGTCCGTCGTCGCCACCGCTGCGGAGTTCGTGCTGCTGCAGTATCGCGATGCCGGCATCGAGTTGTTCAGAATCTTGCGGCTCCCAGAGGAGGTCCACGTCGCTGGCAGAAGTCAGGTAATTCACGCCACCGAAAAACTGCCAGCTGAGCGAGCCGAAGACCCGCCAGACGATCCCAGCCGCCGCGCCGCCGGCACAAAGCTCGCGCAGCGCTTCGCGCCAGGAGGCGGGGGCGCAGGCGAGCACGTTTTTGTCGTCCAAGGCCAATGCCGGCGCCGTGCGCCGCAGGGCGGCTGCGGTGGCGTGAAAATCGACGCGGCGTTTTTCCCCCGGCTCCCGCGGCGGCAGCGCCACGCCGAGCCGGATGGTCGCCGCGTTTCCATCCGCTGCCGGACCTTCCTGCCGGCAGACCACCGCCGGCCGGCCGGCATGGATCCAGGCGTCGAGTTCGCTTTCGCCGGTCGTCGCGCAACCCCGCTGGCGCGCCGACCACGTGCTCCCGCCAACGCCGGGGATCGAGCCACACCAGGGTATGCCGCGCGAGCGGCAGCCGCTGTTCCGCTGCCCCAGCTTGCGGCTCGCTGCTCGACGGTGGCCGCATCACCGGGACGGGGTGCCGGGTTCCTCCGGCGTCCAGGCAAGGATGCGCCCCATCACCTCGCGAGTGAGCGGCGGCAAATTGGCGCCGGCTGGCGACGAGGAGGCGACGAGCCGGCCGGCGATGCGCGCGGCGAGTTCCTTCTCCGGCCAGAGCGCGCGGACGCCGCGCAACGCGACGTAGTTTTCCACGCCCGGGCCGAAGACCGGCGAGCTGCGGCTGAGTTCTTCGAGCCGTTCGAGCGGCTGCTTTGTCACCCGCGCCATCGCCGGCAGCGCCATGACCCGCACCTGGGCTGTAGGCAGGGCGTAAACTTCGTCGGCCATCAGCCCGGTGGAAAGAAATCCGCCGCTCACCGCCTCGCCGTAAACGAGCGCGAGAATCTTGTGCCCGCGCTGCCGGGCGACTTCGAGCGACTTCGCGAGGTGCGCGAGGTAACCGTTCATGCAAAGCAGCTCGTCGCGCCGGCTCAGCCGCTGGCCGCGAGTGTCCACGAGGAGAAGAATCGGTCGGCCGGGAAAATCGCGCACCGTGGCGAGCACGCCGTCCGCCAGACGCAGCGCCAGCTCGACGCCGACGGCCGCGTGGTTTGCGGTGCCGAGCACCGCCACGTCTTCGTAGCCGACGCGGCCGTGGCCGGAAAGAAAATCGCCGTCGCGCACGATGTGATGTTCGCCTTCCGAAAACAGGAGCGGATACAAGCGCGCGGCGACGTCCTCGGCCGTTGCATCCGCCGGTTTCGCACTCGATGAATCTGCCGGCGCGTGCTGGCTCCCGTCCGCCGCCGCATCGGGCTCCGGCGCGCTCATTTCTCCGAGCATGGCGCCGAATTCGTCCAGCGAAACAAGCGGGACCAGTTCCGGCTGCGAGACGCCGAGCTTGCGCCAGACGTCGATGGCGTCCGCGCAACCGCCGAATTGCTCGATCCGGTCCGCGAGAAAGGCGTGCTCCTGCTCGAGATTCGGCAGATCAATCGGCAACCGCGATTCCAGCTGCCCGAGCGCCTCGGCGGCAGCGGCGCGGAACGACGCGATGTCGTCCGGCACGATGGCGTCCGCTTCGCCCAGGAGAAAACGATGCTTGCCGCCGGTGGTGCGCCAAACCAGCGGGCGGTCGCGGCTGTCGAACTCTTCCACGCCCATGCCGGACTCGATGACTTCCGGACCGGAAAGCCCGAGCCGACCTTCCTCGCTCATGATGACCGTGTCGCAGCAACGCGCCACGATGCCGCAGCCGCCGAAGCAGCCAAACGGACCGCCGATCATCGCCACGACGCGGATGCCTTCCGCCCGCGCGGCGAGCAGCGCGCGCAGGATCCCGCCGACCGCGATGAGGCCCACGTTCGCCTCGTGCAACCGCACGCCGCCGCTTTCCAGCAGCAGCAGGACACCTGCGGGTCGGTCGCGCCGGGCGCGCTCGAGCAGGCCGGCGATCTTTGCGCCGTGCACCTCGCCCACGGAACCGCCGATGAAGCCGCCTTCCTGCGCGGCCACGAGCACCGGGCGTTCCTCGAGCGTGGCGGTGCCGATGACCACGCCGTCGTCAAACGCCACCGGCACGCCGAGCGCCTCCAAGTGCGGGCTGGTGACCCGGGCCGGGGGCGGCAGGATTTCGCGAAAGCTGCCGGGATCAAGGAGGTGCTCCAGCCGCCGCGCGGGCGCTGGCTTCGTAGAATGATTGGGTCGGCGTGCTCATAGCGGCCAGTCCTTGGAATTCGGATCAGAGTTCGGCGCCGGCGGATGGAATTCGCGGAGTGCCTGCTCCAGCCGCAGGCTCACGACCGCGGGCGTCGCGCCGGCGTCATTGACGGAAAACCGCAGCCCGCCCAACTCGGCGCCGTGACGTTCGAAAAAGTCCTGGCAGACCGCGCGCCAGACGTCGCCAAAGCCGTGCGCCGCGGTCTGGATTTCCATGCGGCACATCGGCGGCGCGAAGGAGGCGGTATCGGCCGCGGGCGCAGGCACGGCTTCGACCATCACTTCCAGATTGCCGGATGCGACGACGCCGGCGAGCGCCCACGGATTCGGCGCTTCCGGCGGCTTGGTGCCCGGGGGCGGGGTGAAATCAAAATGGAGCGTTTCCATGGCGGAGAAAAAGTGGAGACGATTCGGTAATGCGAGCGGGCAGTCAGCGGTCGCTCACCAGTTGCGAAAGCGTTTCGGCGGCTGGTAAAGGCCGCCGGACCAGCGGACAAGGTCTTTCATCGAGCGCGCCGCCAGCAGGTCGCGCGTGGCCAGGCGGGGATCAATGCCGAGATCGTCCGCGCGCTGCACGATGCCGCGCCGGCGCAGCTCGTCCGTGGCGCTCCGCGAGCGCGCCAGCCCGACCGGCGTGTAGCCGGCGACCGCGCGGATGGCCGCGGCGCGTTCCTCCAGCGTGCGGCAGCGCAAGAGGTGGGCGATGCCTTCTTCGGTCACGATGTGGGTCACGTCGTCGCCGTAAATCATCACCGGCGGCAGGTCCAGCCCGGCGAGTTCGGCGAGGTCCCAGGCGTCGAGCCGGTCCACAAACGCCGGCTTCATCCCGGCGCGGAAACTTTCGACCATTTGCACGACCAGCTTGCGGCCGCGCGGCATCGGCGCGCCCTTGTAGCTTTCCCGGCCGGCGCGCAGCCAGCCCGGACTTGGGTGACGCCGTCCGCGCGCATCGGCGCCCATGTTCGGCGCGCCGCCGAAGCCGGTGATGCGATCTCGCGTCGCGGTAGAGGAATTGCCCTGAAGATCGATCTGGAGCGTCGAGCCGATGAACAGGTCGCAGGCATAATGCCCAGCCGCCTGACAAAAGGCGCGATTCGACCGCAGGGAACCGTCGGGACCGGTGAAGAAAATGTCGGGCCGCTCGGCGATATACGGCTCCATCCCCAGCTCGCTGCCGAACGAGTGGATCGTCTCCACAAACCCGCTCTCGATGGCCGGAATCATGGCGGGATGCGGGTTCAACGCCCAATGCTGGCAGATGCGCCCGCGCAGCCCGAGCGATTCCGCATACGTCGGCAGGAGCAGCTCGATCGCCGCGGCGTCGAAGCCGATGCCGTGATTCAGGCGCTGGATTTGGTAGGGCGCGTAGATGCCTTTGATCACCATCATCGCCATCAACACCTGGATCTCGGTGATCTGCGCCGGGTCGCGGGTGAAGAGCGGCTCGATGAAAAACGGCTGCGGACTCTGCACCACGAAGTCCACCCAATCCGCCGGCACATCCACGCGCGGCAGCGTGTCGCGAATTTCGTTCACCTGCGCGATGACGATCCCGTTTTTGAACGCGGTCGCTTCGACCACAGCCGGCGTGTCCTCGGTGTTCGGACCGGTGTAAAGGTTGCCCGCGCGATCCGCCGCCAGCGCGGCGATGAGGCTGACCCGCGGCGTCAGGTCCACGAAGTAGCGGCTGAACAATTCGAGATACGTGTGGATCGCGCCGAGCTGGATTTTTCGTTCCGTGAGCAGTTGCGCCAGCCGCCCGCCCTGCGGCCCGGAGAACGAAAAATCCACCTTCGTGGCGAGCCCGCTTTCAAACACCGCGAGATGTTCCGGCAGCGCGATGACGCTCTGCACGAGATGCAAGTCGCGCACGTGCCCGCCGGGCGCGATGCGGGCCAGCGCGGCGGCAAGGAAGTCGGCCTGCTTTTGGTTGTTGCCCTCGACGCACACGCGGTCGCCGGCTTCCAGCACGGCTTCGAGCAGCGCGGTGGCGGCGTCCGCCGGGCAATGCTTGCCCTGCACGCCGGGCAGCGCCGCCGCGCGCTCCAGCCGGGCGGCGCGGTTGCGGGCGAGAGTGTCCCAGGATCGGGTGCTCATGGAAAGGTCGGCTTCGAGAGCGGCCAGGTCCCATTCGGCGGTGGCCGGCGCGCTGCGGTCTGCCGCGCTTCCGGTGCTCGCGGCCGCGCTGGCTTCGTCGTTGTCCGAAAAGTTCGCCGGTTCGCGCCGCGTGCGGTCCACGCGCAACTGGAAAATGTCCCAGCGATTGTAATAGCCGACCACGTCGTGAAACTGCTTCGGCTCCACGCAGGCCGCGAGGTCGATGTCGGCGTAGAGCAGCCCTTCCTCTTCGCAGAGCGTGTCGCTCACCGGCTCGCCGGTCGGACCGATGACCATCGAAACCGCGCGCGGCGAGCCGTCAATAATCCGGGCGGCATCCGGCGAGATCCCGGCGAGCATGTCGCGCGTCGGCGCATCCAGAAAGCCGGACGAAACGACGTTGAACACTTTCGCCTCGAACGAGTGCGCGCCGGCCCGCAGCCGGATCGCGCCGGCGAGGTCGTAGTTCTTCCCGCCGCCCTGCCCGGGATCGCGCGTCGGCCAGACCGGCGGCCAGGTGGAGATGTGGATTTGTTCGCCCTGCGCCATGAACGTGAAGCGCGCCAGCGGGTTCGTGTTTTCCCCGCAAATCAGAGCCCCGATGCGGCCGATGCCGGTCTGGACGACGCGCAGCCCGTGGCCGTCGCCGCTGGCCCAGGTGAGCTTTTCAAAAAAGGTCGGCACCAGCTTGCGGTGATGGCTGCGCAGGGAGCCGTCGGCATCGATGAGGAGGTTCGTATTCCACAGGCAGCCGACGCTGGCGCGGCTCAGCTCGCTGATGCCGACCGAGACGACGATGCCGGCGCTGCGAGCCGCTTCGCGCAAGCGGCTGACCTCCGGTCCCGGCACCTGGATCGAGCTGGCCGCGAAACGGCAGAAGAAATCGTGGTTGTAGATCGGCGCCTGGAGCGCCGCCCAGACCGGAAACGCCGGGATGTAGGATTCCGGAAACACGACGAGTCCGGCGCCGTGGCGGGCGGCTTCGTGGATGAGCGAAACGGTTTTTTCCACCGTGCGCTCGGTGTCGAGAAACACGGGCGCCACGTGGGCGGCGGCGACTTTGACCTTGGGATGCTGGATCATCGCAAAACGGGTGGGAAACGGAAGACGGGGGAGGGGGTGGACGGAGCGAGTCTCTGGCGCGGCCCGGGGAGAGCGGTCCCGCACGCGAGCGGCTCGCATTCTGAAACGGACCGGGCGAAGCGAACAGGCGTCTCGCCGGGAAAAATGCCGCCGTTTGTTTCCGGCGGGCCGGCGGCGCGCGGCGGGGTCGTCGTTTCGCCATCTGCCGGAAATGCCCGGGGACCGGATTGCGCTGCCGCTGGGAACCAGCGTGGCTCGGAACAGCCGGTGCGGCGGTTCATGCATTTTGCCGCTTCAGCCCCGCCGCCGGATGGCCCCTCGCTGACCGGGGCTCACCTGGTTGAAGCAAATCCCCAGGCAAAATGTCGAGATATTGGGATGTAGCCGCGACCTCCTCCGGGATGGCAACGCCAGGTCGCCCGGTAAGGGTGGCCCGGTTTTCATGCGTCACGCAGTGTTCACGGCCGCACGGCAAGCCCAGCGGCTTTCGCCAGGGCACGCTGCGTATGATCGAACGACAGGAAGGACTTCACGCCGGTTTCCAGCGCGATGGCGACGTGCAGAATGTCCACCGCGCGCGTGCCGAGCGTCTCCGTGTGCGCCGCGCTCAGGGCTTCGGCCCGGCGCAAGACTTCCGTCCAATGGACGGGCGTATGGACAAGAAAACCTTCCTCTAGGTCGGCATCAATCTGCGCCAGGGCGGTTCTGCGTTCCTCGGCGCTCAGTTCGCCACGTTTGACGCCCAGGCGAATGGCGTTGCGCACTTCCAGGCGGTGCAACGGATTGAAGGGAAGCCGGCCCGCCCGACGCGCCAGGTAGCGGTTTGCCGCCGCCGAATGTTCGTCACGCCGAAAGAGCGAAACGAGAAAGCTGCTGTCCGCGTAGGTTTCCACCGGTGCGCCGCTCAGAGATCCCGTTTCAACGCCTTGTGAAAGGCGTCGGTCTCCTCCTTGGAAAGCTGCCGGCCCACCGGCGGCCGTTCGCGGAAGCGGCGCTCCCAATCGAGCTTGCGCGGCGGCGCGGCCGGTTTTGGTGGCCCCAGCGTGGCGACCACCACACCGCGCCGGGTAACGGCGATTTCCTCGCCGGTTTCCACCCATTTTACCACTTCGTTGAAACGCTGGCGAAGGTCGCGCACGGTCGCGGTTTTCATCGTGAAACCAGCATGTTTCACGCGGCGGAAGGTGTCAACGGAGTTCGCCGACGGCGGCCGGGTCGCGGCAGGCCGACTGCCCGGGATGCGCCGTTAGCATTGCGCGAGTGATCAAAGGCGCTTTCGAAGAGAATTGGCTGGCGATTCGCCTGATAAACCCCAGGGCTTCCGTCAACGCCGGGTGACTCGGAATTTGCTTTGAACGTTGCGGATCCAAAGCGCAGCCCGGGGTCAGTCTGTGAATCTTGCACTTCTCATGAAGTGCAAACTCTCAAAAGGTAAAAAAACTGCACGATTCACAGACTGACCCCAGGCTGCCCCCATGACGGCCAGGAGCTGGGCGCAGCAACAATACCTTGTCCAGAAAAGCGCAGGATTCACAGACTGACCCCTTCTGCTGTGCCATGCGCGCAGCGGCCGCGCCATGAGGAAGAGCACGGAGGGCGTGACAGAAATGTCAAAGTGTTTAGACGTGACCCCTTCCGTTCATAAGCCAATCGGAAAATCACGGGGTTTTGCAGGCGTTGCAGTCGGTGTGAAGCCGACGCGAGCTGAGGAAGGACCGCTTTACGCGATCACGTTGAACGATTACGTTTTTGCCATGAACGCGGGCGACCTCATTACGATCGATCCGGACATTCTCGGCGGCACACCGGTTTTCAAAGGCACGCGCGTGCCTGTGAAGACATTGTTCGATTATCTCGAAGGGAATTACAGCCTCGAAGAATTCATCGAGTGTTTCCCTTCGGTTACCCGCGAGATGGCCTGCCAGGTCCTGGAGCGTTCGGAATCCGCGCTGCTCGCCGCTGCGGCATGAAGGTCCTGTTGGACGAGTGCGTGCCTTGGCCGATGCGCAGGCTTTTTGCCGGCCATGATTGCACTACTCCTCAGAAACAGGGCTGGGGAGGAATCAAGAACGGCGATTTGCTCCGGTAGGCCGAAATCGAGTTCGATCTGTTCATCACTTCCGACCAAAATATCCGTTATCAGCAAAACCTCCTCGGTCGCCGGATTGCAATCATCGAACTCGCAACCAACGACCTCCGCCGCATCCTTGCCGTCGGCGTAGCCATCCAGGCTGAAGTCGCTGGGATCAAACCGGGCGACTTTCGACGGTTGGAGATTCCCTGAGTCTGAAGACGATTTGCGCCAAGCCAGTGCGCAGATCCGGCGCCGGCAGGCTTCGCCTGGAGTCGAGAGAAAACGCGCTCGATCCGCGTAGTCGTGAAAAATGGCCTCGCGCCCGGTCGCCGCGCTCGAGCCCATGGTAGAGCGCGCCCTCGAACTCGACTCGGGCCTGCGCGCAAGGCCGGACAGACTGAAGCGGCCAGCCCGGAGCGGTCCAGAAAAAGAGCGCGATTCTTAGACCGACCCCTTCTGCCTTTAAAACCGCCTTAACTTAACGCCATTCAGGACTGACCTCGGGCTCTACTCTTTAAGGTCTAATGCCAGTATATTCTTTTGGCAGCTCCTGTTTTCCTTCCAAGTAATCTAGCGTCTTGTTCATTTCACTTCGCAACAAGAAATCACTGGGTTCGCCTGCCAAGTGTTGAATCTGCCAGATAGCATACCAAAATTCAGGCTCAAACTTCTCCTTGCTTGGTAGTTTTTCTTTCTCAGTAGACGAAAAGTAGGAAATAATTTCCCATGCAAACTGAGATAGTGCCTGTGCTTCAACTTGAAAGTTTAAAAACTGCTCTATAAGTTTGACTAGTTCCTCACGCTTCTCAATTAGGATCATTTTCATTCTCCTTGAAGGTAGAACGGACGATCCTTGTAGTAGCTTGTAGGAAGGTCACGTTGTCTTATATCAACATGTGGAAGCCCTCCACGATGGTCCGGATGTTGATGAAGGTTAAATGTCCGCTTAGTTTTTGAGTTAAAAAATGATTTATTAGATCGCCCTGGTTTTGGCGGTCCAAACTTTTGAGTCAAAGCGTTTTCAACCTCTGAGTATGTTTTGCTTCCGAAATATTTGTTGGGAGTTGTTAATCCCTTCGCGCCTTTTACCCCGATTCTACCGAAAGGCAACGTGCCCGCCATGGCCATCGTCGCTTGACCGTTATCGCCTAGGTAGAGACTGACCGTCGCACTGACCAGGGGTGGCAGAAGGGGTCGGTCTAAGAATCGCGCTGTTTCTCCGATAACTGAGCGCCAAGTTCTTTGATTAACCGGGATCGGTCCCCGCGCTCTTCAAGCATTGATAAACGCGGCTGACATGGCCGAGATGCAACCGCCTGGCAATCCAAGCATTTGGCACCGAAGTGCGCTGGCGGTTCAAGGCAGCGATGGGCGCTGCTGAGGGTCACATCTTTGCATTTGATAGTGGCTGGGCGCCAGCGGAGAGGCGGCTTGCTGCCGCTGACGGCACAGCGCCGGGCTGGCGGCCAGCCGTCGCTCGAAGCGGCTTAAGGCGACGCTGACGATGTCCCCTGGCGAGGGCCGCGAGCCCGCACGGCTCCAAGCCGCAAGGGTTCGAAACGCGCTTTGTATTTTGTTCAGATATCCACGAGCGCCAACGCTGCGGGACCGCTCAATTTGCACGCCGAGTCGGAACCGGCTTTGCTTATCGGCGATCCGGACCCGTGCGGAACGCTGTCCGTGCGGCGGTGTGCAGGCAGCGGACACGGGCAAAATTCTCTCAATCCATGAGCCAGCAAAAAACCGTCGGCATTCTCGTTTTTCCCGAGGTGGAAGTGCTCGATTACTGCGGGCCGTTCGAAGTGTTTTCCGTCACCCGGCTGGACGACGAGCGGCGGCGCGAAACCGCCTCGCCGTATCGGGTGCTGCTCATCGGCCACCGGGCGGACGGGGCGGGCGTGATCCGCACGACCGGCGGTATGCGGGTGCTGCCGGATCACACGTTGGAAAATTGTCCCGCGCTCGACATTCTCCTGGTGCCGGGCGGTTGGGGCACGCGGCCGTTGTTGCAGGACAAGCCTCTGCTGCGCTGGGTCGCGGCGCGTGCCGGGGAGGTCGAGCTGCTGCTCTCGGTCTGCACCGGCTCGCTGGTCCTGGCGAAGGCGGGCGTGCTTGGGGACGGCACACGCGTGACGACGCACTGGCGCTCGCTCGATCTGCTGGCGGAGACGGCGCCCGGCGTGACCGTGGTGCGCGACGAACACGTCGTCGAAAGCGGTCCGCGATTGCTGACTTCCGCCGGCATCGCGGCGGGCATTGATCTGGCGCTGCGCGTCGTCGCCCGGCATCACGGAGAAGCCGTGGGCCGCAGCACGGCGCGCTACATGGAATACCGGTTCCCCGAGGACAACCGGCGCCGAATCTGACTGACGCCATGGCCGATCTTCTCGCCCGCACTTCCGTCCCGTCGGCTCCAGCGAAATCCCGCCCGCCGGTGACGCCAGCAGGATCCCGCGATCCCGTGCCGGCCGCGGCCCCGCTGGCGCTCGTGGTGCTGGCGTATCTGACGGTGTATCTCGCCTGGGGCTCGACCTATTTCGGCATCCGCGTCGCCGTGGAAACGCTTCCGCCGTTTTTGATGGCGGGCGCCCGGTTTTTCCTGGCGGGCGTGATCCTCGTCGGGCTGCTCTGGGTCAGTGGGAAATCCCGGCGCTGGCCGACAGCGGCGGAATGGCGCGCCGCGACGATCGCGGGCGCTCTCCTGCTGCTCGTTGGCAACGGCGTGGTCACTTGGGTCGAGCTGCACGGCATGGCCAGCTCCCTGGCGGCGCTGCTGGTGGCCGTGGTGCCGATCTGGATCGTGTTGCTCGACTGGCTGCGGCCCGGCGGCGTGCGGCCGACGGCGACGGTGGGCGCGGGGTTGCTGCTTGGATTTGGCGGCGTCGCGATTCTGGTCTGGCCGCACGAAAACCCGGCGGCCGGCGCGCATCCTGTCGATCCCTTCGGCGTGGGACTGCTGATGGTGGCTTGCGCGAGCTGGGCGGCGGGGTCGCTGCTGGCGCGACACGCAAAACCAGCGGCTGCGGCGACGGCAACGACGACGGCTCCAGCCGCGACGGCCGATCTTGGGCCGGAGTGCGAGGCGTCCGCGCCGATCGGGGCGGTGCCTCCGCGCGCGACGGTGCCGGATTCGCCGCTGCTGCCGGTGGGGCTCCAGATGGTTTGCGGCGGCGCGCTACTGATGCTCGCGGGCGTGGCCTGGGGCGAGCCGGCGCATTATCATTTCGCCGATTTTTCCGCCCGTTCGCTGTGGGCGTTTCTTTACCTGCTCACGTTCGGATCGTTGCTTGGGTTCAGCGCCTACAGTTGGCTGCTTCAGGTCAGCACGCCGGCGCGGGTTTCGACGTATGCTTATGTCAATCCGGTGATCGCCGTGATTCTCGGGCGGTTTCTTGGGGACGAGGTGCTGGATTCCCGCATTCTCCTGGGCGCGGCGGTGATCGTCGCCAGCGTGGCGCTGGTGATCATGGCGCAGGCGCGCAGCGGTCCGGGCGGGTCCGCAGATTCCGCAGATTCTGCCGGGTCTGCCGGCAAACCGAAGGCGCGGGGTCAGCCGGAATAAGAATAGCTTTTCTGCGAATAGCCGCGCCGCGGCGCCCGTCGCATTTCTTACGTCGGAGCGTGACGGTGTGCGCCTGAGGTTTTCACCGTCCATTCCGGCTCCACGTTGCTTTCCCCCTTTGATGAGTTCGCCCGCCGCTGTTGATCCTGATCCCGTGCGCCCCACCGGCTCCACGGAAGCTCCACCGGCCGACGTGGCGGCGCCCGTAGTGGCTGCGACTCCGGCGGCCGGCGCGCGGGCGTTCCTATGGCTGCGCAACGGCGCGGAGGGGATCGACGCGGTCGTGCGCGAAACCGAGGCGGCGCGGGAATCCGTGCGGCTGGAAATTTACACCTTCGCCGATGACCCGGTCGGCCGCCGGGTGCGCGATGCCCTGGTCGCCGCGCAACGCCGCGGGGTGCGGGTGCAGGTGCTCATCGACGCGCTGGGCTCCTACGATCTGCCCGACCCGTTTTTCCTGCCGCTGCGGGAAGCCGGCGGCGAGTGTCGCTGGTTCAACCCGCCGAAGCGGATCAACTTCGGCACCCGCGATCATCGCAAGCTCTTCGTCTTCGACGAGCGGCGCGCGATCATCGGCAGTTTCAACGTGGCGATTTGTTACGACGGCGACGGCGTGAAGAGCGGCTGGCGCGACGTCGGGCTGGAGATTTCGGACGCGCCCCTGGCGCAGCGGCTGGCGAAGACGTTTGACGCGTTTTTCGCCCGGGGCGGCGCGAAGCTGAAGCCCTTCCAGGCGCTGCGTCCGTCGCGTCTGCACAAGTCGCTCCTCGATGCCGCCGGCGACCTCCTGCTCGGCGGTCCCGGCGTGCAGCCGCCGGCATTGAAGACGATCCTGCGCCGCTCGCTCGACCAGGCGACAAAAACGGCGCGCGCCCAGCCGGACGCTCCCCGGCCCCGGATCGATCTCGCGACGCCTTATTTCCTGCCGACGTTCCGTTTGCTGCGCGCGTTGCTGCGGGCCGGCCGGGCGGGCTGCCGGGTGCGGCTGGTCCTGCCGTCGCGGTCGGACGTGTTGTTGTCCCACCTGGCGGCGCGGCGACTTTACCGGCGGCTGTTTCGCTCCGGCATCGAGGTTTACGAATACCTGCCCCAGATGCTGCACGCGAAGCTGTTTCTCATCGACGACGCGGCGTTTGTCGGCTCGGCCAATCTCGATCCGCGCAGCCTGACGCTGAACTACGAGCTGCTGATCCGGGTGACGGACCCGGCGACGTTTGCCGAAGGCCGCGCGATCTTTGAATCCATCCTCACGCAGTCGCGGCGGATCGACCCAACAAACTGGCGCCGGGAGCGCTCGCGCTGGCAGCGCTGGCGGGAACGTGGCGCCTATTTTCTCCTGGCGCGCGTCGATCCCTACATGGTCCGGCTGCGCGAACGCTGGCTGGAGTGATGAGCCGCCACGGCGCATTTGACTCCGCTGCCGTTTGGCGCGATCGTTTTTGCCAGATGGCAACTAAGACGGCTTCGCGTGTGCAGAAACCTTCGGCGCCGGCGGGCGCGGTTCACGCGGCGGCGGCGACGTTGCGCGCCGGGCTGCCGGTGAAAGATTTCGACACCGTGCAGAGCCGGCTCGGCGTCACCAGCGGACAGCTCGCCGACGCCCTAAGCATCGCCGCGCGCACCCTGGCGCGGCGCAAGCAGGAAGGCCGGTTGCGGAAGGATGAGTCCGAGCGGCTCTACCGGTTGCAGCGTCTTTTCGATCGCGCGGTGGAAGTCTTCGAAAGCGACGAGGCCGCGCGGGATTGGTTCCGCACGCCGCAGCGGGCGCTCGGCGGCAGCACGCCGCTGGCGTTTGCCGACGTGGAGCCAGGCGCCCGGGAAGTGGAGCAACTGCTCGGGCGGATCGAACAGGGCGTCTTCTCGTGACCCGGCGCCGGGTTAATGCGAAGAGAAAAACCGCCGCCGGCCGATGAGCGAGCTGACCGCTTGGCGGATCGTCAAAGCGCGCTACGCCGCCAGCGCGTTTGACGGCGAAGGCGCGCGGCGCAACGGCGGCCGCTGGAACTCGCCGGGCACCGCGCTCGTTTACACGGCGGAGAGCCGCGCCCTGGCGATTCTGGAAATCCTCGTGCATCTGCCGGTCGCCGTCCTGCTGGCGAAGTTTGTCTGCATTCCCGTGCGGTTTGACCGCCGGCTGGTCGCGGTGCTGCCGCCCGACGCGTTGCCGGTCGACTGGCAGGAAAATCCGGCGTCCGGGACGACCCGCCGGCTCGGCGACGCCTGGGTGCGCGCCGACGAAAGCGCCGTCTGGCAGGTGCCGAGCGCCGTGGTGCCGCAGGAGGCGAATTTTTTGCTGAACCCCGCGCACCGCGACTTCGGCCAACTGGTCATCGGCGCGGCGGAACCGGTCTGCATCGATGGCCGGCTGCTGACGCGCGTGTGACGGCGCGCCGGACGTCTGGCGGGCGTTTTTCTTCGAAGCCCGGGGCATTGCGCGCTTGCGTCCGCCGTCGGGGTGGGGCAAACCCCGGGAAGTCGTTTCGCATGTCCCGAGTCTCCGTAACCGTTATGTCGCGCCCCGCTGTTGTTGTCACCACCATCAATGCGCCCAACGCGGTGCTGCGCGAAATCGCCCGCGGCTGCGCGTCAGCGGCCTGGGATTTCCTGGTGATCGGCGACACGAAAAGCCCGGCCGATTTTTCGCTCGCGGACGCCGACTTTTACAGCGTCGAGCGGCAGTTGAAAACCGGTGGCCGCTTCGCCGCGCTTTGTCCCACGCGCCACTACGCGCGGAAGAACATCGGCTACCTGCTGGCCGTCGGCCGGGGCGCGCCGTTTCTGCTCGAAACCGACGACGACAATATCCCGCGGCCCGCTTGGTTCACGCGCGAGCGGAGCGCGGAAATCACGGCGCCGCGCCTTGAGCTGCCGACTCCGGGTTGGGTCAATGCCTACGGCTATTTTTCCGACGCCCCGATCTGGCCGCGCGGGCTGCCGCTCGACGCCATTCGCGACGCGCTCCCGGCGGCCTACGAAACGCTCCCCGCCGGCACGGCGCATTGCCCGATCCAGCAAGGGCTCGCGGACGAAAATCCAGACGTTGATGCGCTCTACCGGCTGCTATATCCGCTGCCGCAGAATTTCCGCGCCGACCGCCGGCTGATCCTCGGTCCCGGCGCCTGGTGCCCGTTCAACAGCCAGAACACCTGCTGGTGGCCGGAAGCCTATCCGCTGCTTTATCTGCCGGCGCATTGCTCCTTCCGGATGACCGATATCTGGCGCTCCTTCGTGGCGCAGAAGATCGCGTGGACCAACGGCTGGAACCTGCTCTTTCACGAGCCGGACGTCTGGCAGGAGCGCAACGCCCACGATCTGATGCGCGACTTCGCCGACGAGGTGCCGGGGTATCTGCACAACCGGGCGATGGCCCGCGCGCTCGACGAACTCTCGCTCCAGCCCGGCGCCAGCCTGCCGGTGCTGGCGAAGAACCTGCAGCTTTGCTACCGCACCCTGGTGGCCCGCGGCTGGGTCGGTGAGGCGGAGCTGCCGCTGCTCGACGCCTGGCTGGAGGATTTCGCCGCTTGCCAGATCACCCCGGCGGCGACCGGCGACCGAAAACCGTGAAGACGGATTCGCTCGCCGCCGCAAACTGGGCCGTCGTCGTCCCGATGGCCAACGAGGCCCCGGAATTTGCTGAGTTCACGACCGCGCTGGCGGCGACCTTTGACGGGGTCGGCAGCGGCGCGGCGTATCTCGTCGTGGACAACGCGTCGCAGGACAACACCCGCGCGCTGTGCGACGCGCTTTCGGCGCGCGACGCGTCGCTTCCGCACGGTCTGGGCGCCGGAAAACCGGAACGTGGTCGATGCCTACCTGCGCGGGTTTCGCGCGGCCTACGACGGCGGGCACGAATTTATCGTCGAGATGGATGCCGGGTTGAGCCACGACCCGGCGGCGATCCCGCGATTCCTGCGCGCGCTGGCAGACGGGCACGAGTGTGTTTTCGGCAGCCGCTTTTGTCCGGGCGGCTCGATGGCGGAGAGCAGTTTTTTTCGCCGCACGCTGTCGCGTTCCGGGACCGTGCTGAGCAACACGCTGCTCGGCACCCGGCTCGCCGACATGACGAGCGGCTTTGAAGCGTTTCGGCGCGACGTGATCGCGCGCGCTGCTCGCGTATCCGCTGCGTTCCCGCGCCCATTTTTATCAGACCGAAGTGCGCTACCTCCTGCGGCGGCGACGCGGCGTGGAACTGCCGATTCATTACCGGGCGCCGAGCAACTCGGTTTCGAAAAACGCGATCCGCAACGCCGTGCGCACGCTGCTCTATTATTTTGGGCAGCGTTTGCTCGGGCGCGCCCCGGCGCTGTAAGCCCTTCGGCGGGTCGGACTTTGCCGGTGGGACGGGACGCTACCGAGGGCGCCCGGCGGCATTCGGCGTTTGACGGCGGCGTCTGGCGTCCGACGTTTCTGGTGTTGTGCAAACCACCAAACTCAAAATCACTGGAATGAATTGCGGCGCCTGCGAGAACGCCGTGAAAAACGCCCTGAAAGAAGTCTCGAACGTTTCCTCCGTCGAAGTCTCGCTCGCCGGCGGATCGGCGACCGTTCAACACGACGGCGCCGACCCCGCCGCGCTGTGTGCCGCGGTTGAGGAAGAAGGCTACGAAGCTGAAGTCGCCGCTGCCGCCTGACGCGTGCGGCGCCGGCAACGCGATCCACTTATGAGTGCACCGATTAACGGCACGACGGCAACGGACGAATCGAGCGAAGGCAACGGCGCGACCGAACAAATCGCGCTGCCATTGCTCGGCATGCACTGCGCTGCCTGCGCGGGCCGGATCGAGCGCGCGTTGAAAAAGGCGCCGGGCGTCGCGGATGCGAACGTCAACTTCGCGACGACGCGGGCGACCGTGCAGTTCCGTCCGGCGGAAACCGATCCGGACGGGTTGCGAGAAGCCGTGCGCAAAGTCGGCTACGACGCCCTGCTTCCCGACGCCGAAGGTCCAACGGACGCCGGCGCGGGAACAGACGACGCCGAAGCCGCGGCGCGCGAGGCGGAATACCGCCGCGGGAAACGGCGTTTCATCGTCGCGCTGGTGCTCAGCATCCCCGTTGTCTTTCTCGGCATGGCCGGACACATCAGCCCGGCGTTGGGTCGGCTGGTCGATTTCCCGGGCCGGGCCTGGGTGGAGCTGGCGCTGACCACGCCGATCCTGTTCTGGTCCGGCTGGGAGTTTTTCGCCGGCGCCTGGAACTCCGCCCGGCATCGCGCCGCCGACATGAACACCCTCGTGGCGCTCGGCACGCTGGCGGCCTACGGCTACAGCGTCGTGGCCACCGTCGCGCCCGCGCTGCTCGCCGGCGTGGCGGGGCACGCGATGGCGCACGGGCAGGCGGAGGTTTATTACGAAACCGTCGCCGTCATCATCACGCTCATCCTCATGGGGCGGTTGCTGGAGGCCCGCGCGCGCAGCCGCACCGGCGGCGCGATCCGCGCGTTGATCCAGCTTTCGCCGAAGACCGCGCGGATCGAGCGCGACGGCCAGGAACGCGATGTGCCGATCGGCGAAGTGCGGGTCGGCGACACCGTGCTCGTGCGGCCGGGCGAAAAAATCCCGGTGGACGGCGACGTGCTCGACGGCGCCTCCACCGTGGATGAAAGCATGCTGACCGGCGAGGCGCTCCCGGTCGCGAAGGAACCGGGCGACAACGTCATCGGCGCGACGTTGAACAAGAGCGGTTCGTTCCGTTTTCGCGCGACCCGCGTGGGGTCGGAGACCGTGCTGCAAGGCATCGTCCGGCTCGTGCAGGAAGCGCAGGGCAGCAAGGCGCCGATCCAGCGCATGGCGGACAAGGTGGCCGGCATTTTCGTGCCGGTCGTCATCGTCATCGCGCTCCTGGCGTTCACGCTCTGGCTCATCTTCGGGCCGGCGGACAACCGGCTGCCGCTGGCGCTGACCACGCTGGTTTCCGTGTTGATCATCGCCTGCCCCTGCGCGCTCGGACTCGCGACGCCGACGGCCATCATTGTCGGCACCGGGCGCGGCGCGCAGGCCGGGGTGCTGATCAAAAACGCCGGCGCGCTTGAGGCCGCCGGACGCATCGACACCGTGGTGCTCGACAAGACCGGCACCATTACGAAAGGCGAGCCGGCGGTCACGGATATCCACACCGCTGAGGGTCAGAGTGAAAACGCGGTGCTCGCCCTGGCCGCGAGCGCGGAGCGCGGCTCCGAGCATCCGCTGGGCGAGGCGCTCGTGCGCGCCGCCACGGAGCGGGAGCTGACGCTGCCCCGCCCGGAAAAATTCGAGTCGATCGCCGGCCGCGGCATCGCCGCCACGGTCGAGGGCCGCGAGGTGCTCGTCGGCAACGCCGCCCTGCTGCGCGAGCGCGGCCTGACGCCGGATGAAGCCGCTGCCGAAGAGTTCGCGAACGCGGGCAAGACGCCGGTGTTCGTCGCCATCGACGGGAAGCCGGCGGGCATCATCGCCATCGCGGACACACTCAAGGAACGGTCGCGCGCCGCGATCGAGCGGCTCGGCGGGCTCGGGCTCGAAGTCATCATGCTCACCGGGGACAATCGCCGCACGGCCGAGGCGATCGCCCGCCAGGCCGGAATCAAGCCGGAATCCGTGCTGGCCGAGGTGTTGCCCGCGGCCAAAGCCGCCGAAATCGAGCGGCTGCAGGCGGCCGGCAAAAACGTCGCCATGGCCGGGGACGGCATCAACGACGCGCCGGCGCTCGCGCGGGCTGACGTCGGCATCGCCATGGGCACCGGCACGGACGTCGCCATCGAGGCGGCGGACATCACCCTGGTGCGGGGCGATCTCGGCGGCGTGGCGGATGCCATCGCGCTCTCGCGCGCGACGGTGCGCAACATCAAGCAGAACCTGTTTTTCGCGTTCATCTACAACGTGCTCGGCATCCCGCTGGCGGCCGGCGTGCTTTACCCGTTCACGGGCTGGCTGCTGAACCCGATGTTTGCGTCCGCGGCGATGGCGTTGTCGTCCGTCAGCGTCGTCACAAACGCGCTTCGGCTGCGGGGCTTCAAGATGAAAGGGGATTGACCCGCCGCGCGTGGCGGCTGGGACGACGGAGGCGGCCGCCGCCCGGCGCCGGGAAGCGGGAAAAAAAGCAGCCGGAGTTGTCTGCTGCGCGCGTAGTTGACTGGGACTCGCCGCATCACGGCGGCATCCGCGGGGGCGGGGTCGTCGTTTCACGCCTGTAGAGAACCACTTCGCACCAGAGCGCATCCGCATCACCATGGCCGAAACCGCAACGACACCGGGACAAAGGGAGGGGCAGAACGGCCACGCACCGGCGGCCGATCGGCGCGGCGCATCGTCGCCTGCCGACCGCGGGCGTGACACGGACGAGAAAGACCGGAAGCCGGACCCCGCAGCCGAAGAGAAAAAGCCGGCGGGCGAAGACGAAAAAAAGGCGGAGGCGGCGGAAGACGGGGACGGAGAAAATCAATCCCGCCGGCCGTCGAAAAAAGTCATCGTCATCGGATCGATCATTGTCGCCGTCCTGCTGATCGGGGGTTGATCTACTGGCTGCGTTCGCGCGGCTACGAGAGCACGGACGACGCCTACATCGCCGGCCACGTGCACCAGATCAGCGCACGGGTTTCCGGCACGGTGACGGAAGTGCTCACGGACGACAACCGCCACGTCGGCGCGGGCGAAGTCCTGGTGCAGCTCGACCGGCGCGATTTCGAAGTCGGCCGGCTCCGCGCGCAGGCCGGGCAGGCGCAGGCGCAGGCCAACGTGGTCGCCGCCAAGGCCGCGCTCGAGCAGGCGCGGGCCAACGTCCTCGCGGCTGATGCCAGCGTGGCTCAGGCGCAGGCGCAGGAAACGCAGGCCAGCGCGCAGTTCGAAAA
The DNA here is from genome assembly GCA_963762725.1 of uncultured Verrucomicrobiae bacterium. Classification (GTDB taxonomy): domain Bacteria; phylum Verrucomicrobiota; class Verrucomicrobiia; order Chthoniobacterales; family SZAS-18; genus JAFAXH01. The sequence goes on along the minus strand of CAVXLY010000003.1, from coordinate 365,472 downwards.
GAACAGCCTCGACTTCAACCGGGACCGGGAGCTCTTCGGCAAGCGCGTGGTTTCGCAGGCGGAATTCGATACCGCGCGGGCAAACTACGAGAGCGCGCGGGCGGCGTTTGAGGCCGCCAAGGCCGGCTTCGGCACCGCGAAAGCCCAGGCGACCGCCGCGCATGCCAACGAGGAAAGCGCGCGGGCGCAGGTCACCGTCGCCGAGGCGAACGTGCAGGCGGCCCAGGCGGCGCTGCGCGATGCCGACCTGCAGCTTTCCTACACCAGCATCATCTCGCCGGTGGAAGGGCGGGTGTCGAAGAAAACGGTGGAATCCGGCCAGCGGCTTCAGCCCGGCCAGGCCCTGATGGCGGTCGTGGAAGACGACGTTTGGGTTTCGGCGAACATGAAGGAAACGCAACTGGCCGGGATCGAAGTCGGCCAGAGCGTCGAGATCGAAATCGACGCGCTCAAGGATCAGAAATTCACCGGCCGGGTGGACAGCATCCAGGCCGGCAGCGGCGCGACGTTTGCCCTGCTCCCGCCGGACAACGCGACCGGGAACTTCACGAAAATCGTCCAGCGGGTGCCGGTGAAAATCGTCTTCGACGCCGACTCGATCCGCGGGTTTCGCGATAAGATCGTGCCCGGCCTTTCCGTTGTGCCGACGATCGATCTGAGCAGCGGGCCGCACGGCAAGGACGCGCAGGAAAAGCGGCGGCGGGCAGGGCGCTGACGACCCAGTTTCCGGCAAGCGGCGGAATTGCGCGAAGACTCATCCGGTATGGCCGAAGACGCACAGGAATCTCCCTGCAAACAGCACATGACCCCGAAGTGCTGGATCGGGGTGTTCGGCACGATGCTCGGCGCCTTCATGGCGGTGCTCGACATCCAGATCACGAACTCGTCCTTGCGCGACATCACCGGCGGCATCGGCGCGACGCCGGCGGAAGGATCGTGGATTTCCACCGCCTACTTGATGGCCGAGATCATCACGATCCCGCTCACCGCGTGGCTGTCGCGCGTCTTCAGCATCCGCCGCTACCTGCTCATCAACGTCATCCTGTTTCTCGGCTTCTCCGGGTTGTGCGGCATCGCCTCGAGCCTGGGGATGATGATCTTCTTTCGCGCCGGCCAGGGGTTCACCGGCGGCGTGCTGATCCCGATGTCGCTGACGGTCATTCTCTCGACGATGCCGAAGGACAAGGTGCCGCTCGGGCAGGCCATGTTTGGGTTGACCGCGACGCTGGCGCCCGCCATCGGGCCGACGGTCGGCGGCTGGCTGACGGAGCACTACGGCTGGCAGACGATTTTCTACATCAACTTTCTTCCCGGCGCGGTCCTGCTCGCCGCGGTCTGGTATGCGATCGAGCCGGGGCCGGTGCGGCTCGGGCTGCTGCGGAACGGCGACTGGTGGGGCATCGCGTGCGGGGCGATCGGCCTGGGCTCGCTCATCGCGATGCTGGAGGAGGGGCAGCGCAAGGATTGGTTCGGCAGCGGATTCATCCAGATCGCGGCCGCGCTGGCAGCGGTGTTTCTGCCGGCGTTTTTGCTGATCGAATGGTATCGCCGCGATCCGTTTGTGAATCTGCGTTTGCTGAAGGATCGCAATCTGTCGCTCTCCTGCGGCGTCGCGTTTGTGCTCGGGCTCGGGCTTTACGGCAGCGTTTATCTGCTGCCGCTCTACCTCGGCGAAGTGCAGCATTACAACCCGCTCCAGATCGGCGAGACGATGCTCTGGATCGGCATGCCGCAGCTGCTGGTTTTTCCGTTTCTGCCTTACCTGATGAAGAAGGTGGATCTGCGGCTCCTCGTCTGTTTCGGCGCGTCGCTATTCGCCGTGAGCTGTTTCATGAACGTCGATCTTTCGGCGAACAGCGCGCACGACCAGTTCATCTGGCCGAACATCGTGCGGGCGCTCGGCCAGCCGTTCACGATCGTGCCGGTGACCCAGCTGGCGACCGGCGGACTGGCGCCGCGGGACGCCGGCAGCGGCTCGGCGATTTTCAACATGGCGCGCAACATCGGCGGCAGCGTCGGCATCGCGATTCTTTCCACGCTGGTGACGCGCCGTGAGCAGTTTCACGACCTGCGCATCGGCGAGTCGGTCAATGTTTACAGCCTCGCCACGCAGGCGCGGATCGAGACTGTCCAGCAGGGCTTGATCGCGAAGGGCTTCGACCCGGTGAGCGCGCTGAACGGAGCCTACGCCACGATCAAAAACGTCGTCCGGCGGGATGCCACGATCATGGCTTACAACGACTCGTTTCTCTTTGTCGGCCTCGGCCTGGTGGGTGGCGCGCTGCTGATTTGGTTTTGCCGGAAAACGCGGGCGCGCGCCGGCAGCGCGGCGCATTGAGGCGGCGGCGGAACCTTGGCGGGGGCGGAATTTTCGGGTATGCTGGCGCGAGCCCGCAGCAAAGTTTTTCCCCATGAAATCCGGCGATCCTTTCCGCATTCTCCTGGCCCAGTTTGAAGTCGCCCCGGGTGATCCGGAAACGAACGTGCGCCGCATGGTCGAGCTGATCGCCGCGCACGCCGCGGAAGCCGATCTCATCGCGTTTCCCGAGATGTCCGTGCCCGGTTATCTCGTCGGCGATCTGTGGCTCGACGGCGACTGGTGCGAATGGATGATGACGTTTAACCAGACGCTCCAGGCCGCGAGCGCCGAGCATCGGGTCGCCGTGCTCTACGGCAACGTATTCCTGCCCAACGACGGGTCGGTGAACAAGGACGGCCGGCGCCGCAAGTTGAATGCCGCCTACCTGTTTCAAAACGGTGTCGCCGCACCGCCAGCGGTCCGCACAGTGCGCAGCCTGCCGGAGGGCGTGCAGGCGAAGACGCTGCTGCCGAACTACCGGTTCTTCGACGACGAACGCTACTTCCTGTCATTCGCCGATCAGGCCGCGGATGAAGGCGTCCCGCTGGAGCAGGCGTTTCAGCCGTTTTTGTTGTCTTGGAAGGACGGCCGCCCGCTGCGTCTCGGCATCCAGATTTGCGAAGATCTGTGGTGCGCCGATTACCGCTGGAAAGGCGAGGCGCTGAACACCGCGCGTTTTCTCAAAGCGAACGGCGCCGACGCGATCGTGAACATCTCGTCGTCGCCCTGGACCTTCGGGAAAAACTCGGCTCGCGATCGGCGCATCGTTTTTCTCCAGAACGATGGCGCGGACATCCCGTTTCTTTACGTGAACCGCACCGGCGCGGAGAACTGCGGGGACAACATCGTCGTTTACGACGGCGGCACGACCGCGTATGGCGCCGATGGCACGATCCGCGCACTGGCCGGCACGGATTACCGTGAGGACGTCCTGCGCTGCTCGCTCCGCGAACGCACTGACGGTGGCGGCGTTGAGCTGGGCGAGACCGCGCCGTTCACCCGACCGGAAGGCGACAAGATCGCGCGCAAATGGGAAGCCATTCGTCGCGGCCTGCGGCACCTCGGGGCGATGACCGGCCGGGCTGATCCGCAGTTCCTCATCGGCCTCTCGGGCGGTGTGGACAGCGCGGTGGTCGCCGCGCTCATCGTGGACACCTTCGGGTCAGACAGCCTGCTCTGCCTGACGATGCCCAGTCGGCATACCAGCGACGCTACGCTGGCGAATGCGCGGCATGTCGCCAGGCGCTCGGCGTGCCCCTGGAAACCGCGCCCATCGACGCGGTCGTGGATGTCGCTCGCGCCGAAATCGATCGAATCGCCGGCCCGGCGGAAGGCACGTTGGCGCACGAAAACGAACAGGCCCGCACCCGGGGCGCCGTTTTTCTCGCCGGACTCGCCGCCCGGCAGCGGCGCCTGTTTCCGAACAACGGCAACAAGGTCGAGACCGCGCTCGGCTACTCGACGCTGTATGGCGATGTGAACGGCGCCATCGCCCCGATCGCCGATCTGACAAAAGTGGAAGTCATCGCCCTGGCGCGGCATCTGAACGCCAACGTCTTCAAGCGCGAGGTGATCCCGAACAACCTGCTCCCGGACGAGCTCTGGCGCTTCGGCGCCGGGGGCGTCGAGCCGACGGCGGAACTGCGCGGCAAGCAGATCGACCCGATGCGCTTCGGCTACCACGATGCGCTGGTCGAAGCCGTGACCGATTTCCGCAAGACGAATCCGGAAACCGTGGTCCGCTGGTATCTGGAAGGGACGCTGCACACGCATCTCGGCATCCCGGCGGCGCTGCTCACGCGCTGGCATCTCGACGAGCCGCAGACGTTCATCGAAGACCTCGAATGGTTCTTCGGGCAGGTGCGGCGCAACGTGTTCAAACGCGTGCAATCGCCGCCTATCATCGTTACCAGCAAGAGCGCCTACGGCTACGACATCCGGGAGTCCATCGGCGCCGACCGACCCACCGCCGGATACCTGCGGGCGCGAGCAGAGGCGCTGGCGCTGCCAGGATATCGCCCGCGAGTTTGAGGCGCCGCGCGGGAGCCGGAAAATTCTCCGCCGCGGGCTTTGACAGCCACGTCGTTTTGCCGCTAGCCTGCTGCCCTTATGGGTGACAAATCTCCGAAGGCAACGAACAAACAGGCGGCGCAAAAACAGGCCAAGAACAACGCGGCCAAACAACAGAAAAGTCAGGCCACATCTGCCAAGCAGGTGCCGAAGGCGAAGAAATAAGGCGACCGTTCGGAAAATCGGCAGCGGCAGCGTTCCGTGCGCGGCCGGAGTGGAAGCGGCGGCACGTCCTCCGGGAACCCGGGTGAGACGGATCGGGTGCCGCATCCCTCCGCCCGCCGCGGCGGCTTCAGTGTGCCTGGTTCACGGTGCCGCAGCCCGCGAGCACCTCGAGCTGGTCGGCTGACAGGCGGCGCTTCAGCCCGCTTGCTTCGACCGCGTGCCGGGTGTGGATCAAGGCGGCGCGCGCGGTGCCGAGCGTCGCTTCACGATCGCGGCGCGCCGTCCGGCTGACGGCGCCGGCTTTTTCCTCGAGCAAGGTGGACACGCGGCGAGCCGCGTTTTCCAGTTCGCGGATCAGATCGCGTTCCTGCGCGTTGAGATGCGCGAAGCAATCTGGCGTGCGGGAATCGTCCCGCTCTTCCGGGGAGGCGCCATTGGCACCGGCGTGGTGTTCCGTGGATTCAAGCATAAGGGGGGAGGGTCGGATGGGTGGAAAAAATCGGAACATTGCCCCGGTGTCCCAGCCCGCCGGGATCCCCGCTCCACCTGGCGAACGATACGCCCGGAAACGCAATCCGCGGCAGAAATCTTCGCGCTAAAGCCGTCGAGAGCCGGGTCGGGGAATGTGCGATGTTACTGGGAGTGCGGCGGTAAGGCTGATAGATCGCCCAGGACTGGGTCAGGCTGTCGCCGGGAGTCGCGGCAGCTCGCGGCTGTGCGCAGCGACGGGGCCTGTGTAACCGGGTGCGGAGTCGCTTCCTGGAACTGCAGGGCGACGCGGTGAAACTCGTGGGACCCGAGGAGTATCCGGTGCGCCGGTTTCACTCTGGTCCCATGGCAAATCGCAGCGTCCGGGCGAGAATTACGCGTCCAAACGACGGGTTCGGACCGTTCTCGTTGTCTTGAGGGAAAGCTGGGTGGAGGCGATTCGGCGCATTGGAACTGGAAGCTTTCGCGACCTGCCAGTCCCAGGTGGCGGTGCTCCGCGCCGCGTTCCTGAATCCGACCGCATGAAACAGTCCAGTGAAAATGCAGTGACACGTTGCCAAACCGGCGTTCCGGGGCTTGGACGACATCCTCAACGGCGGCCTCATCCCGCACCGGCTCTACCTCGTCGACGGCACGCCGGGCGCCGGGAAGACGACGCTTGCCCTCCAGTTTCTGCGCGAGGGCGCCCGGCTGGGCGAGAAGTGCCTCTACATCACGCTTTCGGAAACCAAGGAGGAGCTGCTGGCCGGCGCGGATTCCCACGGCTGGTCGCTGGAGGGCGTCGAGATCGTCGAGTTGACCGCACGCGAGCACGATCTCGACGGGGAGGCGGAGGTGACGATGTATCATCCCTCCGAGGTGGAGCTTTCCGAGACCACGCGCCGGGTGCTCGATGCCGTCGAGCGCGCCAACCCCACCCGGGTGGTCTTCGACTCGCTTTCCGAGGTGCGGCTGCTCGCCCAGAGTTCCCTACGCTACCGGCGCCAGATCCTGGCGTTGAAGCAGTTCTTCATCGGTCGCAAGTGCACCGTGATTCTGCTCGACGACCAGACCGCCGAGGCGGCCGACCTCCAGTTGCAAAGCATCGTCCATGGCGTCATCACGCTCGAGCAGCGGGCTCCTGTTTACGGCGCCGCGCGCCGCCGGGTGCGGGTGGTGAAATTTCGCGGCACCAATTTTCGGGACGGATATCACGATTTTTCCATCGTCCGGGGCGGTCTCACCGTTTTCCCACGACTGGTCGCCGCGGAGCACAGCACAGGCTTTCAGCCGGAGCGGATCAAGAGCGGCGTCACCGCGCTGGACGCGCTCCTGGGCGGCGGACCGGATCGCGGCACCAGCACGCTGTTGATGGGTCCGGCGGGTTCCGGCAAATCGACGATCGCGGCGCAATACGCCGTGGCGGCGGCGAATCGCGGCGAGCACGCAGTCATTTTCGCGTTCGACGAGAGCGTCGCCACGCTCGAAGCTCGGGCCGAAGCGCTCGGGATCCGTTTCCGCGAAGGCAGGGCGGCCGGCGAGATTCGCATCCAGCAGGTCGATCCCGCGGAGCTTTCCCCCGGCGAATTTGTGCACCTGGTGCGCGCAGTCGGTCGAGCGGGACGGCGCGCGCGTCATCGTCATCGACAGCCTCAACGGCTACCTGAACGCGATGCCGGAAGAGCAGTTTCTCACCGCGCAACTGCACGAATTGCTCACCTATCTCGGCCGTCAGGGCGTCACCACGCTGATGGTCGTCGCCCAGCACGGGCTGGTCGGCACAACGATGACCTCGCCCGTGGACACGAGCTACCTGGCGGACTCCGTCGTGCTGCTGCGCTATTTCGAATACGCGGGCCGGGTGAAGAAGGCGATCTCGGTGGTGAAGAAGCGCAGCGGCGCGCACGAAGAAAGCATTCGGGAACTTTGCTTCAATGAATCCGGCATTCATCTGAGCGAGCCGCTCGTGCAGTTCCGCGGCATTCTGACCGGCATCCCGGTCGAGCTGAAAGCTGAAGGGGAAACCCCGCACGCGTGATGTCCAGCGCATCCGGCATGACCGCTGGGCTTCCCGGCGAAAATGAGACGCGCGTCCTGTTGCTGGCGCCCACCCGTCGCGACGCTGAAGTCACGCGGACACTTTTGCAAAAGGCAGCGCTGACCTGCCAAATTTGCCCGAATCTGGATGTATTGGTAGAGGAGTTGGAGCGGGGAGCCGGCGCGATCCTGACCACTGAAGAAACCGTGCTCCACCGCGAGATGGGGCATCTGCTCGCGGCGCTGGACCGTCAGCCGACCTGGTCCGATCTGCCGGTGGTGCTGCTGATCCACGGCGGCGTGCAGTCGCCCGTGGCCACGCGCATCATCCGGTCGCTGCGCAACGTCACCCTGCTCGAGCGGCCGGCCCCGACGCGTTCGGTCATCAGCGCGGTGCAGGCCGCCATCCGCGGTCGTCTGCGGCAATACCAGATTCGCGATCAGATCGAGGCAGTCAGCCACGCGGAAGCCCGCTCGCGCCAGTTGCAGGCGGAGCTGGCGGTCGCCATCGAGGCATCGGAGCTCGGGACGTTTCATTGCGAGATTCCGCTGAACAAGCTCGACTGGAACGACCGCTGCAAAGCCCACTTCTGGCTGCCGCCGGAGGCTGAGGTCGACCCTCGAGCGTTTCTTCTCCATCCTGCACCCGGACGACCGCGAGCCGACGCGCCTGGCGATCGAAGCTTGCCTCTCCCAGGGTCGAGCTTTTCGACGAAAAATATCGCGCGGTTTCCCCGGCCGGCGAGATCCGCTGGCTGCGCGCCACCGGCCGCGCGTTTTACGACAAGGCGGGCAACCCCGTGCGCTTCGATGGCACGACGCAGGACGTGACGGAACGCGAGCACACGGAGCAAAACCTGCGCAAAACCCAGGAACGCTTCCAAGCCATGGCCAACGCGATCCCGCAGCTGGCCTGGATGGCGAATCCGGACGGCTGGATTTTTTGGTATAACCAGCGCTGGCACGACTACTGCGGGACGACGCCGGAGCAGATGCAGGGCTGGGGCTGGCAGAAGCGTGCACGACCCCGCCGAGCTCCCGCGCATCATCGAGCGCTGGCAGTCGGCGCTGGCGACGGGCGAAGACTGGGAGGACACGTTTCCCGCTGCGGCGTCACGACGGCGAGTATCCGCTGGCACCTGTCGCGGGCCCTGCCGTTCCGCGATGACTCCGGTCGAGATCGTGCTCTGGTTCGGCACCAACACCGACATCACCGAGGCGCGCCGCAAGGCGGAGGAGCGGGAGCGGTTGCTGGAAAGCGAGCGGGCGGCGCGCGCCGAGACCGAGCGGGCCGGCCGCATGAAGGACGAGTTCCTCGCCACTCTCAGCCACGAGCTGCGCACGCCGCTCAACGCGATCCTCGGCTGGGCGCAGATCCTGCGCCCGGCCGATCCGGCGGCCGGCGGGAGCCGACGAACTGGCCGAGGGCCTCGCGGTCGATCGAGCGCAACGCCCGCGCGCAGACGCAGATCATCGAAGACCTGCTCGACATGAGCCGGATCATCAGCGGCAAGGTGCGGCTCGACGTCCAGCGCTCGACCTCGCCGCCGGTCGTCGAGGCGGCGATCGAGACCGTCCGGCCGGCGGCGGACGCCAAGGGCATCCGCATTCAGCCCGTGCTCGACCCGCTCGCCGGCCCGGTCACCGGCGACCCGAACCGGCTCCAGCAGGTCTTCTGGAACCTGCTGACCAACGCGGTGAAGTTCACGCCGCGCGGCGGCCGCGTGCAGGTGCGTGCTCGAGCGGGTCAACTCGCACCTCGAGGTCAGCGTCACCGACACCGGCGAGGGCATCGCCGCCGACTTCCTGCCGCACGTCTTCGACCGCTTCCGCCAGGCCGACGCCTCGACCACGCGCCGGCACGGCGGCCTCGGCCTCGGGCTGGCGATCGTCAAGCAACTCGTCGAGCTGCACGGCGGCGCGGTGCGGGCGCACGAGCGCCGGGCGTCGGCCAGGGCACGACGTTCACCGTGGTCGCTGCCGCTGACCGCGATGCACGCGCCGAGCGAGACCGAACCGCGAGCGAACGGCGCCCATCCCCGGGCCGGGCCGGGCACGCGCCGCGCTGCCGGAGGTCCCGTTCAGCCTGGACGGGCGTGCGAGGTGCTCGTCGTCGACGACGAAGCCGGACGCCCGGCGCTGGTGCGGCGCCTGCTCGAAGACTGCGGGGCGACCGTGCGGACCGCCGGCGTCCGCGGCCGAGGCGCTCGCGTCGATGCCGGGCGGAGCGGCCGCGACGTGCTCGTCAGCGACATCGGCATGCCGGGCGAGGACGGCTACGCGCTGATCCGCCGCGTCCGGGCGCTGACGCCGAGCCGGGCGGGAGCACGTGCCGCCGGCCGTCGCGCTGACCGCCTACGCCCGGGCGGAGGACCGCATGCAAGGCGGTGCGCGCCGGGTTCCAGATGCACGTCGCCAAGCCGGTCGAGCCGGCCGAGCTGATCACGATGGTCGCCAGCCTCGCGGGCCGAGTGGGCGGCGCCGGGGGAAGCGCTTCCTGAGCCGACGGTCCGGCGCGGATATGCGGGATTGCGACGTTTTAGCTGCTTTTCCCTACCGCTCAAAAACGAGCGCGCCTTCCAGCGTTCGGAGCCGGCGCACCAGCCTGCGCTTTTGCCGAAAGGAGTCGAAGACCACCACCGTGCACCCACCGGGCAACGGCAGCCCTTCATGCAACTCGAAAGCCGTTTTCCAGCGTCGGTCGGCCGAGGGGAGTTGCCACCACGGATAACGCCGCCGGCAGCCCACGACAAAGAAGGCCGCATCAGGAAGGTGCCGGACCTGCTTGCGGGCAATGTAAAGTCATGCGCACATCGTCGCGGCCGGCTACAAAAGCGCGGATGACGGCGAGTTGCGCGGGCTCCAGTTCGGGGGCCACGAGCACGTCATCGTCGGTGAGCGTGCTGCGTTCACGATTGGCGAGATCCAGGGCGTCGGCACTGCGCCGGGCCTGCCAGCGGCGCGCCCGGGCTTCGTCGAGCCGCCCCTCCCGGCGCAGGAAATCGTAGATCAACTGGTCGGCGGGCGGTGCCGCGTCTTCCTCGGCGGCCGCCACAGTCTTCCAGGTGCGCGATGCCGGCCGCGTCGCCCTCCGCCAGACAGAGTCGGCCGAGGGCGACGCGACCGGCGTAATGCCCGGGATGACGCCTCCACAAAGGCGCGCATAAAAGCCTGCGCCAAAAACGGGCGGCAGGACCGGGCTCCTGCAAATCCAGGCGCAAGGTCAAACGCTCCCATTCCTTTTCGGACTTGGGCAACCAACCGACTCGGCTGTGCGGTCGCCTTAGCATCGAGTTGCTCCAACCGGTCTTCCGTTTTTCTGAGGTCTTCAAAGCGTGCCCGCCAGCAGGGAGAAACCGCCGTCCTCCAGTCCCCGTCAAGTTTATCCAAAACCCGTGCGGCGGCATCCGGCTGGAGCATCGCCTCGCCTGTGCTGCCTCCCGCGCCCGGGTGACGCGAGGAGAAGGGCTTCCAGTTCTGCCGGCCCGCAAATTACCGGAGTCGCAATATCGCCGTATTGCGCGCCGTTCTGACGGCACCTTGCAAACCTCGGAGTCGCTCGCCGGTTTGAGCGGCGGAGCATCGGGGATCGCGCACTGGCCCTTTGCAGCTCGACGTGACATTAAACGTTTCCTTGCCCACAATTAAGATTGCAAGCCGGTGGGTGTGGCGGCGGCGCACGGGGCTCGGGCGATCGATGTTGCATATTTTTGAAAAATTTTGTCAATCAACGCGGGCTACGGTCTACCTGGCATAGCCATTTTTTTTTTTTTTTTTTTTTTTTTTTTTTTTTTTTTTTTTTTTTTTTTTTTTTTTTTTTTTTTTTTTTTTTTTTTTTTTTTTTTTTTTTTTTTTTTTTTTTTTTTTTTTTTTTTTTTTTTTTTTTTTTTTTTTTTTTTTTTTTTTTTTTTTTTTTTTTTTTTTTTTTTTTTTTTTTTTTTTTTTTTTTTTTTTTTTTTTTTTTTTTTTTTTTTTTTTTTTTTTTTTTTTGTGTGTTTTCCTGCAGCTGATCGTGACAAACTGCCGCCCACATTTTGAGCAATCGAATTTTCCGTGGCTCATTTTGGCGGAGCCGCTGGGAAGATTTTCGATTAGTGCTCGAGGACAGCGAGGAACGCGGGCGGGCTGACCATGGCCATCAGGCGCAGTCTGAGAACCGGGGATCCTCTCGGCCAGTAACCAATCGATCTTCGGCCTGATCAGAGCCCTGACCAAGCGTTTGGTGCTGCCTGCCCGGCCTATGCGTTGCAATCGCCGCCGCGGCCACGCATCGTGCAATTTCTTTCATCCATCGAGGCGGGCTCTGCGCTTTTTTGCGGCGTAATAAATATCCGGCTACTACCACGCCACAAAGTTTGCCCGTTGAAGCGCTCTCCTGGAGTATTTTTTTCATTTATTGCTCGCCATCGAGGTTGTTGACCCCTTGGGCATTCAAGGATCTTTTTTTTTTTAAAAAAAAAAATTTTTTTTTTTTTTTTTTTTTTTTTTTTTTTTTTTTTTTTTTTTTTTTTTTTTTTTTTTTTTTTTTTTTTTTTAAAAAAAAAAAAAAATTTACCATTGTCGAGCCTGGGTCCGTTTCCGCACCGACTGGGCTGGCCGTTCTGATTATTGAATCGAAAACGGTAATAGAATCGCGGACTTACGCCGGGACCGCGGGCAAACGGCGCTGAATTAGAGCACGCGGTCCAGTTTCGGGTAATTTCCAGCCCGGTTTTTCGATCATTCGGTTTGCGTGGCTCGGATAGCGGTTGCTTTGCAGCCGTTTTTTTTTTTTTTTTTTTTTTTTTTTTTTTTTTTTTTTTTTTTTTTTTTTTTTTTTTTTTTTTTTTTTTTTTTTTTTTTTTTTTTTTTAAAAAAAAAAAAAAAAAAAAAAAAAAAAAAAAAAAAAAAAAAAAAAAAAAAAAAAAAAAAAAAAAAAAAAAAAAAAAAAAAAAAAAAAAAAAAAAAAAAAAAAAAAAAAAAAAAAAAAAAAAAAAAAAAAAAAAAAAAAAAAAAAAAAAAAAAAAAAAAAAAAAAAAAAAAAAAAAAAAAAAAAAAAAAAAAAAAAAAAAAAAAAAAAAAAAAAAAAAAAAAAAAAAAAAAAAAAAAAAAAAAAAAAAAAAAAAAAAAAAAAAAAAAAAAAAAAAAAAAAAAAAAAAAAAAAAAAAAAAAAAAAAAAAAAAAAAAAAAAAAAAAAAAAAAAAAAAAAAAAAAAAAAAAAAAAAAAAAAAAAAAAAAAAAAAAAAAAAAAAAAAAAAAAAAAAAAAAAAAAAAAAAAAAGTGCTGACATGCGAAGTTTTCCGCGGGTGAAACCGCCATCCTCTTCGTCGCGGGCCATGGCGTGCAGTTTTGTCCCCTGGTCGGCGCTTTTCAGGGTCGATTTTCCTTGCACAAGGAGACGACTGCCATGGCAACCGAGCGAGTCTTTACGCATGACGGCAACCCGGTGGTGGACACCGCTCTCGTTGGCCAGACAAACGAGGCGACCGGCGCACCGAAGCTGCGGGCCTATCCGAACATCCAAGCCCACAGCGCGCTTACCGCAGAGGCGCTAAAGGAGCGGATCACCGAGAAACTTCACGAGCGCCGAGCACAAGGGCTGTGTGACGTGCTAAGTGATTAGCGCCGAGGCAACCGATCCGACAGGCTCGTTGCTCACACCCAGTTGTTGGTGAGAAATTTTCTCTTGTTTGTTCCTATGCTTCTTAGGTCTTCTCCGTCTCAGTTCTATTTCGTTCTGGTTGTTATGCGTGACACTCGGCTGCTTGCACTCTGCACCACTCGTCCTGGCCTACGTCTTCGAAGGCCCACGCTGGCCCACGAATACGACAGTTGTGATGAACCTGGAGTTGGGTGCAACGAATCTTACGCTTAGTGATGGCTCTCCTTCTTGGACGCGTCCGCGCAGGATGAGCGTTACCTCTGGAATCAGTCTTTAGTTGACGGAGTTCAATTCCGATCCGTGCTTATCTCTTATGCTTCCAACGCCCGAGATGACGGCAATAACACTGTTTCGTTCAGCCGGACAGTCTTCGGTCAGGCCTTCGGTAGCGAGACGATTGCCGTGACAACCTACGCCGTTTCGCACCGACAATGGGTTTACTGAAGCCGATGTCGTTTTTAATGCGGCGAAAACTTGGGATTCGTATCGCGGGCCACGCCGGCGCGACACGAAAGGCAACGCCATTCCGCGCGACTTTCACGCGGGTTGCCATCCACGAGTTCGGGTAACCATGCCCTGGGCTTGGATCACCCGGAGCAACACAACCAGTATCTCGCAGCGGTGCTTGAATTCGCGCGTCAGTGACACCGACGTGATGCAAGCGGATCACTTGCGAGGAGTTGGCGCTCTCTACGTGCCACCGTCCGGCGTCGGTCCTTTGGTTACAAACGCCTGACGCCTGCGAGCTGAACACCTGCTCCATGATGTGGCTCGCAATCGAATCTACGCCACGCTGCCAGAGGACAACGCCTTGGCGATTATTCGACATCGCGCAGCTACAGGCTCAACGCTGCGCGTGCAGCTTGCCCATCGTCCGGCTGATCCCGGCGTTCGCGCCCTGCTATGGGTCGCTCTATGTGGGGATTACCGGCGCCACTGACAATGCAATTGCCGTTGTTGATCTCACTACGTTTCACGTGCTCGCCTCCCTACCGGCGCCAGAAAGTATCAGTGCGATCGCGGTTGGAGTTGAGAAGCGTCCGGTTTATGTCGCGTCACCGGCACCCATCCTGGAAGGATTTACTAATCGGGTGATGGCCCCACGCGCCCAGTTCAAGCGGTCGTCAACAGCGCTCATATCGAAAACGGCTTACTACAGATCAGCCAGGATCGCAGGACGCTCTTTTCCGGCTCAAGCGCTAGCACAACCTTTGGTCTGTACAGTTTTGATGTGAGCACCGCAACGGCGAGCCTCAAACAGCGCATCAATACCAACGCCGGCCAGGGCCTTGCGTTATCAGCTATCAGTCACGATGAACGGTATTCAGTGTTCACAACTGCTGTTGGTTACCAGCAGCAGTATCGCACGGCTTTATACTCGACGGCTGACTTGACCAAAGTCTTGACGGTGTTGCCATCGGGACAATTCCCCGGCATTCTGGCGTTCAGTCCAGACGACAACGTGGTCTACCAAGCGGGGAACATTCAACCGGGAGCTGCAAATCTTTGACATCCGCACGACAGCCCTGCCTGGGCTCGTTCTCCGTTACGTCCCTGCATATGCCGGGAACGAGCATCGTGTATCGGGACACGACGGCGCTCGCCGCGGTTGATGGGCCGGATCGTTATTTGTTTGTGGCAAGCCTAAACTCAGACGTCTATAAGCCCGCCGCCGCTGCCCTTCGTGTGTTCCTGGCACGGCCTCAAAGCCTCGGTTCTTCAGCGGAGAAACTTTTGTTCGCGGGGGTTTCCGATACCTCTCCTTTCTTGGTGGCAGCCCATTTGGTTACTACACGTCGGACATTCCTGGAGCGCGATCCGACGCCACGGGCAGCTTGCTCGTTTACCACAGCGATTTGGGCTTTCTTTACTGCATTGATGCGAAGAACCGTACAAACGGTGTATACCTCTACGATTTCACCAGCGGTAGCTTCTTTTACACTTCGCCGTCGTTCCCTTTTCCTTAACCCATTCATCAGCTTCTTCTTTGACAACGTGCTCCTCAACCACTTTCCCAATTTCCAATACCCTCGCGCCATGTAAATAATCCGCGCTACTTTTATAATATGCTCCCGTCAGGTCATCTCCGAATTAGCCAGCATCGGTGTTAGTTCTGAGACGGAACAGTTTCCTCTTGGAGGAGAACCGAAACGCTATCCCCCGCTCCGTATCCCAACGCCGCCAGCGCCATTGCCGCGCCGCGTGCCGGCGACGAGCGTTCCTTTGTCCCGGTCGCCGCGATGCTTCGTGGCTGTCACGCCCTGCGCGCCTGGCAACTCTCCGGATGACTTCTTGTGCCGAGTTCATGGCCCGCGATGCTGCGCTGAGGAGCGCAGCCGGCTGGCGGCGTCGCATCTCAGGGAAAACGAGGCGGGCGTGTCGCCCTCGTTCCTGTGGCAACCGGGCAAGCGGTCGCGGCGGTCAAAGGGCTACCGAGTTTTCATCCGGCCGGCATGCTTGCCCCGTTGGCGAATGCGCGCGTATTATCGTCTCGTCGTTTTGTGTTAATGCAGGTCCTTCGTGCCCAGGTTTCCGCAGGGCTTTTTACCTCCGTTGACGGAAATTCGCCGGGCAAAATGGCGTGCTTTGTCACAAATGAGTGATGCAGCGGAATGATAAGGTGCGGTATTCTTGTGCGGTTGTTTACTGATTCTTTCACAAACGGGTCTGTAGCTCAGCGGTTAGAGCAGGGGACTCATAATCCCTCGGTCGTGGGTTCGAATCCCACCGGACCCACGCTGACGCGCGACGGGCGTCGGGCTGCCAGCGTTTCCTGATCGCCGTGTCGCTTCACGCTTTGAGTTTTCGCCGCTTATCCATCGCCCGCACGGCGGCGTCGGTCGTCGGGTTCAGTCTTTTGCTGGCGGCGTTTCTCGGCGGGGCGTGCGCGCATTGGCGGGCGGTGTTTTACGCGCCCGGGCAGGTGGCGTTTGTGGATGGGGATTGCTATGCCCGGATGACGCGGGTGGAGGCGGTCCTCCAGCGGCCCGGGCGCGTCGTGCGGGAGCATGGATTCGAAAACCATCCTGTCGGCACGCGGCCGCACGTGACGGCGCCGCTCGATTATCTCATCGCAGCGATCGCGGGATGCCTGCGCGTCTTCTCGCTGCCGGCAGCGGCGGCGCGCGATCTCGCCGGCGCGTGGGTGTCCCCGTTGCTCGGTGTCGGCACGCTGGCGTTTCTGTGGGTCTGGGCGCAGCGAGAATTCCGGCATGGCGGCTGGTGGTCGGTCCCGGCGCTCGTAGCGATCAGCCCGATTCTGGCCCACGGCTTCGCGCTCGGCCGGCCAGACCATCAATCGCTCGTTTTGCTGTGTGTCGCGGTGGCGCTGGCGGCAGAGGTTTCGCAATGGCGCCGGCCCTCCCGAAACTGGGGCATCGCGAGCGGAGCGGCGTGGGCGCTGGCGCTCTGGACTTCGCTCTACGAACCGCTGGTTCTCGTCGTCGCGGTCATTGCCACGGGGATTGCGTTCGGACGATCCGCTCTGGGGCGCGCCGAGCGGTGGCCGGGGCTGGTCTTGGGCGGCGGAATTTTGCTCTTCGCGCTGGCGGTGGAAGGCGTCCGCATCGCACTCCCGGGCGCCGGTGATCGCGCGCTGTTCCGAGCTTGGGCGGAAAATCTCGGCGAACTCCGCGGTGCGTTGCCATGGTCGGGCCTCCTGTTGTCCTGGACGGGCCTGAGCCTGTGGCTCGCCCCGTTGCTCCTTTTCGCGGCGTGGCAACGGCTCGCACGGGACGAGAAAGCGGCGACGCGACCGACTCGTGAGCGGGTCGCCTTGGCGCTGGCATGCTGGCTGGTCCTGACGTGGGCGCTCACGTGCTGGCAGGTGCGATGGGGATATTTTCTCGCGCTTGTCATGGCGCTTTCCCTGCCCTGGCAGTTCTGGAAGGCGTTCGGGGCTCGCTCGCGGGCTTTGAGTTTTCTCTGCTGCGTGATCGCCATGGCGCCGGTGCTCGCCGCATTCGACCGACGGCTCGACGGGACTCTCCACGGTTCCGCAGCGGATACCGAGCAGGCGCGGGCGGCCGGGGCGCTGCGTGAGGTCGCGGATTTTTTGCGGCGGGATGGTTCGACGGTCGTCGGCTCCGGGGCGCCGCGCGGCTTGCTGACCCCATGGTGGGACGCGGCGGCGCTGGCATATTGGACCGGCCTGCCGGCGATCGCGGGAAGCTCGCACGGAAGCCTGCCGGGGATCGCCGACTCAGCACGCTTTTTCCTGTTGCCCGCCGAAGGGTCGGACGGTGGGACTGCTGCGCGCGAGTTGTTGCGCGTCCGCCGGGTGCGCTGGGTCGTCGCGGGCGATCCGGATCGGGTGCTGCCGGCGGCGGCTGCCTTGCTGGGAGTCGCCGCATCAAACCACGGTGCCGGGAGAGAAACGCTGGGCGCGGTGCTCGCGCGCGATCCGCTCCGGGCACCCGCTTTTTTGCGGCTCGCCTTTGCGAATCCAGATTTGAAGGTCTATGCAGTCGAGCCGACTGTTTTTGCCGAAGCTCCATGAATTCTTCCTCCCCTGCCGGATCTCGCGACGAATACGATTTTGTTTGCCTCGGGGGCGGCAGCGCGGGGTATGCGGCGGCCCGGACGGCGGCTGCGCTCGGGCTGCGCGTGGCCGTGGTCGAGGGCGGGCGCGAGGTCGGCGGGCTCTGCATTCTGCGCGGCTGCATGCCGAGCAAAACGGTGATCGAATCCGCGAACCGTTTCATCACGATGCGCCGGGCCAACGAGTTCGGCCTGCGCGCGGAAAACCTCGCCGTCGTGCAGCCCGAGATCCTGGCGCGCAAGCGGCGGCTCGTCGGAGAATTTGCGGAATATCGGCGCGGTCAGCTGGAAAAAGGCGGATTCGATTTTCTGCGCGGCCACGCCCGGTTCACCGGCGAGCATTCGCTGGAAATCACCGGACTCGGCGGTGACAGCGGCGCCACCCGGGAAATCCGCGCCCGCACGATTCTTATCGCCACCGGCTCGAAAGCTGCCTGCCCGCCGCTGCCGGGATTGGACAAGATCTCGCATCTTACCAGTGATGAAGCTTTGGAGCTGGATCGGCTGCCGAAATCGATCGTCATCCTCGGCGCCGGCGCCATCGGTCTGGAAGCCGCGCACCAGTTCAACGGGCTGGGCGTGGAAACAACGGTGGTCCAGCGCGGCGGGCACGTGCTGCGCGATGCCGACACCGACGCGGCCGGCGCCCTCGAGGAAGGGCTCGCCAGTCGCGGAGTGCGTTTTTACTGCGGGTCGCGGGTGGTGCGGATCGAGCAGGATGAGACCGGCTTGGGCAAGCGTGTCTGGTTTGAACGGGCCGGCGAGTCAGAGTCGGTCGGTGCGGAGGAAATATTCTGCGCCCTCGGCCGCCTGCCGAATACCGACGGGCTCGATCTGGAAAAAGCGGGCGTCGAGCTGACTCCGAAAGGCGCGATCGAGGCCGGCGCCGACCAGCGTTCCACCTGCCCGCACATCTTCGCCGCCGGCGACGTCTGCGGTCCCTACGAGATCGTCCATATCGCCATCCAGCAGGCGGAGGTCGCGGCACGCAACGCGGCGCGACTGCTGGGCAAGGCGCCCGGCCCGGCGGAGGAAATCGATTATCGGCTGCGGCTTTTCGCTCTGTTTTGCGAACCGCAATTCGGCTCCGTTGGCCTCACGGAACGCGAAGCCGCCGAGCAGGGCCTCGCGGTGCGGACCGCCTGCTACCGGTTTGCCGACCACGGCAAGGCGATGGTGCGCGGTGAGACCGATGGCTTCGTCAAATTGATCGTCGCGGATCATGGTGTGGAAGGGCACGCGCCCGGAGAAATCCTCGGCGGCTGCGTGGTGGGAATTGAAGCCAGCGAACTTATCCACGAGATCGTGGTGGCCATGAATTTCCGCGCCACCGCGCGCCAGCTCGCCGCCATCCCGCATTACCATCCCACGCTCAGCGAAATCTGGACGTATCCGGCCGAAGAGCTTGCCGAGCCCTCCTGACCCCGAGGCGACTCTCACACAGAGCCCTTGCGTCCGCACCGAAAGCATTGACACTCCCAGCTCCCTTTACAATAATCCACTGCCTTGAGATTCTTTCCCCAAAAATCCACGCCGCCGCCCGCGCCGCCGCCTCCTGCGGCCGCGCCGGCTCCTGCTCCCGCGCCGGCCGCCGAGCCGCCGCGCGAATTTCCTGCGCCTGCCGCCACTCAACCCAGCCCGTCCGCACCCACCCCGCCAAGTTCCAACAGCTCATCCTTCGCAACACCCGCCCCAGCGCCGGCAGCACCTGCTCCGGAGCGCCCTGCGGCATCCTTCGCTGAAAAACCCAAGTCCATCGAAAAACCGATTCTTACCGCCATGGCCGAAAACCCGAACAAAAACATCCTCTCGAAAGACGTCGAGATTAAAGGCAACATCAAATTCACCAACGAGCTGATCATCGACGGCAAGATTGAGGGCGAGATTTCCAGCGACGGCGTGCTCACGGTCGGTGAGAACGCCGATATCCGCGGTGAAATCAAAACCAAGAGCGTCACCGTGCTCGGCCGCGTCCAGGGCAACATCACCGTCGGCGAGCGTGCGGAGCTCAAAGCGCGCGCGCATCTCATCGGCGACCTGAAGGCAGCCCGCCTCGTGATCGAAGAAGGCGCCACTTTCGTGGGCAAGAGCGAGGTCACGAGCGGCAAGCTGCCAGTCGGTGCAGGCAAGGCGGCGACGCCATCCGACAACGCCGGCAAGCGCGAAGAGCGCCCGGTCGAGGACGGCAACAAGGCGGCCAGCTTCAGCGGCAGCCGCGCCTGACGGACTCGCGTCAGCGGCGGCGCGCAGCGTTCCGCGCGCGCCGGTCCAAGTTGAAGTTTTCCTGCCTCCGGGCGGGCAGCCGGCATTCGAGCCAGCTGTCCGTCCGGTCGGTTTGTCGATTTTCTTTCGCGCCGGCGTTTTTTGCCGGCGCAGCGTTTTTTTCCGAGTAGTTTCACTGTCCAGTGGGGGTGAGCGACCGCTCATCCAAGCACTCCGCGCCCGTGTCCCGATTTCTCGCCAAGATTTCTGTCCGCTGCCCGCACTGCGGCTCGCAGCAGCAGGAATCCGCGCAGGCACGGAGCACGATCTGCCGCGGCTGCAGCGAGTCGTTTGACATCACCGCGGCGATCAGCGCGCCGGCGGGTTCGGTTTCCTCGCCGCCGCGGCTGACCTCGGCGATGACCATGCCCTCGCTTGGGTCGTCGCAGGCGCGCCCGCAATCCCCGGAGTCCGCGGCGCAAAGCCCGGATGCCGGCGGCAGCCTCCGTGAACGACTCGGGCGCATGCTCGGCAGCCCGCCGAAAAACCAGTTTGCGCGCTGCTTTGAATGCAACGGCGTCCATGAGGTCAGCGGGTCCGCGCGCTCGACGATCTGCCGCGATTGCGGCGCGTATATCGATCTGCAGGATTACAAGATCACCGGCAGCTTCTCCCGCAACATCGCCACGCGCGGGACCGTTGTGGTCAGCCGCAACGGCGTGCTCAGCAGCTCAAAGATCATCTGCGCAAACGCGCTGATCTACGGCAAGCTGCGCGGCAACCTGCTTTGCACCGGCAAGGTCACTTTGCGCGTGCGCGGCCGCCTGCCGGGCAGCTTGGAGGCCGCTTATCTTGTCATCGAAAAAGGGTCGGACATCGAGTTCGGCCTGCCAATCAAGGTGACCGGGCTCGACGTAGCCGGGCGCATGAGCGCGCAAATCATTTCCGACGGGCACGTGAACGTCCACCGTAGCGGACACCTCAGCGGTCCGGTGCGGGCAAAGGGCTTCACCGTGGAAAAGGGGGGTGTCTTCGAAGGCGAACTGACGATCAGCCCGGGGGAAACCTTTGTCTCCGCGCTTGCGAAAGAGCACAAGGAATCGCCGGCCATCGAGCCGACGCGCCGGGCTTGGGCCGAATCGGCCGAGTTGATCGAGCCTGACCCGCTGGCGGGCTAGGGCTGCGCGGGCGAAGGCGACGGCGCGGCAGCCGAAGCCTCAGGCGTCGCTGTCGCGGCCGGCGTTGCTGCTTCCGCGGATCCGGCTGGAGAGGGCGCGACGGAAGGGGCGGTGGGCACTGCTGACGCCGTCGGCTGACTGGCCGCGGCCGGCGCGGTGGCGGGCGGTGTCGGCGCCACGGGCGCTGCGGTGGTGGTCACCGGCGCCGGCGACGATGGGTTGCGCAACAAGCGAAGCTCCTGCTGCGCCTGCTGCGCGGCGATGCTCTGGCGGTAGGTCGCAATGATGTTTTGATACACGCGCCGCGCGTCCTCAGTCTTGCCCTGCTCACGCAGTAGACTGGCCTCCGCCATCATGGCGAGCGGAGCACTGTAAGAGTTCGGATAACGCTGGGGCACCTGGCGCACCAGGGTAAGCGCCTCGTCCGGCTTGCCGTCGATCGCGGAATATTCCGCCAGCGCCATGAGCGCGCCGCCCGCCAGCGAATGTTGCGGGAACCGCTCGGTGAAGGTGCGCAACGATTTTGCCGCCGCGCCGCGGTCGCCTTTTTCCGCCTGCGCCCGGGCCAGCAGGAGCAGAGCATCCGCCGCGGCCGGTGTGCCGGCGTGGGAGTCAATCAGGCGCTGGAAATCCTCCGGCGTCTTCGCGGCGGCGAGCTGCGCGCTAGCCGCGGCGAGCCGCCGATCGCGGATGGTCTGATACGTCAGCGTCCCGACGACTCCCAGGATCACCACGAGCAGGGCGGCGAGCAGCGGCAGTTTGTATTTCTCCCAGAACAAATCCGCATCGAGCCGCAGCGTCGGCTCCACGACCGTCGGCGTCGTCGCGGCGGTGGCATTGGACGCCGGCGCGGCCGGGGCGGTGGCGGGGAGGGGAGAACGGCGGGAACTCGGACGGGCGGGCATGAGAAACAGGAGGCAGGGACAGAAAACGAAAATCCGCCGGGCAGCCCGGGAGATTCAGGATCTCCGGCGCTGCGACCCGGCGGATTTGGCGGGATGCGCCATAGTCGAAGAGAATCGGCCGCTCTTCAAGTGCCGAGAGTCTCTCCGGTTAGAACGCTCAGGCGCCGACCTCGGCGCGCGCTTCGGCGGCCAGCGGGGTGGAGAGATAGCGCTCGCCGGTCGAGCAGCCGATCGTGACGATCAGTTTCCCTTTGTTCTCCGGCCGTTTCGCGAGCTCGATCGCCGCGTGGACATTCGCCCCGGTGGAGATCCCGCCGAGGATGCCTTCCTCCTTCGCGAGCCGCCGCGCCATGGCGAAGGCGTCGTCGTTGCTCACTGTGAAGACTTCGTCCACAGCCGGCAGGTGCAGGTTTTCCGGGATGAACCCGGCGCCGGTGCCCTGGATCTTGTGCGGACCGGGCTTCAGCGGCTCGCCTTTCATGGTCTGGGAAATCACCGGCGAATCCACCGGCTCGACCGCAACCGCGCGGAACGAGCTTTTCCGCGGCTTGATGATTTCGGAAACGCCGGTGATCGTCCCGCCCGTGCCGACGGCGGCGACGAGGATGTCCACCTTGCCATCCGTGTCGTTCCAGATTTCCTCCGCGGTCGTGCGGCGATGAATTTCCGGATTCGCCGGGTTTTCAAACTGCCCCGGCATGAAGGCGTGCGGCGTGTTGGCGACGATGTCGTTCGCGCGGGCGATGGCCCCTTTCATGCCTTCGGCGCCGGGCGTCAGCACGAGCTTGGCACCGAGCATGGCCAGCAGGGTGCGCCGCTCCACGCTCATGGTTTCCGGCATCGTGAGGATGATTTTGTAACCTTTGGCCGCCGCGACAAACGCCAGCGCGATGCCGGTGTTCCCGCTCGTCGGCTCGACGATGACGGTGTCAGGCGTGATCTTTCCCGCCTGCTCGGCCGCCTCGATCATCGCCATGCCAATGCGGTCCTTCACGCTGCCCAGCGGGTTAAAGAATTCGCATTTCAGCGCGATTGTCGCCTCCAGGCCGGCGGTGACGCGGTTGAGGCGGACCAGAGGGGTGCGGCCAACCGTTTCGACGATGTCGTTGTAGATTTTTCCAGAGGTGGTCATGCGGATAGCGAGGTTGAGATGGGAAAGCAGATAGGAATAGTAGTTTATGGCAAGACGACCGTTCTTCAAGGGGTCTCATTCCCCCGCCGTCGGGAGGTGCAGCGACCGGAGGAGCCCGGCGCGGGCGGCGACCGGCACGGGAATCCGCTCTGATTTGAAATCTTTTGCGTCCGTGTTATCCCTGCTCGGCGAACCGGGGGCTTGCCACTATTGCGCAACCGGGCTATCGCACCGCTGCCCGCTCCATCCTTCCTACCTTTTCTGATCATGGCCGACCTGCTCGCCACCGCCGAAATCACCAGCTACCTGAAAAAAGTGCCCGAATGGGAACATGAGAAGAAGCGCATTGAGCGCGTCTTCGAATTCGACGACTTCACTGAGGCGATCGACTTCGTCAACGCCGTGGCGGAAATCGCCGAGGAACAGGAGCATCACCCGGACATCGATGTTCGCTACAACAAAGTGAAGCTCATCCTTTCGACGCACAACAAGGGCGGCCTCACGGAACTGGACTTCCAGCTCGCCGAGCGCATCGACACGCTGGCGGAATAACGGACGCCGCGCGCAGCCGCGGAGCCGCGCGGCGGATTATCCGAGGAATCAGAGTTCCCCCGGCGCCGCCAGCAAGCGCGGCGATCCGCGCTAGGAGCCGGCCCGCACCGCCGCCATCGAGCGAGCGGTGATCGAAGGAAAGCGTGAACTCCGCCTGGGTGACCGGCAGGAAGCTGCCGCTCGCCTCGTCCCAGCGCGGCGCTTTCTCCGTCGCGCCCAGTCCGAGGATCAGCGTCTGGTCCGGCAGCGGGATCGGCGTGCCCCAGGTCAGCCCGAAGGGGCCGAAATTCGTCACGGACGCCACGGCGCCCTCGGTCGCCTCGGCCGGCAGGCGGCGCTGTTTTGCGCGGGCCACGAGGTCGGCGTAAACCGCGGCCAGATCGCGCAGGGGAGTTTTATCCACGGCGCGCAGCACCGGCACCATGATGCCCTCGGGCGCCTCCACGGCGACGCCGAGATCGATGGACGCCGGGAGCACGAGCCGGCCGCCGACGAGACGGGCCGCCGGGGCGCCATTGTCCGCTTCGGCGAGCGCCAGGGCGAGCGCGCGCAACGCAAAGAGCGCCAGGCCCGGCTTCGGATCGGCAAACGTGGCGCGGTGCGCGAACACGGCGTCGAGCGCGATCGGCCGGCCCACCGTCGCGAGCGGGCGGCTCCAGCTCCGGCGCATCGCATCGGCCACGGCGAGGCGCATGGAGGAGGCGGTCTGCGGCTGGCGGGTTTCCACGGCGGCGACGAATTTCTCCATGTCCGCGACCGTCACCCGGCCGCCTGCGCCGGTGCCGGCGACGCCCGCGAGGTCGCCGGGTTGCAGCCCGAGCTCGCGCATCCGCGCCTGGAGCCGGGGCGAAAACCAGCCCGCGCCGCCGCCGAGCCGCGCGGGAACCGGGAGTCCGTTGCTGCCGTCCGACTTTCCGCCCGCCGGCGCGGCGTCCTGGGCGGCGGCAAAGATGCTGGCCGTCGCTTCGTCGGTGCCGAAATGGGGCGTGTCGTCGGAGGCCGCCGGCTCCGAGTCGATGCCGGGCTCGGCTTCCGGCATTTCGATCTCGCCGGCCCCGCGCCGTTGGGAGTCCACGGCGTCAGGCGCGCCGGCGGCGGGCGCCAAGCCAAGGCGCTCCATGTCGTCCGCGGTGACTTCGAGATAACCGAGCACCGCACCCACGGCGTAGCTGACCTGGGGCTCGACGAGCAGCTCGGTCACTTTGCCCGGCGCCGGCGCGCTGACATTGAGCATCGCCTTGTTGGTCTCGACTTCGAAGATCTCCTGGTCGCCGGTCACGGTGTCGCCGACCTGGACGCCGATGTTGATAATGGTGGCTTCAGCGATGGACTCGCCGAGCTGGGGCATGACAATCGGAATTTTGGGCATGGGAGGAGGGGGGAGGGCAAGAGCGGGAATCGAGGGGGCGCCGGCTTGTCATCAATACTTCACCAGTTCCCGCGCCGCGCGGGCGATGAGCGCCGCGCCGGGGCGGTGGGTATTCCACAGGTTCGGGTGCGAGGGCACCGGGGTGTCGAGCGCGTTGAGCCGGCGCGGCGGAGCGTCCAGGAGAGAAAATCCCTCGCTCGCGACGCGCGCCACGACCTCCGCGGTCACGCCGCCCCAGGGCATCGCCTCGCCGACCGCCAGCAACCGGCCGGTCCGCGCCACGCTGGCCAGCACGGTGGCGGTGTCCAGGGGCTTTACGGTGCGCAGATCCACGATCTCCAGCTCGATGCCTTCCTTGGCGGAGAGTTCCGCAGCGGCGGCAAGTGCTTCGTGCACCATCGCGCTGTAGGCGACGATGGTGGCGTCGCGGCCCACCCGGGCGATCCGCGCCCGGCCGGCTGGGACGAACGCTTTCCGCCCCGGCGGTTCCGCGCTTCCGTCCGCGTGGCCATTGGTCGCGCCGGCGGCGCCATTTGGCCGGGCAATCGAGAACTCCGGCAGCCGCTCCGCCTTGAGATGGTAATAGAGGAGCTTGTGCTCGCAAAAGACCACGGGGTCGTCGATCGCGACCGCCTCCAGCAGCATCGTGTAGGCGTCCTCGACCGTCGCCGGGGTCATCACGACCAGCCCGGGATAGTGCGCGTAAATGCCTTCCATGCACTGCGAATGGAACGGCCCGCTGCCGGCGGTGCCGCCGCTGGGCAGGCGCACGACGATCGGGCAGGGCACCTGGGTGCGCCAGAAATGGGTCGCCGCCTGGTTGACGATCTGGTTGAACGCCACGCTGGAAAAATCGGCAAACTGCATTTCCACGATCGGCCGCATCCCTTCGATCGCCGCGCCGACCGCCAGCCCGACCTGGGCATCCTCGCTGATCGGCGAGTCCAGCACGCGCCCCGGGAATTCGTTCGCCAGACCTTTCGTCGCTTTAAACGCGCCGCCGAAGCGGCCGATGTCCTGGCCGTAAATAAATACCCGCTCATCTTCGCGCAACGCCTGGGCCTGGGCGGTGCGAATGGCTTCAAGATAAGTGATCATCGCGCGGGGAGGGAGGAGGGAAAAGGAACGGGACGGCCGGGCTGTGACAGCGGGAAGCGTTGGGCTTGCGACGGCAGCGCACCGACGGGCTGGCGGGCCGGTCGCAACGCGTCCGCGCGGGGGGCGCGCGGGCAGGCGGGTTTTCTTGGGACCAGGCAGGCCGGAAAGGCGCTGATCGGAAGGTAGGCAGGGAGCGAAAGCAGGCAAGGCAAAGGTGTGCCGAGCCCGGCTCAGCGAGGAAACTGGAACGGCAGTTGCTAAAAAGATTCCGAACTTCCGGGTCCCACACGTGGTGCCGGCCGGCGGGGTCGTCATGCGATCCAGCCCCGGAAACGCCCAGCCTTCTCTTAGAGACACACTTCCGAGCTTCCGCCGCAATGCCGTTTTTCCGTCGTCGAGCCCCCGCAGCAGCCGCCGCCGAGCCGCCGGAATCCGCAGTCGTGCAGCGGCGCAGCGAGAATCTTTTCCGCGAAGAAGAAAAACGCACCCATCAGCATGCCGACCGGGTGCTCGGCGTCGCCCTGATCGTGCAATGGCAGGCGCTGGTGCTGCTGGCGCTGGTGCTCAGCCCCGGGCACGGCGACTGGGATCCGGCGTCGAAGCCGCTCCTGTATGTCGCGCTCGGCGGCGGGATCGCGCTGATCGCGGCGCCGCTCTGGTGGATCTGGCACAAGCCCGGCGAGACCATCACCCGCTTTCTGGCCGGGGCGGCACAACTGGCATTTTCCGCGCTCTTTGCCTACCTGGTGGCGGGCCGGTGGGGTGTGCACTACCACCTGTTTGCCTCCTTGGCCGTGCTTTCTCTTTATCGGGACTGGCGGGTGCTGCTCATGGCGACGGCGCTCGCCACCGCGGAGCTGCTGGTGGGCGCGAGCCTGTGGTCCGGCGACGCGGCGGGAGTGCCGGCGTTGTCGGGCGGCGGCCTGCGGTGGGAGCAGGCCGGCTGGGTGTTGTTTCTTGGCGTGGTATTTCTAGTGAACATCGCCCTGGGCCGGCGCGAGCTACGCGCTGCCGCCATGCGCCAGGCCCGGCGGGAGGAGGGTGTGCCGGCGACGCCGATGGCAGCCGGGTTTGTCCCGCCGCACGCCGCGCATGCCGTGACCAAGGCATCCGAAACCTCGCGCGAGTTCCGGGCGCGGCTGATCCAATCCCAGCGGGTCGAGCAGGAGCTGCGCGCCGAGCGCGACCAGATCGAGGCGGAATCCCGGGCGCGCTACACGGAGCTCCAGAATCTGCGTCTGCAGCTGGAATGTCAGGCAGCATTGAATCAGCGCACGCAGTTCGACCTCAGCCACCAGGCCGCCCAGCACCGCTCGCTGGTCGATGCCCTCCCGCAAATCGTCTGGGTGGCAAAGCCGGACGGCGAACTGCATTTCTTCAACCGTCGTTACGCCGATTACACCGGACTCTCCGATGAAATGATCATGGACTGGGGCTGGAAAGCCGTGGTTCATCCCGACGATCTCCCCGGGTATAACGACGCCTGGTCGCAGGCGCTCTCCCAGCACACCGCCTTCGAGCTGGAATATCGCCTGCGCCGGGGCAACGACGGCGCCTACCGCTGGCATCTCGGTCGCGCTGTGCCGATGCGCGGCGCGCAGGGCGACGTCGTGCAGTGGCTCGGCACCTGCACGGATATCGACGACCAGAAGCGGGCCGATGACGCCCTGCGCCGCAGCGAGGAGCGCTACCGCTCGCTGGTCCGCGCCAGTCCCCAGATCGTCTGGATTGCCGACGCCTCCGGCCGCGTAGAATCGGACGTCCCGGAATGGCACGCCGCGACCGGCCAGACCTCCGAGCAAATGCGCGGATTCGGCTGGCTCAACGCCCTCCACGACGACGACCGGCCGCAGATCGAGCAGGCCTGGCACACCGCGATCGCCTCCTGCACGCCGTTCTCCGGTCGCTACCGGGCGCACACCCCGGAAGGCGGCTGGCGCAATTACAACGCCCGCATCGTCCCGATCTTCAGTCCCGACAGGTCCGTGCGTGAATGGATCGGCACGGCTTCCGACGTGACGGAGCATTCTCTGGCCGAGGAGGCGCTCCGGCAGGCGCACGCTTATCTCGAAGAGCGGGTCGGTGAGCGCACGCAACAGCTTTCCGAAGCGAACGACCAGCTCCAGCGCCAGGTCGCCGAGCGCCGGCAGATCGAGGCCGAACTGGCGGAAGCGCGCGATGCTGCCGTGCGCTCGGCCCGCATGAAATCGCAGTTCCTGGCCAATATGAGCCACGAGATCCGCACCCCGATGAACGGGGTCATCGGCATGACGGCGCTCCTCATGGAAACGCCGCTCAACGAGGAGCAGCGCGACTGCGTCGAGACGATCCGCCAGAGCGGCGACGGGCTGCTGACGATCATCAACGACATCCTCGATTTCTCGAAGATCGAAGCCGGCCGGCTCGCCTTTGAAGAAGCCGATTTCGAGCTCGCCGGCGCGGTGCGCGGAGTCATGGAATTGCTGAACGAAAGCGCCCGCGGCAAGGCGCTCGATCTCAACTCGCTCGTGCTCGAAGGCGTGCCGGACCGGCTGCGCGGCGATGTCGGCCGGCTGCGGCAGGTGTTGCTCAATCTGCTTTCCAACGCGGTGAAATTCACGCCCGCGGGCGGCCGCGTGCTGCTGCGGGTGACGCGCGAGGAGCAGACCGAGCAGGACGTCACGCTGCTCTTCCAGATCATCGACACCGGCGACGGACTTTCCGAGGATGTGCAGCGCACTTTGTTCCAGCCTTTCATGCAGGCCGACGGCTCGATGACGCGCCGCTACGGCGGCACCGGGCTTGGGCTGGCGATTTCCAAGCAGCTCGTCGGGCTGATGAACGGCGAGATCGGCGTCGAGAGTGCCCCGGGCGAAGGCTCCACCTTCTGGTTCACCGTGCGCCTCGCCCTGGCCGCGAACCCGGCGCCCGCCCCGGTGCCCACCGGCGCGATCGCGAAAGCGCCGGCGCCGCGGTTTCCCGGCGTGCATCTGCTCGTGGCCGAAGACAACGCCGTGAGCCTGAAAGTGCTGCTCCGCCAGCTCGACAAACTTGGCTGCACCGCCGACCAGGCCAGCAACGGCCAGGAGGCGGTCGCCGCCTTTTCCCGGGCGCGCTACGACCTGGTGCTCATGGACTGCCAGATGCCGGAAATGGACGGATTCGAAGCGACGCGGGCGATGCGGAAAGCGCAGAAAAACCTGCCAGGCGGCGGGCACACCGCGATCATCGCGCTCACTGCCAACGCGCTCAGCGGCGACCGGGATAAATGCCTCGCGGCCGGCATGGACGATTATTTGGCGAAGCCGATCAAGGCGGAAGATCTCATCGCCATGCTGAAGAAGTGGGCGACACCGCGCCCGGCGGCCCTGCAGGTGGCTGCCGCCTGAAGCCGCCCACGGGCGGAGCACCGGCGCTAGGCAGGCGCAAAAAGGTCCGTGCCGCAACGGGATCGGCTTGACCCGGCACGCCGGGAATCGCAATCTCGGCCCGAAGCCGCCGCTGTCGCTCCGCGCGCCGGTGCCGGCGCCAACGCCACTGGTTCCAACAGCCCACTTTCACATCGCCATGTCTGTTCAACTCAGCTTTTCGTTTCCCGTTTCCCTGCTGCTTTCCGAAGCGCGCCTCGTCGTTGCTGCGGCCAAGGACCCGGCGCACCGGCCCGGGATCACGCCGCGCCTCATGGCCCGGGTGCCCGATTTCATCGAAGAAACCGAGCTGCTCATCAGCACCGTGGAAAACAGCGGCATCCTCGGCGGCGACCCGGCGAAGACGTCCGCCGTCGGCGGCGGCCTGACCGGCGACGTGGACGCGCTGGTTCACCGCTTGAACGACCTTCTGCGCGGCGCCAAAAACAGCGCGCGTCTGGCCTTCGTGAACGATCCCGGCAAACAGCGCAACGAATTCCAAGTCGGCATCAACAAGCCGAACAACCTCGCCGCCGTGCTGGCCCGCGCGAAGATCGTGGCCAAATCCTGTGCGGAAGAGCACAACGCCGGGGCGCTTGCCTTTGAGGGCTGGCTCGCGGCCGATACCGATGAACTCGCGGAAATCATCGGCAAGCTTGAGCGCATGGATTCCGTCCAGGAAGCCGGCCAGACCGCCCGCGTCCGCACCACCGGCGACCAGAACGCGGATGCCAATATTCTCCTCGGCGACGTGCGCACGCTGCAAAACGCGGCGGCCCTGGCATTCCCGCTGACCGGCGGCAATCCGGCGAATCAGAAGGTTCGCGAAAAATTCCGCATCGGCATTTTTCCGCCGCCAGCCCCGGGCGCTCCCGCCGGTGCGACGCCGAAGGCTCCGGCGCATTGATCCTCATCCCTGGGGAACCGGCCGCGCCGCGGATTCCAGCCGGGCTTGCGCGATCGCGGTTGCCGGATCGCTTGGCGAGAATGCTCTCTCCCCTTGGGACGCGAGCGGCCGGCCCGCCGCCCGATTTTCATTCACCCGTTTCAGTTTTCCGGCTGCCTCCCGTTGTTTCGTGAACGCTTCTCTCCGCTTTCTCCTCCCCACGTTTTGCCTGGTCTGGCTCGGCGGCTGCGCCGGAACCCGGCCGCTGCCGAAATACGAGCCGCCGCTGGCCCGCACCTCCATTCAATCCGTCCGCACCACGGCCTACACGCACACCGAAGACGACCACGTCGCCTACGGGAACCGGAACGCGCTCGGCGGCACGCTGCGCGCCGCTGGTCCCCCGGTGATCCCACAGGCCGCGCCGGTGATCCCGGTCGGCACGCACGTCGGCAATCCGAATCTCGCCGGACCCTACCGGCGGCTTGAGCTGCCCGGCGATCTCGCGGCGCTGCCGCCCGCGCCTCCCACCCTGGACCCCGCGGCGGCGGCGTCCTACGGAAGCGCCGCGGCCGACTGGTCGCGCTGGCCAGCCGGCACGGTGTTTCGCCTGCTGTCCACCGGGCAGATTTATCAGGTGGACGACTACGGCTTTGCTTTGTCCGGGCGCAACACGATCGACCTTTACCTGCCGAGCCGCGCGGCGATGAACGCCTGGGGCGTGCGGCGCGCCGACATCCAGATCCTGCGCTGGGGCGATGCCGCGGAGAGCCTGCGCCGGCTGCGTCCGCGCCAAAAATTCCGGCATATCCGCCGCATGGTGCTGGAATTGGAGGGCCGCGATCGCGAGGCCGCGGCCATGAAATAGATTATTTAGCTCGTCGCAAGTGCCAGTCGGAGTGCGGCAAAGCCGGGTTTCCTCGACGGCGAAACTCTGCCGCCCGCCCGGCGCGCGCCCGCTGGGAATGCCTCTTGCTTTACGGGAAGGAGTCATGCGTCGTGCCCGTTCCAGTTCTTCGGCCCCCAATTCGCGTCGTGCCGCTGCGGCCACCGAGATGCAGTTTCCCCGGGGGCACCCGGTCGCCGACAATCCGCTGCGCCTGTTGAGCGTTGACCCCGCGCAGGGCTGGGATCTCTATGAATTGCAGGAGCGGGCCGCCCGCTTTGCCACCCGCGCCGGAGTCGGCGCCGCCGGCGACCTGCCGCAACTCGCCGCCGAGCCCGCCCAGGCTTTTTGCAGCCGCCGGCGTTCCGGCAACGACTACGCCTACGCCAGCGGCGAGCTGCACGATCCGCTCGCTTTCGCGGAAGCGGTCGCGTTTTTACCCGACGACTGGGTCGAACCCCGGCATCCCATCGGCCAGGCGAACTGGCTGCTCCTGAAAGCCGAAGGCCTGCCCGCCGGCGATCTCCGCCGGGTGGAATGGATCGGCCGGGCGCTGACGCTCTGGGACAGCAAGCAATGCGCGGTGCAACTGGAAGCCGCGGTCGCCGAAGCCCTGCGCGATTTCAGTCCGGAAGCGCTCGAAGCGCAGAGCGAGCCGCTGACCCTGGAGTCGCTGAACAGGAGCGTTGACGCTCTGCTGTTGACGCTGGCCGACGAGCTGCTCGCAGAAATTTCCTGCTCCATCGTCGAAGACCCGATCGCTTCCCGCGCGGGCGCCGCGTGGATCGATCTGCTGAACCACATCGACCGCTTCGAGCGCCTCGCGCGGCCCGGCGCGACCGCAGCGGCCGAGGAGTGGCTGGTGAACCGGCTCCTGCAGTATGCCGAGGAATTCACCGAGCTGGCGGAAGTCCTGGGACTGCCGGCCTGCTGCTCCGGCGAACTCTCCGTGCTGGATCTGCCGACGCCGTCGCCGGCACAGATTCACAATCTTCTCGCGATCTCGCGAAAAGTGCGTGCGGCCGCGGCGCTGGCGTCGAAGCGCCCCTCGCTCGCCACCGGGCTGGCTGCCGCGCAGGAGGAGTTGCTGCTCGATGCCCAGCAGGTGCTCGCGGCCTGGGCGGTCGGGGTGCGCGTCGGTGCCTGGTCGGAAGCGGCCGAGCTGCTGAAGTGCGTCAACCGCGACGCGGTGGAACAGTGCAACATCGAGGAGACGCGTCACGCGATGCGTCTGGCGTGCGCGGTCATCCCCGCCCTGGCGGCCGTGCAAAACAGCGGCGGTGCCGACCAGCGTCTCGTCGTGGCCGCCAGCAACACGCTGGCCGGACTGCGCAAGGAATTTCCGAAGCTTTCCGCGATCATTGCGCAACTCGAGCGCTCCGTGGATCCTTCCCGGCTCGGCGAGACCGTCGGCCAGACCGCGGCGTCGAAACCGGCGGTCTCGAAGCCGGAGATCGAACGCTCGTCCGACCAGGCGTCGGCGGCGGCCCTGCCCGGCGTCCACGCCGCTGTGTCCGGGACCGATGCCGCGGCGCGGTCGGAAGCCGTGCCGCGCCTGCATTCGCCGGCCCGCCGCCCCGTGCCCGTCGTCAATCTGCCGAAGCATTGGCTGGAGCGTCCGAACTGGAAGCGGTCGCCCTATTTCTGGCGCACCGCCGCGCAGGCGACCGCGTGCCTCTTCGTTGCTGCCGGGTTTGTCTGGTTTTTCACCGGCACCAGCGGCGGGGTCGGCACGAGTGCGGAAGTCGCGGCGAGCGCCACGCCTACCAACCGCCCCGAAGTCGTGGCTGCCACGTTCGGTCCCGGCGCCCGCACCCAGGAGGTTGCCAGCCCGGACAGCGAGCCGGGCGTGGGTCGCTACACCGACAGCCGGGGCAAGGTTTACCGGGTGCCGCTCGCGGTGCTCGGCGATCTGCAGACCGAAGCGCGCGCCATCGAGCGCAAGCGCCTGCAGGTGGAGGAAATGCGCGTCAGCCTGGAAGCTTACAAATCCCGGCTCGACGCCGAGCGGCGGGGCCGCGGCGCAAGCTCGCAGGTGAGCATGGAGAACAAGGTGGAAGGCATTCGCCGCGAGCGGGAGCTGGTGCGCGAGCAGGAGAAAATCCTGCAGTCGATGGTCGAAGAGCACCAGGACCGCCTGAACCGGCTGTAGCCGGCTGCCGCCTCAAGCAAGCTCCGACCAGTCGAGCACGATCTTGCCGCTCTGGCCGGAGCGCATCAGCTCGAAGCCTTTCTCGTATTCGGTGAACGGAAACCGGTGCGTGATCACCGGGCTGATGTCGAGCCCGCTTTGGATCATGGCGGTCATCTTATACCAGGTTTCATACATCTCGCGGCCGTAGATGCCTTTGATCGTCAGCCCGTTGAAAACCACGAGATCCCAGTCGATCGCGGCGTCCGGCCCATGGATGCCGATGCCGAGCAGCGCGATTTTGCCGCCGTGGCAAAGGTTCGGCAGCATCGTGTTTTTGAACGCCGCCGCGTTGCCGCTCATTTCGAGACCGACATCGAAGCCTTCCTTCATGCCGAGCGATTTCATCGCCTCGGTCACCGGCTGCTGGCGCGGATCGATGGCGAGCGTGGCGCCCAGTTTTTTCGCGAGCTCGAGCCGATACGGATTGAGGTCGGTCACGACGACGTAGCGCGCGCCGGCCTGCTTCGCCACCGCCGCCGCCATGCAGCCGATCGGGCCGGCGCCGGTGATGAGCACGTCCTCGCCGAGCAGGTCGAACGAGAGCGCCGTGTGGACGGCGTTGCCCAGCGGATCGAAGCAGGAAAGGACGTCCAGCGGGATCGCCGGATCGCAGTGCCAGACGTTCGTTTCCGGGATGGAAAGGTATTCCGCGAAGGCGCCCGGGCGGTTCACGCCGACGCCGCTGGTGTCCTTGCACAGATGCCGCCGCCCGGCGAGGCAGTTGCGGCAGTGGCCGCAGACCACGTGGCCTTCGCCGGCGACGATCTCGCCGGGATGGAAATCGTGCACGTGGCTGCCGACCCGCTCGACGACGCCGACGAACTCGTGGCCGACGACCATCGGCACCGGGATCGTCTTCTGCGCCCAGGCGTCCCAGTTGTAAATGTGGACGTCGGTGCCGCAGATCGAGTTTTTCAGCACCCGGATGAGCACGTCGTCGATGCCGACTTCCGGCACCGGCACTTCCTCCAGCCAGAGGCCGGGTTTCGCGTGTCGCTTCACGAGTGCCTGCATCGTGGATTTCGTCGTCATGGCTGGATGGAAAAAAGTGCTGGCTGGCGGCCGGCCGCGTGGTGAATAGGTGAGCCGGCCGGGCGGGCCGCGGCAGAAGCATCGGTGCAGCCGCCCGTCTTGCAACTCGCCCCTTTTTCACCCCGTCCGCATGAACCGCTCCCAGCGCGCCCTGATCTTCGATTTCGACGGCTTGATCGTGGACAGCGAAACGCCGGAGTTCACCGCGTGGCAGGAAATTTTCCGCGCGCACAACGCGGAGCTGACCGAGACCGACTGGCGCGCCGCGGTCGGCTACATCAACGGCTTCGACCCCCGCGCCCACCTGGCGCGGCTCGCCGGGCACAACGCCTTCAACTGGCCGGAGATCGAGGCGGCGCGGCGGCTGCGCAACGCCGAGCTGATGCGTGGCCAGCCGGTGCTCCCCGGCATCGCGGAACTCATGCGCGCCGGCCGGGCGGCGGGCTGGCGCGTCGGTGTCGCCAGCAGCTCGACTCGAGACTGGGTCGAGCCAGGGCTGGAGCGGCTCGGGCTGCGCGATCTCGTCGAGGCCATCGCCACCCGCGACAGCCCGGGCATCTCGGCGCCGAAACCCGCGCCGGACGTTTACCGGCTCGCGCTCCGGCTGCTCGGCGCGGAGGGCGAGCCGGGGCGGTCGTTTGCCTTTGAAGATTCCCAGCCCGGCGTGCAGGCGGCGCGGGCGGCCGGCCTGCGGGTGGTCGCGGTGCCGAATGCGCTGACCCGGCACCAAGATCTTTCCGTGGCCGACGCGATGCTGGCGAGCATGCTCGAGTTCCGGCTGCCGGAGGATTGAGCGCAGGCGGCGCAAGCCCGGCGCGACCGGCGCGGACGATAAAAGGATTGAGATGCTCGTCGCGCTTTTCATCCCCTGTTTCATCGATCAACTCTATCCCCAGGTCGGCATCAGCATGGTGCGGGTGCTCGAGCGGCTCGGTCACCAGGTCGAATACGACGAACGCCAGACCTGCTGCGGACAGCCCGCGTTCAACAGCGGCTACTGGCCGGAAGCCCGCTCGGTCGCCAGCCGGATGCTCGACCTGTTTTCGGAGTCGAAGGCGGACGCCATCGTCTCGGCGTCGGGATCCTGCGGCGCGATGATGAAGGTGTTTTATGCGGAGCTGTTCAAAGGTCAGCCGGAGGAAGGGAAGGCGCGCGCGCTTTCGCCGCGGGTGCACGAGTTTTCCTCGTTCCTCGTGGACGTGCTCGGCGTCACCGATGTCGGCGCGCGCTTTGATGCCAGGGTGACGTTTCACGACGGCTGCCACGGTTTGCGCGAGCTCGGCGTGAAGACGCAGCCGCGCACCCTGCTCGGCGCGGTGCGCGGGCTGGAATTGCTGGAAATGAAGGAGGCCGAGACATGCTGCGGATTCGGCGGCGCGTTCGCGGCGAAGATGCCCAGCATCTCCACGGCGATGGGCGAGGTGAAATGCGCCAGCGCGTTGGAAACCGGCGCGGACTTCGTGGTGTCGAACGACTCCAGCTGCCTGATGCAGATCCAGGGGCTGCTCGACCGGCAGGGGCAGGGGAAAACATTGCGCAGCCTGCATCTCGCCGAGGTGCTGGCGAAGACGTGAGCGCGGTCCGAGGGATGGCTTCGCTTGTAGAGGCGACTCTGTGAGCCGCAATTGTGTAGGATCTGCGGCTCACAGAGCCGCCGCTACAACGACGCGGCGCGATTCCACATGCAAGTGGACGAGGGCAACACAATAACCACCGCCCGCGCAGACGGCTTGCCCACCGCGGCGTTTCGCCGCATGCTGCGCTCCTCCCTTATGATGAACACGTTCCCTTTCCTGGCAGCCGGCTTGATCCGCGTTGGTTCCATGCGTGCGCTCGTCCTGTGCGCGGGCGCCTGCTTTCTCGCTGCGAGCCTCCCGTCCCAGCTGCACGCGGCGCCGCTGCTCGACGCCCGCGCCCAGTGCGGCGCGGCGATCGTGCCGGACGCAAACGTCATTTATTTCAACGACAGCAAGGCCGTGAGGGAATCCGGCTTTTACCGTGCCGCGCAAAACCGCGCCGCGGAAGTATCGCCCGAAGTGGCCGCGCGGAATGCCGCGAAAACCGCGAAGATGAAGCCGCTGCTCGATCTGATTAAGAAGGACCTCAACCTCCTCGTCGGCAGCGCCGCGCTCAAGCAGCTGGACATTACCGGCAAGCCCGACCCGAAGAAAACGCCGTTTGTCATCGCGATGGCCTTTGATCGTGCCCTGACCGTGGCCGACGTGCAGGCTGCGATCACGAAATCGAACAGCCCCGCGGGGACGGTTTCCGAGCATGCCGGCTACCAGGTGGTTTCCGATCCGGCGCCGAAGGACGGCCCGGTGCTCGCGCTTGCGTTGGCGCCAGCTGGTGACAGCGCCACGACGGTGTTTGTCGGTCCGATGGAGGCGCTGCACGCCGCGCTCGACCGCCTGCGCTCGGGGCAGGTCGTCTCGCTCACCGACCTGCCGGCCCGGGCGGCGGCCAGCATCGAGCCGGGCGCGCAGTCGTGGCTCTTCATCGCGCCGCCGTCGAACGCGATGCGGGCGATGTCCGCCATGAATAAATCCGGCGGGAACAAGGGCAACACGGCCGTCACCGCCGCCTGGAACGCGCTCTCCGGGCTGAGCGCCATCGGCATGAGCATCTCGTGCGGCGAGGCGATGAAGGTGCGGCTGCAGGGAAATTTTGCCTCGGCCGAGGATGCCGCGGCGGTGCGCACGTTTCTGGAAAACGTGGCGATCCCGGCGGCGAAGATCGGCGCCGCCAACAAGCTCGAAAAAGTGCCGGGCGCCGTCGAGCGGCTGAAGAGCGACACGTTCGGCACCGGGGTCGGGTTGAACACGCTGCTCGACGCCACCGACATCGGCCTGGTTCCGCCGGAAGCGCTCAGCTTTCTGGGCTATTGAGCGGTCCGCCGTCTCGCGCCCGCGCCCGCGCGTGACGAGAGGTCGGGCTCGGAAACATTTCGACGCGCGCTCTCCGAGGCGCGCGCGAAGAATTCTTAGCGGAAAATCGAGCCTTTCCCCGGCTCCTGCCCCTCCGATCTCACGTGACGACTTTTGCCAAGGATTTCTCCCAGCGCTCCGGCGTCGCCACGCGTGACGCCGAAAAACGCGGGTTCATCAACACGGCGCTCGGCGGCTATTACGTCAAGCGTGACGAGGCGATGGGGCGCTTCGCCAGCTGGGGCGACGCCCGGCAGGCGGCGGCGGAGACGAAGTGGGAAGTCATCAATCATCTCGACCGTTACCTCGAGGAATTCGCGGCGAAATTCGAGGCGCGCGGCGGCAAGGTTTTCTGGGCCAGCAACGGCGCGCAGGCGCGGGATTACATCAAGGCGCTGGCCGCGCGCACCGGGGCGAAGCGCATCGTCAAATCGAAGACGATGACGAGCGAGGAGATCCACCTCAACGCGGCGCTGCGCGAGGCGAGCTACGAAGTCGTCGAGAGCGACCTCGGCGAATACATCGTCGAGCTGGCCGGGCAGGGGCCGTATCACTTCGTCTTCCCGTCCATGCACATGACCCGGCATGAGATCAGCAAGCTCTTCGAGGAAAAGCTCGGCACCGCGCCGACGAGCAATCCCGAGGATCTGACGATGATCGCCCGCCGGGTGTTGCGCGACGTGTATTGCACCGCCGATCTCGGCATCAGCGGGGCGAACTTCGCCATCGCGGAAACCGGGATGATTTCCATCACGGAAAACGAAGGCAACGCCCGGCTGACGACGAGCCTGCCGCGGGTGCACGTGGCGCTGGTCGGCATGGAAAAAGTGCTGCCGAAGCTGAGCGATCTCGCGCTGTTTCTGCCGATGCTTTCCACTGCCGGCACCGGCCAGCCACTGACGGCTTACAACTCGATGCTCGGCGGTCCGCGCCAGCCCGGCGAGGTCGATGGACCGGAGGAATTTCACGTCATCCTGCTCGACAACCACCGCAGCCAGCTTCTCGCCGATCCCGAGCAGCGCGACGCGCTCCATTGCATCCGCTGCGGCGCCTGCCTGAACGTTTGCCCGGTCTTCAAAAACGTCGGCGGCCATTCCTACGGCACCACGTATGCCGGGCCGATCGGCAGCGTCATCACGCCGCACCTGCGCGGGTTGCAGGATTGGAAGCACCTGTCGAACGCGTCGTCGCTTTGCGGCGCCTGCACGAGCGCCTGCCCGGTGAAGATCGACCTGCATCATCACCTCCTGCAAAACCGCCGCAACGCCGCGCAGGAAAAGGGCGATCCCACGGAGCGGCTGGCGTGGCAGGTCTTCGGCTGGATGATGAATCACCCGGCTTGGTATCGGCTCGCCGGCCGGCTCGGCTGGATCGGCCAGGTGTTTCATCCCTTGATCCGCCAGACGCGACTCGATCCCGCCCGGGCGTGGACGGCTACGCGCGAGGCGCCAAAGATCGCGACGGAAAGTTTCAAGGATTTCTGGCGGGCCCGGAAAGCCGGCGGCGACAGGACCGCGCACCGCAACGGGACGAACGGAAAAGCGTAGGCCCGCCCGGCCGCACCCGCGCATCGCCGGGCTGGAAAAATCTTTCCCATTTCATGAACGGCGATCGCGAAAAAATCCTTGCCCGCATCCGGGACGCCCTCCGCCACGGCCCCGCCCCGCGGCCCGGCGAACACGGCGATCACGGCACCGCGCCGACAGCGGCGCTCGAAGAGGACGCGAGCAACCGCACCGGCCGGGAAGCCGCGCGCGCGCCGAAGGATTTCTCCGGCTGGCTGCCGCAGGTTTCCGGCACCGATTTCGATGCTCAGGCTTCGCTGTTCGCCCGGCACGCCGTGGAGTTGAAAGCCCGGTTCGAGTTGCTCGACGGCGACGCCGCGCTGCCGGCCGCTCTCGCGGAACTCGTCCGGCAAAACGCCTGGACGCGGCTGGTTTCGCACGCCGGTTCGTTGACCG
Source organism: uncultured Verrucomicrobiae bacterium (assembly GCA_963762725.1). Classification (GTDB taxonomy): domain Bacteria; phylum Verrucomicrobiota; class Verrucomicrobiia; order Chthoniobacterales; family SZAS-18; genus JAFAXH01. The sequence continues at coordinate 326,485 of CAVXLY010000003.1, read as the reverse complement.
ATCTCGCGCTCTCCGGCTGTGACGCCGCGGCGCCGGGCGCGCCGGAAATCCTGCGCACGGATGGCGGCTACCGGGTGGCGGAAATGGAGCAATGCGACGCCGCGGTGACGGAGTGCGAGGTGCTCGTCGCCCAGACCGGCAGCGTGCTCGTGACGAACCGTTCCTCCGGTGGCCGCGCCGCCAGCGTGCTGCCGCCGCACCATGTCGTCGTCGCCCGCGCGTCGCAGATGGTGGCCGATCTGCCGGCGGCGTTCGCGCATCTGGAAAAGAAATACGGCGCGACGAACGATTACCCGAGTTTGATCTCGTTTATCACCGGCCCCAGCCGCACCGGCGACATCGAGCGCATCCTCGTCCTCGGCGCGCATGGGCCGAAGCAATTGACGATTCTTTGCGTGCGCTAGCGTCCGGCAGGAAGCCCGGATTTTTCTCGACCCCGACGCGCAAGCGGGTCGAAAAAGAAAGGCGGATGAATCTGCATCGACCCGCCTGCACGGTCGCCGCCGGCTGCCTGCTTTTTTTCCTGGCCGCGGCGCACGTTCACGCCCAGAACCCGGCGGCCAGCGAGAAACCGAAAGTTCCCATGAAAATCTCCGGCACCTTTGATGTGAAGATGACCCCGCTCGCGCTCGCGGATGACCGGCCGCCGGCGGAAGGCGGCGGAGCGAAGCTCGGGCGGATGGCGCTCGACAAGCAATATCACGGTGCGCTGACGGCGACCGCGACGGGCGAGATGCTGTCGGCAATGTCGAGCGTGAGCGGCTCCGCCGGCTACGTGGCCATCGAGCGAGTCAGTGGCACGCTGGAGGGACGAAGCGGCAGCTTTGCGTTGCAACACACCGGCACGATGACGCGCGGCGCGCCGGAACTCCTGATCCGCGTGGTGCCGGACTCTGGCACCGGCCAGCTCACCGGCTTGACCGGCTCGATGGCTATCCGCATCGAAGCGGGCGGAAAGCATTTTTACGATTTCGAATACACCCTGCCGGAATCCCGCTGACGACGCGCCGCCGTCAATTTCGCGCTGCATTCTCCTGCCCGTGCAACAGCTCGCAGAAAACCTTTGGACGCTCCGTTACCCGTTGCGCCTGCTGGGCGCGGATCTCGGGCGGCGGGTGACGGTGATCCGGCTGGGGTCGGGTGATCTGGTGATCCACTCGACCGGGCCGTTTTCCGCGGACGATGTCGTGGCGATTCATGCGCTCGGCCGGCCGGCGTGGCTCGTGGAGGCGACGAATGTGCATGACACCTTTGCCCGCGAAGGCCACGCCGCGTTTCCGATGGCGCGCTACCTCGCGCCGCCCGGGTTTGAGAAGTTTTCCGGTATCCCCACCGAATCGCTCGCCGCGCCGCCGCGGGAGTGGAGCGGCGAGCTGGAGGTGCTCCCGCTGGAGGGCGTGCCGCGGGTGCGCGAGCACGCGTTTTTTCACCGGTCATCGCGCACGCTGATCGTGGCCGATGTGCTGTTCAACGTCGGCGCGGAGATGTCGCCGTGGACGCGGCTCCTGTTGCGGCTGGCCGGCGGCCTGAAGGGCGGTCCCGGCGTGAGCCGCATTTTTCGCCGGCTGGCGGTGCGCGACCCGGCGGCGCTGCGAAATTCGCTCGGCGCCGTGCTGACGTGGGACTTCGACCGCGTGATCGTCGCGCACGGAGGCGTCATCGCGACGGACGGCCGCCGCGCGCTGACCGGCGCGTTGCAGGCCGCCGGTCTGGCGTGAAGCCGCGCCGGGCGTTCACGCGAGCGCCTCGGGATGAAACTTGCGCCAGTAGCGCGCCAGCCCGGCCACGCTCATAAACGCCGGGTTCGCCTGCTCGTAGGCGGCGATATCGTCGTCGCCCAAGCCTTCCGCGCGCAGGCTTGCGACGACAAACGCGTTGAACTCCGGCAGCAGCGTGGCTTCATCCTTGCCGTCGCGCAGGCGGTCGCGCATCCAGGCTGCCCAGGCGGTGAAGCGGGCTTCGAGCTCGTCGAAGCGGGCGAGCGGCCGGTCGAGCTGGCCGTAGTGGGTGACATATACAGTCTCGGGTCGGAGCGCGCGCAGCCGCTCGAGCGAGGCGCGCCAGGATTCGAGGTCGATGTCCGGCGGCGGGCAGGGGGGCAGGACGGGGCCGCTGGCGAGGATCACGCCCGCCACGTCGCCGGCGAAAACGGTCTTTTCCTTTTCCCAGAAATAGGCGTTGTGATGCTGCGCGTGGCCCGGCGTGGCGAGCACCTGGAGCGTGACGCGGTCGCTGAGCACGAGCGGCGTGTTGTCCTCCGCGAGGTGGAGCCGCTCCGGCGGGATGGCCTCCATTTTTCCCCAGAGATAATCCATCCGGTCGCCGTAGATCCGCGTCGCGCTGGAAACCAGTTTGGACGGGTCCAGCAGATGCGCCTGACCGCGCGGATGAACGTGCACGTCCGTGCCGAACTGCCGCGCCCAGCGCCAGGCGCCGCCGGCGTGGTCGAAGTGGATGTGACTGAGCACGAGATGGCGCACTTCCTCGGGCCGGCGGCCGAGGCTGGCCAGGGCGGCGACGAGGTTGTCGAACACGACGTCCGGGCCGCAGTCGATCATGGCCAGACCGTTGCCCGGGCCGAGATCGAGCAGGGCGATGCCGATGATGCCGGGTTGGCCGAGGTGAAGCGCGTCAAGAAGCTGGATCATGATGGGAGAAGGTTGGGCGGTGGTCCGCCGAGGGGAGAGGAGGCGAAGCGGGATCGTGAAAGAGAACGGCCGCGCAGGTCAACGGGAACCTTCGCGGCCGCCGGCCGGGATGGCCGGCCCGGAGTGTTTCAAGCCCGCGGCTCTTCCTTCGGCTTGCTGCGGCCGGGCGACTTGCCGTTGCGCATTCCGGCGACTTCGCGGGCCGTGGAAATGAAATGTTCCAGCACCGGCAGATGCAGCCCGCCAGTCTGGCGCCGCCACGCCGCGCAATACCGGTAGCGCGGCACCGGCCGGGCGAGCGGCAAAAACGCCACGCCGGAATTCACCATGCGGCTGTATTGCTCCGGCAGCACGGTGACGCCGAAGCCGGCGGCCACATACGCAAGCAGCGTGGCCGGCCGGTCAGCTTCCTTCACGACATTCGGCTGAAAGCCGGCTTGCTGGCAGAGCACGACGAGCCAGGGATTGAACACCGGCGCATTCTGCCGGGCAGCGAGATAAAAGCTCTCCTGCGCCAGCGCGGAAAGCGGCAGGCTGCGGCCGGCCCGGCGCCGGGCCAGCGGGTGATCCTCGGGCAGCGCGGCTACAAGGCGTTCCTCGGCGACAACGGCGAGCTCCAGATTCGGCGTCGCGCGCGGCAGACCGAGACCGATGAAGCCGAGATCCAACCGGCCGGTGCTGAGTTCCTCGAGCTGCTGGGAGGTATCCATTTCCGCGAGGCTCAGCTCGACCTGCGGATAGCGCTGCCGATACGCGCGCAGGACGGAAGGCAGGACGCCCTGGCTCAGCGAAGCGACAAATCCGATCGCCAGTCGACCGACCTCTCCGCGCGCCGCGCGCCGCGCCGCGCTGGCGGCATCGTCGGCGCTCCGCAGCAGATTTCGGCATTCTTCGAGAAACACTTCGCCGGCGGCGGTGAGCGAAACCCGGTGGCTGTTGCGCTCCAACAGCCGGGTGCCGATCTCCTCCTCCAGCTGCCGCACCTGCGTGCTGAGCGGCGGCTGCGCGAGACGCAGGCGCACCGCGGCGCGGCGAAAGTTAAGCTCCTCGGCGACGGCGACGAAGTAACGCAGATGACGCAATTCCATGACAATTCCAGACCCCCAGGCAGCCCTGGCGATACTTATGAACTATCGGCGCGAGATGAACAAAGTAATTCCTTCCGTGCGACGACTCCGACACATTCCTCCCCATTCCCCCTCCCTTCGGCGCGCCGGGCGCTTGTCCCCCAGCGGGTGCCCAGCGCGCCGATCTTTTTCTCCTGCCAGCGGCAGGCAGACCTCCTGGCGGTGGTGGGTGGCCTCTTCCCCCCGGGGTCCATGGATTCGCCTGATCCGACGCGTCAATTCTGCGACCGCGCCTTGCGCGAACCCGCCGCGTTTTGGGCCGAGCAGGCCGCGCTCGTGCATTGGGAGCGGCCGTTTGACCAAGTGTGCGATTACTCGCGACCGCCGTTCGCGCGCTGGTTTGTCGGCGGCGAGACGAATCTTTGTTTCAACGCCGTGGACCGCCACCTCGCGGCTCGCGGCGAGCAGACGGCGATCCATTTTATCTCCAGCGAAACCGGCGAAGAGCGCACGGTTTCCTACCGCGAGCTGCACCGGCAGGTCAGCGCGCTCGCCGGCGCCCTGCGCGCGCTGGGCCTGCACCGCGGCGATCGCGCGATCATTTATCTGCCGATGATTCCGGAAGCCGCGGTGGCCATGCTGGCCTGCGCGCGGCTCGGGGTGACGCACTCGGCCGTGTTCGCCGGATTTGCCGCGAAAAGCCTCGCCAGTCGTATCGACGACGCCGGCGCCCGGGTGGTGATCACGGCCGACGGCGGGATGCGCGGGGGCAAGCTGGTCCCATTGAAAAAGCTCGTGGACGAAGCGCTGGGGCTCGCGACGCATCCGGTCGAGCACGTGCTCGTCGTGAACCGCGGCCTCGATCCCGCGGCGGCGATGCAGACCGGGCGCGACCTCGACTACGCCGAAGTGTGCGCGGCGCAGGGCGACGCCGAGGTGCCGTGCGTCTGGGTCGAGTCGAGCGAGCCGAGCTATCTGCTTTACACCAGCGGCACGACGGCCAAGCCGAAGGGCGTGCAGCGCGACACCGGCGGGTATCTCGTCGCGCTGGCGGCTTCGATGCGCCACATCTTCCCCGGCCAGCCGGGCGAGACCTACTTTTGCACCGCGGATGTCGGCTGGGTGGTCGGGCATTCCTACACGATTTACGCGCCGCTGATTCACGGCATGGCCACGGTGATTTACGAAGGGCTCCCGACGCGGCCGGACGGCGCGATCTGGTGGAAGATCGTCGAAAAAACCCGGACGGCGCTGATGTTCACTTCGCCGACGGCGGCGCGGGTGTTGAAAAAGCAGGATCCCGAGTGCATTCGCCGCCACGATCTCAGCTCGCTGCGGATCCTCTACCTTGCCGGCGAACCGCTCGACGAGCCGACCTCGAACTGGCTCAAAGATTCGCTCGGCCACGTGCAGATCATTGATAACTACTGGCAGACCGAAACCGGCTGGCCGCTGCTCACGCTCTTGCCCGGAGTCGGGCCGGTGCGGGTGAAGCCGGGCTCGCCGGGATTCGCGGCCTATGGCTACCGGGCGCGGATCGTCGATCCGGCGACCGGGGAGGAGTTGCCCCGCGGCGAGAAAGGCGTGCTCGCCGTCGAGCCGCCGCTGCCGCCGGGCTGCATGACCACGGTCTGGAAAAACGACGCGCTTTTCGCGGGGCATTATTGCGGCGGATTTCCGGGGAAGACGCTCTACTCGACTTTCGACTACGCGATCCAGGATGAGGACGGTTATTTTTTCATCCTCGGCCGCACGGACGACGTCATCAACGTCGCCGGCCACCGGCTCGGCACCCGCGAAATCGAGGAAGCCGTGTCGTCGCATCCCGGCGTCGCGGAAGTCGCCACGGTCGGGGCGAACGACGAGGTGAAAGGGCAGGCGATCCAGTGCTTTGTCGTGCTGAAACAACCCGAAGGGTTCGAGGACGACGCGGCCCGGACTCGCGTGACCAAGGAAATCGAGGCGACCGTCGTGAAAACGCTCGGCGCCGTGGCGCGGCCGTCATTGATCTGCGTGGTCCGCTCGCTGCCGAAGACGCGGTCCGGAAAAATCCTGCGCCGCGCGATCCAGGCCGTTGCCGAGGGCCGGCCGCCGGGCGACCTTTCCACCATGGAGGATCCTGCCGCGCTCGACGGCATCCGCGACGCCGTCGCCTGCACGCAACTTCCCGGCACGCCGCCACCGCCGCCAGCCGGGCGCTGATCGTCCGGCCTACCGCGCGCATGACAGTCCTCCTTTGATTTTTTCCAACCGATGCAACAAGCCGCTTCTCCATCCCTCGCTTCCGCCGGAGCCCGTTTCCGGGAGGCCGCCGTCGCCGAGCGCCCGCTCCAGGTCGTCGGCACGATCAACGCCTATTGCGCGATGCTCGCCGAGCGCGCCGGATTCCGCGCGCTTTACCTTTCCGGCGCCGGCGTCGCGAACGCCTCCTTCGGCCTGCCGGACCTCGGCATGACGACGCTCAACGACGTCTGCGAAGACGTGCGCCGCATCACCGCCGCCTGCCAGTTGCCGCTGCTCGTGGACATCGACACCGGCTTCGGCGCGAGTGCGTTCACCATCGCGCGGACCATCCGCGAGCTGACCCGCGCCGGGGCCGGCGCCTGCCACATCGAGGACCAGGTGGCGACAAAGCGCTGCGGCCATCGGCCCGGCAAGGAACTCGTCAGCCAGGAGGAAATGTGCGACCGCATCAAGGCCGCCGTGGACGCGCGGTCGGACGCGGATTTTGTCGTGATGGCGCGCACCGACGCCCACGCCAGCGAAGGCCAGGCCGCCGCCATCGAGCGGGCGCAGGCCTACGCCGCCGCCGGGGCGGACATGATTTTTGCCGAGGCGCTGACGACGCTGGACGAATACCGCGCATTTACCGGGGCACTCGGCAAGGAAGTGCCGGTGCTGGCAAACATCACCGAGTTCGGCAAGACGCCGCTGTTCACGCTCGAAGAGCTTCGCGAAGCCGGCGTCGGCCTGGCGCTGTATCCGCTGAGCGCGTTTCGCGCGATGAGCAAGGCGGCGTCGCTGGTTTATGAGACGCTCCGCACCCAGGGCACGCAGGGCGGCGTCACGGATTTGATGCAGACGCGCAACGAGCTTTACGAGGTGCTCGATTACCACGCCTACGAGGACAAGCTCGACCAGTTGTTTGCCGCGAAGCGGAAGTAAAAAATTCCGACGGCGTGACGCCGGACCGCGGCGCCGTTTTCGATTCCATTTTTACCCTCTATGAGCGAAGCAAAAACTCCCAGTTCCCCCGGCGGCTTGCGCGGTCAATCGGCCGGCTCCACAACGATCTGCACGGTCGGCAAATCCGGGGTCGGTCTGACTTATCGCGGCTACACCATCGAAGACCTCGCGGAAGGGGCGACGTTTGAGGAAGTCGCGTATCTGCTGCTCCAGGGCGAGCTGCCGAGCGGGTCGAAGCTGGAGGAGTTCAAGCGCCGGCTGCAGGGCTTGCGCGCGGTGCCGCCGGCGTTGCGCGAAGTGCTCGAACGCATCCCGCGCGACGCACATCCGATGGACGTCCTGCGCACCGGCACCTCCATGCTCGGCGTGCTGGAGCCGGAGGGAGATTTCTCGCGGCAGGACGCCGTGGCGGAGCGGCTGCTCGCCGCGCTGCCGTCCATCCTTTGCTACTGGTATCGCTTCTCGCACCACGGCGGCGAGCGGATCGGCACGGAGAGCGACGAAGAAACGATCGCGGGCCATTTTCTGCATCTCCTGCACGGCCGGAAGCCGAGCGAGGAACACCGGCGTTGCATGGATGTTTCGCTGATTCTTTACGCGGAGCACGAGTTCAACGCCTCGACCTTCACCGCCCGGGTCTGCGCGGCGACGCTCTCCGATTTTTATTCCTGCGTCACCGGCGCGATCGGCACGCTGCGCGGCCCGCTGCACGGCGGCGCGAACGAGGCGGCGATGGAGCTGGTGCAAAAGTTCAAGACGCCGGAGGAAGCCCGCACCGGCGTGGGCGAAATGCTCGCGCGAAAGGAAAAAATCATGGGCTTCGGCCACGCGGTTTACAAACACAGCGACCCGCGCAACGCGATCATCAAGGAATGGGCGCGCAAGCTGGCGCCGTCTGCCACGGACAACGACGGCTATCTCTACGACGTCTCGGAAGCGGTCGAGAAATTGATGAGCGACGAGAAGAAGATGTTTGCCAACGCGGACTTTTTCTCCGCGTCGAGCTACCACTTCATGGGCGTGCCGACGCCGCTGTTCACGCCGATCTTTGTGCTCGCGCGGGTTTCCGGCTGGTCGGCGCACATCAAGGAGCAGCGGGCGAACAACAAGCTCATCCGGCCGAGCGCGGATTACATCGGGCCGGAGCAGCGGGCGTTTGTGCCGGTCGAGAAACGCTAGAGTTCACCACCGAGGGCACCGAGGCGGAGGCACCGAGAACACCGAGGAAGAAGAGTAGAAAGCAGGTGCGGATTTCGGGGTTCCCGATTCATTTTTCTTCGCGCTCTGTTGTCTGTTTTTCGTTCTTCCTCCCGCCTTTCCCTCTGTGTTCTCGGTGCCTCTGCCTCTGTGCACTCTGTGTTAAAAGAACACCCCCCTTTTCATGTCCTCCCACGACCTCACCTCCGCCGCGCGCCCGGAATTCGACGCGCTTCTCCAGCAGCTCGCCGACTACACGCTGAACGTCGAGGCGATCACCAGCGACGAAGCGTTCGACACCGCCCGGCTCTGCCTCATTGACACGCTGGGCTGCGGCTTGATGGCGCTCGCCTATCCCGCCTGCACGAAGCTGCTCGGGCCCGTCGTCCCCGGGGCGACGATGCCGGGCACCGGCGCGCGCGTGCCGGGCACCAGCTTCGAGCTCGATCCCGTGCAGGCGGCGTTCAACATCGGCGCGATGGTGCGCTGGCTCGATTTCAACGACACCTGGCTCGCCGCGGAATGGGGCCATCCGTCCGACAACCTCGGCGGCATCCTCGCCGTCGCCGATTACCTGTCCCGCCAGCGGGTCCGCAACGGCGAGATGCCGCTGACGATGCGCGACGTGCTCGCTCGCGATGATCCAGGCGCACGAAATCCAGGGCGTGCTCGCGCTGGAAAACGGCTTCAACCGCGTCGGGCTCGATCACGTCCTGCTCGTCCGCATCGCCTCGACGGCGGTCGCCACGCGCGCTGCTCGGCGGCACGCGCGAGACAGATCATCAACGCGCTCTCGCACGCCTGCATCGACGGCGGCGCGCTGCGCACCTATCGCCACGCGCCGAACACCGGCTCGCGCAAATGCTGGGCCGCCGGCGATGCGACTCGCCGCGCCGTGCGGCACGCGCTCATCGCGCTGAAAGGCGAGATGGGCTACCCGAGCGCGCTCACCGCGAAGACCTGGGGCTTCCAGGACGTGCTCTTCCGCGGGCAAGCCGCTGCGCGTTCCGCCGCAGGGCTTCGGCAGCTACGTCATGGAGCACGTGCTGTTCAAGATCTCGTTCCCGGCCGAGTTCCACGCGCAGACCGCCGTCGAGGCGGCGATCACGCTGCATCCGCAGCGTGGTGAAGCGTCGCGATGAAATCGAGCGCATCGTCATCGAAACGCAGGAAAGCGGGAAGCGCATCATCGACAAGACCGGCCCGCTCGACAATCCCGCCGACCGCGACCACTGCATCCAATACATGGTCGCCGTCCCGCTCATCCACGGGCGTCTCACGGCCGAGGATTACGAAGACGACATCGCCGCGCGATCCGCGCATCGATCTGCTGCGCGCGAAGATGGAAGTCGTCGAGAACGCGGACTTCACCCGCGACTATCTCGACCCGCAGAAGCGCTCGATCGGCAACGCCGTGCAGGTGTTCTTCAACGACGGCACGCCAGACCGAGCGCGTGTCGGTCGAATACCCCATCGGCCACCGCCGCCGCCGTGCCGAAGGCGTGCCGGTGCTGCTGGCAAAATTCGAGAAAGCCCTGCGCAACCGCATCCCGGCCCGGCAGGCCGACACCATCCTCGCGCTCAGCGCGGATGCCGAAAAGCTCGCGGCCACGCCGGTCCCACGCTGGATGGATCTTTTCGTCGTGTAAGGTGCCTGTGGCGGCGCGCGGCAGATCGTTTGAAAAAATTCGTCAGGACTGATTCCAACGCCCGCGGGGAACGCCGGCGCCAACCGATACATCGCACCATGCCCAACCCTTCAGCCGGATCGTTCACAGCGCTCGTCGTGGATCGCGACGCCAGCGGCAAACCGTCGCAGCAGGCCCCCGCGGAATTTCGCGAACTGAAGTCCGCCGCCGATCTGCCCGGAGCCGGCGGCGACGTCGTCGTCCAGGTGGAGTTCAGCAGCTTGAACTACAAGGACGGCCTCGCGGTGACCGGCAAGGGCCGGGTGTTGAAACAACTTCCGATCGTGCCCGGCATCGACCTCGTCGGCAAGGTGCTGGAAATCCCTGCCAGCGACGCCAACGCGCCCGGTCTGGCGATCGGCGACTCCGTCATCGTCACCGGCTGGGGCATCGGCGAGGGAACGAGCGGCGGCTACGCCGGACAGGCGCGGGTGAAAAGCGATTGGTGCGTGAAGCTGCCGGCTGGACTCGACGCGCGGCGGGCGATGGGCATCGGCACCGCGGGCTTCACCGCGATGCTTTGCGTGCTCGCGCTGGAAGATCACGACGTCCAGCCGGGCGAGGGGAATGAAGTCGTCGTCACCGGCGCGGCGGGCGGTGTCGGCAGCGTGGCGGTGGCGGTGCTGGCAAAGCTCGGTCATCGCGTCATCGCCTCGACCGGGCGTGCCGCTGAGGAAGGCGATTATCTGCGCGAACTCGGCGCGGCGGACCTGCTCGACCGTGAGAAGCTGGCCAATCCCTCGGGCAAGCCGCTCGATTCCGAGCATTGGGCCGGCGGCGTGGATTCCGTGGGCGGCGAGACGCTGGCGAGCATGCTACGCCAGACCCGCCAGCACGGCAGTGTGGCCGCGTGCGGCCTGGCCGGCGGGGTGAATCTGCCGACGACGGTGCTGCCGTTCATCCTGCGCGGGGTCAACCTGCTCGGCATTAATTCGAACACCTGCCCGCGACCGCGTCGCGAGCAAGCCTGGAACCGGCTCGCGCAGGATCTCGACATGGGCAAGCTGGAGCGGATGATGGAAACGATTTCTCTGCGCGACGTGCCCCGTTACGCCGAGCAGATTCTCGCCGGCAAGGTCCGCGGCCGGGTGGTCGTGGATTTGAACGCCTGAGCGGGCGGGGAACGGTTCGCGCCGGCTGGCTGCGGCGGCCGAAGTCCTGCGCTGGGTTCGCGTTGCAACAATCCCGGCAGCGGGCAGGTTCCCCATTGAATTTTCCACTGCTTTTGCGAGAGTTTTCCGGCTACCGGGCTTCGCCCCGCCGGGGCTGAAACCACGCGATGGTCGAAATTCTCTTCGTCCTCGGCCTGCTCGGCCTGCTGGTGGTTTACACCTTCGAGTTTCTCGCCTCTCTGGCCGCCGCGCCGACGCTCCTGGCAGCGGCATTCCTGGTCCCGCTGCTCGGCGCCTGGGACTATGTCCACGCGGTCCACGTCATGCACCTCGAAGGGCTGCACGAGAAGGCGCGGGCGGGCGGACGCCGGCGCCGGGAGCCGGTGCCGCCGGAGCGTTTTTACTGGGTGCTGAACGGCAGCCGGTTGCGCCGGCAGCTCGCGGCGTCGCTGCCGATCGCCGTGGTGGCGTGGGCGCTGGCGTTGCGTTGTCCCGCCGACCTATCCCTGGAGCCGGAAGCGCTGGCGGGCTGGGGATTCGGCGCGATCAGCATCGTCTCCACGGCGCGACTCGGCGCCCGGAGCATCCTCTACTGGCAGGCGTCGCAATGGTTTGACCAGATGAGCCCGCGCGTCGTCGGGCTGTATCGGCGCACCATGTATCGGCTGTCGGAAAATCCGGAGTTTCTCGGCGAGGAAAATCCGCACCACCGCGAGCGGCAGGACTCGATTTACTGAGGCGCGCCGTCGGTGCCGGCCGGAGCCGGAAGAGCGGTGCCACCGCCGCCGGCATACTCGTGCTGGCGGATCGCCTGGAACATATTGTCGAGGTGACGCTGCAGCAGCGCGGCGAGTTCGTCGCCGGCGCGGCGCTCAAGGGCAGCAACGATTGCCTCGTGCTCGCGCATTGCCGCTTCCCAGCGGGCTTCGTCGGATTCGTTGGAGAGAAAACAGGCCCAGAGCAGCCGGTCGCTGACCATGCGGTGCGTGCTGAGCAGCACCGGATTTGCAGCGGCCTGCACGATGCGGTCGTGGATCGCGCGGTTGAGCTGCAGATACTGGCCGAGCTTGTGCCCGAGAAAGTGCGCGGACATCCGGCGGTGGAGCAGCTTGATCTCTTCCAGCTCCTCGGCGCCGATGCGCTCGCAGGCCAGGCGGCCGGCGGTGGCTTCGAGCGGGGCGAGCACCTCGAAAAGCTGGCGCACATCGTCGAGCGTTAATTCCGCCACCCGGGCGCCGCGATGCGGCAGCAACTCAATCAAGCCTTCGCGCGCGAGGATGCGCATGGCTTCGCGCAGCGGCGTCCGGGAGACGCGGAGCTGTTCGCACAGGACGCGCTCGTTCAAGTGCGTGCCGGGGCGCAATTCGCCTTCGGCGATCCGGTCGCGCAGGATGGCCAGGACTTCGTCGCGCAGGAGCACCGCGGCCGGCGGGCTGGAAGCTGTCGGTTTCGGTCCGCCGGGCGCGTCGGCCGGGACGGCTTCGGCGGCGCGCTGAGCGGTGGAAGCACGGACGGAATTCCGCGATGGAGAACGAGCCGGCACAGGCAGGGTGGACATGGGAAATCGGGAGGGGTCGGCAGGGCGACGGATGATGCGGCGAGGCGGGGTTCCAAGCTCGTCAGTGAACGCGGCGATTGCGGCGATACCGCCTCTGCGCGACTAGCAACGAACCCCGATAATTTGGATACAATCTTTCGTGTATTTTTTATATGAACGATAAGCTGCTTACACGTAGCGCGTTACAATCAAATAAAATGCTTGATATTTCGTATACAATCTTTGAAACTCCTTCAATCCGCTGCCGCTTGATTCCGCCGCACCTGGCCTAGATGCCTCGTGAGCGGCGGTTCGGTTTCACGTCAGGTTAGAAGACAAACTCCTCGATCACCATGTCTAAAATGACCGCAGCCGACGCCGCCGTGGCGGTAATGGAAAAAGAAGGCATCACCCTGGCCTTCGGCGTCCCGGGCGCCGCGATCAATCCGCTCTACGCCGCGCTCCGCCGGCGGGGCACGATCAACCACATCCTGGCGCGCCACGTCGAGGGCGCCTCGCATATGGCCGAGGGCTACACCCGCGCCCGGGCCGGCAACATCGGCGTTTGCATCGGCACCTCCGGTCCGGCCGGGACGGACATGATCACCGGGCTGTATTCCGCGCAGGGCGACTCGATCCCGATCCTGTGCATCACCGGCCAGGCGCCGCGGGCGCGTCTTTATAAAGAAGATTTCCAAGCCGTGGACATCGAGTCCATTTCGAAGCCGGTGACGAAATGGTCTGTCACGGTGCGCGAGCCCGCCCAGGTGCCGCGGGCGTTTCAACAAGCCTTTCACCTCATGCGTTCCGGGCGGCCGGGGCCGGTGCTCATTGACCTGCCGTTTGACGTCCAGATGGGCGAGATCGAGTTCGACGTCGAAACCTACGAGCCGCTGCCGGTTTACAAACCCAAAGCCAGCCGCCCGCAGATTGAAAAAGCGCTGACCATGCTCAACGCCGCCGAGCGCCCGCTCATCGTGGCTGGCGGCGGGATCATCAACGCCGACGCCTCCGAGCGTCTCGTGGAATTCGCCGAACTCACCGGCATCCCCGTCATCCCGACGCTCATGGGCTGGGGGACGATCCCGGACGATCATCCGCTCATGGCCGGCATGGTCGGCCTCCAGACCAGCCATCGCTACGGGAATGCCACGATGCTGGCCGCCGACTTCGTGCTCGGCATCGGCAACCGTTGGGCCAATCGCCACACCGGCTCGATCGACGTTTATGCGAAGGACCGCAAATTTGTCCACGTGGACATCGAGCCGACGCAGATCGGTCGCGTCTTCATGCCGGACTACGGGATTGTGTCGGACGCCGGCGCGGCGCTGGATCTCTTTGTCGAAGTCGCCCGGGAATGGCAGGCCGCCGGCCGGCTCGCGGACCGCACCGCCTGGGCAGGGGAATGCCGGGACCGGAAGCGGTCGGTCGAGTTCCATCGCAAGACGAATCTGACCGACGTGCCGATGAAGCCGCAGCGCGTGTATCAATGCATGAACCGCGCGCTCGGCAAAGATGTCTGCTACGTCTCGACGATCGGACTATCCCAGATCGCCGGCGCGCAGTTTCTGCACGTTTACCATCCGCGGCACTGGATCAACTGCGGCCAGGCCGGCCCGCTCGGCTGGACGATCCCGGCCGCGCTCGGCGTGCGCGCCGCGGACCCGAGCCGGAAGATCGTCGCGCTTTCCGGGGACTACGATTTCCAGTTCATGATCGAGGAACTGGCCGTCGGCGCGCAGTTCAAGCTGCCGTATCTCCACGTCGTGGTGAACAACTCCTACCTCGGCCTCATCCGCCAGTCTCAGCGCGGCTTTGACATGGATTTCCAGGTCCAGCTCGCCTTTGACAACATCAATGCGCCCGAGCTGAACGGCTACGGCGTAGATCATCTGAAGGTCGCCGAAGGCCTCGGGTGCAAAGCCATCCGCGTCTTTCGCCAGGAGGAAATCAACCCCGCCATCGCGCAGGCCGAGCGCTGGATGGCGGAATACCGGGTGCCGGTCGTCCTCGAAGTCATGCTCGAGCGGGTCACGAACATTTCGATGGGCACGGAGATCAACAACATCATCGAATTCGAAGAGCTCGCCCAGGACACCGCCGACGCCCCGAGCGCCGTTGGCCTTCTGGATTGAATCATCCAACCCGGGCCTCGCCCCGCCAATAGCAACCCAGCACACCGCGTCCAGCTCGAAAACCACCCGACCTTTCTGCGAAAATCTGCGCAATCTGCGGACACTCCCCCTCGCACGCACGAAATCTGTAGAACCCGCCGGTTTCCCAGCACCGTCATGTCCAACATCGGCTTCATCGGACTCGGCATCATGGGCGCCCCCATGGCGCTCAACCTCCAAAAAGGCGGCCACCGGCTTTTTCTCCACAGCCGCAGCGGCGTGAAGGACCGGGCGTTGCTCGACGGCGGCGCCGAGGAGTGCGCCTCGCCCCGGGAAGTCGCCGAAAAAGCCGAAATCATCATCACGATGGTGCCGGACACGCCGGATGTGGAAAAGGTGTTGTTCGCCGAGAGCGACGGCGTCGCCGCCGGGTTGACCAAGCCGGGCAAGCTCGTCATCGACATGAGCTCCATCGCGCCGCTGGCAACGAAGGAATTTGCCAAGAGGATCGAGGCGCTCGGTGCGGACTACCTTGACGCCCCGGTCTCCGGCGGCGAGGTCGGCGCGAAAAACGCCGCCCTGACGATCATGGTCGGCGGCAGCGAGGCCGCGTTCGCCCGGGCGAAGCCGCTCTTCGAGCTGATGGGCAAAAACATCACGCACGTCGGCGGCAGCGGCGCCGGCCAGACGACGAAGGTCGCCAACCAGATCATCGTCGCCCTGACCATTGAAGCCGTCGCCGAAGCGCTCGTCTTCGCCGCAAAAGCCGGCGCCGATCCAGCGAAGGTGCGCCAGGCGTTGATGGGCGGGTTCGCCTCGTCGCGCGTTCTTGAAGTGCACGGCGAAAGGATGATCAACCGCACGTTCAACCCCGGCTTCCGGGTCGAGCTGCACCAAAAAGATCTCGCGGTCGCGCTCGCCGGCGCCCGGCAACTCGGTGTATCCTTGCCGAACACCGCGACGACCCAGGAACTGTTCAGCGCCTGCGTCGCCCAAGGCCATGCCAAAGCCGACCATTCCGCCTTGGTCCGCGCCTTGGAGCGGCTGGCCGAATGCGAAGTCGGCGGACGCTGAATATCCGCGCCAATTTTTTCTCTCACTGCCACCACTTGTTCGAAACCTCTTCATCTCCCCGCTTAGTCCCAACCCCATGAGCACCGACATTGTTTCCGCCCTCCAAAAACACTTTCCGGCTGACGCCGTGATCACCAAGAACGAAGATCTCACGGCCTATTCCTACGACGGCACGCCGGTCATCAAGGAAATGCCGAGAGCCGTGGTCTTCGCGACCACGCCGGAAGAAGTCGCCACCGTGTTGCGGCTCGCCACGGAGACCGGCACGAACGTTTCCACCCGCGGCTCCGGCACCGGCCTGAGCGGCGGCTGCATCCCGCAGGACGGCGGCATCGTCCTCTGCCTGGCGCGGATGGACAAGATCATCGAGCTGGACACCGCGAACCTGACGATGCTCGTCGAGCCGGGCGTCATCAACGCCAACATCGCCGCGGCCGCGGAAGCCGAGGGCCTGTTCTACCCGCCGGATCCCGGGTCGATGCGGATCTCCACGATCGGCGGCAACGTCGCCGAAAACTCCGGCGGCCTGCGCGGGTTGAAATACGGCATCACGCGCGACTACGTCATGGGCCTTGAAATCGTGCTGGCGACGGGCGAGACGTTTTTCACCGGCACGAAGTGCGTGAAAGATGTGGCCGGGTATTCGATGAAAGACCTCTTCGTCGGCAGCGAAGGCACGCTCGGCGTGGTCACGAAAGTGCTGCTGAAACTGGTGCCGAAGCCGGCCGCCCGGAAGACGCTTCTCGCCATTTACGAGAAGATGGACGAAGCCGCCGCGACGGTGTCGGCGATCATCGCGGACAAGATCATCCCGTGCACCGCGGAGTTCCTGGATCGCACGACGATCAAGTGCGTCGAAGACTACGCGAACATCGGCCTGCCGCTCGATTGCGAAGCGGTGCTGATCCTGGAGACCGACGGCCATCCCGCCGCCGTGGAGGATGAAGCCCGGCGCATGGAGGAACTCTGCAAGGAACACGGCGCCCGGTCGGTGAAGCTGGCGGCTGACCTCGAAGAAGCCACGAAGCTCATGACGGCCCGGCGCTTGGCCTTCCCGCGATGGCTCGCGTGGCGCCGACGACGATTCTCGAAGACGCCACCGTGCCGCGCAGCGGCTCGCGAAATGGTGCGCTTCGTGCAGCAAACCGCCGACAAATACAAGATCCAGGTCGGCACGTTCGGCCACATCGGCGATGGCAACCTGCACCCGCCCTTCCTCGCCAATGAGCTGAACCACGACGAAATGCACCGCGTGGACGAAGCCGTCGGCGAGATCTTCGATTACGCGGTGAAAATCGGCGGCACGATCTCCGGCGAACACGGCATTGGTCTGACGAAAAAGCGTTATCTGCCGGGCGCCATCGGCGAGTTGAACGTGCGCGTCTTGAAGGAGCTGAAACGCGTGTTCGACCCGAAGGGCATCCTCAATCCCGGCAAGATTTTCGACTCCGATCAACCCGGGATGGACGGCCCCGCCTTTACGCACATGATCTCGCGCGGCGTCACGCCGGAGCACCTGATCCCGCAGACGTAATTTCAGCCTTTTTCCGTTGTTTATGTCACTCCCCTCTGACGCGCTCACCAATCCCGTGCCCGCCCGACCCACCGCCAATCCTGGCAATCCGTCCCCGGAATTCCTGCCGCCCTTCGCCGCGCTGCCCGACGGGCACGGCGATGTCCATGGCCACGGCGACGGCGGCAGCCACGGGCACGACCGGCTGAAGACGCTCGACTACGCCGTCATCCAGCAGTGCATGCACTGCGGATTCTGCCTGCCGACCTGCCCGACGTATGACGCCACGAAGCAGGAACGTAATTCACCCCGCGGCCGCATCTCGCTGATGCGCGCCATCGCCGACGGGAAGATGGAGGCGACGAAGACCTTTGCCGAAGAGATGTATTTCTGCCTCGGCTGCCTGGCCTGCACGACGGCCTGCCCGGCGGGCGTGGATTACGCGCAGCTTTTCGAAACCGCCCGCGCCGAGGCCGAGGCTTCCGGGGCGTTGCAAAGTCCGACCCGTGACTGGACCCGGCGCCTGCTGCTGAAGGGCCTTTTCACCCGGCCGAATCTCCTCCGTGCGCTGGGACGCATCATGCGCATTTATCAGGCGAGCGGAGCGCAGAAACTCGTGCGCACGCTTGGCCTTACAAAGCTGCTCGGCGCCCGCATGGCCGCGCTGGAAACCCAGACCCCGCAGGTCCGGAAAAATTTCTCGCACCAGGTCATCAACCCGGTCGAGAAACCGGCGAACGGCGAGGTGAAATACCGCGTCGGCCTGCTGACCGGCTGCGTGCAGGATCTGGTGTTTTCCGACATCAACCGCGACACCGCGGACGTCCTGCTCGCCAACGGCTGCGAGGTGCAAACTCCGCCGGTCCAGTACTGCTGCGGCTCGCTCCACGCGCCACAACGGCGAGCCCGACACCGCCCGCATGCTGGCGCGCAAGCTTCTCGACGCATTCTGATCGTTTACAAGCTCGACGCGATCATCACGAATGCGGCCGGCTGCGGCTCGCACCTGAAGACACTACGATCGATCTGCTCAGCGAAGATCCGAAATACGCGGAGCGGGCGAAGCTGTGGTCGAAGAAGTGCAAGGACATCAACGAATTCCTCGTCGAGATCAACTTCCGCGCACCGACCGCCGCTCCGCGCGGCATCGAGCTGGACAAGCTGACGTATCACGAGGCCTGCCACCTTTGCCACGGGCAGAAGATCACCGCGCAACCGCGCAAGATTCTGAAGTCCATCCCGGGCGTGAAGCTGAAGGAACTCGGCGAATCGACGTGGTGCTGCGGCAGCGCCGGCATTTACAACATCGTGCAGCCCGAGATGTCGCAGCAGCTCCTTGAGCGGAAGCTGAAGCACATCGACAAAACTGGCGCCGCCGTGGTGGCGACTGCGAATCCCGGCTGCCATCTCCAAATCCAGAGCGGCGCGAAGGCGCGCGGCAAAGAACTGCGCGTCGAGCATCCCGTCAGCCTGCTCGCTGCGGCGTATCGGTCGGAGTGACGCGAACAGGCGAACGTCTGACACCGAAGCGACCGCTCCCGCTTTCGCCGCCGCAGTCGGTGCGGCCGACGATTCCTGCCCCGGCTACGGATCGACCACGATGCGGTAGAAGCCCTGGGCAGCGGACTGGTTGCCATCGGTGAAGGTGAGCGTCGTCGGGCTGGCCGGCGGGTTCGTGGCCGTGTTTTCCGGCACGCTCTGGTCGGGCACTCCGGCAGAGCCAAAGCCGCTGGTCAGACCCGGCGCTCCTCTCCAGCCGGTAAGTGTGCCCCGGGTAGCCGTCGATGGTGACCGTGAACGTCTGGGCGGCGGCCTGGTAGTTCGCACTCTTTGCCTTGATCAGGCTGGAGTCATAACACGACGCCGTTGTTCGTAAAGCCGCTGGCCGGCCGAGGAAGCTGCCGCTGATCACGTCGAGCACGCCCGTTGTTCGTGAAGGCTGCCGGCCGCTCACCGCCAGCGTGGCGCCGTGCTCCAGACGAATGACTCCGTTGTTGAGCAATCCATTCGTCGCGGTGAGCGCACCGCCGGAAAGTTTGACCAGGCCGCCGGAGTTGATCGTCAGCAGACCGTTGGCGGTCACCGCGGTGCCGCCGAGCACGGCACCACTGGCCACGGTGACCGGTCCGCTGCCCAGCGCGTTGGAGTTGATCACCATCAGCGTGCCCGCGTTGACCTGCGTGCCGCCCGAGTAGCTCATCGCCTGGTCGAGCACCCAGGTGCCGCCGCCCGTCTTGCGCAGGGTGCCAGCGAAGGCAATGCCGCCGGTCACGGCGCCGGAGAAGGTTTGGCTGCCGCCGGTGCCGTTATCCGTCAGGGTCAGGGTGGAGGAGGTGCTGTTGCCGGTGTTCAGGCTGCCGTTGATGGTGCTGCCGACCTGGAGGGTGACACTGTTGACGTATTCGCCCATCGTCACGCCGCGATTGATCGTGCCGCCCTGCTGGTTGACGAGCGTGCCCGCCGCGCCGCCGAACGCCGCGCCCGCGCCGGTGGCGCCGCCCGGTCCGCCGTTGCCCGCCGTGCCGCCCGTGCCACCGCTGATCGTGCCGGTGTTCGTCAGGGAGCCGCCGTTGGCAAAGCTCACACCCGTGCCGCCGCTGCCAGGCGCGTCAAACTGGTATTGGCCCGCGTCCGCCCCGCCGTTGCCGGCCGTGATGGTGCCGCTATTGGTGAAGGCAACCCCGCTGACGCCGAAGCTGACGCCGGCTCCGCCATTGCCGCCGCCGTTGACGCCGGTGCCGCCACTGCGGCCATCGCCGCCGGTGCCGCCGAGGATCGCGCCGCTATTCGCATACGCTCCGGCGCCGCTGAAGCTGACCCCGGTGCCGCCATTGCCGCCTCCGCTGTCGCTGCTGATGCCGCCGGCGCCGCCGCGGACGGTGCCGCCGGTGTTGGCCAGGCTGCCGCCGGTGCTGTCGAAGCTGACGCCGGTGCCGCCCGTGCCGCTCCGGCCGCCGCTGGAGTTCCGGCCGTCCCCGCCGGCGCCACCGCTGATCGTGCCGGCGTTCGTCACCGTGCCGCTGGTGTTTTTGAGGGCGACGCCCGCCCCGCCCGCGCCGCTGTTGACGCCGAAGTTCGCCGCGCCGCCCTGGCCGCCGGTGATCGTGCCGCCGGCGTTGTTGGTCACCGCGGTGCCCACGCTATTGATCACGATGGCGGCCCCGCCGGCGCTGGCGTTGAGGTTGACGTTGCCGTTCCTCCCACCGGCGCCGCCGGTGATCGTGCCACCGCCGTTGTTGGTCACCGCGCCGCTGGCGCTGTTGAAGCTGACGCCAACCCCACCGGCGCCGCTCGCCTGGGAGAGATTGCTCAACCCGGCGTTGCCGGCGGTGATCGCGCCGCTGTTAAGAAGGGTGAACCCGCCCCCGCCGCCGCTGCCGACGTTGACGCCCGTCCCGCCGTTGCCCGCGACGTTGCCGCCGCTCAACTGGCCGCCGGTGCCGCCCCGGATCGTGGCGCCGGTGCCGTTGTTCAGGGAGCCGCCGCCGGCGAAGCTCGCGCCCGCGCCGCCGTCGCCGCCGTTGCCGTAGCTCGAAGAGGTCTGGCCGCTGTTGAAGGACTGGTTGTAGCCGCCCGTGCCGCCGGTGATCGCGCCGCCGTTGGTGAACGCCGCCGGGCCGCCGAAGCTGACGCCCGCCCCGCCCGCGCCGCTGGTGGCGAAGTGGGAATCCCCGCCGTTGCCGCCGGTGAACGCGCTGCCGTTGGAGGAAACCGACCCGCCGCTGGCGACCGAGAGGCCCGCGCCGCCGCTGCCGCCGGCGCCGGTGTTGAACTGGTCTCCGCCCGCTCCACCCGCTCCGCCGCGCACCATCATGCCGGTCGTCAGGACGAGGCTGCCCTGGCTGCTCACGGTCGCCGCCGCCGTGCCGTTGGTGCCGTTGCTGATCGTGTTCGCCGCGCCGACGGGGCCGCTCAGGGCCGTGGTGCCGGTGCCGGTGAAGGTCAGCGCCCCGGCGTTGACGACCGTCGCGCCGGTGTAGGTGTTCGCGCCGGTGAGTGTCAGGGTGCCGGCGCCGTTCTTGATCAACCCGCCGTCCGCGGCCGCGTCGCCGGCGATGCTCGAGTGGATGAGGCTCTGGGAAACGGTGACATCGAAGCCGCTGGTGTCGAAGACCGCGCCGCCGCTGCGGACATTGGCCGTGATCGCGCCCCCGAAGAAGCTCGTGCTGGCGCCGGCCGGCCGGAGGGTGCCGCCGTTGAAGTTGAACGCGAGGCTGCCGCTCCCGTTGCTTACTTGGCCGGCCGTGAGCGTCCCCGCGGCAAGGTTGTAGGTGCCGGTGACGCTGCCGCTGGTGGTGAGCGTGGTGACGCTCACGCTGCCGCCGTTCTGGTTGACCGTGCCGGTGGCGCCGCCTCCGAAGCCGCCGACAGAGAGGGTGGCTGTCGAGACGGTGCCCGTTCCGCTGAGGGTAAAGGTGCCGCTGCTGGTCAAGCCAACATAGATGGCATTGCCGGCGGAAAGGCTGCCGCCGGTCAGGTTGTAAGCGCCGGCGCCGGCGCCGGCGCCGTTGAAAAAAGTCCCGCCGAGGGAAAGGGAATTCCCGAGGATCACGCTGCCGCCACTCTGGTTGACCGTGCCGGCGCCGTCACCGCCGGCGATGAGGTTGTTGTAACTGAGCGTGCCGCTGTTGATGACGAAGGGGCTGTTGCCCTGGGTCGTATTTACGTAGAGGTCCGCCCCGGCCGCGCCGCGCAGCGGGGCGAGGGCGAAGCCAGCGAGGACAGCGGCAGCGGCGATCCTCCCGGCGAGCGGGCGGCGGGCGGCGGGCGAGGAGCGAAACGACGGGGTTTGCATGGAGAATGGAAGGCTCGAAACGAGGCGTGCTTGCCACTCCCAAAGGAAACGGCGGGACAGTGTGGCAAAAAAAGTGTGTTGAAATGAAAAAATATTTCACCGGCCACTCGCACCGGGCCGGGAGGGGGACCCACTTTCTTGGGGCGAAGGCGGTGGGGGCGGCGATGGGCTTGGCGACGATTGCCAGCCGAAGCCGCTCGCGGGCTGCTCTCCGGACCGAAGCGCCGACGAGCCGATGCGAGGCGAAGTGGCTTTGCCGGCCACATTCATTAAACCCGCCCGCCGTCGCCGATGACACCGAGCGGCGCGGAGTCGAGGTCTATGGATCAAGGGTCCGTGCAGAGAACCGGACAAGAGTTCTCGACAGGCTTGGCAGGACGGGGAAGGAGTGAACGGGCACAGCCCCCGCGAATCTTCTCACCGTGGCCGACGACTCATCTTCCTCCTCCTTCACCAGTGCTCCGCCGATCCTGAGCGCGACCGAGCTGTCGGTTTCCTACGGCACGCAAACGATCCTCGACGCTGCCACCGTGGCCTTGCACGAAGGCGAACGCGTCGGGCTCGTCGGCCGCAACGGCACCGGCAAATCGACGTTTCTGCGCCTCGCCGCCGGCGTCGCGGAGCCGGACTCCGGGCAGGTCACCCGCAAGCGCGAACTCATCACCGGTTTTCTCCCGCAGGATTTCCAGCTCGATGACGAACGCACCGTCGGCGACAACATCCTCGCCGGCGCGCAGGCCGTGCTCGATCTCATCGCGGAATACGAGAGCACGCCGCCGGAAAGCGGCCGCGCCGGCGAGCTGCTCGACCACATCAGCCACCTCGACGGCTGGACCGTCGAGCACCGCGTCGGGAGCTTGATCGAAAACATCGGCGCGCCCGCTCCCGACCGCCTCGCCGGCTCGCTTTCCGGCGGCGAAAAACGCCGCGTCGCGCTCTGCCGCGCGCTCGTCGCCCAGCCCGATCTGCTCGTGCTCGACGAACCGACCAACCATCTCGACACCGAGAGCATCACCTGGCTGGAGGACTTCCTCGCCCGCTATCCCGGCACCTGTCTCTTTGTCACGCACGACCGCTATTTTCTCGACCGCGTGACGACCCGCATCGTCGAACTCGCCGGCGGGAAATTCCTCTCCCAGCCCGGCAATTACACCGCGTTTCTCGAAGCCAAAGCCGCGCGTCAGGCCGGCGCGGAAGCCAGCGAGGCGCGCCGGCAGAAGTTTCTGAAACGCGAGCTGGAATGGGTGCGCCGCGGCCCGAGCGCCCGCCGCACGAAATCGCGCGACCGCATTGATAACTACTACGCCGTCGCCGCGCAGGAAGGGCCGGAGCAGGAACTCGACGTCGAGCTGATCATCCCGCCCGCGCCGAAAACCGCGAACCGCATCGTCGAGCTGGTGGACGCCGGCGTCACGCTGCCCGACGGCCGCACGCTTTTCGACGGCCTGAACCTCAACCTCGAAGCCGGCCAGCGCCTCGGCATCGTCGGCCGCAACGGGCTCGGCAAAACCACGCTGCTGCGCGTGATGCTCGGCGAGCTGCCGCCGACGCGCGGCGAGGTGAAGCTCGGCACCCGCACGGAGATCAACTACGTGGACCAGGGCCGGCTGCGGCTGGACGAAGCGAAGACCGTTTACGAAGAAGTCGGCGGCGGGTCGGACGTCGTCCGGCTCGGCGAGGAATCGGTGACGGTGCGCGGGTATCTGCGCCGCTTCCTGTTCACCGACGACCGGGTGAACACGAAGATCGCGCTGCTTTCCGGCGGCGAACGCAGCCGCGTCGTGCTCGCGAAAATCCTCAAGCGCGGCGGCAACGTGCTCGTGCTCGACGAGCCGACGAACGACCTCGATCTGGCGACGTTGCGCGTGCTGGAGGAAGCGCTCGTCGCTTTCAAAGGCACCGTCGTCGCCGTCAGCCACGACCGCTATTTCCTGAACCGCGTCTGCACCTCGATCCTCGCCTTCGAAGGGGCGGGCAAGCTGTATTACGACGTCGGGAACTACGAAGATTACCTCGCCCGCCGCGCCCAGCAGCGGCAGGAGGCGAAGGCGGCGGCGACGAGTCTGGGAGCAGGCCGCCGCCGCCCGGCAAAAAGCGGGAAGCCCCAAACCGGCCGCCGCCGCGAATCCGGCCATTGTGCGGGCACGCAAGCTGACCTTCAAAGAACAGACTGAACTCGGCGCGATCGAGGAGCGCATCCTGGCCGCCGAGGTCGAAGTAAAGCGACTGGAGACCGCGCTCGCCGCGCCGGATTTCTACAAGGAACACGCGGCGAAGTGGACGGAGTTTGAGAAGCAGCTCCAGGCCGCGCGGGCCAGCGTCACGCGGCTCTACGTGCGGTGGGAGGAGCTGGAATCCATCCGCGCTGCCGCGGCCGGATCGCCCTCCTCGCCGTGACGGCCCGGCGCCGGCGAAGCACACGTTCCGGCAGCCGCGCACGACCGCCTTCCCCTGCGGGGCCGAACTTTGTAGTCGGTCCGCGCACCGCCGGTGACACGCCGCTCGTCGCGCGGCTGATGCCATGGCGCCCTCTGTCGGCCCGCTGCCTGTCCCGGCGCCGCGCCGCCCAGCCGAATCGCGCGCCCTATTTTTTCAAACCATGATCCGCCGTTCCCTGTTGTCCCGCTCCCTCGCTCATTGCCTGCTGCTCGCCCTGCTCGGGGCGGCGCCGCTCCGCGCCCAGATTCAGAACCCGCCGGTGACCGAAGACCCGCGCCCGCCCGCGCAGGCTCCGGGCAGTCCGCAGCCTTCGCCGGCGCCCGCGGCTTCCCCGGCGGCGACCACGCCGGCGCAGACGGTCGGCGAGGTGCTCCTGAAAAATCTCAAGGCCCGCTCCATCGGGCCGGCGACCATGGGCGGGCGCATCTCCGACATCGCGCTCGACCCGCGCAACCCGGCGCTCTTTTACGTCGCCGCGGCGACCGGCGGCGTCTTCAAAACTTCGAACAACGGCATCTCCTTTGAGCCGATCTTTGACCGCGAGGAAGTGCAGTCCACCGGCGCCATCGCCATCGCCCCGAGCGACTCCGATGTGCTCTGGGTCGGCACCGGCGAAGCCAACGACCGGAACTCCTCCGGCTGGGGCAATGGCGTGTATCGTTCGACCGACGGCGGCGAAACCTGGACGCATGCCGGGCTGAAAGACAGCCGCGCCATCGGGCGCATCCTCGTGCATCCGACGAACCCGGAAATCGCCTACGCCGCGGCGGGCGGTCACCTCTGGGCGGACGGCGGGCAGCGCGGACTCTTCAAGACCACGGACGGCGGCAAAAACTGGCGGCTCGTCCTGCGCGCGGCGCCGCCGCTGGATGCCAAAGTCGGCGCGTGCGACGTGGTCATGGACCCGACGAATCCTGAGATCGTTTACGCGGCGCTTTACGCCCGGAAGCGGTCGGCCTGGGCGTTTACCTACGGCGTCACGCTGACCGATGGAAAGGATGCCGGCGGTATTTTCAAAAGCACGGATGGCGGCGCGACCTGGGTGAAGCTCGGCAACGGCCTGCCCGGCCAGACCGGGCGCATCGGCCTGGCGATTTCTGCGTCGAATCCGAAGGTCGTCATGGCCGTCGTGCAGAGCGACGAAGGCGGCCCGAGCGATCTGCGGGACATCCACAGCAAGCGCGGCGGTGTGTTCCGCAGCGAGAATGGCGGGGAGCAGTGGACGCGCGTGAACTCCATCAATCCGCGCCCGTTTTATTTCAGCCAGATCCGCATCGATCCCGCGAATGACGCGCGCGTTTACGTCCTCGGTTTCGCGGTGCTGGTTTCCGACGACGCCGGGAAGAGCTTCCGCGAGGATTTGTTCGAGAAAGTGCATCCCGACTGTCACGCGCTTGTGATCCAGCCCGGCTCCGCGCCGGCGCCGAAGCCGTCGAAGAAAACCGCGTCAACCGGGGCCGCGAATGACCCTGAGAAGGACAAGGCGAAACCGCCGGTTTCCCAGCGGCTGCTGCTCGGCACCGACGGCGGCGTTTATCAAAGCTACCAGGCCGGCAAGAACTGGGACTTCCTTGACCGCTTTCCCGCCGGCCAGTTTTATCACGTGACCGCGGACGACAGCCGACCCTATTACCGGGTCGCCGGCGGCCTGCAGGACAACTGCAGCTGGGTCGGACCGAGCGCTACGAATTCGAAGGAAGGCATCCGCAACGCGGACTGGACGAGCCTCGGCGGCGGCGACGGTTTTTACGTGGCGTTTGATGCCCAGGATAAGGACATCCTTTACCTCGATTCCCAGCAGGGCGCCGCGCAACGGGTGAACCTGCGCACCGGCGAATCGAAGCGCCTGCGGCCGGATGTCGCGGAAGGCCAGCCCAGCTATCGGTTTCACTGGAATTCCCCGCTCGTGCGGAGCATTCACGATCCCAGTGTGCTCTATCTCGCCGGCAACCGGCTTTTCCGGCTCACCGCGAAGGGCGAGAATTCCACGCCGATCAGCCCCGACCTCACGCGGAACGATCCCACTCGCACCACGACCGAGGGCAGCGGGGCCGAAAGCTACGGCGTGATCTACGCGTTTGCGGAATCACCGCGCAAAGCCGGCACGCTCTGGGCCGGCACGGACGACGGACGGCTCTGGGTGACCCAGAATGAGGGCGGCCAGTGGACCGAGCTGACAAACAACCTCCCGGAGCCGGCGCGCGGCGTCTGGGTGAACCGCATTGAAGCCAGCGCGCACGATCCGAACGTCGCCTACGTCGTCCTCAGCGCGTATCGCAGCGGCAACGACGCGCCGATGATCTTCCGCACCGCGGACCTCGGCAAGACGTGGCAGCCGATCCACGGCGACCTGCCGGCGCATGCCCCGGTGCAGGTCGTGCGCGAAGATCCGGTCAATCCGCGTCTGCTTTTTGCCGGCACGGAGTTCGGCCTGTTTGCCAGCTTCGACGCCGGGTCGCACTGGATCAAAATCGGCGGCCTGCCCGCGGTGCCGGTGCACGATCTCGACATTCAGAAGCGCGCCGGCGACCTCGTCATCGCCACCCACGGCCGGAGCCTTTACGTGCTCGACGACATCCGGCCGCTGCGCGAGTTGACCGCCGAAGTGCTGGCGAAACCGGCGCACCTTTTCAGCATCCGGCCCGCGCAAGGCGCCTACCTGCTGCCCGGCTGGGTGGAGTGGGGCGGGAAAGGCGATTTCCACGGCGAAAATCCGGCGGAGGGCGCGCTTTTCACGGTTTGGGTGAAGGAGTTCACCGGGGATGAGATCAAAGTGCGGATCTCCAACGCCGCCGGCCAGACCGTCGCGAGTCTCAAAGCGACCGGCGCACCGGGCTTGAATCGTCTCCATTGGGACCTGCGCCCGACGAAGGACGCGCTCACGCCGTATGGCGGCGACGATCCGAAGAAGCTGGTCGCCGGTGGCGAATACACCGCGGACCTGACGGTCGGGAAGCACAAATCCAAACAGTCCTTCCGGGTCGAACTGGCTGAAGGCATCCGGGCCCGGGGCATGGCCTCAGCCGGCGAGGAGCAGGCGGGTGGAGGCGCGGCGCAATGAGTTCCGCGATGTTCCCGAGCCGCCCGGCTCATTGCTTTTATTGAAACGGTCGATTCCAAATTCTGGAAATCGGCTTTACACCACAACGCGACGCACAACACCATCAAACCATGAACTCCTCCCATTCAAACCAAGCGCTCCGCCCATTCTGGCGCGGCGCGCTCCTGGCCGGCGCCCTCAGCCTGCTTTGCCTCGGCGCCGCCCAGGCAAAGGACACGGTGAAGCTCGTCTTCATCGGGCCGTTGAGCGGCGGCAATTCCGCCATCGGCCTCGGCGGCCGCAACTCGGCGGAAACCGCTGTCAAAATGCGCAACGCCGATCCGAAGGCGAAATACAATTACGAACTGGTCGTGCTTGATGACGAGTGCAAGCCGAACATCGGCATCCAGGTCGCCACGAAAGCCGGCTCGGACAACTCCATCATCGCCGGCATCACGCATTACTGCTCGGCCGTCGCCATCGCCACCGTGGACGTTTACCACAAGTTCGGCCTGCCGATCGTGGTCTGGGGCGCGGTGTTGCCGGACATCACCTACGGCAACGACTACAAGGAGGTCCATCGCGTCAACGACACGATGATCAATCAGAACAAGGTGAACGCGCAGTTCGTCACGAAGCTCGGTCCCTACAAGAAGTGGGCGATCCTCCACGACACCACGGACTACGGGAAGATGCACAACAAGTATTTCTCGCAGTTTCTGAAGGAATCCGGCGGCGAGATCGTGGCGCAAATCGGTGTCACCGCGGACCAGCAGGACTTCACCGCCGAGCTGACGCAGATCAAGTCGCTCAATCCGGACGTCGTTTACTTCGGCGGCCTCACGCCGCTCGGCGTCCGCATCCGCAGCCAGATGGACAAACTCGGGATCAACGCGCAGTTCGAAGGCACCAGCGGCATCAAGTCCGATTCCTACATCAGCGGCGTCGGCCCGCAGCTCGCCGAGGGCACGCTCTGCTTTGCCGAAGGCGCGCCGGTGGAGAAGCTGCCGGGCGGCAAGTTCTTCATGGATAAATATGCCGAGGGCAAATTCAACGAGCCGCCGGAAGCCTACGGCCCGTTTTCCTTCGCGGCGACGACGCTGGTGATGGACACCATCGAGAAGGTCGGCCCGGATCGCCGCAAGGTGATCAAGGCGATGGAAAACGTGAAGGACGTGGACTCGATCATCGGCAAGATCACCTTTGACGACCACGGCCAGAACACGATCCCGCTGGTGACGAAATACGTCGTCCAAGACGGCAAATGGGTGCCGTGGGAAGACAGCGAATACGCCAGCGGCAAACGCAAGCTGAAGGGGATGTAATCCGCTTCACGCTCCGCGCCGCGGCCTTCCTCAACCAGCAACCGGCAACGCCCCGCCATGACCGCCAGCTTGCTTGCGCAATACGCCTTCAATGGGCTGATGCTCGGCATGATCTACGCGATGGTCGCCGTGGGATTCACGCTGTTTTTCGGCGTGATGGACGTGATCCAGTTTTCCCACGGCGACGTCCTCATGGTGGGGGCGTTCGCCGGGCTGGGCAGCTATCTGCTCATGCAGTGGCTGGGGATCCAGTCGGCCGCCGTGCTGCTGCTCGGCATCCTCATCGTCGCGGTGCTGGCCATCGGGCTGCTCGGCGCCTGCATCGCGAAATTTCTGGTTCTGCCGCTGCGGCACGCGCCGCCGTTCAACACGCTGCTCATCACCCTGATGCTCGGCTCCGTGCTGCGCGAGTCCATCCGGCTCTTCACGCCAAACGGATCGAACCCGAAAAACTTCCCGCGCCTGCTGCCGGACGGCGCGGCTTCCTTCGGCAGCTTCACGCTGCGCTATGACAGCGCGTTCATCCTGCTCGCCGGCCTCGTGGTGATCGGCGGGGTCCACGTGCTCATCAACAAAACGAAGCTCGGCCTGGCCATCCGCGCCGTGGCGCAGGACGCCGAGACGGCGCGGATCATGGGGATCAATTTCGAGCGCGTCGTGCTCTTCACCTTTGCGCTCGGTTCTGCGGTTGCGGCGCTCGCCGGGGTGATGAACGGCCTTTATTACAACGAGGTGACGTTCGGTATGGGCCTGCTGCTCGGCGTCATTGGCTTCAGCGCCGCGATCATCGGCGGGCTGGGGAATATTTACGGCGCCATCCTCGGCGGATTCTTGTTCGCCGCGCTGCAAACGATCGGCTCCGTCGCGCTGCCGTTCGCGAGCGCTTACAAAGACGTGTTTGCGTTTGCCGTCGTGATCGTGCTGATGGCGTTCAAGCCCACCGGGCTCATCGCCGAGAAGTCGAGCGAGCGGGTCTGATCGAATTTCCGAAACCGAGGCGTTCACCGTGGCGAAACATCCTCTGCTTCCCGGTCTGGCATGCGTGCTCGGGACCGCGTTTTTCGCCGCCCTCTTTTTGCACGTCGAAGCGCAGTGGCTGGTGCTCGCCCTCACGGCGGCAGCCGTGGCTGCGCTCCTCGCCGGCGAGCGCCTCGGCGTCGCCGACCGCGTGCGGGCGTCGTTCTCCGATCACGCGCGGCTGCTCGGCACGCTCTCGGCCGTCAGTGTCCTGGTCATCGCGGCGATTTTTTACGACCAGTCGTTTCCGTTGCTCATGCTGGCGACGCTGCTGCTGTATCTCACGGTCTGCCTCGGGCTCACGGTGCAAATGGGCTACGCGGGCGTGGTGAACTTTGCCGGAGCCGCGTTTTTCGGCATCGGCGGCTACACGGCGGCGGTGCTGACGAAGCATGTCCCGAAGCTGCCGCATCCGCTCATCATCCTGAGCGGCGGGGTGCTCGCCGCGATCATCGGGTCGCTGTTGATCCTGCCGGTGCTGCGGACCCGCGGGCATTACGCGGCGTTGGTGACGATCGCGTTCGGCATCCTTTTCCGCACCTTTCTGGAGGTGAACGACACGCTCGGCGGCTCGCAGGGAATGAAGGTGCGCGGGCTGAAAATTTTCGGTCACGCGTTCAACGACCGGATCGAGTTGCCCGGCGATCGCGAAGGCTCGTTCTACCTGAATTACGTCGGGTTCACGCTGCTGCTTGCCGCCGCGGCGTTTGTGCTCGTGCGCCGGCTGGAACGCTCCTGGATTGGGCTGAATCTCGACGCCGTGCGGCTCGACGAAACGGCTGCCGCCACCTTCGGGCTGAACGTCGCGCGCTGGAAGGTCGTAGCGTTCACCTTTGGTAATCTCCTCGCCGGTCTGGCGGGCGCGACTTACGCGATGATGAGCGGCTTTGTCGGGCCGGAAAATTTCACGTTCGCCGACTCGCTCATCCTTGTTTCGATCCTGATCCTCGGCGGCCTCGGCAATCCGTGGGGCATCATCCCGGCGGCCGCGATTGTCCTGCTCCTGCCGGAGAAGCTCCAGACGATTCAGGAATATCGTTTTCTGCTCTACGCGACGCTGGTCATTCTTATCCTGCTGTTCCGTCCGGCAGGGCTGCTGCCGCGGCGGGCGCGCGAATATTTTCCCGGCTGGAAACCGAGTTGACGACGCATGACGGCTCCTTCGTCCAATGATGCCTTGCTCGACTGCCGCGGCGTGACCGTGCGCTTCGGCGGCCTGACCGCGCTCGACGCGCTCGATCTCACCGTGCGCGCCGGGGAATTTGTCGGTTTGATCGGCCCGAACGGCTCGGGCAAGACCACGTTTTTCAACGTCCTCACCGGCGTTTATTCCACGAGCGCCGGGGAAGCGCGGTTTCTCGGGCATGACCTCGCCCGGATGAGCGCGCCGGAGATCTGCCGCACCGGCATCGCGCGCACGTTTCAACGCGCCCGCCTCTGCCTGCCGCTCACGGTGTTCGACAACCTCATGATCGGCAACCATCGCCGCCTGGACCAGGGGCTGTGGCACAACCTCTTCGCCCGGCGCCGGCTGCAGGCGGAGTTTGCTGAAAATTTCCACGCCGCCCGCGAGCTGGCGCGCGCTTTCAACCCAGCGCTGGCCGACAAAATGAACACGCCGGTCGGCGCGCTCACGATGATCGATCGCCGGCGCGTCGAGGTCTGCCGTGCGCTCATCGGCCGGCCGCAGCTCCTTCTGCTCGACGAACCCTCCGCCGGCATGACGCACGAGGAAACAAGCGCGCTGATGGACGATCTGCTCACGGCGCGCACCCGTCTCCCGGGGCTGGCGATCATTCTGATCGAACACGAAATGGGCGTGATCGAGCGCGTCAGCGACCACTGCGTCGTGCTGAATTACGGCAAGAAAATCGCCGAGGGCACCTACGCCCATGTCGCGGGCGATCCGCAGGTGCAGGAAGCCTATCTCGGCCGCACGGAGGAATCCGCGGCGACCCCGTAGCCGCGGAGCATTCTTCCTACCCCGTTGACCATGAGCCACGCTCCCGCCGCGTCCACTCTTGCCGTCGAAGGTGTGTTCACCGCCTACGATCGCGCGGACGTGCTCACGGACGTCTCGCTCGCCGCGCGCGCCGGCGAGATCACCTGCATTCTCGGGGCAAACGGCTCGGGCAAGACGACGCTCATTCGCTCGATTCTCGGACTGACCCGTCCGCGGCTTGGTCGCGTCGTGCTTGATGGCACAAACGTCGCCGGCTGGCCGACGCATCGGGTCATCGCCGCCGGGGTCGCCTGCATCCCGGAAGGCCGGAAGGTGTTCCCGAAAATGACCGTGGGCGAGAACCTCCGCGTCGGGGCGTTTCGCGAATCCCGGGAGACCGTGATCCAGGAACGGCTGGAGCGCGTATTCACGATTTTTCCGCGGCTGAAGGAACGCGTCGCGCAGCTGGCCGGCACGATGTCCGGCGGCGAGCAAGCGATGGTCAGCATCGGGCGCGGCCTGATGTCCGAGCCGCGGCTGCTGCTCATCGACGAGCCGTCGCTCGGTTTGTCTCCACGCTTTGTGCAGGAAAATTTCGACGTCATCCGGCGCGTCAATGCCGAGGGGCCCACGGTGCTGCTGGTGGAACAAAACGCGCGCCAGACGCTGGCCATCGCGCACCACGGCTATGTCCTCAGCGGCGGCAAGGTCGTCGCCAGCGGCACGGCCGCGGCGCTCGCGGACTCGCCAGAAGTGAGGCAAGCCTATTTCGGATGATGGAACCGTCCGCCGCCATCGCAATCGACTCCGACCTCCTCAGCCGACAGCTCGAGGAACTGGCGGCATTCTCCGAGACGCCGCCGCCTGGCGTGACCCGCGTGCTGTTTTCCGATGCCGATCTCGCCGCGCGCGGCTACGTGCGAGCGTTGTGCACCGAGATCGGTCTTGCGGTCCGCGGCGACGCGGTCGGCAATCTTTTCGCCCGCTGGAACGGCACGGACCCGTCGCTGCCGCCGCTGGCAACCGGTTCGCACATTGACGCCGTCCCGCAAGGCGGCCGCTACGATGGCCCGGTCGGCGTGCTCGGCGCGCTCGAAGCCGTGCGGGCGTTGCGCGTGGCTGGGTTTCAGCCGCGGCGCTCCGTTGAAATCATCGTCTTCACTTCCGAGGAGCCAAACCGCTTCGGACTGGGCTGCCTCGGCAGCCGCCTGCTTTCCGGCAACCTCCTTCCGGACGGCGCGGCGGATTTGCGCGATCCCGAGGGGCGCGATCTCGACACCCTGCGCGCGAAGGCCGGCTGCGTCGGTGATCTCGCTGGCGTGCGCGTGGCACCCGGCGCTTATGCCGGCTTTGTCGAACTGCACATCGAGCAGGGACCGATTCTTGAGCGCGAAGGCATCGCCATCGGCGTGGTCGAAAAAATCGCCGCCCCCGCGGCCCTGCGCCTGGCCCTGACCGGCGAGGGCGGACACGCCGGCGCGGTGTTGATGCGCGACCGGCACGATGCCCTGCTCGCCGGCGCGGAGATCGCCCTGGCAATCGAGCGCAGCGTGCGGGAAAGCGGCAGCGAGGACACCGTCGGCACCGTCGGCATCTTTCGCGTCTCGCCCGGCGCGATCAACGCGGTGCCCGGCGTCGTGGAAATGGAAATCGACCTGCGCGACACCGACCTCGCCCGGCGCGAAGTCGCCCGCGCCGCCATCGGTCGTGCGATCGAAGAAGTCTGCGCGCGGCGCGGCGTGCAGTTTCGCTTGGAAACGATCAACGCCGATCCGCCGGCAGTCTGTGCGCCGGAACTTGTCGCCGCCGTGCGCGCCGCCGCGCGGGAACTCAATCTCAGCGAGCGGCCCATGATCAGTCGGGCCTATCATGACGCTTCGTTCATGGCGCTGCTTTGTCCGGTGGCGATGATCTTTATTCCGTGCCGAAACGGCTGGAGCCATCGCCCGGACGAATACGCGGCGCCCGAGCACATCGCCGCCGGCGTGGCGACGCTGGCCGCGGCCCTGAGCCGGCTCGCCGCCTGATTTATGCCGAACCCCGAATCGATCCACGAACTCTCCGCTCTCGCCGCGGTCGAGCGCATCGCCGCTGGTGAACTGACGGTCGAAGCGTTGACGCGCGCCTGTTTGGAACGGATCGCGCAACGGGAACCCGCGATCGGCGCCTGGGAATCGCTCGATCCCGAGGCTGCGCTGGCGCAGGCGCGCCGGCTCGACGCGCTGCCGGCGGCGAAACGCGGGCCGCTGCACGGTCTTGTGCTCGGGGTGAAAGATTTGATCGAGACCTCGGATCAGCGCGCGACTTTCGGGTCGTCGATTTATGCGGACTACCGACCGGCGACCGATGCCGCGGTCGTCGCGCAGGCGCGGGCGGGCGGCGCCTTGATTCTTGGCAAAACGGTCACAACTGAGTTCGCTGCCTACCAACCCGGCAAAACGGCAAATCCCCGAAACCCGGCGCACACCCCGGGCGGTTCTTCCAGCGGATCGGCCGCGGCGGTCGGAGACGGCATGGTGCCGGTGGCGTTTGGCACGCAGACCGCCGGCTCCATCATCCGGCCGGCGGCGTATTGCGGGGTCGTCGGCTACAAGCCGACCTTTGGCACGCTCGCGCGAGCCGGGGTGAAGCCGCTCGCCGAATCGCTCGATACCGTCGGCGTGCTGACGCGCACCGTCGAGGACGCGGCGTTCGTCGTAGCGGCGCTCGGCCAGCGCCCGGAATGGCGGCTATCGGGAGCGGAAGCCGCCAAGCCCGCGCGCCTCGGCATCTGCCGCACTTGGGAATGGCCGGCCGCCGCGCCGGAAACCCGCGCGTTGTTTGACGGAATCACCGCGAGCCTTGCCCGTCTCGGGGTCCAAACGGCGGTCGTCTCGCTCCCTGAATCCTGGAAGCCGCTGGCGGAAGCGCAGATGGACATCATGGCGTTCGAAGCCGCGCGCAACCTGGCGGCGGAACGCCTGCAGCATGGCGCCGGATTGAGCGAGCGCTTGCGCGGCTGGCTGCAGGATGGCGCCGCCATGCCGCCGGCCCGCTACGATGCCGCGCTGGAAATCGCTGACCGTTGCCGCAGCGAGTTCGCCGCGTTTTTCGCGTCCACCGGATGCGATGCCCTGCTCGCGCCGAGTGCTCCCGGTGAAGCGCCCGCCGGCCTCGGCGCCACCGGCGATCCCGATCTTCAACCGTGTCTGGACGGTGCTCCATGTGCCGTGCGTCCATGTCCCGATTGCCACGGGTCCGGGCGGTTTGCCGCTCGGCGTGCAGGTCATCGGTCCGCGCGGGACGGATGCCGCCGTGCTGCGAGTTGCCGCGTGGCTGCAGCGCGCCCGATTGAACGCCTGACCGACACATCCCTTTTTCGCAATGAACAATCGCTGGAATCTCACGGGTCGGAAAGCGCTGGTCACCGGCGCCTCGCGTGGCATCGGCCGGGCCATCGCGGAGGAACTGCTCGGGCACGGCGCGGACGTGCTCATCGCCGCGCGCAACGCCGGCGACATCGACGAGCGCCTCGCGGAATGGAAAGGCCGTTTCCCCGGCACCGCGCACGGCGCCGCGGCGGATATTTCCACCGCGGAAGGGCGGGAGCAGCTTTTTGCCGAGTGCGATCGCGCCTTCGACGGCAAGCTCGACATTCTCGTCAACAACGCCGGCACGAACGTCCGCAAGCGGGCGCTCGACTACACCACCGCCGACTGGGATCACCTGCTCGCCACGAACCTGACTTCGCTCTTCGAAACCAGCCGGCTGGCGCACCCGCGCCTGCGCCGGCCGGACGGCGCGCAGACCGGCCGCGACGGCGTGCGGGATTACGGCAGCATTGTCAATATCGGGTCGGTCGCCGGCAGCGTCGCCCTGCGCACCGGCGCGCCGTATGGCGCGATGAAAGCGGCGCTTTCGCAGCTCACCCGCGGGTTCGCCGGCGAGTGGGCTGTGGACGGCATCCGGGTCAACGCCGTGGCGCCCTGGTATATCCGCACGCCGCTCACGGAGCCCGTGCTGTCGAAGCCGGATTTTCTGGACGAAGTGATCTCCCGCACGCCCCTGCGCCGGGTTGGTGATCCCGAGGAAGTCGCCGCGCTCGTGGCGTTTCTTTGCATGCCGGCGGCCGGTTACATCACCGGCCAGACGATCGCCGCGGACGGCGGCTTTCTTGCCTGGGCGTTCTGAGCGGCGGAACTTTGGCCGCCCGCCCGGCGGGGTTCGGCGTTGTGCTATCGTAGCCGTCGCATGGGCACTTCCTCCGGTTCCGCCGCGCCGCGCATCCTCGTCGCCGATGACCAGTCCGCGGTGCGCGAAGCCCTGCGGCTGCTGCTGAAAAGTGAAGGCTACCAGCCGGTGCTCGTTCATTCGCCGGAAGCCGCGCTGGCGGAGATCGCCGCGCACGATTTCGGGCTCGTGCTGATCGATCTCAACTACACCCGCGACACCACGAGCGGACAGGAGGGGCTCGAGCTGCTCGCGCGGCTGCAGGCGCTGGAAGGCGCGCCGCCGGTCGTCGTGATGACCGCGTGGGCGACGATCGATCTCGCCGTCGAAGCGATGCGCCGCGGGGCGCGCGATTTCATCCAGAAACCGTGGGACAACGCGCGCGTGCTCGCCATTGCCCGCACCCAGCTCGAGCTGGCCGCCGCGACGCGACGCAACCAGCGGCTCGAAGCGGAAAATCACTTTTTGCGCCGCGATTGCGAAGGCGAGGGCGGCCTGCCGGGATCGGCATCGGGGAAGGGACCGGCGACGCTGCCGTTGCTGGCGGAGTCGGCCGTTATGCGCCCGGTGCTGGAGATGATCCGGCGCGTCGGCCCGTCCGACGCCGGCGTCCTCATCACCGGCGAAAACGGCACCGGCAAGGGCCTCGTCGCCCGCGCCCTGCACGCCGCCAGCGCCCGCGCGGACCGGCCGTTTGTTTCCGTCAACATGGGCGGCCTGAGCGAAGGCGTCTTCGAGAGCGAACTCTTCGGTCACGTGAAAGGCGCCTTCACCGACGCCAAAGCCGACCGCGCCGGCCGCTTCGAGCTGGCGGATGGCGGCAGCTTGTTTCTCGACGAAATCGGCAATGTGCCGCTCGCACAGCAGGCCAAGCTGCTCCGCACCCTGGAAACCGGCGAATTCGAGCGCGTCGGCTCGTCGAAGACCCGCCGCGGTGACGTGCGCCTGCTCTCCGCGACGAACGCCGATCTCACCGCCGAAGTCGAGGCCGGCCGCTTCCGGCGCGACCTGCTTTTCCGCCTGAACACCGTCGAGATCCGGCTGCCGCCGTTGCGCGAGCGGCGCGAGGATATTCCGCTGCTCGCGCGCCATTTTCTCATGCGTCACGCCGGCCGCTACCGCAAGGCGCTCGCTGGTTTCGAGCCGGAGGCCGAGCGCGCGTTGCTCTCCCATTCCTGGCCGGGGAACGTGCGCGAGATTGACCATGTGGTCGAGCGCGCCGTGCTCATGGCGACAGGCGGGGAAGTGCGTGTTGCGGACCTCGGTCTCCAGGCAGCGCGCGATTTCGACACCGGCTCGCTGCGGCTGGAGGACATGAGTCTTGAAGAGGTGGAAAAATTGCTCATTCAGAAAACGCTCGCCCGCTGCGCTGGCAATGCCCGGCGCGCCGCCGAAGCGCTGGGCCTGAGCCGCAGCGCGTTTTATCGCCGCCTGCAGCAATACGGACTCTGAAATGGAAACTGGCGAACGCAGCGGCGAAGCGACCGCCCTGGCCGTCGCCGGAGCTTTGCCATCCACCGTTCGTCATCCGCCTGCCGCCGCCATGCACGACACGCCGCGAAACGCGCCTCGCCTGCGCGGAGCGTCCTCGCCCCGGCGCAAGCTGCCCTACGAACGGGTCATCCAGCTGCTGGCTTTGTTCGGCGGCCTGCCCGGCGTCGTGACTTGTCTGGCATTGCTCTGGAGCGGCGATTTCACGCCGAAAGTGCAGTGGACGCTGTCGGTCTGGGTCGTCGGCGTCTGGCTGGCGTGCGTCTCGGCGGTGCGCGTGCGGCTGCTGTATCCGCTGCAGACGCTGACAAATCTGCTCGCCGCGTTGCGGGAAGGCGATTACTCGCTGCGGTCCCGCCGCGCCCGGCGTGACGACGCGCTCGGCGAGGTGATGCGCGAGTTGAACGCGCTGGGCGAATCGCTCCTCCAGCAACGGCGCGAGGCAACGGAGGCCGTGGCGCTGCTGCGCACCGTGATGGCCGAAATCGACGTCGCGGTTTTCACCTTTGACGACCTCGGCCGGCTGCGGCTGGTCAACCGCGCCGCCAGCGCGCTCCTCGCCCAGCCGGAGCGCGCACTTCTCGGGCGCGCCGCCGCCGACCTCGGGCTCGCCGATTGCCTGGAAGGCGAGCCGAATCGCACGCTGTCCCGCGATTTTCCCGGCCGCGCGGGCAACCCGCGCTGGGGTATGCGCCGCACCCGGTTCCGCGAAGCCGGCCGCCCGCACCAGCTGCTCGTCCTCACCGATCTCAGCCAGCCGTTGCGGGAGGAGGAGCGCCTGGCCTGGCAGCGGCTGGTGCGGGTGCTGGGCCACGAGATCAACAACTCGCTCGCCCCGATCCAGTCCATCGCCGGCAGCCTCGTCACGCTGGTCCGGCGGCCGGTCGCGGAGCGCGCCGCGGACTGGTCGGAGGATCTCGAAGGCGGGCTGGAAGTCATCGCCACGCGCGCCGAAGCGCTCGGGCGTTTCATGGGCGCCTACGCGAAGCTCGCGCGGCTGCCCGCGCCGAGTCCGCGCCGCACCGAGATCGGCACCCTGGTGCGGCACGCGGCCGCGCTGGAGACGCGGCTCGCTGTCCATTGCGCCGACGCGCCACCGCTCGAGGTGAGCCTTGATCCCGACCAGATCGAGCAGTTGCTTATCAACCTGATCCGCAACGCCGCCGACGCCGCGCTGGAAACCGGCGGCCGCGTCGAGGTGGGCTGGGGGAGCGTCGATGCGGCGCACCTGGAAATCCACGTGGATGACACCGGTCGGGGTCTGGGTGGAACGGCAAATCTCTTTGTGCCGTTTTTCACCACGAAACCGCAAGGCAGCGGCATCGGGCTCGCGTTGAGCCGGCAGATCGCCGAGGCGCACGGCGGCACGCTGGCGCTCGCGAATCGCCCGGACGGTGAGCGCGGCTGCCGGGCGACCTTGCGGCTGCCGGTGCGGTGACGAGGGCGGTCGGTTTCCGCTCTGTCCGCCGCGCCGGCGGCCGCCGCTTGCAACCGGTGGACGAATGCTGCCTCGACGTGGTTCAGACGTCCCGAAATCGGGACAACGCCGTCCCACGGCCGGAACGCACCAGAGACTGTCAGAAAAACGGCATATTTTTTAAGCTCAACGGAGAGAGGATGTTACAAAGTTGAAAAATCCGTGGCACAAGGCGTGCAATAGGGTTCTGGCGCCGGAGAAAATCCACCGCGCAAAACCGCCATGAAACACTCACCTGCCGCCATCATGTCCACCGCTTCGGTCCCGTCGCTCGCCGCGTCCGACCGCCCCTGCTTCTCTGCCGGCCAGCTCGAGCGGTTGTCCATCGCCTACACGTTTGCCCGGGCGCGGGAGGAAGGCCGGCGGGGCCGCGTCGCCGAAATCGCCGCCGCGCTTCTCTTCGGCGGGTGCGTGGCGTTTTCCGTGGTGCAGTGCGCCGCGACCTCCCTCACCCTGAACCACAGCGGCGCGCTGGAACAGGTCGTCGCGCGGGCCATGCCGAAGAAGGCGCCGGCCGCGACGGCGCCCGCCACCCCGGGCCTGGCGCAGCACCGCCCGGCGACCGTGGCCCCGACGCCCGCCGCCGTTCGCCCGCTGTAACGCGCCTGCCGCCGCCGACCTGCATCTTTGCCCTTTATGCGCCGCACGGAAACCCTCCATATTCCTCCTTTGACCAACGGCAGCAGCAACGGACCCGGGGTGCTGTCGTCCATGTCAGCCCCGTCGAATATGGATGTCCCCCGCACCGGCCAGGGCAAGCGCAAACGCAACCGCCGCATCCTCGTCGCCACGCTTGGATTGCTGGCGGTCGGCGGGATCACGTTCGGCTTGTCGCGGCTGCAGCCCGCCGCGCCGGCGGTCGAGCGCAGCAGCGTCTGGATCGACACCGTGAAGCGCGGCCCGATGCTCCGCCAGGTGCGCGGCCTCGGCACCTTGGTGCCGGAGGAAATCCGCTGGATCGCCGCCCGCACCGAAGGCCGCGTGGACCGCATTCTCATCTGGCCAGGCGCCACCGTGGAGCCGGACTCGGTGCTCCTCGTTTTGAACAACCCGGAGCTGGAGCAAAGCGTCATTGACGCCGACGGCGCCGTCACCACCGCCCAAGCCCGGCTCGTCAATCTCCGCGCCCAGCTCGAAGGCCAGGCGCTCGAACGCGAAGCCGCGCTTGCGAAGGCCCGCGGCGAGCGCGACACCGCCCGCGCGCAGACGGCCGTGAACGATCAGCTCGCGAAAAACGGGCTGATTTCCGCGCTTGAATTTCAGAAGTCGCAGATCAACGCGAAAGAGCTTTCCATCACCTGCGACATCGAGCAGCGGCGCGTGGAATTCACCCGCCAGGCCATCGAGCCGCAGCTCGCCGTGGCCGAAGGCGAGCTGAACCAGGCGAAGGCCCAGGCCGCGCTGCGCCGGTCCCAGCTCGACGCGCTCCAGGTCCGCGCCGGCATGACCGGCGTGCTCCAGCAGGTGCCGGTCGAAGTCGGCCAGCGCGTGACCGCCGGGACGAACCTGGCGCGCGTGGCGAATCCGGCCAAACTGAAGGCGCAGATCAAAATCGCTGAAACCCAGGCGAAAGACATCCAGCCCGGCCTGCCGGCGACCGTGGACACCCGCAACGGGGTCGCCGCCGGCCGCGTGGCGCGCGTGGACCCCGCGGTGCAAGGCGGCACGGTGCTCGTGGATGTCACCTTCGACGGCGCCGCGCTGCCGAAGGGCGCCCGGCCGGACCTCAGCGTGGAAGGCACCATCGAGCTGGAGCGGCTCGACGACGTGCTCTACGTCGGCCGACCCGCCTTCGGGCAGGAAGAAAGCACGGTCGGACTTTTCAAGGTCGTGAACGGCGACAGCGAGGGCGTCCGCGCCCGGGTCCGCCTCGGCCGCGGGTCGGTGAACGCGATCGAGGTCAAGGATGGCCTCGCCGCCGGCGACCGCGTGATCCTGTCCGACACCACCGCTTACGACGCGCACGAGCGCATCCGTTTGAACTGACGCCCGCGGCGCCGCGCGCTCCGGTCGTCGCCAGAAAACCGCTCACCCATCCCGCTTCCCGAGCCCTCTGCCGGCGCACCCGGGCACCCGGCCGCTCGCTGCCACCCGCACCGCATTCCTTCTCACTTCTCCGCGATCCCATGACCGAAACGAAACCGCTCATTCACCTCGACGGCGTCAAAAAAGTCTTCCTCACCGACGAGGTCGAAACCCACGCGCTGGCCGGCATTTATCTGGAAATCCAGCCGGGCGAATACGTCGCCATCGCCGGCCCCTCGGGCTGCGGCAAATCGACGTTGCTCTCGATCCTCGGCCTGCTCGATTCGCCCTCCGAAGGCGGCTATCTGCTCAACGGTCAGCAGGTGGAAAGCCTGTCGTTCGCCGACCGGGCACGCATCCGCAACCGCGAGATCGGTTTTATCTTCCAAAGCTTCAACCTCATCGGCGATCTCACCGTCTTCGAGAACGTCGAGCTGCCGCTTACTTATCGCAGCGACATGCCGTCGGCCGAGCGCAAGCGCCGCGCGACGGAGGCACTCGAGCGGGTCGGCATGGGCCACCGCAGCCGGCATCTGCCGAACCAGCTTTCCGGCGGCCAGCAGCAGCGCGTTGCCGTCGCCCGCGCCCTCGCCGGCAGCCCGAGCATCCTGCTCGCCGACGAGCCGACCGGCAACCTCGACTCCCGCAACGGCGAGGCGGTGATGGAGCTGCTGGCCGACCTGCACCAGCGCCGGCTCCACGATCTGCATGGTCACGCACGACGGCCGGTTTGCCCGGTGCGCCGACCGCACCATTCAACTTTTCGACGGGCGCGTCGTGGAAGACCAGCAGCCCGTAGCCGAAGCCGCCGCGGCGGCGCTCACCGCGTAACCCATCCTTGGGCCATCGAGGCGTCATCGCCGCCTTTCCAGAATCCTTATGCAACACTTCTGGCCCGATCTGCGCTACGGGATTCGGTCGCTGCTGCGGCAGCCGCTTTTCACCCTCCTTGCCGCGCTCACGCTGGCGCTCGGCATCGGGGCGAACACGGCGGTCTTCAGCGTGTTTCACGCGGTGCTCCTCCGGCCCCTGCCTTACCCGCAGCCGGAGCAGCTTATCGCGTTGCGCGAATCGACGCCGGAGTTTCCGAACGGCTCGGTTTCCTACCCGAACTACCTTGATTGGCGCGCCGGCCAGCGCGGCTTCACGGATCTCGCCCTCCTGCGGCGCGGGGCGTTTGCGCTCTCCGCGAGTCAGGGCGGCGACGAGGTTCCGCCCGAGCGGGTCGGCGGCGCGGAGGTATCGGCAAACTTTCTCGAAGTGCTCGGGATTGCGGCCGGTCCTGGGACGCAATTTCACCCTGGAAGAAGACACGCCGGGCGGGCCGAAGGCGGTGCTGCTCGGCCATGCGCTCTGGCAGCGGCGCTACGGCGGCGACAGCGCGGTGCTCGGCCGGCGGATCATGCTCGACGGCGTCCCGCGCGAAGTCGTCGGCATCCTGCCGCCGGAGCTGAAGTTCCCGCGCCTGGCCGAGGTGCTGGTGCCACTCGGCGACATCCGGGCCGAGGCCAATACGCTCGCCCGTGGCAATCATCCCGGCTTCAGCGCCATGGGCCGGCTGCAGCCCGGCGTGTCGCTGGCGCTCGCGGCGGAAAGCCTCGATGCCGTCGCGCGCGAGCTGGAGCGACAATATCCCGATTCGAACACCGGCCGCCGGGTCCGCGCGGAATCGCTCCTGGAAGCCAGCGTCGGCGAATACCGCCACAGCCTGTATCTCCTGCTTGGGGCTGTCGGCTGCGTGCTGTTGATCGCCTGCGCCAACGTCGCCAATCTCCAGCTCACCCGCGCCCTTTCCCGCACCCGCGAGCTGGCGGTCCGCGCGGCGCTCGGCGCGACCCGCTGGCGGCTGGCGCGCCAGCTTTTGACGGAAGGCGCCCTGCTCGGCCTCGCCGGCGGCGCGGCCGGCGTGCTCTGCGCGCTCTGGGCACTGGACGTCATCGTGGCGCTGAGCCCCGCCGAAGTGCCGCGCTTCCGCGAAACCCGGCTCGACTGGGTCGCGCTTGGGTTCACCGCGTTTCTTTCCCTGGCCGCCGGCGGGCTGGTCGGGTTGTGGCCGGCGTGGCGGATTTCCGGCTCGGCGGCGCTGGCGGCGGCGTTGCGCGAAGGCGGCGGGCGCGCTGGCACCGGCGGCGCTGCACAGAAACGCGCGCGCGCCGCGCTGGTCGTCGCGCAAGTCGCGCTCGCGGTCGTGCTCCTCGCGGGCGCCGGGCTGACGCTGAAAAGTTTCTGGCGTATGCAAAACGCGCCGCTCGGCTTCCGGCCGGGCGGCATCTGGCAGGGCGCGATTGAGCTGCCGGCCGCCCGCTATGAAACCAAGGAAAAGCGGGTGCAGTTTTTCGAGGCGTTGCTGGAGCGGCTGCGCGTGCTGCCCGGCGTTGTGGCGGTCGCCACCGGCGTGAACGTGCCGTTCGACGAGAACGAATGGGACAGCTATTTCCATGTCACCGGCACGGCGCCGCACCCGCCGGGACGCGCGCCCTCGGCCGAGATTAACTACGTGTCGCCGGACTATTTCAAGGTGCTCGGCATGCCGGTGCTGCGCGGGCGCGGGTTCGGCCCGGAGGACCGGCTCGGCCGGCCGCGCTCGGTCATCATCGACGAAACGTTTGTGCAGCGATATTTCCCCGACCGCGACCCGATCGGGCAGCAGATCGACGAGAACCAGACGCTCGACAAATCGGCGCCGCCGCTGACCGTGATCGGCGTGGTGCCGCGCGTTCGCACCGACCGACCCGGCGACGGGGTGCTGGAGCACATGACGCAGATGCACTTCGCGCTGGCGCAGACCGCGCAGGCAAACAATGAGATCCTCATCCGGGTCGCCAGCGGCGATCCTCTGGCGATCACCGAGTCGGTGCGCCGCGAGCTCCGCGCGCTT
The DNA here is from genome assembly GCA_963762725.1 of uncultured Verrucomicrobiae bacterium. Classification (GTDB taxonomy): domain Bacteria; phylum Verrucomicrobiota; class Verrucomicrobiia; order Chthoniobacterales; family SZAS-18; genus JAFAXH01. The sequence goes on along the minus strand of CAVXLY010000003.1, from coordinate 282,711 downwards.
GATCCCGACCTGCCGCTGGCCGCGATCACCACGATGGAGCGCAACCTCGCCGCCAGCCTGGCGCCGCAGCGGCTGCTCATGACGCTGCTCGCCGCGTTCAGCGTCCTCGCGCTGTTGCTGGCAAGCATCGGCCTCTACGGAGTAATGGCGCTGAGCGTCTCGCAGCGCACCCGCGAGCTGGGCATCCGGCTCGCGCTCGGCGCGGCGCGGGGCAGCGTCTTCCGCCTCGTGCTGCGCCAGGGGATGGTCCTGGTCGGGATCGGGCTTGGCGTCGGCCTGCTCGGTGCGCTCGGCGCCGGGCGCGCGTTGCAAAGTTTGCTCTACGGCGTCGGCGCGCTCGACGCCCTCGCGCTCGCGACCGCGATGACCGTTCTGGCGGGTGTCGCCCTGGTGGCCTGCTGGCTGCCGGCGCGGCGGGCCACGCGTGTCGATCCCATCGTGGCGTTGCGCGACGAATGACAACGCTTTCCAGCCGCGCTTCCCTCTCCGAGAATCACTGCATGAGAATCCGCGCCCCCCATTGCCTCCCTCTTGCGTTCGCCCTCCTCCTCGCCGTCGTCGCCGCCTTCGCGCCGCTGCCGGCTGCCCGCGCCCAGGTGTTGTTGCAGTTGCCGGAACAAAGTCCGCGCGCTTCCGTCGGTCTCCGCATCGGGCTGACGGACGTAACGATCCGCTACCACCGTCCGCTCGTCGGCGGACGCAAGATCTGGGGCGGGCTGGTGCCCTACGGCGAAGTCTGGCGCGCCGGGGCGAACGAGAACACGACGATCGAGTTCAGCGATCCCGTCATGATTGAAGGCCAGAAGCTGGCGCGGGGAAAATATGGCCTGCACGTCCTGCCGACCGCTGATTCCTGGACGCTCATTTTTTCGAAATTCTCCGATGCCTGGGGCAGCTACAGCTACGACCAAAAGGAGGACGCCCTCCGGGTGACGGTAAAACCGCAGGCCGCGGAGATGATGGAGGCGCTGGTCTTCGAGTTCGACCAGGTGAAGCAGGATTCCGCGCTATTAAAGCTGCGCTGGGAAAAACTCGCGGCACCGGTTCGCATCACGGCGACCGACGAGGATTCCGTGATCCCGAATCTGCGGGCACAGCTCCGCGGGCTCGCGCAATTTTTCTGGGCGCCGCTGAACGAAGCGGCGGCGTATTGCCTCGAGCACAAAACCAATCTGGAGGAAGCGCTCGGCTGGATCGAGCGGTCGCTCACGTTTGAGGAGCGCTACGAAAATCTCGACACGAAGGCCAAGCTGCTCCTCGCCTTGAACCGCCCGGAGGAAGCGAAGGCGGTCTCCGAGCGCGCGCTCCAGGTCGGCAACGTGACGCAGATTTATTTCCATGCGCGCGGCCTGCAGGCCCAGGGCAAACAAGCTGAGGCGATGGAGCTTTATCGCAACGTCGTGGCAAAGCGCACGCCGCAGCAGTGGGCCGGATTTCTCGCGCAAGCCCGGCTGCTCTCGGCGGCTGGCGACTACGCTGGCGCGGTGAAGGAAGTGAAGGCAGCGCTCGCGTTGCTGGCGACGGCTCCGGAAACGCAGCGCCAGGCTGTGCAGGCGCTCATCACGAAGCTGGAAGCCAATCAGGACATCAACAAGTAGCCGCCGGCGCCGGCGTGGGGACGACCCTTTCTTGAAGCAGCAGCAGCCAACCCGAAACCGACCGTTCAAACCATGCACTCCATCGCTTTTCGTCCCGCCGTCGCCGGCTTCATGCTGGCAGTTGCCTGCGCCAGCGCACCGCACGTCCGCGCCGAGGTGACGGAAGATTTCCAGCAGACATTTCCGCTCCCTGCCGGCGGGGTTGTGAGCCTGGAAAATCTCAACGGCAAAGCGCAGATCATCGGCACGGACAACAGCCGCGAGGTGCGCGTTTCCGCGGTGAAACGCGGCCGCGACGCAGAGGACCTGAAGACGGTCGCCATCCGGGTGGACGCCAGCCGCGACGCGGTGCGGATCACCACCGATTTCAAAGCAGACGGCGATTGGAAACGGAACAGCCGGGCCAGCGTGGATTACACCGTGACGGTGCCGCGCGACGCCCGGCTCGAGAAGATCGCGCTGACGAATGGCAGCCTGGAAATCGAGGGCGTGCTCGGTGGCGTGCAGGCCGCCTGCACGAACGGTCGCCTCACCGCGCGCGACATCGCCGGGGGCGTGCAGCTTTCCGATGTGAACGGCGCGCTGACGGCTTCTTTGCGCTCCCTGACTCCCGGCGAGCCGGTGAAGCTGAACACAGTCAATGGCAGTCTGCGTCTTTCGCTGCCAAACGATCCCAGCGCGACGGTGCGCGCCAGCACGATGAACGGCAGCATCGAAAACAGCTTCGGTCTGCGCACGAAAGAGCACGACACCGTCGGCCGGAAACTGGAAGGCACGCTCGGTGCCGGCGCGACGCCGATCGAGCTGCGCACGGTCAACGGCTCCATCGCGATTTCGCGACGCGAGTGACCCGAGGTCGGGCCGCCGGCGTGACCAGTCGACAAATCTTTCCATGACCATTCTCCTGCATGACCTGCGCACCGCCTGGCGGGCATTGTGCCAGAAGCCGGGCTTCACACTTGTCGCCGTGCTGACGCTGGCGCTCGGCATCGGCGCGAATACGGCGATCTTTTCCGTCGTCCACGCTCTCCTGCTCAAGCCGCTGCCTTACACGGATCCGGGTCGCCTCATTGTCCTCCGCTCGCTAAATCCCGCCCAGGGCGACGCCCGCGCTGGCATCGCGCCGGACACGCTCGCGGACCTGAGAGCGACGCGCCCGCCGGGAGTCGAGCAGCTCGCCGCTTCGACCTACGACTACGCGAATCTGACCGGCGTCCCGGCGCCGACGCAACTGACGATCAGCGAGGTAACGGCCGATTATTTCCGCGTGCTCGGCACGCCGGCGGCGCTCGGGCGGGTGCTCGGCGATGCGGACCGGACGAGCGCCGCGTCGGCGACCGTGGTGCTGGGGCACAAGCTCTGGCAGGCGCAATTCGGCGGCGACCGCGCCGTGCTCGGCCGGCAGATCGTGCTCGGCGGCATCTCGCGCACCGTTGTCGGAGTCATGCCGGCGGCGTTCAAGGAGCCGCAGAATGTCGCTGAGGCTTGGGTGCCGCTCGCCGATGACGCCGCCACCATGCGGGGACGCGCGAACCGCAATCTGACCGTGCTGGCGCGCCTCGCGCCCGGTCCCGCCGGCGAGCTGGCGGCCGTGCGCGCCGGACTGCGCGTGGTGTCCGAGAATTTTGCCCGCGAATATCCGCAGGAAAATGCGGGCTGGCAGCTCGAAGCACTGCCGCTGACCGGCGAAGTGGTGAGCGATTATCGCCGCGCCCTGCTGCTCCTGTTTGGCGCGGTCGGCTGCGTCCTGCTCATTACCTGCGTCAACGTCGCCAACCTGCAGCTCGTCCGCGCCAGCACGCGGCGCCGGGAGCTGGGCATCCGCCTGGCGCTGGGCGCGAGCCGCTGGCGCATCGTCCGGCAACTGCTCACCGAAAGCCTGCTCCTCGCCTGCCTGGGCGGCGCCTTCGGCACGCTCCTCGCCGCCTGGGGGCTGGACGCGATCCGCGCCTTGCTGCCGGCGGGCTATTCGGCTCGTCAGGACGAGATTGCTTTTAACGGACCCGTGCTCGGGTTTACCGCGGCGGTGTCCCTGCTCACCGGCGTCGCGTTCGGCCTGCTTCCGGCCTGGTTTGCCGGGCGGCAGGAAGCCGCGGGGGATTTGATCAGCGGCGACCGCGGGGCTTCGGAATCGGCGGGCGGCCTGCGCGCGCGCAGTTTCCTCGTCGTCGCCGAGCTGGCGCTTGCGGTCGTGCTGCTCACCGGTGGCGGGCTGGTGCTGCGATCCTTTTTCGGCGTGCTGCAGGTCGAGCCTGGGTTGCGCACGGAGCGGGTCCTGACACTCGGCCTTTCGCTCGCCGAGGCGCGGTATCCGGACACCGCGGCGCGGGCCGCATATTACCGCCAGGTGCTCGAAAAAGTCGGCTCGGTCCCGGGCGTGGAAAGCGTCGGTCTGAGTTCTACGCAGCCGTTCAACTGGTCGCTGAGCTATCCGTTTCTCACCGCCGGCCAGGCGCCAAATGATCCGGCGGCTGCCGGCCAGCGCGTGAGCTTTGACTGCGTCAATCCACGGTTTTTCCAGGCGCTCGAAATCCCGCTCCGCGCCGGACGCGCGTTTGACGAGCGCGACGTCGAAGGCGCGCCGACGGCGGCGGCGGTCGTCAACGCCACCTTCGCGCGCCGCTGGTTTCCGGATCGCGATCCGATCGGGCAGAAAATCGCGTTCCCGGAGTTCCGCAAACCGCTGACAGTCGAGATCGTCGGCATCGCCGCGGACGTCCGGCGCACCGGGCTGGAGAAAGAGCCGCCGGCGCAGCTTTACGTGTCCTGCTTCCAGCGGCCGCTGTCGTTTGCCACGCTGTTTGTGCGCGCGGCCGGGCCGGTGTTGCCAGCGGAAAATCTCACGCGCGCCGCCCAGGCAGCCATCTGGTCGGTGGACGCCGATCAGCCGGTCACAAACGTCTCGACCCTCGAGCGGGCCATCGGCAATTCGCTGGCGCCGATGCGGCTGAACTTCGTGCTGCTGACGGCCTTTGCCGGGCTCGCGCTCGGCCTGGCTGCGCTTGGGCTTTACGCCACGATTGCGTTTACGGTCGGCCAGCGCACCCGCGAGATCGGCATCCGCATGGCGCTCGGCGCGCCGCGATCCAGCGTGCTGCGGCTCATCCTCGGCCAGGGCTTCCGGCTCGTCGTGGTCGGGCTCGTCGTCGGGCTCGCCGTGGCGCTGGGCGTGACGCGACTTTTCGCCGGCCTGCTCTTCGGCATCAGCCCGACCGATCCGCTGACCCTGGTGGGAATCAGCGCCGTGCTGGCGGCGGTGTCCCTGCTGGCCTGCTGGCTGCCGGCCCGGCGCGCCTCGCGGGTGGATCCGATGATCGCCTTGCGCGCGGATTGAATCCGCGCGGCCGCCGCCTCCTCCCATCTCGATGCACACCTTTCTCCAGGACGTGCGCTTCGCCTGTCGGAAGGTCGCCCAGCGCCCCGGCTTCGCGCTGGTCGCGATCCTGACCCTGGCGCTCGGCATCGGGGCGAACGTGACCATTTTCAGCGTGGTCAACGCGGTGCTCCTGCGTCCGCTGCCGTTCCCGGAGCCGGAGCGTCTGGTGAACATTTGGGAAGCCAGCACGCGGAATCCCGGCGACGCGAATCCGATCGCCTATCCGAACTTCGAAGACTGGCGCTCGGGCAACGCGGTCTTCGAGCGCATGGCCGTTTGCCGGACCGGCGATTTCACGCTCACCGATCGGAACCTCGAAGCCGCGCACGTGCAGGGCGCGCTGGTTTCCGCGAACCTATTCGCGACGCTCGGAGTGCGTCCGGCGCTGGGCCGGGCGTTTCTGCCGGCGGAAGATGCGCCGGGCACCCGCGTGGTGATTCTTTCCCACGCGCTGTGGCAGAAGCGATTTGGCGGGGACGCCGCTGTCCTCGGGCGCACGCTCGCGCTGGATCGCCAGAGCTACGAGATCGTCGGCGTGATGCCGGCCGGGTTCCGGTATCCGATCCAAAACACGCCGGTCGAGCTTTGGACCACCATCGCCGCGGATCGCGAGCCGCTGGCCGGCGAGCAGCCGCCGCTGGCCGCGCAACGGGATAATACCTATCTGGGTTGCATCGCCCGGCTGAAGCCCGGCTTCACGCTCCTGGTCGCGCAGGCCAATCTGAACGCAATCGGCTCCGAACTGGCCCGGCGCTATCCGGAGACGAACGCCGACCAGTTTCCGAAAGCGGTCGCGTTGCTGGCCGATTTGACCGACGAGGTGCGGCCGGCGCTGTGGATCCTGCTGGGGGCGGCGGGGTGCGTGCTGGTGATAGCGTGTGTGAACGTGGCCAACCTGCTGTTGGCGCGGGCGACGACGCGGCAGAAGGAGATCGGCATCCGCGCGGCGCTGGGCGCGGGCCGGCTGCGCATTGTCCGCCAGTTGCTCACCGAGCATTTTCTGCTCGCGCTGCTTGCCGGCGTTGCCGGGCTGCTGCTCGCGCTCTGGGGCACGGCCGGCGTCGTGGCGCTGCTGCCGGAAAATTTCCCGCGCGCCGCGGAGATCGCGCCGGACGGCCGGGTGCTGGGTTTCACGCTCCTCGTCAGCCTGCTGACCGGCGTGCTCTTCGGGCTGGCGCCGGCCTGGCGCATCTCGCGGGCGGAACCCGCGGCGGTGCTCGGCGACGCGGCGGGCCGGGGCGCGGGCGGCGGCGGCGGCAGGCGCGCCGGACGGTTGCGGGGCGCGCTCGTCGTCGCGGAGCTGACGCTCACCTTTGTGCTGCTCGTCGGGTCCGGCCTGCTCATCCGCTCGTTCTGGCAATTGCAAAGCGTGCCGCCGGGATTCGATCCGCGCGGCGTGCTCACGGCAAAAATCGCGCTGCCCGAGTCGAGCGATCCGCAGGCGCCCGTCCACACCCGCAACTATTACCAGGCTCTGCTCGAACGCGTTTCCCGGCTGCCCGGCGTGCGCTCCGCAAGCGCCGTTTTTCCGCTGCCGATGAGCGGCGCGAACTGGCAGCCGTCGATCGAAATCGCCGGCCGCGCGACGGCTCCGGCCGACCGGCCGTTTGTCCAGGCTCACGCGGTCGCGCCCGGATTTTTCGGGGCCCTGGGCATTCCGCTCCGGCGCGGACGCGATTTCGACGCCCGCGACTCGGCGGAGGCGCCCGGCGTGGTGATCGTCAACGAGACGTTCGCCCGGCGGTTTTTTCCCGGTGAAAATCCGCTCGGCCAGCGCGTCACGCCTCAGGTTTCGCTGGATGCCCAGGCGCCGCTTGAGCGCGAGATCGTCGGGGTGGTCGGCGACGTGAAGTTTCGCCGGCTTACCGGCGGCGACCGGCCGGGCATCTTTCTGCCGCACGCGCAGTATCCGTTGCCCCGGATGACGCTCCTCGCGCGCACGGAAACCCGCCCGCCCGGCGCGCTGCTGCCGGCGTTGCGCGGGGCCGCGGCGGAGGTCGATGCCACCGTGCCACTCTACGAGCCGCGCGCGCTGACCCAGTATCTCGCCGCCTCCGTCGCGCAGCCGCGGCTGAACATGGCGATCCTGCTCATCGTCGCCGGTGTCGCGGCGACGCTCACCGCCCTCGGCGTTTACAGCGTCATGGCCTACGCGGTGGCGCAACGCACGCAGGAGATCGGCATCCGCATGGCGCTGGGCGCGCAGCGGAGCGACGTGATCCGGCTCATCGTCGGCCAGGGGGCTAGGCTGACCCTTCTGGGAGTCGGGTTCGGCATCTTCGCGGCTTTGGGCCTGACCCGGTTTCTGGGGAGCCTGCTCTTCGGCGTGAGCGCCGGGGATCCGCTGACTTTTCTCGCGATCGGCTGCTTCCTCACGCTGGTGACGCTGCTGGCCTGCTACCTGCCGGCGCGTCACGCCACCCGGGTCGATCCGATCATCGCGTTGCGAGCGGATTGAGCGCGCGTCGCCGCAGTTCGCCATTTTATGAACACGCTCCTGCAAGACATTCGCTACGCCGCGCGTGCGCTGGCGCGCCAGCCGGGATTTACCGCTGTTGCGGTCCTTGCGCTCGCGCTCGGCATCGGGGCGAACACCGCCATTTTCAGCGTCGTGAGCGGCGTGCTGCTGCGCCCGCTGCCGTTTCCGGAGCCGGAGCGGCTCGTGGCGGTCTGGACGCGCAATCCGCAGCAGCCCGGCATCAACATGGTCATGTCGTTTCCAGATTTCACGGACTTGCGCGCGAGTGCCGATGCCTTCGAGAAATTCGTGATCTACGACACCACGGACGTCACGCTCACCGAGCGCGGGCGCGAGGCGGTGCACGTGCAATGCGCGGAAGTCTCGGCCGAGCTGTTTCGGACGCTGCGGGTGCGTCCCGCGCTGGGGCGCGATTTTCTTTCCGTCGAGGACGAGCCGGGGCGGCGGGTGGCTATCGTTTCGCACGGGCTCTGGCAACGCCGGTTTGGGGGCGAGAAAGAGGTGATCGGCCGGGCGGTGACCATTGAAGGGCAGAACCATGAAATCGTCGGCGTGATGCCGCCGGAATTTCCGCTTTCCGGTGCAGAACGAGCCGGTGGAAATCTGGACCACGATCGCGAAGCTGCGCGAAGCGCCGCCGGACGGCAGCGAGGCGATCGCAGAGCAGCGCGGCAATCATTTCCTCCACGCCATCGCGCGACTGAACCCGGGCGTGACCGCCGCGCAGGCGCAGGCGCAGCTGAGCACGATCGCGGCGGGGCTTTCCAGCCGATTTCCCGAGACGAATCTGCACTACGGCGCCTCGACCGTGCGCCCGTTGCTGGCCGATTTGACCGACGAGGTGCGGCCGGCGCTGTGGATCCTGCTGGGAGCGGCGGGCTGCGTGCTGGTGATAGCGTGCGTGAACGTGGCCAACCTGCTGTTGGCGCGGGCGACGACGCGGCAGAAGGAGATCGGCATCCGCGCGGCGCTGGGCGCGGGCCGGCTGCGCATTGTCCGCCAGTTGCTCACCGAAAGCGTGCTCCTCGCGGCGCTCGGCGGCGCGGCGGGATTGCTGCTCGCGCTCTGGGGCACCGAGGGCGTGGCGGCGCTGCTGCCGGCGGGGTTCCCGCGCGCCGCGGAGATCGCGCCAGACGGCCGGGTGCTGGGTTTCACGCTCCTCGTCAGCCTGCTGACCGGCGTCTTTTTCGGGCTGGCGCCGGCCTGGCGATTATCCCGCCCGGACCTGGCCGGGTCGCTCAATGCAGCCGGGACGCGCGGCTCCACGGAAAGCCTGCGCGGCCGGCAACTGCGCGGCGCGCTGGTCGTCGTGGAAATGGTGCTCGCCTTTGTGCTGCTCGTGGGTGCCGGGCTGCTGATGCAAAGTTTCTGGCGGCTGCAACGCGTCCCGCCAGGCTTTGATCCGCGCGGCGTGCTCACTGCCAACCTCGTGCTGCCCGATGGCCTGGACCCGACGATCCCGGTGCGCAACGCCCACTTTTATCAGCGCCTCCTGGAACGCGCCGCGGGCCTGCCCGGCGTGGCGAGCGTGAGCGCGGTCACCCCGCTGCCGTTGAGCGGGCGCAACTGGGCCACCGGCGTCGATGTCGCCGGCCGGCCGGTTCCCCCCGGTGACCGGCCGGCCGCGAATGTCCGCATCGTGACGCCAAATTATTTTCGCACCATGACGATCCCGCTCAGGCAGGGGCGTGACTTCGACGGACGCGACAGCCGCGATGCGCAACCGGTGGTCATCATCAGCGAATCCATGGCGGCCAAGTTTTTCCCCGGCGAAAATCCGCTCGGCCGGCGCGTCACGCCGCAGGTTTCCGACAACGTGAAAGATCCGGTCGAGCGCGAAATCATCGGCGTGGTTGGCGACGTAAAATTCCGCCGGCTCAGCGGGGAGAACAAACCGGAGCTTTACCTGCCGCACACGCAGTTTGCCGCGGGCGGAATGACGCTCGTCGCGCGGACCGCGCACGGCGGCGGCGATCCGCTGGCACTCACCGCCGGCTTCCGCAGCCTGGTGGCGGAGCTGGACAAAGATCTGCCGCTATTCAAGCCGCGCACCATGGAGCAATACCTCGCGGCCTCCGTCGCGCAGCCGCGGTTGAACATGCTGCTCATCGGCACCTTTGCCGCCGTCGCGGCTGCACTCACTGCCCTCGGCATTTACGGCGTGATGGCCTATTCCGTCGCCCAACGCACGCAGGAAATCGGCATCCGCCTGGCGCTCGGTGCGCAGCGGCCCGACGTGCTGAAGCTCGTCATCGGCCAGGGGCTGAAGCTCACCGGGCTCGGCGTCGTCATCGGGCTGGCCGCGGCCTGGATGCTGACGCGCCTGCTCGCGAGTCTGCTCTACGGCGTCGGCGCGATGGATCCCTCCACGCTCGGTGCCGTGATGCTCCTGCTCGCAGTCGTCGGGCTGGTCGCCTGCTGGCTGCCGGCCTGGCGCGCGGCCGCGGTCAACCCGATGGTGGCGCTGCGGGAAAAGTAGAGGGTGGATCAGCGGCGCGGAGGGTGATCGGCAGGCGCGGATTGCGTCATTGTAGCGGCGGCTCTGTGAGCCGCAGAATCGAAACAATGTGCGCCTCGCAGAGGCGCCTCTACAACGAGAGCGCGGAAACCCATCGGCGTCCGTAATACCGGGCCTCGCGCTTTGCGCGCGGCGGCAAGCTGGGGAATCCTGCGGGACGATGGAAACTCTTCTCGCGCGATGGCACCGGTGACGACACCCGCAGCGGCGTTCGTCGAAGTCTGGCGCGGCGACGTGGTGGAAAGCCGGCACCGCGTCCATGCGGCCGTGGTCCAGCCGGACGGCCGGCTGCTGGCGGGCGCGGGCGATCCGGATTTGTTCACTTTCATGCGCTCGACGGCCAAGCCGTTTCAGGCGCTGTTTTTTGCCGCGACGCTGGAGCGCTACGGACTCGGCGCGCGCCATCTGGCGCTCGCGTGCGCCAGCCATTCCGGCGAGGAAATTCACGTCACCACGGCCCGGGAAATCCTGGAAGCCGCGGGCATTCCGGAAACGGCGCTGCGCTGCGGCGTGCACCCGCCGTTTTCGGCGGCGGCGCGGGAGGCGCTGGCGGCGCGCGGCGAGAAACCGGGCGTGCTGCACAACAATTGTTCCGGCAAACATTCCGGCATGCTGGCGGCGGCGAAAGCGTTTGGCTGGCCGCTGGAGGATTACACCGCGCTCGATCATCCGCTGCAGCGCGGCATCTTGGACGCGGTGACGGCAAATTTCCGGATGCGCGGAGGTGCAGCGCGCCGTGGACGGCTGCGGAGTGCCGACCTTCGCACTGCCGCTGCACCAGGCCGCGCTGGCGTTCGCGCGCCTGGCCGAGCCGGGGGCGGCGCCGGCGGAGTTCCGCGACCGGCTGGACGCCGCGTTTGCTGCGATGACCGGGCATCCGGTGCTGGTGAGCGGCAGCACGGGATTCGACACGCGCCTGATGCAGGCTGTTCCGCAGGTGGCGTCGAAGTTTGGCGCGGAAATGTTTCACGCTCTGGCTCTACGCGACACCCAGTGGGGTCGGGTCGGTGTCGTGCTGAAGATCGAGGACGGCGGCAACGCCACGCGCGCCCGCGACGCCGCGGTGCTCCGCATCCTCGACGATCTGGGCGTCGCGCCTGAGGCCGACCTGCTCCCGCGGCTATCCTCGCCGGTGCTGCACAATGCTGCCGGCACTGCTGTGGGTCAGGTGCAGGCGGCGTTCCATCTGGATTTCCGCTGAAGCGCCGCCGCCGGGTCAGCGGCCGCCCGTCTCGCCGGCCAGCCCGAGCCGGTCGGCGTCCGCCCGCAGCGCGGCGATCACCTGCGCGATGAGTTCCTCCGCGGGCAGGCCGAGTTCGGCGGCGCCGCGCGCGATGTCCTCGCGGTTGACGGCGCGCGCGAAGCCTTTGTCCTTCAGCTTCTTTTTCACCGAGGAAACCTCGACTTCGCGCACGCTGCGGCTCGGGCGCACGAGTGCCACCGCGGTGACAAAGCCGGAGAGTTCGTCCACGGCGTAAAGCGACTTCTCGAGCAGGCTCTCGCGCGTCACGCCGCTGTAGTCCGCGTGGGAAAGAATCGCGCGGCAGATTTCCTCGCTCCAGCCGTGGGTGCGCAGATATTCCGCGGCCACCCAGGGATGGCCGGTCTGCGCGGCCGGGTCCGGGACCGGATGCCGCTCGTAGTCCAGATCGTGCAACAATCCGACGGCCGCCCAAAGATCCGGATCGGCGCCATGTTTCTCCGCCTGATGCCGCAGGGAAGCGGAGACGGCGCGGCAATGTTTTCGCAAGCCGTCGTTCTCGATCCATTCCTCCAGGAGGGCTTCAGCTCGGGCGGTGAGAGGGGCGTCGGTCATACGGAAAGTTGGCGCGGGCGAAGAGAACGGAAAGGGTAAAAACGAGCGCGGGCTGGAGACGTTTCTTCAACATCTCCAGCCCGCGCCGGAATTCAGGCGGTTGCCAGCCGCGGCGGTGCGGACGTTTTCAGTCGCACCGCCGCTGCCGGGACGTCAGCTCAAGGCCGCGGTCCCGCCGGAGCGGGAGCGGGCGGAGCTGGCGGGGGCGCCTGGGGAGCCGAGCCGCCGCCAGGGGCAGGATTCGGTGCTGAAGTCCGCGGTGCAGCCGGGGCGCCGCTGGACGGTGCGGCCGGGGCGTCGGCACCGCCACCGCCGGGAGCCGGCGCACTGCGGCGGCCTTGTGGCACGTCGTCGCCGCCACGGGGCGCGTTTGCCCCGGCGTTTTCCTGCGACGAAGGCGCAGCCGGGGCATCCGGCGGAGTCGGGCGTTTGGCGCCGCGGCTCTTCTTTTTCGGTTCCGCGCTGTCAGGGTCTTTGGCGGCCGGCTCACGATCCGCCTTGTCCTGGTCCTCCCCGCGCTGACGACGGGCCTTCGGCTTTTCTTCCTTCGGCGCGGACGCATTGTCACCGGCTGGCTTGTCGTTGCCGCCACCGGACGAAGACTTTTTCGCTTCATCCGAGCCGGATTTCGACGCCTTCTTTTTTTCGTCATCGCCGCGGGACGAAGGCTTTTTCGCGTCGTCGGATTCCGACTTCGACGCCTTCTTTTCATCGTTTCCGCCCGAGGAGGGTTTCTTCGCGTCGTCCGAATCGGACTTCGCCGCCTTGCGCTTGTCGCGGTCGCCCTTCGATTTCTCGTCGGACTTTTTCTGCTTGGCATCCTCGGAATCGCCGCTGGCCGATCGCTCGATCCGTCCGCGTTCTTGCGGTTGGCGGGAGACTGATCTTTGTCAGCCTTCTCCTTGCCCCGGATGTTGCGGCCCTTGTCCTTTTTGTCGTCGGCCGGCGACTCGGAACCGGTGGCACCCGGCTTTTCGTCGTTCTTGCCACGAATCTGTCGGCCCGCCGGGGTCGGGGCGGCGCTGTTGGCCGGTTCCGCTCCCGGCCGCCGGTCAGCGGCGGCTGGCGATGGCGGGGCGTCTCCGGGGCGTCCTCCGGGAGCCGCCGGCGGGGTCGCGCCCGGGGCTGCTGGCGGTGGCGGCGGTGCGCCGCCCGGCGCCGTGGCGGCTGCTCCGGGAGCGCCGTCGGGCCGACCCAGCGGTGTCACGGAACGGATCCGGCGCAGATCGGTATCCGCCTGACGCTGGATCTCCGGCGGCGCGGGCGGACCGGAACGGAAATTAGCGCGGATGCGCTCGATGGTCTGCGGATCGCGCAACGCGGAATACCCGCGGTCCACGCGGACGTCGGTGACGCGCTCGCGCAACCGTTCCGGGCGGCGGGCAAAGGTGGAGGCGGTGATGACGGTGCGCGGCGCAGTCAGCACTGTCAGGACGCCGCCGTTCACCCGGGTGAAGCCGCGGGATTCCGTGCGCACATAAACGTCCGGATCCTCGACGCGGGCTTCCAGACGCAATTCGCGCACCGGCCGGCCGGAGTATTCCGTGATGACCTGCACTTCCGGCCCGCCGCAGTAAACGGTTTCACGCTTGTCCACGGTTTCGTAACGGATCGTGGTGACGTTCGTGGTCTCCGTGATGATCGTCGTCGTGCGCTCAAGCGGCAGCGTTTTGCCGCGATAGGAGTCGGCGCCGAAATCCTTCGTCTCGATGAAGGAATAATAATCGGGGCCGATGTCGTAGGCCGAGTCCACCCAGCCTTTGACCGGCGTGCCTTTTTTCACCCGGACTTCCGGCGTCAACGGCGCCCAGCCGACATATTTCTTGTCGTTCGTGATGCGCCAGCTGACCCAGGCCGGCGCCCATTCATCACCTGGCACCCAGACCCAGCCGACATCGGCCAGCAACACCCAGCGGCCGTAGTGATAGGTCGCCCAGCCGAAGTCTTCGTTGGAAACCCAGGTCCAGCCGGCGCCGGTCTGCACCCAGTAGCCATCCGTGTAGGGGCGCCAGTCTTTCTGGCTCGCCGCGACTTCCGGCTGCCAGACGTAGCCGTAGTTCTCGACTTCGAACCACGAGCCACCGGTATCCAGCTTCGTGTAAAACAGGCCGTAAACCGAGGTTTCGGCAGCACCCGGGCCCGCCGCGGCGGCCGAAGGGGGCGGGCCTTGCGCGAAAACGCGCGGCATGCAGGGCAGAAACGTGGCGGCACCGACGAGCAGCACGCAGGAAGTCGCGGTGGTAAACAGGGAGGAGGAGGGACGGATGCGCATGGTGATTGACAGGAAAAGACGTGAGGGGTCGTCCTCCTATTCGATCTCCCTGCGCGATTCGGTTCCCCGCGAGCCGCAGGAGTTCCAGCCGCTTCTGGAAACAATGCGGCGCCCAACGGGCGCGGCCGCGACCGCCCGGCGTCAGGCTCGTCAGGTCAAACAGCTCGCGCCCGATGAGCATGCGTCGGATTTCCGAAGTGCCGGCGCCGATCTCGTAGAGCTTCGCGTCGCGCAGCAAACGGCCGGCGGGATATTCGTTGATGTAGCCGTTGCCGCCGAGCGCCTGGATGGCCTCGAGCGCCATCTGCGTGGCCGCTTCGGCCGCGTAGAGGATGGCGCCCGCGGCGTCGCGGCGCGTCACCTTGCCGGCGTCGCAGGCGCGGCCGACCGCATACACGTAGGCGCGGCTGGCGTTGAGCGTCACATACATGTCGGCCAGCTTGCCCTGCATGAGCTGAAACTCGCCGATCGGCCGGTCGAATTGTTTGCGCTCGTGCACATACGGCAGCACGAGATCCAGGCACGCCTGCATGATGCCCACCGGACCCGCCGCGAGCACGGCGCGCTCGTAGTCGAGCCCGGACATCAGCACCTTCACGCCGCCGTCGAGCGGACCCATGATTTGCTCGGCCGGCACGCGGCAGTTTTCGAAGACCAGCTCGCAGGTGTTCGACCCGCGCATGCCGAGCTTGTCGAGCTTCTGCGCCGTGGTGAAACCGGGCATGCCTTTCTCGATGAGAAATGCCGTGATGCCCCGCGCGCCGGCAGCCGGATTCGTCTTCGCATAGACGACGAGCACGTGCGCGTCCGGTCCGTTCGTGATCCACATTTTCGTGCCGTTGAGCACGAAGTCGTCCCCCTGCTTTTCGGCGCGCAGCCGCATGGAAACGACGTCCGACCCGGAGCCGCTCTCGCTCATCGCCAAGGCGCCGATAAACTCACCGCTCACCAGCTTCGGCAGGTAGCGCGCCTTTTGGGCGTCGTTGCCCCAGCGGAAGATCTGGTTCACGCAAAGATTGGAATGCGCCCCGTAGCTGAGCGCGACGCTGGCCGAGGCGCGCGAGAGTTCCTCCATGGCGACGATGTGCGCCAGGTAGCCCATGCCCGCGCCGCCGAACTCTTCGCTCACCGTGACGCCAAGCAGCCCCTGGTCGCCGAGCCGGCGCCAGAGCTCGTTGGGGAATTCGTTTTTGTGATCAATCTCCGCGGCGCGCGGGGCGATTTCTTTTTGGGCGAAGTCGCGCACGGAATCGCGCAGCAGGTCCAGGTCCGGGCCGAGGCCGAAGTCGAAGGGGGGGAGAGAGGTCGTCATCATCGTAATCGCAGGGGAGGGGGCGGAACCGGGAGCATACGCCGAATCGGCCTGTGGTCACAGTCGCGGAATCCGAAACGGCATCGCCGCCGTCGGATAGCGCGGCGCTCGACTCGGCGAAACGGCCTGGAACCGCGGGGCCGGCACGTCCTTCTGGACCGACGCGGGAAACTGGAGCGGCGGCGCTGTGCCAGCGGCCGCCGACACCGCGGTCTTCACCGACACCGGCGCCGGCACCGTGGACCTGGGGGGCACGACGCAGCCCACCGGCGGCGGCGCCCTGGGCGGGCTGACCTTCAACAACGCCACGGCAGGCTATCTCCTGCAGAACGGCACGCTGAATCTGGGCGGCGGGACGCTGGCCCACAACAGCGGCGCTGGCGTCACCAACACGCTCTCCGTCCAGCTCAACTCTAGCGGCGCCGTCGCAGTCAACAGCGGCATGCTCGTGTTTGCCAATACCGCCAACACCCTCACCGGCACGGTGTCCATCGCCGCCGGTGCGCGGCTGGAGGTCACCGCGCCGACGTCCCTGAGCATCGGCAGCGTCGTGACCCTGAACGGCGGCAATCTCCTGGTGCGCGGCGTCGGCGGCAACCTGTCCGGCAGCACCCTGGCGGTGACGGCCAACTCGAGCCTCACCTTTGAGGCCACCACGACCGGCGCCGTCGGCAACCTCCGCTTCACGAACAACACCGGCCTGACCCTCCAGGGCCCCAGCGGAGCCGCCGTCACGCTGGGCGCCATTTCGGGCGCAAATCCAAATCCAAATTTGCCCGACATAGCGACGTTGACGACCTCCCTGGCCACCACGGCCGGACCGCTCTCGAACATCGCGATATTCAACAAGGAGGGTGCCGGCACGCTGACCTTGACGGGGGCCAGCATTTTGGGCAACGCCGCCGGAACCCACGGCGTGCGAGTCAACGCCGGTTCGCTCATCCTGGGCAACGGCATGGACGTGGCCTCGTTCACAACCACTAGTAGTTCGCGTGAGGCGCTGATGACCGTCAACAGCGGCGCCAGCCTGGAGGTGGCTGCCAATGCCAGCATCACGGCCCGAGGCCTCAATATTGCGAACGGCAGCGGCTTTCCCGCGGGCCCCGCGGTGCTCCTCGCCGGCGCCAGCAGCAGCGCGGTCAATGCCGGCACCCTCACCGGTGGTCAAAGCAACACCGGCTCATCCGCCGGTCCCGCCGGACCGGGCGTGAGCCTCACCGGCACCGGCGGCAGCCTGACAAACAGCGGCACGATCCGCGGCGGCTTAGCCGGGAATGGTCCGACCGTAAGCGGTGGCGACGGCGGGGCCGGGGTGCGCTCCACCGGCAGCGGCGGCAGCGTCATCAACTCGGGCACCATCAGCGGCAGCGCTGGCGGAAATCCCGGCTACATCGGCACCACCGCCGGCACCGGCGGGGACGGGGTGAGGTTTCTCGCCGGGGGCAGCCTGACGAACAGCGGCACCATCAGCGGCGCTCCCGGTGGGATCTCTTCGACCGGACCCGCGAGCGCGGGCGCTGGCGTCGCGGTTTCCGGCGGCGCGGCCACGCTCGTCCAGCAGAGCGGCGGCACGATCAACGGCGGGGTCGTCCTGGACAGCGGCTTTGCCCACAGCGTCACCCTGCAGGCCGGCAGCCGGATCAACGGTGGGCTCAATGTGGGCAGCAACACGGCGTCCACGTTGACTCTGACGGATAACGGCACCGGCGGCAGCCAGACCTACTCAGCGGCCGTCACCGGGCCGACCACGTTCTCCGGCGCTCTGGTCAAAAACGGCGCCGGCACCTGGAGCCTCGACCAGCCGCTGACCTACGCCGGCGGCACGCAGGTCAATGCCGGCACGTTGCTCGCCAGCAACACGACCGGCTCGGCCACCGGCAGCGGCCCGGTGGAGGTCAACACCGGCGCGACCCTGGGCGGCGGCGGCACGATCGCCGGGGCGGTTTCTGTTGCCAGCGGCGGCACCCTTTCCCCCGGCAACTCCCCGGGCCGGCTGACGGTGGGCAGCCTCACCCTGGCCAGCGGGGCGGCGCTCTCCATCGAGCTGGGCGGCGCCCCGGTGGAGCCGGCCAGCAGCGCCACGCAGACCTACGACCAGGTGTTCAGCGCCGGCGGCTTCAACCTGGCAGGCAATCTGAACCTGAGCCTGGCCAACGGCTTTTCGCCCACGCTCGGTCAGAAGTTTTTCATCCTGGTCAACACCGTGGACACCGCCCTGGTGAGCGGTGTTTTTGCCAACGCCACGGCGCTGGTGGTCAGCGACAACGCGGGCAATTTTTATCTGCTCAACTACGCCGACAACGCCGGCGACGGGCTCCTTTTCAACGACGTGAGCCTGACCGTGGTGCCCGAGCCGTCCACCTGGTTCATGATCGGCGCCGGCATGCTGACCCTCCTAGGGGTGCAGCGGGCGCGTCGCACGAAAGCGCTCGCCTGAAACCCGGCGCTGCCAGACCGGCACGTCAAACCCTGCCCTGGCACCCGCCGGGGCAGGGTTTCGCGTTTCCGCCGGAGCGCTGGCCGACGGCGGTGCCAGCCGGTTTGCAAGAACGCCTGAAAGCATAGCGTGAATAAAGGGCGTTCCGTGGCAATCGTCCTTTTGAGCTTTGGTGCTGCCGCGCAGAGCAATCTGCATCGAGGCAAAACGGTGCATTGAACTGCGCTGAAGATGCGAAACCGAACCGAGGTCAAAATCGATCGGGGAGGGGCATCATTGGCGGGTCGGGATGAACCTGCCCGCTGTTCCGTCACGGGATGCGAAACCGCGTCGCTGTGGCTGCGGAGGTCGCGTAATTTCGTCGGATCGCCCCCGCCCGGCCTTAATGCGCTTGACCCAATTGTCGGGAGCATTGCACGGTGGAGAAAAGCCGGTTTGCCCGCGCCGGGGCGTGCCCTCCAAGAATGTTTTCACGCTCCTTCCTCCTTCTCCTGGTCCTATTAATCCCGGTTACCCTCTTCGGTGCCGGGCCATCCTCGGCAGGGACGCCGACGGCAGGGGCGCGTGACTCCTGCGAAGTTCTGAAAACGGTCCGCCAATTCATCATCGGTGGTATCGGCGTCGCCGGGTCCATGTCGGGCGAAGAGGCCGCGTTTCGGCAACTGCTCAAGGAACCCGAGCCGGTCGCCCGTTGTCAGAAGCTCCTCGCGGAAGGGACGCCGGCCGGACAGCTTTACGGCCTGCTGGGCTTGAGCCTGCTCGATCACCCGGCGTTCGAGAAATCGCTCCCGAGTTACCGGGATTCCAAGACCACGATTCAGTCCATGAGCGGTTGCATCGGTTTCAAAAGCACCGCAGGAGAAATCGCCCGACAGATTGAAAAGGGACAATTCAAGTGAGTTGCATTGACGCGGGAGTATGGAACCCGCGCTGAAACGCTTGGCCGACCCGAGCACCTTGCCGCTCGCCTCGGCGTTTGTGACTTGATCTGCGAGAACGGCACGAAATCCGCCTTACCCGACCATGTTCAAGCTCTTCGGTTTTCTGCTGTTGCTGGCAGCGTTTCCGATCCTTTTTCTGAACGAAGGACGCGCTGTGCGCACCGCCCGGAGTCTGGAGGAAGGCGCGGCCGTCGTGGTCCACGTCGAGGCCGCACCGGTGCAACCGGCCAATGAAGGCAAACTCGTCCACTTCACCGGCCCAGCGGTGACGACCGCGATGGTGCGCGATCCGGTTTTTGGCGTGGAAGCCAGGGCGCTCCAGCTCTCGCGCAAAGTCGAGATGTATCAGTGGCGGCGCATTTCCCGGGGCCGGGAGAGCAGCAGCCGCCCGGAGACGCCCGAGGACTACGAACGGGTCTGGTCGGACCAGTGGGTTTCCACCGCTGGATCGCGGACCCCGGTCGGCCGCGAAAATCCGTCCGCACTGCCTTATCAATCCATCACGGTATCCGCCCGCGACGTGGTCGTCGGCGACTTCCAAGTGCCGCAGCGCGCCATCGCCGGGCTGGACGGAAACTTTGCACCGCTCACTCTGGACGCGCCCGCGATCGCCGCGCTGCCGGCCGTTCCCGGAATTCCTTCAACCGGCCGGCCGAAACTCGACACCGGAGCCGGCACCGCCGGCGGGCTTTTCATCGGCGAGAATCCCGCCGAACCGAAGGTGGGCGATGTCCGCGTCCGTTTCGCCTTGAAGGGCCTGAGCGAGATCAGCGTGGTCGGCCGCCAGCACGGGACAACCATTGAGCCGTTTCCGACGAAAGCCGGCCGGCCGGTGGAAATGGCGCTCGTCGGCGCGATCGACGCACGCGACATGTTCGACGGTGCCCTGACCGCGAACACCATCCTCACCTGGGGGCTTCGGATTGCCGGCGGACTGCTCATGAGCATCGGCAGCTTCATGATCGCGAAAGTGCGCGGCTTGCTGAGCTTCGTCCCCGTGCTTGGCAGCGCGCTCAACGCGGGTGCCGAACTCGTGGCGTTCGGCTTCGCCAGCGTGGCGTCGCTGGCGACGATCGCGTTCGCCTGGATCGCCTACCGTCCGGCGTTCGGCCTGACGCTGCTCATCCTGAGCGGCGCACTCGGTGCCGTCATCGTGCGGCGGGCGCGGAGGAAGCAACGCAGCCCGGCCTCGTGACCACCACCGGCGACGACACCTGTGGATCTGCGATCCGCTTCGTCAGAATCGACGGACGCGTTTGCTCCGCGCCCGTCAATGAACTGCAGGCGCCATCGTCAGCCGGTCCATTCGATCTCGCCGGAGCGCCGTTGCTCACGGTCTTTCAGCACGCTCGCCCGAAATCCCTTGGCCCAGACCTTGGGCAATGACATCAGCCTGGCCGTGCTCACTGTGGTGCCTGAGCACCTCGACCTGGGCGCTGATGGCCGCATCATCCGCATCGACAGATCCCAGCGCCGGCCGACTCACCTTGCGCGTGGGTGTCATCGACAACGCGCGCAGTTACGGGGCGCCATGCCAGACGCTGCCAGATCCCGCGATCCCCGCGCTGGCCGGCACCCCACCGGGGCCGTGGGTCTGACGCCGGCTTGATGCACCACTTCCAGGTGCGCGCCATCGGCGGCAGCACCGGCCCGAGCGATCGGAGCGGTGCGGTCTCGCATATGGGCCAGGGCGTGGGCGGCGGTGGGGATCCATCGCGTGGACTGCGCGCCGGCCGTGGGCATGTGCGGGTCGCCGGTTGCCACCGCCGCCGCCAGTCCCAAATGATCCGCATTTTCCGGATTGACGACCGACGCAGAATTCAGTTTAAGGGGCATCCGGCGGGCAAAAACCTCTGCCCACATGTGATTCACCCGCAGCCACTTCCCCCATGCACCCCATCGAAGAATCCGCCGCACCCGAAAAAATCACCCCGTCCGCGACGACCGATCCCCGCCTTTGGCAAAACCGCTTCGGCGACTGGCGCGTCTATGCCGCCGCCGGCGTCGCGACCCTCGCTGCTGCCAGCGCGGCGGACGCCGACATCATTTACAGCGGAACCTTGAACCTGCAGAAGGGTTTCGGGGGAACCTTCAAGATCGGCGGCCAACAAGTGAAAATCGGTGGTTATCGCAACGATTCCGGTTACTCGACTCGGGGCGTCGTCAATATCAGCTTCCGCAACGCCAACGCTTTCCTCAATCCCAGCAACGGTGCCGCTAATTTCCAACCAGGCAGCGCCATCGGTGGAAACAATAGCGGTCGCAGCGGAGCACTCCGGCGGGCGACTATTTACGCAGGAAACAAGAATATCTATGGCGATTTCGCGACCGGCCAGAGCGGATTTGTCGGTTTTCGATTCACCATCGGCGTAAACGGCGGCGGGGCGGGCTGGCTTCGCTTGAAGGTCGAGGCGGATACGCAAGGTATTCCTAACGGGGTGCAAGTGATTGACTGGGCCTACAACGACGCCGGCGGCGGGATCACCGCCGGGCAAGGCATCGGTTCCGCCGTGCCCGAGCCATCGAGCAAGGCGCTGGCGCTCCTCGCCCTCGGGGCGGGCGGGGTGCTGGCCTGGCGCAAGCGGCGGAGCCAAGTCACGGCGGCTCCGGTCCAATCTTAAATCAAGCAAACTCAGCGTCAGAGTGAGCAAAAAGGTCCTCTTCATCGGCTGGGACGCCGCGGACTGGAAGGCAATCCACCCGCTGATGGACGCGGGGAAGATGCCGCACCTCCAGCGGCTCGTAGAAACCGGCGCGATGGGCCGGGTGGCGACGCTCCAGCCGCCGCTCTCGCCGATGCTTTGGACGAGCATCGCCACGGGCAAACGGCCGTTCAAGCACGGCATCCACGGCTTCTCCGAGCCGACGCCGGACGGCCGGGGCGTGCAGCCGATCACGAACCTTTCGCGCACGAGCAAGGCGGTCTGGAACATTCTTAATCAGGAAGGCAAGCGCAGCGTGGTCGTCGGCTGGTGGCCGAGTCATCCGGCGGAACCTCTGAACGGCGTCACGGTGTCCGACCATTACCACCGGGCCCACCGACCCCTCGGGCCGGAGGGCGTGGCGGGCTGGCCGCTGCTGCCGGGCGCGGTGCATCCGCCGGAGTTGCACGAGACGCTGGCCGAGTTGCGGATGCACCCGCAGGAACTGGCCGGGCCGATGCTGACGCCCTTCCTGCCGGCGCTGGAGAAGATCGACCAGGAGAAGGACCGGCGGTTTTCGATGCTCTGCAAGACGATCACCGAGTGCGTGAGCGTCCACTCGGCGGCGACGTGGCTCCTGGACAACCAGGAGTGGGATTTCTTCGCGGTGTATTACGATGCGATTGACCATTTCTGCCATGGCTTCATGCGTTACCACCCGCCGCGGCAGCCGTGGGTGAGCGAGGAGGATTTCGAGAAGTATTCGGAGGTAATTTCCACCGCTTACGCGTTGCACGACCAGATGCTCGGGACGCTGCTGGCCAAGGCGCGGGCGAAGGCAGGCGGGGAGGAAAACCTCCACGTGTTGCTGATGAGCGACCACGGGTTTCATCCCGACCACCTGCGCCCGCGGGCGATCCCGGACATCCCGGCGGGACCGGCGATCGAGCACAGTCCGCTGGGGATTTTCGTGCTCAACGGGCCGGGCATTAAAAAGGACGAGCCGCTCTACGGCGTCAGCGTGCTCGACGCCGCGCCGACGCTGCTGGCGCTCTTTGACCTCCCGGCGGGCGAGGACATGGACGGCCGCGTCGTGCGGGCGGCGTTTGAGCAGGAGCCGCAGGCGGCCACGATCCCGAGCTGGGAAAATGTGCCCGGCGATGATGGCCGGCATCCGCCGCACACCCGGCTGGACGCGCAGGCGTCGGCGGAGGCGTTGGAGCAACTGGTCGCGCTCGGTTACATCGAAGCGCCGGGCGAGGACGCGGCGGAAAACGTCGAGCACACCGTGCGCGAGCTGCGTTACAACCTGCTCGAAGCGTATCAGGACGCGGGCCGCCACCCGGAGGCGCTGGAAATCGCCCGCGACCTCTGCCGGCGCGACCCGGACGAGCAGCGTTACGCGGTGAAGCGGTTCGTGTCGGCCCAAGCGTTGAGCCTGGCGGCGGAAATGCGCGAAATCGTGGACGACCTCTCCGGCCGACGACGGGAGGTTTACGACGAAGCCGTCCAACGGATGGAGGCATGGCACGAGACGGTGAAAACGCGGGTGCAGGAACGGGGCGGCGCCGAGCAAAGCGAGGAAACCGCCGCGCGCCGGGTGGCGTTGGAACTCGTCCCCCAAGCCGAGCCCGATCCCGACGAAGACAAGGATTGGAAAGGGGTGCTCGAACCGGCCGAGCGCAAGGAATTGGCGAGATGGCGCCGGCTGCGCCGCTACGAGCCGACCGTCGTGGAATATCTCCGCGCGCAGGTGCTCACGGTCGAGAAGCGCTGGGCCGAGGCGCTCGAAGCATTGGGCAAGGTGCGCGCCGCGCATCTCGCCCGGCCGGGCTTGTTGCTGCACACCGCGGAACTGTATCGCCGGCTCGGACGCTTCGACGAGGCGGCGGCGACCTACCAGGCGGCGTTGCAGATCAACCCGGACAACGCCCAGGCGCACCTTGGCCTGTGCCGGCTGGCGCTGCGGCGGCGGGCGTTTGCCGAAGCGGCCGAACACGCTCGCGAGTCGCTGGCCCGGCTGTATTTCAACCCGACGGCGCACTTCCTGTTGGGCGTCGCGCGGGCCCACTTGAAGGATGCGCCCGGCGCGGTGCAGGCGTTGCGCACGGCGCTGCTGCAGAACCCGCATTTCCCGCAGGCGCACCTCTGGCTCGGCCGGCTGCTGCGCTACGAATTTCAGGATCGCCAGGCGGCGGAGGAACATTTCGGCTACTACCTCGCCATGCGCCGGCACCGCGCCCAGCAACTCGCGCGGGCGACGCAGCAGCAGGAGTCCGCCACTGGCGGGGAGGGGGCGGACGAAGAGAATCAGGCTGCCACCACCGGCGCCCGGGCGGACGCTGCGGACGATGCCGGCGCCGCGCCGGAACACGCCCCGCTCGGTCCGCTCGGCGCGGACGAAGTGCTCGTCGTCTCGGGGTTGCCGCGCTCGGGCACTTCCATGCTCATGCAGATGCTCGCCGCCGGCGGCATGCCGGTGCTGGCCGATGACCAACGCGCCGCCGACGAGGACAATCCGCGGGGCTACTTTGAGCTGGAGGCGGTCAAGAAAGGCGCCGCCGATTTGTCGTGGGTCGCGCAGGCGCGCGGCAAGGCGGTGAAAGTTGTCGCGCCGCTGGTCAACGGCCTGCCGCCGGGTCAGCCGTGCCGCGTGATCCTGATCGAACGCGCGTTGGGCGAGGTGCTCGATTCGCAGGGAAAGATGATCTCCCGGCGCGGCCGCAACGGCGGTGGCGGCGAGGTGACCGACACGCCCGAGCGGCGCGCGCGGCTGCGGGGCGAATACGACCGCGTGCTCGCCCGCACGAAAAATGCGCTCGCCTCCCGGCCGAACGTCGCGCTGCGGGTGATCCGCTACGACGAAATCGTGCGCGCACCCGAAACCGCTGCCAGGCGCCTGAACGGATTCGTCGGCAACACGCTGGACGAAGCGCGCATGGCGGCGGCGGTGGACCGTTCGCTCCATCGGAACCGCGGCGGAGCGGGGACGGGACGGGGCGAGGCGCAAAACGCGCGCCCTGCCGCTTGAGCGGAGAGGGGATGCGCGCTCTCCCCGGCTGACCGGTTTCCGAGCACGGCTGGCCGCGCCGGGTCCGATCTTGGCGGTTGTCCTCAGCGCACCGCGCTGCGCCGCAGGGGGCGCGCAGGCCGCCGAGGGCTCCCGCGAGACCCGCCCGGGCGAGCACGGCGTTCGGCCGCCCGCCGTCCGGTGCTGTTTACACGTTCTACGGCTGGATGCGGTTGTCCTCGAAGTAGCTGGCGACCTCGTAGCGGTTGATCGGCCCGCGGCCGCCGAGGGCGTCGTCGTAGTGAAACCCGCCGTTGCCGCCGCCGTTGATGGAAAAGGAATTTCCCACCACGGAGCCGGTGAAATCGACGGTGCCATTGAAGGCAACATCATACTGCGGGCCGTAAAACGTCATGATCGCGCTCTCGTTGCCCCCCATGGAGAAGTAAGGGAGGCTGGCCGTGCTGCCCGTATAGGTGGGCACGCCGTTAACGAGGGTGACGCCCTTGACGCCGAACACCTGGAAATCAGCGGCCACTCCGCCAGAATGAATCTGCGCGTTGCCGCTGCCGAAATCGAGGTTGCCGTTGACGTAAAGTTTCACCACTACGTTGGGCGGGACCACGATGTTATGCCCGGAAACATCCCCATCGACGGCAATGTTTACATAGGCCTTCTGCCCCGCTGCCAGCCCGGTCGGCGCCGTCACGGTGAAGCCGTTGACGGAGCGCGGGATCACGTAATATGTGGGCGCCGTGCTCGACCGTCCGGCCACCATGATCGGATTGACGGAAGTCCCGCTCGGAGTGCTCAGGGCGACCGGAGAACCGGGGCCCGCCCAGACCGGCATCATCGTGGGGATCGCCTCCTGAGAGAATTCGTCGCTGATGGTGCCGGCGACGTTGCTGACTCCCGAAGGATTCGCCGCGGTCGGGCCGCCGGAAAGGTAGCTGGCGCCGCCGACGTTCTCGTAATAGTTGGTCGTATAGGTGCCCCCGGCTGGGTTGGTCGCGCCGTAGTAGGTCGCGTGATTGTCGCCGCCCTGGGTGCGCACACTGCCGTAAACATTCGCGCCGTTCAGGGTGACGAAATTGGTGTTGCTTGCGATGTTCCCGTTCTTGGTGTTCGTCGCGCCGGTTATGGAGTTGAAGCTGTCCACCTGCCAGTTGTTGCTGTTGCCCAGCGCCATCGAGCCGACGGTCCAGATCGCGCTCTTATACAGATAGGCGGGCCGGGCGATGATCTCCACGCCGCGGATCACCCCGCGATCCGGGTGGGCGGCGTCGGTGGCCAGGCGCATCCGGCGCAGCCGCGCATCGCGCCCATCGGAACCGGCGTAGCGGGTGCCCGGCACGTCCACCCGTCCAACGGAGCGGATGCGATACCAGGGAGTGCCCTGCGGATCGACGTCCACGGAGCTCTCGCGGGTGTAAACATCGACGGTGAGCTGGGCCAGGGTGGCCGCGGTGGCGCCTTCGCCCCCGTGCGTCAATGCGAGGGAGTCGGACGAAAGATTGTCGTAAACCCAGGGGCCGTTGGGGTTGCGGGTTGCGTTGGTCCAGCCGGTCCAGAGATTGAGGGTCGGGTCCGGAGCACTGGCCTGGATGGAGCTCAGGGCCAGGTCCGCGCCGCCTTCAGCGACCAGGAGGCTCTGCTGCCAGCTGGCGCTCTCAAACGAGGTGCGGTAGGTCGAGCTCAGGGTGTGCAGTAGTCCGCTGGCCAGCAGCAAAAGCACCGCGCCCAAAATGAGCACGACCACCAGAGTCGAGCCGCGGGTCCGGCCAGGCAGAGGGCGGATGGGGCCGGCCGGGAGGCTGCTCCGGGGTGGCGGGAGACAAGGGATCATACGTTGGGTTTGGTTGGCGCGTTTCCGCTGGGAACCCCGGGGCTAGTCGCGGCGCGGATTGCGCAAGGTGACGACCGTGCTGGCTCCGGTGCCGACGACCGAGGCCTGCTGGCCCGTCGATCGCGCGGCCAGGCGGGAGGTGAAGGCGAACTGCACGAGAAAACTGGTGCCGGCCGCGTCCTGCGAGGTGACGCTCAAGTTATTCAGCGCCGCGGTGTCCGGGGCACTGGCTGCCGTCATCGGCGCATCGATCCCGGAGGCAACCTCTTCGTTCTCGAGCGCGCTAATTCGGGTTCCGCTTTTGTATTCTGCGCGAAAGATGCAGACCGTCCCGTCGCCCGCGCTGCCGGCCGGGTCGTGCTGCGCGCGGGTCATGCGCTGATAGCGCACTTCGATCTCGTCGGTCGGCGGCACGCCCAGGCTGCCAGGCGGCTGAAAGGCGACCTTGAAACCGTAGAGCCAGTTTTTGCTGTCATTTGGATCGAGCAGCGTGCCGGTGACCGGATGAATGATCTGCGTCACAGAAGCAAATGGCTGCACACCACTGCCGGAGGGATATTTTACCTCTTGATAGCGGGTGTTCCCGACCGCGTTGCTGGCGTAGTAATCGGGCACCGTGATGCAGAGCGGCGAAGTTTCCGTGATGACAAAGCGGTTGCCGGCGCCGCGCAGCGGGCTGGCGCTGGCAACCGGCCCCTGGTTGACCCGCAACGCCCGGCGCAGATCCATCGAAAGATAATCGAGGAGCCGGTCTCCGGCGGCGACGTTCTGCGCAAACTCGTGGCTGCCCGCGTAGCTGCGCTGCAGGGTGAGATGGCTCAGATAAACCACGCCGAAGAGCAGGCTGGCGACGGCCACCGCCACCAGGGTTTCGGGCAGGGAGAATGCGGCAGCCTTCCGGGTCATAAGCCGTTGCGTGATAAAAAGGTGGTGATCTCGCGTTGACGCACCCTGCCCCGCGCGCCCGCCCACCAGACCGTGAGCTGCACTTTCACCGCCGGCGCCGCGGAAAGATTGGTGCCAGTGTTCTGGCTGCCAGATGGCAATGACGAAAAGGTGCCGTTGGCGTTCCGATCGAGCTGGATCGCCGGAGGCACGCCGGAGGAGGGCGGCACGCGGGGCGGCGGGTAGTAGGGCGAGACGACGAGCCGCTCCGAGATGTCATTGAAATTGGCCGTCGAAGTCCCCGCGGTGGCCGTCGTGCCCTGGGCGGAAGTCCGCGCCTTCATGGCGTCGGGCGTGAAGGCGGCCTGGAGCTGAGCCTTGCTGGTGACCTCGACCCACTGCAGGGTGCGGAAGGACTCGACCCGCGACTGCATCACCTGCGTGGCGTAGGAGGTTTGCTTGACGCTCTGCAGGAAGGAATAAAACTGCGCGCACAAGACAAAAAGCCCGCTCAACAAGATACCGGCGACCCCGGTGGAAATGCAGACTTCGATCAGGCTCAAGCCCTGTGTCCCGCGGCGCCGCCGCCGGGCCGAGAGAACCCCGGGGGAGACGACCGGAGCCGGGGCCTTCGGGTGCGGTGAGTTCCAGGGAGGCGGGACCATCGGATCAAGAAAGAATGGCGGAAGGATTTCCTGTTTAGCCAATTCCATGCCCGCGGAGAGCGGATCGAGGGGTCGCAAACCGCTGGCGTGGCGTCTCCAGAAAGCGGCGAGCGGCAAAAAATTTGCGCGCGACGCCGCGGTGAACCGGTCGGCCGACCAAATTCCCAATTTTAAGAGCGCGGAAACGCGCCCGATGCGGCCCGCTCGACTTTCTGCCTTGCGATCCGCAGGGCGATGTCGCGGGCGGGATGACCAGGATTTTCTGGTCCCGGGGCCGTCCGCGAAGCGCCGGCGTCGATTCGCCGCGCCCACCTGTCGCCGGTGATGGGGGGCTGGCGGCGCGCGAGGTTGTCTGCCGTCCGCACGGGAGCCGACTTTCTGTTCCCTGGCCCGCCGTCCGCCCGGGATCGTCGGGAGCAGAGGCCTGGTGGCCGCGGTCTAGAACTCGTCGGTGTCGAACTCCATCATATTGCCCTTGCCGGCGCGGATGAGGGCGCTAAGCATGGCGGTTTCGGGCAGGATGCAGTCGAAGAAATAGCGAGCGGTCTTGAGCTTCGTTTGATGAAAAACGCTGTTCGCTTTGCCCGAGGCGGCGCGGGCTTGCAGGCACCAGAGGTAGGCGATGGTGGTGAGAGAGAAAAGGTTGAGATAATTCGACGCCACGGCGTCGGCGAACTCGGGGTCTTTTGTTCCCTGCGTGGCGAGCAGTTGCGTGGCTTCGTTCAACCGGTCGAACGATTTCGCCAGCGGCGCGACGAAGCCGGCGAGCGCCTCGTTTTCGGCGTGCTTTTTAATGAACCCACCGACCTGCGCGGCGAAGAGCCGATACAGCCGGCCGTTGTCCTCGGTGAGTTTGCGGCCGACGAGGTCGATGGCCTGGATGTGGTTCGTCCCTTCGTAAATCATCGCGATGCGGGAATCGCGCATGGCCTGTTCGATGTCCCAGTCGCGGGTATAGCCGCTGCCGCCGCAGACCTGCATGGATTCGCTGATGTTTTCGAAGCCGCGCTCCGTGCAATAGCTCTTCGCCAGCGGGGTGAGCAGCGCCACCATGTCGGCGGCGTCCTGGCGCGCCTTTTCGTCGGGGTGCGAGCGGCTGATGTCCGTGTTCACCGCGGTCCAGTAAGCGAGTGCGCGCAGGCCTTCGTTGCTGGCTTTGATGTTCAGCAGCATCCGGCGCACGTCGGGATGCACCATGATGACGTCCGCCGCCTGGCCGGCCTCGCGGCGGGCGGGATTCAGCGAGCGGCTTTGGCGGCGTTCCTTGGCGAAGCGCAGCGCGGTTTGATACGCGAACTCCGCGCCGCCGAGCCCCTGCACGCCGACCATCAGGCGGGCGGCGTTCATCATCGTGAACATGCCGCGCATGCCCTTGTGCGGCTCGCCGACGAGCCAGGCGTGCGCGCCTTCCATGTTCATCACGCAGGTGGGCGAGGCGTGGATGCCCATCTTGTGCTCGAGACCGCCGCAGAAGATGGCGTTGCGCGTGCCGTCGGGGAGGACTTTCGGGACGAGGAACAGGGAGATACCTTTGATCCCTGCCGGCGCGTCGGGCAGCCGGCCGAGGACGAGGTGGATGATGTTTTCGACAAGATCATGCTCGCCCCAGGTGATCCAGATCTTCGTGCCGGTGAGCTTCCAATGGTCGCCCTCGGCCACGCCTTTCGTCGAGATGAGGCCGAGGTCGGTGCCGCATTGTGGCTCGGTGAGGCACATCGTGGCCATCCACTCGCCGCTCACGAGTTTTTGCAGATAGGTCTCGCGCAGCTCCGGGGTGCCGTGATGCTCGAGCGCTTCCATGGCGCCGTGCGACAAGCCGGGGCCGAGCGCGAAGGAAAGATTCGTCGCGCTCTGGATTTCGCCGAGCACGGTGGTGAGCAGATGCGGCGCGCCGCTGCCGCCGTATTCGGCCGGCTGGGTGAGCGAGACCAGTCCCTGCTCGACGTAGCCACGGTAAAGCTCTTTGAACCCCTGCGGCGTCGTGACCGTGTGCGTGGCGGGATCGAGCTTGATGCCCTCGGCGTCGCCGCTCTTGTTCAACGGCAGCATCTCGTTCGCGGCAAACGTGCCGACCTGGTCCACCATGGCCATGACGGTGTCGAGATCGAAGTCGCGAAAGGCCTCGAAGGTGGCGACGGTTTTTGAGTAATCAAAAACGTCTTCGAGGAGAAAGCGGATGTCCTGCAGGGGAGCTTTGTAAGTAGCCATAAGAGGGGGGGCGGATCGCGCGCCGCGACGGCACAGGCCGGCGCGAACAGGGCGAAACCTCCGCAAGCTAACACCAGCCCCGCCGAAGCGCCAAATGGACGACGCTCTGCGCGCGGCGCGGATTGCTCCGGCGGGCCGGGGGATCGAAATGATCGCGCCCCAAGTGAGTCCGCCTGTGTTACACGTCCCATCGTGGGCACCGCCTCGACGGGAAACATCCTCAATCGCGCCGCCCAGGCGCTTCCGTGCGACGCCTACGATTTCGTCATCCTTGGCGGCGGTCTGCTCGGCGTGGCGTGCGCGTTTTTCCTGCGGCAATTCGCACCCGCGCGCCGGGTGCTGCTCGTCGAAGCCGGCGGCATTCCCAGCGAGGCCGGAGCGACGCACGTGGCGCCGGCGCTGCATCACCATCTCCAGCCGTCACCGGATGACCGGGCCCGCGCGCGCTGGCTGACGGCGTGGCTGCAGCGGGAAGCCACGCGCGACGGGAGCAAGCACGCGGACGCCGCGCGCCGCTCGCGGTTGTATTCGCCGGTCGGCTTTCTCTGCGCCGCGGATGCCGTCCCTGAGCCGGCGGCGACCGGCGGCGAGCGGATGACCTTTGGCGCGTGGCGCGCCGCGGAGTCGGCAGGGCGCTCGCGCAATGTGCACGATCTTTTCGGTTTCACGGACGACACGTCGGTGCTCTTTGATCCCGCCGGCGGCCACGGTTCGGCGGAGGCGCTGGCGCTCCACCTTGGGCACGCCGCCGTGCGCGCCGGACTCGACCTGCTGCTCAACACCCGCGCGACATTCTGCGGAACTGGCGAACTCCGCCTCGACCGCCTGGAGATGAACAACCGCATGCAGGTGGAAATCGTCCGCCAGGACCGCGTGAAAGCCGGCGCCGTGATCGTTGCTTGCGGTGCGGCCGGCCCGGAACTCCTCGCCGCCGGACTCGGCCGGAAGGCGCCGTTCGAAAGCTGCTTTCTCCAATACCCGCGCTTCGAAAACGATCGCTCGCTCCACCTCGACGCCTCTGGCGCCGCCGACCTGCCGGTGGTCGCCGCGCACGGCTTTGCCATCCGTCCGCACGGCGACGGCGCGCTGCTCGTGCCCCTCGCGCCGCTCCCGGCCGATCCGCCGGATTACGTCCCGGTCGGGGGCGAATTGCACGGCGTCTCGGTCGGCCTGCGCCCGGAACTGCTGGACCGCATTGTGTCCGCGCTCGACGCGCTGCCGGCGTTGTCGCGCCCCTCGCTCAACCTTGGCAAAACGCCTGCCCAGCTCCGCGGCGCCCGGGAAATCCTCCCTCCCGACGGCCGGCCCGCCATCTGGCGCGCACCGGAGTCCGACGTGTGGCTGCTCGCGGGCGGCGGCACGGCTGGCTTTTCGCTCGGCGTCCCGAAGTCCTGCGAACTGGCGCACCGCTTGAGCGCGACGGGCGACCCGCTCCCGTGGCAGAGCTGAAAGCGGTCGGAATGGTCCGCAGATTTCGCAGATTTCCGCAGAATTTTTCAGCGGGTTTCCGAAACTCCGACCCAATCTGCGATAATCTGCGTAATCTGCGGACTACCTCCCCCCTGCTTTCATGCTCACGCTCTCCGAAAAGCTCCTGTTCCTCTTTCTCGCGATCGTCTCGGTTTTTTACGCCTGGCTCGGCTTCTCCCGGCTTTACCGGCTCGTCGCTTCCGGGCAGCCCGGCTACTACCCGCGCTTTAACGAATGGCCGCGCCGTATCGCGGACGCCCTGATGCGCACGATCACGCAGGTCACCGTGTTTCGGGACCGGCCGATCGTCAGCGTGTTTCACTCGTTCATCTTCTACGGCTTTGTCTTCTACGGGTTGGTCAACCTTGTGGATCTGGCCGAGCTGGCGCCGCGGGGTTGGCTGGAAAATCTGCCGCTCGGTCCGATCGACGAATTGTTTCGGCTCGGCGCGGATGGGTTCGGGCTGCTCGTGCTGGTCGGGGTCGTGTTCTTCGTCATTCGCCGCTGGGGCACCGGCGATCGTCGGCTGACCTTCAATGACAACACGCTGCTGCATCCCGACGTGCGCGCCGGCGGCATCCGGCGGGACAGCGCGATCGTCGCCGGATTTATCTTTTTGCACGTCGGATTTCGTCTTCTCGGCGCGGCGGCGCTGCTTGCCACGCAGGGTCGCACCGATCCGTGGCAGCCCTTCGCCAGCCTCCTCGCCCGCGGCCTCGGGTATAGGGCGCGACTGGACCTGGCTTGAGCATGCCGGCTGGTGGGGCGCGCTCGGATTGATCCTCGCGTTCCTGCCCTATTTTCCGCGCTCGAAGCACATCCACATCTTCCTGGCGCCGGTGAAGTTCGCGCTGAATGCCCGGCACGACGACGGCACCCCGGTCGCCCGCGGCGCGCTGGAGCCGATCGACCTGGAAGACGAGAACGCCGAGCAGTTCGGCGTCGCGAATTTCACGCACTACAAAAAGACGCAGCTCCTCGACGCCTACACCTGCATCCAGTGCAATCGCTGCAACGACGCCTGCCCCGCGCAAACGACCGGCAAGTCGCTTTCGCCCGCCGCGCTGGAGATCAACAAACGCTACGAGTTGAACCGCATCATCGGGCCGCTCGCGGACGACGGCGACAAATCCGTCGCCCGGCCCGTCGGCGAAATTCTGCTCACCGACGAAGCGCTCTGGGCCTGCACGGCGTGCGGCGCCTGCGTGGAAATCTGCCCGGTCGGCTGCGAGCAGCTCAGCGACATCATCGACATCCGCCGCGACCGAGTGATGACGCAGGGCGAGTTTCCGCAACTGCTCAACAACGCCTTTCGCGGCATGGAGCGCGCCGGCAATCCGTGGGGCATTTCGCAGGACAAGCGCGAGGAGTGGAAAGACGGCCTCGCGGTGCCGGTGCCGACCGTGGAGGAGAACCCGGATTTCGAGGTGCTCTATTGGGTCGGCTGCGCCGGCGCCTATGACCCTGCCGCGCAGAAGACCGCCCGTGCGATGGCAGAAATTTTGAACCACGCGAAGGTGAATTTCGCGATTCTCGGCAAAGCGGAAAAATGCACCGGCGACCCCGCCCGCCGTGCTGGCAACGAGTATCTCTATTACCAGCTCGCGACGGAAAACGTCGAAACACTGAACGCCGTGCTGATCGACGAAAAGCTCGACCCGAAAAAGGCGAAGCGCGTCGTCACGCACTGCCCGCATTGCCTCAACGCGCTGGTCCGGGATTACCCGCAATTAGGCGGCAATTACACGGTCGTCCACCACACGCAGCTCATCGAGGAGTTGATCACCGCCGGCCGGCTGCCCGAGATGATCGCGCAAAAGGAAATCACCTACCACGACCCCTGCTACCTGGGCCGGCACAACGGCATCTACGACGCCCCGCGCAACATCCTCACGAACGGCGGCGGCGACCTCACCGAAATGCCGCGGAATAAGAACAACGCCTTTTGTTGCGGCGCCGGCGGCGCGCAGTTCTGGAAGGAGGAAGAACCGGGCCACGAGAAGGTAAGCGAAAATCGCTACCGCGAAGCGGAAGCGACCGGCGCGAAGACGATCGCCGCGGGCTGTCCGTTCTGTAAATCCATGCTCCAAAGCACGCCGAGCGCCGGCAAGGAAGGAGCGCCGGTCGTCATGGATGTAGCGGAGCTGGTGGCGGAAAACTTGCGGCGGGTTAAATCAAAACTCGCGGCAATTTCTGCCTGACAATTTTTTGGGAGTGGCCGTGACTTAAAGGACAAAGTCTGCCTCTTCTGCCATGCCGGGCAATGGCACGAAAATCCGCTTTCGCGGCAGCGGCGGCCAAAGAGGCTTACGCTGCGGGCGGCATTTTGATGGCTGACGCGGTGCGATCAGCCTTTCCCCGGGATATCTTCATTTTGTTGCTGCTGCTGCCGTTTTTTTGGCTGCTGCTGCTCTTGCTGCTGTTGCTGCTGCGGTGGTAGCGGCTGCGGCTGGCGCTGTTGCCGTAGATCTCGCTGTTGTGGTTGCTGCGTTTGCTGCGTTTGCGGTTGCGGCGGCCGCTCCTGTTGCGGTTGTTGCGATGGTGGTTGCGGCAGCTGGCGCTGTTGCCGCTGCTCTTGCTGCCGCTGCTCTTGCTGCTGTTGCTGCTGCGGTGGTAGCGGCTGCGGCTGGCGCTGTTGCCGTTGATCTCGCTGCTGTGGTTGCTGCGTTTGCTGTTGCGGTTGCTGCGATGGTGGTTGCGGCAGCTGGCGCTGTTGCCGCTGCTGTTCTCGAAGCTGTTGTTCCTGCTGTTCTCTCTGGACCTGCTGCCGGAGCATTTGCTCTTCACCTCTCGCGCGCTCGCGCTGCTCAGCTCTCGCGTTCTCGCGTTCCTGAGCTCTCAGGTCGGCCAACTCTCTGGCATTCTTGTCCGCCAGCTCTTTCGCTTTTCTGTCGGCTAGGTCTTTGGCTCGCTTATCCGCCTCGTCTTTGGCCGCATTGGTTTGCTGCTTCTGAGCCCCGGTGGCATATCGAACCTGCGCGGTTTTGGCGATGAGCTGGTAGTTGTCCGCATACTGCTTGTTCAGCGCGGCAGCGGCGGCCTCTTCCTTCTTTTCTTTGGCAATTACTTCGTCCTTCGTCGGTGGTGGGACGACAACTTCCGCACGTTTCGGAACATTCGCGGTGCCCGGCTTGGGTGGGAAGAGCGCGACGGTGCAAAAATGTTCCATGTCCGCATACGCGACCAAGGGATCGCTGGTCGGAAAAGCCCAGACGGGAGGAGAAAAGGAGGAATATCTTCCGAGTTTGAAGTCCAGCACTTCCATCGGGGTGGACGATGGTTTAACCAAGGTGAAGAACACCCGCACTTTCGGGTTGAAAAGCACCCCAGCCGGCTGGAGTTGCGCCGTCGAAAGGGCGGTTTGGCCGGCATACGTCATGACGGGCAGCGCGATGCCGCCGTTCATCAAAAAGGGCTTGCTGCTCGAGCTGAAGGCACCCGGCGGCACCAAGATAGAACCGCCCGAACCAAGGGAATAGACCGGGCCGCCCACCGGGCCGCTGATGGGAGTGAGGAGCGCCGTCAGGAAGTCGAAGATGCGCTCGCTGAGCGGTTTCGTGATTTTGCTGGCGGCGGCTCTGGCTTTGGCCCGGGCCAGTTCTTTCTTCAAACGGGCTGCTTCCGCCCTGGCCACCTCGGCGGCGAATTTGTTGGCGTCCGCCTCGAATTTGTCCACGTCGGCTTTTTTGGCGCCGGTGGCGGCCGCCAGTTCCTTGCTCGCTTCGGCCTCTTTTTTGGCTTTCTCGGCGTCTTGCTTGACCTTGTCACTCTCCGCCTGGGCCGCGAGGAAGTCCTTCTGCGCGGCGTCTGCCAGCTTCGCCGCCTCATCCGCCTCAGCTTGGGCTTTGGCGGCGTCCGCGTCCGCTTGGGCAACATCAGCATTCGCTTTGGCCTGGGCGGCGTTCGCTTGCGCTTGCCCCATCTGAGCCGCGTCTGCCTCTGCTTTGGCTTTCGCATCGGCTTCAGCCTGCGCTTTCAATTTGGCGACCTCGGCGCGGAGGTCAGCTTCCGCCGTCGTATTTTTTGAAGCCGGGCAACCGACCAACGCCGTGGCAACAACCGCCATCAGGATCCACCTCGTGGATTTGAGCAGTCGACGCCCCGTCGCAGAACGCACGGCGAATATGGTTTTATCAATCATGTCAGGTGTTTTTATGAGCACTCTCGTTCGGAAAAAATGATTTCTCCCAAGCTACGACGAAGTTGAAAGTCCAGCGCAGCGCGTCTGTTAGCTGAAAGCGCCAAATTGGGCAATAATATACTTGGCAATACAAGCCGGCAGAAGCCTCTCTCCTGCTTCTGTTTGGGGGGCGACCCCCGCCGGCGGTGGCCAGATGTGAAGACTTGTCCGGCTGCCTGCGAGGCTGTTCTCCGTTGGTGTTGTGCCAAGTATATATTGCCCAAGAGGCGGCGGAAGCTGCCTGATGCGCTCATCTGCGCCACCGCGCGGAAGCGCGGAGCGGAACTCCGGGCCAAAGATGGGCACTTCGCGAATGCTCTCGGCCTGCGCCGCCGGCAGGTCGGTCTTCTCGTTTGGAATAGTGGGCGAGGGCTTGAAGAAACGCTTTGGTCGCGTCTAGTGCTCCGCTTTCGTTACTCAGCTCCACATGAAAATCGTCACCGTCATCAAACAAGTCCCCGACGCCGAAGCGCGCATCCGCACCGGTGCCGAGGGCGTCGATCTCAACGGCGTCACGTTTGTCATCGACGGCATGGATGAATACGGCGTCGAGGAAGCGCTGCGGTTGCGCGAGGGCGCGGCTTCCGGCGCGGAGTTGATCGGCCTGGCGCTCGGGCCGAAGCGGTTTGAAGACGCCATCCGCCGCGCCCTGGCGATGGGGCTCGACCGGGCGGTGCACATCGAAACTGACGAAGTGATCGACGTCATCGCGCAGGCGAAAATCCTCGCGGCCGCGATCCAGCAGGAAGGTGCGGACCTCGTCTTTGTCGGGGGCAAGGAAGCCGATTGGGACAGCACCGCACTCGGCCCCGCCATCGCCGAAGCGCTCGGCTGGCCGCACGCCGACTGGACCACAAAGCTGACCCTGCAAGGCGATAAAATCGAAGTCGTCCACGACATCGACGACGGCGTGGAGACGCTTGCACTCACGCTGCCCGCCGTGGTCACGACGCAGCAGGGTTTGAACGAAGCGCGTTACCCGACGCTGCCGAATATTATGAAGGCGAAGCGCAAAGAAATGAAAAAGGCCGCACCCGCGGATTTCGGCCACGCCGGCGCCCTGGCGCAAATCGCGGGCGAGGAAATCCAGCTCAAAGCCCGGCGCAACACGGTGATCGAAGACGAGGCGCCGAAAGCCGCCGCACAACTGGTAAGCCTGCTGCGCGACGAAGCAAAAGTGCTTTAACGTCGAAGCAATTTTCCCACCGTCAAACCCGAACCTTTTCTCCCCGAATCCGATGATCCTCCTCGTTCCCGAAATCGCCGGCGGCAAGATCCGCCAGAGTGCCAAAGAGCTTGTCAGCGCCGCTCGCGGCATCGCCCCCGCATTAGGCGGCCCGATCGCCGCGCTCCTGCTCGGTGACAGCGGGCTCGACGCGGCCGCCAGCGAGCTCGCCGCGCTCGTGGAAACCGTGCATGTCGCGCAGAGCCCCGCGTTCGCGACCTTCAAAGCCGAAACCTGGACAGACGCCGTGGCCGCCGCGGCAAAAGATCTTGGCGCCAAGGCCGTGCTCCTGTCCGCCAGCCGGGCCGGGCTGTCGTATTCGCCGCGAGTCGCGCTGCGGCTCAACGGCGCGCTGCTGGAAGACGTGATGTCGCTCGAAGCCACCGCCGCCGAGGGCGGTGCGGCGAACGTGACCGGCAAGCGGTTGACCTACCTTTCCCGCGTCACGGAAACCACCCGCGCCGCGGCACTCCCGGTGGTCGTGACGATCAAGCCCAACATGTTTCCGCCCGCGGAACCGGCCGGCGCTCCCGGCACCGTGCAGCCGCGCGAGATCGCGCCAGCCGCCGGCGGGGCGGGGGACCGAAAGGAGATTCTTAGCGCCTCGGTCGCGGCGCCGGGCGGGAAGGTTTCGCTGGATGAAGCGAAGATCATCGTCACCGGCGGACGCGGCGTCGGCGGGCCGGAAGGATTCACGCAGTTCATCGAGCCGCTGGCGGAAAAGCTCGGCGCCGCGGTCGGCGCCACGCGGGCCGTCGTTGATGCCGGCTGGCGGCCGTATGGCGATCAGGTCGGCCAGACGGGCAAAAGCGTCGCCCCAAATTTGTATATCGCCGTCGCGGTCAGCGGCGCGGTGCAGCACCTTTCCGGCATGAATCGCTCGAAGACAATCGTCGCGATCAACAAAGACAAAGACGCGCCGATCTTTAAAGTCGCCGACTACGGCGTGGTCGGAAATGCGAGCGAGATCGTCCCGGAAATCCTCAAGGCACTCGGCGCGTAGCGGTCGCGACGGGGAAGTGCTGCCGCCGGGAATCGATCACGTATCCAGTGACGGCGAAGCCCGGAAGGCGACGACGACTGCGGCGATGACCGGCACCAGGACGACCACCGCCCGGATCGCCAGGGAAGCCGGGGCCACGCGGCCACCCATCCTCGCCTCGCTCTGCGGCACCAGTGTGGGCAGGACAACGGCGCCCCCGAGCAGAAACGCACTCAGCGCCGGCAGTTCCGCGTAAAAGTAACCGGTCGCCCACAAGCCTGTGAGCAGCGCCACCGCCACCGGCACGATCCCGCGGCCCAGCGGCAGGTCGGGCAAAAACCACGCGATGACGGTCGCAACGCCGAGCGCGCCGGCGAGCACGAGAGCAAGTTGCCCAAGTAAGAGGCTGCCCGAGAGCATCAGCGCGACTCCGCTGCCGCCGGCCACCGCGGCGGCCGTGAACAACGCGATCACGGCGTCCGGCCCGGGCCGCGCGAGCCGGCCGAGACACGCAGCCAGCAGGGTCATCACCGCCGCGAGCCCGAGCAGCCAGAGGACGCTCTGCGCCGGGGTCCAGGAGAACTGCATCTTCGACCGCAGCAACAGTGCGAGCAGTCCGGCAGAAAGCGCCAGCCAGATCCCGAGCCGCGCCAGCAGCGATGGGCGCAAAAGCGTGTCGAGCACGCCGGCGGGCAGCGTGATCAGCGCGAAGAAAAACAGCCACTGCGTGGCTTCCGCGGGCGGCAGCGCCGGCCACCCGGCCGTGGTCACATGCCCGGCGGCGTAGCCGCACGCCACCGCCACCGCGCCGGCCCAGGAACTCTGCCCCCAGAACCAGCGGGCGAGGAGTAGCAAGGTCGCCGTCACGAGAACCGCGACGGCCAGCCCAGGGGCGAGTTGTTTGAAGAGAAACATCCGGCGGGAGACGGCGCAGCGGCAGATCGGTCGCGGCGCGTTCTGCTACTGCTTCACGCCTTCCAGGCTCAGCACGATCGTGATCTCGTCACCGACGCCGCCCGGCATAAAGGTCATCCCGTAGTCGCTGCGCTTGATGGTGAACTTTGCCTCGCCACCGGCGCGCAATTCGCCCTGCATGCCCTTGCCTTCGCCGAGTTTTTTGAATTCCACGGTGATCGGCTTGGTGACCCCGTGCAGGGCAAAGTCCCCGCTCACCTTGTAGCTTTCGCCGCTGGCGGCGACAGCATTGCTCTTGAACGTGATCACCGGAAACTGCTTGGCGTTGAAAAAGTCGGGGCTCTTCAGGTGCTGATCGCGTTTGGCGTTGTGCGTGTCCAGGCTCTCGACCGGCACGGTGACGTTCACGGAGCTTTTCGCCGGGTTTTCCTTGTCGAAGACCACGTCGCCGGAGACGTCGTTGAAGCGCCCGTAGAAATTCGTGATGCCGAGGTGCATGGCGCTGAAGACCACGGAGGAATGGACGGCATCAATCTTGTAAGTATCCGCCGCGCGGGCCGGCAGGGCGGCGGTGGTGGTGAAGAGTGCGGCAGCGAGAAAGACGGAGGGCAGGATGGAGGAGGGTTTCATGGATGCGATGGCAGAAATCTGGGGCCGGGGCGGCGCCATGGGTTGAGGTGAACCGAATGATTCCCGGCACCTTAGTGGCCTGGGACTCGCCAGGGCAAGCCATTCTCTCGCAGCTAAGCATCTGCGGCCGTCGCCCTTGCCGATGGTGCGCGCGACCGACACGGGGAGAACGCGCTGATTTCACGACGCTGCGTGCCGACGGGAGCGGCGACATCTCCGGAGCCCGCGGCTCCGCCGGGATGGACTTCAAACGAAACAGGCGCCTGACATCGGTGCCGTCAATGCGGCCACCGCGCCAGGCGCCTGCGCGCTGGGATGGATGAATTGTGAATCGCGCGAGCCGGCGAAACCGAAGCCGCCAGCTCGCGCCGTCAGCAGGTGCGGCGCAGGTTCTGGCGGCGCACCCGCTGGACACCGACAAGAGTCAAAAGGCCGCCGGCGATCAGCGCCCAGGTGGAAGGCTCGGGCACCACGGTGACCGTGAAGGCCGAGCTGGGCGCCGATTCAAAGACGAAACCGGGGCCGCCACCGCTGCTGCCCGAAACGCGCCCGCCCGCGCCGGTGGGAGTTGTTTGCAAGGTATACACGCCGGCGGCGGCCGAGGGGTCGATCAAGAAGGTCACGTTTTGGACCATGTAGCTGCCCGGCGCGGCGGTGCCGCTGGTCGTGGTCGCACCGAGGTCGCTCAGGTTCGACAGGAATCCGGACCGGCCCGCGTTGGCGGTGCCGAATCCTTGCGGGCCGTTGGCCGAGGTGGCATCGGGGAAGGCGGCGCTCGTCAGGGTGAAGCTGCCGATGGAGAAAAAGCCGGCATTCGCG
Source organism: uncultured Verrucomicrobiae bacterium (assembly GCA_963762725.1). Lineage (GTDB taxonomy): Bacteria > Verrucomicrobiota > Verrucomicrobiia > Chthoniobacterales > SZAS-18 > JAFAXH01. The sequence continues at coordinate 242,485 of CAVXLY010000003.1, read as the reverse complement.
GTGGCGGTATCGAACCAGAGCGAGTAGCCGCTGGTGGCATTCGTCACGTTGAGCGTGACCGAAAGCGTGAACGAGCTGCCGGGCGCGTAGCTGCCGGCGGTCGGGGTGGCCGAGCCGTTCGAAAGCGAGAACGTCGTGTCGGCGCGCCCGGATTCGATGGCGACGGTGAGCTGCATCACGAGAGCCGCCGCAACGGTGGCGACGAGCGGCAAACGGCGTGTGGGGTGGGGGTGGGTTGTCATGGCACTGGGAGGCTGGGTATTTTAGGTTTTGGTTGGTTTAGGTGGCTGCAGATTGGTTCGAAAAAGGAGCGTCGGCTCACGGCGTGGAGCCGACCGGCGGGGCCGGGGGCAGGGCGGTGCCGCTCTGGCTCTTGGCAAAGGCGATGTCGGCCGCGTTGATGACCCCGTCGCCGTTGAGGTCCGAGCGGGAGTTGGTGCCATCCACGCTCTGGCCGCTGCGAGCCTTGACCTGGGCGATGTCCCCGGCGTTGACGGCCCCGTCGCCGTTCGTGTCGCCCACCAGCACCCCGAAGGTCGCCCGCACGCTGGAGGTGTTGACCCCGTCGCTCACGTTGGTCAGCCCCACGGTCACATACTGGCCGCTGGTGACTCCACTCAGGTTGACGATGACCTTGCTCGCGTCGTTGGGATCGGCTCCGTAGCTGGACACCGTGCCGACGCCTTCCGCCACCGCGGCGCCGAAGACGGCCGTCACCGGCGCGGCGAAGGAAAACACCAGCTGGTAGGTGCCGCCCGCCCCACCGCCGCGGCTCTCGATCGCCGGGGTGGCGCCGAAGCCTTGCGGCAGCGGCAGGTCAATCGAGCCCGAGGCGCCGTGGGTCTTGCGCGAGACCACGCTGTTGAGCGTCACAAAGCCGTTCAGGATCGTCAGATCCACGGCATCGGCCATCGCCTGGTAGCCGGTGTCATTCGGGTGCAGCGCGTCGCCGCTGTCATACGCCGGCAGGAAAAAGCGCGGGTTGTTCGGATCGCGTGTGGCGAGGTCGAAATCGATCAGCGCGTCATACTCAGCCGCGCCGCGGATAAAAGCGTTGAGCTGCTGCCGCGCAGTTTCCGTGGCCGTGCCCGCTCCCTCGCCGGACGGCGTCAGCGTGCAGCCGATGATCTTGAGACCCTTGTCGTGCGCGCGGGCGATGAACTGGCGGTGACCGGCGATCAGATCCGGGCCGTTGGCGTTGCCGTTGATGTCATTGATGCCCAGCAGCACGGCACCGTGAGTGACCCCGGGATGGGCGATAAACTCGCGGTCAAAACGCGCCAGACCCGACGGCCCCGCCTGGTCCACCAGCACCTTGTTGCCGCTGATACCTTCGTTCGCGATGCCCCACGGGGTGTTCTGGCCGAAGAGACGCACGGCGAGCCGATCCGTCCAGCGCCGGTTCGTATTGTCCGTGGAGTTCAGGCCCTCGGTGATGGAATCGCCAAACGCGACGAAAGTGGACACCGTCGAGGGAGCAAGCACTTCGACGGCCGTCAGAAAGAACCACGCCGTCTTAGACGTGTTTGCCGGAAACGTGGCGGCCGCCGTCGAATCGCCGGGGATCGTCGCGATGTAGCTGGATTGATGGGAGAACGGCTGGAGCGTGGTCACCGGGGTGGCCGCATCGGGGAAGTAGAGGCTGATGGCCAGATCCCCGAGCGTCGGCACGGAAAGCGCCACCGGGTCGCTCACGATCAACGCACCCGGCGGGATGCTGACGGTGGGCTGGCCGCCGAAGAGCAGTTGCCGGTCGGTGCCGGGAAGGGTGTTCGCGGCGGTGGCGCGCAGAGCGATCCGGGCAGCGCCGACGTTCAGGTTCTGGGTGCCGAAGACGTTGGAAATCCGCACCCGCACGGTTTCGCCACCGACGCTGGTGTGCGTGATCAAGCGGATGGTCTGATTGGTGAACGTCGCCGGCGGGGTGTTGAGCTGGGCGAGGTTGTCATTTGCCGGGCTGACGAGCGGCGAGGTCCACGTGTCCACCCAACGCGTGGAAGCGGGCGTCTGGGCGCCGGCCGGTGCCGGTGTGCCGGTGAGAGCGAGGGCGAGCAGACTTGCGGCGCCGAGGAGCGTCAGGCGGCAGGTCGAGGTGGGGGAGAGCATTTTCATGGCTTGGTGGGAGAGAGAGGGAGCCGGGAGGGGAGGTTGGAAAAACGCGGTTCTTATCGTGGTGGCGAGGGAGGGAGGGAGCGTTGCGAATCGGGCGGTGCGCTATTGGAAGAGTGAGAGGTCGATCGCATCCGCCATGACTTGGTAGCCAGCCGAGCTGGGATGGAGGCCGTCGCCGCTGTCGTAGAGAGGCAGTAACGAAGTGGGGCTTTGCGGATTGCGCGTGGCGGCGTCGAAGTCGATGACCGCGTCGTAGTTGCCCGGCCCCCGGATGAACGCGTTGACCGCCGCCCGCTTGTTCTCGTTATCGCTGCCCGGCGCGTAGCCGGCGGGCGTCAGCGTGCAGCCGTAGATTTTCAAGCCCATCTCGCGAGCCCGGGCGATGAACTGCCGGTGGCCGGCGATGATCTGCTCGGCGCTTACCGGCTGGCCGAGCAAGGCGCCCAGGCCGATGTCGTTGATGCCGAGCAGCACGGTCACGAAATTCGCGTTTCCGACGATCTGCACGTCGCGCTCAAAGCGCTTCAAGCCTGCGGGTCCGAACTGATCATTCAGCACGCGATTGCCGCTGATGCCTTCGTTCACCACGCCGACGGCGAGGTTGTTGGCGGCAAGGCGCTGCGCGAGAAAATTCGGCCAGCGTTGGTTCGAATCCGCCGGCGAACCGACTCCGTCCGTGATCGAATCACCCAGGGTCACGACGGCCCTGGCGCTCTTCGATGCGAGCACTTCCACCGCGGTGAGGATCGGCCATTGATTCGTGGACGAGTCCGTCGAATCGAGCGGAAAGGTCGTCGCCCCGGTGGCATCGCCGCCGCCGCTGGGCGACACGTAGTTGGTCTGGAGCGCCAGTTCGTGCACGGTTTCCACCGTCTGATTGCCAGGCAGGTAAATGCTGACCGCGAGGTCCCCGTTGGCCGGGATGTCGAGCGGCACCGGGTCGCTGACAGCGACGGCATTATTGGGAATGCTGACGGACGCGCGGCGGCTGAACGTCAGCACGCGGTCGGTGCCGGGAACCGTGTTACCTCCTTGGGCGCGGAGGGCGATGCGGGCGGCGCCGATGTTCAGCGTCCCGGTGCCGAGTTCGTTGGAAAGCCGGATCCGCACAAAGTTTCCACCCAGGCTGGTGTGGGTGATCAGCCGGATCGTCTGGTTGCTAAATTGGTTGGTTCCCCGGTAGGCACCGGCGGCGATGAATCCATTATCAGGAATGCTCGAAGGAGCGGCGCCCCAGGTCCCCACCCAGCGCTGGGTGCTGTCGGGACGCTGAGCCTGAGCTTGCGGGATCGCCGGTCCGGTCAGGAGTGCGACGGTGGAGAGAAGTAAGAGAGTGCGAGAAGCGTTGGAGGCGAACATAACAGGGGGGAGAACTGAGGGTGAGAGCGACGGGTTATCGTGGATCCGGGCGACGGCCAGAGTGTTGGAAGCGAGGAGGGAGTAATACGAGTTTGGGTCGAATCTGCCGGTCGCTGGGCGGGAGCGAAACAGACTTTGCCGGGATCCGATCAACCGATCAGGATTTATCGAGTGATTAGGAAACGGGGCGCAGTATGCCGGGAGCCGGCAAAACGCGGTAGGATAAAAATTTCATTAATGCATGACATTTTTTCATCAATGAAATCCCTGGTCTGGAGACGCGTTTTTCGTGGCACCGACATGCCGCGAATCCGTCGCTGCCGTTCACGGCATGCATTCCCTCTGGCCACGCGTGGTGCCCGCCCGGTGCGAAGTAAAAATGGCGCGCGTCTGCCCGATCGCTCGCCAAGAGCGCCCCACGGCACGGGCAGTGGTTCGCACCGTGCTGTCCCCGCCGATCAAATAATCCGTGCCGATCCGCGCTTCATTGCTTTGCGCGTAGCGAAAGCGTTTTTACGCGTCGGATCGCGCGAACAAAACGACATGTCGGAGGCGCACCACCAGCCAAATATCGGCCGCCGAACTTCTCGGGAAAAACCTCCGCAAGAATTTGCGATTGGTTGCGGGGGTAGGATTTGAACCTACGACCTTCAGGTTATGAGCCTGACGAGCTACCGGGCTGCTCCACCCCGCGATTTGAGAGAGCGCACCATTGATTCAACCCGCAAGGAACGCAAGCGAAATTCGGCTCCTTTTTCATCGCCGCGCGAAAAAACCCGCATCGACGCTTGGCCGGTTCTGGTGTAAGGCGGGCGCAAAATTCATCGCTTCCTCTTATGAAAATTGTTGTCGCATACTCGGGCGGGCTGGACACCTCGGTCATTCTCACCTGGCTGCGGGAAACCTATCAGGCCGACATGATCGCGTTTTGCGCGGACATCGGCCAGGAAGAGGAGCTCGACGGCCTGGAGGAGAAAGCGCTGCGCACCGGCGCGAGCCGCTGTTTTGTGGACGACCTGCGCGCGGAATTCGCCCGCGACTTCATTTTTCCGATCATCCAGGCCGGCGCGATTTACGAAGGTCAATATTTCCTCGGCACCAGCATCGCGCGGCCGCTTATCGCGAAGCGGATGGTGGAAATCGCCCGCGCCGAAGGAGCCGACGCGGTGGCGCACGGCGCGACCGGGAAGGGGAATGACCAGGTGCGCTTCGAGCTGGCCGCCGCCGCGCTGGCGCCGGAGCTGGAGGTCATCGCGCCGTGGCGGCAGGAGCGTTATCGCCAGGAGTTTCCGGGCCGCGCGGAAATGATCGCCTACGCCGAGAAGCACGACATCCCGGTGTCTGCGAGCGCGTCGAAGCCGTATTCGACCGACCGCAACTTGCTGCACATCTCGTTCGAAAGCGGCATCCTCGAGGATCCGTGGTTTGACGCTTCCGCGCCGGAAAATCGTGCGATGTTCAAACTCAGCGTCGCGCCGGAGGATGCGCCGGACGAGGCCGAAGTCGTGCAGTTGCGCTTCGAGCGCGGCGACTGCGTCGGTTTGAAGCTCGACGCCTCTGCGGAGCCGGTGTTGCCGGGAAACACCGAGGTCGATGCCGACGGCTACGCACGGCTCGATCCGCTCGGCGTCATGCAAGTGCTCAACCGGCTCGGCGGCCGGCACGGCGTCGGCCGGGTGGACATGGTGGAGAACCGGTTTGTCGGCATGAAAAGCCGCGGCGTTTACGAGACGCCCGGCGGCGCGATTTTGCACTTTGCCCATCGGCAGATGGAAAGCCTCACGATGGACCGCGAGGTCATGCACCTGCGCGATTCCCTGATCCCGCGCTACGCGACGCTCGTTTACAACGGCTTCTGGTTCGCGCCGGAACGCGAGGCGCTGCAGGCGCTGGTGACGGCGTCGCAGAAAAACGTGACCGGCGAGGTGCGGGTGCGGCTTTACAAAGGCAACATCACCGCCGCCGGCCGGCGCAGCCCGGTGAGCCTTTACAATCCGCACATCGCGACCATGGAAGCTGACCCGACCCAGGCTTACAACCAGAGCGACGCCAGCGGCTTTATCGCGTTGAACGCGTTGCGGCTGAAAGTGGCCGCCCGCGTCCACGCGACCGGCGCGGACGGCACCACGGCGGCTTCCTGACCGTCGCTCGCGCGGCCACACGCCTGCCTCCGGCGCTCTCGCAGGACCCGGGATGAATCTTGACAGCGCCCGGGCGGACGCCTTGAACTCACCGGCTTATGAGCATCGTCAACGAGTTTAAGGAATTCATCAACAAGGGCAACGTCGTCGATCTCGCCGTCGGTGTGATCATCGGCGCGGCGTTCGGTAAAGTGGTTTCCTCCGTGGTGGAAGACATCGTGATGCCGCCGATCGGCCGGGTGCTCGGCAACTTCGATTTCAGCAACCTTTACCTGCCGCTAAACGACAAGGTCGCGCCGGGTCTGGCGCTGGCAGAGGCGAAAAAGCTCGGGCCCGTGCTGGCCTACGGAAACTTCATCACCGTGGTGATCAATTTCCTCATCATCGGCTTCTGCATTTTCCTGATCGTCAAAGCGCTCAACAAAATGAAGCGGCGCGAAGAATCCAAGCCGGCAAAGGTGGCCGAGGTGCCGGCGGACGTGATGTTGCTCACCGAGATCCGGGACTTGCTGCGCCACGGACAGACCGATGGAGAAACCGCGCCGCGCCTGCCCACCCGGCAGCCCTAGCCGGCGAGGCCCAGTGGCCGGCTGCTGCCTTTCAATAGCGCGGCACCGCGGGATCGATCTCCTGCGACCAGCGATCAATGCCGCCGGCCAGGCTCTGGGCCTGCAGGTAGCCGAGCTGACGCAGCACGCTCGCAGCCCGGGCCGAGCGCATCCCGTGGTGGCAATACACGACGAGCGGGGCTGATTTATCGTCGCCGAGCCGGTCGGCCGCGACGCGGGGCAGGGTGGAAAGCGGGATCAGCTCCGCGCCGTCAATGCGGTTGAAGGCAAACTCCTCCGGATCGCGGCAGTCGATCAGGCGCAAGCCGCTCTCCGCCCGGCCGGCCAGGCGTTCGACTGCTTCCCGCACGCTGATTTCCAGCGGCAGTGGCGCGTCGTCGCCGGGTGATGGTGAAGCCGACATCGGTTTCCAGATTCGCTGCGGTGCCGTCTGGCGCGGAGTTCAGCGCACGATCTTCACCGGCGTGCCGGTGCCGACGTTGTAGAAGAAATTTTCCGCCATGAATTCCGGCATCCGGATGCAGCCGTGGCTGGCGGGGACACCCGGTAGATAGCCGGCGTGCATGCCGACGCCGCCGTTGACCCGCAGAAAATATGGCATCGAAGCGCCAAGATACACGCTCCCGGGTGGCTTGGGATCCTTGCGGCTGTCCACGTCGCGCACCACGACCGCCTGCGTCACCGGATCGACGTAGTCGCCGTAGACCGAGGAACGGTGGTCCTTGTCCTTTTGCTGGACCTTATACGTGCCGGCGGGTGTGTCGTAGCCTTCCCGGCCTGTGGACACCTGGGAAACGCCGACGAGCGTGTCGCCCTTGTAGAAATACGCCCGCTGCTCCGAGAGCCGGATCTCGATCGAAGGCGAACCTTTGACGCCATCCCCATCCCAATACGATACCGCGTCCGCCGCGGCTTTTTGCTGGGAGCTGGTGCTGTCCGGACGGTAAAAATATTGCGCGTTCCGATCCGCAAACCGCGGGTCGGTGGACGAGCAGGCGGCCGTCAGCAGGCACAGCGCGCCAAGCAGGGCGGCAACCGGGGTCAAATGGGCTCTGAACATTGAGAAAAATGGGTGCGGCGCCGGTGGGGACGCCGTTCGCGGCTTAAGAAATCAGCAACCCGCGTTCCGTCAACGCGCAAATTCCCACTTTGCCCGCGGCACCGGCCTCTGCTATGGAAACGCCAGAAGCGAGCGCACGCGCCTGGCGGGCCATCGGGCCACCGGTTTGCAGGTATCTGCCTGGCCTGGACTTGCGGCGCGGGCGCCCCGACGCTTTCCCGTTTTCACCTTCCCATGCCGACCTACGAATACCACTGCCTGAAGTGTCAGAAAAACTTTGACGCCGTGCAGTCGATGAAAGACGACCGCTTCAAGACCTGCCCGGAAAACCATTGCCAGATGGAGGGCGGCTGGGGCCAGGGCGAGGTGACCCGCCTGCTCGGCACCGGCGCCGGGCTGATCTTCAAGGGATCCGGCTTTTACATCACCGACTACCGCAGCGAGGGCTACAAGAAATCCGCCCAGCAGGAAGCCAGCGGCGCCGGCGGCGGCAGCAGCGAGAAAAAGCCCGCGGCGGCGGATGGCGGCGGCGAAAAGTCGAAGAGCGCGCCCGCCTCCACACCATCGGCGGGTGGAAGTGGTGCGTCTCCTGCTCCCAAGTCCCCTGCGTCCTCGCCTCCGGCTTCCGCGCCCTCGCCGAAAAAGGAGTAGCGAGCCCGCCTCATTGGTTACCCTTCATCCTGACGATTTTATGGCCGCCCGCCCGCCCGCCGCTCCGCCCACGCTGCTCTGCAAGGAATGCAAATACGAGAACGAGCCCGAGCGCGTTTATTGCCATAACTGCGGCGCCAAGCTCGACCGCAGCCTGCTCCCGCCGGAAGCCGTGCCGACCCGGCGCGACCCGGCGGATTTGCAGCGCCAGGTCCAGAAGCTGATGAAGCCGACGTCGGTGCGCCTGGTGCAGCGGGTAAAGCATTTCGCCTTCAGCCTGCTCTTGGGCGCGGTCTTCGCCGCCTTGATCGTCGCCGCCCGGCCGCCGGCCGACGTGCCGACGCTCACGGAGGTCCAGCTCGACAATGCCCGCCAGATCGACGCGGAATTGCAGACGCTCATCGACGCCCGCGTGGCTCGCACCGTCGCCTACACCGAGGACGAGGTGAACGCCTACCTGAAAGGCAGCATCCGCCCGAAGAAGAACCAGGACACCGTGATCGGGTTGAAGTTCGAGCAGCTTTTTGTCCGCTTCCGCGACGGCAACGTGTGCGGCGTGACGGAGCGGATGTCCTTGATGGATTACCCGCTTTTCATCAGCACCGAGCACCGGGTTGCGATCCGGGGCGGCAAGCTGATCACCGAACCGGTGGGCGCCCGCCTCGGCCGGCTGCCGCTGCCCGCGGTCGCCGTCAAACCGCTGGAAGCACTTTACGCCCCGGCCCAAGCGGCCGCGCGCAGCGATCGCAAGCTGCTCGAACAACTCGGCGGCATCGCCATCCGCAAGGGCCAGGTTCAACTGACCTCCCCGGGTCTCTGACCGGGCGGGGTCCCTGCGCTCCGGCGATCGCGGCGGCGACGGCATGAGGTGACCGCAGCATGCCCGGGTTCCCGCCTCCCCAACGGCGCCGGCGCCGGCGCTTTATCGCGCTGGCGGTGCCCGCGTTTCTATGGCTATTTCTGGCTCCGGCGCCCGCGCAGGAAGCTCCGCCGCTACCGCCGGAATTGCGCCGCAGCACGAGCTTGAGCCGGCAGTTCACCATCTATGCGCATGACAGCGTGCGGCGGGCTGCGTTCAGCCGGTTTGCGGAGGAAACCCGGGCCGCCCTGCAGCGGGTGCTCGGCCTGCGCGAGGATTGGCGCCTGCCGATCGTCGTGCACCTGGTGCGGCCCGCTCCCGGCGCGCCGGGCGAGACCCCGGCCAGCCGGCTGCTGCTCGCGCAGACCGGGGCCGGCTTGAAGGTGCAGTTGGACCTGCGGCTGCACGGCCCCGGCGCCGCCGACGCGGTGCGGCCGCGGGACGAAGTGATCCGCGCACTGCTCCTGGAACTCGCCTATCGCGACCGACCGGACCTGCCGGCTGGCCGGGCATTTCAACCGCCGCCCGCCTGGTTGGTCGAGGGCTGCGCCGCGGCGGTGGACAGCGCGCTCGCAGGGGGAAACCGCGACGAGCTGGCCGGCGTCGCGGCGGAAATCCGCTCGGCGTTAAAGGTGGCGACGCAAACCGCCGCGCTGCCGCTGGAAAAGTATCTCAGCCGCGATCCGGCCGGGCTGGACTCGCCGTCGCGGGCGCTTTACCGGGCCTACGCTTTCGGGCTGGTGCGGCTGTTAACCGCGGAAATGCCGGGCGGGCAGGAAGGGCTGGTGGCGTTTATCCGCGCCCTGCCAGCGGCGAAGGGTTCAGCGCAAAGCGGGCTGGAAGCCTTGCGCTGGCATCTTCCCGGCGCCGGCGACAAATCTGAAGACCTGCAACGCCGCTGGTCGGAAACCGTTGCGCGGCTGGCCGCGGCGGAGACGGCGATCGAAATTTATGGCGTGGAGGAAACCGAGCGCCGTCTCAAGGCCATCTTGGCGGTGCGGATGCCGCCGGATCGCGCCGCCGGGAGGGGGGCGCCACGCGGGAAAGGGAGGTCCGGGACACTGCCTGCCACCGGCGGCGACGGAGAGCGAGGGATCCCGCTGGAGGATTTCGAAAAGTTTCTTCAACCTGGAAAATCGCACGCCGGCGAAAACACCCGCCGATTGCGCGAGCTTCGGGCGAACCTGCTCCGACTATTCGCGCGGGCGCACCCCGGGTATCGCGAAATCGTCGGAGCGTATGAAGCCCTGGTCGCGCAGCTCGGCAGCGGCCGGTTTGACGGCGCCCGGGAACAGTTACAGCGGCTCGCCGCGGCCCGCGCGGAGACGCGCACCCGGCAGGAGGCGATCGCGGATTATTTGAACTGGTTTGAGGCTACGCAACTGCACACGCCGAGCGGGACGTTTGAGCCCTATTTCCAAGCGGGTCGCGACCTCGACCGGCTGGCGCCGCGCGCCCGGCGCTCCGATCCCATCTCGACTTATCTGGACGGGATCGAGCGCGGAGTGCGTTGAGATTGCGGCGCCGGTCCGTCATTGTAGCGGCGGCTCTGTGAGCCGCCTCTACTACAAGCGTCCTGCTTCGCCCCCGTCTTCGCTGCCCCGACGGGACGGGAGTTGACATTTTCGAGGCCAAACTTTATCGCCGCTCTGCGGTGGCGTTCCTCCCGAAATGTTTGTCCTGACGGCTCGCGAACAATGGCTGCTGGCCGGCGTGCTCTGCGCCGCGGTTCTCGGCGCCGCCGTCAAGCACTGGCGCGACGGGCGCCGCGCGGCGGTGCCCGCACCCGCTCCCGCCGCCCTGTCCGCGCCGGCCGCCACCGCCACCGAGACGGCCCGGCGATAGGGATGCCGGGAATCGGGGTCACGGGTAATTTGCGGCAGGCACCCACGCGCGCCCCGGCACCCGGGGGCGAATCTTTGCAGTGACCGGCGCCGGCAGGGCGCGCGACCCTTTCCCGAAATGCAGAAAGCCGATTTATCCGATTGCCTGGAAGCCCTCGTGCGCAGCGACCCGCGCTTCGAAAAAGAAGCCTACCTTTTCGTGCGCGACGCGCTCGATTTCACCTTGAAAAGTGGTCGGCCCGCCGGCCAGAAAGGCCAGAAACGGGCTGGGGCAAAAGAGGAGCTGACGGAACGCCACGTCACCGGCCAGCAGCTCGTCCAGGGCGCGCGGGCGCTGGCGCTGGCGGAGTGGGGGCCGATGGCGATCACCGTGCTCGCTCACTGGGGCATCCATTCCACCGCGGACATCGGGGCAATCGTCTACAATCTCATCGAAGCGCGGATCTTCGGCAGAAACGAGCGGGATTCGCTGGCCGACTTCGACGGCGCCTACAGCTTCCATGAAGCCTTTGTGCTGCCCTACCAGCCGACGGGCCAGGGGGCGGCGGCGTCCGGAGATGGGTCAGTGGCGCGGGCCCCGGATGTGACGGAGTCCGGTTCGCCGTTTGCGGACTCCTGATGTAGCGTGCTGGACCCGGCGCCCGCCCCGTGGCTGATGCGCTGGCGGTCCGGGTCCGTTTCTCCAACAATTTCCCGCCTGTGCCCAACCCTTTTCCCCTGCAATCCATGACGATGGCCGACTCCCAGTCGACGGCATCCTCGCGAGCTGGCGCCAACGGCTCCGCCGCGCCGGAACCGATCGAGTTTCCGAAATCCACCGCCCAGGTCCGCCAGCTCGCCAACGGGCTGACCGTCATCCTGCAGGAAGACCGCAGCGCGCCGGTGGCCAGCATCCAGGCATGGGTCGCCACGGGCAGCATCCACGAGGATCGCTGGCTCGGCGCCGGGCTGTCGCACCTGCTCGAGCACATGCTGTTCAAAGGGACGCCGACCCGCACGACGAGCGCCATCGCCCAGGCGGTGCAGGACGAGGGCGGCTACATCAACGCCTACACCTCTTTTGACCGCACGGTTTACTGGATCGACGTCCCCCGCGCCGGCGTGCTTTCCGCGCTCGACGTGCTGGCCGACGCGACGTTGAATTCGACGCTGCCGGCCGATGAATTCGTCAAGGAGCAGGAGGTCATCCGGCGGGAGTTCGCGATGGTGATGGACGATCCCGACCGGGTCGCCAGCCAGCAGCTCTTTGCCACCGCGTTCCGGGCGCATCCGTATCGCCATCCGGTCATCGGCTATCTCGACGTTTTCAACCAGCTCACCCGCGAGGATGTGCTCGCTTATTACCGGGCGCGCTACGTGCCGAACAACATGTGGTTCGTCATCGTCGGCGACGTGGATGGCGAGGCGGTCTGCGCGCAGCTGGAGACGTTGGTTTCCGCGCATCCGCAGCGCGCCCTGCCGTCGCTCTACATTCCGGCGGAGCCGCCGCAGCTCGGCCGTCGCACGGCGCAGCGCGACTTCCCGACCGAGCTGTCGCGCCTGGCCGGCGCCTGGCACATCCCGGCCATCACGAATCCTGACGTGCCGGCGCTCGACGTCCTCGCCACGGTGCTGGGCGAGGGGCGCTCCTCGCGGCTCTACAAGCGGGTCCGCGAAGGCAAGGAGCTGGCGCATTGCGTCGCCGCCTACAGCTACATCCCGGCCCAGCCCGGGTTGTTCGGTTTTGACGCCACGACCGAGCCGGAAAACCGCGAGGCCGCGGCCGCGGCGATCCTGGAAGTCATCGCGGAAGTCCAGCGCGACGGCATCTCCGCGCCGGAACTCGCGAAGGCGAAAAAGATCATCCTCAACAACCAGCTCGGCGCGCTGGTGACGATGCGCGGTCAGGCGAGCGACCTCGGCTCAAACTGGCTGCTCACCGGCAACCTCGATTTTTCCCGCGACTACCTGCAGGCGATCCAGGCGGTGGACGGCGAAGACATCGTGCGCGTCGCCCGGCGCTACCTCGGCGATGATCAGCTCACGCTCACCTCGCTCGATCCCGAGAGCGCCCGGACGCGGCTCAGGCCGGCTACCACGGAGCGCGGCGCCGTCGAGATCCAGAAGTTCGAGCTTTCAAACGGCCTGCGCCTGCTGGTGCGCGAGGATGCGCGGCTGCCGCTGGTCAATATCGACGCCGTTTTCTGCGGCGGCCTGCTCAGCGAAACCGCGGAGAACAACGGCCTCAGCCGGCTCTTCGCCCGGGCCTTGCTCAAAGGCACGCAGCACCGCACCGCCGAGGAGATCGCCGACACGATCGAGTCCGTCGGCGGCTCGGTCGGCAGCGATGCCGGGAGCAACTCCGTCAGCCTTTCGCTCGAAGTCATGCAGCCGGATCTCCGGCTCGGCCTCGACCTGCTGGCGGACATCCTGCGCTTCGCCGATTTCCCCGAGGCCGCGGTGGATCGCGAGCGCGAAGTGCAGCTCGCCGCGCTCAAAGCGGAGGATGAGCATCCGACTTCTGTCGCGCGCAATTTGCTCCGCCGCCGGCTTTTCCAGGGCCATCCCTACGGCCTGCGCCACGGCGGCACCCCGGAAACCCTGGCGCGTCTGACCCGGGAGGATTTGCTGGAATACCAGCGCCGCTTCCTGGTGGCGCGCAACGGCGTCGTCGCGGTGTTCGGCGATGTCCGCGCGGAAGATGTGCGCGCGCAACTCGAAGCCTCGCTCGCCGGTCTGCCCGCCGGCGAACCCGCCTTCCCGCAGCCGGCCCTGCCGGCGGCGCTTCCCGGCGATCTGTATGCCGAGGAAACGATGGAAAAAGAGCAGGCAGTGCTGATGATCGGCTACCGCGGCATCACCGTGCATGACCGGGACCGGCACGCCGTGGAGTTGCTCGATGAAGCGTGCAGCGACCTGGGTTCACGGTTTTTCGTCCGCATCCGGGAGGAGCTCGGGCTGGCTTACTTTGTCGGCAGCTCCCAGATGCCGGGGCTGGTGCCGGGATTATTCAATTTCTACGTCGGCACGGATCCGCAAAAACTGACGCTCGTGCGGAAGGCGTTTGAAGACGAGATCGCGCGGCTGGCGGCCCACGGCCTTGACCCTGAGGAATTGATGCGGGCGAAGAAGAAGCTCATCGGCAAGCACGCGATCTCCCACCAAAGCAACGCCAGCCTCGCTTTCACGGTGTCGCTCGACGAGCTTTACGGTCTCGGCTACCTGCACTACCGTGACGTGCCCGCCGCGATCGAAGCCGTGACGCTCGACGACGCTCGCGCCGCCGCCCAGCGGTTGTTCCGCAACCAGCCGGCCGTGGTCACCGTGGTGCGCCCGCCGGCTTAAACGATTCCCGGCCACCGGCCGGCAGCGGCGCGAAATAAAACGGTCCCGGCAATCTCGCCCGCTCATCTTCCCCGGCGCCCAGGGCGCTCCTTTCTTCCTCTCCCTCTCTTTTCTATGGCCGAAGTGCAAAAAAGCAGCAACACCGGCGAGGTCGCCGCCCAGTTCATTGAGTTCGTGATGATGCAGGCGCAAAACGCCTCGCTCTTTCTCGGGCTCACTCCAAATCCTTCGACCGGCAAACCGGAAACCAATCTCGACTTGGCCCGAATGTTCATCGACCAGCTCGCGATGATTCAGGAAAAGACGCGCGGCAATCTTTCCAGCGAAGAATCGAACATCCTGCGCAACGTCCTCGCCAACCTGCAGATGGCGTTTGTGGAAGTCTCGACGAAAGGCAGCGGCGGCGGCCGGGCGTCGGCGCCCTCCAGCCAACCGGCTCCGGGCGGCGACGCGGACGCCGGAGACGACACCGCGGTGGAGGATGTCTCCTTCCGCGACCAGCCTCCGGCATCGTCGTCTGGCGCGACCCCGGCGGCGCCCAGTGGGGCCACCGCGGCGGAAGCCGAGGAGCGCGAGTCAAAGAAGCGTTTCACCAAAAGCTACGGCAGCTAGCCGGGCGCATCCGCGCCGTTCCCAGTTCGAGTCCATCCTGCATGCCTGCACGCCAGTCTCCCGCCGCGGTCGCGCCCCTGGCGATCGGTCCGCGCGCCACGCTGGGCGGCAGCGGGGGGCCGCTGTTCCTCCTCGGGCCCTGCGTGATCGAGGGGGAAGAGTTTCTCTGGCGCCATGGCCGCGCCATCGCGGCGGCGTGTGCGGAAGCCGGGGCGCAGTTTGTCTTCAAGGCTTCCTACGACAAGGCGAACCGCACGTCCGGCGCGTCCTACCGCGGGATGGAGGCGCGGGCCGGCTGCGAACTGCTGGCCGCCGTCGGGCGGGAACTTGGCGTGCCGGTAACCACGGACGTCCATTCCCCGGCGGAAGCCGAGCTGGCGGCGGAATGGATCGACATCCTCCAGATCCCGGCATTTCTCTGCCGGCAGACCGACCTCATCCAGGCCGCCGCGGCAACGGGGCGGGTGGTCAACGTCAAGAAAGGCCAGTTTCTCGCGCCGTGGGACGTGAAGCCGATCGCGGAAAAATTGCGCGGTTCCGCCGGCGGCGAGGGCGCCCGATTTTTCTTCACGGAACGCGGCACCACGTTTGGTTACAACAACCTGGTCGCCGACATGCGCTCGCTGGCGTGGATGCGCGAGGCCGGGTTTCTCACCGTGTTTGACGCGACCCACTCGGTCCAGCGGCCTGGCGGCGGCGGTGACCGGACGACCGGCGACGGCGAGCTGGCGCCGGTGCTCGCGCGGGCCGCGGTCGCGGCCGGTTGCGACGGCGTGTTTCTCGAAGTCCACGAGAACCCGGCAGCCGCGTTCTCCGACGGGCCGAACCAAGTTCCGCTTGACCGATTGGGCGGACTGCTCGCTACATTGCTCCGAATTCATGAAGCCGCCCATTTTTAAGGCTCTGACCACCGGCTTCTCCCGCGCCGCCGCGACCGCGACATTGCTGCTCGGAGTGCTGGGCGCGGGCGAGCGGCTGCAGGCCCAAGGGCGCGAGCCGGCGCCGGCCTCTGCCTCGCCACAGCCTGGCGGGCAATCCGTGGCGGCGGCGGCAAATTCGAACTCCGCCGTCAGCACCATCCAGGCGCCTCCGCCCGTCGTGCCGCGACCTGGGGTCGAGGACGTGGACACCCGGGGGCTGACCGAGACGCAGATCGTCGCCCGCGAGGGCGCGGATTTTGACGCCAAAGGGCGCGCGGCGACGTTCAACGGCAGCGTGCACATTAGCGATCCGCGTTTCGAGCTTTGGTGCGACAAGCTCACGGTTTACCTGAACCGCGAGTCCGAGAAGGAGGGCGCCGACGCCCCCAGCCGACCGCCGGCCGGGAAAACCACCGGCGTCCAGCCGCCCACCGGTGGCGGGATCGATCGCGCCGTGGCCGAGGGCAACGTCGTCATCAAGCAGATCCGGGCCGCGGCTGCGCCCGGCGGCGAGACGAAAACTTCCATCGGCCGCTCGGAGCGCGCGGAGTTCACGAATCGCACCGGCGAGATTGTCCTCAGCGGCGGCCGGCCCAGCATCGAGCAGGGCTTGAACGTGCTGGAGGCGACTTCCAGCCAGACGCGCATCATCCTGGCGCGCGACAACACCCTGCGCACGGAAGGCCCTTCACGCACCATCATCCGCCAGCGGGGCGACTCGCCGGACAAGATTTCCCCTCCGGGCCGCACTGCCCCGCCGGCTGCTGCGGAATCGCCGAAGCCGCGCGCACCCGGAGCGCGGCGACCGAATCGTTAACAGACAATCGTTCGCAGAAAAATCGTTGGTCCCGGCCTGTCGCCGTTCCTGCCGTTACCTTGTTCATGAGCGCACCGCCCGCTGCCGCCCGGAAAAAGAAGAGAGCGGCAAAATCGTCGGCAGCGCCCGCCTCCGCGCCGGTGAGTTCGCGAGCCATCGCCTCGATCCCGGCGGCGACACCGGAGAATGCGGAAATCCCGACTGCGGCGGACACGGATGCACCAATCCTGCGCACCGAGGGGCTGGTCAAAGTTTACAAGGGGCGCGCGGTCGTGAACCAGGTGGACATCACGGTGCGCCGCGGCGAAATCGTCGGTCTGCTCGGGCCGAACGGCGCCGGCAAGACGACGAGTTTCTACATGATCGTCGGCATCGTGCCGCCGAACGCCGGGCGCATCTTTTTCGGCGGGCATGACGTGACGCGTCTGCCGATGTATCGCCGCGCGCGGCTCGGCATGGGCTACCTCCCGCAGGAGGAATCCATTTTCCGCAAGCTGACGGTCGAGCAGAACCTGCTCGCCATCCTGGAAACGCGCCCGCTCAGCCGCGCCCAGCGCCGGGAGCGCTGCGACGAGCTGCTCGAGCAATTCGGCATTTCGCACGTCGCCAAAAACGTGGCGCTGACCCTTTCCGGCGGCGAGAAGCGGCGGCTGACGATCGCCCGCTCGCTCATCACAAATCCCAGCCTACTGATGCTCGACGAACCGTTCAGCGGCGTCGATCCCATCGCGGTCGCCGAGGTGCAGCAGATCATCCTGTCGCTGCGCGAAACCGCGAATCTCGGCATTATCATCACCGACCACAACGTGCGCGAGACGCTCTCCATCGTGGATCGCGCCTATCTCCTCTACGAAGGCAAGGTCATGCGCGCGGGAAACAAGGACTTCCTCGTGAACGATCCGGTCAGTCGACAACTCTATCTCGGCGAACGCTTTCAGATGTGATCCCACCGGCCCCGGCGGCCGGACAGGGACTAGTTGCTCCCAGGTTTTACCCATCACCCAGAATCCAGGCAGACAACGAAGAAACGAGAAACCGTATGCAAGCAGCCAACGTCAACCCACCCGTCTCTGTCACCGGCCGCCATGTCGCCGTGACCGCCGCGATCAATGATTACGCGCAGAAAAAGATCGAGGGATTGCACCTCGATTATCCGCGCATCATCGACGCGCACGTCATCCTCGACGTGGAAAAATACCGGCATCGCGCGGAGATCGTGTTGACCTGCAGCAACCACATCACCATCGAAGCCAGCGAGCAGTGCGACGACCTTTACGCAGCGATCGATCAGACCGTGAGCAAGATCGCCCGGCAGATGCGCAAGCATAAGACCCGGCTGCTGCGCTCCCACCGGCCGCGGCTCAATGACAATGTGCGCTACGTGCGCGAGCAGGTCTTCAGCGCAGATGCGTTGAGCATGCCGGACTCCGAGTTTGAAGCGCTTGTTAGCGCCGCCTCCCAGAAGGGGAAGCGGGCTGCCGCCAACGGCCGGCATGCCGATGGCGCCGAGCCGGAAAAGCCGGCCGCGGCCGTTTCGGCCCCGGCACCCGCGGAAGCCGCGCCGCCGAAGCCGGTGGTGCAGACCGAGCGCCGGCCGGTGAAGCCGATGTTTGTGGATGAAGCCATCCTCCAGATGGAAATGGCGGCGCACGACTTCCTCGTTTTCCTCGATGCCTCGACGGAAAAGGTGAATGTGCTCTACCGGCGCAAGAGCGGAGACTTTGGCTTGATCCAACCGGAATCCGCCTGACATATTCTCGGGCAGGATCGCCAGCCGCGGTTGCGGCCTCCCGCGATTCCGGCGGTTTTCCGAGTGCGTCGTCCTCCCCCATGAAAACCAGCGAAATCGAGCCGCCGCCCGTGGTCCCCGGGGAGGATACCCCGGTGCAGTTGATCACCAGCGGCGGCAACGGGCACGATAACGTCAAGCAGCCGCACGTCACCGTCGGCCAGTTTTTCAACGACCACGCCGAGGGGCTGCAGATGAAGCTCGTCGGGCCGGAGATCGGCTTCGAGCGGCGCATCGGCGAGCCGACGATCAACCGGCCCGGGCTCGCGCTGAGCGGTTTCTTCGAATACTTCGCCCACCGCCGCATCCAGGTCATCGGCAGCGCGGAGATGACCTACCTGAAGAGTCTTCCCGCGCCGGCCATGGCGGCCCGGTTCCGGGAGCTCTGTGCCCGGCGGGTGCCGTGTCTCGTATTCTCCCGCAGTGCCGTGATTCCGAAGTCGCTGCTTGAGGAAGCCGCGCGGGCCCGCATCGCCGTGTTCCGCACGCCGCTGGTGACGATGAAATTCATCAACGCGGCGACGATCGCGCTGGAGGTCGATTTTTCGCCTTCGAAGCTCGAGCACGGCAGCATGGTGGACATCCTCGGCATCGGCGTGCTGATCCGCGGCGACAGCGGCATCGGCAAGAGTGAGTGCGTGCTCGGCCTCATCGAGCGCGGCTACAGCCTGGTGGCGGACGACATCACCCGCATCTCTTCCCTGGAACACCGCGAACTCGTCGGCACCGCGCCGGCCGTCACGCGCTACCACATGGAGGTGCGCGGGCTGGGTCTCATCAACGTCGCCAGCATTTTCGGTATCGGGAGCATCCGCCTGGAAAAACGGCTCGACCTCGTGGTGACGTTAAAGGACTGGCACGATGCGGACGAGATTGATAGAACCGGCCTCGAACGCGAGGTATTCCAGATTTTGAACATCCAAGTCCCGCATGTGACCATCCCGGTGCGGCCCGGCCGCGACATGGCCCGGCTGATCGAAGTCGCCGCGCTCGACCAGAAGCTGAAAAGCCTCGGCCGGAATTGCCCGCAGGAGTTCAACCAACGCCTGATCGACCTGATGCACCGGAGGCACCGACTATGAGCGTGCCCAGCAGCGATCAGCCCGCTGCCCGGCCAGCCACCACCGGCAGCGGCGAAGCCAAGGTCACGAAGGAACTCGTGATCGAAAATCAGCTCGGCATGCACGCCCGGCCCAGCGCGCAATTCGTCAAGATCGCCAACCGGCATCGCGCCGAGATTTGGGTCGAAAAAGACGGCGAGCAGGTCAACGGCAAGAGCATCATGGGCTTGATGATGCTCGCCGCCGGGCAGGGGACGAAAGTTAAAGGTCAGCGCGGAAGGCCCCGATGCCGCCGCGGCGCTGGCCGAGCTGGAAAGCCTGGTTCGCAACCGTTTTTCCGAGCAGTGAAACCTCTTCGCGCCGCTCACTTTCACCCGGCTCCCGCGAAATCCGCTGCTGCGACCCCTCGTGACGCCGGACCCGCCGCGCGCCGCGGGGTGCCCAGGCGCCGCGCCGGTGCCACCCCCCGCCTTCTCCTCCGATGAACGGCAGCACCGACGGCGCTGACTACCAACCCGGGGAAAAGACGGAGCGCCGATTCCAGGGTCTGGGCGTGTCGCCGGGTCTAGCGCGGGGACCAGTCTTCGTCCTGCGCCGCAGTGACGAGTCGCTGCCCGATTACACGATCCGGCCCGAGGATGTGCCGGCGGAGATCGCGCGCTTCGAAGCCGCGCTGGTCGCCACACGCATCCAGATCCTCGAGATGCAGGCAAAGATCGCCGAGGCGATCGGAGCGAAGGACGCCGGCATCTTCGACGCCCACCTGCTCGTCGTCGAGGATCGAGCGATCATCGACGAGGTCCAGCGCACGCTTTATCGCGAGCACCGCAACATCGAAACCGTTTTCCAGCGCGTCGCCAGCCGCTACGCGGAGACGCTCAGCCGCATCGACGACCCCTATCTGCGCGAGCGCGCCGTGGATATCCAGGACGTCATGCGCCGCGTGCTGATGAACCTCGTCGGCCGCGGCAACATCGGCGTCGCCGAGGTCAATTACCCGCACATCCTCCTGGCGCACAACGTCGCCCCGTCGGACACCGCGCAGCTGAACCGCCAGTTCGTGCTCGGCTTCGCCACCGAGGTCGGCAGCCGCACTTCGCACACCGCGATCATGGCGCGCAGTCTGAATATCCCCGCACTCGTCGGGCTGCACGATCTGCTGGAGACCATCGAGACCGGGGACTTCGTCCTGCTGGATGGCTACCACGGGCTGCTCGTCCTGAATCCCAACGACCAGACCCTGCGGGAATACGAGGAGTTGGAGCGCCGCAAGGCCCGCCTCGAAGCGGGGCTTGTCGAGCTGCGGGAAACCGCCAGCAACACCCGCGACGGCCGGCACATCGTGCTGTCGGCAAACATCGAGCTGCCGGAGGACGTGCCGGCGGTGAAGCGCAGCGGCGCGGAAGGCATCGGGCTGTATCGCACCGAGTTTTTCTATCTGAACAAAAGCGAGCTGCCGACCGAGGAGGAGCAGTATGAAACGTATCGGCGCGTCGCCAGCGACGTCCTGCCGCATCCGATCATCATCCGCACGCTCGATCTCGGCGGCGACAAGTTCATGAGCAGCCTCCAGCTGCCGGAGGAGCTGAATCCGTTTCTCGGCTGGCGGGCGATCCGGTTCTGCCTGGAGCGCGTCGAAATTTTCAAGGTGCAGCTCCGCGCCATCCTGCGCGCCAGCGCGCTGGGCAACGTGAAGATGATGTATCCGCTCATCAGCGGATTGAGCGAGGTGCGCCGGGCGAACGCCATCGTCGAGGAGTGCAAAGCCGAATTGCGCGCCGAGGGCCGGGAGTTCAATCCGAACCTCGAAATTGGGGTGATGATCGAGGTGCCCAGCGCCGCGGTCTGCGCGCATCATCTGGCGCGCGAGGTCGCGTTTTTCTCCCTCGGCACGAACGATCTCATCCAATACACGGTCGCCGTGGACCGGGTGAACGAACGCATCGCCCACCTCTACGAGCCGACGCACCCGGCGATCGTGCGTCTGATGAAGATGGTGGTCGATGCCGGCCGCTCCGCCGGAATCTGGACCGGTGTGTGCGGCGAGATGGCGGGAGACATCCTGCTCACGCCGCTGCTGCTCGGTTTGGGAATCGACGAGCTTTCCGCCGGCGCCCCGCAGGTGCCGCGCGTGAAGCGGGCGGTCCAGAGCGTGGACATGGCGGTCTGCGAAGCCCTGGCCGCGCGCGCCTTGGAGATGGACATGGCCCCGGCGATCCTCGCGGAGTGCGAGGCGGTGGCCCGGGAGTATTACCCGGACCTGTTGGGTTGAGGCCGACTACTACAGCGCTAGCATACGGCAGAGTTCTTCGACGCCGACGCGATGATGAGTCGCTACGGCTTTGAGGATTCCTTGCGGTGTGCCGACTCGCATTGGGCTGTGGTTGGGAACGGTGATATGGTGGACGCCGCCGCGCTCCGTCGTCAGCCTCATATGTGAGCCGTCTTGACGAACCAAGCGGTATTCCAGCACTCGTAGCGCTCGCACCAGGATTTTGCCGGAAACATCACGCGGGGTTTTCATGATGCCTCCGCGTTGTTCGGACGCGCGCTCTGCCCGTCAAGAACAAGCTTCAGCGCGTATTTCGCCTATGCAGCAAGGACCTCATCACGCACAAAGTGCAAGCGGATGATCCGAGGCCGCGCATCGTCCGGAAAGTCAAAGAAGTGACATCGCACCGCTTCGCGCACCATGCGGCGAAGTTCATCAACCGAATCAGCTTCGGTAAAGATCGCATGGCCCAGCGCGCTGGCGACAAAACCACCGTCAACCTCGTCCTCACGAACTTCAAAAATTATCTCGCTCATAAAAGCGGGCGGTGCCTTCGCATCTTCACCCTTCAATCTCAAACCCGCCTTCTTCCATCTTTTTGAGCACGTCGCTCATATCGTCCACCTCGTCCCACACTTCGCGACTGACGTAGATCGGCGCCTTCTGCTGGATCGCCAGGGCGATGCTGTCGCTGGGGCGGGAATCGATTTCGATGATCTTTTTCTGCGCGGTCAGCTCGTTCTCCGCGCTCACGATGATGCGCGCAAAATAGGTCGCGCTTTTCAATTCGTTGATGATCACGCGGTCCACCTTCGCGCCGACCGCGGTGAGCAGATGCGCCATGAGATCGTGCGTCATCGGCCGCTCTTTCGGCGTCTCGCGCATGAACATCGTGATGGCCGTGCCGACCATCTGATCGACGTAGATCGTGAAGGTCTTTTCCTTGTTGCCAAGAAAGACCGCCCAACCTTCCTTCGTCGGCAAAACGGCTCGCACCTGAGCTTGAACGACGGTTTTGCTGCTCATAGGGGAAACGAAGACCTCATCGCGCTCCGACGAGCCTATTCGCGGGGCGTCAGGAAGACAAGCGGCAAGCGGCCCGCGATATCCGGCAAACTTCGCTCCGGCCATCCGAACGCGACATTTATCTCCGCTCCCGCCGAGGCTTACTCGGAGCCGGCCGGCGCGGCGTCGCGGACCCGGGCGATGTAAGTCGCCGCGGCCGCGCGGATGCTCGCGCCGACTTCCGCCGCCGGATCGACAAACTTCGGCCGGAACCAGGGAAACAACCCGACAAGATCGTGGACGACAAGGATTTGGCCGTCGCAATCCTTCCCGGCGCCGATGCCGATCGTCGGGATGCGCAGGCTCCCGGTCACGGCCCGGGCGGCCTCGGGCGTCGCCAGCTCGATGACGACGCCGAACGCCCCCGCCGCCTCGACGGCGCGGCCATCCTCGACCAGAGCGCGGACGCCTTCCTCCGATCGGCCATAAACTTTGTAACGCCCGATCTCGCGCACGGATTGCGGCAGCATGCCGATGTGGCCCATGAGCGGAATGCCCGCTGCGGTGACTGCCGCGATCTGCGCCTGCGCGGCGACGCCGCCTTCGAGCTTCACCGCGTGGGCGCCGGCTTCCATCAGGCGCCGGGCATTGGTCACGGCAGCTTCCGGCGTGGCGTAGCTGCCGGCCGGCAGATCGGCGACCAAGAGCGCGTGCTGCACCCCGCGCGCCGTCGCCCGGGTGTGGTGGAGCATGTCCTCCATCGTCACATCCACGGTGTCCGGCAGGCCGAGCACGACCATGCCGAGCGAATCGCCGACGAGGATCAAGTCGATGCCGCTCTCGTCGAGTAGCCGGCCGGTGGGATAATCGTAGGCCGTGAGCGCGGCGATTTTGCGGCCCTCCGCCTTCGCGGAACAGATGCGTTGCAGTGCGGTATTCACAAGCGTGGAAAACGGCGCGTCGGGGAGAGAGAAGGGGAGGGGAAAGGAAACTACCACACCTCGGCAAACTTGCGCACCGCCGCGGGATCGTCGTCGAGCGCCGCTAGCAGCGCGAGGACGGAAACGCGCTGGCCAGGCAAAATCGACTCCGGCCGGAGCGCGGCGAGCGGCGCTAGCACGAACCGGCGTTGACCTAGGCGCGGGTGGGGGAGGGTGAGGGTTTCCGACCGCACCCGCTGGTCACCGGCGTAGAGCAGGTCGAGATCGAGCGTGCGGGAATGGTTACGCGGCCGCCCCGGGACGCGCCCCAGCCGGGCTTCGATCTCGCGCAACCGGGCGAGAAGCGTTTCCGCCGCGGCGGCTGGAGTTGCCTGAACCTCGATTACCGTGTTCAAAAACCAGGCCGCGCCCGGCTCGCAGCCGACCGGCGCGGTCTCGTAAACCGGCGCCGACCGGCAGGACCCCGGCAGGATTTCGGGCAGCTCGCCGATCGCCGCCCGGGCACGGCGCAAGTGGTCGAGACGGTCTCCGAGATTGGAGCCGAGCGCGATGCCGACCGGCTGCGGCGGCGCGGCGGGCTGTTTATTTGATGTAGTAGCCAGAAATCCTCCAGCGCCCGTCCTTGGCGAGCATCGGGACGATCGTTTCGACGGCGTTTTTCTTGTTCTCGAAATCGGTCTGGTATTGCAGAAAAACGTAACGCCCCGTGGGGCCGCCGGGCATCGTGGTCGAGAAGCGCGACACCAGGAGTCGGCGGGAAAGCATCCGGCCAAACGGCTTGCGGACATCGCCCATGCCGGCGTTCCATTTCGCGGCGTCCACGGCGGTTTTGAACGACGGCGCGGCGTCCTGCCAGGTGCCGGAGAGATCGCCGGCGTCGAGTCGCGTCAGCCAGGCTTCGGCGGCGGTGCGGCCGAGCTCCACGTCGGTCGTCGTCGCCTGGGGAGCGGGGGTGGGCGGCTTCGCCGGTGCGGTGCCTTGCGCAAGGGCGGTCGCCGGCAGCGCGAGCACCAGGAGAAAGGCGAAGCGCGGCCAGGCGCGGCGGAATGGGTTGTTCATAAATTTCGCAAACCTAGCACGTCTTCCATGTCGTAAAGCCCCGGCTCGCGGCCGGGCAGCCAGCGCGCCGCCCGCAGCGCCCCGGCGGCAAAAGTTTCCCGGTTCGTGGCGCGATGCGTTAACTCCACCCGCTCCCCGCTGCCGGCAAAGTAAACCGTGTGCTCGCCGACAATGTCGCCGCCACGCACCGCATGAATGCCGATCTCCTCGCTGGAACGCGCGCCGACCTCCCCGGCGCGCCCATGCCGGGCGGCGGTGTCGTAATCCAGCAACCGCGCCGCCGCCACAATCTCCGCGAGCCGCCGCGCGGTGCCGCTCGGCGCGTCCTTTTTCAAGCGGTGATGCAGCTCGACGATCTCGGCATCAAAATCGTTGCCGAGGATTTCCGCCGTCCGCCGGGTGAGCCAGAACAGGGTATTCACCCCGACGCTGAAATTTGCCGCGAAGACGATCGCGACATCGCGCGCCGCCTCAGCGATCGCCGCCCGCGTCGCGGCGTCATGCCCCGTGGTGCCGAGCACGAGTGGCAGGCGCTGAGCCCGCGCGGCCGCGAGCACCTCGACCGTCGCCGCCGGCAGGGAAAAATCGACGATCACCTCCGCGCCGCGCACCGCCGCAGCGAAGTCCGCGCCGCGCGCGACCTCCGCTGTGATCGAGATCGCGCTCGGTTCCCGCGCGGCACAGGCGAGGATGGCCGTGCCCATCCGGCCGCGCGCGCCGCACAAGGCGATTCGCAGCGGGGCAGTGCTCATCGGGAAAAGCAGCAGAGGCGACCGGATGCCGGAGGAAGTTTAGCGCGTCAGCCTTTGATCAATTCCAGCGCGGTCAGCGTAGAGCGCAGTTGCGCGAGCGTGCCGGCGCCCATGGCGCACAGCGGCAGGCGCACCTCGGCGTTCGGCAACTCTCCGCGCAGGTGCATCGCCGTCTTGAGCGGCACCGGATTCGGCTCGATGAAGAGGTCTTTGAACAGCGGATAAAACCGGGCGTGAAGTCCGCGCGCGACATCCGGCTTGCCGTTGAGAAACGCGCGCACGAGCTGGCCCATCTCCGCGGGGATCAGGTTCGAGCAGGTCGAAATCACGCCCGCCGCACCCACTGCCATGAACGGCAGGGTGAGCGAATCGTCGCCCGACAAAATCGCGAAGTCCCGCGGCAGGGCGGCGTGCAGCTGGCTCACGCGCTCGACGCTGCCGCCGGCTTCCTTGATGCCGACGATCGTCGGAAAATCGGCCGCCATCCGGCGCACGGTTTCCACGGCGATCTCGATGACGCAGCGGCCCGGGATGCTGTATAAAATAATCGGCAGCTTCGACGCCTCGACGATCGCGCGGTAATGCTGGTAGAGCCCTTCCTGCGACGGCTTGTTGTAATAAGGCGTGACGATCAGCGCGGCGTCCGCACCGGCGGCCTCGGCTTCACGCGTCAGCGCGGCAGCTTTCGCGGTCGAGTTCGAGCCGGTGCCGGCGATGACTTTGCAACGGCCGCGCGCCGTTTCCACCGCCAGCCGGATGAGCCGGAGGTGTTCGTCGTGTTCGACCGTGGGCGATTCGCCCGTGGTGCCGACTGGGACGACGCCGTCGATGCCGGCGGCGATCTGGCGCTCGATCAGCGCGACAAACGCTTCTTCGTCGAGCGCGCCGTCGCGAAAGGGGGTGATGAGCGCGGTGTAGGTGCCTTGATACATAAATGTGCCGGTTGAGGTCAAATCGCGATCTCGCCGCTGAACGCAAAGTCCGCCGGGCCGGCCAGCGTCACCTTTTCAAAATCGAACACGCCGCGCCGCTCGAAGCCGATGTGCAGCGTGTCGCCGCCGCGCACCCGCACACCCACCGGACCCGCGGTGAGGCCAGTGGCCTCCGCGAACACGAGCGCGCTGGCGACGGTGCCGGTGCCGCACGCAAGCGTCTCGCCTTCGACGCCGCGCTCGTAAGTGCGCACGATGATTTCGCGCGGACCCACGGCCTGGATGAAATTCGCGTTCGTCCCTTTCGGCGCGAACCGCTCGTGGTAGCGCAACGCCGCGCCGAGCCCGTGGACGTCCACGGCTTCAACGTCATCAACGGTCACAACGACGTGCGGAACGCCGGTATTGACAAAACTGGCGCGCAACGTCTGGCCGTTGATCACCATCTCGCCGAGATCCGACGCCGTCCACCGGCCGGCTCATGTCGAGGCGCACCTGCTCGCCCTCGATCCGGGCGCGGATCGGGCCGGCGATCGTTTCAAACGTGAGGTGCTCGCGCTCCCGGCTCGCGCCACCGCCGCCGGCGTCGAGGTGCGCGGCAAACCGGGCGAAGCAGCGCGCGCCGTTGCCGCACATCTCGGCCTCGCCGCCGTCCGCATTGTAATAGCGCATTCGGAAATCGGCGTGCGCACCTTCGGGCGGTTCCACGAGCAGCACGCCATCCGCGCCGACGCCGCGGTGGCGATCGCACAGGCGCGCGATCGCCGCACCGTCCAACCCGAGCTGGCGGGCGCGGTTGTCGAGCATGACGAAGTCATTGCCAGCACCGTTCATTTTGACGAAAGCGAGCTTTTGCATGGGCAGAGGAAACGCAGGGGAGTTAATTAGCCACGGATCGCCGCGGAAGAAACGCGGATTTTTCGCGGCGGAGAAAACTGCTCACGCCGCGCCGCGGCCGGATTTCACCGCGGCGACGAGCGGACGCACGAACGCCTCGATCCGCGCGGGCAGATCCGCCGCGCCGCCGTGCTCGCCGATCTGGCGCACGATGGCGCTGCCGACCACGACGGCATCCGCCGAATCCGCGACCGCCGCCGCCTGGGCCGGCGTCGAAATACCGAAGCCGACGGCCACCGGCAGATCGCTGGTTTCCCGGATCGCCGCGACCTGCTCGGCGATGGAGGTGCTCAGTTCCTGCCGCTCACCGGTGACGCCTTCGCGCGAAACGTAATAAAGAAATCCTTCGCCGGCCGCCGCGATGGCGCGCACCCGGTCGGGCGGAGTCGTCGGCGCGATGAGCCGGATCATGCGCGGCACCGCGGCCGTCCCGTCACCGGCGCCGCCGCGCAGCTCTTCGTTACGCAACGCCTCGTCGGGCGGGAGGTCGAGCAGAAGGAGGCCATCCACCCCGGCGGCCGTGGCTTCGCGCAGAAACCGCGCGAAGCCGAAGGCGTAAACCGGGTTCATATACGTGTAGAGCACGATCGGCACGGCGGAGCGCTCGCGCAGCTCGCGCACGCACTGGAGCACGCCGGCGACCGTGGCGCCCGCGGCCAGGGCGCGAGCGGCGGCGAGCTGGTTGACCACCCCATCGGCGAGCGGATCGGAAAACGGGATGCCGAGCTCGACGAAATCGACCCCGGCACGTTCGAGCGCCAGCACGAGCTCGCCGGTCTGGTCGAGGTGCGGATCGCCGGCGGTGATGTAGGCCATGAAGCCTTTCTCCCCCGCCGCCCGCAGCCGGGAAAACGTCGCGTCGATACGGTTGGCGCCGCTGGTGTCTGTGGGAGCGGCGACGGAGGCGGGAGGATTCATGGAGCGGGGGAGAGTGGGTGCCGGAGCGGTGGTCGCCGGGGCGCGGGCGGCAGTGCAGTTTGTTCTCCAATCCCGCCCGCCTCGCAAGGTGGAATCTCGTGTCGGCCCCGCGCAAAACCACGTGAAAAATGGCCCGCGGTTTTTCGAATTTCAGACTTGCAGCGCCCGCCGGCTCTCTTACCCTCGCTGCCTGATGACTTTTCGAGCTTTCGTTTCTTCGGTCCTGCGTCCGGCGGTGCTCGCGGCAGTGGCCTGGAGCGTTCCCGCGGTGCAGGCGCAGCTTCCCGGCCAGGTGGACGCGAGTTTCAACCCCGGCGTTTTCAACGCCCCCAACTCGGAACTCTCGACCGGCTTCCGCTTTCAGGGTGCGGACTCGGTGCCCGGTCTTTCCAGCGTGTTCACACCGGGCCAGAATAATTTCACCACGTTCGCGTTGGCGGTGCAGCCGCAGTTCGATAACAGCGACGGCACGCTGTCCGGCTACCGGCTCATCGTGGCCGGCGACGGCTCGGTGCTGGGGCGCCTCTTTCTGACCGAGACGACGATCACGCGGATCGATGCGAGTGGAAATCCTTTCACGCAGACCTTCGCACCGGGCGTGATCGATCCCGGCTTCAACGGCAGCCCCGGAGTCACCCTCGGCTTCGGCCAGCCCTCCGCGCGCATCATCTACGCCCTGGCGCCGCAGGAAGACGGTCGCATCATCATCGCCGGCAATTTCGGCCGGCCCAACCCGAACCCGACCGGCACCGGGGCGCTGAAAGATCGGCGCACAAAGATTCTCAACATCGGTCGCGTCCAGCCGAACGGCGGCACTGCCAGCACGCGCGACGCGGACCCGACCCTGCTGACCCCGGTCGATACCGATCCTTTCAACATCAACATCAACGCCCAGGGCGGCGCGGACGGCCCGATCACCGCGTTGCTGCGCCGCAACGACGTCAATCATCAGATCCTCGTCGGCGGCCAGTTTGAGAAGTTCAATGGCGCCAACCAACCGCGCCTCGTGCAGATCAACGACGACGGCACGCTGGACGCCGCCTTCAACCGCAACCTTGGCAGCGGCCCGGACGGGCAGATTTTTTCCATCGCCGAAGACGTCGATCCGGCCACCGGCCTGCCGAACGGCCGGGTTTACATCGTCGGCACGTTCACCCAGGTCGGAGCGACGAAAGTTTCGAAGATCGCCCGCCTGAACGGTGACGGCACGCTGGACACCACGTTCGCCGCGAAGATCGATCAGCGTCCTCTCGCCGTGGCGGTGCAGCGGGATGGCAAAGTTCTCGTCGGCGGCGATTTCCGGAACGTCAACGGCCAGGGCCGTTTCAATCTTGCGCGCCTGAACGCGGATGGCAGCCTCGATGCCGGCTTCCTCGAGAGCGCCGGCGTGCGCGAGAGTAACCCGGCGGGCCTGCCGCCGACCGCGGTCTATGCGATCAAGGTCCAGCCCGATGGCCGCATTCTCATCGGAGGCAACTTCCTCAAGCTCAACAGCGAGCCGCGCCTCTATCTCGGCCGCCTGCTGGCCGATGGCACCCTGGACACCGGCTTCGTCATCAGCCCCGCGGTGGACCTCGACCGGCCGCCGGCGCAGTCGATCGCCAACGCGGTGCAGTCCATCGTCCTGGCGCCGGACGTGTTTGTCTCCGATCCCGCCACAGGCTTGATTCCGGACATCGTCGTTAGCACGACGCGGCCGGACAAGAAAGCGGTGCCTGGGGATAAGGGATTCTATCCGGGATCGGTCCAGCGGGTGTTGAACGACCAGACGTTTTCCGCCGCGTCGCTGGGATCCTTTTTCCCGAGTTTGGTGCCGGTGCGGCCGGCGTTTTTCAACGGAGAAATCCCGCTCGGGAACAGCAATTTCTTCCTGAGGTTCTCGACGACCGGGAACAACTTCGGATTCTACTCCTACGCGTTCTTCCCGTTCCTTTACCACTTCGACCTCGGCTTTGTTTATTTCCTCGATGCGAATGACGGCGCGCGGGGCGCCTACCTCTACGATTTCACGAGCGGCTCTTTCTTTTACACCAGCCCGAGCTTCCCGTTTCCGTATCTCTACGACTTCAGTCTGAACGCGCTGCTCTACTATTTCCCGGATGCCAACAACCCGGGGCGTTACACGAGCAATCCGCGGTATTTCTACAACTTCGCGACCGGGCAGGTCATCACGAAGTAAACGATTCGCGGCGGGGCGAGTGGCAAGCCGGGCACGGGTGCCGCGCCTCGCCGGCTTTGCAATTCCGCGGGGCTGCGGCAGCTTGTGGGCTTCATCTGTCCACACCGCCCGTGAGCCCGACGCTGACCGTCAACGAAATCTACCAGTCCATCCAGGGCGAGAGCACCTGGGCCGGGCTGCCGTGCGTCTTCGTGCGGCTCACGTTCTGTGACCTGCGCTGCACGTATTGCGACACGGCGTATGCGTTTTACAAAGGCGAGAAACGGCCGCTCCCGGAAATCTTGGAAACGGTCCTCGGCTTTGACTGTCCGCTCGTGGAATTGACCGGCGGCGAGCCGCTCCTGCAAAAAAACGTGCTGCCGCTGATGACGGCGCTCTGCGACGCCGGGAAAACCGTGCTGATCGAAACCAGCGGGGCGCACGACATCTCCCGAATCGATTCCCGCGTCCATCGGATCATGGATTTGAAGACGCCCTCCAGCGGCGAATCCGGGCGCAACCTCCTCGCCAACATCCCGCACCTCGCCGCGCGCGACGAGGTGAAATTCGTCATCGGCTCGCGCGAAGACTACGAGTGGAGCCGCGCGATGGTGCGCGAGCACTCCCTCGCGGATCGCTGCGGTGCCGTCCTGTTTTCCCCGGTGTTCGGCCGCGTCGAGTCCCGTGACATCGTGGACTGGCTCCTGGCGGACAAGCTGCCCGTGCGCTTCCAACTCCAGATGCACAAGTTCATCTGGGATCCGGCGACGAAAGGGGTTTGAACTGGGGATTGCCACCAGCCGTTTTTTTCTCCGGGTTTTGCTCCTTGTTCATCATCCCTGATTCCAACTTTTCCCGCTTTTCCCTCATGCGTTGCCGTCTCACGAAAGACTTCCGCTTCGAATCCGCCCAGACGCTTCCGAAGGTGCCGGCAGGCCATAAATGCGGGCAGTTGCACGGCCACAGCTTCAAAGTAGAGATCAGCGTCGAAGGCGAGGTGAACCCCGAAACCGGGTGGTTCTACGATCACGCCGAGATCAGCCGGGCGATGAAGCCGCTGCTCGCTCAGCTCGATCACGCCTATCTCAACGACATCCCCGGCCTGGAAAATCCGACGATCGAGCTCATGGCCGCCTGGTTCTGGCGCCACCTCGCGCCGCTTTGCCCGGGGCTTTGCGAAATCGTGATTCACGAGACGCCCACGGCCCGTTGCCACTATCGCGGCGATTAATGAATAATGTGGCGTCGGCGCGCGCGGGCGTGTTATGCGAACAGGCGTCGCCGTCGGCCACGCGCATCGCGGCCCCGGCCGAATTTCTTCTTTCAACCTCATACCCTCGCTTATGCCCCGTTCTGCTTCGTCTCCGCGCTCCCTTCGCTTCACCGCCGTGCTGGTATCCGGTCTCGCGCTTGCCTTGACGGGCGCCTTCACCTCGTGCGAACGCCACCACCCCGGCGAGCCCGCGATGTGGTATGGCCACGGCTCCGCCAAGCGCGACGCCAAGATGGCTTACACACACGTTTACGACGGGCGCGCTCCCCGGTTTTCCGACAGTCAGGGGACTGAAGTCGCCGCCTCGCACGGTCATGGAGGCGGTGGGGCGGACGCACATGCGCAGCCCGGCGCGCCCGCGGCCCACGGCAGTCCTGCTCCTCACGGGGAAACTGCCAAGCCGAAAGGTCACTAGCGAATCGCGGCGCCCCGACGCCGGCCCCGGGGCAGCGTCGCCGCTCCCGGCCAGCCTCGGCGAATATTCCGCTGGGGTAGACGAATATCCCAGTCACAGGCGCGGCCATCGTCTCGCTCGATTTGCTGAGCCGGAGGGCTTGCCCGCTCGGTGACATCTGCCAGTCGCGGCTACCTTCGCGCCCGCCGTTTTCGCCCAGGGAGTCCCCCGGTGGCGCTGTCGCCCATGCTTACCCGGCTTGAACTCCGCGACTTTCGCTGCTTCGCGAGCCTTGTATTCGAGGCGTCGCCCGGCGCCCAGTTTTTCGTCGGCGCCAATGCGCTCGGCAAGACCTCCATCCTGGAGGCGGCCTGCGTGCTGTTGCGCCTCGCCTCGCCCCGCTCCAGCACCCTGGCGCCGCTCGTCCGCTGGGACGCCGCGGCCGGGTTCGCGCTAAAGGGCGGCTACGGTGGGCGCGGGCTGCAAATGCTCTACAGCGCGGAGCGGAAAAAACTGCTGCTCGACGATGTCGAACAAGCGGCCGCCACCGAGTATCTCCGCGTCGCACGGATCGTTTATCTGGGCAATGCCGACCTCGACCTGGTCCGTGGTTCCGGGGAAGGGCGCCGCCGGTTTCTCGATTTTCTCGGCGCCCAGATCGAGCCGCTTTACCGCGTCAACCTGCGAGCCTACGAGCGTGCCCTGCGTTCGCGGAATCGCCTGTTGAAGATCGCCCCGGGGCGCCGACGCGAGATCGAGGCCTACAACGTGCCGTTGCTCGAGGCCGGCACCATGCTGACCTCCCTGCGCCGCAGCCTCGTCGCCGAGCTGACTCCCTGGGCGGAGCGGGCCGGTGTAGCGATCAGCGGCGGCATCGATCCGGCCTTCGGCCTGACCTACCAGCCGGGCGCCGGCGAGGGCAATTTCGCCGAGGCGCTCCACGTGACTCGCGAAGAAGAAACGCGCCTGCGCCAAACAATTGTCGGCCCGCACCGCGACGACCTCGCGCTGACCCTGGCGGGCCGGCCGGCGGCGCAGTTCGCCAGCGAAGGCCAGCAGCGCACGATCGCCCTGGCGTTAAAGCTGTCGCAAGCCGGCTTGCTGGAAGCCATCTGGAAAACGCCGCCGCTCCTGCTCCTCGACGACATTTTCGGCGAACTCGATCCCGCCCGCCGCAATGCGCTGCTCCTTGCGCTCCCGGCCGGCTCGCAGCAACTCATCACCACGACCCATCTCGACTGGCTCGACGCACCGCCGCCGGGCCCCGTCTGGCAACTGGCGTCCGACGGCGGGCTGACCCGGGTTTACCACCCGTAAACCGGCAGTGCGAAGCCGCCCGGCGGCGGGGTGGAAAAATTGTGGATTCCCCCTTGCGTTGCCGCTCCCCGCGCGCATGATTGTCGCTCCTTGCGGCGGCGGACCCTGGAGTCCGCGCGGCAGACCCGGAAACGGCTGGGTAGCTCAGTTGGTAGAGCAGAGGACTGAAAATCCTCGTGTCGGGGGTTCGATTCCCTCTCCAGCCACCTCTCCTCTCGCTCTTTAAGCTGTTCCTTGGGAGATTTTGATGGGCCGGCCCGTCGTCACGAGGAGAAAAAGGCGAGCTTGATCCCGGCGAAGAGCAGGATTGCCGTCAAGATGCGGTAAATGCTGCGCGCGGGCAGATGCACGCTCCCGAGCCCGGAGCCGACGGCCCCGCCAAGCACTGCGGCAAGGGCGAAGATCGGGAGGTCGGCCGGCAGGAAGCGAGTCGCGGCAATGTTGCCGACGAGTGCCGAGAGTGAATTGATCAGAATAAACACGGCGGAAACCGCCGCTGCCATCCTGGCGCCTGCCCACCTTCCGTAGAGCAGAAGTGGAGAAATGATGACGCCACCGCCGACCCCCGTCAGGCCGGATATTAAGCCGATGGAAGCACCGGCAAAAACGGCCGCCGGAAGCGAGGGCGGCGTGAGGATCGGCTCCTCCCGGGCACGGGGCCGGACGAGCAGCGGGATGGCGGCGAGCAGCAGCAGAGATCCCAGCAGCCGATTGAAGATGCTCGGTGGAAGCGTAAGAAAACCGCCGAGCAGCGCCGCCGGAAATGACGAAAGCAGGAGCGGAACCGCCAGCCGCCAGTTGAAGTGCCCGGCCCGGTAGAAGCGGACGGAGACGAGCGCGGCGACGAAGACGTTCAAGACCAGCGCAGTCGGCTTGATCACCGCGGGCGCGAAGCCAAAAAGCGCCATGGCCGCGATGTATCCGGACGCGCCGGCCTGCCCGACGCAGGAGTAAAGGACCGCCACGGCGAAAAGCGTCGCGCAGAACAGGAAAAACGTGGCGGCGCTCACACGCACACGATTGAACCAAGCGGGTCGCGAAAACACAAGGGACCAGCCGGGCGATAGCCGGAAGAAACCGTCTGATGGAAAACCGGCTCACGGACGTTTGGAAACGCCGGGAAACCACCGGGGAGTCGAGAGTGAGCGATCCGCCTTGGTCCTAGCGGAACGCGAGGTCGCGCACGCTCTTCTTCAGCGTGTGACGACCGCAGCGTCCCTAGCCTTCGGCAGGAGGCGCGCTTCCGCCCGGGAGGCCAGCCGCACGACCGGATTGATTATTAAACTTCGCTTAACACCTTTGACCTGCGCCGAAGCCGCGCTGCCCGGGTTGCACCGGGCGCACTTCAAGGAGCGATCTCGAGGTCAAACGGCGCGAAAACCTGCCGGCCCCCGACCTGCACCTGGCAGAACAGTCGGAGATGACCGGCGCGTGGCGGGTAAAAGAGAAACTCCATCGTCGGACCGCCACGCAGGGACGGATCGGTGATCTCGCCGCCGGTCGGATGCAGGTGGACCACGGTCTGCCCGTCTTCGTAGAAGCCGACAAGGTGGGCGAAGGCGTTCATCACCGGCTCCAGGCGCTGCATCGGGCGTTCGCCGCCCGCGCCCG
The DNA here is from genome assembly GCA_963762725.1 of uncultured Verrucomicrobiae bacterium. Taxonomy (GTDB): domain Bacteria; phylum Verrucomicrobiota; class Verrucomicrobiia; order Chthoniobacterales; family SZAS-18; genus JAFAXH01. The sequence continues at coordinate 207,838 of CAVXLY010000003.1, read as the reverse complement.
ACGGGTCGAGTTCGCTGACCGCGACGCGCAGCCGGTGGGTTTGACGCGCGGGCAGCGCGGTGTCCGTGGTGCCGTCGGCAACGGAGAGCCGGAAACCGAAACCGCCCGCGGTGGCGTTGCGCCCTCCCGTTGCTGCGACGCGGGATTCGAACGATGCCGCGCTGGACAGCCGGCGCGGCCCCGGGCAGATCGGCAGAAGTGTATTCCTGCACGCCGCTCGCCGCCGGCACGAGATCGGCAAAGACGCGGTAAGCCGTCGGCCGCCGCGGGGTGAAGGTGAAGGCGTATTCGCCCGGCACCTCCGTGGGCACCGGGTGTTCGTGGTGATAATCCTCGCGCGTCGCCGGATCCACGATGAGCAGATGGATGGGCTGCGTGTGCGTCACCTCCAGGTCGGACAACGCGACCGGCGTGCCGTCACGATGTTCGAGTCGGACCGTGACGCGGGCTTCGCGGCCAAGGGCGAGCGGCGCTTCGGTCCGCGCTGTCAGCCGGATGGAAGGTTCGCCGGGCGGCATGTAAACAAACGAATACGGAATGCGGCGCGGATTCAACGCCATGCCGCACTTCGGGCACGGCGCGGCCGGATCGGGCGAGACGACCTCCGCGTGCATCGGACAAAAGTAGATGTCGGCGCGCACGATCTTCGGATCGAACGCGGACGCCATTTCCGCGAGTTGCGCGCGCAAATCGGCGAGGCTGGTTTCTGCGCCGGCGCGGTCGCCCACGGCGGCGGATTGCGCGGCGGAATTGACCGCCACCCCGGCCCGCACGACGCCCGCTGCAACCGCCGGCGCGTCGGGCCGCAGACGCGCGAGTGTGCGCAACGCCGGACTGCAAAGCGCGATCTGATTCGGAAACTCCGCGAGCCGGTCTTCGCGCAACAAGCGGGCGGAATTTTCGGGAACCAGCCGGAGGATGTTCCAGGCTTCCGGCGCGGTCTGCGGCTCGAGCACCGAGGGCGGCACGCCGACATGCGCGCGGACGGAAGCCGGTGCGCACACGAGCAGCAATGCCGCCGAGCACAGCATCGAATAAAAGAGTGCGGGCAAAGCGGGCTTCATCGGCAGGTCGCAAACGTCATTCCTGTGTCCCCGGCGGCTGGCAATTTTGCAGTCCGCTCTCAACGGGTCACGATGTCGTCCTCCGTCCCCATGATCCGGTCGGGTCCGGCGGAGCGAATTTCCATCACGGTCTTGCTGAGCTGATGAAAAAAGAGCGGCGTGCCCCAGCGATCCACCAGCTCGCCCGCGGCGTTGAGCGATTGACCCTCCGGCGGGCCGAGCGTGGCCTGGCGGGCGTTGTCGCCCATGAGCGTCCGCATGATCTCGGCGTTCGTGCCGACAGGATTCTCGCCGGCGACCGTGCGGTAATCGCGGAACATCAGCCGCACCCGGTCCAGCGCGACCGCAGCCGCCGGGTCCGGGCCGGCGGCGGCTGGCGCCGGCGGCGACGGGCGGGGCGCCGTGACAGCGAGCGACGCGATCGCGGGCGAGGGGGCGGTGACGGCCGGCGCCGGGGCGGGTGGCGCGGGGTCGCGTTGAAAAAAATCCATCGCCCAGACCGTGAGCAGCACGACGCCGAGCAGAGCGATGATGCGAGCGAGGCGGGGACGCGGCTGCATGGGAATCGGGGTCCGGCCCGCGACGCCTTCCGGCTCAGGCAGCCGCCATGAAGCCGAGGTCCGGCGAATTGAACCGCCCGAGATTCGGAAACACGGTCGGCATGCTGGTGTTGTCCACACCGAACCACTTCGCCATCGTCGCCGCAAATTGATCCACGGACGTCGTCGGAATCCACCGACCCGTGCTGGTGTCGTCCGGGCCGCCAACCGTCAGCACCGGCCACTTGCCATACGTGCGCCGGCCGTTGACGCCGCCGCCGAGAACCAGGTGATGGCTGCCCCAGCCGTGGTCGCTGCCGAGCGCGTTCGACGGCAGCGTGCGGCCGAAGTCGCTGGCGGTGAATGCCGTCACGCGCCGTTCGAAATCTGCGTCGCCGTATTGCGCGCCGATCTGCGCCATCGCGTTTTGAAACGCGTTCAAGCCCTGGGAAAGCTCGGCGAACAAACTGGCCTGCGAACCGGTGATGACGCGCGCCCGGTTGGTCGTCGTGCTGCCGGCGTTGTCGGTCTGGCCGGTATGCGTGTCGTAGCCGCCGACCTGCACGAAAAACACCTGCCGCTTCATGCCGAGCCCGGAGTTGGTGCCGGCGGCGCGGTAGCCGGCTTCAATGATCTTGGCGACCATCTTCAACTGCGACAACAGACTCGAGGTGAACGACTGCGCCGGGTTCGTATTTGGCACGGTCACGCGCGTCGGAAACGTCGCGTTCCAGTAGCTCGTCAGCGGCGACGCGTTCAGCGCGGCCGTCAGCCCGGTGCCGCTGGAGAGCGCGTGCTCCAGCGCCAGCGCGTAGTTCGAAGTCAGCAGATTTCCCTGCGCTTTGTCCACGCCGAGAATTTCGTGCAGCGTCTGCGTGCGGGCGCTCTGCGCGGAGGTCGGGCCGAGGTTGCTGTTGAGCGAAACCACGCCGGACGAGGAGACGGAATACTGCTGCACGACGCCGCCGACTTCGAACGTATTCGCGCCCGCCAGCGAGATGCACATCGAGAGCGTCGCGGCGTTGCCGTTGCGCGGATTATACCCGTCGAGCAGATCGGCGCAGCGCCCGCCCCAGCCGGTCGTCGGCGGCCGGTCCGGGATGGAGGTCTGCCACTGGACCTGCTGGTCGGCGTGAGAAAAAAGCTGCGGCGGCAGCGCGACGGACTTCGCGGTGTATTGCGCCTTCGTCACCGGATACACGAGGGTGCCGACGTTGAAGATGGAGGCGAGCTTGCCGTTGTTGAACAGCGTGCGCAGCTCCGGGCAGGCGGGATGGACGCCGTAGGAATGGCCGTCCGCGTTCGCCGGGTTCAGCGCCAGCGCCGCGGTCGGGCTGCCGTCGGCATTCGGGATGGCGAGCACCGGGGTGCGGATGGCGGCGTAGTTCGCGTATTCCGACGGATCGGTCGGGATGAAGAGGTTGTTCGCGTCGTTGCCGCCGTTCAGGAACACGCAGACCAGCGCCTTGTAATCGCTGATGCCGGCGGTCTGGGCCATGGCGGCGTTGATGAAGCGCAGATCGCGGATCGTATTGGTCAACGCCGCGGTGCCGACGGCGGCGCAGAGCGCCTGGCGGATGAAGTCGCGGCGGGAAGGTTGGAGAGCCATGGCAATGAAATCGGGGTGAGGCGGCGGCCTACCGCTGGATCGCGTATTCCGGGGAGGAGAGGATGAGCTGAACGGCGGCGCGCGCCTTGTCGCGGGCGCAGGTCGTCGGGATCGGCGTCACCGGTTCCACGGCCGGGGAAACCGTGCCGTAGGCGTTGAACGTCGGCGTAAAGTTCGGCACGCCGCCGGTCGAGCCGTTGAGGAACCCGACAATGGCATTCTTCGCCCCGGTCGACATCATCCCGCCGGTGAGGCGATCGGCGAGATCGTTGACGAGCGCGATGGCGTCCACCGTGGTCGTCGTGGTGTCGCGCACCGAATTTCCGGTGACCGTGCGGACCGTCGCGAAGCTGGCATAAGGCGCCGTCATGTAGGCGCCGAGATCGAGCAGGATGGCGCCGTTGGCGAAGCTGCTCAGGCCTTTGACGTTGCCGGAAGAAAGGATCGTCGCGTTGATCGTGTTCGTCAGGTTGACGATGTTCGTGTCCGTGGTGAGCTGGAACTCCGGGGTCGTCGCGTTCGCGGCGGCGAGGGTGCCGGGGAACTGGTAGTCGGGATAGAAGAAGTTGAACACCGTCGGCGCGTTCAGCGGCGTCTGGCCGAGCGAGGCGTTCGTGTTGCGCATGTCAAACTTGCTCGCCGCCAATGCGACGCCCCCGCTGCGGGAAAACGGCGGGGCGACCTGCGGATAAAACGTGACGGCGCGGCCGGTTTCGTTGTTCAGCGGCCCCGGCGGCGTGACGGTGATCCGGTTCTCGTCCTCGACGGTCGCCACGGTCCATTCGCGGCTGTCCACCTGGACGCTGTCGGCATCGGGCACGACGACGTAGAAGCGGTCGCCGACGCGGAGATTGTGGTTGTTGTAAAAGATGAACGTGAACTTCGTCCCGGTGTTCGTGATCGTGTAGGAGCCGCTCGAGCGATACACGAGCACGCTGGCGTTGCGCGCCGCGGCCGGCGTGTCGGGCGTGGTGATCGTGAAATGCGTGGCGTCCGGCAGAGTCGCGACCGGATAAAAACCATCCGCGATGCCGCCCGTCGGGAACCGCAGAAAAACATTCGTGCCGACCGGCGGACCGGAGGTGTTGACGGTGAGCACATTCGAACCCGCCGGCTGCGTGAAGGTGACGCTCGGCAGGGCGCTCGCATTGACCGTGAACACGTTCGCCGAAGGCGTGGATTGCACCGTGTAAGCGGCCGAAGTCGGGTTCGTCGCCGGGGCGACCGGCGGCGTGCCCGTGGCGTTGCCCGTGAAGTCCAGCGCGATGCTGTCGGAGGTGGTGAGGCGGTGCGGCGAGTCCGTGGTGATCGTCATCACTTGGGTGCCGGACTGGCTGAACGTGCCCTGGTTCGCGGCAAACGGAAACGTCCGCGCCGGCGCGGCGATGCGCAGGAGCGGCTCGCGCTGTTTGCCCGCGGTGGTGGACGCGTTGACCAGCGCGGCGTTGCGCGCTTCGCCGTCGAGAAGGATGGCGCGGATGACCGCCTGCAAGTTGCCGCGGACGTGCGCCGCGCTGCCGTCATCGTCCCACTTCGCCACGACCCGCTGGAGGTAAGCCGGACTCGGGTTGCTGTGGACGAGCCGCTGAATGAGCTGGCGGCAGATGTAAGGGCCGACGTTCGGATGGGCGACGATGGCGTCGAGCGCCTTTTCCAGATCCGCCGATGCATACGCGTCGAACGCCGCATTCGCGGGATCGGCCTCCGACCCGCCGACGGGCGAACCGACCGGGTTGAAGCCGACCGCCGCGGGCAGGACGACGCGGTTGAGCAACCGCTTGGCGCCGAGTTCGTGCTGGGTCGGCACGAGCACCATCGGGTTCACGAAGTTCGAGGCCGGATAAAAATTCGTCGGCAGCCGGCCGTTGCCCTGGTTCGGCTGCGACCAGTTCCAGCCGGTGAAGACGCGCGAGAAGCCGTCGATCTCCGCCTGGCCGTAGGTCGGGACGAGGTTGCCCTGGGAATCGAGCATCAGCGTGCCGTCCGGCCAGAGCCGGTTCAGGCCGATGGAGAAAAGCTGGAGGATTTCGCGGGCGTAGTTTTCGTTCGGATGCAGGCCGGTGGCGAGGTTCCCCTTCGGGTTGCCCTGCATGTTGAGGAAGTAACCCATCACCGGGTGCAGCGTGACGGCGCGCAGCAGGTCGCGGAAGTTGCCGAAGGCGTTGTCCAGCAGCGTGTCGTAATACGCGGCCATGCCCTCGCCGTGGTCCGCCAGCGTGGCGTTGGAATCCGAGACGACGACGATCTCGCTCAAGGCAAACGCCACGCGCTGCCGGAGCTGGTCGGGCGCGGTGACGGCGGCGCGCCACCAGGCGTTGATCGCCAGGTAGCTGTCGCGGACGTTCATCGGATCGAGCGAGTAATGCGCGATCACGTCCGGCAGCAGCCGGGTCGGCGCGAGCGTGAACTGCGAGTCGAGCCACGCGGCGTATCCGCTCGCGCGCACCGCGGCGAGGTCGGTCGGATGCGCGCCGTAAGCGGCTTGATTGAGAAAACGCGCGGCGCCGGCGAGCGACGCGCTGTCATCCGTGAACCCGGGATCGGCCACCGGCGTCGGCGGAATCTGCGAGCCCTGGACGCGGGCGAAGTTGCCGCGAATCTCGCCGTTCGGATAGGCGACGGTGTGGACGTTCAGATACGCGCGGCCTTCCTGGAGCGCGGCGAGGATCTGCGCGGCGGACATCGCGCCGACCGGCTGGATGTCCCAGACGTAACCGCCGTCCGGCGTGCGCTGGTCGGCGTGAAACGTGTCGGCGTCGTCGATGTCGAAAACGATCGGCCCCGAGCCGGTGGAATCCGGCGCGACGTGGACGTGATACGCGGTGCGCGGCGAGGTCAGGCCCGAGTAGCTGAAGCGCAGGATGGCCTGGGTCCCGGCGGGGTTCAGCCGCAGATTTGCGGTGCCGGTGGCGGTCGTCGTCGCGACACCCTGGGGCGAAAGGTTCGTGACGAACAGCGTGCCCGGCGACGAAACCGCAACGGGATAATCGTAACGGCCGAGCAGATAGCCGGGGACCACGCCGGAGCCGTTGGCGATCGGGTTGGCCGTGGTGCCGGTCGGGTCGAGGACCCAGCCGACCGAAAGATGCGCGCCCCCGCCGGTGCCAACGTGGTGGAGCACTTCGTAGTAGTAACGCTGGCCGGCGACGAGGTTCAGCCACGGCGACCGGTTCGCGGTGTTCCAGGTGCGCGCGGCGGTGCCGGGCGCCGCGACGGTCGCGCGGCGGATCTTGTTCATCGGTTCCGCGTCGTCGGCGAGCCAGAACTCGGCGTTGTTGCTGGCGGCGAGCCAGAAATAATAATTGCCGGTCGTCGGCGGGGTGAAATAGCCCCGCAGGCGCTCGCCGGTATTGGCGGGATGCGCCGTTGTGTCTTCGAGCGTGGCGAGCGTGGTGTCCGTGCTCATCGGCGCGGTGTTGAGCGGGATGTCCGCCACGCGCGAGCCGCGAACCCGCAGCCAGAGCTCGCGGGTGACCCCGCTGCCGGCCGGCAGAATCTGGAGGTCGAGCACGGCGGCACCGGTGCCAAGCGGGTTCGTCGCAGTCAGCGCGACCGGAAACGCGCCGGCCGCGGTCGGCGTGCCGGAAATCACGCCGGTCGTCGGGTTGAGCGTCAATCCCGGCGGCAGCGGGCCGCTGTTGGCCCCGAGCGCAAACGTCGGCGCCGTCCCGCCGGTGCTGCTGGCGGTAACGGTGAACGTGAACGGCTGGTTGACGAAGCCCACCGCCTGCCCGGGCGACGTGATCGCTGGCGGCGCCTGTGTGCCCGCCGCCGGGTAAAGCCGCGCCGTCGGGATGATCTGCTTGGTCTGGCTGTCCGAATACCAGTAAAGCCGCGCCTCCGCGCCGCCGGTGCCCTGGTAGTATTCGAGCCGGATGTCGTAGCGCACCCCGGCGCGCAACGCGATGGAACCGACGCGCTCCGCGGACTGATATGACCAGCCATCGATGAGGAGCTGGCCGTTGACCCAAAGCTTCACGCCGTCGTCGCTTTTGATCGAGAAATAGTAGGTTTCCGCATACTGCGGCTGCACCTGGCCGTCCCAGCGCACCGCGTAGTTTGTGAGGTTCAGCCCGGGGCCGGGACCGCTCGTGGTCCAGAGAAAATCAATCGTCGGATCGAGCCGGGTGAGCTTGAGCTTCGCCGCGGTGAAAAGGTTCGCGGAATACGGCGTCGGCGAGGCGGTCTGCTGGTAATACGTGCCGGTCAGCCCGGTGCCGCTCGCCTTGCCCGAGGGCGCGATCGTGGCGCTGGCGCTGCTGGCCGCGCCGACCCGGTAAAGGGCGCCCGGCGGCACGACGCCGGTCACCGTCGCGCTGCTGAGCCGGTCGGGATTGGCGAGCGGGACGGCGGTGAGCGAGAGCGTGTTGACGTTCACCGGAAACGTCACGCTCGCCGGCAGCCGCGCGTAGTCCACGTTGGGCGTTGCGGTGCCGCTCCAGTCCAGCGGCACCGTGAGCGGGGTGAAATTCAGCGTGCCGCCGCGGGTGATCGTGAACGTCGCCGTATCTGTTGCCGCGGTGAGCGCGTCCGGCGGCTGCGTGGCGGTGGCTTCGCTGGCGGTGATCGTGACGAGATTTTCCGCGGCGAGCGCGGCCGTCAGCGTGGTGCGGTCATCCTGCGTGCTGCCCCGCGAGTGGGTGTTCGTCGGGTCGAACCCGGCGATCTTTTCCGCCCAGTCGCTCACGCCGTCGCCGTCGGTGTCGAGGTCTTCGACGAGCACCCGGTAAAACGTGGACGCCCCGGTGCCCTGCGGCGCCGCGAGCGTGCGGCTGGTGCCGTCGCCGGTGAGCTGGACGGCGGGAGTGAGCGCCGCCCATCCGCCGCCCGGAGCCGTGAGGTCCGTCGTGGATTGCAGGATGTAGAGCTTCCCAGCGACCGTCGGGAAAGTGAGCGAAACCGTGCCGGCAGCCACCGTCGTGGAAGCGACAGAAAGCGCCGACCCGGCTTTGAACGGGTTGGTGCCGGCGGCAAGCTCGGCGGCATTCGTCAGGCCATCCCCATCGGAGTCCGCCGCGAGCCAGGCGGGGTCAGCGGCCTGGGCGTCCGAGACGCCGTAGAGGAGCTTCCAAACGCTCAGCATTGATCCCGGCGTCCATCGCGGCGCGGGCGGCTGGCATCGCGCCGGTCCCGACGAGGGCGGCCGCAACGAGAAAGACGCTCCAGACCAAGGTAAGCCACCGAGGCGAGGGCGCGAAGCGGCGATGCGGGACGCGATGCATAAGGCGGGACCGAGAATGAATGACGGCGCAATTCAGGCAATAAAAAGTCGAACCGCTGCGGATTGGCCAACCGGGAAAGGCAGGGAATTTCGGAGCACAACTGGTGCCAGTCGTTCCCATTTATGAGAATGGTTTCGGCGCCTGAAGGAATAGTTCGTCCGAGCGGCCGCGTGCCTAAATTTGGAGTCCGGCGGCCCGCAGTTTTGAGAAGAAATTTCGGTTCCGCGTCTCCACGCATCGAGCGTCCCGGAAGACGCGAGGGGAAGGGCGCGCGGCTCCCGGCGGGTCGGCGGGCTACTCGGGGTTTTGAGGGACGCCGAGTTCCCAGGCGTCGTCGCGGACGCGGGGCAGCGTCGTGCGGTCGGTCTGGAGGGCGCGCTCGAGGTTCTCGATGTGCTGGCGGGCGCGGGAAACGTATTCGTCATTCACCTCGGTGAAGTGCGCCATATCGCGCACCGCCGCCTCGTCGTGCCGGCGGAAAATCTGCGCCGCGCGCTGGGCCTGCAACGCCCGGAACCCGAGCGCTCGCAACGCGCCGACCGCCAGATCGAGCGAGGAGCCGAGGGTGTCGCGATACACGTCCCGCACACCGAGCCGCAACAGCTCGGACGCATGCTGGCGGCTGACCGCCCGCGCCAGGATGCGCAGGTGCGGGAACTCGTGCCGCAGGGTCTTCACGAGTTGGAGCGCCTTCGTTTCGTCGTCGATCGCGAGGACGAAAAGCTTTGCCCGCGCCGCGCCGGCCGCATGGAGCAGATCGACGCGCGTGGCGTCGCCGTAAAAGCTCCGCAGCCCGAAGCGGCCCAGCATTTCGACCTGGTCGGGATCGTTATCGAGCACGGTGACGCCGAAGCCGTTGGCCCGCAGCAAGCGGCCGACGATGTGCCCGAACCGGCCGAAGCCGGCGAGGATGACGGCGTTGTCGTGCTCGGTGATCTCGTCCGCCTTGCGCTCGGTTTTCCGCTGGGCAAAGCGCGGCTGCACGAAGCGGTCGTTCACCATGAACAGCAGCGGGGTGACCGCCATGCTCAGCGCCACGGAGCCGACGAGCGGCTTGGCGAGGTCGGCCGTGAAGATGCCCTGCGTCACCGCGAACTGGAGCAGCACGAAACAAAACTCGCCGCCCTGCGCCAGCGCGAACGCCAGGAGCAGGCTCTGGCTCCAGTCCAGCCGGGAAACCCGCCCGAGGGCCAGCAGAACCGCGAACTTCACCGCGATCAGCCCCGCCACCAGCCCGGCGATCAGCCCGGGATGGGCCATGATCCAGCGAAAGTCGATGTCAGCGCCGACCGAGATGAAGAAGAGGCCGAGCAGCAGCCCCTTGAACGGCTCGATGTCGGCTTCGAGCTGGTGGCGGTATTCGTTTTCCGCCAGGACGACCCCGGCGAGAAACGTCCCCAGCGCCGCCGACAACCCGACGGTTTCCATCAGGAGCGCGATGCCGATGACGAGCAGCAGCGCGGTCGCCGTGAAGACCTCGCGCAGATGCGTCTGGGCGACAAAGCGAAACAGGTGCCTCAACAGGAAACGTCCCGCGAAGATGATAAAGCCCACGGCCGCCAGAGTGACGACCGCGTGCGCCCAGTGCGGCAATGCCGCCAGCGGCCCCGCGTTTTCCATCTTCGCCGCCGCCCGCCGCGGTGCCGGGCGCCAGCGCGAGGAGCGGCAGCAGCGCGAGAATCGGGATCACCGAGATGTCTTGAAACAAGAGGACGGAAAAGGAGGCTTCGCCGCCCGGCGACTTGAGCTGACCGCGTTCCGCGAGCGACTGGAGGACGATCGCGGTGGATGACATCGCGAGGATAACACCCGCCGCCAGCGCGATCTTCCATTGAATGCCGAGAAGGAGCGCCAGCGCGCCGATGGCCAGCGCCGTCGCGACGACTTGCCCGCCGCCCATCCCGAGGATCGGTCCGCGCAGCCGCCACAGCATGGCCGGCCGCAGCTCCAGCCCGACAAGGAACAGCATCATCACCACGCCGAACTCCGCGAAGTGCATGACGTCCGGCTGGCCGCCGACCAGCCCGAGCGCCGTCGGTCCGATGGCGACGCCGGCCAGCAGGTAGCCGAGGACGGAGCCGAGGCCGAGACGTTTCGCGATCGGCACCGCCACGACCGCGGCGAGCAGATAGACAAACGCCTGGTAAAGAAAGCCGCTATGCATCGGGAAAGGAGGCGGGGATGCCTCCGTCGCGCAGCGCCTCGATGGCCCGCCGGTAGTCCGCCGCCCGCGTCGCGATCTCCGACTTGGTCAAACCGTGCGTGCCGTGGACGACGATCGGTTCGAGAAACTGCATTCCGCAGAGGTGGGCGGTTTGTTCAAACGGCACGAGCAGTTGCCGGATCGTGAAGCGGTTAAAGCCGCCGGGGTGATACGCTTCCTGTGGGCCGCCGGTGGTGATGGCATTCAGCCAGCGCTTGCCGCGCAACGCTTTGCCGGTCTCGCCGTAGGCAAACCCGTATTCCAGGACGATGTCCTGCCATTCCTTCAAAATGGCCGGCGAAGAATACCAGTAAAAGGGATGCTGGAGCACGACGAGATCGTGCGTGCGGAGAAGTTCCTGCTCGCGGTCGGCGTCGATCAGGAAGTCGGGATATTCCTCGTAGAGATCGTGAAACGTGACGCCCGGAAGCTCGCGCACAGCATCGGCGAGATGGCGGTTCACGCGCGATCGCTGGAGGGCGGGGTGCGCGAAAAGGATCAGGACGCGCACGGCGGGATTGGGCATGGACGGAGCGGGGCAGAGGCGGCGGAACGCGGCAACGCCGGGACTTTCGGATGAGATGTGTCTGAAAAAATTTTGAGCCGTTTCCCAGTCAAATTACGCGTTTATCATGTGAAGGGCGACCTCCGGCTTGGCTTCACCACTCCTCCCATGGCACGACCTACACAAAGACAGCGCCACCCGAGTGGTGATCGGCCGTCGGTATTCCGTGAAAAATCAACGAGCCGACCCCAGACGTCCATCCCGTCTTTTCCCGGGGCAACCCAGGCGCAGTCGGCGCAACATTTTCTACTGCCACGAAACCAGGTCGTCCGAACCGGCGAAATTTGTGCTCCCACCCTTTCCGAGTTTTGCGTCTTTGCCCAAACTCGCGGCGCCGGCTCCCTGGCGCGGACCGTTGGGCGGCGTGACGCTGCTATAGATCAGACCAACGTCGAGGTATCCGTCGTAATTTGCGTCGATGAAAACCATGTATTCGGTGCCCCAAGGGTCCACCCAGGCACCTTTCTCGATGGCGACGCCTTTTGAATTCGTTCCCGACTGCCGCGCGATGCCTGCCTTCGGATCCTTCTCGTCTTTTGCCTCGCGCGGTTCGATGTATACGATGCCGCGCGGGTTGCCCACCTGGTCGTCATTCGCAGGCGTGAGGGTCACGCCACGCAGGGTGTTAAACAAAAGCTCGTTGTGGTAACGGGCGCCCGGATCTCCGAAAACCGTGTCACCATCACCGCCGGTCTGGTTCTTGTTGAGGGGATACGTCCCGTAATCCGTGTAATAACCCTTCACCGCGGTCACGATCTGCGCCGTATCGCTCGCTGCTTGGACCCGATTCCCCCGATCAATCACCGCCGGGCCCACGGTAAAAATCATGCCTGCCAGCACGATAATGATGGCGATCACCACCAACAGTTCGATCAGCGTAAACGCCGCGGAGGCCGAGGGGTTCCGCCGATGCGAAGCGCGGCGGGGATGGCGTTTCGTCATCATGCGAGGAGATCGTGCCGGAGAGCAGCCGGGCACCGCTTGCATGACAATTAATGGCCTTGCAAACCAGCAAATTTGCGAGAAATCACCAACTGGCAGGCTCTTTGCTCCAAATTGGGACAGGGGACTGCGCTGCGGTGTCTTGAAAACCCTTGCCACCTCAATATCCGTTTCGGTAACTTCCACCCTGTCCAAATCAAATCCTATGAAGGCTCCCCAGCGTAAGTTCCTCCTCTCCGCGGCGGCGAGTTTGCTGTCGCTCGGTCTCAGCGCTTCCGGCGCGTTCGCGCAGGCAGCGACCGCCACCACCGATCCTGTCGGGTTCACCACGTTGACGGTCGCGGGCAAGCCGGCAAACGCCCGCGGCTTCACTTACCTGAGCCTGAACATGGCCCGGCCGTCGGTGTTCCGCGGCCTGGTGCCTGCGCCCACGGCAGGGAGTCCCGGCCTCGGTGCTGCGACTTCCAGTGGGGCGACGGTTCTCACTTTCCCGGCTGGCACGTTCACGTCCGGGGCTTTCACGACTGCGGCCAGCCCCTCATACATCGAACTGAAGAACGGCACGTCGTCCGGCCTGACCTCGCAAATCACGGCGAACACCGATTCCACGATTACCCTCGCAGACGATATCACCAGCGCCATCACCTCGGGCACCACGACGGTTCTAGTGCGCCCGAACTGGACCTTTGCGTCCGCTTTCGGTGCGAACAATTCCGCCGGACTTCAAGGCAGCAGCACGGCGACCAATGCGGACCTCGTCCAAGTGATCAACCCTTCGACCGGGGTTGCGATCACCTATTTCTACAGCACGACGAACAACCGCTGGCAGACCGGCTTTACGGATGCAACGAACGTTGTGATCCCGCCGAAAGCCGGACTCTCGGTCGAGCGCAAGACTTCCACCCCGGTTTCTTTCACGCTCGTCGGTGAGGTCAAACTCGGACCGTCCGGGATCATGATCACTGGCGGCAGCTCGAGCCAGAATTTCAATCTGGTGCCGAACCCGTATCCGCTTCCCTCGGTGACCCTGGCGAATTCGCAGCTCTTCACCGGTAATGCCGCCACCGGTGTGGTCGGCGGACCAACGGCGTCGAACGCGGACACGGTCGGGATCCTGAACTCGACGACCGGCGTGGTGACAAACTACTTCTACAGCACGACGAACAACCGCTGGCAGACCGGCTTTACTGACGCCTCCAACGTGGTAATTCCGGAAGGCGCCGCGGTCCTGATCACGCGCAAGGGTGGACGCTCCTCCTTCGTCTGGTATGTCCCGCAGCCTGCGATCAATCTTTAAATCGAAAATGAAATTGACCTCAATCCTGTTCCGAAATGCCCTGGCTTTGCTGGCTGCGGCTGCGCTGCTTCCTCATACTGCCCAGGCAGCCAGCATCGATTACGGCTCCGTCGGCAACCTGATTCTGAACCCCGATGGCGTCAGCCCGTCACTCACTGGAAACGCGGTGCGGGTCGGGACATTTGCACCCGGGTTCGACTTCAGCTTGAACTCTACGAACTTCGCGGCGACGAACAGCGCGTTCACCGAGTATGACAACACCGTCATCGGTTCCGGGGGCGCACCGGTAGGGCAGTTCTTCGACACCACTCCGTTCCTCTCTGGCATTTCCGGCGTCCGAATCTACGTTTGGGTTTTCGACAGTTCCAATCCGGCAGCTGCAACCGCTTGGGCGATCGTGACGAGCAATGACGGCAATTGGGTTGGCCCGGCGGACGGAGCGAATTCAACGAGTATTGATACTTCCGACGCCGGCGTATTTATCCCCATGGGCGCACTTGGACAGCGAGTCGCCGCTCCGTCCCCCCCATCTGCGAATGGCTTCAATATCCAGATGATCGCCGTGCCGGAGCCTTCTACCTACGCGATGCTCGCGGTCGGTGCGCTCGGGCTGGCCTGGAGCGTGTCCCGCCGTCGTCGCGCCTCCGCGTAGCGCGGTCGCCGAACCGAGAGCGGGATTGGACGGTCAAATGTTGGCAGTGCGTGAAGCCAGCGGCTGATTGTTCTCCTGCCGGACTGATTCCTTGATGGATTCACTGACTCCTGCACGGAAAGCGTTGATAGGCCGGGTTCTGACTTACGTCGGACTCGGCCTTTTCACGCTTTACGCCCTTTACCCGGTTTCGCAGATCTTCACGATCTCGTTGCGACCGGGTAACCGGTTGCTCTCCACTTCGCTCGCTCTGATTCCGGAGGGGGCGACGCTGGAGAACTTCCGCGTCCTCTTCACGAAAACCGATTTCCTGCGCTGGGTCGGCAATTCTCTGCTCGTGGCCACGGCGGTCACGATCACCGGCGTTATTCTCGCTTCCACCGGCGCCTACGCTTTGTCGCGCCACCGATTCCGCGGACGCACGAAGACCCTGAACGCGCTGCTCGTCACGCAGATGTTTCCGGCCACCATGGTGTTGTTGCCGATGTATCTGCTGCTCATCGCGCTGGGGCTCATCAATTCCTATCTCGGCGTCATTATCATCTACACCGCGACGGCGCTGCCGTTCTGCCTGTGGCAGTTGAAGGGGTATTACGACACCATCCCGGTCTCGCTGGAGGAAGCCGCGCAGATCGACGGCTGCACGCCGTGGCAGACGTTTTATCGCATCATCCTCCCGCTCGCGGCGCCGGGCGTGGCGATTTGCGCGCTGTTCTCATTCATGGCGGCCTGGAACGAATACATCGTCGCTGCGCTCATCCTCCAGGACGCCGACAAATTCACGCTGCCGGTCGGGCTGAAGCTCTTCCAGGGAAACATGTCCACGCAGTGGGGGCTCTACGCGGCCGGCGCGCTGCTGGTTTCCCTGCCGGTGATCGCGCTTTTCCTGCTTTTGAGCCGCTTCCTGGTTTCCGGATTGACGTCGGGTGCGGTCAAGGAATAAGGACGGATCGCAGGACGCACTGTTGGTCGCCGTTCGCTTCGGCGCGTCGGCGTCAGTATTTTCGCCGGTGAGTTCGCCATTGCGGCGCGGCCTTCGGCGACTCCGGTGTTCCTTTTCTTCCCACCCCAATGTCATCCATCACCCGCTTCTTCGCCGCCCTGGCCACCGTCGTCATCGGTCTTCCCAGTGCCGGCGATCTCCTCGGCAAAGAGCAGGCCGTCTTCGGCGACGATGACGCCACCCACGGCGCCTATTCCAGCGGATGGGCGACCGGCAAAAACGGCGGCACCGGCTTTGGCGAATGGACGCTCCAGTCCTCCCAGTCGCCCGGCCGGCAATCCCACGCCGGCAGCTTCATCGCGACGACGGAGAACAACCCGGATCTCAACGGCATCGCGATCAAAAAGAAAGCGTTCGGATTGTTTGCGAACGGAGAAGGCTTCGAGATCGCGGTCGCCTTCCGCGCTTTCGAGCGGACGCTGAAGCCGGGGCAATCGTTCTCCTTTACGTTCGAGCACGGGGCCATCACCAAGAAGTTTGAGCGGGACGACCCGACGCCCGGCTCCGTGGGCATCGTCCTGCGCTCCGGCAATGCGAACAGCGGCGTGGACGATTACAACCGCGACGCCCGCTTCGAGTTCGGATATTTCAAGGAGAGCAACGGCTACCGGATCTACGACGCCGAGAACGGCAAAGCCGTTGCAGACCTGCCGTTTTCCGACAGCGGATTCTCGGTGACTTTCACGCTCGTCACGCCGGACACCTACGACTTCGAGGTCACCGTCCTCGCGACAAAGAAGACGGTGAAGCTCGCCGGCCGCAAACTCGGCGGCACGCCCGGCGCCGCGTTGACGAGCTTTGCGCTCTACAATCGCAACGGCGAAGCGAACGACGTCTTCTTCAACGGCTTCCAGCTCTCGCAGCCGGCCGAGTGATGGCGCCCGCCATCAATAGGCCGAATCCGTCGCCCGGGTCGTGCGCAGGAACACCTGCGCGAAGACGAACAGGATGGCGAAGATCACCACGGACAACGCCGCCGCCCAGCCGAAGCGATACATGTTGAACGCCGCCTTGTAGACGTAGGAAACCAGGATGTGCGTCTTGTCCGCCGGCTCGCCGCCGTTGGACACCAGCCAGACGACGTTGACATTGTTAAACGTCCAGACCGTGCCGAGCACGATCGCCGGCACCATCACGGGCCGCAGCAGCGGGGCGGTGATGGTGCGGAACTGCTGCCACGCGCTGGCGCCATCCATCTCGGCGGCTTCGTAAAGCTCGTTCGGAATGGACTGCAGTCCGCCGAGAGCGACGACCATCATGAAAGGAAAGCCGAGCCAGATATTCGTCAGGATCGCCGCGCAGAATGCCTCGAACGGCGCCGCCAGCCAGGCGACCGGCGGCAGGTGGAGAAACTTCACGAGAACCAGGTTCACCGCGCCGTATTCGTAGTTGAACATGCCCCGCCAGGTCAGCGCGGTGATGTATTGCGGCAGCGCCCAGGGGATGATGAGCAGGACGCGCCAGGCCGCCTTGCCGCGCACAAATTTCTGGTGGAGCAGCACGGCGAGAAACACGCCGAGGGTGACGTGGAACAGGAGGTTCACCACCGTCCAGATCACGGTTTTGAGCAGGATCTGCCAGAAGAGCGGCTCCTGAAAGACGGCCAGGTATTGCGCCGGGCCGATGAGCCGCCAGTCGCGGATGTGATACAGGTTCGCGTTCGAGAGCGAGAGGATGACGTTGTAAACGAGCGGGAACGCCACGACCGCCAGGATGACCAGCAGCGCGGGCGCGAGCATCGCGATGACGAAGAGGCGGTTGTTCCAGCGGGACATCGTGTCGAAACGGGGAGGAGAGGAGGATTAACGGCGGAATCGCGCCGGTTGGCAACGCCGCGCCGCGGCTTTTCGCTCAAAGCCGGCTTTCGGCGAGCTGCTTTTCCGCTTCCTGCTGCATGCGCCGGGCGCCTTCGCGCGCCGGGATGGCGCCGCTCATCGTGAGCTGCAGCGGCCCGCGCATGCCGTCCCAGATCTGGCGCATCTCCGGCCGGATGGGGATCGGCCGCGCGACGGCGATCTGCGCGAGCGACGCCTGGTGGATCGGGCTGTTTTTCACCGACGGCGAATCGAGCACGGCTTTATTCACCGGCGTGATGAAGACTTTGTCCGCCAGCTCCTGCTGCACCTCCGCGCTGGTGAAGAACTCCATCACCTCGCGCACCAGCGGCACTTTCGCGGCGGGCACGTTGACGTTGATCGAGTAGCCGCGCAGGCAATACATCGGCGTGCAGCGGGTGCCGAGCGCCGGGTTTTCCGGCAGCGGTGCGATGAGGCTGCGACCGCCGACGCCGTAGTCGCCCCAGGCCCAGGTGCCGTTGATGATCATCGCGGCACGGCGCTCCTTGTAGAGCGTGTCGGCGATGACGTAGTCGCCTTCGCGCGGCACCACCTTGTATTTGTCGCGCAGGTCGAGCACGAACTGGAGCGCGGCGGCGGTCTGCTCGTTGTCGAGTGTCGGGCGGCCCTCGTCGTCGATCACCCAGCCGCCGAACGCGGTGAGAAACGGGATGAAAAAGAACGGCTCCTTGTAGGGCCAGGTCAGGCCGTATTGATCGGTCTTGCCGTCGCCGTTCGTATCGACGGTGAGTTTTTGCGCAAGGGCGACAAACTCATCGAGCGTCTTCGGCGGTGCCGGCACCAGCGCCTTGTCATAGACGAGCACGAGCTGATTGCCGATTTGGTCGGAGGCCATCCAGGTGGCGCCTTTCCACTGCACGAGCCCTTCGTCGATGAACTCCGCCTTGTGCGCCGGCCGCAGGATGTCGTCGAGCGGCCGAATGGCTTTCGTGGTGACGTAAACCCCGACGTTGTCGGACGGCCCGTAAATCAAATCCGGCCCCTGACCCGCCACGGAGGCGACGATGAAAAGACTGCGCAGCTCTTCGTTTTCGTGATACAGCGCCTCGACAAACCGATCTGGATGCGCCGCGTTGTAGCGGGCCACGATCTCGTTGAAAATCTCCCGCTCCGGGCTGCCTTTCTGGTGCCAGATGAGAACGTGCGCGCGCCCGTCGCGCGGCCGCCGGCTACAGGCCGGAGTCGCGAGGAGACAAAGCAAAAGCAGGATGCCCCAACACGCCAAACCGAGCCGGGCGTGCTGGTTTCGCGTCGGATTTTCGCGCAAGCTGCGGGGCCGGACGTGTCGCGTCATGTATGGATCAATGTCTTACCGTTTCACCGCGAATGCCCGTCCGCTCAGCGGGGCAATTTTGATCTGCCACTTGCCATCGGCAAAGCTGGGCGCCGGTTCGTCTGCGAGCGCGTCCGTCGCCGTCGAGAAGATCGGTTCAAGCTTCGCTTCCGGTGCAAATCCAGTCAGCGCGACGGAGCGCACCTGTTCGCTGCGGTTCAACACCACGACGATCCTGGCATCCCCGCTGGACCGCTCAAAGGCAACGGTGTCCGCCTCATCGTTCACGGCCCGCCAGGCGAAATCGCCGCGGTCCAGCACCGGATGCTGTCGGCGGAGCGCCACGACGCGCTTGTGGAAATCGAATAGCGCCTGGTCGAACGCGACCGGATCAGGCGGCCGCGACTTGCCCGGTCGAGGGTCCGCCCCCTGCGGGTCGAACTGCAGGTCCGGCCAGACCATTGGCAGCCGGTTGTCGGGATCGTGCGCGCCCCACATGCCGGCCTCCGTGCCGTAGTAGAGCATCGGCGCGCCGACATACGTCATCTGGAAAAGCGCGACGAGCTTTTGGATGTCGCGTTCGCGCGGAGTTGGCGCACGCACCTCGTAGTTCGGCGCGTCGCGCAGGTCGTTATTCGTGTTGTAATCGATCTGGTCGGCGCTCGCGTAGCGCGTCCGCTCGCCGTTGACGATCATCGACGCCAGCCGGTCGGTGTCGTGGGAGTCCATCAAATTCTGCATCGTGTAAGCCACGGGCCGCGGCAGCGCGTTGCGGCGGTCGTCGAGCAGCTTCACGAACTTCGACATCGGGATCTGGTGATCGACGAGGCAGCCCTTCACCGGAATCGCGAAGCCGTAGTAGTTCATGCTCGCCGAGAAGCCGCCTTCCACGATGAGCGCTTTCGCGTCCTTCCAGACTTCCGCGGAAGTATAAGCCTGTGGGTTCAGCTTGCGGACGTAGGTGTTCCAATCGGCCCAAAACTGCGCCGGCCGCTCGTCGGCCACGTCAAGCCGCCAGCCGTCGATGCCGTCGCCCGGGTCGCCGTCGCCATTCGGATCCATCCATCGCCGCGTCGCGTCCCAGATGTATTTCTTCGGGCCGGCCGGCATGTTCCTGCCGTCCGGAGTCGCGGAGAAGACCGGCAGCGACTTGTGGCCCCACCAGCCTTCGTAGTGGAACTCGTTTCGCTTCGTCGCGGGATCGTCAAACGTGTTGACGACATACCAATCCTTGTAGCTCGAAGCGGCCTGTTTGCGGGTCAGATCTTTGAACGCGAAAAAGTCGCGGCCGGTGTGGTTGAAGACTCCGTCAATGATCACGCGCATCCCGCGCGCGTGCGCCTGTTTTACGAGCTGCAGAAACAGCTTGTCCGCCGCCGTCCATTTCCATGTCGCCGGGTCGCGGGATTCCCCGTCGATCAACGCGAGGTCGCCGCGCGGGTCGGGACCGAAGAACGGATCGATGTGATGAAAGCTGCTGCCGTCGTATTTGTGCAGCGAGCGGGCGTAGAAGACCGGGTTGAAATAGAGCGCGTTGACGCCGAGTTCCGCGAGGTAATCGAGCTTGTCGAGCACACCCTGCAGATCACCGCCGTAGCGCCGGTCAAACACGCCGCCCTTGTAGAAATTCGGGCTCAGCTCGGTTTCCCATTCGTCCCGCGCATACCAGTCCGCGGTCCAGCGCGAGAGCCGCCAGTTCGCGCCCGGACCGATCGGCCATTCCAGAGAGTCGCGGGTCGGATCGTTGCCGGGATCGCCGTTGCGAAAGCGTTCCGGAAAAATCTGATACCAGACCGCGCTCTTCGCCCAATCCGGGCAGCGGCTTTCCACGCTTCCCGCCGCCGGCTCGGCGCGGGCCGTCGCCAGAAACCCTGTCACGGCGAAGATGAGCAAAATGGCGCGCGGAAGCATGGAGTGATCGTCTCCCCGGGCGGGGCGGCCGCCGAGTATGCGCGACCGGCCGGGCGGCCGTCAACGCCTGGAGAGCATAATCGCGACAACCCGCTCCCGGCCCGCCGCTTCCGTGCTCGACGCCCGCGCGGGCGCGCAGGTAAAACCGGCGCTTCCCTTCCTCCCATGGATTCGCAACTCCCCCGCCTGAGCTTCTGGCAGATCTGGAACATGAGCTTCGGGTTTCTCGGCATCCAGTTTGGCTTTGGCCTGCAGCTGGCCAACATGAGCGCGATTTACGCGAAGCTCGGCGCCTCGCCGGACAAGCTGCCGATGCTCTGGCTGGCGGGACCGATGACCGGCCTGCTCGTCCAGCCGATCATCGGCTCGATGAGCGACCGCACGTGGACGCGCCTCGGCCGCCGCCGGCCTTATTTCCTCGTCGGCGCGATCCTCTCCAGTCTCGCGCTTTGGTTCATGCCGGATGCGCCGATCGTGTTCGTCGCGGCGACGATGCTCTGGATCCTCGACGCCAGCATCAACGTGAGCATGGAGCCGTTCCGCGCGTTTGTGGCGGATAAATTGTCCATCGATCAGCGGACCACCGGGTTCGTCATGCAGAGCTTTTTCATCGGCGTCGGCGCGGCGGTGGCCAATGCCCTGCCGTCGATCTTTGAAGCCTGGGGCGTCGCCGGCAACGCGGCGAACGGCGTGCCGCTGACCGTGCAGTATTCCTTCAAGCTGGGCGCCGTGATCTTCCTGCTCGCGGTGCTCTGGACCGTGCTGACTTCGCCCGAGTATCCGCCGGAGGATCTCGCCGCGTTTCGCCGGCAGGCGCGCTCCGGCGAGGGCGGCTTCCGGTTGCAGCCGACGTTCCTGCTCGTCGGCGCGACCGGCGGGGCGCTGCTTGGCATCTGCCGTGGGGCGCTGGTCGAGCATCATCTCACCGCATGGCACGTGCTCGCCGGCGGCGGCATCGGCGGCGCCATCGCGCTTGTGCTTTCGAAACCCGAAGTGGCCACGGCGCTGCGCGAGATGCCGCGCACGATGAAGCAGCTTGCCGTCGTGCAGTTCTTCACCTGGCTCGGGCTGTTCTGCATGTGGATGTTTTTCTCGCTCGCCACCGCCCAGCAAATTTTTGGCACGACCGATCCGAAGTCGCCGCGCTTCGATCAGGGCACGGCGTTCGGCGGGCAGACGTTTGCCATTTACTCGATCGTTTGTTTCGCGGTGGCCTTCGCGCTGCCGAAGCTTGCGGCTGCGACGAGCCGCAAGACCGTGCACTCGCTCGCGCTGCTGTGCGGGGCCGCCGGGCTGCTCTCGACGGCGTTCATCCACGATCCGACCGCTCTGGCGCTGCACGATGATCGGCGTCGGCATCGCTTGGGCGTCCATCCTTTCGCTGCCGTATGCCATCCTTTCCGGCGCGCTGCCGGCGGCACGGATGGGCGTTTACATGGGCATCTTCAATTTCTTCATCGTCATCCCGGAGATCCTCGCCTCGCTGGCGCTGGAGCCGGTGGTGAAAAATGTGTTCGGCAACGATCCGGTGAAAGTCGTCATGCTCGGCGGCGTCTCGCTGCTCGTCGCGGCGGTGGCCACGCGTTTCGTCACCGATGCGCCGGAGGAGGCCGCCGCCAACCAGCCGGTCGCCGTGGAGCCACGCGAGCCGGCGCTCTCCGCGCTGCCAGCCACCCGGAAAGTGGGATTGTGAAAACATTGTGAAAAACATGGTTCGGCGGATTCGCCAAACCCTCCGCGCCTCATGGAAACCGGCCGGTTTCGTTCTTATCGGCAGCCTGTCCGCGACCCTGATGATGACTTCGACTACTGCCGCTGAATCCGGTGTCCAAAACCACGACGCTGACCCGGCGGCGGGATGGGTGCGCAGAGCCGGCGAATTTTCCGTGCATTTCGAAGTCATTGGCGCTGTGCTGCATATTCGGTGTGTGGCGCCGGAGGTGCGGCCGGGGAGCACGATTTTTCTTGCCTTCGGCGGCCGGACGCGCGGTTCCGCCGTGTTGCCTTTCGGAGCCGGTGAGGAGGGTTCGACGGTGTTTCTGCCCTTCGCGGCGCAGCGCCTGTTCGCGCTGAAAACGGCTGCGGACAGTGCGGTGAAAATTACCGAACGCCGCTGGGAACAAACCGCTTGGGGCGACCGGAAGACCGCGCCGGAAGCAGCGCGCGCCGAAGCCGCCGGGCCGGGGGAATGGCGCGTCCAGGTTCCGGTTTCCTTCCTCGCTGGCAGCGGCAGCAGCGACGGCGGCGCGGAAACCGCCTTTCTCGCCTACGCGAAGGATCTGGCGCAGAACGGCGGCTGGGGCCATCTGCTCGGCTGTAGCGACGGCGCCGCGACCCCGGGCGATGGCGACAGATACCTCACCGAATTTTTGCGCCTGGATCTGCGGAATCCGGGAATCGTGAAGGCCGAGCGCACCGGACGGCTCGGCGCGGGCCGAGAGCGCCCACGGATTTATCAGCTTCTTCCCCGGCTCTTCAGCAACACGAACGAAACCCGCCGGCCAAACGGCACGCTGGCGGAAAACGGCGTCGGCAAGTTCAATGACATCAACGCCGCCGCGCTCCGCGAACTCCGCTCCGCCGGCTTCACGCATCTCTGGCTCACCGGCGTGCTGCGGCAGATCACCGCCACGGATTACGGCGTCCACGGGTTGCCGGCGGATGACCCCGATCTCTTGAAAGGGCTCGCGGGCAGCCCGTATGCGATCAAAGACTACTTCGATGTTTGTCCGGATTACGCGGAAAACCCGGCGGAACGCCTGGCGGAATTTCGGGCGTTGCTGGCGCGCGTACACGCCCACGGGTTGAAGACCATCATCGATTTTGTGCCGAATCACGTCGCCCGTTCCTACGCGTCCACCGTGCGGCCCGAATGGAATTTCGGCACCCGAGGTCGGGGCGGGCAGGGGGACGACACCGGAAAATTTTTCGACCCGGACAATAATTTTTTCTACCTGCCGCCGAACGCGCCGGGCGGCGGTCCGCCGTTGCGGTTGCCGACCGTGGACCGAAACACCGGCGTGCCGCTCAGCCCGACTTGCCGGGTGCTCGGCGCCGGGGACGGCCGCTTCGACGGCGAGCGCGAACTCGGGCGGGTGACCGGCAACAACGTCGTCTCCTGGGAGCCGTCGCTCGGCGACTGGTATGAAACCGTGAAGCTGAACTACGGCTTTGATTTTACCGACTCCGGCCGGGCCCGGCGCGAATACCCGCACGGCACCGCCGCGTCGGATCGCAGGAAACCGGTGCCGGACACCTGGCGGAAAATGGACGCCGTGCTCGCGCACTGGCAGGCGCTCGGCGTGGACGGCTTCCGCTGCGACATGGCGCACATGATCCCGCCGGAATTCTGGCACTGGGCGCTCGACCGCGCGCGCGAGCGGCAGCCCGATGTTTTCTTTGTCGCCGAAGCGTATGACAACGATCCCGCGAAGGTGCCCGGCAGCGACCCGGTCCTGGCCGGGCTGAACGACGGCCGCGGCAACGTGATGTTTGACCTGCTCAACGCCGGCTTCAACGCCGTCTACGACGATCCCAGCTACAAGGTGCTGAAGCGGCTTTACGAAGAAGGCGCCTGGGCGAACGATCTCGACGCCGCGCACGGCGGCAGCGACGGCGCGCGCGAATTCATTTTCCAGAACTCCCTGCGCTACGCGGAAAACCACGATGAAGTCCGTCTCGCCGCGCCGTCGCAATGGGGCGGGATTGGCCCGGATGTGGGCAAGCCGGTTTCGGCGATCCTGTTTGGCCTGTCACGCGGGCCGGCGATGGTTTACAGCGGGCAGGAAGTCGGCGAGCCGGCCCTCGGAGAGGAGGGCTTCGGCGGGGACGACGCGCGCACCACGATCTTCGATTACTGGTCGATGCCGGAGCTGGTGAAATGGGTGAACGGCGGCCGGTTCGACGGCGGACGGCTTTCCGATGCCCAGCGCGCGCTGCAGGCATTTTACGGCCGGCTGCTGCGCGTCGTTGGCGAGCCGGCATTCGCCGCCGGCGAGTTCTTCCCGCTCAACGCTTCGAACCGGGAAAATCCGCGTTTCGGGCGGCTTGGCGGCGAGACCGCGAGCGGGCACTGGCTCTACGCCTTTCTGCGCCACGACCGCGCCAGCGGGCAGCGCATGCTCGTGGTCGTGAACCTGCACCGGCACGAAACGATGCGCGACGTGGAGGTGCGGTTCTCGCACGACGCGACGGCGTTTCTCGGCCTGTCCCAGGAACGGGGCAACCGTCTCACCGCCTTGCGCGAGCGCCTCGACGCGGCCGGCGAGTCGCCGGCGGTGACGGCGACGATTGATCCCGTCACGCAACTGCACAGCGTCACGCTGCCGCACCTGCCGCCGCTGACGCCCTGCATCTTCGAGCTGACGGCGGAGTGAAACCGCGGCCGCGGCGCCTATCGCGTCACGGCGCGGCCGCCACGCGCACCCGGTAGAATTTCTTCCCGCCCGCGGTGCCCGCGTCCGTGTAGCTCGTCGTGGCGCCGGCGGATGCCGGCAGGATGCCGCTGAGGTCGGTGAACCCCTGCGTCAGGTCCGTGGCCGCCTGCACGACGTAGCTCCTGCTGGGCACGCTGGCCCAGGTGACGGTTACCGCGCCGCCCGGCGTTTCCCGCGTGGCCGAGACCACGCGCAGCACCGAGTTCGCGCTGAAAAGATCCGTGCCCGCGAGATCTTCGGCGGCGTTGCTTTCGCCGTCGCCGTCATCGTCCGCCGCCGGGTCCACGACGATCGTGCCGGTGCTCGCCGCGCTGGAGCCGCCGAGAACGCCGGCGTTGTTCACTGCGATGATCGTCGCGTAAAGCCGCTGCCCGAAGGGAAGGTTCGAGGCGTTGACCGTGTAGCTCGTCACATTGCCGACGTTGGCGTCAAACACATCGTTCCCGCCCGGCGTCGTGCCGACCTTCAGCACGTAGCCGCTGATGCCGCCGTCGGGATCGCTGACCGCCGGCCAGGAAAACGTGACGTTGCGCCCGAGCGAATAACTCTTCGCGGAAAACGGCGCGGTGTTTACCGGCGGCGGCGTGAGGTCGTAAAGCTTGAGATACTGCGCTTCAAAAGGCGCGCTGCTCCACTCGCCGTTCGACGTCGGCACGCGCTTGACGTTGACGAAGAAGCCGTTGTCGAGCAGCTGATCGCCGGTCGCGTTGCCGGGAATCAAGTAGGCGTCCCGCCGGTTCGGATTCTGCGCGGTGTATGCGGCGACGTTGCGCACGTTGTAAACGCGGCCGCGCTTGATACCGAAAAGGTTCGAGCCGTTTTGCGTGATGTTGATGTCGAAATTGCCCTGCTGATCGTTGTCGCGATCCAGGTTCACGAAGGCGAAGACCACGTCGCTGACGCCCGGCGAGGCGTTGGCGAGCGAGTATTTCGCGACGGAGAAAATCTTCGTCTGCACCGAGCCGCCAATCTGATTGAGGTAGTAGCGATTCGACGAGCGCAGCGCCTCCGAGAACTGCCGCGCCTGGCCGATCGCGGCATAGACGGGAAAGAGCTGGTCGAGTCCGAAGGTGCGGTTCGGCGGCGCGAGGATCGGCTGCAGAGAATTGAACTTTTTGAAGTGCGGGATCTGCTTGCCGAAATTTGCCTCGTAAGCATCGAAGCCGAACGTGCGTGACACCCCGTTTTCCTGGCCGTAGAAGATCAGCGGCACGCCGTCCACGCTTCCGCTGACCATGTAGCGGATGAGCGCCTGAAACGGGTCCACGTAATTCTCCTCGTCGTGCGAGGTCGAGTTCAACAGCACGAGTCCCTGGCCGTAGGCGTTGCGACGGTTGTCGAAGATGCCGCGATAGTCGCCGGTGCTGCCGGCGGCCTGGAAGGGGAAGACGATGTTCTCGTTGAGAATATCGAAGTGCCGGTTCGAGCGATACGTCACCGCGCCGCCGTCGAGGCTCTCGGTCATGAAGACGAATTTCCACTTCCGCGCCCGCGTCTTGTTGATGATGTATTCCCAGGCTTGGGGCGGCAAACCCTGACCGAAATCAGCGCGCAAGGCATCGATGCCGGCGTCGGGATTTGTGGCCAGATTCGCAGCGGTCCCGCCGGTCTGGTCGAGCCAGTGGATGAGGTATTCTGAAAAATATTTCCAGACGTTTTTCGTGACGTTCTGCGGCTGGCCGTTGCGAAAAAAGTCGGTGCCCGTCCAGTCCGTGTCGCCGTAATAAAAAGTATCCTGCTCGTTGTTGTAGGCGCCGTTGTCCTGCGGGTTCTGATTCACCAGCGAGGAGTAGGAGCCGTAAAACACGTCGTAGGTGTCGCCGAACTTGCCGAAGTCGTCGCGGTCCGGTGCGACGGCGATGTTCGTGTCGGCAAAGCTGTTGAAATACGAAGCCCGGTCGAAATAATTGTTCTTCCTGGAGAAGAAGCGCAGCTCGCGGTTGCGGATGAGATCCGTCGCGTTCCAGCCGCTGTTTTCCGGGCCGAAAAGATTGACCCCGAGCGAGGCGAGTTCCGCATCGTAGGCGGTGTGGTTAAACGGTGCGTCGAGCATCACGCCGACGCCCTTCGCGTCGGCCGCGCCGACAAACGCCTGGAACTCCTGCAGCGCCGACGCCCGCGTGTTGCCGCGGCCCATGAGCGGCATCACGTCGAAGAAGTTTTTCACCGCATACGGGCTGCCGACTTCATACGGTTGACCCGTCGTCGGATCGATCTGCCGGCCGTCGACGCCGTTCGGATGGATCGGCTGAAACCAGAGGTAATTGCACCCGAGACTCTTCACGTAATCGAGGTTTCGCTTGCCGGCTTCGTAGAGGTCCGCAAACGTGCCGCGCTGGCTGAAGAGCGTCCCGGTCGCGTTCTGCGTCAGCGTGTTCAGCTCGTAGAGAACGATGTCGCGCGCGTTCGTCGGCGACAGGACGACGGCGTGATCGCGCTTGCCGCCGGCGGTGTAATAAATCCAGGTGCCCGACCCCGGCTGCCGGTAGCGGGCGGTGAGCCGGTAGGCGCCGGTTTTTTCGGCCGGCAGCGTCAGCTCGTAGCGCCCGGCGGCGGTCTTCGTCATCGCGAAGGCCTTGTAGTAATGAGCGTCGTTCGTGCCGATGAGATCGCCGCTCGGCGGCTGGATGCCTTCCTCTTCGCCGTTGAAAACCTGCGTCGCCAAATCGCGGCGGTTCAGATTCGTGAAGACCTGCACGGTCGTCGGATCGACGACGTTTTCGCCGACTTCGAAGACGACGGAAATCTGCGGCCCGCCGCTGCCGACGGGTTCACTGATGAAAAGGTGCGTCGTCGTGTAGTCGCCGTTGACGCCATTGACCGTCAGCTTCGGATTCAGAGCGAACCGATACGGATTCGCCGCCGCGGTGCTCTCGGTGCCCGTCGTGGTGGTCGTGGTATCCGTGCCGTAAACAAACGTGTTCGCGCGGTCGCTGTAGTTGATCTGCAGGTAGTAAACGATGACGTCACCGGGCCGGAAGGAGGCGGTGTTGAGAGCGGCGCGCCAGTATTTGTTGTTGCCGATCTCCGCGTGAAACGCGAGCGCGACGGACTGATACGGCGCGGGGCTGCCCTGCACCTTGAAGAACAGGCTGCCGCCGGTCTGGTTCGCAGCGTTGCCGCCGCCGCCCGCCTGGTTGCCGGAATAGATGAAGACCTGCGCGCCCTGTTCGATGTTCGACAGCGGGCTGCGCATCGTGGTCCCGGGAACCTCCGTGCTGACCGGCACGTGAAACGCGTTGCCGAGATTCTGGGCGCGGGCAGCCGGGAGCGCGCCGAAGGCGAGCGCGACGGTGAGGAAAAACAGAAACGCGCAAGCGCGCCGGGGCAGGGAAGTCAACATGGGTCGGGACAAA
The DNA here is from genome assembly GCA_963762725.1 of uncultured Verrucomicrobiae bacterium. Classification (GTDB taxonomy): domain Bacteria; phylum Verrucomicrobiota; class Verrucomicrobiia; order Chthoniobacterales; family SZAS-18; genus JAFAXH01. Next base: position 179,910 of record CAVXLY010000003.1, on the reverse strand, counting down.
GGAAATTTACGGTAGCCGCACGTGCAAACGATAATACCGGCGCGGCGCGGCGGCCGCCGGGATGCCGGTGAAGGCGCCGTCGTCCGTGAAGTCGATCGGCTGACCGGTGCCAAGGAATTCCGCGCTGGCCGGCTGGAACGGCTGCCGCAGGTCGTCGGTGAACAGCACGCGGTAAACCCGGTCGCGCAGGCTCGGGAAGCGGACGGTCGTGACGCCTGCGGAGTCGCGCGTCACCCGCAACGCCGCCGCGGCGGCATCGGCGACGACCGGGTTTGTGCCGAGCAGACGTTCCTGGAGATTCGTCAGGCCGTCGCCGTCGGGATCGCCATCCGCGCCGTTGACGCCCGTGGGATCGTTCGGATCCAGGCCGTAGCGCGTTTCGAAGGCGTCCGGCAGGCCGTCGCCATCGGTGTCGTAGGTCAGGGCACCGCCGGTTTCGAAGCCGAGCGCGAAGCGGAAGCTCGTCGCGCCGGCCGTGCTGGCCAGCTCGATTTGCTGCGTCTGCGCCTGGTTGCGCATCGGCACCGTGTGAAAGCCCGCGCTGCCGTCGTGATCCGCCGCGGCAGGGTTCAACGCGGCGCCGGCATACGTCCCGCCGCCGAAGCGCAGGTAGGCCCGCACGGTGGCCGCCGGCGTGGTGTTAAAAAGATCGACCGTCTGCGTCCCGGCCAGCGGACCGACGAGGTGCGCCTGGCCCGCCGTGAGCAGATCGGCGAGATCCGGAGAGAGGCCGAAGCGGACAAAGAGGCGGTTGATCCCGCCGCCGCTCGGAAGCGCGTAGCTGCCGTCGAGCCAGCCCTGGCGCGGCCCGAGCGTGACCGTCTTGAAGATTTTCCCGTCCGCGCTGGTGAATTGCCAGCCGGTGCCGCTCGCGGCCGGCGCGATGCTGTAGAAGTCGTTCACGTAAACCGTCGAGCCGACACCCGGCGCGCCGGTCTGCGCAAACCAATCTTTGAATCCGCTCGTCCGATACGCCGCTACCGCGCCGCCCGCGGTGAGATTGCTCGCGCCCTCCTCTTCGGACTCCGCGCCCGCGTAGCCGGCGGGGTTGCCGACGACCTGGAACACCGCGCCGGTGTCGATGTCGCGCAACCAGGCGCCGGTCAGCCGGCCGCCGAGCCGCTCGAAGACGGCAAAGAGCCGGTCGTTGTAGAGCAGATATTCCTTCTCGCCGTCGAGGTCCACGTCCGCCTGCTCGGCGACGGTCGAGTTAAAATAATCGCCGGCGCGTGCCGCCGCCGACCACGCCGCCACGCGGGCAAACACCGCCGCGGTCCGCGTCTGGGCCTGCGCCGCCTTGCTGAACCCGGCGAGATTCTGGAAGGCGCCATCCGGATAAATGTAGGCGCCGGTGCTGAACTTCGAGAGATCGTTATTTACCTGGTCGTGAAACGCGGTGACAAACACCGACGCGTGCGCGGTGGTCCGTGCCAGGGTCAGGATGCCGGCATTGGCGGCGTTCACCGGGATCCCGGCGACCGCGTTCCACGCGCTGTCCGCCACGCCGCCGGCGACGCCGATCTGCCCGTAGGCCGCGGGCATCGGCACGCCGCTGCGGATGCTGAATTTCTTCGCGCTGAGACTTTCCTCCAGGCTGCTGCCGAAATACCAGTGGTCGTAGTTTTCCGCGGACGCGTGATCGACGAAATCGCGCGCGGTTTTCGGCAACGCGAGTCCGATGCCGCGATTCACGGTGCCGAAGGTGTCGCCGGTGCCGTCCGGCGGCTGCGAGAGATCGACTTGTCCGGCGGCGATCGCGTCCGGCGTCGTGATGACCACCCAGGGATGGCTCGCCAGCCAGCGGATGTTGCGGTCGTAGGCGTCCGCTTTCGCCTTGTCCGCGAAGTCCTCCCAGCGCAGCGGCAGCGTCACGATTTGATCCTGCTGATTGTCGCGCGCCTTGCGGTTCAGAAGCGCGCGCAACTGGAGCGGGATTCCGTTGTCGTCGTTGGCGAAGAGCTGGTTGTCGTTGCCGTCGTTGACGGAGAACGCGTTCATCCCGTTCAGCCGGTTGATCCGGTAGCCGTCGTTGCCGATCGCCGACTGGCGGCCGAACCATTTGAAGAGGTGCCGCATCTGGTCCACGAACGTGAACCGGAAGCCGAGGTCGCCGACCCGGTCGAGGGTGCCGGCGTCCACGATCCGCTCGGCGGGCCAGAAGACCTCCGTCGATGGCGTGACGCCGTAGATCTTCGTCAGGAATTCGCTGGCCAGCGTGACGTTGTCGCGGTTGAACGGCTGCGAGAAATAGGCCAACGGATGATCGGAAAACGTGGTGCCGAGAAGGTCCACGAGCCCCTGGCCGGCGAGCGCACCGATGCGGCGGTTCAGCGCCGGCCCGTCGTAAAACGCCGGCTGGCCCGGGCCGGCTTTCGCCCATTGCAGCGCGGCCGCCAGCGTCGGCGTGAGGTGCAGAGTGAGCGGCACCCCGTAGGCTTCGTGCACGTCGAGCGGCCGATACAGGCCGGCACCGGCGCCGGTGTTGATGAGCGCCTGCGTCTGGCTGCCGGGCAGGATGGCTTCGTTGCCGTGGAGGATCGGCACGACCTTCACGCGCTTGCCGCGGTCGTTGCCGACGCTCAGGCCGAACCAGTTTCGCAGGATGCTGTTGGCGCCGGAAAGATTGCGCTGATCCTCGTAGTAATCGCTGGCGAGATAATCGTTGTAGATCGCGTCCCGCACGTCCGAGCGCCCGCCAATGTCGCCGCCGCCGACCGGGGAGTTGCCGGTGCCGTCCTTCGTGGTGAAAACCTGGTAGAGCAGGTCGGCCGCGTTCACGCCGTTCCAGCCGGCGTCGCGCAGCGCCTGTCGCGAGATCGAGAACTCGACGGTGTCGAGGTCGGCGTTGAAATACGCCTTCTTGAAACCGTTCGCCGCCGACTGGTCACGTGCAATGACGCCGTTGGCGAAAAGATCCTGCCCGAGGTTGGCGGTGTTGTGATCCGGACGCGGGTCGGTGTCGATGTAAACGCGCCCGTTGTTCGTGCTGTAACAGGCGACGACCGCCTGCCAGCCCATGTTTGTGAGCGTGTCCACGTCATCGGGCAGCTTCCGCTCGCCGAGCCCGGCGGTGCCGACGTTGATGGCGACGTAGATGTCGAGCGCGCCCTCTTCCGCGTAGGCTTTCAGGTCGTGGAGATCGACGCGGAAATAGAAATTTCCGTCGCCGCCCTGCGCCGCGTCGCCGCCGTCGTGGGCGTAGAACGCCACGAGATCGCGCGACGAATCAAACCCGTCGTAGGCGTGGAAAACGTCCGACCCCTGCTGGTTCGGTCCGTCGCCGTCGTAGGGGGAGAGCGCCAGCAGATCGTTCACGGTCCAGTCCGTGAATTCCTTCCGGTTCGTCACCGCGCCGACGGTGGTCACCTGGCTTTCCGTCACCGGCCCGATCGTGATGGCGCCGGGCGCCGGCGGCTGGGCGTTCTCCGGCACAGTTGGATCGGTCCCGTTCAGGAACTCCGAGAAATTCGCTGAACCCGTCGCCGTCCGCGTCGCCGGCGGCGCCGTTGTTCGTGTTCGTGATGATCCGGCCGGTGCGCAGGTTGTAATGCCCGATCGTGCCGTCATCGAAAGGATCGAGCCCGTGGGCGACTTTCCAGCCGTCGGGCAGGCTGTCGCCGCTGGTGCTATACGCGAGTGGGTCGGTTTCCAGCCAGATCACGTCAATGCCATCCGCGCGCGGCTGGCCGCCGGGGCGAAAGACGGCGTCGAGCTTCGCGCGGTCCAGGCGGTTGGAAACATGGACCCGGTTTGGGGTGACGCTGGTGTCGGTGAAGCGGTAGGTGAAATCCGAGTATTTCCAGGGCAGTTGCGCCGTGGGGTTTTCGTCGAGCGCGGCTTTCAGCACGACGAAGTTGCCGTTCGCATCCGTCTGGTTGCGATCGATCAGCGCCAGATCGACGCGGCCGTTCTTGTTCGTGTCCTCCTGGCCGTCCGGCAGCCCGTCGCCGTCGCTGTCCGGGCTGTTGGGATCGGTTTCCAGCCAGAGCGCGCTCGCAGGGATCTTCGTCCGGTCGACGCGGGAGGTGTTGTAGATCGTCGGCGGGTGCGCGATGAACCGGTAGCGCGCGCCGCCGGCTTCGAGCAGCGGCCCGCTGGAATCCGGAACCACGATGTCCACGCGGCCGTTGCGGTTGGCGTCCTCGACGTTGTCATTAACGCCGTCGTCGTCGGTGTCCGGTTTGTTCGGATCCGTCATCGTGCCAGCGATCTGGTCGGTGCGCCCTTTGTTAAGATCAAACGGCCAGGGGTCAAACAACTCGTAGCCGGCCGGCCGGTCGCGGTTGTCGGTGGTGTTGAAAATCGGCGGGTCGAGATCAGCGCGGAAATTCGGGATCCCGTCACCGTTCGTGTCGGTCGCCGGATTCGTGTCTGGCGTCGTGCCGACGGGCGCGGCGAGCGGGCGTGCTGACGCCGAGTTCGAGACCGTCCGGCAGGCCGTCGCCGTCGGTGTCCGGGCTCAACGGATTTGTCCGGCCCGAGATCAGGTAGCGATGCACCTGGTCGTTGGTCCAGGTCTCGGAGTTCGTCGTCGGCAGCGGCACGCGCGTGCTCTCGATGGTGTCGGGCAGGCCGTCGTCGTCGTTGTCCGTCTTCCCGACGACTGCGCTGACGAGTTCCCGGAAAACAACGCGCGCGTTCCGGAGCGCCGTCGCCGTGCCGCCGGTGTCCGTCGTGACCGTGGAGGTGAACTGATAATTGCCCGGCCGCAGCCCGGACCAGGTGAAGTCCCAGAACTTGCTCGTCCCTTGCGTCACCGGGCTGCCACCGGCGAGGGTCACCGTGCTGGTGTCGCCGGCTGGCCGCAGCGTGAAGGCGATGATGACGCCCGTCGCGTTGCCATCGGTCTCGACGCGGATGTTCTGCGAGCGCTCGGGTCCGGCGGGATCGGGGTTCGGAATGTCAGGCAGGACGATGCGGTAGGGCGCCCCGTCCGGATCGAACTCGGGCGGATTGACGATGTTATTTTTAATCGCCACGACCGGCCGCGCCTTAACCAGCCGGAAGGTTTCCAGCGTCGGCGTGCCGGGACCCGCGGAATAGGTGACGCCGATCGAATGAAGAAAATCCGGGCTGCCGTTGTAAAGGTTCGGCAACTGGTAAGTCAGCTCGTGGAAACCGGGCGCGACATTGTAGTTGATCCCGTAGCGCGCGCGGTCCTGCGGGACGCCGTTCGCCGGGCGAGCCGGATTCACTCGACGCGATCTTGATGAGAAACCGGTCGCGCAGCGTCTGCGTGTTCGTGCCGTCCGCCAGGGCGGTGCTGAACCAGACTTTCAGCACGTATTGATCGTCCACGACCTGCCCGTCGCCGGAAGGAAACGCGACAAAGAGCCGGGTCGCCGGGCCGGCGGTATTCACGGTGCGCACCAGCGTCGTCCAATGGCTGGCGGTGTCCGCGCTCGCGTCGCTCGTCGGGTTCGCCGCAGACATCGGCGCGGAGGAAATCTCGCGCAGGCGCACGACGAGACGTCGCGCTGCCGCTGGAGGGAATGTTGACGTAGTTGAAACGCCACTCGTTCGCGAACGCGCTCGTCACCGCGGGATTCGCCGTGAGCCGGGTCGCCTTCACCCAGGCGCCGTTGCCGTTGCCCGGAGTGACCGAGGGCGGGGGGTTGAGCACGGCGTCATCGTTCGCGGGATCGGAGTCGATGATCTGATACCAGACCTCCGTCACGCTCGGATCGGTGCGGACGACGACGCCGTAGCGATTGCCGCCGATCGTGTCGCCGTTTCCCGGCCGGGAACGCGATCTGCCCGGCCGGCGGCTGCGTGTCGTAATAAAACGTCTGGACCGAAGTGTTGTAAATCGAGGCCCGGCCGGCGCGGCTGAGAAACTGCCGGGTTCGCAGTTGATGAAACCCTTCCGTGAGTCCGGTGCGGGTCTGGCCGTAGTCGTTGTGCGGATGATGAAAAGCGGTTTGCGCGTTGAACCCGGTGATCTCGAAGCGGGTTTCCATCTTTTTCTTCAGCGCGACCGCGGCGGCATCGGTCGGGAAGACGCTCGGGGCATTGGAAGAAAAGGCGCCCAGTTTGTAGCGCAGCACCGTGCCGGCCGGCAGTGCGGGCAGCGTGCCGCGCCACCAGTCTGTCGTCGGAAATCCCTGCGGAGAACCGTCGGGATTGCCGTTCTGCACGAAGGCAAGCGGGACGACCCGCGTCGCGGCGTTGCCCGGCTGGCCGCCGGCGCCCTCGGGGAAGGTCGCGCCGTCGGTGGTGTAATAGAGGAAGGTCTTGTTGACCTCAAACTGGTAAGCCGTTTTCAGGTAAACGGTCACCGGCTGACCGATCGCGTTTTGCGGCGCCGGGAAGAACTGCGCGGTGGCGCCCGCCTGGCCATCGAGCGCGGTCGCGCCGGGATCGTGATACGCGTAGGTCGCCGTGCCGGCGCTCGTGTTGAGCCCGCCGCCGGCTCCGTTTGTCACCGCGAAGCCGGCGGTCCCGATCGTGGCCTGATACGTTTCCGCCCCGGCCGATCCGAGGCGATTGCGGGAGATGTCCCGCGCGGCAAACTTTTCCGCCGCCCGCTGGACGAAACGCATCTGCTCGTAGCCGAGAAATGCGTCGGTCGAGAGCGCCGGCGGATGGTCGCGCCGGTCGCCGGTCAGCGGGCCGAGATTCATCTGCGAATTGATGTCCACGCCGCCGTCGAGCAGCATGAGGATGTTCTCCGCGGAGCCATCGGCGCGGGCGAGAAACGACAGGTTCGTCCCGTCCGTCACGCGCGGCACCGTCATCGTGTATTTGAAATCGCCCGGCGTGTCGCCCGGCACGCCGTAGGGATTGAAATTCGCGTCGCCGTCCGGTCCGTCCTGACGCTCAAACGCGACCGTCGGAGCCGGCGCCCCGTTCTGCAGGATCTGGATTGGTGGCAGCGTGGCGTTCACGTCCGGCAGCTCCGGCGTGCGCCAGGAAAAGGCGAAGTAGCCGCCCTTCGGGATCGTGAGATCGCCGACCTGCCCGTTCGCCGGCACCGTGTAATAAAACCCGGCCATCGAGTCGCCGCCGTCCGCCTCGCCGCCGGCGTATTGCCAGAGATACGCGCCGGGCGGAAAAGTCGTCTGGACCGGGCGGTTCTGGCCGGTGGCGCTGTTGGCGTTCATCAGGAACAACAGCACCGTGCCGTCGGCATCGGTCATCGCGCCGTTCTCCCGCTTGTCCCGCCGCTCGAAGGCGACCACGCTGCCGTCGGACCACTTCGGGATCTGGTCGCCGCGGGCAAACTGGTTGTGGATGTAGAGCAGGTTCGGCAGCCGGATGTCGCCGTATTGACCGAGGAAATTCGTGTAGGCGTTCGCCGGAAATGGCTTCCCGATCTGGCCGAGCGTGCCGGCCTGGTGATTGCCGTCGCTGTAGATCACCGGCAGCCCGGCGCGGGTCATGATGAACGCATGCTGGAGCTGGCGTTTGTTCGCGTAGCCGTTGTCCGCGCTTTGCGCATAGGCGATGCCGGTCTGGTGACCGTTGGCGAAGCCGCCGCCGCCCGGCAGGTCGAGGCCGTTGAGCGGGCCAAACGAAAGCGAGCCGTTCAGCTTGCCGCTGAGCGCGTCGTCGAGCAGGCGCATGCCGCGCTCGATATACGGCTCCTGCGGCGTGCCGCCGAGATGTTCACCGAAAAAGATGGCGTCATCGCGACCCTTTTCGGAATCGAAGAGCGTGTCGCGCAGATTCGTGTCGCTGAAACCGCGCGTCAGTTTGAACTGCCGCTGCACCTGCCCGAGGTAGCCGTAGTCGTTGAAATCCGCGCCCGCGCCGGACGCGCCGAAGAAATCGTCGCGGATGTGCTTCACCGCGTCGAGCCGCAGGCCGTCGGCTTTCGTCAAATCGATCTCCCAGCGCGCGGCCCGGATGAGGTAGTCCTGCACGTATTCCGCGTAGAAATCCGGGTTCGCCGCGATGAGCGCCGCGGTGATGCCGTTGTTCGGTCCAAAGCCGACGTAGGTGCCGTCCGGCAGGTAGCAGTAAAACTCGGGGTTGTTCGGCTGGCGGACGATCCGGATCTTCGGATGATTCGCGCCCTGGAAGCCGCCGAAGTTCAGATTGGTCGTGCCGGGTTCCTGCGCGATATCGACGAGGTTCGACGTGCTCAGGTTCCAGACCTGGAACTGGTCGTTGTAGTTCGAGATGCCCGGCCAGTTGCGGTAGAAACCGTCGGCGGTGACCTGAAGATGGAAATCCTCCGGCACCAGACCGGGATAAACGTCGATAGGCGTGGAGGCGTTGTAGCCGGGGACATCGAAGCCCCGGTGATTCATCACGTTGTCCAGATAGACACGGATGCCGAAGCGGTGCGCGATCTCGATCATCCGCAGAAGATCGGCCTCCGTGCCGTAGCGGGTCGAAACCGAGCCGCGTTGATCTTTGGAACCCAGATCAAACGGGTCGAACAAATCGTAACCGACCGATAACCCGCCACCGGCCTTCGTAGGCGGCGGCACCCAGATGGAACTGTAGCCAGCCTCGGCGAGTTCCGGCATCCGGAAGGCGATCTCGTTCCAAGTCGTGTTGAAATACTGCAGCATCACCTCCGCTGACACCCGCCGGGAGCTGACACCGCCTCCCAAGAGTAGGCACGCGAGCAGCGCGGCGACGCAGGACGCCAGCCGCCGGGGGAAGCGGAGCAATGTCACGGGAGGAAGAACGGAGAACCGTGCGGAGTTTACAGCGCCGCCCCTTGGAATCAATCGTTCTGTCCCAACGTCTTGCCCGTGCCGCGACGCCCGGACGACTCGACGCGAGCCCCGGAAAAACTCCGTCGTGCGCGACGAATGCGCCGCCCACGGGCGCTTGGTGATCCGTATCGCCGTCGGCGCGGGTGCGAGACGCTCAACCAACCCGGCGGTGCCGACGCAGGAAGGTCGCAGCCGCGCCGCTCGCCACTACGCAGAGCGCCCACGTCGAGGGCTCGGGCACAGCGATGAGCAGGTTATTGAAATACAGATTGTTGGCCGGATCGCCGCTGTCGGTGCCGGCAACGTAGAAGTGGAAATCCGTAGGAGCGCCGGTGTAAGTGCCGGTGGCCGCATCCGCCAGCCCGCCACTGCGCATAATCTGCCAGTCCCCACCGGCAAGCGACGTCTGGGTAAACGACAAGGTCAGGACGGTCTGGGCACTGTAGGCCCCGCCGAATAGGTTTCCATTGCCACTGGCGGCATTGTTCACTGTGTATTGATCACCGCCGACGTTTAGGTTGAAAACCATCGCTCCCGAACTGAAAAGGTCGAAGCCTTTGTTTCCGTTGCGGAAGCTTACCGCGATCCGCACAGAAAATGTTTCTCCCACCGCTAGCGCCGAGGAGAAGCCGCGATAGGCATCTGCCGATGCGCCACCCGGGTTCGCATACATTCCAAACGATTGGCCGCTGGAGTTGATGTTGCCACTACCCACCGTGGAGTCGCCGACGAAAAAGCCCGCGAATCCACCGCCGCCGGTCGATGTCCCAAGCGTCCAAGCGGTGAACCCGGTGCCAAGGTTGCTCCCGTTTGTCCAAGTCCCAGTGGTATAATTCCCCGCGTTGTCTTCAGCCGGCGCTGCAATGACATCAAATGCGGGAAACAAAATGAGAGCGATTCCGAAGAGCGAACGCAAACTTCTTTTCATTGGAGGCGGGGGAAAGCAGGCGCGCCGCCTCCCGCGGAGGCGGAAGGCGGCGCGCTCTGACGCACTATGTCAAGACTGGGATCACTTGGTATTCGCAGTCGATCACGCCGCCCGCCGGCGACGCCGAAGCAGGAAAAGGCAGCCAACGCCGGAAAGCGCGGCGATCAACACGTTCGTGCTGGGTTCGGGCACGACGTTGAAATTTGCGACAAACCCGCCGGTGTCCAAAACGTTGCCACCGGAAAAATCGCCGGAGGTGCCGGTCGGCGCGGTGATCCGGATTGTCAGTGTGTAGCTGCCCGGGGCCAGGCCGGTGAGCAGGTTGAAGTTCTGTGAAGTGGACTGCCACTTCTGGTCTCCACTGTTGTTCCCAAAGTTCGGGAACTGGTCGTTGAACGGAAGCTGGAAGTTACCGGTCACGCCACCGCCGGAAACTGTGTAAAGCAGCGTCGGCACACCGACATCGTTAAAGCCATTGCCGGTGTTGTTGTTGTTCTTGAACGTCTGGAGTTCCCCGCCGTTCAGCGTGAACGTGTCGCCGATGCCGAAGACCGATCCATTGAGGGTCGAATAGTCGGGATTCGCCGTGGCGGAACCCAGATCATAAAACGTCTGCGCACCGCCGTTGGCGTTGCTCAGAGTCAACACCACGAACGAGCCGAAGATACCCGTGTCAGCGACGGCCGGACGGGCACAGATGCCAAGAGAAAGAGCAGCGAGACAAACGAGGGCGGACTTGCGAATCATTACAAAGGAAAGGTGAGAGTTCGATGAGTGACCAACCAAGTCGGAAAGGCAACGGGAAAATCCGACGCGCGATGCTGGGAGAAACGCCGGCGGACGTCAACGGAATTTTTCGCAGAATACCGCTGGCACGCTGACCGTATTCACCGGAAGAAACCGCCTAGTCCCGGCTCGGTGCGAGCCGCAGTCCACAACGGATCTTGGAGGCCGATGCGAAACAGCGTAGGCTCCAGGGACCTACGCGCATCGGCCAGGTGTCCGGCAACCACAGTGACCGGCTTCCCGCTTGCCTGCGCCAGCGCGGCAAGTGCCAAGTGGATAAATCCGCTGGTGCCCCCGGAGGCGGCGGGATCTCCGAAGGCGTTGGCGAGCGATTTTTCCATCTCTGCGGCTTCAACTTCACCGGCTTCGAGCTGGGAAAGCCAGAGCTTGTATTGGTAGTAGCCGTCGTTGGTTTCTTGGCGATTGCGGCCAAGCGCAGCGCGGAAGTGTGCGATAGCTTCGCGCGGACGACCCTCGCGCCGGAGTGTGTCACCCCAAAGAAATTCGATGTCGCCGCGCGTAGGATCGAGCGCAGAGGCGGCGGCAAACGCTTGGCCAGCGCCCACGTAATCGCCGCGCGCCAAGCGCAGGATGCCGAGCAGAAAACAGGCGTCGGTGGCGTCCACGCCTTCGCGGATCTGGCGCAGCACCTGGCTTTCCGCCTGCGAGAAGTTGCCGGCGAAGAATTCGTTCCAGGCTCCGGCGGTGCGCAGGCTCGGCGCGCGGTCGCAGACCGACGCGAACGCCGCGCGGGCGTCATCAAACCGGGACGCCTTCATCGCGGCAAACGCATCGTCAACGGTGCGAGCGACCGCGGGATCGCGCGTCGGCATCGCGTTTTCGGAAGCTGGCCCGTTCGGCGCAACGGACGCCGGCGCGGCGGCGGCTCCGGACCTGCCGTTGCCATCGCCGGTGGTGCCACGCCCCAGCGCGAAGCCGAGTCCACCGGCGACGATGGCGACGCCCAGAAGGCGCCAGAGTCCGCCCGTTGCATTTCGGTCCGGCCGCAGGCTCCAGCGCCGCGCCGGTCGATCCGTGCGCGGGCGGCGTCGCCGGTGGACAGGGGCGGCCGCGGTCCCCAACAACGGCTCGGAGTCGGCGATCCCGCCTGTTGCCTGCGCATCGCCGGCGGGTTGCTCCTGCCAATCGCCTTTCTCCCAGGGGGACGCGTCCGGTTCAGCGGGCGCGGCGCCGGCGGCTGGAGTCGGTTCGTCCGCGGCGGAATCGGGTGTCGGCGACCATTCGCTTTCCGCCGGTGCGGACGGGGCGACCGTTTCGTCCGAGGACCATGGCTCCGGGCGGCGGACGTCCGCGGAACGCCGGCCCAGCCGCGACTTGCGGCTCGGGTTCATGGGCAGCGGATTCGGGTCGTCCATGGCTTGGCGTTGTCGGCGGGGAAATTAGCGAAAGTCACATTTCCTCGCGAGCATTTGTTCCGGCGGCACTAGGGAGCCGCGTCGTCCGAGCGCTGACGGCACCGTCCAGGGAACGGCTCCATCAATACTGTTCGCGGGCTCGCGAGCCCGTTGTGGTGGAAGCGGCGCTGTAAGCCGCATTCGTTCCGATTCCGCGGTTAACCGAGCCGCCGCTACAACGGCGCCGGCCCAAACGGCCATCTCCGGGCGTTGCGACCATGGCGCGGAGTGGCGGCTCCGCTCAGCGCATCCTTGCTCGTTCGACCCGGGCTCGCTATAAAACACGGCTCCCCGCCCGCCGCTCCCCTTCGTTGTGACGCGTCCCTTTTGCATCCGTGCCTGCGCTCTCGCGCTTGTTTGTGTGGGCATGAACTGCGGAACGGGCGTTGGTCTCGTGCCGGCTCAGGCGCAGGAGTCCGCGACGTCCGCTGCCGCGCGTCCGCCGGCAGAACTTTACCGGGACGGCTTTGCAGCGTTTGCCGCGGGCGACTGGCGTCGCGCGGCCGAAAACCTGCAAGGCGTGCTCGACGCCGCCGCGACCGCCGGCGCCGACAGCAATCTCAAGCCGGACTCCCCGGAAGCCGCTGCCCTGGAATCCGCGACCTACACGCTCGGCGCGGCTTGGTTCAACCTTGGCGACCACGCGAAAGCCAGCGCGACGTTTCAAACCTACCTGAAGAAATTTCCCCGCAGTCCGCGCGCGCCAGAGGCGACCTTCGCCCTGGCCCAGGCGCAGCTGGCCGGCAAAAATTTCACGGAAGCCGCGCGCCTCCTGACGATCTGCGAAAACCTATCCCGCCCTGCGCGAACGCGCGCTGGCGCTGCTCGCGCAATCGCAAAAGGAAAATGGCCGCCCAGACGAAGCGATCGCAACGCTTACGAAACTGACGCAGCCGGCGATCCGCACGCCCGCCGCGGCGACCGCGGCACTCACGCTGGCCACCTGGCTCGCGGAGAAAGGCGATGTCGCCCGGGCCGTGGCGACGCTGCAAGCTTTGAGCGCGAAGTCCGCCCTGCTGGAAAGCCCGGCTCAACTGAATCGTCCCGCGCTGGAAATTGGCGACCGGCTCCTGCAAGCCGGCCAGCCGAAGGATGCCATGTCCTGCTACCGACTCGTGCGTTCCCGCGCGGAACTCATCGAAGCGCAGAAAGCCCGTCTCGCCGCGGCCACGCGCGCGCTCCAGGCCAATCTCGACGCGATCCGCGCCAGCCCGCAGCGGGCCGCGGAACTCAGCGCCGGCAGCAGCGAGCTGCGCGCCGCCCAGAGCCGCCGCGCAGGCGCAACTCGCGGAACTGGAAAAGCTGCCCGCCTACGAGCCGGCGCTGCTCCTGCGCCTGGGCCGTTGCTACGGCGAACTGGACGGGAAATGGGAGTCGATCGTCGTCCATCGCGAATTGCTCGAGCGTTATCCCGGCGCCAGCGCCGCCGAGCGCGAGACCGCGCTTTACGCGCTCATCGTGGCTCTCGCCGAAGTCGCGCCGGCCGCTTCGACGCAGGCCGAATGCGACCGCTATCTGCGCGAATTTCCCGACGGCGCGAATGCCGGCACCGTGGCGTATCTGCGCGGCGCCGCAGCGCTGCAGGCAGAGGATCTCGCCGGCACGATCACGATTTTCGGCAAGCTCATCGACACCCAGCCGGACAACCGGTTTCGCGAGCAGATGCTCTTCCTGCTTGGCAACGCTCTTTTTCAACAGGGCCGCTTCGACGAAGCGCTTGCCCGCTACCGGACGTATCAGAACGAGTTCGCGCGCGGACCGTTCGCCGAGGAAGTGTTTTACCGGGTCGGTCTCGCGCTGCTGTTTTCGCAGAAATATGACGACGCGCGGTTGCAGTTGAACTCCTACCTTGCGCGCTATCCGCAAGGCCCGTTCGCGCCGGATGCCCGCTACCGGCTGGCGGTCGTGCGCTTCGCGGCCGAGCAGTTCGAGGAAGTTGTCGCCAACTGCCGGGCGTGGGAGAAGCAGTATGGGAACAACCCAGGCCTGGGCGAGGTGCTGGCGCTGCTCGGCGACGCGCAGGCCGCGCTGGGTCGGACGGATGAAGCCGTCGCCGCCTACGACCGCGCCGTGCAGGTCGCCGCTTCGGACGAGGCGCTGAATTATGCGCTGCTCGAAGCCGCGAAGCTGCTTCAGAAAAAAGGCGAATGGGCTCGGGTGAGCGCGATGTTTGAGGCGTTTGTCCGCGCGCGGCCCGACCATCCGGCGGTGGTCACCGCGCTCTCCTGGATCGGCAAAGCCAAGGCTCGCGAAGGCCGGGTCGCCGAGGCGAAAGGCTTTCTGGCCGCGACGATCGCCCGCTATCTCGGCGACCCGCAGCGCGATGCCGTCGAGCCGATGCTGACGCAGCTCGCGCAGCTTTGTTCCAAGCGTCCGCCTTCCGCCGCGGCGGTCCCGGCCGACGGCGCGCCGGCGTTTGAGCCGGAGGCGGAACTCGTCTCGCTGCTCGCCCTCCCGGCAGACGCGCCGCCGACCGCCCGGGCCCGGCTGCTGTTTGCCCGGGCGGAACTGGCCCGCCTGCGCAAGCAGCCGGCGGCGCAGGAAGCGGCGTTCCGCGAGATCGCCGACAAATTCAAACCGGCGGATCTGAGCCAGGCGCTGCTGGCGCAGGTCGGCGATTTTTTGCTCAATCACGGCCAGTCCGAGCGCGCCGGCGCGCTGTTTCGCCGGCTCATGGAGGCGTTTCCGAAAGGGGACTACGTCGATTACGCTTACGCCGGACTCGGGGAGATCGCGTTCGACCAGCGCGATTACGAAAAGGCGCTGACCCTTTTCACGGACGCCACGGACAAAATCGCCGCCGCGCAAAAGCTGAAGGAAGCGACGGTCGGCAAAGCGCGCACGCTTCTGGTTCTGGGCCGGCTCGACGAGGCAAAAAAACTTTTCAGCCAGATCGCCTCCATCCGGGAATGGCGCGGCGAATCGACGGCGCTGAGCACGTATTCGCTCGGCGAGATCGAAGCGCGCGGCGAACGCTGGGCCGAAGCGAACGCCCACTTCCAGCGCGTCTATGTCGCGTATCAAAAATTTCTGCCCTGGGTGGCGAAGGCGTATCTGCGCAGCGGCGAATGCTTCGAAAAACTCGGCAAACCTGCGGAGGCGATGAAGACCTACCGGGAAATGTTGCGCAACGAAAAGCTCGGCGGCTTTGCCGAAACCGCCCAGGCCCGCGAGCGCCTGCAAAATTTGGGAGGGCAGGGGTGATGCGGCGCGGCAATTCCCTTCCGCGCCGGCGACGGCGGCTCGCGCTCGGCTTCGTTCCTCTTGCTCGTCGCCGCCCAGCCGCTCGCGGCGCAGTCCATCGTGCTGAAGGATGGCACGAGCGTGCCGGCGAAAAATCTCCGCCGCGACGGCACGATCCTGATGAACACGCTCGCCCCCACGGCGCCCGGCGCGCCGAGCGGGGAGATCGGTTATCCGCTCGTCAACGTCGCGCGGCTCGACTGGCCGGAGCCGCCGCCGCTCCGCGCCGCGGGCGACCTCATCAACGCCGGCAAAATGACGGAAGCGCTCGCCGCGATCGAGCCGGTCGTGGCATTGTTTGCGCCGCTGCGCGACGTGCCCGGCAACTGGTGGGCCGCGGCGGCATTGGTCAAAGCCACCGCGCTTGTCGGCAGCCGCCGGGAACCCGAGGCACGCGCTCTCTGGCAGGCGGTCGCCGACGCGTCGCCGACGCTTGATGCCCACGCTGCGGAGCTGGCCCGCCTGCGGCTCGCCGCGGCCCGCCCGGCGCCGGGTCAGGAAGCCGCCGCGGTGCGGGCCTGCGAGGCGCTGATCAAGTCATCCGGCAACCGGGAAACCGTGGCGGAAGCCTGGTATTGGAAAGGGCGCAGCCATTTGCAGCGCGGGGAATTCGAGCCGGCGCTGCTCGCGTATCTGCGTCTGCCGACGCTTTACACCGACCAGACGGATCTGCTGCCCGGCGCGCTCCTGGGCTGCGCGCGGGCTTACACCGGCATGGGTGACACCGAGCGGGCAAAGCGCACGCTGCGCGAACTCGTCGCCGACCATCCCGCCGCCCCGGAAGCCGCGTTGGCGCGCGCGGAACTGCCGGCTTTGGAAAAGAAATGACTTCCGCCCGGCGGTCATTAAAATCAGCGCCGGCCGCGCCGCTCGTGACCGCTGGGCGCGCGGCGTTTCCTCCATCCGTTTTCCCATGAAATATCTTCGCCGCATCGCCGCTCGCCCGGCGCCTGGCCGCTGGCATCGCCCTCCTGATTCTTTGCTGCGCGCTGCCATTGCACGCCCAGGAAGCGGGCAAAACCGGGAGCGGCGGCGGGGGCGGCGGGGCGCACACGAAGACGCTTTGGGAACAGATCAAGGAAGGCGGCTGGGTGATGATCCCGATCGCCGGCTGCTCGATTCTCACCGTGTATCTCATTGGCGACGGCGTCCTGCGCACCCGCAACACCCGCGTGGCGCCGCCGGCCCAGGTGGACGCGGTGAAGGACTTGTTCCGGCAGGGCGACTACGTCGGCGCCTACCAGTATTGCAAGGCGCACCCGTCGCCGTTTAGCGACGTGCTGCGCGTCGGCACCGGGTTGCTTGGTGACGGGAAAGCCGTCGCCGAAGAGGGCATGATGGGCGAGCTGGCGAAAGGTGAACGCCGGCATGAACACGTATATTTCGTATCTCTCGGTCATCGGCGTCTGCACGCCGATGATCGGGCTGCTCGGCACGGTGACCGGCATGATCAAAGCCTTCGCCACGCTCGGCCAATCCGGCATCGGCGATCCGTCGAGCCTGTCGTCGGCGATCGGTGAAGTGCTCGTCGCCACAGCGAGCGGCCTGTTCATCGCGATCCCGGCGTTTGGCGCTTATTACTACCTGCGCAACCGCGCCGCGGCGGCGGTGCATCACATCCAGGACGTGCTGAACCAGCTCTTCCGCAAGATGCCCTACGAGCAGCTCGCCGGCGTCCACATCGGCGACGAAGAGCTCTACGCGAACACGCCGAACTGGCTCGTGGCCGCACCGGCGGTCGATCCCGCCGGCGCGCCGTCGGCGTCGGCGGCTTCGGCGGCGACTTCTTCCATCGAAACGGCGACTGCGGCGAGCTAGCGCACGCGCTGCCCCTTCACCCTTTGCCCTCCGGCTGCGTCCTTAGCATTTCCCCACACTTCTTATGGCTGGAGGCGGCGGAGGCGGCGAAGGCGAACCGGAGTTTCAGGTGGCGCCGATGATCGACGTGCTGCTGACGATCCTGATTTTCTTCATGACGATCACCTCCGCGCAGGTGCTGAAAGTGGACAAAACGATCAAGCTGCCGACCGCGCCGAACGCGTTGAAAAAAGACAGTTCGCGGGCCGAAGCGATCCTCAACATCCGCTGGAAACCGGACGCCCGGCAGGCGGAATTTGTCCTCGACGACAAGGTGTATCCGCAGATTCCCGAGCTCGTCGCGGCATTGAAAAATGCGAAGGCCGCCGGCGAAAAGAAAATCGCCGCCGGCACGAACCCGACCTTTCGCGCCGTGATCCGCGGCGACCGCGAGCTGCCGGCAGTCCACGTTTCGCGCGGGATGAATGCCTGCGCCGAAGCCGGCATTTCCGACATCTCGTTTTCGGCGGCGAATAAAGACTGAGAATTGTCCGCAGATTCCGCAGATTTTCGCAGATGGGTTACCGAAAATTTTATCCGCAGATTCCGCAGATATTCGCAGAGGATTTTCCCGGAAAGAACCCGATGCATCCCCGTCTGCCTTGAACCCCATCTGCGAAAATCTGCGTAATCTGCGGACGCTTCCTTTTCCCCTCCCATGCGCCTCAAGCAAAACCCGTTTGCCAATGACTCCGGCAACGTCGGCTTTCAGATCGCGCCGATGATCGACGTGGTTTTCGTCATCATGCTCTTTTTCATGGTGATGGCCGGCGAAGTGCGCGTGGAAAAAGAACTCAACAGCCAGCTTCCCGGCACCGCGGAAACCAGCGGCGCCACCGAGTTTCCCGACGAGCAAATCATCACGATCTCCGAGGCCGGCGAGATCGCGCTCAACGATGAGCCGATGGACGCGCCGGACTCCCGCGACCTGCCGCAGTTGAAGAACACGCTCCTGCGCTTGAAGCAGGCGAGCGACGCGGCGAAATCGCCGGTGGTCGTCACCATCATCAGCGAGGAGCAGGCGAAATATGCGCGCACCGTGGACGTGCTCGACGCCCTCGCGGTGGCGCGCATCGACAACGTCACCTTCACGGTGAACGAAGAAGAATGATCTCCGCCCTCCCGCCGCCGGCCAGCTCCACTGCTTTTTCTCCCCGATGAGCCAGGGCGCCACCGCTTCCCCACCACCGAAACCCGCCGAGCCGAAAGCCCGGCGCGGCTGGAAGCGCCTGGGCGGCTCCTTCCTGCTGATTTCCATCGGGCTGCACCTTCTTTTCCTGCTCGGCGCCGGCGTCTATGTCGTGCAGTCGATCCAGGCGAAGCGGAAGCTCACGTTTCAAGGCGGGCCGCCGAGCCCGAACAAAAGCCAGCGCGCCATCGAGCACAAAGTGCAGCTCGCCAAACAGCAAAAAAACGCCAGCGCGCCCGCGCCGCCGAAGCGGGTCGCCGTCGCCGGTCTGGCGAAAGTGACGCTGCCCGATCTGCCCGCCTTGCCGCTGCCGCCGATGAAAGATGCCAGCGCCATGAAAATGGGCGGCATGAGCGCGGCGCCCGGCGGGCTGGGCTTCGGCACCGGCGGACTGGCCGGCAGCGCGGGCGGCGGCAGCAGCGGGGGCGGCGTGCCGCTCTTCGGCTTTCGCGACACCCGCGGCGGCGGCGCGCTGGTCGGCACGTTCTACGACCTCAAGCAGGAAAAGTTTCTCAAGCCGAGCGGCGTGACGCACGACAGCTACCCGGAGGTGCTGAGCAAATTCGTCAACGGCGCCTGGAACCCGGTCGTGCTCCAGCGCTTTTTCGCCAGCCCGGCGCCGCTCTACGCGACGCAATTCTTCATCCCGAAAATCGACGCGAACGAAGGGCCGAAAGCCTTCAACCTCGCGGGCCGCGTGCAGCCGAGCCTGTGGGTGATTCATTACAAAGGAAAAGTCATCGCGCCGGACACCGGCACGTATCGCTTTGTCGGCATGGCGGACGACGTGCTCGTGGTGAAATTCAACGGCCGCGTCGTGCTCGACTGCGGCACGACGAACCCGAGCGGCCGCAAGCCGCAGAAATTCTACGCGTCCGAGGGACTCAACGCCGAGCTGATGAAAAAGTTCGACTGGTATAAGGGACTCGGCGTGGGCGACACCTTCCAGGTCCAGGCCGGCAGCGCGTATGACATGGAGGTGCTGCTCGGCGAATGGCCGGGCGGCGAATTCAAAGCCTATCTGCTTATCGAAAAAGAAGGCGTCGAACATCGGAAGGATGCGAAAGGCAATCCGCTCCTGCCGATCTTCAAAGTCTCCGAAGGCCAGCCGATCGCTTCCAATGGCGAAGCGCCGGTGTTCGACAAAACCGGCCCGGTCTGGAAAGCGGAGAAAGCGCCGGCGGCCCCTTCGCGATGAGCACCTGAAAAGCAAAAAGGGAGGCAGCACAGGCCGCCTCCCTTTCCGACTTCGGCGCGATCCGGCGATCGCGGGATTGGGTCAATAATTCGGACCGACGATGCTGAATTTCGCCTGCGCTTTTTGCAGCTCGTCGATCGGCGACGTGTCGCTGCTCAGCGTTTTGGCCATCTTGAAGAAGATGTCCGTTTGATCGAAGTAGCCGGTGAAAAGCAGCGCGCCGGGACCATCTGCCGTGATCGGCACCGAGCTGCCGGTGTGGTTGCCGGTGCGGAAGCCGACGGCCAGCTTGAAGCGATTCGCGTTTGTCGGATAAACCCCGCCGCTGAACGTGTTGTCCTGGTAATCCGGGAACCCGCCGACCTCGCCCGGGTTGTTGCCGCCGTTGCCCGGCGCCAGCATTGCCCCGCCGACGCTGGGCCCCGGTGTCGTCGAGGAAAGCGCCGGATCATACGGCGTGGCGGTGCGCGGATAGACCGACAAGCTGCGCGTGTTCAGCACGGCGTTGGCCACGGTGGTGTCGGTCACGCCGACGATGCTCATGGACTGGTCGTGATCCGCGGTGACGAGCACAAGCGTGTCGGTGTTGCGCGGACCGTTGCGCAGGCCGTAGGAGCGTCCGACGTTGATTGCCTTGTCCAGCTCGAGCACGTCGTAAATCACGCCGGCCGCGTGGTTGGGATGGCTCTGTTTGTCGATGCTGGCGCCTTCGACCAGGAGGATGAACGGCCCGCCGGTCTTGCCCAGCGTCGCGATGGCTTTCGCGGTCATCTCATCCAGGAAAGGCTGGTCCGTGAAGCCGTTGAAATTCGGCGCCGAGGTGCCGCTGGCGTTGCTGCCGGTTTCGTCCGTCGGCCGGGCCAATCCGAGCTTGTCGTAGGCCACGTTCATGTTGCCGTTCGCGCCGGTGTTGGCCACGGTGCCGGTGCCGCTGGCGCCGGCCGCGGAGTAGAAGAGGCCGAGCAATTTGTCCGGCGCGCCGCCACCGCTCGCGAGGGCGTTCAGCGCGGTGCGGTTCGTCACGTAGGTGAAGCCTTTGGCCACGAGCTCGGCCGTGAGATCGCGGGTGTCGCCGCTGTTCGTGCGCGGTGCGCTTGATTGAAGTGCTCCATGCCGCCGCCGAGGATCACGTCGAAGGTCGGGTTCGGTGCGGTGAACACGCCGTCCACGTATTGCCGCGCGATGTCGAAGGTCAGCGAGCGCAGCAGGCTGTGACCGCCTTCCCCGGCCGGGGTGGCGTCTGTGATGTCCGCGGTGGAAACGATGCCGGTCTTGTAGCCATAGCGGCGCTTGAGGTATTCCCACAGCGTTTCCACGCGCGGGTTGTCGAGCGCGAATTGCTTCGTGCTCTGGAGCGTCGCGCTGCTCGAGTTGAACCGGAAATCGTTGTTGTCCGGGAACACGCCGAGCGGTGCCGTCCACGGTCTTGCTGCCGGTGGCCCAGGCCGTCGCCGTGTTGGCGCTGTCGGGCACCATGCGGTCGAGCGCGTAGGTCATCACCATGCCGCTGGCCGGCATCGTGTCCATGCTCTGGAGTTCGTCGAAGAATCCTTCGCGGAAATCGGTTGCCGGTGCTCTTGCCGAGCAGGCGGCCGCTGTCCCGGTAGGCCGTGCCCATGGCGTCGCCGATGTAGAGGATGATGTTCTTGCGCGGAAGCTCGCCGGCGCGGGTTTCAAAGGCGAAGCGCTGCACGCCGATGCGCTGTCGTGCGGGTGCCGCTGCCGGAGCCGTCGGTGACCTGGGCGACGACGGTCTGCACGCCGTTGACGTCGAAACTGGTCGCGCGAAACGTCCAGGCCTTGTCGAGGTCGGCGGCATTGGTGTCGTTGTTCGTCGAAACCTCCGGCGCCGGCAGGCTGGCGGTGACGTCGTTGCCGTTGACGAAGATTTTGATCGTGGCGTTTGTGTCGGTCAGGCCGGTGGCCTCGACGCGCAGATCATAAAGCTGCCCGGTCAGCAGCCGGAAGCGTTCCGGCAGGCGGATGGCAACATTGGGCAGCGCGTGCAGCCCGGGCACTGCGGAAAGCAGCGCCGCGGCGGTCGCGAGCAGGGTCGGGAGATGGCGGGGTTTTAACATGGCGATGGTCGATGGGGCTGGATGTGACTTGGTGGACAAAAAGGTGGCGCTCAATCGGGCTCGGTTTCCTCCCGGAGATGGGCGTAAAACGAGAATCCGTTCTGGCCCCACCACTGGAGAAACTGGGTGCGCTCGCCGAATCCGCGCGGCGGAAAGCGGTGGAAGCGCAGGGTGTGGTTGATGAGGTAGGAATACTCCGGCCGCAGGACGAGCTGGAGCCCGTTGCGTGCGATGTCGGGCTCCGCGAACTCCCCGAGGTTTGCCAGGAAACCGGCGACCTGCGGCGTGTTCAGAAAACCGAGCGAAAGCGTCACCGGCGGCCCGTAGAGATTCAGCGGATTGCGCACGACTTTCGGCTCCAGCCATTGGTGGGTGTGCGGCCCGACGAGGCGCCGGCCGTGGAGCGTCGTGCTCACCAGGGTGGGCGACTCCGTGCGGCGCGAAAACAGCGTCACGCCCGGGGCACCCCAGAGCTGCCAGCTGCGCGTTTCCTGCCGCAGCGCGCACTCGGCGCAATACGCCGTCACGGGCGCGCGGCGTTGCACGAACAGCGCGGCAAACGCGACCAGTGCGACGAGCGAGGCGGCAAGCCACGGACTCAGCAGGCCGGCCCGGATTCGACGGGCGAGGAGGCGCAGCATGGGAAGGGATTCGAGATGATCCGAAGCGATTTCCTGGCGGGCGGCGGCAGTGAAAAACCGCGCGCCGACCCCAGAGCGATTCAGCGCCGGCCGGAGACGGCGGAGCGATGGCGGCGGCGCGCAACGCAGGCTGCCAGCCCCACCACGCCGGCGGCCAGAATCAGGTGCGCCGCGGCGGGCTCAGGCACCGCGCTCGCGGTGATGTTTCCGGGGCCGGTGACGGTCGCGGTGAAGGCGCCGAAATCGAGGTTCGAGAAACCGTCCAGCACGAGGAAGTAGGTGCCGGACGTCAACAGCGGGATCGCGTTCAAGCCGGAGCCGAGATCCGGATTCGCCGTGCTCAGGTCGTCATTGGCCGCGAGAAAAAAAGCGTTGTCCGGAGCCGCGGGATCAAACCCGCCGCGGTAAAGATGGAGAAACGTGTCGAACCCGCTCGGGTCCGTGGCGGCAAGCGTGAATGTATAGGGGCCATCCTGCGTCACCGAAAACTGAAACGCCTGGTAGCGGACATTTTCGTAAAGACTGAGGGCGCCGGTTTCCGTCGGTCGGTTGAAAGTCGGCCCGGTCGTCGTGTCACCCGTGAGGTTCAGGGTGCCGGCATCGGCGGCGACCGGCGAAAGGAGGAGCGCGGCGAGCGCGGCGGCGAGTAGTCGGGAGGTCATGATGGCGGGAGCAGCGGGGAGGCGAAGGTTGCGAATCCGGGCAACATTTGACCGGGGCGCCGATGCTCCGCCAGCGCGGAAACGTGACATTTTCGTCGCACACGTTTTCCGGCGCCCGCCATCCGGAATAACCCGCCGGCGGGTCAGCCGCGCGGCGGCGGATGAAAGCGGCGCGGCCAGCGTTCACCGGCGCCGCGGGTCGCTGATCGCGAGGTGACGGTCCGCGGATTTTCTGCCGGCGGCTTCAGGCGCGGGAAACGAGAATCCCGGCGCGTTTTCCCGGTGCCGCGAGCGGCGAGAAAACCGGATCGATCCGGCCCCGCAAACAACGCGCGAGCCTGCCTGCCAAACCCAGCCCGGCTACGGCGGCAGCGAACCCTGGAACCGCGCCAGCTGCGCCGAGAACTTCGCGCTGTCGAAGTCCGGCTCCGGCGCGCCGACCACGTCGAACAACGCCGTCAGCTCCGTCGTCGCCGCCGGCCACCCGGACTGGTCCGGGTAACGGGTCCGCAACGCGGAAACCATCCGCTCGAGCGCCAGCGCGAGACGCCGCGCCCGGCTGCGCAGGGTGACGGCGGTTTCGCCGCTGGTGTTGGAAAAATCGGTGCGCGTGCCGGCGAGGGCCTGCAGAAGAGAGCGGGTGTTTTCCGCGGTCCAGCGCTGGCGGGCCGCGGCGCGCGCGAGGTCGTCCGCGCTTTCCTGCGCGCGGCTGACCGCGCTCGCGCTGCCAGCGTCGGTATTCCCGACATCGATGCGCGGCAGGCCGTCCGGCATCGCGGAGGAGGCTTTCTGCAGCAGCCAGACCAGTGCGCGCCAGTCGTCGCGCAGCGCATCGGAGCCGAGCGCGTTCGGCCCCTGCGACAGCGCCCAGCTCACCTCGCGGAGCGCCGTGGCCTGGCCGACGAGCCAGGATTGCGGGCCGAACCAGTCGCCCACGTTGCGCTCCACCCAATGCGGCGGCTCGGCGACGACCTGGCTGTCGAGCTCGAAGTAAAGCGGCTTGTGGCCGGCGGCGAGAATGTCGGCGTCGATGTTCTGGTGGCAGGCCACGCAGGTGTTGGCGCGCACGTAGAGATTGCGCAGATCGCGCACGCCGGTCTGCACGTTCATCGCGTGCGTGAAATCGGGCCGGGTGTGGGAGCGGATCCAGTTCGACGCCGGGCCGTGGCACGACTCGCAGGAAACGCCGTGGAACTCGACGTTCTCCTTTTTCAGATCGGCGCGGGCGCTGGCGAGCAGCGCGCTGTCCGGCACCGTGTGCAGCGGCGCGTGGCAGGAGGTGCAGCGGGCGGAAAGACGGGCGTCGGAAATGTTCAGCCCCTGCGCGATGCGATTCGACCATGGGAGCACCAGGGCGGAGTAGGCGCTGCGGGGATAGCCGAGCGTGCCGCGGAGATCCTGGCCGTGCGGATCCTGTTTGCTCCAGATCGGCCACTGGCCGCGCTTCTCGCCCGCGCCGCCGTGGCACATGGAGGAGCTGCAACCGGTCGAGCCGACAAACGCGGCGCCGGGCACCGGTTGCGCGTTGGGCGTCATCACCGCCGGACCCGTGGGGCCGCCGCCAGCTGGCGCGCTGGAATCCGGCACCGTGGGCACGACGATCGTTGGCGGGATATCCGGCGGAGGCTTCGGCGCGGTCAGCGGCGGAGGCGTGGGACTCCCACCGGCCGCGGGCGCCTGGGCGCGGGCTGCGATGAAGCTGGCGCCGCCGGAAACCGCGGCGACCGCCAGGGCGCCAGTGAGAAGGAAACGCCCGCGAAAAACCGTCAGCGCTTGGTGGAACCGCCGGGCCGCTAACAGTTTCATGTTGCCTTGCTTAACGAGAAACCGGATAAATGTTAAGAGTTTTTTTCCTGGGTTCGCGAAGATTCCTCGATCCGCGGGAAAATCGGTATTTCGACCCCTTTTATGGACATCGAACAGGGCAAGCTCGGCGGCGAGGCGCTGACGACGGATGAACTCATCGCCAACATGCCGTTTCTGGCCGAGATCTTCGCTAGCGGGGATCTTAAGCGGCCGCAGTTCGAGGGCATGGCGAAGGGCGCTTCCTCGCTGCGCCGGTTTCGCGCGGGCGACGCGATCTGCGAGGAAGGCGACTTCGGCTCGACGGCGTTCTACATCGTCAGCGGCAAGGTCCAGGTTTCCATCCTCAACCCGATGGCGATGGTGAATACCCGCCGCTCCCGCGGCAGCGGTTTCATGCGGCGCGGCATCGCGCAGGTGAAGCGCATGACTAGCTTTCTGGTGCCGGACAAGGATGCGCCGAGGGATCCGGAGTCAAAAAATTTCATCCCGATCGACGCCAACATCGATCTGCCGCGCGACCGGCCCGTCGCCGAGCTGGGGCCGGGCGACATTTTCGGCGAGATGACCTGCCGGAATTTCCAGCCGCGCTCCGCCACGGTGACCTGCACGGAGGACTGCGTGATGGTCGAGATGCTGCGCGTGGTGCTCGATATTCTCAGCGGCACCCGCGAGGTCACCGTCGAGGACAAGCAGCGGCTCTCCCTGGTGAAAGCCGCGACCTACGCGGGCAGCAAGACGTTTCGCAAGATGATGGATGACCGCTACCGCGAGCGGAGCCTGAGCAACCATCTGCGGAGCGTGCCCATGTTCGGGTTGCTCGACGACGCGTTTCTCGAAGAGTTGAAGCGCGAGGTCGAGCTGGTGACGTTTCCCGCCGGCAAGGCGATCGTCAACGAAGGCGAGCCGGCGGACGCGTTCTACCTCATCCGCAGCGGCATGGTGAAGGTGAGCCAGGCACTGCCCGGCGGCGACATCGTGCGCACCTACATGAGCCGGGGCGATTATTTCGGCGAGATCGGCCTCATCCAGCCGGACGGCAAGCGTGTCGCCACCTGCCGGGCGCTCGATCAGACGGACTTGGTGCGCATCAAACGCGACCTCTTCGACCGCATTCTGGAGCGCAACCCGACGGTGCGGGTGCAGTTGAAAATGGTCGCCGACGCCCGGCTGCGCGCCAACGCCGCCAAGCAGCGGCCGACCGGCCTGAACATGGACGAGTTTCTCGACCAAGGACTCTTCGAAGCGCAGAACCTTCTGCTCATCGACCTGGACAAATGCACGCGTTGCGACGCCTGCGTGAACGCCTGCGCCGAAGCGCACGACGGGGTGACGCGGTTGCTCCGCGATGGTCTGCGCTACGACCGCTACCTCGTCGCCACGGCCTGCCGTTCCTGCCACGATCCGCTCTGCATGACCCAATGCCCGGTCGGCAGCATCCGGCGAAAAGATTCGCTCGAAATCCAGATCGAGAGCTGGTGCATCGGCTGCAAAAAATGCGCGGACCTTTGTCCCTTCGGGAACATCAACATGCATCCCTTCGAAGTGGAGGAGAAGCCCGCAGCGAAGCCGGCTGCGAAACCCGCAGCCGCAGCCGCAGCCCCGGCGCCCGCGGCGAAAGCGCCCGCCGCGGCAAATGGCGCGAAGGCACCGGCGCCACCGCCAGCCAAGCCGGCCGCTCCGGCGGCCGGTGCTGCTCCCGCCGCGGCCGCCGCTGCTGGTGCGCCACCGCCACCACCGAAACCCGCTGCGGCCGCCACGCCGCCGCCGGTCGCGGCGCCCGCGGCCACGCCGCCCGCGCCCGGCGCGCCAGCGGTCCCGCCGCCACCGCCGGTGCCGGCCGTCAAAGCGGGCGCGCCGCAGACACCGCCGCCGGTTTCTGCCAGCGTGCCGGCAGCCGCGGTCCCGCCGCCGCCTTCCGCACCCGCCGTCGCGTCGGCCGTCGCAAAATCTGCGGATGCGCCAGCACCCGCACCGGCGACCCCGGCCGCACCGCCCGCCGCCGCGGCTGCCGCCCCGCCGGCCGCTGCGAAGCCGCCGACACCGGCGCCCGCTGCGGCCGCCGCCAAGCCTGCCGCCCCGCCCGCCGCGAAACCTGCGGCCGCGCCTGCTGCCGCCGCTGCCGCCAAACCAGCCGCCGCCGCTCCCGCGAAGCCGGCGGCGGCTCCGGCTCCTGCCGCCGCGGCGGCGAAAAAGCCCGGGAAGAAGACTCAGCTCAAGGCGACGACGTGCGATCTGTGCAACGAGCTGCTCACCCCGAGTTGTGTCTATGCCTGTCCGCACGATGCCGCGATGCGCGTGGTGCCGGAGAAATTCTTCGCCGGGCGCAAGTCCGCCGAAGACCGCCGGCAGCGTTCCTGGTTCAGCAAGCTGTTCTTCGGCGGCGAGCCGGACAACCGCACCACGCACTAGCCTTCTGCTCCCGCGGAAACCGGGTCTTCCCGAAACCTGCCATGCCCAAACTCAAGCACCGGTGGCGCCGCAGACCGGAGGCGCCGGCGGCGCTTCGCATTTTCTAGTTCTCAGACGGCCGGAGTTTCCGTTCTGATGGTTTCGGACTTCGAATTTCGAGTTTCGGATTTTCTCCCCATATGCTTCTCGACCGCAGTCAACGCTCCTGGGCGTTGTTCACTCTTCTCGCCAGCATCGTTCTCGCCTGGCTCTACTTTCTGGTTTTTCACGCGGACCGCGTCCCGTTGCCGTTGCGCCTGCCGCTGCCGGCCTGGCTGACCGATCGTGCTCCGCGGCTGCACGGCAGCGTGGGCAATTCGCCGCTCGGGCTCACCTACGGGATCGTCGCCTTCGCGATCTTTATTTTCGCAGTGCTGCTGAACGTGCGGAAGAAGTTTCCGCTCGCCCGCTTCGGGCGGGCGCAGACGTGGCTGCGGGCCCACATCTGGCTCACGATCCTCACGCTGCCGCTGGTGTTTTTCCACGCGGACTTCCGCTTCGGCGGGCCGATGACAGCGTCGCTGATGTGGCTTTATCTCGTGGTGATGTTCAGCGGCTTTTACGGCCTCGCGCTCCAGCAGTTCATGCCGCGGCTGCTCAAGCGCAATCTGACCCTGGAGACGGTCTTCGAGCAGATCCCGTATCTCACGCAGCAGTTGCAGGCGTCGGCCCTGAAAATGCGCGACGAGCTGCAGCCCAAACCCACCGCGCCCGCCGCCGCCGCGGCCGCCGTCGGCGCGGCAGCCGTCGCGGCGAAGGCGGAGGGAGTCTCGCCCTCGGCCGCCGCGGGCGCGGTCGCCGTGGCGACAGCGGAAAAGCCGCCGGAGCCGGATCCTTCCGTTCAGGCGTTGCGCGAGGCGCTGCGCGACGAAGTGCTCCCGTATCTTTCCGCGCGCAAAGTCCGCCGGCACCGGCTCGGCGACACCCGGGCGGCGGACGAATATTTTCGCGCGCTGCGGCTCGCGGTCGCGGGCACCTACAAGGAGAAGGTCGAGCAACTGGCCTCGTGGTGCGAAGAGCGCCGCCAGATGGATCTGCAGACCCGCTACCACCACTGGCTGCACGGCTGGCTGCTGGTGCATGTGCCGACCTCCTTGCTGCTGCTCATCATGACCGGCTGGCACGCTGTCGTGCTGCTCTTTCTTTATTAGCCGCCCGGACCCGTGCGTGGCCCGGACGGTTCCCGCCGGACGCGCCGCCTTCTTCCTGCTTCTTTTTTCAATGTCGAGTCGCTAGTCTCTCGCTTCAATCCCATGGCCCTCAGCAAGCGCACACAAAAGCAGGTGGCCGAGCGGTTGAAGGGCAACCTCGACTACTACGACCGGCCGCATTATTTCCGGTCGCTGCGGTTTTTCGTCAGCGCCTTCGCGCTGCTGCTCGGCGTCGCCGGAGTGCCGGCGTATTATTATTTCCAGGGTTCGGAGCAGTTCATGAATCCGGGCCCGATCTCGCAGCGGCACGCGCACATCGCGAACGATTGCGCGGCCTGCCACACCCAGACCGCGATGATCAAGGCCGACTCGCACAAGGCTGGCGACATCGTGCGCGCGGAGTATTTCGCCTTTATCGACCAGGCGTGCGTGACCTGCCATCGCCACTTCGATTTCCACGTGCCGAACTCGGTGCCGGACCCGAAGCGACCGGCCGACAAACTCGGCGCGCAGACAGAAAATTCGTCCTGCACCTCCTGCCACCGCGAACACATCACCGCCCAGCGCATCGCGCCGGTGAACGACAGCGGCTGCGCGCAATGCCACAACCGCGCCGACCTCATGGCGGCCAGCGCGGTCGAGGGCAAAAAGCACGCGGCCCGCGAGTTTCCGCAGATCACCGACAAGAAGGGGCTGATCTATTACCCGAAGCAGCGCCCGCCCGAGGGCTACACGAAAGCGTTTCTGTCATTCGAAAACGGGCACCCCGCGTTTCAGACCGAGAACAAAAAGCTGGGCGGCGCCTACGACACCCTGCGCTACGGCCATTATCAACACGACCAGAGCAAGGTGCTCTACGGGCCCGACGGCAAGGCGCGGGTGCCGGTCACGGAAAAAGGGGACCGGCTCGCCTGCGGGTATTGTCACAAGCCGGACGCCAGCGGGCAGCATTTCCAGCCGATCACCTTTGAGGCGAACTGCAAGGCGTGCCACGCGATGCCGTTTGATCCCTTCCTGCCCGAGCTGATCATCCCACACGGCCGGCCCGAGAACGTGCGGCTCTTCCTGCGCGGTCTGGAGAGCAAATTTATCGACGCCGGCCGGGCGCGCGGGATCGGCGGCGGCCCGGCGCTCTCGCAGTTTGTCGCGGATGCGGCCAACCGGGTGCGGATGAGGGCGGGCGGCGAGAACAGCTACGACCGCGTGGTCGCCGCGCTCGAGCGTCAGATTTTTCTGTCCGATTACTACGGCAACGCGGCGGCCGGCGATGTCGGCATCGGCACCCCGGGCGGTGGCAACTCACGCGGGCGCGCCGCGTTGAGCAGCGGCGGCGACAGCGCGATGTTCGCCGGTTGCAAACTCTGCCACCAGATCACACCGCCCGGCGCCCCCGGCGGGCTGCCGCAGATTGCGCCGGTCCTCATCCCGGACCGCTGGTTCCAGAACGGGCTCTTCAACCACGCCAAGCACGTGGATGACGGCCGCGACAAGCTGCTTTCCTGCCGGGGCTGCCATTATTCCATCGCCCAGAGCACGCTGACCGCGGACATCAACCTGCCCGTCCAGTCCCGCGGCGGCATGCGACAGGTCGTGAACGAGCCGAAGATCGGCGACCCGGTCGGCTGCACCGATTGCCATGCCCACCAGGCCGGCGGCGGGGTGAGCCGTTGCACGGACTGCCATGGGTATCACAACGATCCTCGCAAGCAGACGGCGAACAAACCCTCGACGAACCGTCGCGCGGAGGCCGGCGGTGCAGAAGACGGAGCCCACCGTGGCGGCGGGGCGCTGACGCTGCGCACCTGGCTTTCCGGCGCGCCGTGACGCCGCCGGGCGCCGCCCCATTTCTGCGCGCGCATATCTTCCCGCCGCGACTGCCGCCGCCGCATCGTCATCATTCCAGCCTTGCCGGACGACCGCCCGCCGACGATCCCGCATCCTCACCGGCGACGCCGTGCGCCACACTCCACGCGGCACCCAACCTCACACCTCACCTATGCAACTTGGAATGATCGGCCTCGGCCGCATGGGCGCGAACATGTCGCGCCGTCTCATGAAGGATGGACACAGGATCGTCGCGTTTGATTTCAACGCGGACGCCGTCAGCCAGCTCGCCGGGGAGGGGGCGACCGGCGTCGGCTCCCTCGAGGAGCTCGTCAACGGGCTCGAAGCGCCGCGGGCGATCTGGATCATGGTGCCCGCCGGCAAGCCGACGGAGGAAACCGTGCTGGCGCTCGCGAAGCTGCTCGGCGAAGGCGACACGATCATCGACGGCGGCAACTCGTTCTTCAAAGACGACGTGCGCCGCTCGCAGATGCTGCGGCCACAGGGCATCCACTATGTGGACGTCGGCACGAGCGGCGGCATCTGGGGCGCCGAGCGCGGCTATTGCCTGATGATGGGCGGCGAGCCGGAAGTCGTCGCCCGGCTGGAGCCGATCTTCGCCACGCTCGCGCCGGGCGGCAGCGGTATCCCGCCCTCGCCGAGCCGGGAGCGCGACGGCCTGAAAAAATCGGCCGAACTCGGCTACCTGCACTGCGGACCCAGCGGCGCCGGGCACTTCGTGAAGATGATCCACAACGGCATCGAATACGGCCTCATGCAGGCTTATGCGGAAGGCTTCGACATCCTGCGCGGCGCGCACAATCCCCATCTGCAGACTGGTCTTAATTACGACCTCAATCTCGCGGACATCGCCGAGCTTTGGCGTCGCGGCAGCGTGGTTTCTTCGTGGCTGCTCGATCTCAGCGCAATCGCCCTGGCGGACGACGGCCACCTCAGCGGCTTCACCGGATTTGTCGAGGATTCCGGTGAAGGGCGCTGGACCATTCAGGCGGCGCTGGAGGAGGGGGTGAGCGCGGAGGTGCTCGCCACCGCGCTCTTCACCCGGTTCCGCTCGCGCCAGGAGCACACGTTCGCCGAAAAAATGCTCAGCGCGATGCGCAAGGGCTTCGGCGGTCACGTCGAGGAGCCGCGCGCGCAGAAGGTGAAAAAGGGGCTTTAGCCGCGACGCGGCTTCTCAGCCCAAGAGCCGCGCCCGGGCGTGGGCGCGACCTCTATCGGCCCAACGTGGGAACCCCGAAAAACGCCTCGGGGGAAACCTTGCGCCGACCGGGCGGCGGCATCGTGCCAACCTGGCGATTGACAGGAACTTGCGTCGCCGCGCGCTTTGCATGCAATGTTGAATGCCATGAAGAAGCTGAACTTGGCAGACGTCCCTCCGGAGGACTATTGCTCTCCCCAGCAGCGCTACCACATGCGCTGCCAGGAAATATCCCGCGCGCTGGGTGCGCGGGACGAAACCGGCGGCGGTTTTCGCCGGCACCCGTTTGAAGTCGAACTTGTTTCGTTACTGCCGGGCAAACGCAACTGTCCTTATCATCTCCACAGCGCCGAGCACGAGTTTTACATCGTCATGTCCGGCCGCGGCCAGGTGCGACACGCCGGCGGTTTTGATGATATCGCGTCGGGCGACTGCCTGATCTTTGCGCCCGGCGAAGCCCACCAGATCATTTGTTCCGACGATACGATCGACCCGCTCGTTTACTGGGTGATCGCCGACAACGTCACCGGCACGGACATCTGCTACTACCCGGACAGCGACAAGTGGGCCGGCCTGCCGGGCAAAGGACCGTTCCGCGTCGAGGAGATCACCTACCACGCCGACGAGGAGTGACGCGCGCTGCCGGGCGCGCGGTCCCCGATCCATCAATTCAACCCGTGCCCGTTCGGCCGCCCGGGCTGATCGTGGCCGTTTTGAGCGCCGCCGTTGAGACGCGCGTTGGCGGCGTCGGCCAGCGCCGTTTTCCACTCCGGGGTCACTTCCGGCGACCGGCTTTCCCAGCCGGTCTTCAACTCGTCGCCCTCGGCCGCGGCAGCCGGCGCCGGCAGGATGCGCTCGTTGACAAAAGCCAGCACGCGCGCGGTCAGATTCGGCGCGAGCGCCTGAGCCGCGACGACCAGCCGGGCCGGGAGCGTGAGAATCACGGAGGGCTGCCCGGCGCGGCAGGCGGCGACGATGCGGCGCGCGGCCTTCTCGGCGCCCATGGCCTGCACGGGCAGATTCATCCCGGCGGCAAACCAGTCGAACTCCTCCGCGTGCCGGCCTTTGAAGGTCGCGTTCAGATGCGACCCAGTGCGTAGCACGCCGGGCGAGACGGTGGTGACGCGCACACCCTCGCGCGCCAACTCCACGCGGAGGGCGTCCGACAAGCCGACGAGCGCGTGCTTGCTGGCGTTGTAGGGCGCCATGTGGGGAAACGAAACGAGGCCGCCGAAGGAAGCGATGTTCACGATCCGGCCATCCCGCCCGCGCAGGTGCGGCACGGCGGCGCGGCAAAGGCGCAGCGGCGCCCAGAAATGAAGCTTCATCGCGTGCTCGAAGTCCGCCTCGTTCATGTGCTCAAGCGGCCCGACCTGAATGGCGCCGGCGTTGTTCACGAGCACGTCGAGCTGACCGCAAACCTCGATCGCCTGGCGAATGATGCTGTCCGCCGCGTCGGGCTCGGTGACGTCAGCCGCGATCGTGTAAGCCTCCTCGCCGCCGCGCGCCCGCAGATCCTCGCGAGCCCGCGCAAGCTCCTCGGCGTCCCGGGCAACGAGCACCACGCGCGCGCCCTCGGCGCAAAACCGCTGCGCCAGCGCCAGGCCGAGCCCGCGCGAGCCGCCGGTGATCAGCACCACTTTTCCGGCGAGATCGTAAGTGGGCCGCAGCAGCCGGGACACCGCCCAGCCCGTGGCCGCCAGGGCGCCGAGCGCGAGCAGCGTGCGGCCGGCAGTGGTGCCAGCCGGGAATTCTTCGGAATCGGTGGAAAGAAAATCAGGAACGAGCGGAGACGGTTTCATCATGTGGAGTCGGAGAAGCTGCTTTTCCGTTAAAATCGCGGCGCAGGCGATCCGCGCGCGGGCATTCCCGGCGGGATGAAGTCGCCCGCGGCACAACTTCCGGCCCCACCGGGCACGAATACAGCCTGGGTGGCGACGCAACTGTCGGCCGCCGTTCCCCGATTCCACTATGCTGAACAACCTCCTCCTCGTCGTGGCTGATCGCGGTGGCCTGAAAGCCTTTCGCGTTGAGCCGAACCCTACGCCGCGCGCCCCCCGGCTGCGCCCGGTGCAAGCGCTCGACCTGACGATTTCCCACGGCCGATTCGCCGATAAAGTCACCGATCAGGCGGGCCGCTTCGGTGCCGGCTCCGCCAACGGGACGCCGGGCGCCGGCGGGGTCGCTGAGCACACCACGATCGACTTGGAAAACAGCCGCCGCGCGGTCAAGCAAGTCGCTGAGCAGATCGCCGCAGTCGTCAAACAGGAACAAACCGAAGGGCTCCTGCTCGCCGCGCCGGCGTCGATGAACGCCGCGCTCGTCGAAGAACTGCCGACAGAACTCCGCAACCGGATCGTGGAAAACGTCTCGGCCGACCTGCTGCGCTTGGACACCGCCAAGCTGGCCTCCCATTTCCAGTGCTTGCAGCAGCGCCCAAACGCCTGAAGGTAAAGCACCACCCACCATGCAACTGCCCATCGAAATCACCTTCCGCGGCGTCGCGAAAAGCGACGAGATCGAAACCCTGGTTCGCACGAAGGCGGCGCACCTGGAGAAATTCTGCGATCACATTTCGCGCTGCGATGTCATCATCGAGCAGCCGAATCAATCCCAGCAAACCGGCAGCCCGTTCCGGGTGCGCATCGACGTGACCGTGCCGCCCGGCCACGAGCTCGTGGTGGAGGAGCGACCGGCGGAGCATGACCGGCACGAGCCGCTGACCAAGGTGGTGAACGACGGCTTCAAGAGCATGGAGCGCCAGCTCAAGGAACTCGTGCAACGCCAGCGTCACGACGTGAAGCATCACGAGAGCTGAGCCGCGCGGTCGGCCGGGACGGACACGCCTGTTCCCGGCGCGGCTGCCGAATGTCTCTTTGCGAGCGCCCGCGGGGCGCCGTGAAACCAGCAAGCACACAGAAAACAGACAACAAAGAAACCCCATTATGCAACGCAAAGCTTCCGCTCAATGGCAAGGCGGCCTCAAAGACGGCAAAGGCGTCGTCTCCGCCGAAAGTGGTGCCCTCGCCAACACGCCCTACACCTACAAAATGCGCTTTGAAGAAGGCGAGAAGGGCACAAATCCCGAAGAACTCGTCGGCGCCGCGCACGCCAGTTGTTTCGCGATGGCGCTCAGCGCCAAGCTCGGTGAAGCCAGCCTCACCGCGGAGCGCATCTCCGTCGCGGCCACCGTGGACATGCACCCGGTGGACGGCAAGCCGACGGTGACCGCCGTGCGCCTGCACGTCCGCGCCCACATCCCCGGCGCGGATCGCGCCAAGTTCGACAACGCCGTGAAAGAAACGGAATCGTTCTGCCCGATCTCCCGCCTGCTGAACGCCAAGATCACGGTGGAGTCCGAACTCGAAGGCTAATCGCCGGTTCGCCCGCGCATCCGTCCGCTTCGTTTTTTCTCGATCCGAAGCGGGCGGGTCACGGCGCCGGCGGCAGCGCGACCCCCGCCCGGGCAAGCGTGGCGCCCGGGGGCCCCGCATCGTCCTCTTGCTGATGAGCCGGTCGACCGCTGCCGATCTCGCCGCCACCCCGGCCGCCACGACCGCCGATCTCCGACGGCAACTTTGCGTGGCCATCGCTGGCGGCACCTCGTTTCTCGGGGTGTATCTTACGCAGCCGCTGCTGCCGGCCCTGCGCGTGGAGTTCAACGCAAGCGAGGCCGCCGTGGCCTCGACGATCTCCGTCCTCACGTTCTCGATTGCGCTGGCGGCACCGATCGTAGGCCCCCTGGGCGATGCGCTCGCGGGTCGAAAGCGGGTGATTGTTTCCGCGCTGTTCATCCTCGCCGCGGCGAGCTGGCTGGCGGCCGGCGCGCATTCCCTCGGGGAACTATTGGCGTGGCGAGTTGCCCAGGGCCTCGCGGTCCCGGCGGTGCTTGCCTCGACGCTTGCCTACATCGCCGAGGAATTTCCCGCCGCGGTGAATGGCCGGGCGATGGGCGCCTACATCGGCGGCAACGTGCTCGGTGGATTCCTCGGGCGCTTTCTCGGTGCCCTGGCGGCGGGGCCAACAAACGACTGGCACCGCTCGTTTCATTTGGTCGCGCTCGTGAGCCTGGCCGGCGGGGCGGCAATTTGGGCGCTGTTGCCGCCATCGGCCCATGCGCTCCATTCCCGTCCGCGGGAAGGATTGCGCTCCAGCTTGGCGGCGTTGCCGCAACACGCGCGGAACCCGACGCTGCTCGCGACCTATGCCGTCGGCGCGAGCGTCCTTTTTGCGCTGAGCGCGGCGTTCACGTTTGCCACGTTTTACCTGTCCGGTCCGCCGTTTCGGCTTTCGACCGCGCAGCTTGGCACGATCTTTTTCGTCTACCTGGCCGGCGTGATCGCGACGCCGGTTTCCGGCCGCTTCATCGATCGCTACGGGCACCGCGCCACCGTGCTCGCCTCGCTGACGCTGTCGATCTTCGGCATGCTGCTGACGCTGGCGCCCGGGCCAAATTTAATTTTCATCATCACCGGCCTCGCGGTGACGGCGGTCGGCGCGTTTATCTCGCAGGCCGCGTCGCAGGGCTTTGTTGGCCAGATCGCCCGCCAGGGGCGAGGCGCGGCGGCGGGCCTGTATCTCATGGCCTACTACGCCGGCGGCGGACTGGGCGCGCTGGCCCCAGCACCGGCCTGGCGGCATGGGCACTGGGCCGGGGTCGTCGGCATCACCGTGGCGGTGCTGCTCGGCGCGGCGGCGTGCGCGTTTTTCGGGTGGAAACCGCGGGAGCGCGCCGGGCAGCCGATCGTTGCCGGCAGCGGCGATTGTCCGTAGGGCAGCGCCGGGTTTTGGCAATTCCGCGTGACGGGCGCGCAGGCAACCGCTTATATCCCGTTGCCTATGTCCAACTCGTCTTCCGCCTTGCGTATCTGGTGCAACGCCGTCTTTCCTGAATCCGCCAAAAAGCTCCTGCGCGACGGCACCGCGCATCACCAGCTCGTCTGGGCCGAATCACTGGCGCCCTCCATTCTTCATGTTGCCGGCGCGGACGCCGCCATCGCGGAAGCGGACATCGTATTCGGCCAGCCGGACCCGAAGGCGTTGATGGAAAACGCCAACATCCGCTGGGTGCATCTCACCACGGCCGGCTACACCCGCTACGATCGCGACGACTTGCGCGCGTCGCTGCGGGGTCGCGGCACGCCGCTGACCAACAGCTCGCACGTCTTCGACGAACCGTGCGCGCAACACCTCGCCGCGATGATCCTCGCGCTCGCCCGGCAGCTGCCGCACTCCTGCGCCAATCAGTCCGGCGCCCACGCCTGGCTCTACAACGAAATCCGCGCGGCTTCCCGTCTGCTCAACGGCCAGGTTGTGCTCATCTATGGCTTCGGCACCATCGCGCGCCGGCTGGTCGAGATCCTGCGTCCGCTGCACCTGCGCCTGATCGGCGTGCGCCGTTCCATCCGCGGAGATGAAGGGATCGAAATGGTCACCGACGCCGCGGCTGACGACATCCTCGGCGAAGCCGATCACGTCGTCGATATCCTGCCGGAAAACGATTCCACGCTCGGCTATTTTAACGCCGCGCGGTTTGCGCGCTGCAAGCCCGGCGCCCGGTTTTACAACATCGGCCGCGGCCCCACGGTGGACCAGGAGGCGCTGCTCGCCGCCCTTCAGGAAAATCGGCTCGACGCCGCGTATCTCGATGTCACCGATCCCGAGCCGTTGCCGCCGGAACATCCGCTCTGGACCGCCCGGAATTGCTTCATCTGCCCGCACACCGCCGGTGGACACGCGAACGAGAAAGACCGCCTCGTGCTCCATTTTTTGGACAACCTGAAGGCGTTTGAAAACGGCCAGCCGCTGCTCGATCAGGTGATCTGACATTTCCGCCGACTGCCGGGTCCGCCGCCGGCCGTCGCGCCTTGCTCACGCCGCCGGGAGCACCTCGGCGCGCACGCGGTGCAGGCCGGTGGCGCCGTTTGGCACCGAGCCGCGTTGCTCGGTGATCTGCGCGTTGCCATCGCCATCGGTAGCGCGCACGAGCAGAAACGTCTCGCCGGTCTGCGTCGCCGCCGGCGTCCAGGCGAGCTGCCACAGGCTCCAGGAAAGTCGGGTGCCGGGCTGCGTGATCGGCGCGTCGGTCCAGTTGCGCCCGTCGTCGAACGAAACCTCGACCTTCGAAATCCCCCGGTCGCCGCTCAACGCCATGCCGCGCAACTCGGCCGGCGCGCCGACGCGAAACGGCTGCGCAAACCGGTCGCCGTGCACCAGCGGCGCGTCGAAACGCGAATGGATCGGGATGCGGTCACCGAACTGCCCCCAGCCCTGCTCCTGATAAAAACCGTGCCCCTGGGGCCGGCGCAGGCGGGCGTCGTCTGCGGTCAGCAGCTCGATGCGGGTCAGCCATTTCGGATTCTTTTCCCCGTAGAGACCCGGCACGATCATCCGCAACGGGAACCCGTGGCCATCGGGCAGCGGCAGGCCGTTCATCTCGTAGGCGACCAGCGTCGTCGGCTCGAGCGCCTTCGCGAAATCAAACATCTCGTAGTAGCCGTCGGCGGCGTGAAACAGCACGGTCGTGACGCCCGGTTTCGGTTTCACCTGCGCCAGCAGGGCGGGCAGCGCCACGCCTTTCCAAAGCGCGTTGGAGCACAGCCCGCTGCCGATCCCGTAGGAGATGCAGAGCAGGGTCGTTTCCTGCGTGACGCTCGGGAGCGTCGCCAGATCGGCAAACGTCCAGACGCGGGGTTGCTCCACCGCGCCGACGATGTCCAGCCGCCAGGCGTCGCGTTTGACCTGGGGATCCACCAGGTTTTTCGAAACCTGATAAAATTTATCCTCGGGCACGATGGGCGTGATCTTTTGCACCTCCGGCCCGCCGTATTGCCGGCCGTCGTAGGAAAAGGTGCCGATGTTGAACAGCCGTCGCAGCAACCCGCCCAAAACGACCGCGAGCCCCGCGCCTAGGCCGAGCGCGAGGAACCGCCGGCGGCCGGTCCGATCATAACTGCCATCGGCAGCTGGTCGCGACGCGGAGAGCAGTCCGTGGAACGCCATGATGCCCACGCCGCAGACGCCAAACGAAATCAGCAGCATCGCCACGGCAACCACGCGCGCCGATGTTGGCGGCAGGCCGTGATAATTCGTCAGCAACGTCGGCCAAAGCAAAAAGGTGAACAACCCCGTCGCCGCCAGCACGCCGGGCACGACCAGTCTCCAGCCCCGCCGGTCGAGCAGCGAGCCTCCCGGCGCCTCCCGTCCGGCCGCCTGACTGCGCCGGAGGTAAAAAGCATAAACGATCCCGCCGACCGCCGCGACGGCCAGTTGGCCCGCGAGCGCGCCGTAAACGCCCTGCAGTTTGAGCGGCGTGTAACCGCCGGCCCGCACCAGCGAATCGATGAAGAACTCGACCGTCAGCTTCGGAAAAAGCCGGTCGAAGATCAGCTCCGTCGGCGTCGGCCAGCCGAACGCCAGCCGCAGGAGTGCCATCGTCACCAACATCGCCAGCCCGGCGAGCAGGCCGGCGAGCGAACCGAGGAAGAGCGTGTTGAAAACGGTCGGCTGACGGGTGGTAGCCGGAAAATCGGTGCTCATGGAATACTTAGCCCAAGTCGGGCGGGAAATGCAGATTGCCGAGCGTGCTAACCAGGCACGTCCCTTGGATTCTGGGAGCCGGGAATCGAAGGACTATTCCCGAGGATTCACACGACCCTGCCGGTGGCGGGACTCGAACCCGCACTCCGCTTTCGCGAAAACGGATTTTAAGTCCGCATAAATGCCTCTGCGAGAACGTGTTTCCCTCTAAGGCAAGTGGAGTCCAGTGGAGTTGAACCCGGCCGAATGGTGCGAAAATCTGGCGAAAACTGGCGACAACTTCTGGCGGCTTCCGATCGGAAGATTCGGTGGCTGCCTGTGATGGCTCTTGCCAACTTCGGAGCCTTCCGACGCGCGCTCCCGTCGATTGGTTCCCGGAAAGAATCGGGAATGCCTTTCCCGTCGCCCCGCCGGTGCCAGCGCAATGCCACGGCAAGCCGCTGCTCTGGCCGGTCGAAACCGTTTTGTTGGTCGGAACCTTCGCTTCCAGATCGACGCGTCGAAATTGGCACGCAAGCATCGCTCTAACCGAAACCCGGTTGCCTCCTGTTTACTACCTTGACCCGCCAGCGCCCGAGCACCGAGGGCGGGGCGGTCATGACAACCAAAAATCAAAACGGGTCCATTCGAGTCGTGCGCGATGAACTGCGTATGCCTGTGCAAATCGGTCCAACGGTCAACGACGGCTCCCCTTTCTTGATCCACCAGCTTCCTTCGGGCGATCATCGACAAGAGGGAACGGCTCTTGGAAAAACTCGTGGAATTAGAAGCGGGGGTCGACCGTGCGTTGGCGCTCGAATTCGTCGAGGTCGTCGGGATCGATGCGGATCATTCGACCGATTTTACGATGCCGCAGTCGTTTGGTCTGGCACCAATCCCAGATCGTTTCACGCGTGACCCGAAGAAGCGTGGCGGCCTCAGCAGGCGTAAGCAGCGGATGACGGCCGCCGTTCGTGGTCAAGGAGGGGTGGGAAGGGTATGTGGGCGCTTTCGATGGTTTCTCGTTCACCTTCAAAAAAATGAGAAATGGTTCCGGCGGCTTCGCAGATATTTTGGTTATTTGCGCTGGCTGAGGGAGAGCAGGTGGCGCGACACCGGTGTCGGGGGGAAGGGGGAGTAGTGCCCATCGCACCCCGACCTACCCTATCGACGGCAGAGGTATACCCCTCGGTGACTGCCCGCCTAGCTCGGGGTCATGACGTCTCGGATAGTGGACCCGAGCGGTTCGACCGGCCGATGCAAGCGTTTATTGGGGGGCTTTGAGACGCTTGCAGGACAACCGGAGCTGCGACGCGGCCATTGTTGGCTACTGGGCTTCGTCTCGATCCCGCGTCTCCAGTTGCTCGCCCCCGGCGCGAACGGAACTCTTCCAACATGGGTGTCGGGTCGTCCGGCAACCTGCCCGTCCAGATTCCTCTCCCGGACACCTTAATTGACCGGGTGGAAGAATTCTTGGGACACTCTGCCAGCGGAGCGAGGATTGGTTGAAAGCTGCGTCCACCGTTGTCTCAGCCGTTCAACTTTGGGAGTGGAAGTGGGACCACCCACACGGCTCTGCGGCGAACTTTCTCCACGATTGCGCGGGCGTCGAAAAACCGGGCGAGCGGAGCCAGAGCGCGCAGCAGCTTTCGGCGGTCAAGACGACTCAGGCCGTGGAATGATCGTCGTTCGGCCCAGCACCCCGTTTGGGCTG
Organism: uncultured Verrucomicrobiae bacterium; assembly: GCA_963762725.1. Taxonomy (GTDB): domain Bacteria; phylum Verrucomicrobiota; class Verrucomicrobiia; order Chthoniobacterales; family SZAS-18; genus JAFAXH01. The sequence continues at coordinate 139,561 of CAVXLY010000003.1, read as the reverse complement.
ATCCGATTCGACCCATTCCAGCCGAATGCTTGTCCGAAGGTTTGACGAACGATGACGTCGTGAGTTCCGCGTCACCTGATCCGGACGACTGGACGGGGGACGTTTTCAGGACACGATCGCCAGCTATCCGTCCAAGGAGGAATTGCTCTTGTCCGACGGGGCGCAACCACCCAACCGGCTTGAGCCGGTCAGCCAACCAACCCGCCGGCTGCCAACCCGGACAGCTGAGAACGTCTCGGGGGGGTGTTTACGTTTTGAGAACATTTTGGATATGGCAAGAGTATGCCGCCCTCCATCGCCTCCACCACCTGCTGCCACTATCGCGAGCCCGAGCACTACGGCTTCCACGTGGCGAACAAACGCTACGCGCTACAGTTTCCTGCCGATGGTTTACCTGCACGGCTACAGCGACCGGCAGCTCGACGCGCTGGCCGCCTGCGCGATCTATGAGGTCATCCTGCGACTGGAAAGCTACCGACGGCGCGCCAGAGGCGGCGGAGACAGTGGTGACGACGACAGCGGAGTCCTGGTCCTCGTGGACAACAGCTACGGCCTGACAGGCACCGGCGACCCTTTCCGGGTTCTGGGCACCGTGGCCAACGGGGTTTTGGGCTGGGCACGTCGTCGCCGGCCCGATTATCTCTGCTGGCATTTCCACTTTCTGGACACGAAGCGATCTCGACTCTTTGACAAGATCGTGCGTCTCTTTGCGGAGAAGCGGGCCAGCGGCTACCGGCGACTTACTCACGACCCGTTCACGGGCGCGAAGCTGCCGGCGTTCCTGTTCTGGCTGGAACGCAGCGTCGAGGACGACGCCACCATTCTGCCATGAGCGCCAACTTTGCCGAACTTGCTTTCTGCCAGACGTCCTTGGGTGAGCTCACCTTGCGCCGCCGGCGTATCCTCGGCCTCGGCGGGCTGGAGGTCTTCGAGGTCAAGCTCGGAGACTCGTTTCTCATGTCGAGCCTCTTTCACGAGGTCGAGGTCGCACTCGCCGATCTCGGGCTGGCCGCCGTCAGCGGGTCACCAGAGTCGTTGGACGTAGTCGTCGGCGGCTTGGGCTTGGGCTACACGGCAGTGGCTGCCCTCAAGCACGCTGCTGCCGTCGTGCGCTCCCTGCTCGTCGTCGAGGCGCTCGATGCCGTCATCGACTGGCACCAGCGCGGTCTAGTGCCCCTTGGCCCGCAGCTTTGTGCTGACCCGCGCTGCCGCTTTGTGCACGGGGATTTTTTCGCCTTGGCAGCCGATCCGACCCAGGGTTTCGATCCCGACCAGCCCGCGCGCCGCTTCCATGCGGTCCTGCTCGACATCGATCATTCACCACGCAATTTGCTGCACAAGCGTCACGGGGCCTTTTACCGGCCCGAGGGCTTGACCCGGCTCGCCGAGCAGCTTCATCCCGGCGGAGTGTTCGCTCTCTGGTCGGACGAATTGCCCGACGGGGAGTTTCTAGCGGCGCTGGGTGAAGTTTTCGCCTCGGTTGAGGCGCACGTGGTGCGTTTTGACAACCCGTTGCTGCCGCTGCCCGGGGGAGAAGACGGCAACCAGTCCGCCAGCACCGTTTACATGGCACGCAAAAGCGGGGAAGAATGACCACGATCGGGCCTTCGCTCCCAGTAGAGTTCACTCCCCGAGGGGGACGGACCACTCAAGTTGGTGTTCGTGGGCACGGGGAGCATCGATGCTCGACAGCTCCCCCAAAGCTGGGGGGATTACGGCATTGTTTTTAGGCTATGGTCCGGCAACGCCGGCCGGCCCCTCTGCGAGTGCGTGCGTATGTGCCCTACCGCTTCGAGGAGGATGCGCTCGCTGCCCGCCGCAACTCTTCGGCTTCGATCCACGCGAGCTGCCGGTTTAGTTCGTCGAATTGGTTTTTCACGCTCGGTGACAAGTGGCGCGGGATCGTAGCGGCGACGGTGGCACCTTCCCGGAAGGCGAGCAGCTCTCGCATGTCTTCGCGCAAGGAAACGCTCTGGTAGCCGCGCGCTTGAATCTCCGCCACGATTTCACCGGCCGCGAAACCGCCACGCAAAAGCAAGGCGATCTGCGAACAGTTCAGCGGACGCGTTTCTTGGCCAAGGCAAGGCATCGAGAGCATGCAGAGAGCGGCGAGGAGAGGAAGCAGCGACTTCACGGCCACTTTCCTAAGCATTGGCCGTGCCGACTTTCGCGAGGGTCTTGAGCGGAGCCGACGGCGCGAATGCTCCACGAAACGGCCGGACCGCTCGCCGCCAGCCAATCTGGTGCCGCGATGCGGACAGAATCTGACTGACTACCCCACCGACGCCTGTAGCCTCCTCGGGTTTACGACGTGAGCGCGCCCATCAGCCCGGACCAACCGCCAATCAGGCGTGGAGAATTAGATTGGGGTCAGCCACGGGATGACAATTATGGGCGACCCCCGCCGGGTATGGCACCGGGGCCAACCGGGGTTTTTTGGCCTCAACCCAGCGCGTGCAACGATGAGCAGGTTTCCTGACCCGCACCGTTTAACCGCCGATTGTATCGATCTGCGACCCTCTTTCGGGACCCCGGTCGTCGCCCGCACAAAAACCCTTCCGCTTCACCGGGCATCGGCCGGTGCCAACACATTGAGGTCAATCGTTAAGGCCATCGCCTGGTAGCCCGCCCGTCCGGGATGCAGGTAGTCAGGCGCGGGGTTAAGAAAGCTGTGCGCCGCGTATTCGAGCTTCAGGTAGCCGGTGGCAGGATCAAGGGTGGCCGCGTCCATGTCAGCCACGCTGTCGAACAGCCCCGAAGTGCGGATGTAGTCGTTGAGGATTTGCCGCTGCGCATCGACGGCCGGGGTGTTGTGATTCGGGAAGGCGTATGGCTGTGGCCCGAGACTGGAGATCAAGGTCGCGCCAACGACTTTGATTCCCCGGGCATGAAGACGATCGACCACATCCTGGTAGCCGGTGATGACAGTCGTCGCCTGGGTGCCGGCGGCCAAGTCGTTGATGCCTTCCAGCCAGACAACGTGCGTGAGTCCAGACAAGCCCAGCACGTCGCGGTCAAGGCGCAGCGTCGCCACTTGGTTGTTGACGCTCGGAGGCGGGTTGGGCGCTCCCACCCGGTTGCCGCTGATGGCTTCGTTGACCACGCTGACCTTGTTACCGTAGACGGCGTGGAGCCGGCGGGAGAGGAGGTCCGACCAACTGTCGTCCTCGTTGAAAGTCGCAAAGGCGCGGTCGGTGATGGAATCCCCCAGCGCACAAATCACCGATGTGCTGGCGGGTGCGACGACGTCGACGGCATCAATGAAGAACCACGGCCCGTAAGGACCGCCGGTCGTGTAAGGGAAAGAGGCATCGTTTTCCTCCTGGCTGCGATCGCCGGTGCCGGAACCCGACAGGTAATTGCTGCTGGCGGAGAGCTGGTGGTAGGTGATGCGCCCGCTGGTGCCCTGGACATACATGCTCACGGCCAGCCTGCGCCCCTGGACTGACGGGTCGTCGGGACCGGACACAAAGTTCAGCGTGACCGGATCACTGTAGAGTTCCTGACCGACGGGAATGGTGACGCTGGCCGAGCCGCCGTTGAACGAAAGGAGGGTCACCGTTCCCGGCTGGATGTTGGCTCCGTGGGTTTGCAGGCCCACGGTGACCCGGCCAAAGGTCACCGGCTGGGTGCCAAACGTATTGGAAAAGCGGAACCGCATGCTTTTGCCCCACAGATCGGGCCGGACGATCATGCGCAGCGTTTGCTCGTTGGCCCCTTCAGTCGAGGCGTTGGGCATGGCGGGCAGGATCGAGTTCGTGCCGGAAAAGGCGCTGACCGGAGCGGTGGCCCAAGTGGCCGCCCATTTTTCACCGGGGCCGGGCACGATGACCTTCGTGGCCGGGTCCTGCTGCGCCCAGAGTGCGCTGGAGGAAAACGTGCACAGCAGGGCAGCAGCGGCGACAGCGGCCGTTAGGCGGCGGGCGGTAAGGCGAAAAAGGGTCTTCATGGCGGGAGGATTAACAGGAGAGAGAGGGTAGAAAAGAGCGGGAGGGTCGCGAGGGCGGGCGCGACTTGTATCAACAGGTCGCCTCCGCCCCCACTGGGCACGTCACTTCGTGATGACGCTGTTGGTGGCGAAGCTAAAGAACCGGCGCGGGTTGCTCGTGTAGCGCCCGGGCCGGTTCGGATCGGCCTGGTAGCGCAGCCAGGCTCCTAAGTTGAAGTCATACAGATACGGCCACAGCCCGGCTCCCGTGTAGAACCAGCCCCCGCTGGCAAAGTCATACAGGAAGGCGTTGCCGTTGCCAGCGTCCTGGAAAAAGACAAAGCCGAAGTCGTAGTGGTAGACATACGGGAAGAGGGCGTAGGAGTAGTAGCCAAACACGTTGCCATTGGCGAACTGGAGGTAGGAAACTCCCGCCGTGTTGACGCCGCCGGCTCCCAGCGGCACTTCACCCGAGAAGAACGCGGGGCGAGGAGCGACCAAGGACAGGTTTACCGCATTGGCCATCGCCAGTTGACCCGCCCGGTTCGGATGCAAGAAATCGGCCGCCGCGTAGTCGGTGCTGCTAATCGCATATTCCGATCTGAACCCACTGGTCGCCGAATCCAATGTGGCCGCGTAAAAATCCGTGACTCCGTCGAAGAGGCCCGAGGTGCGGGTGAAAGCGTTCACCGTCTGCACTTTCGCAAAGGTTTCCGGGCCGCCGTAAGCCGGGCCGAAGCCCAAGGCGTTGAGCGGCGAAGTTGTCGAGGTGAAATTTTGGTCGGGCTTGAAGCTGGAAAGAAGGGTCGCGCCGATCACCCGCACCCCTTTGGCGTGGAGCCGGGGCACCACGTTCCCGTAGCCGGAGGTCACGGTGCTGGCCGGCTGCTGGCGGCTGCCCAAATCGTTGATGCCTTCCAGCCAGATAACGCTCGAAAGACCGCTTAGCCCCAGCACGTCCCGGTCGAGCCGATCGACCGCCGCCGGACCCGCTGCCGGCGGGTTGTTGACCGTGTTGCCGCTGATCGCCTCATTGACCACGCTGACCCGTTCTCCGTAAACCTCGTGCAGCCGGCGTGACAGGAAATTGGTCCAGCGATCGTTTCCATTGACGGTCGTAAAAACGCCGTCGGTAATGGAGTCGCCGAGCGCACAGACGACCTGGGTATCGGCCGGAGCCATCACGTCAACCTCGTTCAGGAAATACCAAGAGGTCGCCGTGTAGGGATAAGAGAAATCGAGCGTTTCGTTGGTGCGATCGCCACTGCCCGGCGCACTGATGTAATTAGTGACAAAGGAAACGGCGTGATGGGTCATGGGGCCGCTCGTGCCTTGAACCGCGTAGCTGACGGCCAAGTTGCGTCCGTTGACCAGTTGGTCACTGGAATTGACGACCCAAGGCAGAGTCACCGCATCACTAAAAATCTCCTGCCCGACAGGAATCGTCACGCTGCTGCTGCCCCCGTTGAAGGTGACCGGGGTGTTCGTGCCCTCAAGGACGATGCCTGAATACTTTTGCAGACCAACGCGCACCGGCCCAAGCGTCACCGGCTTCGTGCCAAAAGCATTCGAGAACTTGAAGCGCATGGTCTTGCCCCAGACGTCGGGCTTCACGATGGCGCGGATGGTTTGGTTATTGGCCCCGTCGGTGTCCAGATTCGGGAAGGGGAAGATCAGGTTGCGCTGCGGATTGTAGGCGCTGTAGAGAGGGACCGTCGTCGCGGTGCCGCCAGCGAGCGTGGCCGGGCCTTGCATGGAGGTCGTCCAGCTGGCGACCCATTTTGTCGCGCCGGTGCTGGTGCGCGCCACTTTGGGCATGGACCGCTCCGGTGCTGAAGGCGACGAGCGCCGTGAGGGGTAGGACGGTTTTGGTGAAGGCAAGCCGCAGGGCGCGGCTCCAAAGAGGGGGAGTGATATTCATGGGTCGAGGCCGGGAGCCGCAAACATTCGACGGGGTCGGAAAGGAAGCGGAAGCGGGAGCATCCACAACGTCTGTTCCCAACACGAAGAGAGCAGGGCCAGCGCACGCGGGGAAGTTGCGCAGCCGATGGTGTTATCGTTGCGGCCAGCTCGGCTGGAGGCAGGGAATTCTTAAAATGTTTCGCCCGTTCGCACGTTTCCGGGAATAAGCGGCGGCCGGAGCCTGCGTCACCGGCCATGCTGACGCGAGCTTTGCTCGGGAGGGTGGTTGAAACCGCCAGCGCCAGCGCCAGCCACTTTCGATGTCGGGCTAGAGCCCTCGGAGGAAGAAGCCCGGCCTGCCCTGAGGCCCCGAGAACCTTTATGATCTTGCTTCTACCGAACGAAGATATTGAATCGGAGCAGCAACCCGATTCCCAAGCGAGAATGCGCAGCAACGGTCCGAACATGGGCAGGCTTCCGTCGGTGCGGTGCGGTCCCCTGCTCGCTCCATCATGCCCGGAGCCGGTTTTCCATGCCGAACGTCAATACACCCTCGGTGGTTTTCAGGAATTCTACTTGTCTGCCGGTGGCGGGACTCGAACCCGCACTCCGCTTTCGCGAAAACGGATTTTAAGTCCGTTGCGTCTGCCATTTCGCCACACCGGCATTTGCTGATACAGAGGAAGTTACAGAGAGAACTCCGAATTTTCTCGCGTTTGTGCAAGGGATTGTGCAAGAGAAAAGGAGTGAAACGCATCGAAACGAATCCCGCCGCAGGAACCCGGGTTGCTGAGTCTTGCACAGAGGCACACGAGGCGAAGTTTATGGCCGCGCGGGATTCGCGCAATCGGCGAATTCCGGGGCTCTGCACGCGCAACGGGCGGTTCTATGCCGTGCTCTGGGCGGACCGCGGCGACGGTCGCAAAGTCACGCGCCGATTCCCGCTCCTGGACGACGGCGGAGTGCCGGTCCGTGGACTCACCGCAGCAAAAGACGCCCTCGATGCGTTGCGAGCGGAGCGCCGGGGGAACGCGCTGCCGTCGGCTGGCCGGAAGCCCGCATTCGATCAGTTCGCCGCGGAATATCTCGAGCTGGCGTCCACCCGAGAGAAGCGCAAACGGACCCACGAAAAGGAAACCGACGCGCTGTCCCGCTGGCGCGCGCACCTGGCTGGCGTGCGGCTCGATCGGGTCTCTACACCGCTCATCAAAACATTTTCGGAAAAGCGGCTGCGTGGATGTCAGCTCGGCGGCAAGAAATACAAACCGGCTTCCCCGCGCACCGTGCAGCTCGATTTTATCGCGCTGCGCAACGTGCTCAAGGCGGGGATCGACGCCGGGCACTTGCGCGAGCTGCCACGCTTCCCCAAGCTCTCCGCGCCGCCGGCACCGCGCCGGCAACTGCTTTCGCCGGCAGAGTTCGACCGCTTGCTGACCGCGTGTGGCGCCAGAAAGGCAGACGGGGCTCCGCTCACGAAGAACGGGGAGCAGTTGCGCGACTATCTGCGGTTCCTGGCCTACAGCGGGGCAAGGGAGCAGGAGGCGTTGCACGTGCGCTGGTCACATGTCGATTTTGCCGGCCAGCGCGTTTACATCGGAGCATCGGGCGAGTTCGTGGCCGGCGCGCTGAACATCGGCACCGGCGGCACGTCGAAGAACCGCGGCTCGCGGTCGGTGGACTTCAACCCGCAGCTCGCCGCGCAATTGCGGGAAATGCACGCTCGGCGCGCTCCCGACTCAGCCTGGCTGTTCCCTTCGCCGCAGCGGGGACCGAAGGACATTCCCGCAAAGACGTTGCGCGAGTCGTTCAAGCTCGCTCGTGCCGAGGCGCAGCTGCCGGCCGCCGGGTTTCACGATCTGCGCCATTTGTTTTGCTCGTTCTGCGTCATGGCGGGCATTGACTTCATGACGATTGCCGCCTGGCTGGGTCACAAGGACGGCGGGATCCTGATCGGCAAGGTTTACGGGCATCTGCTCGATGAGCACCGCCGCAACATGGCGGCAAAGCTCACGATTGGAATTGCGCCGTTGGCCGCTGTTCCCGCCGCGCGGGAGCTGGCTTCATAGAAGTAAAACCTCCTGATTTCGCGCAAAGCCCGTCACTCCGTCATTTCGGCCGGGTTTTCGCCCGGTTTTTCGTCTGAGATTGACCCGTGACGGGCCCCTGGTCGGATCCGTCATTGAGCCCGTCATTTTGTCGCTTCGGCCCCGTTTTCGGGGAGAAACCTGGGGAAGTGCGCCGGGCGCTCAACGCCGCGTAAAACTCCGCGATCGGCTCGATTTCGCGGAGGAACGCAGCGCGATCCGCGGCGCCCCAGTTCTGCCACGAGTCCCCGACCTGCCGGAGCAGAGAATCCCACTGTGCCCGAATTCCCTGCACCGTGGCGACTCCCGCACGCGTCCGGTCAGATGAACTTCGGGGAACATTCCGACCCTTCGGGGAGTTCAACCGCTCCGCAATCCACTCGCGCAATCGCGGCGTGTATTCGAAGCCGGCGCGGCGGTGATAACTCCCCGGCTTTTTACAAATGGCGGCTGGGACATCGAACCGGCTAGCAAGTCGAATCAAGTGCCTAGGCGAAAGGTTGACCATCGCCGCGAGCTGCTTGGTTGAGAGAACATCATTCGGGCTCGGATGTGACATGTGACATAATTCTTTTGACACGACGCATTAAGGATATGCAAGAAATCAAAATCCAGGGGGACCGCTGCCGCGACTTGCCGCTCGATGCAATCCCGCCCCTCGCGCTCGATCTTTTTATGCAGCAAAGCGGTTTGTCGGCTCCGACGTGTTGGCGCTATCGCCAGAACGGCTGGCTTCGCACCGTGGTGATCTCTGGCCGCCACTACGTCCCGAGGGCTGCGATCGCGGAGTTCAACTCCCGCGCGGCCGCAGGCGAGTTTGCGGGGACCGTAACGAACCCTTCAAAGCAACGCGCGCCGGTTGACGAGAAATGAGCGGCGACCCTGATTTGTTCGGGTTCGTATCGCGCACCGCGCTTGCCGGAGCGCGAACATTGCAGGCAGCCGGGGCCCCGGAACTACTCGCTGGCGTGCAAATCGCGGCGGCGCTTTCCCATATTCTCCGGGCCGGAAAACCGAGCAACGGCGCCGCGGCGGTGGTCGATGCGTCGCGCCTGATCGGCATCGGCTTCGACAACAACGCCCGGCGGCACGTCGCCGCAGCGGCCGACCTCCGCACAGACGTGGCGTTGCCTCCGGGACTCTCGCCTAATAACGCGGCTGTCAGGACGGCCAGGAGGCTCCTGGCGCGGCGACTCCTGCCGCTGTGGGACACCGCTCGCGAATACCTCCGCAAGCTAGCCGAGGGCCTGGAATGATGACCGGGGCAGCCACAGAAGAAACGCACATCCTGGAGTTCGGTCCATCGGGCCGGGCGGTCCTGAAGATGACCTTCCAGGATCGGGAGATTTACGCGCGGCTGGAACATCCAGCCGGCCTGCGCCGGCGTGACCGCCGCCACCTGGCGAAGTGGCTGAAAAAAGTGATCGCTCGGTTCCGGAACGATGACCGATCGCTGGGCTTCACGACGGTTTGTGCGGGCGAGGAAAAATTTATCGGTTTTGAACTCGGCGGCCTGGTCTGCGGCTTCTATCCATCATGAGCAAAAATCCGCCGTCTAAATCGACCAAGCCCGACTTGCGCCCGAGGTCCAAAAGCTCCCGAAAAGCGCCAGCCGACGGCATGGAGGAGGCGCGCAAGTTCATTGAATTTGCCGTGTCCAAGGGAATTGTTCCCCCGGTTGACGACGGGCGCAATGGAGGCACACCGCCGGGCGTTCCGTTCGATCCTTCGGCTGCGCTCAATGAGTTGGGGCTGTTCTGGCTCAATGGTTCGTCGTCCTGATTTCCTGCGCCAGGAGGAAAACGGTCGGGCGCGCTTTATCGAGCTGGGCCCTGCGGAAATTCGGCGCAAGCTGAAGCGGCGCGGTTATCGCAGCAAACCCGACTCGGAAAAAGGCGAGTCGATTTCAGCGATCGACGGCATCCTGGACGCTGCCACGGAATCACGCCCGGTGGATTTTGCAGTGAGCATCGGCGGCATGACAGCGGGCGTGTATGAGCTGCCGGGCGGTCGCGTCATCGTGCGAGAATCTCCGCGGTTGATCGAGCCCAAGGAGGGTGATTTTTCGACGATCGAAGCGTTTCTCGCCGCGCTCCTTGGGAGTGAGGGCACGATCCGTTTCTGCTGCTGGCTCAAAATGGGGCTTGAAGCCCTCTACGCCGGGCAACGCCGCCCAGGGCAGGCGCTCATCATCATCGGCCCGCCAGACACCGGGAAGAGCCGGCTACAGCATCAAATCATTACGCCGATTCTCGCCGGCCGATCGGCTGACCCAAAGTCGTTTTTTTTCGGGCGCACGGACTTCAACGCGGAGCTGGTGGGGGCCGAGCATCTGTTGATCGAAGAGGTGCCGTCGTCGTCGCGCCACGAAGAACGGACATTCTTCGGCGAGCGCATCAAGGAAATTGTGGCCAATGACACCGCCCGGTTGCACAAGAAAAACCGCGACGCGGTAACGGTTTCGCCTTTCTGGCGGTTGTCGATTTCGCTCAACGACAACCCGGAAAAGCTGCGCTGCCTGCCTCCGCTGACCGATGACCTGGCGGAGAAGATCATCATGCTCAAGGCACAGCAGGCTCCCGAGTTCTGGCAACGCTTTGCCAGGACGCCCGACCCTCGGGTGGCTTTCCGCGACGCGATCGACGCGGAGATGCCGGCATTCGCGCACTACCTTCTTTCAATGCCGGTCCCGCCGCAGATGAAAGGGCGGCGCTATGGCGTGCAATCATTCATCCCGGAGGACGTGGCGGAAAGCCTGTTCGAGAGCGAGCCGGAGCATCATCTGCTCTTGCTCATCGAAAAGGCGCTCTTCGGCCGCAAGATCGTGGAAGACGAAAACGGGGAGAAATGGATCCCGGTCGAGAAACCGGTCCCTTGGGAGGGTGACGCCGAAGATCTGAAGCAAACGCTTTGCGCTGAGTCTTCGCCGGTCCGCGCGTCCGCCACCCGGCTGCTCGCAGCTTACCCGACAGCGTGCGGCCAATACCTTGCGCGGCTGGCGAGCAAGTTCCCCGATCGCATTCAGAAACACCGCACGGCCGCCAGCCGGAACTGGGTTATCCATCCGCGGGCGTAGCGCAACGCTGGGACTCTCCTTGTTTTGACCTCACTTCCTTTCTCGTATGGCCGCAAAAGCTGAACTCCGCGCTCGTCTCAATCTCGACACCTCCGCCTTTACCCGCGGGCTGCGCAACTGCCCATGCCCAGGCGCGCTCGTTCGGGAACGCCCTGGCCGGTGCGGGTGTTGCCGCTGCCAAGGCTGGACTCGCTGCGCTCGTCGCCGGCACGCTGGCCTCCGGCGCGGGCCTTATCGCGGGAGTCAAACATGCCTACGACCTCGGGGGCGCGCTGAGCGATCTGGCGTCACAGACGGGCATCTCCGCCGGCAAGCTCCTGGTCTTGCGCCAGGCGTTTGCCGATACCGGCGTGGGAGCCGATGCCAGTCGGGCGGCACGATCAACAAGATGCCCAGAAGTTCATCGAAGCCGCCGCCGATGGCAGCCAGCTCGCCAGCGGCACTGCTCGGCAAGCTGGGCCTGCGGCTCGGCGCGCTTCAAGACATGTCGCCAGACGAACAATTCCGGGCCGTAGGCGAGGCGATCAATCGCCATTGCCGATCCGACGGAGCGCAGCTCGACCGCGATGCAGATTTTCGGCAAAACGGCGGGCCGGCTGCTGAGTCTTTTCGGAGACTCGGGTGCGCTGAACACGGCCGGCAACGCGCTGGGCAGGCAAGCCAAGCTCCTGGACGAAAACGCGGGGATCTTCGACGCCATCAGCGACCGGCTGGGCCGGGCCGGGCTGAAGCTCCAGGGCTTTTTCGTCGGCGTCGGCGAGCGCCTTACAAGAATCGCTTCTGCCGCTGACCGACAAGCATTCGATAAAATGGACTTTGCCGGGCAAGGGCAAAAGTTCGGCGACGGGCTGATCCGCGGCGCAGAAGTTTGTCGCTGGGGTCTTCAAAAATCCGAAGGCTGCTTCTTCGGCATCTGTGGTCGATGCGCTGCATTCTCAGTGTGCTCCAAGACCGGGAAACGTGCTCATCGCCGGCATGAAGTATGCCGCCGCGGTCCTCACCGCTTCTGTGCAAGCTCTGCCCGCAATCGTGGGGCAGTCTGGTCGAATCGTTCGGCCGCTGCGAATCGTTCGGAGCGAGTCAACAGTTGGCGGGCGCGCTGCTCGAAGTGAGTGGACAGCAAGCCGGCGCGGCGATTGCATGGCGGCCAATGCAATTCCGTCATCGGAAATCGGGGTCGGTCAGATTCGGCCGCATCGGACTGATTGCGCGCGGCGGCGAGCTATTACGGAGAATCCCGCTGCTGAAGCGTATTGCTCAGGCAACGCACTGCTGATTGCCCAGAGTCACCGCGCAAAGCAGCCGCAGCGGGCTTGAAAGCCGGGATCACGCTGGCCGAGAGTCATCGAGTAAGCCGCCAGCAGACATCAATTCGAACGCCGCGCAGACGCTCAAGAGACAAGGGCGGTGCGAACGTTCAGCGCGCCGGCGGAAAATCTATTCGGCGACGCAGGAAAAGCAGCCCGCAATGCCGCCGGCCGCCCGCATTTCAAGTGGAGGACGTGACCGGCGCGGGCGTTTATCGCGGCGCGACGTCTCCGCGGGGATCCGAAAACGATTCGCACGCGAGTGGCGAGCAGGCGCTGACAGCCGAAGACAAAGCGGCCTGAAATCACCATGCGGGTCAGCGGCCGGCCTGCTCACCGGAAGGCGACCCTTACGTCGCAGCAGCTCCGCAGCCTCTTGGGGTGACGGCAAGGCCAACGAGATCGCTCTACGATCAGCCGCAGGCGCAGCGAGCTCAACAAGCACGTTCCCGCAAAGCCGATCTCCGCGGACTGCATCAACCAGCTCCGCAATCTTTACGGTGAGAGAATGGATGAAAGACAACGTGACCACTGGGGGTGCGCTGAAAGGAGGGGGCCAAGGTGCCGGGGGCGCCGGGCGTCGGCTCCGCCCGCCTGGCGTGCGGCTCCGGGCTTCGCGCAAGGAGCGACGGCCGGCGGCTTCGGCATCCGCACAAATTCGGGCAACCTGATCGGCACAGGCGGGGGCTTCGGTATCCGCACAAATGCGGGCAATATCATCGGGGCGGGAGGAGATTTCGGCATCCGCACGAACGGGGGCAACATCATCGGTAGCGGTGGCGCGCTCGATCAGGGGCGCGTCGGCGGGCTGAGCGGCGGAGCTTACGGCCGCATTGCCTACGGCGACGCCGAACGCCAGCGCAAGGCAGAAGCCGAGAAGGGTAAAACCGACCCAACCGAATTGCTCGAGAAACTTGTGACGAACTCCGACAAGCAAACGCGCAACTCGGACGACCTGCTGACGGTCTGGCGCGGCGGCAACTAGAAGGCCGCGCCACTTTCGCTTGCGCAGGGCTCCGCCCGCCGCCAGAATGCCGATGCCGCTGCGTCAACAGCGGTCGCCAACTCACAATCCGGACCACGAATCCGGTGGCGCAAAACCGCGAGAGAAACAGCCTGCGTGTGGATAGCCGTTCCGGGTCGTGCCGTGCGGCGAAAGGTTGACGCCTTCCATGCGCAGGCTCTTTTTATGCCCGAACAACTGATTCCCCAAACGAAGAAGCCGATCAGCGCAAGGATCATGACGGACGGCAGCACCTTCCAAGCGACCTTGGAGAAGCCCGCCACCGAGAACGACTCCGGCAAACGATACCGCATCGACTTGGACGACCGAGAAACCGCCTCGGTGCGAGCGGTGGCAGACGCCTTCGGCCTCAGCCTAGCGGCCTTTCTCCGAATCTATCTGTTCGAGCAGCTGCCCGGCCAGTTCCAACGCTCCGCGCAGCGCGAGGCAGCCGCCGCGGCCGCGCCCGCCCGCTTTGAATGCAGTGATCCGGTAACGAAGTGGCGTATTGAACGTGCGGCGTCTCTCAACGGCCAGACGGTTGAACGATTCATCATGGAGTTGATCGCACACGACCTCGAAGGCCAGGAAGCAGACTGCTGGATTGTGCATCCGAACACGACGGACGCGCTGATCTGCAAGCCGTGGTTAGATTCAATGCTCGCCAGGGGGTGTGAATACCTAGCGCCGCTGGAAGCCGCGGCTCTGCGAACGACGGTGACCGCTCCGTGCGTTGCGGCCGGCGCGTAGCGAGTTCATCGGACGAATGAACCCGGGCTTGCCGGATAGCCGGTTGAACAGGCATCCGCGCCCGGAGGGATCGGCCCCGGCCGGCTGTTCAGCGGTGCCTTCGTGGCCGGGTCAATGCAGCAACGCCGGCTGTAGAAACGCGAGCTTCGCGACGGGTAAAAGGCGATACGCTCCCCCGACGGCGCGAGGGACTAACGAGGCATTCGCAACCGTCCGCAAAGTCGATTCGATCGAAACCATGAGAGAGCTAGCCTCACAAAGAGACCCGCAGTCGAGGGCGCCCCCGCTGGCGGACTGCTTGCTTGACTACACGACGACCGCTCGGCGGCTGAATGTCTCTACCAGACAGGTGCGGCGACTGGTGGCACGCGGGCAATTACGGTGCGTAGATCTCGGACACCGGACCAAGCGTTTTCGACCGGCGGACCTCGATCGCTTCATCGCACAGCGAGCCGGGGATTCCGGTGCGCACCAAGAATATTGATGGCCCCGGGCCGGGCCGCTTGGTTGCAGATCGGCGCAGCTCCCACGCTCTGCGACGCTCGAGGCAGCCGAGGCACCTGGCGCCCGCACGTTTCGAACGCCCAGGCCCGGGGTCGGCGCGCGGCCCGCGCACAGCAGCTCCGTTGCGCCCTCATCCCCATGGATATTTTTACACGCTCTCCCCGTCACGCTTGAGATGACGGACAATGACGGGATGTCTCAAACACTCCGTCATTGTCAACCTACGAGAGGAAACCACGGATCCGAGGGGGCAAAATGACGGGGTGACGGGCTTTGTGTGAAGTTCAAAAATTTCTCCTTTGTCACCCCCCCGGTAAGGAATCTATTCCTCCCGGTCCCCCACCGTGCTGTTTTCCCGGAGGGCAGCCTTCCCGCGCACCGGCCAATGCACAAATTTATGTCACCTTGTCACCGGCCCGCCGGTGCTCCTGCGCCGTTCCACAAGCCGGAGCCGGCCGATCTTCCCCTGCCGCTGGTCACCTGCTGATTTGGCGCCGGTGAATATGACGGACTGAATCGATTTCAAAAGTCCTTCCGGGGCCCGGGCCGAAAAATGACAAGGAGGATAGCCCTCGACCCGGGAAAGCGCGCAGCCTGGCGCTACGCGTGAGCAGGGAAGGGGAGTAGAACCGTCGGTGGCCTTGCACAATTCCTTGCACAACGGCTCTGCAATCCGAAGTTTCTCCTCTGCGGTTACGGCCAGACTTACAGGACTAGAACTTCTTGTGACGGAGTGCGGAGCGTGGCAAACCCAAATCCGGGGCGCCCGCCTGATGTCTGTGCAAGGAACTGTGCAAGGCTGAAGGCTCGAGCTGCAATTCACTGCCGGTGCGGATCTGCCGTGGATTATTACAATTTCCCCTCGGGCAAGCAGTCCGAATCGTTATTTTTGAAAACGCTGTGAAATCGCGAAGATTTCAATTTTAAGTCCGTTGCGTCTGCCATTTCGCCACACCGGCTTGCGCGTTGCGCGGACATTCTTCGCCGCGCGCAGGAAGTCTCGCAAGGAAAAGCCCAGCGTCGTTCGACCTGGCTGCGCACCCGTCACGGAGCAACCGCGGGTGCATGGAGCGTAGCTATAATGGCGTCGGCGGCGTTGACGCTCGCGGCACCAGTTGCGGCCCGGCTCGAATCGCCATCGCCGCGGAGCTTCTCGATCACGGCAGCAAATTCCCGCGCTTGGGCCGCGCGTGCGTCCGGGTCATCGAGCAACCGGGAAATCTCGGCGGCGAGCAGCTCCGGCCGGGCGCGGTGCTGAAGAAACTCTCGCGCGATTTCCTTGCCGGCGAGCAGATTGATCATCCCGAGAAACGGCACGCGCACCACGGCTCGCCCGACCCAATACGTAAGCGCGGCGACCCGGTAAACGATCGCCAGCGGCAACCCGAAAAACGCGGCTTCGACCGTGGCGGTGCCAGACGCCACGAGCCCGACGGCGGCGGTCTGCATGAGCCGATGCGCCTCACCGATGCGGATTGCGCAGTCACCCTCGCCCCAGCCCGGCGCCAGCGCCGCGCGCAGGGCGCGAAGCTCAGTTGCCAGCGCCGGTGTCGCGGCCGCCACGGCGAAGCGCAACGCGGGCCGGTCGGCGCGCAGTTTCACCGCGGCACCGAGCAGCGCGGGAAAAATCTTCCGAATCTCGCGCGCCCGGCTGCCGGGAAAAAGCCCGACGAGTTGCGGATCGCGCACGGCGTGGGGAAGCCGGGCGGCGCCGAGTTGTTCCAGCAACGGATGACCTGCGAACACCGTGCGTAGCCCGGCCTGCGCGAAAAGCGTTTCTTCAAACGGGAAGATACAGATCATCAAATCAAGCAGCTGCGCCATCCGCGGGATGCGGCTGCGGTGCCACGCCCAAACTTGCGGGCTGATGTAATAGATGATCCGCTCCCGGTATCCCGCTCGCCGGAGCGCCTGGGCGAGCCGCAAATTGAAACCGGGGTAATCAATGAGCACGACCGCAGCCGGCCGGCGCGCGGCGATCTCGGCGAGCACGCGGCGGAACTGCGCGCGAAACCAGCCGTATTTTTTCAGCACTTCCCAGAGCCCGAGCACCGCCGCCTCGTCGCACCAGTCTTCGAAACCGTAGTCCGGCGCGAGCGCTTTCATCTTCGGCCCGCCCCGGCCAAGAAACAGGGCGTCCGGCGCCCGGTCGCGAAGCGCGCGGAGAAGTCCGGCACCGTGCGTGTCACCGCTCACTTCGCCGGCGAGGAAATAAAGGCACGGAGCCGGAGGCGCGCTGGGCACGACGGGGCAGGGTGAAAAGGTGAACCCAGCGCGAACGGCGAATCGACGCGGGTCAAGCCGCCGGGGTCGCCGGCATCGCGGCGGTCTCGGCGATCCGGCGAGTGATCTCCAGCGCGAGTTCCAGCGCCGCCGCCGCCTGCGGGCCGGTGACCTTCGGCTGCGCGGCGCCCGGCCCGCGGCGGACGCATTCGACAAACGAAACGAGTTCACGCTTTAGCGGCTCGTCCTTCTCGATCTCCACGGGCTCGCGCTTGATGCCGCCGGCTTCGCGTCGGTAGATCTCGCCGGTCTGCGCGCCGTAATCGAGCGAGAGATAAGCGTCCTCCTGGAACACGCGGATCTTGCGCATTTTTTCCGGCGAAATGCGGCTGGCCGTGATGTTCGCCACGCAGCCATCCGCGAAACGCACCCGGGCGTTGGCGATGTCTTCGCCGCGGCTCAGCACCGGCACGCCGACGGCATCCACACTGACGATCGGTGAGCGGACAAGATGGAGGATGATCTCCAGATCGTGAATCATGAGATCGAGCACGACGCCGATGTCCGTGGACCGGTTTGGGTAAGGCGAAAGCCGGTGCGCCTCGATGAAGCGCGGCCGCGTGAGCCGGGCCTCCAGCGCGCCGAACGCCGGGTTGAACCGCTCGATGTGGCCGACCTGCAGCACGCAGCCCCGAGCGTGGGCGAGTTCGGACATCGCGCGGGCGTCTGCGGTGGTTTCAGCGATTGGCTTTTCGATGAGCAAATGCTTGCCCTGCTCAAGCAGAAATTTTGCGACCGGGAAGTGCGTCGGCGTCGGCGTCGCCACGGTGGCCGCGTCGATGCTGGCGGCGAATTCCTCCAGCGAGGCGGCCGCGTGCGTGCCGTGGCGCGCGGCGACTTCCGCGGCGGCGGCGCCGTCGAGATCGAAGACGGCCGCAAGCCGGGCGGTGTCAGCACCGAGTTCCGAGTAAACGCGGGCGTGGCTCCGGCCGATGTGGCCCACTCCGACGACTCCGACGCGCAAAGGTTGTGTGGTTTCCATCCGGTCGGCCCGAGCATGTGGCCGCGCCGCCGGGGCGTCAAGACAGCGGAGCGGGCAGGGTGGAGCAGATCGCTGTGGGCGACTGCGCTCGAGCGGCCGCGCCGGGCCGCCGCAAGAAAGCGCGGATGATGATCGGGCGGCGACCCGGTGCCGCTTCCACTCGCGGAACGAGCTGCAAGGTGTGCAAGCGAACGCACCACGGTCCTTGACGCTGTGGCGCCTGTGCTGCAATGCTCCCCGCTCCGCCGCCCCCATGCGCGTTTCCCGCCCTTTCCTGTTCTCATTTGGACCGTCGCGCGCCGGCACGGCGGCTGGCCGGCCGGCGACGGGAAAACCGGCCTGGCGGCTCGCGTCCTTTCTGCTGGTGCTGGGCTGCATCGCGCTGGCGCCGCCCGGGCGCGGCCAGACGGGCGCGGCACCGTTGCCCGGCACCGTCGAGCCCGCGTTCAACCCGGGTTTGGGTCTGGGGCAAACGGCTTCGATCAGCGCGGCCGTTCGCCAGCCGGACGGCAGGATTCTGTTGACCGGCAGCTTCACGTCCATCGACGGCACGCTGCGGCAGGGGCTGGTCCGGCTGGACGCCAACGGTCGCCTCGATCGCGATTTTCGCGCGGCCGAAGCCGCCGCAGCTGCGGAGAAAATCGCGCTGCAACCGGACGGGCGGATTTTGATTTCGAGCCCCGGCGCGCCGTCGGGTTTGTTGCGGCTGAACGCCGACGGCAGCATCGACCCGACCTTCCGCGTCGAGGCCGGGATCCCGGCGTCGGCCGGCCTGTCGTTTGCCACGTTTCTCCTGCAACCGGACGGAAAAATTCTCGCCGGGCGGACCGGCGCCGGTGGCGTCGTGCGGCTGCTGCCCGATGGCGCCCGCGATTTCACCTTTGTCGCCCTTACCGGATTCGACGGCGGCGTCACCGCACTCGCGCTGCAGCCGGACGGGAAAATCCTCGTCGGCGGATCGTTCAGCACGGTCGATGGGCAGGCCAGCCCGCACCTTGTCCGCCTGCTTGCGGATGGCCGGCTGGACACCGCGTTCCCGGGCGTCGCGGCTCCGGATGATCCGCTCCTCCTGCAGAGCGATATCCGCTCGCTGGAAGTGCAGCCAAACGGAAAGATCGTCGTCGTCGGAACGTTCACGCCGGCCGGCAGTCGCACGGTGCGGCAGGGGCTGTCGCGCCTGAATGCGGACGGCACGCTCGATGGCAATTTCCGCCCCGCGGCCGGCCTCGCCAGCGGAACCGGCAAAGCCGTGCTGCTGAGCGACAGCCAGCTGCTGGTCAGCGTGCCGACCGAGGCGAACTTTTTGTTTCCACCGCCTCTCGGTTCCGGTCCGCAGAGCCGGGCCGTGGTCGCCGTCGCGGCGAGCGAGACCCCGGAGCTGACGCGGTCCGTCGTAGCGACCAGCGTGCTCTACCGGCTCCGCTCGGACGGCCAGCTCGACGGCAGCTTTCTCCCCACGACCGTGTTCGGTCCGCCGGCCGGCAACGATGTGGTCACCACGCTGACCGTTCAGCCCGGCGGGAGGATCCTGGTGGGCGGGCGGTTCAACGCGATCAACAACGACGTCCGCTCCAGCCTGGCGCAACTCGACGGGAGCGGCGCGACGGTCGCCGCCTTCAATCCCGCACCCCAACTGCCCGGCGCGGCCAACGCGCTGCTCCCGCTGCCGGACGGTCAGCTGGTGGTCGGCGGAAGTTTCGCGACGGCCGGCGGGTCGCTCCACGCCAGCCTGGCGCGGCTTCGACGGGACGGGAGCGTGGACGAGACGTTTACGCCGGAAACCGACGGCGAGGTGCGCGCTCTGGCGCGCCATCCGGATGATGGCGCGATCGTGCTGGCCGGCGAGTTTCGACATGTCAACGGCGTGACCCGTCCCGCGCTTGCCCGGATCCGGGCCAACGGCGGACTCGACAGTGCCTTCGCCCCGGGCGGCGCGCTCGACTTTTCGCCGGTCGTCGTCGCGATCCAGCCCGACGGAAAAATCGTCGTCGGCGGATACCGCACCGTGTTGTCAGGCGATCTGCCGGCGCCGCTGGTGCGGCTGAACCGCGACGGCAGCCTCGACCCGGCGTTTCGGCCCGCGATCAGCGGCGATACGCCGATCGCCGGCGCGGCGGTGCTGGCGGACGGACGCATCCTCGTCAGCGGCAGCTTCCGCGATGCCGGCTCCAACTCATTTTCGGGGCAAATCGTCCGCCTGCTGGCCCGATGGCAGCCGCGACCCGGAGTTTCAGAGCGCGGCGGGCGGCGCCGGGTTTCCGGTCGAGAGTTTCCTGGTGCAACCCGACGGGAAAATCCTGGCGAACCGCAGTCCGTTTCCCCAGCCGGCAGCCGGCGAGCCGACGCTCCTGCGGCTGCTGCCCGATGGTCAGCGAGACGCGGCGTTTCTCCCGCCGTGGGTGACGCCGGTGCCAGCGCGCGCCGTTGCCGTGCAGGCCGACGGTAAGGCCATCGTCGTCGGCGTCCGACCCGGGGAAAATCCGGCTTCCGCGCTGCTCCGGGTGCTGCGGCTCAACGGTGACGGCAGCCTCGACGCTGAATTTGTTTCTCCCGCGATCGAGGGGCCGATTCGCGCCGGGTGCGGGCGTCGCGGCGGGCGCGGTGCTGCCCGATGGCGCGGTGGTGATCGGGGGCGGCTTCTCCGTCGCCGGCGACGGGATTCACCACGGGCTGGCGCGGCTGTTCGGCGGGCCGCCGGTGCCCCCGTTTTTTGCCGGTCAGCGATCGATCGGGGAGCAGAGCTACGCGCTCGATTTTTTCGGCACGTATCGCTGGGATTATTTCCCGTTTGTGTATCACACGGAACTCGGTTTCCAATATTTCGTGGACGCCGGGGATGCGCAGCGCGGCGGCTACTTTTACGATTACGGATTGCAGACGTTTCTTTACACCGCGCCCGGGCTTTTTCCGTATTGCTACGACTTCAGCGCCCGCGCGTTTCTCTACTATTTTCGCGGCACGACGCGGCCGCGGGTATTCGCGAACACCGGCACCGGCAAGTTCATTTTCTCGCCCTGACCGGTCGCGGCTTCAGGGTGCCTTGTCCACCGCATCGCCTGCGAGCCCAACCACGGAAATGCGGTGCCGCGCGGCGAGTTCGCGCAGCGTGTCGAGTTCCAGCAACAGCGTCCTGCCGGCCTCGACGACCACGGCTTCCAGGCGCGCTTCCGCGGCCGTTTCCAAGGTGCGCGGTCCGATGACCGGCACGTCGAAGCGGAGATCCTGTCGTGGCTTGGAAACTTTCGCCAGCATGCCGCCGCCTTTTGGCCCGGCCAGCGTGCCGCCGCGACGGATGGCGGCGTCCGTGCCCTCAAACGCTTCGACCGCCAGCACGGTGCCGTTTTTGACCACCACGGACTGGCCGATGTCGAGCGCGCTGACCGCCTTCGCGATCCGCAGCGCGAACGCGGCGTCGAGTTGCTTGCGCCGGCCCAGCGCGGGGCCGGCGATGTGGGCGGCGGGCGCGAGGAGGTGCTCGAGAAACGTGGTCGCCGGCAGAAGGGTGACCCCGCCGCGGGCGAGCTCGTCGGCGACCGCGCCGAAGAGGCTTTCGGCGTTGCGCTCGCGCAGGCGGCCGAGCAGCAGCAGCGCTTTGAAATCGGGGCGCAGGTCGAACAGATTCTTCGGCGCGATCTGGCCGGCCATGATGGCGCGGGGAATGGCCTGTCGCGGAAGAAGTTCAGCATCCGTCCGAGCTGGCCGACGCGCATCCAGGCGATCTCGTCCACAAGATCGGCGAGCGCGGGATCCGTCTCGTTTTCGAAAGCCGCCGCGACGATCCGCCCGACGCCGGCCGCGCGGGCGGAGCGGGCGAGAAGGAGCGGGTAGATGCCGTTGCCCGCGATGAGCCCGAGCGGGGGCGGGGAGCCGAAAGCAGGGGAGCCGTGGACACGGAAGCGGTGCGGAGATCACGCGGCCCCACGGGAATTTTTCACAACGGCACCCTGGCATCCAGCAGGCGCTGTTTGATCTCTTCTTTGCCGCCGCGGATGGCCGCCGCGAAACAGGCGCCGTCGCGCTCCTGCACCGCCGCGCCCCAGCCTTTGTCGCTGGAAAGAAATTTCCATTTTCCCGCCGGCTCGATCACGACGCCGCGACCTTCGGCGCGGAAGGAAAAGAAATAGAAATTCTCCGAGGAAGCCGGCTGGTCGGGGCTGCCCTGGCCGACCGGGTGCGCGCGGGCGATGATCTCGACGGCCGGCTGACCGCCGTGTTCCAGCACCCGGTAGGCGAGCGCGGTGTAGCCAGCGAGCTCCGGCGGGACGTAGTAGCGGTCGATGCTGTGCCGGAGCATCAGCACATCGCCGAGCTTGCCGCATTCCAGGCCCACGCCGCTCGGACCCTGGAGCGCCAGCCAGCCGCGGCCCTGCGGCACCGTGTTTTCTTTCGACTCCGCGGAGTTTCGGCCCGCCGGCGCCGGCCAGGCGAAGTCGATCAGCTTGACCACGGTGTCGTCGCCGGTGAAGCCGCTGAGGTGGGCAACAAACGTCCAGCCGGCCCAGGCAAAGAGAAAATTCACCGCCAGCAGGGCGGCCCAGAACGCGGGCTGCCGCAGCAAGCCGGCCCAGGTGAACTGGCCGCGGCGTGCCTGCTGCCAGTGGCCTTCCGCCCGGGCGAGGAGACCCGGCGGCAGGGCGACGTTGTCGATAAAGCCGACGACGCGGTTGTCCAGCTCGGTCTGCAGCTCGAACTCCCGCTTCAGCTCGGGATCGCTGTCAGCGAGTTGCAACGCAGCGCGGATCTCCCGGTCCCCGTCGTCCTCGCCGCCCGGCCGGCAGCAGGCCAGCGTGGCGCGGGCCTTGTCGTTGCGGCGGGCTTCGGTGCGGGTTTTGACCATGAGGAAACGGGGCGCGGGCGCCGGGCGCAAAACCTAACAGCGCAGCAGATCGGTTTCCGAAACGGCCAGCCCCGCCATCGCCGGGTGCCCCCGCAACAGCGCGCGACCCCGGTTCAGCAGCGCCGGCAAATCGCGCGGGCGCACGCCGAGGACGTCGGCCAGTTCCGCGGTGGGAAAAAGCATGAGGTAAAAGAGCGCCAGCGCGCACCGCTCCGGCTCCGGCAGCGGCGCAAACGCGGCGGCAAGCTGCGCGGCGGCGAACTCGCCCGCGCGCTCGTCGTCCGAAGGCGCGGCGTCGCGCGGCGAATCGACCGGGTCGGCGCTGGCGCCCGCGTCCGGCTTGTCCGCAGGGGCTGCCGTGTCCACCGTGGCCACGGCGCGCCGGCGGCGACGATCGTCCAGGTGACGGCGGCAGTTCGTGCGCGCTTCGGCGAAGAGCCAGCGCGCGGCGCGGCGCGGACAGCGGATTTCGGTGAAATGGCTGGCGGCCCGCTCGACGGTGTGATCGAAAATCTGGGTCGCCGCCTCGGCACTGCCGGTCATTAAAAACGCGAACCGATAGAGCGGCGCGAAATAATGCGCGCTGGACGACGAGGCAGGCGATGAAGGCGGGGGCAAATTCATCCGGCAGGCTCACGTTACAACGTGCCCGCGCCGAAGCTCAAGCCCACAAACGCATGCGCCCGTGCCCCGCGCGCGGCCGCCTCGTCCGGCCATCCGGCACCGGAGCAAATCAGCCTGATCAAGCGCCAGCGCTTCCGGAAAACGCCGCCGCAACGCGAAACCGCGGCCGGAATCCATTGCCGGCGGGGAAGGGAGTTTGACTTGCCCTGGTTCCTTTACCAGATTGGCGGCGCACTTTCTCCTCTTATTCGGCCGTGAAAAACATCCTCTTCGTTTGCACCGGGAACAGTTGCCGCAGCCCGATGGCCGAAGCCCTCTTCCGACAACTCTTGCAGTCCCGCGGACGCGGTGATTTGCAGGCTTCCTCGGCCGGTCTCAATGCCGCGCAGGGTCAGCCGCCGACCGCGCACGCCATCGACGTGCTCGCTGAGGAGGGTCTCGATATTTCGAAATTTCGCAGCCGCCCGGTGACCGACGAACTCGTCCAGCAGGCGGACGTGATCTTCGCGATGACGCGCGGTCACCTCGACACGCTGTCGATGCTTTATCCCGAAGCCATGGAGCGCACCTATCTGCTCCGCGAATTCGCCTCGGATGTCACCGGCGCCGGGGACGTGGACCTGCCGGATCCCATCGGCCAGGCGCGGCCGGTCTATATCCGTTGTCGCGAGGCGATCAAAGGCGCGCTGCCCGGTCTGCTGGCATTTCTTGAGAAGGTGCTGCCGGCCAGCAGCGAAGGAGCGGGGGCACGGGGCGGACGGGGCGCGGGCGCGGGCAGCCCGAAAAGTCTCGCCGCGGTGGACCCGGAGATTTATGCCGCGATCAGCGCGGAAGAGCTCCGGCAGGAGGAAAACATCGAGCTCATCGCGAGCGAGAATTTCACCAGCCGCGCGGTGCGCGAAGCCCAGGGCAGCGTTCTCACGAACAAATACGCCGAGGGGTATCCGAAGAAGCGCTGGTATGGCGGCTGCGAACACGTGGACGTCGTCGAGCAACTCGCGATCGACCGGGCGAAAGCGCTCTTCGGCGCGGAGCACGCGAACGTGCAGCCGCACTCCGGCGCCCAGGCGAACATGGCGGTCTATTTCGCCTTCCTGAAGCCCGGCGACAAGATCCTGACGATGGACCTCGCCCACGGCGGGCACCTGACGCACGGATACAAGACGAATTTCAGCGGCCGCTTTTACGAGGTGACTCACTACGGTGTCACCCCGGAGGACGAGCGCATCGATTACGACGGGCTCGCCCGGCAGGCGGAGACCGTGCGGCCGCGGATGATCACGGTCGGCGCGAGCGCCTACTCGCGGACGATCGACTTCGCGCGCATGGGCGAGATCGCCCGATCGGTCGGGGCGCTGCTCTTCGCCGACATGGCGCACATCGCCGGCTGGTCGCCGGCGGGCAGCATCCCGAGCCCGGTGCCGCACGCGGATTTCGTCACCACGACGACGCACAAAAGCCTGCGCGGCCCGCGCGGCGGGATGATCCTTTGCCGCGCCGAGTATGCGAAGGAGATCGATTCGCAGGTGTTCCCCGGCATCCAGGGCGGCCCGCTCATGCACGTCATCGCCGCGAAGGCGGTCTGCCTGCACGAAGCGCTGCAGCCCGGTTTCCGCGATTACCAGCGGCAGATCGTGCTCAACGCGAAATCGCTCGCCGCGCGCCTGAGCAAGAACGGCTACCGCCTTGTCAGCGGCGGCACGGACAACCACCTCATGCTCGCCGACCTGCGGCCGTTCAACATCACCGGCAAGGAGGCGCAGGAAATCCTCGATCGCGCCGGCATCACGGTGAACAAAAATGCGCTGCCCTTCGATACCGTGTCGCCGTTCAAAGGCGGCGGCATCCGCATCGGCACGCCGGCGGTCACCACGCGCGGGATGAAGGAAGAGGAGATGATGGAAATCGCCGACCTCATGCACGAAGCCCTGCGCGCCGGAGCGAGCCACGACGAAAAAGGCCTGGCGAAAACGCACGAAGCCGTGCGCGCCCTGACGCGCCAATACCCGCTGCCCTGAGCGGTGCCGCGCGGCGGCTGGGTCGGTCGCGTGGGCGGAGGTGGACGGATCGCGCCGCGTCCGCGGGGGTCCGGTGCGGGGTCGGAGAGGATGTTGCAGGAAATGCTCGTCAAGCCGCGTTTTCCTGTTCCATAATCCTCGCCACCAGCCCTCTCCGCCGTGTCCACCAATCCCTCCGCGCTCTCTTCCACCGAAGCCAATCCGCTGCGAGACGGCCTCACGAACCGGCCGCAGCCGAAGCCTGCACGCTCGTCATCTTCGGCGCCACCGGCGACCTGACGCACCGCAAGCTCATCCCCGCGCTCTACAACCTCGCCGCCGACGGCGACCTGCCGCCCGGCATCGCGATCATCGGCTTTGCCCGGCGCGACAAGTCGGACGAGGCGTTTCGCAAGGAGCTGGAGGAGGCGACGCGGAAATTTTCGCGGCAGCCGGTGAAGGACGAGCTGTGGAACGCCTTCGCGGAATCACTGTTTTACCACCGCAGCGAGTTCGACAATGACGAAGGCTACCAGACGCTCGCGGAGCGGCTCGACAAGCTCGACACCGAGCGCGCCACCGGCGGGCAGCGGCTGTTTTACCTCGCGGCCGGCCCCGAGCAATTCGAGCCGATCATCTCGCGGCTGGCGAAGTCAGGATTGAACAAGCCCGGCGCCAGCGCGGACAACGCGAGCGACGCCTGGTCGCGGGTGATCGTGGAAAAGCCGTTCGGCACCGATCTGCCGAGCGCGCGGAGTTGAACGAAGTCGTCGCCCGCGCCTTTCACGAGAACGACACCTATCGCATCGACCATTATCTCGGCAAGGAAACCGCGCAGAACATCATGGTGCTGCGCTTTGCCAACGCGATCTTCGAGCCGCTCTGGAACAAGCGTTACATCGATCACGTCCAGATCACCGCCGCGGAGACGCTCGGCGTCGAGGCGCGCGCCGGTTATTACGAAACCAGCGGCGCGCTGCGCGACATGGTGCAGAACCATCTCCTCCAGCTCCTCACACTGGTCGGCATGGAGCCGCCGACCGACCTGAGCGCCGACAGCGTGCGCGATGAAAAGGTGAAGGTCATGCGCTCGCTGCGCCCGATGCAGACCGGCGAGGATGTGAAAGCCAACGTGGTGCGCGGCCAATACAGCGCCGGGTCGATCAACGGCAAGGAGGTGCCGGCCTATCGGGACGAGCCGACGTGAAGCCCGGCTCGATGACGGAGACCTACGTCGCGATGCGGGTGCGGCTGGACAACTGGCGCTGGGCCGGCGTGCCGTTCTACATCCGCGTCGGCAAGCGGCTGCCGAAAGCCGGCGCGGAAATCGCGTCCACTTCAAGCACGCGCCGAGCGTCCTTTTCAATCAGCGCGACGACGGCGCCACGCCGGCGTCCGGGACGGACCCGGGGGCGGTCGAACGTGCTCGTCATCCGCATCCAGCCGGACGAAGGCATCTCGCCTGCGGATGCAAAGCAAGCTGCCCGGCGCCGCGCTGCGCATCGAGCCGGTGAAGATGGATTTCCACTACGGCGCGAGCTTCGGCAAGGCGAGTCCCGAGGCCTACGAGCGGCTGCTCCTCGACGCGATGAGCGGCGACGCGACGCTCTTCGCGCGCCGCGACGAAGTCGAGGAAGCGTGGGCGTTTGTGGACAGCATCGAACACGCCTGGCACGGGAGCACCGAAGGCCATGCCACCAGCGAAAAAGGCGGCGAGGGCTCGCCAGAGTTGTTCGAATACGAAGCCGGCTCCTGGGGGCCGAAAGAAGCCGATGACCTTCTGGCCGAAGACGGCCGGACGTGGCGAAGGTTTTAAATTTATAACGATCCCAAGACGCCGACGAACGGGGAACGTAGCCGCCGGATGAGCCGGCGCGTTCCCAGCACCCGAAATTCCACTGCATCGCCCTTATGCCCGCTGAATCTCCCGCCGCGCCACCGCAGCAGTTTTTTGCCGAAGGCATCCCGGTCGAAATCGGAAAGATCCAGAGGGAGTTGAAAAAGCTTTGGGCCGAGAGCGATCAGGTCGCCACACGGGCCTCCCGGTTGAATCTCGTGGTTTACAGCGCGGCGGCGCATTCCATCCGCGCGAACACGGAACTCGTGGCCGAGATCGCCCGCCAGCATGCGTTGCGCGCCGTGCTCGTCGCGGCCAAAACCGGCGGGACCGGCGGCGAGGACCGGGTGCGGGCGTGGATCAACGCCCACTGTCAAATTTCGAAAACCGGCACGAAGCAGCGTTGCTCCGAACAAATCGCCTTTCTTCTCGAAGGTGGCGACGCGGTGCTGGAGCGGGTGCCGAACCTCGTATTTTCCCATCTCGACAGCGACCTGCCGCTCTATCTCTGGTGGCAGGGGGAATTTCCCCAGCCGGCGCCGAACGAGCAGCTCATGGCCTGGGTGGACCGCCTGCTTTTCGACAGCGCGGACTGGTCGGATCGGTGCGCGCAATTTGCGGTCCTGCGCCGCATCTGCTCCGAGCACGCCGGCCTCACCCGGGCGCTCGGCGATCTGAACTGGACCCGGCTGGTGACGTGGCGCTCGGCGATCGGGCAGCTTTTTGATCTGCCGGGCCGGCACGACCTGGCGGAAATCAACCAGGTGGAAATTGCCCACGCTCCCGGCATGCGGCTCACCGGGCTGCTGCTCACCGCGTGGCTGGCGACCCGGCTACGTTGGGAGATCGCGGGCATGCAGGACACCGGATTTTCTTTCGAGAGCCAGTTCGGCGGGAGTGCCCAGCGCGTCGAGGTCAGCCTGCGCGAGGACGGCACCGAGGGAGCCGCCACGATCAGCGACGTGTTGCTGCGGACCACGAGCGGCGCGGAGTTCCGCGTCAGCCGGAATCCCGGCTCGGATTTTTTCAACACCCAGGCCCGGCTGGCGGCAAACGGCAAGGTGCAAAGCCAGGTGCTGCGCGCCGGCTCGGAACGCATCGCCGACATGGTCAGCGAAGAGTTGACCCACAACGGTAACCACCGGGTGTATCTGCGCGTGCTCGACGCCCTGGAAAAGATGCTGGCGGGTTGAGCGCGGAAATCCGTCCGCCAGCTGCCGCGAAGCGCGTCGGACACGGCGCGACCTTGCAGCGAGCGAGCGCGGGTCCGAAGCTCGGAGGTGCTCCGAATTTTCCGCCGTCTTGCCGCCGCGAAAGCCGCGCGTCCGCGGCTCACCTGGCACGGCGTCACCACGTTGCGCAACGACAAGACCGGGCGTGACGAATTTTACTTCCGTGATCAGGACGTCATCCGGCTCGAAGTGCGGATTCCCGGGGATCACCGGATTCGGGGCGGCACCGCGGACTTCGTGGTCACCGGTCGTAACCGGCGCGGCAACCTGACGCCGCCGCTGCGGGTGAAGACGGTCTGCGGCGTGCCGCTGAGCGGCGACGGAACCCACGCGGAGCTGGCGTGGAATCTCGCGGATCGCGCACAACTGGAGCGCTGGGCGTTTGCAACCATCCGCGTCCGGGTGCGGCTGCGGGATCGTGAAGGCAGACGGCGGGCGGGAACGTCCTGGTCCCCGCCGGTGCGGCATTCTACCCGGGTCGCCGGTTTCTACGGCTTCGGCCCGACCGGCGAGCTGTTTTCCAACGCCGAAATCCGCCGCCTCGCGCGAGCGGTCGGCGGCGTGCCGGTGCGGCGGCGTGCCCCGGCGGCACTGCGCCGGCTCGCGCGGCAGGTGCCACCCTCTGGTGCGGGGCCAGCCCTGCGCTTGTTCGGCTACAGCCTGGGCGGGGAGGCGGCGGTGAAGCTGGCGCACCTGCTGGCTCGCCGGGGCGCGCCGGTGGAGCTGCTCGTGGCGATCGATCCCGTCGTGCTCAGCGGCGCGCCGCTCCGGGTGCCGGCAAACGTGCGCCGGGCCGCCTCCTGGTTTCAGCGCAACGGCGGACGCCTGTTTTTCCTCGTCGGGCGCGCCGGCCGCGGCGTCCCGCTGGCGGCAGCGGACCCGGCGGTCACGCGCGTGGAAAACCTCGAGTTCTCGCGCCTGCCGAGCGGCCTGCCAGCGATGCACGAAGACATGCCCTTCGTGGTGTCAGATCGTTTGCGTTCGGTCCTCGCCACCGAATTCGGGACGAAAGATGAAATCAGCGACCCGGGAACGGGCCCCGCGCTAGCCGTGGTTGCGGTTGAACCGTGAAATTTCGCGCTCGGTTTCGCGCCGGGTCGCGCGCTCTTTGAGGTCCGCGCGCTTGTCGCCGGCGAGCTTACCCTTCCCGACGCCGAGTTCGATTTTGACGCGGCCTTTCTTCCAATACATCCGCAGCGCGACGAGCGTGTTGCCCTGGACGGAGGTCAAGCCGCGCAGCTTGTCGAGCTCCTCGCGATGCAGGAGCAGGCGGCGCGGCCGTTTCGGCTCGTGCTGCTCGACACTGGCGCGCTCGTAGGGCTGGACGTCGGCGTTGTAAAGAAACGCCTGGCCGTCATTTTCCACGCGCGCAAACGCGTCGTTGAGATTGGCGAGGCCGCCGCGGATCGACTTGACCTCGGTGCCCTTCAATTCCACGCCGGCCTCGAACTTCTGCAGGATGTGAAACTCCCGCAGCGCCTTCCGGTTGGTGATGATGTCTTCTGCCATCGCAGCGTCGGGAGCGGCGGAATTCCGTGCCCGCTTCCCGCGCAATCACTGCGGGACGGGCTGCTCGGCGGGCCGGCAGATCAGTGCGAACCGCCCCGCGGCGTCGTCGGGTCGTCGCCGTTGGGAGCGGCGGGCAGGGTGAAGGTCAGTTTTCCGGCGATCAACTCGCGCAGGGCGATGTCGCTGAAAACGATGCGCGGACCGGGATCGACCAGCGGACGGTGGCCCTGGCTGAGCTGACGGACGCGTTTGGAAACGATGTTGATAAGCTTTTGCGGATCGTTGACCAGCTTGGCAGCTTCTTCGAGCAGTTGCGCTTGCATAGACGGCGGAGAAACCCGTCCCTCGGAAGGCGACACGGGCAGGGGCAGACGCGGCTGCGCCAACTCCACGGGAAAGGCGACGACGTTCGTCGGCAGTTCCGTATGGCGGGTGGGCGGGAGCTGCATCGGCAGGAGGTTAAGGAAACACGGACGGGCGGGGGACGCGGGGAGCAAGGACTGTGCGAGGAAGGCGCCGGAAGTCAAACGGTTTTTCCGGATGATTCCGGCCACCGACACCCCCGCTGTCCCCTGCGGGGGCGGGGTTTAAGGCGCGGCGGCGGAGCGGCGAGCGAGCGTGATGCGCTTGATCCGGGCATCGTCGGACGGGCTGCTGGAGGCGATCTCGGGATCGTCCTTGAACGCGTTGTGCACCAGGCGGCGCTCATACGAGTTCATCGGGTCGAGCACGATCGGCCGGCCGGTGGCGCGAACCTGTTCCGCCAGGGCGCGGATGCGCTGGAGAAAGCTGTCCTGCCGCATCGTGCGGTAGTGTTCGACGTCCACGACGACCCGCGGGGCGTGCGCGTCATGTGCCTGGAGCAGGCGGTTCAGCAGGAATTGTAAATCGTCCAGCGTCTGACCGTCCGGGCCGGTGAGCCGGTCGAACTCGCTCGTGTAGATCTGGAGCGTCAGCGTGCCGTCCGCCCCTGCGGATTCCTGGATTTCAAACGCAAAACCCAGGTAACCCAGGAGCGTGTCCAAGAGTTCCTTCGGATTCATGTCAGGAGAAAGTGCGCGGGGATCACCGGTCCGGACGGCGCCCTTCACCGCGGAGGGCGCGCGGCCTTGTGTTTAGCGGGAGCCGAGGCGGGCCGGTTGTTTCGGCTTTTTCTTGCCGCCGCCAGCGGCATTTTTCTGCGCCTGCGCCTGCGCCAGACTGGCGAGCAGACCGCCGCCGCCGGGTGGCAACTGGCGGCGCGTCAACACGGGCAGCGGCTGGTTCCGGGTGACGTAAAGCTGGAGGATCGTCAGCAACGCCTGCATGACGTAGTAAAGCGACAGCGCTGAGGCAAAGCTGTAACAGAAGAAAACGAAGATCAACGGCAGATACATCAGCATCTTCTGCTGCGCCTGGTCGCCCATTTTCGGCGTCAGCGACATCTGCCAGATCATCGTGCCGCCCCAGAGCAGCGGGAGCGGGTTGATCGGGATGCCGAGGACGTGCGCCACGGTGTCGGGCTGGGAAAGATCGTGCACCCAGAGAAAGCTGGAATTGCGCAGTTCCGCGGCGTTGGAAAGCATGCGGAAGAAGCCGAAGAAGATCGGCATCTGGATCAGCGCCGGCAGGCAGCCCCCGAAGGGGTTGACGCCATACTCGCGATACATCTTCATCGTCTCCTGCTGCATGCGCGCCGGATCGTCGGGAAACTTTTCCTTCAGCTCCTGCATCTTCGGCGCGAGCGCGGCCATACGGCGGCCGGACTGGGTCGCCTTCAACTGCGGGTAGAGCGTGATGATCTTCACCACCACGGTGAGGGCGACGATGGCCCAGAAATAATTGCCGAACCACCCCTTGAAGGTGTTCATGGTCTTGAGCAACGCGACGCTCACGATCTTGAACCACCCGTATTGCAAGATGTCGTCGTGGGCGCGCCCCAGCTGGACGAGCCGGTCATAGCGCGTCGGACCGGTGTAAACCTGGAATTTCTCTGTGCGGCTCGCCCCGGGCGGCAGGTCGAAGCCGGGGAGGCCGAGCGCCGCTTCGACGCCGTAAACCGGCGTGGTGCCGGCGGTTTCCCCGGGCGCGGGCGGCACGACAAAGCGTTTCGCCCAAATCTCGCGCATCGCCGCATCCTGACCCGGCTTCGGAGTCTGGGCGGTGAGGATCGTTGTGTAGAACTGGTTCTTCAGGCTGAAGTATTCCAGCTTGTCGATCGACTGGGTGAAGACCGGGCGCGCCTTGCTCGTCTCAATGCCGATGAGCGGGATGTGCCCGGCGTCGAACCAAGTGCCGTTTTCGTGGGAGAACTTGCCTTCCCGCAGCCAGGAGAACTCGGTGGTGAACGCGCCGTCCACGCGGTGAATTGGGACCGCCGAGCCGACATGGAGGTAGTCGCCGGCGCTGCGGAGCGGCTGCGCGCCGGTGTTGGTGTATTGAACGTCGAGCAGCAGCGCCGGGATGTCGTCCGGTTCCTTGCCGGGCTGCACGGTGTAAGTCTTCGTCACCCGCAGACCTTCGGGCGTAGTGCGCTCGAAAATGAAGGCGCCCTGGTCGTCGCGCCGCAGCTCATACGGTGCCCGCGCGGCAGTGTAATCGTCCGGTCGTGCCGAGAGCGCGCCGATGGGCGCTTTGCCGACGGCGTTCAGCTGGATGTGCGCGTTGTTGGCGGTGAGATGCTCCTTGCCCTGGAGCGTCACGTCGGCAATGCCGCCGCCAAGGTTGGTGAAGCGGACGATCATCTGCGGCAGCGTCAGCGTCTCGATGTTTTCCGCGACCGGCGCCGCCGTCTTGAGATCGGGCGCGGCGGAGGTCGCGGCAGCGACGACCTGCTGGCGGGCGGGATCGACGGTGGGCCGTTCCGGGAGGGCCGTGACTGCGGGGGCCGCAGCGGCCGGCGGCGTCGGCTTCGGCGGCTGGGGCAGGGTGGAGAGGTAATAGTTCCAGCCGACCATGCCCAAAATGCAGAGCGTGATGGCGATCCAGGCTTTCTTATCCATGCAAAAAACGATTGAGAGCGACGAGAGGGCCGGGATTCCGGCGGAAGCGCAAGTTATCGAAAGTTGCCCCGCTGTCACCGGGAAAAGCAGCGCCAGCCCGTTTCGTCGCCGGAATCGGCGACCCGCACGCTTAGAGGACGGGCGAGCCGTCCGGTGCCGCGGCGGCATCCGCCGCCGGTGGGACGCGAAACACGTCCCGGCGCGGCGGGACCGGGTCATAGCCGGGCGTGCCCCACGGCGCGCAACGGCCCAGGCGCTTCAAGCCCAGCCAGCCGCCGCGCCAGGTGCCGTGCTGCTCCAGTGCTTCGAGGCAATACTGCGAGCAGGTCGGTAAAAAGCGACAGCCACCGCCCACACCGTCAAAGACCGCGAGCAGCGGCGAAATCGTCAGTTGGTAACCCCGGATGGCTCCGCGCAACGCACGGTTCAGCAGCCGACCGGGGAGAAGCGCATACTTTTTCATGCGGCGGGGCTCTCGTCTTCACTGCTTCCGCCTCCACCGGGCGGGGCGGGAGCGGGAAGCAAAATACCGGCCCGGCGCGCCAGCCGCAACCATTCCTCCCGCAGCGGCCCGGCGTCAGCCGCAGCCGCCGGCCGCCGGGCGATCAGGACAATCCAGAACCCGGGACGCAGGAGCGGCCGGCTGGCGCGCACGATCTCGCGCAGGCGCCGGCGAATTTGGTTGCGCACCACAGCGCCGCCTACCCGGCGGGAGGTCACAAATCCGATCCGCGCGGGTGCGTCGGGAGCCACCGGCTCCGGCGAAGGCAGGACGCCGAGGACAAAAAACCGGCTGTTCCACGAGCGCCCGGCATCACGGACACGGTGAAATTCCCGGGCCCGGGTGAGGCGGGCTGCCTTCGGAAAGCGCAGGCGCATCGGAAAAAAGGGACTTGGCGGCGCGATGATCCTGCGAGCTGGCCGCTGCCGCGCGCCGATGGCACGAGCGACAATCGGCGCTCAGCGTGCCAACGTCGGCGACGGGAGTATCACTTTGAAAATCGACTCCGGCGTGGCCAGAAACGTTTCCTGCCCGAGCGTGCGTCCGGTCTTGTAAGTGAACCCGAGCGCGACGTAACTGGAGGCGATCCGCTGCCCGCGATCACCGGAGATGGGAATCAGCAGCGACGCTGCCGGCAGCTTGAATTTGAAGCCCGGCACCATCACCCGGTCAAAGCGGATCTGGCTGCTGAACGCCAGCGCGACCCGCTCTTTGCCGTGGTCCGTGGTCGGCCCGAAAAGATAGGCCTGCATGCCATGCAGCCGGCCGTGAAATTTTGCCGAAGCCGGGAATTCGACCTCGCCTTCCAGAATGGAGATCTGGATTGCGTTCGCGCGCTGGACCACGCGGATCCGCACCCGCACCTCGAACGGACTGTGCTTTGTCAGCGTCAGTTCCACCGGTTCCTGGGCGCCGGCCCGGGGAGGGGAAATCGACGCTCCCAGCGCGAGCGCGCTGATCGCCAGGAAAAAGAAAACCGCGGATCGGAATCGCCGCCCGCGAGAGCGGGGCGCACGATACCCCGTCGCGGTTTCTGCCGGAGACTGCCGACCGGAGCAAGCTGACCGTCGCAGCGCGCTCAAGCGCCGGTGTGCCGCTTGTATTGAATGTCGGTGCCCTTCGGCAACAACCGCTTGCAACCGAGCCGGCGACGGCGTTTGAGCACGGCGCGGCCACCCTTGGTCTTCATGCGGGCACGGAATCCAAACTGGCGTTTGCGGCAGCGCTTGCTGGGCTGATAGGTCGGTTTCATGAGCGGGGATGAAAGGTAAAGCGCGGCGAACCGCAAAAGTCTGGGTCCGCCGGATGTCTGGCTGGCGGGAGGTGCATCCTAGCGAGAGCGACCCCCTTGTCAACCGACGGTTTGGCAGTTGCGCGCACCTCTCTTTTCGCACCCGCCAGTGTTGGCCGCAGTTTTTCAGAATAACGCAAAGTTCGATTTGAAAAGTCTATGGGTTAAGTATAGATAGGCGGTCCGCAACCCGAATATCTCTTCTTATGCACACGAATTTCGCCGCTGTTCGCCACGGCTTGATCCCGCTCACCAACCAGGAGCGCATTAAACAGGAAAAAGATGGTCTGGACGTCATCCACGACATCTACCGCTACGCCAAGCTCGGGTTTGCCGCGATCACCGAGGACGATTTCGAGCGGTTCAAGTGGTATGGCGTTTATCGCCAGAAGCCGAAGGACGGCGGCTATCTGATGCTCCGGACAAAGGTGCCCGGCGGCCAGCTCACCGGTCCGCAGGCGCGCAAGCTCAGCGAGCTGGCGGCGCGCTACGCCCGGGGTTTCTGCGACCTCACCACGCGGCAAACGATCCAGATGCACTGGCTGCGGATCGAAGACATCCCGGACATCTTCGCCGAGCTGCAATCGGTCGGAATCACCACCAGCGGCGCTTGCGGCGACGACACCCGCAACGTCGGCGGCTGCCCGCTCGCCGGCGTGGACCGCAACGAGATCATCGACGCCACGCCGCAGATGCGGGAGGTCTCCGACAAGCTGACGAACAACCGCGAGTTCTCCAATCTCCCGCGCAAATACAAGATCACGGTCAGCGGCTGCTGCCTGCATTGCGCGCAGCCCGACATCAATGACGTCGGCGTCTTCGGCCTGCGGCGCACGAACCCGGCCACCGGACAGCCGGAAGTCGGCTACGGCGTGAAAGTCGGCGGCGGCCTCTCAGCCTCCCCGCACATGGCGCAGACGCTCCCGATTTTCCTGCGACCGGAGCAGGTTTGGCCGGTGGTGGAAAAAATCACCACGGTGTTTCGCGACCATGGCTACCGCCATTCCCGCAACCGGGCGCGCTTCAAGTTCCTGGTCGCGGACTGGGGCGTGGAACGCATCCTGGATGAAGTCGAAGCCCTGCTCGGCTACGGGCTGGAGCGGCACGAGGACTTTCAGTTCCCGGCGGACCAGGAAAGCGATCACCTCGGCATCATCGCTCAAAAGCAGCCCGGCCTTTACGCCGTCGGCGTTTCGTTCGCCGGCGGCCGCATTCGCAGCGAGTCGCTCGACCAGCTCGGCGAGATCGCCAGCCGGCACGCCGCGCCGGGGCTGGACGCCGTCCGGCTGACGAACAAGCAAAACCTCCTCCTGCTCAACATCCCGGCCGCCAGTCTCCAAGCGCTGCTGGAGGAACTCGACCGGGCCGGACTGGCTTATCAGCCGAGCAATTTCCGCCGCGGCTGCGTCTCCTGCACCGGCATTGAGTTCTGCAACCTGGCCGTCGCCGAAACAAAGAACCGCATGATCCGGCTCGTCGAGCAGCTCGAGGCCAACAGCGGATGGTATCAGGACAAGATCCGGATCCATTTCTCGGGTTGCCCGAGCTCCTGCGGCCAGCACCAGATCGCCGACCTCGGCTTCCGCGGCGCCCGCACGAAGCTGCCGAGCGGCCAGCAGGTGGATGCGTTCGACCTGTTCATCGGCGGCCGGCTCGGCGAGGGGCGGCGTTTCAATGAGCTGCTCAAGGGCAAGGTGCCCGCCACGGATGTCCATCTCGTCGTGGACAAGCTCCTGCGCTTTTACGACAGCCGGAAGCAGGGCGAGCACGAAACCTTCGCGCAACTCTGCGACCGCCTGCCAAAATCCGATTTCCAGGCCGCGCTCGCCTGAGCGCCGGCCCCGGGAATGCCGTGCCGGCCCGGCGCCGGTGTTAAGGTCTTGCAACTCGCACTCGTTCTGCCATGAAAGTAGGCCAGATGAGCGAGACCTGCATCGAGCCGGCAACCGTCGAAGATTTGCCGCAACTCGCGGATCTGCTTCACGATCTTTTCACGCTGGAAAGCGATTTCCGGCCGGATCAGGAAAAGCAGCTCCGCGGTCTGCGGCTCATCCTGGAGCAGCCCAACCGCGGGCGCATCTTCGTGCTGCGCAGCGTGGATAAGATTATCGGCATGGTGAATCTGCTCATCACCATCAGCACCGCGGAGGGCGGGTTCGTTCTTATCCTGGAAGACCTCATCATCCGCCAGGAACATCGCGACCAGGGCTTCGGCTCCATGCTGCTGGACCACGCGCTGGAATTTGCCCGCCAGAAGGATTTTGTGCGCGTGACGCTGCTCACCGATCGGATGGACGAGCGTTCGAAAAACTTCTTCCGCCAGCACGGATTCCACGAGTCTGAGATGGTGCCGATGCGCTGGCTGCGGGACGGCGGGACGCCGAAATACACGACTTCGCTGGCATGACGGGCGAGTCGTCTCGCGTCCTTGCCGCAGGCTGGGTTCGTCGATCTCGGGTTTGCCCGGGTCGATACGGACCGGCGACGGCGCGTCGGGTTTCCCGAAGTCATCTTTTGCCAGGGCAAAACGCCGGCAGAAGTGGCCGGCATCGCCCTCACCATTCTGGCCCACGA
Organism: uncultured Verrucomicrobiae bacterium; assembly: GCA_963762725.1. GTDB lineage: Bacteria > Verrucomicrobiota > Verrucomicrobiia > Chthoniobacterales > SZAS-18 > JAFAXH01. The sequence continues at coordinate 102,358 of CAVXLY010000003.1, read as the reverse complement.
GCCCGTGGTCCTGGGCACGCGCGCCACGCAGGAACAGTATCAGGCGGTCGCCGCCGTCGTGCCGGAAGCCGTGTTTCACGAGCGGGCGCGCTGCATTGTGGTCGAGCGCACGCCGCTGCCCCGCGCCGCTGGACCGGTCGGCGTCCTTTGCGCCGGCACGAGCGACGGACCGGTCGCCGAGGAAGCGGCGGTGACGCTCGAAATCTTTGGCAACCCGGTCGAGAAATTTTATGACGTCGGCGTCGCTGGACTGCATCGGCTCATGGCGGTGCGCGACCGGCTGGAGGCGTGCCGCGTCCTGGTGGTCGTGGCGGGAATGGAGGGCGCGCTGCCGAGCGTCGTTGCCGGCCTGGTGGGTCGGCCGATCATCGCGGTGCCCACGAGCGTCGGCTACGGCGCGAGCTTTGGCGGCCTCGCCGCACTGCTCGGCATGCTGAACTCCTGCGGGAGCGGGGTGACGGTGGTAAACATCGACAACGGCTTCGGCGCGGCCTATGCCGCGGCGACGATCAACCGGCTGGCCTGAAGCCGGCGAGGCTCCGGGGAATCCGCCATCCGGATCGGCCTGACGGACCCGCCGGCAGCCCTTGCGCCGGATCGCTTCGAACCCGAATCTCGCGAGTTCTCTTTCACCTCCTTCTTTTATGCGGATCCTGTTTCTCGACACTTTCAGCGGCATCAGCGGTGACATGACGGTTGGCGCGCTCTGCGACCTCGGTGTGCAGCCTTCGACGTTTGAGTGGGAACTCTCCAAGCTCGACCTCGGCGACTGGCATCTGCACTTCGAGCGGAAGATCCGGCAAAACGTCGCCGGCGTGAAATTCAGCGTCCACGGCGGTGCCGTTCACACGCACGATCAGGACGAGCCGGCGGACGAACACGGCCAGGTGCACACCGCACGCGCACGCTTCTCCGTGCGGGCATGATCACAGCCACGACCACGAGCACAGCCACGACCACGAGCACGATCAACAGCACGAACACGCGCACGATCAACAGCACGGACACACGCACGATCACGAGCCTCACGAGCATGAGCACCACGATCACGCGCATGCGCACGACGAACCCGGACACGTCCACGGCCGCACCTACGTCGAGATCCGGGCGCTGATCGAGGGGAGCGACCTGTCGCCGTTCGTCAAAAAACATGCCCTCAGCATTTTTCACCGTGTCGCCGTCGCCGAAGCAAAGATTCACGGCGCCACCGTGGAATCCATCGGCTTTCACGAAGTCGGCGCGCTCGATTCCATCACCGACATCGTGCTCGCGTGCGTCGGGCTTGAAGCGCTGGGAATTGAAAAAGTGTTTGTCGGCACGCTCCAGGACGGCCGCGGTTGGGTCGATTGCGCGCACGGCCGCTTCCCGATTCCCGCGCTGGCGACGCTGGAAATTCTCCGCGACGTCGCCCCGGTCGGCCAGATCGACGAGCCGTTCGAATTCATCACGCCCACCGGCGCCGCGATTGCGGCGGAATTCGGCGCCGGCTTCGGCACCATGCCCCAGATGCGGGTAGAGAAAATCGGCTACGGCCTCGGCACCCGGCAGTTGCCCGGCCGCCCGAACGCCTTGCGCGCCGTGCTCGGCGAACTCGCGGAAACCACCGCCCCGGCCGCGGCCCCGGTCGCCGGCTACGAGACCGACACCGTGACCCAGATCGAGACCAATCTGGATGACCTTTCGCCCGAGGTCAGCGGCGCGGTGCTGGAACAGCTTTTCGCCGCCGGCGCGCTCGACGCCTTTTTCACGCCGGCCCAGATGAAAAAGAACCGGCCCGGCACCCTGCTCACCGTGCTCTGCGAGCCCGCTGCGGTCGGGCGGCTCGCGGAGATCCTGTTCGCGGAAACCAGCGCCTTCGGCCTGCGGCTGGCGTCGCGAGAACGGCTGAAGTTGAGCCGCGAATTTCAGACCGTCGAAACCGCGCACGGCCCGATCCGCATGAAGCTCGGCTCCCACGGCGGCCGCATCGTGCAGGCGGCCCCGGAATTCGAGGATTGCCGCGCGGCGGCCGTGAAGGCGGGCGTGCCGCTGCGGAGCGTCTTCGCAGCCGCCCAGCTCGCCTACGACCGGCAGGCCGCGACAGCTTCGGGTCACGTCTCACACGGATCGGAGCGTCGTTGACCGATCGTCGCCATCCTGCCGCGCTCCACACGCAACCGCCGGTCGCACCCCGAATTCCTGATTGAGATGAACGCTTCCGACGACACCCAAAGCGCCGTTTGGCGCATCCTCGCGCTGGACATCGGAGGCACCGGCGTCAAAGCCGCCCTGCTCGACCGCGACGGCCACATGCTGACCGAGCGGTTGAAGGTCGCCACCCCGCATCCGTGTCCGCCGGAGGCGCTCATCGCCGCCATCGTCGAGTTGGTTGAGCCGTTGCGGGCCGGGGAGTCCGGCGGGTTCCAACGCGTCGCCGTCGGCTTTCCCGGGGTCGTTAAAAATGGCAAAATCCTCACCGCGCCGAATCTCGGCACCGCGGAACTCGCCGGGTTCGATCTCGGTGGCACGCTGCAGGAGCGGCTCGGCCAGCCGGTGCGCGTGTTGAACGACGCCGATCTGCAAGGGCTCGGCGCCGTGGAGGGCTCCGGGCTGGAGGTCGTCATCACCCTCGGCACCGGCATGGGCAGCGCGATCCTGCTCGACGGCCGGCTTTGTCCGCACCTGGAAATTTCGCATCATCCCTTTCTCAAAGGCGGCAAGGACTACGATCAGGCCATCGGCGAAAAGGCCCGGCTGAAAATCGGAAAAAAGAAGTGGAATCGCCGTGTCCAGAAGGCGATCGACACGCTGCGCGTGCTGACCAATTTCGACAAACTCTACATCGGCGGCGGCAACAGCCGGCACGTCACCCTGGAACTGCCCGCCGACATCCGGCTGGTGTCCAATCTGAACGGCCTGCGCGGCGGCGCCGGAGTCTGGCGCGACCCAAACGGCCTGCCGCTCGCCGTGGATGCTCCGGTGCCGACGGCGGCAGCGGTCGTGGGCGCGTAAGCGAGCAGCAACGAACCCGATGGCCGCCGGTTTTTCTCCGTCCGATTCCCCCGCGGCGCATTCCGGTTCCGCCCCGCCGACGGAGGGGCCGACGGAGCGACACGGCTTTTCGTTTGCTGCCCTCGTGGAATGGGGAAAAAACGCCTACGCGGTGTTCTCGAACATCAACGGCACGCTCTGGGCCGCGAGCTTTGCCTACTACGCGTTTTTCGCGCTGTTCCCGCTGCTCATTTTTCTGGTGACGATCGCGACCCGGTTCACGACGCGGGAGCAGGCGTTCGCCTCCATCGTCAACTCGCTGGAAGAGTTCATGCCGCTCGGGGCCAGCGATCAATCGATGATCGCCAAAACGGTGGACGGCGTCATTGATTCCCGCGGGTCCATCGGCGTGGTTTCGCTCGTCGGGTTGCTCTGGAGTTCGCTCGGATTGTTTCAGGCGCTCGTCGGCGCCGTCGGAGCGGCGTGGAAGCAGAAGCCGCTGAGTTGGTGGCGGCTGCCGCTGAAGAACCTGACGATGTTCGCCATCCTGCTTTCCGCGCTGGTCCTCGGGAATTTCCTGCCGGTGATCTCCAAGACCGTGCAGGGCTACCTCACGATCTTCGGCGCGCTGGGCAGCGCCGTGTTCGCCGGCGTCAATCTTCTGGTCCCGACCGTGGTCCTCTTTTATGGCTTCGCGCTGTTTTATCGGCTGGCGCCGCGGCGTTCGATGAAAGCGACGTTTTCGCTCGTCTGGCTGCCGGCGCTGCTCGTCACCGTGCTGCTGCAGATCGCGCAATATCTGTTCGTCATCTACGCGACAAACTTCGCGAAATTCAACGCCGTTTACGGCGTCTTCGGCGGCGTGATCGCGCTCATGCTCTGGATCTACCTTTCGGGTTCGATCGTCATCTTCGGCGGCTGCCTTTGCGCCGCGCGGGTGAAGAAAACAGAGGCGTGAGACGCCGCGCCGCGGGACCCCCGCGCCGGCCGGTGTCGCGGCGTGATTTCCGTCGCGGCAATCAACTCGCAATCAAGACATTATGCCCCGGCTCGGGGGCAGGCAACCTCCGGCGCGGCGGCCCGATTGTGCTCGACTTCGGCAGGGCGGCTCGGGACGCTGCTCCTTCATGAAGAAATCCCCCCGCAAATCGATTGTCCGCAGCCCCCGGCGGGCGCGCGCCGCGACGACGATGCTGGCCACTTCGGCGGCCTCCGTCCTCCTGCTCACCGCCGCGCAAAACACGGCCGAGGCCGCGGCGCGCGATCCCGGCTTCGTGCAGGCGGCGAACCGTGAGCCGAGCAACAACGACGCGCTGCGGAAATATGAACTCCAGGGCTACACCTACATCGACGCCAAGGTGCTCGCCGCCTACTGGGGCGAGTCCACGCCGTTTGCCGCCAAGCTGCGGATGGGCCGCAAGATGTGGATGTTCGGGCCCGCGGAAGGCCAGGCCCACATCCGCCCGGCGCGCGCGCAGGCGCTGCGCAAACCGCTTTCCCAGATGCCGGTCTGGTATACCGACGGGGGTTACACCTTTGAGGACGCCGAGTTGCTGGGGAAATTCTGGGGCGGCGGGCTGGATAATTCCAAGGGGAAGATGACGCGCCTGCTCATCCGCGGCCAGGACGCGGGCATCAAAGCCGCGCTGCGCGCCGCTCGCCAGAGGCGCTAATGGCGGGTCGCGGCCGATTGCCGGCGGCGCCGCTCGGTCCGCTCGGGATCGAGATCGAGTTGCTCGCCCCGCGCGGCCGCAGCCGGAAGGATCTCGCCCTCGCCATCGCCCGGCACCACGGCGCCGCCCGGGTGCGGCGCTTTTTTCATCCGCAAGGCGAGCCGAGCAAGGCGCGGAACACGCCGTTCTTCGAGAACCTGACGCTCGGCTTCGCGGTCGAGGACGGGCGGGGAAAGCTCCTCGCCCAATGCGTGGACGACCTGACACTGCAGGAGGATCTCGACCGCCAACGGCCGCCGCAGCCCGGCTGGTATCGGATCGTGAGCGACGACGCCCGGATGCTGCGTCTCGTGATGCGTCACGCGGACCCCGCCGCACCGCTTCGCCGCGTGCTCGGCCCGGTCGCGCGGGTTTTCGGAACGCGGGTCGAGCGGGGCGCCGGGGGAATGGTGCGCGTCGCCGACGCGGCCGGCGCGCCCGTCGCCATCGGAGCCACGCTGCCGAGCGAGCGTGAGCGGCCGTGCGAGCTGATCACGCCGCCGTTACGGGCCGGTCATTTCGAGCGGCTCGACGAACTCCTCGGCCTGGCGCGAAATCTCGGGTTCACCGCACCCGCCGAGGGTGCGATCCACCTGCACTTCGACGCCGCGCCGCTGCGCTCGGCCGCCACGGTCGCCAACCTCGTCCGGCTGCTCGGCGTGCAAACCGGCGCGCTGAAAGAGCGCTTCAGCACGAATCCCCGCTGCCGCCGGCTGGCGATGTGGCCGCCGGAACTTTTCGAACTCGTCACCACCCGCGGCTTTTGCGGCCTCGACTGGCCGGCGGCGAAGGCGCGGCTCGAAAGAATCCCGCTGACAAAATATTGTGACTTCAACCTCCTCAACCTGGTGCGCTCGATCCCCGGTAAGGACACCTTTGAAGTGCGGATCCTGCCGGTCTGGCTGGACGCGGCACCGATCGTGGAAGCAGCCGTATTTTTCGCTGCGATCCTGCGCTGGGCGCGGGAGAGCGACGGTCGGCTCAAACCGATCCCGCGCCGGCTCGACGCCATCGCGTGACGACGCCGCTCCCGCGCGCGGTGCGGGAGCGCCCGGGGGTTTCGCCGCGGGCAGGGAACCAAACCGTCCGGCGCGCCGATTTTCTAGCGTGAGGAACCCCCTTCGACCGTGTCCGCCCGAGTGGCCGAAGCTACTCGCCGCCGCCGCCGCCAGTAGCTTTGTCTGTCTTTTCATCGCGAAGAATTTCTTTCCCGACGAAAAGAAGATCGGCCACCGGGTGACGACGGATTACGGCCCGGACGAGGACGTCTTCCGGCGCACGATGGGGAACCTGCTCGGGCCGCCGCTGCTCGACGGCAACCGGATCACCATCTTGGAAAACGGCGACGAGATTTTCCCGGCGATGATCGACGCGATCCGCTCCGCGCAACGAACCGTCACGTTCGAGAATTTTCTCCTGCGGGAAGGGAAGGTGTCCGACGCCTTCGCCGAGGCGCTGGTGGAGCGAGCGGAGGCGGGCGTGACCGTGCACGTCCTCCAGGATGCGCTCGGCTGCGACTCGCTCCATGGCCGCGCCATGAACCGCCTGCGCGACTCGAAGGTGCAACTCGAGATCTTCCGCTTTCTGAATCTGAAGATGAATTACCGCACCCACCGCAAGCTGCTCGCCGTGGATGGGAAGACCGGCTTCATCGGCGGCGTCGGCATCGCGGACGACTGGCAAGGCAACGGCCTGATGCACGGCCATTGGCGGGATCTGCAGTATCGGCTGGAAGGGCCGGCGGTCGCGCAACTCCAGCACGCCTTTATCGACAACTGGCTGCAAACCCGCGCCGAACTCCTGCATGGCGAACCTTACTTTCCGCTGCTGGAAACCGTGGGCGACGAAACCTGCCAGGTGTTTCAAAGCTCCGCCGGCGAAGGTTCGGACAGCGCGCGCGTGATGCTGCTGGTTTCCATCGCGGCGGCGCGGCACCACATCCGCATCGCGAACGCCTATTTCATCCCCGACAATCTGATCGTGCGCACACTGCTGGAAGCACGGGAGCGCGGCGTCGAAATCGACGTCATCACGCCCGGGCCCGACACCGACGCGCCGCTCGTGCGGTCTGTCGGGAAGAAATGCTGGGAGCCACTGCTGAAAGCCGGCGTCCGCTTCTATGAATACCAGCCGGCGCGCTACCACTGCAAATATCTGCTCGTGGACGACTGCTGGGCTTCCGTCGGCTCCGCGAATCTGGACAACCGCTCGCTCTCGCTGAACGAAGAAGCCAACCTCAACGTGCACGACGTCAGCTTCGTGAAGAAGCACATCGAAATCTTCGAGCGGGACCGGAGCCATTCGCGCGAAGTCACGCTGGCCGATTGGCGGCGGCGGCCGTTCAAGGAAAAAATCCGGGGCAATCTCGGGATGTTGCTCGCCCGGCAGATGTGATTCGACGCGGCGGGAACCGGCCCGCCCGCCGAATGCGGAAAAGAGATGAGCGGAAACCATTCACCGCCGTCGGCAGCGCTCGCGGCTCCGGGCCGCGCGGGCGCCACGCTGCGGGTGGCGACCTACAATGTCCACGGCTGCGTCGGGCTCGACCGGCAGCGCTCCGAGACCCGCATCGCGGAGGTCATCGCCAGCCTGTCGGCCGACGTCGTGGCGTTGCAGGAGCTCGACGTCCGCCGGGCGCGGTCCGCCGGGATCGATCAAGCCGGCGCCATCGCGCAGCAGCTCGGCTGGCAGCACGTCTTTCACGCTGCGATGCGCGTCGGCGAGGAGCAATACGGCAACGCCGTGCTCAGCCGGTATCCGCTCGAGGAAGTCTGCACCTTCGCGCTACCCGGCGTCGCGCCCTGGTATTGCCGGGAGACGCGCGGGGCGCTGCTGGTCGCCGTTGAGACGGCGCTCGGCCCGGTGCGGGTCATCAATACCCACCTCGGCCTCAGCCCGCGCGAGCGCCGCCTCCAAGTGGCCCAGCTCACCAGCGAGGAGTGCATCCCGGCCGAGGCGCGGCAGCAGCCGTTGATCCTGCTCGGAGACTTCAACAGCCCGCGCTTTTCCCAGGCGTATCGCCTCCTTTCGCGGCACCTCCGCGACGTGCGCACGCTCCGGCCGGAGGCGGGGCCGTGCCGCACATTTCCGACCCGGTTTCCGGCGCTGACCGTGGATCATCTATTCGTCACCACGGCGCTGGATGCCGTCGGCCTGCGGGTCCACCGCACGCCGCTGGCCCGGGTCGCCTCCGACCATTTCCCGCTCGTGGCCGAGCTGGTCGTCAAACGTTGAAAATGTCGGCCGCAACCGGAGCGCGGCGCACGGAAAAGACACACAGTTGCCGACTGGCCGACGTATCAAGACGAAACGATGAAAGCGCTCTCATTTTCCAGCCTGCTCGCCCTCCTGTTCTGTCTGGCCTGCGCCCCGGTGACGCGGGCCGGGACGATCAATATCCCGGTCAGTGCGCCGCTCATGACCGTGGATATCCCCGAGTCGTGGGAGCCGGAGGAAACGGACAACGGCGTGGTCTGCGAGACGCCCGACAAAGAGGCGACGATTTTCTTTGAAGTGACCTCGGCCAAGAAGATCGAGGCGCTCACCGAGGAGAGCATCGACTGGCTCCAGGATCAGGATGTCACCATCGACAAGTCCACGGAGAAAACGAAGGAGTTCAAAGCCGGCGGGCTGGACTGGAGCCTCGTTTCCTGGGACGGAAAAAACGACGAGTTCGGCCCGGCGACGATCATGCTGGCCTTTGCCGACGCCGGCAAAGGGAAGGTGATCCTCGTCACCTATTGGGTGACGAAAAAAGGGGAGTCGAAATACGAAGGGGAGCTGACGAAGATTTTCGACAGCGTGCGGAAAGCCGGGAAATGAGTGGCGGCTCGGCGGCGTGGCGGTCCGCTTCCTCCAACTGGCGGTGCGGCCGCTAAACCGGCTGGCGCGGCTCCAGCGCGCGGTGGCGCCGGCGCGCGAGAATCGGAAAAGCGAACAGGCAGATTCCTGTGATCCAAAGGGCCAGGAGCGCGATGCCCGCCGGCAGGAAGATCCACGCCTTCGCCAGCGGGTGAAACCACGATCCGTCGTGCAGTGACTCGATCAGGTCGGAGCGGCGGTAAGCGACCTGCAGCACTTTGCCGGACTGGCTGTCCACCTGGATTTCCCAGTTGTTTTTCGCCCACACTTTTGTCACTCCGTGCCCGGGCCGCACGTCCACTCGATTGATGTCCGTCCAGCCGCGGATGCCGGCTTCCGGGACGGTCTGGCAGATGTCCAGGAGCTTTGAAAACGTGAGCACGGGAACCTGGCCGGTGCCGCGCTGCTGGGCCGGCTGGATCCACGGGAGCTGCTTTTTCAACTGCAGGAGCAGCCCCGTGCTGATCACGATGAGCACCGGCAGGGCGATCGCAATGGAAAGCCAGTAGTGGACTTTGCGGTTGAGGATTTTGAATTTCATGGTGTGGAGCAAATCAGCGAATTCGCCGAGAAAGGGTGAGGGCGCCCGGGTCCGATGAGTTGACCCCGCTTTTACCACCTGGACCTGAGCGCCGCGGTCCGGATCAGCCGGCGCCCGGAAGAAAAAAAGCAAACGTCCCGTGGCCTTCCGGCACCGCTCCCGGCAGTCGGGCGTCCGCGGACCGGCGCAGCGCGTCGCACTTCATGCCGCCGTCGCCAGGCCAAACACGCGCACGGCTTCGCGCTTCCCTTTCAGCGCCTTCTCGCCCAGGTCGAGAAAACCCGCGGGCGGCGTATCGCCGAGGGCTTCGACGATCTTGTCGCTGAGCAACAAATCCTGGCCCAGCTCTTTCATGATGCTCTCCAGGCGGAAGGCCGTGTTGACCGCGTCGCCGATGATCGTGGCGTCGCGCTGGGCCACGAGGCCGATGTTGCCGAAAGTCACGCGGCCATAGTGCATGGCGATACCGACCTTGAAGGGCTTGCCGCTGTGCGGCCAGGTCATGCGACCGGCGAGCGTCAGCATCTTGCGCGCGGCCTCGAAGCCGGTCACGCATTCGCGCGGCGGACCCGGGCTTTCCTGCCAGTAGGCGAGGATGGCGTCGCCGATGAATTTGTCGATGATGCCGCCGCTCTTCTGCACCAGGTTGCCGGCCTCGCGAAACCACTGGCCGAGGAGCATGGCGAGCTGGTCGGCGGGGAGCACTTCGCTCTGGGTGGAAAACCCACGGATGTCGCACACCAGGATGGCGGCGCACTGCACCTTTTGTGAGCCGATGGAGGCCATGCTGCCGGCCACGGTGACGTCCGCGTAATCGCCGCTGCCGTCGTGCGTTTCTTCGACGATCTCGAACACCATTTCGTTGTTCGCGATGCGAATGCGGGCGCCGTGCTTGAGCGTGACTGGCATGACGACGCGCTGGTCGTTCACATACGTGCCGTTGCGGCTGCCGAGGTCCATGACCTGGTATTCAAAGCCGTTGTGGCAGCGGATCACGGCGTGCTGCCGGCTCACCGTCGGGCTGAAGGAAAGACAGACCGTGTTCTCGGCCGTGCGGCCGATCGTCGCCGTATTCTGGATCGGCACCTCGAAGGGCTCGGCGCTAGCGGGAATGACGCGGAGCTTGGCGGCCATTGCGAAAGAAAAAAGGCTGAACGCAGAGAGCGAAAGGCTTACTAAACCGAGAGGCGCCCCGGAGCAACGCCGACTCTAGCGAGGCATCCTCCGCGCGGCAATGGCAGAAATGCGCCGCGGCGGTCCGCCGGGGAAGAGTGGCGGCTGCCGGAATCGGTCTTTCCCTCGCATTGACCTTTCAACCCGAACCTTTAGCCTTTAGCGTCACTCTTCCCGATGGGCGCCGAGACGGAAACTTTTCAACATTACCAGGTCCTCAAACGCGAGGACGGCAGCCTGTGGGAACTCGGCCGGGGCGCCATGGGGGTGACCTACAAGGCGTTCGACACGAACCTGCGTTCGTATGTCGCCCTGAAGGTCATCAATGCGACCTACCTGCACAGCGAAACCGCCAAGGCGCGTTTTCTGCGCGAGGCGCGCGCGGCCGCGGCGCTGAGCCATCCGAACGTGGCCGGCGTCTACCATCTCGGCAACGATGAGCACTCCTTCTTTTACGCGATGGAGTTCATCGACGGCGAAACGCTGGAGGCGTTCGTCAAACGCCGCGGCGCGCTGCCGGCGGCCCTGGCGCTGCACATCACGCTCCAGGTCGCCCGCGCCCTGCGCGCCGCCCATCGCATCGGCCTCGTGCACCGCGACCTGAAGCCGGCAAATCTGATGCTGCTCCGGCAGGACGAGGACGACGCCGACGAGGAACGGCTGTTGAAGGTTATCGACTTCGGCCTGGCGAAGACCTCGCGCAAGGAAGGGACGGACGACGCCTCGGCCAGCGCCTCGCTGACGATCGCCGGTTTTGTCGGCACGCCGCACTTCGCGAGCCCGGAACAGCTCGAGGAAAAGGAGATCGACACCCGGTCGGACATTTATTCGCTCGGCGCGACGCTCTGGTATCTGCTCACCGGCAAGCCACCCTTCAGTGGGTCGCTCGTGCAGATCATGAGTCAGCACCTTTCCCGCGTGCCGCCCTTCGAGGCGCTGATCTTGGCCGGGGTGCCGGAGCCGGCCGTCGCGCTGCTGCGGCGGATGCTGCAAAAGGATCCGGCAGACCGTCCCCAGACGCCCGGCGAGTTGCGGCGCGACATCGAAGCCGCCCTCCGCGCGCTCGACGCCGGCGGCAGCGGCGCCACCACGACGCTCGGCGCTACGGCCGGCGGCGCGCTCACGGCCGGGCCGCGAGAAACCGGCGATGCCGGCACCGTGGCCGACCTTCTTCCCGGGTCGGAACCGGCTGTGCCGGCTGCGGCCCATCCCACGCCGGAAACCGCGTTTGTCACCGTGCCGCCACCGTCGCCCGGCGTCGTCCTCGCGGGTCGCTACCGGCTCCTGCGCACCGCCGGGACGAGCGGCAGCCGCGGCCAGCTTTTTCAGGCGCTCGACCTCGAGCGGCAGCACGCGGTCGCGTTGAAAATTCTTCACCCGGAGCTGCTCTCCACCGAGGAAGGTTTTGCGCGCGCCCGGGAAGCCATGGCGCAGACGCAGGCGCCCGGCGCCGCCCATCCGGTGCTCATCCCGGTGCACGACATCCAGCGGGCGGAGGGGCACACGCTGCTCGTCACGGATTGGGTCGATGGGCTTTCGCTGCTGGAGGTTTTGCGGCACCGCGGGCGGCTGCCGCGAGCCGAGGTCTTTTCCCTGCTCGAGCCGCTCGCCGCGGCCGCCGATCATGCGCGCGAGCACGCGTTGCCCGGGCTCGATTTCAACCTCGGCCAGGTGCTGCTCGGCTTTGACATCGCGGCGGTCCGGATCCCGCCGGACACCAATGCCCGGGCCGCGCTGGTGTCGGCGCCGCTGACCGAGTGGCCGTCGTTTCTGCCGCGCGTTTCGCCGCTGACGCTCCTGCCGGAATCCGGCGTGCTCACCACCTGGGCCGGTGGGCGCACGATGGTGCCAGCCGTCACCGCCCCGCGTCCCGCGGCAGGCAGCGGCAGCGCGACGGGCGAGGGGCGCCAACCGGCCGGTTATCCCGCCGGGGAGGCCGGGGCGGCGGGGCCGTCGTATCTGGAACAACTCGCCCGGCTCGCCTATGAGCTGCTCGGCGGCGTCGCGCTGCCGGCGGACGCCGCGGCCCCGGGATTCCGCTGCCCGCCGCTCGCGGTGCTGTCCGAGCGCGGGAACGATGTGCTGCGCTCCGTTCTGACCCCATCGAACGAGAGCGACGGCGCTCCGGCGCGCTACGCGCGGGCGAGCGATTTTGTGCTCGATCTCCGGGATGCGGCGACCGATTTCGAGGCCGCCCGACTCCCGCCGCCCGGCGCCGGCGCGCCGCCGCCACCGCCTCCACCGCCCTATCCGGTGGCAGGCTCCTCGGCGTCCGGCTCGGCCTCAAGCCAGGGCGCGGCGACGGCCGCCGTGTCGCTCCCGCCCGTCCCGCCGCCGGGTCGCCCGCCCGTCGCGCCGGTGGAGTATCACCGGCCGGAAAAAGGTGGGCTCCCGGCGCTGCTCGGCATCGTGGCTTTGCTCCTTCTGCTCGTCGGCCTCGCGGTCGGCGGATTTTTCGGCTGGCAGGCGTGGGAACGGTCGCGGACAGCCGCCTCGACCAACACCGGCAACGGGTCGCCGATGCCTCCCGCCACCCCGCAACCGGGTCCGACCACCACCGTCGTGACGGGACCGGACGCGCCAACTCCGCCAACGCGCACGCCCACGCCGACCCCGAGCCCGACGGTCCTCGCTTTGGCCAGCCCGACGCCGCGCTCCGAGTTCACTCCGGCGCCGACCCCATCGGCGGCACCGACGATGACGCGCGAGGACGTTTACCGGAAAAAAGCGGTGGATGCCCAGCGCCTGGTGAGCAGCGGCGACACCGCGGGCGCGCTCGAGCTTTACCTGGACCTGGCGCAGGAGTTTCCGGAACGCGATCCCGATCGCAGCGGGCTGGATGGCGTGGTGAACGACCTGCGCACGAAATTCCCGCCCGGTAGCGACGCCACCACCCGTCGCTTGCAGCAGCTTCGGCCGTCGTTGGAAAAAGCCGCCTCGCTCGGCTCTGAATCGGCCGCCATGTATCTCGGCGACTCGCTGGTCGAGGACGATCCGAAGGCGGCGGCGGACTTCTACCAGCAGGCGGCCGACCGCGGCCAGCCGCGGGCCATGATCGCTCTCGGCAACCTGTATTTCCGCGGCCGCGGCGTGCCGTATGATCCCGCCCAGGTCGCCTACTGGTATCAAAAGGCGAGCGACCGCGGGAGCAGCCGGGCCAAGGTGCTGCTCGCCGAGTGCTATCGCGACGGCAAAGGTGGAGTGAAACGCGATCCCACGCGCGCGTTCGACCTCCTGAACGAAGCGCTTGCCATCGAGCCCGGCAACGCCATCGCCATCGGGGAACTGGCGGGCTGCTACGACAAGGGTCTCGGGACGGCGCCGGACGCGCGCCGGGCGTTCGAGCTTTACAAAAAGGCAGCGGACCTCGGCAACCTGAATGCGCTCAGCAATCTCGGCGTTTTTTACATCAACGGCACCGGCATGGCCCGACCGGATCCGCGCCGCGCCGTCGAGCTGTTGCGCCAGGGCGCGGAGAAGGACAACCCGCCCTGCATGTTTAACCTGGCGAAGTGCCTGGAGGCCGGGATCGGCGTCGCCAACGGCCCCAATCTGTCGGAAGCCCGCCGCTGGTATCGCGCCTCGGCGGAGCGCGGCTTCCAGCCGGCCGTGGAATGGTGCCAGCGCAACGGCGTGGCGTTCACCCCGAAGGATTAAAGGGAAAGCGTGCGCGGCGACAGTCGCCCGGCCGCCGGACGCACCCCGGGTTCCGGGCTTGCCACGCAGAGGGGTGGGCTGCTACAACGGGATCCCGCCCGGACATTACCCATCCGCGGCCCGTTCCATCCTCAACCCGTTGCACCCCATTATGAAACCGATCACCATCCAGTTCACAGCCGCCACCCTTTCCGCCAGCCTGCTCTTCAGCGGTTGCGCCGGGATGACCCCGGGAGAAAGCGCGGCCAGCGTCGGCGCGGGCGCCGGCGTCGTCGCCGGTTTGCTCGGGTCCGCGGCCGGGCTGAGCGCCGGGCAATCGGCCGCGCTTGGCGCCGGAGTCGGCCTGCTCGCCGCCGGCATCACCTACGCGGTTGCCAAGCACGAAGCCGATGAGCGCCAGCGCCAGGTCGCCGAGGCGAACGCCCGGCGGGTGTATCTCGCCCAGAGCGCCGAGCGCAAGGCGGCCATCCGCCAGCGCAGCCGCTACATCGCCGTGAAGACTTCCCGCAACTCCAAGAGCACCGGCGCGGCGAGCTGCATGGTGTTCGACACCGAATCGCAGCGCATCGTCGGCAACACGGTCTACGACTGCAAGGAGACGCCGCGCACGGGCTCAACCGCGAAGTTCGACTCCTACAACGCCACCTACGTCGGCGGTTGACGACCGCAGCCGGGCGCGTCGGCCGAGCGCCGGCGCGCCGCGGGCGTCAGGAGGAAAACGGGGAGCCCATCTTCGCGAAGGCTTCGCGGTCGGCTTTCAGGTATTTCTCGCCGAGCGCCTCGAGGCTGTTGGAGCCGCGGAAATCCCGGAGAAACGCGTTCACCTGCGTGCGGAGCTCTTCGTTGCCTTTGCGGATGCCGATGGCCCAGTTTTCCCGCTGAAACGGCTCAAGAAGCGCGCGCGTGGTAGCGGGATATTTCCGCGCGTGCTGGTAAACGGCCATCTGGTCGAAAAGAAACGCGTCGGCCTTGCCCTGGCTGACTTCCAGCGCGCAGTTCGCCTCCTCGGGCAGCACCCGCACGGTCGCCTGCTTGAAATGGCCCTTGGCGTAAAGATAGCCGGTCGTCCCGGTTTTCGTCACCACGATCCGGCCGGGCCGGTCAAGATCGCCGACGCCCCGGATGTCGGTCTTCGCATTGGCCAGGATCGCGATGCCGGTGCGGATATACGGTTCCGAAAAATCGATCGATTCCGCGCGCTCCGGCGTCGCGGTCATCGACGAAACCACGAGGTCGACGCGACCGGTTTTCAGCGCCGTGATGAGGCTGTCGAACGGCGTGTTTTCGATCTTCAACTCCCGCTGCATGCTCGCCGCCAGCGCGCGCGCCAGGTCCACGCCGATGCCGGCGGGTTTGCCCTGTTCGTCGAGCATTTCAAACGGCGGATAACTCAGCTCCATGCCGACCACGAGCTGGCGGGAGCGGGCTTCGCTGCCGCCGCCGCAGGCGGTCAGGAAGGCAAGGAGCAGGAGGCCGCCGAGCAGGCACGGGATGAAGACGTTGCGTCGGGAGTTGAGAAACGGGATCATGACTTGGGAACCGGGGCGCCACGCAACGGGGTGGGTCGCCTGGGCGCGGGAACCTAGCACCGGTTTGGCGCCGCGCGCACACGATATTGCCGACCCGGCCGACGAGCAAAAACGGCGGCGTCCGCGCGGGCAAAATTGTTTGACAACGCCGGGCTTCGCTCGCAATGGAACGGGCGCGAACGCCTCCCCCCGGACGCCGTTTTATGGACAACCAAGGCACGACAACCAAATACGAAATCATGCGGGTGGGACCGGAGGGCGACATGCTGCCGGTCAAGCTGCACGCCGGCGCCAGCCCCTTCCGCCTCGTGGTGGATCCGGTGATGCGCCAGCGGCTGCGCGAGGCGTTGTTCCGGCTCATCGATCATCACGACGATTCCCTGGCCAGCTACGTCGCGGACGGCAAGCTGGCGCTCGAATCCTACAAGGAATACATCGAGCTGTTCGCCCGCAGCCTGCGCGAAACCATGGACAGTGAGGAAGGCGTCCGGTATCTGCTGCGCTCGGTCGGCTTCGAGTCGGACGACGAGAAGATCAACCTGCAACCCGAGTGGCGCTGGAAATAACCGACGGGCGCGCGCCGGGACGGGAAGTTTCGTGCCCGGCAGCCCGTGTCCCTGACTGCATGGCCTACGCCGTGGCGGACGACGGAAAATCGATGCCCTGCGCCAGCGGCAGCTCCCGCGAGTAGTTGATCGTGTTTGTCTGGCGGCGCATGTAATTTTTCCAGGCGTCGCTCCCGCTTTCCCGTCCGCCGCCCGTGGCTTTTTCGCCGCCAAACGCGCCGCCGATTTCGGCGCCGCTGGTGCCGGCGTTCACGTTCGCCAGACCGCAGTCGCTGCCGGCCGCGCTGAGAAATTCTTCGGCCTCGCGGAAGTCGTTCGTGAAGATCGCGCTGCTCAGGCCCTGCGGCACGGCGTTGTGCAGCCGGATGGCCGCGGGGAAGTCGTCGTAGGCCAGCAGGTAGAGCAGGGGGGCAAAGGTTTCGTCGCGCAGACACCCGGCGCCGGGCGGCATGCTCACCACCACGGGCCGCGCGTAGCAGGGGCCGAGGTCCGGCAGCGGCCCGCCGGGAATCAGCGTCTCGCCGCCCTCGGCGCGGGCGCGTTCGACCGCCGCGGTCAGCGCCCGCACGGCCTCGGCGTCGATGAGCGGGCCCATGACGGTTTCCGCTTTCAGCGGGCTGCCGATCCGCAGGGAGCCGTAGGCCGCGCGCAGCCGGGTTTCGAGCTGCGGGAGGATCGATCGGTGGGCGATAACCCGTCGCGTGGAGGTGCAACGCTGCCCCGCGGTGCCGACGGCGCCAAAGAAAATCGCGCGCGTCGCCATGTCGAGATCCGCGCTCGGGGTGACGATGACGCCGCCGTTGCCGCCGAGCTCCAACAGCGTGCGGCCGAGCCGGCGATGAACGCGTTCGGCGACCCGCTGGCCCATCCGGCAGGAGCCGGTGGCGGACACCAGGGGGACGCGCGGATCGTCCGCCAGCCGCTGGCCCACTTCGGCCCCGCCGGTGAGCAGCGTGAAGATGGCCGGGTCGGCGCCGGTGTCGCGACACACGCGCTCCGCGATGCGGGTGACCGCCAGCGCGGTGAGCGGCGTTTTTTCCGAGGGCTTCCAGATCGTCACGTCGCCGCAGACCGCCGCCAGCGCCGCGTTCCAGGCCCACACGGCGACGGGAAAGTTGAACGCGCTGATCACCGCGACCGGCCCGAGCGGATGCCATTGCTCCATCAACCGGTGGCCCGGCCGCTCCGAAGCGATCGTGAGCCCGTGCAACTGGCGCGACAGGCCGACGGCGAAGTCGCAGATGTCGATCATTTCCTGCACTTCGCCGCGGCCTTCGGCGAGGATCTTGCCGGTTTCGATGGTGACCAGGCGCGCGAGATTTTCCTTTTCCTCGCGCAACGCCAGCCCGAGCCGGCGCACGGTTTCGCCCCGGACCGGAGCGGGCACGGTGCGCCAATGGGCGAAGACGGCGGTGGCGCGCTGCAGCGCGACTTCGTAGTCGTCGGCCGAGGCCGTGCGGACCTCCGCAAGATGGCGGCCGTCGATCGGGCTGTGGCTGGCGACGGGCGGGCCGGAGCCGCGCCATTCGCCGCAGAAAACCCCGGAGTTCAGCACAGAAATGCCGAGGCTGTCCGGAAGGGGGGTCGTGGATAGGTTGTTCACTGGAAAAGAAATCGGGAGTCGGCCCGGCCGGCTGCTCCCGGTCTGGCAAAGCAGCGTGCAGGATTCAAGCCGCA
Source organism: uncultured Verrucomicrobiae bacterium (assembly GCA_963762725.1). Classification (GTDB taxonomy): domain Bacteria; phylum Verrucomicrobiota; class Verrucomicrobiia; order Chthoniobacterales; family SZAS-18; genus JAFAXH01. The sequence continues at coordinate 84,672 of CAVXLY010000003.1, read as the reverse complement.
AGTTCGGCCACGACGCCACGCAGCGTCGCCATGGCTTCCGCCACGACGGCTTCCGTGATGTCGAGCGCCGGACGGACGCGGATGGACCGTTCGCCGCACTTCAGCGCCAGCACGCCGGCCGCGAAAAGCCCGGCGTGCAGCCGGTCGCGGCAGGCGGCGTCCGGCAGGTCGAAGGCAAGCATCAGCCCCCGGCCGCGCGGCGCGGTGATGAGCGGGTTTTCCCGCGCGAGCTCTTCCAGTTCGGCGAGGAAAAACGCGCCGACGGTCGCGGCGTTTTCCACGAGGCGCTCCTGCTCGATGATGCGCAGATATTGCGTCGAGCGCACCATGTCGGCCAGGTTTCCGCCCCAGGTGGAATTGATGCGGCTCGGCAGCCGGAAGCAGTTGTCCGGCACCTCGTCGAGCCGCGGCCCGGCGAGCACACCGCAGATCTGGACTTTTTTGCCGAAGGCCAGCAGATCGGGCCGCACGTCGAAATGCTCGCACGCCCACGTTTTGCCGGTGATGCCGAGGCCGCACTGCACTTCGTCAAAGATGAGCAGCGTCTCGGTTTCGTCGCAGATGCGGCGCAGCGTGCGCAGCCATTCGCCGCGGAAATGGTTGTCCCCGCCTTCGCCCTGGATCGGCTCGAGGATGATCGCGGCGATGTCGGTCCCGCGCGCCGCGAGGATCTCGCGAATCTGCGCTTCGACCCGCGCCTCGGCCGCGGCGGCCACTTGCGCGCGCTCGGCCGGCGGCAGTCGGAAATCGAGCGCGGGCGTCTCGACACGAGGCCACGGGAACTTCGCGAAAAGCTCGGTCTTGCGCGGGTCGGTGTTCGTCAGGCTCAGGCAGTAGCCGCTGCGTCCGTGAAACGCGTGGCGGAAATGGAGAATCTCGGTGCCACGCTCGCCGCGACCGGCAGCCAGGTTTTTCCGCACCTTCCAATCCATCGCGGTCTTCAACGCGTTTTCCACCGCGAGTGACCCGCCATCGACAAAGAAAAACCGCTCGAGCGGCGGGAGCCCGGCGACGCGGGCAAACGTCTCGACAAACCGGGCGTAGGAGGCCGTGTAAACGTCGGAGTTCGCCACCTTCGTGCGCGCCGCCAGGAGCAGCTCTTCCTGGACGTCCGGCGCGTCAAACGCCGGATGGTTGAAGCCCACCGGTAGCGAGGCGAAAAAGGCGTAAAGATCGATGAGCTCGCGCTCGCTGACCGCGTCATACATCCGGCAGCCGTGGCTGCGCTCGAGATCGATCACGATGCCGAAACCATCGAGCAGGACGTGGCGGGACAGCGTCGAGAGAACGGGGTGTTCGCGGCGGGAGGAAGCAGTCGGAGCGGCCGGGGCAACGGCAGGCTGGCCGGCGTCGGCTGGCAACGAAACGGCGCCAGCCGACGCGGATGCGGGCTCCGACCGCGGAGGGGAAACGGTCGTCATCCGCGGAGGCTAACCGGTTGGCAGGGAGCGGTCAATCGGGCTGGCGGGCGGGTAGTGTCCTAATTTGAAAAAAGATCGGCGTGGGCGGTGGCCGTCCACGCAAGGCGGCTAACGCAATGCCCTCGTCAGGTCTCTGCCCAATTCGGCAATGGCGGTGCTTGTGATCCCTGAAACCCACTCTGGCACGGAATCCCTATCGGGAAGGAGTAGAAATTTCAGCGTGCGATTCGCTTCGCGTCCAAACGTGCTATACCGGAAGCGATTCGATTCGATGCAGAGGCAATAATACAGCTTTGTCTCAAGCGACATTTCTTCTCGTGGACGTAAAACGTCGATGTTCTGCGCAGTGTAGAAGGGGTCGGGTTGCACGAACGAGGACAGGGAAGAGCCGCCCAAGGCCACGGTAATGACACCACTTTCATAGGGTTCAACAAAGGGAAGTCTTTCGACGTGGGCAACGACCCCATTTTTCTCCGCCGATCTGCCGACGAAAGCGATTGAATCACGCGAGCGAAGGCACGGCTGCATCTTGTTCTTGTCGAACTTATTTCCATGACTCACCATGAAAATTTGCTGTAGCTGAGTCGTCTTAATTGTTCTCATCGGACAATTCCGTTGGATCAGGCTCGTGCAAGAGCATGACATTGTTCAGGACATACCTCTTCACCGCTTCGTTAAGTGCTTCCCTTGAAACCACGCTGTAATCCAGATTTAAGTATGCCTCAGCGCACCATTCGTCTTTCGCAGCAACCTCTTTCATAACACTAAATCCGTCGATTACCTCTCGACTGCGAAAGGCGCCTACCCACATCGCCCGCTTTTGCGGCCATACGTCATTTAGGTCTATTCGGCCTCGATGTTTCGTCTTTACGAACCCGTCGTCGCGCCAGTAACCAAACCACGTCTTCTTACCCGGCGGATGAGGACGCTTCGCCGTGAAAACCATTATGCACGTAACGACGGTTGTCTTGGAGTTATGAAACAAGTCGATTGGCATCGACATTACGGCCTCAAGTGTGTGCCGCTCTAGGATGGCTCGTTTCAAATCAGCAATGGCGCCTGACGGCGCGGTAGCACAAGTAATCGGGACGATGGCGATGCACTTACCGCCCTGGGCCAGGGAGTTAAGATTATTGTTTACAAATTCTAATTCCTCTTTGTCCTCTTTGACCGTTTTGTTTTTGTAAGGTGGATTGAGAACTCCAATTGTCGGCTTCAATTTAGAAACCAATTCCTGCGCATCGTGGAAGCAATCTCCCCTGAGGATATTCGCCTTGCCGTCGCCGTGAAGAATCATGTTGGACACGGCGAGCGCATAAATCTTTGGCTGAAACTCTATGCCGACGAGCTGCTTGTTTTTTATTTGCCTTTTGAGTTTTTCGTCAGGCCCAGCATCGCGGACCATCGCCTTCATTGCGGCGATCAGCAGTCCCGCTGTTCCACAGCAGTTATCAAAAACAACGCTGTCGCGGTTTACTTCTGCTAGGTCTGCAAAAAGGTCCGCGATATGCGGCGGCGTCAAGACAATGCCGAGACCTTTGTCATTGTTGGCGTATCTCAGGAACTCTACATAGAATTGTCCAATGGTGTCATAGTATTCATGCGTTCGCATGAACCCATTGATATTCTTGTCGATGTTTCCAATTAGTTCCAAGAAGAACTCTCTGTCATTGATTAGCGCCGGAGAATGAGAAATGAACGAGAAGATTTGGGCTAGCTCATTTCGCCTTTCTTGCAGGAGATTGGCTGTCTCGAACTCGGAATTTATAGTCTCCAACAGACTTTTCGCTAATTGTTTGGCCGTGCTCTGTAATTGGTAGCTTTGGTTAAATGCCTTATTTTGAAGGGCGATCAAAATTCCGCTGATTAGAAAACCTCGCTCAGCCTCCGTTACCTTTCGCGCTTGTAATTCGTGATTCAGCTTTCGGCTGTATTCCAACAACGTTTGGTAATCCTGTCTGAACTTCACATCGCTGTGAATGAACGCATGGTAATAATCTGCAAACGGCACTATCTCCTTGGCCTCTGGGTAAGCCGTTGCCTTCGGGCTACCCTTGAGGTGAAAGTAGGCAGATATACGGATGTCGGCTTCCGACTGACCGCTTACACCGATGGCTAAAACGTCATAGTCCTTCGCAAGAAAGGAGGCGTAGAGCAAGGCACCGTCCACCGCAAAATCGTTATACTTGTCCAGCGTATTGCTTACGTGCTTAACCGGATTCGCCTTGCACTCAATTACGACAAGAAAGGACGGATGCCGGTCGGAATGAATTATAAATTCCGGTTTGCCGATTCCATTTCCCCGCTTTGAAGCATTTTCGAGCAGTTTCTGGATTCGAGTCGTGTCGCTCTTTTGCTTTTCGACAACGATTCCTGAGCCAGGGGAATAGTAATCGTTTTCCCTGAGACGTTTCTCGACGAGGTCTTCGGTTTTTCGCTCGTTCATTACACGATTTGGCTATCGGGCTAATTTTTGCGGCGTGCCTCGGCGGCAATCGCCACCTTCACGGCAGTTTCAGGAGAGGTAACGGGTAGGATTTCCAGCACGGCAACCGAGCGCATAAGGTCGCCGTCGCGAAAACTCCATGCGTAACACGTCTTGGCTTTGGGGTGTCCAATCAAATCGAACTGCTCGACGATCCCCTCCCACGCGGTTTGCCCTTGGAACACTTCGCGCACGGGCTTGGACGCGACGTGCCGCGATTCGCAGCCGTGCATGGCCCGAATCGCGTCTTGCAACGGCTCGTAGGGGTTAGGCGGCATCGACGAGGTTTTGCACCGTCCACGGGCTGCTTTCAATCCCGGCTTCCATTGCCGGCGTGCAACGCAGGGTGCCGTGCGTTTTCACGAAATTGTAATATGCCAGATTCAAGGCGACGGCAGCCTTGAAATTTTCGAGGCGCTTGGAAAACGCCAGCGTCAGCCGGGCCAGCCGTTTGCAGTGGTTTCGCAGGGTCAGATTGCTCCGCTCAATGTAGCTGGTGCAAATCTGCTCATACCGGGGGCTGCCCGTCACAACGTCTTTGCTGATGGAGACGAGTTGCGCGGGGCTATACTTACGCTGCTCTTCTTTGACGGGGGCGGCGTAGGTTTTTACGATCTGGCCATAATCGACTTCGCAACCGAAAGCGCGCTCCACGGCTTCCGGGTAGGCGCTCATGGCGTCCGAAGAAAGCTGAATCCGGTTGCTCAATCGGCTGGCCAAATCTTCAAGGAATGCACGGGCGTTGTAGAGGTCACGCTTACCCACCCGGAAGGCGGGGATGATTTTCGTTTCCGGGTCGATGCCGAGGAACGTCCAAGCGTCGCCCACTTCGGCACGGTTGTCGGCACTGGTGACGTTCTTCTGCTTCTTTCCGACGAACCCCCAAAGCTCGTCGATTTCGATACGGTTACAGGTCAGGTTGCGCATCTTCTCGTCGAGAAGAATCTGACAGGCTTCGCCGACGCGAACGCCAAGGCGCATGATCGTATCCCGATGCACGCCCGTCTGCCGCTCAATCGAGCGGATGGAATTGCACTCGGCGAGCGCGGCGATGATTTGCACCTGCTTTTCCTTGGGAAGCACGTTGGCCATATTCCGGTTATACGCATTCGCAGCACGCATGTCGATAAAATTTCATGAATTTTTGTTATTGCCTGCAAGCTCGCATCCGAGTAGTCTTCGATTCATGCCAGCAAAAAGCATCCAATCACAGGGCGGGAAAGCGCGGGCCGAAGCTCTCACTAAGGAAGAATTGATCGAAAGCGCGAAAAAGGCGGCGCAAGCCCGATGGGGACTACCAAAAGCAACGCACGAAGGAGTCCTGACGTTTCCCGATGACATGAAGATACCGTGCTATGTCCTAGAGGATGGTCGCCGCGTGCTTTCGAGCCGCGGGCTTCAAGGTGCGACCGGTATGTCTCAGGTCCGCACCGAAGTCGAACAGCCTGGATCACGGTTGGACCGAATGTTAGGAACGGATTGGTTTAAGTCTCTGATTAACAGTGAGTTAACATCGGACCTTTCAAATCCAATCAAATTTCAATATCGCGGGAAAATGATTTATGGCTTCCCCGCCGAGACCCTCACGGCACTCTGCAAGGCACTCCTAAAGCCTTCCGCACGCGACGAACGACGGAGTGAGGTGCGACGCAGAATGGCCGAAAAGGCTGCGCTTTTACTCGGCGCATTTGCCGAAGTCGGAATTATCGCGTTGGTCGATGAAGCTACGGGCTACCAATATGACCGCGCGCGGGACGCACTGGCGCGCATTTTAGAGCAGTTCATCGCAAAGGAGTTGCAGCCGTGGACTCGCGCCTTTCCCTTAGAGTTTTATCAACAAATTTTCCGCCTAAGAGAATGGCCGTTTGACCCAGCGACAATGCAGAGTCCGCGCGTGCTGGGCAAATACACCAATAACATCGTTTATGCACGGCTGGCTCCCGGCGTTCTCGACGAATTACGGAAGAAGAGCCACGATGCCGAAGGGCGGAAAAAACACAAATACTACCGGTGGCTCACCGGAGAAGTGGGACACCCGAGACTTTTAGCGCACCTAGAGGGCGTCAAAATCATCATGCGTGAAAGCAACTCGTGGGAAGAATTTCTCGAAAAGCTCAACAAGCATTATCCGATTATCGAAACGACCGAACTCGGCTTCGATGTAGAGCTAAGTGCTTAGGGCGGGGGTGGCGAAGTGCTGCGCCCGGCCCTACACCTGCGGCAGCATCGGGTGCAAATCCCGACACCTCCACCACCCCCGCAAAGAGGGTGACACGATTCGCGGCGTCGCGCCAGCCTCAGCCGGCTACGCGCGCAGGATTGACGTAATTATGCGAACGCAAACTCTCTGCCGAACGCAGCCCGTGTGCCTCTCACTGTGCGTCCGAGTTCCTCTAGGTTTCGGGCGGACAGAATGTCGATTTGTCACCGCGTAGCCGAGGACAATAAGCGCCACTTCAATATCTCCTTCATTTATAATGAGCCCGAAAATTTCCAAGCGTTTTGACGATGTGTTGCACTCCTTTGATCTCGAAACCAATCAATTTCTCAGTCCGCATTGATCGGAACACGTGAGAAGATTATCTACACGTTCTGCATAGGAATCGACATCCTCGGCGTAAAAGCTGAGGCAGTCTCCGTGAGGAGAATACTGTGGGTTTGGCTTAAAAGCAGCCGGGGTGTTAGCTGCTAAGAACTCGGTCAAACTGGCCATATTTTTTCATCAAATCGTGTTAGGTGATCCACTGGATAGCCGGGATGGGTTGCATCTTCCTTTTCCCATCGCCAACTGAAAATGTGTCCGTTTTCATCGGCGAAAACTAGAAAAGTGAAACCCGGCGGAGGAGGGACGACAATGTTATGATCGAGGTGTATTTGTATCGGAATGCCGGCATAACAAAGCCCGCCGTCTTGCCCGTCGCGTTTCAAGCCGCGAAAGATCGCGGTGGGGGTTTCCATTACAGGCGGAATTGACATCGCCTCGAAAAATTTCTTCGGTGCATCGCCCCGCATGTAGCCTCGCAGCTTGTCCTCCGAGACATAAAAGTCCCGGTTGCCAGTTCCGTCTGGCGACAAACCGTTGACCGTGGCAAAGCCGCGTTTCCCGCTCAAAAACTCTCCTTTGGTTACGGATTTTTCGCGGAGAGAGCGGTGTCATCAGGCGCATATCTGCGCCACGCTGATCCGGTTGATTGTCATTTCGCATCCTAAAGGCGGATTTAGCCCTCGGCAACTGCGACCGGCTCTCAGACTTGAGAGCGGTTAAAGCGCGCTCAAATTGCGTTGTCAATAAATTTCTGCGATTTTCAATTTCAAATTAGGACACTACCGGCGGGCGCAGTTCGGGTCGGAGGGGCGGCCTCGCGGGCCGCCGGGATTTCGATTCTGCATCCCGTCGAACTCTCGCTCTCCGACGTTCGGAAGGCGGAATCGAGCCGCCACGACCTCTCCGTCTACTACCGCACGCGGTCCCGGACGCACTTTTCCGCCGCACGCCCACCCCGGCATTGCCCCTTGCGAAACCGGGGTGCCGAGTGGGACATTCAGCGTTCAAATGAACCCGCGGGATCTTCTCGAAAAACACTTCGGTTTCCGGGAATTTCTGGACGCGCAGGAAGAGGTCGTCAGCGCGATCCTGGCCGGCGACGACGCGCTCGTCGTCATGCCGACCGGCGGCGGCAAGTCGCTCTGCTACCAGCTCCCCGCGCTGATGCTCGACGGCGTCACCGTCGTCGTCTCGCCGCTCATCGCGCTGATGAAAGACCAGGTGGACGCCCTGGAGCGGCGCGGCATCGCGGCGGCGCTCATCAATTCCTCGCTCGCGCCGCGCCGAGCAATCGGCCCGCATCCGGCGGCTGGCGGCGGGCGAGTTCAAGCTCGTTTACATCGCCCCGGAACGCTTCCGGCACCGGGCGTTTCTTGACGCGCTCGGGCAGGCGAAAATCTCGCTCTTCGCCATCGACGAGGCGCACTGCATCTCCCAGTGGGGCCACGATTTTCGGCCCGATTATTTCCGGCTCGGCGAGGTGCTTGGAAAAGCTCGGCCGGCCGCAGGTCGCCGCGTTCACCGCGACCGCGACGCCGGAGGTGCGCGCCGACATTTTGCAGCAGTTGAAAATGCGGGAGCCGCGCGAGTTTGTCGCCGGCTTCGCCCGGCCGAATCTGCGGCTGGCCGTGCATCAGGTCGTCAGCGAAAGCGAGAAATACGAGCGGCTCCGCGCGCTGGTGCGCGAGCACCGGACCGGCATCGTGTATTGCGCCACGCGCAAGCGCGTCGAAGCCGTGGCGGCGACGCTCGCGGGCTGGGGCATCAAGATGATCGCCTACCACGGCGGGCTTTCGGACGCCGAGCGCGAGCTGGCGCAGAACCAGTTCATTTCGAAAAAAGCCGACGTCGCCGTGGCGACCAACGCTTTCGGCATGGGCATCGACCGGCCGGACATCCGCTTTGTCGCGCACTTCGAGGTGCCCGGCAGCGTGGAGGCGTATTACCAGGAAGCCGGCCGCGCGGGACGCGACGGCGAGCCGAGCGTCTGCGAGCTGTATTTCAACTACGCCGACACCCGGGTGCAGGAGTTTTTCATCGAAGGCTCGAACCCGAGCCGGGAGACGATCCTGCAAACGTTCGAAGTGCTGCGGCGCGCCGCGGACGACCAGAACGAAGTCACGCTGCCGATCCGCGAGATCGCGCAGCGGGTCTCCGACGCGGACACGAAAAGCGACGCCGGCAACGAGATGGCGGTCAGCAGCGCGCTCTCCATCCTCCATCGCGCCGATTACATCGACCGCTTCGACGTGCCCGGCGAGCGGACGCGCGGCACCCGCGTCCTGAAACCCGACGCCCGCCGGCACGACGTGCGCCTGGACTGGGCCGGCCTCGAAGAAAAAGAGCGGCGCGACCGCGCGAAGCTGAAGACGATGCTGGAGCTGGCCTACGGCCGCATCTGCCGGCAGGAGGCGATCCTGCGCTACTTCGGCGAGCCGAACCCGGAGCGTTGCGGAAATTGCGACATCTGCGTGAGCAGCGAGCACCACGGCCGGCGCGAGGGGACCGAGGCGGAGCTCACGCTCGTGCGCAAGGCGCTCAGCGGCGTGGCGCGGATGAGCGGCAAATCGAGCGAGGGCGCGTGGCAGGGCCGCTTCGGCAAGGGGCGGATCATCCAGGCGCTGCTCGGCAGCCGCTCGCAGCCGATCCTCGACGCCCGGCTCGACCAGCTTTCGACGCACGGGATTCTGAAAAACGAAGGCACCAGCTACGTCAACGAACTCTTCCGCGAGCTGCTCTCGGCCGGGCTCGTCGTGCAGGAACGCCGCACCGGCTTTGACGGCAACGAGTATCAGCTGCTCACGCTCACGCCGCTCGGTGATGCGGTGATGCGCGGCCGGCAATCCGTCGAACTTTCCTGGCCCGAATCTGGGCGAGGCGGGAGCGATTCGCCCGGTGGGCGTCGGCAGGGGAGGGGCGGCGGCGGAGGGTTCGAACCGGACGCCGAGAACATCGACGGCGCGCTCTTCGTGGCGCTGAAGAAAAAGCGGTTCGAGCTGGCGCGCGAACGCAACCTGCCGGCCTACACGATCTTTCCGGATGCGACGTTGAAAACCTTCGCCAGCCTGAAGCCGCGCACCGCTGAGGCGGCCCGGCGCATCAAAGGGGTCGGCGAGGTCAAGGCCGAGCGTTACCTGCCGTTTTTCCTCGCGGTCATCCAGGAGCATCTGGACGGCGAGGAAGGTGGCGCCGCGTCGGCGGGCGAGCGCGTCGTCCTGTTCGACGAGCTTTGAGCGTCGCGCCGGGGCTTCAGCCGCTGGCCGGCCGGTCGGTCGCCGGCGGCGCCACGAGTCCTGCCGCCCACTTCCGGGTGCGCCGATGGCGGTCGGCAAACGCCAGGACGAGTTGCAGGCGCAGCGCCGTCTCGCCGACGAGCTTGCCCAGCCAGCCGCCCGCGAGTTGGTAGGTGACGTGATCCGTCATGCGGGTTTGCGGACGCCCGCCCGCACCGGAACCGTCCACCGGAGCGAACTCGTGCCGGTGTTGAAAAAAGGCGAACGGGCAGCGCAGCCCCGCGTCCATGAGCAGCCGGTCGGGGACGACCTCGCGCCACACGCCGACCCAGCGGCCCAGCGGGAAACCGAAGACCCGGAGCTGGATTTCGAATTCTTCGCCGACGCGCGCGCTGGAGCCGGCACGCAGGATCTTTGCGTCCAGAAACGGCGGCGAGATGACACGAATATTCCGCGGATCTTCGTGCAAACGAAACACCGCGTCGGCCGGTGCGTCGAGCAGCACGGACCGCTGGAAAACGCACGGTGTCGCCATGGAACTTGCGGGTTCGGCGTGTGGTGGGAAGCGGATCCGGCGGGGCGGCGATCAGAACCGGGTCTTCACCCCGAAGGCGCGCAGCACGCACCAGCCGCGCGCCGCTTCGAACAGGACGAAAAGCCCGCCAACGCCGCCAGGACCGGCACCCACCAGATGAATCCTTGCAGGTAAAGCAGCACTGCGGCGATGAGCAGGAAGATCCCGCCCGCGAGCCGCAGCAGCCGGCCTTCGCGCTGGATATTACATTTCCAGAAACTCATACCGTGCTCTTCACCGGATCCGTCCCGGTCGCGTCAGCCGGCAGGTTCGAATCCGTCGCCGCCGCCGGTCCGGCAGCAGCGGCTTCAGGAGTTTCGACGGACGATTCCACGGCCGGCAGCGCGGCTGCCATTCCACCCGAGGAGGCGGCTGGCGGCACCTCGGCGGGATCAGCCGCCGCCGGTGTCGCGGTCTCGGCGGATGCGGGCATTGCCTCGGCCGCGCGCTCCGCGGCTTCCGCATGCTCGGCGGCCGCGGCCGTTGCCTCGGCGATGAGGCCGGTTTCCGGCGCGGCGGGAGCTTCGTCTGGCGGCACCTCGGTTTGCGCGAACACCGCTGACTCGGAAGACGGAGCCTTCACTTCTTCCGGCGTCGCCGCCCTCTTTGCGGGAGCCGCCGGGGTCGCATTTTTCGCCGGTGCGGCGGGTGCCGTTTCTTTCGGCTTCGGCTGTAGCGGCAGGTCAAAGGTGCCGTTGTGGAACTCGATGATGTGCCCGGCTTGGACAAGGTAGCGGAGGTCCGCCGCCAGGGCTCCTTTGGCTTTTGCAAGCGCGGCGTCCTGCACCGTCCCGGCGGATTCCGCGGGTGGAGCAGCGGGCTGCGCGGTGTCGGCGCCCGGTGTTTCTGCGGCGACGGCTTCCACGGGCGAAGCCGCTTCGGTAGGAGCGGGCTGCTCCGGAGTCGCCGCTGCGCCTTCCGCCGGTGCGTCGGCTGGAGTTTCCGGCTGGAACGGCGCGGCCAGCTTTGAGCCGAAACGCCGCGCCAGCACGAGTTCCGCGAGACCCTTGCGGGTGCAAAGCGGGTGCTCCGCGACGGCTTGAAGAATCGCAGCCACGTTTTCCGACACCGCGCCGTCGCCGCCGGAGAACAGCGTCGGCCGGGCGATGGAAACATAAACGACCCGTTTGCGGTGCTTGAAGACGTGCAGGCCGGCATTTTGCAGCCCGCCGCGCAACGGCTGGACGAGGCCGCCAGGATATTTGATCTCGCGATCGTGCGCCTGCCGGATCGCCGCCATCACCGCCGGCTCCGGCAGCGTGCGGGCAATCTCGCCGTGCAACTCAAACGACCGGCCGCTGCGCACCAGCGCGTCGAAATAGTTTTCGCGGAAGTGCTGGCGGGCCGCCGCCAGATTTGGCAGCACCACGCCTTTTTCTTTTTCCGCGGGCGCGGCGGGCGATTCGTCGGTCGCCGGTTCCGCCGCGTCTGTCTGCGGTTCGCTCGCCGGAGCCTCGGCCACTTCCGGCGCGGACTCGGCGGTTGCCGCGGTCGGCTCCACCGCCGATTCGGCAGCGATCGGCTCCGCCGCGGGCGCGGGGGCTTCGGCGGCGGTTGCGGACGCCGCGGCCTCCGGATTCTCCGCGGTCTCCGCCGGAGCGGCGCTGCTGGGCGGGCGCACCGTGTAAACCGTCGTCGTGCGGGTTTCTTCCTTCCACCGTTCGACGAGCGCGGGGTCGCTCACGACCTCAATACCGCGGCGGTATTGCTCGAAGCTCATCCGCCGGCTGAACCGACTGTCGTAGAGCGCGCGCAGATTTGTCTGGTAGGCGTGATGATTTGTCGGGCCGAGCAGCGTGCCGCTGAGCCGTTCGCGGGCGACGTTGGTGAAGTTCCCTTTCGGGGCCTCCTTTTGAATGGTTTCGGTCGCGTAATACTGATCGCGGAAACGGTCGAACGCGATCTTCTCCAGCGTCGCGCGATCCAGCGTCACCGGGCCATCCTCGCCGAGTTGGAACAACAGGGGCTGCGGCTGGGGCGACGCCGCGGCTCCGGCGCTGCCGCCGTTGCCCGAGTGCTGGGCCGCCGCCGGGTCGATCGTCAATCGCACCATGTGCCGCTCGGGCCGGCTGAGAAACATCCGCGCCATCCCGAACAAGGGGTAAGCCAGATGGGACGCGCGGATCTGCTTCGCGATGCTCGCCAGACCGCGCGGGTCCGGCAGAAAATCGACGCGGATCGGCGCTGGCGCCACCGGCGCAGGCGGCGCCTCCCGCCGGTCACGATCGTCAAACCGGCCGCGGTCGCCGGGCCGGCCGTCACGGGAACCCCGCCGGTCACCGCCGCCACCGCCGGGACGCGGGCCGCGATCCGCAAACCCGCCGCCGCTCCCACCAGGGCGCGCGGATGCCGGACGCGGACCGCCCGGGCCGCTTCTGCCACCGCCGCCGCCGCCGGGGGCGCCGCCTGGGCGACGGTCGCGGTCGGAGCGCGGCGGGCGCGGGCCGCGCCGGTCGTCGCCGCGGCGGAAATCGGACGGCGATTCGCCCTGGTAGTCGCGATATTGGGAAGGCGCGGCCGGCTCCTCCTTCATCCAGGCGGGCAGGAATTTCAGCTCGTCGAGATTGAAGGCGGGCGTCTCGTTGGAATCAGGCATGGGACAGGCGAAGAGAAGGGACTGGGAACAGCGGGCGGACCGTGCCGGACGCCGGGCAAGGCGTCGTGGCGGGGGGCGGAGCCACCGCAAAGAACGTCGCCCGCGCCGGCAGCCGGCATGGACGAACCGGGAAGCATCCCACATCCCTCGGAGGGCGCAAGGGCGCCGGCCATCGCGTCGTCCCGGTTTCGGGCGTCGCCTCCGCAAAATTTATTTGTTGCGCAAGGGCGGCTTGGTCATTACAGAACAGCAGTCACGCCCGGAGGCGGGAGCGCCCCGCGCAACATCCCCTCCCGGAGCCTCTCTCACGCCCACGCAGCTTTCTTTTTATTACCCCTTTATGTCAGACAAACCCGTCGAAGAAAAAGTGAAGGACATCATCGTCGAGCAACTCGGCGTCAATCCCGAGCAGGTCACGCCGCAGGCTTCGTTCATCGAAGATCTCGGCGCGGATTCGCTGGACACCGTCGAGCTGGTCATGGCCTTCGAAGAGGAATTTTCCATCGAGGTGCCGGACGAGGACGCCGAGAAGCTGCAGACCGTCGGCAACGTGATCGACTACGTAAAAGAGAAGTCGCAGAAATCCTGATCCACCGGGGCGGCTGCTGGGGAAATTTTTCCACCAGCCGGGCCGCCACGCGCTCCGGCGCCGCAGAAACGCTGCGACGCGGGATCTGCTGAAAAAGGGACGCCCCCAGGCCGGGGGCGTCTTTTTTTGCGTCGTGGGTTCCGCGGCGGCGGGAGCGCCGGGAACCTTGCCGGCAGCGGCAATCCCGGCTAGGCTGCGCGCCGCATGCGCCCGCCGAACCCCGACGATTTCGAATACGCGCTGGAGAACACGCGGCTGATCGTCGCGCCGCGCGGGCGCATCGCGACCTTCGGCAGCACCAGCTTTCGTTTTCAGCTCGTCAGCGAACTCATGGACCGCGCGTCCGACGTGCGGATCCGCGCTGGCAGCGTCGAGGCTGAGCGCCCGCAGATCCTCACGCCCGACCGACTGGCGCGGCTGCTCCTCGAAGGCTTCGGCGAGCGCGCCCAGGAGTTTGCCGATCGGCTCAGCGAGCGGGCGCGCCGCGCCGCGCCGGGCGGCGGCCAGGCCCTGCCCGTGGCGTTGCGCTACGGCTTCCATGTCCGGCGCTCGACCGTCACGGAAACCGTCGTCGCCGGCGAGGGGCTGGAGCGCGTCACCGACCGCCTGCGCGCCGCCGCGGAAGCCGCGGACGACCCGCTGTGCGCCGTCGTGCAGGGAGTGGACGACGCCTGGGAAATCTGCCTGCTGACTTTTGCGCTCGATCTCATCAACCAGTCCGCCGCAGGCAACCTGGGCGACTTGCGGGGGCGCGGGTTGATTTGATTTGATCTGGTCTGGCCCCGTCCGCCGCCGGCTCGCCGATCTCCCGGGGGCTGGAAGCGTCCCGCCGGTGCCCGGCAAAACTTTCCCCGGTATGCAACTCTTCAAGGTCCTTGTCATCCTCTTCCTGCTCGCGCTGATCGGCGGCGGGGGCGCAGCCGCCTATTATCTGCTCGTTTACAAGCCGGAAAAGCGGGACGAACTGCTCCTTGCCAAGGGCAACCAGCGGGCGGCGGCGACCCCGGATCCCAGCACGCCGGAAATCGAAAAAGCGCGCGCGCTCCGCCGGGAGCGCAAGCTGGCCGAAGCGCGGGAAACTCTCACGGCGATGATGGAGCGTTTCCCCGACAGCTCCCACCGCAACGAAGCCGAGGCGATGGTCGGCAGCATGAACGTCGAGGAAGCCCTCAACGGCCGGCCGGGTCCCGGGAAGGTCACGTATATTGTCAAAAGCGGCGATACCCTGGAGCGGGTCGCACGCCATTTGAAAAGCAACACGGAGCTGATCTTCCGCGCGAACAATCTGGAAACGATCAACCTCAAGATCGGCCAGAAACTCGAGATCCCGCAGATCGACGCCGCGCTGGAAATCCGGCTGGCGGAGCGCAAGGTCGTGCTGCGCAATCGCGGCCAGTTCTTCCGCTCCTACCCGATCAAGACGCTGAAGGCGCCGGCGAAAAAAGGCTTCGAGGCGAAAACGAAAGTCTTCGAAAAACTGGCGTTCAAGAACGGACTGCGCGTCGCCCCGTTCACGAAGGAATTTGCCGGCAGCATCCGCGCGATTTCCTTCACCGGACAGCCGGGCTACACGATCTTCGGCGAGCCGGACGACCCGAACTCGGGCGAAAAGGCGCCCTCCGGCGGCATCGGTCTCGCGGCCGCGGACGTCGAAGAATTGCAGACGCTGAGCAACGTCGGCACGCCGGTCACCATCGCCACGGAATAGCGGGCAACCCGGCGCGCCGCGCGCTGCAAGGCCGGCTTTGCATTCCGGCTTTTTCACCTTTAGCCTTCAGCCCTTAGCCCATCCCATGACTGTTGCGCCCCTGGAATTTGAGAAACCCCTCGTCGAGCTGGAACGCAAACTCGAAGACCTCAAGCGCCACCTGCACGGGCAGGACGTCAACGTGGATCCCGAGGTGCGCCGCATCGCCGAGCGCATCGAAAAAACCCGGGAAAACATTTACCTGAACCTCACCGCGTGGCAGCGCGTGCAAATCGCCCGGCACCAGCAGCGCCCGTATGCGCTCGATTACCTGCGGCTCGCTTTCAGCGAATTTGTCGAGCTGCACGGCGACCGGCTTTTTGCCGACGACCGCGCGATGCCCGGTGGCCTGGCGACGATCGGGGAATTCCGTTGCGTCGTCGTCACCCAGCAAAAGGGCCGCGACGTGAAGGAAAATATCCGGCGCAACTTCGGCAGCGCCCATCCGGAAGGCTACCGCAAATCGCTGCGCCTCATGCGGCTGGCGGAGAAATTCGGCCTGCCGGTTGTCGCGCTTATCGACACTCCTGGCGCCTACCCGGGCGTGGGTGCAGAGGAGCGCCATGTCTCGGAGAGCATCGCGGTGAACCTGCGCGAGATGATGGTGCTGCGCACGCCGACGATCGCCGTGGTCATCGGTGAAGGCGGCAGCGGCGGCGCGCTCGGCATCGGCGTCGCGGACCGCGTGCTGATTTTTGAAAACGCCTACTACTCCGTGATTAGTCCGGAAGGTGCGGCGGCGATCCTGTGGAAACATCGCCAGCACGCCGCCGAAGCGGCCGAGGCGTTGAAACTCGGCGCCCGGGAGTTGAAAGAGTTTGGCATGGTGGACGAGATCATCTCCGAGCCGACCGGCGGCGCGCATCACGATCACGCGGCGGCGGCCGAGGCGCTCAAGACTGCGTTGCTCGGCCACCTGCGCGAGCTGACGGCGCAGCCGACGGAGGAACTCGTCAAGACGCGCTACGCGAAATTTCGCAAGTTCGGGGTGTTTTCCGGCGACCGGGCGCCGGTAGTTAAGGCCGCGCGCGCCGGCAAGGCGCAGACTTCGTAGTCGCGTCGCGTCCGCCGCGACCCGCCGCGACCGCGCGGCCGACCGATTCCGCGACCGCAAGCGGCCCGAGTTTTTTGCCGTCGATGTCCGAGCCAGGCCCGCCCGACCTTCCCCCGCCGCCGCCGTTGCCGCCGGGTGAGATCTCGCCGCCACCGCTGGCTTTACCGCCGCTCCGGACGATCCCGGGCCCGGCGCTCGCGGTCGGCTGTGTAGCGCTGTTTCTCTTCGCGCTCCTCGCCGTCCTGGCGGTCCTGGCGCTCACCGGGTTCGGCGCGCTGCGCATCTTGCGGAACAGCGGCGCCGCGACCGACGCCGCGCCGGCTCAGAAAGCAAAGCCGAACGAAAAGTGGAACGCGCCAAACGCCTCGTTGTTCCGCGGGTTCGGATTGACGCCGTAGTCGAGCCGCAGCGGGCCGATGGGGAGGTTGTAGCGCAACCCCGCGCCGATGGCGTAGCGCTCATCGTTGAAGCCGATCTGGCTGGCGCGCGGCTGGAGGTTGCCGGCGTCGAAAAACACGGCGCCGCGCAAATCCTGCAGGCTGGCGACGATCGGGAAAAGGTATTCGAGGTTGAAGATCGTGTAGGCCTGCCCGCCGATGGGCTGGCCGCTGCGCGCGTCGAACGGCCCGAGCTCGCGCTCCGCGAACGACCGCACGCTCGTCGCGCCGCCGACAAAGAACCGCTCGTCGATCGGGAACACCGTGGCGTTTGGCGGGCGCGGCGTCTTCGGATCGTTGTCCCGGAAATAGAGTGCGTCCCCGGCAAACGCCGTCTTCGTGCCGCCGAAGGGCTGCACAAACCCGGCCCGGAATCCCGCCGCCAGCGTCTGGTTCTTCGTGATCGGCAGCAGGTAGGTGAAGCGGAAGGTGCCGCGATAAAAATCCAGCTCGCCGCCGAACGCCCGGCTCGCCACGTCGAACGACGCGCTGGTGATCAAGCCCCGCGTCGGCGCAACCGGATTGTCCCGCAGATCGAGTGCGGCCGTCGCCCCGAGTGAGGTCGTGTTGTAGTTCGTCGAGCCGGCGTTGGCGGGATCGATGCTGAGATTGGTCAGGTCGTTGTTTTTCAGCAGCAAAAAGGCCGACACCCGGAACTGCTTCGTCAGCGGCCGGGTCAGTTCCGCGAGAAACCCGAACTCCTGCTTCGTGTAGGCGTCGAGATCCCGCGTCTGGGCATAGAGCCGGGTGCGGAGCTGGTTCTTCGATTCGAAAAGATACGGGTCCTGGTAGAGCAGTTCGCCGCCGAAGGTGCGGCTCGTGTAATCCACGGCAAAGCTCAGCGGCCGGCCGGTGCCGAAGAGATCGCGATCGCGCAGCTCGACGCCGAGGATGTAACCCTCATAGGTGCCGTAGCCGAGCGAGAAGCCGACCTCGCGGGTCTTCGCCTCTCGCGCGTTGATCTCCATGAGCAGCGTGTTGTCCGGCTGCGGCTTCAGATCGACGCGAAGCAGGTTGAACAACCCGGTGCGCAACTGGCTCTGGTAAACTTCGTCGAGCTTGTCCGGGTTATAGACCTGGCCGGAAAGCGCGCCGAAACGGTTGCGCAGATATTGCGGCTTCAGCCGGCCGGTGACCGTGACGTTGCTGCCGTCGAACCGGTAGAGCGGGCCTGGCAGCACGATAAACGTCGCCGGCACCCGCCCGCCCGCGCCGGCCTGGTTCGGATCGCTCTGCGCGGTGACGCTCACCGTGTAGTAGCCGCTGCGGCGGTAGAAGGACTCGATCTCGCGCGCCATCTGGTCCACGCGCGGTTTCGTGTAGGGCAGCACGACCTCGGCGGCGATTTGGTTGCGAATGGTCTGCTCGTCAAAGACCAGCGGTCCCTGCAGCCGCACGTTGCCGAACGTGTAGCGCCGGCCTTCGACCACCGAGACCGTGATGTCTGCACGCGTGCGGTCCGCCGAAAACCGGGTGGCCGGCGGGTTGGAAAGCCGCTCGTCGAGATAGCCGTTCGCGAGATAAAAACGGTTGATCAGCTCGATCCCTTTTTCGACATCCTTTTCCACGTAGGGCAGCTCCGTGGTGCCGCGCGGAAAACGTTCGCGCGTGGTGCCGACGATGAACTCGCGCAGGTTCGCGGCGTCGGCGTTGCGGTTGCCGACGAATTTGATGTCGCCCAGGAGCGTGCGCGGCCCTTCGTTGACCTTCAGCCGCACCCGGCGCGGCCCGAGCACATCGTAGCTGGCCGTCGCGGAGGCGTAGCCGAATTTGCGGTAGTGCAGCTCCAGGAAAAACGCGGCGTCGTCCGCGGTCGCCGTGCCCACGCCTTCGCGCTGAAACGTGTCGAGCGGGTCCGCCAGCGCCTCGCGCAGCTCGCTCTCGGGAAACGCCGTGACCCCGGCGAATTCAACCGTCACTTCGCCGGCCGTCAGCGCCGCCGCCGGACCCTCGGCACGATGGCGGGGACGGAACAGCGCGCACGACGAGAACAGGCTGCCCGCCGCGACCAGAGCAAGAAAAAATCCGGCGGCGCGCGCGGCGGCCCAACGCCGTCGCGAGGAACGCGGCGGCGGCGCGGGTGCGGTGGTTAAAAATGCGGTTTCCTCATGCCGTCCTGAAAATCTCTTTGCGGAGCCGTGCGGTTCAGCGAAAGCGGAGCAGATACTTGATGCGTCCGCGGATGTCACCTTCGATGCCGAAGTCGCCGATAAAGCGGAACTGGTCGTTGATCTTGAACGTCGCCCCGACGCTCTGCTTGCCGGTCTTCGGATCGACGTTGCCGAGGTTCAGATCCACGCGGTCCGCCAGCGTCGCCTGCGGCTCGGCGTTGCGGCTGGCGCTGCGCTTTTTGAACGTGCGCCGGTAAAGATCCTGCAGCACCAGCAGCGTCGCCTTGCCAGCAAGCGCCTGGCCGCTGCCGGTCAGTTCCGCCGGCGTCGCGCCGGTCGCCAGGAGCGAGACGATGTCGGCCTGCGGCAGCGGCGGCTCGCTGATGAACTGCGTCTTCGGATCGCGCGCGCGGCCGCTGATAAACACAGTGACGAGCCGCTCCCGGATCTGGCTGGTGCCGCGCAGGTCGAGCACGGGATTCAGCGGCTGATCCGGGGTGAACTGGATGTTGCCGGTCTGGATTTCGAGGCGGCTGAAAGGCAGCGTGGCGATGAGATTTTCCACCTGCACGTAGCCGCTGATGAGCGGCCGGCCGCCGGTGCCGCCGATCTGGAGATCGACGAGCGCGCGGCCGTTGGCCACGTTGCCGCGGACCAGAAACGGGTCATCCGTCTTGATGGCGAGATCGAGCTTCCAATCGCGCAGCGGCGGCGCGCTGACGCCCAGCGCTTCCGGCCCGTAGCCCGCCTGGGCGACGGCGGGCGGCGCGGGCGCCGGCTTGCCGGGAAGGTTCAGCGGGAGGATGTCGATGTCCTTGAGGAACCGGCTCTTCGTCACGCCGATCCGCCCGGACACCGTCGCCGACGCCAGCGGGCCGTTGATGCGCACGTCGGCGTTGATGCGGGCCGTGATGTTGTCGTCGCGCAGGACCAGCACGCTGTCGGCGCGCGCGGCGAGGTCGAGCGTCGGCTCGGTGAGCTTGGTGAAATCGACGCGCCCGCTCGCGGAAGCCTTCCCGCCGCCGACCTCCACGCCGAAGCGCTCGATGCTCAGGGTGCGCTCGCGAAACGTGATGCGCGCCGCGAGATCGCGGATCGCCGGGACCGTGATGTTTTCCGCGCGCGCGGCCGGGATGTTCAGCTCCGCCACGCCGCTCAAGGCCGGCTGGCCGATCGTGCCGGCGACCCGGATGTCGGCCAGCGCGGTGCCCTGGACAAAGCGGATGCCCGGCACGACGCCGCGCAGAAATCCGAGATCGGACCGCGGCAGGTCGATGACCAGTTGCACCGGCGACGCGGGATCGAGCGATCCCTTGCGCAGCACGGTCTGCAGGTTCAGCGGGATGTTCCCCTTGATGGAAAGCGGTGCGATCTGCGGCTGGCGCACGCTGGCGTCGAGGTTGAGCCGGTCGTCGCGCAGGTTGAGAGCGATGTCCGCGTCTGCGGCCGCGAGCTTCGGCCCGGTCGTCGCGCGCAGGGACCGTCCCTGGACTTTCACGTCGGCGTAAAGCTTCGAGAGCTGCCCCTTCGCCAGCACGGTGAGCGCGACGGTGCCCTGCGCCGGCGGCGTCTGGCCGGGGAACAGCGCGCGGTAAAGCGTCTCGATCGGGATCGCCTTTGAATCAATGTTGACGTCGATCGCGTCCACGTCCGGCACCGGCCCGGCGGGGTCGGAAAGCTTGCTGGGATCGAGCGGAATCTGGAGATAGCCGGCGAGCAGATCGGTCGAGCCCTGGCGCAGGTGCAGCTCGTCGAAGCGGAGCAGATTGTTCTTCAAACCGAGCGTGGCGTTCAGCTCGAGGCCGTTGAGCGAGACGACGAGGGTCGGAAAATTGATCGCGTCCGGCGAGTAGCTGCCTTTGACGTCGGCGGCGACGGGCCCGAGCGCGTTGAACTCCACGCCTCGCGCCACCACGCTCGCGTCACCGGTGTGGCGCGCGGGCGTCGCCGGGGCGTTGCCGTCGCCGGGAGCCTGCGCGCCGAGCTGGCCGCTGCCGCGCCACGCGATTTGGACCGCGCCAGCCAGCCGTGTCGGAGCCGGGCTGGAGGACCCCGCCGCCGCGCGCGGGGCCGGCCCGGGCTCGATGTCCGGGGCGCCGCGCCCGCCGCGCCGATTGCGCGTCCCCGCAACTTTCGGCGCCGGGGTCGTCGGCTTCTTTTTTACCGCCGGCTCACCCAGCGTCGGGGCAGGGGGCTTCGGATTCGCCGGATCGGCCGCGCTCCGGGCCTGCAGCGCGCGGAGCAACGGCTCAAAGGTGCGCAGCTCCGTGAGGTTCGCGTCGAGCGTTCCCTGGTAGGCGAAGGGGGCGGCGATGTCCGCCTGGCCGCCGAGGGTCGCGTTGTTTTTCTCGTCAAAGCGGATCGCGAGCTTTTCGACGGTGGCGCGGTTGTCCGCCAGCCGGATGCGGCCGTCCACGGTTTCCAGCACGCGGGCGCCGTCCACCCGCAGGTTCGCGGCGTCCACGGCCACGTTTCCCGCGGAAACCCACAACGCCGTGCCGCCCGCGCCGGCAGCCTCGGCGGCGGGCGCGACCGGCCGGGAAAGTTCGCCGCGCACCCGGGTCTGGAGCCGCACGCTGCCGGCGACGGATTGCTTTACGTCGTTTGCCCGGAGCAGGGATTCAAACGCCGCCAGCTCGGGCAGATCGGCATTGACGCTGAGGTCAAACGCGCGCGCCCCGCCGGGCTGGACGGTGCCGCTGAAGCCGACCGCATTTTTTTCGTCAAACCGCACCGATCCGGTCTCGATCTTCAACTCCTGGCCGCTCGCGACGACGTGCGTTTCCACCGCTTCGATGCGGGCGCCGGCCGCGGTGATGTTGCGCCCGGTCACGTCGAGGACGCCGCGCAGTTCGGCGTCAACGGCGCCGGGTCCGCTGCCGGCGCTGCGGCCGCGAAAATCGCCGACCACGGAGAGCGACCCGCCGATCGGTCCCTGCACGCCGTTGGCACGCAGCACCGGGGCGAATTTCGCGAGTTCCGGCAGATCGACGTTCAGCTTGCCGGTGAACGGGTAAGGCGCCTGGAGCGCGGCTTCGCCGTCCACGGTGACGGAATTGCGCTCGTCGAAAACGATGCGGCCGTTTTTCAGCGTGGCGACGCTGTTCTCGATCCCGACGCCGATGTCAGCCGATTGCACCCGCAGGCCGCGCGCCGCGACGTCCTGCGCGGCGACCCGGATGTCACCGCGATACCGGCCGCCCTGGGTTTCGACGTGCCCGTTCCCGCTGAGTTGACCGGTGATCGGCTCGGCGCGGGCGTCGGCCGAAAACTGCGCGAGCCGCGGCGCCTCGATCCGGAAATCGAGGGCGAGCGGCTGCTGCTCCCAGCTCCCGTTCGTAGCCGGAAGCCGGTAGGTCGCCTCGGCGTGGACGCGGTTGGCGCCGCGCGTGACGTCCAGGCGCTCCACGGTGACGGCGGCATTGTCATTGCGCGCGGCGAGCGCGACGGAATCGACCAGAAAATTCGCGTAGCGCAGGCCTTCCGCCGTCGTGGTGAAGCGCGTGACCAGCCCGTCCCAAAACGGCTGCGGCGGCGGCGCCGGCGTGTTCGCAGTAGGCGCCGGCGCCGTGGCATCCGCGGGGAGCGCCTTGGCCAGCTCGACGGAAAATCCGGCGGAATTCACACCGAGTGCCGGCTCGGCGGCGGAGAGCGCGCGAAGGGTGCCGTCGAGCTTCGCGGTGAAGCGGTTGTTCTCCACGGCGAACGGACCTTCCGCGCGCATCGCGCCGCGCAATTTCATCGCCGGCGGCAGCGTGATCGGCAGCGCGGCGAAATCGGGCGCGTTGATCTTCAGCGTCCCGCTGACCCCGGCTCGGGGCAGGTCCGCGATATTCTCCGGCAGCGGTCCGGAAGCGGTGACCACGGTGGACCCTTCGCCGAACTGCGCCGCGACCTCGGCGGATTGAATCCGGCCGTCGGCGGCGACGGTCCCCACGGTCACGCTGTCGAGGCGGAAGTCACGGTAGGCCAGGCCGAGCAGGCTGGTGCGAAATTGGAAGTTCCAGGTGCGCGGCTTGTCACTCTGCCCTTCAAAGCGCAGGCGCAATTCTGGGATCCGGCCTTCGAGCGCCTGCTCGAATTTCAGGAAGTCGCGCGCGGCCGCGAGGCGCAGGCCGGTGGCGTCCAGCTCGACCTGGGCGCGCGGCGGCTTGCCGACGCCGGTGAGGCGCACGTCCGCCGTCAGCCGGCCGGCAAAAATGTCGCCGTCCAGGCGGATGACGAGCGTCTCGCGCTCAGGCAGCCCGGAGCCGTCGATCGCGACGCGGCGAAAGCGGAAATTCGGGTCGAGGTTGAAATTCGTCAGCTCGAGGTTGCGGTTGCGATACGTCGCGCCGGCCTGGATGTCGGTCAGGTTCGGGCCACCGGGAATCTGCAGCTCGCCGACGCGCAGTCGGCCCGGGCGATCGGGCGGCAGCTCGAGATCGAAGCCCGCCACCCGCAGGCCGGATTCCGCGACGGATTGCGTCGCGCCGGCCACCGCGGGCGCGGCGGGCGCGGGCACCGCGGAGCTGGCCGCCGCGTTTTTGCCGGCGGCCTCCGCTTTCGACTCCGTGGTCGGCCGGATGGCGACGTTGATGTTCTTCAAGGAAAGCTCCTCGGGGAACGGCAGCGGCGGCAGCTGAAAGGCTTCCTTCTTTTTCGGCGGCGCCGGGGGCGAAAGGTTCGGGTCGTAAACGAAATCGACGTCGTGCAGCGTCACTTCTTTCAAGAAGTCGCCGGAGAGCCCGCCGCGGATGAGCCCAGGCAGGCTGTAGCGCAGTCGGAGCAGGCCGATGTTCGCTTTCTCGATCGCCCCGGGCCGGGTCGGCGTCAGTCGCACGTCACGCAGCGTCAGCCCGGTGAAAATCGTGCCGCCTGGAGTGAACTCGACCGTGAGTCCCGCGCCGGCACCGAATTTACCGGCGCCATACTTCGCCAGTCCGAAAAGAATCTGCCGGTGAAACAGGACGACGAGGAGCAGGAGGACGCCCAACCCGGCGAGCAGACGCTTCCACCACGGCCAGCGCCGGGATTTCGGCGCGGACCCCGGGGACGGGTTGTTTTTGCGGGCAGGAGAAACAGATTCGGCCACGGCGGCGGTAGCGTAGCAGGGTCGGGCGGAGCTTCAACTTGCGGCGCCGTCCCTGGGGCCGGCGGCAGCCGGGAGAGGGGGCGAACAGACAGTAACGTCCGGCGCCCGGCTTCTGGGTGCGGAGAAAATTCTTCCCGCCCGATCCGCCGCCCCGCCGGCCGCCGCGCCGCGGAGATTCGGATTGGCCATTGCATTTCCAAACGGGGGCAATACCGTGCGCTCGCGATGATTAAAACCGGTGCGAATTGGGACCTGTCGGCGGCGGTGTCCACCTACAACATTGACCGTTGGGGCACCGGGTATTTTTCGATCAATCCGCGTGGCAACATCCAGGTCACGCCGCTGCCCGGCACGACCGTGAAAAAGACCGGCCTGCCGGCGGCGATCGACCTCATGGACGTCGTCGCCGAAGCGCGCGAGCAGGGACTGACGTTCCCGCTCTGCGTCCGTTTTCAGGATCTGCTCCGGCACCGCGTGAAGACGATCTGCGAGGCGTTCGGTTCCGCCATCGCGCAGTTCAATTATCAAAAGCCGTATCGCGGCGTTTTCCCGATCAAGGTCAACCAGCTCCGCGAGGTCGTGGAGGAGATCGTCGATGCCGGCGAGCCGTATCACTTCGGGCTCGAAGCCGGCTCGAAGCCCGAGCTGCTCGCCGCGCTCGCCGCGCACCGCGACCCGGAAAGCCTCATCATCTGCAACGGCTACAAGGACGCGTCGTTCATCCAGAACGCGATGCTCGGGCGCAAGCTCGGCAAGAAGGTGATCCCGGTCGTCGAGAAAATCGAGGAGCTGCGCGCGATCCTCGACATCGCCGCGGAAATGGGCGTCGAGCCGCTCATCGGCATGCGGGTGCGGTTGCAGAGCAAGGGCGCCGGCAAGTGGGCCACGAGCGCCGGCGAAAACGCGAAGTTCGGCCTCTCGACCGCGGATCTCGTCGAGGCCAGCCGGCTGCTGCACGAGCGCGGGCTGGCGCATTGTTTCAAGCTGCTCCATTTCCACGTCGGCAGCCAGGTGCCGGACATCCGCACGGTGAAGCGCGCGGTGCGCGAAGCCGCCCGGTTCTACGCGAAGCTCGTGAAGATGGGCCACGACGGCCTCACTTACCTGGATTGCGGCGGCGGTCTGGGCGTCGATTACGACGGCTCGCGCACGGCGTTCGAGTCCTCCATGAACTACTCGGTCGAGGAATACGCGCGCGATCTCGTTTATAACATCATGGAGATCTGCGACAGCGAGAAGGTCGCCCATCCCTCCATCGTCACCGAGAGCGGCCGGGCGATCGTCGCGCACCATTCGATCCTCATCGTCGAGGCCTTTGGCGCGATCGAGAAACGCTCCGGCGGCGCCGCGGTCTCTGTGACGGCTGCGGATCCGAAAATCGTGCAGGACGCCCAGGAGGTGCAGCGCACGATCACGAAGGAAAACCGGCTCGAAGCGCTCCACGACGCCCAGCAGCTGAAGGAGCAGGCGGGCGAAATGTTCAGCGTCGGCCTCCTTGATCTGGAGACGAAAGCGAAGGTCGAGACGATCTACTGGCAGATTGCCGGCAGCGTGGTGCGGCACTTCGAAGGGATGCGCTACATTCCGGAAGAGGTGCGCGAACTCGCCAGCGCGCTCAGCGATCAATACCTCTGCAATTTTTCCGTGTTCCAGTCGCTGCCGGACCATTGGGCGCTCGGCCAGCTGTTCCCGATCATGCCGATTCACCGGCTCGATTCCGTCCCGGAACACCAGGCGAAGCTCGTGGACATCACCTGCGATTCGGACGGCAAGGTCGGCAAGTTCATCGATCTCCAGGACGTGAAGGACACGCTCCCGCTGCACACCCTGCGGCCGGGCGAGCCTTACTACCTCGGCATGTTTTTGATTGGCGCCTATCAGGACATCATGGGCGACCTGCACAACCTGCTTGGCCGAGTGACGGAGGCGCACGTGTTTCTCGATGAAGACGAGGAAAACGGCTGGTATATCGAGGAAGTCATCGAGGGCAGCCCGATCAGCGAAGTCCTCTCGATGACGCAGTGGAACGAGAGCGATCTCGCGCGTCTGATGAAGGCGCAGATCGACGCCGCCATCAAGGGCGACCGGATGAAGCCGACAGACGGCATGCGGCTGCTGGCGAACTACGAAAAGAGTTTGCGCGGCTACACGTATCTGAGCTTCAACGGGTCAAAGTAGTGCCGGCGCGGGCAGGCAGCGCGGCGCGCCGCGGATCGGAACGCGCGTCGGTGGCAAGCCGGGGCCGTGCGCTTTGATTAACAGGATCGCCGTTTCATCCGTGCCCATCCGCGGCTAGAGTAGCGGCATGCGCTGGCTCTGCGCGCTTCTCGCGCTTCTTGTGATCTTCTCCGCCGGCTCCGGCCGTGCGCAAACCCCGTCTCCGACTCCCTCGGCGGCGCCCTCCGTCCCGGCATCCCCGACGCCGGCGGCCACGCCTGCGCCGACGGGCCCGGCGCCGACGCCTTCCCCCGCGCTGACACCGGCGCCGGCCGCGTCCGCGACTGCTGCTCCGGCCACCGCCACGCCGTTGCCCGGCACCGGCGCGACGGGTCCGGTCTTCGTGCTGCCGGTCAAAGGCGAGATCACGAAGGCGCAATTCGTCTTTCTGCGCCGCGCCCTGAAATCGGCGGAACGCGCCGGCGCCGCCGCCATCGTCCTGAACATGGACACCTACGGCGGGCGGCTCGACGCGACCGTGGACATCCAGAAAGCGCTGCTCGCCACCCGGGTGCCGACGTTCACTTACATCAACCCGAACGCGGGCAGCGCCGGCGCGCTCATCGCCCTGGCGACGCAGCACATTTACATGGCGCCGGTGAGCGCCATCGGCGCCGCGGCTCCCGTCGGCGGGGGCGGGGAGGATCTTTCCGGCACGATGCGCGACAAAGCCGATCTCCTACTATTCCAGCTACGCCCGCAGCGTCGCGTCGAAGCAGGGGCACAACCCCGACATCGCGGAGGCGTTCATCAACAAAGAAAAAGAGGTGAAGGTCGGCACGGAAATCGTCAGCGCCAAGGGCACGCTGCTCACGCTCGATGCCCAGGGCGCCGCGCGCCGGATCAACGACAAGCCGGTGCTCGCCGCCGGGGTCGCCGACTCGGTGAACGACCTGCTCGCGAAGGCCGGTTACAAAAACGCCGAGATCCGCCGGCTGGAGCCCACCGGCTTTGAGCAGATCGCGCAGTTCATCACGACGCTGGCGCCGCTCCTGTTGCTCGGCGGGCTCGTTGGCGCCTACGTGGAAATCAAGACGCCGGGGCTCGGCTGGCCGGGCGTGATTTCGGCGATCTGCTTCGCCCTGTTTTTTCTCGGTCACTACATCGCCGGGCTCGCCGGTTGGGAAACGATCGTGTTCTTCACGCTCGGCGTGCTGCTCGTGCTGCTCGAAGTCTTTCTCGCGCCCGGCACCGTGATCCCCGGGCTCGATCGGCATCTGCCTCATCGTCGGGTCACTGGTCTGGGCCATGGTGGACCGCTATCCGCGCGATCCCGTCCTCGCGCGGCCGGACGCCTGGGTCTGGCCGCTGTTTAATTTCACGCTCGCCGCCGCGGCTTCGCTGCTCGCCGCCGCGGGGCTGGCCGCTTATCTGCCGCGCACCAGCTTTTATCGCCGCCTGGTGCTCGGCGCGGTGAGCGGGCCGAAGGTCGGCCGGCAGGAAACCGCCGCTCGCACCGCGCTCCCGGCCGAGCCAACCGTGGCGCTCGGCCTCGCCGGGATCGCCCGCACGGACCTGCGGCCGAGCGGTCGCGCGGAACTCGGCGGCCGGATGCACGACGTCGTCAGCGACGGCACTTACATCGCCGCCGGCGCGCCGGTGCGCGTCGTGGCCGTCGAAGGGGCTCGCATTGTCGTTGTCGTCGCCGCGACCCCGGAATCCGCCGGCGTGGCGAATTCTTGAAACCTTTTTGCGCTTCCGCGGCCCGCCGCTAGGTTGCCGCCGTTGTCACGTGTGGGAATTTTCTTAACCACTACTTTTCGCTGCTGGCCGGGACGGATCCGCCGCACCTGCATCCCGCCCAGGCGGCGTTTCGCGCGGTGGCAGTTTTCGCGCTGGCGATCCTGATCATCCGGATCGGCAACCGGCGGATGTTCGGACAGAACACGATGTTCGATTACGTCATCGGCATCATGCTCGGATCCGTGCTGAGCCGCGCGATCAACGGCAGCGCGCCGTTCTGGCCGACGATCACCGCCGGCGCGGTGCTCGTGATCGTCCACTGGTGCCTCGCGGCGCTGACGTTTTATTCCAAGACGATCGGCAAGTGGGTCAAAGGCGGTGACAGCGTGCTGGTGCGCGACGGCCAGCGGGCGGACGACGCGCTGCGGCGCAATCACATCAGCGACGCCGACCTGCACGAGGCGTTGCGCCTGGAAGGTCAGGTAGCCGGGATCGGCGAAGTGCAGGAAGCCCGGCTGGAACGCAACGGTCGCATCAGCGTGCGCGCCGCCCCGAAGGTCGAGATCGTCGAGATCCAGGTCGAGCCCGGGGTGCAGACCGTGCGGCTGCGGATCGAATCGTCGTAGCCAAGCCGCGAGCGGGCGGGCGGCGATTTTGTGGCTGACGCGGCGCGGGCCGCCGGTCACGCTGGCAACCGATGGCTTCCCGGCTCCGCCTCCTCCTGATCGCCGCGCTGCTGGGCGCGACTGGTGGGCTCGTGCCGCCGGCATCCGGACAGGGCGTGGGCGGCGCGCCGAACCTTTTCGGCAACAATCCCGGGTTCGAGGAAAGCGTCCCGACGGAAAATGACTGGGATGGCGTGGACGGCGATGGCTTTCTCCGTGTCCGGCCCTTTAACGCGGACGTGGTGAGCGAAAGCGGTTTCCGGCGCACCGCGCTCCCGCCCGCGGTCGGGTGGGGCGATCTCAACGGCGATGGCAAGCCCGATCTCCTGGTCGCCGACGGCAACGGCTATTTTTATTATTACGAAAACCGCGGCGCGACTCCGCAGGAGCCGAAATTCACGAGCGCTGAAGTGCTCCCGATCTTTCTTTCCACGAACCCGCGCCGCAACGCGAGCGGCACCGGCTGGGACGCCCGCTTCGCCGTGGCGCGCGCGGCGCCGCGCTTCGCGCTGGCCGACTGGCGGCGGACCGGGCTGCTCGATCTGCTGGTCGGCAATTTTCAGGGCGAGCTGTTTTTCCTGCCCAACACCGGGTCGGCCCGCGCGCCGGTCTTCCGCCAGCCCCGGCCGGTTGAAAGCGCGCGGCTGAAACTCGGCGCGCGCGACCTGCTCCCGCTCAACCTGCTGGCGCCGGCGGCGGCCGATTGGTCGGGGCGCGGGCGGCTCGACCTGCTGCTCGGCGAAGGCACGTATTCCGCAAACGCGGTCCGCCTCCTGGAAAACGTCGGCGGCGGGGGCGGCACGCCCCAATTCCGCGAGGAACGGATGGCGTATCTCGTTTATGGCGACGGCCGCGAGCTGCTCAGCCCCGCCGTGCTCGATTTCGACGGCGATGGCCGGCCGGACGTGCTCGTGGCCGACCGCACCGGGCGCGTGACCGCCCATCTCCAGCCGCCGGGCGGCGCGAAACCGGGCGACGATCTCCCGGCGGGAACGCCGGTGACCTTTGGCGGCAGCGACCGGCTGCCGGGCTGCGTGACGCTGTGCGCCGCCGACTTCAACGCCGACGGGCTTGTCGATCTGCTCTTCGGCCTGCCGAACGGGCGCGTCGCGGTTTCGCTGAACAGCGGCGCGCGCGGCCAGCCGAAATTCGGGCCGTGGCAGGAGTTGCGCGGTGAAAAACGGTTTCCCGGCTACCGCGTGCCGCCCTACAAGCGCGGCGAGTCCGAGTGGAAAACGGACACCGCCCTCCCGCTCGGCAACGCCCTCGGATTTATCGCGGTCGTCGGCGCGGCGGACGATCCCGGCCAGCCAGCCGCCGGAAGGCGCGCACTGTTTGAAGATCGGCTACTGGCCGGCGCCGCGGGGGCTCTTCGCGCCCGCGCGCCGCGGAGGCGGTGGCGCCGGAGGTGCGCCGGTTTTCGTTGAGCCACCGGCTCGACCTCAAGCTGGGTCGCACCTACACGCTTTCGTTCAAAGCCAAAGCCGGCGCGGGCGGCGGCGCGGTGCCGCGGATTCCTTACCGGATCACCGTCGATTTCCGCCAGGCCGCGAAGATGAAGATCGAAGCCGGCGAACGCGGTTCCGTGAAGAAAACGTATCTGCTCAGCGACAGCGCGCTCTTCGTGGAAAAGGGCGACTTCGCACCGGGCTGCAACCTGGGCGGCGGTGACGAAGACGTTTTCGCTGCGCCTCCGCGGCCGCGACATTCCCGAGGGCACCGATCTCGCCGGCTACCTGCACTTCGACATCGAACTGGCGCGCGCGGAAAACGTCCTTTATCTCGACGATTTCCAGCTCGTCGAACGATCGCGCTGAGCGCGCCTACGGCAGCTCGCGGCCTTCGTCCACGGCGAGGCGGCGGCCTTTGAACCGGATGCCGTTGAGCGTTTCGCGCACCGTGCCTTCGTGCTCCTCGGCGATGTCCACGAGCGATTGCCGGTCGAGGATGTGAATGGCGCCGATGACTTCGCGGCCCAGGCGCGTGACCCCGGCGATCACGCCGACGAGGTCGCCGGGCCGGATGCCGTGCTGCTCGCCGACGTTGAAGACGAGCCGCTTCATGCCGGGCTCGTGCGACACCGCGGTAGGTCGGCCGCCCGCCGGCAGGCCGGCGCGAGGGGCCGCCGCGGCCTTCGTCGCGACCCGGGTAGCCGCCGCCGGAGCGAGCCTGCCCCGGGCGGGAGGCCCAGTCGTCGAGGCTGGCCGGCTCGCTGTCGTCCTCGTCGTCGCCCGCGGCGTCGCCTGCCGCGGCGGCGGGATCGTGCGGCGCCGGCTTCCGGCGAGGCGCCGGTGGGCCGTCATCCGAGAAGGATTTCGGCCCGGAAGGCGACCGGGCCGGGGGCGCGTTGTCCGCATTGCTCCCGCCGCCGGTCGCAGCGAGCAGGTGCAGCAGCGCGGAGGCGATGTCGGTCGGCGAATGACCGGCTTCCAGGAAGCGGTCCACCACGGCGTCCTGCCGCCGGTAGTCGCCGGCTTCCAGAAGGTCGCGCACCCGCTCGACGAGCGCCTCCGAGCGGCGCTCCTCCACCTCGTCCTGCGACGGCACGCGGGCCCGGGCGATGCGCGCCTTCGTGAAGCGCTGGATGTTTTGCAGTTTGTAGATCTCGCGCCCAGCGACAAACGTGATCGCCTTGCCGGTGCGCCCGGCGCGGCCGGTGCGGCCGATGCGGTGGACGTAGTCCTCGCCGTCGTGCGGCAGGTCGTAGTTGAAGACGACCTCCACGTCGTCCACGTCCAGCCCGCGCGCGGCGACATCCGTGGCGACGAGAAACTCGCACTGCCGTTTGCGGAAGCGGCCCATCACCCGTTCCCGCATGGATTGGCTAAGATCGCCGTGGAGCGCCTCGGCGCGATAGCCGCGCGCCACGAGGTGGGCGGTGAGCTCGTCGCACATCACCTTTGTCGCGCAAAACACGATGCCGAGTTTCACGTCTTCGAGATCGATCAGCCGGCAGAGCACCTCGAGCTTCGCCCGGCGATCGACTTCGTAATACACCTGCTCGATCGCCGGCACGACCATCGCCTGCGACTCGATGCGCACGTTCACCGCATCCTTCGTAAACCGCTTGATGAGGTCGCGGATCGCCGGCGGCAGCGTGGCGGAAAACAGCACGGTCTGACGCTCCGGCGGCGCCTGGGAAAGGATCGTGCGGATGTCGTCGATGAACCCCATGTCCAGCATGCGGTCGGCTTCGTCGAGCACCACGGTGGCGACTTCCTTCAGCGAAAGCGTGCCACGCTCCAGATGGTCCATCACGCGGCCCGGGGTGCCGATGATGATCTGCGCGCCGTCGCGCAACCCGCGAAGCTGGCGCTCGTAGGAGGCACCGCCGTAGATCGGCAGCTCGCGCACCCCTTTTTTGAAGAGCGCCAGCTTGGCGACTTCTTCGGCCACCTGCATCGCCAACTCACGCGTGGGGCAGAGGATGAGCGATTGCGGCACGCGCCGCGCCGGCTGCACCTTTTCGATGAGCGGCAGCGCGAAGGCCGCGGTCTTGCCCGAGCCGGTCTGCGACTGGCCGATAACGTCTCGCCCGGTCAACAGCACCGGGATGGCTTCGGACTGAATCGGCGACGCTTCCTCGAAACCGAGCCGCGCCACCGCCTTCAGAGACTCCGGCGAAAGCCCGAGTTCCGAGAAAAGTTTTTTCTGCATCCTGCACTTAACCCCGTTAAGCCGGGATTGCGAAGGGGATGCGCGGCGAGCCCCGGGCGCGCGCGTTCCCGGGCCGGTGGAGCAGGGGGCTAAACGTCCAGCGTGAAGCCGACTTTGATCGTCACCTGCCAGTGCGCCACCTTGCCGTCTTCGATGTGGCCGCGGGTTTCGGTGACTTCGAACCAGCGCATGTTGCGGATCGACTGGCTGGCGCGCTGCAACGCGTTGCTGACCGCGCCCTCGATCCCATCGGGCGAAGAGCCGACGAGTTCGATTTTCTTGTAGATGTGGTTGCTCATATTCAGGGGGTAGACGGGAATCGGATGGGGCGCCGCCGCAGCGGAGGTCACGCCTGCGAGCGCGTGACCTCCGCCGGACATCGGTCAGAGCCGACTAGCTGCCGGGCAGGTCGTGCACTTCCGGAAAGAAGAACTCTTTCCAGCTCTGCGGATTCTGCTTGATGATGTTGTAGCGGTGGAAGAACTGCGCGGCCTTCACCAGGTTCTGCGGGGCGGGGGAGAAGACCATGTTCGGCTCGCTCAACAGGGCGACGAGTTCGTCCACGGTGAGCTTTTCCTTGTTCACGCTGAGATAAATCTCGGCGGCTTCCTTCTTGTTGTTGTTCACGAATTCAATGGCTTCCTTCATGCCGTCGATGAACGCCTTGTAAACCTTCGGGTTCGCGTCATGGAATTTCGTCGTGCTGTAAACGCAGCCGTTCGTCATCGGACCGCCGACGACTTCCACGGAGTCGAGGACCTTGTGGATGCCCGGCTGCTTCAGCGCCAGGTTTTGAAACGGCGGCTGGGAGAACGCGGCGGTGATGGCGCCGCTCTTGTTCACGAGCTGGATGTAGGCGTCCGGATGACCCATCGCCACGCAAAGCGCGTTCATCTTTTCAACGCCGCCTTTGCCGAGCTCCTTTTCCGCGGCCAGCCCGAGGATGACGGGCTGCGTGCCGACACGCGGGGTCGGCACGGAGATCCGGTCTTTTTCCGTGAAGTCGGCGAGCTTCTTCACGTCCGGATTATTTGTCATGAGATACATCGGCAGCGCGCCGGTGGCGATGACGCCTTTGACGTCGCCGTTCGTCTTGGCCCAAAGGATGAGCATGTTCGGGCCGCCGCTGACGACCATGTCCACCTGGCCGGCGAGCAGGGCGTCATTGCCGGCGCCGCCGCTGGTGAGCTGGGTCCAGGTGACTTTCAGATCGGACAACCCCGCCGCCTTGGCATGCTTTTCCACGAACTGCTTTTTTTCCGCGATGACGGTGGGCAGGTAGGAGAGGCCGGGTTGCTTGGTGACGCGCAATTCATTGACATCGGCCCGCGCGAGCGGCGTGGTGCCGACCCAAAGCAGGGCGAGGCTGGTGCAAAGGATGGGGAGGAATCGGAGGGACTTCATGGTTTTGGGGTGGTGATGAATCATCGTCAGTTGAGGCGGAGGGGGGGGATGGGGTTGGGGGTCTTGGGTTCATCCAAACATCGAACGCCGCGCCGCTAGCTGCCGGGTAGCCCGTGCACTTCGGCGAAAAAATATTCCTTCCAGCTGGCCGGCTGCGGCTTGATGTAACCGGCGCGGGCCATGAATTCCGCCAGGATCATCGTGCCCACCGGGGCGGCGGAGAAGAGCATGTCTGGCTGCTTCAACAGCTCGGTCAACTCGTCCACCGTGAGCTTTTCCTTGTTGACCGACAGATAGAGTTCCGCGGCGGCGTGCGGATCGTTTTTGATAAAATCGACGGCCTCGCTCATCGCATCGACAAACGCGCGGACGACCTTCGGATTCTCGTCGTGAAATTTCGTCGTGGCGAACACCACGCCGTTGGAAACCGGCCCGACGACATCCGTCGATTTCAGGACCGAGCGGACGCCGGGAATCTTCAGTTCCAACTCCTGAAACGGGGGCAGCGAAAAGTGGCTGTTGATCGCGCCGCTCTTGTTTTGAAGCTGAATGTAGGCGTCGGGATGGCCCATGACGACGCAGAGCGTGTTGAACCGGTCGATGCCCGCTTTGCCGAACTGCTTTTCCGCCGCGATCTGCAGGACGGTGGCCTGGGAGGAAACTTTCAGCGTCGGCACCGCGATGCGGTCGGTGTCTTTGAAGTCCGCCAGCGATTTGATGTCGGGATTGTTTGTCAGGAGCTGCATCGGCAGCGCGCCGGCGGCGGTGACGCCTTTCACGCCGCCGTTGGTCTTGGCCCAGATGAGCAGGAGATTCGTGCTCCCGGCGACGACCATGTCC
The DNA here is from genome assembly GCA_963762725.1 of uncultured Verrucomicrobiae bacterium. Lineage (GTDB taxonomy): Bacteria > Verrucomicrobiota > Verrucomicrobiia > Chthoniobacterales > SZAS-18 > JAFAXH01. The sequence goes on along the minus strand of CAVXLY010000003.1, from coordinate 50,340 downwards.
ACCTGATCGGCGAGGAGCGCGTCCGTGCTCGCGCCGCCGCTGGCAAGGACGGTCCAGGTGGTTTTGAAGTCGGTGAGGCCGGCGGCTTTAGCCCGCTTTTCGACCAGCCCCTGCTTTTCCATGATGACCGTCGGCAGGTAGAGCAGGCCCGGCTGCTTGACGACGCGCAGCTCCCGGGTTTCCGCGCGGAGCGATGGTGCGAAACCGAACAAGACGGCCGCGCTGAGCAATGCTGTGACACTGGGGAGGAGCTTCATGGGGAGGGGAGTTGAGAGTATTTCAGGCGTTTCGACCGCGCAGCCGGCGGCGAATGACCTCGGGATCCTGGCGCAAATCCGTGACGCCGGAAACAACGATCCGCCGGCCTTCCAGCGTGTAGAAAATGCCGTAGGGAAATCCGTGCATCAGCAGGCGTCGGTGGGACTGATGAAAAACAGGCGCACTCTCGGGGAAAGCACGCAGTTGCCCGAACGCCGCGTCCAAGTGACGCATGAAAACCGCGCCTCGTCCCGCCTGAAACGCCTCATAGAATTCGTAGGCCGCCTGGATATCGGCGTCCGCGGAGAAAAGCAGGACCAGCTCATTCACCGCCAGGGATCCTGCCGAGAATGCGCTGCTGAACAGCTTCCCATGTCGTCACATGACTGGGATCCCGGCGGTAAGCCTCCATGCGGCGGTCGAGCTCGGCGATTTGCTCGCGCGACACCGGGACCTCCGTCGGATGTGACGCCAGATCGGCCCAAAGTTCGGTGACCAGCAGCAGTTTTTCGGCGATCGTCAGACGGCTCACCTCGGGCATCGTTTCGAGGATCATGGCTTAAAAATATCGCCTGCCGATTCGAGAACAAGGTAAGAATCGCCTAAGCAGCAGACCACCTCACCCCACCGCGCCGCGAAAGCCCCAGCGAGCCACTCCCCCATGAACGTCCCCGCCGAGCGTCGTCCGCGACCAGATCACTTCCATCCTGACCGCCTGGGGCATGGCGAAAGAACTGGTCCGCACGACGGCGGAAGTCATGGTCGAGACCGACCTGTCGGGCATCGATTCGCACGGCGTTTCGATGTTGATGGATTACGAAAGCTCACGGTTGAAGGGAAAGCTGAACCTCCAGGCGCAGCCGAAGATCGTGCGCGAAACCCCGGTGACCGCGCTCGTGGATGCCGACGCCGGGCTGGGCCATCCGGCGGCGGTGATGGGCATGGAGTTGGCGATCACCAAAGCGCAGGCGATGGGCGTCGGCGTGGTGTCGGTGTTTAATTCGCACCATTTCGGCGCCGCCGGGTATTACGCCGCGCTGGCGCCGAAAGCGGGCCTCATCGGTCTGGTGACGAGTTCCACCCGCACGCTGACCACGGTGCCGACGCGCGCCGGCACGCCGGTGCTCGGCACAAACCCGATCGCGTTTGCCGCGCCGGCCCGGCAGCAGCCGCCCTTTCTGCTCGACATCGCCACCAGCACGGTCGCCGCGAACAAGGTGCGGGTTTATGCGCTGAACGGCAAACCGCTGCCGCCTGGCTGGGTCGTGGACGAACGCGGCGAGCCGGTCACCGACTCCGCCCGCGGCAACGAACTCGTCTTCGGCCAGACCGCCGGCGGCCTGACCCCACTCGGGGGCACGCCGGAGCTTTCCAGCCACAAAGGCTACGGGCTGGCGATGATGGTCCAGATCCTGTCGAGCACGCTGGCGGGCGCCTCATTTTCACCGATCCGCAACCGCACCCAGCAGCCGGGTGATCCCGACAACGCCGGGCACTTTTTCTTCGCGCTCGATCCGAAAGTCTTCCGGCCCGAGGGCGCGTTTGAAGACGACCTCGACGCCGCCATCGGCGTCCTGCGCGCGACGCCGCCGGCCGACCCGGCGCTGCCGGTGCTGATCCCCGGTGATCCCGAGGCGGTGTCACGCGAACGGCGGCTGCGCGACGGCATCCCGGTTTCACCGGCGCTGGCGGAAAAAATCCGCGCGATCTGCGAACGCGCCAGCGTCCCTTTCCTATTTGAATAACCTCATGAATCGCACCTTTGATTTCGCGATCGTCGGCGGCGGCATCGTCGGGCTTTCCACCGGCGTCGCGCTCGGCCAGCGGTTTCCCGGCGCCTCCATCCTGGTGCTGGAAAAAGAAAAGACGCTGGCCCAGCACCAGACCGGCCACAACAGCGGCGTCATCCACTCCGGCATCTATTACAAGCCGGGCACCTTCAAGGCGACGTTCTGCCGCGCCGGCAGCCGGTCGATGGTGGAGTTCTGCCAGGAGCACGGGCTGGCGCACGACATCTGCGGGAAAGTCATCGTCGCCACGAAACCGTCCGAGCTGCCGCAGCTGGAAAGCCTTTACCAGCGCGGTCTCGATAACGAATTGAAGATCGAAAAGATCGGCCCCGAAGCACTGAAGGAAATCGAGCCGCACGTCAAAGGTCTGGCGGCGATCCGCGTGCTGGCGGCCGGCATCGTGAACTACAAGGAGGTCTGCGAAACCTTCGCCCGGCTCATCCGGGAAGCCGGCGGCGAAATCCGGCTCGGGCACGCCGTGCGCGCGATCTCGGTGAAGTCCGACCGCGTCGAAATCGACACCGGCGGCGAGGCGTTTTCCGCCAAGTATCTCGTCTCCTGCGCCGGCCTGCACAGCGACCGCGTCGCCCGCCTTGACGGCACGCCGGTGGACCTGAAAATCGTCCCATTCCGCGGCGAGTATTACGAGATCAAGCCGGAGAAACGCTACCTCGTGAAACACCTCATCTACCCGGTGCCAAACCCGGCGTTCCCGTTTCTCGGCGTGCATTACACCCGGATGATCGGCGGCCACGTCGAAGCCGGGCCGAACGCCGTGCTGGCCCTGGCCCGGGAAGGCTACCGCTGGCGGGACATCAACCTGCGCGACTTCGCGGAAGTCATGCTGTTCCCCGGGTTCTGGAAACTCGCCGCGAAGTTCTGGCGCGAAGGTCTGGAGGAGATGGTGCGCTCGGCGAGCAAGCCGGCGTTTGTGCGCAGCCTGCAGGCGTTGATCCCGGAAATCCGGTCGGAAGACCTGGAGCCCGCGCCGGCCGGCATCCGCGCGCAGGCGTTGAAGCCGGACGGCAACCTCGTGGACGATTTCCACGTCATCGAGCGGCCGCGCTGCATCCACGTTTGCAACGCGCCGTCGCCCGCGGCCACCGCCTCCATCGAGATCGGCAAATACGTCGCCGGCCGGGTGCCGGCGAGCTAGCACGCGGTCCGGTGCTTCAGACGAGTCCGGCCGAGGCGGTCCGGCGGGATGCGCACGCGGTCGCACCCCGCCAGGTTTCCCATCCCCCTACTTCACGATGATCTGGCCGGTGGCGTAGTTGTAGAAGTAGCGCACGCCGTTCGTGTTGTAGCGGCCCGGGCTGTTCGGATCCGGGAAGTAGTAGAGCACCGCACCGAGGCTGAAGTCGTAGAGATACGGGAAGCGGAAGCTCGGGCTGGTGTAAAAGAAGCTCTGGCTGGCGAAGTCGTAAAGGAAGACGCCATTCTCGCTGTTGCCGGCGTCGAACCAGTATTCGTAGCCCAGGTCGAAGTGAAAGATGAAGCGCGGGTCGGAGAGGTAGGAATAGTAGCCGAAGATCGAGCCGTTACCGGGGAACTGCAGGTAGTAAACGCCGTTCGAGAGCGCCACCTCGCCGTTGAAGAAAGGTGCCCGCGCGGCGGGTCCGCCGGACATCCGGGTCAGCACGACGCGGTTGGGCTCATACGCGCTGCCGGGGCCGTAGTGAACGAAGAACGTCGCGCTGCCGTCGGGAGTCGAGAGCTGCCCGTTGTTGGCCACGTTGGCGAACGCACCGGAGAGTGCGGAGCTGGCGCTCAGCAGGACGATGACGTCGCTGTCCCCGATCCCGGCGGCGCCGGGAAGGGTGACAAGGAGGTTGCCGGCGAGCGTGGCCGCGCCGTTGACTTGGACGAGGCCGGCGCTCTGCGGGCCGGTGGCATTCGGTCCGCCGACGGCGAAGGCGAGGGTGGAGGAGCCGGCATTCGTCAAGCCGCCGCCGACGCGCAACGTGCTGCCGGCGCCAATCGAGAGCGTGCCGTCGTTGGTCAGCGCGCCCGGCGTCGTGAACTCGCGGCCGCCCTCGAGGGCGAAGGTTCCAGCGTTCTGTTTGATCGAATTGATCGGGGTGAACTGCGCGGTTGCGCCGGAGAGAAAAACTGTCGCTGCGTTAACGACCACGGGGCCGATATTGAGGTCGAGCGTGCCGCCATTTGCACGGTAAATGCCGCCGTTCAGCGTCTGCGTTGCGGCGTCGTAGTTTGTGAGCGTAGCGTTGTTGAAGAACCGGACCGTGCCGCCGCTGAGCGTTTCTATGATGCCGCCTTCGTTGTTCGTCACGGTCCCGGGCTGCTCGACGTTAAGAAACGCTCCAGCGGCAGCGCGCAAGATGCCGCTGTTGGTGAGGTTCGTGTTCTCGGCCGTGCTCACGTAAAACAACATCGAGCCCGTTGATTCGATCAGCCCCTGGTTCACGATCCGCAGGCCTTTAAAGAAAAAGTTCGAATTAAACGTCCCGAACGTCCCGGAGCCCCGGATGGTGGCGCCGGGCGCGACGTTGAGCGTCCGGCCGAAGTTTGCTCCGGCGAGCACCGCCCGCTCGGGACCCATGGCGATGGTGCCGCTGCCGGTCAGCGCCGCATCCTCATTGACCAGCGCCGCGGCGTCGCCCCCGGACGCGGTGCCCTCGATCCGCATGATCGCGTTGTTGGCGAACGTCCCGGCCAGGTAGAGCACCTCGCGCACGCCGATCGCGATCGTGCCGAAGTTTGTCACGTTCTTGAGCGTGCCGCCGGTGTCCGTGTTCGGAGGGCCGCCGCGAAATTCGCCGGTGCCGCTCGTGGTGATTGTGCCGCCATCCAGCGTGACGCGGTTGTTGATGCGCACGGTCGAGCCCGTCTGCACCTCCACGGTGCCGCCGCCATTGAAGACCCCGCCAGAGGTTGGACCGGCGGCGCTGAACTCCAGCACGCCACCGTTGCTGGCGCGCAGCGTGCCTCCATTGTTGGTGAGCCTCGCGTTCACGTCGTTGTCCAGCCAGATCGTCAGCGGACCGGTCGCGTCGATCAGTCCCTGGTTGACCACGTTGAGCACCTTCGGGAGGAAGTTCCCGTTGGAGGTGCCGATCGCGCCCTGCCCCCGGATGGTGGCCCCTGGCGCCACGATGGCCGTCTGGCCGTTGAAATCACCGCCCGCGATGGCAGCGCCGCCCTGCATGGCGTAGAGCCCGCTGCCGGCCAGGACCACGTTGGCGCCGCGCATCAGGAGCCCAGTGTCGAGGTTCGCGGGGCCATCCAGGCGCACCAGGCCATTATTGTTGATCGTTCCGCCCAAGCCGAGCGTCTCACCCGGGCCGACAGCCATGATCCCTGCATTGGTGAGATCCTTCTAAGTTCCGCCGCCCGGGCTCAGGTCTCCGCGAATCGTGCCGTTGCCGCTGGTGGCAAGCGTGCCACCGGTCACGGTCGTGCGTGTTTCGAGCCGCACCGTGCCGTTGTCGCTGGCTGCGATGACGCCACCCTGGTTCTGCAAATTGCCCTGGCTCTCGGGGAGTCTACCGCGCGCGAAGATGCGCAGCACGCCCGGGCCGCTCGCCAGCAGCGTGCCGTCATTGGTCATCCCGTCATTCGTTCCCGGTTCCAGGGCGAGCAGGATCCGCAGCGGTTGTTCAGCTGCATCGCCTCGATCAGCCCCTGGTTGATGATGTAGAAAAAGGTCCGGATATCGTCGCCATGGTATTGGTTGATGTAGCCGGCGCCGCGAATCCTGCCGCCGGGGAAGATGGTGAGAGTTCTTCCGGGGCTGCCGGCGGTGACGGAGTTCGCGGAGCTGTCGCTCATGAAAATCTCGCCACCCGCGACAACCGTCGAGTTACCGCCTCCCCGCAGGAGACCGGAGAAATTGGTCGTCCGTTCAGCGTGATGAGACCGGCATTCCCGAATCCTGTGTTCGCCCAGAGATAGCCGTTGGTGCCGAGGTTCAGCGTTGCGCCCTCGAGGACGTTGACGGTCTGACCCGCGCAAAGATGCCGAGCGTGCAAAGGAGGGTTGCCGATCACGACGTCGTAGGTCGGGTTCGGTCCCGGGACCGGCTGCCCGCCGGCACCGGGGATGGCGCGCCCGTTTTGCGGAAATGCGCTGGTGCTCCAGACGCCGTCCTGTTGCCAGAGGCCGGTGTTCGGTTCAAGCCAGCTCGCGGTGAACTGGTCGGCGCGAACGACGGCAGCGGGCGTGAAGCCCATCGCCAGTAGCAGTAGCGCCATGGTGCCGCTGGTGACGTAGAATCGAGGGCGTAGGAATGCGATCATACAATTGGGTTCTCCGGTGGGACGAGTCGTCATCGGGGTAAAGCGGATTGAGCCGGGGAAAGGGACACGGCGCCCGAAAGTTTTTTCTTTTGCCCGGACGGTCCGCGCTTTCGCCTCGGCTGCCGGCGGCGTCCCCCGCCGAAGAAAACCTGCGCGTCGGGAGGCTCCCCGCGGCTGCGAGCGGCCCCGCGGGCGCGGTCCCATTTGGGTTGCCCGGTGCCGGGCGGCTGCGGTATTCTGCGCGTCATCCAGTCGGCTGGTTGGCTGCCGACAGGCTCCGCGCATCACCCCAGGAATGAGCTCGCTCCCACCGCGCCAGGAAATCACCCGGGTGCTCCTCGACTGGAGCCGGGGCGACGGGCAGGCGCCGGAGCGTCTCATGCCGCTCGTCTATGACGAGTTGCGCCGGCTGGCGCGGTCCTATCTTCAAAGGGAAAGGCCCGACCACACGCTCCAGGCCACCGCGCTGGTGCACGAGGCCTACCTGCAGCTCGTGGATCGCAGCAGTATGAACTGGCAGAACCGCGCCCATTTCTTTGCCGTGGCCGCCACGCTCATGCGACGCATTTTGGTGGATTACGCGCGCAGCCACAGCGCGGCGAAACGCGGCGGTGAGCGGGAGAAGCTCCTGTTCGATGAAGCCCTGGCGCCCGCGGCCGAGCGGACGTGGATCTCGTTGCCCTCGATGAAGCGCTCCAGGATCTAGAGACCTTCGACGCCCGGCAGAGTCGCATCGTGGAGCTGCGTTTCTTCGGCGGCCTGACCAACGAAGAGATCGGCGAAGTGCTGGACATTTCGCCGCGCACGATCAAGCGCGAGTGGCGGCTGGCGAAGGCGTGGCTGCGACGCCAGATCAGCGCAGGAGACACCCATGTCGCTGCCGCCTGAGCGCTGGCCGCACGTCAAAGTAATCTTTGACGCGGCGGTTGAGCTTTCGCCCGGACGAGCGGGCGGCGCACCTCGCTCGAGCCTGCGATGGGGACGACACGTTGCGGCATGAAGTCGAGTCGCTGCTCGAATCGGACGCGCGAGCCGAGAGGCTTCATCGAAGCGCCGGCGTTTGCGATTCCGCGCGATCTCCTGACGCCGGCCGGAGAAAAGGAAGCGGAAGATTTCGCCGGCCGGCAGTTCGGCGCTTACCCGGGTGATCCGGGAGATCGGCCGGCGCGGTTTGGGTGCCGTGTATCTCGCCGCGCGCGCGACGCGCAGTTTGAAAAACAGGTCGCGATCAAGCTCATCCGGCGCGGGCTGGATACCGACGACATCCTGCGGCGTTTCCGCGCCGAGCGCCAGATCCTCGCGCAGCTCGATCATCCGCACATCGCGCGGCTGCTCGACGCCGGGAGCACGGAAGCGGGGTTGCCCTACTTCGTGATGGAATACGTGGCTGGCCAGCCGATCGACGGCTATTGCGACGCGCACCGACTCTCGACGACCGCGCGCCTGGAGCTTTTCCGTCTTGTCTGCGGCGCGGTCGGTTACGCGCACCAGCACCTCGTCATCCATCGCGACCTCAAGCCGTCCAACATCCTGGTGACCGAAGAAGGCGTGCCGAAGCTCGTGGATTTCGGGATCGCGAAGTCTTGCACGAGGAGGACCCGCTTGCGGCCATAGACGTTCTGACCGGAGTGCGCGTCATGACGCCGGAATACGCCAGCCCGGAGCAGGTGCGTGGCTTGCCGATCACGACCTCGACCGACATCTACAGTTGGGCGTCCTGCTCTACGAGTTGCTCACCGGCCAAAAGCCCTACCGACTCATTACTCTAGCCATGGAGGAAATATCGCGCGCTGTGACCGACCAGATTCCGAAAAGCCCAGCACCGCCCTGGGTGAGGCTTGCGTCATCACCAATCCGCGATCCACGTTCCTCTGCTCCCTGCGCGGCGATCTCGACCTGGTCGTCCTGATGGCGCTGCGGAAAGAGCCGCAACGCCGTTATGACTCGGTCGCCCAGTTCTCCGATGACATCCGGCGCTACCTCGAAGGGTTGCCAGTGCTCGCGCACAAAGAAACGCTCTCGTATCTGGCGACGAAATTCGTCCGGCGCAACAAGGTCGGCGTCGCCGCGGCCGCGGCAATCGTGCTTGCATTGCTCATCGGCATTATCGCGACCGCCTGGCAGGCCAAACGTGCCATCGAGCATAGGCGATCGCCGCGAACGCGGTCGCCGTGCTGGAACGGGACCGCGCGCGAGTGGAGCGCGCGAAGGCTGCGAAGATCAATGATTTCCTCCAGCACGTCCTCGCCTTCTTCGCAGGTGAGCTGGACCTCTCCGAACCCGCAAAAGAAGAACGTCTCCTACCATCGCGGAGGCGCTCGACGAGGCCAGCCGCCGGGCCGGCGCGAGCTGGCCGATCAGCCTGAAATTCTGGCGGCCGTGCAATTCACTCTCGGCAATTCCTACGCCGCGCAGGGAAAGCTGGACCTCGCCGCGCAGCACATGCAGACCTCTTTGGAGATCCGTCGCAGGGTTCTCGGCCCGGATCACCCGGACACGGCCCAAAGCATGGTTGGCTTGGCAGAACAATACGTCTATCCAGGGAAAATTCGAGGAAGCCGAAACGTTGTCGCGTGAAGCGGTGGCCGTTTATCGGCGGTTGCGCGAGCGCGGGGAGGTAGACCCGAAGGTGGTTCGCCATATCTCTGAACGTTCTCGGAGTATCCTTGAGTTCCAAAGTTGACGCCAAGGCTGGCGAAGCCTTGCTCCTCGAAGCGGTGGAAATGGGCGCAAATCTCACCGGGCAAAACCGCGGCCTGATCGCCGTCATTTACGGCAACCTGGGTATCCAACGCGGCAATCAGGGCGACATCGATGGAGCAGTGGACTACCTGCAAAAATCCATCGAGGAGATGCGTCACTTACCGGACAAGCCGACTTCCCAATTTAGCCATCAGCCTGAGCAATCTCGGCAGCTTCCTGACGATCCAAGGCGCTTACTCGCGGGCAGAGCCCCTGCTGCGCGAGGCGGAGGACCTGAACCGGCAGACGGTCGGCGAAAAGCATCTCTACACTGCCATGGCCATAATCTATCTCGCGGAGAACACCTGTGAACAAGGCGACTTCAACCGCGCCCAAGGAAGAGATCAACAGGGCGCTGGCGGTTCAGCGCGAAATTCTCCAGGAGGGACACCTCGACTTCGCCCGTTCGTGGACAATCCTCGGAAAGATTTTGACGCGTTCCGGCGAGGCGCGCCGCGCCGCGAGCTCACCTGCGCAACGCACTTGCCCTGCGCGTGAAAGCTCTTAAGCCTGGCCACTCGGCCATCGCCGCAACGCAGGGTGTGCTCGGCGAATGCCTGACGGCGCAAAATCGATACGAGGAAGCCGAAACCCTGCTCCACGAAAGCCACACCGCCTTGAATAAATCGCTGAGTGCACGTGATCCGCGAACGCAAAGGGCGAAGAAACGTCTTGTAAACCTCTACGAAGCGTGGGGCAAACCGGAGTCGGCGAACAGTGATCGCTAATTCATTTAATGCTTACAACTCGGCGATGACAGCGCTCGAAGCGCTTGCCGGGATAGTGACGGGTGCGGAAGCGGAACGGCATCGCCAAATGGCGCAGCGTTTTGCCGGGGAGGCATTGAACGCGCCCCGCCAGCTTGAGGCGCGGAACGCGCTTTCGAAATTCGACCGCAAATCTCTCGGGAAATTGCAGGCCGCCGCGGAGAAATACGCAACAGAATTGGATCTCCGAGCGAGTGAATTGCAAAAAAAGGGGAGCCGTAACCCTCAACCCGTGAGTCCCGCTTTTTTGTCGGGCTTGCGCAGGCGGCGGCCTCCGGGAAAAAGACAAAAAATCACCGTTGCCGCGACGAGGCGTCGCGGCCTGATTCGAAATACGCCTTCGCGCTGCCGGCCAGCAGGCGGGGCAGGTGGGTGTAGATGTAGCGCACCCCTTGGTCCAAGACGCCGCGCACGTTTTCCGCCGTCGCCGGGGTGCCGGGCGTGCGGCCGGCGGCGAGCATTTTGCGAAAACTAGTCTCGATCGCTGCGGCGACCGCGGGCGCTTTCGGATTGCCGGGGTGGCCCATGGATTGGGACAGATCGGACGGGCCGATGAAAAAGACGTCGATGCCTTCCACCTGCAAAATTTCGTCGAGATTTTCGACGGCTTCCGCGTCTTCGATCTGCACGGCGATCAGCGTCTGGTCGTTCGCCGACTGCACGTGCTCGGCGAGGGAACCGTGGGCATCGTAAACGGCGGCGCGCGTCCCGGCCGCGAGACTGCGGCGACCGACGGGATGATATTTCACGGCGGCGAGAACTTCGCGTGCCTGCGCCGCGGTGTTGACGTGCGGCACCTGCACGCCCGCGACGCCACGATCCAGCACCTGGAGGATGTGCTCCGCGCTGCGGGTCATCGGCCGGGCGATCGCGGTGATGCCGCTGGCTTCCGCGGCCATCGCCATGAGCTCCACGCTTTCGAGCGTGAGCGTGCCGTGCTCGCAATCGAGCAGCACCCAGTCGAAGCCGGCGGCGGCGATCATCTCGACGATTTGCGGCGACGGGATCATCACCGACACGCCGAACGCCGGCTCGCCGGCGCGCAGCTTTTCCTTCATGCGATTGGTTTTCATCGGGGGAGCTGTTGGTTCAGGAATTGCACGACTTCTTCCATCGTCGCCGGCGGGGTCGAGCCGAACTTTTCCGCGAAGCCGAGCGTCTGCGCGCGCTCGAAAAACGTCGCGGTCGCCGCGGTCATCACCGGCTCGATGCCAAGCTGCCGCAGCACCGCGGTGACCTGTTCGATTTCGTGGAACCGGCGCTGGTGCGCGGTGGCGTGCGTGCGCACCCAGTTCGCGGCCGTTTTCTCAAACGGCTGGTTTGCCATCAAGCCGGTGACTTCGCGCCAAAGGTCTTCGCGCAGCCCGGCGCGCTCCCCGGCCACGAGAAACTCGATGAGCAGTGCTTCGAGACCTTTCGAGAACACGCTGCGCAACATTTTGAACAGCGACGCCCGGCCGATTTCTTCGCTGTAAAAACGGGCGTTCAAGCCGAGCCCGCCCGCGAGATCGCGCTCGGCCGCGCGGGCGTGCGGACCGCCGAGCAGGATTTCCGTCCGCGCGCCGGTGACGCCGATCGCCCCGAGGATCGCGCCCTCGACAAACGCGGCGCCCGGACGGCGCGATGACCGCGGCGACTTCCTGTTTCACCGCGGAGTCCGTGGCGTTGAGATCGACGTAGGTCTGCCCGGCCCGGAGATGGGGCGCGCATTGCCGCGCAGCCGCGAGCGCGACGCTTGTGGTCACCGTGGACAGCACGTAGCGCGCGTCCCGCAACGCCTCCGGCAGGTACGAAAATCGACCCCGGTTTCGCCCGCGCGCGCCCGGAGCCGGTCGAGCCCGTCGGGCGACTCGAGCAGAACGTCGTAGGCCGAAACCGCGGCGCCGCGCGCGACGAGCGCCGCCGCGAACGCCGCGGCCACTTCGCCGAAGCCGATGAACGTCACGCGCATCATCTTCTCATCGGCGCCCGACGGCTGATCGTTCGCTCAGAACCCGACCGCGAGCCCGGCGTAACCGGTGCGTCCCGGCGCCGGCTCGATGCCGGTCTGGAAGACGCGCGAGTAGTAGGTGTGATCCGTGAGGTTCGAGACGCCGAAGAGCAGCCGGATGTTCTTCGTGAAATAATAATCGGCCGAAAAATCGAGCGTGTAATACGCCGGGATTTTCGCCGGGAGCGTCGCCACGCCGAGATTCGAGTCCTGCCAGTATTGGGAGGAAACGGAGACCGCGGTCAGGCTGAAGTTGAACTTCTTGTCCTCGCGAAACGTGAGCCCGGTTTTGACGATCGTGCTCGGCGCAAACGCAGGCGTTTTGCCGACCTGCCCGACGATGTTGCTGCTGGTGAACTCGGCGTCGAGCCACTGCAGATTCGCGAAGACGGTGAGGTGCCGCTTCGTCTTCTGGTAGGCGAGAAAATCATACGCGATCTCGCCTTCAAAGCCGCGGTGCCGGGTGTCGCCGGTGTTCACGTTGATGACGTCCGTCACGTTGAGGCGCCGGGTTTCGATGCGGTTTTTGAAATCGATCCAGAACAGGCTCACGTCATACCAGACGCCGGTGATCGGGGTGCCATGCACGCCGAGCTCGTAGGTGATGGATTCCGAGGGATCGGCGAGGTTGCCGGGCTGGAGGTTGGCGAAGGGCGAGGCGATGTCGAAAAAGCGCAGCGGCCGCCAGCCGGTGGAGACGTTGAAATAGCTTTCGTTGCCGCCAAGGAAATCCTGGCCGATGCCGATCGCCCAGAGCGGCACCCAGCGGTCGGCGTGCGCGTCCGCGAGCGGCCGCACGAGGTTCGGCGGGCGGACGCTTTCCTCGACGTCGAGCGTCTCGTGATCAACGCGCACTGACGTGACGACGTGGAACTGCCACGGCAGGCGAAACACGTTTTCCGCGAAGAGCGCCTGGTAGTCCGAGGTGCGCTGCTGGTTGAGGCGCGGCGTGCCGGAATGATCGTCGCGATCGGCGTAGAGGTTCGTGTTAAACCACTGCCGGAACGGCGCGTCGTCATGGTAAACGACGACACCGGCGGTGAAGGCGTTGCCCTGGCCCCAGCGTTTGCGGATGCGGATGTCGCCGCCGCCGTTGTAGAACTCTTCGTCCACGATCGTCGTCGTCGCCGGGAGGGCGCCGGCGGCGTTGCGAGGCGCGGCCGCGCGGTTGGCGAGTTCCTGGTAGGTGAACCACGCCTTGGCTTCGAGCCGCCAGCCGCCTTCGAAGTCGTGCTCGTGCGTGAGCGTGGCCTGATACCGGTCCACCCAGTCGTGGTTATACGGCGTCGGCGAGAAGGAGGGATCCCTCTGGAACTGCTGATAGGTGATGCGCCCGGGGTTGCCGGCGCTGACGCGGTAGGCGCGCAGGTCGAGCGCCCAGAGCTGTTTCGCGTCCGGCCGCCAGCCGACGTAAAGGTCGGTCTGGAGCAGGTTCGAATGGGCGTTGTCGCGCTGGTTGTCCGTGCGGACGTAACCGGCGTCCACGCGGAAATCGAAATTGCCGACGGAGCCTTCGAGGGCGTTGTAAGTCGAATAGAGTCCGTTCGCGCCGCCGACCTGTTCCGTGTAGCCGCTGAGCGGGGCGTGCGCCGGCGGCCGGCGGGTGACGTAGTTGATCGCCGGAGCCGGCTCGGGGCCGTAGATGAGACTGTTGCCGGCGCGGAGCACCTGGATCTCGCGCACGCTTTGCGGCAGCGGCAGGTAGTAGAGCGTCGGAAAGCCGATCCAGTCGCTCATGATCGGCAGGCCATCCTGCATGACGAGCACGTATTCGGATTCCTGGGGGTTGCCGATGCCGCGGTAGTTGATGTTGAACTGCGCCGGCGTTTGCTGCTGGGTGACAAGGATGCCGGGCGTGCGGGCAAAGGTTTCCTGCTGGTTGTTGTTCACGATCGTCGGCACCTCGTCGAGCTTCGTGACGGTCGTCTTTTTCGTGACGGTGATCTGGGTGCCCGAGACCTCTTTCATGATGTGGCTGAGCTTCGGGCGCTGGTCGTCCGGGCGCAGGTATTCCGGCAGCTCACCGGTGACGACCACGGCGCCGGGCGCCGGCGTCGTGCTCGTCGCTGCCGTTGTCGTCGTCGTCGAACTCTCCGCCTCGGTCTTGCGGCGCGACTGCCCTTTGACGGAAGCGCGGGTCATTTCCTGAGCCTGGAGCGCGCCGGTCATGGCCAGGACCACGATGGCTGGAGCAAACGCGGCGCGGAACCTCGCGAAGCGGACAAACGGTCGGAGATCAGCGGGCATCGCGACGGTATATGCGAGCGGCCGCTCCGTCGGCCAACCCCTTTTTACTGAAATTTGAAGCCGCTCGGTCTGACCGGTTTTCGCACGACGATGCCGTGCGCCCAGAGTCCTCCGCCGACGCCATTTTTTGGAGACTCCGCGAGGGCGGCCGCCAATCGCCCGGAGAGAAATCGCCCGCGGAGCAACCAACCGCCGCGACCAGCGCGAAACCACACTGCTGCTGCCGCCGCCGCGATTCGTGCGCGTCGCGCGACCGTTGCCGCCCCCGTCCCGCCACCCCGTTGCCCCGCTTTTTTCCGTCCCTCCCGCCATGAAGAACGCCGCTGATCGCGATTACTCGCGCGACTCCCAGATCACTGCCGTCGAAGCCCGCACGGTCAGCATCCCGCTGGACCACGTCACTTCGTTTCCACCCGCAAGGTGGCCAAGCGCGATTACACGCTCGTCCGCGTCCGCACGCAGGATGGCCACAGCGGCATCGGCTTTTGCTACGCCGGCAGCCACGGCGGCTCCATCGTGACCTACGCGGTGCGCGAGTTGTTTGCCGACGATGCTCCTCGGCCAGAGCGCGCTCCGCACCGAGGGGCTGTGGCAGGAAATGTATGGGAACACGATCCTGCATGGCCGCGCCGGCTCGGTGATGCGCGCGCTCTCGATCCTCGACGTCGCCCTCTGGGATCGCAACGCCCGCGCCGCCGGCCTGCCGCTGAGCCTGTATCTCGGCGGCACAAAGCGCGACACCGTCCCGGCGTATGCCAGCGGCGGCTATTATCTCGACGGCAAAACGGCGAAAATGCTCGGCGAGGAAATGGCCGGCTACGTCGGGCTCGGCTTTCGCGCGGTGAAGATGAAAGTCGGCCTGCTCGATCCGAAAGGGGAGGAGGAACGCATCGCCGCCGCGCGCGACGCCATCGGTCCGGACGTGCTGCTCATGCTCGATGCGAACAATGCCTGGTCCGACCTCGCGACCGCGCTGGAATACATGAAGCGCTACGAGAACTACGATCCTTACTGGATCGAGGAGCCGTTCAGCCCGGACGAGATCAATCTCCACGCCCAGCTCGCCGGCAGCACCTCCATCCCGGTCGCGACCGGCGAGATCGAGGTCGGCCGCTGGCGGCACCAGGAATTGCTCGAAAAGCGGGCGGCGATGTATCTCCAGACGGACGCCGCGGTGTGCGGCGGCATCAGCGAATGGCGCCGCATCGCCGCCCAGGCCGCCGGGTTCGGCGTGCCGATGTTCCCGCATTGGTTCCACGATCTCCATGTCCACCTCGTGGCCTGCACGCCGAACGCCCGGATGGTGGAATTTTTCACGGACGACCAGGTGCTGAACTTTCGTCGTCTTGTGGATCGACAACTGGACTTCAAAAACGGCAATCTCATCGTTCCGACGGAGCCGGGGCTGGGCTTCGGCTTTGACGAAGCGGCGGTCGAGAAATACGCCGCCGACGCCTGGAGCTGACCCGCTGCTGGCTCCCTCGGCGCTGTCTGTCGCCCGCTTCACCGTCCGTATTTCTGATCCGCCGCAACCTACCCGCTTATGACCACCACTTCTCGTCTCCAGGGCGTGCTTTCGCCCGTTGTCACCCCGTTCGACCGCGACCTGCGCCCGGACGGCCAGCGTCTCGCCGAACATTGCCGCTGGCTGGTGGACTCGGGCTGCGGCCTCGCGGTTTTCGGCACGAACTCCGAAGCCAACTCGATGTCGCTCGCGGAAAAACGCGCGCTGCTCGACACCCTGCTGGAGTCCGGCCTGCCGCCGTCGCGCATGATGCCGGGCACCGGCTGCTGCGCCTACACCGAGTCCATCGAGCTGACGCGCCACGCCGTCGGCGCCGGCTGCGCGGGCGTGCTGATGCTGCCGCCGTTCTATTACAAAGGCGTTTCCGATGAAGGGCTCTTCCGCAACTACGCGCGCATCATCGAGGGCGTCGGCGACGATCGGTTGCGCATCTATCTTTATCACATCCCGCCGGTCGCCCAGGTCGGGATCACGCTCACGCTCATCGAGCGGCTGCTGAAGGCGTTTCCCGGCACCATCGCCGGCATCAAAGACTCCTCCGGCGACTGGAACAACACGAAGGCGATGCTCGAGCGCTTTCAGCCGCAGGGCTTCGACGTGTTTGCGGGCAGCGAGACGTTTCTGCTCGCGACGCTCCGCGCCGGCGGCGCCGGGTGCATCACCGCGACCGGCAACGTGAACCCCGGCGGCATCGCGAAGCTCGCCGCGAACTGGCAGACCCCGGAGGCCGACGAGATGCAGGCCGGGCTGGATGCGGTGCGAAAAGTCTTCGCCCAATTTCCGATGATCCCGGCGATGAAAGCCGCCACCGCGCACTATTCCGGTCACCCGGAGTGGGCACTCGTGCGGCCGCCGCTCGTGGAGCTGGACGACGCCCAGCGCGCCGCGTTGATCGAGGCGCTTACCGCCGCCGGCTTCTCCATGCCAGGCATGCGTCGGCAGCACTGACCGCGACGGCGGCCAGCGCGCATGCGTGGTCCCATTCGTTGTTTCCGTTTCGATCCGCTTCGTTTCAATCGCCTGACTTTGCCCGTCGCACCCGCATGAAGAACGAACCGTCTCCCGACGCTTCCGCTGCTGAAGCCACCGCTCCCGCTGCCACCACCGCTTCAGACGCCACTGCTGCTCCCGCCACCGTCGCTCCCGCCGCGGCCGCCGACGCCCCGGCGCGCGGCATGCGCAAGGGCCTCACCAGCTACGGCGACACCGGCTTCTCGTTGTTTCTGCGCAAGGCGTTCATCAAAGGCGCCGGGTTCACGGACGACGCGCTCGGCCGGCCGGTCATCGGCATCGCGAACACCGGCAGCGCCTACAACCCGTGCCACGGCAACGCCGCGCAGCTCGTCGAAGCCGTGAAGCGCGGGGTCATGCTGGCCGGCGGGCTGCCGATGGATTTCCCGACCGTCTCCATCCACGAAAGCTTTGCCGCGCCGACCAGCATGTATCTGCGCAACCTCATGTCCATCGACACCGAGGAAATGATCCGCGCGCAGCCGATGGACGCCGTGGTGCTCATCGGCGGTTGCGACAAAACGGTGCCCGCGCAGCTCATGGGCGCGGCGTCCGCCGGCGTGCCCGCGATCCAGCTCGTCACCGGCGCGATGCTCACCGGCTCGTATCGGTCCGAGCGCGTCGGCGCCTGCACGGATTGCCGGCGGTTTTGGGCGAAGTATCGCGCGGAAGAAGTGGACGACGAGGAGATCGCGGAAATCAACGACCAGCTCGTCGCCAGCGTCGGCACCTGCTCGGTCATGGGCACCGCCAGCACGATGGCCTGCCTCGTCGAAGCCCTCGGCATGATGCCGCTCGGCAGCGCCACGCCGCCCGCCGTGACGGCCGACCGCATCCGCGTCGCCGAGCAGGCCGGCGCCCACGCTGTTCGCCTCGCGCAGGACGGGCTGACCCCGGACAAGATCATGACCGGGAAAGCGTTTGAAAACGCGTTTCGCGTCCTGCTCGCCATCGGCGGCTCCACGAACGGCATCATCCATCTCACCGCCATCGCCGGCCGGCTCGGCATCGCCATCGATCTCAACCGCGTGGACGCCATGGGCGCCGACACGCCGGTGCTCATCGATCTGAAGCCTTCCGGCCAGTACTACATGGAGGATTTCCACCGGGCCGGCGGCGTGCCCGCGCTGCTGCGCGAGCTGAAGCCGTTGCTCCATCTCGACGCCCTCACGGTGACCGGCCGCACGCTCGGCGAAGAACTCGAGCGCACCGGCGCCGGGTTCCCGCAGGAAGTCGTGCGCCCCGCGAAGAACCCGATCTTTCCGCAGGGCGGCATCGCGGTGTTGCGCGGCAACCTGGCGCCGCGCGGCGCGCTCATCAAGCAGTCCGCTGCCGACCCGAAGCTGATGGAGCACGAAGGGCGCGCGGTGGTGTTCGAGAACGTCGCCGACATGGCCGCGCGGATTGATGACGACGCGCTCGACGTGACGGCGGACGACGTGCTGGTATTAAAAAACATCGGCCCCGCCGGCGCCCCCGGCATGCCGGAGGCCGGCTACCTGCCGATTCCCCGCAAGCTGGCCCGCGCCGGGGTCAAGGACATGGTGCGGATTTCCGACGGCCGGATGAGCGGCACCGCCGCCGGGACGATTGTCCTGCACGTCACCCCGGAGTCCGCCGTCGGCGGCCCGCTGGCGCTCGTGCAAAACGGCGACCGGATCCGGTTGAGCGTCAAGCGGCGCGAGATCGCGCTGCTGGTTTCGGACGAGGAACTCGCCACGCGCGCGAAAGCCCAAAAACCGGCGAACGCAGCGGGGAAACCGGCGCTCACGCGGGGTTACCAAAAACTGTTTCTGGAAAAAGTCACCCAGGCCGACGAAGGCGTGGACTTCGACTTCCTCCGGGCCGCGGAGATCACCGAAACCGTGCCGCGGCAACGGTGAGAACTTGTCTGCCGGTTTCCACGAATGTTGCGCTCGGCGCCGCCGGGTGCGGAAACCCGCTGCCGACCGGGTGACGGGTCAAGGGAGCAGAGCGCGGATCGACCGCGGTGCGGGAGCCGACATCTGGGAACCGTCCGCCGGCGCCAATTTCTCCCGAGCTTCGACGGGAGGTCCCGCCGTCGCCAGCGCCGCGGCATGCACGGACCCCGCGGTTGACGCCACCGAGACAGCGCGACGACGCACCGCGCCATTCCGCGGGCGGACGGCGAAAACCCAGTGTCTCGCTGGCGGAACTTGGGTGACGAATTCGATCGCGCCGTCGAATCGGCGACTCACGGGGTGCGCGAAGGGAACGACCTTACGCGGCGCTGTGCCGCAAATAAGTTGTCCGCGGCCGCCGGTTCGCGCGTGGTTCTCACCGCACGCAAAAAAATCGATCGCGACACACACGTGAATTTGCAGGTTTACCCGATCATCTTGTGAGCAATTACTCCCCCGAGCGCCGGCGGCGCGCGCACTTGGTCGCTCAGGACACCTCCCCCAAAACTCCGGTCTGGAGCGCGCAAAATCAGTATCGCCTCAGTCTCCTCTCTGCCAAGCGATCCGTTTCCCGCGGCCCCGCCTTGATGCTTCGGGCAGCGAAGACTGCATCGTTCCATCCGACGCATTGCCCCGTTCATCGCCGCGTTGCGCCCGGAGTCTCGGATCTTCCCTGGGTGCCACCAGCAACGACTGCCGGTGTTGCTTTGTAAATTTTTGTTCGCACCGGCATCGCGCAAAAATCCAACGGGAAACACCGAAGCCAGACAACGCGGCGGACCCCTCCGTTTCCAGACCCCAGCAGCCGAACCGCAACTACCGAAATCAACCCTCCGTTTCCAGGTTCTATGAATACTCGACATCTCCTTCGCAGCGTCAGCGTTGCGGCATTGCTGGCGTGCGCCTGCCAGAGCACCGCGTTCGGCCAAGGGCCGGGACCCGGCCAGAAGTGGGCGGCCACGTGGTCCAGTTCCATGCAGAACGCCCTGACCAACTACGTTCCGCCCGCGGCAGCCGTTCCGCCCGCCACGATCGCGACCGCGAACATTCAGCCCGATCTCACCTTCCCGTTTCCGAACATCAACACGGACGGAGCGAACAACCAGACGCTCCGGATGCTTGTGAAGCCTGATCTTTGGGGCAACACGATGCGCTTTCGCTTTTCCAACTTTTTTGGGAACAAGCTGGTGACCTTCAGCAAAGTGACGGTGGCGGTGCAGGACTACGCGGCGAACCTGGTGCCGAGCACGCTGGTGCAACTGACCTTCAACGGGGGGCAGACCAGTTTGATCGTGCAGCCAGGCCAGCTGGCCTACAGCGACCCGGTGACGCTGCCGTTCGATACGTCGGATCCGCTCGTGCAGGATCGCAACCTGGCGGTCAGCTTCCATGTGCAAGGCACGAGTGGGCCCATGACCCAGCATAGCGCCGCGCACCAGACGAACTACGTCACCGGCAGCGGCACCGGGGATCATACCGGCGACCTCGATGGCTTTGCCTATGACTACACCACGACCTCGTTCTTCTTTCTGGACGCGGTCGACGTCGTTGCTCCGTCCAACACGCTGGTCGTTTGCGGTTTCGGCGACTCGATCACCGACGGCACCCACACGACGGTCAACGGCAACGATCGCTGGACCAACGTGCTTTCGCGCCGGTTGCACGGTGCCTACGGCAACAACACGGTGAGTGTGGTCAACGAGGGCATCGGTGGGAACACGGTGATCAACCCGCCGCGCACCGGCCCGCCGGCCGTGGACCGGCTGGACCGCGACGTGTTGGGGCTCTCCGGGCTGACGCACGTCATCTGGCTGGAAGGCATCAACGACGTGGCCGGGGGCTACGCGACCGATGACATCATTGCGGGCTACAAGAACGTGGTGGCCCGGCTGCGGGCGCGCGGCATCAAGGTGATCGGCGGCACGCTGACCTCGGCGCTGTCCAACCCGGCGCGGGGCGCCGCTGGCGACGTCAAGCGCCGGATCCTCAACGACTTTATCCGCACGCCGGGCAACTTCGACGCGGTGGCCGACTTTGACGCGGCGACCCTGGACCCGGCCACCGGCGACATGGCGGCGCGGTTCCTGCCCAACAGCGAGTTCAGCCAGCTGCCGCTCGACTATCTGCACCCCAACCACGCCGGCTACAATGCCATGGGACTGGCGGTTCCGTTGAGCGCGTTGACGCCGCCTCCGGCGTTCTCCGCTCTCAACCCCGGCGAAGGCAGCCCGCGCTGACTCGATGCGTTTGCTTTCAAAAATATTTGGACCCCTCAACTCCTCATCCCCCGGTTCTATGAAAACTCTTCCTCTTCTTCGCACCTTGGGCATCGTGGCGGCCGCGACGCTGCTCGCACTCGTGCCGCCCGGCGCGCTCGCCCAGGGCGGGCCCGGTGCAGGCCAAAAATGGGCTGCCACCTGGTCATCTTCCATGCTGGGTGCGCTCACCTACACGCCGCCGGACGCGCCGGTCGCCCCCAACACGGTTGGCTCGGCGAACGTGCAGCCGGATCTGACCTTTCCGTTCCCCAACATCAACACCGACGGGGCGAGCGATCAAACCTTCCGCACCATCATCAAACCGGATCTTTGGGGTAAGACGATGCGGGTGCGTTTTAACAACTTCTTTGGCACCCAGCCGGTTACCTTTAGCCGCGTCACCATCGGTCTCCAGGCCTACGCTGCCAATCTGGTTCCCGGCACCTTGGTGTCAGTGACCTTTAACGGTGGCCAGACCAGCTTGACCGTGCAGCCCGGCCAGCTTGTCTACAGCGATGCCGTGGTGCTTCCGTTCGATACCGCCAACCCGTTGATCCAGGGGCGGAACCTTTCCGTGAGCTACGCGGTGCAGGGCACGACCGGCAAGATGACCTACCACAGCGCGGCGCACCAGACGAACTACGTCACCGGCAGCGGCACCGGCAACCACGCCTCGGATATCAGCGGCTACGCTTTCGATTACACCACGACGTCGTTCTTCTTCCTGGATTGCGCGGATGTCGTGGCACCGGCGGATACCGCGGTCGTTTGCGGTTTCGGCGACTCGATCACCGACGGCACCCACACGACGGTCAACGGCAACGATCGCTGGACCAACGTGCTTTCACGCAAGATCCACCGCAGTAATGGCAACAACACGGTGAGTGTGGTCAACGAGGGCATCGGTGGGAACACGGTGATCAATCCGCCGCGCACCGGCCCGCCGGCCGTGGACCGGCTGGACCGCGACGTGTTGGGGCTCTCCGGGCTGACGCACGTCATCTGGCTGGAAGGCATCAACGACGTGGCCGGGGGCTACGCGACCGATGACATCATTGCGGGCTACAAGAACGTGGTGGCCCGGCTGCGGGCGCGCGGCATCAAGGTGATCGGCGGCACGCTGACCTCGGCGCTGTCCAACCCGACGCGGGGCGCCCCTGGCGACGTCAAGCGCCGGATCCTCAACGACTTTATCCGCACGCCGGGCAACTTCGACGCGGTGGCCGACTTTGACGCGGCGACCCTGGACCCGGCCACCGGCGACATGGCGGCGCGGTTCCTGCCCAACAGCGAGTTCAGCCAGCTGCCGCTCGACTATCTGCACCCCAACCACGCCGGCTACAACGCCATGGGTCTGGCGGTCAATCTTGCGCTCGTGGGGGTGCATCCCGCGTTCTTTACCGGCGAGGCGGCACTCGGGACCAGCGGAGTTTATTACCTGGCGTTCCCGAACGGGAATGTGTTCGGCTACTACAGTTTCGCCTTCTTCCCGTATCTCTACCACTTTGACTTGGGATTCGAGTATTTCATTGATGCCAACGACGGAAGTGGCAACGCGTATCTCTACGACTTTGCGAGCGGCACCTTCTTCTTCACCGGACCGAAGCTCTGGCCCTACTTGTATGACTTCAAGTTGAACGCCTGGCTTTATTACTTCCCGGCGACCAATCAGCCCGGACGTTACAGCAGCAATCCTCGACGCTTCTTCAACTTCGCCACCAACTCGGTCATCACGAAGTAGCGATTGACCGGAATGACTGCGGGCAGAGCCAGCCGGTTGTTCTGGGGGGCTGGCCCGGGTGCCGCGCGTCGAGCCGGCCTCCGGCAGGAGGACGGGATGGCGCCGGATCGGCCGCGTCGGCCCTTTTTGGCAGTCCGGAGCGTCCGAGAGCTAGCGCCGCAACCCTTCGATCAGCGCCCGTTCCGGCGCCGACAGTTTCGACGCATCAATCGGACGCGCCTCCTCTCGGGCCTCCGCCGGATTGCCCCGCCGCCGCCAGCGCCGCGGCGTGCACGGCCAGCGCGGAGGGCGTCGCCACCTGCGGCTCGACGCGGATGTTAGCGAACGCCTCGATCGCCCGTTCCGGCTGCGCGCCTTTCAACCGGGCGAGTGCGAGCAACACCCGGTGCGGCAGGCTCGTCGGATTTTGTTCCACCAGCCGCGCCGCCAGGGCTTCGGCGGCGGCAATGTCCGTCGTCCGGCCGAGGAGCAGGCCGAGGTAGGCTTCGTCGTTTTGCAACGGCGCCTCGTCCGGCCAGATGGCGAGCATTTCGCGCAGGACCGCGTGCGTCTTGCCGAGATCACCCTGCGCTTGGGCCAGCCGCAGCCGTCCGCCTTGGGCCGGCCGCAGCCGGGGCGCCGCTTGCGCCAGCCGGGTGTAAGCCGTCTCCGCCACGTCCAGCGCCCCGTTTTTTTCCGCGTAATCGGCGAAGCTGAGCAGCTTGCCGGTGTCCCCGCTGGCCAGCGCCGCTTCCAGGGCGCGCTGCCAATGGTTGGCCACCGTGGCCGGCCCGCGGTCGAGCTGCGCGGCACAACGCGCCAGATACATTTCCTGCACCATGCGCTCGAGCGGAAACCGCTGCCCCTGCAGCAGTGTCTCGATTTCCTGCCAGCGGCCCAGCGCGGCGAGCGCGTCGAGGTGTTGCAGAAACAACGCCCGGGTTTCCGCAGCGCGGGCGAGGGGAATCGACCGCGAGCAGGCGCGCAAACTCGCCCTTGCCGGAAAGCCACGCTCCGAGCGCCAGCGAGCGTCTCCGCGCCACCTTCCCGGTGCGCCGCGACCCCGCGCTCGATCAATTCCGCCGCCCGCGCCGGCTCCGCTGGATCTGCAGGTCGAGCGCCAGCAGTCGCTGCGGCGCCTTCGCCAGCGGATGCGTTTCCAGCCCGCGAACCAGCGCCGCCGCATCGAGCCCGTGCGGCAGCGACCGCGTCCACGGCACTCCGCCGTTCCGGCCGCGCCGCCGCCCCGCTAACGCTGCCGCGCCAGCAGCACCAGCGCATCCAGACCGACGGCGATCGGTGACGTTTCGCCAGGTCGCCGAGCCGCGCCCAGGCGGCTGGGTCAGTCGGGGAACGCGCGTGGTTCAGCTGCCGGCTTCACCGGGTTTGCCGACGGCATCGACAACAGAAGCACCGTCGCCCGCAGTTGTTCCACCGGCGTCGCGTTCGGCGCCGGACCGCTGGTTTCCGGGTGCGCCGGGTCCGCGAATAGTACTCTTCTCAGAGAAGGCCGATCGCCCGCGTCGCGCTCGCCCTTCCGCAAAGCGAGTTGCGCCGCGAGCAGAATCATCCGCCGGCCCGACGTCTCCGGCGCCGAGTCGCTCCGCCATCGGCCGCTCCGCCTTTTCCGCTTCGCCCAGCCGCGATCGCCAGCGTCCGCCTCCGCCCGCCGGTCGTCCGCCGTCAACGCCGCCGGCGCCTGCCGCCGAAGCTGCTCCCAGAACTCCAGCCCCTGCGCCTGCCCGCTCTGGGAAAGAAACGTCGCCACCGCCCGGATTGCCTGCGGCTCCGTCGAGCGCAACTGGTAAGCCGCCACCGCCGCCTCGCGCGCTTCGGCCAGCTTTCCCGTCGCGCAACGCCTCGAACGCCACCGCCGCCTTCCGCCGCGCCTGCCAGCTCTTTCGCCGCGTTCACCGCCGGCCGCAGGCTGAAACCGGCTGCCAGGAGCAACACACAACCGGCAATGATCCACCCCCAGCGCCGCCGCCGGCGCTGGCGTTCCAGCAATGCCTCGATCCGGTCTTCCTCCGCCAGAGTGCGGTGCTTCGGCTGGGTATCCGTCGGCGGTTCCACGCGCTCGTTTGTAACTGGATTCACGCCGTTCCGCGAACGATTCCTTTCCTCACTTCACGCCGCCGCCGAAGCAGCTCTGCCCCCCCACATGTAGAGGCGGCTCTGTCCTCGGCACGAGGACGTGCCGCCTCTGACTTTGCCTTGCCAACGCGACGTCACCAACGAGGACAAATGCGGCGGCACCCCTGGCGGGAGAGCCGCCTCTACAACTACACAGCGCGGGCGCAGCAGGGGAAGGGGCGGTCATTGATCGCCGCTTCAACGAGACGGAAAGCGCTCGAAAGGACTCGAGCGCTGCGCGGCTGACACGCCACCGGCGCGGCCTTTCCTGAGCAAGGTGGCTGGCGAAACGATCGCCTTCCGCACCCTCCTTCCGGCATCACCTCACGCGTCTCGCTCACCCCCGCCCGGAACACCCGCACGCGAAGCCCGCCTGCGCGAAATGCCGGTCCCCCGTCAGCGCCGCGCGCAGGCTCTCTTGCTCCAGCACGACAAACGAGCTGCAATCCGTCAGCGACCACGCTTTGTCTGGCCGCGCCGCGTAAAGCGACAGCCCTTTTAGATAAAGCGCCTCACTGAAACCCACGATGCGCACGTTGTGGGATGACGCTCCCAAGTATTGAACCACAGCCGGACCTGGGCGCGTTGCGCGCTGGGCGCCAGGCCGTCCGTCGGCCACTTCCATCAGCACCCAGCGCGTGGTCACCAGGGTGCCGCGATACTCCCGCGCGAAAGCTGACACCCGCGAATGGAAAAATTCGTCGCGGCTCCAGAGCGCGAAAAAGAAAAACGCATCCGCGAACAGCCGCTTCAGTGGCTGCTGCTTGGGTGCGCCGTGCAAACAATGGTCGTGATTAAGGGCGAGGTCGGGCGGCAGGTCCGTGCCGATGCCGATGAACGGCTCCAGCCGTTCGGCCAGTGTCGGCAGGGATTGATCGGCATCGTTTGCCGTCACACCCTCCAACTCCGGCTCGATTCGCACCCGGGTGCCATCCGGCAGCTCAACTCCCTCCGGCAGGCGGATCACGCCGTTTTCGACCGTGGCGGTAATGATGCTCATCCGGCGACGGAAGGATGAGGCCAGCGGCCGCCGGGCGTCAACGGGCCTGGTGTTGTCCGCGGACGACTGCGCTGCCAAGTCCTTGTCGGTCGCCCGGCTTGAGGGACGATCTCGCGCAACTGCTGGAACGGGTGCGGGGCGAGCTGCCCCGGATGCGCCAGCGGGCGGGCGGGCAATGTTGTTCTGCGAGCTGGCTGGGAGCGATTGTCCCGCGCCTCCCTTCCTGCCGGGTCCCTCCTTGCCAGCAGCACATGGCGAGATCCCGCCGTCTTAATAAAAGTAATCGCGAATACGAACACCTTGCGCTTGACGACTGACCAGCCCTGCGGCAGAACAGGCGCGTGCCAGCAGGGGAGGTGACAGAAATGTCACCAGGGAGGGGCGGCACACTGGCGTCGTATTGGATGAGATTCCCGGCGTCCCCTCAGGTAGCAGCGTCTAGCCAGTCGTGTGGTAGCCGCGCAGGCAGGGGGAGGATGGTCGCCCCAAATAATTCTATGAACCAAGACCGGATGAATTCTTCGCAGCAACACTCGTTCCCTCGGTTGGGAGTTTCCTTGGGCAACTCGGAAACGAGGGGAAATAAGCCCCGCGCGGCGGAATGCAGGATTCACAGGCTGACCTTGAATCTCGTCCTTTGTGTAGCAATCGCCACTCTTGTCATGGCTGATTCCAGGGCACAGGCGGCGACCAAATGGTGGGATATTAGCACGTCACCTGGACTCGGTGGAAGCACTACTTGGGGTTCAACGTTTAGCACAGCGGCTACGGGCGACACCGCGCTTACGACCGCCAATGCTGGAGACGATCTTATCTTTGATGGAACAGCAGGGATTGTGACGATGACCACAACGGCCCCGGGTGTGACCCTGTTCAATTCCTCCACATTTAACGTCACCAACTACGTGTTGACGACGAACTCCACGAGCATTGTGAATTTCAATGCGCCGGTCGCTCTTGCGACAGACGTTAATCTCAATCTAGGTGGCTCGGCAGAGACTGCCAGCCACACTCTGGCCATTGGTGGAACATTAGCAGCAGCGGCACAGGATCAAATCTCACGATCCAAAGGAAACGGAGCATCAAGCGCTACCTCCGGTGGTTTCCAACTCAACCTGAGCCTCGCGAATAGCACCATCTCCGTTCCGATCCTCATTAAAAAAGAGGCACTGGCGTTGCCTGCGTGGTCGCTACCAACACCGGGGAGCAGATCACGAACACGATCACAAACAACTCAACCGGCGCAACATTACTAGGAGCTTCAAATAGCAGTGATCTAACGGTCAGTGGAAAAATTACCGGGAGCGCCGGTGTGCGGTTTGGAGGCGGGCTTGGAACAAATTCGTCAGGCGCTGGCACCGTAACTATTAGCGGAACGAGTGGTCAAAACGATTATGCCGGAACATCGGTGATCGACATGAGTGCTACAGGTACGGTGAAGCTGGGCGTCGATAACGCGCTCTCCACAGTCAGTGCTCTGCAATTCGGTGCGGCGAGCAACAGTGGCACCGTCGGCAGTCTCGACATGAACGGCAAAAGCCAGACCGTCGCTTCCCTAGCATCGATCACAACCAGCGCGATCACCGGGATCAAGAACGCCACAGCGAACCCTTTGTCAACATTAACCATTCAAGGCAGCGCGACAACGACCTACGCTGGCCCTATCGGCGCGACGGGGGCCAACAACGTGGCACTTACTCTATTGTCGACCAATAACGGCACCTTGACGTTGAGCGGCACGAACACTTACACCGGTAATACAACGATCAGTGGAGGCACTCTGAAGGTTGACAGTGCGGGCTCAACCACGCCGCGACTGGCGGGTACAACGGGGATTGCCGTGAATAATGGCGGCACGCTCTTGCTGGCAAATTCCGTGACGGGAACACCAAGCAATGATCGTATTAACAACAGCGCGACGATGACGTTGAACGGCGGCACGTTCGATACCGGCGGACTGAGTGAGCATGGCGTAAGTAATAACACGGCCGGCATTGGTGCGTTGACATTGCAATCCAGCTCCATCATCGACATGGGTTCTGCCGCCAGCATTATTGCTTTTACCAATAGCAACGCGCAGACGTGGACGGGCACGCTCAGCATCTACAACTGGAGCGGAAATGCTTATAGCGGCGGCGGCACCGATCAGTTGTTCTTTGGATCGGATGGCACGGGTCTAAACTCCGCGCAGTTGGGAGATATTGTGTTTTATAGCAACGCGGGCATTACTCAGATCGGTTTTGGGCCAGCTGCAATTCTGAGCACCGGCGAAGTTGTCCCGTCCCCGAGCCGACCACTTGGCTGGCTGGCGCTCTGGCCCTCGGCACGCTCGGCTACAGCCAGCGCCGTCGGCTGGGCGGGCTGCTGGACGCGGGGCGCGCTTTGCGCTAGGCGGCCTGAGGAATTCGCGAGGCCGCACGCTGGCCTTTTCCGGTGCCCGAAAAGGGAATTCGAGCTCTGGCACGATGCCACCACGCGTCTCCTCGTCCGGCGTGAGACCGACCGCGGACGCCTGACCAGCTTCGCGGTGATCCTCGTCGCGTGAGATCGGTAGAGAATGGACCGAGGTGGCCCGTTTTGACACGGCAAACGGGCTGCCGCACGAGGACATCTTGGGCTGGCGGGCCGGTTTGATCGAGAAAGGCTGGCAGGATGACGCGAGCGGGCGGGAGGTCCTCCCACTCGCGGTTGAAAAATACCGCGCAGAAGATGAAGACATCGAAGAGCGATTCCTCCGTCGCTAATCCGGGCAGCGCCGCGCACGATGATCCCGCGCGCCTGCGTGCCCGCGCGTCAATCGAAGAGATCGACGCGTGGATTCTCTGCCTTGGGGGGCGGGAATCGAATGCGGAGGAGTCGCCGGGATCCCGCAACAGGTCCGCCGACGCCGGACCGAGGGCGAAGAGAGGCTCCGTTCCCACTCCGCGCCAGCCGTCTGCCGCCCGCGGCGCCCACCTCCGATCACCATGATGGTGGCCCCGCATCGCTCCAAACGCCAACGCCGTGGGTGCCGCGCGCCCGGACGGGTCCCCAGAGTTCCTCCCACGGGGCAGGCCGGTGAAAAGGATGTGCTCCGAGTTAGCGAACGTGCCGCCTTCGTGCCAGGAGCCGTTGACCGGGTCGAGCGTCCATTGGCCCTCGCAGGTGCGCACCGGGGAGATTCGCCTGGAAAACAACGTGAATTTCGCCTGAGCGACAGGCGACTGCCTCGATCCACAATGTTTCTCATACAGAGTCCAGACCCACTGGGACTAATGACGTGGCCAGGCCAGCAGAATCTTGGTTCCCCGGTAAATCTCGGGAAGGGAGCGAACGGCGGCAGTGTTCAAAAAATGCTAGACAATCCGCTGGATTCCCATATACAGGGCTTCCTTCCTGCTCCCTCTCCCCAGCCATGCCCCCGCAATGCCGAATCCTCGCTGACCTGATTGCTAATTTGAAAGCCGCTCAGAGTGGGTTGGTCAAGGTCGCCGCTAATCCACGCAGAAGCCGACTTTTTGTTGTGCGGGCGGTCGCCGTTGCTGCCGCTGCGCTGGCCGGTTGCTGTATTTACCCTCGGCGATACGACTGATGCTACCTGGAACGGAGGCGGTAGCTCGAACAATTGGAACGACACGGGAAACTGGGTCGGAGGAAACAAGCCGCTAGGCGGGACAGCCAATTCAACTATTCACTTTACGCAAGGTGGCCGGACCACATCGAACAACGACTACGGTGATGATAGTCAGTTTCAGCAGATCTTGTTTGATAATACGATCACTAGCTCTGCTTACAACTTGACTGGTTCCAGGATTGAAACTTTTCAACAACGGCGGGACCGGCAAAATCGAGAACAATAGCGCGATCACACAAACGATTAGTTTTAGCGGTGCATTGGGCCTCGGTTTGCTGCTGGAGAGCAATTTCGAGATTAACCCAACCCGAGGCGATCTGATCATCAATAGTAATATTTTGATCGTATTTTAACTCGCCGACCATCAACATCTTTGGAGATAATAGTCACATTCCTTAGGTTCAACGGAGTCATTAGTCAGAATTCCACCGGATCGGTGAGTCTGAATGGTAATAGCGTGGCTATTTCAACGCTGCGAACACGTACACGGGCGACACAGCGATCAACGCGGGCGACCTGAGGTTTACTGTCAACGGATCGGCCAACAACAGCACCATCCGACTCGGCGGAACGGGCGCAAATAGTCCTTCGGCTACACTCTCCCTAGGCACTACCAGTGCGGCTGACACCGGGATCACAATTGCCAGCACGCTGGTCGTCCGTCCATCCGCTTCCGGCACGCAAGATACCCGTACACTCAGATCCCTTTCGCCTTCTGGCACAAACACTTATTCTGGTGGTGTCTTTCTTGACGCAGACCTGACCGTGCAGGCCGCCACCGGCAGCCAGTTTAACTTCACTGGGAGCAATGCCATCGACGTGAAGGATCATGTCCTTACCGTGAATGGTAGCAACGTCAATTTTCAGGGAAAAGTGGTGATCAATGAGGTGCTGGGCAGTTCGTTTAACGCTGGTGGGTCACTGGTGAAAAGCGGCACGAATACCCTGATCTTGCAAGGCACTGCCAATACTTACACCGGACTTGATACGAGCTCGCTTAACCCCAACGGCACGCAGATCGCCGGTGGCACGCTGGGCATCTATGGCGATGGCAGCTTGGGCAAAGTTCCCGCCGTCTCCTATAACAACATCCAGTTCACCGGTAGTGGCGGGACTCTGCAGGACACCGCGAACAACATTTCGCTCGATTCCAAACGGGGTGTCAGTGTCGCGAGCGGTGCGACGGCAACATTCGATAGCAACGGCAACACGTTCACGGTGAATGGCATCATCACCGGAAGCGGCAACCTCGCCAAAACGGGCAGTGGGATCGTCGTCTTGACGGGTGCGAATTCGTTTATTGGAACGACGACGGTCAACGCGGGAACATTGCAAGCCGGAGTTGGCACGTTGGTGAGCACGTCGAGCGTCGCTGTGAACTCTGGAGGGAGCCTACTTTTGTCCGGTGTTGGCCGGCACATCGGGGCGAATACGCCTGTAACGCTCAATGGTGGAACCTTCAATACCGGCGGATTATCCGAGCCGAGCAACACTGCTGGCGGTGGCTCAATTGGCGCACTAACCCTCACCGCAACATCGGTGCTTAACTTCGGACCCGGAAATTCCAGTATTTTGCAGTTCGGCGGGGTGGGAGTCCATACGCTCAGCACGATGTTGCAAGTCATCAACTGGGATGGAACGCCGGTGACCGGGGGCGCTGGTGATCGGCTGTTGTTCAGCGGCTTGTTGGCGGATTTTACATCAAAGTATTCGCAAACAGATGTGTCCTTTAATGGCAACACCGGCTATGCCGTGGCTCAATTCGGCGATTATTACGAAGTAACCTCGGGGGTAGTTCCCGTTCCTGAACCGACCACCTGGCTGGCGGGATTCCTCGCTCTTGGGACACTCGGCTACAGCCAGCGCCGGCGTTTACAGGGTTTGTTGCCTGCTGGGCTGCGAGCAGCGGCTTGATCGGCGCTCAGAGGCCGGGCTTCCGGTGCGTGAACGGACGCCCGCCCAGTCTCTAGATCACACGCTGCGTTGGGTGGCGGCTTGCTGCGATTCGGGCACTCCGGTAATATGCCGCCATGCCCGCGCTTGCTTTGGCCCCGCTGCACCGCTTTACCGTGGAGGAATATTACCGCATGGCGGAGAAGCGGCATCCTGCGCGCCGATGCGCGGGTGGAACTGCTGGAGGGGCAGATCATTGATATGTTTCCGATCGGACCTTTTCACGCCGGCGTGACGGCACGCTTGCACGATCGTTTTCACGCGGCTAGGCGGGGGCGCTGGATGACGCGGTGCCAACTCCCGGTGCGCTTGAGCGACGGCACTGAGCCGCAGCCGGATTTGCGCTGGTGCTGAAGCCGCGCGCCGATTTCTACGCCGACCGGCATCCAGAGCCGGCGGATGTGTTTCTCGCTGATCGAGGTGGCGGACAGCTCGGTGCTCTACGACCGGGAAGAGAAGCGGGCGGCTTACGCGCGGGCGGGCATCGCGGAGTATTGGCTGGTGAATTTGCCGGAGCGGCTTGGTGGAGGTTTACCGGGAGCCGTCAGCGGCGCGGGATCGTATGGCTGGTCGGCGCGGATTCGGCCGGGGGAGAACGTGGCGCCGGTGGCGTTTCCGGATGCCGCCCTGGCAGTGGGCGAGTTGTTTCCGACGGCGGAGCCGTAATTGGCGGCAGGCGGCTGCCGGGCGTGGAACCCGGGCGCCGGTGATCTTGCCGAACACGGGGAAAACGCTCGCGCTGCGGCGCGTGTCGGCACGCCCTGCCGTCGGCTCTTTTTTCCGGGTTTGGCGCGCGTCGTGGCGCGGATGGCAGGCGCCGGGGTCGTGGCGCATCGGATCCTTGCACACTTCGGGGTTGACCGGGCGCACGCGAGTTGGTCTTCTCCTCGCGCAACCTCCCCCATGAACCGACCCGTCCCCCAGCGATGCCGTCACACTGAGAAGCATGGAACCCCGCCGATCGGAGAAAAATCCGGCGGGCTGCGCATTCGCACGGTGCTTCTGGTGACGGTTGCGGGAGCGGCGGTTTTCTATGCCGCGGAGCGCTCGACCGCGGCCGCTTCGTCCTCGGGTTTGCGACCAGCGGGCATCGGTTTTCTGCGGTCCTTTGTTGCCGATACCTGGCGCGCGTGGGTCCAGCCGCCCGCGGTGGCCCCCCAGGAATCGATCGTCCAGCCAGGCGCGGAACCCCGCGTCCCGGTCCGGGGCGCCCGGTCGGTGAGCGCCGGTGCGGCGTTCGGACGGAACGTCCACGTTTCCGTCCGCCGATCAAAGCGGTCCGGCGACCTTCGCGCGGGAGGATCGGCTGGTCGTCGCAGCGTCACGCCCAGCCCTCGTCGGGACAGCAGCCGTGCCCAGCACCGCCCGCGTCAGCGCGTTTGAGACGCTGCCGAGACCGCAGACCCGCGCGGCCGAGCGGGGAAACGGGCCGTTCAGCCCGACGCTCGACGCCACCCCGGTCGGCACGGGTTGGAAGGGCACCGGTGGGAATGCGCTCTGGAGCAACGGCGCCAACTGGGACAACACCGGTCCCGGGGCGGGGGCCAGCGACCTGTTTTTCGGCAGCGCTTACAACGCCGCCGGCGGCAACGGAAGCACGACCGCGCAAAACGATCTGACCGGGTATTCAGGGCACAAGATCGTATTCGAGAACGCGAGTCCGAATCACGCGTTCACGATCACCGGGAACGGCTTCACGCTGTTCGACTTCGGCGGCGCGACGCCGGTGTTTCCGCAGATCGACAACGAATCGTCGTCCCTGCAAAGCTTCAACCTGTCGGCCGGTCAGAAAATTGTTTTCAACGACACCAGCGGCACCGGCCGGGCGGAGGTCCTGGCGAACGGCGGCGACCTCTTCTTCAGCGCCACCACCGGCATCGATCTCGCCGGCACGACGCAGCTCCAGATCAATTCCATCGGCGGCAAGACGATCACGTTCAACGGCGTCATTTCCAGCAGCGGCAACGGCGGTGGGAATTCCTTCGCCCTCAACGGCAGCAACACCGTGATCTTCGGTGCGGCGAACACCTACGGCGGCGACACGTTTGTAAATGCCGGGAAGCTGCAATTCGCCACCGGCGGCAGCGTGAACAACTCGGTGATCCGCCTCGGCAACACGGGCGGTTCGGCCCCGGCCGAGATCGATCTCCTGCCGGCGACCGGCGGCCTGGGGTTGTCCAGCACGATCAACGCGCGCTCGGGCAGTTCGGGTCAGGCGCTCGTCGATTCCCAGAACACGTCCGGCACCAACACGCTCTCCGGCCACGTCGCGCTCGATAAGGGGCTGACCCTCAACCAGGCCGGCGGCGGAACGCTCAGCCTGACCCAGGTGAAGGGCGGGGACAACACGACCGGCATTGACCTCAAAGCGAACACGCTGACCTTCACCGGCGCCGGCGATTTCTCGGTCACCGGGACGCTTTACAACTCGAGCGGCAACGGCACCGTGGCGATGAGCGGAGGCGGCACGCTGACCCTGGCGCCGGGGAATGCGCACACCGGTGGCAACACCCTGAACTCCGGCGTGGTTTCCGTCACGACCCAGACGGCGCTGGGCAGTGGCACGTCGAACTACGTCACGTTCAACGGCGGCACCCTGCGCATCACCGGGAACAACAGCTTTTCGTCCGGCTCGACGCGGCCATTCCAGGAAACGACTGCCGGCGGGACGATTGAAACCACCGCGACCACCCAGTCGATCATCCAGGGCGCGTTCACCGCGGCAGCGGGGGCGCCGGCGATGAACAAACTCGGCAGCGGCAAACTCGTTTTGAGCGGTGCCGCCGACAACACGAACCTCGGCTTCAACGTGAACGCCGGCACGCTGACCCTGGACAAAGCCAGCAGCGCCACCGTCCACGCGCTCGGCACGCTGACCACCGTCGGCAACGGCGGCACGCTGCTGCTCGGCAACAGCTCCGGCGACCAGATCTTCAACACCGCCGGGATCACGCTGAACGGCGGCGGCACGTTTGCCACCGGCGGCTTCAGCGAAGGCACGCGCCCGAGCGGGCCGACCGGCTCCGGGGGCGCGGCGGGTATCGGCGCGTTGACGCTGCAAAGCACGACGAACGCGCTGCACGCGACGTTTGATTTCGGCAACACGGCGGCCGGCAGTTCACTCGTGTTCGCCAGCCTGGCCGGAGCCGGCGGCGCGTATGTGGATGTTCGGAACTGGACGGGCACTGCGAATGCCGACGGCGGCGACGGCACGTTCGACCGGCTGCTGTTTGCCGCGAATCCCGGGACGCTGGATCTTTCGCGCTGGACGTTTTTCAACGACGCCGGCGTCGCGTTCCCGGCCGGGGCGACCGTGATTCCCTACGGGAACCAGTTCGAGATCGTGCCGGTGCCGGAGCCGGGGACGGTCCTCGGCGGCATGCTGGCGCTGGGCACGCTCGGCTTCAGCCAGCGGCGGCGGCTGCGGCGCGTGCTGGCTGTTGGCTTCCGTCGCAAAGTTTGATTCCCGGCGAGCGTCATCCGCGTTCGTTGACGTGCGCAGGTGGGATCTCTAGCTTGATCTGTGATGATCCGGGTCGAAACCGCCGCCAGTTCCGTCCAGCAGAGCGCCGCAGCGACGGCGTGGGAGGAGATCTGTGCGGACCCGACCTTGCGTGATTTGCCCTACAAGATCGAAACCAATCGTCGAGGGCAAATCATCCTGAGTCCCGCCCGCAGCCGACATGGCGAATTTCAGTCGGCGATCGTCGTTCTGCTCGCCCAGCTTTTGCCACACGGCCGGGCAGTGGTGGAATGTCCCGTCCAAACCTCGGACGGCGTCCGCGTGCCCGACGTGGCCTGGACGAGTCCCGAACGGCGGCAATCCGTGATTTACACGCTGGCACCGGAGTTGTGCGTGGAGGTGCTTTCGCCCGCCAACGACGAGCAGGAAATGCGCGAGAAGCGTGCGCTCTACTTTGAAGCCGGCGCACAGGAGGTCTGGCTCTGCGGGATGGATGGGGCGATGACGTTTTATGACGCGAACGGACGGCTTCCCGCCGGGTCGGCTTTGTGTCGCGAATTTCCCGCGCGGGTCGAGATTTAGCGCCCGCCGTTCGCATGTTGGTAAGGCGAGCGCGGATTTCACGGTGCGATCCGCAATGCCACGTCTGCCTCGTCTTGGACGAGGCGGGAGAGATTTGATCACCGGGACAACAGCATCCAACCGCGCGGCGGGCGCCTGCGGGAGCCCGAACCCGCCGCGAATCAGGGATGCTTCGTTCCGCCCGCGAGAGGCGGCGCCGCAACCAAGGCGGACAGCTCGTTCTCAAACCATCGCTCCGCCCCTGCCGCGTCGGCGTCCGGGGCGAGGAGCGCCAGTTCCAACACCTGCTGGCCCAAATGCCGTCGCCCATCGCGCACGGGATCCCAACGCGAGGCGCGCGTGACCGGTGTCGGCGGACGGGCGGCGGGCTCGTCGGTCGGGGCGACTTCCGGGGCGGCGCGGTCTTCCCACAGACAGTAAAACACGTGGGCGGCGGTGGCAGTCGCTCCGCCGGTTTGTCGCGCATAGGTGAAATGGCGAAAGGGCAGCAGGAGCGGCCGTCCCCCGCCGACTTGCACCGGATAGTAGCGGACCCCGTGATCCGCCGTTTGCGTCCAACCGCTCGCCGGCAGACAAACGTCGGGACGGTGCGCGCCCGCGAGCCGCACGGAATTCCGACCCGGTTTCCAACGGAAAAAGTAGCCGAGGCAGGCGGCGGAATCACCCGGCGCTGGCGGGCGCGGGCGTGACGCCGCCGGATTCGCGGTGGCCGATGGATTCGGTGATTCGCCGGCGGACGCGCCAGGCGAGGCGCCGGCCTGCGAAGCTCAACCGCCACGAGGCGGCGCGGCCCTCGTCGAAGTGCAGCAGCCAGCGCGTGCGTTCGTCGATGGACAGTTCACGAAACCCCGGCGCCGCGGCGGGCCAGCGCACGGTCCATTGCGGGCGGGCAACGAGCCCGCGTTCATGCCAGCGATACCAGCCTTCGACGCCAGCTTCGACAATGCCGAGCCAGGCGAGTGCCGCGACAAAAAGCGCTGGCCGCAGCGGGCGGGCGACCGGCGTGATACCGGGCCGTGCAACGCTGGCATCATTCGTGTCGGGTGCCGGGAGGAATGCGGCGGCGTTCGGTGCCGGATCCACGCCGCTTTTGGAGTCGCCGGTCGCGGGTGCCGGCGCCGGGCCGCGTGGTTTCAGCCAGGCCGCCAGCAGAAGAGTTCCGACGAAAACGACCCCAAGAATCGTGTAGCCGGCCACGTCGTGGCCGCGTTCCGCCGCGCCGAGGCCGTGGCGGGCGGCGAGCCAGACGAGGATGCATGCGCGCACGATGTTGGCGGTCAACGCGAGCGTCGCCGCCAGAAGAACCAAAGCGACGCGCCGCCAAACCGGCAGCCGTTGCAGTTCCCCGAGCAGCAATCCGATCATGAGCGACGTCTGCAATCCGCGCACCCCGCTGCACGCTTCGTTGACACCGACCACGCCGGTGCTGACGCGAATGAGGCTGCCTTCGAGCTGCGCCGGGATGCCGAGCACGCCGAGTCCGTCCGTCGCCGCCGCGGCGGCGAACCGCATGAGGCTCTGGACGACAAGTTCCTCGTGGCTCTTGATCCACGGCACCGCGACAAAAAAGAAGCCGATCGGAAACGCGAAGTGCCGCAGCCAAGCCGTGCCGCCGCGGGCCGTGAGCCAGAGCAGTGTCAGTCCCGCAACCGTGCCGGCGTGCAGCCAGCCGAGCAGCCGCCAGTCCGGGTTGGCGTTTTCGAACAAACGCACCGGCAGCAGAAAAAAGAGGAGCGCGCCGCCGCCGAGCAGAAGCGCGAGCCGGACAGGCGGTGCCACCGACGAAGTGGCGACTGTCGGCCGGGATTCCCAGCGCAGTCCGAAAAGCGCGAGTGCGAGAAACGGCACGAGCCAGCCGTAGGCGTATTGCTCGCTAATGGACCACTCGTCCGCCAACCGCCAGCAAAGCACACCCCACAGAACGAGCAGAGTGAGCGCGACCGGCGCCCCCGCCGCCGCGGGCCTCCGCGCGGGCGCCGGGGCGTCGGCGGCTGGCGGCGAGTCGAGCGCGGGCGAGGGGAGGGGCACGTCGCGATTTTTAGCAGCGATCCCGCCGGGAGGACAGGGCCAATCTGCACCGGGCCCGGGTCGGCCGCCGATCAACCGAATGTTCTTCCCCGACGGCCGGAGATCGCGCTCGCCGGCGGCACGGCGGCGCTGTTTATTCCGCGTGAACCGCATGTCGCTTGAAACTTCCGTCAACACGGCGCGTCGCTTTCCTCGGGAAGAAAGGCGGGAGGGGCCTCTTTCGCTTCATCCATCAAATACACTGGGATTTGGCTGGCTTTCGCCTCCTGTCTGGTAGCGTTCACCTTGGCAGGCTGCTGGCGATTCCAGGCCCGGGCGGTGGTGCTTGCTCAGCACCTGGAGGCCGGGGCGGGTAAAAAGCTCGGAAACCTCGACGCCTGACCGGGCACTCCGAACCGGTTCCCTGGTCGATGAGGGCGAGCGTGTGCGGACTGGTGCCGATCTGGCGGCTCCGCCGGCGGAAAGCCTGGACGACGCTTCGGCCGCGGCGACCGGGATCGAGGATCCGCCGGAGCCGCTGGCGATTTCGCTGCTTCCCGGGGTGGACATCGTGCTGGAGCCAGCGAGCGCCGTCGAAATCCAGCGACTGCGCATCGAGAAGCGGGTGGACGAGATGGGGGCGCGCGAAACCGGGGTGAAATTCATCGGCGGCGCCCTCCTTGTCTCGCTCGCCGCGGCCGAGGGGGCGGTGCCCGCCACCATCGCAGTTTCCACGCCGGCGGGGATGCTGCGTGCCAATGCCGGGACGCTTTTTGGCGTCTGGGCCGAAGGCGGGCGGCGGACTGCGGATCGTCTGCGCTCGCGGCGAAGTGTTCGACGACCGCGGGCCGGTGCTGGCGGCGGGGCAGTTCATCGAGCTTTCCGAATCCACTGCCGCGCCATCCGACGCGGCGGCAGATGCCTGGGCGCAGCGCGGAATTGCGCGCCTGCTCGCGGCCGAGCGCAACCTCACGCGGCTGCACCTCCGCCGACAGGAAGCGCCGCCGGCGTGGCGGCGATGACCGCGCCGATCGCGCCAGAAAAAGCCAAAAACGGGTTGGGCAGCCGGATTTGGGTAAATTTTTCGCGCGGACCGCAAAATCCACTTGCCAACCCGCGTCCGATCTCTAACTATCGCGCCAGCGTTCTGCCTGGCGGCACGGCGCCTGCATTGTTGATCGCATTCCGTTCCATTCGGTGTCACCTTTCGTTTCAGTCGCACTTTCCATGAATACCACGCCTTCCTTTCGTCTTTCGCTTCGGCCGGCCGCGCTCGCCGTGGCGACCCTGGCACTCGGTCTGCAGACGTTGCCGCTCCAGGCAGCGCCTTCGGACGAACTTCGGTCGGCCGTGGTGGCCGGTGGGGCTGCGTCGGTGACGACCGCCAAACCGCGGGCGTTCCTCGCGGCCTACAGCGCCGTGCTGGCGGGCGCGAAGAAGGATCAGGTGCCCGGCTTTGCCGCGGCGGCGCTCCAGGCGCGGCCCGAACTGCTCCGCCCGATCCTTGACGAAGCGGTTTCCTCACTGACAAATCGCGGCCGGGTTCCGCTCGGCGAACGGGTCAGCGCTCTTACTCGTGCCGTGGTGGCCGCCCGGCCGGAAGCCACGCGCGAGATCGTGCGGCACCTGATCACCCGGGTGCCCGAAGCCCGCGCGGATATCCGGCGCGGCGCGCTGGCGGCGGCGCCGACCCAGGCGGAGCTGATCGCAGAAGCGGCCGGCGGCGACCGGTTCCAGGTGGCAAATCTTTCCGGCAGCGCGGCGAATGACCTTGGCCGGTTGCGGACGGCGGAGTTGATCGAGACGTCCGGCGGCGCCGCTCCGGCGACTAGTGGCAATGGCGGCAGCAGCGCCGCGACCACATCCACGGCTGGCAGCCTGAATCCGGCCAACGTGCCGACCACCCGCCTGCGCCGTCCGGTGATTTCCTCGTTCCGCTGAACGCGTTTACCGGGTCTGAGGGATTGCACCGCTCGGGTGTAATGGAGTCGGTGCGCCGGCGCGCCCGCCGCTTGTGCCATGATCGGCCGGATCCGACTGCTGGATCCGGCGCCTCTGGAGGCGGCGGTGATGCCGCGGAATCGTCGGGACTGGGCTTCGGGCCCGAAGCCGCCCTTGTTGCGACGGAGGGTGCAGCGTGGACCGGCGGCAACCGGAGCATACGCAGTCGCGCTGCGCGGCGTCGGTTTGTCTGCCTTGGCGCCGGCGTCTGGCTGCTGACATCCGCGGCTTTCATCCACCCGGTGGCAGCGCAAGAAGGCGCTCCGTTCTCGACGACGGCGCCGGCGCCAGCCCCCTCGGTGGGATCGTCAGCCTCTGGAACCGCGGCCCCTTCCTCAACGTCACCGTCCCCATACTCCTCGACGGTCGCGCCGCCGATCTCCTCGCCCGCGCCCGGCGGCACAAGCAGCGCGGGTTCAACACCCGCGTCGTCTGCCTCGTCCTCTCTTTATCCGACAACAATCATCGAGCCGCCGCTGCCCGACTTCGCGCCCGGCGGGCCGGCGGGCAGCAGCCCCTCGGCACCGGCCAGTTCGGGTGTCAGCACCCTGGTGCCACCCACCACGGAGGCGGCGGCCGTCGGCAATTCGCCCGCCGCGGCCGCCCCGTCGCTGCCGGCGTCCGTGCCCGGGGAAACTGGCTCGACGCGCCGGTTTCGTTACGCGTTTCGGCTCGCCCTCAGTTCCGCGTATAACGACAACCTGCAGCTCGCAGCCGGACGCAGCGGCGGCGGGTTTTATTTCACTCTGGAACCCGGCGTCACGGTCGGCATCGGCGACGCGATCACGAAGGAGGGCAACTACCTGCGGCTCGACTATTCGCCGAGCGTTTTTCTGTATGCCGATGACTCCGATTTCAACAGCCTGCAGCACCTCGTGCGGCTGGAGGGCGGCTACCGTTTCACCCGGCTCTCGCTGACCCTAAGCCAGGACATCCAGATCCTCGACGGCGCCGACCTTAACGTCACGTCGAACACCGGCACGGTCGTCAACCGGGTGAACCTCGACGTCAGCGCGCGCACCCGCCTGAACATCTACGTGTCGCGCGCGAACTTCGGTTATTTCCTGACGGAAAAGACCGCCCTGAACCTCGCGCTCCAATACAGCCGCAACGATTACAAAAGCCTGCTCAGCTCCCAGACCACCACGGGCGATCTTTCGGTCAGCTACAGCTACAGCCCGAAGCTCACCGCCGGGCTTGGGCTCGCGCTCGGGTATCTGGCGCCGCAGAGCCCAAGCGTGGACCAGGTGTTCGAGCAGGTGAACCTGCGGCTGAACTACCAGGCGTTCGGCAAAGTGTCGGCGAACGGCTCCATCGGGTTGGAGTTTCGGCAGTTCGGCGGGTCAAACGGAGGGACGAACTTCACGCCGGTTTTTGAACTGGGCGTGCTGTATCAGCCGTTCGACAGCATATCGCTCACGCTCAGCGGGACGCGGCGGGTGCTGAGCTCGGCCACGCTGGCCAGTCAGGATTTCACGACGACAAACATCACGATCTCGGCGCGCCAGCGGTTTCTGCAAAAGATCTTTTTCACCCTCACGCTTGGCTATGAAAACGCTGAATACTTCAGCACCAACACCGCGGTGAACGCTTCGCGGACCGACAATTTTTTCTACATCCAGGCCGGTGTCGAATACGCATTAACCTCGTTCTGGTCCGCCGGCGCATTTTACTCCCACCGGGAAAACGACTCGACGGGAAACAACACCTCGTTTGCCAACAATCAGGTCGGTCTGCGCACGACCTTCACGTTTTAAAGAAATGGCGCGCCCGAGGGGATCGCTCGAAATCAAAACTGGCGCCTCGAGCCGTCAACCCATACAATCATGGGCTGCCTGGAGACTTGAACGGGAGGCGATCTGCGCGTATCCGTGCCCTTGGCTTTGAGGGATCGGCGCCGGCGGATCGGGCCAGGGGAGGATTCTCGCTTTTGTATGCTGTTTTATTCTGACGTGAAACCCAGCCCGCATTTCCACCGCGGCAGTCGGCGGCTCGGAGCGGCGTTGCTTGCCGTGGTCGTCTGGGTGGCGTGCGGCTCCGTGATCGCGCGGGCGCAAGGCGCGCCGGCCGGAGCGGGCAACGCCCCCGGCTCGAGCGCCCCGGCGCCGGCGGCCGCCCCACTACCGGCCGCGGTGGCGGCGCCTGCCGGTTACACGCTGGGGCCGGATGACCAGGTCGCCGTCGAAGTTTTCGGCGAAGACGATCTCCGGGCAGCGGGCCGGCTGAACAGCGAGGGCTCCATGAGCCTGCCGCTCCTCGGCCCGGTGCGACTTGCAGGCCTGACCACGGCGCAGGCCGCGGCGCGGATCACCGAACTCCTGCGCAAGGATTACCTCGTCAACCCGCGGGTGAACGTCTCGCTCGTCGGCTACGCGAAGCGGCGCTTCACCGTGCTCGGGCAGGTGAACCGGCCAGGCGCCTACGACATGCCGGAGGACTCCGTGATGCGCGGAGGCATTGATCTTCTGGAAGCGATCGCGCTGGCCGGCGGCTACACCCGGATCGCGGCGCCGGGGCGCATCACCGTGGTGCGCCGGAGCGAGCGGGACGGTGGCCAGGCGGAAACCCTTCGCGTGGATGCCAAGCGGCTCGCCAAAGGCCAGAGCGGCCGGCCGGGACAGCAGTCCGGGTTCCTGGTGAAACCGGGTGACACGATCACCGTGGACGAAAGTATTTTTTAATTCTTAACCTCCTTCGCAGGCGCCCGGCGGGTCGGGATGAGCGGCAGCCCGGCCTGTTTATTCTTCCGGCGACCCAAGCTGTTTCGCGAAAACTTTTTCCCCGGCAAATGCGGTGGGTCGAACCGACCGCGACCCGCGCCAGTTGACAACCCCAAGCCGCGGCGCCCAGACCGCATCTTCCCCTTCACTCCCGTCTCCGTATTCTGTCATGATGCATCCCGCGCCTTCGTCTTCCCATCCGGCAAACCCTGCGGCGGCGGGGGCGATGATGAACCCGGGTTTCCCGGTCGTCGGCGTCGGCCAGATCGGCGGAGTGGAGCCGGGCGCCGGCGGACCCGGTGCCGGTGGGGGCGGGGGATTTGATTTCCGGCACTTCTGGCACCAGCTCCTCGAGAAGCTGTGGGTGGTCGTGCTTTGCACCCTGGCCGGGTTGTTTCTCGCGCTCGGCTACCTGTCGCGCACCACGCCGCTGTATCAAAGCCGGGTGACCTTGCAGGTCGATCTGCAGGATCCCGACGTTGTTCCGATCGCCGGTGCCCGCTCCGGATCGCTGGGAGGCACCCTGGGGCTCGCGAGCCTTGAAGCCTTGCGCACGATCGAGCAGAACCTGCGCAACCGCGCGCTCCTGGTCCGCGTCATCCGCGCGGAAAACCTGGCGGCGGACGGCGGCAAAGCGCTGATCGGGGTTTCTCTCACGGAAAACGCCGCCGCTGGCAGCGGCAGTGGCAGCAGCCCGGCTCCGACGCCGACGCCGGCCTCCGCTCCGGTCGCCGGTGCCGGTGCCGGCGCAACGTCCGATTATTCTGGCACCGCCGCGCCCCCGACGGCGCTGGAGGAAGCCCTCGCGGGCGCGCTTTCCCAGATGGTCAATGCTACGGTGCGCCGCGGCACCCGGCTGATCGACGTTTTTGTCATCCACCGCGATCCCGCTCTCGCGCGGCGGATTGCCGATTCGCTCGGCAACGAATTCATCCGCGCCTCCATCGCCCGGCGCGTTTCCTTCAACCAGGAAGCCCTGCGCTTTCTCGTCCAGCAGGCGGAACAACTGCGCGGCGACCTCCAGAAAGCTGAAAAGCGCGTCACCGAGTTCAAGGAAAAGAATCCCAACGCGCTTTATTTCGGCGGTGGCGCGGCCGCGACCGGATCCGGCTCCGGCACCTCGAATGCGGGCCGCGGCGGCGTCGTGGAAACCCGGCTTGAAAAACTTTCCAGCGATCTGACGGCGGTGAAAGGCGAACGGGTGCGGCTCGAAGGCGAACTGGCGCTCGTCGATCGGGCCAAAGGCAACATCAACACGCTGCTGGACATCCCGTTCATCGCGAACGCGCCTGCGGTGGTAAACGCCCGGCGCGACCTGAACGCCCTCCAGGCACAGGTCGCCGCGCTGGCCCAGCGCTACAAGGACAAGCACCCGCGCATGCTCGCTGCCAAAGCCGCGCTGGGCCAGGCGGAAGCGTCGTTTGAGCGGGTCGTGCTGGATCAGCCGTCGCTCCTGCGCAGCGCCGTCGAGCAGGCCCGGACGAACGAAACCAATCTCGGATCCGCCTCGCGCGAGCAGGAAGGCGTCGTGCTCGATCTCAGCAAGGCGGCGATCGATTACCAAGAGCTCGCCCGGCAGGCCGACGGCATCCGGCAGCTTTACGAAAAAGTCCTCAACCAGATCAAGGAAACCGATCTCGCGAAGGGCATCCAGGTCAACGCGGTCAGCGTCGCTGAGCGCGCGAATCAGCCGGGACGGCCGTTCACGCCGCAGCCGGTGAAGGCCACGCTACTCGGAATTTTCGGGGGGCTCGCGCTCGGGCTGGGACTCGTATTTCTGCTCAGCGCAATCGATCGCACGGTGAAAACCGTGGACCAGGCGGAGAGCACGTTTGGCCTGCCGGTGCTGGCCGCCATCCCGGACGTGAAGGCGGGCGAGACGAAGGGCAAGAAGGGCGAGCGCCCGGCGAAGTCCGAGCCGGCGGATCGCGCGAACGGAGGCGGCAGCGGAGCACTGGAAGTCCCGCAACTGATCTCGGCCCTCGCGCCGGAAGGCCAGGCGGCGGAAGCGTTCCGCAACCTGCGCGCGGCGTTGTCCCTGCTCGGACCCGAAGCCGAGCGGCGGGTGTTCCTTTTCACCAGCGCGCTGCCGAACGAAGGCAAAAGCTTTACCTGCGCGAACTACGCGCTCTCGCTGTCGCAACAGGGCTATCGCGTGCTGCTCATCGACGGCGACTTGCGCCGACCGACGCAGCACAAGTTTTTCCTTTCGAACGATGCGCAGCCGGGCGGCGGCATTGTGGATTACCTCGTCGGCGTCCACGCCGCCGGCGGCGGGCAGAAATCCGGCGGTGACGGCGCCGAGAATCCGACCTCGCTCGCGAATCTCGCCACCCCGATCCCCGGTGCCGGCGGCTCAAGCGCAGGCTCCCTCCACGTGCTTTCCGGCGGCCGGCGCGCCCCGAATCCCGCGGAGCTGCTCGGCGGTCACACGTTCAACGACCTGATCGCGGATGCGGCGGCAAATTATGACCGGGTGGTGGTGGACAGCGCGCCCGTGCTGGCCGTCAGCGACACGCTGCTCATGCTGCCGTCGATCCAGACGACCTGTCTCGTCGTCCGCGCGCGCAAAACCCCTCGCAACGCGGTTTCACGCGCCCTGGCGCTCCTTTCCGG
This sequence comes from uncultured Verrucomicrobiae bacterium, assembly GCA_963762725.1. Lineage (GTDB taxonomy): Bacteria > Verrucomicrobiota > Verrucomicrobiia > Chthoniobacterales > SZAS-18 > JAFAXH01. The sequence continues at coordinate 5,763 of CAVXLY010000003.1, read as the reverse complement.
CGCCGCCAGCGGCGGCCGGCTTTCCACCGGAGTGGCCGGCCTGATCCTGAACCGGCTGCCGCGCCGGCGCGGGGTGGGGTATTATTACTATTACTCGGAATCCGGCGGCTACGGCGACAGCTACAGCGGCGGCTACGGCTACCGGCCCGATGCCGATGCCGGGCCGCGCGCCACGGTCGCCGCGACCGGTCGCGGCAGCCGACGGCTCCCGCCGGTCGCGGTGCCGGAAAGCCGAACGGCGCAGCCACGAACGGATCCTAGGGTCGAAGGCGCCCTGCACCCGCTCGATGCCGGGCCGCGGTGTGCATTTTCCGTTGTAGCGGCGGCTCTGCGAGCCGCAGGGTTCAACCACGCGGCTCACAGAGCCGCCTCCACAATCTCGCCGAAGAGATCGCATTCGACGAAACGGCGCGATTGCTCTAAAATGACCTTTTCGTCACCCGATGCCCACCGCTCTCATCTTCGGCATTTCCGGTCAGGATGGCGCCTACCTGGCGCGTTTGCTCCTGCAACGCGGCTACACGTGTGATCGGCACCTCGCGCGACGCCCAGGTTCGCCGAGCTTCGGCAATCTCGACCGGCTTCGGCATCCGCGACGGCGTCCGGGTCGCCAGCGCCGCGATCACCGATTTTCGCAGCGTGCTCCAGGTGCTCGCCAAAACGAACCCGGACGAGATCTATAATCGTGGCCAGACCAGCGTACGGGTCTCCTTCCGAGCCACCCGATGGAAACCCTGGAGAGTATCGCCACCGGCACGCTCAACATCCTCGAAGCCCTGCGGTTTCGGGCGGTGCCGGTGAGATTTACAAACGCCTGCTCCAGCGAATGCTTCGGCGACACCGGCGGACGGGCCGCGGATGAAACCACGCCGTTCCAGCCGCGCAGTCCCTACGCTCGGGCGCGAATGTCTCGCCGCGTTTTGGGAAGTGGCCAATTACCGCGAAGCCTACGGCTTGTTCGCCTGCTCCGGCATCCTGTTTAACCACGAGTCACCCCTGCGGCCGGAGCGCTTCGTGACGCAAAAGATCGTCGCTTCCGCGCGCCGCATCGCCTCCGGCGAGCAACGCGAGAAATTCGCGGTCGACATCGAGGTCAAACGCGACTGGGGCTGGGCGCCGGAATTTGTCGAAGCGATGTGGTCGATGCTCCAGCAGGATCGGCCCGACGACTATGTCATCGCCACCGGCGAAACCCGGCCGCTGGCGGACTTTGTGCCGGGTCGGCGTTCGACGCGGTCGGACTCGATTGGCGCGAGCACGTGGAAACCGACAAGCGCCTCCTGCGCCCGACCGATCGAAGTCGGCCTCGGCAATCCCGAGAAAGCCTCGGCGCCAGCTCGGCTGGTCGGCGGAAACCTCCGGATGGATGCGCGTTGGTTCGCAAGATGGTCGCCGGAGCCTAGCTGATCGCGCGATGTCCCTGCGCCGCGTGGACGGCTCACGTCCGGCAGGACTCCGCAGCAAGTCCGCTGCCGCCCACCGCCTTCGCCGCGTGCTCAGGAAACGGCGGAACGTCGGCGCCGCCGCTTCGACGGGTGAAACGTTGTTTGCGTCCGGTTCCACGGTGTCTGCCGGGTATCGACCAGCTCCCGCTGCCCCAGCAAATCCCGAGATAAACCATCGCGTAAAACTGCAGCGACGCGATCTGGAGCGGAAAATCGAGGGTCGCGTGCAACGCCACGGAACCCAGCGCCAGCACCAGCAACGGCAGCAGCATCCGCTGGCGCGGCGTCCAGGTTTCGCGCTGCCGCCACCAGTTCCTCAGCCCGACACCCATTCCGCCGAAGAAAATCACCGACCAAAGCCCAGCGCCGAGCCAGCCCCATTCCAGCACGGTCTGGATGTAGTCCTGGTGCAGCGTCAGCCAGACGCCGCGCAGATCGCTGCCGAACGGTCCGGTCAGATACGGAAACACCACCGGAAACGTGCCCGGCCCCAGCCCGCACCAGCCGGCATCGCGCACGCCGCCGAGCCCGGCCAGCGCGGCCGGCCAGCGCGCGTCGTGTTCCCAGCTCTCGCTGAGTCCTTGCCAGCGCGCCAGCGGCCGGCCCAATTCGCTCGCCTGACCCACGGCGAAAAGCACCGCTCCGATCAAAACCGCTCCCGCCACGATCCCGCCCCAGCCACCGACGGTATGGGAGCCGGCTCGCCAGCGGTGCAGCAGCCACGCGCGCACCGGACCGAGCAGCAGGATCAGGACAAGCGCCACGCCGAGCGCCTGCGCCGCGCGCGAGGTGTTCGAGGCCACCGCCACGAGGATCACGATCACCAAGGCAGACGCCAACGCCCGCCCGACAACGGCCGACGTCGCGCCAGCCCCTGCTTTACCGGTTGCCGCCGCGCCTTCGGGTGGCGCTCCAGCCCAGGAGCGGGCAGGGGAGTCCGACTCCACGACCGGCTGTCGGCGTCCGCGCCAAGGCGCGCAACAGCAGCCCGGCCGCCGGTGGCAGGACAAGATTCAAATAGGCGCCCGCGTTGGCGTGATAAAAATAGGTCGCAAAAAACGTCGAAACCTGTTCTCCGGACGGTCGCGGCGGCTGCCAGAAAAGGTTCGCCGGCTCCGGTCGCCTTTTGCAGCAATCCGAGCAGCGCGATCGATCCGCCGGCCAGCCCGATCGTCCACCAGAGCCGCAGCACCCAGACCGGCCGGGGCGCGATTTCCGACGCCACAAAGAGCAGCGTGCCGAGCAGCGCCGTCGCCCGCCACATCCAGTCCAGGCTCAACGCCCGATCGACCGACCCGGCCGCCAGCCGGGATCCACGGCGTCAACGGCACAAAAACCAGTTGTTCACTGTCCTGCAGCGACGGGCTGTTGATCACCATGCCCCAGCCGAGCAACAACAGCAGCCCCACCGGAATCCAGAGCGCGGCCGGCACCTCCACCCGCCGCCACCTCCCCCGCACCAGCACGATCCCGAGCCCCCACAACACCAGCAGCAGCCCGAGCAACAGATCCAGTCCCCAGACCGTCCAGACCCGCGTGCACCCAAAAGCCCACGGCGCATAGAACAGCGCCAGCAACAACAGCCACCGGGGAGCATCAATCAAAAATCGCACGAGGAAGGAATTGGCCTGGAAAATAGTTTCGGCCGTCGAAGCTCCACAAGCCCCGACAGCCGAAAAACGTCCCCGCGTCCGCATATAAATTGAAAACCTAAAACAAATTCAAAACCCCGTCACTTCGCTCCGCCTACTCGCTCGCCCACCCCAACCTCGTCTCCATCCCCGCAGGACGTTTCCCTTCCACATCCAGTTCTTCCTCTCTTCTCTCCCCCCTTTGCGCCTTTGCGTCCTTTGCGCGAGGCCCCCTCACCGTCTCGCAACCCGGCCCACCTCGCCCAACCCCGCCACGAAAACGCCGCCCGCTCTACCGCCCCTTCCCAAACAGCATCACGTGCAGCGTCTTCAACACGATCATCGCATCCAGCTTTAGCGAATAATGCCGGATGTAATAAAGGTCATACTTGAGCTTCTCCAGCGCATCCGCCTCGCTCGCGCCGTAGGGATAATTCACCTGCGCCCAGCCGGTGATCCCCGGCTTCACCAAATGCCGGAAATGATAGCTCGGAATGTTCCGCTCATATCCCCGCGCCAGCGCGTCCCATTCCGCCCGCGGCCCGATCAGGCTCATGTCCCCGCGGAACACATTGAGCAACTGCGGCAGCTCGTCCAGCCGTTGCCGGCGCAGCCAGCGGCCCACCCGGGTCACGCGCGGATCGTTTGTCTGCGTATACAGCTCCCCGGGTTCCCCTTCCGGCCGATGCACCATGGTGCGAAATTTCAGCACCGTGAAAACATTCCCGTCCCGGCCCACCCGCGGCTGACGAAAATACACCGGCTTCCCGCTGTCCAGCCAGACCAGCAGCGCCACGATCCCGAACACCGGACCCAGCACGACCAGCGCCAGCCCCGACAGCACCACGTCAAAGAGCCGCTTGAGATGGGCATAGGGCGAATCGCTCGCGAGTTGAAACCCGAGCTGCAACGGCCAGATCGGATCAATCGTGTGCGCCGGCACCCGTCGCCAATGTTTCTCGTAAAACGATTCGAGCGTGTAAACCGGCACCCGCCGGAAATGCAGTCGTACCAGGCGGTCCAGCAACGGGCGGTCAAGCCATTCCGCCTCCGCCGCCAGGATCACCCCGTTGCAGTCGCCGTGCACCGCACGCCACGCCGCCACGAAATCCGTTTCCACCGGCGGCGTGTCCGGTCCCGCGAGCAGCTCGCCCCGGGTCCGTTCCTCGCCCGGCAACGCGACGAACCGCAGCCGCTCCCGATTTTCCGACCGCCGGTAGGCATGAAAAAATTCCTGGGCCAGCGCCCCGGTGCCAACCACGAGAAACGTCTTGCGCGCCGTGACCGCCACCACGCGCTGGTGCAGCAGCCGCCGGTAAAGCAGCGCCATCGGCAGAAACACCGTGAAACTCAGCAGGAGCGCTCCGCGGCTCGGCCGGACGTTTTGATCGTATGCCGCGATCGAATAAACGAAAAACGACGCCATCAACGCCGCCGCGCCGACCGCCAGGATGTGTTCGCTGGCATATGCCAGACTGAGCTTGTCCACCCGCCGGTCGTAGCCGCCGATGGTGAACATCGCCGCGCAAAGGATGCAGACCACGATGAGATCCACCAGACCCAGCAGGGCGGCCGAGCTGTAGGCAACATCTTCCCGATAATATGAAATCACGCTGTAAAGCGTGAGCCAGAGCACGACGTCGAGCAGCCAGACCAGGAGCTTGGCGACCAGCGCAGGGGAGCCGCCGCTGGCAGATCGGTCGAGGTGCCCTCCGAGTGCCCCGAGGCGATGTTCTCGTTGCCGTTCCGAGCGGGTCTGCGGATCGACCGAGGTTTCGACCGGGTGAGCGGGATTTCTCCGGGGCGACGAATGGCGGCATACAAAAATCAATCTGTTACGACGCGTGACCAGGCGAACGTGCCGCGAGCTTCCCCCTGCGACCTCGAAATTGCACCCACTTTTCCCCCTGCTGACCCGGCCAGCCTATTCCGATCGACCCAGGAGCGAATATGTCACAGACCCTGCGATTGTCTCCCAAAAACGGCGCTCCCGCGGTGTTTTAACCCGCTGGCTCCGATGGCAGCAAGGCACTCCAACGGACGGGGTTTCGGCAGAAACGGCGCAGACCTGTGCTTCCCGGACTGCAACCTGGAATTGCTCCCCGGAAGAATGACGTCCCCAGCACGATTCCGTCGATTGAGCTCGCGGCAAAATCACGCCATCGTGCTCCCGCCTTCCCGGCGTCGTCGCGGACGCTGTCGATTTGCGTTTTTCTGACTCATCGAATTTTCTCCCCAACCGAGTTCGTAGCTGTAACGCGCGAGAAAGTGCCGAAATCTTCGCCTGCAGTGCTATGCTTGTCCGCAGCCATTCCTGCGTGGAAACGACGCAAACCAGCGACCCACCACGTACCGTCCCCATCCCGGCAGGGCGGAAGGAATCCCGCCTCCCGCGGTGGTGCGGGATCTCGCTCGTTTTCTGAACCCCTCGGGAACGCTTTGCCGGCATCTCAGTTCGGAGTGGACAGTCAACGAGCAGTATCAATACGGATGGTTTGTTCCTATCTTCTGCCTTTACCTGTTTTGGGTTCGCTGGCAGGAAAAGCCGGCGACCGACCCGCCGGGTCGGCGCACGGCGATGATCGCCTGGCGGCTGCTCGGCGGAGCGGCGCTGGCATTGCTCCTGCCACTTCGACTCATCGAAGTCGCCAATCCCGACTGGCGACCCCTCGGCTGGGTGCACGCCG
>CAVXLY010000002.1:0-355862 GCA_963762725.1 uncultured Verrucomicrobiae bacterium | reverse complement strand
TGGAGGGCGACGCCGCGCTGGCAATACGGCACGCTCGCCGCAGGGGCAATGCCAACTTCGCCTGGGTCCAGCACATGCTCCACCACCTCGCGCCGAATGGCTCGATGGCGCTGCTGCTCGCCAATGGCTCGATGAGTTCGAATTCCAGCGGCGAGGGCGACATCCGCCGCGCCTTGATCGAGGCGGATCTCGTCGAGTGCATGGTCGCCCTGCCCGGCCAGCTCTTCTACAACACGCAGATTCCCGTCTGCATCTGGTTCTGCGGAAAAATAACACGCTCGATTCTGCGAACGAGCCCGTTTGTTCGATGGCGAAGCGGAACTCAGCTTGGTAGCATGACGACATGAAAATCGCGGCCATAGAAAACTCCCAGAAATCGCCAGGAGGAACTCGGACAGTTCCTCACTGCGACGCCTGTGGCCGACTTCATGGCTTCGATGTTCGGGCCGCTCCCGAGAACGGTGCGCTTGCTGGATGCAGGCGCGGGCGCGGGCTCGCTCACCGCCGCTTTCGTCTCCCGGTGCTGTGAGAAAGACGACGGCGTTCGCGCCATCGAAGCGACGCTCTACGAACTCGACGGTGAAATCCTAGACGCGTTGGCCGCGACGATGCGGGAGTGCGAACGGCTCTGCGCCGATGCGGGCATTCGCTTCACGTTCACCATTCATTCCGCCGACTTCATCCAGGAAATGTCGGCACGTCTTGCGGGTGATTTGTTCGGCTCGCTGCCGCCTGCGTTCGATGCCGCCATCGCGAATCCGCCCTATCGCAAAATCAACACCGACTCCGCCGAGAGACGTGCACTGCGTGTCGGTCGGCGTCGAAACCAGCAACCTCTACACCGGCTTCATCGCGCTCATTCAGCGCTTGCTCGTTCCCGGCGGGCAACTCGTCGGCATCACGCCGCGGAGTTTTTGCAACGGCCCTTACTTCCGCCCGTTCCGCGAAGACTTTCTTGAGTCACCTGGAACTGCGCCGCCTCCACGTCTTTGAATCCCGCCAAGCCGCCTTCCGCGACGACAGCGTGCTGCAGGAGAACATCATCTTCCACGCGGTGAAAGGCCGGAACCAACCCCGCGAAATGCACCATCTCCAGCAGCAGCGGAGAGCATGGCGACGACATCACCGAGACCGTTTTTCCCTTCACCGAAATCGTCCACCCGCACGACGCCGAGAAGTTCATCCACATCCCCTCCACCGCCAGCCACGCCGACGGCCAAGGAAGCGATGGACGGCCTCAGCTCCAGCCTTGCCTCGCTGGGCGTCACCGTCTCCACCGGCCGCGTCGTGGACTTCCGACTCAAGGACGCCCTGCGCAAGGAACCCGAACGCGGCACCGTGCCGCTGCTCTATCCCTGCCACTTCAATGGCGGCACCGTCCACTGGCCCAAGCTCGAAGCCCGCAAGCCCAACGCCATCCTCGACAACGACGAGACGCGCCCGTGGCTCGTGCCCTCCGGCGTGTATCTGCTCACGAAGCGCTTCACGTCGAAGGAAGAGCGCCGCCGCCTCGTGGCCTGCCTGTTCGACCCGGACTTGGTGAAAGCAAAGTGGGTCGGCTTCGAGAACCACCTGAATTACTTCCACGCCAGCGGTCATGGCTTGGAGCGCACTCTGGCCGTCGGCCTCTACGCCTTCCTGAACTCCACCGTCGTTGACCAGTATTTCCGGCGCTTCAGCGGCCACACGCAAGTGAACGCCACCGACCTGCGCACCTTGGCCTATCCCGACCGCGACACGCTCCAAGCGATGGGCCGCGACATGAAAACCCTCGACCTCTCGCAGGACGAAATCGACCAACTCGTCACCAAGCATCTTCATGCCTGCCGATAAACCCAACCGCAAAGCCGCCGCCCGGAAAAAGCGGCTCGCCGAAACCATCGAGGCGCTCACCGCTTTGCAGTTTGGTCCGAAGCAACGGAACGAAACCGCCGCCTACACGTTGCTGGCCCTGCTCGACCTTCAGCCGGATGCCGCCATGGGCCGACGCGCAGGCTCCGCTTGCGTGGCATCACCCCGATCATTGACTTCATCGCCACCGCCTACGGCAACCGCTACGCGCCCAACACCCGCGAAACCATTCGCGACGATGCGGTGAAATTCTTCGTGGAGGAGGGCCTGCTGCTGCGCAATCCCGACGACCCCAATCGCCCGACCAACAGCGGCAAGACGGTGTATCAAATCGAGCCGACCGCCCTCGCTCTCTTCCGCAAGTTCGGCACCCTCGAATGGACTCCCGCCTTGCAGCATTACCTCGCCAGTCGCGAAACGCTCAAGCACGAGATTGCCCGGAAGCGTGACCTGGCCCGCGTGCCCGTCACCTTGCCCGATGGCTCCCAAGTCGCGCTCTCACCCGGCGGCCAGAATCCGCTCATCAAGGCCATCATCGAACACTTCTGCCCCGCCTTCGCCCCCGGCGGCGTGGTCCTCTACATCGGCGACACCGAAAACAAGTTCGTCCATCTGGAAACCGCAGGCCTTGGCCGCGCTCGGCGTCACCTTGGATTCCGCCGCCAAGATTCCCGATGTCATCGTCCACTACACGCGCCAAGAACTGGCTCCTGCTCATCGAAGCCGTCACCAGCGCCGGCCCGGTGGACGGCAAGCGCCGCAAGGAACTCAAGGACCTGTTCGCCGGCTGCAAAGCGGGCCTCGTCTTCGTCACCGCCTTCGAGAACCGCCGCACCATGCAGACCTTCGTCTCGCACATCGCCTGGGAGTCCGAAGTCTGGATCGCCGAAGACCCCGACCACATGATCCACTTCAATGGCGAACGGTTCCTCGGGCCGTATCCAGACGTGATGCCGAAAAGGCAATGAATACTCAAGCAGTCCGCAGGATCACGCCATGAGCACCACCACCGCCAACTTCAAGGTCGATCCCCGGCTCGCCTCGATTCTCGGCGACAGCTACACGAGCAGCGAGCACGCGTTCAAGGAACTCATCGACAACTCCTGGGACGCTGAAGCTACCGAGGTGCGAGTGACCTTGCCGACGATTTTCTCCGGACCACCCCATCATCGTAGAGGACAACGGCAGCGGAATGAAGCCTGCCGAAGTTCGCGACGAATATCTGAATATCGCCAGTCCTCGGTGGACGCGGAAGGGAGAGAAGACGCCAAACAAGAATCGTCTGGTGAAGGGCCGCCGGGGCGTCGGCAAGTTCGCCGGATTGATTCTCGCTTCTTCACGGATGGAACTGGAAACGTCCGCGCTCGGATTTCGACCCGAGTGTCGAGGTCGATAAGGAGTCGCTGTTGCGGGACGCGAAGGACTTAGAGCAGGTGCCGCTGCCGTTCGCCATCAAGGAGGGCGGACATTAGCCTTGCATGGCACGCGGATCGTCCTCTCGCGGCTAGACCCGAACCTGAATCTTCCTAGCCCGACCGCTTCAAGAAATCCTGCTCGCGACTACGGACGCGAAACGGACTTCGCAATCTTGGTCAATGGCGAGCGTGTTTCGCTTTCCTTAGACTGCCCCGGGCACTACCTTTGAATGTGAAGTGAGTTGCCGAATGGAGACCACCGCCGAGCCACTTACCGATTGCCGACAAACCGTTCCGGCCAAACATTCGGGCATTGTCCTTCGAGGCAAGGCGGAAAGACGATTGGGAGGGCACACTTGTTTGGCTTGGAATCGGTGGACGAACTTTCAGACCGCTTGCGCCGCCGAATCGTGGGCGAAGTGAACGTCCCACCGGATTCCATCGAACTCACGGCGGCAGGAGGCGACGTCATCGAAAGCGACAAGGGTTTCGAGCATCTCGCGACGGAACTGCGGCGGCACATGCACGAGGATCTCACTCGAACGCTCACCTGCGAAGTGAATCTCGCCAAGGGCCGTTGGAAGCAGCAGATGGATCGGCGCTTGGTCAGCGTGCCCGAGCACCGTTCGAGCCATCATCGAACAGCGCATGAACCGCCTTATCTCCCGCGCCGATCCGGAAGGCGAGAAGGAGGAGCGGATCGGCACGCTCGTGGATCTCGTGCTCGATGCGCTGGAGCACGACGAATACTCTGGGCGATTTGCAACGAACTCCATGACGTCACCGCGCCGACGTGCTGCACCTCGCCGACGCCTTGCTTGAATTCGGACTCTGCGACCTGGCCTTCATGGGACGACAGGCCAAGAGCCGTTTGGACTTTCTGAAATCGCTAGACCAGCTGGCAAGAAACCCGGACACGCTGGAAAAGCAGATGCACAAGGCGACTGAAAAGAACCTATGGGTTTTCGGTCCGCAATACAGCCTCATGGCGAGCAATCAGCGATTGGCGACCATCGCTGAGCAATGCGGCGAGGCCGTTAGTCCACACGGAGCCAACAGGACGCGCCCCGACTTGCTGTTGTCTCAAGACGCATTTCACAACCGACTGTTGGTAGAATTCAAACGCCCCAGCTACGAAGTCGGTCGCGACGACGAAACGCAGGTGAAGAAATACGCGGATTGGCTGAAGTCCCGGCTCCAGTTGTCCGTGGACATCGTCGTCATTGGCGGAACGACCGATCCGTCTCTCTCCTGCGAAGAGTATTCAGGCAAACGCACTCAATTTAGCAGCTACGCAAAGCTTATCGCCGATGCTCAAGCATCGTTGGATTGGATGATCGAGCAGCTGATAACCAATAGGTAGCCTCGCTGACGGCGACGCCGGAGTGGTTCATGCCGTGGCGGACGATCGCGAACGAGCACGACCGGCCGGCGCTGGAATTCGAGCTGGAGAAGGTGGTGCGCGGCTTTTTCCGGCCCGACCTGTTTTTGGATTACATCCGCTATTTCGTGCTCTTCGAGGCGGACGGCGACGCGCTGATCAAGAAGATCGCGGGCTACCATCAATTCCACGGCGTGCGGGAAGCGGTGCGCGTGACGCTGATCGCGTTGGCGACGGAGGCGAGCGCGCGGTCGCGGAAGTGCGGGCGACGTATGGCCGGGAGGTCGTGCCCGGCTCGCGCAAGGCGGGCGTCTTCTGGCACACGCAGGGCTCGGGCAAAAGCATCTCGATGTGCTGCTACGCGGGGAAGCTCCTGCAGCAGCCGGAGAAGTCTAACCCTCCGGTTCATAGAAGTGCCGGATCGCCTCCACGATCTCGACGGGCAGCTTTACCAGCAATTCTGCGCGGCGAAGGATCTCCTGAAGCAGACGCCGGAGCAGGCGGAGTCGCGGGAGCAGCTCCGCGAGATGCTGGCGGCGCGGCAATCGGGCGGCATCATTTTCACGACGACCCAGAATTTCTCGCCCGGGAAAATTCTTCGGCTTCCGGACCTTGTGGCATTCTCAAGCGGCAATTGACCGGTTTTACCCGGCAGTATTACTTTTGGGCGATGAAAATCACCAGCAAGGGCCAGGTTACCATTCCGCAAGAGATGCGAGCACGTTACGGGCTGCATCCGCAAACGGAGGTGGAATTTGCGACGGGTGATGGCGGGGTGATGATCCGGCCAGCGCGAACGAAGAAAGGTCGGTTCCGCGAATGGATCTCCAAAGCGCGGGGCAGCGCGACGGTGAAGATGACCACCGACGAAGCGATGCAACTGACGCGCGGAGAAGATTGAGATGGTCCTGGTGGATGCCAATGTGCTGTTGGATATCCTGACAGCGGATGCGCAGTGGTCCGAGTGGTCAGCGGACAAGCTGGAGCGTGCGCTGGGGCAGGGTCTCGGCATCAATCCCGTGATCTATGCGGAGATCTCGGTGTGTTTCCAGAGTGAAACGGAACTCGCCGCCGCCCTTGATCTTCCCGACCTGACCCAGCTGGCGCTCCCCTACGAAGCGGCATTCCGGGCCGGGCGCGCTTTCGTGGAATATCGGCGGCAGGGTGGCAACCGTCGTTCTCCATTGCCGGATTTCTTCATTGGCGCACACGCGGAAGTCGAAGGGATGACTCTCCTGACGCGCGATGCGGCGCGCTACCGCACGTATTTCCCGAAAGTGAAACTGATCGCACCGGAGTGATCGCGAAAGCCGGGCTCAGACGTCCCGCCATCCAGGGGGTTCTGAAGAAAGGGCGGGCAAAGGTGAGGGAAAGATCAAGACGCGGACGCGGACGAACCTCGTGCTGGAAACGCAATCCGGCGACCACCTGATCGAAGCGCTGCGGAAGTATCACAACGGGATGATCGAGAGTTCGCAGGTCATCGCGGAGATGATCATGGTGCTCAAGCAGGCGGAAGCGCTGTCAGACGCATGGAGCCAATAGCTCTGGGCGGGTGCAGGCTTCTTTGCTGATGCGGCGGCCGGGGACCGGAGAAAACGCCCGGAAACGAATCACTTCCCGCGCGATTGGATCGTCAGAAGCGCGGTTTGCACTCCCTCGACGTTTGCCGAATGATTACCGGCAGCTTTCCTCCTTTCTCCCGACCTTATGACTCCCCTTGGCCAAGTCGTCACCGCCGTTGAAAATTACGATCAATCCGTGCTCGAACACGTCCGGCGAGCGCGGACCGATGCCGCGTTTGGCGCGCAGATCCTGGAGCGTTGGAAAGCGGCCCGCGAGCGGGTCGGCACGACGACGACGCCGACCGGGCTGAAGCTGCCGCGGCTGGCGTTGCCGGAGCTGGATGAGCCGGGGGAAATCGCCCGCTATCTTTACAGCGAAGGGCTGCCCGGCGAGTTCCCGTTTCTCAGCGCGGCGTATCCGGAAATCTACGTCGAGCCGACTTCGAACGCGGCAGACGTTGGAAAAGAACGGCGACAGCGGCAAACACGGCAGCGGGGGCGGCGGCAATGGCACCAACGGCAACGGCAACGGCGCCGCGAAGCCGACGGCTGCCGTCACCGAAGAGCCGACGCGCCTTTTCGCCGGGCTCGGCCTCGCGGAGGACACGAACGAGCGCTTCCACTACCTCTCGCGCCACCAGCGCTCGAAGCGCCTGAGCACGGCGTTCGACGGCCCGACGCTCTACGGCACCGGCTCGGGCGCGGACGGCGTGTTCGGCAAGATCGGCGAGGGCGGCGTGGCGGTGGACACCGTGGACGACATGGAGCGGCTCTACGCCGGCTTCGCGCTCGACCAGCCGAACGTCTCGACTTCGATGACGATCAACGGCCCGGCGCCGATCATCCTCGCGATGTATGTCGCCGCGGCGAAACGACGCTTCGGCAACGACGTGCTGCCGAAGCTGCGCGGCACCATCCAGGCCGACATTCTCAAGGAAGTGCAGGCGCAGAACGAGATGATCTTCCCCATCGACGCCAGCCTGCGGTTTCTCGGCGACATGGTGGAATTCACGACGCGGGAAATGCCGCGCTGGTATCCGATCTCCATCTCCGGCTATCACATCGCCGAAGCCGGGGCGACGCCGGTGCAGCAGGCGGCCTACACGCTTTCCAACGGCTTCACCTACGTCGAGCTGTTCAAGGCGCGCGGCATGGACGTGAACCAGTTCGGCCCGCGCCTGTCGTTCTTTCTCGATTGCGGTCTGGACGTGGAATACCTCGCCCTGGCGCGGGTGAGCCGGAAGATCTGGGCCATCGGCATGCGCGACGTTTTCGGCGCGGACAAGCGGGCGCAAATCCTGAAGCTGCACACGCAGACCAGCGGCCGTTCGCTCATCGCGGCGGAGTGGAAAAACAATCTCACCCGCACCGCGCTGGAGCTCATGGTCGCCTGCATGAACGCGACGAATTCCTGCCATTCCAACGCCGCGGACGAGCCGTTCACCACGCCGAGCGAGGAATACGCCCGGCTCGCCGCGCACGCCCAGGCGATCGCGCTGGAGGAGAGCGGATTTTTCAAGCACATGATGAACACGCTCGCCGGTTCGCCGGGCATGAACACGGTCGGGCGCGCGGTCGAGGCGGCGATCCTGGAGGAGTTCCGCGAGATCGAGCGTCAGGGCGGCGTGATCGCCGCGGTGGATCGGCGGTATCAGCGCAGCCAGATCCAGGCGAGCGCGCACGAGCTGGAAAAGCAGATTTACGACGGCACCCGACCGATCGTTGGCCTGAATCGCTACGCGAATCCGGACGAAGTTTTTCCCGACATGACGATGATGCGCACGCCGCGCGAAGCCGCAGCAGCGTCAGCTCGATCGGCTGCGGGATTTCGAGAAACGGCACGCGGCGGAGAGCGAGCGGGCGCTGGATGCGCTGGCCGAGGTGGTCGAAAGCGGCGGCAACGTGTTTGCGGAACTCGTCGGGACTGTTGAGCACTGCTCGCTCGGCCAGATCACGGGTCGGCTGTGCGAGGTGGTCGGGCGGTTTCGACCGATGGTTTGAGGGTTGACGCGTCTCGGGCGCTGGAGCGATTGGGCGGCTTTATTTTTAACACAGAGGGCACAGAGACGGAGGCACAGAGGACACAGAGAAGGGAGAAGAGAGAGAAGAGAGGTAGGGAGAAAGCCGGAGTGAGACCATCTGGTGCCGCGTGTGCTCTGCCTTCTCGCTTCTGCTCTCTGCATTTCCACCTCTGCTTTTTGCCTCCGGTCTCCTCTCCCTCCCTCTTGCCTTTTCCTCTCCCTCGCTCTTCTGCCTTTTCCTCTGTGTCCTCTGTGCCTCCGTCTCTGTGTCCTCTGTGTTAAAAAATACAACGCCCTCATGCCCGCCCAGACCGATCTCTCCCTCCAGGAACGCTACTCGCCGAATTCGATCTGTTTCGGCTGCGGTCCCGCCAATCCCCAGGGCCTGCACATCCGCTCCTTCGCGCGGGAAGACGGCGAGGTCGTCGCGGAGTGGCAGCCGCAGCCGCAGCACCAGGCGTTTCCCGGCATGTTGAACGGCGGCATCATCGGCTCGCTGCTTGATTGCCACTGCAACTGGACCGCGGCGTTTCATCTCATGAAAGATGCCGGCGCCGAGCAGCCCGGTTGCACGGTCACCGCGGATTATGCCATCAAGCTGCGCCGCCCGACGCCGGCGGAAACTCCGGTGTTTCTTTCCGCGCGCGTCGTCGAATCCAGCGCCGATCGCGCCGTGGTCGAAGGCACGTTGAAAGATCCGCAGGGAAACCTTTGCGCCACCTGCCGCGGCACCTTTGTCGCCGTGAAGCCCGGGCACCCGGCGTATCACCGCTGGTAGATGTCATGGGCGACCGGGCGACCGAGCGCGGCAAGCGCGGCGCAGCGCGGCGGATCGGCATCCTCCGTCCCCCACTCACATCTGCGGAAATCTGCGTCATCTGCGGATCAAACCCTCCGCGCCCTGCGCGCCTTTCCGCAACCCAGCTTTTCCTTTTCCCTCGACCGCGGTTCCGGCTCGGGGCTAGGATGTTGCGGTTATCCTTCGCTTCCCATGGCTGAGAGCGGCGAGACGTTTGAACATTACCGCGTCCTGCGGCGCGAGGACGGGCGACTCTGGGAACTGGGCCGCGGGGCGACGGGCGTCACCTACAAGGCGATCGATACGAATCTCGACGCCACCGTGGCGTTAAAAGTCATCAACGCCCAGGCGCTCGGCGACGATCTCGCGCGCGAGCGTTTCCGCCGCGAGGCCAAGTCGGCCGCCAGCCTGCATCATCCGAATATCGCCAGCGTGCTCTACCTCGGCGGCGACGAGGCAAATTTCTTCTACGCGATGGAATTCATCGACGGCGAAACCGTCGAAACCCTCCTCAAACGCGCCGGCCCGCTGCCCTGGATCGAGGCGCTGCAGATCGCGCACGGCGTGGCCAGCGCGTTGACCGCCGCGCACGGTCGCAAGCTCGTGCATCGCGACATCCAGCCGGCGAACATCATGCTGGTCGCGGACGAAGAGGGCGCAGCGCGGCGCGCGGTCAAGCTCATCGACTTCAGCCTCGCGAAAGCCGTCGCGGAAGGCAGCGGCACGCATGCTTACACCGCCGGCAGCGAGTTTCTCGGCACGCCTTCCTACGCGAGCCCGGAGCAGTTGCGCAACGAAGCGCTCGACACGCGCTCGGACATCTACAGCCTCGGCTGCACGCTCTGGGCCATGATCGCCGGCCGGCCGCCGTTTGAAGGGCGCGGCGACCGAGGTGCTCGGCGGTCATCTCATGCAGCCGCCGCCTTTCGAGCGCCTGCCGGCCGGGTGTCCCGAGTCCTTGCGCGCCCTGCTCGCTGTGATGCTGGCAAAGGAACGCGCCGCGCGGCCTTCCACGCCCGGCGAGCTGTGTCATCGCATCGAGCACTGCATCGAAACGATCGAAGACGCGGTCGCCGCCGCTGCTGCCGCCGCCGCGATGGTGGCGGAAACTCCGCCCGCGACCGCGACGATCACCGGAGCTCGGCCAGCCGCGTGGCGGTGACGCTGCCGACGCCGCGCCGGTCAACAAAGCGGACACCGCGCCGGTCCGGCCGGAAGCCGCGGCCGCCGCCGTTGCGTCCGCGAAAGCCCGGGAAGAAAACGCGCCGCCGGCAGACGCTGCGCCGGCGATCGCGGTGCCCGGCGAAAACGTCCAGTTCACCGCCTACCGACCCAAGATTGTCCGCCCCGGCAAATGGGCGAAGCTCCTCGTCTTCGCCCATCTCGACGAACGCCCGCCGTGGCTGGACGAGGACGAGCGCGCGCCGCTGGAGGAAATGGAAGCCCAGGCGCAGCAAATCCTCGGGCCAAAGATCGCCGACTACCGCCAGACGACCGATGACAGCCGGATCGCGGTGCCGCGCGACGGCGAGATCACGCTGGTGCCGGAAATCGCGGGCGTGGAGTTCAACCCGCCGCGGCGCGCGTTCTTTTGGAAAGACGGCGTGACCGTGCACAACGAAAGCTTCGACCTGCGCGCCGGCGCCGCGCTGGACGGCCAGGTCGCGCGCGGCCGGCTCACGATTTTTCTCGGCAGCCTCATCCTCGCCGAGATCAGCCTCGCGATCCGCGTGGACAGCCGGCAGACCGCGGCCGCCGCGCTTCCCGAGGCCGGAGCGCGCGAGCGGAGTTCGGCGCGGCCGTTTCGCCGCATCTTCGCCTCCTACTCGCATCGCGACACCGACATCGTGGAAGCGATGGAGCGCCACGCGCGGTCGTTCGGCGACGAATACCTGCGCGACTGGGTGCACCTGCGCAGCGGCGAGTTTTGGAACGACCGCCTGCAGCAGATGATCACGGAGGCGGACGTCTTCCAGCTCTTCTGGTCGCAGAACTCGGCGCAGAGCACCTACGTCGCGCAGGAGTGGCAATACGCGCTCCAGCTCGGTCGCAACGCCTTTGTGCGGCCGACGTATTGGCAGGATCCGATGCCGGACCCGCCGGAGCCGCTGCGACCGCTCCATTTTCATCGGCTCACCGCGACGATCCCCGCGCCCTGCGCCACCGCCGTCCGCGGAAGCCCTCGCCCCGCCGCCGGCCGGACGAGATTTCGGCGACAACCATTCCCCCGCCATCGGCCCCAGCGGCCGTGGCGCCGGTCAAGCTCACGCCGGCGCTGCCGCCGGGTCCGTCGTCGGGAGCCGCTGCGAATGTTTTGTTTTCGCCGGATGCCAGGGAAGCGTCACCGCAGTTTCCCCCGCCCCCGCCGCCGGAAATGCCGCCGCCCCCGCCCGCGGTGGATTTGCTCGAAACTCCGCCACCGCCGCCACCGCCGCCACCGCCGGGCGGCCCGTGGACGGTGCCGTCCGCGTCGTCGTGGCAACTGCCGCCCCGCCGCGGCGCCTTCTGGAAGATGGTTTCCGGCGCCTCGGCCGCCGCGCTGGTCCTGCTGCTGGGCGGCACCTGGTTTCTCACGGGCCGGCGCCAGCTCGCTTCCGGCCCGACCGTGGCGCAGCAGCCGGTGCCGCCGCCCGCCGCTTCGGCGCCCGGACCCTCCCCGGTGACAGCGCCCACCCCGCCGCGCAGCGGGCCCATGATTGCTGCCGCCCCGCCGCGTCCCGCCCAGCCGCCCGCCGATCCCTTCGCCGGCGGCCCTCCCACGGTCGGCGCCGGTCCGCCCCCGCTGATGAAGGGGGATCGCGACACCACCGTCGGGAGCGCCGGACCGGGATCGCCGCGGCGTTTCGCCACCGTCCTCGGCGACCTCGCCACGCTGCGCGACACCCTGGAACGCACCGGCCGGCTGGCGAGTCTCTCGCCGAACGTGCGATCCCGCGTCTCCGCGGACCTGGAGCGTGGCCGCAACCTGCGCGACCTCACCGCCATTTCCTTTCCCGCCGGCACCACGAAGCTCCGCCGCGACCAGGCGGCCCAGCTTGCCCCGGCCATCGCCGCGCGCACCAGCCCGGCCCTGGCGCTGGTGGTGCTCGGCTACGCGAACGAAGGCAATCGCGCCGATCGCAACATCGCCGTCTCGCGCCAGTGCGCGGAGTCCGTGGCCTCAGCCATCCGGCAGCGCGGCGGCGTCACGACGGTGCCGGTGTATTGGTTTGCGATGGGCGACGGCACCGGCCTGCTCGGCACCCGCCGGGAAGGCGGCCGGCGGTTTGTCGAAATCTGGGCGATCGATCCGTGAAGCGGCCGGCTTCGGAACCGGCGCCCGTTGTGGCGGCGGCAACCCCGGCCAAAAGCCTCCCGCCCGGCTCACGGTGACGACGATGATCCCGACTTCGCCACGGGATGCAACTTCGCGCTCACCGCCTCCAGATTTTTCTCCCAGCGCCGCCGGTCGGGACTGTTTTCCAACAGGATTTTCCGGCCGCCATCGACGGCGCGTTGCGCCAGCGTGCGGGCTTGTTCGAGCTGCCCCTGTTTTTGCCGGAACAACGACATGTCGTAGAACAGCGTGAGCGTCATCCGGTTTTCATTGCCGAGCGTGCGCTCATACGCGGCGAGCGTCGGCAGGTAGAGCGCTTCCGCTTCCGCGAGCCGGCCTTCCTCGCGCAGCGTGTTCGCGAGGCCGTGGGTCACGATGAGCGTGTAATAATGCTCTTTGCCGAGCGTCTGCTCAAAGCCGGCCTGCGCGCGGCGGAAGAGCGGCTCCGCGGCGGCGTAGTCGCCTTTCGTGAAGAGCAGGAATGCCAGATTGTTGACCCCGGCCAGGGTGTCCGAATGGTCGTCGCCGAGCGCGCGCTCCTTTTCCTTCAGCACCCGGCGAAAGATTGCCTCGGCGCCGGCGAAGTCTTCTTCTTTTTGCAAAATGCCGGCGAGGCCGTCGAGCGCGCCGAGCGTGGAAGGATGCCCGGCGCCCAGCCCGCGTTCGCGCGCGGCCACGCCGCGGCGGTAGAGTGCTTCCGCCGCCGGCACGTCCCCGCGCTCGCCGAGGAGCTCGGCCAGGTTCATCACGCTGTTGACCGTCTCGGGATGGTCGGGGCCGAGCGTGCGCTCCTGGACGGCGAGGGCGCGCCGGATCAGCGCTTCCGCCTCGTCGTAAGCGCTTTTTTCCCGCAGCAAAAAGGCGAGCGTATTGAGCGAGATCAGGGTGTCCGGGTGGTCTGGTCCCAGCGCCCGCTCGCGCCCGGCCAGCGCGCGCCGCTGCATCGCTTCGGCGGCCTCGACATCGCCCACGGTCTTCAGGTGCGCCGCGAGGCGGGTGGCGGTGTCGAGCGTGTCCGGATGGTCCGCGCCGAGGACGCGCTCCTGCACGGCGAGCGCCTGCCGATACAACGGCCCCACCGCCAGCAGATTGCCCCTGGCTTCGAGCAGCGAGGCCAGATTCACGCGGGCCCGCAAGGTGTCCGGATGTTCCTTGCCGAGAACGCGCTCGCGCCCGGCGAGCACCAGGCGATAGAGCGGCTCGGCCGCGGCGTAATCGGCTTTGGCGAAAAGCACGCCGGCAAGGTTGCTGAGGCTGACCAGGGTGTCCGGATGATCGTCGCCCAGCTTGGCCCGGCGCGTCTCGAGTGCCTGGCGATAGATGGTCCCGGCTTCGTCAACATCGCCGTTGCGCAGCAGCAGATTGGCGAGGTTGCCGAGGTTCACGAGACTGTCGGGATGGTCCTTGCCCAGCGTGCGCTCGTAGATTTCCTGGTTGCGGCGGTAGAGCGCCTCCGCCGCGGCGAAGTCGCCTTCGTTCAACAGGAGATTGGCCAGGTTGATGACGCAGCCCAGGGTGTCGATGTGCTCCGCGCCCTGGAGGGCGGTGCGCTTTTCGACGAGCTGGCGCGCGAGCCCCTCCGCCTCCGCGTATTGGCCCTGGTCGGCGAGCGCGGTTTGCAGCCGTTGCGCGGCGAAGCACCAGTCGAGCGCCTCGGTCTTTTCGTCGGTCAGCGCGAGCGCCTTGCGGTAGGGCTCGATGGCCGCGGCGTAGCGGCCGGCGGCGGATTCGCTGTCGCCGAGCTTGATGAGGGCGTCGCGTTGCAGCCGGGCCCATTCCTGGGTCTGGGCCGCGGCGTTCGTCCGGCGCTGGTCGATCGCCGCCACGAGCTGGCGCACGTCCGCGCCTTCGGCGGCGAGCTGCTTTTTCAGTTCGTCCAGCGAGATGCCCCGCTGCCGGGCAACCTCGGCCTGCGCGCTGGCGGTCGGGTCGCCGCCGCCGCTCCGGTTGCTGCCGCCGCTGCCGCCCGGCGACGCGACCGCGATGAGCGCACTGCCGCCGCCGCCGTTGCTGCCGCCGCTGCCTCCGCCCTGCTGCTCGACCTTTGCGAGAATCAGCGCGGTGAGCTGGGTTTGCTTGTCGAGCTGCGCGCGCAGGGCTTCGATCTCGGTTTCCGCGTGGGCGGCGCGCTGCTCGGTGCGGTGGCCGCGCTGGTGTTGAAACCACAGCACCACGCCGATGAGCGCGAGCGCGACGAGCGCCGCTCGCGACGCCGCGCGCCAGCCAGGAGCGGGTCCGCTTCAGGTCGCGGCTGAGTTGTTCGAGGCGGGTTTGCAGCTCGCGCACCCGGAGCTCCAGTTGGTGCGGGCTGCCGATGGGCAGATAAAGGTTGTCGCCCGCGGTCAGCGCGGCGCGATGCTTTTGCTGGAGCAGCCGCAGCTCCTCCGGCTCGGGTTCGTGCGGATCGTAGGGAAAATCCTCGGCGCAGAGAAACGTGTAGAGCGGCTTTTTCAAGTCGCGGGCGACGTCAAATTCCAACTGCGTGTAGGAGCGCCGCGGCTCCGCGGGATCGTGGCGCTCCTGCGGCTCCGCGCCGTAGCAGCCGCCCGCGAGGTGGATGACCGCGTCGCACGCCGCCAGACGCGCGTGCAACATCTCGCGCACCGTGCGGCTGTCCGGCGCGAAGTGATCCTGCACGACCGGCACGCAGCCCAAGGTCAGCAGCGCATCGCGCACAAGCTGCCGGCAGGTGCGCAGATCGCGGCTCGTGGCGCTGATGAATATCTCCGGGCGCCGGGTGGAAGCGGAAGGAGGGGTTTCGGCGGCCATTGACGGCAGAAGCTGACGGCTACCATAACGAACGACAAAACCCGCGATTTGCAAGAAATCCACGCCCCGCGGCGCATCGCAACCGCCCGGGCAGCGGGCAGACGCGGCGCGGGTTCGCCGAAATCGCCGACCTAATTCCGCAACGGCTTGCCAGTTTTCAGTGTGTGCTCGATCCGCGCCTGGCTTTCCGGGCGGAAACAGAGCCCGATGAACACCACGCGCTCCAGTTCCAGAAAACGGGCTTCCGGCAACGGACCGGGCTGCGAGTTTTCCGGTCCGCCGCCGGTGAGGATGCGCGCCAGTTCGCCGGCGAGGTGGACATCGTATTCCGTCCATTTGCCGGCAGCCTGGAAGCCGCGCGCTTTTTCCATCAGTCGGTCGTAACCCGGCGCGCCGACGGCGTGCAACTCGCGCGGCGGCGGCGGCGTGTAGCCAGCGGCTGCGAGCGCGAGCAGGGCGTCCTTGGCGTCGCCGAGCACGCGGCGCTTGTTCAGCGTGATGCCGTCGTGCTCGCGCAAAAAGCCGAGGCGTTTCGCCTCCCGCGCGGACGACGTGATCTTGCGCGAAGCGATGAGGTC
The DNA here is from genome assembly GCA_963762725.1 of uncultured Verrucomicrobiae bacterium. Lineage (GTDB taxonomy): Bacteria > Verrucomicrobiota > Verrucomicrobiia > Chthoniobacterales > SZAS-18 > JAFAXH01. Next base: position 340,167 of record CAVXLY010000002.1, on the reverse strand, counting down.
AAACGCGCGCTCCGCCGCCGCAAACGGCTCCTCGCCCGGCGCGAGCCCGGCCTGAAAGCGCGCGAGCATTTCCGTGGTGCCGCCGGCCGACGGCATGAGGCCGACGTTCAGCTCCACCAACCCGGTCGTGAGTTCCGCATCGGCCTGGACGTGATCGGAATAAAGCATCGTCTCGCAGCCGCCGCCGAGCGTCATGCCGAACGGCGCGGCGACGACGGGAAACGGCGCGGCGCGCAGACCGGTCGTCATTTTTTGAAAGCCGGCGATCATGCCTTCGACGGCTTCGCGATTGCCCGCACGGCAATCGGCGAGCAGCGCCGCGAGATCGGCGCCGGCGGAAAACCAGCGGCCCTGGTTGCCGATGACCAGCCCGAGCAGACCGCGGCTCGCGACGACTTCCTTCGCTCGCTCGGCCATCGCGTAGACATTTTTGTCCACGGCGTTCGCCTTGCTGGTGAACTCCAGGAGCAGCACGCCGTCGTCGAGATCCACGAGCGCGGCCATGCCGTTCGATTCCAGGGTGCGCGCGGCTTCGCGCTTGAGGTCTTTCAGCACGATCAAGCCGCTCGGCTCCGGCTCGGTGTGCGGACCCGCCGGCGGGTGGAAAGGCGCGCCGCTGCGGCGGTGTTCCGCGAGAAAGGCGGGCACCGGCTGGCCGGATTTCTCGATCGCGGCGACGACGGATTCGACGCCGAGCGCGTCGATCAGTTCGAATGGCCCCAGCTCCCAGCCGAAGCCCCACTTCAGCGCGTTATCAATCTCCGTGACGCTGTCCGCGACGACGCCATGTTTCTCCGCGGCGAAGCGAAGCATTTCGTAGATCGTCCGGCGCGTGAACTCACCCGCGGGTGAGTCTTCCGGCAGCGCCAGCAGCGCTTTGGTCCGCTCGGCGGCAGACTTCAGCTTCCCGATCGCCGCGACTTCGGGCGGCAGCTCGGCTTTGCGATTTTCGTAATCCGAGGAGTGGAGGTTCAGCGCGAGGATCGTGCTGGAGCCATCGGCGTTTTTGACGCGTTGATAATAGCCGCGCCCCGACTTCTCGCCGCGGTCTCCGCGCGCCAGGAGTCCGCGCATGGTTTGCGGCAGATTGAAATTTTCCTCCGCGTCGAGCGCGCGCGTGAGGTCTTCGGAGATAAACCCGAGCACGTCGAGGCCGACGGCGTCGAGCGTGCGCAGCGTCGCGCTCTTCGGCCGGCCCAGCATCGGGCCGGTGATGGCGTCCACGAACTCCGGCGTGAGATCCATTTCCTCCATCGTGCGGGCGGCGTGCAGGAGCGAGTAAACGCCGATGCGGTTGCCGATGAAGCCGGGCACGTCGTTGGCGATCACGATGCCTTTGCCCAGGACGCGGTCGCCAAACGCGCGCACGGTTTCCAGGATTTCCGGCGCGGTGTCCGCGGTCGGGATCAGCTCAAGCAGGTAGAGCCAGCGCGGCGGGTTGTAGAAATGCGCGCCGAGAAAGCGGCGGCGAAACGAGTCGCTGCGGCCTTCGCTTTGCACCGCCATCGGGATGCCGCTGGAGTTCGAGGAAAAGATGGTCCTCTCGCCGGCGGCGGCTTCCACTTTTTCCCACAGCGCACGCTTGGCTTCCGGTTTCTCGATGATCGCTTCGACGACCCAATCCACGTCGCGCAACTTGCCGAGATCGTCCTCGGTGTTGCCGAGCGTGAGCAGCTTTTCCTGCTCGCCCGGGTCCGGGTCCATGAACGCGGCCGGCCGGGCTTTGCGTGCGCGCTCAAGGCCGCCACGGACGACGCTGTTGCGGTCGGCAGACGCGTCACCGTTGCCGGGCACGTCGAGCAGGAGCGTCGGGATGCCGGCATTGACGAGTTGGGCCGCGATGGCGGCGCCCATGGTGCCCGCACCGATGACGGCGGCGCGGCGGATGGAGGAAGTGGGGGTGCTCATGGAGTGTTGTCCGGGGGAGGTGGAGAAAAAGAGAAAGGGGGAAGTGAAAAAGAATGCCTCGCGCAAAGGTCGCCAAGTCGCAAAGGGGAAAGCAGGGATCTTCCGGCGCGACGGGTCCGATCGCGCGGGTGGTCATTCCGGCATTTCAGCGGGCGAAAGCAGCGGCGCCGGGCGGAGAGGATTTGGCGGATGAGGATGGCGGCGCGGCTGCGGCGAACACGGCATTTAGCGTCGCGCCCAGCCGATACCCTGCGAGGGCCATGACGCGCTCCGATGTCCGTTTCACCCGATCCCGGTATTCCGCCGGCGGCTCGGCGTCGCGGACCAGCGTCGGCGGATACGCGGCCCGCAGGGCGAGACGCTGGGAGCGCCGCGCCCACGTTTCGTATTGGCCGGGCGCAAGAATGCCGGAGTGAGCGGGCCGCGGATAGCGCGCTTTGATTTCGCGTGCGATCGCCACCGGGTCCGCCTCCTCGCCGAACTCCCGCTCGATCACGTGGTCCCAGAAAAAATGGAGGTTCAGCGGGCGCCGGCCGTTTCCTCCGCGCAACGACGGCGGTGACAGCAGGAACAAGTTGCCGCCCTGATCACCCGTCGGTTCCGCCGCGGTGATCCGGCCGCTGGAGTGCAACGGCTGCGCGATGTCGCCCATCAAATGGAGGAACCACGCGAGGTCCGTGCCCTTGCTCGGGCTCACTGGAGGCGAGGCCGGCTCGCGCAGGCTCCGTTCGAGCGCGGGGAGCCGGGTCACCAGCTCACCGTGCAACGGCACGTCGGGGCGCTGCTGACGCGGCGCGTCCGGCGTCGTCTGTTCCCAAAAGTAATCGGTGAAATGCCAGAACGGCTGGTGATACGCCTTCTTGCGCGGCCCGGTGCGCACGTCGTCCGCCCAGCACGCGGCGCGCAGAAATTCCGTGCGCGCCTGTTCCTCCGCGCTGCCGGTGTTCGGCCGCCGCTCCCGGATGCCCGCGTCCGCCGGCGAGCTTTCCAAGAGCGCAACTGCCGCCGCCCGCGCACCCAGCGTCATCTCATCCCAAGCGATCGCCGCGATGACCTCGTGGCCTTTGTCGTGCCAGGCGAAAACGGCGCGCGTCTGGCAGGCGAAAAGACAGAGGAATGGAATCGCGAAAGTGAAGCGAAAAAGTCGGCAGCGGCGGCGGTGGCAGCGGTGGGTTCGCATGGAGATCGTCGCCCACGATCATCCGCCTCGGTGCGTCCTGCGCCAGCGAAAACTCGCAGGGTTTTCAGCGCGGAATTGCTCCCGCCGCCCTAGGCGGATTTCCCGGAGCGTTTCTGCTTCAACCCACCCGTGCATTGGATAACATCACGGCGCTGGATCGTTCCGACGCTTCCTGTTTCCCCGCTCATGTCTCCTGAAGAGAAAGCCCGCGAACAGATCGACGCGACCGCTCACCGCTGCCGGCTGGTCGGTGCAGAACTACAAGCAATACGCCCCCGGCGCCGCTCTTGGAGTCGCGTTACGCGAAGTCCCGCTTGCCAGCGGCGAATGCGACTACCTGCTGCTCGTCGATCACCAGTCCAGTCGGCGTCATCGAAGCCAAGCGCGTCGGCAAGACGCTCTCCACCGTCGCCGACCAATCCGCCCACTACGCCGCCAACCTGCCCGCGCACCTCGCCGCCCGCCTGCCGAGCGGCGTCACCCAGCTTCCCTTTCTCTACGAATCCACCGGCGTCGAAACCTTCTTCCGCGACGAACGCGACCCGCACCCGCGCTCCCGCCGCCTCTTCGCCTTCCACCAGCCGGAAACTCTCGCCGCCTGGCTGAAAGAGCCGCAAACCCTCCGCGCCCGCCTCGCCGAGCTTCCCACCGCGCACCCGCTGCCCACCGCCGGCATGCGCGCCTGCCAGATCGAGGCGATCACGAAGCTGGAAGCCTCCTTCGCCGCCGACCGCCCCCGCGCCCTGATCCAGATGGCCACCGGCGCCGGCAAGACCTTCACCGCCTGCGCCGCGACCTACCGGCTCATCAAATACGCCGGCGCCCGGCGCGTCCTCTTCCTCGTGGACCGCGCCAACCTCGGCCGCCAGGCCGTCGGCGAGTTCCAGCTTCGTCACCCCCGACAACGGCCGCAAGTTCACCGAGCTTTACAACGTCCAGCACCTCACCAGCAACGCAGCTCGACCACGTCGCCCGCGTCACCATCTGCACCATCCAGCGCCTCTACTCGCATCCTGCGCGGCGAAGAACTCGCCCGAAGACCTCGACGAACATTCCGCCGCCGACCTCGCCGCCGCCGGCGACCAGCGCCCGAAGGAAGTCGCCTACAACCCCGCCATCCCCATCGAAGCCTTCGACTTCATCGTCACCGACGAGTGCCACCGCTCCATCTACAACCTCTGGCGGCAGGTGCTCGAATACTTCGACGCCTTCCTCATCGGCCTCACCGCCACGCCCGGCCAAGCAGACCATCGGCTTCTTCAACCAGAACCTCGTCATGGAATACAGCCACGAGCACGCCGTCGCCGACGGCGTCAACGTCGGCTACGACGTCTACCGCATCCAGACCGAGATCACCGAGACCGGCGGCACCGTCGAAGCAGGGCTTCGTCATCGACAAACGCAGACCGCGCGCACCCGCGCCAAGCGCTGGGAACTCCTCGACGAAGACCTCGCCTACACCGCCAACCGAGCTCGACCGCGCCGTCGTCGTCCCCGACCAGATCCGCACCGTCCTCGCAGCCTTCCGCGACGCCCTCTTCACCGAGCTCTTCCCCGGCCGCACGCTCGGTGCCCAAGACCCTCATCTTCGCCAAGGACGACTCCCACGCCGAGGACATCGTCCACATCGTGCCGCGAGGAGTTCGGCAAGGGCAACGACTTCTGCAAAAAGATCACCTACCAGGCCAAGCACGCCGTCACCGGCAAGCCCGCCAAAGCCGAGGAGCTCATCCAGGAGTTCCGCACCTCGCCGCAACCCCGCATCGCCGTCACCGTGGACATGATCGCCACCGGCACCGACATCAAGCCGCTGGAAGTCCTCCTCTTCCTGCGCGACGTGCGCAGCCGCGTCTACTTCGAGCAGATGAAAGGCCGCGGCACCCGCGTGCTCACGCCCACCGACCTCCAGGCCGTCACCGGCGAATCGCCCACGCGAAGACCCACTTCGTCATCGTCGATGCCGTCGGCGTCTGCGAGAGCGACAAGACCGAGTCGCCGCCCGCTGGAGCGCCAGCCCACCGTCGCCTTCGACAAGCTGCTGCTCGGCGTCGCCTTCGGCGCACGGGATGAAGACACGCTCACCACCGCTCGCCAGCCGCCTCGCCCGGCTCGACCGCGCCATCACGCCCGCCCGCCGGCAGGAACTCGCCGACGCTCGCCGGCGGCCAATCGCTCGCCGAGCTTTCCGCCGCGCTGCTCCGCGCCTGCGATCCCGACGCCATCGCCGAACAGGCCACCGGCGACAAACCCGGCGCCAGCCCCGCCGAGGTCGCGCCCGAGGCACTCGACGCCGCGCGAGGAGCGCTCGCCGACGCCGCCTGCGCGCCCTTCGACACGCCCGCCTTGCGCGACGCCCTCGCCGGCGCCCGGCAGGAAGCCGAGCAGACCATCGACACCGTCACCGTGGACAAGGTCATCCAAGCCGGCTTCGACGCCGGAGCGAAGGAGAAAGCGCAGAGCCTCGTGCAATCCTTCCGCGAGTATATCGAGACCCACCGCGCCGAGATCGACGCGCTGCAAATCCTCTACTCCCGCCCCTACGCCCAGCGCCTCACCGAGGGGTTGCTCAAGGCGCTGGAAAAAAAGCTGCGCGAGAACCACGCCGCCTGGACCGAGGACAATCTTTGGAACGCCTTCGCCGCCACCGCCGGCCCGGAGAAAGTGCGCGGCAAGCTCGCAGGCCGGCCGCTTCGCCGATCTCGTCGCGCTCGTCCGCTTCGCCCTGGAGCAGCAGCCTGTCCTGCGCCGTTTGCCGAGTCGGTCGGCGAACGCTACAACGAATGGCGCATGGACAAAGCCAAAGCCGGCACGACCTTCACGTCCGACCAAGCGGCGTGGCTCGACCTCATCCGCGACCATATCGCCACCAGCCTCTCCATCGAGCCGGAGGATTTCGACTACGCGCCTTTCAGCCAGCGCGGCGGACTCGGCAAAGCGCACCAGCTTTTCGGCGGGGAGTTGAACAAGCTGCTGGATGAATTGAACGAGGTGCTCGCGGCATGAACGTGAACGGCACTCCGAAGAACAGCGGCCTTGCCGACTGGCCGACTTTGAAGCTGGCTGATCTCACCGAAAAAGATGCGCCGGCTCTCTACGGGATTCTTCAACCGGGACCGATCATCCCGGATGGTGTTCCGTATGTCAGACCAACCGAAATCTCGGAAGATAACATTGTTCTCTCGGAGATCAGAAGGACTTCGCCCGCGATTGCTGCAAAGTATCGTCGTTCCAAGCTACGCGCTGACGATGTAATTTTGTCTATCGTGGGACGATCGGGAAGGTCGCCCTCGTCCCGCCTGATCTCGAAGGCGGGAACATCACGCAGTCATCGGTTCGAATACGCCCTCAGCAGGACAAGGTTCTTCCTCGCTTCCTCGCGTGGTTCTTACGGTCTCCTCACGCCACACGGCAGTTTGATGCTGCGCGGTTGGGCACAGCAGTGCCTCGGCTAAATGTTGCCCATGTCCGCGACTTGAACATCCCGGTTCCGCCGCTCGACGAACAGCGCCGGATCGTGGCGGAGATCGAGAAGCAATTCACGCGGCTGGAGGCGGGGGTGACGGCGTTGCGGCGGGTGCAGGCCAACCTCAAACGCTACCGCGCCGCCGTCCTCAAAGCCGCCTGCGAAGGCCGCCTCGTCCCCACCGAAGCCGCCCTCGCCCGCCAAGAGTCGCGTCCCTACGAACCCGCCTCCGCTCTCCTCGCCCGCATCTTAGCTGAGCGCGAGGCAATTCACGAGCGCACCCAAGCAACAGCAACTCGGAAGAGAAAATACAAAGAACCGATTTTACCTGCTTGGCCGGGAAGCGCGCAACTGCCGGAGGGTTGGACGTGGGCGACCTGGGATCAAGTCGCGTATTCCCAGAACGGGCGTCCCTTCCCAAGCGCAGACTATCAAATCAATGGCTTCAAATTGCTGCGACCAGGAAATCTCCACGTCAGCGGCAAGGTGGTGTGGACAAAGGAAAACACCCGCTGCTTGCCCCAGCATTTCGCTAACGAGAGCCCGGACCTAATCGTGCGAGGGCGCGAACTTGTGATGAACCTCACCGCACAGTCACTTAAAGATGAGTTCCTTGGGCGTGTCTGTCTTACCCACGATGACACTGAGTGCCTGCTCAACCAGCGTCTTGCTCGACTGACGCCGATCATCGTTTTACCGAAGTTCGCGCTTTATCTCCTGAAAGCATGGCGATTCCGACGCTTCGTTGATGGACTGAACAGCGGCAGCTTGATTCAACACATGTTTACTTCGCAGTTAGCGGAGTTCACCTTCCCGCTTCCGCCCCTCGCCGAACAACACCGTATCGTCGCCGAAGTCGAGCGCCGCTTGAGCGTGATGGAAGAAACGGAAGCTGTGGTGACCGCCAACCTCCAGCGCGCCACCCGCCTCCGCCAAACCATGCTCCAACGCGCTTTCAGCGGTGACCTCAGCTGACGTCTTGATGCCTGATGCCAACATCGAACCGCATCCGGATCGCGAACGCTTTCTGACCCGGGTTTTGGCGCTCGGCCGGACGCGGGACCGACCGGGCGCCTGGGAATTGTTCCGGTTCATCGATCCGCGATTTTCTTCCGCCGCCGACATCATCAGCGGCGAAGGGGCGCTGCACGCGGCGGGACGCTGGCATTCCCGCGGCGCCCTGCGCCTCGCCTACACCGCCACGCAGCCGGAATTTGCGTTGGCCGAAACGTTGGCCCACGCCCGTTATTTCCGGCTGCCGCCCGCCACCGCGTTGCCACGAGTGCTCGTGAGCCTCTCCCTTCGGGCCGACCGTCTGCTCGATCTGCGGGACGGCGCACTGCGCCGGAACCTCCGTCTTTCCCTTGAAACCATCCGCACAACGGATTGGCGACAGGAAAACCGCCGGGGCCGCGAAGCGGTGACACAAGCCTGGGGCGCCGTCTTCGGTGCCGCTGGCTTCGAGGCTGTGATCGTGCCGAGTGCGGCCGGGAAGCGCGGAACCAACGTCCTGGTGTTCCCCGAGAATCTGCGTCCGGGCAGCCGATTCACGGTGGACCGGGAGGTCGAGTGGACATGAGCTAGCCCAAAAACATGCAATTTTGCAGGTTTTTCTTTGCGCGGCGTGTGCGGGTGAAATACGTTTACTCCATGAGCATGCTGACCAAAGAGCGGCCGACCGTCACCTGGCAACGGGCCAGGGAAAGCGGCACGGCGCTGTTTTCCTGGCGGCGATCGGTCGGGCTCAACCGGCCGACCTTCGCACGACTGGCGAATTTTTCCGAGCGCACGCTGGCCACCTACGAGCGGCACGCCCGTTTCCCCAGTGGGGTTCAAGCCCGGGTGACGGAAGCCGTGCGCCTCGTGCAGGCGTTGCTCGAAATCATCCCGGCCGAAGAACTCGTCGCGTGGCTCGGCGCGCCGAACCCGGGATTTGACGGTCGCAAGCCCTGGACGCTGATCGAGAACGGCGAGCGCGATCTCATCTGGGAGATGATCCATCAGACCCGGCACGGCGCCTTCGCCTGAACTGTCTCGCCATGTCGTCCGCCAGCGCTGCCGCCTCGGCTTCGACGCTCGTCCAGAAGCTCTGGAACTACTGCAACATCCTGCGCGATGACGGCCTTTCCTACGGCGATTACGTCGAGCAGTTGACCTATCTGCTCTTCCTCAAGATGGCCGACGAGCAGAGCCGGCCGCCCTTCAACAAGCCTTCCGCCGTGCCGGCGGGCTACGATTGGCCGAGCCTGCTGGCGAAGGACGGCGACGAACTGGAGACGCATTACCGGCATGTGCTGGAAACGCTGGGCAAGCGAGCGGGGGATGCTCGGCGTCATCTTCCGCAAGGCGCAGAACAAGATCCAGGACCCGGCCAAGCTGCGCCGGCTCATCGTGGACCTGATCGACCGCGAGCAGTGGTCGAGCCTTTCCGCCGACGTGAAGGGCGACGCCTACGAGGGGCTGCTGCAAAAGAACGCCGAGGACGTGAAAGGCGGCGCCGGCCAATACTTCACGCCGCGCCCGCTGATCGCCGCCATCGTGGAAGTCATGGCGCCGCAGCCCGGGCAGACGATCTGCGATCCGGCCTGCGGCACCGGCGGCTTCCTGCTCGCCGCGCACGATTACCTTGCCCACCACCTCGCGCTCGACCGCGAGCAGAAGAAGCGGCTCAAGAGCGGCACGCTCTACGGCATCGAGCTGGTGGACAGCGTGACGCGGCTCTGCGCGATGAACCTGCTCCTGCACGGCATCGGCGGGGAAACAGGGCCGGACGGGCAGGCTGCCGACGTGGTCGCCGCCCTGCCGGTACGACGAAGGACGCGCTCGCCGGCAAGCACGGCGAATACGACCTGGTCCTGGCCAATCCGCCCTTCGGCAAGAAGAGCAGCGTGACGATCATCAACGAAGCCGGCGAGCAGGCGAAGGAAAGCCTCGTCATCAACCGCGACGATTTTTGGGCGAGCACCAGCAACAAGCAGCTCAACTTTCTCCAGCACATCTTCACCATCCTGCGTCAGCACGGCCGCGCGGCGGTGGTGGTGCCAGACAACGTGCTCTTTGAAGGTGGCGCGGGTGAGACGATCCGCCGCGAGTTGCTCAAGCAGGCCGATGTCCACACGCTCCTGCGCCTGCCCACCGGCATCTTCTACGCGCAAGGGGTGAAGGCGAACGTCCTGTTGTTGACTCGTTCGCTCCCGCTCTCTCGGGCTGTCGCCCTGCGCTCCGCGCAGTCTGTCTCGCTCGGCTCCCGCCGGCTCGGCTCGACCGCAAGCCCGCGCGCGAGCAGCCGTGGACGGAAAAGCTCTGGATTTACGACCTGCGCACCAACAAGCATTTCACCCTGAAGGAGAACACGCTTAAGCGCACTGATCTCGATGACTTCGTCGCCTGCTACCGGCCGGAAAACCGGCACGAGCGAGTCGAAAGCGAGCGGTTCCGTGGGTTCACCTACGAAGAGTTGGTGAAGCGCGACAAGGTGAACCTCGACATCTTCTGGCTCAAAGACGAGAGCCTCGAAGACTCCGCCAACCTGCCCGAGCCGCACATCATCGCCTTGGAGATTGCCGAGGACCTAGAAGCCGCGATGGCGCAATTCGCCGAGATCGCGAGCGATTTGAAGCGCTGAGGGACCTCCTCGCAAATTGACAGCGTTCTTCGTAAAACATAGTAATACGCCATGATCAAGACGATCACGAAGGTCGGCAATTCCCAGGGCATCATCTTCGACGCGGCGCTGCTGGAACTCGCGCATCTCAAGGTGGGTGATCAGGTGAACGTGGAAGTGCACGAAGGGGGCACGCTCACGCTCACCCCCATCCGTCCGCGCCCGTCGCGTGCGGAGGTTTCGGAGGTCATCAAGGCCACGATGAAAGATTACGCCCGGACGATGCAGCGGCTGGCCTGATGAGCGCCACGCCAGCGGATTGTTTCCACCTCACCGTGGACATGGTGGAGGAGATCCACGCCGAAGCCATCGCCCGGTTTGGCGGCTCAGAGGGGATCCGCGAGCGGGCGCTGCTGGAATCGGCGGTGGCCGCTCCGCAAGCGACGTTTGGCGGCAAATCGCCTTATCAGGACGTGGCCGAACTGGCGGCGGCTGATCTGTTCTATCTTTGCCGAAACCATCCGTTCATCGACGGCAACAAACGGGCGGCGCTCGGCGCGTGCCTCGTGTTTCTGCGGCTCAACGGGATCGAGCCGAAACGCGACGGGCCGGGGTGGGAGGAACTCACGCTGGCCGTGGCGGCGAGCGAGCTGGAACGCGACGATACGACGGCACGGCTGCGCACACTTCTACCATGGACCGCGTAAGCTTTTTCCACACGCTCCACCAACCGCCCGCGGCTGTTTGAAAAGCCATCGCGTGTTGCGCTCGAAGGTCAGGCACGGGAGGCAGCCAAGGCGCTGAAATTGTTCCGGGTGAGCGGCCTAAACGCCACGGCGCCCGTTCTATGGATAAGAACCCTCCTCCCCCGATGCACATTCCCCAAGTCAGCCGCCGCAATGCTTTGAAAACCCTCGGCGCACTCGCCGCCTCCGTGGCGGTGCTGCCGGCTTCCCGGGGTCGCGCGCAGCAACCGCCGCAAGTGAAATGGTCCTCCGGCACGGAGCGGCCGCGCGTGACGCCGCCGGCGAACGCGACGGATTGTCATCATCACATCTACGACGGCCGCTTTCCCGCGACCGCGACCGCGACGCTGAAGCCCGGCGACGCGCTGGTGTCGGATTACCGTGCGCTCCAGGCGCGGCTCGGCCTCACGCGCAACGTCATCATCCAGCCCTCCACCTACGGCGTGGACAACCGGCTCATGGTGGAATCGATCGCGGCCATGGGGTTGAAAATGACCCGCGGCGTCGCGGTCGTGAACACCGAGGTAACCGACGCCGAGCTGAAGCAATTGCACGAAGCCGGGGTGCGCGGCATCCGCTTTAATCTCTTCACGCCGGGGACGACGACGCTGGACATGGTGAAGCCGCTGGCGGCCCGCGTGGCGGCGCTCGGCTGGCATGTGCAGACAAACATCCGGGCGCCGGACCTGCTCGAAGCAAAAGCGCTCTGGAGCGATCTGCCCTGCCCGGTGGTGTTCGATCATCTGGCCCACATTCCGGAGCCGAACGCGCTCGAGCATCCTTCCTTCGCGCTGGTGCGGGATCTCGTGCAGAAGGACAAAGCCTGGGTCAAGCTCTCCGGTTTTTACAACGACACCAAGGTCGGTCCGCCGACCTATTCCGACAGCGTGGTCGTGGCGAAATCTTTCGCGAAGGAAGCGCCGGAGCGGATGGTTTGGGGCAGCGACTGGCCGCACCCGACGGAGAAGGATCCCAAGCCGGACGACGCGGTGCTGTTCAATGCTTTCTGCGACGCCGTGCCGGACGAGGCCGCGCGCCACCGCATCCTCGTGGAGAATCCGACAAAGCTGTATCAGTTCAGCTAGAGTCGCGCGTCGGTTCGTGCTGGCGGCTGGGGCGGTGAGCCCGGGAGCCACCATGGCGTCGTCTGCCGGGATCGCGGCGGGCGTGAATGGCTGAAACCGGAGTCCTGCCGTTCTTTGTTCGCCAGAACGATGGCGGTGGAGTTCACTCCGGTTGCGATGCGAAAGAAAGATTCCGAGAACAGCGGGCGTGTCAGAGCGCTGGTCCTGGTGGATGAATCCAACGTCGTCAGCTCCGTGCGGACGGCGGGCCGCGGACTCGACTGGCTGAAGCTGCGCGATTTTCTGATCGGGCCGGACAGCGGACGCGAATTGATCGAGGCCGTGGTTTACGCCGGGTTGCCGCCGGCGATCCCGCAATGGCAGGAGGAGCGCGACCGGAAGAACAAGTTTCTGCACTGGCTGCGCTGCCACGGATTCCTGGTCGTGACCAAGGACGGGGCGCCCGCGGAGGAAGGGCACTACAAGGCGAATGTGGACGTGCTGATGGCGATCGATGCGCTCGAACTGGCCGTCGCGATGCAGCCGGATGTCGTCATCCTCGTGACCGGCGACGCCGACTTCGCGTTCCTCGCCACGACGTTGCGCCGGCGCGGCATCCGGGTGGAAGTGGCGTCGGTGGAGGCGAACCTGGGGAACATGCTCAAAGCCGCCGCCAATGCCGTGATCGATCTGGCGCCGGTGTTCGAGACGTTTCCACTGATGCCGGTGGCGGAGTCGCCTGCCGTGCGACGGCCGACAGGCGCGCGATGAGTTCGCGCGGCCGCTGTTGTTGTAAAGGCGGCTCTGTGAGCCGCAATCGTTTGGAATCCGCGGCTCATAGAGCCGCCTCTACAACGGGCGCGAGACGGGAATCGAGCCAACGTCCCGAACTCGCGGTCTCGCACGGTCGGCAATGCGCCGGTGCGGCGCCCCGTTCAATGCGGCGCGCTGCGGGCAAACTCGGCGATGGTCGCTTTGACCACGGAGATGTCGATCGGCTTGATCGAGATGTTTCGCGAACCCGGCCGCGCGGCTTTGTTCGAGATCGCTGTCCATGCCGAAGCCGCTGAGCGCGATGCCGCGCAGGCCGTAGGTGGCGGAAAGCTCGCGCATGAGGTCCAGGCCGCTGCCGTCGGGCAGGCCGAGGTCGCTCATCACGAAATCGATCCCGGCTGCGCGCATCTCCCTTTGCGCGATGCGCAGCGCGCCGGCGATGGTGTCGGCGTGGACGACGTCGTGACCCATGCGGCGCAGCAGGCGGACGAGGATCGCCGCGGTGTCGGCGTGATCTTCCACGAGCAGGATGCGCAGCGGCCGGAGGCCGATCTCCGGACCGGGCGCCGCGGCGGGCGGCGCGGCTGCCAGCGAAGCCAGGGCGCAGGCCGGCGCGGATCGTCCGGCACGTCGCGTGCCGCCGCGGCAGCCATCGAGCGGCAGGCGCAGGGTGAAGGTCGAGCCGCAGTCTGCGACCCGCGCTGGTGGCGGTCAGCGTGCCCTGGTGCGAGTCGGCGATCGCCTTGGAAATCGCCAGACCCGAGCCCGAGCCCGCCGAATTGCCGGGTGATCTTGCGGTCGCCCTGCTCGAAGGCGTCGAAGACATGCTCGATCCGGTCCGGCTCGATGCCGATGCCGGTGTCCTCCACTTCCACGACCGCGGCGACCGCGGCCTCGGACCGCCGGCGTTTTCCATCCGCGACGCGGACGGTGATCGTGCCGCCGTCGGGCGTGAATTTCACGGAGTTCTTCAGCAGGTTCCAAAGGATCTGCGTGATCCGCGCGGGATCGGCGCGGATGGTTTGCGTCGGCGCTGCTCGAGCTCGCGCACCAGCTTGAGGCGCTTCGCCTTGAGATCGGGCAGGCAAGTGTTGATCGCGTCTTCGATCGAGCCGGCCGAGGGTCACCTGCTTGCAGTGCAGCTCGAGCTTGCCGCGCGTGATGCGGGTGAGGTCGAGCAGGTCGTCGATGAGCCGCGCTTCGAGCTCGACGTTGCGCCGCACGGTTTCCAGGTCTTCGGCGAGCGCCTCCGGAATCGCGGCTTCCTGCTGGAGGCTGGAAAGAATCGCGAGCACCGGGGTGAGCGGCGTGCGCAGCTCGTGCGAAAGCGCGGCGAGGAAATGGTCCTTCGCCTGGCTGGCCTGCTCGGCGAGCGCGCGCGCCTGCTGCTCGCGCTGATACAGCCGCGCCGCGTCCATCGCGGCGGCGGCCTGGGCGGCGACGCCGACGATGATCTTCTCGTCGCGCTCGGTGAAAACCCCCGCCTCCTCGTGCCCGAAAAACAGGCCGCCGATGACCTCGCCGGAGCGCGAAATGACCGAGACCGCCAGGTAGCTCACCACCGGCAGATGGCCGGCGGGCATGCCGTGATACGGCGCGTTTTTGCCGAAGCGCGGATCCTTGCGGATGTCGTCCGCGCGGATCACGCCCTCGCCGCGAAACGTCGGGCCAAAGAGCTGCGTGGCGCGCGGCATCGGGAACTTGTCGAACGCCGCCCGCGGCACGCCGGAGAGCGTGTAGAGCATGTAGGAGGCGCCCTTCTCATCGAGCATGTTGTAAAAGAACGCGCCGAACTGCGCGCGGGTGATGCGGGTGCCGGCGTCGGTGATGATCTGCACGACCTTGGAAAGATCGAGCTCGGTGGCGAGCGCCTTCGCCACTTCGTGAAGCTGCTCGGTGATGGTGTATTCCTCGCGCAGCGCCTCGGCCGTGGCCTTCTGCTGGTGGATGTCGGTGCACGAGCCATACCAGCGCACGATCGCGGCCTTCGTCGTCGCGCAGCGGCACGCCGCGCGAAACGAACCAGCGATATTCGCCCGTCATGCCGCCGGATGCGGAATTCCGTTTCGAACGGCGTGCCGCGCTGCACCGCCTGCCTCCAGGCGGCCATGCTGCTCGTGCAAAGTCTTCGGGGTGGACGACCTCTTCCCAGCCCAGTCGCTCGTTCGAGCGGCCGGTGTAGTCGGCCCAGCGCTCGTTGAGATACTCGCGCTCGCCGGCCGCGTCCGTCGTCCAGAGGAGTTGCGGCACGACTTCGCCGAGCAGGCGGAAGCGCTGCTCGCTTTTCTCCAGCGCGATCTCTTTCTGGCGCCGCTCGGTGACGTCGTGAAAGACCATCACCGCACCGATGATCTCGCCCGCGGTATTGCGGATCGGCGCCGCGCTGTCTTCGACCGGAATCTCCGCGGCCGTCGCGCGCGACGAGCTTGGTGTGGTTCGCCATGCCCACGATCACGCCTTCCGCCAGCGCCCGCTGCGATCGGGTTCGTCGCCGGCTCGCCGGTCGTCTCGTTGAAAAGCCGCAGCACTTCGCCCATCGGCCGGCCCGCTGGCCTCCGCCGTCGTCCAGCCGGTGAGCGATTCGGCGACGGGATTGAGAAACGTGATCGCGCGCCGCGGTATCCACGGTCACCACCGCATCGCCGATGCTTCCGAGCGTCACGCTGAACCATTCGCTCTGCTCGCGCAGCTGCTTCCTGCGCGCGCTTGCGCTGGATGCCGACGGCGACGCGCCTGCGCGACGGTCTGCAGCGCCTGCAGCGTCGAGCTCGCTGAGCGCGCTGCCGCGCGAACATGCCGATCACGCCGACGAGCCCGTCGTCGACCAGCAGCGGGTAGCCGGCGAAGGCGACGAGCCCCTGCTCGCTTCGCCCACTCCTGCTGCGGCACGCGCGGATCGCCGATGACGCTGTTCGTCAGGTGCGGCTGGCGCTCCTGCGCGATCATGCCGATCTTGAATGAGCCGACCGGCACGCGGCCGTGCGGCGCCGTCGAGATGCGTGTAAAGGCCCGAGCTGGCGCGCAGCTCGAGCACGTTTTCCGCGGCGTTCGAGCGTCCAGATGCGCGCAAACGCGGCGTCGAGATGCTCCACCACCAGCTCCGTGCAATGCCGCAGCATCGCGTCGGCATCGATTCCGCCTGCGAAAGCGCCTGGTGCACGGCCGCGGAGAAGGCGGCCAGCCGCGCCCGCTCCGCGCGATCGCGCTCGGCCTGGCGCTGGGTGGTCACGTCGCGAAAGACGAGCACCACGCCGCTGATCTTTCCCTGCAGATCGAAGATCGGCGCCGCGCTGTCATCGATCGCGATCCGCCGGCCATCCTTGGCGATGAGCTCGGTGTGGTTCGCCAGCCCGACGACTTCGGCCGGTGGCGAGCGCCTTGTCCACCGGGCTCTCGACCGGTTCGCCGGTGCCTCGCTGACGATGCGGAAGACCTCCGCCAGCGGGCGCCCGGTGCGTCCGCCAGCGTCCAGCCGGTGAGCTCCTCGGCCACCGGATTCAGGAAATTTGACCGCGCCCTTTTCGTCCGTCACCACGACCGCGTCGCCGATGCTGCGCAGCGTCGTGCTCAGCCATTCCGCGGACTCGCGCGACTCGCGGTAAAGCCGGGCGTTTTCGATCGCCAGCGCCGAGCGCGCCGCGAGCTCCTGGGCAAAGGCAAGATCGCGCTCGCCGTAGCGCCGCGCCGGGTCGGCGGAGATCAGCGTGATCACGCCGACGCTCCGGCCATTGGCCAGCAGCGGCACGCAAAGATACGAGGTGAGGCCGAGCTCGCGGAGGATGCGCAGGTGCTCGTCGTCCTGCGCCGCGGCGCGGAGAATGTCGTCGGTCACCTCCGGCACCATCTCGGGTTTGCCGGAGCGAAAGGTGTGGTAAACGCCGAACTCCAGGTCCGGCTTCTCCGGGTAGCGCCGGTCCAGCTCCTGCACGAGCGCGACCTTTTCCGGATCGACGTGCGTCACCGCGAGCCGCCGCAACCGCCCGCCTTCCATCGGCGACATCGATGAGGCACCAGTCCGCCGAGCTTCGGCACGGCCAGGCGGGCGACGGTGGCCAGCGTCTTTTCGTAATCCAGCGAGGAAGCCAGCGCCGCGCTCGCGCCGGCCATGAACTCCGCGCGCGTGTTCGCCTCCATGATCTCCTGCGCCGCCCGCGCGAGCGCGCTCAAGGCATCGCCGACCGCCGGGACGGAGGTGTTGTTTGCGGAGGTCGGCTGCGGAGAAAAAGGAGATTGCAAGCAGGTAAGAGGTTGGGCCGGTTGGCAGAGCGAGAAAAAACTCGGCGATCGGGCTTCCGGCCCATTGCCCGCGTTGGCTGGCGGGGCCGGAGACTATCACTGCACTCCGGGGCGGTCGCGCCAATTTGCCGCAAATTGATCGTGACGGCAAGACGGTGTGCGCTTTGAAAACATGGCTCGATTCTCTGCGGGATGGCGGCGCGAAGCCACGACCGCCGGCCCGCTGTGGAGAGCCGGAGCCGTGCCAGCTCCCGCCGCGCCGGCAGCGGTGCCCGACTTCGGCGCGGCCTACGGTTTCGCCGCCGGCAGCGTCTCCAAAGCAGCCCCGATCTCGTCCGGCCCCGGCGCGTCGGGATCCTGCCCGCCGGGCGGCAGACGCACGGCGCCAAAGAGCCGGGTCGCGCCCGGCGCCAGGGTGCGCGGAGCCGCCTCGGTGGAGGGAACGCTCGCGCGACTCAGCCGGAAACGGACCTCGCCGGGCGCCAGGCGCTCTTTCGGCGACGGCGGCACGACTTCATACGGCGCGACGGCTTCCACGGCGATCGGCGGCTGCGGGCAGCGCACCGTGAGCACCGGCGGCAGCGGCGCATCGGCGTCGCCGACATTGCGCAGGCCCAGCTCCCGGCGGTCGCTGCCTTCCACGGGATCCGGGAAATTCCATTCCAGTTTGGAGCGCGGCACCTTGCCCGAGCGCACGGCGCGAAAGGTCTGCGGCGCCCAGTCCAGCCGGTCGTCCGGTCCCGCCGCCGAAGGCACCGGCAGGCGGTCCCAGAGAATGCCGGTCAAGCCCTCGGGCCGGCGCCAGTTCCACTCGGCCACGAGCCGGGCCATCTCGTCCACGTTCGCGCGCAGCGTCCGCTCCGAGCTGTCGGCCGGCGGGCGCCCGCGATCGAGCGACCGCGGCTCCGCGGTGGAGGCCAGGAGCCGGCCATCGGCTCCGACGGTCAGGCGGTAGCCGGAAGCCGGCAGGGAAACGCGAAACGGCACGCGCAACTCGCTGGCCGCCGCGACGGCATCCACGGCGGCGTCCGGGTCGAGCAGCGTTTCCGGCACGCGCCGGCCACTGCCGCCGCTGTTGTCGCTTTCCGCGCCGCGGCGCTCGAGCCCTTGCAAGTCCAGCACGTAGCCGCCGGCCGCGCGGGCCAGCGGCGCAAACTCCGCCACCCGCAGCCAGCTCGGGCGCGCCACGGGACGAAATGTCTGCGCGGGATATGCTGCCCGGAGCGCCTCCAGCGCCGCGGCGTAACCAGCCAACTGCGTCGTGGGACAATCAAACTGGAGCTGGATCTCGGCCGGTCGCAGCCCGACGGCGACAGTCTCGGCGAGCGTTTCGTCCAGGACACGGCGCAGGGTGGGAAACGGCTCGCGCTCCGGGCCGACTTGCGCGTCGCCCTTGCGGTCTTCCCCACCGCCGGCCGAGGGCACCGCGCGCAGGCGGATGAGCAAGCTCACCGGCCGCGGGAGACCGGCCAGCAGCGGCCAGTCCAGACTCGCCGGCCGGGTCACGGTCACATTCGCCGGCGTGGTCGGAGTCAGCTCGGCGACGAGCACGCAGAGGCTGTCGAAAACGAGCGGCTCCCCGCTCGCCGGCGACGCGGAAGCATCCGGCGGCTCCGCGGCAACACCCGTGGCTCCACGCACGGCCGTGCGGACCGCGTCGTTCCAGAACCGCTCGCGGACGTATGCCGCCTGCGGCAGCGCGCGCGCCGGGTCCACGCCGCCGGGTGGCGGGCCCGCGGGCGGGCGGGTGAAGCGCGCCAGCGCCCAGCCTCCGAGCAGCACCACGGCGATGAGCACCAGCCGCCAGCTGGAGGACGGCGCCTGCGGCATGCCGGCTGGAAACGCGCGCACCGACCGGCGGAGCCCCGGCGGGCTGAGGCCGGGCGCCGGGGTGCGGATCGGCGAAGCGGTGCGCGACGACGACGACGACGGCGGCGGAGAGGAAAAACGGGAAGAATCGGACACGGTGAAAAAGGAATGGCGCGCCCCCGGCGGACCGCCGCCCGGGAACAGGCGTTTACCGTCCCATTTTCCCCGCAGTCCTCAAGTGAGACGCACGGAAGCCCGCCACATTCCCGGCGCCGCTCGCGGCCCGTGGCCGGGGATAAAAACCCGCCCGCTCCCGCGTCCATCCCTGCTGGGACCACGGATCGACACAGCCTTCCACCCCGCCCCGCCTCCGGCTCAACGCGGCGGCGTCGGCGCCTGCAGGTTTGCCAGCGCGTAGGCGGTCACCGCCATGACGGCGGCGTTCTCGGCCAGCTCGCGCGGGCGCACCTTGTCGAAGGTATCCGCCGCGGTGTGATGCAACTCGAAATACCGCCGCACATCCTGGATCGGGCTGAAGCTCGGCACGCCGGCTTTCGTCAATGCATCGATATCGGCGCCCGCGCTGCTGGTAAAGGTGAGCAGGCCGGCGCCGGACCGGTCGAGAATCTTGCTGATCGGCAGCAGCAGCGGCGCCCACTCGCGCTTGGCCGCGACGTTCAGCCCCAGCGGATGATCGCAGCCGAGATCGCTCTCGATGGCGGCGAAATGATTCGGAATCTCGGTGGCATGCGCGGCGGCGTAAGGCTTGCCGCCGGTCCGGCCGTTTTCCTCGCTCATCCAGGCGACGACCCGGAGCGTGCGCGCCGGCCGCAGCTTCAACTCGCGCACCAGTTGCACGACGCCCATCGCGGTCGCCACGCCGGCGGCATCGTCAATCGCGCCGGTGCCGAGGTCCCAGGAATCGAGGTGCCCGGAGACGATGACGATCTGCTCGGGATGCACCGCCCCTTTCAGATCGCCGATGACGTTGTAGCTCTCGACGTCCGGAAAGGTCTGCGGGGTCAGCAGCAGCCGCATCCGCACCGGCCCCTCCGCGGCCAGCGCGGCGATGAGCGCGGAATCCTCCACCGCCACGGCCGCGGCCGGGATTTTCGGCGCGTCCTCGGCGTAAAACGTCTGCCCGGTGTGCGGCAGCCGGTAGGCGCCCGAGCCCGCGGAACAGACCAGCGCCGCCACGGCCCCGAGCCGCGCCGCGGCGCTCGGCCCGCGCGCCCGGTAGGCGACCGCCTGGCCGTAGGCTTCCAGCCCGGCGCCCTGGGCGGCCATGCGCTCGTCGTAGCGGTAGTCGAAGAGGACGATCCGCCCGGCGACTTTCTCGCGGCCAAGCGCTTCGAGTTCCTCAAAATCCCGCACCGCCACGACCTCCGCCGTCAGCCCCTCGGCCGGCGTGGCGACGCTGCCGCCGAGCGCGGTGAGCACGATTTTCTGCGTGGCGCCTTCCGGCTGGCCGGGAAGCCCAACGAGCGCGCCGGTTTCCTCCCCGCGCACCCAATGCGGCACCAGCACTTTCTCCAGTGTCACCTCCAGCCCGAGCGCGCGCATCTCGGCGGCGACGTATTCCACGGCGCGCTGCGCCCCGATGGAGCCGGTGAGCCGCGGGCCGATTTTATTCGCGAGATACGCGGTCTGGCGCAACGCGTAGTCGCTCCGCAACGCCGCCTCGTGCAACTGACGCAGCTCGCGCAACGTCTGCTCGGAATAGGGCGCGGCGCGGCGTGGGCACGGGCGATTGCGCCCACAACCAGCCCGGGCTGAAAAGCAAAATCAGGCTGCCGATTCGGAACAGGACGTGCATCCCGGCACCAGTAGCTGAACGTCGCGGAAATTGCCGCCGGAAATTCAGCTGGCGAGGTGCAAGCCGGTGGCTGATCGCCGTTTATCCGCGTCGTTTGCAAACGCCCGGGCGACCGCGTTCCCCCGGCATCTCAGCCAGACTTTTGGAACGCATTCCCGGCGTGCGCGACGATCGTCTCCGCATCGGTTGTCGCGCAGCGGCGAAAGGCGCAACCGTTCCAATCCACGTTCGGCGCCGCCTTGCAGCGGTCCAGGCACTTGACGGCTTTCAACCGGATCACGCCCGCCAGGCCGTGCGTTGCAAGCGCAGTTTCGAGGGCGGCCCACAACTCGCGGCCGCCGTGCTGCCAGCAATTCTTTTTCGCGCAAACCCGGATCGGCGCCACCTCCGCGGGCACCCGTGGCGCCGGCGAGGTTTCCGCCACCACGCGGGTCGCGATGTAGCGCAGGCTGGCGCCGGTCAGCATGTCTTTTTCCTCCACGCCGCGGACGGTCACTTCCTGGCCGACCTCGATCCAGGCCGCTACGCGCCGACGAGTTTTCTTCCGCGCCTTCAGCAGCAACTCGGCGCCGTCGGACCGACGCAGGACGAAGCGGCGCTTGCCGGCGGGAGTGACGACGAATCCGCAGAATTCCCCGGTGAACTCGAACGGAGCCGACGTCGTTTCGGGCCGGGAATTTTTCATTAGCGCGCAGCGAACCACCGCGCATCCCAACGCGCAAGCGCATCGGCAGCGCGCTCCGGCATCAATCGAATAACGGGTGCTGACCGGTCGATTTCGACCATCAGGCTCCCTTCGCTTCCAGCGCGGTTTCTCCGGGCGTCGGCTCGGGGTCCAGCATCAAGTTCTCCGGCGTCGGATTTTCCGCGGGCGCGCCACGATCCGCATAAATCCGCCGGCCCGGCCCGAAGAGCACCCACATCGCGGCGATGCCGTAGCAGACCGCGCCGACGACGATGGCCGGCCGCATGCCGATGGCATCCGCCAGACTCGTGATGCCCAGCCCGGCAAAGGGCATCAACCCGAAAAACGAGAGCCCCGCGAGCGCGGACACCCGGCCGCGCAAATGATCCGGCGCGCGCTCCTGCACGATCGTGTTGGCGAGGCCGAAATTATTCGAAAGACAGAGCGACATGAACATCATGCAGATCGCCGCGACCCAGAAATTCGGCGACAAGCCGAAGCCGAGCGTGGCCAGCACGGCGCCGGCCGAGGCGAGGCGCATCCGGCTGAGACGTTTCTCCGGCGGGATGGAGAGCAGGCCGAGCGCGCCGGTGAGCGAGCCGATGCCGGAACAACTCATCAGGTAGCCGAGCTTGTCCGCGCCGAGGTGCAGCTCGTGCGTGACGTAGATCGGCATCATCACGATGAAAATCGGCGACACGAAAAGCGTGCTCGACGCCAGCAGGCCGATCATGGAAAGCGTCGGTTTGTCGCCGCGCACGTAGGCGATGCCGTCCTTCATGCCGCCGGCCCGCTTTTGTTCTTCCTCCGCGGTGCCGCGCACCCGCGGGGCAAGCGTGAGCACGGCGATGATGATGCCGAGAAAGCTGAATGCGTTGATGAAAAATGCCGACGCCGTGCCGACCGCCGCGATGAGCAGCCCGGCGACCGCGGGACCGATGAGCCGGGTGGCGTGAAACAGCGAGCGATCGATCGCGATGGCGACGCCGATGCGCTCTTTGTTCACCAGCTCCGGGATCAGCGCGCTGTCCGCCGGCACCTCGAACGCGGCGGCGATGCCGAGCACGGAGGCGATGGCGACGACGTGCCAGAGCGTCACCTGCTGGGTCAGCACCAGCCAGCCGAGCAGCGCGGCGAGGATGATCTGCACGACCTGGGTGACGAGCATGATGACGCGCTTGTCGTGCTTGTCGGCAAACGAACCGCCCTTGAACGTGAGCAGCAGCATCGGCAGGCCGCTGGCGAGATTGACGAGGCCGAGCAGCTTCGCCTCGGTGGTCAGCGTCGCCAGCACGTAGCCCTGCGCCGCGGCCTGCATCCAGGTGCCGGTGAGCGACACCGCCGTGCCGGCCATGTAACGGGTAAACGGCGGGTGCGCGGCGAACGTTCCCAGCGCCTTGGCGCGAAACGACTCCTCGGCCACGGCAGCGGGCTGCTTCTGGTCGAGAGCTTTCTGGGCGTTGGTATCGGCGGCGGACGGCAAAGGCATGACGGCGGGTCGGCACCGTCGCCGGGATTGCACCGGGCGGCAAGGGGCGCCGGCCGCGGCGCGGCGCTAATTCAACCGCACCGGTCTACACGTCGCCGGCCGCGGAGTTGATCGTCGCCACCGGCGCTCCGATCGGCGCGCCTTCCTCGCTGTGCTGAATATACGTCTGGCCGCGGTAAAACCGGGCGACAAACACGAAGAGGCACGACGCCACAAACATCAGCCCGGCGAAAAACCAGTAATACTGGTAATCCGTCATCTTCAGCGTCCCGTCGGCGTTCTGGATGAAGCGGTTGACCGCCGCGGTGAAGAGATTGCCCATGGAAACCGTGAACAGCCACGCGGCCATGACGGCGCTCTTCATTTTGTTCGGCGCCTGGGTGTAGGAAAATTCCAGTCCGGTGATGGACACCATCGCTTCGCCGAGCGTGAGGATGACATACGCGAGCATCTGCCACCAGATCGTCGGCCGCGCGCCGCCATCAATGAGATGCTGGATGTAGGCGATGACGACGTAGCTGCCGGCGGTGAGAAACAGGCCGATGCCGATCTTGCGCAGCGGCGTCAGCGGAAACACGCGGTCGATCGCCGGATAGATGACGTAATTCACCAGCGGGATGAAGAGCAGGATGAGGATCGGGTTCGCCGTGTTCACCTGCGCGGGCAGCAACTCGATGCCGAAAAAGTTGAGGTCCATCTTTTGCGCCTGCAGGGTCCAAGCGCCGCCACTGCTCTGGTCCCAGAGCGACCAGAAGATCGCGACAAAGACGTAAACGATCAGCAGCCGGCCGAGCGCGCCGAGCCCTTCCCTGCTGAAGAATTGTTTCACGAAAGCCGGCCCGGCCGGCGGGATGTGCACGAACTTTCGGCGTCCGGCCCAAAAGAAGATCGTGGCGATGACCATCGCGACGCCGGGAATGCCGAAGGCCCAGCGCGGGCCGAAGCGCGGATCGTTCAACAGCCACGGGCAGAGCAGCGTCGAGATGAACGAGCCGGCGTTGATCGAGAAATAAAACCAGCCGAAGACCTTCGAGAGCAGGTGCTTGTTCGACTCGCCGAACTGGTCGCCGACGTTCGCGGAGACGCACGGCTTGATGCCGCCGGACCCCAGCGAGATGAGGCCGAGGCCGAGGAGCAGACCCATGCGGGTATCGTCCAGCGCGAGCGCAAAATGGCCGAAGCAATAAACGATCGAAAGGTAAAAGATCGTTTTGTATTTCCCGAAAAACCCCTCGGCCAGGATCGCCCCGAGGATGGGCATAAAATAGACCGCGGAAACAAAGAGGCCGAATTTCTCGCGCGCCTCCGCCGGGCTCATCAAGTCAGGCTGGCCGGCGCTCGTGACGAGATACTGCGTCATGAACACGATGAGAATGCCGCGCATTCCATAAAACGAAAACCGCTCGGCGGCTTCGTTGCCGATGATGTAGGGCACGCCGGGCGGCATGCCGGTCTCGGTCTGTGACGGCGCCGTGCGGAAGCCGGTGGCGGAGGACTTGGCGGGAGCGGCGGAAGGAGACGACATGAAGAGTGGGCGTGGCAGCAGGATCTCGGAAGCGGCGCGATGTTATGGGGCGCACGCCGCGCTTGGCAAGCAGCGTGCGCGGCGGATGTGGGTCGAGCTGGAGCGACCGTCATGACCACGCGACCCTTTCATGGTGCATGGCGCAGTAAATGGTCCCCGCTCGTTGTAGAGGCGGCTCTGTGAGCCGCAGTCGATTCGATTCTGCGCCTCACAGAGGCGCCGCTACAACGGCGTCACGTCTCATACCGATGCCGCGATTCCAGCCAGCGGGAGAAAAACGAGATCGGCAGCGTGAGCAACAAATACGCCGACCGCCAGCGGGAGATACGCCTCCAGCGGCGAATACGTGTTGTCGCTCACCATCTTCGCCTGAAACGTAAACTCGTTGATCGCGATGACCGACAGCAGCGACGAGTCTTTGATCAACCCGGCGAACTGCACGGTCAGCGGCGGCAGGATCTGCCGGAGCGCCTGCGGAAAAATGATGTAGCGATACGTCTGCACGAGCCGCAGCCCGAGCGCCTTCGCCCCTTCTCGCTGGCTCTTTCCCACGCTCTCGATCCCGGCGCGGATGACCTCCGAAATGTAGGCGCCGCCGAAGATCGAAAGCGTCACGCCGCCGACGAGATAGGCGTTGCGGATGTGCAGCGCATTCGCCACGCCGTAGTAGGCGATGAAGATCTGCACCAGCAGCGG
The DNA here is from genome assembly GCA_963762725.1 of uncultured Verrucomicrobiae bacterium. GTDB lineage: Bacteria > Verrucomicrobiota > Verrucomicrobiia > Chthoniobacterales > SZAS-18 > JAFAXH01. The sequence continues at coordinate 315,172 of CAVXLY010000002.1, read as the reverse complement.
CGTCCCGCGCACGACTTCGACGTAAATTTTCGACAGGTAACGCAGCGGCAGAAACCGCGCGCGCCCGGCGAGCGCAAAAGCAAGTCCGATGGTCGTGGCGCCCACGAGCGCGACGGCCGACATCGCCAGCGTGGTGACCCACCCTTCCGTGAACCAGTGCCAGCGGCGCGCCACGGCCGGCCAGTTCCAGGCGTAGTCCATATACGCCAGCGAATACCAGAGGCCGGCGCCGAGCAGCGCCACGGCGGCGAGAAAATTCGCCGTCCGCACCGGCCACGGCAGCGCCTTCAGCGAGCCGGCTTCCGGATGAAGAAACCAGGCCGCCAGAAACCGGCGGGCCGGGCCCGGGCCGGCGTGGCGCGGAGCGAGCGGGGGCATGGGGATAACGGCGGCTCAAAGACCGAGCAGGGTCCGCAGATTGCGCGGCGCCACGGAGCCGAAAGTCACCATGCGATCATGCATCGGGAGCAGCTCCGTTTTCTCGCCCTCGTGCTTCGCCTTGTAGTCGCGCACCAGATCGTCCACCTCCGTGGTGCCGACAAAATAGGTCGAAAGCTGCGAGGCCGTGAGCTGCGCGCGCCGCCATTTGCCGGCGGCCTCGCCCTCTTCCTGAAAGCCCTCGTTCATCATCAGCGCCATGGCCTCCGGCTCGGTCATGCCGGCGGTGTGGATCTTCTGGTCGAGGATGGCGTTGATGATCAGGCGCAGCCGCATTTTAAGCTGCTGCATCTTCACCTCCGGCCCGCCGTAGCCGGCCGCGGCCATGAAGCGCTCGGCGTAGCAGGCCCAGCCTTCCGCGAAGATGCCGCTCGACCAGATGCCCCGCACCAGGGTCGGCGCTTTGAAACGATTGGCCAGCGAGAGCTGCAGGTAATGGCCCGGCATGGCTTCATGAATCGTCAGCTCCTGGAGCATGTAATCGTTGTATTCCCGGTAGAAGGATTCCTGGCGCGCCGGCGTCCAGTCGGCCGGCGTCGGCGAGATCGCGTAAAAGGTCGCCTCGTTTTTGCTGAGCACGCCCGGCGCGTCGCAATACGCGATGGCCACGCCGCGCTGAAATTCCGGCATCACGACGATCTGCACCGGCTCGTCCGGCACGGTGACGAGCCGTTTCTCGCGCACGAAATCGGTGCATTGCTTCAGCGACGCCCGGGCCTGCTCCACGATGGTGTCGTTATTCGGGCGGTCTTCCGCGAGCCGGTCGAGCACAGCTTTGCAAACCTGCTTCCGACCCTCCGCGGTGGCGGCGTCCGGCAGCGCGCGGCCGGGAAACAATTTCGCGAACAGACCCCGCGCGGTTTCAAACATCTCGCGCTGCGTCCGGATCAGTTCCTCCTCGGCCCGGCGGAGCACTTCCTCCTTGCTCAGGTCGCTTTCCAGCGAGTAACGCAGCCGGGCGCGGAACCAGTCATCGCCGAGCCGGAAGTCGCCGGTCGAGCGCGGGAGCAGCTCCTCCTTCAGCCAGCGGCCGTAATCCTCCAGCGCCGCGGCGGCGGCGGCCTGCGCGGGGGCGAGCTCGGCTTTCAGTTCCGGCGCCTTCTCCAGAAACGTGTTCAGATCCTCGCGCACCAACTGCAGGGTGCCGGCATTTTGCAGCAGCGCGGTTTCGGTGTGAATGCGGGGCGGATGCTTGAGGTTGGCCTTCGCTGCGGCGACGGCGGCCGGGATCTCGGCGAGCCGGCCGCGCACGTCGCGCAGCCGCTTCGCCAGCGGCGCGAAATCCCGGCTGAGCAGTGGGTAGATGGCGCTGCCGATGTTGTAGCCGAGCGGATCCCATTCCCAGCTGCGGATGGTTTTCAGCTCGAGGACGATGGATTCGAGGCTGTTCTGCAGAATCGCGAAATCCACACGGTTCGCGGTGCCGAGATCCGCCGGCGGGATCGCCCGAAGGTCCGTGAGACCCCTCTCCGCCAGGGCGAGTTCCGCCTTGATGCCGGCCTGCGAACGGTCGTTCAGCCGCGCGTCGAACCGATGATCGCCGAGCTGCGTCGCGGTTTCCGGCTTTAGCGTCAGATAGGCTTCGATCAGGCCGGCGGCCAGACTTTCGAAGCGCGCGTTCGCCGTCGGGACCGCGGTGGCAAACAGGCGCCGCGCGACGAGGCCGCCGGCAGCGGCGACGACGGCGAGCAGGAGGACGGGCAGCAGGATAAAACGCGGGCGTGACATGGCAGAAAAGAGGGCGAAGGGGAGAATGCCGACGTGAGGCGACGCGAAGCTAGCGCACCGCGGCAGCTGCGCCACCGTTTGTCGTGCCGCCTGCGCGTCCGCCGCGTCACTTCCAATGGCTTCGGTAGATCGGCTTCACGTGGACCAGCACCGCCCTTGAAAAAATACGTCTTCTCATAGGAAAACGTGCGCCGGTCCGGGTCGTAGGTCAGAAGGCGCGGACCATTGCCATAGTTCGGGTCGTAAACGCGATACCCCCGCTCGCCACCGCCGCCGCCACGTTCCTTCCCGCTGCCGCCGCGACGCGCCGGACACCCGCTCGTAGATCACGACGGCGTGATTCATGGAAAGGCTCGGGAAATTGATGAGCCACACCACCGGCAGTTCGCCGCGAGCCAGCGCCACATCGAGCTCATCGGCCGTGCGGGCGTGCCGCGCATGGCTCGGCGAGCTGAGAATGCCGTAGTTGCCCCAGCGGAAATAGGTCGGCCAGCCCAGTCCGAGATGATCCTGAATGACCCGCGGCCGGGCAATGGAAAACGCCCGCAGGTCGCGGTAACCGGGGATGACGATGCGTTCGCGTTCCGGCAGCGCCTCGCGCCACACCGGCCGGCGCGCGATGGCTCGCACCCGGGCAGCCAGCGTGGCATCGTCCACCGCCGGAGCCGCCGGGTCGAACCGGGCAAACTTCCGGAACTGCACGGTGCCGCGCGCCAGCACGAAGCAGCGCCGCATGTAAAGGCGCTCGCCGGCCGCCAGTTTCTCCTCCAGCCGGGCGCCAGAAAACAGCGACCGGATCTCGCCGCCGCGATAATCGAAGACGGTGTCGTTCGTGAACACCGTGGTGTCGCGCTGGACGTCGAACGGCTGCGGCCGGCGCCGTCGCCGCCCGGCCCGCGGGAGACGGGAGAAACGCACCGGACAGCAGCGCAGCGCCCAGGAGGATCGCCCGCCCCGCCGGCACGACACTCCGGAGTCGGCGCCAGCGAAGGTTTCCGCGCCGAAGGAGGTAGAAGGGCCGTCATCAGGAGTTCACCATTTTTTCCGCTGGGCCGCCGCCGCCGCGCCGCCGCCGGGGCGCAAATCTGGCAGGGTCTCGCGCAGGCGCAAGAGCGCCGCGGTGTCGGCGTCGTCCTCGATCCGGCGGGGATGAAAATGAAACTCGTGCCGGCTGCCGCGCGGCAACTGTCGCAGCGCCGCGGCGATCTCGGCGGCATTCATCCGCCCGACGCGATCGGTGCCCCAAAGCGTCCGCGTTGTTCGAAACGAGCACTTTCGCCGCCGGCGCGCGCCGAGCAGCGCAGCCGCCCGCCGTCCCACGGATGGCAGCCAGCCGGGTCGGAAGCGCATCGGCTCGCCCAGGCGCACCCAGCCCTTGAACCCACCGGCCAGCGTGCGCAACACCTGCCGATACACCAATGGGTGAGTATGCAGGTGGTGGTGGGAATTGAAAAACGCGCAGCGCAGCCCGGTTTTGCAAAACATGCGCCACTGCGTCTCCACTTCTGCGCGCATGAGCGTGCGCCCCTTGCCGGTCAGGCTGATCCGCCAGCGGGCCGCGGCGGTGCTGCGGCCCCAGGGCCAGCTCGGCACCGTGACCGGCCGCGAATCGTTCAAATGCAGGTGCCAGCCGACCAGCAGCGTGGGGTGCTCGCGGGCGAGCCGCACGGCGTCGGCGGTGCCTGGCTGGCCGACCATGAGCGACGCGCCGTCGAGCACGCCGTGCAGATGGGCGTGGATGATGGCGGCGTTGATTTCCGGCGACAGGCCGAAGTCGTCGGCGATGAAAAAAACTTCGTTCAGCAAAGGAAGCGCGAGTAGATTGCCGGCGCGATGACGATGGTCAAAGAGGGGCAAGAAATTTTGGTCACGGGCGGGTGTGGATTCATCGGCCGGCATCTCGTGCGCGCCCTGGTGGCCGGCGGGGCGCGGGTGCGGGTGCTGGCGCGTTCCCGAGAAAAAGCGGAGCGCCTTTTCGGCGATGCCGTGGAGATCTGCGAAGGCGACCTGCTCCGGCCGGAAAATGTGGGCTGCGCCTGCGCGGGTGTCGAGACGATTTATCACGCCGGCGGGGTTTATAAATTCGGCCCGCGCCACGCCCGGACGATGTGGCAGGCAAACGTGGAAGGCGCCGAAAACGTCTTCGCCGCCGCGTGGAAGGCGCGCGTGGGCAAAGTGGTCCACGTCTCCTCCGCGGGCGTGCTCTGCGGCAGTCGGCAGGGCATCACGGAGCGCGATTTCCCGCGTCGCCCCCCGCGATTCTCGCCTTACAAAGCAAGCAAGTGGGAGGCGGAACGCCGCGCGCTCGACTGGGCCAGCCGCGGCCTGCCGCTGGCGATCGCCTGCCCACCCTGCCCGATCGGCGCGGGCGACGAGTCCCCGACGCCGACCGGGCGCATGGTGCTCGACTTTATCGCCGGCCGCTTTCCGTTTTCCGCGCGCACCGGTTTGAATTTCATCGGCGTCGGCGATCTCGCGGCCGGACTCATCGCAACCGCCCGGCATGGCCGCGACGGCGAGCGCTACCTGCTCGGCCACGAGAATCTCTGGCTCGACGAATTTTTTGCCCTGCTCGCCGATGTCACCAACCGGCCGGCGCCGCGTTTGCGGTTGCCCTGGGCCGTGATCGCCCTGGCCGGGCTGGTGGGCGAAGCGGGCGGGCGACTCGGCTTTCCGCGTGCGGCCGGGAGCGACGTGCGCGTCTGTCTGGAGACGGCGTTGAAGGCGCGTTGCGTCCAGTTTTTCGAATGCGACAAAGCCCGCTGGGAACTCGGCTGGCAGCCGCAGCGGCCGTTGCGCGAGAGTGTCGCCGAAGCGGTTCTCTGGTTTCGCGCGCGCCTGCCCCTCGCGGCGCAACCGGCCGGGCTCCGGGCGCCGGTGCCGCGACGGAGTGCCGCGGCTTCCCGCCACGATGCGGAGGATGGCGCCGAGGCGGCGGTGCAAGCCGTGTCGAACATGGCAGGCGGTTCCGGTGCCGAGGTGACGGGCCGGATTTCTTAAGTTTCGCCGAGCAACGCACCGGGACTCGGTCGCATGCTGTCGCGCACCCGCGTCGTCTTCCCCACTCATGCTCAGCAGCACTCTCCCACCCGACCTGAGCGCGGCTCCCGCCCATCTTCAGCGCGTGGACAAACGCCTCGGACGGGTCATCGAACGCGTCGGGCCGCTGGGACTCGCGTTGCTCCCGCCCGGACGCGCGCCGGGGCTGATGCAGACGTCGCCGTTTGCTGCGCTCTGCCGCTCGGTGATCTACCAGCAGCTCCACGGCAAGGCGGCCGCCGCGATTCTCGGCCGGGTGAAAGCGCTCTACGGATTCAACGTCGAGGACGAAGCCGGTTTTCCCGATCCGCAGGCGCTGCTGACCACGGCCGATGAACCGTTGCGCGCCGCCGGACTTTCGGGATCCAAGCTGCGCGCCATCCGCGGTCTCGCGGAAGCGACGCTCAACGGCGGCGTGCCGACGTCCGAGGTCATCGCCACCATGGACGACGAAGCGATCATCGCGCAGCTCACCGCGTTGCGCGGCATCGGCCGGTGGACCGTGGAGATCCTGCTCATGTTTCACCTCGGCCGGCCGGACGTGCTGCCGGCCACGGACTTCGGTGTGCGCAAAGGTTTCCAGATTGTTTACCGCAAAAAGGAGATGCCGGCGCCGCGGGAAGTGCTGGCTTTCGGCGAACGCTGGCGGCCGTGGCGCAGCGCGGCGGCGTGGTATCTCTGGCGGGCGACGGAGTTGAAATAAAGGCGCCGGCATCGTGCCGCCGGGCCGGGGGATCGGAGTGCGGAAAAAAATGCAGGCCGCGAGTGCGCCGGGAGCCGCAGTCTGTGACGTTTCCATCCTGGCTGCCTGCCCCGCGGCCGCGCCAGGACCGCGCCGTTTTTCGCCGTGACTCTTCCTGCCTTTTCCCAGCGGTTGCGTGTCGCCACGCTGCTCTACCTCGCGCTGCCGCTGGAGCTTTGGTTTTTTGGCTGGCTCTGGTGGCCGTTCGCCCTGGGGCTCGGCGCCGTTTTCGCCGGGAGTTTCGTGCGGGTTTGCCGGACTTGGCAGACGCGGGCGGAACGGGAGACGGCGGGGGAAGAAGTCGTGGTTTCGCTGGCCTTCCCTGGCGCTGTTTCTCCTGCTGCCGGCGCTGGCATTGCACGGCCTTTCCGGGATCGGCGGCTGGGGTTCCGGCGATCCGGATTGGTTCAAGCACGATGCCGTCCTGCGCGATCTTTGCACGCACCCCTGGCCGGTGATTTATCGACCGGGAGGCAATGGCAGCGAACCGTTGTTTTTGATCTATTACGTCGCCTGGTATCTGCCGGCGGCGGCTGTCGGAGCCCTAACCCAAAACTGGGAAGTGGCGCAGGCCGCGCTGACGCTCTGGACGCTGCTCGGCACGCTGCTCGCCGGCAGCTGGCTCGTCGTGTTTGCCCGCGGCCGGGTCGGGCTGGCGGCACTGATTTTTTTTCTTTTCTCCGGGCTCGACGTGCTCGGCAAAGGGAGCGTGAACGCGTTCCTCCGGCTGCCGCTGGATTTCGGCGACTGGAACGACATCGAGTGGTGGGCGCAATTCGCGCAATACGCTTCCAACGCGGCCGCGTTTTTCTGGGCGCCGCAACACGCGCTCGGCGGCTGGCTGCCGGCGGCGCTGGTCGTGGACGCCTTCTGGCGGCGGCCGGATGGCGAGGATGCCGGGTTGACGAAAACGTGGATTTTCCTGTCCGCGCTGGTCCCGCTCTGGACGCCGTTTGCCGCCGTCGGCCTGGCACCGATCCTCCTGGCGACGCTGTGGGTTTCCTGGCGGCAGCGCGGCGGCGGCGGGCAGCGCCGGTTCTGGCGCGACCTGGCCAGTCTGCCGAATGTTGCCGGCGCCCTGGCGCTGCTGGCGCTGGTGGTTTACTTCGCCGCGCGCCTGGAGCCGTATGGGCTGCCGCCGGAATACGGGGCGCTGCCCCCGGGCGAATCGACGACGCCGCTGCTGACGGAGGGCCACGTTTCCAGGCCGGTGCTCTACCTTTGGTTCATCGCGCTGGAATTTGCCGGCTTCAGCGCGGCGCTCTGGGTGCTGACCCGGCGCGGCGGGCGCGGCGAACGCTGCTGCTCGGCGCGACCGCGACGCTGCTGCTGCTCCCGTGGTTTCGCTACGGCTACGCAAACGACCTGGTGATGCGCGGCGGTGTGCCGGCACTGTTTGTATTGCAGGCGCTGCTGGCGCGGAAATTCGCGGAGGCGTTCGACTCACCGGATCCCGCGGAGCATCGTCGCCCGCGCGCCGGCCGCCGCTGGGCGCTGGGCGTTGCGGCGGTGCTGCTCCTGCTCGGCGCCGGCAACACGTTTCTCGAATACCGCCGGCACTGGGTGCGCGCCGTGGCCAATCGCTCCCTGCGCGACGTGCCCCGCGTCAGCCGGCCAGTGCCGACTTTGTTCGAGCTGCAGCTCACGCTTTACCACAAGCCGGGGTTTGATTTTATCAACCAATACCTCGGCCCGACGCGCGGGGTCTACGGCACCCTGCTCGCGCCGCGGCTGCCAAGCGGCCGCGAAGAGGTTCCGCACGCCGGAACCGCCCGTTAAACACCGGACGGGCGGCTGCATTCCGACCGGCTCCCGGCGCGGGCGCACGCGATCACCGCGGCGCCGTTTCACTGCCGGGCCGGACATACCGCGCCGACGTCGAAACGCGATACGCTTTCCGGCTGCGGGAATCGATCGCCCAGGCGTCGAAGAGGATCGACTGCGGCATCTCCGGCGTCAGCTTGATCGTGCCGCTCCAGCCTGAGCGGAAGAAGCTCCGGCTGCCGAGTTTTTCCACGATGTCAGGCCGCGTGAGGCCGACGCGGAAAACTTCGAAAACAAGAAAGCGGCCGGCGCTGTCGCGATACGTCAGCGCCACCGCATCGGCCGGCAGACCGCGCTCCGGCAGCGCCGCCCAGCCGCGCACCAGCACGTCGCCATTGGGGGCGGTTTCCATTTTATCGATCGAGCCATGGTTCGGCACCGGGATCCGGCCCTGGGGCGCCGCGGACAGGATGTCACGATCCTTGATCAGCGAAGGACGCAGCAGGTCGAGCCGGTTCATGTCGTTGATGGTCTGGGACACGTTGCGGATCGCCCAGCGGTTGGAAAGCTCCGTGATCACCCGCGGCGAAAGGTGGTCGATCAGCAGGATGGAAGCTTTGTCGTAAAGCAGACCGCGGCGTTTCGCCTCCATTTCCCAAAGCGAGAATCCCAGCGTCGCGATCGTCACCCCGACCAGGGCGGCCGTCAGCGAAATCGCCCAGGTCTTCGCCGGTCGGCTGGCCTCGTCCGCCACCACGCCGTCGGCGCGGTCGGGCTGGAGCTGGCGCGCGCGATACTGGAAATAAATCAATCCCAGCCACAGCAGCGCCACCACGAGATAAAGCGAAAACGCCAGGTAGCGCGAGGAGAGCGAGAGATTCGTCCCGAAGCCCACGCGGCCGACCATCACCATCCCGGCCGTCAGGATGGAATACCAACCCAGCGTGAGCCACGGCGCGGCCAGCCGCAGCAACGCCTGGCGACGCGCTCCGGCGCGGAAAACGAAAAGGTGCGCCAGCGCAAATGCCAGCAAGATCAGCACGCCGAGAATGACGCCGACCGGCAGCGCCACGCGGAATGACGGCGCGATCGGCACGAGCGGCGACCCGAGAAATCCGAGCACATACGTCGTCGCGTCGATCGGGTGCTGCAGCGCCGTCAACACGCTGGGATGGCGCGGGGGACTGCGGTAATCGTAGAGAAACAAAAACGCCTCGGCGGCCGCGACGGCGACCCAGGCGGCGAGCCACCGCCACGACACCCGGCGATCCGTCAGAAACAAGCGATTGGCGCGGCCACAGCAGCAGCCAGAAGAGCAGGCCGTTCGGCGAGGAGAACGTCGAGAGTGTGCTCATCAGGATGCAGACCAGCACCTTGGCCCCGAGGCTCAGCCGCGAGGAGGTCGCGAGCAGCGCGCCCACGAGGCAGGCGGCCGGCACGAAATAGACGACCTGCTCGCCCATGAGCCAGTTTTCCCACTGGGTGAGCGGAAAGAGCAGGAGGCTCGCCGCGAGGAGCGTCGTCGGGTTCAGCAGCCAGTGCCGCGACGCGCCCGGCAGCGTCCGCCGGCCCAGCTTCCAGAGTCCCCAGGCGACAAAGCAGACGAGCACCAGGCTCGCCGCCATGTCCACGCGGGTGTCCCAGTGCGTGACCCAGCCGACGAACACGATGAAGACGTTCGGGAAGAACTGCCGATACTCGTTCTGCAGCGCGAAAAGATCCGAAACCCGCAGGGTGCCGCGCCCCAGCTTTTCGAAGAAATGCGCCAGCTGCCACTCGTCCAGCGACGGGATGTTGACGCCGTAGTAATAGATCGCCAGCCCGACCGCCACCGGCGGGAGCAGCGCGAGGAGGAGCAGGAGCGCACCCGCCAGTTTTTTCCCGGCCGGCACCCGGCTGGAGGATACGGCCGCCGGCGGGACGCCGCCGCCGGAGCGGTCGGTCAGGTCAGAATGTTCGGTCGCGCGAGCGACGGTCGGAGAAGGCGGGGAGGAGACACTTTCACGCAACGGCGTGGCGGGAGAATTCATTCTGCGGGACTCTGGGATGATCTGAACATGCGGGGTGGGATCAGCGTGGAACCGGCTGGGGGACGGGCCCTACTGTTTGTAAACCGTCCCCGCTTTCATCACGAAATCAACCTGCTTGAGCGCCGCGATGTCCGCCAGCGGATCGCCCTTCACCGCGATGAGGTCGGCCGCCTTGCCCTTCTCGACGCTCCCGAGTTCCGCCTCTTTCTTCAACAGCCGCGCCGCCTGGATCGTCGCCGCCTGGATGGCCCGCATCGGCGGCATCCCGGCTTCGACCATGTAAACGAACTCTTGCGCGTTTTCCCCGTGCGGATACACGCCGGCATCGGTGCCGAAGGCGATCTTCACGCCGGTTTTGTAAGCCTTCCCGAACGTCCCCTGGATGATGCCGCCGACCGCCAGCGCCTTTGGCCGCACGATCTCCGGGTAATAGCCGGGCTCCTTCGCCTTGTCGCCCACGTAGCGGCCGGCGATGATCGTCGGCACATACCAGGTGCCGTGCTGCTTCATCAGCGCCATGGCTTCGTCGTCCATGTAGGTGCCGTGCTCGATGGAATCCACGCCGGCGCGGATCGGCCCGCTTCATCCCTTCGGCGCCGTGCGCGTGCACCGCGACCGTGAAGCCGTAGTCCTTCGCGGTTTCCACGACGGCTTTCACCTCGTCCTCGGTGAACTGCGGATTCTGTCCGTTCACGGCCAGGCTGAGCACGCCGCCGGTGATCGTGATCTTGATCAGATCCGAGCCGTCCTTGTAACGCTGCCGCACGGCTTTGCGCGCGTCATCGGCGCCGTTCATGACGCCCTCGGCCGGGCCGGGATCGCCCTGGAATTGCTTGGCCCAGCCGTTCGTCGGGTCCGCGTGGCCGCCGGTCGTGGCGATCGATTTGCCGGACGTGAAAATGCGGGGTCCCGGCAGGATGTTTTTGTTGATCGCATTGCGCAGAGCGACGGTGATCCCGTGGGCGTCGCCGAGGTCGCGCACCGTAGTGAAGCCGGCGTCCAGCGTGCGTTTCGCATAGACGGTGGCGCGCAGCGTGTAGTCGGCCGGATTCCAGAAAAGCTGGTCGGAATAAATCGTCGGCGAGGATTCAAAGCTCAGGTGCGTGTGCATGTCCATGAGTCCCGGCAGCACGGTGGCGTTGCGCCGATCCACGACGGTGTCGCCGGCTTCCGGAGTCGCGTAACCGGGCACGACGTCCACGATCCGGCCTTTGTCCACGAGCACGGAGACTTCGCGGCGCGGCGTGTCGCTGATGCCATCGATCAGCGTGCCGCAATGAACGATGGTTTTGGCCTGGAGGACGGGCGCGACGCAGAAGAGCGCAGCCGCGGCGGCAGCAGGCCGCAGGAGGGAAAGGAGCAAAGAAGGGCGCATGGTGTGGGGCGGATGTTGCCCGCCCGGCGCCGAGAGTGGCAAGCACTTTGCCGCGGCGGACCCTGACCCCGCCGCGGCGCGCGTTTCTCCCCCCCGATCCTCACTCGTAGCGGATGCCCTTGCGCGCCGCGGCCTTGCGCAGCGTGGCGGACACCGTGGCGTCAAAGGCATCGCGCCCGCCGCCGCTCCGTTGTGCGAGGCGCTTCGTTTCCTCGCGGAGAAACGACTCGCGCTCCCGGCTCAGGCTCGCGATCTCGCTTTGCAACCGGGCGCGCTGATCGCGGCGGCGGGCGATTTCCTTTTTCAATTCCGCGTCGTCCAGCTTTTGGAGATCGGGCGGCAGGTCGTCCTTTTTCAGCGTTTTCAGATCCGCGCGGCCGGACGCCAGGGCGTCGAGCAGCTCACCGCTGCCCTGGACGGTGCGACCGGTCTTGGCGTTGTAGCTGAGCCGGTCCGCGATGGCCGCGGGCGCCGACGCGACGGCGGCGGATTGCTTTGCGTGCACCTCGCTCCGCACCTGGGCGCTGCCGTAGGGGATGAGCGTCGCGCCGATTTCGCGGTTGAGTTCCGCCAGGCGCTTGTCCTGCGGCGCGGCGATCACCGTCACGCCGCCGCTCTGCGGGATGGCGGCAAAGGTCCCCTCGCCCAGCCGCGCGATTTCCTGCCAGACGCGCATCGTTTCGTCCGAGCTGCCGCATTGCACCGCGTTGATGATCAGGTCGCGGGTGACGGCGTCGCGGCAGACGTCCGGATATTTCGGCCCGTCCGCGTAGTCCATGTGCGGCGGTGCGTCGCCGACGAGAAAGACGAGCTTCAGCACGCGCTTGTCCTGGCTCCAGGACATTTTGCTGACGGCTTCGGCGAGCGCTTCGTTCACCGACTCCGGCGTGTCGCCGCCACCGTCGGCCTGGAGCTCGCGCAGGTGCGCGTAGATCGCGTCGATGTCGTCGCTCAACGGCCACGAGCGCACGACGTATTCGTCGCCGCGATCCCGGTAGGCGACGAGGCCGATGCGGACGTCGGGCGACGGCTTCGCGCTGGCGACTTCGTTGGCGATGGCCCAGATTTTTTGTTTCGCGCCTTCGATGAGCCCGCCCATCGAGCCGGTGGTGTCGAGCACGAAGCAGACTTCGATGCGCGGTTTTGCGGGCGCCGAGGTGTGTCAGCGACGCCGGCTCGGGCGTTGGGTCCGGAGCGACTTTATCGGTCGCCAGCGCGACGGTGCCGAGGGCGAGGGCGGCTGCCAGGGAAAGCAGCGGCCGGAGGAGTGATTTCATGGTTTGGCGTGAGGTTGGGTTTTGTGGGAATGAACGGACGGTTAGTCGTGGATTTCGTAAGCCGTGCCGCCGAGGGCGAGCAGGACGTTCTGGCCGAGCGCCAGCCAGGGCGCGGCTTCGGGATGGCGGTGCAGCAACTCGAAATAATCCGGCGTGCCGAACTGCACGCGCACCGGCGGCGGCGCCTCCCCGGCATCGCGGCGGCCGGGGTCCGGGATGGCATTGCGGGTGGCCAGGGTGCCGTCCACCCATTGCCGGCCGTTTTGATAAAAGGCGCGTCCCCCGACAAAGCGCGTTACCGACCCATCGGTGTATCCGGCCAGCCGCGTCCGGGCTTCGCGATCCGCGGGCGGGCTGCCGCCACGCCCGCCGCGCGAGCTCGGGGCGGCAGCGGCGGCGTCGAGTGCGCGCTGGTTGCCGTAGGCGATGGAGGCGCTGGGCTGCTCCGCCCGTTTCAGGGAACCCTGGCTTTGCGCGTTCGCGACCGCGCCCTCGCCGGCTTTGCTCGCCTTGAAATCGGCGAAGGCCGAAGCGGCGCTGTCCCGCGCGGCCCGGTCCCCGTCGAGTTGCGAGAGCGAGCGCAGCGGCGCCGGCACGTTCCGCTTCTCTTCGTCTTCGAGGATCAGCAACGCGGTGTAAGGCGTCACGATGCCAAACCGCCGCGCCAGCGTGACGACCTCGTCCCGCACTTCCGCGCTGGCTCCGCGCAACCGGATTTCGTCGAGCAAAAACCCGACCCGCCGCGTCGCCCAAAGCCGCGGGATGAACTCGCGCGACGTTTCCGCGCTGCGCTCGTCCGCGCTGCCGAACTTCGCGCGAAACGCAAACCGCTGCTCGCGTCCCGCCGCCTGACCGGTGAGCCGCACCTCGGCTTCCCCGGCGCCGCGATACCGGCCGACGGCGACGAGCTGGTCACCCTTGAATAGATCAGGCAGCTCGCCCGGCAGCACCTGGCTCACCCGCACGCCCTCGCCGACTTCGAGTTTCAAGCCCGTCAGCGCCGGCTCGCGGATGCGCCCGAAGAAATGGCTCACCTTCACTTCGATGTCCTCCTCGGGCAGCACGTATTGGCTGAAGGCCCGCGTGGTTTCCGCGAGTTGATCGAGCAGATGCGTGTTCACGTCGTTGCCGATGCCGAAGGAAAAAACGCGCCCGTTCCCGCCGCCGGAGCCGGAGCGCACCACGCTGAGGATCGCGTCGTCCCGCGTTGGCCCGACCGTCGGCTGGCCGTCGGTGAGAAACACGACCACAAACGGCCGCTGCTCGCCGCCGCCGCTGGTCGCCGCGGGCCGCAGCTTCATCGCCGCGCCCAAGGCGTCCGCGATGGCCGTGCCCCCGGCGGCCTGGAGGTCTTTGATGAATGCCGTCGCGCGTCGCCGATCCTCCGCGCCGGCTCCGGTCAGGCGGCCGAAAAGCCCCTCGGCTTCCGTGGAAAAGCGGACGATCTCGAAGCGATCCTCCGGGTTCAAACTCTCGACGCAATACGCGACCGCTTTTTTCGCCTGCGCCAGCTTCGCACCCGCCATTGACCCACTCGTGTCCAGGACGAAGACGACGTCCTTCGGTGCCGGCTTCCGGTTCGCCTCGACTTCCGGCGACGGCGCGGCGAGCAGCAGGAATCCAGCCCTGTTCCTCCGCCGTCCCGCGCCCCGCGGCGTCGGGGTCGCGATAAGTCAGCAGCCGCAGGCCGATGTCCGCTTTGTCCGGCGCGAAGACGAGTTGGAAGTCCGTGTCGGGCCGCGCGTCCTTCGCTTCCCAGCCGACCGTCGCGCGCCGGGCGTCGCCGCTGCCGCCGCTGCCGTTTTCGCGCCGGATTTCCACCGGATGACTCGGAGAATAAATCGTCCCCAGCGGCGCGTCGGCTTTCAACGTCACCTTCACGCTGACGCTCGGAATCGGTTTCGCGGAAAAATGCTTAGTCGCCAGCGGGCAGGCGTAAGTGAGAAGCCCGTTGTCAGCTCGCAGCAGTTCCGAATAGGTGATGCGGATCGTCTTGCGCCCGCCGGCTTCGATCGGGAAGACCCGCACCCGAAACACGTCGCGCCCCGCGTATTCCAGCAGCGCCGGATCCTTCTGTCGCCGCACGATGTCCTCATAAATTGCGCGCGCCTTGTCGGCCGCCAGAAGTTCGGCTTCCACCGGCTTGCCGCCGATCTCCATGGTGAACTTCTGAATCGCCGCGCCTTTCGGCACCGGGAAGAAATAGGCGCCTTCAACCGGACGCGCGTTTGGATTGATAAATTCTTGCTCGACCGTGGTCCGCGCGATCTGGCCTTCGATCTCGGCGCTGACCCGATGACTGCTAATCTCCAGCGGCGCGAACGGACGCGGGGCGGGGGAAGGTGATGGTGATGATAGAAATGCGGCACCGGCGTGGCCGATGGCAACGGCGGCGCAACCTCGTTGACGATGAAAAATCCGGCGGCGCTCGCGCCGACCGTCAGGAGAAGCCAAACGAGAAACAACACCGCGAGCAGAAGTCGGCGAATCATGTGCGGTTAGACGCCGCCTGCGCGGCGATGCTCCCGGCCCGCGCGGAAATATATTTTTGGCGCGCTCGTTTCCGCCTGTGCGGCGGTCGTCGGAGACGGTTGTCTGCGCGGGAAATCTCTGCGAACCTGCCGTGCTGCGCGACGTTTCCCCGAGACCGCCCGCGCGCATTCCGCCGTCCGTCATGCCGTCTCCAAACGACGAAGCCGAAGTCGCCGACCTGCTGGCCCGTTGCCGGGTCGGAAGCGACGCCCGCGCCTGGGACGAATTGTTCGACCGGTTTTATCCCGTCGCCTCGCGTTTTGTCTTCCAGCTTTCGGCCGGGTTCACCCGCGAGGACACGGAGGAAATCTGCCAGGAGGCGTTTCTCGCCGTGATCCGGCATCTGGGGGATTTCGACGGCCGCAGCGCATTTCAAACCTGGCTGCTGCGCATCGCCGCGAACAAGGCGCTCGATTTCCGGCAGAAAAACCGCGCGCTCAAACGCGGCGCCGGCGCGGAGCATTTCCCGCTCGGCTCCGCGACTTCCGCGACCGCTTCGCACATCGGCAACGGCCAGTATCCGCCGGAGATCGATCCTGCCTGCGACCGGCCAGGGCCGGACCTCGCGCTGCTCCGTGCCGAGGAGGCGACAATGCTCCGCGCTTGTCTCGATGACCTCGGCGACCCGTGTCGGGAAATCATCGAGCTGCGGTATTACGGCGACCTTTCCTACGAGGAAATCAGCGCCGCTTTGCGTCTAAACATCAAGACCGTCAGCTCGCGCCTGAGCAAGTGCCTCGACCGGCTCGGCTCGCTCGCCCGTCGCGCGATGCCGTGGCACGTCGCGGTCTCCGCCGCCGGCAGCGAGGAGCCCGGTTCGCGTCGGACCTGATTCCCGCGGTTTCCGAATCCCATTTTTCTTCAATGCCAGATCCCCAGCCAGAGCCACTGCCGCCGTCCGCTTCGTCGGACATCGAGGAGCGCCTGCGCGCCTCCGCGCAACGGCGTCGGGCGGAGTTTGACGCCGAGCCCGCCGCGCGGATGCCGGCGGCGATGCGCGCGCGGCTGCAGGAGGAAGTCTCGGGCCGGGCGGCGCTGGCGGAGGAGGCGGTGCCGGTCGCGGATCGGGACGATGACGACGCGGCGGATGATGCCTCCGCGCGTCGGCGCCGATTCTTGCGCAAACCCGGGCAGGCCTGGTTTCTCGCGTGGTTCTGGCCGCGGCTGGCGCTCGTGGCCGCGGCTCTGGTGGCGCTCGTCGTCACGCCGCTTTTCTGGCGCCGGGGCCAACCGGAACAGAACACGATGCAAAACCGCGTCGCGACCGCGCCGGGCGAGCGCCGGATGATGGGGGCGCCGCACGCCACCACCACCGCGCTGTCGCCGTCGCGCCGGGTCCGGTCGAGATAAAGCCCTTCACACTGGCGGATGCCAGCCCGTCCGCGTCACCGCCGGCGCGTTCCGACGGCTTGGCTGCCGTGGCACCGCCGGCTGCCGCGCCTCCGCCGGAGCGCAGTCGGGAAAGTGAAAGCACCGGCGCTCTGGCGAGCAACGACAGCTCTGGCAGCAGCGCCAGCGCTCAGAGCCCGGGTCGCACCGCGGCGGCGATACCGGCGAGCCGCGGGCTCCGGCAATCGTTTGTCCGTCAGGAAAACGACGCGGCGGGACCGGAACCGCAGACCCGCGGTGCGATCGCCTCGCGCCGGGCGGCGGTGCGCGCGGCTCCCGGAACGCCTGAGGGTGTGTTGACAAACTTTCAGCTCGAACAATCCGGCGACCGCGTGCGCATCGTGGACGCCGATGGGTCGGTTTACACCGGCGAAATCCGGCCGCTCGTTGCGACAAATCCGCCGAGCCGTGGCGGGGCGCGCAGCCAGCGCGCGGGCGGTGGTTCCGCCTCGCCCCCGCCGGTTGCCGCCGCGCCACCGGCGATGACGGCCCCGGCACCATCTGCGCAAGCACCGCGGGTCGCGGCCGCGCCATCCAAGGCGAAGAAGACCGAAGAACCCGCCACGACCAACCGGCAGCGAGGTGCGGGTGCGGCGGATGCCGAGTGACGGCGGCAGTGGACCGGGCGCGGCGTTTTCATTTCGCGCCAGCGGGGCCAATGTGAGCCTGCGCGCGCCGGTCGTTTTTGAAGGCACGTATTATCCCGCCGAGGAGAACTCCGGCGGCGGACGCCGGCCCGGATTCGCAGACCCGGGAGACCGCTTCCCGGCAGGCATCCCGCCCGGCCGCCCAGAGCCGGAGCGGCCAGTCCCGCAGCGCGGCAACCGCGGACGGTGACGAGGAGCCGGGCCGGATCGTCCGACGCCCGGGTGATCGGCCGCGCGCGCGTCGCCGGTCGCGAGGTGCCGGTGGATGCCAGCGCGGTGACGACGCCTTGAAAATTGAGACGGCGTTGCCATCGCGCCGGGCCGTGCGAACCTCCCGGCTCCATGGAGGAAGCAGCCAAGCCCAAACCTGCCCCAGACCAGGGGCGCTATGCGGTGCTCGGGCTGCGCGATTTCCGGTTGTTTCTCGCGGGCCGTTTCGCGGCAAATCTCGGCCAGCAGATGCTCGGTGTGGCGGTGGGCTGGGAACTCTACGAACGCACCGGCTCCGCGCTCGCGCTCGGACTCGTCGGCCTCGCCCAGATCGTGCCGATGCTCCTGCTCGCGCTGCCGGCCGGGCACACCGTGGATGTCCGCGACCGGCGGATCATTATCATCATCACGCAGATCGGCATCGGCGCGGCTGGAGCCGGGCTGGCGCTGACCTCGTGGCGGCATGCGCCGGTGGTCTTCGCCTATCTGCTGCTCGCGGGAATGGGCGCGTTTCGGGCGTTTTCGTGGCCGGCGACCAGCGCGCTGCTGCCGCGCCTGGTGCCGCGCGCCATGATGGCGAGAGCCGTGGCCTGGAACAGCGGGATGTTTCAACTTTCCGCCGCGGCCGGTCCGGCGCTCGGCGGGCTGCTGATCGCGTGGACCGGGAAAGCCGTGGTCGTTTACACGCTCCATGCCATCACGGCGTTTGCCTGCGCGGCGCTGCTGCTGCCGGTGCGGCTGCTGCCGCCGGATGACGCCGGCATCCCGGGAGGCGGTGGTCGCGTTGCGCCGGCCGGGCCGGTGGACCGACGGATGACGCTACAAAGCTTGTTCGCGGGATTGATGTTTGTCTGGCGCACCCCGGTGATTCTCGGAGCGATCACGCTCGATCTTTTTGCCGTGCTGCTCGGCGGGGCGACGGCCTTGCTGCCGGTGTATGCGAAGGACATTCTCCACGTCGGCCCGGACGGTCTCGGCCTGCTCCAGGCGGCGCTGCCGGTCGGGTCGGTTTCCATGGCAATTTTTCTCGCGCACCGGCCGCCGCTGGCCCGCGCCGGGCGCGCGATGCTCGGCGCGGCGGCCGGTTTCGGCGTGGCGACGATCGCCTTCGGGTTGTCCCAATGGATCGTGCTCTCGTGGCTTACGCTGTTTGCCTGCGGCGCGCTGGATAACATCAGCGTCGTGGTGCGTCATACCCTGGTGCCGTTGCTGACGCCGGACGCGATGCGCGGCCGGGTGAATGCGGTGAACAGTCTGTTCATCAGCGCGTCGAACGAACTCGGCGGATTCGAGAGCGGCTTTGTGGCCAGTTTGTTCGGGCCCGTGGTGGCGGTGGTGAGCGGCGGGATCGGCACGATCGTGGTGGCGATCGTCATCGCGCTGGTCTGGCCGGAGCTGCGACGCTTCGGGCGCCTGGATGAAAACGACGCGCCGGCGTGAGGCGTGAAGACGGCGGGAATGACCTCGCGCAAAGGCGCAAAGCCGCAAAGGGCAGAGGAATGATTGGAGCAACGCCGCGCCCGCCTCGCGTTTCCCCCAGCTGCTTTCCTTTCTCCCTCCTTTGCGGCTTGGCGCCTTTGCGCGAGGCCGTTGAAGTCGTGCATGGATGGCACCGATGCGTTAACGTAGCGCCAGGCATTCCAGAAAGAACAACGAGCGAACATGTCGGACGCTTCCTACACCCGCGACCTCGCCAGCATCATCCGCGGCCGCTGGCACCTGATCCACGAAGAGGCCGCCGCCCAGGCAGCCGCGACGGGTCAGCCGTTTGAAGAATGCAACGACATCGCCGCCTCCTGGCACGGCGAGCCGCCGCCGCGCGAGGCGCTCGCCGAGCTGCTGGCCGTCTGCTTCCAGGCCAGTCTGTTGCGCGAGGAACAGCGGCCGGTGACCTTCCGGCTCATCCTCGCCGAGGCCGGCCATTTTCCCTGTGAGCAAGGCCCGCCCGACGGCCTCCATTGCCTGCCGCTTTTGCAAACCCGGCCGTTGAATCCGCTGGAGCTGCGGCGCCTCACGCCGGCAGCCGATTTCTACCGGTCCCTGATCGGGGTTAGCTGGAGCGAGGACGGCGGGCTGCGGATCTGGGGGATCATTCATTCCGGCCTGCGCTGGCTGCAAAATTTCTACGGCGGCCGCGGCCGCGCGCAGAACCTCCCGCCGGCGCTGATGGTCGGCGTGACGGCGCCGGGCCGGCTGGTGGTGGGCTTCGGCTCGCGGGTCGTGGCGCGGCTGGAAGGCGGTCAGATTTCCGGGCCGTCGCTGAATGTTTTCGAAGCGCGCTGGCTGGCGGCGGCGTTTGCCGATGTGCGCGGCGAAATCCTGGCGGTGCACGTCGCGCAGCGGACGAAATCGAAGACGCCCTGGGCGCAGCTCGACGACACGGTCATCCGCAACGTCGCACAGTATCTCATCAAGCGGCTGATCTCCGCATTGCGCAGCGCCGAGCATGGCGCGACCATCCTCATTCTCCCGCCGGAAATGGAACGCGAATGCTGCGGGGTCAACGGGTTCATTGACCTGAAATACAAGTTCGCGCCCGGCGAGCCGCGGCAGCGATTCCGCACACTCCTTCTGCGCATCGCCCGGCGGCTGGCCGAGATCCACGGCAGCGGCGATCCCGAGGCGGTCGTGGGCTGGCAGGAATACACGGCCAGCAGCGACGAGAAACTCGCCTCGCTGGACGAAGCGATCTACGAGATGGCGTATCTCATCGCCGGTTGCGCGGAGGTGGATGGCGCGGTCGTGCTGACGAAGCGTTTCGAGCTGCTCGGGTTTGGCGGGGAGATTTCCGGCGCGCTGCAAAACGTGCCGATCGTGCGCGAATCCCAGGATCTCGAAGGCAGCCGCTACCAGGAGGAATCGACCGAGAGCGTCGGCACCCGGCATCGCTCGACCTACCGGCTTTGCCACGCGATTCCGGACGCGATCGCGGTGGTCGTCAGCCAGGATGGCGCCGTGCGTTTCGTGAAGTCGATCGACGGGGCGGTGACCTATTGGGACCAAAGCTCGACGACCGCGCTCGACGTGTAGGCGCGGCGCGGCGGCGAGTCCATTTTGGATGCGCCTGCGCCTGGAGCCCGCGCCCGGCCGCCGACTCGCATCGCGTGGCCGGATGGCCAGGCAGCGTGCGCGAACGGTTCAAAATGATCCGTGCCCCGATCCGCCTTGCCCTTTCCCATGCTGGTCGTTAGGTTCCCACCCGGGCAGCGCGGCCCGCCTCCGGGTCGCGGGCTTTCCGCGGCGTCCCCCCTTCATCCCTTCCTCCCCAGACATGAATTCTTCCCAAAACCTCAACACCCCCGGTGGCGTCGGCGCATTGGCAACCGCGGGTGCCGCCGCCAGCGCGACGACCAACCCCGGCGCGGGCATCACGGTCGCTGGCTTGTCGCGCAGCGGGGACGATGCCGGGGAGGCCGTGGAATCGGTGCGCCGGGAGCCATCCCCGACGACCGCGCGGCCGCCGCGGAACCGCGCCCGGCCGCCGGCGGCGGGATGCCCTGGCACCCGGCGCTCACCAAGCTCGGCCACGCGCTGGTGGTGCCGATCGTCGCGCTGCTGCTCTGGCAGTTCCTGGCCGATCCGCGCGTGAAGCAATCGGCCTTCATGCAGAACCACCCGACCATCGCTGCCCGTCTGCCCAGCCCACAAATTTTGCCGCCGCCTTCGCAGGTGTTCTTGAAGTGGGTCGAATACGCGAAGCCGACCGCGCCGCACAACGCCGCGAAGGATGGCTCCTACGTGGCCTGGATTTTCAGCGGCGAACTCTGGCACGACGCGTTCGCCAGCATGCAGCGCGTGCTCATCGGGTTTGCCATCGGCGGCGGTCTCGCGCTGCCGCTCGGGTTGGTGATGGGCGCCAGCCAGACGATTTACAAGTTCTGCAATCCGCTGCTCCAGGTGCTGCGCCCGATCCCGCCGATCGCTTACATCCCGCTTTCCATTCTCTGGTTCGGGCTGGGCAATCCGCCGGCGTATTTTCTGATTTCGCTCGGCGCGTTTTTCCCGGTGCTGGTCAACACGATCAGCGGCGTGCGCAACGTGGACGGCATCTTCCTGCGGGCCGCGCGGAATCTCGGCGCGCGCGGTTTCACGATGTTCTGGCGGGTGATCCTGCCGGCGGCGACGCCTTACATTTTGACCGGCGTGCGCGTCGGCATCGGCGTGGCGTTTATCGTCGTCATCGTCGCGGAGATGATCGCGGTGAACAGCGGCCTCGGGTATCGCATCCTCGAGGCGCGGGAGTTTTTCTGGAGCGATAAAATCATCGCCGGCATGATGTCCATCGGCCTGCTCGGGCTCGGGCTGGATACGTTGATGGAACGGCTCAATTCCTATCTCCTGCGCTGGCATCGCGGCGCGGACGCCGGGGCGAACAACTGAGTCCCGAATCGCGATTGGCGTGGATGCGCGGGGCTGAATGGCCTCGCGCAAAGGACGCAAAGGCGCAAAGGAAAAGGCAAGAAGAGAGAGAGGAACCGGAGGGGAAAAAGTATTCGCTGCGCGGTTCCGAAGTCTTCTGCAAATCCACTCTCCCCCGCTTTCTCTTCTCCCCGCATTTCTTCTTCTCCCCCTTTGCGGCTTTGCGTCTTTGCGCGAGGCCATTGCCGTCCCGCTTCCCTCCCCACCTTTGCGCCACTGCGCGAGATTCTTCTGCCTCTCCTCCCCTTTGCGCCTTTGCGTCCTTTGCGCGAGGACATTCAGCCCCCCTTCCCCATCATGCCCACTGATTCCCTGGACCGCACCCGCCAAGAAACGCCGCGCATCGAAGTCTCCGGCGTGGACAAGACGTTTCGCTCGCGCGACGGCACCGACGTGGTGCATGCGCTGCGCGACATCAACGTGGACATTTACGACGGCGAATTTGTCTGCATCCTCGGGCCGAGCGGGTGCGGCAAATCGACGTTGCTCAACGCCATCGCCGGCTTTTCGCGGCCGACCGCCGGGCGCCTGATCGCCAACGGCCACGAGGTCACTGATCCGGGACCGGACCGCGCCATGGTGTTTCAGGAATACGCGCTGTTTCCCTGGATGACGGTGTGGGACAACGTCGCCTTCGGCCTGGAGCTGGCCGGCGCTTCCCGATCCGAAATCCGGACGAAGGTGGACGCGCTGCTGGCCAAGCTCGGCCTCGGCGATTTCCGCAACCGTTTCCCGAAAGATCTCTCCGGCGGCATGAAGCAGCGCGTGGCCATCGCCCGCTGCCTGGCGCTCGATTCGCCGACGCTGCTCATGGACGAGCCGTTTGGCGCGCTCGATGCCCTCACCCGCCGCTCGCTGCAGGACGAACTGCTGCGCATCTGGCAGGATTTCAAACGCACGATCGTCTTCGTGACGCACGGCATCGACGAGAGCATTTATCTCGCCGACCGGATCATCGTGATGACCTACCGGCCCGGCACCATCAAGAAGATCGTGACCATCGACATGCCGCGCCCGCGCGACACGAACTCACCGGAGTTCAACGCGATCGCCAAGGAGCTGACCCAGCTCGTGATGGAAGAGCAGATGCGCCATCAAAGGGACGAGGCGAACGCCCACGGCGGGCATTGATCGGCCGGCGCGGTCGGCGATTGCCCGCGGCGCATTGGCGGTGGTTCGCAGCGGCTCACAAAGCCGCCGCTACAAAACAAAACCGGACGGCCCTTCGCAGAGCCGTCCGGCCGCAAATGCTTGCTGCCTATTTCAGCCGCGCCAGGAGATCCTGCCGCTGCCGCTCGAGCTCTTCCGGCAGCCGCGGGGCCAGCGACTCGAAAAAGGGCGCCTGACCTTCGGCCGCCTGGCGCCATTCGTCGTCCGGCACCTTCAGCAATTCCTCGATCTCGGCGTCGCCGATTTCGTCGAGCCCTTTGAGGTTGAGATCTTCGCGGCGCGGCGTGTAGCCGATGGCGGTGTCATTGGCGGGAACCTGGCCTTCGCAGCGTTTGATGATCCACTCGACGACCCGCATGTTCTCGCCGAAGCCGGGCCAGAGGAACTTGCCGTCCTCGCCTTTGCGGAACCAGTTCACGCGGAAGACCTGCGGTGGGTTTGTGAGCTTCTCGCCCATGTCCAGCCAGTGCTGGAAATAATCGCCGATGTGGTAGCCGCAGAACGGCAGCATCGCCATCGGGATCGCGCCGCACCTGGCCCTGCGCGCCGGCGGCGGCGGCGGTGGTCTCGCTGCCCATCGTGGCGCCGAGGTAGACGCCGTGTTCCCAGTTGAACGCCTGATACACCAGCGGCACGTCGCCGCTGCGACGGCCGCCGAAGATGATGGCGGAGATCGGCACGCCCTGCGGCCATTCCACTTCTTCGGCGAGCACCGGGTTGTTCTTCGCCGGCGCGGTGAAGCGGCTGTTCGGGTGCGCGGCCTTGTCCTTCGATTCCGGCGTCCAGGGCCGGCCCTGCCAGTCGGTCGCCTCCTTCGGCGGCGCGCCGTCCTTGCCTTCCCACCAGACGTCGCCGTCGGGCGTCAGCGCGACGTTGGTGAAGATCGTGTCCTTCTCGATCGACTTCATCGCGTTCGGGTTGGACTTGAAGTTCGTCCCCGGCGCGACGCCGAAATAGCCGGCCTCCGGATTGATCGCGTACAGCCGCCCATCCTTGCCGACCCGCATCCAGGCGATGTCGTCGCCGATGGTCGTGACCTTCCAACCCTTGTAGGTATCGGGCGGGATGAGCATCGCGAAGTTCGTCTTGCCGCAGGCGCTCGGGAACGCGGCGGCGACGTAGTGTTTCTTGCCCTCCGGCGACTCTGCCGCCATGAGCAGCATGTGCTCCGCCATCCAGCCCTCCTTTTTCGCGAGGAAGCTGGCGATGCGCAGGGCGAAGCATTTCTTGCCCAGCAGCGCGTTGCCGCCGTAGCCGCTGCCGACGGAAATGATCTTGTTCGACTCCGGGAAGTGGCAGATGTAACGGCGTTCGGGATTCAGGTCGAGGGTGGAATGCAGGCCGCGGTTGAAATTGCCGTCCTGGCCCAGAGTGTCGAGCGCCACCTGGCCCATGCGGGTCATGATGCGCATGTTCAGCACGACGTAGATGGAGTCGGTGAGTTCCACGCCGACCGTGAGATCGGCGAGCCGGCCGGGCCCATGAGATAGGGCACGACATACATGGTGCGCCCGCGCATCGCGCCGCGCAGCAGGTCCGTCAGCTTCGCGCGCATCTCGCCGGGATCGGCCCAGTTGTTCGTCGGGCCGGCGTCTTCCTTTTCCGGCGTGCAGATAAAGGTGAGATGCTCGACGCGCGCCACGTCCTGCGGATGGCTGCGGCTGTAGTAGGAGCCGGGCAGCTTTTCCTGGTTCAGCGGCTGGATGATGCCCATGCGCTGGGCTTCTTTTTCGAGATACTGTTTCTCCGCGTCCGTGCCGTCGCAGTAGAACACTTGGTCAGGCTGGCAGAGCGTTTTACAATCTTCGATCCAGGTGGCGAGCGCCGGGTGGCCTGGCTTCTTGTCGCCGAGGCCGGCGGGGATATTTTCCAGCAGGGAGGAGGCAGGGGGGGCGGAATCGGTAGCCATAGTTGAGTGGGAGGATAGAAAAGCAGGCGGGCAGCGAAAAAGGAAGTCCGGCCTGTCTGCCACCGCCAGCCGTGCCCAATAGAATCGGAGCGACAGGGGAAATCAGTTGCCGCCTGCGTGGGATTCTCTTAACCTGCCGCGCCATTTCGGCTCCGTCGCAACCCCCCGGTTTTTCCGCCTTATGCACACCGTTTCTTCTGCCCGCCCCGCCCGCTGCCAGCGTCCTGCCGGCGTGCCGGTGCGCTTCACGGCCTCCGCCGCGGCTTTGCTGGCCGGGTTCCTTCTCCTCGGGGTTCCGGCCCCGGTCCAGGCCCAGCGTGAGGGCTTCGACGGCGCCGCCGCCCGGCAGCACAACAAGGTGCAGGAAGATCGGATGCTGGACCTCAACGGCGACGGGAACGTGGACGATCACGAGATCGAACTGGCGGTCCAGAACGCCATGCAGCAGCGCGCCATCGGTCCCGACGGCAAGGTGGACAAGGAAAAGCTCCGCGCCGCCCAGGCCCTGCGCAAACGCCTGCTCGCCGAAGCCAAAATTCTCGACGACGAAAAGGAGATTCTGGAGAAAAAGGCCAAGGGCAAGAAGCTCAGCGCCAAGGACGAGGAGCAGCTCCGGCTCGCCGCGGAAATCCACGAACGCGATAAGCGCGAACGCGCCGCCCGCGCCGCCGCCCAGACCACGCAATCGGCCGCCGCCCAGAAACTGGCCAAGCCGATCATCGACTACTGATGAGATGATGTGGAGCGGATGCGTAGCGAAAGCCGCAGCGCCGTCCTGACCTTCCCGCCTCCCCGCCAACTCCCCAGTTCCTGACCCCTGCTCCTCTCTTCTTTTCCCGATGGACCACAGCCCCGGATTTTTGAAGCTTGCCGAAGCCGCCAAAGCGCGCGTGCAGGAAATCGAAGCCCACGACGCCGCCGAGCGCGCCCGCCGCGGCGATGCCCGGCTCATCGATGTGCGCGAAGACCGCGAATGGGAAGCCGGCCATCCCGCCGGCGCGACGCACCTGGCGCGGGGCATCATCGAGCGCGACGTCGAGAAGGCCATTCCCGACCCCGCCACACCCGTGATTTTAATGTGCGGCGGCGGCTACCGCTCCGCGCTGGCGGCGGAAAGTCTGGAGCGCATGGGCTATAAAAACGTGCTTTCCCTGCGCGGCGGCTGGACTGCCTGGAACGAAGCCGGGCTGCCTACCGATTCCGGCACAGACTCCGGTCGTTGAACCGCTTGTCTCCGGACGGCTCGGCGAGGCCGGAATCCTGGCGGGGATCGGAACGTGCGCTCGCTCCCGATCGTCAGAATCCGGCGGCGGATTGATGGCGTATCATCGCGCGCCCGCCGTCCCTCGCGCGCCGCGGCGTTTTCGTCGGCCGCCCCGGTGCCGGCGGCCCTGAATCTGCTCCAAAACATGCTTCCGGCTCCAGTGAGCCGCGCATCACGAAATCCAATACGCAATCCATGAAGAAAAACCTCATTATTACCCTCTGCCTCGCCCTTCCTCTGTTGGCGGCCAGCGTTGCCTCCGCGGAAATCGTCAAAATCCCCAAAGGCTCGCCCGCTGTCACCGTGGACATCCCGGACAAGTGGGAGCCGGAAGACACGGAAAAAGGCGTCGTCTGCGAGTCGCCCGACAAGGAAGCGACCATCTTTTTCGAAGTCACCTCGGCGAAGAAGATCGAAGCGCTGATCGACGAAAACATCGACTGGCTGGTCAAGGATCAGGAAGTCGAAATCGACAAGTCCACCCAGAAGAGCAACGAGTTCGAAGCCGGCGGCATGAGCTGGAAGACGCTCGCTTGGGAAGGCAAGAGCAAGGAATGGGGCGCCGCCAACATTATCCTCGCCTTCGCCGATGCCGGCAAAGGCAAGGTCATGATGGTCACCTATTGGGTCACCAAAAAAGGCGAAGCCAAGCACGGCAAGGAATTGTCCACCATCCTCGACAGCGTGAAGAAGGTCGGCAGCTAAGGCAAAGCCGTCACGTCCATTCCAAGAACGGCCGCCCGCCGGTGCGAAACGCACTGCGGGCGGCTTTTTTTGTCGCGGGTCGCGCAGCGCGCAGCCCGGCGGCGACGACTGGGTGAACGCACCGCTTTCTGCGCGACGCTACGCTAGCGCGCCCCGCGACGGTCGCACTACTGTCGCGCTCAGGCGCCGGTCGATCCGCTGGCGGCACCGAGCACCGCCGCCGCGGCCGCCCAGCCCGAGGTGATCGCGCCCTCCACCCGGGGGCCGCCAAACGCGTCTCCCGCAAGGATGACCGGCCGTGTCGCCTCCGCACCGGCCGCTCCGGTCTTCGCTGGGACGACCGCGCAGGCGTCGTCCGCGTCTTCCCTTTCGCCCGGCTTGCTGTAGCGCCAGCCGTGCACCTGATATTCCTTCACCCCGGCCCCGAGCAACGGCGCCGCCACGCGCAGGAGTTCCGCGCCCGCCGCCATTCGCTGATCGGGTTCCCAATGCGCGCGGCTGAACGCGTCGCTCCCGTGCAGCGTCACCGCCGGCTCCGGCGAGACGCCTTTCCGCTGGTTGTCGCCCAGCCAGACGATCGGTCCGCCGGAGTCTGTCGGCTGCCAATAGCCCGCACCCGGGAGCTGACTCGGCGCGTCGAGCACCGCCAGCACCGCCAGGCAGCGCCGGTAAACGATCGCCTCCAGCCGCGCCCGCCAGTCCGCCGGCAGCGGGCACCCGCCGGCTGCCAGCAACGCCAGCGCCTGCGGCACCGGCGCCGTGAGCACCAGCGCGCGACTGCGGATCACCGCGCCCGTTTTCAACGTCGCCTTCCAGCCGCCGCCCGCTTCTCCTCCGGCGCCAGCGCCGCGACTTCCGTGGCCAGATGGATGTCGAGCCCGGTCGCGAGATGCTTTGGCACGGCCGACATCGCCGGCACGCCGCACCAGTGCGGATGCCCGTCGCCGGCGCCGTCCGCACCCGAGCCGCCGCTGCGATACCATTCCCGCACCACGCCGGCGCGCACCCAATCCTCCACGGTGTCCCGGAACCGCGGCGAGCGGGCGGTGAGAAATTGCGCGCCGTGATCAAACACCGCCCCGCCGAAGCGCCGCGTCGCCATGCGCCCGCCAACGCCCCGGCCTTTGTCGAGGATCGTCACCTGCCGGCCGGCGCGCACCAGATCGCCAGCCGCGGCCAGCCCGCTGAGGCCGGCGCCGATGATCAGAACGTCCGTGGCGGCAGGAGGCGGAGGTTGAGGCGACAAATTCACGTGGCCGTCAGCGTGGCGTCACTCCGCGCAAAAGCCAAGCGACCGCTGGGTCACCGGCTGCGTTTGCATTGTAGAGGCGGCTCTGTGAGCCGAAGAATCGAAACGCGTGCGCCTCGCAGGGGCGCCTCTACAACCGAGCAGAAATTGGCAACCCTGCCGATCCCGGCCGCTGTGACAACGCTTCCGTCCAGCCACAAACTGTGACCGCAACGTCCCAGCCGGGCGACCGCGGCGCCCCGGCGTCCCGTTTTTCCGCTCCTGCCACCGGCGCACAGATTGCCGGTCGTCGCCGCGGTTCGTTTGCGTTTCCTCCCCTCTCCCGGTTCGCCGCCGGAAGCCCGCGTTCACTCCGGCAGCGCCAGCAATCGCTTCACCGTCTCCGGCAGGGAATCGGTGAGCACGTCCGGCGGCGGCAGCGCGGCGGAAAAGCCGCTCCCGCGGATCACCCCGCCGGTCGTCAATCCCGCGCGGCTCGCGCCGGCGGTATCCCAGTCGTGCGCCGCGACCAGCGCCATTTGGTGCGGCTCCAGCCCCATCGTTTTCGCCGCGTGCAGATACACCGCCTTTGACGGCTTCCAGTGCTGCACTTCGTCGATCGAAATGCCGCGCTCGATAAACGAATCCAGCCCGGCGTTCGCGAGCATTTTTCGCGTCACCTCGGCGGCGCCGTTGGTCAGCGTGATCATCCGCACGCCCGCCGCGCGGACCGCTTCAAAGCCCGCCTTCACGTCCGGATGCGCCGGCAGCGTCGCAAACTTCGACAACACCCCGGTCACCTGCGCGTCGGTCACCTCGACCTTTTGATCGCGGGCCAGCACCTTCAACGCGGGTGCCGCGATCTCGCGAAACGGCCGGTATTCCCCGAGGATCTCCAGCGCAAAGGCGTCGCGCAGAAACCGCGGAAACCAGATTTTCAGCGAACCTTTCGCCAGGCCCAGCTCCACCATCGCCGCGTCGATCGGCGTCGGGTCGAAAAGTGTCTCGATCACGTCAAACACGATCAGCTTCGGCCGATGCCGCTGCCCTGCCGATCGCGCCGCCGCCGTGCCTGTCGCCGCGGTGGCATCCGTCGCTCCCGCTGACGGTTTCGCCCCCGCCGCCCCCGGCGTGGCGGCCGGAGAAGAGGATTCCGCGCCGAGCGCCACCGCGCGCAGACCGCCCATCGCCACGCCCGCCAGCGCGGCCTGCCGGATCGCCCTGCGGCGAGAAATGAGTGCGTTCATCGGCGATTAAAAAACGAGCACCTGAACGCCGGCTTCGACCAGCTTGCGGAAGCTCGGATGTCCCTTGAACTCATCCACCAGCGGCAGATTCGCCGCCTTGATTTTCGCGGTCATCTCGTAGGCATCCGCGCAATAGCTGCACACCTTCACCCCGGCGCGCACCCGCTCGAAAAGCTCATGGTATTTGTGGCTGTCCTCCGCAAACGCCGCCGCCGCCTGCGTCCCGGCGCCGTCGAAGATCACCTCCACGGATTCCCCGCGGTCCACGTATTCGAGCGCCCCCATCAACGCGTTCACCACCCGCCCGAGACTTTCATGCGTATCTCCGGCAGCCAGAATCACAAATGCAGCTTTAGCCATGGTTCCCGAATCGGCGGTGCGCCAGAGATTGACCGTGCAGACTCAGCGCACCCGCGATCACGCCTCAAGCTCTGGCGGGTCGGCGCGCGCACCTGTGTTGCACGGTTTCAAACCCAAGCGGCACACAACAACTCAGCCTGCCGCAACACCGTCTTTACGGCCTCTTCCTGCAAATCCGGTGGATAGCCGTAACGGTTGAGGATGCGCTTCACCATCACCTTGATCTTCGCCCGGGCACTTTCGCGGAGGGTCCAGTCGATGGTCACGCTTTTGCGCACCTGGGTGATCAGTTCGGCGGCGATGACTTTGAGCTTCGCATCGCCCATCGCTTCGACTGCGCTGTCGTTCGTCGCGAGGGCGTCGTAGAGCCGAGCCGCGGGGGGATCGAGCGAGACAGAAGGCGCGAAGCGATGGGCGCAGCCCGACTGAGCGGCGGCAGCGAGGGAGTCAACAACGGTTCACCCGCACGATGGCCTGCATGAGGCCGTGGCCTTGCATCGGCTTGTCGGCATACATGGTGTGCAGACAGGGCGCGTCGAAGCCGGTCAGCCACATATCGCGCACGATCACGATGCGGAATGGATCGCGGCTGTCCTTGAAGCGGTTCGCCAGCTTGCGGTTCGGACGTGCTTACCAATGCAGGCCACCAACCGAGCTTCCTTCTTTGCAGTCAACTCGTGTTCCCAAATCCGCAGCACCCGCCAGCCAAGCCTGTGCAAATGGCGATTAACCTCCCGGTCTCTTGCTCGATTCCTCCGAAGTTTCTCGTCCCAATAATTTTGGTTGGAGCCGGGGCGGCGGTAGCACTTCCCGCAACCGTGCCAGAAACATCCGTCCACGAAGATGCAAACACGCTCCTTACTAAAAACAAAATCGGGGTTGCCAATCAACTTTACCCTTCGCCGCCAGCCAATGATTCGATAGGTCCGGAATATCTCAATCAAGCGAAGCTCGGTCGCATTGTTGCCGTGCGAGCGGATTAGGCTCATCACCTCGGACCGTTTGCTCTTGTTCCAGATGTCCGCCATCAATCGTGAGGCGGATTTTCAGAAGGTCTTGAAGGGGCAAAATGCGCGGATATGGCGAAGTCCGGCCGACGTTCTCCACGGGCTTTTGCCTTGTGTCCGACTCAAATTTTTCGATTTGGTCCATCAGCTCATTTGCGCTCCACTTCTGCCCAGTAAAGGCCGCATCCGGCTTGGTCTTGAAAAGGGCGTAGATGTTTTCTTCATCGTCGCGTCCAGCAATTGCCTGCCATGCCGCCACACCCGATCCCTTTGCATGCGCGGCCAGTTCGAGACGAAGCTGATAGCGGGTGAAAACCCTAAACCCTGGTTCGCGAAGCAGCAGCAGCCCTGGCGCAACCGATGGCCCGTGAGTTCGGAGCAGCAGGTGGCGAGTTTTGGCAAGATTCGGATGGACGTGGAATGAACCGCTGCGGCGTCCCAAGTCGAACATAAGCAAATCCGTCATCCGCCTGCGCCAATTCGCGTTGGGCATCAGTTTTCAACCCAAGCAGTGAGCACCATGTGCTCCGCAGGCGGCAATGCCCGATACTCCGCGCCGTAAATGTCGGTCTCCTGCAATCGCAGCGAGCCATATTGCACCGGCTCTTCCCTCAACGTGTAGGTCTCGGCGATGTGATAACTCACTCGCTCCTGTGCCGTCGTGCGGTTGCCGAGATGCGCCAGCACTTCATCCAGAAACTTCTCCAGCGACTCCAAGCCCTGCGCCGCTCCGTTCTCGTCCGGCGCGACTCCGAACGCTCCCAGCCCCGGCAGGATTTCGTGAAAGCCTTTCAGCTTCACCGCCGCATTCGCCCGCCCCGGATACAGCACATACGCACCTTGCGAGCGTTTGATGGCGTCCCGGTAGGCGTGCATCTTCAGCAAGTCCTGCCGCTTGTAGTTGCCCTCCTCTCTTCCTTCCTCGTCAGCGTCATCTGCTCACCCTCTCGCGCACCGAACAAGCCCTCGATGTCTTCCACGCGATACTTCGCGTCGAAATGCACATGCACCAGCAACTCCTGCCGCTCCGCTTCCGCCTCGCTGCAAATCCTCCGGCCAGAACGTCAGCGTGTAGTCGGGATGCAACCGCCGCGTCCAGCTTCCGCCCGCGTGCCGGTCCTGCGTCACTTCAAAGCGCCGGTTGTAGGCGAAGCGTGCATTCAATCGGCGACTCTGCCCCGCGAACGTCCCGACAAACGGCCCCAGCTGCATCCGCTTTCGCAGACGCAGATTCGGCGAACCTTCCTCCAAGCCTTCAATCAACTCCTCCACCGCAGGCCGATTTCCTCCCCGGCACTTCCGGCAGAACCAGCCCAGCAACTCGAAGAACAGCCAATACTCATAGAGGCTCGCCACGTCGCGCTGTCCCGCATGAAACAACTCCTCGCCGCCTTCCCACGAAAGCTCCGCCGCCGTGCGAAACCGCAGCCACCAGCGCAGCACCTCGCGATAGCCCGCCTTGCGCTGCAACACCGGACTGCCCAGCGGCGCGAAACGCATCTCGCCCACTTCACGGAACAAGCTGCGCCCCAGCCAATCTTCCACCGTGGCCGCCAGCCGACGCGACAACGCCGCCGATGCACCCCAGCCCGCGCACGACTCGAACACGCCTTGCGCGTGCGTGAGGAAAGCCCGGAACTCGCCCAGCGCGAACTTCACAAACCGATTCTCCAGCGTGTCCAGGTCTCGCGACTTGCGCGGCACCAGCACCCGCTCGGCGACCGACTCCAAACCCACTTGCGTCCGCAGCGGATGCGAAGCCGGAACCTCGCGGCGTGGATTGCCCGTCACCAGTTGCCGCACCGCCGAGGGCGTCCAGCGAATCGGCCGGTCGGTGGAAACGGAATCGCTCACCGTGGACAGCCGCTCATGGGGAAAGCTCAGGATGCGCTGCAGCGCGGCGGAGAAATCCGCGCTGTCCAGCGTCTCGCGCAGCAGCTCCAGTTGGATTTGCAGCCAGCCCGCATCCGTTCGGTCCTCAAACGTCGATCGGAATCCCGCCTTGGCCGATGACCGTGCATCCGCCACCAGTCCCGCCATTTCATCCGACAGCCGCCGCAGCATCCCCCGGTATTCCGTCCGGTAATCCAGCTTGAGCGAGCGCACGTCCAGCAACGCCGACGCCACCGCAGACTTCGCGTCGTCCACCTCGCCCTCGACCAGTTCCAGCAGGAGCGTGCCGCAAAAAGAACGCGTCTCGATCAGACCCGCATCCGGCTTTCCGCCGCCATTGCCAAGACTGCGGCGACGGCTGGAAAGACTGCACCGCAGCCGCAAGTCCGCGCCGTTGGCGGGCACCACCTCATATTCATACCGCTCGGACTCGCGCAACTGAACGGTCGTCTCCCCATGTTCACGGGCGTCTTCCTCGTCCGTCTCCGCCAGCGGTGCCGTGGATGCGCTCTCCGCATCCTTCACCGGCATCAGGGTGACGTGCGCCACCACTGCGCCGGACGGCGAGCGAAACGGAACGCTGGTATCAGGAAGAACGCGCATGGCTTCATGCCTCGGCGAAGGAGGCGAATCCGTTCTCAATCAGCAGCCGCCACATCCGGCCAATCTTCTCCGCGCTCAGTGGATAAGGCGCACCAGCCGGAACGACGACTGAGGGCTCGGCCTTCTTGTCGGTCGAGCGCGCCGCCTCTTCCGCCGCCTTGAGCGCGTCCGCGCCACGGCCAGCCGCATCGTTCACGCACAGAAACCACAGCTTCTTGAGCACCGGCCCCAGCTTGGCCCGCGAGCCGTGCAGCTTGGGCAGCAGCTTCTGGAAAACCACGCAGTCAAATGCGCCGGGGAACCAAGTGGTGTCGCCGTCCGGATGATTGCCGAGCAGTTTGTAGAAGTGAATGAAACGCGCCGTCTCGTAGGCCGTGCGATAGCCAAACTCCGCCCCGTGAGCCTTGCAGCGTTTTGAAGAGCAGCAGCATTTCGGCATCGTAAGCCGGCTTCACATCAGCCGGGAACGGCCACCGGATTCTTTGCCGCATCCACGAACGCCTTCCCAAACGACGCGCCCTTGCCGTCGAGCTTCGACAGGTCCGGCTTGGCCGGATTGCCGAGGAAACCTTCCAACTCGCCAGCGTCCATGCGGAATTCGATGACGTTCGCCCGATCCAGCACCTTCGGCGAGAACATGTAGGTCGTCTCGTCCACGTTCACCGTGCCGATGATGAATAGGTTTTTCGGAAGTTCGACTTCAGCGGGGATGGTAGTGCCATTTGCTTTCCTCTCCGAATCTTGATGGAGGTGGATTTTCTCATCTGATTCGATAGCCGAAAGAATGTCCGCAAAGTAACGCTCCACATGCGACAGGTTCATCTCATCAAGGATGAGGAAATGGGGAATGGCCTGATTGGCCTTGGCGTGGAGAATAACGTCGAGCGAAGGCTTGCTGATGTATGACGTTTTCTCGAGTCCGTTGGGATAGCCGAGGACATTCTCGTTTCCTGTCCAATCCGCCCCAACCGCGACAACCCGAAAGCAGTTTGAGGACGATGGCAACCAACGAGCGAGTGCCTGGGCAATCTTTGTCTTCCCGGAACCAGCAAGTCCCGTAAGCAATACCAAGTTTTTGCTGGCCAGCGACGAGAGCATCCGAATTACCAGCGTGCGCGATACGACAACGCCTGCATCTTGCAGAGCTTGTTCAAACGCATCTACACTTTTTGCGTCAAAAGGTTCGTGAATGGCCGGTTCCATCAATTTCATTATGTTCTCGTAGTCGGGCTGAGTGATTTCAAAGTTTGTGCCCTGCGGCACTTTGAGAATTGAGAGGTCGGGCAGAACATCCCGGATGGCGGTGCGGCCAATTGGTGTGTCTATGAATGAATTCTCGACGCGAAGCCCGCACCGTATCTCACCAGTGGAATTAGCGGGTTTCACTTTCCATAATTCAGGCGCATCTTCTGGAATCTCTGTGCTCGGCGGCGAGGTAACGGAGCAATCCGCGACCACTCCACCAGCCGCACCCGACTTCCAGATGAGAACTCTATCACCTACTAGAATCTGATCCTTGTGCTGTCGCACGGTCCACACCATTTCCCGGCGGCCTCGTAGGTAAGCGTCGATATCAAACTGGTCAGGGTTACCTTGAAAAATCCAATACCCAGGGGATGACGGTGCGGAATAAGTGCGGTGAGGATTGGTCCGAATGTTTGCAACGTTTCGTCGAAGGCACTGAATATTCCAATTCCGAGTGTTTCCAGCTCGGCGGGGCTAAAATACACAGAAACACTCGCTGCGCTCCCTTCGGGACCGCTTGCGTAGGCTAACCACTCGGTAAGTGAAGAAAAATCCGTCTCGTTCGGTTTCGTTAGCCATGACTTCCGATAGCACCATTTTCTCTGTTCCGATTTTCTCGACCGACACGACTAGCGCTTGCGGCACGCACCCGAGCCGTCTCCGCATAATGGCAAAACTATCTTCCAGCTTCCTCTTTTTGGCCTCTTCCACCTGAGAGGTTCCCGACCCTTGACAGAAGCACACCTCGGCTCCCCTCTCGGAACTATGAGCGCTATTTGTAGGCCATACGACTTGTTGGAAAGCGAAAAAGGATAAACGCAGCTCCAGATCACCTTCGGGGACTTGCCGTTTGGCACATAGTGGGAAGTATCCGCCTTAAGCGGCATTGGAGCAGAGGGGCTTTCAGCGAGCTTTTGTGAAAGTGCCTTCAACTTAGTCCAGACGTTCTTGAAAATGTCCTTGTCTGCTTGCAGCACGTCCTTCCAGCTCGCGCTATTTGGATAGCGTCCAAAGACCGCGCAATCTTCGGCAGAAAATACAAGACTCGGGTAAATTAGTTGTGCCATAGGTCAATCATGCCGAGTTGTTGTCAGCATCGCGGCCGATGTGGTGGAAATGAACAGCGCAGCTTTGCAGCGGTCGCGGAAGCAGCGTTTGGCGTCAGCGTTTTTGTTTTTCGCTAGGAACCAGAGGCAGACGGGAATCTGCGTGCTGTAGAAGAGCTGGCCGGGGAGGGCGACCATGCAGTCCACGAGGTCGGCCTCGATGAGGGCGCGGCGGATGTCGCGTTGCCTTCCAGGCTCTGCGAGTTTGGCCTGACCGCGTTTTCGATTGCGCTCCGCGCGGGCAGTCGCCGGACTGGTTGGAGGACATGCTGCCATTGGCGAGGACGAAGCCGGCCATGCCCTGCGGGGCGAGGTGGTGGATGAAGTGCTGCACCCAGGCGAAGTTGGCGTTGCCCTTGGGCGGGACGCCGAATTGATGGACGCCTCCGCGTTCACCCTCCGGGCTGCCTGCGGCAGTCTGTCCCGCTCCGCTCGGCTCCGCCGCGGCCATGTTGTTGCTCCGGTTGCCTTCGGCTGTTTGCCCCGGTCTCGGAAGAAAGTTAGCGGGGCCTTCTCCGCTTCGCTCCGGTTCGGCTTCGCCTCGGCTGTCGGCGGTGAGCCAGAGCTTGGCCTCGAAGCCGATGGTGGCGGTGGCGCCGTTGGTGGTGGGTTTACGGGGCATGATCAGATGACGATTTCGGTCATGACGCGGATGTTCCGTCGAGTTTCTTCAGGCTTTGGGGGTGCTGGCTTTCGGCTTCGGGTGGGAGCGAAGCCTTGCGGTTCGGTGGAAAGGCAGGCGCTTCGAAGGATGGCGGAAACGGATGATTGGGGCGCAAGAAATATCAGGCGAGCACCGAACTGAAACCGATGCCGATTGGGGTGACCGCAAGTTTTAGCAGACTCAAAGCGCGCATGGGAAGCGGCGAGCGTGCGCGGTCGAGCGGTTTGGCGGTCTTCACGCGATCGTTCCGGCGAGCTTGTTGGAATCGCGGAGCGCAGGATGCCGAGCGCTGGAGGCAGGGCGCGGCATCGCGCACAAATTCGCGCGCCTTCGCCTGGCTCAACGGAAACGCCAGCGGTGCGGATGGCAACGATTTTGGGGTTGTGGGGACCGAATCCCGGCGGGTCGCCGATTCTTTGAGGGAACGGTGCGCTCGACGATGGAAATGCGCGGGCAACGCCGGGTGCCGGGAGCGGAAGCGTTCGTCGTTATCGGAAGCCGGTAGGGAGATCGAGGCGAGATGCGCCTGCTAGCTGCGCCGGCCCGCGGTAACGACGGCGTGGTGCGGGAGTCGGCGACTCGGGATCAATGATGGCGACGCGACGGCGCTGAGTTTCCTCTTCGGAGCCCGGTTTCATCGCCGCCGGACCGGTCCGTCGTCAGCAGCGGCATCGGGCGCCGCGGCGGGAGGCAGTGCCGCGCGCCAGCGCGCGGGAGGCAGCGGTGGTGGCGGTGCAGCGATCGGCCAAAATCCGGCGCGTGCTGCGGACGGTTGAATGCGGACGGCGAAAAGTGCGTCCAACCAGGCGGGCGGGACGGATAAACAGGCAGTCGAACACCAAAAACAGGAGGTCCGATTCTTTAAAAATTATGACAAAACCAACAACCAAACTCCGCACCGCTTCCCTGCTCGGGATCGCGCTCGGCGCACTGCTCTTTCTGGGCGGCTGCACCGAGGGTGGATACTACAGCGCGGGCGGCACTTATTACGGCGGCGCGAGCTATTCGCGGCCTTATGTCGGGACCGACACGGTGGTCGTGACCCGGCGTGATCCCGTTTACTATTCCGGCGCCCGGCGGCGGGCTTACGTCCGGCGCAACAACTACCGGCGTCGCCCGGTGGTCATCCGGAGCCGGTCCGGCGGGCGTCGTCTGCGGCGGCCACCCGGCGCGGTCCCACCGCCACCGCCGCCATTGAACATCACCCGGTAAGTCTCTGCGCGGAAACTCTCCGCACGAATCCGGCTGCGCTGCGCGTCGTCAAAGCAGCGCAGCCGGGTAAGCGGGGGCGGTCGGCACCGCTGAAATTTTTTGCTGCGGGTCGGGGCGGGAGGCCATGCAAACGCGGCCTGTGTTCCGCACGATTTTCTGGATTCACGGGGCCAACGGTGCGGACCGGCGGATTGAATCCCTTGGCGTTCGAGCGTCGGGGCGGTTGTAGCGGCGGCTCTGTGAGTCGCAGGATCGAAACGATTGCGGCTCACAGAGCCACCGCTACAACTGGCTGACAGCTTCTTCGAACGCTGGCGGCGAGCTCCCGATTTTCCGGAATGCGCCAGCCGTGGCTGTCCACCTTTGCGCCGGGTTTCCGGCCAGGCCTACTTGTCGCTCGCGGTCCGCTTAGTCGTGATCGTCGTCGTGGTCGTGCGCGTTTCGGCTTCGATGTGCTGGCGCGGCAGCCCGCGATTGAACGCGAGGCGGTCGGTGACCGTGTTCCAGTAGCGGCATTGCTCCCGCTGCACCGCCGTCTGCGTGCAGCCCGGGGCGGCGATGAACAACAACACGGACACGAGCAGCAGCTTCGCGCCGCAACGGGCAGACGCGGTGATGGTTTGGGCAGCGGCGGCGGAGATGACAACAATTGCGGCGGCGGAAACGGGTGCGTTCATCACGGTGCCGCCAGCATTCACGAAAAGGTGCGTGGAGACGAACGGAAACCGCGGCAATTCTTGCGGTGCCTCCGACCGTGACGCGCAGCCGCCACCGGTTCCCGATGCCACCGGCGAATGCGCGGTGCGGCTGCGTCTCGACCCGCCTTCGCCCGCCCGCATTCCACCTTCCCGACAAAGGGTCACCAGGAAAGGGACCGCTGCTTCAGCATGTCCTGCGCGGCGGCGTTGCCCTGACGCGCGGCTTTGCGGGACCACGTCAGCGCCTGGGTTTCATCCTTCGGCACCCCGGTGCCGTTGCGATACATCAAAGCGAGGCTGAGCTGACCATCCGCGTCGCCGCCGTCGGCCGCTTTCAGCAGCCAGCGCAGGGCTTCCGCGGAATCTTTCGGCACGCCGCTGCCGCCGGTGGCAAACATCTGTCCGAGGAGCGCCTGCGCCTTCGCGTCGCCCAGCTCGGCGGCAGCCAGGGCGCGGCTGAGTTCGGCGTTCGGGGGCGCATCGGACTGGAGCCAGCCTTTGAGGTTGAGGGCGAGCATCATCCGGCGCGTTTTGTCGTCGGGACTCGCCACGGCGCCGAGGCGCTTGAGATTTTCCGCGGCTTCGAGACCTTCGGCGACGCGGTTGGTGCGCAGGGCGATGCGGGCGCGCAGCAGCCAGGGTCGCTGCTCGTCGGGCCGTCGCTTCAGAAACGTCCGCGAGCGGGACATGAAGGCGTCGAGATCGGATTCCTTCGGCGCAGCGGTGACGTCCGGCGAGGTCAGCCACTGGGCGTAGAGTTCGAGGGCCTCGAGGTCGAGTTGATCGAGCGCGGTCACCTCCGAGCGGGAAGTCGTGACGACCACCGGATCGTTCGGATCACCGGCCGGTTTCGGACTGGCGACCGACGACGCGCCGGGCGCCGCGCCGTTGATGTTGTTGTTGCCGCCGACCGGCGCGGCGACCGGCGGGTCGTTGATGAGTTCCGCGATCTGCGCCTCGCGGGCGCGGATGACCGGCGAGGTCGCTTCATTTTTCCGAGCCGCGCCGCTGCCGGCAGTCGGGTTTGTCGCGTTGCTCTTCGGTTTGGCGCCTCCCGGCGCTGCTGACGGCGGTCGCGGCTTCGGGGATGCCGCGACGGAGGCGGAGGTTGCGCTGGGTTTGCTCTGGCCCCGGGCAGGCTGCGTCGAGACGAAGAGCACCGGCGCTGCGACCGCGATCGCAGTAGCGCCGACGCGGAGAAAACGGGAACAAATGCGACGGATCATCATGAAGGGTCAAAAGCGGCGGCGGGCGGGAAGGCGGGCGAAAAACTGAGGCTGTCGGACTGCGATGCGAGGTGCTGCCGGCGTGATCAAGGCGCCCCGCGCGATCAGCGCCCTGGCGACTCTGCTTCTGCGGCCGGGTGTGACGCGATTTTTCTCACTCTGGGGAATGACGGCGCGGCGGGTTCGGACTTGGACTATGCCGCGCACTGCGGATTCGGCAAGACCGGCCGCCAAGTCGCCTCCCCTGCCCCACTTCGTCCCGGGCCAAAACGAATTTCGAACGCGCGGCGACGGCGTGTGGTGTCCGATCTGCTACGATATCTTTCTGGAAAGGGAGCGCGCAGGCGCGAACGCATCGATGAAACAGCACAAGCACACCGAAAATCATGGGACGATCGTCGCCGGCGAGTTCCATCTCCAGGCGCCGGACAATCATGTCGTGGTGATCGTCGAGAATGGACCCGCCACGCGTGGCGCCGTCCGGATTCACGCGACGCGGCCGTTCCGCTCCCCGCAGCACGCGGACGCCTTTGTGCGGATGCTCGCGGCCGAGGGATTCATTCCCGCCGCCCCGTGCGCCGACGAACCCGCGGGCGATCTCTGGGAGCCAGCGCGGGTCAGCGTCACCTGGATTTACGGCAGCGAGCGGGTATTGAGCGCCGGTGCGCTGGCCCGCCGGGCGCGGGGGCTTCGCTGGGCGCGCGCGCTCGGCGTAGGAGCGCTGGCCGCGGCGCTGGCTGTCGGCTTGCAGCTTTGGTCGCTTTACCAGCCCTTCCTCGGGCTGGACGCCGAATTGCTCCACTGGGGGCATTGAGTTCCGCCGGAAGGTGTCCCCGCCCAGCAGCAGTGAAGGGTATGAGCATCGCGCGGAATTGCTGCGAAGATGCCAAGACGCGCCTTACCCGACGCAGCATCCGTGGCGCTCCCAGTTGGAATCGAACCAACACTCCTCGGTTTAGAAGACCGATGCTTTATCCGTTAAGCTATGGGAGCACGGATGGCGGCAGCGCCGCAGGCGTGAAGAGCCGCTTTGACCGGCCCGGGCGGGAATCTCTCGCCCAAGCAGGTGACGTTGTCATCCTGCTCGGGCGAAGATTCTTGCCGCATCGCACCGCGTGCGCGACGCACCGGTGCCGCGGCCGGCTCGGGGTCGAGCGAGGCGTGAGATCGCACGCGAGCCGGCCCGCGGCGAATCCGCGGCCGCCCGGATCAATACACGTCGCGCTTGTAACGCTTCGCTTTCTTCAAGCTTTCGACGTAGTCAGCGGCTTCGAGCGTCGTCTTGCCGCCGGCGGTTTCGACCACTTTCATCAGCGCGGCGTCCACGTCCTTCGCCATGCGCGCGGCGTCGCCGCAGACGAAGAAATGCGCGCCTTCCTCCAGCCATTTCCAGAGTTCGGCGGCGTTCTCCTCCATGCGGTGCTGCACGTAAACTTTTTTGTCCTGATCGCGCGACCAGGCGGTGTGCAGCTGGGTGAGGCTGCCATCGGCGAGCGCGGCTTCCAGCTCGTCGCGATACAGGTAGTCGTAGGCTTCGCGTTGGTCGCCGAAGAAGAGCCAGTTTTTCCCACCCCCGCCGATCGCCTTGCGCTCCTGCAGATAGGCGCGGAACGGCGCGATGCCGGTGCCGGGGCCGACCATGATGACGGGCGTCTTCGGATCCTCAGGGAGCCGGAAATGTTTCGCGGTGTGGAAGAACAGCGGCACCTTGGACTCGGGCTGCGCGCAGCGATCCGCCAGGAATGCGGAGGCGACGCCTTTGCGCTGCCGGCCGTGGCTCTCGTAGCGCACGGTGGCGATGGTGAGATGCACCTGGCCGGGGTGCGCCTTCAAGCTGGAGGAGATGGAATAAAGCCGGGGCTGGAGCTTGCGCAGCGTGCCGATGAGTTCGTCCGGGGTGAACTTGATGGAGCGATGCATCAACAGAAAATCGATCAGCTCCATGCCCCAGAGATATTTCTGGAGATCGTCCTTGCGCAGCGGATCAGCGAGCAACTCCTTCACGACCGCGGTGCCCTCGATCCGCGCGGCCAGCGCGGCGATGAATTCCTTCGAGGGTTGCGTGATGATGTAGTCGGTCGTCAACGCCTGCCGCAGCGGCACCGGACTGCCGGCCGCGCCGTTAACCATCTCGTCGCCGGTGGCGCCGATCGCTTCGAGAATTTCCTGCACTTGCGCGGGGCAGTTTGACGCATAAATGCCCAGGGCATCGCCGACTTCGTAGTTCAGGCCGGAGCCGGAAAGGTCGATCTCGTAGTGGCGGATCTCCTTGCCGGAGCCTTCGGCGGAAAGGAGGCGGTTCGTGACCAGCCGGCCGGGGAAGGGATTCTTGCGGGAATACGCCG
Organism: uncultured Verrucomicrobiae bacterium; assembly: GCA_963762725.1. Classification (GTDB taxonomy): domain Bacteria; phylum Verrucomicrobiota; class Verrucomicrobiia; order Chthoniobacterales; family SZAS-18; genus JAFAXH01. The sequence continues at coordinate 273,700 of CAVXLY010000002.1, read as the reverse complement.
AGGCCGGCGCGGCAGGGGGCGGAGTCGCCGCCGCAGGGGCGGCAGCGGTTGGGGCGTTGGCAGTTTCGATGCTCATGGCGGCGTGCAGCCTACTGCAATGGATCCCGCCGAGGCAAGGTTTTACGCGCTCCCGCCGCCGGCTTTCCACTGCGCTCGCGATGGGTAACTCCCGCGGGCTGCGACCGTTAGAAACGGCGAAACCGGCCGGCCCGGAGACGACGCGGGCAACGGCCGGTTTCGATTTTCTTACGTTTCCCCGCGGTGACGCGGGGACACCGGGACTCAATGCGAGCGGCGGCCGACGATCATGCGGTAGAGCAGCAACAGAATGATGGCGCCGAGGATGGAGCCGATCCAGCCGGCGGGACCGCCGCTGAAGCCGAGCAGGCTGCCGAGAAAGCCACCGATAAACGAGCCGGCGATGCCGATCAAAATCGTGACGATCCAGCCGCCGGGATCGCGGCCGGGGATGAGGAGCTTGGCGATGGCGCCAGCGATGAGGCCGAAGACGATCCAGCCGATAATGCTGGTGCTCTCCGGAGCGGTCGAGTTGGCTTGGGCGAGAAGATTGAAGGCGAAATTTTGCATGGGATTGCGGGAAGGCAGGGTTGGTGAACTTTTGTGGATTGAAACAACAAACGAAATGTCTCGGCGCACCGCCCGGAGAAATCCGGGCGCGCCGAACTTTCACCCGCAGAATCGCCTGTCCGCAAAGCTGCGGCCGTGTCGCCGCCTTCCCGCGCAGGCAGGCGGGCGCTATCCCGGCGGGGTGCTGGCACGCCGGCTGCGGGCACCCTCGTCGATGAGCTGCCAGAAGCGTTTTGTCTGCCCGAGCTGATCGTCCTCTGCCACCATCGGCAGCTTCGAGCGGAAGAGAAAATCGCCGAGCGTGTTTTTGTGCAGGATGCGATGCACCGTGATGCCTTCCGGGCACCGGTCGAAATAGATGCGGTAATCTTTCGCGCGAAACCGGTAGAGCTTGCGTCCCCCGCGCTCCAGCCGGCCGAACCGCTCGTCGCCGTCGAGGGCGTCGAGGTCAGCCGGGAGAAACTGAAAATCGCTCAACAATTCGAGCTGCAACAGCTTCGGCAGCTCGCTGAGCTCGGCGGCGCTGATTTCATTAAAGATGATCTGAAGCATGGCATTGGAGGAAAGCACGGGGCACGGAAGGCGAATGGCGAAGGCGGAAGTCCGGGAGCGGATGCGCGCCGTGGTGCTCCGTGCTCGTCATCCGTCGCTCGGCAATGTCCCATTGAGATACCGTCGCGCCACCCGGCTCGTCAATCCGGTGAAGATCTCCCAGGGAATCGTGCCGGAAAGCGCCGCCAGCTCTCCCGCCAGGATTTCCGCGTCCGCGTCCGTGTCATCGGCGCCGCGCTGCCGGCCGAGCAGCACGGCTTCCTCACCGGGGGCGACCGCACTACCGCTGGCAGTTTCGAGCGCGCTCACGTCCACCATGATCTGGTCCATCGTCACCCGACCCAGAAGCGGGCAGCGCCGGCCGCGGACCAGCACATCGGCGCCGGTGCCCGACAGGTGGCGCGGGTAGCCGTCGCCGTAGCCGGCGGCGAGCGTGGCCACGCGGATCGGCTGCGGCGCGATAAACGTGCGGCCGTAGGAAACGCCCCAGCCCTGGGGCAGCTCGCGCACCAGGGTCACGCGCGTTTTCAACGTCAGCACGGGACGCAGGTCTTTCTGAAAATCGGGCAGCGGCGAGGCGCCGTAGAGCATGAGGCCGGGTCGCACGACGTTGCACCCGCCCGCCAGCGGGTAGCCGAGCAGGCCGGCGCTGTTCTGCGCGTGGAGCCGGCCGCCGGCGAGCAGCGGCGGACCGGCGACGAGCAGCTCGACAAAGCGGCCGAGCTGCTCGCGCGTGAACGCCGTTTCTTCGTCCGGCACCGGGAGATGGGTGACGACGCCGCGCAGGCGCAGCGCGGGCAGCGTCTCCACCAGTTCGCGCAGCTTCGGGAAATCGCGTTCCAGCACTCCGGATCGACCCATCCCCGTATCCACCTCGATCTCCACGTCAAACGGCTCCGCCGGCGTCGCGCCATCCCGGATCCGCTCCGCCGCTGCCGCGTAGGCAGCGGTCTCCTCGGCCGTGGAAAGCCACGGCACCACGCGGCGGCGGAGGATCTCCTCGCGCTCATCCGGCAAAGCGGGCGACAGCAGCGAGACCGTGACGCCGGGCAGCAGGTCCGCGGGAAGTTCCGCCTGCAGCCTGCGCGCCTCCGCGAGACTTGCCACGCCGAAGAGCCGGATTCCCGAGCCGAGCGCCAGCTCGCGCGCCACCGGCACCATGCCGTGCCCGTAGGCATCGGCCTTCACCACCGCCATCAACGCCGCGGCGCTGCCGTTGCGACGGCGGGCGACTTCGACGTTGTGCCGCAGCGCGGCGAGATCAATCTCGGCCCAGCAGCGGGAGGGAGCAGCAGTGGATTGCATGACGCGCGATTCGGGAAATCGTGACACCCTTAGCGCCTTTTCGCGCGCGCTGCACTTTTCCGTTCGTTCAACGCGCTTTCGGCAGCGTGATCGCGGGTGCGCGCAGATAAATCGGCGTGAGCGCGGCCCCGGCCGGCAGCCTCTCGTCGGCCGCGAGCCGGCGCGCGAGCAGTCTCGTCGCGACCGGAAAGCAGACCACGGGATCGCTCCCGCCAATCTCGGCAAGACCCGTAAGTGGGCCGGTTTCGGTCTGAAACACCGGCCAGCCAGGCTCCGCGGCGAGTTGCGCGCGGATTTCGTCTGGCTCCAGCAGTTCCGGCCCGCGCACAAGTCGGCCAGCCTGCACCGCGGTGTAATAAAAGGCGCCGCGACGGGCGTCGGCGATCGCATGAAATGCCGGGACCGTGGTTTCCAGCGCCAACGGTGACGCCCGCCCGCCCAGCCGCGCGCCGGTGGTAGCCAGCGCGAGACCGGCTGCCGCCGCGCACGCCAGCCGCACGCCGGAATACGAGCCCGGCCCGAGCCCGACAATGATTTCCTCGAGTTTACCGGGGGTTTCGCCGCGACCAAGGTCACCCGCCGCGGGCGCGGAACGCACGATGCGCATCGCTTCCTCCAGCGCATTGAACAACGCGCCGCCGTGACCCCGGCCGGTGGGAAACTCGGCGCGCCAGATTTCTGTTGCGCCCTCGCCGTCGCCGTCGCCGGGGATCGTGGAACCGAGTGCGATGCTCCCGCGCGAGCTGGATGTTTCAAGCGCGAGGATCATCGTTGCAGCGGGGATTTGTCACCCTCGGCGGTCGCAGGCGCCGTCGGGGCAGCGCCGGGACGGATTTCGCGCCCGTTGCCACCGTCGTTTTCCGCGAGCGTGAAATAAAACCAGCGCGCCATCGGCGGTAACAACGCGGGAAACTTATCCGCCCACTCGATGACGGTGACTGCGCCGGCATCCTCGAAGTATTCCTCCAATCCCAGCGCGGCGGCTTCGGCCGGCGACTCTAGCCGATAAAAATCGGCGTGATAAAGCGCCAGCCGCGGCGCTTCTCCCCCGCCGGAGTCCGGGCGCGCCTGATATTCCTGCAGGATCGTGAACGTCGGGCTCGTCACGGTTTCCACGTCAAACCCGAGGCCGGCGGCGAGTCCTTTGACGAACTGCGTTTTACCCGCTCCCAGCGGCCCGACGAGCGCCAGGGTTTCGCCGCCGCGGAGTTGTGCGGCGACCGAGCGCGCAAAACTCGCAGTGGCCTCAGGATCACGGGAAACAAACATGGCTGAACTTGCGCGGAGTTCCGGCTTCCGGCAATCCTGTGCCGAGGTGGGAGCTGGAATGGCCTCGCGCAAAGACGCAAAGGCGCAAAGGAAGGAAGAAAGTGGAATGGCCTTGCGCAGAGGCACAGGGACGCAAGGGGGGAAAGGCGGAGCGAGTGACAACGCGCGGCGTGGGACGGCGTGGAAATGGCCTCGCGCAGAGGACGCAAAGGCGCAAAGGAAAAGGCAGGAAGAGGGAAGGACCAAAGTGCGGGCAGATCGCTCTATGCGTTTCGGCCGTCGCTTCGGATCCCATCGTTCCAAACTCTAGCCCGTTCCCCAGCTTCATCCTCCCCTGTGCCTTTCTTCTCTTCTCCCCTTTGCGCCTTTGCGCCTTTGCGCGAGGCCATTCCAACTCATCACCGCCGAAAGTGATCGTAGCCACCCACACCCGCATGCCTTTCGGATCCACACGTCAGCGGCAAAAGCTCGCCGATGCACGTGAGCGCGACCTCTGGAAACTGTCGTCGCCAGGCGCGCTCCAAACCGGGCGCCGTCCGGGGAGCAACCGCGAAGAGCAACTCATAATCCTCCCCGTCGTTCATCGCCGCGTCCGGCGTGCAGCCGGGCGTCAACGGCAGCGCCGCGCGCTCAATGCGCCAGCCAAGGCCGCCGCTGGCTCGCGCGAGCCGCGGCAGGTCGGCTCCCAGTCCGTCGGAAAGATCCATCATCGCGCGGACCCGGAAGTGCGCGGTGAGCCAGCGCGCTTCCCGCAGGCGCGGCCGGAAATCGAGGTGCCGGCCGCCCTCGAACGAGCCACCGAGCGTCCCGGTGACAAACAACCGGTCGCCCGGCTGCGCTCCGGCACGGCGCACACAACGCCGTCGCGCGATCGTGCCGGAAAGAAACAGACTCAGAAAAAGCGGCCCGGGCGAGCGGGCCGTCTCCCCGCCAACAATCGTGACACCGAACTCCCGCGCCGCATTACCCATCCCGGTGTAGATGCCACGGGCGTAGTCGGCCGATATCGTTTGCGGATCGAGCGCGAGCGACACCAGCGCGTGCTCCGGCTCCCCGCCGCCCATCGCGGCAAAATCACTCAGCGGCCGGCAGAGTGCTTTCCAGCCCACCTGCTCCGGCGCGGTGCCGGGCAGGAAATGGATCCCCTCGATCACGCCATCCGTCTTCAAAAGTCGCCACCGCGTCCGCTCACCGGGAATCCGCACGATGGCACAATCGTCGCCTGCCTCCGCACCTGCGACGACTCCCGCCGCGCGCGGCGCCGCCGGCAATTCCCGCAGCCATTCCGCGACCAGGCTCTCCTCGCCGCGGCCCGCCAGAGCGGGCGGCGTGGCGACCGCGGGCACAGCGCGCGGGGGACGGTCCGAGCGACGCGTTTTCACCTTCCGTGGCTGGCTAGCTGCCGGCGCCGCTGAAACCGAGGATTAGCAGCGCGACATTGAAACTGTTGAACAACGCGTGCATGGCGATCGGCACCAGGAGCGAGCCGCTCGCTTCGTATGCCAGCGTCAGGCACACCGAGAGGACAAACAGCGGCGCCAGACTGGGCAGATGCAGATGCACGCCGGCAAACAAAGCCGAGTTCAGCAACACCCCCGCCCCAGCCCCGAGATATCGCCGAAAGACCGGATAAAGGTAACCGCGAAAAACGAATTCCTCGACCAGCGGCGCCACGACGACCGCCGACAGGATCATGGCCGACTTCGGCCAAAGCGCAGCGCTGGCTTTGAACAACCGGATTGCCTCCTCTTCCTGGCCGGCGTTGATCGGGGAGATGCCGGTCAGATGCTGGATCAATTCGGTCGCGCCGATCAGCAGCGGATAAGCCGTCAGGACGAAACCCATCGCGATCCAGATCACGCGGCCGACCGCCGGCGGCTGCGACTCCCCGGTCCAACGGGCATTGATGGATGGCTCCAAGCCGAGCGTTTCCGCGATCGGGATATGCCGCGCCGCCCAGCCGGCGAGCAGTCCGACGACGAGCAACAGCTCAAACACAAACGTGTTCACCAGCGTGTTGATGATCTCTGTCCCCGACGGCGTCGCCGGAGCCGCGCCGCCGCTTTGCATCCGGGCGTGCATGAGAAAACCGGCGGCCATCATCAACAAAATCAGCACGCTGAGCAGCCCCGCGATGCCGGCCTCCGGCAACCCGAATCGTTCTGCCCGCACCCGGCCGCGCGCCGTCAACGCGCGGAAAAACAGCCGTCCGTAAAAGATTGCGCAGGCGAGTTGCAGCGCGGTCCAGACGGAACGCGTCACCCAATCCATGGCGGGAGCCGCCGTGGTCGCGGCCGCCGACGCTGCGCTCTCGACTGCCGGATCCGGAACCGCGGCCGCCGCAAACAGCAAAAGATCCGGAATCGTGGAAAAAAACGGCAGGAACAGCATGGCAAAAAAGCGGCGCCGTCCATTGTGGGCGAGGAGGCACGCCAGCGCAACGGCCGCCTGCGCGACCCGATCGTCGCGGCTGGCGTCAACTACGCGGGATGCGATCGTCCCGGGCTTCACCGCCGCTGCCGCAGAAGGCATGCGGCCCACGCCCGGCGTCCGCGGTGCGCCATCGTCGCCACCGGGATCCGGCGCGAAACCCGCCGCGGTGTGACGGGCTGAATCCGTGGCACACCGCGGCGAACGGCGTTCGCGTGCGCTCCTAATTTTCGGCCGATCAGGCGGCCGTCTCGGACTGGCGGCGCTCGGCCCAACGCTTCCGGCTGGACTCCGCGATTTTCGCGCGCGTTTCCGCGCTCATCGTGCGCTTCTTGCCCCGGCCCTTTTTCGCAGCGGACGGAGCCGAGGACCCCGCAGATTTCGCCGCGCCACGGCTGCCGGTGCCGCCTCCGTTCGAGGCACCTTTGATCTTCGCCCAGCGCGCCCTTGCCGCTGCAGCGATCTTCGCGCGAGCTTCCGTGGACATGCGGCGCTTCTTCCGACCACTACCGTTGCCGCTCGTGCCGGCGGACGCACGTTCAACGCGATTCTGAGAAGCTCCGGACCCGGCGGAACCATCCGACCGGCTGCCGAGCAAAGCGTCCAGTTCGGCTTGTAATCCTTGGATCTGGCGGGCGAGGGTCACGGCACGTTCCAGTTGATCCAGGGAAGGTGTCGAGGTGGAGGTATTAGGCATGAGAAGTAAGGTTGAGGTTTGGTGGGTCGGCTACTTTATCGAAACAACGCAATCTTATGAAAGCCTCGGGGATATAGTAGCTTCGACGGACTTATATGCCGCCCTGGCGATCAACGCCAATCTATTCTTCAACGGCCGAACCTTGTCAGTAGCTTGTGGATTCACTGGTATCGCGCCGCATAGTCCGCGGAGAATGGGCCGAACCCGATGTTCCCAAGTCGAATCCCAGAATCTCCGGACGTCCAAAGTCTGATGACATGCCGATGTAGATTGCGTTTTTGAAACTGCCGCGCTCCTGCTCCAGCCTGGCGGGGATTCACTGCCATCGACAGCTCCCTCGGTCCATTAATGGACAAGTAATATGTTTCCTGAAACCTACGGGATCAATCAACGCATCGACTGATGACAACTTTCTCTCATCGTTGACTCCGTTCCGCGGACCCTTGGCCGATAAAGTATCGGTGGAGAAGTTGGCGAACAAGTTGACCACCGGTTTCGGGACGCCGAAGGCCGAGTAATCCGGACTGGAAGTCGGGGTATATGACTCAATGCCACTGGCGGCACGATGTCCGAAAACTCGCCGACAATCTTTGTAGAAGCGGCTCTCTGAGCTGCAATTGGTTCGACTCTGCGGCTCACAGAGCCGCCGCTACAACAGACGGAAAATATCGGCGTGTGCTCCACACCGTCCCCGGGATTTCTTCAGCGGAATCGAGCATTGCCCAGCTGCGAATCCCGGCTCAAAACCCCGTGCGGGCATCGCGAGGAAGCGCAGGCGCGGCGACAGGAAGCGGTTCCTGACGGACCATCGGCGCGCGTCCGAGACTGCGTGAGCGAACCCGAGTGCCACGGACCATGATCGGAGCGGCTACCGCGGTTCCGACGATCGGCTTTTGTTCGCTTTGCCGGTAGATCTCCCGCCAGAAGGCGAGGTTGGTAGTTTCGACTTTTTTGCCGGGATTGAAGCGGCCGAAGTCGCCGTGGTGCACCGGTTCCTGCACAAACTTACCCCGGACCCTCCCGGAACGCGTAGTCCTTCAGACGCTCATCGTCGCGGAGCGGCCGGTCCACGCCAAACTCTTTGATCGTGATGCGATCGACGATGTCGCCAGGGAGGTTGTCGGTGGATAGAATGGCGTTGACCCAGCGGCCGAGCGTGCGGTCGTTCTCACTCTCCGGACGGCCGTAGAGCGTATCAATCCAGGTCAGCAAACTGCCGCGCTGCACCAGGTCGGTTTCCAACGGGTTCTTCTCCCCATTTTCCGCGGCATCGTGCAGGCAAAGGTTGTAGAAACGCGTCTTCCGTTCCGGCCGGGCGGCCGTCCGTTGCGGATCGACGCCGTAGGTCTGGGCGAACTCGGCGAACAAACTTTCCCGCAGGTTCTGCTCCTGAAGGTAGGGGACGACTTTGTGCTTGAAGTCGCTGACCGAACAAGCCGCACCCATGAAGACGACATTGTCCAGGGAGAGCCGATGGAAGCGCTGGAGAATCTCGCAGGAAACTATCGCTCCCATCGAGTGACCGATCAGCGTGATCTGCGGCCGCCAGCTTGCGCCGGCCAGCCGGCTCTGGGCGCCGCGACAGAACAAATGGACCGCGCCGATCCGCCCGGTGGAGTTCATCTGATCGAGCAGGGTGTCTGGATCCACCGTCTTCGCGTTTTCGCGGGAAAGATATTTCGCCAGCGTGGACGCCTCCGGGAAGTTCAGCTTCGGGATGAACTCGGACTCCCGCTCAAACATCGTGCGGGTGCGGCGCAGCATGTTGCCCCAGGGTTCGGTGCCGAGCCAGTCCAGGAAGACCGTGGTGGCGATCTTTGAAGGTTGCGTGAGAACCCATTGGCCCACGTTGCTCTGGCGTTGCGCCTGCGTGCGCTGATCCAGGGCCGGCGAGACTCGCAGGCCGGACCCGGGCCGCCGGGCGCCTGCGGGTTGCCGCGCCGCGAGCTCCTCGCGCGCCAGGATCTGCTCGACGCGGGTCTGCGCAAGCTGGGTGCGCTTGAACGAGCCGGGACTGACGGTGTAGGCGTCCTGGTAGAGAAAGTTGATCAAACTCAGCGGCAGCCGGCTCACCGCGCTGCCCAGGTCGGCGAGAAGCATGGCCGGCGCGGTGACGGCTCCCTTCCCAGGCTGACGCAAGCCTTCCCGGACGGAAAACAGATGCTCGTAGTAAGTGGCGAAGAGATCCGAGTTCCAGCAGATGCCGATGTAGTAAATCCGGCGCTTCCCACCCGGCGGGTCCACCCGATCATCCCGCAGGCGATCGGCGAGCAGCGCGGTTTTTGCGATGGCGCCGTGGATGTTGTTCAAGCCGCCATGCACATGGACGACGACTTCGTCGGGACGCTCCTTCGCGATCTGCTGAAACATTCTTTCCAGGTAGGCGTAGAGCTGCCGCCGGCCGGCGAGCATGTTGTCCATGGCTTCGTTCGTCCGCGGCCGCCCATTGTTCGGGTTGTTTTTCAGCGGTGCGAGATCTACCCGGGCGCCGCGTGTGTCTTCGCCGGCGAGCTTCTCGGTCGTCACCTGGTAGCGCGGCAGGCCGTCTCCGGGATCGATCGTGCGGGTCACCCGCGGGAGCAGCGCGTTGCCATCCGCATCGACGGCCAGGATGTGCGGGCACCAGGGATCTTCATTGAAATAAGCCCGCTGGGAAACCTCCAGCGGCGTCTCGACCGCTCCGGGAACCGGCTGTTTCTCCGCCGCCCGGCAGGCGATGCCGCGCCCGCCTCCCATCAGCCCGAGAACGACCGCGAGGACCGTCACCACATGTTTTGCACCCATGAAAGGGTGGGTATAGAAAAACGACGCCTCCCCTGTCAACCGTTCTCCCTCAGCCGCAGCGGCTTGGACCGCCTCATCCCGCGTGCTCAAGTGTCCGCCGGCAACCCGGATTCACCGTTGGCCCTGGCTCCGGCTCTTTTCGCTTGCCAGCTTCCCGGTTTGCCCCGTAGTTTCCCCCGCTCGTCTCCGGCGGCAGCGGTCACGCCCGCCACCGGCGGCTTCGGGGGTATAGCTCAGTTGGTAGAGCGCGTCGTTCGCAATGACGAGGCCAGGGGTTCGAATCCCCTTACCTCCACTCCCTTTCGAGCCATTAAGTCCGGCTGGACCGGGTCGGCGATCCGCCGGGCTTCCGTCAAGCAGCCAGGCGCGCGGCTTCCAGGCGTTGCAGCAAGTAGGGAAGCAACTGCTTTTTGCGCGACACCACGCCGTCGAGCTGCCAGAGCCGATCACCCGCTGCCGGGTAATCCAGATGCCGGGTGAATTCTTCGGGGCCGCAGACCAGCAGCAGAGAGTTTTGCGTGTTGATGTCGGTGATGAGGAGCGCGGAAAAATAGAGGGCGTGCGCCGCGCGATACGCTTCCACCGCGGCGGCGATCACCTCCCGCTTTTCGTAAAATTTCTCGAAGCCGACCTCCTCGATCTGCGCCGCGGAAAAGCGCTGGCCATCCTGCTCGAATTCCTTGCAGTCCGCCGTCACGGCATCCGCCGGCGCCAGCGTTTGCAAAGGCGAGCCGACGGCAAAAATTTCGCTGGAAAGCTGCGCGGCCGACACGCCTGCGATCACTTCCAGGCGCCCGAGCACGCCGCGATCGATCAGCGTGGCCGTCGGCGACGTGAGGTTCAGGGTGTCGGAGATCAACCCGGCCATCAGTAGACCGGCGATCGGGGGCGGGATCGGGATGCCGGCCTGCTCGTAAAGCAGGGTGATGAGCGTGCTCGTGGAGCCGACCGGGTTGTTCCAGAAATGCATCGGCAGATCGGAATGAAAGCCGGCGATGCGGTGGTGATCGATCACTTCCACGATGGCCAGCTTGTCGGCGCCGGCGACCGCCTGGGTGAGCTCGTTGTGATCGACAAGCACGAGCTGGCGGGGGATCGGCTTGATGAAATCGCTCTTTGAAAGGATGCCGACGAGCCCGCCCTCGGCGTCCAGAATCGGAAACGCGAAGGCCGGCGAAGCGGTGGCGCGGTGGCGGGCGGTTTCGAGTGGGGTATCGGGCGTGAACGAGGTGAACTCGCGCTCGATCATCCCATGCACCCGCACGGCGCCGCGCGCCTGGAGCACGGTGGTCGAGGTGTCGTGCTGGGAGCGGATCAGCGCGACGCCAGCGCGGGCCGCCTGCTCGCGGATGCCTTCAAAGATCGGGACGCTGCCAGTGGTGACGATCGCGCGCACCCGGCGCTCGATGGCGCGCGCCTGGATGTCCTCGCGGTCGCCGACGAAGACGACCACTTCGCCGGGCGAGTGCCGCTCGAGCCGCCCGATGAAGCTGCTCTCCTTCATCGCCGCCACCATGAGCACGTGGTCGCGCACTTCGGCGAAATCTGCCGGCGCGTTGCTGCCGTCCGGGGCGAGCTGGTGCTCCTCGCCCGCGGCGTCCAGCAGCGCGCCGTTGAAGGAGCGCATCAGGTCGGCGAGCGAGGCCCGCACGACGCGCGTGTTTTCCGCCGAAGGCTGCGGCGGGAAGAAATGTTCCACCGTCTTGAACGCGCTGAGCAGCCCGAGGCAGCGGCCTTCCTGATCGACCACGGGGAGTCCGCGCAACTGCCGGGTTTCGATCGAGCCGATGGCCTCGGCGAGCGTGGCTTCCGCGCGCACGCTGACGGCGGGAGTCGTCATCACATCGCGCACCTGCGGGGTGACATCCATGACCAGCGCGGGCGGCTCGACGCCGAATTTTTGGAACACGAATTCCACCCGGGCGTTCAGCTCGCCGGCGCGCGCGGCAACGACGTTGGCATCGCCGCCCGCCCGCTTCAGCTCGGCATAAGCGGCCGCCGCGCAGACCGAGTCCATGTCCGGATTGCGGTGACCGATGACGATGGTTTGCATGAGGGATCAGGGAGTCGGGCGAGAGAAGAAAGCGCATCCGCCCGGGGCCGCAACTCCCGGTTGCCCGGAAAGCCGCGACCGCGGGCGGCAGGCGCGCGGGCGCACCGGGCGGCACGATTGCGTTATCGAATCGAATAAACACCGCCTGCGACAGGTCTATTCCCAAGCCGCGCAAACCCGCGCGCCTCCTCCTTCGCAGAAACCTGCCCATCGCCACGCTGCATGAAACTCCCCTCCTTCCTGATCGCCTGCTTCCTGGCGTTCGCCGCCCTCGTCGCCCCGCCGGCGACCCCGGCCGCGCGCGCGGATGAAGCCACGTTCGACCTTTTTTATTCCACGCTCGCTGATGAAGGCGACTGGTATAACACGCCCGACTACGGCTACGTCTGGCAGCCATACGTCGCCTATCAAAACGACACCTGGCGGCCTTACACCGACGGCTATTGGGCGCAGACGGACGCCGGCTGGACGTGGGTTTCCTACGAGAATTTCGGCTGGGCCGTTTATCATTATGGCCGTTGGACCCAGCTCGAGAGCACCGGCTGGGTCTGGGTGCCCGGCTACGAGTGGGGCCCGGGCTGGGTGAGCTGGCGGCAGAGCAACAACTACGTCGGCTGGGCGCCGATCCCGCCGAAGCACGATCGCGTCGCGGACGTGCAGCGCGTGGACGCCGGTGTCGAGCCCGCGCCGCCGGGGCGCCCGCGTGTCCATGAGCCGCGCGGCATCGTCACCTACGACGATCTCGAGGTCGATTACGATGTCGGCTACAATGCCTCTGTGGACGTCGTTTACGACATCGGCCCGGCGCATTACAACTTCGTGCCGATCGCCTCTTTCGGCGCGCCCTACGTGCGGGAAGTCATCGTCGCGCCGCAGGAGAATTTCGTCATCATCGGCAGCACCTACAACGTCACCAACATCTGTTATCGCACCGGGCCGCGCGATGGGCGTTTCATTTACAATGGCGGGCCTGATTTCGGATTCGTCTCCCAGCGTGTCGAGCGGCCGATCCCGCGGCTGTTTCTTGACCGCCGGTCGGACATCACGGTGAGCAGCTTTCAGCAGCGCGGCTTCACGCCGTTGAGCGTGGTGCGCGGCGACCGCCTGCAAGTAGTTGGCCCGAGCATCGCGCGCCAGGAGTTCCGGCTCGATCGCGTGCGTCCGCCGCGGATCCGGGAAACGCTCGCCCAGCCCCGCGACCTCTCGGGCTGGCGCAACTTCCAGCAGCGTGATCCCGGCGCCGTGCAGCAACTGCGCGCGCAGTTCCGCCAGGAGGCCCAGCTCGCCCCGCCGGCGCGTGAAGGCGTGAACCGTTTTGTCGCCCCGCGCGAATTCCGCCCGAATGCGCCGATCCCGCCGCCGCTGCCGCCGCCGCCGCAGGCTCGCGTCGTGCGCGGCCAGGCCCCGCAACTTCAGCCGCCGCCGCCCCGAGGCCCCGGAGGAGTTCCGGACCGGCCCGGCTTCGGCGCCCAGGCCGGTGTGCCGCAGGCTCCCGGCCGCAACCTGCAAGGCCAGCCGCCGTCGCTGCCGCCAGGTGTCCAACCCGCGAATCCTCAGGGCCGGGGCGTCCGCGACAACGCCGAGCGCGAAGCCCGGCGTGACGCCCAAATCCAGCAGATGAACGAGCGCCGTGCCGAGCGTGGCCAGCCGCCGCTGCAGCCCGGCAGCGCCCCCCAGTTGCCACCCGGAGCGCCGTCGAATCTGACCGCCCCGGGCAGCGGCCCGGCTGCCGGAAACGCGCCTGGCTCGCCACGGCAAACCCGGGAGCAAGAGCGCGCCGCCCGCCAGCAGCAGCAGCGCGAAGCGCAAGGAGCCGCCCAGGAGCAGCGTCGGGCTGCCGCCGAGCAGGCCCGCCAGCAGCAGGCGGCCGCCGCGGGACAGCGCCGCCAGCAACAACAGGGCTCCGGCGCGCAGGACCGCAATCTCCGCCAGCCGTCCGCCCCGCCGCAGCCCGGCGCCGCGCTCGATCAACCGGGATCGCCGGCGTCGCCCAACGCCGCGCGACCGGGCGTCGAGGGGCGCCGCGCCCAGCAGGAGCAGGCTGGCCAGGAGCGACGCGCCGCCCAGCGTGAAGCCGCCCAAGCGCGGCAGCAACAGCAACAGCAGCAGCGCGAAGCCGCCGCAGAAGGCCGCCGCCAGGCCGCGGAACGCCAGGGACAGGAAGCCGGTGCTGCCGCCGAGCGCCAGCGCGCCGCCGCCGAAGCCCGCCAACAGCGGCAAAACGGCGAAGTCCGTCAGCAACGGCAAAACGGCGAAGCCCGCCAGCAGCAACAGCAACAGGCCGCCGAGCGTCAGCAGCGCCAGCAAGCTGCGGCGGAAGCCCGCCAGCAACAGCAGCAGCCGCGACAGGGCGCGGAGGCGCAGCAGCAGGCCGCCCAGCAACGCGCCGCCGCCGCCGAAGCCCGCCAGCAGCAGGCAGGCGCTGCCGCCGAGCGCCAGCGCGCCGCGGCCGAGCAGCGCCAGCAGCAGCGCGCCGCCCAGCAGGAGCAGCGCCAGCAGCAGGGAGGCGGCGGTGGTCAGCAGCAGCGCGCCGCCCAGCAGGAGCAGCAACAGCAGGCGCGGGCAGCTGCCCAGCAACAGCAGCAGCAGGCCCGGCAGCAACAGCAACAACAACAACGGGCCCAGCAGCAGCGCCCGCCGCAGCAGCCCCAGGGCGAGCAGCCAGCGGCCCCCGGCGAGGGCGGCGGCAAGAAGCGTCGTCCCCCCGAGGGCGGCTAGGAGTTCTCCCTGCGCCGCGTGCCAACCGGGCAGCAGCCGGAGGCCGCTTACGCCGTGAGATGATTTGAGAAGGGCGCCAGCCACACCGGCGCCCTTCTTCGTGTTTCGGCACGGCGCGTCATTGCCAGAACGCCAGGCAAAGACCCCGCGACAAATCGGCGGATCGCGAATAAGGTATGTTCCCTGCGCGCAGATGCCCCGGCCGCGCGTGTCGTGGCGTGCCCGCTGCTTCTGGTCTGGCCGACGCTTTCCCCTCTTTTCCCCAGCTCAATTTTGCAAGATCGCATCCTTGTCATTCTGAACCCCGCCGCCCGCGGCAGCCGGGCGGGGCGCTTGCAAGCCTCGATCACCAGCCTGTGCAGCCGCGCCGTGGTGCGCCTCACCACGGGGCCCGGCGACGCCGAGGCGCTGGCGGAGCGGGCCGTTGAGCAGGGCTTCCGCACCGTCGTGGCGGCGGGAGGCGACGGCACGATCAACGAAGTCGTCAACGGCCTGGCCGGCAGCGACGTCGCCCTCGGGCTGCTGCCGCTGGGCACGATGAATGTGTTCGCCTCCGAGCTCGGCATTCCCAGCAACCGCCACCGCCGCTGCTGGGAGATCATCGAGGCCGGGCACACGCGGCGCATCGATCTGGCGCGCGCGAATGATCACTACTTCGTGCAGCTCGCCGGCATCGGGTTTGACGCGCAGGCGGTCGCCGGCGTGGGCTCCGAGTTCAAGAAAAACTTCGGCCCGCTTTCCTACGTCATCTCCGCCGCCCGGGTGGCCGCGCGCCGGCCGCCGCAGCTTCTCATCGAGGCCGAGCACGGGCCGGTGCGCGAGGGCAGTTTCGTGCTCATTGGCAACGGCCGTTTCTACGGCGGCCCGTTTGCCGTGTTCAAAAACGCGCTGCTCGACGACGGCAAACTCGACGTCATCATCTGCAAAAACGTCGGCCACCTCGACATGATCCGCTATCTGCAAAACGTGCTCTTCGGCACGCACCTGGACCTGCCCGACGTCGAGCATTTCCAGGCCCGGCGGGTGACGGTGCGCTGCGCGGACGCCGCCGCCGGAGGGGAGCCGGTGCCGTTCGAGGCGGACGGCGAGCTGGTCGGCCACGTGCCGGTGACCTTTCGCGTTTCGCCCGGCAAGCTCCGGGTGCTGGTGCCGACCCCGAAGCCGGCGAAGGCTCCGGCCGGCCACCGCCCGTCCGCGCGCCGCAACCGGGAGGCGCCGGCGGTGAACGGCATTGCCATGGCGACCGCGGCTTTGTAAAAACTCGCAGCGCCGGCGGCGGGCTTCTGAGACGGGGCTGGAAAAGTGCTAGAGATGTATTATGATGCGCGCCCGCGACTTGCCGGTTGCGCCGCCCGCCGGGCTTTTCCCGGTTCCGCGGGTTCCGTCCCGATCTGATTTCTTCGTTGAATAAGTAAATAATCGCGCGCCCGATCCGTCTGACTTTGACGCCAGCCGCGTCCCCGGGCTCCGGCTGTCTGCCTGCATGGCTCGTTCCTCTCCCAACGCCGACGACAACAACCAGCGCTCGCTTCCCGACGCCAAGTTCGTGTTTCACGATCTCGGCGGCAAACGCTGGCCGCGCACCCGCGGCTTGCTGGTGCTCGGCGCGCTGCTGTTGTTCATCGCGGCGGTGCTCTTCACGCAGTCGCTCCTGCTCGCGCCACAGCTGCCGCTCACCGGCCTGCGCACGCTGAAGCCAAACATCAGCAAGCTTGAAAAAGCCGCCGCCCGGACTCAGGCGCAGCGCACCTGGGCGAAATACGAGCGCCAGACCGCCGCCGGCCAGCGCCGGCAGCAAATCCTCCAGCAACAGCTCCATCCCCGCCCCGCCCGGCCCGGCGGCCCGATCCGCCTCGGCTACTATGCCGGCTGGGACCCGGACAGTGTGGACTCCCTGCTCGCGCATGCGGACAAGCTGACCCACGTTTGTTCCGAATGGTTCACGCTCACCGGTGCCGATGGCACGCTGACGACGGAGAACGACACGCAGCTGCTGGCCATTCTCAACGGCAATAAAAACCTTGTTCTGATGCCGCTGCTAACGAATCTGCACGGCGACTCCCGCCTGCCGGAACCCGTGGAGAACCTTGTCCACGGGCCGGTCGCCACGCAGGACAAGTTCATCGCCGACCTGCGCCGGCGCCTGGTCGATCTGAAAGCCGGCGGCGTGGTCATCGACTGGGAGTTGATCGACCCCGCGTATACCCCGGAACTCACGGCGTTTCTCCAGCGGCTCGCGACGAATCTGCACGAGGCGAGCCTCCAGCTCTGGCTCCAGGTGCAGATGGGCGACGAGCTGCAGACGTTCGATCTGGAGACGCTCGCCGACGACGTCGATTTCTTCGTCGCGCTCATGCACGATCAGCACAGCGACACCGATCCGCCCGGGCCGATCGCCGGGCAGGACTGGATCAAAGGCTGGCTGAACACGCTCGCCGGCTACGGCGATCCCGAGCAGTGGATCATCACGTTCGGCAACTACGGCTACGACTGGGCCGACGGCGCCAAGCGGGCCAACCAGATCTCCTTCGCCGACGCGATGAGCCGCGCCGCCTACGCGGGCCAGGATGCCGGTGAGAGCATCGCGCCGAGCTATAATCCGACCTTTTCCTATACGCTGGCCGGGGTGAACCACACGGTTTGGTTTCTGGACGCGATCACGTTCCTCAACCAGGCCCGTGTGGCCTACAGCCACGGTTTTACCGGCCTGGGCATCACCCGGCTCGGCACCGGCGACCCGCACCTTTGGAACGCGCTCGACCTTGTCACCGCTCCGGAGTTGAAGACCGAGGATCTCGCACCGCTGGAAGCCATGAAACCGGGTCGGCAGATCACGAACATCGGCCAGGGCGAGATCGTCACCGTAGATAACTCGCCGGAAGAGGGCGAGCGCCGGCTCCACGTCGAAACCGACAGCCGGGTTTCCGCGGTTTACGAAAAATTCCCTCAGTATCCGAGCTTGTATCACCAGGGCGCCGCCAGCGACCAGCTCGTGGCGCTGACCTTTGACGACGGGCCGGATGCGAAGTGGACGCCGAAGATTCTAGACATCCTGAAGGAGAAAAACGTCACCGCCACGTTCTTCGTCTGCGGCAAGCAGGTGGAGTCCAACCCCGGCTTGGCCCAGCGCATCGTGCGCGAAGGCCACGAGCTCGGCAATCACACCTATTTTCACACCAATCTGGCGATGACGTCGGACTGGCAGACGCGCACGGAACTCAATGCGACCCAGCGTGTGATCGAGGACGTGACTGGCCGCTCGACCACGCTGTTCCGCCCACCTTACAACGCGGATGAACGACCGAACGACTTGGCCGAACTGCATCCGCTCGTCATCGCTCAGGATCTCAATTACCTCACCGTGCTTGAATCCATCGATCCCGAGGACTGGATGGTGCCCGGCGCGGATGTGATCCTCCAGCGGGTCAAACAGTTCCGCCGCAACGGCTCCATCGTCCTGCTACACGACGCCGGCGGCGACCGGCGGCAGACGGTTGAAGCACTGCCGCACATCATCGATTATCTGCGCGCCCGCGGCGACACGATCGTGCCGGTGTCTCACCTCATCGGGCAGACACGCGACGACGTGAATCCCGCGGTGAATCCGAGCAGCCAGCCGCTGGCGCGCTGGATCTCCAACGTCGTGTTTCGCAGCACGCACGTGATCTTCGGATTTCTCTGGGCATTCTTGATCGTGTCCACGGGCTTGATCGTTGTGCGGATGGCGTTTGTCATCACACTGGCGCTGCGTCACAAGCGGCTTGCCGCCTCGATCCACCTGCCGCCCCCAAAAGCGCCGCTGAGCGTGATCATCGCAGCCTACAACGAGGATAAAGTGATAGCGGCCACCTTGCGCGCTGTGCTCGACACCGACCATCTCGGTGCAGTTGAAGTCATCGTCGTGGACGACGGCTCGAGCGATCGCACTTCCGAGATCGTCGCCGCCTTGGCAGCCGCCGACCCCCGCGTGCGGCTGCTGCACCAGGCGAACGCCGGCAAGTCAGCCGCGCTGTCAGCCGGTGTGGCGGTGGCCACGCATGAACTGCTCGTTTTCTTGGATGCCGACACGCATTTCCAGCGCAACACGCTGCGCGAGTTGGTGGCGCCGTTTGCAGATAAGCGGGTTGGTGCGGTGAGCGGTCACACGCGCGTCGGCAACCTGCGAACCTTCATCAGCCGCTGCCAAGCGCTGGAATACATCTGTGGGTTTAACCTGGACCGGCGCGCCTATGACCGGTGGAACTGCATCACCGTGGCACCAGGCGCGATATCGGCGCTGCGACGCACCGCTCTGCAGCAGGTCGGCGGATTCCGCACCGATACGCTGGCGGAGGATACGGATCTCACCTTGGGGTTGCACCGCCGCGGCTGGAAGGTCGTATATGCCGCCAGTGCCGTCGCCCACACGGAGGCGCCGGAGACGATCCGCACGCTGGCTAAACAGCGCTTCCGCTGGTGCTTCGGCACCATGCAGTGCCTCTGGAAACACCGCGACCTGCTCTTCAATCCTCGCTTCCCAGGCTTAGGTTTTTTCTCGCTGCCGAGCATCTGGTTTTTCCAGATTGGCCTGGTAGCCATCACGCCGCTGGTGGACCTCATCCTCTTTGCCGGACTTTTCAGCGGTAACGGGCGGGTCATCCTGCCTTACATCGTTGTCTTCCTACTGCTCGATCAGCTTCTCGCCGTTTTGGCGTGTCTGCTTGAGAAGGAGCCGTTGCGGCGCAGTTGGATTATGGTGCCCATGCGCATCATCTACCGACCGTTGCTGAGTTGGATCGTATGGAAGTCGATCTTCAGTGCCCTGCGCGGGGTCCTTATAGGTTGGGGAAAACTTGAGCGCACAGCATCAGTCCGAGTGCTGGTTCGGGCGTGACTGGCTGGTGGGTTCTAGCGAACAGAAGTCTCATTTGCTCCACTAATTTTTTACCTGTCGTTTCCATGAAACTTCATCATCTGATTTCCGCGACCGCCGCAACTTTGATCTGCACGTTTGTCTATTCGAGCTGCGAAGTGAACAATGCTGCTACTACAGCTGACAACGGACAGAGAAGGCCCTCCGGCATGAAGCTTGTTGTTCCGATGGCAGGCGCTTACACTGGAGCGTATATCGAGTTCGGCGAGTCAGAAGATGCAGTCACACTCGACGGAATCGAAAACTTTGAAACACTTGTCGGCAAGCATCAGGCCATTGTGGCCTCGTCAAGCTATTGGGGCAAGCAAAGCTTTCCGACCGCGGCGGTCAGTATCATTTCAAAGCATGGTTCGGTGCCATTGATTTTTTGGTCACCCTGGGATCATCCCTACAAAGAGTTTAAAGAAGAGTCCTCACCGGATGCTTACATTGCGAAGGAAAGATTTTCGCTCACGAACATCCTAGCCGGCAAATGGGATGCTTACATCGATCTCTGGGCAGACGCCGCGCGCGACTTTGGGCAACCCCTGATGGTTTCTTTTTGCAATGAGCCGAACGGCCTTTGGTTTCCTTGGTCAGGGTATTTCTACGGCGCGGGTGCCGTGGTCCCCGGGAGCAATCCCAAGCGCTACGAGGGTCCGGAAACATTCAAGAAAGCTTATCGGTATGTGGTGAACCGCACTCGGCGGCGCGGCGCTACAAACATCCTTTGGATTTTTCACGCAATGAACTATTCCTACCCGGGTGATGCGTGGAATGCGATTGCCGAATACTATCCTGGCCCGGAGTATGTGGACTGGCTTGGCATCAGCGTTTATGGTAAGCAGTTTAAAGCAGAAAATTGGACCTCCTTCGAGTCCCTATTTGATTGGCCTTTCCGGCAACTGTGCGACTTGGACGCTAGCAAGCCAATCATGCTCACCGAGTGGGGTATCGGCGAGTTTCCCCGCGATGGGGACAAAGCGGAATACATAAAAGGGGCGCTTGAGAGAATGATGAATTTCCCCCGACTAAAAGCAGCCGTTTTTTGGCATGAACGCTGGCAGAACTCAGATAACACATACAGTAACTTGCGCGTTAACTCTTCGCCCGCAGCGCTGAAAGCCTATCGGCGCGGTGTCTCGCTGCCTTTTTGGCTGAGCGAGCCGATCTTTCATTGATCCGCAGCGGCGTCCGGCGGGCGCTCAGGCCAGGGCCGCGGCTTTCTCTCTTTTCGCGCTTCGGCTTCGCTGGCGGCCCGCGCCTCACGGATCAACTCGGCGTAGGTTTCGCCCGGCCGATCACCGAAAGGGTCGGTCGCCAGCCGTTCCGTGCCGCGTCGGTAATCGAGCGCATACAAACCAAACCGCGGCGTGAAGCTCCCCCATTCGTAGTTGTCGAAGAGCGACCAGTGCAGGTAGCCGAAAACCGGCACGCCGTCCGCCGCCAGCCGCGCCACTTCGCGGACGTGCACGCGCAGGAAATCGCTGCGCGTCATCTGGTCGCGCCGGTGGCTGCAGCCGTCGCCATCCGGCTTGCAGCGGTGCGCCAGTCCGTTCTCCGCGATGAGCACCGGCAGCTCCCCGAAATCCGCGGAGTAATAGCGGCAAAAGAATCCCAGACCCGCCGGCAGCACCCGCCAGTCCCACCATTTGCTGGTCACCGCATTCATCAGCCAGGCCCGAAACGATTTGCTCCGGAATTCCAGATCGCCCCAGTGCGGCAGGCGAAACAGGTGCGCCACAAACGGGTCATAATAATCGATCGCCAGATAGTCGATCAGCCGCGCCCGCGGCGACGCGTAGATGCGGTCGAGCAACGGCTGAAACCGCGCCGTGCGGAACTCGCGCCGGCCAATCCAGGCAAACATCTTTTTCACCCCGCTGCCGATGAGAAACGGCAGATCCTTGCGCAACGGCAGCCGGGCGGCGCGCAGGGTTTGCCGGAATTCCTCGGCCTTCGCGCGCAGATGCCCGCCCACGCCGTCGCGCGCGATCCCGCGGCCGCGGGCGGTGAGCAGATCGAGCAGCACCTTGTCACCCCAATACAGGTCGGAGCAAAACGTGTTCAGCGTGACCGCCGGCTCCGGCCAGCCCGCCGCCGCGTGCACGTCGTGCACCGCGTTGTAAGCGGCGACGTGCGCGCCGAGCAGCCCGTTGTAGGCGCGGATGACCGTGCGGTAGCCATCGGTGATCGGTGCTGCGGTGGGAAACATCCGGCCCAGGTAGGTATTGAGCACGAGCATGTTGGGCTCGTTGATTGTGAGATACCAGCGGATCGGCGCGACGCCGTGCCGCTCGACGAGCCGACGGTTCACGTGCGCCACCGTGGTGCGCACGAATTTTTCGAAATGCGTGATGGCGGTCGCCGCGCCGTCCTCGCCCAGCCAGGGGTCGGGCCCAAGCCAGGCGGGATGGACGAAGTGATGCAGCGTGACGATCGGCTCCAGCTCCAGCCGGCGCGCTTCCGCGATGATTTCCGCGTAGCGATCGAGCGCCGCGAAATCGAAGGGCGGCGCCGGGGCCTGGCGGAGCGGCTCGCCGCCGCCGGGATCAGGCGCGAGCCGCGTCGGCTGGATGCGGCTCCACTCGAGCCCGAGCCGGAAGGCGTTGAGCCCGAGTTCCCGGCAGCGCGCGAGGTCCTCCGGCCAGCGGTTCCAGAAATCCGCGGCGCGCCCGGTTTCCGCGACGTCGCCACGGCGCTGGGCGGCGGCCCAATTCGTCTGCGGCTCGCCGGCGCCGTCGTAGCCGCCTTCGGATTGAAACGCCGAAGTCGCGACGCCCCAGAGAAACTCCGCCGGTGCGGCAGCGGGCGGCGGGTCAGCAGGGCGCGGCGGCATGGAGCAAGAAAAACTTACGCGATCCGGAGCCCGGCGCTCAGATCAAATCGCCAGGCCGCGTCCGGATGCGCACGATGGCAGCGACGACGTCTTGCCCTCACCGCCCGCGCGCCGAGCCTGCCGTGCTCCGCGGATCCCAGCCGCCGTAGCGCACGCCGCGGCGCAGCGTGTTGCCCACGTTCCCCTGCCCGGTCGGCGTCGGCGGCCCGGTCTGGATATCGGCATACGGAATCTCGATGCTCTGGGCCGAGCTCCAGGGTCCCTGCAGGGTCAGCCGATGGCCCATCGTCTCCAGCGCCGCGACGGTGTCCGCGGAGAGCGCGCGCGGTTCGTGATACACGACGTCCGGCAGCCATTGGTGATGCACGCGCGGCTCGTTCACGGCTTCCTGGATGTTCATGTTGAAATCGATCACGTTCACGATGACTTCCAGCGTCGTCGTGATGATGCGCGAGCCGCCGGGGCTGCCGACGACCAGGAACGGCTGGCCGTCCTTGAGCACGATCGTCGGCGTCATCGAGGAGAGCGGCCGCTTGCCGGGAGCCACGGTGTTGCTGTCTCCCTGGATGAGCCCGTAGGTATTCGGCACGCCGGCTTTGGAGGTGAAATCGTCCATCTCGTTGTTGAGGAAAAATCCGGTGTCGCCGGCGATGCGGTGGGCGCCGAAGTAGCCGTTGATCGTGTAGGTCACGGCGACCGCGTTGCCCCAGCGGTCGATCACGGAGTAATGCGTGGTCTGCGTGCCCTCCGCCGCCGGCGCGGGCCTCGGCTGGAGCCCTTCGGAACGGGTGGCGCGATCGGGCCGGATCGCCGCGCGGATCTCGGCGGCGCGCTCCGCGGAGAGCAGGCGCGCGACCGGGTTGCGCACGAAGTTCGGATCCCCGAGCGCGGTGCGGTCCGCGTAGGCGTGCCGCATCGCCTCGACCATGTGATGCACGGTCTTCGCCGAGTGGTAGCCGAAGTCTTTCAACGGATATCCTGAGAGCACGTTCAGGATCTCGCACGCGACCACTCCGCCGGAACTCGGCGGCGGCGCGCTGACGATGTCGAACCCGCGGTAGCTCGCGCGGATCGGCTGGAGTTCCTCGACCGTGTAACGGATGAAATCCTCCTTGCGCAGCAGGCCGCCGTTGGCGTCGCTCGCCGCGACGATTTTGTCCGCGATCGGCCCGAGATAAAAGGCGTCTGGCCCTTCGGCGGCGAGCAACGCCAGCGTGCGGGCGAGGTCGGCCTGCACGAGCCGGTCGCCGACGGCGAAGGGCGTGCGGCCCTCCTTGAGAAAGATTGCGGCGACGTTTGGCTGCGCGCGAAACTGCTCCGTGCTGAGCGCGAGCACGTCGGCGTCGCCCTGGGTGAGGACGAAGCCCTCCGCTGCCAGCCGGATGGCCGGGGCGATGACGCGGGTGCGCGGCATCGTGCCGTATTTCGTCAACGCATAGTCCAGCCCCGCCGGCGAACCCGGCACGCCGACGGCGAGGTAACCCTCGGTGCTGCGGCCCGGCGCCACGTTACCGCTCGCGTCCAGAAACATGTCGCGCGTCGCCCGGCCCGGGGCGGTTTCGCGGAAGTTGATGAACGTGTCGCGGCCGTCCGCGAGATGGATCGTCATGAAGCCGCCGCCGCCGAGATTGCCCGCGCCCGGGTGAGTCACGGCGAGGGCGTAGCCGACCGCGACGGCGGCGTCGATGGCGTTCCCGCCGGCCTCCAGGATCGCGACGCCTGCCTCGGTGGCGTCGCGCTGGGCGGTCACCACCATGAACTCCTTTCCGGACGCCGGCGGCGGCGCGGCCGCGCGTGCAGCGTAGCCGAAAAACGAGACCGCCCCGATCAGTCCGAGAAATACAAAGCGCGTGCGCATGGCGCCATTCTTTCCCCAGAACGTCCCGGGGAGCAATGCCGGAGCGGCACGCTTCTCCGCCTCCCGTCCCGCTCAAAACAACTGCACGGAGCCGGCGATGTCCCAGTGCGAAACCGGCTGCTCGCCGTCGTCTCCCGCGGGGCCGCGCAACGGCCGGTTGCTGGCATTCAGCGTCACGCGCACCAGTCCCTGACGGCCGATATCAACCCGGATTAGGGTTCCCGGCGCGGGACGCACCCGTTCCGTGAGAAAGCCGCTGCCGCGCAAAGTCGCCACCGGCACCGCGGCGCCCCCGCCCTTGCCACCGCCGCCGCCGACCCGGGTGTAGAGCGTCTGGCTGCTTTCATCGAGCCAGACTCCGGGCAGGCGGAAAGTGCATTGCTGTTCGCGGCGCAGCTCGTAGCGGTTGACGCGCGGGCTGTTGGTAAACGTCACGAGCGCGAACAGCTCGCCCTTCCGGTCGTCCCAAAACAGTTTGAAGTGCGTCGTGGCCGCGTTGACCGCCCAGGTCTGGGCGGTGTCCGGGCTGACGATGCGCGCCGCGAAACGATCCCCCGCGGCAGCGCGAGCCGTGGCAGAACCGGCGAACAGCAGGAGGGAGGCGGCCGCGCAGAAAACGGCGGCAGCCCGAAGGCGAAGCGTGGAATGCATGGGTGTTTTTCCTTTCTAATACTACGCGCCTCGACCGCTCCGTGGGTGCGGTGAGGAGCGATCGCCGCTGATGTCGAATCCGCGCGCAGCATTGCGCCACGCCCCCTCCGTCGTTAGGGTTCCGGCACCATGGCGAAAGGGGTCCCGGGCACGCTGCACGACGGCGGCGCCGCGTTTGCCGCGACGCACTGGACGCTCGTGCTGGCTTCCGCGCGCAGCCACGCCGCGCCCCGGGAGGCGGCCGCCGCGCTGGCCGAGCTGTGCCAGACCTACTGGCCGCCGCTCTACGCGTTTGTGCGCCGGCGGGGCTTCAACCCGGCCGACGCCCAGGATCTCACGCAGGGTTTCTTCGCCCATCTGCTGGAACACAAGGCCTTCGCGGCCACGGACCCGGCGCAGGGCAAGTTCCGCTCGTTTCTGCTGGCGGCGTTGAAGAATTTTCTGGCGGACGCCTGGGACCGCTCGCAGACGCTGAAACGCGGCGGCGGCCTGGCGTTTCTCCCGCTCGACGAAAATTCCGCGGAAGCCGCGGCCTACGATCCCGGCGCGTTGCCGGAACTGAGCGCGGAGCGGCTCTTCGAAGTTCGCTGGGCGCGCGCGCTCGTCGCCCGGGCGCTGGAGGTGCTCGGCGCGCGCATGGCGGCAAACCCGAAAAAGGCGCGGGTGTTCGCGTGTTTGAAGCCGTTTCTCACCGGGGGCGCTGCGCTGCCGACCTACGACGAAGCCGCCGCGGCGCTGGGCGTCCCCGTGGCCACGGTGAAGACGCACGTCCATCGGCTGCGACAGGATTATCGCGCGATCCTGCGGGAGGAAGTCGCACGCACCGTGCCGGCCGCCGGGGACGTGGACGAAGAGTTGCGCCATCTCCGCGCGGTGCTCACGGAAGCCGGGAACGCGTAGCCGGCGGCGGCAGATCTTTTTGAAGAAATCTCCCGGCCTTTTGAAACCCGGGACTTCGCTTCCCTTTGTAGAGGTTGAAGCCGATCGCATCCGCGGGCTTCAAACGAAAAACGCAGACTACAAAGGAAGATCCAACCATGAAACGGTTACATCTCAACGCCAACGACACGCTGATCTTGAGCGACGTCCTCATCCCGCCGAAATTCGTCCGCTGGTTCGCGCCGCGCGTCTCGCGCGTGCGGCCGGCGACCCGGACGACGGCTCCGGCGCCACGCGCGGTGGTCGAATCGTCGGAAGCCGCGACGGCGACGGCGGCGGAGGCGACCACGCCGTATTCGCTCTGGAAGGAAACGCTCGCCGAAACCGAGCGGCCGACTCCCCTGCTCCTCCGGGCGTGCGGCGCGCTGCTTGGCGCGAGCGTGGCGGGCGCGATCGGCTACGGCGTGCTAAGCGTGCACGGGCTTTTTCACGCCGACGCGCTCGACCGGGCGGTCCGGGTCTTCCTCTTCTGGTAACAAATCAACCGGCAATCCCGGCTTCCACGCCGGTGCGCCGCCGACACCGACGGGAAAACGCACGGCTCCCGCGACCGCGGAGGCACTTACCTCTGGGCACGGGAGCCGTGCTCCGTTTTCCAAACCTCGGTCGCTAGGCGCGTGCGGGCAGTGAGCGGAGAAATCATTCCGCGCGAACCGAGCGCAACGCGGGCGGCGTCCCGCCCCCGGGCGGCAGCGTCGCGGCGGCGGAGGACGGTCCGGTCGGCGGCGTGGGCGGCGACATCGGGCGGGTGAAGCTGTCCTCGAAGATGAATTCGTCATCGTCGCTGTCCGCGCTGTCGCCGCTGTCGCTCCCGCCGCCGTGCCGCGACGAGCCCTGGGCATTCCCGTCGCGGTGCATGCCGAGGATACGATCGAGCTTTTTGCGGGCGTCCTCCGGCAGCTTGTTGCGATCTTCCTCCGAATCCGCGGGGCCGGAATAGATGACGGCGCCATCAGGCTTTTTCACGGTGACCTGGCGCTTGCCATCCTTGTGGACAACTTCCACTTCACCCGACGAGTCTTTCATCACGATGCGGGCATCCTGAAGATTCATCGCGGTGCCGCGCGCTCTGCCTTCACCGTCGTTCTGGCGGAAGACAAAGCGACGCCGGCCCGGGCCGCGCCCGCCGCTGTCGCCACCGCCGCCGAACAGGTCTTCCGGCGAAAAGTGCGGCCAATCATGGCGATCGTTTCGCCCCGGTCGCCGGTCGTCACCGGCGCGCCGGACAACTTTCGCGGTCACTTTTTGTTCCTGGCCTTTGCGCAACAGCGTCAGCGTCACCGACGTGCCATCCGGGAAGCTGCGCACCAGGGCGCCGAGCTGCTCCGGGCTGACGAGCCGCTGATCGTTGAGCATTTGCAGAATGTCGTAGGGCTGCACGCCGGCGGCCGCGGCCGGGCTGTCGGGCACCACGGAATTCACCACGAGGCCGAAGCCCGCTGGCAATCCCATTTGTTCCGTGAGCGCGCGCGGCGCCGGCGTGGCGACGACGCCGAGAAAGCTGCCGGCCCGACGCGGCGGCAGGGGCGGCACTGGCGGCACTGGCGGCACCGGCGGACGGGATGGCCGCGGCGGAATGGCGGCATCGAGCGGCGGCGGCGGTGGCGCCGAGGGCACGGGACCCGGCGTTTGCGCGAACGCTGTGCTCCCGACCGCAAGCAGGGTGGCGGCGGCCGCGAGGGTGGACAGCAAGGGGCGGATTGGTTTCATGAATGGATTGGTCTGGATGCGGGGGGATTGAGCTTCGGTGTGCAGGAAAATTTTTTGTCGAACGTCGCGCGGCGATGCCGGCGAATCACATCGGCTCCACGGCCACGAGCACAAACTCGGAGCGCGGATAGCTGACTTCGAAACGCGCGCCGGTGCGGCGGTCGCGCCAGCGGAGGGTGTCCACATATTCGCGCCGGTCGCGGACCAGAATGGGACGCGCGGAAACCGGCAGATCCAGCGTGGAATCGGTGGCGGTGTCTGCAATCGGCGACGCCGGATCGGGACTTTTCCCCACAGCGGCCGCGAGCGGTGCGGACGCCGCGACCGTGCGCGATTTGTGCCCCGCCTGCCCAGCGCCGCCCGGCGTCCAGACGAGACCGGCGAACAGCGCGATCGCCGCCGCGAAAGCGGTGACCCCAGCAATCCCGCTCCAGGAAAACGGGAACCACGACCGGCAGGCCGCGAATCCGGTGGGCGCGGTATCGGCGGTGCCGGCAAGCGACGCGGCGATTCCGCGCGCCAGATCCGGCGAAGGCGACAGCGGCAGAAAATCGCGGCGCAGTTCCGCGGCAAACGCATCGTCGTTCAAGCGATCATCATTCATGACGGGAAATTCGTGGAGTTGGCCGGAGCCGAGGTGAGTTGTTTGCGGAGCGCCGCAAGCCCGTAGCGGAAGCGTGATGCCGCGGTGTCCGGCTTGATGCCGAGCACGGTGGCGATGTCGGCAAAAGTCAGCTCGCTCCAGATTTTTAGGACGAGCACTTCGCGCTGCTCCGCCGGCAGCCCCGCCAGCGCGGCTTCCAACGCGACGGTCCGCTCCCCGGCGCCGTCGGCAGCGGCGGCAAAGCCGGGCTCAGGCAGGTCCGCCGCGGCCCGGGTTTCCCGCGCCTGCCGGCGGCTCTCGCGACGCAGAAAATCGAGCGCGCTCGAGCGCACCGCGGCGAAAAACAACGCCGGGGTCGCCGCCGCCCGGGCGCGGTGCCGCCGCCAGCAGCGCACGAAGGCGTCCTGCACGATGTCCTCGGCGTCCGCCGGGCAGCGGACCCATTGGCGGGCAAAGAGCAGGAGGCGCGGGCCGAGTTCCGCCAGGCAGGCGCGCCAGGCGCGGTCCTCGTCCCCGGCCCGGTCCACCCCGGCGGCCGCGGCGGCAGATTTCGCGCCGAGCAGCCAGGAAGCGCTGGCGTTGAGAAGGGAAGAGGTCGGTCCCATGCGGCAGGTGATTCAGCCTTTGATGAGGAGAACGCCGCCGCGGTTCGAATTTGTCTAAGCTCGCCGCATTTTTTTGCGCGTCGGCACGCGCGTCTACCCGGTATTCGTGCCCATCTCCGCCTGGCGAACCGGGATTTCGCTCCGCGCCGCGGGCAACGGCGATTTCTCCACGGCCGCGCGGCGGACGATAAAACCGACGCCCGCCAGCACGAGCCCGGAGCCGGCCAGCGTGCGCCAGGAAAGCGTCTCACCGAGCACCAGCCAGCCGAGCGCAACGGCAACGATCGGGGTGACGAGCGCGATGGTCATGGACTTCGTCACCGCCACCTGACGCACCAGCCAGTAAGAGAGCACAAACGCGAGCGACGACCCGATCAACGCCAGATACAGCAGGCAGCCGACGGCCGTGACGCTCCAGCGGAATTGGGCTGGATTTCCTTCGCGCCAGGCTCCGAGCAGCAGCAGCGGCACCAAGCCGAAGACCATTTGCCATCCGGCCAGGATCGCGGGCGGAATGCCGGCGCCATGGACTTTGATGACCACGTTCGCATAAGCCACGCTCGCCGCTCCGGCCACGATCGCCGCGCCGCCCCAGAGCGCCATCGTCCCGGCTCCATGCAGCTCGTGCGAGAAGATGATGCCGACGCCGAGAAACCCCAGCAGCGCGCCGCCGACCTTTGACCACGCGAGGCGTTCCGCCGGCAGATAAAAATGGGCGAAAAACAGCCCGAACATCGGGATCGTCGCCTGCAGGACGGCGGCGAGTCCGGACGAAATGTATTGTTCCCCCCAGAAGAGCAGCCCGTAGTTCACGCTGAACGTCTGCAGGCCGGTGAGCACAAGAAAGCGCCAGGCATTTTTCCCCTGTGGCCGCAGCGGCATCCCGACCAGCGCGCAGCCGGCGAAGAGCACGGCCGCGGCGATGACAAACCGCACCCCGGCAAACCAGAACGGCGGCAGATCGCCCAGGCCGACTTTGATCGCCAGCCACGTCGAGCCCCAGATCGCGCAGAGCAACAGCCAGACGAGAAAAATCCGCAGCGCATCCCGCGAGGGCGCGCTCACGACGGCGGCAGCAGCAGCTGGTGGCGGAAAAAGGCGACGTTTGTCATCAGCCCGGCATGGAGATGCTGAAACAGCTGGACGACGGGCAGCACGCGGTTGTTTGCCGGCGCCAGGGCATCGTCGCGGGCCGCCGCCTCGCGCAGCGCCTCGCCGGTGAGCCCGGTGGGATTCGGCAGGCCGGCGACGAGTTCCTGCGCACGCCGGTGGTAGAGCGCGCAGACGGTCTCGTGCGCGGCGCCGCCGATCAGCGGCTGCAGATCGCCCCAGGCGAGCGCGAAGTAGCTCGGCCAGCGGGCCAGCGCCCGGTAGTCCGTGTTCACGATCGGCAGCCGGAGCGTGGATTTCAGCTCGGCAAACACCAGCCGGGTGCCGGCGTCCACGTGGTGTTCCTCCATCAGCACCAGGGGCACCCGCGGGTCCGGCGCGTGGCGGCCGGTGAAGGGTTCGACGTTTGTTTTGTCTCCGAGTTCGCCGCCTTCCAGCAGGTAGCGCGCGGCGGTGGTGATGAGCGTGTAAAGGTAGTTGCCGTGGGACAGCATTTCCGGCACGGCGCGGATGTCGTCGAGTTCGTAATCCGAGTAGCCGAGGGCGCGCAGCCGCTCTGCGATCGGCGGCGGGTCCAGCTCGGTCATCGCCGCTTCGATGTCGCCGCGCAACGTGCGCGCGGAGGCGACAAACGCATGGCTGGCGCACAGCGGCTTCAGCCCCTGCCAGAGCGTCGTGAAAAAATGCGGAAAATGGGCGTAAGCCATCGTCACGACGCCCATCCACGGCACCTGGAGGACGGCTTTCATGTCCTCGTAGGATTCCTTCAACTCGCCGGTGGCGCGG
The DNA here is from genome assembly GCA_963762725.1 of uncultured Verrucomicrobiae bacterium. Lineage (GTDB taxonomy): Bacteria > Verrucomicrobiota > Verrucomicrobiia > Chthoniobacterales > SZAS-18 > JAFAXH01. The sequence continues at coordinate 243,311 of CAVXLY010000002.1, read as the reverse complement.
TATTCCGGCGTGTAGGTCGCCGGAGGCAGCGGATCGGGCAGCAGGCGGGGGATGAGTTTCATGGGCGGACAATTTTCTTCACAAGCCGGTCGGACGCGCTGACCGGCGCCGGCGCAGGGGAGCCAGGGGAGGGCTCGGGCATGAACATCGCGGCGATCAAGGCCAGCACCGGCATCGCGGCGACGCCCAGCAGCATCGCGGGGATGCCGTAGCGATCCGCCACCCAGCCGAGCACCGGCGAAAACAGCCCGCCGATCGTGACGGTCAAGCCGAGCGTCACGCCGGAAGCCAGCCCGACATGGTTCGGCAGGTATTCCTGGCCGAGCACGACGAGAACGCTGTAGGGCACGTAAAGGCAGATCCCGATGAGCGCGACGCCGAGCACCAGCGGCACCGGCGACTGCAGATACGGCAGCAGAATCAGCAGCGGGAGCATCGCGAGGAATCCCAGCAGCACCACGCGGCGATGGCCGAAACGGTCGCCGCACCAGCCGCCGATGAGCGCGCCGATCACGCCGTTGATAAACAACAGCGCCACCAACCGCCCGCCGCCGGCCTCGCTGCCGTGGAGCACTTTCAGCCAGTAAAGCGGCAGAAACGCGAGCAGCCCGAAAAAGATGATCGACCGGCAGACCACGGCAAGACAGAGCCAGCCAAACGCCCGCCACTGGTCGGTCTGTGCCGGCGGCGTCACCGCCTGCACCGGCACCGCGGGCTTTTCCGCATCGGCCTCGTCCACGGCCCGCAGCGGCACAGCGGCGGTGCGCGCCAGGACGTGGGGCAATTCCACGAGACAGTAAATCAGCATGGCCGCCAGTGGCACCAGCAGCAGAAGGCTCCCGTTCCACAGCCCGAACTGTGCAAACGCCCAGCTCGCCACGAGCGGGCCAAACGCAAAACCCGACGCTCCGCCGGTGGCAAATACGCTCATCGCCCGCGCCTTGCTGCGCGTGCCCGAAGCCTTCCGCACCAGCCGGGCCGCCTCAGGATGAAACGCCGCCACGCCGATGCCAGCGAAGACCGCCGCGAGGCTGACCGCCCAGCGATTTTCCAGCATCCCGACGAGCAGGATGCCCAGGCCGGCCACCAGCAGCCCGCCGGGGATCAGCCAGTGCATCGAGCGCTTGTCCGCCAGCCGGCCGAAGATCGGCTGGACGATGGAAGAGGCCAGGTTGAACGAAAAGATCAGGGCACCGACGGCGGTAAACGTGTAGTTCCGCTCCGTGACCAGATACGGCAGGATCGCCGGCACGACGCCTTGAAAGAAATCGACCGAGAAATGGCCGATCGACAGCGCCAGCACCGCCCGCCGCCCCGTGCGATCTTCGATTGGGGAAGAAAGTGCGATCGCCGGAGTCATCGGAGCAGGGAGGTCAAAACGGATTGTTGACCTACCATACTCGTCGGACCGCGCAAGAACCGGTCGTCATTTTCTGCGAAAAGTCCGGCTTTTGCCTGCCTACCGCGATCGTTCCATCGCCACCGGCGACTTGCCGAGCTTTGTCTCGATTTCCGTCGAGGGATACCAGACGTAGTTCATGAAATAAACGAGCACGCCGGTGATCGACACGTAGAGCCAGATCGGCAGCGTCCAGCGCGCGATTCGCCGGTGCTGGTCCCAGCGCCGCCGCAGCGGCTGCACCACGGTAAGCACGATGAACGGCAGCACCACGATCGCCAAAATTACGTGCGGGATGAGCAACGCGAAATAGACGTAGCGCACGTTGCCGGGCTCGGTGAAGCGCACCGATCCGTAGGTCGCATGAAAGACCAAGTAGCAGGCCAGAAACGCCGCGGAACTAAGCAGTGCGGAAATCATGCACGCCACGTGCGCCCGCCAGTTACCCAGCCGGATGCAGACGTATCCCGCCACCAGCAGCACCAAGCTGAGGGCGTTGAGAAAGGCGTTCAGCGCCGGGAAATCCGCGACCGTCATGAATTGCCGCCGAGCTTCTGCGGCATCAGGTCGTCACCGGGGAGGCGGAGGGATCTGTCAATCCCGCGTCCGTGGCAGCCGCGGCGCGCAACTGGTCGATCTTGCGGATGTTGCGATAAGCCATGAAGCCGATGCCCCCGATCAGGAGAAACGGCATGCCCAGCATCGTGTAAGTGCTGATGGCAAAACCCAAGCCGGAATCCTCCGCGGCGGTGCCCTCGCTCATCGAGGATTTGCAGCCCTCGCAGGCCTGAGCCGCGGCGGACAGGTGGAGGAACAGAAAAGCGGCCAACAGCAGGGATGCGCGACGCACGTTCATGACAATAGAAACGTCGCGCAGCGGGCGGAGCGATGCAAGTTTTGCGCGGGAATTTTCCGCAATCCGCGTGGTGGCATCAGCGGCTGCCCTTCGCCTTTGTGCCCGGCTGCTCACGCAACAAGCTGCCAAGATCGGCCAGCGCGTGCTGGACGACCTCCGGGCTCTCGCTGTCGTAATACCCGCGCACCACGCCCTGCCGGTCCACCAGCGCGATCTTCGTGCTGTGCACGAAGTCGCCCGAATCGATGCGCTCCGTGCCCGGCACAGCCTCGGTGGCGGACAGCAGAAACGTCTTGTGCGCCAGATCGTAGATTTTTTCCTTCTCGCCGGTCAGGAAAAACCAGCGGCCCGTCTGGGCGTGGAACCGGTCGGCATACCGGGTCAGCACCTCCGGGGTGTCGTGCTGCGGAAACACGGTGAAGGAGACGAGCCGCACGTCATCGCCAGCCTTGCGGGAAACCGCTTCCTGGAGTTCCTGCATGCGCTTGTTCATCAGCAGACAGGGTCCCGGGCAGGTGGTGAAGAAGAAATCCGCGAACCAGATTTTCCCCTGCAACTCCGCTCCCGCCTCGAACGGTTTGCCGGTGCGCTCGGTGAGCTGAAACGCCGGAACCGTCTTGAACCGGTCGAGCGTGCGGAACGTGTGCCGCTCAGCGCCTTTCCACTGCTGAAACGCGAACGCGGCCGTGATGCCGGTAATCGTCAGCACCAAGCCGGCGAGCAGCGTCCACTGCAGCGTGCGGTTCAGCGGTGGCGCGGGAGCCGCAGCAGGAAGCGTTTCGCGCGAGGGCGACCGGGGATCGTCGATGGCAGGAGGCATGATGGCAGCGGTAACTTACCCGCCCGGCATCGCGCGCCAACCGGAATCCCGCGGCATCGGCCGCTTTTCGACGCCGTCAGATCAAATAAAGGATCGTGAAAAGGAAGATCCAGACCACGTCCACAAAGTGCCAATAGAGCGCCGTGCATTCCAGCATGGTGTGGTGATGCGCGGTGAATTTACCGAAAAACGACATCAACGTCGCAATGCCCAGCATGACCACGCCGATGGCGACGTGCATGCCGTGAAAGCCGGTGAGCACGAAGAAATTCGAGCCGTAAACGCCGGATTTATCGAACCAAAGCCCCTCGTGATACAGGTGCGTCCATTCGCTCGCCTGGATACCGACAAACAGCGCCCCGAGCGCCGTGGTGATGGCCAGCCACATCGTCGGCCGGATCCCTTTTACTACCTGCCGCTCAGCCAGCACGCAAGTGAAGGAACTGGTCACGAGAAAGACCGTGTTCAAGCCCGTCAACCCCTTCGGCAGATCGGGCGCGCCCGGCGGATGGTAACCGGCGCCCATCGAAGTGCGCAGCACGATGTAAGCGCAAATCAGGCCGGCAAAGAGCATCGCCTCAGAGGCCAGGAACGTGAGCATGCCGAAGCGCGGCAGATTGATCTTCGCCGCGTGAAAGTGCGAGGAGGGGACGCCATGAGGCGCGGCGGGCAGGGCAGCAGCAGATGAACTTTGCATGACGGATCTTGAGGGTGACAGGGTATCAAACGCAGGTGAAACAAAAATCGGATGGCGCGCGACCGGCAAGCGTTTTTACCGGGAGAACCGCCGCCGGCCGGCGATCGCCGGAGAGCACCCCGTTTTCGTAGCGCTTCATCCGGCCATACATCCAGACGAAGCAGAGCACGCAGAGCGCGATCGCAAAGATCACCATTGCCACCAAAATGCGCCGATTTGCGCGCCGGATGCTGTCCTGAGTTCTCATGGCAAAAAGGGTCGGATCAACGCTCGGGGGAAATGTGAAGATCGGCAGAGGTGCGCGGGCGGATTGTGAAGGCTTGTTTGTTCTTCTAAACGGGAAAGCGGCGCAACGTCTTCATCTCAGGTTCCCTTTGTGAAAGCCAGCAGCAGCAGCAGCAGCGGCAGGTAGATCACCGAAACCAAAAACAGCTGGCGGGCACGCAGGCGCGACCGATCCATCAGCAGCCGCACCGCCGGCACGATCATGCCGATTCCCAGCAACAACGCGCCGAAAAAGTAGCCGGGCGTATTCGTCCCGACCAGAGAGGGCATTAAGCTCACGAGCAGCAACGCAAACGCGTAATTCAACGCCTGCCGCGCCGTCCGGCTGCCATCGGGATCAACGTTCGGGAGCATGACAAAGCCGCCCCGGGCGTAGTCGTCGCGATACATCCAGGCGATGGCTAGGAAATGCGGCATCTGCCAGAAAAACAGGATGCCGAAGAGCACCCACCCGCCGGTGTCCAGCGAGCCGCGTGCCGCCGTCCAGCCGAGCAACGGCGGCAGCGCCCCCGGGATCGCGCCGACGAGGGTGTTCAGCGTGGTGACCCGCTTCAGGGGCGTGTAGGCAAAAAGGTAGATCGCCAGCGTCAGCGCCGCGAGCATCGCGGTGAGCAGATTGACGAGAAGCGCGAGGTAAAGCAGCCCGCCCATGGCCAGCAGAAAACCGATGACGAGCGCCGCGTTTGGCTGCATCCGGCCGGCCGGCAGCGGGCGGTCCTCGGTGCGGCGCATCCGGGCGTCCAATCCACGCTCAAGAAGTTGGTTCAACGCAGCGCTGCCGGCTGCCACCAGAGCGGTGCCGAAAAGCGCATTGAACATGGCAAGCCAGAACGGCAGGTCGCCGCCGTTCCAGCCAAGATAAAAGCCGGTGAGCGTGGTCGCCAACACGAGCGTGGTGAGGCGAGCTTTGACGAGGTCCGCGAAATCGGCGACCACGCCGGGGCGAGCCGTCGGACGCTGGGCAGCGGCACCCGGATTTGCCCGGTTCTCCAGACGCGCAGCGCGCGCCGACTTTTCCTCCGCGGAAACCGGCGCCAGCGGCGCAGAAAGCATGGCGGAAGCGGCTTTCATCCGCGGGCAAAAACGTCAGCCGGCCGCTCCGGGCCCACACTCACCGCGACGCGTCCGGTCGCGGGCAGCAGAGTCGTTCCCTGACCGTCGCCTGACGCCAGGGCACGGCCAGCGGCACCAAGATAACATTCACGAGAAACCGTGGCGACGAGCAGGACGCCCCAGAGCAGCGACATCGCGCCGACCGCAACGTGCAGAGTCGCGACGTCCGCAGCCTTGTTCGTCCAGATCGTGTAGATCCCAAGTGTGATCTGCCCGGCGAGCAGCAGCGGCCAGCTCAAGGCCAGCCAGCGCACATCACGATGCAGGCGCGCCCGGCCGGTCCAGGCCTGCCAGGCGCTCGCCAGCACGGCTATCAGGATCAACGCGGCGCCGATCCGGTGCGCCATCTGCAGATAAATCTGCGTCGGCGTCGTCGGCATCTGGCCGGAGCCGGTGCGCGCGGCGTTGATCTGAACGATCGCCGCGCTGTCCGTGCGCGGCCACCATTGACCATAAGCCGTCGGGAAATCCGGGATGGAAAGTCCGGCGTGCTCGTGACGCATCGACGCGCCGAGCGCGAGCTGGACATAGATCAGCAACGTGGCGAAGAGCGCGGCGCGGCCCAGCCCGAGCAACCGGTTATCCAGATTCATCCAGGCCCGGAAGTTTCCCGCCCGCTCAATGCGGCGCAGCCAGGCCGGCGCGGTCACCAGGCCGAGGAGGCAGACAGCGGCGAAAAACGCCTGCGCCAGCATGGCATGGAAGATCCCGATGTGGTCCTTCAGCCAGACGACGCGCAATCCGCCGAGAATGCCCTGCAGAACGACTGCAACCGTCGCGGCATACGCCAGCCGGCGCACCCAGCGGCGCGGCTCCGCGAGCCAGGCCCAGACCGCAAGGCCGACGGTCATCAAGCCGACGATGCTGGCGATCAGACGATGAACATGCTCGTAGAAAACACCTCCCACCCAACGGGAGATCGGGAAGGCGAACATGTTGTAGCCATAGCTCGTCGGCCAATCCGGAACGGCCAGGCCGGCGCCTTTGCTGGTCACCAACCCGCCGCTGCAGATCAGCACAAAGATGCTCGCGGCGGTCAGCAGCGCGAACCCGTGCAACCCGCGCCGACTCCATCCGAGAGCCGGCGGGCGGGAGTTATAGTATGGCTGGCTGGGAGAGGTCACGTTTTTAGTCAAAAGTTGTGACGCTGAAACCTCACCTGCCGCGCTCCCGCCGCTGCCGGTTGCCGGCGGGAGTTGAAAATCCGCGGGCAGGTCAATGTTCCAGCGAAACCGTCGCGCCAGCCTGTTTCGGCATCGCGCTGATCGGCACGTTTTGCGGCAGATAATCCTGGGTCAAGCCGGGCACGCTGTATTCATACGGCCCCTGATAGACCACCGGCGTTTTCTCGAAGTTGCCGTGCAGACGGACCGGCGACGGGAGCGTCCACTCCAGCGTGGTCGCACGCCATGGGTTGTTCGGCGCGCGCTCGCCGCGGAACATGCTGTAGAAGAAGTTCCACCAGAAGAGCAGGAACGACAGACCCAGACCGAAGGAGCTGAGAGTGATGAAGATCTGCAGCGGCTGGAGATTGCGGAGATGCTCGTATTGCGTCGGGTCCGCGATGCGGCGCATCATGCCGGCGAGACCGATGTTGTGCATCGGGAAGAAGGTGCCGTTGAAGAAGATAAACGTCAGCCAGAAGTGCCACTTGCCGACGCGCTCGCTCATCATGCGGCCGAACATCTTCGGGAACCAGAAGTAGATCGCTCCCAGGATGGCGAAGATGCTGCCGCCGAAGAGCACGTAGTGGATGTGCGCGACGATGTGATAGGTGTGGTGGATGAAAAGGTCCACCGGGGTCGAGGCCATGAAGATGCCGGAGAACCCGCCGATGACGAAGAGGATCACGAACGCCAGACAGAACATCATGGACGTCGTGAAATGGATGGAGCTCTTCCAGATCGTGCCCAGCCAGTTGAATGTCTTGATGGCGCTCGGCACCGCGATGACCATCGTGGACAGCGAAAAGGTCGCCGACAGCACGAGGTTCATGCCGGACACGAACATGTGGTGGCCCCACACGATAAAGCCCAGCACCCCGATGGCAGCGATGGCGTAAACCATTGCGCGATAGCCGAAGATCGGCTTGCGGGCGAAGACCGGCATGATTTCCGAAACCAAGCCCATCGCCGGCAGGATCATGATGTAAACTTCCGGGTGACCGAAGAACCAGAACAAGTGCTGCCAGAGCAGCGGCTGCCCGCCCGAGACGTTGTCACCGCTGAAGAAATGGGTGCCCATCTTCAGGTCGAAAATGAGCATGGCGCCCGCGGCCGAAAGCACCGGCACCGCGAGGAGGAGCAGAAAGCTGGTGATAAACAGCGACCAAACCGCCAGCGGCATGCGGAACATCGTCATGCCAGGGCAGCGCATGTTGATGATCGTCGTGATGTAGTTCGCCGCGCCCGCAATGGACGCCAGACCGTTGACGAAAATGCCAGCCGCCCAGAGCGCCTGACCGTTGGTATAAGTGTTCCCGTCCGGCGCCCCTTGATAGACTGCCGTCGTGCTGAGAGGCGCGTAACTCGTCCACCCACCCGCAGCGGCACCGCCGGGGATGAAGAAGCTGGCGAGCATCATGATGCCCGAAACAAAGAACAGCCAGAAACTCAGGGCGTTGAAGAACGGGAACGCCATGTCCGGCGCACCGATCTTCAGCGGGATCAGGAAGTTACCAAAGACGCCGACGAGCAGCGGCATTACCGCCAGGAAGATCATGATGGTGGCGTGCATCGTCACCAGCGCGTTGTAGCCGCCGGGAGCGATGGAGCCGTCCGGATTGACGATGGTGGCCGGCAGCAACCCGCCGATCAGCGGCACCGGCATGTTCGGAAACGCCAACTGCCAGCGCACGCCCATCGCCAGCGCACCGCTCACCGCCATGAAGAACAAGCTGGCAAAGAGGTATTGCAGACCGATCATCTTGTGGTCGTGCGACCAGACGTAGGTGCGGAAAAATCCGTGATCCGGCGCGTGGTGATGGTGGTCATCGTGATGACCACCGTGTTCCGTCGCGAGCGCGTCATGCTGGCCGTCGGACCGGATGGGCGCGGCTTCGTGCTCGTAGCGTTTAAGACCTTCCTCTTTCTGGGCGATGGGCTGCATGTGGGTTTGGAAAGGAAATTGTTGGGAAAATCGGGCGGGACCGTCCGCTTTTAGCGGACCGTTGCGACTTGTGGCAACGACTCTTGTGGCACCGGTTGTTCTACGGCGGCCGGTGCCTCCGGAGTTGCCGCGTTCTTCGTCGCGTCCTGCTTTTTCAAGTTCTCAAGCAGCGCGGCCTTGCTCTTCTCTTTGACAAGTTTGTCGTAGTCTTCCTGGCTGACGACCTTGATCCCGGCCTTCATGTTGTAATGGCCAGAGCCGCACAACTGGTTGCAGGCGAGTTGGTAGTTACCGATCCGGTCACAGATAAACCAGACCCACTCGATCTGGCGGCCGGGCACGGCGTCTTGATACATGCGGAACTCCGGCACGTAGAACGAATGAATGACGTCCTGCGAACGCAAGACGACGTTGATCGGCCGATGCACCGGGACGATGAGTTCGCCGCTGGTGTAATCGTCCTTCCCCGCGCCGTCTGGATCGCCGTCCACCAGGCCAAACGAGTTCTCCAGACTCAAGAGTTTTTGATCAAAGGCGCCAAGCTTCCCGTCCATTCCCGGGTTGCGAAACGACCAGCCATACTGTTTGGCGACGATGTCGATGCGCAGGGAATCCGCCGGGGCCGGCGAGCGCAGCTCTTTCCAAAGATGATTGCTGTAAGCCGCCAGCCCGATGAAGACGGCCGCTGGGATGAGCGTCCAGATTGCTTCGAGCTTGTCGTTGCCGTGGCTGTAAACCGCGCGCACGCCGGGACGCTTGCGGTATTTGATGATGAAATAGACGTAAACCCCGGTCACGAGCACGAACACGATGCCGGTGAGATTGAAAATGAACGATAAGAGGTGATCCACCTTGTGGCCGCCGACCGTCGCGGCGTCCGGCGCCCACCACATGTTTCGGGTGCGCAACTCCGCGAGGCAGGAGCTTTGTGTGACAACCAGCAGCGCCAGCGTCAGCAGGACGGTGAAAAGTGGCGTGGCGAACTTCGAGAAGGGGCGCCGAGAGCGGGAAAAGGAGGTCAGAAGCATGGGCGGAATCCGTCGCAGCGCGGGGCCAATCTCCCCCTGGTTTGACGGCGCGAAACAATGACATGGAGAACCCTCATAGTGTCAAGACTGGGCGCTCCGTTTCCGGGACTTTTTTCCGATGCGCGCATCACGAACGGTGCAGAAGATTCGGCGTTCGGCTGGACACCGGTCTTTCGCCCGCGCGCGAGGAACAAAATTTTCCGCGCGATTTTCCACCGCGGCCGGCCGGCCGGGAGTTCCCCTTCCTTCGCCGGGTGCCGCGGCGGCTGGGCGCCGAGCCCGCCGCACTTCGTGCCGGCGCATCAGAATCGCCTCGACATCGTCGGCGGAAAGCGAGAGGAAAAAAGGAAATCCGCCATCCCAGCCGGGCTGGTTCCTCCTCTCCGCTTTGCTGCTCCCCATGACACCCCCGAATCCTCCCAATCCGCCCTCCCCGTGCACCGGCGCTCTGCCCCGTCGCGATTTCCTCGTTCTGGCTGGCGCCGCCGCCGCCGGCACCGCACTTTCGCCCGCCTTGCTGCGCGCCGCCGGTGCAGCTGCCACGTCTGCCGCCAGCGGCGCGGCCGCGAACGGGCTCGAAATGGCACGCTTGCCAGAGAAGACCGATCTCATCCTCGTCACCGACCGGCCGCCGCAGCTGGAAACGCCGATGCGCTGGTTCGCGGAGGACATCACGCCGAACGAGGCGTTCTACGTGCGCTGGCATCTCACGGAGATTCCCCTCGCCGTGGATCTCGATAAATTCCGGCTCGGCGTCACCGGCCACGTCGAGAATGCGCTCAAACTCTCCCTGGATGATTTGAAGAAGGATTTTCCCGCCGTCGAGATCGTCGCGGTCAACCAATGCTCCGGCAATTCGCGCTCCGTCTTCCAGCCGCCGGTCCCCGGCGTGCAGTGGGGCAACGGCGCGATCGGCAACGCCAAATGGAAAGGCGCGCGCTTGAAAGACGTCCTCGCCAAAGCCGGAGTGAAATCCGGTGCCGTCGAAGTCGGCTTCGGTGGTCTGGACAACGCGCTGCTCGCGAAAACGCCCGACTACTTCAAGTCGCTCCCGGCCGACATGGCCGCCGGCAACGCCGACATCCTGCTCGCCTACGAGATGAACGGCGCGCCGCTGCCGATCCTCAACGGTTTCCCGATCCGCCTCGTGGTGCCCGGCTGGTATGCCACCTACTGGATCAAGATGCTCAACGAGATCACCGTCACCACGGAAAAATCGAAGAGCTTCTGGATGGAAAAAGCCTATCGCATCCCAACCGCTCCCCGCGCCGCGGAATCGCCTGATAAGCTCGATCCCAACACGGTGCCGATCAGCAAGATGAACGTGCGCTCGTTTATCGCCGTCCCGGCCGAAGGCAGCGATGTCGCGGTGAAAAAAGCGACCGAGGTGCATGGCGTCGCTTTTGACGGCGGCAGCGGGATCAAAAAGGTCGAAGTCTCCACCGACGGCGGCAAGACGTGGAACGACGCCAAACTCGGCGACGATCTCGGCAAATACTCCTTCCGCCGCTTCCGCTACGCCTGGACTCCGACCGCCTCCGGGGCGTTCCGCCTGATGTGCCGCGCGACGAACAACGACGGCGACACCCAGGACCAGACCGTCATCTGGAATCGCAGCGGCTACATGCGCAACAACATCGAGCACGTGGACGTCTTTGTTTCCTGATTCCCCGCCTCTGCCCTTCCGCCTTTCTCTTTCTCTCCTCCATCCATGATTCTTCTCCCTTCTTCGAAAACGGCCTGCGCGCTCGGCACGCTCGCCGTCGCCGGCGCGGCGTTTCTCTCCGTGCTCCGCGCCCAGGCGCCTGCCGCCCCGAAACCGGCCGCCGCGACCGTCCAGGGCAGCATCCATTCCATCGATGTGCCCCGCCCCGATCCGGTCGCGATGCCGCCCGGCCCCGGCCTGGAGGCTTACAACGCCAACTGCGTGATTTGTCACACCAACCGCTACGTGTTGATGCAGCCGAAATTTTCGCGAAAAACCTGGGAGGCCGAAGTCACGAAGATGGTGAACGTCTATGGCGCCCCGATCGCCGATGCGGCGCAAAAAGAGATCGTCGAATATCTCATGGCTGTCCGCGGCAAACCGGACGCGGCTCCCAGCCCGGGCCCCGGCGCCGGCGGTGACGCGGCGACGACGAAACCGTAGGCGGCGGCGCTCCCTCCGCCGTCTGGTGGGACTTCAGCGAGCGGCGCTCAACGCCGACTCGCCGTTGTCGTGTCCGGCGGCGTCGGTGGGGGCGGGAGGATTTTTAACAACGCCGCGGCCGTGCGATCGGCCGCTCCCCGGTGCGCGGCGAGCACGGCGCAGCCACGGGCGACCACGCCTGCCCGGGCTCCGGCGTCCGCCAGCAACCGCGTGCAAGCCGATTGCAGACCGTCGGCATCTGCCGCTTGCACCGCGCCGCCCGCGCTCAGCAAGACGGCGACGATCTCGGCGAAGTTTTCCATCCGCGGCCCGAAGATCACCGGCCGGCCGGCAAGGAGCGGCTCCACCGGGTTCTGACCGCCGCTGACGGCGGGCGCCAGGCTTTTGCCGATGAACACCACGGTGGCCAGCGCAAACCAGTCGCGTAGCTCGCCCGTGGTATCGAGCAGGATAACGTCCGCCGCTGCGACATCCGCCGGCGCGAGCCTCGCCAGTTCGCTGCGGGAAACCACGCGCAAGCCGAGCTCGGCCAGCCGGGCCCGCACCTCGCTGGCCCGCTCGACATGACGCGGCGCGACGACGAGGCCCAACGCGGGAAACTGTTCCTGGCGCAGTCGCAGAAACATCGCCGCCACCAGCTCCTCCTCGCCGGGATGCGTGCTGCCGGCGAGCAGCACCGGCCGCTCCGGGTCGAGTTGCAAGCCACGCGTGCGCAGTTCGACCCGCAGCGCCTTCGCCCGGTCGTTCCCAGCGTCGTCCCGCGCCTTTTCGTCGTCAAATTTCAGGCTACCGGTGATGACAATTCGTTCCGCCACGGCGCCGAGCGATTCCCAGCGTCGGCGATCTCCGGGCTCCGGCGCCGCCAGCAGGGCCAACGGTCGGAAAAGCAACGGCCCCGCCAGCGCGCGGAACCGGCGAAACCGGCGTTCGGATCGCGGTGACAACCGCGCGTTGACCAGCGCCACCGGCCGCCCCGACCGGATCGCGATCGCCACCTGGTTTGGCCAAAGCCCGCCCTCGACGACGACGATGCCAGCCGGCCGCAACGACCGCCAGGCCAGCGCAGCGCACGGCAGAAAATCGAGCGGCGTGTAGAGCACCTCCACATCCTCGCTCCAGCCCGCCGCAGCGACCCGTTCCCGGGCCAGGGCGAAGCCGGTCGTCGTCGTGGTGGAAAGCAGCAGCCGCGTTCCCGGTGCCTCCCGGCGCAGCGCCGCGACGAGCTTCAGGGCGACAAGCATCTCGCCGACACTCACCGCCTGGATCCAGAGCCGCGGCTCGCCGGCCGCAAGCCGCGCCCGCAGCGCGCCGGAAAAAACGCCGAACCGCTGCCCGAATCCCTCCCGCCAGCCGCCGCGCCGGAACATCCGCGCCAGGTAGCCCGGCAACAAAAGCAGGAACACCGGGGCGAAGAGCAGATTATAGAGCAACAGCAGGGGCGACACGGAGCGGGAGAATGATGGGCAGGGCGGGAAAGCCGCAAAACGTCGCTTCGGGCTTCAGCTTTCGATCGGCTCGGCCTGTTTCTTCACGAGGAAAACCACTTCCGTCCCACCGTAACGCTTTTGTCGCAATACCTCCCAGCGTTCGGCGAGCGGGCCGGGCGGCAGCGGCAGGCGGGGTGCTTTTTCCAGCACAAAAATACCGTCTTCCGCCAGCGCGCCGACCAGCGGGGCGCTGGCGAGCAGCCGTGCCGTGAAATCCTCGGCTCCCGGCGTCTTCGCGTAAGGCGGGTCGGCGAAGATCAGATCGAATGCCGCGCCACCGGCTGGCGGCGGCACCGCCTTGGCCAGCCGCGCCAAGAACGTGAAAACATCCTGGCAATGCACCGCCGGCGGGAGCGGCCCCGTCGCCAACCGGGTCTTTGCCAGATTCTGCGCGACGATTTCCGCGGCGCGCCGGTCGCTATCCACAAACGTCGCTGCCGCCGCGCCCCGGCTGAGCGCCTCAATGCCGAGCGCGCCGCTGCCGGCGAAAAGGTCGAGCACGCGGGCGCCCGGCACCCGGTCCCCGAGGCTGGAGAAAATCGCCGCGCGCACCTGGTCCATCGTCGGCCGCAGGTCGGTGCGCGGCACCAGCAACGGCACGCCGCCCGCGCTGCCGGCGATCACGCGCATGGTTCGAAAGTGGAGGCGACGGAAAAGTGCGGGTGCATCGACGGCGGCGGCGATCCCGGGCGGCGGGGAGTCATCGCGAAGATTATAGGCGGAACCGCGCCGCAAAAAATGTCGAAATTTGGCGACGGGCCAGTTGGCGGGGGCGCGCGGTGGGATGGCACCTCCGAGGCCGCCGCGATTCGTGGAAAGACGAGCTCGGCCGGCTCCCAGCGCGCCCGGAGATCGCGCCCTACCGCCGCTCGTCCTGCTCGCTAAAATGCGGCCCCCGCCAGACCCGCGATTGCTCCCACATTCGGTCAATTTCCCCCGCCCCGCCCCGCGCCGCTGCCGGTGTTGCCGGCCGCCGGCGAACTCCCTGCGCCCGGGCGTCCTCCAGCTGCCGCTGGCGGCGGTGGCGACGCCGACGGCGCGGCCGCGGGCTCCCGATTCCCACCCCGGCGGTCCCGGCCGCCGGAGCTACCTGAACCCGCCGGCGGGTTCCCCGTGCCACCTTTGTTTTTCTTGCCGCCGGAGCCCCCGATGTAGGTTTGAATCAAGTCTTGCAACGGCTTCGCGCTTTTCACCGCGCGGTCGAGCAGGTCGGTGCGCGGATTGGCCAGCGGGCCGGCGATGCGGAAGTCGATGTAGCGCGCCCCGTCCGGCGAATTTTCGACCGCGGTGAAAATGTCATCGATGAATTGCGACAACCCCCGGCTCGTGGCGCGATCGATGATCAGCCGCGCCTGCAGATCCAGCGTCTGGTTGCCGGTCAGTCCGCAGGTTCCCCGCGCCTCCAGCCGCAGGCTGCCGGCCGCGAGCACGATCGGATCGATGCGCAGCGTCTCGCCTTCCAGCCGGGCATCGATCTGCGCGGTTTTGAATTTCAACTGGCTCAGCTCCCCGATGCGCAGGTAATCGCCGAGACTTTGAAGCAGCGGCAGGTTTTGCAATTGCGCATCCACGATCCGCAATTGCGCCTTGCCGGTGCGATCGGCCGCGGTGTTCGAGAGCCCGCTCATCTCCATCTCGCCATCGAGCTGACCGGCCACGAAGCGCGGCGCCGCGGGCGGGATTTCCGTGGAAAGCTCCTTGAGCGCAATCTTCTCCAGCCGACCGCGCATTCGGAACGGCGAGCCGGGGTCGGCGTGGCGAAGATGATATTCCACGTGGGCGACGCCGCCGGCCAGATCGCCGCGGCCCTCGGTGATGTCGAGCGACTCCGACGAGTAGGCGAAGGCGCTCTCGAATTTCGTCAACGTCGGCAGTTCGCGCAGTGTCGAACGGCCAAACCAGAGTCGCCCGTGGCCGGCGGTGCCGGTGGGATCGTCGAGCTGGCCGTCAAGATTGACGCCGCTGAACTGGGCATAAACTTCGCCGCGGGTATCAAGAAACCGGGCCGTGCCGTGCCGGACGCGGAAACTTTCGATGGCCACGCTCACCGGTGCCGCTTTCAGCGCCGTGCGGCGGCGCGCCGGCCGGGTCGCCGGTGGAGCCGGCTCCTCCGCCGGAGTCGTCGCCGCAGTTGCCGGTGCGGTGGTGGTGCCGCTTTCCGCGCCCGGGCTTCCAGTGGCCGCCGGGGTGCCGCTGCTGCCGCTGCCGCTACTGGGTGATGGCGACGCGCTGGTCGATGCACCGGGCGCGCGACCTTCCGCAAGGTCCGCAATCCGCTGGTTTTCCTGGGCTACCGCGAGGCGCTGCGCGTCGCCGCGGGGCCAGCGCCAGCGGCCATCCGGCGTCTGCGCCCAGGACAGATCCGGCGCATCGAAAAGGATCTCGCGCACCACGATCTCGCGGCGCTGCCACAGCGCGGCCAGCGTGAGGCGCGCGCGGAAGCTGCGGGCTTTCAACTGCACCAGGCGCGCGGCCGCATCCGGCTCTGCCGTGGCGGCGGTCGTGTTATCTCCCGACACCTCCGGCGAAGGGATCGTCGCTGCCGGTGTCACCGGCGCGGTGACGCCGTCGATCCGCAGACCATCCCAGGGCGTGAGCGTCGTCTTACGCGCCTCGGCTGGCATCTTCAAATGCGCGCTCAACTCCCGCCGGATCCTGCTCTGCATGGCCTGGCTCTGGACATAGAGATTGCCCACCAAGAGCAGCAGACCGCCAGCGACGAGCAGCACCACGGCAGTCGTCCCGGCAAGCCAGGCTAATCGCTTCACGCCGTCAGCCTAGCCAGCCGCCGCGGAAAGGGAAGCGGGAATCCTCCGTCCGCCCGGGGGGGCCGGGGCTACGTCGCGGCCGCGGATCGCCCGCGCGGGCGGCCGCAATTTTGCTGGAAAGACCCCCCGTTCTGGCCTAGGTGCGGCCCGATGCAAAATCCTTTCCGCCGGGTCTCCGGGCCGCCCGTTTCGCACTGTGCCTGCGTGGCGATTCTGCTGGCCGCGGCCGGCGCGGTCCAGGCGCAATCTCCCGCTCCCCGCCCTGCCGCGTCTCCGTCGCCCGCGCCAGCCGCGTCCTCGTCGCCCACGGCGCCGCCCCCGGCAGCAATGCCGCAGCGGCCGCCGTCGCCGCACTCCGGTCACGGTGCGCTGCTTCCCGGCGCGCAGGATGGCGAGCCGGTCGTGCTGCCCGATCCGGTCGCCACGGTGAACGGCGAGCCGATTCCGCGAGCGGAGGTCGAACGCGTCACCATCGCCCTGCTCGGTGCCAACGGCCGCACGCCGGAGGAGCTGACGAACGCGGAGAAAAAGCGCGTTTATCGCGCCGTGGTCGAAGGCATGGTCACGGACAAGCTCGTCGCCAAACAGGCCGCCGGGATCAAGGTCCCGGACGCCGAGGTGGAGAAACGTTTTGAAGAGCTGAAAGCCCAGGTGCCGCTCGACCAGATCGAGGGTGAATTGAAACGGACCGGCCAGACCATGGCGCAATTGAAGGGCAACATCCGCGCTTCCATCCAGCAGGAGCAATGGATGACCGGCAAGATCGGCGGCGAAGGCATCAAGGCGTCGGACGCCGAGGTCGAGGCCTATTTCAAAGAGCATCCCGAAGAGTTTCAGGAACCGGAAACCGTGCGCGCCAGCCACATCCTGCTGCGCGTCAACACGGACGCCACCCCGGAGATCGCCGCGGAAAAGGAGAAGCTTGCGCAGAGCCTGCTCGAGCGGATGAAAAAGGGGGAGACGTTTGCGGACCTGGCGAAGAGTTTCTCGGACGATCCGGAGTCGAAGGAGAAAGGCGGCGACCTCGGCTTTTTCAGCCGCGACCGCATCGTGCCGGAGATGGCCGACGCCGCCTTTCTATTAAAGAACGGCGAGACGAGCAGCGCGCCGGTGCGTTCGCCCTTCGGCTGGCATTTGTTGAAGGTTACGGATCGCAAGGCCGCGCATCCGGTGACGCTGGCGGAAGCGCGCGACCAGATTCGCGCCTACTTGGAGGCAAACAAAAAGCGCGAAGCCGCCAGCAAGCTCATCGCCGACTTGCATCAATCCGCGAAGATCCAGATCAACCTGCCTTGAGGGCGGCTTGCGCAGAGGACTCCGCGATTCGAGAAACAACGCGCTATCGATGAAAGAAAATGGGGAGCGCGGGCTTCCAGCCCGCTGCGGCCGGCATCCCTGCCGGACGCATTCCTGCTGAAATCATTCCCGCCGCTGCGGCGGCCTATATAATTTACGAACTCGCCGGCAGGATGCCGGCAAGAGCGGGCAGGATGCCCGCGCTCCCCTTTTCCATTGCCGTTGCGGACGCGCCCCGCCGCGCCAAACCCGAAGGGCGCGGGCGCAATGTTGGACACCAGCCGCATCGGTGACCATAACTGCACGGCGTAGCTGCCGCTGACAACACGCCGGCAGCGCCCCCAACGCCAGCTTTTCGCCGCTCATGATCCCGCTTTACGACAGCATCCGCGGCCGGCGCTTCCCTTTTCTTACCCTCACGCTGATCGCGGCAAACTTCGCCGTCTTCGCCTTCTGGCAGCAACAGGTCGGCATCGGCTACTCGGCGGCCGAGGAAGGGCTGATTCCCCGGCAGATCACCGGCGGCATTGGCAGCCTCACGGTGGATGGGTTGTCGCACCTGCTGACCTACCAGTTTCTCCACGGCGGCTGGCTGCATCTGCTCAGCAACCTCTGGTTTCTCTGGATCTTCGGCTTTAGCGTGGAGAACAACCTCGGGGCCGCCCGATTCTTCATCTTTTACCTGCTCTGCGGCGTCGCGGCCGGGCTGGCGCAGGCGTTTCTCGTGCCGCGCGATTCCGGCATGCCGCTTGTCGGCGCCAGCGGGTCCATCAGCGGCGTGCTCGGCGCGTATGTCGCGCTCTACCCGCGGGCGCGCATCATCACCCTGGTGCCTCTGGTCGTCATCGCGCGCGTGCTGCCGGTGCCGGCGTGGGTGTTCTTACTGGTCTGGATTGGGCTCCAGGTGTTTTCGCAGGCCCAGATCCAGGCCGTCGTCGCCGGCCGGCCCGGGCTGGCGCAGGCGCAGCCAAACGTCGCCTACCTCGCGCACATCGGCGGGTTTCTCGCCGGCATCGTGCTGGTCTGGATATTCCGGCGTGGAAATCCGGCCGCGCCACCGAGCCTCCATCCGCACGACCGGGGCGCGAACAAACAAAACGATTTACAAAGCGAGCGCGGCTAACGATTTTTCTCTCTCCCTCGCGCGGTCTGTCCCTCGGTCGTTCGCTCCTCCTTTCTTTCTTTCCTGTTTATGTCGCGCAAGCCGCCCCGGGCGAAAATCGGTGTCATCGGCCTGGGCCAGATCGGCAGCCGGGTGGCGGCAACACTGCGCGGCGCCGGCTTCCAGGTATATGTCTGGAGCCGCTCGCCCCATCCGCAGCCGAATTTCGTCGGTTCCGCCGTGGAAGTGGCGGACCTGTGCGACTTCATCCAGATCTTTGTCTCGGACGACGCCGCGCTGCTGGAGACCGTCCGCACCATGGCTGCCGCGCTGAGCCCGCGCCACCTCATCGCCGCGCACGCCACCGTGGCGCCGGAGACCGCGCGTGAAGCCGCAAAGATCGTGCGCCAGCAGGGCGCGCGGTATCTCGATGCCCCCTTCACCGGGAGCAAGACGGCGGCGGGCAACGGGCAGCTCGTTTACTATCTCGCCGGTCCCGAGCTGGCCCAGCGCGAGGCGCGGCCGGTGCTGGAGGCGTCGTCGAAAAAGATCGTCTCCATCGGCGAGGAGATCGGCCACGCGACGGTCGTCAAGCTGGCGACCAACATGATGGCCGCCCTGGCGGTGCAAGGGCTCGCCGAGGCGCTGGCCGTGGCCCGGGCGGGCGGCGTCGATCCGGCGCGGTTTGCCGAGGCGCTGGAATTCAACGGCGCGCGCTCCGGCACCAGCGACAACAAGCTGCCGCTCATGCTGGCCGGCAACTACGAGCCGCACTTCGCGCTCAAGCATTTGCTCAAAGACGTGCGCCACGCACTGCATCTCGCCCAGACCCACCGGCTCTCCACGCCGGCCACCGGCACCACCGGCGCACTCATCGCCGGCGCGGTGGCGCGAGGCTGGGGCGAGCTGGATTTCTGCGCGCTGGCAAAGAATTACGACGGCACCGCGGGCGCGGCATCGAAGGCGCTGACAAGCCCGGCCGCATCCGCACCGCGCGCCAACAACGGCGCCACGGTTTCGATCGCCCCGGCGGCCCCGGCGCAGACTTTGTCGCATCCCGCGATGGCCGCTGCCCCGCGGCCGGTTTCGCCGGCCATGGAGGAGGATGAGGAGGACGCCGACGCCGTGACCATCGAAACGCCGACTTCCGCGGCCGAGGCGGTGCCAGCCCCGGTGCCGGAATCACCGGAGGCCGTGCCAGAAGCCGCCGTGTCAAAAGAACCGCCGCCGCGACAAACGCAGAGCCTGCTGCGCAGCATCCTGGGCTTGCGGCAAAAAGAGGCGGCGCAGCCTCCGCCGGATCGCTCCGCCTGAGATTGGGAGAACTCCGCCCCGCGTTTCCCGGCCCGTTTGATTTCTCCGTTTATGACGCCTTCGCCACCGTCAGCTCCTCCCGCCGCGGACGGGATTGCGGGATCGTTTTTCATCGATCTTTCCGCCCGCGCAAAGCTGCGCCTGCGCGGCGCCGACCGGCTTCGGTTTCTCAACGGCCAGTCCACGAACGACGTGCGGCGCGCCACGGCGGACCGGTCGGTTTACGTCTGCCTGCTCACCGCGAAAGGGAAACTTTGCGCCGACGCGTTTGTCGTGGCGGGACCGGATTTTTTGCAACTCGATGCCGAGCCGGAATTGCGCGAGGCGCTCGCGGCGCGGCTCGACCGCTACCTCATCGCGGACGACGTCGAAATCGACGACGTGACCGATGCGCTCGCGCTGCTGCACTGGCTGCCCGCCGACGCTGGCGCGGGTGCCGCCGCCGCCACGCCGCCCGTGATTCGGCCGCCGGGTGCCGACTGGGACTGCACGGTGGTGCGGAGCGAACGCTACGGGATTCTGGGGCTCGATTTCTTTTTTGATCGCGAGCATCTGGAAATCGTCGCTGCGCATCTGGCGGCGACGGCGGCGACCACCGGGATTTTTCCCGCCCTGCTGGCTGCCGACAGCGCGCCCGTCGAGGCGCGGCGCATCGCGGCCGGCGTGCCGCGCTGGGGCGCGGAGCTGGACGAGAACATCCTGCTCCCGGAAGCCCGGCTGGAGGCGCGCGCGGTGGACTACGGAAAAGGTTGCTACGTCGGCCAGGAAATCGTCTCGCGGCTGAAGAGCGTCGGCCACGTGAACCGCTCGCTGTGCCGTCTGCGAACCGTGGCCGGCACGACGCCCGACAGCGCGCCGAGTTCCGGCATGCTTCTGCAACCCGCGGACGCCGCTCAGGAAACGGGCGCGAAGGAAATCGGCCGCCTCACCAGCGTGGCCCCGCTCGATTCGACGGACGCGACCCCGCGTTGGGTCGCCCTCGGCTATCTGCGGCGCGGCTTCGATGCGCCCGGCACCCGCCTGCTCGCCGTGGCGCCGGCGTCGGCGGAAGGCGGCGCGGCCGCCCCGTCCCGCTCCTGCCTGCTCGAAGTCAGCGCGCCGCCCGAGCCGCCGGCGGCCGGCTGAGAATTTTTTGCGTTCCCGTGGCTTTGCACCAGTTTCGCCTGTTTCCGCTCCCTTCGCCTTTTCCCCAAACTGAACTCACGATGCGCCGTCTCCCAGTCTTCCGTCCGCTCCTGCTTCTTTCCACCCGCCGACTGCGGCTCTTTCCGGTCGCGGCCGCGCTCTGTCTGGCCGCCGGCTCGCTGGCTCGCGGCGAGGAGGCGGTGATCCAGCTCCAGTCGCCGGACTCGAAACAGCCGCAGGCCATCACGCTGACGCTTTACCGGCAGGACGCGCCGCAGACCGTGGAGAACTTTGTGCGCCTGGCGAAGAGCGGTTTTTACAAAGGCGTGGCGATCCACCGCATCGTGCCGGAAACGCTCATCGGCACCGGCGATCCGCTGAGCAAAAAGAAGGACCGGACCGCGGTCGGCACTGGCGGACCCGGCTACACGCTGCCGGCCGAGCTGAACAAGCGCAAGCACGTGCGCGGCGCCGTCGCGATGGCGGGGCTGCCGACGGCGATCAATCCGGCGCGCAATTCCAACGGCAGCCAGTTCTACATCGTGCTGCGCCCGGAACCGCAGCTCGACAAGGAATACACGGTCTTCGGCCAGGTCACCGGCGGGCTGGAATTTCTCGACGCGCTCAGCCGCCGCGGCCGCGACACGAACGATTATCCGCAGGAACGCTTCACGATCCGCGACATCGAGATCAAGCCGTGAGCCACGGCACCGGCGCGGCGGACCGCCAGTCCTACCCATTTTTGGGCAGGATAAACCCGTTGCCCGCCCCTTGCACGCCCGGCGGCGCATGGGTTAATAGCGTTCCCCACCGGCTCGGAGAAGGCGTTGCGCGCCGCACGACCGGCGGGAAAAAGTTTCCCGGGTAGATACCGAAGTGGCCAAACGGGGTGGACTGTAAATCCACTGGCTTACGCCTTCGTTGGTTCGAATCCAACTCTGCCCAATTTTTTGCGCCCGCAGAACTTCCTGCGGCGGAGCCAGTGACGCCCGGGCATTGTCCGAGGCTTCGGCGATCCCGGTTTCCAGACCTGCGTGCCGGGCTGCGCGCCCTGCGCGCCAAATCTCCGGCGCAGATTCCCGAAGCCGCCACCCGCGCGACCGGGGAGGCCGGCCCGATTGCACTCCCGTTGACGCGGCGCCGTCCGGCGGTTTCAGTCGCGTTGCCAGCTTTCCTCCGATTTATCCGCCCCATGCTTTCACGGAACCGTTTTCTTGCCCATAGCCTGCTGCTCTTCCCGGCGACCTGGCTGACGTTTAGCGGTTGCACGATCCCGCAGCACAACGCGGCGCGCGATCCAAAGCGCACCGAGTCCTTCATTTCCTACCGGCCACCGGCCCCTGGAAACCCCGGGCTGCGGCTGGCGGTAAAAGACCTCATCGACATGGAGGGCGAGGTCACGTCCGCCGGCTCCGAGTTTCTCTCCAAAAATGCCGCGCCGGCCCGGAAGGACGCCGCCTGCCTGCGCATCGCGCGGGAGCGCGGCGTGCAGATTGTCGGCAAGACGAATCTCACCGAGCTGGCCGTCGGCGTTTCCGGCATCAACATCTATTTCGGCACGCCGCGCAATCCGTTGAACCCGCGCCGCCGCCTGATCCCCGGCGGCTCCTCCAGCGGCTCGGCCGTGGCGGTGGCGACCGATCTGGCGGACGTCGCGTTCGGGACCGACACGGCCGGCTCCATCCGCGTGCCCGCGGCCTGCTGCGGAGTCGCGGGATTGAAGACCACCTTCGGATTGATCCCGCTCGACGGCGTGTATCCGATCGCGCCGAACCAGCTCGACACCGTCGGCCCGATGGCCCGGGACGTGGAGGGTCTGGTGAAGGGAATGGACCTGTTGCAGGGCGGCTTTGCCGCGCGCTACCAAAGCCGCGCGAAGCCCGCGGCCCGGCAGATCACGGTCGGCCGGCTGTATCTCAACGGCACGGATCCCAGGATCGATCAGGCCGTGGACGCCGCGCTGGCCCGCGCGGGTTTCCGGGTGGTGAAGTTCGGAGAAAATTTCCGCGCGAAATGGGAGCAGGCGCAACGCGATGGCCAGACCGTGGCGACGGCCAACGCCTGGGTTTACGACCAGAAATACCAGAAGGAAAATGGCGTGACGCTCCGGACGAAGGCGGTCGTGCTGCTCGGCGAGCGGGAGTTCAAGGTGAACCTGCCCGGCGCCCTCCGCCGGCGCAAAGCGTGGCAGGCGGAAATGCGGCGGCGCTTTCAGCAGGTCGATTTCATCGCGCTGCCGACGCTCCAGACCTTGCCGCCCGCGGTGCCACCCTTTGGTGGGACGCCGCTCTTTGAAGCCGTGGCGCTGGCGTCCCAAAACACGGTCGCGGTGAACCTTGGCGGCAATCCCGCGCTGGCGCTGCCGGTCCCCGTGGATGACACCGTGGTGCCGCTCACCAGCGTGCAGCTCATCGGGCCGATGCGCAGCGAAGCGGCCCTGCTGCACGCGGGTCGGCTGATCGAGAAAAGCGCGCCCGCAACCCGGCTCGCGCAGCAATAAATCCCCGTCGCCACCCCTCCCCGGGCGGCGACGTGCGTGCGGACAGAAAATCGGGACGCGCGGTCGGGGAGGAACGATTTCCTTTTATGAAAGCCACCATCGCCGCTACTGCCGCCGCCGCGCTGCTCCTGCTGCACGTCCCGGCGCTCCGGGCGCAGCAGCAGCAGCAACAACAACCGTCCTCCGAGGCGCTGGTGAAGACCGGCGATGCCTTTGACCAGAAATTCCAGCCGACGGAGGCGCTGAAATATTATCTGCCGGCCGAAAAGCAGGATCCCAAGGATGTGCGGCTGCTCACCCGCATCGCCCGCCAGTATCGCCACCTCATGTCCGACGTGTCGGCAAAAGCGGAAAAACTGCGGCTGGGTCGCATCTCGCTCGACTACGCGCAGCGCGCCGCCGCCCTGGCGCCGAACGATGCCGAAGCCCAGCTTTCACCGGCGATCTCGCTCGGCAAGATGCTGCCGCTCATGGGTTCAAAGGAGCAAGTGGACGCCTCGCCGCGCATCCGGACCGCCGTGGACCGCACGCTCCGGCTCGATCCGCGCAACGATCTCGCCTGGCACATCCTGGGCCGCTGGAATCGCGTGCTGGCCGACGTGAGCGGCGTCAAGCGCGCGCTGGCCGGCATGGTCTTACGGCGGTTTGCCGCAGGGCTCGAACGAAGAAGCCGAGCGCGACCTGCTCAAAGCCATCGCGATCAATCCCGACCGGCCGATGCACCACATCGAACTCGGGCGCGTCTACGCGCAGATGGGCCGGAGCGACGACGCGCGGCGCGCCATCAACAAAGGCCTGGCGATGTCGAACATCGGATCGGGACGACGCCGAGACGAAATCGCTGGGACGCGAAGCGCTGGCGAAGCTGCGCTGACGCCTGTCAGCCCGCGTGTGGTGGCGGGCGACCAGATGGCAGGTCGGCCAGTCCGCCGCCCATGTAGGTGTGGTGCCAGAGTTGCGTCGCCACGACGGCGACCAGCCCCATTTCCACCGACAGCCGCGGGCAGCGAGCCGGCGCGCATCTTCTTGAACTCTGTGCGCCAGCGGCGGACCTCGGACACGTCGAAATAACCGGTGCGGCGCAAGGATTCTTCGCTGAGCAACTGCCCGACAAACGGCGGCTCCGGATCGATGTGAAAGGAATCGAGCGGCGCGCGGAAAATGACTTTGTGCCGCCGTGCGATGGACATCGGCACCCAGCGCTCTGCCAGCAGGCGCAGCAACCGCTTATCGCGGAAACCGCGCAGCTTCCAGCGCGGGGAAAGCCTGGCCGTGAAGTCGAAAACGTCCTCGTCCAGAAACGGATAACGCACTTCGACCGACGAGTGCATCGCCACACGGTCGCCCTTGGCCTGGAGGAGATGCCCGGCGAGCAGGACCCGCCCGGCGATCCAGATGCCGCGATTCAGCGGCGACCAGCGTTTGGCGCGCTCGGTCGGGAAACCCAGGTCGCCCCAGGGATGCTCGCGTGCCATCACCTCGCGCATGCCCTGGCCGTAAAATCGCAACTTTGAAATCGCGAGCAGGCCGAAGGCGTCCACCCAGGCATTCGCCCCGCCGACCGAGGCTTCCACGCGCTGGCGCCAGGCTGCGGGATAATGCGGCGTATCGTTCAGCCGCAGATACGCGCGGCGGGCGCGGTCGCTGAGTGGCAAGCCCGGCACCACGTCGAGCAGGTTCAATATTTTCGCGGCCTTATACCACGGATAGCCGACGAGCCATTCGTCCGCCCCCTCGCCAGTGAGCACGACTTTCTGGCCGTTCTCGTGGACTTTGCGCGCGAGTTGCAGGAGCGCGGCGCTGGAGGTGTCAATCACCGGCGCTTCGACGGCGTGAATCAGCTCCGGATAGGTCGCCAGCGCGTCTTCGTGGCGGAACTCCTGCACGATGGGCGGCTTGGTCCCGACGTGGCGGGCGGTCTGGCTGGCGGCGTCGAGTTCGTCCAGCTCCGGGGAGTCCACGCGCACCGTGTAGGTGTTGATCGCCGGCCCCTTCAGCTTGCAGGCGAGCGCAACGATCATGCTGGAGTCCACGCCGCCGGAAAGGTAGGCGCCGACCGGGACATCCGCGCGCAGCCGCTCCTCCACCGCCTGCAGGAGAAGCGCCTCGAAGTCGTCCACGAGCTTTTTCGGATCCTCGCCGCGCTCCTCGTCACCGGCGTCCGGAAAATCCATCTGCCAGTAAGGCCGCTCGACGATCTGCGCACTGCTGCCGGCGTCGCTGCTCCCCGGTGTGACCGCCAGAAAATGCGCCGGCGGCAGGCATTGCACGCCCTCGAAGCAGGTCACCGGCCCCGGCAGCGCGGAAAAGGTGAATATATGGTCCAGCCCGCGCCGGTCCGGCCGCGCCGGCACCATGCCGGAGGCCAGCAGCCCCTTGATCTCCGAGGCAAAGAGCAGCCAGTCGCCCTGGCGGCTCCAATACAGCGGCGCGATGCCGAAGCGGTCGCGCCCGAGCTGGAGCACGCGCCTTCGCTCGTCCCAGAGCGCGATGGCGAATTGTCCCCGTAACCGCTCCCACATGCCCTCCCGCAATTCTTCCCAGAGATGCGGGATGATCTCGGTGTCGCAATGCTTCACCAGCCGGTGGCCGCGCGCCTCGAGTTCCGCGCGCCGCTCCAGGTGGTCGAACAGCTCGCCGTTGAAGACCGCGAAGACGTTGCGCTCCTCGTTGTTCACCGGCTGCTGGCCATCGGCAAGTCCCACGATCGCAAGCCGCCGCGAGCCGAGCGCCAGCCCGGGCCGCTGGAGGTAGCCTTCCTCGTCCGGGCCGCGGTGCGTGAGCGCGCGGGTCATCTGTTCGACGATGCCGAGGGGAACGGGCCGTTGGCCGGCGAGATCAATGATGCCTGCGATGCCGCACATAATGGTTCTTCTACTTCGTCCGCCGCAGCGCGCGCAACCGCATCCGGATCACACGCGAATCTAATTGAACAAAGCCGGCCGGCGCTTCGTCCAGAACCTGCTGGCCTAATGTGCCCGCCGTTCTGCCGGAACCGTGGTCATGCTGAGCAATTGGGGGTGCGATTTCAGCGCCGGCTTGCCATTCCGGCCTTTCGGTTGGACGTTCCCCGCCCCGTTCTCGGCCACTTATTTTTTCCATGTCCAAAGATCGTATCGCCATCGTCGGAATCGGCTGCCGTTTTCCTGGAGGAGTCAATGACGCGGAAGCCTTCTGGCAGTTGCTCGTCGCCGGCCGCGAAGCCGTCACGGAAGTCCCGGCCGACCGCTGGAACGTCGAGCGCTACTACGATCCGGAAACCGGCATCCCGGGCAAAACCTTCGCCAAGCGCGGCGGCTTTCTGGAGCAGATCGACCAGTTTGACCCGCAGTTCTTCGGCATCTCGCCGCGCGAGGCGCCCTACGTGGACCCGCAGCAGCGGCTGCTCCTGGAGACCGCGTGGGAAGCGATCGAAGACGCCGGGATCGTGCTCGATTTCGAGAAAGGGACTGATCTCGGCGTGTTTGTCGGCATCTCGCACAACGACTATCAGGGCATCCAGGGGACGCCTTTCGAGCACCACACGGATCAGCCAGCATTCGCCCACCGGCACCGCGCATTCCATCGCGGCGAACCGCATCTCGTATTGCCTGAACCTGCGCGGCCCCAGCGTGGCGATGGACACCGCCTGCTCCTCCGCGCTCACCGCGGTCCACGTGGCGTGCGAGCACATCCGCGCCGGGCGCGGCGACATGGCGCTCGCCGGCGGCGTGACGGTGATGATCACCCCGGGCGGCTTTATCGGATTTTCGCAGGCCGGGATGCTTTCGCCGGAAGGGCGTTGCGCGGCGTTTGACGCCTCGGCCAGCGGCTTTGTGCGCGGCGAAGGCGCCGGCATGGTGCTGCTCAAGCGGCTCTCGCAAGCCATCGCCGACGGCGACCCGATCCACGGCGTCATCGCGGGCACGTCCATCAATCAGGACGGCCACACGAATGGCATCTGCTCCCCAGCCCGGACGCGCAGGCGCAGCTCGTGCGCGACGCGTGCGCGGACGCCGGCATCGATCCCGCGCCGGTCGGTTTCGTTGAAGCCCACGGCACCGGCACCGCGGTCGGTGATCCCATCGAGGCGCACGCCCTGGCCCAGGCGCTCTGCGGCGAAGATCGCACCGAGCCGCTGCCGATCGGCTCGTGCAAGACGAATCTCGGCCACCTGGAAACCGCCGCCGGCGTGGCCGGTCTGGTCAAGGCCGCGCTCGTCCTCAAGCATCGCCAGATCCCGCCGAGTCTCCACTTCACGACGCCGAGCCCGCACATCGATTTCGACGCGCTGAAGCTGCGCGTCCCGACGGAGCTGGAGCCGCTTCCCGAAATCGGCCGACGGCAGCGAGCGTTTTGCCGGCGTGAACTCTTTCGGCTTCGGCGGCGCCAATGCCCACGCCATCCTCGCCGAGCCGCCGCGCTCCCATGCCGGCAGTCACGGCCGCGAATATCCCGAGCGCCCGTGGCCGGTCGTCTTTTCCGCGCGTTCCGAGGAGGCGCTGCGCAACGGCGCCGGGAAGCTCGCCACCTGGCTGGCCGAGCGCGAGCATCTCAACGGCTCCTCGCCGTTGCTGCCCGATCTGACCTACACGCTCGGCGCGCGCCGGAACCATCACGCGCACCGGCTCACGCTCGTCGCCCGCACGATGACGGACGCCGTGTCGGAGCTGGAAGAATTTGCGCTCAAGCAGGATACGGAGCTGGCGCGCACCGCGTTCACCCCGCGCCCGGAGCACGCTCCGCGCATCGCGTTCGTGATGAGCGGCCAGGGTCCGCAATGGTGGGGCATGGGCCGCGAACTCATGCAGCACGAGCCGGTTTTCCGCGCGCGTCATCGAGCGCTGCGACGCCGCCATGCGCGGTCACGCGAGCTTTTCGCTGCTGGAAGAGCTCGGCCGCGCCGGAAGCGGACTCGCAGATGCACCGCACCGAAGTCGCGCAGCCGGCGATCTTCGCGATGCAGGTGGCGCTGGCGGAGCTTTGGAAATCGTGGGGCGTTCAGCCCGCCGCGATCGTCGGCCACAGCGTGGGCGAAATCGCCGCGGCGTGTGTCGCGGGCATTTTTTCGTTGGAAGAAGGGGCGCGCATCATCGCGCTCCGGGCCCGGTTCATGGAGAACTGCGCCCGCGGCGACGGCACCATGCTCGCCGTCGGTCTGGGCGAGGAGGAAGCCCAGGCGCTCATCGCGCGGCATGACCGCACGGTGACGATCGCCGCCTTCAACGGCCCGCGCTCGCTCACTCTCGCCGGCCCGCGGGTCTCGCTGGAAGCGATGCTCGCGGAGCTGGAGCCGCAGGGCGTCTTCGCGCGACTCGTGAAGGTGGACCATCCGTTCCACCACGCGATGATGCAGCCGGCGGCCGATGCAGCTCGAAGCCGATCTCGCCGACCTCGCGCCGCAGGCGGAAACGATCCCGTTTTTCTCCACCGTCACCGGCGAGCGGCAGGACGGCGAGGCGTGCGACGCAGCCCACTGGGGCGCGCGGCATCCGGCAGCCGGTGCAGTTCGCGGCCGCGGTCGGTGCGCTGGCGGAATTCGGCGTGGATGTGTGGCTGGAAATCGGCGCGCATCCGGCGCTCGTCCATTCCATCCAGGAATGCCTCGCCGGCCGTGGCGGCAGCAGCGCCAAAAAAGCGCCGGTCTTCGCCTCGGTCCGCCGCGAGCGGGAGCACGAGTCCGCGCTGGAAACCGCGCTGGACCTGCATCGCGCCGGCGTGACGCTCGATTTCGCGGCGATGACGCCTTCGCGTCAGCTCCTTTCCCTGCCGGCCTACGCCTGGGACCGCGCCCGCTGGTGGCACGAATCGCCGGGAATGGCGCGAAGGCCGCCTCGGCCACCGGCGGCCGCGGCTTGCTGGAAGCGCGCCTGCCGCGCGCGACGCCGACCTGGATCGCCCGACTGGACGCCCGGCACATGGCGTTTCTGCAAGGATCACAAGGTGGACAGCCACGTGATTTTTCCCGCCGCGGCGTTTGTGGAAATGGCGCTGGAAGCCGGCGTGCAGCTTTTTGAAGGCCGGCCTTTCGCGGTCGAAGACTTCGAAATCCGCAAGCCGCTGCATCCTGCCCGACCCGGCGTCCGGCGTGCATCTGGAGCTGTCGTATTCGACCCGGCGAGCGCACGTTCGCCATCCAGAGCCGGTTGGACAACAGCGCGGCGTGGTCGCTCCATGTCGTCGGCTCGCTGCGCGGCGAGCGCACGGATTCGACCTTCGCGGCATCGCGCTGGGAAGGTCATCCGGCGGACGCGGAACCAGTGGAAGTCGACGGTTTCTACCAGCACATGAGCGACCTCGGGCTGCGCTACGGCGACGAGTTCAAGTCGGTGCGCGAACTCGCCGCCGGCGCCGGCCGTTCGGGCGGACGCGTCGCGCTTGTCCGAGGCGGCGGCCCTGCGTGCCGGGGAGTATGCGCTCCACCCGGTGCTGCTCGACGGCGCGCTGCACGTTTTTTCCGCGGGCGCCGCGACCGTGGAGGATCGGCACGCGCGCATGAAGCTGCCGGTGCGTTTCGCGCGGATCCTGTTCCTTCGCCCGCCCGGCGCCGCCGCGCGGGTCAGCGCGACGCGTGCGCGATTTCAACGACGACTTTCTCGAAGGCCGACCTCGCCGTTTACGATGAAGCCGGCGCGCCGTGCGTGCTCGTGGATGGCTTCCGCGCGATCAGCGTCGCCGGCGTGCGCCGGGCGCGGTGGCGCCGCGGGCGGCGCGCGGGACGTGATCTATCACATCGCCTGGGAACGGACGCCGGTCGGCCGATCTTCCCGCCGCGCCGGCACCGGTGCCGCTGGAGCAGTTGCGGACCACGGCGCGAACAGGCGCTCGACGAAGTCATCGCCACCCGCGGACGCGACGTGCTCGAAGCCGCGATGGCGGCTGACGACGATCTGGCCGCCGCGCAGATCGCGCACGGTCTGCGCGAGATGGGCGTCAGCGCGGGCTCGACCTTCACCGCCGAGTCGCTGGGCGTCGCGGAGCCGATGCGCCCGGTCTTTGCGTGCATGCTCGCAAATCTCGCGGAGCGTGGGTTGCTTGACCCGGACGAAGGCAGGTTTCCGAGCCGAAAGCCGCGTTCACCAAGGCTGCGGATTCCGCGCGAAACGCGTTGCGCAAAAATCTCGCCGAACATTCCCGGTCACTTGCCCGAAGCCCTGCTCTGCGCCGGCAACGGCGCGGAACTCGGCCCGATCCTGCGCGGGGAAAAAGACGCCGTGCAGGTGCTCTTCTCCGGCGCCGGCGCGGAGATGCTCGAGCATTTTTACTGCGACGGCCTGCTCACCAGCCACTGGCTCGCCGCCATCGCCGCCGCGGTGCGCGAAGCCGCGCGTGCTTTGCCCGAAGGCCGCGGCCTGCGCATCCTGGAAATCGGCGCCGGCACCGGCGGACTTGCCGCCCAGGTGCTGCCGCTGCTGGAGCGCGGGGTGCATGCTTACACGTTCACCGACGTTTCCGCCGGGTTCTTCTCCGCCGCGGCGCAGAAGCTCGCGGCGTTCCCGGAGGTGGAGTTCAAGGTGTTCGACCTGGAGCGACCGGGCACCGAGCAGGAGTTCGAGGCGGATTCCTACGACTTCATCATCGGCACGAACGTGCTCCACGCCGTGGCCGACGTGCGCGCCACGCTGCGCCATCTCCACGACCTGCTCGCGCCCGGCGGCAGCTCATGTTCATGGACACCGCCACGCCGCAGCTTTGGACGGAAACGGTCTTCGGCCTGACGAGCGGCTGGTGGCGCTTCACCGACCGCGACCTGCGTCCCGAGCAGCCGCTGCTCGGGCGCGGGCAATGGGAGCGCGTGCTGCGCGAGGCCGGCTTCGGCGAAACGGCGTCGCTGCCGGGCCTCAACGGCCCGCGCGGCGAAGGCCAGATCGCCGTGCTGGCGCGCAAGCCGTGGCACGACGCCGTCGCGGACGACGACTCCGCCGCCGAAACGCTGCCGCCGGTGGAAGGCTCCTGGCTGATCTTCGCCGATGCCTCCGGCGTGGGCGACGCACTGGCCGCGCGGTTGCGCCGGGCCGGCGCGCGCTGCCGCGTCGCGCACCGCGGCGACCGAGTTTGCCGCCGGGAAAGACGGCGACACGTTTCACCCTGCGCGCCGAAGCCGCCGAGGACTGGCAGAAACTGCTCGCTGCCGCCGTCGCGGACGCGCTGCCCGAGCGCATTGTCTATCTCTGGCCGCTGGATGCGCCCGCTGATCGCCACGCAGGATGCCGACCCTGGGCACCGACGCGCTGCTCCACCTTGCGCAGGCGCTCGAAACCGCGCTGCCGATGGCGGCAAAGCTGCGCATCGATCTCGTCACCCGCGGCGCGC
Organism: uncultured Verrucomicrobiae bacterium; assembly: GCA_963762725.1. Lineage (GTDB taxonomy): Bacteria > Verrucomicrobiota > Verrucomicrobiia > Chthoniobacterales > SZAS-18 > JAFAXH01. The sequence continues at coordinate 211,972 of CAVXLY010000002.1, read as the reverse complement.
AGCCGGTCGGGCGCGACGCGCAGCCGACCGCCGTCGCGCAGGCGCCGGCGCTCGGCCTTTTCCGCGTCATCCTCAACGAGCACCCGAACCTCGCCTGCCGCGGCATCGACCTTGCCGCCGGAGCCTTCCGCGGCGGACGCTCCGCTCGCTTTGGGGCGAGCTGCTCCACGCGACGACACCGAGCGCGAAGTCGCCTTCCGCGGCGAAGCGCGCTACGCGCAGCGGCTCGACCGCGGCACGCGCGACGCGCGAGCAGTCGCTCGATCCGGCCGTGCCGCTGCGGCTCGAATCCCGCGAGCGCGGGCACCTCGACGCGCTGCGCTTCGCGCCGTTCGCCGTGCCGGCGTGCGAGCCCGGGCAGGTGCTCATCGACGTGCAAGGCCGCCGGCATGAATTTCCGCGACGTGCTGAAGGCGCTCGCGCTCTATCCCGGCGAGGCGCCGGACGCGCGCATCTTCGGCGACGAAGTCGGCGGCGTCGTGCGCGCCGTCGGCGAAGGCGTCACGCACGTGGCGCCGGGCGACCGCGTCTTCGGCCTCGCCGTCTTCGGCCTGGCGACGCAGACCCTCGCCCGCGGCGGCGATGTGCGGCGCATCCCGGAGGGACTTTCGTTTGAAGAAGCGGCGACGCTGCCGGTCGTCTTCATGACCTCGTGGCACGCGCTGAAAAACGTGGCGCGCATGCGGCCGGGCGAGCGCGTGCTCGTGCATGCCGGCGCCGGCGGCGTCGGCATGGCGGCGATGCAGATCGCGCAGCATCTCGGCGCGGAAGTGATCGCCAGCGCCGGCAGCCCGGCCAAGCGCGCGCTGCTCGAAACGCTCGGCGTGAAACACGTCATCGACTCGCGCCGCGGCGATTTCGCCGAGGCCGTGATGGAACTGACCGAATCGCCGCGGCGTGGACGTGGTGCTCAACGCGCTGGCCGGCGAAGCGATCCCGATGGGGCTCTCCTGCCTCGCGGAGTTCGGCCGCTTCATCGAGATCGGCAAACGCGACATTTACCAGAACTCGCGCATCCCGCTCTGGCCGCTGCGGCGCAACGCGTCGTTCCACGTCGTCGCGATGGACGCCGTTTTCCACGGCGACGAGGCGCTCACCCGCGGCATGCTGGCGGAGATCGCCGCGCTCGTGGAACAGCGGCGCGCTGCGGCCGCTGCCGTTCCGCGCGTTCCCCGCCTGCCGCGTGGACGCGGCCTTCCGGCTCATGGCCGGCGGCAAGCACATCGGCAAAGTCGTCGTCGCGTTCCCGGAAGCGTTTGTTCCGCGCCGTGGCGAGCCGCTGACGCCCGGGTTCGAGGTCAAGGCGGACGGCGCCTATCTCATCACCGGCGCGTTTGGCGGCTTCGGCAAGAGTGCTCGCGCGACTGGCTCGTGGATTGCGGCGCGCGCCATCTGGTGCTCACCAGCCGCAGCGGCGCGGCGACGCCGGAGGCGGAGGCTTTTGTCGAAAGCCTGCGGGAGCGCGGCGTGAAAGTGCGCGTCGCGCGCGCCGACGTCGGCTCGGCGAAGGACGTGGCGACGTCTGTTCGCGGAAATCCACGCGGACGGCCAGCCGCTGCGCGGGCGTGTTCCACCTCGCGATGGTCATCGACGACGCGCCGCTCGCCGACCTCACGCCGGAGCGCATGCAGCGCGTGCTCGACGCCGAAAGCGCGCGGCGCCTGGCTGCTGCACGAAGCGACGCGCGACGCTGCCGCTCGACTGCTTCGTGATGTTCTCGTCGGTCTCGAGCATCTTCGGCAATCGCCGCGCAGGGCAATTACAGCGCGGCCAACGCGTTCCTCGATTCGCTCGCCCATCATCGCCAGGCGCTCGGCCTGCCCGCGCTGACGGTGAACTGGGGCGTGCTCGGCGGCGAAGGCTACGTGGCGCGCAACGAGCGCGTCGGCGAATTCCTCGCCAGCCAGGGCACGCCGGCGCTCTCGCCCGGCGAAGTGACCGCGCTGCTCGAAAGCTTCCTCCGCGCCGGCAACGCGCAGGTCGATGGCGATCCGCGTGGATTGGGCGAAGTGGCGCGCGATTCTTCCGCGGCATGCAGGAAAACCCGCTGCTGGAGCGCATCTTCGCGTCCGTCGAAAGCCAGGAAGACGCGGCGGCGCGCAAGCCAGCGACTGGCGCGCGCGGATCGAAGCCGCCGCGCCGGCGGAGAACGGAAGCCGTCATCGCGCAAGCGGTGCGCGAAGTCGTCGGCTCGGTCTTGCGCGTGAAGCCGGACAGCCTGCGCGACGACCAGCCGCTGACCGATCTCGGCCTCGACTCGCTGATGGGCGTCGAAATCGAAACGTCGCTCGAAGCCGCGGTCGGCGTGGCGCTTGCCACCGACCAGCCTCATGCGGGCGCGCACCATCGGCCAGATCGCCACGCTCATCGCCGGCCATCTCGGCGGCGGTAGCAGCGCACCGGCGGCGGCCACTCCTGGCGCCGTGCCCGAAACGGCGGCCGCTCCGGCATCTGTTGTTCCCGCGGCTGGCGCGCCCACCGCGGAAGTGGACCTGGACGCGCTCTCCGACGAGGACATTGATCGCCTGCTCGGCGGCGTGCCGGAAGCGGAAAACGCCTCCCGGTAGTCAGGAATTCAGTCAGTCCGTCAGTCGCTGGCAGCGGCACACCCGGCATGTCCACGGAAAAGCGCGCGCGGTTAAAGCAATGGCTGGAAAGCGGAGAGGCGCGGCTGCAGCCGCTGACCTTTCCGCAGCGCGAGCTGTGGGAAACGATCGCCGGTGCCGGTCGGCGATCCGGCGAATCACATCTGCTGCCTGATCACCCGTGCACGGGCGGCTCACCTCCGAGGATTGCCTGAACGCGATGCAGCGGGTGGTCGAGCGGCAGGAAGCGCTCCGGCTCTCGCTCCTGCCGGGCAAGGACGGCGCGTTGCAGATGATCCGCAAAAGCGTGGGCGAGCCGAACCTGCAGTTCCGCGAATTGTCCGCCGGCGGAGGCCGAGCCCGAGGGCGATCGAAGAACGGGCGCGGGAAGTGTTTCCGCGAGCCGTTCGACCTCCTGCAAGGCCCGCTCTACCGCGCGGAAGTCATGCGGCGCGGGCCGAAGGACCTCGTGCTGGCCTTCGCCATTCATCACGCCATCGCGGACGGCTGGTCGCTCGGCGTGCTGGTGCGGGATCTGGCGCATGCCTACGCGCAAAAGCTCCTGGGCCGCTGGCGGAAGCCGCTCCCGCCGGTGCGCGCTGACGTACTCCGGCGTGGGGCGCGGCGGAGCGCGCTTTCTGGCAGCCGGCGGAGCTGGAACGACGCGCCGCGTTTTGGAAGCCCGCGCTCGCCGGCTCGCGCCGCCTTTGGCCCGCCGCAGCCGGAGTCTCCGCCGGGGTTGGAACGCTGGGTCACCGCGACTGCCCGAAGAGCTGCCGGCGCGCAGTGCGCGCGCTCGCGAAGCGCACCGGCACCACGCTGTTTTCCACGCTGCTCGCCGCGTTTCAGATCGCGCTCTGCGCGCTGGCACGGCGCGGATGACATCGTCGTCGGCACGCCGGTGGCCAACCGCCACAAACCGGCGGCGCGGGAGACGATGGGCTATTTCGCCGGCAGTCGTGCCGCTGCGCGGGCAAGTCGACTCAAGATCGGACGTTTGCAGAGAGTCTGCGCGTCGTGCACGAAGCCGGATTGGACGCCTTCGCGCACGCGATGCCATTTGCGGAACTGGTGCGCGCCCTTGGCGAGGCGCCGGCGCCCGGGCACCATCCGGTTTTCGACGTGCGGTTTGCGCTGCAAAACCATCCGGTGCCCGACGTCTCGCTGCCGATGATCTCAGCGCGGCTGCGGATGCGCTCCACCGGCACCGCGCGGTTCCACCTGGGCTGCGAAATCACGGAGCAGGGCGAGGCGATGGAAGTTGTCTGGCTGTCGCGGCGCACGCTATTTTCTGAAGGCGACGTCGCCGAGTTAGACCGTATCTTTCAGGGTGTCTTGACGAGTGCCTGCCGCTCAGCCGGAGACCCGTGTTGCAAATCTCATTTAAATCGCATTTTCCCGTGCAGATGACCACCCTCACCGAAACCATCCCGACGAACCCGATCCATGATGACACGGACGAGCCGCACTGGATCGTCCGGCTGGCGTTTCCGATTGTCACCCTCATGCTGCTGGCGACAGAAGCGCTCCTCTGGCTGGCGCTACGCCACGACAACCTTTGGCTCGCGGTGCCGCTCGTGCTCGTCGCGAGCCACCTCATGCACGGCCAGCTCATCGGCCTGCACGAAGCCTCTCACGGGATGCTGCGGAAAAACCGCTTGCTGAACGAGCTCGATGGCGTGCTCATCGGCGTGTTTTCCTTCACCAGCTTCAGCCTCTATCGCGCCTCCCACCAGACGCACCACATGCACCTGACCACGCCGCGGGACGAGGAATTCTGGCCGTTTGTGCAGCCCACGATTTCCCGTCCCTGGCGGGTGCTGGCGGCGGTTCTCGAGCTGACGCTCGGCATCTTTTTCTCTCCGCTGCGTGTTTTTGCGGACGTTTCTGCGCCGCAGTTCGCCGATCCGGGCGCAACGGGTGCGCCGCCGCATCTGGCAGGAGCTGGCGCTGATGGTCGTCGTCTGGATCACGATGGCGTCCGTGGTCACCTGGCTGGGCATCTGGCAGTATTTCCTGTGGATGCTGGTGGTGCCCATGGTGATCGCCGGCAACTTGCAAAGCTGGCGCAAATACATCGAGCACGTCGGCATGACCGGCTCGACGCCGAACGGCTCGACGCGCTCCATCGTCCCGCGCAGTCCGCTCGGGCACCTGGTGGCGTTTACGCTCCTGCACGAGCCGTATCACGGCATCCATCACCAGCACGCCGGCGTGCCGCACTCGGAGATCCCGCGGCACATCGCCACCATCCAGCCGAAATCGCCCGAAGAACGGCCGCCGTTTCCGAGCTACCGGGTGGCGTTGCTGGATCTCCTGCGTTGCCTGCCGGATCCGCGCGTCGGGTCGCAGTGGAACGGCGTTTCGTCGCAGCGGGCGGCGTATTGAGCGAGGATCGGGTGCGACAAAGCCGAATGCCGCTGGCGGATCGAATCCTTCCGCCAGCTCGTAGCTTCGGTCTTGGTTAGAAGCCTGATCATTCGCCGCTCCCTGCTCTTCTAAATGCCAGCCGCCGCCATTCCCAGTTCCGCCTCATCCCAGGAAGGCCCGGTCTTTGAGGCGCGCGGGTTGATGAAAGAATACGACGACGGCCAGGTGCAGGCGTTGCGCGGCGTGGATTTCCAGATTTTCCCGGGCGAATTCGTCGCGGTCATCGGACCGAGCGGCTGCGGGAAATCCACGCTGCTCCAAATGCTCGGTGCGCTCGATCATCCCAGCGCAGGGTCGCTCGCTCTATCGCGGCACGCCGTTGACGGAACTGCGCGATCTCGCGGCGTATCGGGCGCGCGAGATCGGGTTTATTTTCCAGGCGTTTCACCTGCTGCCGACGTTCACCGCGGAGGAGAACGTGCAGATCCCGATGTTTGAAACCGCCGCGCCCGATCGCCGAGCGCCGGGAACGCGCGGCGGCGCTGCTCAAGTCGGTCGGCCTCGAGCATCGGCTCGACCATTTTCCCGCGAAACTTTCCGGCGGCGAACGCCAGCGCGTCGCCATCGCCCGCTGCTGGCCAACGGCCCCGGCGTCCTGCTGGCCGACGAGCCGACCGGCAATCTCGACAGCAAAAACGCGCAGGCCATTCTCGACCTGCTCACCCGGCTGCACGCCGAGCAGGGGATGACGATGATCCTGGTGACGCACGACATGGCCGTCGCCCGGCGCGCCTCGCGGGCGCTGCAGATGAACGATGGCCGCGTCATCTTCGACGGCGATCCCGCGCAGCTTCCTCCGACCGTTTCCGCACTATGACTTTTTTCATCGTCGTTCTCCGCGGCCTGCTCCGCCGGCCGGTCCGCACCGGGCTCACGCTCGTCGGCATCTCCATCGGCATCGGCGCGGTGGTCGCGCTGGTCGGCATGTCGCGCGGGTTTGAGATCGAGCTGGACCGCCGGCATGAAGTCGCGCGGCACCGACATCGTCGTCAACAACCTCGGCTCGTCGTTCACGCCCGAAGCCGTTTCCCGCCGCCGCGCGCGACCGCATCACCGGACTGCCCGGCGTCGCCGCGACCTGCGCGATCCTGGTGGAGCTCATGAGCATCGAGAACAGCGAGATGATGATCGTCTCCGCGCGCGAATGGGGCGGCTTTTCCTGGGGCAATCTGAAGGTCGTTTCTGGCCGGTTGCCGCGCGACGGTTCCGAGAAAGCCGTGGTGCTCGGCACGACCGCGGCGGAGATGCTCAACAAAAAAGTGGGCGACCCGCTTCAGCTCGAAACCGAGGAGCTTTCCGTCGTCGGCATCGTGGATGGCGGCGCGGTCGTGGAAAACGGCTCGGTCATTCTTTCGCTGTCGCTGCTCCAGGAAATCATGGGATCACCGGGCAAGATCAACATCATCGACGTCCGCGTGACGCCGGGCACCAGCGAGGCGGAAGTGCAGACAGCTCTGCGCCGAGATCACCCAGCGGATTCCCGAAGCGCGCGCGCAGCCGGCGGACGAGCACATCCGCACTGCCAGGGCTACCGGCTCATCAACGCCATGAGCTGGGGCACCTCGCTGCTCGCCGTCCTGGTCGGCGTGCTCGGCGTGATGAACACGATGCTGATGACGGTTTTCGAGCGGAAGCAGGAGATTTCCATTCTGCTCGCCATCGGCTGGCGGCGATCGCGCATCGTGCGGCATGATGCTGTGGGAATCCGCGCTGCTCGGATTGTTCGGCGGCATCGTCGGGGTCGCGGTCGGCGTCGTCGGGATGAAGATCATGGAGCGCACGCCGGCGATCCGCGGGTTGCTGAAGCCGGATCTGAGTCCGGGGCTGCTGGCGCTGGCGGTCGCGATCGCGGTGGTGGTCGGCATTCTCAGCGGGCTGTATCCCGCCTGGCGTTCTTCGCGGCTCCATCCCGGCGCGGCGTTGCAAGGCTGAGAGCGCCCGGAGATCGTTTCGCCACCGCCGGAGACCGGGCGCAAGGCGAATCTGTCTCGTGATGCGTTCCCTCCTTTTCCCTCGCCTGCTCGGAGCCGCCGCCGTCCTGGCGCTCGGTCTTTCCTTTTCCACGAATCTTGTCGGCGCGGAGCCGGAAGGAGCGCCGCTTTCCGCCGCCGATCTCGCCGCGCGGCTCAGCGAGAAACAACAGGACGGCACCGCCTACGTCCGCATGCGGCTGGAGATTGCCGGGCCGCAGAAAACGGCGTTTCAGATCCAGGGCAAATTGCGCTCCACACGCAGCAGCACGGAGGCGGTTTACCAGGTGCTTTGGCCGAAGGAGCGCAAGGGCGAATCTGTGCTCCTGCGCCGCTCCGGCAACGGCCCGGTGAGCGGCACCTATTTCAATCCGCCGGACACCACGCGCTCGCTCGACGCCGCGCAGATGCGGGAGCCGTTTTTCGGCAGCGACCTGGCTTACGAAGACGTGATCGGCAACTTCTTCGCCTGGGACCAGCAGAGCCTCGCCGGCACGGAAACCGTGGACAACGTCTCCTGCCAGATTCTTGAATCCAAGCCGGGCCGGGGCGATCGCTCCATCTACGCCAGCGTCCGCACCTGGGTGGACGCGCGCCGCCTGGTGCCGCTGCGGGTGGAGAAATACGCCGCCGGCGGCAAGCTCGTCCGCCGCATCGACACGACCCGCGTCGCCACCGATGACAAAGGGCGCGTCATCCCGGCAAACCTTTCCGTGCGCGGCCCCGGCGGCGGCTCCGTGACGGAACTCGATGGCGGCAAGATCACGCACTCGATCTCGTTCACAGATGCGGATTTCACGCCGGAAGGCATCAAGGAAACCGCCATCCCACGCGGCTCGCCGAACTGAGCGAGTTCCCGGGTCGGATTCCGGCAGTTTATCCGCAACAGCCCGGCACCGCGCAGCAGACTTCGCTCTCGCCATCGACCACGCTCGTGAGGCACCGCGATTCCGCGGCCGCGCGCTCCCGGTCGCGCGCCTTGCAGGTCACGCCCGGCGCTTCCAGGCGGACGCGCACCGCGGCTTCCTCCACCGCGACCGAGGCGACGTGATAGCTCGACGCAAAGAAGTTGCCGCCACCGTATTCGAAGCGGACTTCGGCGGTTTCGTCGATCGGCAGTGCCCGCGCCACGCGGTCGTAAATGTTCAGAAACTTTTCCGCCGGCATGAACTCGCCTTCAGCCGGCGCCCAAGGGAACGGATGCCAGAGCTGCACCACCGTTTCATTCCACCGGTCGGGCTTGCCGCCGCAGTCCATGCTCTGGATGGAAGTCGCTTTGATCTCGGTGACGTGATACTCCGGCGGCACGGTATGACCGACCGTATCGGAAAAAATCACGGGCTTGTGCGGATGCCCGCGGAGGATGGCGAGGAAGGCGTTGGTGTTCATGGGGTGTGTGGTCGGGTGATGGCTTGCGAAAAGGAAGAGCAGCCCGCGGTGGCGCGACGGCGCGAGACGTCGCCGACGGTCAGCAACAGGCGTCCGCGGTGATCTCGCGCACCTCTGCGGCGATCCGCGAAAGCCGGGCCAGGTCGTCGCGGAAAATCCGGTTTTCGCCCGCGCAGTCTTGCAGGCATTTCAGATTGGCTGCCAGCACCACGTCCGGCTTTTCAGGCAGCGAGTAGATCATCCAGTTTGCCTTACGCTCGACGCGCACCAACCCGCGCTCGCGCAGGTAGGCCAGGTGCTTGGAAATCTTCACCTGCGGCGCGCGCAGAACGTCTTGAAAATGGCAGACGCACAGCGGCCCGCGGGTCAGCAAATGCAGGATCCGCAGGCGGGTTTCGTCGCAGAGACACTCGTAAATCCGCGTCAACTCCATGCGCCAATATATACCTTTCAAGGAATATACGTCAACAAGCATTTTCGTTTCATGCCCGCGTGCCTGCCGGCGTCGCAATCCGGGCAAAACCGTCGCGCTGGTGCTCGTCCCGGATCGCGCTGTCCGCGGCTGGTTCCTTACGTCAGCGTCCCTTCCCCGAACGCTAGACCGGCGCCGGACTGCGCTTCGCAATCTCACGCCGCAGAAAGACAAGAAACGACCGCAGGAGCGGCGAGCGGGCGCGGCCGATTTTTGTCAGCAGGCAGATCGTGCGCTCCAAGGTCGGATCGACCAGGGGGCGATGCATCAGGATGGGATAACCCGTGAGCACCGGCGCGAGCGAGAGCTCCGGCAGCGCCGTCAGCCCGAGCCCGTGCGCCACGAGACTGCCGATGACCGGCAGCGTCGCCGGTTCGTAGCGATTCTGCACCTGGACGCCGGCCTGGAGAAACGCGCTGTCGGTGAAAAAACGGACGCTGCTCTTCGGGTCGCAGGCGATAAACGGAAAATCGGCCAGCCGCTTCCACGGGACGCCATCGCGGCTGTCGCCCAAGGGATGGTCGCGGCGGCAGACCACGTAAAACCGGTCGCGAAACAACGGCTCGGCGCTGAGTTCGGAATCCGGCAGCAGACAGGAGCTCAACGCCAGGTCGGCCTCGCCCTCGCGCACCGCCGCGATCGCCCGGCCGGCGCTGCCGTCGCAGATCACGAGGTCGGCGTCCGGATGGGCGGCTTGGAACTCGGCGACGATCGGCGCCAGCGTCGAGACGAAGACCGACGGCAGCGCGGCGATCGTCACCCGGCCGCGCTGGCCGTTGATGAACTGGTCAAACCCCTGCAGGCCCCGGTCCCGTTCCTCGACGAGCCGGCGGGCGACGTGGACAAACTCCGTGCCCTCGGGAGTCAGCACCACGTTGCGGGTGTCGCGGGCGAAAAGCGGGACCCCGAGTTGGGTCTCCAGTTGATGAATGCTGCGACTCAGCGCGGAGGGTGACAAATGCTGCGCCCGCGCCGCTCTGGTGAAGCCGCGGAGATCGGCCACCAGCAAAAACAACTCGAGCTGGTGAAGGTTGATGTTCATGGACGACCGCGGCGCCCGGGGCACTGCGGCCGCCGCGCCGGTGATTGTTGCATAAGGCTCACGAACTGATGAGTTTTTTCTCGTTGTGACACCGGCCGTTCCGCTTTTGCTGTCGCGCGGCCGGACAATCCCGCCCGGCCTGACAAAACCCCTGCAGTCGTTAGTTGTTGGAAAATTCCCCTATGAAATCCCCCGCCCATCCTGGCAGGTGGTGCCCCCGGCGCACCCTGCTCGCCTTCTCCACCGGACTCTCCCTCGCGGTCCTGACCGCGCTCTCCCTGCCGGCGGCCGCCACCGCGGCGCCGGTCCCCTCGCCGACCGTCATCGGACCGATCGCCGCCAGCGGCCTGCCCGGGACCGCCGGCCACGATTACCCCTATTTCACCACGAACCACGACCTCCCGGAATACAACTACATCGAGGAGGAGTTCTTCATCGAAGGCACCGCCAACCGCTACAACACGCCCGCCTACATGATCGGCAGCACGACCGATCCCACGGCCACCGTGATCGACGGCGGCCACGCTTATCGCACCCGCATCGTCGTGCGCCGGCCGGCCGAGAAAAAGCAGTTCAGCGGCACCGTGCTCGTCGAGTGGTATAACGTGACGAACAACTTCGATGCCGAGAACTTCTGGTTCTTCAGCTGGGAGCACATCATGCGCTCAGGCCACGTCTGGGTCGGCGTCTCGGCCCAGCGGGTCGGCGTCAACACCGGCACCTACGCGCTGAAAACCTGGAGCCCGACGCGCTACGGCAGCCTCGATGTCACCGCGGGCGGCACGATCAACGATGACTCGCTCTGCTACGACATCTATTCGCAGGCCGGCAAGGTCATGAAGAACAACAAGAATCAGAACGGCGGCGTGGACGTGCTCGGCGGGCTGAAGCCCCGGACCGTGCTCGCGGTCGGCGAATCGCAGTCCGCCTTCCGGCTGGCCACGTATGCGAATTCCATCCAGCCTCTGGCGAATGTTTACGACGGCATCCTGGCCCTCTCCAACGTGGGTCAGCCGATCCGCCCCGACGTGGCCGTGCCGTATTTCAAGTTCCTGACCGAATGGGACATCGTCACCGGCGAAGCCCGCATCCGCCAGCCGGACACCGCCGTCTTTCGCACTTGGGAAGTCGCCGGCACCTCGCATGTGGACCAGCATCTGCGCTCCAGCCGCGAGCCGCTCGAGCTACGCGACAACCGCGTCTCCTCCGAGGCTGCGCTGAACTGCACCTATCCGAGCATCGGCACGCGCACGCCGACGCATTTCGTGCTCTCTGCCGCCATCCAGCACATGATCTCGTGGGTGACGACGGGCATCGCGCCGCCCACCTCGCCGCGGCTGGAGATCGCCCAGTTCGGCCCGCCCACCCTGGCGGCCCGCAACAGTCTCGGCATCGCCCTCGGCGGCATCCGCCTGCCTGAAGTGGAAGTGCCGACTGGCCTCAACACGAGCATCAATCCCGGCCTCGACACCACGTCCGGAGCCTGCGCGCGCTGGGGCACGTATCTGGCCTTCGACGTTTCCACGCTGAACACGCTCTACCGCACCCACCAGCAGTATGTCCGGGAAGTCACCCGGGTGGTGAATCGCAACGTCCGGCAGGGTCACCTGCTCGAAATCGACGCCCGGCAGATCGTTGAAAAAGCGGCGGAGTCGCACATCGGCGGCCCGGACCAGAACGGGCAGTTCGACAGCTCGCTCGACGTGCTCAACGACCCGACCCTCCAATAGGTCGGGACGAACGAGCGAAACTTAGAGCAACGGACCTGAAACGCCCCCGGTGCACAGCCGGGGGCGTTTGTTTCGTGATCCGAATCGACGGACTGATCGAGTAACGCGGGCCGGCAGCGAGCGGGCTTTCTCCCCGGCGGCTCGCGTGAGGCAGGTGAATTTTATTGCCGGGCGCCCGGGCTGCGCATCCGGCAGCATGAGAGCAGATGCGCACGCACTTTCTTCAGGCGGCAATCGTGTTCCTGGGCCTGCTCGGCGGTCCGGCCGTCGTGGCGCGGGCGCAACAACCGCTGACGATGCCGTTTCCCGGCCGCGCCCTGGAATGGGATGCCGAGATGAAGGAAGTCACCGTCCGCGCCGGCGAAACGCGCGCCGCGCTGGCGTTCACGCTCTCCAACCGCTCGGCTCGTCCGGTCACGCTGATCGAGCTGACCGCTTCCTGCGGTTGCACGGTGCCCCGGCTGCCGGCCAAACCGTGGCCGCTGGCGCCGGGCGAAACCGTCGAGATGACCGTGGATGTCGATCTGCTAGGCCGGTTCGACACGTTCACAAAGACGATCACCGTGGAGAGCTCGCTCGGCTCCTCGATCGTCGCGGTGCGGGTCAATGTTCCCTACGCTTTCTCCGGCCGAGCGCACCCGCGCCCTGCAACTCGCCGCCGCCGATCGGCAGGCAGTTTTCAAAGGCGATTGCGCCAGTTGCCACGCGAAGCCCGCCGCCGGCCGGATGGCGGCCGAGCTTTATCAAGCGGCGTGCGCGATCTGCCACGATTCCGCCCATCGCTCGGCCATGGTGCCAGTTCTCCGCCCGCCGCCGCCCGGAACAGACGCGCGGGCTTACTGGCGAAATCTCATCGCCCACGGCAAGCCGGGAACCCTGATGCCCGCCTTCCACGAAGCCGCGGGCGGCCCGCTGACCCCGGAGCAAATCGAGTCGCTCGCCGGATATCTGGAACACGGGTTCCACGGCCTTCCCATCCTGCCGGCGACCACGTCCCGACCGAGACCTCGAAGCCGCCGTTTCGCCCGCGCCGGCACGTCGGCCTTAACCGATGCGCGCCCGCTGCAAGCCGCTCGCGCCGAGAAGATTGATTTTCTTTTCCCCACCCGGCATGATCGGGCGATGCACGCCCGTTGCCGCCGCGTCGCGTCGCGTTTGAGGACCGCGATCGGCGCGCTTCTGCTGCTGTTCACGCCGGGCGTTTTGTCCGGCGCGGATTTGTGCGACTGGCAGAGCCGGACGCCGCCTGACCCGTTGCAGGGCCACCAGGGAAATTCGGCGACTGACACCTACTGGTTCAGCCATCTCGCCGACGTGGACCAGGTCGGAAACCGGCGGCAATTCATTTTCGGCCTGCGCAACCTGCATCCGCAAAATTTCCTGCCCGTCGAGTGGCTGCGCGGGGACGGTCAGCCGCAGCTTTCCTTCACCCGGCTCGCTCCCGGGAAGTGCGGCGAAAGCGCGTTCGAGACGGCGTATCTCTCCGACGAGGATCGCAAGGCGCGCATCCAATACGGGCCAGTGAGGCAGTTCAAAAAAGAGGACGCCGCGCTTTACATCAAGGTCGAGCCCGCCAAAGACGAACCGGCGAAAGTCGGCCGGCCCATGCGCTCCCGTCTCACGGCGGACCTCGAGGGTGCGGACGGCAAGCCGGAGCGTTTGCACCTGGAGTTCAGCGCCGAAGCGGAGGGCATCCAGTTTGTTTATTCCGTGGTCAATCGCGGCAGCCGGAGCGCGCAGTTCCGCGTTCCCGCGCTGGCGAGTGCGTGGGAGAAACTTGCCGCCACGCGCGGCTTCGAGACGGTTTCCAAATGGGTCACGGAGGGAAATCGCTTTGTCGCTCCTGCCGGCGGCGAAACCTCCAGACAGGTGATCCGGATTTCGACCGCCACCGGCTGCAAAGAAGCCCAGGTGCCCGTCGAGGTGCTTTCTCCCACGGGGGAAACCGTTGCCACCGGTCAGGTGACCGTTTTTCTGCCGGAACTGGAGCGTCGCTGAGCCCATGGATATCCGCGGCATCATGCTGCCCATCGCCGCCACCCCGGCGCTGCAATGCATCCTGAACGTCGCCGGCCTGCTGGAACTCGAGCCGCTCGCGCACTGGCAGAAAACGCGGCAGGACCTGCTGCCGGCCACTTATCTCATCGCCATCGGCGCAGCGGCGATCGCCTGCCTGGTCAAGGCCCGGTCGAATCGCGCCAAGGCGATGCTCATCGGGATCGGACTGGGCGTTTTCGTCGCCAGCTATGGCGCCTATCTCTGGGTCTCGACTTCGCCGCCGCGGAGCGGGTCGCTCGGGCTCTCGGACGCGATCGGTTATCTGGCGTTTCCGCTGACGTATGCCGCATTCGGGTTTGTCGTCGCCCGGGTGGTGAAATTTTTTGCGCAGAAACGGTGAGCCGCCGCCGGCGGTGGCGGACGGCTCGCGTGAGTCGCGCAACCCGGTTTCCGCATTCCGCGCGATGGTCCGCAGCTGCCACGCACGCACCCCTTGGGCTCGGGACGCTGCTTCTGCGCATTGGCCGACCTGCGCTGGCGCGGGACCGTCCCGGCCGCGGATCCTCTTCCTCTCCCCCGCGGGCGCTGCCGCCTGCCGGGATGGAGACGCCGACGCAGTGCGATCCGACCGGCGACGGCGAGGGATCGCCTGTTGCCAGAAAGCCGCCCCGCCTTCTACGCTTCGGCATGTCATCGCGTCGTGCCGCTGCCGCTGCCGGGTTGTTCCTTTGTTTTTTCCTGGCGGCCGTCGCACCCAAGGCGCGCGGGGAAGAAACCCCCGCCGGTTTCGGGAATCCGGCAGCCGGTTTCACGCGCCCGCTGGATCGTCGCCGACTGCCGGCTGCGTTGCAAAACGCCGAGCTGGAGCGGCTGTCCGCCGGGGCGCTCATGCTCCTGGATCGGGACCACGATCTTGTCCTGCCGCCGGCCGCTTCCACCCGGACGACCAGGGCGGCGGCCACGAAGGCCACTGACGCCGCTGCCGCGGTCACGCTGGACGCCCGGGTCGGCGCCAATCTCCGCCTCGGCGACGATCCGCCCGAGTTGCCCGCGGAATTCCGGGCCCAGGCCGAGCCGCACGTCGCGCGCTCGCCGGTGGACCCCGCGTTTCTGGTGGCCACGTTTCAGGAGGGCCGGTTTACGAACGGCGGCGCCGTGGATTGCGGCTATTCCATCAGCCGCGACGGCGGCCAGACCTGGACGCGCGCATTGATTCCCGGACTCACGCCGGCATCCGGCGGGCCGTATTTCCGCGCCACCGATCCGGTCGCGGCGGTGGACTTGAACGGCACCGTGTTTCTCAACACCCAGGGCGCGGCCGACGCGAACTTCGTGCGCGGCGTCATCCTCGTCAGCCGCTCGACGGACGGCGGCGCCAGTTTCAGCCCGCCGACGGTCGTGTATAATCCCGGCTCCTCCGGCGGTTTTCCGGACAAACCGTGGATCGCTGTAAACACGTTTCCCGGCACGCCGACAACCGGCCGCATCGTGGTGACCTTCACGCTGTTCATGAATTCCACGACCACCGGGGCGCCGATCTTCCGCTCTTACAGCGACAACGGCGGCGTCACCTGGAGCCCGGTCGCGGCGGTGGTGCCGCTGACCACGCAGGCGCAAGGCTCGCAGCCGGTGTTTTTGCCGGATGGCCGGCTGGCGGTCATCTACTGGAATTTCGGCACGACGAACCGCGTCGGCGAGCGGCTGGAAATCGTGATTTCGCAGGACGGCGGCGTCACGTTCGGACCGGCGCGGCGGATCACGTTTGTCAGCGCCTACAACGATCCCGAGATTCGCAGCGGCACGTTTCTGCCTTCCGCCGCCACGGACCGGGCGGGCGGGCGGCTTTACGTGGCTTATCAGGGCGCGCGGAAAACGGCGATCCGCGCGTGTTTTTCACCCGGTCCGCCGATGCCGGCGCGACCTGGAGCGTCCCGGTGGTGATCAGCGACAACCCGGCCGGGTCCGGCGTGTTCAACCCCGCGATCGCCGCGTCGCCGGACGGGGAAACGCTCTCTGTCATCTTCTATGACCAGCGGGCCAACCCGGGCTCGACGACGCGTTGCGATCTGTTTCTGGCGCAGTCGTTTGATGGCGGCAACACCTGGCAGCCCAACCTGCGCCTGACCTCGGAATCCACGGACGCCGCGCTCGCGCCGCGCACCGCCGATGGCTTCATGCTCGGCGACTATCTCGGCATCGCCGCGCCCACCGGCGCCCCGGGTGTGCCGGCGGTGCCGGTGTGGATTGATACGCGCACCGGAAATCCGGATCCGTTCGCGGTGCGCGTCGAGACGCACCCGGCCTTTTTCGGCGGCGAAACGCTCGTCGCGGATGGCGTCTTTTTCCTGACGTTTCCAAACGGCACGCCCTTTGGTTTCTACACCTATGCGTTCTTTCCGTATCTCTATCACTTCGACCTCGGCTTTCTTTATTTCATCGACGCCCAGGGACGCGGCGCGCGGCGCGTTTCTTTACGATTTCACGAGCGGCTCGTTCTTTTACACCAGCCCCAATTTTCCGTTTCCGTATCTCTACGATTTCGGTTTGAGCGCGTTTCTTTACTACTATCCGGACAGCCAGAATCCGGGGCGTTACACCCGGAACCCGCGTTTCTTTTTCAATTTCCAGACCGGCCAGGTCATCACTCGGTAGAGGGAGCGGACTCGGTCGCTACGGCGGGAGAGAAACGCGACGCGTTCCTCATCGCGCGTGGCGCCGGGTCGCTTGCCCGCGACTCATCGCTGTAGAGGCGCTTCTGTGACCCACCGCGCGCACGAATTGCGGCTCACAGAGCCGCCTCTACAACCGGAAGGCCGCGTCCCTCTTCGCCCTTCGCCCCGTCAGGAAACAGGAAGCGCGGCCTCGTAATTAAGTGTTCAATAGAACACTTTTTTCTCCCCAAACGCCGCCGGCGGGCGTAGTTGAAGCGAAAAGGGGTTGAGCCATGGCCACCGGGAGCGAAAATACGATCATCCAGTTGCGCGCTTTCCTGAGCGAACGCTTCCCTCCGAAAACGCCGTCCGCCGCCACGCCGCCTGCCCGCCAGCAGGCGCTGCCCACCGGCGTCAGCGGATTCGACGCGCTCCTGGAAAGCGGCGGGCTGCCGGCCGGTGAGTTGACAGAGCTGGTGGCCGATCCTCCCGCCGGCCAGCCCGCCGCGCCGGGTCCTGCCCTCGTGCTGCACACACTCGTCGGTCAGCTTCCGGCGCGCGGACAGCGGGCGGCGTTGATTGACGGGCGCGACACCTTTGATCCCCAGGCGCTCGACAACCCCGCGCTGGCGCGCCTGCTCTGGGTCCGCTGCCGTGGCGCGCAGGAAGCCCTCCAGGCGGCCGATCTGCTGGTGCGCGACGGCAACCTGCCGCTCGTCGTGCTCGACCTGGCGGCCAATGCTCTGACGGAACTGCGCCGCGTGGCCAGCTCGCACTGGTGGCGCCTGCAACGGGCCGCGGAGGAAAGCGGCGTCGCCTGCCTGATTCTGTCGCCCGTTTCGCTCGTCGCCAGCGCGGCCACCAAGCTGCGGCTCCGACCCTGCCCGTTCCCTTTGGAAATGCTCGACCGGGAAACCGCTGGCTTGCTCGACGAGCTGAAATTTTCCGTGTTGCGGCAGCGCAGCCACGCCGGCTGGGCCGACCGCGACGGCGCACTGCGGCACCTTGCCGGTTGATGAACCCTTTCCGCCGCCGCCAAGCCGATGTTTGCCGTGCTCCTGCTGCCGAATTTCCGTTTGCAAGCCGCGTTGCGTTTTGATCCGCAAGCGCGTCGGCGGCAGCCCGTGGCGTTGCTGCGGGAAGAGGGCAAACGCGGCCAGGCGACGATCGAAGAAATCAGCCGGACCGCGCGCGCAGGCCGGCGTCGAGCCGGGCCAGAGCGTGAGCCAGGCCCAGGCACGTTGCCCCGGGCTGATCCTGCGGACGCGCGCCCCGGCGCAGGAGCGCATCGCCGCCGCGGCGCTGCTTGCAATGCGCGGCAAATTATTCGCCCTATCTGGAGGCGACCGGCGAGGGAATCTGCACGCTGGACCTGCGCGGGCGCGCCGGGGAAAGTGATCACGAACCCTGGGCGCGCCAACTCATTGCGCAGGTGCGCGCGTTGCGTCTGTATCCCCGGATCGGCGTGGCCGCGACGCCCGAGCTGGCGCTGCAAAACGCCCGGCTGGCACGGCCGTTTCTGCAAACTGCCGGCGAGCTTCTACAGCAGCGGCGACCACCAGCCGCCAGCGGGCTCCCCGCGCGCGGCGGGCTGCCGCTGGCGGCTCTGGAGCCGGAGCCCGGTCTGGCGGAACTGCTCGAAGATTGGGGAGTGCGCACCGTGGCGGATTTCAGCGCGCTCCCCCGCGAAGCAGTCGGCGAACGGTTGGGGAGCGCGGGCCTGGAACTCTGGGATCGCGCGGCCGGCCGCGGCGAGCGCGTGCTGAACCTGTGGCGGCCCACGGAGATTTACGAAGAAACCGTCGAGCTGGAATACGGCGCGGAAACCCTGGAGCCGCTGCTCTTTCTCCTGCGCCGGCTGCTCGAGCAGGTTTGCGCCCGGCTGGCCTGCGCTTATCTGCTCGCCGCCGGACTGACGCTGACGGTGCGCTGCGAAGACGGCCAGGAAATCAGCCGCGAGATTCCGCTCGCGCAGCCGACGCCGGATGTGGAGGTCCTTTTCCGCGTGCTCGGCAATTATCTCGACACCCTGCAGACGCCCTCCCCGGTCGTCGGCCTCACGCTGGCGGCCCGGCCGAGTCCGCCGCTGGATCATCAGTTCGGCTTTTTCCAGACTTCGCTGCGCAATCCGAACGGGTTTGCCGAAACCCTGGGCCGGCTGACCGCGCTCCTGGGCCAGGACCGGGTCGGCATGCCGCAACGGCAGCCGTCGCACCGGCCGGACGCCTTCACGCTGCGTCCGCCCGCGTTTCTGGAAAAGGAAAACGCCGCCGGGAAAACCCAGCCGACGTCGGTGCCGCGACCGGGCGGCGAGGAGAAAGAAGAGGAAAACCATTTCTCCCCGGCTGCCGGACAACCGGGCTGCGGCCCGGCCTTGCGGCGCTACCGGCCGCCGCTCGCGGCCGAAGTGGAAGTTGCCTCCAGCCCGCCGCCGGAGAACCGTCGTCCGCTGGCCTTTTCCACCGGCGAAGCCCGGGGCCGGATCGCGCGCGCCGCCGGGCCGTGGCGGGCTTCGGGCGAGTGGTGGGAAGTTTCCGCCTGGGGATTCGAGGAATGGGACGTGGAAGTCAGCGGCGTGGGCGGCCTGTATCGGCTCGCGCACGACGGGCGCCGCTGGTGGCTGGTGGGCGTTTATGGCTGAGACGAAAAAACGCGCTGTTGCGGCCGCAGCGGATGGCTACGTCGAGCTGCACGCCCGCAGCGCGTTTTCGTTTCTGCGCGGCGCCTCGCAGCCGGAGGATCTCGCGTTGCGCGCCGCCGAGCTAGGCCTTTCGGCCATGGCGCTTTGCGATCGGGACGGCGTGCCCGGCGCGCCCCGGTTTTTCCGTGCCGCCCGGGAAACCGGAGTTCGGCCGATCATCGGTAGCGAACTCACCATGGAAGACGGCAGCGTCCTGCCGGTGCTGGTGGAAAACCGCCAGGGCTACCAGAACCTTTGCCGCCTGCTGACCCGCGCCCGGCTGCGCGCGCCGAAGGGCGAAGGCGCCATCGGCTGGGAAGAGCTGCCGGAATTCACGGCCGGCCTTTTTGCGCTTACCGGCGACGAAGAAGGCGCTCTGCGCCGTCTCCTCGCGCGTGGCGAACGCGAAGAAGCGATCGCGCACCTGCGGCAGCTGCAACACGTCTTCGGCGCCGACCGCGTCCATCTGGAACTTCAGCGCCATTGCCAGCGCGGCGAAAGGGCGCTGCACCGCCAGTTGCTCGAACTGGCCACCCGGACCGGCGCGCCGCTCCTCGCGACTGGCGGCGTGCTTTACGCCCGGCGGGAAGGCCGCGAGGTGCTCGACGTTTTCACCTGCGCGCGGCGGCACACACCGCTCGACGCCGCCGGCACCGCGCTGGCCGTCAACGCCGAGCGCCACCTGAAAAGCGCCGCCCGGATGCGCGCCCTTTTCGCCGATCTGCCCGAGGCGGTGGACAACACGGTGCGGCTCGGCGCGCGGCTGGAGTTCACCCTGGACGACCTCGGCTACGAGTTCCCGCGCTTCCCGGTTCCGGCGGGCCACACGATGGAGTCGTTTCTGCGCGAGGTCACGCTTGCCGGCGCGCGGCATCGCTACCGCGACGGGTTCAACACCCAGGTCCGCGCGCAGCTCGAGCGGGAGCTGACGCTCATCGCGCAGCTCGGTTTTGCCGGCTATTTTCTCATCGTCTGGGACCTGGTGAAATTTTGCGCCGCAGCCGGCATCATGGTCCAGGGGCGCGGTTCGGCGGCGAACAGCGCGGTCTGTTACTCGCTGGAAATCACGGCCGTTGACCCCATCGCGGGAAAGCTGCTTTTCGAGCGTTTTCTTTCCGAAGGCCGGCAGGGCTGGCCGGACATTGATCTCGACCTGCCGAGCGGCGAGCGGCGCGAGCGGGTCATCCAGGAAGTGTATCGCCGCTACGGGGCGCGCGGCGCGGCGATGACGGCAAACGTCATCACGTTTCGCAGCCGCAGCGCGATGCGCGAACTCGGCAAGGCGCTGGCGCTGCCGGCCGATGTGATGGACCGCTTCAGCGCGCTCTCGGCCGGGGGCGATTTCCCGGAAACGCTCGACACCGCCACGCAGCTCCAGGCCGCCGGGCTGCCCGCCGGGCATCCGCGCGGCACGACCTTTCTGCGGCTCTTTCCGCGCATCCGCGGCCTGCCCCGGCACCTCGGCCAGCATTCCGGCGGCATGGTCGTCTGCCAGGGGCAGCTCGACAGCGTGGTGCCGCTGGAAAATGCCTCCATGCCCGGCCGGCACGTCATCCAATGGGACAAGAACGATTGCGAGGACCTCGGCATCATCAAGATCGACCTGCTCGGCCTCGGCATGATGGCGGTGCTCCAGGACACCATCGAGTTGAGCAGCACGCGCGGGCGGCCGGTGGATTGGGCGCATCTGCCGAAGGACGACGCCGAGACGTTTGCCACCATGCAGCGCGCCGACACCGTGGGCGTTTTCCAGATCGAATCGCGCGCCCAGATGGCGACGCTGCCGCAGATGCGGCCGGCCTGTTTTTACGACGTGGCCATCGAGGTCGCCATCATCCGGCCCGGGCCGATCGAAGGCGGGCTGCGCCACCCGTATCTCGCCCGCCGCCAGGGGCTGGAGCCGGTGACGTTTCTCGACGAACGGCTGCGCCCGATCCTGGAGCGGACGCTCGGCGTGCCGTTGTTCCAGGAACAGATGCTCAAAATCGCCATGGTCATGGCCGACTTTTCCGGCGCAGAAGCGGAGGAGCTGCGTCGGGCGATGAGCTTTCACCGCAGCCACGAGCGGATGCGGCGCGTCGAGGTGAAGCTGCGCGCCGCGCTGGAAAAGAACGGGGTCGCCCCGACGGTGCGCGAGGAGATCGTCCACGCCATCGGTTCCTTTGCGCTCTACGGGTTTCCGGAGAGCCACGCGCTGAGCTTTGCCCTGCTCGCCTACGGCAGCACCTGGATGAAGGTGCATCGGGCGGCCGAGTTTTATGCTTCGCTGCTGAACAACCAGCCGATGGGCTTTTACTCGCCGGCCACCCTGGTGAAGGACGCCCGCCGCCACGGCATCCGGGTGCGGCCGGTTTGCGTGACGGTTTCCGACTGGCGCTGCACCGTGGAAGCCGACGACACGATCCGCCTCGGGCTGGGCCAGGTGCAAGGATTGCGCGCCGATGTGGTAGCGGAACTCCTCGCGGAACGCGTCGCGCAGCCGTTCCGCTCGCTCGATGATTTTCGCGAGCGGGTCTGTCTGGAGCAGAGCGAGTTGCGCGCGCTCGCGCGTCTCGGCGCGCTCAACGCGCTGCTGTCCACGGGCGGTCACCGCCGCACCGCGCTCTGGCATGTCGAGCAGCCGGTGCGGCGGCGCGAGGAGGATCTTTTCCGCTGGGAACAGGAGCGGCGGGCGACTGCGCCCAAAAACCGACGCCGCTCGCCGCCACGGCGCCGTTGGCACCCATGGACGCCGCGGAACGGCTGGCCGCGGACTACCGGATGCAACGTCTCACGACCGGCCCGCATCCGCTGGCGCTCTCGCGTCCGCACCTGCCGGCAACGGTCTGGCGCGCGGCCGATCTCCTCGCCAACGCCCGCCAAGGCGAGCGCGTCGTCATCGCCGGCCAGGTGATCTGCCGGCAACGGCCCGGCACCGCGCGGGGCTTTGTGTTTCTCAGCCTCGAAGACGAAACCGGCATCAGCAACGCCATCCTGGCGCCGGCGTTCTTCGAGCGTCACCGGTTGCTCGTCACCCAGGAGCCGTTTCTTTGTCTCGGCGGCGTGGCGCAAACCCGCGGCGGCTCCGTGCTGGTCCGCGCCGACCACGTCGAGCGGCTCGTCTGTCCGGGCCTGCCGGTGCCGCGGTCCTACGACTTCCACTAGGGCGACCGCTGGACGACACGCCTTGCGGGACCGGCCCTCCGGCGGGCGCTAGGGCGGCACGACCTCGTAGCGCAGACGCCAGAAGACGCGGGCGTTTTCGCCGTCCGGCGCGTCTTCGATCGTGCGGCTGGCCCAAGGGAGGGTTTCCACCGGCAGACGCGTCGCGTCCACCCAGTTGCCGGCACCGCCGGTCAGCGCGGTGGAACGCTCGAGGACCGGCGAAAATCCGAACAGGCTCGTGTAGCCAAAGCGGGCGCGCCCGGTGGCGGGATCCACGGCGGAGATCGTCAGCCGCGGCGGAAACTCGCGTTGCGCGAGGTGCGGCGGCTCTTCGCCGGCCGGCAGGAGAAAGCGCAGCACGGCCGGCAGCCGCGCGGCCCAGGCGCTTTCGTTGTGCGCCTGGCCGTTGCCGGGAGCGAAAAGGAGGTCGCCGTTTGCCGCGTGCTCCTGAGCCAGATGGAGATCAAACACGGCGAGGCAGTCGTCCCAAAAGCTCGCGCCTTCAGCCGAACCCATGTCCAGATAAACCCGGAGCGGCGCCCGCGGCTCGCCGGCGATCTGGCGGCGATAGTTTGGCGCGATCCAGAACGCCGGGGAAAGGACGCCGACCTTGCCGAACGTCGAATATTCCCGGCCGAGATAGAGCGACACCAACCCGCCGAGCGAAGAGCCGAGCGTGAGCGTGTTTTCCCGGTCGTTCAGGGTGCGAAACATGGCGTCCACGTAGGGCCGCACGTTGTGAATCACGAAGCTGGCGTAGGCATCCGCCCGGCCCGGCGTGCCGCCGTAGGAATCGGTCGGCGGCAGATACTCGGCGATGCGGGCAGACGAATTATCGATCGCCACCAGGATGGTCTCGCGCATCCGGCCCTGGCCGATCTCGCGCGTCGCCGTCGCGTCCGCGCTCCACGACCCGAACGGGCCGCCGGGATCGAAGACGTTCTGGCCGTCGTGCAGATACAGCACCGGGTAGCGTTTCCAGGTGTGCTGCGCGTAGCCGCGCGGCAGGTAGATGCGCACGTTGCGCCCGGGGATATTGGCGGCCGTGGACTGGATGAACTGCGTCACGATCTCCGGCGCGGACGGCGCGGACGCCGGCGGATAGCTTGTCACGTTGCCGTCCTGCACGTGAAACACGTCGGTCGAGGTGAGGTAATTGCCGCCGCCCGGCGAGTTGTCGAAACGGCCGGCGCCGTCGTGAAAGACAAATTCCAGCGCTCTCGCCCGCCTCCCCGACGCCGCTGACCTTGAACCGCGTTTCCCCGGCGACCCGGCCCGCGCCGGCCGGCGTCATGCCGACCTCCGCCCAATCCGCGCTGTTGCCAACGCGGTGGAGCAGCTTCACCTGCGGCCAGCCGCTGAAATAGGAGATCGTCTTGCCGCGATACGGCGCCGCGGGCTGGGCCGGGACGTCCAGCGAGAGCGTGCCGCTCAGCGGCTGGGCGTTGGCCGGGTCGAACCAGCGGTCCGGCGCGGTCGCGCGGGAGAGAAAACGGTATTGCAGCGCCGTGCCGCTTTGAATCGCGATCTGGCCGGTCCAGACGTTGCCCGGCGTGTAACGCAATTTCACCGCCCGGGTCGCGTCCCACCCGCCGACGTCGGAATGGCTGCCGGAAACGAAAACGCTGTTTCCGAGCCCGACGTCGCCGGTGTAGGTGAAGGTGACCGGCTCCCGGTGCGGACTGCCGGCAAAAGTGCCGGCCACAAAGGCGAGAAGACCGAGAAAAACCGGAAAAATGCGAGGGAGGAACATGAAGGGGGCGCGCAAGTTACGGCGAAACCTAGCCCCGGCAACCCGCCGGATTCCGACCCGACCGGCGGGGCGGCGCCGGAGGGAAGAATTTTCTGCCGACGGGGCAGCGAATTTTTCTTGCCGGCCGCCCGACGGACTTGTTAGGGAGCGGGGCTGTCATCGATCCAAATGAAGAAGAACAACACCGGCCTGACCCGCGAAGAATCCATCCGTCTCGAAGCCTATCTCCTGAGCGAAAAAGCCGGCCATCCCACCGGCATGGAGCGCTACTTCTGGATGCAGGCCGAGGCGATCGTGCAAAAGCGCAGCACGTCGGCCCTGCCCGAGGAAAAGCCGGCGCCGGCAGCCCCGAAATCCCGGGCGAAGAAACCGGTCGCCGCGACAGCCAAACCCAAGGCAGCGGCCGCGCCGAAGGTGACGAAAGCCGCGACGGCCAAAGCGGTCAAACCTGCGGCGCCCGAGACGCCCGCGGCACCGAAGCGGAAGAAGATCGCAGCAGCGAAAAAACAATCGCTGCAAAAAGAGCTGCCGATCGGCCGATAGGCGCCGGCACGTCCGACTATTCACCGCCACCGTTGTCAACAGCCCGCCGGGCCACCGCGCATCGCGCGCGCAGATGGCACCGGTGGGGAACGCTTCCCGGGCATTTTGTTCCCGGCAGGCAGGCGGGCGGCAGCCGGTGAGCCGGCGTGCCGCTGATCCCGAGTGGCCCGAAAACTACGCCTTGTGCTGGCCGTTGCCGGCCCCGGCCCCGCCGCCCGTGCCTTGGGAAATGGTCATGCCACCGGCAAAAGTGGCGCCTTCGTCCATGGCGATGCGTTGCGTCTTCAGGTTGCCGTAAAGGTGCGCGGTCGGGCGCAGCTGGCATTTCTCCGCCACGTCCACGTCCCCATCCACGCGACCGAAGATCGTGAGATTGCCCACGATGATGTCGGCGCGGATTTCGGCGCTCTCGCCGACCACCAGCGAGTCGCCCTCGATCAGGCCGCCGGTGAATTTTCCTTCAAAGAGCACCCCACCGGTGAATTTCAGCGACCCGGACACTTCCATGTCCGCCAGGACTCGGCTTTTGATTTCCATAAAATTTTGTGTGTTTGCGATCGTTCGTAATCGGGCCGCAGCGATAACTAAGACGGAGCGCCCTGTCAACTTGCTTCGCTGCCGGAAAGCGATTCGGCCGGAGGGTCCGGCGCGCTGCGAAAGCTGATCCTGAAAACGGAATTGCCGCCGGGGCCACACCAGAAGCGGCGGACCCGATTTCCGACCCCGGCTCCGGTCCAGGAATCGGCGACGGCGGGGCGCGCTCGGGTGATCTCGCGGGAGGCGATGGATGCGGCGAGCGTTTCTTCCCCGGCAGCCCGCATTCCGGCGGCGGTGCGGCGGGCCGGTTTGCGCTTTCCGAACCCGGCGGGCTGGACTATGAACGGCGATGATGAACGGCATCGTCAAGTGCGCGGCTTATGCCGGCGGCCGTTGTGAAGGCGCGATCGCGATCGAGGAGATCGGCGCCGCGCTCCAGCGGCCCGAGTGCTTCATCTGGGTCGGCCTGCACGAGCCGAGCGAGGAGCTGCTCCAGCAGGTGCAGAAGCAATTTTCTCTGCACGATCTGGCGGTCGAAGACGCGCACAGCGCCCACCAACGGCCCAAAATCGAGCTGTATGGGGACGACCTGTTCATGGTGCTGCGCACCGCCCAGGCGCGTTGCGACGAGAAGTGCCGGGTCGAGTTCGGCGAAACGCATTTCTTTCTCGGCCAGCGCTACCTGGTTTCCGTGCGGCACGGCTCCTCGCACGCTTACACCGATGTCCGCGCGCGCTGCGAGTCAAAGCCCCGGTTGCTGAGCAAGGGGCCGGCCTTCGCGATGTATGCGCTGATGGATGCCATCGTGGACCAATATTTCCCTCTGCTGGACGTGCTCGAAGGCGAGCTGCAAGCGCTGGAGGACAAGATCTTCAGCCAGGAATTCAGCCGCGACACCACCGCGCAGATTTACGATCTCAAGCGCGAACTGCTCGAGGTGAAGCGCTCGGTCTCGCCGCTCATCGACATCTGCAATCGCTTGATGCGCTTCGATCTCGAGCTGATCCCCGAAGACACCCGGCCCTATTTCCGAGACGTCTATGATCACGCGATCCGGATCAACGAAATGGTGGACATCCTGCGCGAGCTGCTGACGACCGCGCTGGAGGCAAATTTCTCGCTTATCTCGATCTCACAGAACGAGGTGACCAAGCGGCTCGCCGGCTGGGCGGCCATCATCGCGGTGCCGACGATGATCGCCGGCGTCTATGGCATGAACTTCGCCGAGATGCCGGAGTTGAAGTGGACCTACGGGTATCCCGCCATCCTGCTCGTGACCGCGGGAATCTGCGTCTTCCTTTTCACTCGCTTCAAACGCGCCGGCTGGCTGTGAGGCGGCGGCACCGGCGGGGCGGATCGCGTCAGCGCGAGCCCGCTTTTTTTGACCGTGCGCGGTCCCGCTTTTTGTTGGCGCGCTTCTTCCTAACGGGCCGGCTGCTGTTGCTCTCGCTCTCGCTCTCCCCGGCGCGCTCAGGATGCTTTCGCTGCGCCCGGGCGCCGGGCAGGGTGGCGCGCACGCGCCGCAGCTCGCCTATGAGCCACTCCACCTCGTCGCGAGGGATGAAGATCACCGCGGTGGTGTCGGGCTGGAGCAGGTTGGGCTGGGAGATTTCCACGATGCCCGGCGGGTCGGCACTCACTTCCAGGCTGCCGTGCGTGGCGCCGGCGACCGACGCCTCGTCGGCATCGAGCAGGCTGACGTTGCGGATCGTCTCCAGGGCGAGATCCTCCGTGCTGTCGCCGACATGAAATCTGCAGGTTTGGATGGGGGGAGCCAGCTCGAGCCGATCTGCCTCGATCGTGCGCTCCGAGCCGTCGTTGAGTTGGATCAAATAACGGGGCATGGGGGGGCGAGTGTATTGAATCGAATTCGCGGTGAACAGCCCGGAGGTGGAGACAGTTTTTCGAAAACTCCCGCCCCCTCTTTTCCGGCTCAACCGGCCCGGGCCGCGTAGCCGAACACGGCGACAAAATGGCAGACGCTGCCGCCCAGGACAAACCCATGCCAGACCGGGTGCGCGTAGTGCAGCCGTTCCCAGGAAAAAAATAGCACGCCGACCGTGTAGCTCAGGCCACCGGCCACCAGCCAGCGCAGGCCGTCGGGCCCCACCTGGGCGGCGAGCGGCTTGATGGCGACGAGCACCAGCCAGCCCATCAACAAATAGATCGCAGTGGACAACTTGGGGTAACGAAAGCCGACCCGCAGCTTGAGCCCGATGCCCGCGAGCGCGAGCGTCCAGGCCGCCACGAGCAGGCTCCAGCCCCACGGGCCGCGCAGGGCGCCGAGCGCGAAGGGCGTGTAGGTGCCGGCGATGAGCAGATAGATCGCCGCGTGATCGAGCAGCCGGCAGACCCGCTTTGACCGGCCCGGCGGCAGCAGGTGGTAGAGCGTGGAGGCGCCGTAGAGCAGGATCAGCGAAACCGCGAAAACCGTGCCGCCGACAAGATGCCAGACGTCCTGCCGGCGCAACGCGGAAAGGACGAGCATCGGCAGCGCCACCGTGCCGGCGAGCACGAACCCGAGCGCGTGGCTAATGCTGCACGCGAGTTCTTCGCCGGCCGTGAGTGGACGTTCCTCCATGATGGGGAAAAGGATAGCACATCGGCGCTGCACCGCGCCGCAGCTTCCCCGCTTGCCGCGCCGCCCCGCGTCCCTTACAAATCCTTCCTGATGAGGCCAGACGAAACGCCGGGCGTCGCTGCTGCAACGGAGCACCAGCCTCGCCCGCCCGCGGCTTCGCCGGCAGCCCGCTGCGTCCAGTGCGGCGAGCCGCTCCCGGCGCCCGGCGCGGACTGCGTGCACTGCCTGCTGGGCAGCGATTCCGCAACCCACGCAGAGGGCGACGGGGAAGCGGCGGCGCGCGCCACACCGATTCCGCACGCGCCGAAGACCGCGTTCGCACCCGTGTCGGACGCGTCCCGCTGCTTCGGCCATTACGAGATCGCTCTCCGCCCGGACGGTCGGCTGTGGGAACTCGGGCGCGGCGCGATGGGCATGACTTACCGGGCGCTCGACACGACGCTGCGCTGCGCCGTCGCGTTAAAGGTCATCGGCGCCAGCGCCGCCGTGCACACCGGCGTGCGCGAGCGTTTTCTGCGCGAAGCCCGGGCCGCCGCGCAACTGCATCATCCGAACGTCGCCAGCGTGTTTCACTTCGGCGTTCGACCCTCGGATGGGCAATGCTTTTACGCCATGGAACTCGTCGAGGGCGAGACGCTCGACAGCCGCGTCAAGCGCCACGGCCCGCTGCCCGTGGACCTCGCGCTGGAAGTCATCGCGCAGGTCGCCCGGGCGCTGGGTGCCGCGGAGAAATCCGGGCTCGTGCACCGGGATCTGAAACCGTCGAACCTCATGCTGCTCGCCGGCGACAGCGCCGGGGGCGCGGAGGGGATGATGGTGAAGGTCATCGACTTCGGACTCGCCAAGGCGGTGGCCGTCGCGGCCGGCGGCGGGCAGGAGGCGGATCTCACGCACGGAGAATTTGTCGGCACGCCGGCCTTCGCCAGCCCGGAGCAGTTTGCCGGCAGCACGCGCGGGAAGCTCGACGTGCGATCAGACATTTTTTCTCTCGGCGTGACGCTCTGGTTCCTGCTCACCGGCAAGGTGCCGTTTCCCGGCCGCTCGCTGATGGAGATTCACGACCGGCAGGTCAACCAGCCGCTGCCGCGCCAGCATCTCGCCGAGGTCGCGGTGCCGGAGCCGGTGGCCCGGCTGCTGCGCTCCATGCTCGCCGCCGATCTCGCGCAGCGGCCGCAATCCGCGCGTGATCTCGCCGAAGCCGTGCGGCGCTGCCGCGACGCGCTCGCGGCCGCCTCGAATCGCGGGCGCGGGCTGGCGGCGGTCGCTGCCGGACTTCTGACTTTGCTCGGCGCCGGCTACTTCGTCGTGGCCAGCAATCGCCCCGCGGCGGACTCCCCCCGATCCGACGAGCCGGCAACCGCGGCGCCCGCGGCGGCCACGGAAAAATCGATCGCCGTGCTGCCCTTCGAAAACCGCAGCGGCGACAAGGAGGAAACGACGTTCTTCGCGGACGGCGTCCAGGACGAAATCCTCACAAACCTGTCGCGGGTGGCGGACCTGAAGGTCATCAGCCGCACCAGCGTCATGCCCTACCGCAGCGACCACAGCCGCAACCTGCGCGAGATCGGCCGCGCACTCGGCGTGGCCCACGTGCTCGAAGGCAGCGTGCAGCGGCTCGGCAACCGGGTGCGCGTGACCGCCCAGCTCATCGACGCCCGCACGGATACCCACGTTTGGGCCGAGAAATACGATCGCCCGCTCGACGATGTTTTCACCATCCAGAGCGAGATCGCCGAGCGCATCGCCACGCAGTTGCAGGCCAGGCTTTCCCCGGCCGAGAAAGCCGCCATCGCCCAACTGCCGACTCCGGACCTCGCCGCACACGACCTGTATCTGCACGCGAAGGAACTCATCAACACGTATGACTTCGCCCGGTTGAAGGAAAACCTGCCCGCCGCCGTGCGCCTGCTGGATGAAGCCATCGCGCGCGACCCGAATTTCCTGCTCGCCCACTGCCTGCTGGCGCGCATGCACGACGACATGTTCTGGAACGGCTTCGACCCCACGCCGGCCCGGCTCGCGCTGGCCGAGACGGCGGTCCAGGACGCGCTGCGCCTGCAGCCGGACGCCGGCGAGGCGCGACTGGCGCGCGGCGTCCATCTCTACCGCGGCTACCGCGACTACGATGGGGCGCGCGCCGAGTTTGCCCGCGCGCGCCAGGCGCTGCCGAACAGCGCGGAGGTGCTCCTTTTCATCGGCTCCATCGACCGCCGCCAGGGCCGCTGGGACGAGTGCCGGCGAAACTTCGAGCGCGCCGTGGAGCTGGATCCCCGCGGCGTTTATGTGCTCGAGCAACTCTCGCTTTGTTACCACTCGCTGCGCCGATACGAGGAGGAAGCCGCCGTGCTCGACCGCGTGCTCGCCCTGACTCCGCAGGAGCCGCAGGCGCGCGCGTCGCGGGCGCGGATCAGCCTCGACTGGAAGGCCGACACCGGCCCGGCGCGGACGATGTTCAACCGCATCCTGGCGGAAACGCCCGAGGCCGCGGCGGATATTTCCAGCCAGGAAATCGAGGTGGCCATGTGCGAACGCGACCAGGCGGCCGCGACGCGCGTGCTGGCGGCGATCCCCGAAGATGGGAACAACGAGAGCGGCTTTCTGTATCCGCGCGCCTGGTATCAGGCGCTGGTCGCCCGCGCCTGGGGAGACACGACTGCCGCGACGGCGGCGTTGCGCGCGGCGCGCGTCGAAGCCGCGAAAACCGTGGAGGCGCGGCCGAGCGATCCGAAGGCGCTCAGCGTCCTGGGCATGATCGACGCCGCGCTCGGCAACAAAGAGGAAGCCCTGCGCGCCGGCCGGCGGTCGTGCGAGTTGCTGCCGCCGTCAAAGGACGCGGTGGACGGCGCCGATCTCGCGAGCCATCTCGCAGTGATTTACACCTGGACCGGCGAAAAAGACCTGGCGCTAAGCCAGCTCGCCGCCACGCTGCGGATCCCCGGCAATCTGAGCTACGGATTGCTCAAGTTGCACCCGACCTGGGACCCGCTGCGGGGTAATCCGCGCTTCGACGCGCTCGTCGCCACGCTGGCACCGGCGGGCGCCGCGCGGCGCTGACAGACGGCGGCTGCGAGCCTCTTTCATTCCAGCGTGATCTTTTCGTTCGTGCCGGGATGATACGGCTCGCCGGTGAGCGTGGCCTTCACGTAGCCGATGAGGTGCACCATCGTGCTGCTCGGCGTGTCCCAGTATTCCGCCTTCTCGGTGTCCACTTTCAACAGCGCGAGATCCGGGTCTTCCGGGCCTTTCGGGAACCACGCTTTCAGCGGCTCGTTCCAGAGTTCCTTCGCCTTGGCGCGATCGCGCACCAGGTTCGCGCGGCCGGAGATGGAGACGTAAAGCTGGTCGTTTGGATCTGAGAAACTCACGTTGACCTGATGCTCCTTTTCGACTTCGTCCACCTTCGGCGCGGTGGCACGGGTGAAGAACCAGAGCGAGCCGTCGAAGTCATCACCCTGCCGAGCCATCGGCCGGCTGCGCAGCGTGCCGTCGTCATCAACGGTGGTAAGCATGGCAAATTGCACTTTCTTGATGAGCCCGCCGAGTTTTTCGATGGCGGCGTGACGTTCCTGCGGAGTTTCGGTTTTCATTAAATGATCGCTACTTCTTATTCGGCAGCCGGGTCGTTATCAGATGGGCGGTCAGCCGAGGGTCTTCTGCGTTGGCATGTGGCGGGGCGGCGCCTCCGGGGCGGCCGCGATGGTCGGAAAAAGAATTTCATCCGGCTCGCGACGCGCCCGGAGGTCGCGCCCTACCGCTGCCTGCCATACGCGCTCAGCCCTCGCATGACCAAAAGCTGCCGGCGGACGGCTTGCAATGATTGATCCGTGTCCGGACGGGAGCGTGACTTGACGACGCCCGCACGATAAGCGAGACGCGCTCGCGCCCCGCCACACGGCGCAGCGAGCGGGCGCGCCTGCCATTCCGAAAAGGAGCGCTCCCCTTTTCCGATCTCCCCCAAAACTTTCCCTGAAAAATCCGATGGCTCGATCCCCTTCCTCTTCCCGCGATCCGTTTTCGTCCCGTCGCCCGAGCGCGGCCCAGATGGCGATGCTCTCGCGGCTGCTGACCGCGCTATTTCAGGCTGGCGGGCGCAATCCGCGGCTGGTGATCGGGTTGCTGGTTTCCCTGGTGCTGATCGCGCTGTTCGTCGTGCTGCTGCCGCTGGGCTGGTATGCGGTGCAATCCGGCGACCGCAAAACGGAGATCCGCGCGGCGCTCGCGAGCTGGCGCCAGCAGAGCGCGACCTCCGCGGAATCGTCCGCAGCGCAGCACTCCGGCAGCGAGCGCCGGACCTGGCATCCCGCCCGCCAGCCGGTGCGCTTCGGCGAGGTGCTGGGCGACATCTGGTCGCTCTATTTTTCGCGTCCGTTTGTGCCGACGACCGTGGTGCCGGAGAAGGACGCGATCCTGTTCGGCGGCGAACCGCGCCGGGCCGGATTTCCGCACGAAATCCGCACGTTGCACAACACGGCTTACACGGTTGGGTATTGCGATGAGGTCGCCAATCCGGTCTGGTCGGGCTACCGCGTTTTCCGCCTCACGAGCCCGCCGCAGATCGGCTCGCGGCCGGACAGTTTCACCCCCGATACCCGCACCGCCGCGCGCGTGCAGCCCGGCGACTACACCGGCAGCGGCTACGACCGCGGGCACATGACGCCGAACTACGCCATCGGCAGCCGCTTTTCCCGGCGGGCGCAGGAAGAGACATTTTTGCTCAGCAACATCGCCCCCCAGCGCCACAAGTTGAACGCCGGGCTCTGGGCCAATCTCGAAGCCCGGGTGGCCGACAATTACACCGGCCGCTTTGGCCAGGTCTGGGTCATGACCGGGCCGGTTTTCGGGCCGCTCGATCGCGCGGAGAAATTGCGCGGCAAGATCGTGATCCCGCGCGCGTTTTACACGATCGTGACCCAGTGGCACGAAGGCGGCGTGCGCGCGGAGGCGTTTCTGTGCGAGCAGGAGGTCAGTTCACGCGGATCATTCACGCCGTTTCTCACGACGGTCGGCGAGCTGGAGCGCCAGACCGGGCTGCGCTTTTTCCCAGACCTCGAACCGGCCGCGCACGACCGGCTCGCCGCGCAAAAACCGGGCAGCGCGTGGTAAGCGGCGGCGCCGCCACGCGCGGGTCGGCTCACTCCGCTTTGCGGCGGGCTTTCTTCGCGGCGGCGGTGTTCGGCACGACCTGTTTCCCGGCGCGCGAACCGGCCCGCTTTTTCTTGTCGGTGGCTTTCTTTTCCGCGGGCGAAAGTTTGTCCCACGCTTTCTTCGGCAGATAACGTGCGGTTTCCTTTTTGCCGCGCGCCGCCGGCTTGCCGTCCGCCGTCTGCCATTTCTGGTCAGTCCATTTTTCGAGGCTCTTCTGGCTCGCGGTGCGCTTCTCCGATTTGTAATCGCCGCCGGCTTCCTCGTATTCGTGCGTCAGCAACTGCGATTTGCGCGCGCTCCACTGGCCGGCGCGGCCGCCTTTTTCACCGGCCTGGATTTTCTTTTTCAACCGCTCACGCAGCGCCGGCTTCGTGTAGTTGTCACCGGTCGCGCTTTTGCTGGCCGACGATTTCTTCCGGCTCCCGCCCTTGCTAGCGGCGCTGGCAGCCTTCTTTGGTTTCGATGCGGATGGGGATTTCTTCGCGGCAGGCATGGGGAGGAATTTTGTTAAGCGGATTTGGCTGACGATTTCTTCTTTGCCGTTGCGCTTTTTTTGCTGCCGGCGGCTTTGCCTTTTCCGCTGTCGGACTTCGCCTTGCCGTTCTCGCTTTTTTCGCCGGCGGCCTTGTAGCGCTCGAGCAGTTTTGTCCCCTTGTCCGCCAGCTTTTTCGCCGCGGCTTCAGTTTTCGGCACCGGCTCGCCCCAGGCGTGGGCTTGCAACGCGAGGCGGGTCGGCTTGCCGTCGTCGCCGACGAGCGGGCCGCGCAACGTGGCGAAGTGACGGCGCAGGAAGGAGCCTTTGCGCTTCATCTCGTCCGGCGACATGTCGGCGTCGGATTTTTTCACGCCGGGCTTCAGGTTTGCGCCTTCCGTTTTCTTGAAGTGCGCACGCCCCGCCGCGGTCAGGCCGCCGCTGGGATCTTTGCGCGCCGCGGCAGAGGATTTTTTCTTCGTGGAAGCGGAAGAGGATTTGGATCGTGTTGCCATGGGGGAGTTGAAAAGATTTCGGATGGAGAACAGGGCCGCAACGGGGACGTAATCGCCGCGTCTCTGCGAATACGTTTTATTTTTCAACCGGGACGCGTCTGCCCCGCGCCGGTGTAAGACCAGTGGTGCCGCGCGAAAAAGGCGTCCGCGTTTTGCGTCGGACGCCCGACCGGTGGAAGGTCGCGCCGACACGCAGATGAGGCGCACCGGAGCGCCCGCGGAAGTTTATTTTCTCTCGTGCCGACCCTGCTGCTGCTGTTGTTGTCCTCATTACGCCATGGCGCCATTGCACATCCTCCTCGCGCTGGTCGTCGCCGCCCTTTGGGGGTTCACGTTTGTCGTCATCAAGATCGGTCTCGGGAGCTTTCCTCCGCTGCTGCTCGTCGCCCTGCGATTCCTTGTCGCCGCCACGCCCGCGCTTGTGCTGCGACGACCCGAGGTTTCCTGGCCGCGGTTGATCGCCATTGCGTTCACGCTCTTCGTCGGTCACTTCGGTTTTCTCTTCGTCGCGATGACGAAAGGCGTTCCGCCCGGGCTGGCTTCCGTGCTGCTGCAGTCGCAGGGATTTTTCACGATCCTCATCGCCGCGGTCGCGTTGCGAGAACCGCCGGGGGCGCGGCAAACCATCGGCATCGTCGTGGCGCTCTCGGGGCTCGGCCTCATCGCCAGCACGGCCGGGGGTGACGTGACGATCACGGGGCTGTGCCTCACCATTGGCGGCGCGCTGAGCTGGGCGATCGGCAACGTGTTGCTCAAGCGCAGCACGCATCCCGGCGTGGACATGTTCAGCCTGGTGGTCTGGCTCAATCTCCTGGCGACGCTGCCGGCGTTCGGGCTGTCGCTCGCGCTCGACGGGCCCGCGGTGATTGTGCGTTCGCTGTCGAACGTCGGCTGGAGCGGCGTCGGCTCGCTGCTTTACATCGCCGTGATGTCGTCGCTGCTGGGCTTCAGCCTGTGGGGCTATTTGCTGCGGCGTTATCCGGCGGGGCGGGTCGCGCCATTTTCCATGCTGGTGCCGGTGTTCGGGGCGTTGTCGTCGGCGTTTGTGCTCGGCGAAACGTTTGGCGCGCGGCGGCTCGCGGGCATGGCGTTGATCCTTCTCGGCCTCGCGGTGGTCGCGCTGCCGGCCGCGTGGTTCGGGTTGCGGGAAAAACGCGACCCGCCCGGCGAGATTCCGGAGGTCGAGCCGCCGGCGTAGCGGGTCTGTTGTAGCAGCGGCTCTGCGAGCCGCAGAATCCTAAACCAAGCGCCTCACCGAGGCGCCTCTACAACGACACCAGCAACTCGGCCGCGCGGCGCAGGAGTTCGTCCACCTTGCCCGGCTCTTTGCCGGCGCCGCGGGCGAGGTCGGGCTTGCCGCCGCCTTTGCCGCCGACGATCGGCGCGAGCTGGCCGAGCAGCTTGCCGGCGGGAAATTTCGCGGCGAGTTCCGGCGTCGTCGCGGCGACGAGCAGCGGCACTGTGGCGCTGTTCTCCGAGCCGACCCCGACGAGCACCGTCACGCCGCGGAAACCGCGCGACTTCAGCGCGTCGTGCAGCGCCGGCAGCAGCTCCGCGTTGTTGCTCTCGCCGAGCGGCACTTTCTCCAGCAGCCGCGGCACCGCGGCGCCCGCGTCCACCTTCGCCAGGAACTCCGCCGCCAGCGCGCCGGCTTCGCGTTTCAATCCCGCCGCGCGCTCTTTTTCCTGCGCTTTGTTCAGCTCCGCCAGCCGGTCTTCCAGCTCGCGCACCTTCGCCGACAGCTCCGCGTCGCGCTTCGCGAAAAACTCCAGCGCCGCGCGGCCGGTCACCGCTTCGATGCGCCGCACGCCAGCGGCGATGGCGCCTTCGCTGACGATCTTGAACGCGCCGAGCTGGCCGGTCGCGCGGACGTGCGTGCCGGCGCAAAGTTCCATCGAAAAACCGTTCAACGAGCCCGGCTCGCCGCCGATCTGCACGACGCGCACGGTGTCGCCGTATTTGTCGCCGAAGAACTGCATGATGTCGGAGCGCCCGCGCACTTCCGCGAGGGGCAGCTCCTTCCACGACACGGCTGCGTTCGCCAGCGTGTGCTCGTTCACGAGCTTCTCCACGTCCGCGACTTGCGCGGGCGTGAGCGCGGCGCTGTTGAAGTCAAACCGCAGCCGGTCCGGGCCGACGTAGGAGCCTTTTTGCGTCGCGTCGGGTCCGACGATTTCGTGCAGCGCCCAATGCAGCAAATGGGTCGCGGTGTGGTGCGATTCGATCGCGCGCCGGCGCGGCTCGTCCACCTGGAGGATGGCGTTTTGCGGCGTCTCGATTTTCGCCACGGCGGCACCGAGGTCGGTAGTCGCGGCGAGCTTGAGCAGAAACGTGCCGCCGCGCTTCACCGTGTTGAGCACCGGGATTTTCTGCTCTTTCAAAATGAGCACGCCGGTGTCGCCGACCTGTCCGCCCATCTCGGCGTAAAGCGGCGAGCGATCCACGAGGGCAAAGGTGTCTTCGCCGCGCGGTTGCAACGCGACGACGCGCGTTTTGCAGTGATCCATTTCGTAACCGACAAACTCGGTTTCCGTCGTGCTTTCCGGCTCGTTGCCTTCCGCCGCGACAATCTCTTTTTTCTGCGCCGCCCGCGCCCGGGCGCGCTGTTCATCCATCAACTTGTCGAACCCCGCGGTGTCCACCGTCAGCCCACGCTCGCGAGCCATGAGTTCGGTCAAATCGAGCGGGAAGCCCTGCTCGTCGTAGAGCCGAAACGCAAACGCACCCGAGATCACGCGTCCTATCGCGGCAGGAGAAAGGGGAGCGCGGGCATCCTGCCCGCTCCGGCCGGCATCCTGCCGGACGGCTCCGACCTGCGCGCGCTCTGCGTCAGCCCAAGTCCAAAGCCAGCGATAATCTTCATCCGGCCCCGCGGCCCTTTCCGACCACGGATTGCGGCAGATGTAATGAAACTTCTCTTCCACATCGGCGTCGGAACGCATCAAGCGATCGTGGTATTCGTTTTCCCACACCGCGTGACCCGACGTGCTTTCATTCTGATTGATCGCGTTTGCCGTGAATGATTTCAGGGAGTGCAGCAGTTCATCTAGGGGCCAGAATTCCGTGGCGTCGCCTGCCGCATTCCCATCTTTCAGCAGGGGCTGAAATAACACGTGGACGTGATCGGGCATGACGCAGACCGCGAAAAGATCGTAGCGTTTGCCGTCGAAATGTCGGAGCGCGCTCAAAACGATTTCGCGCGCCGCCGGTGAAAGCGGACGGCGCTCGCGAGTGCTGAACGTGACGTGGTAGATGCCGTGCGGGCGTTCGTAGTGCGGCAAGCGGCGTTTGTGGAAGCGGGTCGATGCCGCAGAGCCGCCCGGCAGGATGCCGGCCGGGGCGGGCAGGATGCCCGCGCTCCCCTTTTCCGTTCCCAAAATGCGCGCTGCCTCCCCTTCGAAGAGTTCGATTCCACGATCCAGCGTTTTCATGAACGCCCCCTCCTCCGTTGCCAGCGTGGTGCGGATGCGGTCGCGCTGTTTGATCAACTCCGGGAACACCGGACCGAAGGCGTAGAGGACGCTGTCGGCGAGTTCGGCGAGAAAGCTGGGCGTGTCTTTGCCGCCGAGGCCGAGCTGGCGGCCGTAGCGCACGGCGCGGCGCAGGATGCGGCGCAGGACGTAGCCGCGATCCGTGTTGCTCGGCAGAATGCCGTCCGCGATCGAGAAGCAGAGCGTGCGGATGTGGTCGGACACGACGCGGAACGCCACGTCGAATTTCTCCTGCTCGGTTTCACCGCCGCCGGTGCCCGGCTTCGGCAAGGTGCTGGTGTAACGCTGGCCGCTGAGTTCCTCGATCTTGCGGAAAATCGGCGCGAAAACGTCGGTGTCGTAGTTCGAAATCGTGCCGTTGAAGTCGGAAAAATTTTTCGTCCCCTGCATGATCGAGCAGACGCGCTCGAAACCCATGCCGGTATCAACGTGCCGCGCCGGCAGCGGCACGAAACTGCCGTCCGGGTTCGCATTGAACTGGATGAACACGAGATTCCAGATCTCGATGCAGCGCGCGTCGCCGGCATTGACGAGACTGCCTCCGGTGTCGCCGGCCGGCGTGAGGTCAATGTGCAACTCCGAGCACGGACCGCACGGGCCGGTGTCGCCCATCATCCAGAAATTGTCCTTCTTGTTGCCGTTGACGATGTGGACCGCGGGATCGAGTCCGGCCGCGGTGAAGAGCCGCGCCCAATGGTCATGCGCTTCCTGGTCGAACTCGCTCGGGTCGCCGGGGCCCGGTTTATAAACGGTCGCATACACGCGCGCCGCCGGGAATTTCCAGCGGCCGACGACCAGTTCCCACGCCCATTCGATCGCTTCCTTTTTGAAATAGTCGCCAAAGCTCCAGTTCCCGAGCATCTCGAAAAACGTGTGGTGATACGTGTCGAGCCCGACGTCATCGAGATCGTTGTGCTTGCCGCCGGCGCGGATGCACTTCTGCGTGTCGGCCGCGCGGGTGTCGCTGCCGGGAACCGCGCCGGGCCAGCGACTCACGTCCGCCTTTTCCTGGCCGAGAAAGATCGGCACGAACTGGTTCATGCCGGCATTGGTGAAGAGCAGGTTCGGCGCGCTCGGCAAGAGGGAGCTGGAGGGCACGATGGTGTGCTGCTTTTCCCGGAAAAAATCGAGAAACGACTGGCGGATTTCGGCGGAAGTCATGACGGCAAAACGGAGGTTAAAAGCGAGGGCGAACTTAGCGCGTGCGGGCAAAAGTGAAAGCGGCCGCGGAAAACGACGGAGCCCCAGACCACTGACCGGCCTGGGGCTCGCAACACCGCGCGCCGAAAACCTGGCGGCGGCGGCTATTTCACCGGCTGGATGCTCTGCAGGATCCCGTTCAGCTCTTCCTGATGCTTCTTCTCCTTCGCGGGATTTGCCCAGTAGAGCATCAGCAGGCCCTTCTTGTTCGTGATGCCGAGGATCGTCAGGCTGATGTGCGTCGGGCCATCGGCATCCTCGCCGTCGTAGGCGAGATCGACGACGTCCATCCCGTTCATCTTGGCCTCGGTTTTCTTGAGGGTGTCCGGCTTCACGGTCACCTTTTTCTTCGCCAGGTAGGCGAACATTTCCTTCACCGCGCCTTCGATGGTCGAGGCGTCATTGTCCTCGATGTAAACGTAGATTTCTTCGTCAGCCGAGGTGCCTTCGACACCTTCATCCACGTAGCTGGCGTCCCAGGCATCCGGGAACGTGATCGTGGCGATCGGCTTGTCCTTCGGAATCTTGAACGTTTTCGCCTGCAGCAACGGCGGCGCGAACACGAGCAGAACCAGGGCGGAGAGGATCAGGGGTTTCATAGGCAGGTCGTTTGGGCACCGGAAATGCGCCGCGGAATGCGACGCATCCCGGAGGCGGCAACATCCGGCCCACCTTCCGCCCGAGCAAGGTAAATTCCACGGCCGCAGTGGCATGCCGGCTTTCTGCCGACGCTTCACGGCCGGCTCCGGCGCACCGAAGGCGTCATCGCGTTCCCGGCAAAAACCTGCGTTCACCGGCGGCGGCTTCGCCGATTCCGGATTTGACCGCCGCGCGCGCCGGCAGCAAAACGCCCCGCCGCGGTGAAAGCCAAACTGCTTTCCTTCGTCCTCACCCCTTTTTAGAGTCACGCTGCCATGAAGCTTCTGTTTGCCACCGCCGATCCCGCGCCGCTGTTTCCCTCCGATGCCACCGTCGTCACCGGCCGCCATGCCGACCGCCTGCCCGCGCTGCCGGCGGAACTCCAGCGGGCCGGGCATGAAGTCAGCGTCGTGGCGCCGTTCAGCGCCGCGCTGGTGGCAGCGGCCGGCGGCTCGGCGGCGAAGGCGGCCGTGAAGGCCAAGAGCACCGGCGTGACCGTGGCGGCCTCACTCGGGGATGATGC
Source organism: uncultured Verrucomicrobiae bacterium (assembly GCA_963762725.1). Lineage (GTDB taxonomy): Bacteria > Verrucomicrobiota > Verrucomicrobiia > Chthoniobacterales > SZAS-18 > JAFAXH01. The sequence continues at coordinate 172,482 of CAVXLY010000002.1, read as the reverse complement.
GCGCATCGCGGTGGAAGTCTTCGAGGCGCGGTCGCCTTTCGGATTGCAGGTGTTCCTGTTCAAGCAGCCGGAACACTTTGAAAAAAACGCCGACGGCCCGCCGATCGCGGCGGATGACCTCGCCGCCGGCGCGCTCTTTGCGAAGCTCGTCGTTGAGCTGGCCCGCCGGCTGAACCCGGCGCCGGACATCGTGCAGGTGCAGGACTGGCCGGGCGCGCTGGCTCTCACGTATCTGCGCGCCGGCCGCCTGCCGTTTGCCGGCGTGCTGGCGCTCGATGACTTGCAGGCGCAAGGCTCCTTCGGCGTGGAGCAGTTTTCGCTGCTGAACCTGGGCTGGGAATGGTTCACGCCGACCGGACTGGAATTTTTCGGTCGCGGAAACGCGCTGAAGGGCGGCATCCTCGCGGCTGACGCGGTGGTCGCCGACGGCGAGGGCGACCGGCGCGCCGTGCAGACTCCGGCGCACAGCGGCGGTCTGGACATGATCCTGCGTGAGCATGCCGACCGCCTGCGCGGCATCCCCGACGGGCTGGACGAAACGACGTGGAACCCTTCCACCGACAAGCTGATCCCACGCAAATACCGCCCGGCCGCGCTCGGCGGTAAGAAGACGAGCGCCAATGTTTTTCTCGCCAGTCTGGAGCTGACGAAGGCGCCGGTCGGCCCGGTCTTCCTCCTGCGCCGCCCGCCGGGTCTGGCGCCGGTGGATTATCTCGATCTTTTCATCCCCGCGCTCGACCAGATCCTCAGCGACGACGCCCGGCTCATCGTCACCGGCCCGGTGCCGGACCCGGCGGCGCCGGCGGAGGTCGCGCTCGCGCTCGCGGCCAAGAAGTTTCCCGGCAAGATGGCGCTGGTGCGCGACGACGACGCGTCGCTCGACGACCGGTTTCAGCACAGTCTGCTCGCTGCTGCGGATTTTGAGCTGGTGCTCGGCCGGGGACGCGGCACCGGCACAGAGATCGTGCGGGCGCTGCGCTACGGAGTGGTGCCGATCGTCCCGGCTGGCAGCGGGTTTGAGTTGTATGTGGAGGATTACCGCCACGAGGCCAACGGGCCGGATCACGGGCACGCGATCTTTTTCTACGAGCTGACGACGGATGCGCTGCTCGACGCCATCTTCGGCCGGGCGCGTCCGCTGCTGGCGGACCATCCGGCGCGCTGGGAGGCGCTGCGGCAGCGGGCGATGCTGCGCGCGGCGAAGTTCAACTGGTCGCGCACGGCCGCGGAATACACGGCGCTGTATGGGAAGCTCCGGGGGAGCTGACGCGGCCTCCTGTCACCGGCGTTCACCGCCGCGCCGGATTGTGCTGCCATGAGCGTGGCGGCTCCCGTTTATTCCCCTAAATGCTTCCCGAAGTTCGCACCGAGATTCCGGGACCCCGGTCGCGCGAGCTGGCGGCCCGGCTGCGGCGGGCGGAGTCGCGGAACGTCACGTTTCTCGACAGCGGAGTTTCCGGTGTTTTGGGAGCGCGCGGAGGGCGTCAACGTCTGGGATGTGGACGGCAACCGGTTCCTCGATCTGACGAGCGCGTTTGCCGTGGCCAGCCTGGGGCACGGCGCGCCGGTGGTCCGCGAGGCCCTCGTTGCCCAGGCTGGGCAGTTGCTGCACGCGATGGGCGACGTGCATCCCACGGAGGCGAAGGTGCAGCTTTGCGAGCGGCTGGGCGAGCTGACCTTCGGCCGCTGGACCGGGCAGCCGGGGAAGACGATTCTGTGCGGGGCCGGGTTCGAAGCGGTCGAGGCGGCGCTGAAAACGTCGCTGCTGCACAGCGGCCAGCCGGGGGTCATCGCGTTTCAAGGGGCGTATCACGGGCTCGGCTACGGCGCGCTGGAGGTCGGCGGGCTGCCCTATTTCCGGGAGCCGTTTCGGGCGCAGCTGAAAGATTTCGCCACGCTGCTCCCGTATCCCGCGTGCTACCGCTGTCCGTTCGGCGAGCGGGCGGCGTTCCGGCTCGAAGGCAGCCGCGGGTTTCCGAATTGTTCCACCGCCTGTCTGGAAACGCTCGACGGCGAGATCCGGCGGACGATCCGCACCCGGGGAAACATCGGCGCGATCCTGGTCGAGCCGGCGCAGGGCCGCGGGGGGGAGATTTTTCCGCCGCTCGACTTTCTGCGCCTGCTGCGGACGCTCTGCGACGAATACAAAATCCTGCTCGTCTTTGACGAAATCTACACCGGCTTCAACCGCACCGGCGCCCTGTTTGCCTGCGATCACGCCGGGGTCGTGCCGGACCTGATCTGTCTCGGCAAGGCGCTGACCGGCGGCTTTCCGCTCTCTGCCTGCGTCGGCCGCGCGGAGGTGATGGACGCCTGGCCGGTCTCCGACGGCGAGGCGCTGCACACCAGCACGTTTCTCGGCCACCCGGTCGGCTGCGCGATGGCGCTGGCGTCCTTGGAAACACACGCCCGGCCGGAAACCGCCGCCGCGGTCGTGCGGACCGGTGCCAAGCTGAAAACGGCACTCCGCGAAGTCCAGCGAGCCGCCGGCTCACCGCCGGTCGGCGACGTGCGCGGGACCGGGCTGATGCTCGGGATGGAACTGGTCGCCAGCGACGGGCTCGCCCCGGCCGGCGCGCTGGCCATCCGGGTGGTAAAGCAGGCGCTCCGCGACGGCTTGCTGCTGCTTTCCGGCGGTCCGGCGGGCAACGTCCTTTCCTTCACCCCGCCGTTCGGGATCGCCGACGACGAGATCGCCTACGTGCAGGCGCGGCTTCAGGAGTATTTGACCTTTTTGCCCGGCTCCAGCTCGTAGATCATCGAGAGCTGTTCGGTGGCGTGTTCCTCGATGACTTCGCGCAAAAATTTCCCGTAGGCCGGCGTCTTCTGCGCCAGGCGCATCTTTGCCAGCGTCTCGTAGTCCACGGAGAAAAAGAACGCCCAGGCGTTGTCCGGCTCGATGCGCTTGCCGCATTGCACCGTGAGACACTCCGGGATGCGCAGGAGCCGGCTGCGGGTCTGGCGCATCATTTCCTCGACGATCCGGTGCTCAGCCGCGGCGCTGGTGCCCGCCTTGAACTGGCAGAGGACAACGTGGTGAACCATCGGGAAAAAGAATAAGATTTGGAGACTGAAAGCTGAACGGAAGGTCACGCGGTCCGCAGACAGCGTGGCTGCATCATTCCCGACGCTCCGTCACGTCTTCCAGTCCAGCGCGCCCTTCTTCAAGGCATACACGTAGCCCACCGTCAGGATTCCGATAAACCCAAGCATGCTCCACAGGATGAGCGTGCCCTGCTCGGCGATATACTGGGTGTAAACGACGGCCCAGGGATACATGAAAACGATTTCGATGTCGAACAGGATGAACAACATCGCCACGAGATAAAACTTCACGCTAAACCGCGGCTGGGCGTCCCCCACCGGGAGCATGCCGCACTCGTAAGCGGTGTCTTTGATCTTCGAACGCCGGCCGGTCTTGCCGAGGATCACGCTGACCAGTAGCGCCACGGCGGCGAAACCGATCGCTACGATGGCTTGAAGCAGAATGGGAAAGTATTCGCGCATAACTCGACGACTCCGGTTGGGGCGGGAAAACCGGCTGGCACCGGCCATTCGTTCCCGTCCCCCGCGCGTTGGCTGCCGCGCGTTTCCCGGCGGCCCGGGAGGAAAAGAAAAAGGCCGGGCTGACGATCAACCCGGCCCATTTTCGATTGGGGGTCTAAGAGAGTCAATGGCCGAGGGTCACCCGGCCGGACGATTCTCTGCTCAAGCCGCGGCGACCGTGGCCGGCGCCTCGACGGCTTCCGGCTTCGGCGGCAGCGCCTTCGACAAGGAGGCGAGACCCTTGTATTTCTTGAGGGTCTTCTTCACCATGCCACGAGCCACGAGATTCTGGAGCTTCTCGTAAGCGCGCAGGCGCAGCATCTCTTCGCCACCGCTGGCAGCATTCCGGGCGCGCAGGTTGATGTGCACCTGGTCAAACAACTCTTTGAACTCGAACGATTGCTTCTGCGACAGAACAGCAACAAGTTCCTCAGTGACGAGATCGGGGAGGCGGCGGGAAAAGGCGTTTTTCTTGGAGATTGCCATAGAGGCTGGAATATATCACGAACCGGCCCAAAACCGAAGGAGTATTTTCGTCTGAACACGCTTCCCATGGTGCAGGCGGCCGCATTGTGCCGACTTGCGTGTGGAGTCATTCTGTCGCGCTGATCTGAGCTGGCGATGGCTTTTCGCCGCGTTCCGCCAGGATAAAAACGGGTTCCGGAGCATCGAAACTCAGTCCAGAAACGTAACGATGCTGTCCGCAACGGACATCGACGGCTCCAACTCCCCCTTACATCCCATTATGAACGAACTCGGCTTGTCCAAAACCAACGTGCAGGTGCTTTCCGATGCCTGCCTCACCCTCGGCTTTGTTTCCATCGTCGCCTCCATCGTCGCGTGGCGCGCCGCCAAGGAGCCGGACGTCGCCCGCGGCGAGCGCTTCGGCATCTTTGTCGGCCTCTGGGTGCCGAGCTTTTTCATTCTCTCGAATCGTCTCGCTCGCAAGGCCGACGAAATGGAGGATTGACCTGAGGCAACGCGGAAAGCGAAAGTCCGGGGCACCCGGCGGATAGCCGGCTCACGTTTTCGCTTTCCGTGATCTCTTTTTTGCAAGGCACCCTGGAAGAATCGCTGCCCACGCAAGTCGTCGTTAATGTCGGCGGTGTCGGCTACCAGGTGCTCATCCCGCTGAGCAGCTACGACCGGCTCCCGGCCCCGGGCCAGCCGGTGAAGGTGCTCACACATCTGCAAGTGCGCGAAGATGCGCACGTGCTCTTCGGCTTCATGACGGCCGCGGAGCGCGATCTGTTTCTCCTGCTGCTCAACAACGTCAGCGGCGTCGGCCCGAAGCTGGCACTCGCCGTATTGAGCGGTATGAGCGTGCCGAGTTTCAAAAATTGCGTCGTCAGCAACGACATCGCCGCACTGGCGAAGGTCCGCGGCCTCGGCAAAAAGACAGCCGAGCGCATCGTCTTGGAATTGCGCGACAAGCTGGGCGTCGCTGCCACCTGGGAAGCCGCCAGCAGCGCACACGCGCCGACCCCGGAGCAGACGGCGATCAACGACGCTGTGCTGGCCCTCATCTCGCTCGGCTACAAACAGGTCGAGGCGCACCAGGCAATCAAGAAAATCCACCGCCCGAGCGCGGAACCGGCCCAAGCCGAGGATCTTGTGCGACAGGCGCTGAAAGCGCTCGCCGGTTGAGCTAAGTTAGGCGGAACCGCAGTCTGCCCGGCCCGCCCGGGCGCGCGGGGATTCCCTTCTTCCAGTGAAAGACGACCTCGCCCGCGTCGAAGCCATCCGCAGCGCCATTCCGGCCCAGGGATTGTTTGCAGAAAAAGAGTGGCTGCTGTCGCCGCGCGCGTTCGCGTTGAGCAGCGAGTTTGTCAGCGAACTGGAAAAACTCGGCTACCGGCTGCACCTGTTTCAGCGCGCCTGCAACCTTCTTTACCAGCTCAGCGTCAAGGGCAAACAGCCGGCCTGGATCGCTGGCTATCTCGACCAAGGCAAGCCGCCGGAACTCGTTGCGCTCAGCCGCGAACGCATTTTCCGAGACGACATCGCCCGCGTCATCCGGCCAGACGTCATCCTCACGGAAGGCAGCGGCTACACGATCGCCGAGTTGGACACCGTCCCCGGCGGGATCGGCCTCACGGCGTGGCTGAACCGCACCTACGCCGCGCTTGGCGACGACGTGGTCGGCGGCACGGACGGCATGCTCGACGGCTTTGCCGGCATCCTGCCCGGCGGCGGCGACATTGTCGTCAGCGAAGAAGCGGCGACCTACCGGCCAGAAATGCACTGGCTGGCCGGGGAACTCAACGCCCGCCACGATACCGGCGGCGCGACCGGCGGCGAACCGCGCTGGCGGGTGCTCGACGACGACGCGGCCGCGGCCCGATTTTCCGCCGGGCGTCCCCTCCCCACCGGACCTGAAGGCGCGCCGGGAAACATTTACCGTTTCTTCGAAAACTTCGATCTTCCGAACGTGCCAGCCGCTCCGACGTTGATCGAGGCAGCACGCGCCGGCCGGGTGCGCGTTACCCCGCCCTTCAAGCCGTATCTGGAGGAGAAGATGTGGTTCGCGCTCTTCTGGCTGCGGCCGTTGCGCGATTTCTGGCGGCGCGAACTCGGCGAACGCCACTGGCTGAAGCTGCAGGAAATCATCCCCTACACCTGGATCTTGGACCCGGCTCCGCTGCCGCATCACGCCGTCATTCCCGGCTTGGAAATCAACGACTGGCGCGAGCTGGGCGCCTTTTCCCAGCGGGAGCGCGAGCTTATCCTGAAGATCAGCGGCTTCTCGGAGCTGGCTTGGGGCAGCCGGGGCGTGGATCTCGCCGCCGACCTGTCGCACGGCGCCTGGCGGGAAGCCATCGAGCGGGCGCTGGAGCGTTTCCCGCGCAATCCGATGCTGCTCCAGCGCTTTCGCAAAGGCCGGCTCGTCGAGCACCCTTTTCTCAATCCCGCCTCTGGCGAAATCGAGATGCTCCGCGGCCGCGTGCGGCTTTGTCCCTACTACTTCCTGCTCGAAGGCAAAGCCGAGCTACGCGGCGTGCTCGCGACCGTGGTGCCGGCGGATAAAAAGCTCATCCACGGCATGCGCGATGCCGTCATCGTGCCGGCGCGGGAAACCCCGGACGGAACCGGTTGAGCGGCATCAAGCCAGACAGGCGCGCAGGCCGCGCTCGATCATCTCGGCATCCAGCTTCTTGCCGATAAAGACGAACTGGCTTCCACGCGTCTCCCCGGCCTGCCACGGGCGGTCCCAAAAGATGTGGAAGCGGTTGTTCACGCCGTGGAAAATGGCGCGGTTCTCCTGCCCGGCAATCGCCACGAAACCCTTCGAGCGATACACCTTTTCCTTCTCGGTAAGGCGCTGGACGAACTTCTCGAATTTCTCCACGCTGAACGCTCCCTCGAAGGCAAACGAGTGGCTGACGATGTCGTGGTGATGCTTGCCGGAAGCCCGCAGCTCGTTGAGAAAATCGGGATCCGTTTCCAGCTTCCGGTCCACCTCGAAGGCGTGGATGTCGAGCAGCTCTTTCAGCGGCACCTGCGACTGCTGCGTGCGCAGGATCCGGGTGTGGGGATTGAGCTTGCGAATGGCCTCGCTCACCCGACCGAGCGCCGCTTCGTCCACGAGGTCCGTTTTGTTCAGCAACACGAAGTCCGCCAGCGCGATCTGGTCGCGGGCGACCTCGGTTTCTTCCATTTGTTTGAAGATCTGCTCGGCATCCACCACGGTGATGATCGCGTCGAGCTGCACGAAGCGGCTGAGCGCCGGGATGTTGACAAAAGTCTGCGCGATCGGCCCGGGATCGGCGATGCCGGTGGTTTCAATGAGGATGTAGTCGAAGCCGCCGCGCTTGATGAGCCGCTGGATGCTTTGGACCAGGTCCTTGCGCACCGTGCAACAGACGCAGCCATTCGACATTTCGATGACTTCATCGCGCTGGTTTTCGACGAGCTGGCCGTCGATGCCGATCTTGCCGATCTCGTTGACGATGACGGCGAATTTGTAATCGCTCTGCTCGCGCAGGATATGGTTGAGCAGGGTCGTCTTGCCGGCGCCGAGAAACCCGGTGAGCACGCTCACCGGGGTGATGCGTTTCTGCGGCGGGGCGGCGGTGGTGGCAGTCGTCGGCGACTGGGGGCTGCTACTGCTGGCGGTGGCTCCTTCGATGGTGTCGGACATGGCGGTGAAAAACGGGACGGGGCCGACAAGATAGCGAAGAGGCGCCGCTTGCCAAGAAACCGTCGCGTCACCCCGGCCACCGCCGCGGCCGCCCCCGGAAACGACAGGAAGGCGCGTCTTTCCCAGACGGGAAGGACGCGCCTTGCGATGCCGATGAATGCGCTGGCCGGCGCGAGCGTTCCGCGAACGGACGCCGGCAAACCCAACCGACCTGCCTGGCCTTAGCGGCCGGCGGTGGCAGGCTCCGCCGCGACGGCGGCTTTCTTCAGCAACGGCAACCCGGTGTTCGGATTCTCGTGGAGCTGGTAGCCCTGCGGCATCGCATCCATGACGCCGTCGCGCGGCTCGTTGGCGAAGAAGTAAAGCGTTTGAATGTGTCCGCCTTTGAGCGGCTGGCGGCGGGAGTGCAGAAAGTAAGTCTTGCCGGACTTCTTGCTTTTGACGCTGTAAGGCATGGCGTGAGTTTCCTGTGAACTGGCTTGCTGAATCGATGGATGAGGTTAAGGCGCTTCGGGCTTCTGACAGCCAAAGAGCAGTCCTCGATCTTTAAGCAGGCCGCGCGCCCAGGGGACGCGGGAAACGCAAAAAGTCCGCGGCGTCTGGATCACGCCGCGGACAAAATTCTGCGAAAAACTCCCGGCAGTGACAAGTCGTTGCCGGACTGGCGGCTCGGCTGGCCGCTTCTGGTGGAGCGTCAGACGATGCCCGCTTTTTTCAGCGTCCGGAAGGCGCCGTTTTTGGCCACCGTTTTCAGGGCGCGGGCGGTGAGCTTTACCTTCACGAAACGATTCAGTTCCGCCACCCAAAGCCGCTTCACTTTCAAATTTGGTTCAAACGTGCGCGGCGTATTCGCGGTGACGTGCTGGCCGATGCCGCCTTTTTTCTTCGCCAGACCGCGACGATGGATGACGTGGCCGCGGCCTGCGCGCGCGCCGGTGATGGAACAAACTTTCGACATGGCGGAAAGAAAACGGTTGGAGGATGGAAAAAAGTGACTGGCCGCGCAACGCCTCATTGAGCGGGCCGGCAAGGTGCGTGTCGAAGGGGTGCGGGTCAAGGCGAATTTTGCCGGCCAGCCGACGTCGCCGCTCCGCGGGACGGCCGGGGGCGCAATTCGGCGTTGCCTTGTCCCGCAGGACCCTTAGCTTCGCCCGAACTCCCATTCCCTTCCCTTCTCTATGTCAGTCGCCCAACTTTCCCGCTCCTCCTCCGGCCCGGCCGCCAGCGCCGTCAAGCCCCTGCGCATCGGCATCATCGGCGCCGGCGGCATCGTCCGCCAGCGCCATCTTCCCGGCCTGAGCCGGCTCGAAGGCGTGGAAGTGCTGGCGGTCTGCAATTCCTCCTACGAGAGCGCGGAACGGTTTTGCGCCGAGCATCTGCCGCACGCCACGCCGATGCGGCACTGGGCGGATCTCATCTCGCTCGAGGACGTTGATATCATCTGGATCGGCACCCCGCCGTATCTGCACTCGACCGTCTCGGTGTCCGCGCTCGAAGCCGGCAAGCACGTCTTCTGTCAGGCACGCATGGCGATGAACCTCGAGGAAGCCGAGGAAATGCTTGCCGCTGCCAAGCGTCACCCGCAGCTCGTGACGATGCTCTGCCCGCCGCCCCACGGCATGCGCGGCGATCTCGCGATGCGCAAGGCGCTGGCCGAGGAGCTCATCGGCCCGATTCACCAAGTGCGGCTCCAGAGCTTGAAGGGTGACTTCCTCGACCCCCAGGCGCCGGCGCACTGGCGTCAGCGCGACGAGTTGAGCGGCTATAACGTGCTCACGCTCGGCATTTACGCCGAGGTGCTGCAGCGCTGGCTGGGGCCGATCAAGTCGCTCGTCGCCCACGGTCGCGTCGTCCATCCCGAGCGCAACGGCTACCCGGTGCACGTGCCCGATTTTCTCCATGTGCTCTGCACCTGGGAAAGCGGCGCCGAGGGCGTGCTGGCCTTCAGCGGCGTGGCGGCCAACGCGCCGGGCGATCGCATCGAGCTCTACGGACGCGACGGCGTGCTGGTTTACGACATCGCGAAGGACGCCATCTACCACGGCACCCGCGATGTGAGCGAGCTCGACCTCCTGCCGATCACCGAGGATCTCGCGGTGCCCTGGCGGGTGGAGGAGGATTTCATCGCCGCGGTGCGCAGCCACGGCGGCGTGCAGCCGCGACCGAGCTTCGAGGACGGCGTCGCCTACATGCGCGTCGTGCAGGCCGTCGCGGAATCGCTGCTTTTGCGGCAGGAAATCACGCTCAGCGCCATCCAGCCAATGCGCGGCGGCTCCACCGGCGTGGCGAGCGCCTTTTAAGACAAGGCGGCGCCCTGTTTCCGCGCTTCCCAGAGCGCCCAGCATTCCAGAAATCCCGAGGCGAAATCCTGCGGCCGGGCGGCGATCCAGGCTCGCACGATTTCCGCGGGGAAAAATCCGCCGGTTTCGATTTCCTCCGGCGGCCAGCGGAAGGGGCCTTCGGATCGCGCTGAGAAGAGCCGGATGAATTCCCAGTTCGTTGTGTCGCGTGCCGGGCCGAGGTCGCCGGCCACCTGCAGGTCCGCGGCGGTCACGGCGGCTTCGTCGAGGCCAAGTTCCTCGCGCAACTCGCGCCGGGCGGCGGCTTCGTAGGTTTCGCCAGCGTCAAGATGCCCGGCGGCGCTGGAGTCCCACTTTCCAGGATGCGAATCCTTCCAGGGCGAGCGTTTTTGGAGAAACAAATCGCCGGCCGCGTTGAAGACAAAGAGGTGCATCGCCCGGTGGCGCAGCCCGCGGGCGTGGACTTCGGCGCGCGGCGCGGTGCTGACGACGGCGTTGTGTTCGTCCACGACGTCAAACTGTTCCCCCGCCCCGTCTTGCGCGGCCGCCGGCTCGACGGGACGGACGAGATTCGCCAGGGCGATCCATTGGAGCAGGCTCAATTCTTCCGCCCGGGCGGTTACCGGCGCCCCGAGCCGGGCGGCGATCTCCGGCCACGGAAGCATCGGCTGGCCGTCGGCAGCGGCGCCGCTCAGGAGCTTGCCCACCTGCTTGCGCCGTTGCGAGAAGCCGCGGCGCACCAGTCGCTCGAAGGTTTCGCCGTCGCACGGCGGCAGCTCGCCGGGTTCGCGCGGTGTCAGCAGCACCGCGCCGCTTTCCACCTTTGGCGCCGGGGTAAAGACGGCTGCCGGCAGCGTGCGCAAGTATTTCACCCGCCAGCGCCGCTGCACCACGAGGCTGAGGATGCCGTAGTCTTTTGACTGCGCCGGACCGGCCGCCAGCCGCTCGGCCAGCTCGCGTTGCATGACAAAGAGCGCCCAGGCCGTCGGCGACGCCGGGGCGGTGAAATGAAACAGCAACGGCGTGGTGATGTAATAAGGCAGGTTGCCGAGCACTTTCACCGGCTGCCGCGGCCAGAGCGTGCGGACATCGAAATCGGCCGCGTCGCCGTGCACCACCTCCAGCCGGCCGGTGCCCACTTCGTCGGCAAAACGCTCGCGCAGATGCGCCGCCAGCCGACCATCCTTTTCCACCACCGTGGCCGTCGCGCCGGTCGCCAGCACGTGGCCGGTGAGCGCGCCCAGGCCGGGGCCGATCTCGACGATGTGCTCGCCCGGTTGCGGCGCGATCTGCGCGACGAGCCAGCGGGCAAGATTCTGGTCGTGCAGAAAATTCTGGCCGAGGCTCTTCGATGGCGCCACACGCAACTCGCCGAGGCGTTCGCGGATCGCGGAGAGCTTTACGGCGGGGCGTCCGGCGTTACTGACCATTTTTCGCCTTGTCCAGTTTGCCCTGCCGGCGACGCGCAAACAGTTCCCGCACGCTGAGATCCGGTCGGTTGGCGCGCTTGAAAATCTTCTTCGTGTCCGGCAGCGGCACGCCTTCGATGAAGTGCGCCGTCGCCGCGCGACCGATCGCATACGTGCCGCCGGCCGCGACGAGTCCGCTGACCGCGTTGCCCCAGCCAGGGACGAATTTCGCCGCCGCACGGGCGCCTTCGCGCAACGCCATGCCGATGCCGACGCTCACGCCCATCGTCGTGAGAAAGCGGCCGGCCAGCTTGGCATTCAGCTCCTCGCCGCTGATGTAAATGATGCCGCTGACCAGCATCGTTTGAAACGCCAGCAGAAACGGCATGTCCGCCAGCGGGATCGGCTGGATGCCGAGCGCGCCGCTGGCTGCCGCGATCGATTTCGTGAGCGTGGCGGCGATCTTCGCCTGCGCCTCGCGGGCGCCGGAAAGCCGCGCCATCTCGAGCTTCGCCTCGTCGGGCAGCTCGGCGCAAAGCGTGTCCACCAGCGCATGGATGTGCCGGCGGCGGTCGCTCTCGGGATCAAACGTGCCGTCGAGCCGGAAGCGCATAAAGGTCGCCACGGCCTGGGTCGGCACCAGGCGGTCGCGCAGCCTCGGGCGGCGGGTCAGCGCGGCGTGCAGCCGGGTGCGAGCGGCGTTGAGTGCGTCTTCGCCGTCGTTGTCGTCATTGCTGCCACGCGCAAGCGCCGTCTCGTCGTGCGCGACCACGAGGCCGACGATGTGCGGCCGGACTTCGTGGCGGGCGTCGGAGAAATCGATCGCGTGCTCCAGATGGTCGAGCTGCGCGGAGAGTTCCGACTCGTCAGCAAGGGCCGGCGTTTGCAAAAACAGGAATAGATCCGGCGCCAGTTCCGCGAGTGCGCCGCGCGTCACCTCCGCCGGCTGGGAACCCGCCGGCCCGCGGGTGTCGAGCACGCGCACCACGCCGCCCGACCCGCCTCCGGGCCGGGTCAGATTCTGCCAACCGGCAGGCGGCGGCGGCGCGCCCGCGGAAGCCGAGGCCGGCTCAAACGGCGCCACTGGCGCGCTGAAGATCGCGTTGACCAACCCGGCGTGACTCACCGCAGCGTCGCCAGTCAGCGCGAAGCGCGGCGGGCGTTGCTTGAGGAAGATGTCCTTGATCGGCGAGACCGCCTGCAGGATCGGCTTGTGCATGCCGCCGGGCAGCTTTTGGGCAAAGGCTTCGAGCTTCTCGAAGAGCGGCAGAAAGGTGGGTTTGGAATCCATGAAAATCGGGGTGGAAGCTTGCGGACCGCGGGGGAAGTTGAAAGGCGGCTGCCGGGCGCTTCGTTACGACGCGTTCTCCTGCAACACCGCCAGCACCTGCCCGACGTGTTCCTCCGGCTTCACGCGCCGGAAGATCGCCGAAATTTTTCCGTCCGGGCCGACGACAAACGTCGAGCGTTCGGTGCCCATGTATTTTTTGCCATACATGCTTTTCTCGACCCAGACGCCGTAGTCCTGGACGATTGTTTTTCCCTCGTCGCTGAGCAGCGGAAAGGGCAGGCCGTATTTGGCGATAAAATCGCGGTGACTCCCCAGCGAGTCGGTGCTGACTCCGAAGACCACGGCGTCCTGATTTTGAAAATCCGGCCAGCGGTCGCGCAGCCCACAGGCCTGCACGGTGCAGCCCGGCGTGTCGTCCTTGGGATAAAAGTAGAGGACAACATGCTGGCCCGCGAAATCGCGCAGGCTCACCGTGCTGCCTTCCGTGCCGTAGCCGCCGCCGAGGGCCGTGGTGGTGAACGCGGGGGCGGGGTCGCCGACTTTCAATTCGTTACTCATAGAGGTCCAGTCTCCGGGCGGACCGAGGCTTTCGAGTGTGACGTTTTTTTCACCTGCGTCGCGATTCGGCACGGCCGCCCTCGGAAGAAAGCGCAGCGCCACGGGATTGCGAGGGTTTTTCGATGACCCGTGCATGTTTTCCCTTGCCGGAAGCCGACGATTTTCGTAACTTTTCGTCAGCGCATTTACGATGCCTGTTTCCAACTCCTTTTCTCCTTCTTCCGCCCGCGCCTATGGTGTCGCCGGCCCCCAGCCATGCTGAGGTTCCCGGTCTCCACGCCTAAACAGGAAGAACTCGCCGGACGCATGCGTGCGCTGCGGCTCGGCGAGCACGAAATCGACGAAACTTATCTCCGCGGCAACGCGGTCGCCCTGCTCCACCGACCCACAGGTGTCCGGGTGCGTTGCGGGCGGGAACGCAGCCAGGGGTTGAACCGTTTTCTGGCCCGCCGCCTGTTGGTGGATGAACTCGAAGCGCGTCGCGCTGGCAAGACGCGTCACGAGGTAAAAGCCGAGAAGCTGCGCGAAGAAAAAGAGCGCCGTCAGCGGCATCACGGGCACCATCATTCGCATGGTTCCGGTTCGAAATCCGGGGCTGGCTCGTCGCAGCATTCGGCTTCCTCCGCTCACAGCCTGCTCCCCGGCGCCGCCGCGGCGGACGAGGCGGCCTGTTTTGCGGATTACACCGCCGCGATGGGCGCCTATTACCTGCGGCCGCTGACGCCGTAGCGCGCCGGCGGATCGCGCGTCGGAGCAGCGCCACGCACTGCTCAAGCAACGCAAACCGACCGGGCTATCACTCCGGCGACGGTTGCGTTGACTCAAATGGCGCGAGGTTTTACGCTGCAAGCGTGGCGGCGATTGACCCAGCGGTGCGTGAGAAGATTTACGCCTTTCTCGACGAGAAAGGCTTGCGTCGCACCGTGCAGCGCGACGCCATCATCGAAGCCGCCTTCACGACGACGGAGCATTTCACCGCTGAGACGCTCCTGGCCCGGTCCCGCGACATTGAGCGCAGCGTCTCACGCGCGACCGTGTATCGCACGCTGCCGTTGCTGGTAAGCAGCGGGTTGCTGCGCGAGATGGATTTCGGGCAGGACTTCAAATACTACGATCCGAACTTCATCGACAAACCGCACCACAACCACCTTATCTGCCTCGATTGCGACAAGATCGTCGAGTTCGAGGACGAGCACATGGAGGTGCTGGAAAATTGCATCACGCACCGGCTCGGCTTCTCGCCCGCGGCGAAAAATGTGCGCATCGAGGCGAAGTGCGACGAGTTGAAAATCCTCGGCACCTGCAAAAAGCGCCGGCGGAAGGACGAAAGTTAATGCAGCCGGCAACCGGCCGCGGGCGCGCCGCCGTTTCCGGCTGCGGTCGTCGCATCGCCACGGTTTTTCAGCGTTCAGCGTTCATTTCTTTGCACCCATGTGGACCGGCAGATTTCAGCAGCCCACGGATGCCGGCCTGCGGGCGTTCAGCGAGTCGATCTCGTTTGATTGGCGCTTGTTCCGGCACGACATCGAAGGCTCCCTCGCCCACGCGGCGGCGTTGCGCGCGGCCGGGCTGATCACGGACACCGAGCTGGGCCAGATCGAAGCCGGGCTGCGCGAGATCGGCGAGGAAATCGCGCGGGGCGAGTTCCCGTTCAGCACGGATCTCGAGGACGTGCACATGAACATCGAATCCGCGCTGACGCAGCGGATCGGCGCGGCCGGGGCCAAGCTGCACACCGCGCGCAGCCGCAACGACCAGGTCGCGCTCGACTTGCGCCTGTATCTGCGCGCGGAGATCGGCGCGATCATCGGCGCGCTGCGCACGATGCAGAGCGCGCTCGTCGATCTGGCGGCACGGAACGCCGACGCCGTGCTTCCCGGCTACACGCATCTGCAACGCGCGCAGCCCGTGCTCTTCGCGCATCATTTGCTGGCCTACGTGGAGATGTTCGACCGCGACGCGGGGCGCCTCGACGATTGCCGCCGGCGGCTGAACGTCCTGCCGCTCGGCAGCGGCGCGCTGGCGGGCTCGACGATCAATCTCGACCGCGAACTCATCGCCCAAAAGCTCGGCTTCCCGGTGATCAGCCAGAACAGCATGGACGCTGTGAGCGACCGCGATTTCGCGTGCGAATTTCTCGCCGACGCCGCGCTGGTCGGCGTGCACCTTTCCCGGCTCAGCGAGGACGTCGTGCTCTGGGCGACGAGCGAGTTTGCGTTTCTCACGCTCAGCGACGCGTTCACCACCGGCTCCAGCCTGATGCCGCAAAAGAAAAATCCGGACGTCGCCGAGCTGACGCGCGGCAAAAGCGGCCGGCTTTTCGGCAACCTTTTCAGGCTGCTCACGGTGCTGAAAGGGCTCCCGATGACCTACAATCGCGACCTGCAGGAGGACAAGGAAGCGGTCTTCGATTCCGTGGACACGCTGAAACTGACGCTGGACGTTTTTGCCGCAATGCTGCGCGAAGCCCGCGTGGAAACGGCAACCATGGCACGCGCCGCGGCCGACCCGAATCTGCTCGCCACCGATCTTGCGGATTACCTCGTTTTGAAAGGCGTGCCGTTCCGGCAGGCGCATGAAGTCATCGGCAAACTGGTCGCCCTTTGCGCGGAACGCCGCGTCGGGCTGCCGCAGCTTTCGCTGGACGATTATCGCGCCGCGTCATCCGCCTTCAGCGAGGATGTTTTCGCCGTGCTCGACGTGCGTCGTTCCCTGGAAAGCCGGCGCAACCCCGGCGGCCCGTCGCCCGCGAACGTCGCCACCCAGATCGCCCGCTGGCAGGAATCCCTCGCGCCCCGCCCCGCCGCGGCGTCCTGACCCGCCCGCAGAGCCATCTTCTCCCCCCTTTGCGCCTTTGCGCCTTTGCGCGAGGCCCCTACCGACTTCCCATGCGCAAACACGACTTCATCCGCGACGGCGACGGCTGGGAAACACTGCACGAAGAACCCCATTTCCAGAGCCCGCATCTCTCCGTCGCTACGCACACCCTGCTCACGCCGACGCGCCGGAATCCGGCGCAGCCGGCCACCTGGATCGTCGCGCATCGCAAGGCCGCGGTCGTCGTCGCGCCACTCACGGCGGAAGGCAATTTCGTGCTGGTGCGGCAGGAGCGCATCCCGGTCCGCGCCAGCCTGTGGGAATTCCCGGCCGGGCAGATCGACGAAGAAAAAGTCGGGCTCGAAAATACCGCCGTGATGGAAGCAACGGCGCGGCGCGAGTTGCGCGAGGAAACCGGCTATGAACTAGCCGCAGACGGCGGAGAACTCATCGCGCTCGGCATGTTTTTCACCTCGCAAGGCTTCACCGACGAGCACAACTACCTCTTCCTCGCGCGGGGCGTCGTCCCTTCCCCGCGCGGCAGCGAGCACGGCGAGCACGAAGCCATCACAGATTGCCGCGTCATGACGCCGGCGGAATTGCGCGCCATGATCGCTGAGGGCGAAATCCGCGACGGCAACACGCTAAGCCTTTACGCCCGGCTCTGTGCACGGGATCTGATCTGAGCGGGCACGTTGTAAGGGCGGCTCTGTGAGCCGGAGATTAGAAACGCTTGCGGCTCACAGGGCTGCCTCTACAAAAACGCACTCGCCGCCGGAGCCGCACCGTCTTGCGTTCCGGCAGGCTTCGGCGCATCGTGCGCGCGTTCCGTTTTCACGATGGCTTTTCGACCGTTCCAGTTCCGCGAAAAAGACAATCCCGAGCTGGTCAAGCCGTTCCTTGATCACCTCGAGGACCTGCGCTGGATGCTGGTCAAAATGATCGGCACCGTCGCGGTGATGATGCTCATCGCGTTTTTCTTCCGCGGCCCGCTGATGAACTTCATGCAGCAGCCGCTTAAGGCGGTGAATGGCGAGGGCATCGTCACGCTCATGTCCATCGGCGTGGCGGATTCGATGACGATCTCGCTGACGCTTTCCTTTTACGCCGGCATCATCCTGGCGTTTCCGGTGCTGATCTATCAGCTCGCCGTGTTCATCGTCCCGGCGCTCACGCAGCAGGAGCGGCGTTACGTTTATCCGCTGGTGGCCGCGTGTTTCGGCCTGTTCATGCTCGGCGTGATCTTCTGCTTTCGCGGCGTGCTGCCGATGGCGTTGCAATTTTTCGCCCGGGACGCCGGCAGCCTCGGGCTGAGGCCGAGCTGGACGGTGGACCAGTATTTTTCGTTTGTTTCAAACTTCACGCTCGCCTTCGGCCTGAGCTTTGAGCTGCCGGTGCTCGTCATCGCCCTCGTCGCGATGAAGCTGGTGGAATACGAGTTTCTCGCCCGCACCCGGTCGTATGCGATCGTGATCATCCTTGTCGCCGCCGCGATCATCGCGCCGCCGGAGCTGCTCACCATGCTCACAATGGCCGCGCCGATGTATCTGCTCTACGAAGTCAGCATCCAGATCGCGCGCTGGCTGACGGTGCGGGAGCGCCGCAAGACGGCGAAACTCGAGCGCGAACGCCAGCGGCTGGAAGCCGAGCTGCAGGCGGCGCGCGAGCGGCAGGCGCAGCAAATGCGCGATCCCGCGTTGCGGGAATAATAACTGCCTGCACCGCCCGGCTCAGGGCCGCGCGTCGCCGGGCGCCGGATCATCCGGCGAATTCTCGGCTTCCTCACCGATTTCCTCCTCGATGCTGCGCCGCCAGCTGCGCGACAGCCACGGGCGCAGGAAGCCATACATCAGATAAACGAAGAACAGCAGCGCCGGCATCCACTGATAATTCAGCGCGGCAAACGCGAGCAGAATGATGATGAACAGCAGCATCGGCAGCGACCGCTGCGTGCGCCAGTTCACCGCCTTGAAGCTCGGATATTTGAACTGGCTGAACATCATGAACGACAGAAACAGCATGAGCGGCGGCAGGGCGAACTTCCAGTTGCCGATGCGCACGTTGCCCTCCTCCAGCCAGAGCATGAACATCGTCAGCGAGGCGATCACGCCGGCGGCGGCGGGGATCGGGAAGCCTTTGAACGACTTGCTGGCTTCCTTCGCGGCGATCGGGTCGGTGGCGTCACTGGCAGCCGCGGCGATGCAGTTGAACCGCGCCAGGCGCAGCGCGCCGCAGGCCAGGTAAACAAACGCGACCACCAGCCCGATGCGCTCGAACTCTTCGAGCACGATCTTGTAAACCAGCAGCGCCGGCGCGACGCCAAAGCTCACGATGTCCGCCAGCGAATCGAACTCGCGCCCAAACGGGCTCTCGTGCCCACCGAGCCGCGCCAGCCGGCCGTCGAGCAGATCGAAGACGCAGGCGCCGAGGATGAACAGGATCGCGGCGTGAAAATTGGCGACCGGGCTGAGATCCGTCGCCCGCTGCACGTAGCCGCCGATGATCTGGAGCGTCGCCGCAAACCCGCAAAACAGATTGCCCGCCGTCATCAAATTCGGCAGCAGATAAATCTTCGGATCGCCGGAGCGGGCGAGCGGGACCGATGGCGTCTCGGTGACGGCAGTGCCGGCGGCGCCGGGCGCCGGGGCCGATGAAGTGGTGGACGCAGCGGGGGCGTTTTCCATGCGGGATAAAAATCGAAAACCGGACGGCCAAAACTACACGCAACGCGCTGCGGCGCATCAACAACTGTCGCCTTGTGCGCGTCGCGACCGCCGCTTACTCCGCCGCCAGTCGCGCGATGACCGTGGCGCCGCCCTGCACCCGGTCGCCGACTTTGACCAGCACCTCCGCGGAGGTCGGCAGATAAACCTCCGTGCGCGAGCCGAAGCGGATCATGCCGAAGCGCTCGCCCTTCGCGACCTGCTGGCCGACCTGCGCCCAGGCGACGATGCGCCGGGCGATGGCGCCGGTGATCTGGCGCACGACGACGGTGCCGGCGCGCTCGTTGCGGATCGCCCAGACGCGGCATTCGTTCAGCTTCGTCGCATCGGGATGGCGGGCGTCGAGCATCTTGCCGACGCGGCGTTCGGTGTAGGTCACCGTGCCGGCGATCGGGGCGCGGTTCGTGTGCACGTCGAACACGGAAAGAAAGATCGCCACGCGGCGCATGGTCGCTTTCACGACCTCCGGCTCTTCCATGTCGGCGATGTCCACGATCACGCCGTCCGCCGCGGCGACGACGGCGTCTTCATCCGCCGGGCTGACGCGTTCCGGATCCCGGAAAAACCAGAAGACGTAGGCGATCGCCAAAACCCAGAGCACCCAGAACCAGGCGCTCACGAAAAATCCGGTCAGCACGGCCAGCACGACCAGAACGGCGAAAATCCAGCGGGCTTCGTAAAGTGTTTGCCAGCGCATAGCAGTAGGGATCAATAGGCCGGGTGGGACGGCGTTGCAAAATCGTCCTTCCCCCCGGCGATGCGGGCGTGCAGCAGGGGAAAAAATTCGAGAAAATCGGCCTCCAGTTCCCGGCGCTGGACAACCAGCTCATCCGCAGCGGGTTCCAAATCCACCGGCCGGCGGAGTCGCGTGGTGAGATAAAGGGACAACCGGCCGAGCGCCGCAGCGATGCCGGAAACCTCGCGGTAGGAACGCAGGCGATCGTCGGCGACGATGCGCGCGATCGCCGTGCGCGCCTCCTCCGGCAGGCCGGCCAGACGATGCGGCTCGGCGGCCGCGGCGTGGACTCCGTCCACAAAGGCGTCCAGCGACTGGTGCGGCGAAAACCGGCGCCAATGGCACGCCAGGAAGTGGTCGTAAAACACGTCCACCAGAATTCCGCTGAAATGCCCGTGCCGAGCCGCGAGCCGGGTGCGGCTGCGGGCGGCGACGGGGTGGGAATCGGTGAAGGCGTCGATGGCCTGGTGGCAGCGCATACCGCGCTGAAAGCCCTCGCCCGTGCCGTGCCGCGCGTTCCCTTTGACGAAGTCGGCCAGGAGGTTGCCGAGTTGGAAATCCGGGTCGTCTGGCGGGGAGAGCAGCAGGTGGGCGAGCCAGTTCATCGTCGCGGGGAGCCGCGGGTTCCAGGGTGCCATCACGGTGGCTGCCCGCCTTGTCAATCGACCGGGTGCGGGTATGTTGTTTCCCGGTCAGCTGGGGCGATTCGCCGGCAGCGACGGGAGCATTTATGCACAAGACTGATTGGGCCGCACGACGGCGCGATTTTCCGATTCTCGACCAGGAAGTCCATGGCAAGCCGCTGATCTATTTCGACAGCGGCGCGAGCAGTCAGAAGCCGCGGCAGGTGATCGACGCGATCACGCGCTATTACGAGCGCGACCACTCGAATGTGCATCGCGGCATCCACGAGTTGAGCAACCGGGCGACCGCGGCGTATGAAGCGGCCCGCGCGCGCACCGCGGAGTTTCTCCACGCGGCCTCGCCGGACGAGATCGTTTTTACCCGCGGCACCACGGAGAGCATCAACCTCGTGGCCAGCGCCTGGGGCGGCCGGCACGTGAAAGCGGGCGACGTGATCCTGCTCACCGAGCTGGAGCACCACGCGAATATCGTCCCGTGGCAGATGCTGGCGGAACGCACCGGCGCGACGTTGCGCTACCTCCCGGTCACCGGCGACGAAGGGCTGCTCGATTTGTCGAAGCTCGACGAGTTGCTCACGCCGGAGGTGAAGATTTTTGCGTTCACGCACATCTCGAACACGATGGCGACGATCAATCCGATTGCCGAGCTGTGCCGCCGGGCGCGCGCGGTGGGCGCGACGACGCTTGTGGACGCCGCGCAGTCGGCCGGGCACCATCCGCTCGACGTGCAGGAAATCGGCTGCGATTTCCTCGTGTTTTCCGGTCACAAAATTTGCGGTCCCACCGGCATCGGCGTCCTCTACGGCCGCGCGGAAAAGCTGGAGGAAACACCGCCGTATCAAGGCGGCGGCGACATGATCGTCTCCGTGGACTGGCAGAAGGCGAGCTTCAAGCCGGCGCCGCACCGCTTCGAGGCCGGCACGCCGAACATGGCGGGAGCGGTCGGGCTGCACGCGGCGTTTGATTATCTCGACAGCATCGGCCGGCAGGAAATCTTCGAGCATGACCAAGCGCTGGCGCGTTACACCTACGAGCGTCTGCAGGAACTCGGCGGCGTGCGGCTTTTCGGCCCGACGGATGGCAACCGCGCCGGGCTCGTTTCGTTTTTGCTCGAGGATGCCCACGCGCATGACGTCGTCACGATGGCCGACGTGAAATTCGGCATCGCGCTGCGCGGCGGCCACCATTGCAACCAGCCGCTCCATCGCAAGCTCGGCGTCCGCTCCAGCGCGCGGGCGAGCTACTATTTTTACAACACCCGCGACGAGGTCGATGTGTTCATCACCGCCGTCGCGGATATCCAGAAATTCTTCCGCCGTGGACTTTAACAACAGCCCTGACTTCGAGGAGCTTTATCAGGCAGTCATCCTCGACCACTCCCGCAAGCCGCGGAATTTCGGCGAACTGCCCGACGCCACGGTCACCGCCAGCGGCGACAACCCGAGCTGTGGCGACGCGATCACGTTGCAGGTAAAGTTTGACCCCGCCGAAACGGACAAGCTGGCCGACGTGAAATTCCACGGCGACGGCTGCTCAATCTGCATGGCGAGCGCCTCGATGATGACGACAAAGGTCAAAGGCCGCTCGCGTGCCGAGGCGAGCGCGTTACGGGATGAATTCCAGAAAATGCTGGCGCCGGATCCCGGCTCCGAAGAGGCTGCGCCGCCGAAGGCGCTCGGCGATCTGCGCCTGCTCCAGGGCGTGCGGAAATTTCCGCAACGCCTGAAATGCGCCACGCTCGCCTGGCACGCGCTGAAGCAAGCGCTCAGCGACGGCGAGGCGCCGAAGCACCTGCGCTTTGACGTCGAAGGAAAGGCGCAAGCGGCTGGCTAGGCGGACCGTTGTTTTTTAACACAGAGGCGGAAAGAGACAGAGGCACAGAGGACACAGAGGAAAAGGCAGGGGGCAGGAGGAAGAACAGAGAGCTTTCCGCGCCAAGACATTTTCATCTCTTCCCGGTCTTCCCTCATTCTCGCTTCTTTTCTTCTCCCTCCACCCTCTGTGTCCTCTGTGCCTCGGCTCTCTGTGTCCTCTGTGTTAAAATACCAACGCCCATGACCACCACCAGCACCCTCGATCCCAACCTGCCGATGCGCGACGTGCTCGCCGTGTATCCCGGCGCGCGACGCGCGTTGTTTCGCAAATACCACGTCGGCGGCTGCTCCTCGTGCGGATTTTCGGAGGACGAAACGCTCGCGCAGATCTGCGCGCGCAACGAGCAGATGCAGAACGTGTCCGAGGTCCTCAATTTTCTGGAAACCAGCCAGGAGGAAGATCGCCAGATGCAGATCTCGCCGCGCGAATTGCACAACGCGCTGGAAACCCGCATCCCGCTCCAAACCCGCCTCCTAGATATCCGCACCCGCGAAGAATTTGAGAGTGTGAAGATCGAGGGCTCACAACTCTTCTCGCAAGAGTTGATGAACACGATCCTCATGCAATGGCCGCGCGAAGAAGGGCTCATCGTGCTGATCGATCATCAAGGCGCCCGCAGCCTCGACGCGGCGGCCTATTTCGCCGGCCACGGCTTCACGAATGTCCGCGCCCTGCTTGGCGGCATCGACGCCTGGAGCCAGGAAGTCGATGCAAACCTGCCGCGCTACCACTTGGAATGAACCAGAAAAACTTGCGCAAAGAATAACGGTAGACCCCAAACTTCAGAAATCCTTTGCGCCTCTGCGCCTCTGCGCGAGATATTTCCGACCTTCATGAGCGAACAACCCACTGATTTTGAAGCCCGCATCGAAGCGGCGCGGCTGAACCCGCAAAATCTCGGCGAGATGGAAAATGCCGATGCGGTCGGCACCGTCGGTAGCCCGGATTGCGGCGACATGCTGCGGATGTGGGTGAAGTTCAAGGAAGACGACGGCGGCCGGAAAGTCATTGATCGCGCGACGTTCCAGACGTTCGGCTGCCAGACCGCGATCGCGGTCGCCAGCATGGCCACCGAGTTGATTCGCGGCAAAACCGCGGCCGAGGCGCTGGCGATGAGCGGGCAGGAACTCGCCGCGCCGCTGGGGCCGCTGCCGCCGATGAAAATCCACTGCGCGCAGCTTGTCGAAGGCGCGTTGAAATCCGCGCTCACCGGCAGCGCTGCGGCGACCCCGGCTCCGGCTCCCGCGCCCGCCGCGCCGAGCTCGCCACAACAGCCCCACCCTTTTCGATCAGCTCGCCGGCGGCACCGCGCCAACCGGTGCGGCGTCGGGCAAGCCGCTGAAAATTGTGTTTGCCGGCCCGGCACCGGCGGCGGCTGCGAAACAGCCTTAGAGGCGCCCGCTTTTATCCGATTCGTTCTCAAAAATCCCCGTCCTCACCCTTCCTTTTGCCATGCACGAAAATTCCGAAGTCACTCTCACCCGCGACGTCACCGCCATCCAGATCCCGAGCGGCAACAACATCACCCTGACCCAGGGCACGATCGTCGTCATCACCCAGTCGCTCGGCGGCAGCTACACCGTGGCTTCGCCGACCGGCCTCTCCCGCATCCAGGAAAAAGATGCGGACGCGCTCGGGCTCACGGCTTCCGGTGAAAACGCGACCGTCCCGGCGACCGAGGAAGACCTCAAGCCGGAAGTCCAGGAGAAGCGAGTGTGGGATAAGCTGAAGATGTGCTTCGACCCGGAAATCCCGGTGAACATCGTGGATCTCGGCCTCGTTTACGATTGCCGCGTCGTGCCGGAGCCGGAAAAAGGCAGCAGCCGCGTCGAGGTGCAGATGACCCTCACCGCGCCGGGCTGCGGCATGGGGCCGTCCATCGCGGCGGACGCCGAGCGCAAGATCATGACCGTGCCCGGCGTCAGTGCCGCCGCCGTGGCGCTCGTCTGGGATCCGCCGTGGAATCAGCACATGATCTCCGAAGCCGGCAAGATGAAGCTGGGCATCATCTGAAGCATCCCGGCCCCGCGCCGAGCCCGCCGGCAGAAAAGCGGTTGCGATTCGCCGGAAAATCGGCACCTTTGCAGCCCTTTTTAGCTCCCAGCTCACAGTCCTCAGCCCTTCGCATTTTCTCTTATGTCTCAGCATCGCAGCCTCAAAGGCGCCAGCACCATCACGGCCAAGCGCAACGTGCTCAAACGGTTCGAGCGCGTTGATCTGCTCACGAAACGCGGCCAGTTCAAAAAAGGCGACAAGGTCATCGGCCTGCGCAAGACCAAGCCGGAAGAATAGAAGCTGGCGCCCGGCGCGTGACGCCGGGTGATACGAAATCCGAAGAACGAAATCCGAAACCTGGGTGCGGGAAGTTTCTGGATTCCGGGTTTTCCCTATTTCCTGACCGTATCGTTCTGATGGTTTCGAATTTCGAGATTCGGAATTCGAATTTTCCGCCCCCGCTTCCGTGCGCTTAAACCGATTCCTCGCTGCCGCCGGCCTTGGGTCGCGGCGTGGGTGCGAGGAAATCATTCGCGACGGCCGGATTTTCATTAACGGCCAGCGCTGCACCGCGCTCGCCACGGAGGTCCAGCCCGAGGACTCGGTGAAGGTGGACGGCCGCCTGCTGCAGACGCAGGCACCCGTTTACCTGTTGCTCAACAAGCCGCCCGGTTACCTCACGACCGCCAGCGACGAGCGGGGCCGGCAGACCATCTTTGATTTGCTGCCCAGCGATCTGCCGCGCGTGTTTCACGTCGGCCGGCTCGACAAGGAAAGCGAGGGCCTGCTGCTGCTAACCAATGACGGCGCGCTCGCGCAGCAACTGACGCATCCGCGCCACGAGATCGAGAAGGAATACGAAGTCGTCCTCAACCGCGTCTTCAATCCTGCCGACACCGCCAGCCTGCTGAAGGGCATCTTCATTCCCATCGACGACGGCGGTCCTCCCCCGGCAGCGGGCGGCCCGCAGCGGCGGCCGCCGGTTCGCCGCGCCCGCGCCCGCGCTGCCGCGGTGCATCCGCAAGGGCTGCGAAGCGTGCGCGTGGTCCTGCGCCAGGGACTCAAGCGCCAGCTGCGACTGATGTTTTTCGCGCTCGGCTACGAGGTGGAGAAACTGCGCCGCGTGCAACTCGGGCCGCTGGGAATCGGCCGGATGGTTTCCGGCGAATGGCGCATGTTGTCGCAGAAAGAGATTTCCGCTTTGCGCCGCGCCGTCGAGCCCGGTCGCGGCGGCACGGCCAAAGCCGCCCGGCCGGCCGGCGGCGCGGTTCGGAAACGCGCGCCGCGTGGCACCGGGGCCAGCGCACCCGCCAGCCGCAGCGGCTCACCGCGCGGCGGCAAGCAGCAAGCGGAATAAATCCCCTCGCGGCCGCGCGCTCAGGCCACCGCGGCGGGAGTCATCAGCGCGCGCACTTTGCTTACAGCGCTGGTGACGATTTCAATGCCGCGGTCGATCTCGGCTTCCGTGTTGAAGCGGCCGAGCGAAAAGCGCAGGCTGCCGCGGGCACGCTCCACGGAATGGCCCATCGCCGTCAGGACGTGGGAGGGATTCACCGAGTTCGTCGTGCAGGCGCTCCCGGCGCTCGCGCAGAGACCGTGCTTGTCGAAAAGCACGAGCAGCGCCTCACTCTCGACGCCGGAGAAATAAAGGTTCGCCGTGTTGGGCAGACGCGCGCCGGGGCTCGGGTCGCCGTTGACTTCGACGCCGGCAAGTCCCTCCATCAGACCTCGTTCGAAACGATCGCGCAACGCGCCCAGCCGCGCCTGCTCCTCCGGCATCGCCGAGGCCGCCAGTTCCGCGGCTTTGCCGAAGGCGACGATGCTAGCGACGTTTTCCGTGCCGCCGCGCCGTCCATTTTCCTGGCCGCCGCCGACGAGATACGGGGTGAAGCGGGCGCGCCGGTTGACGTAGAGCGCCCCGACGCCTTTTGGCGCATAGAACTTGTGCCCGGCGAGCGTGAGAAACTGGACGTCCGGAAGCTCGCGTAGGTTCACCGGGATCTTGCCCGCGGCCTGGACGGCGTCGGTGTGAAAAAAGGTGCCGTGCGCCCGGGCGATCTCGGCGATCTCGGCGATCGGCGAAAGGTTGCCGGATTCGTTGTTGGCCCAGATGATGGAAACCACAGCGGTGTCTTCGCGGATGGCCGCGGCGACCGCGGCGGGATCAAGCCGGCCCTGGCCATCGACTGGCAGCCAGGTGATTTCGTAGCCCTGGCGCGCGAGGCGCTCGCAATATTTTTTCACCGCGGAATGCTCGACCGCGGTGGTCACGACGTGGCGCTTGTCCGGATCGGCCGCGAGCGCACTGGCGATGGCGGCGTTGTTGCCCTCGGTGCCGCAGGAGGTGAAGAGAATCTCGCGCGGCTCGCAGCCCACGAGCGCGGCGACCTGCTCGCGCGCCTGCTCGACGGCGCGATGCGCGTGCGCACCGAGGCGATAGGCGCTGGAGGGATTGCCGTATTGCTCGGTGAGAAACGGCAGCATCGTCTCGACGACGCGCGGATCGGGCGCCGTGGTGGCGTTGTTATCGAAGTAGATCACGGGAAAAAGCGTTTTTCGCGGTGGGGAAATTACACGCCGTTTCTCACTGTGTCATCCCCGGAACTCCGCGCCGTCCGCCGGGTGCAGCGGTGTGGGCCGCAGACCAAAATTTTCGGGGAAAGCCATGCGAAACGGCTCCGGGTTTCGATCTATAAATGTTCAGCTGAAAGTCACGATCGCCCCCCGATCACAACAACCATGAAATTGAAAATCCTCTTGTTCCTCCCGGCCGTGGCGCTCCTGCTGGCGTTGCCTTCCATGGCGGAAGCCAAGCCGAAGCACAAGCATCGCAAGCATCACGATCGCCGCCATTCCGTGGTGCGCCATCACGATGACGACGGCAGGCGTTACCAGCGCCGGCTGCAGAACGGTCGCTATCGCTACTACCGCGATGGCCGCTACTACTACCGGACGCGCGACCGCGACACCTGGCGCTATCGCCCGTATCGCGACAACGCGTTTTCGGTGCGCATCGGGTTTTAACGCATCCGCCGCCCTCACCGGCGGATTTCTCGGCGGCCGTGCCGCGCTGCGTTTCGGCAGCGGGGTGCGGCCGCCGCTCTGTTTTCTAGCGGTCTGTGCTGCCCGGCCGGCTCGGCGTGAACCACCGCTGCCGCCGGTGCTGGCGCGACGAGCGGCCGCGCCTCGTCCCGGCTGCCGCTGCCGGCGGGCGCCACGACGGTTTCGACGTTCTCCGCCCCGACGCGGTCGCGCAGTTCCTGCTTCTTGCGCGCGATCAAGACGAGATTGCGCGTGTAAACGATCAGCGGCGCCGCGGTGCCGAGGATGAGCGGCACCGCGCCGATGCGGATCACGTAGATGCAGGTAATGATGCCGCCGCCCAGGCTCAGCCACCAGAAGGCGACCGGGATGACGCTTTCCTTGCGCCGCTCGCTCACATACCACTGCACGAAAAACCGGCTGGCAAACATCGCCTGGCCGAGAAAGCCGAAGCAGGTCCAGAAGGTGACGCTGCCCTGCAGGCGCTGCGCAAGGTTGTCGAAATAAGCGGCAAAGATCGGATACAGCGTCGTCATGGGAAATCGCCGCACCAGTAGGACGGATTCCCCCTTGAGGCAAGCCGGGGGCTGTCGCCGGCGGGGCTTGGTTGCCGCGGCTGGCGGGCCGCGTTAATCTGGCGTCCCGCCCGTTTTCCCCTCCTTGCCGACCTTATGACTTCCTCCTTCTGGCAGCACGCCAATCCGCAGCTTCGCGAGCTGGTTTCCTACGAGCCCGGCAAACCGGTCGAAGACCTGGCGCGCGAGCTCGGCCTCGCGCCCGGCGACATCGTCAAGCTGGCCAGCAACGAGAATCCGCTCGGCCCTTCGCCGGTCGCCGTGGAGGCGATGCGGGAGGCGCTCGGGCGGGCGAATTTTTATCCCGACGGCGGCGGCTATTATCTGCGGGAGGCGCTGGCAGCGAAGCACGGGCTGGCGCGGGAAAACGTCATCCTCGGCAACGGCTCGAACGAAATCATCGAGTTTCTCGGGCACGCCTTTTTGCAGCCCGGCGACGAGGTCGTCGTCTCGGAGCACGCCTTCGCGGTTTACCCGTTGATGGCTCAGCTTTTCGGCGCGCGCACGGTCGCGGTGCCGGAGAAGCCGGGTTTCGTGCAGGATCTTGACGCCACACTCGGCGCGATCACGGAGCGCACGCGGGAGATTTTCATCGCCAGTCCGAACAATCCCACCGGCACGATCGTCACCGGCGCGGAGATCGAGCGCTTCATGGCGCGGGTGCCGCCGCACGTCATCGTCGTGTTTGACGAAGCCTATTACGAGTTCCTGGACAACCCGCCGGACACCCTGCGCTACGTGCAGGAAGGCCGCAACGCGATCATCATGCGCACGTTTTCGAAAATTCAGGGGCTGGCGAATCTGCGCGTCGGCTACGGCCTGGGGCCGGCGGAACTGGTCGAAATTTTGGGCAAGACCCGGCAGCCTTTCAACGCCAACGGCATCGCCCAGATCGGCGCGCTCGCCAGCCTGGCGGACGAGGCGCACCAGTCGCGCACAAAAGCGGTGACCGACGAGGGCCGCGCGTTTCTCCAGCAGAGCTTCACCGAGCTGGGTCTGGACTACGTGCCGAGCCACGCGAATTTCGTTTTGGTCAACGTCGGCAGCGGCCGGGCGATCTTCGACGCGCTGCTGCGCCGGGGCATCATCGTGCGGGCGATGGACGGCTACGGCCTGCCCGCCTGGGTGCGGATCTCCGTCGGCACGCTGGAGCAAAACCGGCGCTGCGTGGAGGCGTTGGGTGAGATCCTCGACTCGGCGGCAACGCCGGCCAGGCAAGCCCCCGCGGGCATTTGATCAACCGTTTCCCGCTGCTCGGCCGGGCGATTCGTCGTTTGGCTGCACGTGGCGAAACAAGCCGGCCGCGTCCGGCGGCGATGACGCGGCTTCCGCCTGGGGATCGATCGTTCCCGCCATCCCCGGGATGCCCGCCGCAAACGCCTCGCCGGCACAGAAATATTTCAACCCTTTGCCCGGTCGCGGTGTCTGAACGCAGGGAGTAACTTCGGCATCCCGCGCCAATCCATGAATCCAAACGGCTTGCCTGCTGCATCCGACGAAGTCGCCCGGATCGATGCGCTGCAAAAATGCGGCATTCTGGATACGGCGCCCGAGAGCATTTACGACGATCTCGCGCACCTGGCGGCCCATTTCTGCGACACGCCGATGGCGCTGGTTACGTTTCTGGACCGCGACCGGCAGTGGTTCAAAGCGGAAGTCGGTTTTGGCGGCCGGCACGAGACGCCGCGCGAGCTGGCATTTTGTGCCTATGCGCTGCACGAGCCCGGCGGCTTGCTGGTCGTGCCCGACACTCGCGAGGACGCCCGCTTCGCCGATCATCCCATGGTGCGGGGCGAGCCGCATCTGCGCTTCTATGCCGGCGCCGCGGTCCGCTCACCGGAGGGTGGCCACCTGTTGGGGACGCTTTGCGTGCTCGACCGCCAGCCGCGCCCCGGGCTGGATGCCCGGAGCGAAGACACGTTGCGCCGGCTGGCCCGCCAGTTGGAAGCGCATCTCGAAGCGCGGCGCTGCGTCGCGGAGCTCCGGATTGCCGAGGCGGCGCTGCGGGCGAGCGAAGCGCGCTTTTACGCATTCCTGGAAAACGGCCCCGCCGCCGCGTTCATGAAAGACAGCGCCGGGCACTACGTCTTCGTCAATCGCCGTTGCGCGCGGCGGTTCGACACGAAACCCGCGGACTGGCTGGGCAAATGCGACGCGGACCTCTGGCCGCCGGAGGTGGCCAAGCCGATCCGCGAGCGCGACCTGGCGACGCTCGCCGGGCGGGACCCGGTCGAATTCGAGGAGTCGCTGCCCGGCCCCGGCGGGGAGGAAACCCACTGGCTCGTTTACAAGTTCCCGCTCGTCACGGAAGCCGGCGACCGGATGCTCGGCGGCCTGGCGCTGGACATCACCGGGCGCAAGCTCGCGGAGTCTGAGCGCGAAGGGCTCGTCCAAGAGTTGCGCGACACGCTGGCGCACGTCAAATCGCTCAGCGGCTTTCTGCCGATCTGCGCGAGCTGCAAAAACATCCGCGACGATGCCGGCTACTGGCAGCAGATCGAGAGCTATCTGCGCGATCACTCGGACCTTGAGTTCACGCACGGCATCTGCCCGCGTTGCGCGGAAACCCTGTATCCGGAGTTTTCGGGGTTGCAGGCCCACCGCCCGCCGACGGAGAAGTGAGGCCTGTGCAATCCGCCACTGCTGCCGACGACACGATCGCCGCCGTCGCCACGCCCTTCGGCGAAGGTGCGATCGCGCTGCTGCGGCTCAGCGGTCCGCGCGCCGTGGAGATTGCCGCGCGCGTCTGCCGCGCCGGAGGCGGCCGACCGCTCGAAGACCTGCCGGCGCGCACGCAATACCGCGCCCGGATTTATCCGTTGAAAGCCGGTGCTGAAACGGATGCCGCCGCGCTGGACGACGTGTTGCTGACAATTTTCCGCTCGCCGGCCAGCTACACCGGCGAGGACGTGGTCGAGATCACCTGCCACGGCGGCATTCTGCTCACCCGGCGCGTCTTGGAAACGCTCCTCGCCGCCGGCGCCCGGCCCGCGCGACCGGGCGAATTCACCGAGCGCGCCTTTTTCCACGGCAAGCTGGACCTCACCCAGGCCGAGGCCGTGATGGACCTGATCTCCGCGCAGACCGATCTCGCGCTGCGCTCCGCCGGCGAGCAACTGGCCGGGCGCCTCGGCCAGCGCATCGCCGCGCTGCGCGAAGACCTGCTCGGCCTCGTCGCGCACCTCGAAGCGTTTATCGATTTCCCGGAGGAAGGCATTGATCCCGACACCGGCGCGGAGTTTCTCGCGCGTTGCGACGCCACGCTCGCCGCGCTGGATGCCCTGCTCGCCACCGCGGACCAGGGCCGCATCCTGCGCGAAGGCGTGCGCACGGTGATTTTCGGCGAGCCGAACGTCGGCAAGTCGAGCCTGCTCAACGCCCTCGTCGGCCACGATCGCGCGATCGTCAGCGCGACGCCCGGCACCACGCGCGACACCATCGAGGAATTCGTCAACGTGCGCGGCCTGCCGCTGCGACTCATCGACACCGCGGGCCTGCGCGAGAGCGCGGACGAGATCGAGCGCGCCGGCATCGCCCGCACGGAAGCCTCGCTCGCCCGGGCCGATCTCGCGTTGCACGTCGTCGATGCCAGCCGGTCGCCCGCCGGTGCTCCAGACGAAACGCGCGGGACGCCGCCCGCCGGCCGCCGCATCCTTGTGCTGAACAAAAGCGATCTCGGCGTCCATCCGGATTGGGAGCGCGAGTCCGCGGCGGCTCTCCCCGGCATCCCGACCTCCTGCCGCACCGGCGCCGGCATCGAGGCGCTGGCAACGGCGATTTATCAACAAATCACCGGTGGCGGCATCGCCTGGAGTCCCGGCGCGGCGGCGATCAATGCCCGGCACCAGGACTGCCTGCGGCGCGCCCGCGCGGCGCTGGAAACCGCCCGCGCGGCGCTTGCCGCGGACGAGCCGCCGGAGATCGTGGCGCTTGATCTGCGCGGCGCGCTCGAAGCCATCGGCGAAGTCATCGGAGGCAGTGACACCGAGGAAATTCTCGGCCACATTTTTGCCCGCTTCTGCATCGGAAAATGAGCGGATACCTTATCAATTCATGAAAGCCATCGCCGCCATGTCGGAGAACCGGGTGATCGGCCGCGCCGGCACGCTGCCGTGGCATCTGCCGGAGGATTTCCGCTGGTTCAAGCAGACCACCCTGGGCCAGGGCGTGCTCATGGGTCGCAAGACGTTTGATTCCCTCGGCGGGAAGCCGCTGCCGGGCCGGTTGAACCTCGTGGTCACCCGCGGCGCGGCCGGCCGCCTGCCGCAAGTGGAGAACGTCGTCGCGGTGCCCGATCTCGCCGGCTTTCGGCCGGAGGACTACGCGGTGCCGGAAATTTTTGTCGCGGGCGGCGAGGAAATTTATCGCCAGACGCTGCCGCGCTGCGCGGAACTGCTGCTCACGCTGGTCCATCGCGACGTGCCGGATGGCGACGCATTTTTCCCGCCGTTCGAGCACCTCTTCGATTTCGCCGAAGACGTGCTGGTCCGCCCGGAATTCACGGTCCGGCGCTACGTGCGAAAGCCGGCGGACGACCCGCGGCGCTGACGCCAGAGCAGCCAGCCGCACCCGGCCAGCGCGACGAGGAGCAGCCGCGGGAGCGTCACCCAGGCGAGCGGGCGCAGCGCGGGCGCGGTTTCCGCGATGAGGAACGGCGAGGGTGGCAGCGCGTTGCCGTTTTCGTCGAGTCCGACGACCCGCACGATCTGCGTCGTGCCCGCGGGCAAACCGCGCAGGGTGCCCTGCCAGGTTTCGGCGCCGCCGCCAGCGGCCGCGGGGGCTGGTGCGCGTCCAGACCGTGTCGTCATGCGGCAGCCAGTCCACCGCGAGTGAGGAGTCGTCGCCGGTAGCCGCGCTGCCGCCGCCAGAAACGGGCGGCTGCTGACGGCGCACGCGTTGCAGTTCCGCGCGATACCGCACCGGCCAGGGCTCGGGCACGCGGGGCGGCGTAGCCGGGTAGGTCCAGCCCATCGTGAGGGAGGAGCGGGTGGCTTCGCGCCGTTCGAGGCCGAGGATCGGGGAGCGGCCGGTGGCTGTGGGGGACACGGCGTCGGCGTCGGCGACGGGCGGT
Source organism: uncultured Verrucomicrobiae bacterium (assembly GCA_963762725.1). Lineage (GTDB taxonomy): Bacteria > Verrucomicrobiota > Verrucomicrobiia > Chthoniobacterales > SZAS-18 > JAFAXH01. Next base: position 139,759 of record CAVXLY010000002.1, on the reverse strand, counting down.
GGGGCGGCGGCGGCGACCGGCTCGGCGCGCGGCTTCGGCGTCGGCAGTGTCGCAGCGACCGGAGGCGGGGCGGCGGCGATGGCCGGTGCTGCCGGTGGCGTGCTCGTTGCGAGCGGGGTTTCCGCGGCTACCGGCAGTGGCGGCGATGTGGCGGGCGCGATGCCCGCGCCGGTCAGTTGCACGCTGGTCCCGCCACTGCCGCCAAGGGCGAGCGCGCTCTCGAAATGCCTCGCGACCCCGGGCCGGAAAACGAGCGTGAAGCGCCCCCGCTCGCCCCGGGCCAGCCGGTAGGCGGCGACTCCCTGCTCTTCGCCGCCGGCGGTGACAAACCGCCACGGCGCCGGCGCCTCGATGCTGCCCGTCGCCACGCCGCCGCCGGTGTTTTCCAGGATCAATTCCCGCCGCGCCTCCTGTCCGACCGGCACCGCGCCGAAATCCATCGCCGCGTCTCCGGCGCCCGCTTCCGCGACGCCGACCGCCACGACGCGCGGCGGCGTCTCGACGATCCGGATTCGCACCGTCGCCGTGGCGGAAACCGGGCTCCCTTCGGCCCGCACCGCGAAGGTGAAGCGATCGCCGCCGACATCTCCGGTCCCGCGGTGCTGATAGGTCACGACCGCGGTATCCCGGCCGGTGGAGCGGATTTCCCCCAGGGTGCCGTGCGCCGGCGGCTCGCGCAGGAGGAAAACGAGACTCTGGCGCGGCGATCCGCGGCCGCTGAGCCCGATCTCCACGCTGCCGCCGACCGGCACCTGCACGGCGGAGTCCACGCCTCCCGGCGGCTGCCCGGCCGGCACCCGGAAATCCGCGCGCGCCGCGGCGACTCCGCCCGCGCCATTCATCCCACCGGCCAGCAGCGCCCAGCCGCCGCAACCGGCCGCCGCCACCCGCAGCAGCGCCGTGACCGGACGCCCGCGCGGGATGCGGATACGACGGCAAAACCGGACGGCGGCACGGGGGTGGAACATAGGAGTTGGCTTCCGGGAACGCTGCGGTTATCATCCCGCTTCCTCGGCAGGAAGCCAAGCGCGCACCCGTCGCTCGCTCGCTGCCCCGGCTGCCTGGCCGCCATCAGTTTTCGCATGAAAATTCTCTCCACCTGTCGCCGCCTCCTCCGCCGCTTTGAAGCCGACGTGCGCCGCGGCCGCTCCCCGCTTTTTTCATCTTCCGCGCCGCGTCCACACGGTTTCCCAGCAACGCCGGGCAACGGCACCGCGATCGCCCTGGCCACGGCGGCGCTCGTGAGCTGGGCCTGCTTCGGCCCGGGCGGCCCGACGCGGTTGCAGGCGGAAGGCTGGTTCATTTTCCGCCAGCCGCAAAAGCAGGTCACCGACCTGACTTCGCGCCAGGCGCCGGCCACGATTTCCGCGCGGCTGATGGAGCGCGCCTCGTCGGACAACACCCGCGTCGTCGTTTCCCTTTCCAAGCAACGGCTTTATCTCATGCTCGGCGACGAGATCGTCATTGACTCCCCGATTTCCAGTGGCCGCCGCGGCAATCCCACGCCGACCGGCACCTTCCGCATCAGCGAGAAAGACGCCGACCATTCCTCCAGCATTTACGGCGACTACGTGGATCGCAACGGCCGCGTCGTGCGCGCAGGCGTCAGCTCGAAGATCGACGCGCAGCCGGCCGGCACCCGCTACCGGGGCGCGCCGATGAAATATTTCTGCCGTCTCACGGACACCGGCGTCGGCTTCCACGTCGGCATCCTGCCCGGCTATCCCGCCAGCCACGGCTGCATCCGTCTCCCGGCCGACATCGCGCCGCGGATTTACGAGAAGGTCAAGGTCGGCACGAACGTGCGGGTCGAGAGCTGAAGGGGAGGCTGCCGCCGCCGCAGCCGCGTGGCCGGAGGCACTTCGCGCCGTGGCGGCCGGAGGCCGATTTCCGCGAATCGCGCGGGGGTCAGCGCAGATCCTCGAACCAGCTGACCACGGAGTAACCGCCCCCGGTCTTGCTCAAAGCCTCGTCGTAATGCACGGCGGACATGCCGTTGAGGCTCATGTTGTTCCCGATCAGCGAACCGTAGAAGTTGCCGGAACCGGACAGCGTGTAGTTGTAGGTCGGCGCGTTGATCACACCGATAAAGTCGGCGTTGCTGGATACCGTCACCTTGCCCGTGGTGCCCGCGGGCCGGTCCACACCCAGAAAGGTCATGTTGGCGGCGCGATTGCTCTCGTTGACGATGGAACCGCCGGTGATGTTCATGTTGCCGTTCACGTAATACGTGGAATGGACTCCGGGCCGCTGGATGATCGTGCCGTTGCCGTTGCCGGTGATGTTGCCATCCACGACGATCTCGATGTAGCCCTCGCCGCCGCCCGGCGGAGGCGGATTGTGATGGTCGTGCCGGAGCCAAACGTGATCTGGCTGACCCGGTAGCGCGCGGGATTTGCCTTCGTGCCTGACACCAGCGTGGTGGTGGTCTGGATGATCGTTACGGAGGTGTTCGTCGGCGCCCAGTTGGCCGGCGGACCTGGCACCGCGTCTATCGTGGCGTTGAACCCGCCGGACATCGTGCCGTTGACGTGCTGGATGCCGATCGGCGGAGTCGGATTGTAGAAAAGGTTGCCGTTGATCGTGGAGCCCTGGAGGTCGGAACCCGTGCTGTTCATCATCCCGACGTCGCCGTTCTTCTGGGCTTTCAGCCGGGCGTAGAGGCCGTTGGTGGATTTCGTCGGGTCGCTGGAGTCGAAGCTGTCGATCAAGCCGTTGCCGCCCGGCATCTGCAGGGTGCCCTTCAAGGTGATCGCGCGGCCCCGGGACTGCGGCTTCAGGATGAGCTCGACCGTGCGCGAGGCGAAGGGCCGGGTCACCGCCTTGCCGGTGTCCCGGTCAGTCACCAGGCTCAGCTTGCGGAGGGCGGCATCCCGTTTCTCCAATGATACCTGGGTCGGCCCCGAGACGTCGGTGATACCGGTGGCGCGGACTCGCAGCCACGGGCTGCCCCCAGCCGGGGAAAGCGAGGCCGGCGCGTCCACGGTCACGAACAGCGAGAGCCGGTTGTTCCCCTCGCCGCCGTGCGACAAGTCCACCACGGTGTAGTTGTAGTTACCGCTGCTCGGCACCCCGGAAGCTGTGGACGTGTTGGTCGTGGGCGTGGTGCGCGGCGGCGTGCCGCTGGCGACATACCAGTTCGCCCAGTTGTTCCCGGTGATCGCGGCCACGGCGAGATCAGCCCCGGCCTCCGCGCCGTAGAACGCCTCCTGCCAGCTGCTGGCCTGGAAGACCGTGTGGTATTTGTTGCTGGCGATCATCAGCGTGCTGGCCACGGCGACCGAAAGGATCGTCACGACGAACAGGGTGAAAATGAGCACGCTGGCCCGTTCCCGAACGCGTGGGTGCGCGGCTGGCATGGGCTGCGGCTGGCTGATAACGGGGAGCATCATCGCGTGGCGGGCGTTCAGTTCCGTGCTGAGAGGTTGCGCACGTAAACCTTCGTGAAGACAGACGTGGAAGCCACCGCGGAGGCGGAGGGCGCCAGGTTGAACCGCGGGGAAAACGTCGTCGTGCAGGCGACCGTGCTGGCGCGATCCTCAAGGATGACGTTGAAGTCGGCGACGTCGGTGGCGATCACGGTGACAACGCCGTTGACCGAGCGATTGAAATTAACTCCCTGCTGGTAGTATTTGATCGTCAGCGGAGTGGGGCCGTAGGTGACGCCATTCCCGCTCTGCGTCGGGTTGCACCGGGGTGCGTTCCGCGCCGCCGCTAGTGCCGTAGTAATCCGGCACCGTGAGGGTCAGCACATTGTTCGCCGCGGAGATGTCCAGGGCGCGCCGGACGTCGAGCGCCAGGTAATCGGAAATGCGCATCTGGTTGCCCTCCGCCGCCCCGTAGGCTTCCACGGCGGCGTAGTTTCTTTGCAAAGACATCAGGGCGAACATCAAAATGCCGAACACGATGACGCTGATGCCGCTCGTGATGGCGGTTTCCACCAGCGTCATTGCCTGCAGGCGCCGCCTGCGCTGGGCGCGGGCCGAAATCATGGGGCGCTCCCTCCTTTCGCGATGATGGTCGAGATCTCCCGGACACGCGTGCGGCTCTGCGCCGTCTTCCACGATAACCGAAGATCCACCCGGACCGTCGCGCTGCCACCGAGAGTGGCGTTGTTGGAATTGATCGTGACGTTCTTCCCCTGGGCGGTGAGCTGGGTGCTGGCCGAGCCGTCGGGAGGATACAGGGAGATCGTGACCGTCTCGACGAGGGTCGGCAGCAGCACCGCGCTATCCGTGGGTGTGTTCAGCACGCTGGTCTGCAGGTAGTTGGCGTCCGTGATCTGCGAATAAAGCAGGCTCCGGAATTTTTCCGTCCGTTCCTGGAATCCCTGGCTGACGGCGACGGCTTCCTTTTGCGCGCGGAGCATGGCCAGCACCCGGGCGCTCACCTCGAAGACGCCCGCCATGAACAGGCTGATGATCCCCATGGAAACCACCATTTCCAGCAAGGTGAATCCTCGCTGAAATCGGGTGGAAAGACGCTGATTGGAAGGCATTGCAAGCTCGATTCTGTCGCAAGTCACAGAAGCAGAGCACCCCCCATACCCAACCAGCCGGGATCGCCGCTTTCCCGACAGCCGCTCGGCAAGTCCATCCACCCGCGTCCGGCAAACGGGCGCGGGGCTGCCACTGGCCACTTTCCTCTTGGCCGCTTCAATACACTTCCACCGGCGAGCGCTTGCCATCCTCGGGGCTGCGCTGCGCGGCCGCCGCTTCGCCGAGCGTGGCCACACGCAGCTTCCAGACTTCGGCGTCGATCGCCCGGAAGGCTGACTCGCTGAAAGCCGGCGTCGGCGGGGTGAGGTCTTGCTTGAACGCGGCGATGGCGCCGAGCGCGCGAGCGGTCGCGGCGGCGGGCAGGGTTTCCAGAAAATCGCGCGTTTTTTCGAGCGCGTCGATCCGGTGGCAGATCATTGCCAGATCGTTGCCGGCAGCGAGCGCGCGGCGGAGCGCATCCTCCAGGCCGTAGCGATGGTAGATGGCGCCCATGTCGAGGTCGTCCGTCATGACCAGGCCGCGAAAACCGAGTTCGTCGCGCAACATGCCGTTGATGACGTTGGCCGAAAGCGACGCGGGCTGGTGCTCGGCGTCGAGCTGCGGGTAGTGCGCGTGGCAGACCATCACGCTGTCCAGCTCGCCGCGGCGGATGAAATGGCGAAACGGCGCCAGCTCGGTCGCGTCGAGTTCGGCACGGGAGCGGTCGATCACCGGCAGGTCGTGGTGCGCGTCACTGCCGGCGGCGGTGTAGCCGGGAAAATGTTTGCCGCAGTTGCGCAGCCCGCCGGCGCGGAGCGCTTCGCTGAAGGCGCCGGCCAGGCGGTTCACCTGCGCCACGTCCACGCCGTAGCAGCGGCCGCGGAGCGAATTGTCCTTTGTCTCGTCGCCGTCGAGGCAGAGATCGAGCACCGGGGCGAGGTCGAGATTGAAGCCGAAAAGCCGCAGGAGCTGCGCGGTCAGCTCGCCGTGCCGGCGCACGAGGGCTGCGTCGTTGCGGTCGCGCAACTGCGTGGCGCTGGGCGGCTCGTTGCCGATCGCCTTCAGCCGCGACACCCGGCCGCCTTCCTGGTCGATGGTGATGATCGGCTCGTGCCGCGACAGGTCGCGCAGATCGTCCGTCAGCTTCCGCAGTTGCGCGGGCGAAACGATGTTGCGGGTGAACAGGATAAACCCGCCTGGCTGCACCCGGCGCAGAATCGCCGCCGTTTCCGCGTCGAGTTCCGGGCCCGGCACGCCGACGAGCAGCAATTGACCGGCTTCACTGGATTCCATAAAAAGAGAGGCTGACGCTAAGGGCGAAAAGCGAAAATGAAAACCGACTTCTGCGGGCACCGGACCCGACACTTTTTCCCGAGTTTTTTCCGCGCGAATCCCGGGCCCGGACTCCGGGTCTGGCTGCTCATTTTCCTCTGCTGCCTGGGCGGGCGGGCGACGGCGTTCAGCCTTTCGCTCGGCATCGACGTGCTGCGGGAGCAGGGCTTCGCCGCGGTCGCCGGCAAGCGCCTCGGACTCGTCACGAACCAGACCGGCACGGACGCCGCGGGACGGCTGGACCGGGCGATTTTGAAGAACGCGCCGGGCGTCCGGCTCGTCGCGCTCTTCGCCCCGGAGCACGGCATCAACGGCACCGTCGAGGCGGGCCGCAAGGTCGGCGACGCGCGCGACGGCGTCACCGGCCTGCACGTCTTCTCGCTCTACGGCGCGACGCGCAAGCCGACGCCCGCCATGCTGCAAGGGCTCGATGCGCTCGTCTTTGATCTCCAGGACGTCGGCTGCCGTTCCTACACCTACCTTTCGACGATGGCCCGCTGCATGGAAGCCTGCGGCGAGGCCGGCATCGAGTTCATCGTGCTCGACCGGCCCAACCCACTGGGAGGTCAGCGGGTCGAGGGTCCGGGCGTGGAGTCGCAGTGGATCTCCTTTGTCGGCCAGTTCCCGGTGCCCTACGTCCACGGGATGACGGCCGGTGAGCTGGCGAAAATGATCAACGCCAGCCGCTGGACGGCCGCGCCGTGCCGGCTGACCGTCGTGCCGATGCGCGGCTGGAACCGCGGCATGACCTGGCGCGACACCGGCCTGCGCTGGATCCGCTCGTCGCCGAACATTCCGCGCGGCGACAGCCCGCTCTATTACGCGGCCACCGGCATCGTCGGCAACCTCGGCGGGCTCGATCTCGGCATCGGCACGGATGTCCCGTTTCAGCGCGTCGGCGCGAGCTATCTCGACGCCGAGGCGTTCACGGCGCGGCTGCGCGCGCTCGGGCTGGCCGGCGTCCGCTTCACACCCTGGCGCGGGTCAGGCGTCGCGGGCACCAGCATTTCCGTGGACCCCGGGGCCGGCGCCGATCTCACGGCGGTGAACGTGCACATCGCCAGCGAGCTCGCCCGGGCCGGCGGCAGCGCGCGGCTTTTCCGCAAGGCCAACGCCGATCCCGACCAGTTGCTCTCGAAGATCTACGGCAGCCGGTCGTTTCAAAACCAGATCGAGAGCGGCACACCGGCGGAACGCATCATCGCCGGCTGGGCCGGAAACGTGGCGCGATTCCGGCGCGACCGGACGCCGTATCTGCTCTACTGATTTCCCGGTGGAAACGATCGGCATTCTTGGCGGCACGTTTGATCCTGTCCATCACGGGCATCTGATCCTGGCGCGCGACGCCGTCGAGCAGCTCGGTCTGACGCGGTTGATCTTCGTGCCCGCCGCGATCAATCCGCACAAGCTCGCCCGCGGCGGTCCCGCGGCGCCGGCGGACGCCCGGCTGGCGATGCTGCGCGCCGCGATCGCCGGCGAGCCGCGCTTTGGCGTGGACGATTGCGAGCTGCGGCGCGCGGGGCCGTCGTTTTCCATCGATACCGTGCGGGAATTCCACGCGCGCTGGCCGGAAGCCGGGCTGGTTTATCTCCTTGGCGCGGACAACATCGCGGATCTGCCGACGTGGCGGGACATCGACGAATTGCGCATCGCTCACGCGTTTCGCCGTCTTCCAACGCGACGGCGACGCGACGGAGGGACTGCTCACCGTGGCCTCCCGCCGGATTGATGTCTCGGCGACGGAAATCAGAAACCGGGTTGCGGCGGGCCGCTCCATCCGTTATCTCGTGCCAGAGACCGTGGCGGCGATCATCACGGACCGGCGGCTTTACCGCGCGGCGCCAGAACCGATGGCGGCGCAAGGAAATACGCCCGGCGACGCCGCGGACCCCGAATCGGAAAATTGTTCAGCCACTGATACCCAAAGGAGTCTGCCATCACTGACGAAACCCTAGCCAAACGGTGCGCCCAGGTGGCCGCCGACCGCAAAGCCGAGAATGTCGTTGTGCTCGATCTGCGCGGTATTTCCACGTTCACCGACTTTTTCGTGGTCTGCTCGGGCACCAGCGAGCCGCACCTCAAGGCGATCGCCGGCGAGGTCGAGAAACAGGTCCGCGAGCAGGAAGAAGGCGCCCGGCCGAACGCGGTGGACGGTTTCCCGGTGAGCCAATGGGTCGTCATCGACTACGGCGGCGTGCTCGTGCACATTTTCCACGCGGACAAGCGCGCCTACTACGCGCTCGAAGACCTCTGGGGCGACGCGCCGCGGCTCGAGTGGGAAGAGGCGCAGGGCATCGGCAAGCCGGCCTGAGGCGCGTGCCTCAATCCGCCGGCAGCGTGGCGTAATCAATCGTCTGCAAGCGGCGGCGCTTGACCCCGAGCTGCGGCACGCAGGCGATGAGCGCGCGGGTGTAGGGATGTTGCGGAGCCCGCAGCACGTCCTCCGTCCTTCCCTCCTCGACCAGCCGACCGCGAAACATCACGGCGACCCGGTCGGCGATGCCGCCAAGGATGCCGAAATTGTGCGTGATGAGCAGAATGCTCATGCCGCGCCGTGCTTTCAGATCGCGGAGCAGCGCGAGGATCTGGCGCTGGATGGTCACGTCGAGCGCCGTGGTCGGTTCGTCCGCGACCAGCAGGCTCGGCCGGCAGGCGAGCGCCATCGCGATCATGACGCGCTGTGCCATGCCGCCGGAGAGTTCGTGGGGATAGGCATGCAGCCGTTTTTCCGGCTCGGCGATGCCGACTTCCTCCAGCAGGCGGATGATTTCCGCGTCCTGCGCGCGGGCGTTCCGCGCGATGTCCGGCCGATGCAACGCGAGTGTCTCGGCGATCTGCCGGCGCACGCTGAAAACCGGGTTCAGCGACGTCGCGGGATCCTGGAAAATGTAGGCGATCTTCCCGCCGCGCACCGCGCGCAGGTCGCGCTCGGGCAGCTTCAACAGATCGCGGCCTTCGAGCAAAATCTCGCCGCCGTCGTAGCGCGCGGGCGGCGTCGGCAGCAGCCGCGTCAACGCGAGCGCCGTCACGCTTTTCCCGCTGCCGCTCTCGCCGACGACCGCGAGCGTCTCGCCGCCGTGGATTTGAAAACTCACATTGCTGACCGCGCGAGCCGCCGCTTCCCGACTGACGAAGCTGATCGACAGGTCCTTGACGCTGAGCAGTGGCGGACTCAGCGCGTCGGTTTGCATCACGGCGAATCTACGCTGATCTCGGCCGCCGCTTCAACAAGCCCAGCAGGCCGATCAACCCGGCTCCGAGCAGGGCATAACTGCTGGGTTCGGGAACGATCTCAACGATGCCTTGATAAGGCCCGTCGCTCGTCCCGCCGTAGCCGAATGAACCGGCCTCCGGCACGTCATTCCAAGTGTCCCGGTTGGTGCCACCAGTGGCGAAGAACCAGTTCACCACGGCATAATTTTCATTGCCGCCGACATTATTCGGTTCGCCTGCCTGCCAGTTGGTAAACGTGACCGGCGCACCGCTCGACCACTGAAACGTGCCTTCCGAAGTTTGATCCGTGAAGCCGATCCAGAGCGGTTTGTTGGTGTTCAGCGAGAACGTGCTCGTGATGAACGCCTGCTCGCTGGGGTCGTCGATCGTGACGAGGTGGCCGCCCAGCGTCACCGCGGCCGCTTCGGCAGCCGTCCAGCCCGTGGCTGAGCTTGTGAGTTGATAAATGTGCCCGTTGTAAACGACTTGGGCGCGGGCAGCAGAGCCGCCGGTGACGAGGAACAAGCCGAAGGAAATGAGCAACGAAAAAGGAGGGAATAACGTCCGGTTCATTGAGCCGCGCACACTGCCAAAAACGCAGCAGCGATGGCAACAAAAAATGCGTCAGGAAAACCGATCTTCCGTCCAGGGATCGGCGGTGTTGCTGTAGCCGCGCACTTCCCAGAAGCCGAGCTTGTCCTCCGCGCGAAACTCGATCGTGCGGACAAACTTCGCGCCCTTCCAGGCGTAGAGCTTCGGGATGATCACGCGCGCCGGGCCGCCGTGCTCTTTCGGGATCGGTTTGCCGTCGAACTGCGTGGCGACGAGGACGTCGTCATCCAGGCAATGCTCGAGCGACGTGTTCGTCGAATAGCCGTCGTAACTGGTGAAATAAACGAACTTCGCTTCCGGCTTCGGCTTGACGAGATCAAGCAGGGTGAAGAACGCGACGCCGTTCCAGCGGCAGTCGTATTTGCTCCAGGTCGTCACGCAGTGGAAATCGCTGACGTCTTCGAACTGCGGCAACCCGTGAAATCCTTCCCAATCGAGCGTGACCGGATTTTCCACCGCGCCTTTGATTTCCAGCTTCCAGCGCTCCAGCGGGATTTCCGGCTGGATGCCGAGGTCGAGCACGGGAAATCCGCCGGTGAGATGCTGCCCCGGCGGAAGGCGATCGGTCGAGCGCACCGCCGGCCGCTCCTTGCCGGCCAGCTTGCGCGCAAAGCGTTCCTTGGCGGAGATAATTTTCGGGTTCATGAACGACGGAGACGGACGCGAACGGGCGCTGCGAAAGCGCGAGGACAGGAGCGGAGGAACGGGCACGGGCGCGCGCTTCGTCTTCAGCCGCGCGCTCGCTTTCCTCACCGTCGCCTGTCCCTCGCGTGCTTTTCTACGACTTGCTCGATGCCTTTGAGCGGCGCGACGGCGCGGAGGCCAGCGCCTTGATGGCGTCGCGCAACTCGGCCGCTTTTTCGTAGGCTTCGATGGCGATGGCTTTGTCCATTTCGCGCTGGAGCTTTTCCAGCTTCGTCATCGGCCGCTTGGCGCGGAGCTGATCGCTCCATTCGTTGAGAAAGCCGAGCTCGGCGCTCTTTTCGATCATCTCTTCCTGCTCGTGATCGCGGTAGAACTCGGTGATCGAGTCGCGACCGCGGTCGATGAGTTTCAACGCGGCGTCGAGCTTCTTCTTTTCCAGCTCGATCGCGGCTTTGGCGCGCGTATTCATCATCGTCACGTAGGGGACGAATTGCTCGAACGCCCAGGCGATCTCCTCGCGGTCGGTGTGATCGCGCACAAAGGCGAACAGATCGAGGTTGCGCTGGGTGTCGCGCACCACGCCGAGATAATCGTCGAGCTGAAACAGGCTCAGATAACGATGGTAATACTGCACGCCCTCGGCCTGGAGGTCGTTGCAGTCGTCGGGCGAAAGCGTGTATTCCTTGCCCTGGCGCTCGGCGGCGCGAGCGCGGTTGCGATGATACGCGAGCAAGGACTCGCAGCCCTTCGGGCGAATGCCGTCGGGCCGGCCGCTGATTTCCATCTGGATGAGGCCGAGATCGAGCCGGAGCTGGATCTTTTCGACGCCGGTCTGACCGACGATCTTGCGCACTTTGATCTGGCCGGGTTCATGCGGCCAGTCGTTGAGCATTTCGGTAAGGTCTAGGCTCATAGTTTTGGTTCGGAAAATTGGGTTTGAGCAACTTCTGCACTCTCTCTTCCACCCCTGCCGCGCCACCCGGGCACAAGCCCGTTCAGCGGACAGCAGCAGCAGCGGCGGCGGGCTCGCGGCGACCTGCACGGGCAGGCTCGGACGAGCCGTTCTTCTCTGATTCGGCTGCCGCGGCGGTTTCATCCTCCGATCGCGGCGCTTCCATCGTGCCTTTGTATTTCATCGGGTCTTCCGTGACCCCGAAGTTCTCGGCGTAAAGCGCGGCGATCCGGGCCAGTTCGTCGCTCGACAGGGCCGGGGCTTCCGGCGCGGTCGCGAACTCGCGCAACTGCGCTTCGTCGTAGATGTTGGGCAGCGTCGAGGCCACGCGATCATCGGCGAGCAGCCACTGCAGCGCGGCCTGGCCGAGCGTGCGGTCGCTGCCTTCGAGGAAGCGCAGTTTGTCCACTTTCTGAATGCCGTTGAGCAGCCAGCTCCGCGGGCGGTGGCGACGGTGATCGTTTTCCGCAAATTCGGTGTCCACGGTGTATTTGCCTTCCAGCATCCCGCTGGAATGGGGCACGCGGACGAGGAACATCGTGTCCTTGCCGGTGGCCCGCGCGGTGTCGTGCAGCGTGGCACCGGGATGTTGCTCGAGCAGGTTGTAGATGTGCTGCACGCTCGCCACGTTCCGCTTCTCGATCGCTCGCTTGCCTTCGTAGAGCCAGCCGATCGCGGGGCCGAGCGCAAAGCCGTAGTGGCGGATCTTGCCGGCTTTTTTCAACTGCTCCAGCGTCTCCCACGGCGCGTCGTCCTCGACCTGCGGCATCTCGACGTTGTGCAGCTGCATCAGGTCAATGCGATCGGTCTTCAGGCGCTTGAGCGCGGCATCCGTGGCGCGCACCAGGGCGGCCGGCGAGAAGTCGTGCGGGATGGCGCGCTGGCCGCGGCGTTCGTCGTTGCCGAAGTTGGCCACGTCGTAGCCGATCTTCGTGGCGATGACGATTTCGTCGCGGTTTTTCGGGAACGCTTTCGCGATGAGTTCCTCGCTCAAGCCGTTGCCGTAGGTGTCGGCCGCGTCGAAGAGCGTGACGCCCAGGTCGAGCGCCTTGTGCATCAGCGCGATCGCCTCGGCTTCCGTGTAATTTCCCCACCAGCCCGTCGAGATCGTCCACAGGCCGAAGCCCACGGTGCTGACGGTCAGATCGGTGTTCCGATAGGTGCGGAATTGCATGACGCTCTAATGTAGCGAACGCGTCCCCGGGTGCAAGATCGGCCCGGTTTTACCACGGCTGCCGCAGGAGCGCCCAGAGAAATAAATTTCCGGCCCCGGTGCGCCGATTTTCCCGGGTGCGCCGTATCTTCCGCGTGCGCTCCACCGGCGCTGTGGTTTATTTCCTCTCATGCCCGCCAAACCGCACGCCGCCCTGCTCATCGTCGGCCATGGCTCGACGGTCAATCCGGATTCCAGCGCGCCCAGCCTGGTCCACGCGACGGCCATCCGGCGGCGCGGGATTTTTGCCGAGGTGGGCTGCGTTTTCTGGAAAGAAGAGCCGAGCTTTCGCGACGCCACGCTGCTCTTCGCCGACCCGGCGATCCGCGAGGTCTACGTCGTGCCGAATTTCATCAGCGAAGGCTACTTCACGCAGACCGTGATCCCGCGCGAGCTCGGGCTCGACGGCCCGGTCACCACGCGGCCGGACACCGGGCAGGTGTGGAAATATTGCCCGCCGGTCGGCAACCACGCCGCGATGACGGAGTTGCTGCTCCAGCGCGCCCGCGAAGTGGCTCCCGGCGTGCCGGAAGCGGAGACGAGCCTGCTCATCGTCGGCCACGGCACCGGGCTGAATGACAACAGTGCCGTCGCCGCCAAGCAGCAGGTCGCCGCCATCAGCGCGCTCGGGCGCTACGCGGCGGTGCTGAGCACTTACATGGAGGAGGCGCCGCTCATCGCGGACTGGGCAACGCTGACCGACACGCCGAACGTCGTCGTCGTCCCGTTTTTCATCTCGGACGGGCTGCATTCCTACCAGGACATCCCGGTGCTGCTCGGCATCGAAACGGAGCCGACCGCGGCCGCCAGCGCGCGGCTGCGCCAGGGCGAGGTCTTCAGCCAGAATCCGCGCCGGATGCATGGCCGCGCGCTCTATTACGCCAGCGCCATCGGCACGGAGCCGCGGTTTGCGGAGATCATCGTGGAACAAGCGGAAGCGTTTGACGCGGAGCATGCCGACGCGGCACACGCGCCGGCTCCCGCCCTTGCCGCCGTCGCGGCGCTCGGATGAAATATGTCGCCGGATCTTTCCAAGCTGGATCGCGCCCTGGCCGACTGGCTTGCCGCCGGCGGCCGGCGCATCGGGCAACTGGCCTTTCTCCCGGCGCCGGAGCATGGCGGCTTTGAGTTGCGGCATTACGAGGACCGCGACGCGGCGCCGGAAAGCCTGACGCTGCACCAGGATCCCGAGGAAGCCCCGGCGCTGGCGCTTCATGACGACTCCGGCAACTACCGCCCGCTGAAAACCGCGCCGAACCTGCGCCACGGCTGGCGGCTTGTGCTCAGCCGCATCCCGGCGTTGCGCCTCGCGCTGGAAGGCATTTACCCCGCGCGGTTCGGCGCCTGGGTCGCCCGGCAGGAAAAGCGGCTCGAGGTGACGCCGCTGCGCCGCACCCTGGGCCGGCAGACCGGGATGTATCGCATCACGCAAAAGCTTTCGGACGAACAAGCCGACGCGCTCATCGGCCGCTTTTGCCGGTCGGATGGCGGCTGCCTGCGGACCATTCTTTGGCCGCGGGATGACGCCGGCACCCCGGCGTCCACGCAGCTTCCGCCGGAGAAATTCGATCCTGCGCATGACCAGACCGGCCGGGGCGAGCCGGGCGTCCTGCCGCTGCTCTGCCAGGAAGCGTGCAACCTCCTCGTCGCCGAGGCGCGCACCGTGATCAAAAGCGCGCCGGCGCCGGGATAGCCACGGCCGCCGCTTTACCCGGCTTCGCATGCTTTACCGCTGCCGCACGCTGCTGCCGATGTCCGGCCCGCCGGTGGCGAACGCCGCCCTGGTGGTGCGCGGCGATACGATCGCGGCGGTCGGGAGTTGGGCGGAAGTGCGGCGGGACTTCGGTGGCGAGCCGGTCACGGATCTCGGCGAGCAAATCGTGCTGCCCGGACTCATCAACGCCCATTGCCATCTCGATTATTCCCTGATGCGCGGTGCCATCGAGCCGGACGATTCGTTTGCCACCTGGGTCGGCCGCATCAACGCCCTCAAGCGCGCCTCCAGCGACGCCGATTTTCTCCGCGCCATCGCCGCCGGCTTCGCGGAAGCGCGCCGCTTCGGCACGACGACGCTGGTCAACGTCGAATCCTTTCCCGCCCTGCTCTCGCGACTGCCGCAGCCGCCGCCGCTGCGCACCTGGTGGTGCCTGGAGATGATGGATCTGCGCGAACCCGTGGAGGTCGAAGCCATAGCCGCCATGACGCAGAAATTCTTTTCCACGCATCCGAGCTGGCTCGGCGGTTTCGGCCTGAGCCCGCACGCGCCTTACACGGCTTCGGCAGACCTCTACCGAGCCACCCGCGAGGTGGCCTGCCGGCGAGGGATCCCCTGGACGACGCACCTGGCCGAGTCGCGCGACGAAGAGGCCATGTTTCGCGACGCCCGCGGCCCGCTGCACGATTTTCTCGCGACCCTGGGCCGGCCGATGGACGACTGCGGCCAGGGCCGCTCGGCGCTCGAAACCCTGACTGCCGGCGGCGCGCTGGGGCCGGAATGCCTCGCGGTGCATTTGAATACGCTCGGCCCGCGCGATTTCGCCCTCCTGGCGCCCGGCGCGCCGCTGCATGGGCTCAACGTCGTCCACTGCCCGCAGAGTCACCGCTATTTCGGGCACCCGCCCTTTTTGACCGAAAGACTTCGGCACGAGAGCGCGATCAATCTTTGTCTCGGCACCGACAGCCTCGCCAGCAGCCCGAGCCTCAGCCTCTTTGACGAAATGCGCGCCTTTGCCGCCGAAGCCGGCGCCGATCTCAACGCGCTTGAGTTGCTGAAAACCGTGACGCTCAATCCCGCTCGCGCTCTGGGGCAGACCGGTCGCCTGGGCTGCATTCAACCCGGAGCCTGCGCGGATCTGATCGCTTTGCCCGATGACGATGAGAATAGCGCGACCGCGTCGGAGGAGACGCTTTGCGAAAAAATCGTTTCCCACCATGCTTCTGTGGATTGGATGTTGGTCGCCGGAAACCCCGGCCGCTGAGGAGGTCGCAGGATTGGGAAGTTGGCACGCGATTTTTCCGGCCAGCCGCGAGAATTCTCCAGAAAGTTCTTGGAGTTTCTCAATTTTGAAAGTATTTCTCCCGCAGCTATCGAATCATTCCCCAGAAAAATTTATTTATGCCTAGAATTGTCGTGATCGATGATGAACCCGCGATGGTCGAAGTGATTTCGACTCTCTGCCGAGAGAATGGACATCAAGTCCACCCCTTCAACTCGGCCGAACGGGCGATGGAAGAACTATCCGGCATCAATCCCCAAGTGGTGATCGCCGATATCAAAATGGAGAAAGTGACCGGCTTCGACGTGCTCGAATATGTCCGTCGCTCCCTGCCGCAGACCGCGGTCATTCTCATCACGGCCTACGCCTCTGTTGAAAAGGCCGTCGAGGCGATGAAGCTCGGCGCGTATGATTTTGTCACCAAGCCGTTTAAGATCGACGAGCTGAAGTTCACGATTCAGCGCGCGCTTGAGCATCAGCACTTGGCGCGAGAGAACACGATGCTCAAAAAGGAGGTCCGCAACAAATACAAGTTTGAGAACATCATCGGCACCAGCCGTCCGATGCAGGAAATCTATGGGCTGATCAACAAGGTAGCCGATACGGACAGCACGATTCTCATCCAGGGTGAGAGCGGCACCGGCAAGGAGCTTGTCGCCCGCGCGTTACATTTCAATAGCCGCCGCCAGAGCAATCCGTTCATCGCGATGAACTGCTCGGCGCTGCCGGAAAATCTGCTGGAAAGCGAGTTGTTCGGTCACAAGAAAGGCGCTTTCACCGGCGCGTTTCAGGATAAAGCCGGGCTTTTCGAAGAGTCGGAAGGCGGCACGATTTTTCTCGACGAGGTGAACTCGATGGCGCTCTCGCTTCAGACGAAGCTGCTGCGCGTCCTGCAGGAACGCATGATCCGGCGCGTCGGCGACACGAAGACGGTGCCGGTGAAGTGCGCGTCGTCGCCGCCAGCAACGAAGCAGCTCAACGACAAGATGAAGAGCGGCGCATTCCGCGAAGATTTGTTTTACCGGCTCGCCGTCATCCCGATGGACCTGCCGGCGCTGCGCGAGCGACCCGAGGACATCCCGCTCCTCGTGCAGCATTTTCTGCAGAAAAACGCCGCGCAATACGGCATCGAGCCGAAGAAGATCGAGCCGGAAGCGATCGAAATCCTGCAGCGCTACAACTGGCCGGGCAACGTGCGCGAACTCGAAAATGCGATCGAGCGCGCCTGTGCGCTTTGCGAGGAAAGCCTGATCAAGGTTTCCGACATGCCGCCCGCGGTGCAGGGCCGCAGCGCGGGGGCAAGCCGCGACAACATCATCGAGATGCCGATCGGCCAGCGTCTGGACGAATTCATCCAGAGCGAAGAGCGCGCTTACATCGAGCAGACCCTGCGCTTCAACAACGGCTCGCGCGAAAAGACGGCCTCCATGCTGGGCATCAGCATGGCGACGCTTTACCGCAAGCTGGAGTTGAAAAACAAAGCGGCGCGGGCTTGAAAGCGGACGGGAGCGTTCTTTGTCCGCAGATTGCGCAGATTTCCGCAGAGATTTTTTCGGAAGGAAGCTGAAGACGTGACCCGTCTTTGCTCCTTCCGACGGAAAATCCGCGTCAATCTGTGTTAATCTGCGGACAACACATGAAATTGACTCCCACACCGGAGGCGCGGGTTCGCGGCGCGCTCTGGGGCCAGTTTGCCGGCGACGCGCTGGCAATGCCGGTGCATTGGTATTACAACCGCGCCGCACTCGCGCGCGACTACGGTCGGGTGATGGATTTTGTCGCGCCGAAGTCGCCGCACAGCGACAGCATTCTCTGGCGGTCGCAGTATGAGGCGCTGAACGAGAAAGGTGACATCCTCCACGATCAGGCGCGGTTCTGGGGCGTGCCGGGCGTGCATTATCACCGTGCGCTTGCCGCCGGCGAAAACACCCTGAATTTCCAGCTCGCCCAGGGGCTGCTGGAGCTGCTGGCGGAAAACGGCGGCCGGTATCAGCACGAGGAAGCGATCGATTTTTATCTCGATTTCATGCTGACGCCGGGACGGCATCGCGACACGTATGTCGAGGAATGTCACCGCAACTTTTTCACCCGTTACGCCCGGGGATTTCCGCCGGAAAAATGCGCCCGCGAGGACATCCACATCGGCGGGCTCGCCGGGCTGGCCGCCATCGCGGCGGCGTATCGCCATGATCTGTCGGCGGCAAAGCAGCACGCGGTCGAGCATCTGCAGATCACGCACGCCGGCCGCGTCGTCCGGCAGGCGGCGGAATGCTACGTCGAGCTACTGGTCGGGCTTTTCGGCGGCGCGGATCTGCGCCAGGAAATCCATCGCCTGACGACCGTGGCCGGAGGTCAGCGGGTTGCCTGGCTCTGCGATCACCCGCTTGAGCGCTGGCTGGCGCTGCCCGACGAAGCGGTGGTCGGCGAGAAGCTCAGCATCGCCTGCTATCTGGAGGATGCCTTCCCGGCCACGCTATATCTCGCGCTCAAATACGCGGACAACTTCGAAGCCGGCCTGATCGCCAACACGAACCTCGGCGGCGACAACTGCCACCGTGGCGGCCCACTCGGCGCGATTCTCGGCGCCGCACTCGGCGAAGCGGCGATCCCGGCGCGCTGGCGCAACGGGCTGCAGGCCCGCGCGCGCATCCAGTCGGCGCTCGACGACCTGCTGCTCCAGCCGGCGACCGCCGGTGCAGTGTAAAAGTGGCTCAGCAGTTCGCGCGGAAAAAAGAAGGGACGGTCCCGCGCGCCGTTGTGTCCGGCGCGCGAAGACCGTCCCGTTTCGTTTGGTTTCGGAACGAGTCGGAGCGGATCGCTTAGAACGTCGCCTCGATCATCCGTATGGACTTGAGGTGCGCGAGCGCGCACCTTCAGTTCCGCCTGCAATTCCGCCAAGGCTTCGCGCGAGCTTTCGAGGGTTTCCTCGGTGCGCTTCACCGCGAGACGCTTCAGCTCAGCCCAGCGGTTGTTGAGATCGTGCAGATACTCGGCGGCCGCGTGCACGAGCGCCTGGGCGGATTCGGAAAGCGTGGTCGCATTCGCCGCGGCGAGCTTTGCCTCGATCTGCCGCTGCGTTTCGGCGAGCTGGGCGAGGAGGATTTTCTCGTTCGGCACGCGGCGCAGGCTGCGCACGAGGCCGAGCTTGCTCGAGCAGCCAGATCGCCCATTTCGTCGGATCCCACTGCCAGGGCTTCACGCCGTTGCGGTAGTCGTATTGAAACTCGTGGTGGTAGTTGTGATACCCCTCGCCAAAGGTGAAGAGCGCCATGAACCAGGAGTCACGCGCGCTGCAGCTTCACGGAATACGGCCGGTTGCCGAAGTGTGGCAGGCCGAGTTGATGAAAAAGGTGCAGTGCTGCACGGTCACCACGCGGGCGACACCAGCGATGAGGAAGGCGCCCAGCGCACCGCTCCAGCCGTTCCAGAGAAAACCGAGCGATCGCCGGGAAAACAAAGCTCACCACCACGGCGATCCACTGCACGTATTTGTCCTGCCAGACCACGAGGCGGTCCTTCTCCAGGTCGCCGACGTTGTCATACGGCTCGTCGGAATCGAGCTTGAACAGCAGCCAGCCGATGTGCGCCCAGAAGAAGCCCTTCGAGATCGCGTAGGGATCGAGCTCGTCATGATCCACGTGCTTGTGGTGATGCCGATGCTCGCTGCACCACATCAACGCCGAGTTCTCAAACGCCGCCGCCCCGAAGAGCAGCGTGAAAAGCCGCACCGGCCAGGCGGCCTGGAAGGTGATGTGCGAAAACAGCCGGTGGTAGCCGAGCGTGATGCTCATGCCGGTCGCAAATGCCATGAAGACGAACAGCGCGATCTGGAACCAGTCGATGCCGAATTTCCAGAGGTAAAGCGGCACCGCGGTGAGCGTCAGCACAAAGGTGCCGATGAGGAAAATGCTGGTCGTCCAATTGACGCGTTCGATGGGGATACGGCGAAAGATCATGGATTGAGAGCTGGCTGTGGGAAGAAGGAGATCGGGTAAGACTGAGCAGAAATGGTGCTCGCGAACGGACTACTGAGCATTAGCCAGGCTTTACGACGGAGCCTGGCAGCGGCCGATCCTGGACAGAGGACAAACCGCCCGCACTAGACCGCACTCCGGGCGGAATAGCAACGAGAATCCGCCTCGGTTCCCAGGGTGAAAAGGCTCGCGCCGCCTGAAGAAACGGCCAGGAGACCTGGGCTGCTGCCGCCCAGCCGCTTGCCAGTCCCCGGGGGCACCGCTACCGTGCCGGCCCTGCCGCCTGCTATGTCAACTTTTCGTGGCGATCGCCCGTCCGTCGCCGCATCCCCGGCACCATCCTCCCCCCGCCGGCCGCTCCAGCCGGTCGTGGTGTCGGAAACCGCGCCGCTGCACCACACGCCCGCCGCGATTCCGCCTTCCCGCCGACGGCGCGCGATGATTTTTCTGCTGCTCACCACCTCGCTTTGGGGGATGAGCTTTCCTCTGGCCAAGGCGGTCGCCGCCGCGCAGATCCAGGCGTTGCCAGCCGGCGCCAGCACCTGGTTTCTCACCGCTTCGACCTTGGTTTTTCGTTTCGGCGTGGCGGCCGCGCTGCTCGCGCTGTTGTCGCTGCGGGCGCTGGGCGACGGGTTTCGGCGGCGCGAAGTTTCGCAGGGGGTGATGCTCGGCTTTTTCTGCGCCAGCGGCATGCTGCTTCAGATCGACGGCTTGAACTACACGAGCGCGTCCACGGCGGCGTTTTTGACTTCGTGCTACGTCGTCATCATTCCGGTCATCGTCGCGCTGCAACGCCGGCGGTTTCCGCCCGGACTCGTCATCGTCAGCGTCGGGCTGGTGACGGTCGGCATGGCGATCCTGGCGGACTTCGATTTCCGTGAGTTTCCGGCTCGGACGAGGCGAGTTGGAGAACGTGCTGGCATCGTTCTTTTTCGCCGCGCAAATCTTCTGGCTGGAACGTCCGATTTTTCAAAAGAACCGGACCGGCCCGACTTCTGTCGTCATGTTCGCCACGGTGGCGGGATTGAATCTGCCGGTGCTGCTGGCAACCTCACGCGGACCCGCGGAAATCGCCGCCGCTTTTGCCGGATCGTCGGCGATTCTGGCGATGCTCGTTTCGCTGACGCTGCTTTGCACGGTCTGCACCTTCACGCTGATGAACCATTGGCAGCGCGAAATCGAGGCGACCGAGGCCGGGCTGATCTATTGCGCCGAGCCGGTTTTCACCGCGCTCATCGCGCTCTTTCTGCCGGGCCTGCTCGCCGCGTGGACGGGCATCGATTATGCCAACGAACATCTCACCGCCCGCATCTTCCTTGGCGGCGGCTTGATCACGGTGGCCAGCGCGCTCATCCAGCTCCGGCCGCGCGCGGTCACGCCGGTCCGGTGACGCCGAGGGCAGTTGCTGCTCTCGGCAACAGGATGAAGCCGGTTTCGCGGTCGCCGATCGTTTCCGTTTCCCGGCCCGCCGAGCGCCAGTGCTGGTAGCCGACCAGCGCGCAAACCAGCGCGTCGAGCCGGTCCTCGGCCGGTTTGTCGAGCGGCGCGGAAAGCAGCGCAGTCAGCGCGTCCGAGTTCTCCAGCTCCGGGCAGCGACTCGCCAGCCAGCCGCGCAACAATCCTTGCAGCCGCGCGAACTCGGCGCGGCAAAACTCCGCCGCTGCGCCCCGGCTTGCGCTTGTAGCGGACGATGCGCGGCAGCTCGAACCAGCGCACGATCGCTGGATGCGGAAACACTTCCACCACGACGCGCTCCGCTTTCCCCGGCTCCAAATCGGCGCCGGCGCCGCCACCGAAAGAAAACCCCAGTTGCTCGCGCAGCAGCTCAACCACGCGCAGCACCCGGCCGCACCGCGCGGCGTTTGCGGGATGCGGCCCGGCGTGGAAACGCGCGAAAAGCCGCTGCGCCAGCGCGGTCCACCGGCCGGCTGCCGGTGAGGTTCGGGCAGACCACCGGGGCGTCGAGGCAAAGCAGCGCGGAGCCGCGATCCGCCGCCGGCACCCGCGGCCGCGAGCCAGCCGAGCAGCGCGGCGTCGCCAAACGTGTGCGCCGATTCCGCGACCCGCGCCCGGGTCGGCGTGCCGGATTCACCGCTGCCCGCGCCGGTTTTGATCAGGCAAAGCCCGTCGCCGTTGCGCTCGCCCCAGGCGAGGTCGATGCCGACCACGACCACCGGGTCGGATCCGTGCTTCAAGCCAGCAGTTCTTCGAGTTCCTCGACGCGCCGGGCGAACAGCGCCAGCGTCCGCTCCACCGGCGCCGGGCTGTTCATGTCCACGCCGGCTGCCTGCAATGTTTCCAGCGGATACTGCGCGCCGCCGGACTTCAGAAATCCGAGATACGCGCTGACTTCCGCGGCGCCGCCGCCGAGCACGGTTTCCGAGAGGCTGACCGCCGCGCGAGATGCCGGTGGAATATTTGTAAACGTAGAACGCGTTGTAAAAATGCGGGATGCGCAGGCACTCGATGTCCAACTCCTCGTCGAGCGCGAAAAGCGGCCCGAAATACGTGGTGAGCAGCTCGTGATACGCGCTCTTGAAGCTGTCGAGCGTCAGCGCCTCGCCGGCTTCCTCCATGGCGTGGACGATCTTCTCGAACTCGGCAAACATCGTCTGCCGGTAGAGCGTGCCGCGCAGGTCGTCGAGCTGGCGGTTGAGCAGGTAGGCGCGCATCTTTTTGTCCTCCGTGCGCTCGAGCAAATGGTGCGTGAGCAGCTCTTCGTTGAACGTCGAAGCCACCTCCGCGAGGAAGATCGGGTAGTCGGCATCTTGGTAGCGCTGGGTGCGATTCGCATACCAGGTGTGCATCGAATGGCCGGCTTCGTGCGCGAGCGTATAAACGTCCGAGAACACGTCCGCCTTGTAGTTCATCATGATGAACGGCGGGTTGCCGTAGGAGCCGTAGGAAAACGCGCCGCTGCGCTTGCCCTTCGTCTCGTAACGGTCGCACCAGCGGCCGCGGCGCAGCCCTTCTTCCAACGCAGCGGTGTATTCGCCACCGAGCGGCGCGAGCGCGGCGACGACGAGCGTGATCGCGTCGTCAAACGAGGTCTGCGTCTCGATGTCGCCGACGATCGGCACATAGGTGTCGTATTGATGAATTTCGTCGAGCCCGAGCACGCGCCGGCGCAGGTCGTAGTAACGGTGCAGCGGATCGAGATTTGCGCGCACCGCCGAGATGAGGTTGTCATACACGCTCACCGGGATCCGGTCGCCGAAGAGCGCCCCTTCGAGCGCGGAGGAATGGTTCCGGGCGCGGGCGCGGAACACGTCGGCTTTGACCGAGCTGCTCAACGCCGAAGCCAGCGTGAACCGGTGATCGGAAAACTCGCGGTAAAACTGGTGAAACGCGGTGCGCCGCAGCTCGCGCTCGCGCTTGTTCAGAAATGACGAAAACGAACTCTGCGTCAGCGTGACTTCGTCCCCGTGCTCGTCCGTGATGACGCCGAATTGCATGTCCACGTTCGTGAGCTGCGAAAACGTTTCCTTGTGCCCGTGCAGCGCCGCGGAGCCGAGCGCGAGCAGCCGCTCCTCGGCTTCGGAAAGCACGTGCGGCTTGAACCGGCGGATCTTTTCCAGCCGCACCCGCCACTGGCTCAAGGCCGGGTCAGCCAGCATTCGCCCGAAGGCTGCGTCGTCGATCGCCTGGATTTCCGGCGTGAAAAAGGCGCCGCGCTTCCTCGATGCGGGTCAGCAGATTTTGGAGCTGGCTCTGGCGCGCGAGGTAGGCGGCGTCCGACCCGTCCTCGGATGCCTGGAGCGCGGCGTAATGGTAGAGCCGTTCGATGCGCAGGTTCAGCGTTTTGTCGAACTCCAGCGCCCGCGCCAGCGCCTCCGCGGAGCCGCCGAGCGTGCCTTTGAAATCCGTGAGTCGCGGATACTCCGCGCGCACCCGCTCGAAGTCGACCTGCCACGCCGCCGGGTCAGGATAGAGCGCCGTGAGATCCCAAGTGTCCGCGGCCGGGACTTCCGACCGCAGCGGCACGGTGCGCGCGGGCGCGGCGGCTTCGTTATCCTGCTTGTGGAAGGCAGACGGAAATTGCATCCCGGAAGAAGCCCGCGGCCGGGCCGAAATGCAAACGCGATCGCGCTCTCTGGCTCAAACGACGACCCGGCCGCCGTGCATCCGGCTGGCGGCGGCTTCGGCCGTCGGCGCGCCGTCGCGCAGGTGGGCGTAGCGGGTCAGCCATTCATCCGGCAACCGCAGCGGCCGACCGGCGGGAAGTTGCACGAGGACGAGCATCTGGCGGGCGCGGCAGATCAGCGCGTCGTCTGACGGGCGAATCACGTCGAACGCGCACCAGAACCGCAGGCGCTCGACGCGCTCCAGCACGCCGTCCACCCGCAGCCGATCGCCGAGCACGGCCGGTTTTTTGTAATCAATCTCCGTGCGCACGACGACCGGGTATTGCTGGCTCGCGGCCATGGTGCGCAGGTCCATGCCGAGCCCTTCCGCCAGGAGCGTGCGGGCCGTTTCGATGAAGCGCAGATAGGCGATGTTGTGCACGACCGCCGCGCAGTCGGTGTCGAAAAACATGACCTGCACTTCGGTGTGAATCGTCGGCGTCGTGCTGGCGGTATCCATGAAGAAAAAGGCGGGAATAGCGAGCTAACCGCGGCGCGGCAGGCTCAGGCCGCGCCGGCGAAAAGATCGAGCTGAAGTCTGGGCGGCTCCTCGGCCACCCGCGCGCTGCCACTTGCGTCCTCATCATTCGCGGTTTCCGCCGGCCGCGGCGGCGCGGCGGCTTCGATCACAAACGCCGCCGACACCTCCTTCTGGCCCGCGCAAAAAATCTCCAGCGTCGGCCCGGCCTCCCCGGCGCCGCCGCGCACCGTCGCGATGGCCAGGTCCGGGCGGTTGCAGTCGCGCGACAGATGCCCGAGCACCGTGCGCTTCAGGCGGCCGCCGCCCGCCGCCAGGATTTGCGCGACCACGCTGGCGGCCGCTTCATTCGAAAGGTGGCCGTGGCGGCTGGTGATGCGCTGTTTCACGGACCACGGCCGCTTCGTGTCGGCCTGCAGCAGCGCGGTGTCGTGGTTGCACTCGATGAGCAGCGTCGAAACTTCGCGCACCCGCTCGATGACCAGTTTTGTCGCGTGGCCGAGATCGGTGAGATACCCGAGCGCCGCCGGGCCGCTGTGCAGGACAAAGCCGACCGGGTCCACGGCGTCGTGCGGCACTGCAAAGCTCTGGACCACGATGTCGCCGATGGCGAATTCGCGGCCGGCGCTGAAGAGCCGCCAGTTTTTGTGCGTGCGCAGACAGCCCTCCGGGCCGCTGTGGTAGCGCAGCGTCTCGGCGGTGTCGCTGGTGCAGAAAATCGGCAGCCCGGGATGCTTGCGGCAGAGCACTTCCAGCCCGCCGGCGTGATCGCCGTGCTCGTGCGTGAGCAGCACGCCGTCGATCTGGTCCAGCGTGAGGCCGAGCCCGGCGAGGCGCGACCCGATCTGGCGCGCGCTGAGGCCGCCGTCCACCAGCAGCCGGCACCGATCCGTGGTGACGAGCGCGGAGTTGCCCGCGCTGCCGCTGCCCAGGACGGTGAGGGAAAACATCGTGCCGCCAATATAAGCCCACCGCGGCCCGCGGGCGCAAACGGAAAGGCGCGCTAGCCGCCGCCCCCGCCGGGCCCGAGCAGCGCGAGGATGCGCGCTTTTTTCTGCTCGTAAGGCAGCGCGCGGAACGACCGGATTTCTTCGAGCCGGCGCAAGCCGTTCAGCGTGTCGAGATAACGGGTGTAATCGGCCGCCAGCTGCGTGGTTTCCAGATAGCGGCCGCGCAGGTTCGGGTCGCGATAGCTTTGCGGATCGTGACGCGAAAACATGTGAAACCGCAGCCAGCGGCGGTCCGCGGCGCTGACCTTTTGCGCCTTGCGGAAGAACGCCACAAACAGAAGCAGCACGAGATAGGTATCCACGCCGGCCTGCAGCTCGAGGTTGCGCGCGAAATCCTCGTGGCCGATCTCCCGCAGGCCGCCTTGAAACGCGAGCGCGGCGTGGAGCGCGTGGTTGATCTCCTCCACGAAGGCGATGAGCGACCGGATGTTTGCGTCCGAAATGCCGGCGCGCGGATCGTGGCGCTCGAGCTGTTCGACGAGCCAGTTCGAGTAATAAATGCCGACGTGCAGCCGGCCGTCGGCGTGCCGCAGAAAAGTGCGCGCCAGCTCGCTCAATTCCCGCGCCTGCGCGCCGGCGAGCCGCGACAACTCGCCGCAGCGCCGCCGGCTGACGAGGCATTCCTCCAGGTTGATGCCGACCGAGGCATAGGTGCGCTCGAAGAGGCGCTGGATCTCGCTGAACAACGTGGTCGATGTCGTCGTCGGGGTCGTTGTGCTCATCAGAAAATTCACCGTCGCCTGCGCTACGCCCGCCCGATCAACGCCAGCCCGGCGCCGACCGTGGGATTGTTGTCGTCGCCCAGATTCAGCAGGCGATCCGCCAGCCGGTTGAGCGCCAGGCGGATCGCCCGGAACTCCGCGGCCAGCAGATCGAAGATCGCGCTCAGCTCGCAGCGCCGGGCGACCTCGTGACCTGCCGCCACGCGGAAATTCGTGCGCCCGACTTCTTCGTAAAACGTGCAGTCCGGCGCGCCCCGCCGCCGGCTGCGGCGATCGATGGCTTCGTGGAAAATGCCGGTCAGAAAAAGCGCGTAATTGCCGACGTGCGCGCGCAGGAGAAACGTCTGCGCCGCGCTGGCGGTCTGGAGCGCGAGCAGGAGATCGCTCAGATACGTCAGGCCGCGCTGCGTCGGGCTCTCCGCCGCTGCCTCCGCGCCGCTGCCCGGCGCCGCGAGCCGCGCGGTGCGCGAGAACTGGTCGAGCAGGGAGCCGACGTAATCGCAGAGCCGCCGGTCCTCGATGCCGTCCTGACGCAGGACGTGGCGGGCGAGGACGTAAAAATAAAATTGCGGCGAAATCGCGAGCTGGCCGTTCTGCGACAGGATGGCTGAAACGAGCCCTTCGTGGTCGAGCACCTGATCGCGCTCGTCTTCACCTGCAAGCAGATCGACCAGCGACACGCGGTCGCGCTGGGATTGAGAAAGCGTGCGGACGACGAAATCGAAATCCGCGGCGGTAAACCGTGCCCGGCAGTTTGCTTGGATCACGGAACTCTGTTTTAAGCAAAGCACATGCCTGCCGCAAGCGTCGTCTGCATCAAATCCCCCGGAGATGTCGTGAAATTTCCCGCGTTCCTTGATGGGGCGACCTGAGATTTCCACGGCCGTGTTATCCACGCCGCCGGGCCGCGGCCTGGTGCCATCAACCTCATCCGATGGCTTTCCTTGGAAACCTTCGGCGAACGGCACTCCTTGCTCCGGTGCATAGATGTCGGGAACGGATCCGAGCAGTGCTGAAGACGCCAGGGCAAAACGCGTCACGACCATCGCCGGGGGATGCTTTCCCTTTTACGCGGGCTCGCTTCTCGCGCCCGCGATAATCCGGGTCAACTACTGGCGTGCGCTGGCGTTGCGCGGGTAAACTTTGATGAACACTGAAGTGGCGGCGATGGCATCTGCCGACGGGTTCATGGCAAACCGCGGCGAAAAGGTCATCCGGCAACTCACTGCGTCGCCCAAATCTTGCGCGGTGACGCTGAAGTCGGCGACGTCGTCGGCGATCGCAGTCGCCACACCGTTCACCGTGCGCTGGAAAACAGAACCCTGCTGGTAGTATTTGATGGTGAGCGGCGCGGCATCATAGCCGGCGCTGCCGTTGACCACGACGGGCTCAAGCGGCGTGCTGGCCGAGTTCAGGACAGCCCCGCCGTTGCCGTAGTAATCGGGCACCGTGATCGTCAGCACGTTGTTGACAACATTCACCGTCAGAGAACGGCGGACGTCGAAGGCGATATAATCGGAAATCCGCATCTGGTTGCCCTCCGCCACCGCGTAGGCTTCCACGGCGGCGTAGTTTCGCCGCAGCACGGAAAGGGCGACGAGCAACGCTCCGATAACAGCGCACCCGATGGCTGCTGCGAAGACCATCTCGACGAGCGTCACGCCGGCGAGGCGCTGTTTGTCGTTGCGCCGGGCTGCGAGCTTCACAGGTTGATCCCTCCTCGGGAGACAATCGTCGAAACTTCGCGCATCCGGCCTCTGCCGCCCCGGCTCGTCCACACGATTTGCACGTCGACCCGCACGCAGGATCGGTTGACGAGGGTTGAGTTGGTGGAGTTGACGGTGACCACACCTTGTTGACGAGTCGCCTGGAGTGCCGCGGAGCCGTCCGGTGGGTAGATCGATATTTTCAGCACTTCGACCGCTGAGTTGAGCATCTCCGTGCTGTTGGTCGGCGTGTCCAACAGCACCGTTTGCAGATAGCTGGGATCCGTCAGCTGGGCGTAAGTCACTCCGCGGATTTGTTCGGTGCGTTCCTGGAGCACCTGGGTCGCCGCCACGGCTTCGCGTTGCGCGCTGAGCAAGCCCATCACTTGGAAACTGGCGACGAATAATCCGGCCAGGAAAGTCACCAGGATGGCCATCCCCACGACGACCTCTAAAATCGTAAAGGCTCCGGCACCCCGATCCGACGTGCCAGCGACCGGAGACGTGCGCCGGGTTGACGGACGCCTCGACCGCGTCGCCCCCAGCCAGGGCGTAAGTAGAGAACAGCTCGGCGGGAACATCAGCGGAGATCTTCATACCAGCTCGCCACGCTGTAGGCAGAACTCGTCTTGTTGAGCGCCTCGTCGTAGTGAATCTGCGCTTCGTTGTTGATGAGCATCGAGTTGCCGATGAGCGCGCCGCAGTAGTCGCCAGCGCCCGTGATCGTGAAGTCGTAATTTGGCGCGTTGACCACTCCGATGAAGTTGCCGTTCCCGGTGACTTCAAACTTGTTGAGTCCGCCTTTCGGCGGGTCCACTCCCAGAATGGTCATGTTGGCGGCGATGTTACTTTTGTTCACCAGCGACCCTCCTTTGAAACGCAAGTTTCCGTCCACGTAGTAGATGGTATGCACCCCGGGGTCCTGCACGATGAGAGCCGTGCCGCTGGTCTGCATGTCTCCGGTGACCCAGATCTCGACATAGCTTTCCTGGCCGGGAGCATGCGGCAGCACGCTCAATACCGACCCCCCTCTCAAATCGATCGAATTCACCTTGTAGCGGGCGGGCGCACCCTTCGGCCCGCCGATGATGGTCGTCGTTGTGAGGATGTCGGTCACGGAAGCCGTGGGCGCCCAGCCGGCCACAGGGTCGCGCACCGGGGGCAGCGTGGCGTTAAAGCCAGAACTGACGGTGCCCTTCACCCCAGCGGTGCCCTTCGGCGGGGGACCGTTGTAGAAAACGCCCCCGTAAACCGCCGCGTTTTTCAGGTCCGAGCCTTCGCTGAAAAGCGTGGCGATGTCACCGTTGGACTGGCGTTTGAGCGGATCATAGAGCCTGAGCGTGGACTTGTTGGGATCGCTAGAATCAAAGCTGTCAACGAAGCTGGCGCCGCCGCCCATCTTGATCGCGTTGCGCAGCATCATGGCGTAACCCTTCGTATTGCGTTTGGCGATCGCCTCAACGTAGCGTCGCGCCTGGGGCTTGATCACCGTCCCGCCGGTGTCCCGGTTGGTGACAAAGTCCAGCCGCCGCAACGCCCTGTCCTTCGACTCGCTGGAAACCTGCATCGGCCCGGACAAATCCGTTATCCCGATGGCGCGGATCCGCAGCCACTGCCCGCCCGGCGCGTTGCTCAACGAGGCGGCCGCATCGATGGTGATAAACGCGGAGACCTGCTGATTCCCCTCGCCGCTGTGGCCGAGGCTCATCACCCGATAGTTGTAGCTTCCCGGAGACGGCGGACCCGTCGCGGCCGTTGCGGTTGCCCCGGTCGAGGGAGGCGTGCGCGGAGGAGGATTGCCGCCGTTGCTGCCAGTTTGCCAGCCAGTCCACTCCCCCCGGTTGAGCGCGTCCATCGCTAAATCCACGCCGGCCTCGGCGCCGTGAACGGCTTCCTGCCAGCTCGCCGCTTGAAAAACCGTATGATATTTGTTCTGGCAGATCGAAAGCGTGCTTGCCAGAAGCAGCGAGAGGATCGCAACGGCAAAAAGCGCCAGAATCAAGACGCTGCCACTTTGCACGCGCCTCCCGTTGTCGCTGTTACGCTTGGAAAAAAAGTGATGGAAGCGGCGCTTCATCCTGATCCCGTGCGTAGCAAATCATGTGCTTGAAACCGTCAGTGCCAAAGCTGCCCATCGGGCTCGTTCCTGCGCACCCGAGCGTTCGTCGCCCCTCTTCGAGCTACGACGGGCAGGCAGTTCAACAAGAGAAAGAGGAGCAAAACAGGTGCCTCTCACGTAACAACGATTGACTCCCTCGAACGTTTCTGCGCCTTGCGAGCGAGTGCGCGTTGTGTTTAGGCCGTATGTTGAAAACTGACGAACAGGCGCCGCGAGAACAAATTTCCCCGAGGCCCGTCGGACGACAGAGGCGCTTCTGGCGGCGGACGCTGATCGTCCTGGTCGTCCTCGGCGCGCTGCTCTGGATCGCGTGGTTCACCGGCTACCGCGGTTTTACCCGGCGCTGGCGCGCGGCGCTCGCCGCCGAGATGCATCGCCGCGGGCTGGACATCACGGTCGGCAAGATCACGCTCGACCCGTTCAAGGGCCTGGTCGCCGAAGACGTGCGCCTGCACCTGCTCAATGACCGGCGCACCCGCGTCCTGGCGATCAGTCAGGTGGCGCTCGACGTCAATCTCGGCGAGCTGTTGCAAAAGAAGGCGAACTTTCTGAACGCCATCGAGCTGCGCGACGCCAAGCTGAAGCTGCCGCTCGATCCCGCCGATCCCGATGGCCCGAAGCTGCGCATCGGCCGGCTGCGCGCCAAGCTCCTGTTCTCTCCCGGCCAGGTGCAGCTCGTCCAGGCCGAGGGCGAGGTGCATCGCGTCCAGGTTTCCCTCACCGGCACCCTGCTGCACCCCGAGCTGCTCGCCCAGGCCGCCAGCCGCCCGCGCACCCGGCCGCGCGATCCGCCGGACGTCATCGCCCGCCGCCGGGAGCGCAACCGCGCGCTGTTGAGCACGCTCGACCGGCTGCGCTTTGACCGGGAAAATCCGCCCCGGCTGGAAGTGCGCTTCAGCGGCGACCTGGCGAAGCCGCTGACCTCGGCGGACCCCGATGCTTTTCGCTTGAGCGCGGACCTGCGCGGGCGCGAGCTGCAGTTCCGCGGCGAGGGCGCCGGCAAGACGCCGTATCGCCTCGCGGAGCTGCACCTCAACGCCGACTACGCCGCCGGCGTCGTGCGCCTGCGTCAGGCCGACCTTGCGGATACCCGCGGCGGCCGGCTGACGGCGCAGGGCGAGTTTCGTCCCGGCTTGTTCCCCGGCATGCCAGCGGTCGCGGGCAACGCGGAAAGCGAAGTGAAAATCAAGCTCGAGAGCGACCTCGACCTCCTTGCTGCCGCGCGCGAACTGCTCCCGCCCGGTGCTCTGCCCGACTGGTCAAACCACATCGCCTCGCTCGGCCCGCCCCGGCTGCAGCTCGACGGCCGCGCCCGCCTGCGCGCGGCGCCGGCCGGGGAGTCAGCGACAGCGCCGCCGGCGGCTCCCGCAACCCGGGCGCCACGCGGCTGCAGGCGGCGACGAACGCGCTCGGCGGCGGCACCTCCTCCGCCGCCGTCGTGGCGCCCTCGCGCCTGGCCGAGCTCCAGGTCACCGGCCATCTCGGCCTGGGCCGCACGGTCTGGCGCGGCGCCACCCTGGAGTCGCTGGAAACCGATTTCTCCTGGCACGACGGCCGGTGGTTCCTGCGCGACGCGCGCGTGACCACGAAGCCGAACCAGCCCCAGCCGCTACGTCTGGACGTGCTCAACGCCGACGGCCGGCTGCGGACCCGCATTTCCGGGCCACTCGATTTGCAGGCAATCGTGCCGTTGCTGCCGCCGCGCGGCAGAAATGCCCTGGGCGAATGGCAATTTGCCGAGCCGCCGCGCGTCGAGCTGGAAGTGACCGGCCCCGGCGGCAGCGCGCCTTTCAAGCTCTCGGACCTCCAGGCCAGCGGAAAACTCGCGCTCGGCCGGACCCGGTTCCGGGGCATTCCGATGAACCGGATGCAGGTCGATCTCGCGCTCGCGAACGGCATCGTCACCGGCAAAAATCTGCGCCTGGATCGCGACGAAGGCAGCGCGACGGCGGACGGTTTCACCTTCGACTTCAGCCGCCGCGAAGTCCGCATCGACAACCTGCGCGCCAACGTCTGGCCCGCCGAGATCGCCCCGTGGATCGACTCCGACCTGGCGCGCGACCTCAAGCCGTATCGCTTCCTCAAGCCGCCGAGCACGGTGACCAACGGCCTCGTCCAATTTTTTCCCGGTGCGAAAGGCAGCCGGCTGGTCATCGACGCCAGCGCGCCGGCCGGGATGAACTACACGTTCATCCGCAAGGAGCTGAACTTTTCAAAGGTCAGCGCCCAGGTCGTTTTCACCGACGATCGGCTGAAGGTCGATAACATGCGCGGCGAACTTCTCGGCGGCGAGATGGGCGGCAGCGTGGACATGGGCCTCGGCAAGATCAACGACCACCGCTACACCGCGACGCTGACGGCCCGGGAACTCGATTTCCAGAAGCTGACGAAGCTCTTCTTCGACTATGACGAATCGCAGGGCCGGCTGGAGGCCAGCTACCGCTGGAGCGGGCACAGCGATGAGGCGCGCGAAATGCGCGGTGCCGGGTCGGTGAAAGTCACCCGGGGAAACGTCTTCGCGATCCCGGTCTTCGGGCCGCTCTCCGGCATTCTCAACGAGATCCTGCCCGGCATCGGCAAAAACGTGGCGCACCAGGCGACGGCGGATTTCTTGATTTCCGGCGGCAAGATTTACAACGGCAACCTGGTCGTCAAAGGCACCGGCTTTTCCATGCTCGGCGGCGGCTGGCTGGGCTTCACCGACGACACGATGAACTTCCGCATGCGCGTCGCCCCGCAAGGCCCGGTCGGCACGCTGCTCTACCCGGTGAGCAAGCTCTTCGAATACAGCAGCCAGGGATCGCTGAACAAACCGGTCTGGCGGCCGGTGATTTTGAACGCGCCGGCGCCGGTCGCCGCGCCGCCAGCGGCGAACGCTCCCGGCGCGTCGGCAAACAAACCGGGCAAACGCGCCGCGCCGCCCGCGGCTCCAACTCCGACCCCGCCGGCATCGCGGCGCCCCTGATGACACAGCACCGGGTTCCTGCGCTCAAACCTGCGGCGCCGGGGAAGGCTGCGCGGCCGGGAGCTTGAAGCCGAGATACGTGCCGGCGCTGATGCCGAGCAGACCCAGCAACGTGGCGCTGAACTCCGGCATGGCGAGCTCGTTGTAAACGTTGGAGACAAACATCAGGCCGAGCACCAGCGTCCAGACAAAGATCTGGAAGCGGTGAAAGCTGATGAGGTTGTTTTCCGCCAGCAGATCGTGGAGCACGCCTTTCCACGCGGGCCGCTGGAAGTAGCCGAGCTGCGCCTGCAGCGCCTCGACGTCTTCGCCGGCGTCCCGGAGTTCGCGCGCGTTGATCGCGAGATGTTTTTCGTCCGTCTGGTTGATCGCGCCGCGCGCGGTCTGGAGCCGGGTGAGCGCCGCCCGGGCTTCGGCCAGGCGGGCAGTGAGTTGGGCGACGATCGCGGCGCGCGGTTGCGCCAGATCGACCGGGGGCCGGTTGGACCGGAGCGGCTGGCCGTTGCTTTTCGGCGCGCCGACAAACACGGCGCCGAGCGCGGTCGTCGCGCTGATCCCCACGAGGGCCAGCGCGGAAGTGTTCAGGGTGTCCAGATCGCCCGTGAGCACCCAAAGAATGAAGTAGGAACCGATCACCAGGAAAAACCAGAACGCCATCTGCGAACGCGCCAGGCTGTAGGGCCGGCGCCCGTCCGGCCGCAGCGGGGAATCGGGGTCGCGAATCAAGTCGGTCGAGCGCGCCAGCGTCCAGAACAGGGCCAGTGAGCCGAGCAGGATCGCCAGTCCCCAGACCAGCCGGCGCAGCGGCAGCAGGCGCAGGATGAACTGCCGCTCCGGCTCGGGTTCCTCGCGCAGCACGTAGGTGCGCAGCACCTCGCCGTTTTCAAAGCCGACGGTCGCATCCATCTGCCGTTGAAACCGCGGCTCTTTCAACAACCGCGCCCAGGCGACGCGCGAGCTTTTCACCGCGGGATCGCGGGCCAGCGCGAAGCAAAGGTAATGCATGTGGTGCCGGGCGCCGGATTCGTCCTGATACCAGTGCTCGCGGATGCTGACCGGATGGACGCCGGTGAGCGGGATGTCGTTGAAATACGGCACCAGCTCGCGGCTGAGCCGGAAGATTTCGTCCCGGGTCAGCGGCGTGGCGGGGGCGGTGCCGGCGACTCCGCGGTTTTCCTTGCCGCGCACTTCGGCGAGCCAGGCCGGGAGGTTCGTGATGTCGAACCAGATTTCGTTCCCGCGCTCCGCGATGCAGGCGCGCTGGTCTTCCGGCCGGGCGCCCGCCTTCACGCCCTGGTTGCGGACGCGCCAGACGCCGGGCACGTCTTCGCCCGCGTCGTTCTGCGGCGGCGCCCACGGCTTCGGAATCTGCGCGGCGGCGTTACCGGCGACCAGCGCGAGCGACAGGAAAAAACCGAGCAGGAAAACGGCGGGAAATCGGCGGTTCATGGCGTC
The DNA here is from genome assembly GCA_963762725.1 of uncultured Verrucomicrobiae bacterium. GTDB lineage: Bacteria > Verrucomicrobiota > Verrucomicrobiia > Chthoniobacterales > SZAS-18 > JAFAXH01. Next base: position 105,765 of record CAVXLY010000002.1, on the reverse strand, counting down.
GAAAAAACTATCGCGCTGGCCCGGCGTTTCACAGCTCCAGGTCTGCCCAAAGCGCGGCGTGATCCGAGGCCGCATTTTTGTCGGAGGTGACCTCGGCGAAATGCGGATATTTCCCCTGGAAACCGGTGGGATGAAAAATGCCGCGCCGCTCGATGCCGACGCCGGTGAGGCCGCGGGTCAGCGGCTCGGACAACAGCAGAAAATCGATCTGCTGCTTCGGCGCGCGATACGTCCAGCGATCCGTGCCCGCCGGCAGGGAGTCGAGCGCGTCCTTCAGCCGCGGCGTGGTCAGCAACGGCGCGAGCGGCGCGGAGCCCGGGGTGTCGTTGAAATCACCGGCGACCACGACGAGATCGCGCGCGAGATCGAAGCGTTCCCCCAGGATCGCGCGCACCCGTTTCGCCTGCCGCTCGCGGCGCGCGTTGTTCGCGGCCGGCGAGCCGTAGCCTTTGCTTTTGAGATGATTCGGCAGCATCCAGAGGCTGCGCCCGTCCGGCAGGAGGATCTCGTATTCCGGGCAGTCGCGCGAAAAGGTGCGCGAGTTGCCGACCCGGTCGTCGATGTGGCTGCGCATCCGCGCGATGGGATGGCGGCTGACGATCGCCAGATTGATGCCGCGCTCGTCGTTGCCGACGATGAGCATGTTGTGCCGGTAGCGCCGCGCCGCCGGGAGGAAGCCGTCCTGGTGCACGACTTTGTCGAGAAATCGCTGGAGCGTCGTGCGGCTTTCCACCTCCACGAGGCAGAGCACATCGGCATCCAGCGCGGCGATGACGCGCGCCGTGTTCTCGATCGCCTTCGAGCTGACTTCGTCCCGCTCCATCTCCACCCAGCCGTCCCAATCGCCGCGCCCATCAGCCCGGATCTCGATCGGTTTGCCCGCCGGCTTTGCGTAGAGCTTGCCGCGCACCTGATTGACGTAAAACGGCCGGGAGCCGGGCCGGGATTCCACGTTGTGTTTTTCCAGCAACGCGCGGATCGCCGCTTTGTCGGCGTCGCTGTAAACCGGCTGCTCGATCAGCTCGGAAAGCCGCGTGATGTCGTTGAGCACTTCGCGGTTTGCCGCCGTCGTCGCCTCGCTCATCGCGCGCGGCCGGGTGAAGAGGTTTTCGACGTTGAAGGTGCCGAGGCGCAGTTTCATGGCGGAGAAAAAAATTGGCTGATCAAGCAAGCCGGGCGAACTCCCGGAACTTCGCTTCCGCGAGCCGGCTGATCTCGCGGGCGGCATTGGCAGCGGTGAGCTTTTTCGTCAACGCCGCGGTGTTCGGGAAAATGAAGTAGAGCACGCCGCCGGGCACGCTCACGTCCTTGATCCGGGACTTCGCCGCGTTCTTCCACGGGCTCGGCACCGGGAGCAGCTCGTGCACGCGCACCGAGGTCTCGCCGATTTTGTCCACCGGCCCGAGTTCCGCCAGAATGGCGCCGCAGACCTGGCCGCGATAAACGACGGCGGCGAGATCCCCTTTTTTCAATCCGAGATCCCCGAGAAAATTCTCGCCGGTTCGCTTGTCCGGCATCGGCAGGACGACGTAGGGAATCGTCTCCGCGTCAAAATAGCTGCGGTCCGCCAGGGTGTGCGCGGTCTGGGTCTGGCCGTATCGGTCGATCTTGTCGCCGCGCGGCGAGCCGTCCGTGCAGATCGCCATCTTCGCGTCGAAAAAGATCGTGCCGTCGCCGAAGCGCAGCAGCGCGCGGCAGCAGCTCGGGTCGTCGGCGGCTTTGCCGGCGTCGGCACCGGAGAATTTCCGGCAGTAATTTTCGCCCACCGGCTGCGCCTGCTGAAAAGGGACGTGCCGCAGGAGCCCGCAGCATTCCGGCGGCACCGTGTAGCTGCCACAACAAAGGGTCGCCGCGCTATTATCCTGCAGCACGGAAGTGACCGCCCCGGCCACCGCGCCCGCGACCGCGCCGGCCAGCGTGGCGGCGGCCTGGGTGACGTCCGCGACCGCAGTGCCGGTGGCATCGTCGCACGGCGCCGGCGCCGGCGTGACCGGCGTCGCGGGCCGCACCGGGACCAGGGTGCGCCGCGGCTCGCCGAGCAGCGCGGCATCGAGCGCGGCGAGCGTTTGCGGGCCGACGCGGCCGTCGATGTCGATGCCGGCGATGGCTTGAAACACGCGGATGGCTTTCTCGGTTTGCGGCCCGAAGTAGCCGGCGTTTTTTCCGCCCCTGCCCAGGTCCACCGCGAGCGCTTCGGCCAGGAGGTTCAGCGCCTTTTGAATGGCCGCGATTCCCGCGACCTTTCGCTTCGCCGCGGAGCGGATGAGGACGCCGCCCGCCGTGGCGATCTTGTCCAGCGCCGGGTCAGCCGCGAGCAGTTTGGCGCCGAGCAGCGACTCGATGACCTCGTCGCTCGCCGCGACCGGGCGGCGGCGGGCATGGCGACGGCGGCACCACCGGGGCGCCGGGCAGGATGTAATTATCCTGCGGCTGATGCTCGCCGGGCGCATCGCCGGCCAGCCGCGCCTGGATGCGGGCGATGAGATCGGCTTTGTCCACGTTCCGGCCGGGGCAGTAGTCGTGCGAGGTGCGCGGGTCCTCCTTGTGAAACCGCAGCGTGGCCGGGTCGAGTCCGCGGCAGGCGTGCAGGACCGCCAGCGCGTCCACGACGTTCTCCCGCACCGCGGGATGAAACGGCTCCTCGTCGTATTCGCCCACCATTTCGACGCCCCAGGAGACGCCGTTCCACGAAGGCGAATGGACGCCCGGGCAGGTGAGCGAATTGAAGACCCAAATCAAGATCGTCGGCGATGAACAGGTGCGGCCCGCCCGACCAGCATTGCTGGTGGCGGTAATAATTTTCCAGGTTGCGCATGCGCACCTCGCCGGGCGTGGAATGCCACTGCGAGAGCCGCGGGGCGGAGGTGTTGTGGACGACGACAAACTGCGGCCGCCAATCGCTGAACGTGAGCGTGGCGACGTATTCCCGGAATTCCTGCGGCCGGAAGCCGCGACCAACGGTGCCTCTCCATTGAGCCATAAAATGTGCGGGCTGCTTTTTCGGGTTGTCTCGTTCCTGCGGACTCCACCCCGGGTCATCGACGTCGGCGAGGATCGAAAGGCTTAAAACAAGTTTTGAAAGACCAGCCGGGCGAAAAAGTTGCCGGGCCGGTCGCCGGGCTCCCCGACGACGGTGTGGAGGTAACCCACTTCCAGCCGGGCTGTGACGATCGTGACCTGCAGCCCGCCGCCGAGCGCGAGGCGCACGCTGCCGCCGGAGCCCGGCGAGTCGAGCCCGGCGAGGTCGCAGAAAATCAACGGCTTCACGGAGTAAATGTTCGCGCGATCCGCGATGAACTCGATGGCGGGCCGCACCTCGCCGTAGGTCGCCCGCGCCTTCGCCAGGGCGGCCGCGGGCGAGAGCCCTTCGCGCTCGAGCTGCACGGCGTAAAAGCTGACGGAATCGCCGGATTTGTTTTTCAAAAGCTGCTTCAGCGTGACGCCCGGCGCGACCTCTTCGTCGGGAACAAGCGGCCGCGAAAGCGCGGGGATCGGGACGCTGACGTTCAGGTTGAGATGCCAGTAGGCCGTCGCGCCTTCCGCGCCGCGGCCGGCCGGGCGCCGGGCGAGCGCCTGGCCTTCGCCGAAGCTGCGGATCCACGGCCCGGCGGGAAACGCCGTCATCGCGGGCGAATCGAGGCTGTCGTAAAGAAAATTCCGGTCGGTGTTGCCGCCGAAAAACCGCGCGTAACCCGGCGCGCCCCACGCCCGGCCGCCGCCGAGGATCGCCTCGACGCCGACGGTCTGATTCGAGGCGACGAGAAATTCTTTTTCAAACGCGATCAACCCCGCCGCCCGGCCGTAGGCGCCCGCGCGTTCCCGCGGCGCGGCAAGTTCCGTCCAGAGCCCCGCGCGCAGAAAGTCCGCCCGCCACCCGGCCCTCGCCGAGCAGGCGCGCTTCACCGGCGTTTTCCGCGGTGTGGTCGTCGCGCCGCCCGGCGGCTGTGTCGCGGGAAAAACGGTTGTCCGACCAGCGATAGCGGGCGCCGAGGGAAAGCGTGCGCAGCCAGCCGGCGCCGGGCACCATCGGCTGCAGGCGGACGCTGCCGCCGAGCGCGAGCGCCTGCCGCGCGAAGGTGTCGCCACCCTGCGGCGTTTCCTTTCCGTCGTAGCCGGCTTCCAGCGCGAGCCGCTGGACCAGCTCGCCGCCGGTTCGCTCGCGCGCAAACGCGAGGTGCGCGCTGGCGTCGTAGAAATCGTGCTCCAGCGACTTGCGGCCGGTCGCGACGAGGTCGAGCCGCGCCTCCTGCGCCCGGCTATCGCCGGATCCGCGATTTTCCCGCCGAGCAGCGTCGGCAGTTCCAGGAGATTTGCCGAGAGGCCGAAGGTCGATGCGACGCCATAAGCGTCGTCCTGATACAGGCCTAGAACGGGGTTGAAGGCGAGCAGCGGCCGCGGGACGTGCTCGTAAAACGTCGCCACCGGCGCGCGCGGGATCGGCAGAATGTTGGAGCCGACCCGCAGGAGGCTCACCCGGAGGTAGCGCGGCCGGATGATGATGTCCACCTGGCGGCCATCACCCGGCACCACGGCCACGCAGCGGGTGATGTGCAGGACGCCGGCGGACCCGAGGTTGCGCAGCTCGAACTCCTCGTTTTCGCCCGAGCGCAATGCCCGGCGCACGGCCTCCATGGCTTCCTGCACCTTCGCGTTGGAGAACCGGTCGCCCGGGGCGATCGGCAGCGCGAGGGTCCGCGGCACCCAGCGGGCGTCCACGATCACCGACCGCACCGTGTAGCCGTCGGCATCCTGCAGGTCGTCGCGGCATTCCGGTTTCGGAGCGGCGACCGGAAACCAGCGGGAAGCAGCGCCCACCCGGCGCAGACCAGCGACAGCAGGAGCCAGGTCGCGCGCGGGGAGAAGCGACGGCTCATGGTGGGTTTTGGGCCGCCGGGGAGGCTCAGAGCTCGAGCGCGGAGATGGCGGTCTTCCGCATGGCGTCCGTCAATTTCTGGCGCTGCTCCGGCGAAGGATCGCTCACGCCGGCGATGTCTTTTGCCGCGGGATGCACCTCGTTCACCAGCACCCGCGCGGTTTCCACGCTCACCGGTTGGACCGAGAGATTCTCCACGCCGCGCTGTTCCTGCGGATCGACGGCGCGGAAGGAAACGTGGACGATCTGGTCGAACCCGCCGCTGGGACCGCGTTTGAAAAGGTCGAACACCAGCTTCCAGAGGGGATCATTCTCCGCGGAGCAGGCTTTCTCGACGTGCAGCTCGAATTTGTAACCCGACTCCGGGCTGGTGACAAAAACCTCGAGGATGAACGGCTTGCATTGTTTCCGGCCGATGGTGGCGACGCTCAGCTGGCTCGTGGCAGGTGCGGGTGATGGCATGGCGAATGGGGTTGGTGGAGTTCGGAAATCTGGCGACCCAATTTTGTGAAGGACCGCTCCCGGCGTTTCAAGCTGGCTTCGTTTTCTTTTTCCTGCGCGCCGCGTTTCCACGCCGGGTCCGCGCTCGCGGAGGTGTCAGCGGCGGCGCGGCCACCGCCGGCGGCCGGCTCCCCGGGACCGGGTGATCAATGACGGCGCTCGGGCCGATGATCTGCGCGGCTTGGTTGTAGCCGAGCCATTGAAGGGTTTCATTCGCGCCGGTGACGAGGTCGCAAAACGTGACGCCCGGCCGGGTCCGCAGAGTGCGCGCCACGGAGAAGGTGAAGGCGCCGTAGCTGGTGACGCCGTGGCGGTATTCGTAGGCGAGCTGGCCCTCGGCGCAGGCTTCGAGCAGCACCGGCAGAAACGGGCCGCGACACTCCTTGTCGAGCGCCTGGTATTCCCGGCGCGGCATCTGGCGCAGGCGCATGGCGCGGCCGAGTTTGTAGGTCGAGTGATTGCGGCCCATGTAGTCGCGCTTTTCCGCCTCGCTGCCGCCGAAGTCGGCGTTGAGCGGCGGCAGCACCCGATCAATCCACATGCCGCGCGCCGGGTCCCAGCGCATCATCCGGTGGCGGATGTCATCCGGCGGATCGATCGCGCGGGCCCGGGGCGACCCAGCGCGGGTGAGGCCGCCAGAGTGGCAGCAGTCAAACATGGCAAAGACGCGCGCGCCGAAGGGCAGGTCGCTGTAGAGCCGGTAGATGTCCTTGTCCGTGATCGCGCTCCCCTCCGTCCAGGCGAAGTCGTGCGGGACGAGGCATTCATCCACGTGATCGACTTCCTCGAACCCGTTGCGCCCCGGAATCTGCGCGCCGTGGCCGCTGTAGTAGAAGACGCGCTCGGCGCCATCGCCGGCGCGATACAGCAGCCAGGCGACCCGCTCGCGGATGGCGTCCGCGGTGGCGCGTTCGTTGAGCACGACGCGGATGTTTTCTGCGGCAAACCCGCGCTCCTGCAGCACTTCGGACATCAGGAAAACGTCGTTGACGCAACCTTCCAGCCGGTGCGCCGGATCGGGGTATTCGTTGATGCCGATGAGCAGCGCGCGGCGGACCGGTTTCTCCGTGAGCACCGCCGGAGCCGCCATCGCCGGCACCGTCGCGACGGACGCCGCGACCGCCGACACCTTCCTGCCGCCCCGGCCGGCGAGCGGCTGCAGCCGCAGCACGCGGGCGACCGCCGGCTCGGTGGCCAGCGCGTTCCACACTTCCGACTGGGTGCGCGGATGATCGAGATACCCGGGCGCCGCCGCCGTGCCGACCGCCGCGTGTCCGGCGGCCGACGAAGTGGTCACCTGACGGAACCGCGCATCCGACAGCCGGATCGGCGCGGTGAAGAACGGGTCGCGCTCGTTGTAAAGGTGATACCAGGCGCGCACCTTCGGCACCGTGAGGCGGCCGGGAAACAGGCGGCTGCGGGCGAAGTCGTTGTTGATCTGCGAGCCAAACGTCAGAAACACCCCGTCCGGCAGCGCCGTCTCCCCGGCGACCGCGTCGTGCCGGAAAAAATCGTAGGTCAGCAGCGTGCCGAGACTGTGGGCGGCCACGAGGTCGAAGCGCGGCCCGCCGGCCGGCGGCTGCAGCGCGCCGCGCAACCGCTCGCGCAAGGCCCGGCGCAGGCGGTCCTCGACGACGAATTGCGCGACCATGCCGGCCTGCCAGCGGAAATCCGAGTCGCCGTAGGGATTCGGAAACGCGCGCGACGGGCGAAACAAGTTGTTCAGCGGATCGCTGACCCAATGCCAGGCCGCCGTGGCCAGCAACTCCGCGAGCGCGGCCGCGTAGGTGCCGGGTCCGTGATAATGCTTTTCGAAAAGGTCGTCGTAATGAAACCCGGTGTATTCCGGGTCGGCCGTCAACCCGCCGCGGCGCAGGCCGGCGGTGATGTTCTCCGTCCAGAGCCGGTAATAATCCGGATCGGCATCCGCGTGACCGACTCCGTGGACGAGGAGAATTTTCATGCCCGCTCAAACGGTGAACGGTTTCTGGGCTTCGAAAGCGTGATTCGCCGGGCCGACGGTGAAATAATTCGGCGTTTGCACGGGCGGCATGAACTTGAGGATCGTCTTGTGCAGCCCGCGGTAGTCGCCCTGAAATTTTCCGTTGCGCCAGACCGAGAGCAGCGTCGCGGTGAAGAGGCCGTTGCGGTCGCCATCCGCGCTGGTCTGGTTATCCTGGCAGCCGGAAATCAAGAGCCCGGTGGCCCGGATTTTTGTGCGCGGATCGCCGGTGGAGCCCTTGGGCTGCAGCGCGTCGTAAAACTCCGCGTTGTCCATGTAAACGCGGATCGCCACGTCGCGCGGCATCGCGCGCGGCCGGACCGGCGCGAGCCCGAGCGCGGCGAATTTCATGTCGCGCAGGACGGTGCCGCTGTGGCAGCTGTCCGACAGCACAAAGATGCGGACGCCGGCCGCGAACTCGCCGAGCGCGGCGTAGAGCTCGTCGTCGATGAGCTGGCCGTCGAACAGGCACCAGGTTTCGTCGAAGCCGTCCGGCTCGAAGTCGCTGCCGGTGTTGTAAACCTGCCCGCCGTGGCCGGAATAGGTGAGAAAGAAAATATCGCCCTTTTTCAACTGCGCCGGCGGCAGCTTTCAGCGCGGCGAGCGCGGCCTTGCGCGTGCATTTCGGCGTGAGCAGCACGGTCGGCTTGAAGCCACCCTTCTTCGCGAGCGTCTGCATGTCTTTCGCGTCCGCCTCGCAGGCCGCGAGCGGGCCGGACCAGCCGCTGTATTGTTTCGGATCGACGGCGTTGAGACCGAGATGGAGAGAGATTCCTGTGGGCATCGGGAGAAGGGTTTGTCGTGGCCCCGGCGGCGCCGGCTGGCGAAGGATTCGCCGGCCGACTTTCCAGATGACCCGCCGGATTTCCAGGGACTCCCGTCGAACTGCCAACGAGAGTAACTCACTGGGTTCAACAGCTTTTCTATCCGGAACCTCCGGAGAAAAGCGACTTCTTTTTTCGCCAATCCTTCTGGATCGGCGCCCGCGGCCGGCGCGCTCGACACCCGAAACTGGGACAGCGGGCTTCCACCCCGCCGAGCCCAGCGCCCGCCGGCCTCAGCTCGCTCCGCCGCGCTCCACCGCCGGCTGCTGCTGGGTGAGGCAATGAAACGCGCCGAGTCCCCAGATGAGGTCGCGGCAATTGATCGGCACGATCTTCCGATCGGGAAACGCCTCGCGCAAAACCGCCGCCGCCCAAGCGTCGCCGGGATCGTTGAACGCCGGCAGCAGCACGACTTTGTTCGCGATGTAAAAGTTCGCGTAGCTCGCCGGCAGGCGCTGGCCCTCGCGACGCACCGGCGCGGGCATCGGCAGGGTCAGCACGCGCAAGCGGCGTGCCGTCCTCGACGCTCATTTCCCGCAGTCGCGCGAGGTTGTGCTGAAGCGGATCGTAATTCGGGTCGGTCGAGTCTTCCTCGACCACGGTGACCACGGTCGCGCGGTCCACGAAGCGCGTGAGATCGTCGATGTGCCCGTCGGTGTCGTCGCCCTCGATGCCGTCGCCGAGCCAAAGGACGTTTTGGACGGCAAGGTAGTCGCGCAGATACCCCTCGATCTGCGCTTTCTTCAGCGTCGGGTTGCGGTTGACGTTGAGCAGGCAGCTTTCCGTGGTCAGCAGGGTGCCGCTGCCGTTGACGTCGATCGAGCCGCCCTCCAGCACGATGCCGGGATAAAACACCGGCAGATCGCCGAGCGCCTGGGCGACGCGCACCGGCACTTGGTCGTCGAGGTCGAAGGGCGGATACTTCCAGCCCCAGGCGTTGTAATCGAAATTCAGCACCGCCAGCGACAGCGGCCCGCTGCCGGGTCGGGTGAGAAAGATCGGCCCGTGGTCGCGGCACCAGGGCTCGTTGGTCGGGATGTGAAAAAAGCGGACGTGCGCGAGGTCGGTCACGCCGTTCGTGCGCAACTGGCATCGCACGATCTCCTCCTCGGCGGCGTCGCGCACGTTGATGTGCACCGGCTCGGATTCCGCGAGCGCGGCGACCATTTTCGAGAGCACCGGCGGGATGAGTTCGTAGAGGCCCGGGAACGAGATGCCCTCCTGCCGCGGCCAACTCAGCCAGGTGGCGGCGTGCGGCTCCCATTCCGCCGGCATCCGGTAGCCGAGCGCGGCGGGCGAGACGGCCCGGCGGGCAGCCTCCTCGGTCGTGGCCGCCGGGGCTGAAGTTTGCGGCAGCGGCGGGGTCTGGCTGGCGGCGGCTCCTGGAGTTTCAGTGGGCGGAGGCATGAGAGGGCAAAAACTCTGACGTGAGCACGCGGCCGGACGGGCTGAACGATCCGGGGCGTGCGGAGAAGGGGGAGAACTCCTGAAGCGGCGCCACCTCCTCTTACCGGATGCGCGCCGCGAGCCGGTTTTACTTCAATTTCTGGATGCTGGCGTTTTTGCGCAGCTCCGCGAGCCAGCCGGCTTTGATCTGTTTGTCGTAGTTCGTGAGCATGGCGGCGAGCACGAGTTCCTCGCTGGTGAATTGCTTGAAGTCTTCCAGCGTGATGCCGTGCGTTTTCAGCTCGTTGATGAGCCGCGACAGGTCATTCTGATAACTCTCGGCGACGATCTTTTTGATTGTCTGGTCCACCAGCTCCCCGGGCAGGCCGACGGTGTCATTTTTCTCGTAGGCCTGGAGCAGCAGGGCGCGGTCGATGTCGTCCTTTACGCGGCTGACGAGCACCTTCGAGTGATAGACGGGGAAGCCGTTGACCACGGCGACTTTCACGGCCGTGTTATCGGCGCGCGCGGCCGGCAGGATTGCCGCGGCCAGCGCCAGCGCGCAGGCTGGCGAACGCGAGGGTTTTGATTGGGTTCATCGTTTGGGGGGAGATTGGACAAATCCGGGGTTCAGTCAATCAACCGCTTGCCGATGTCGCCGTAGGACTCGATGCGCCGGTCGCGCAAAAACGGCCAGTGCGTGCGCTGGGTTTCCACGGTGTCGAAGTCGATCTCGACGTGCAGCGTTTCCTCTTCGTGCACGCTCGCCTTCGCCAGGATCTGCCCGCTGGGATCGCACACAAAGCTCTGACCCCAGAACTCGATGCCCGGCCCGCCGGCCGGCGCTTCGTGGCCGACGCGGTTGATGGCCGCGACGTAGCAGCCGTTGGCGATCGCGTGGCTGCGCTGGATCGTCTCCCAGCTCGAATGCTGGCGCACGCCGAACTCTTCCTTCTCGCCCGGATGCCAGCCGATGGCCGTCGGGTAAAACAGGAGCTGCGCGCCGGAGAGCGCGGTCAGGCGCGCGGCTTCCGGGAACCATTGGTCCCAGCAGACGCAGACGCCGAGTTTGCCGCTGCTGGGTATCGAACGAGCGGAAGCCGAGGTCGCCGGGCGTGAAATAGAATTTTTCGTAAAACAGCGGGTCGTCCGGGATGTGCATCTTCCGGTAGCGCCCGAGCATCTGGCCATCGGCATCGAGGACGACCGCGGTGTTGTGATACAGCCCGGCCGCGCGGCGCTCGAAGAGCGAGGCGACGATGACGATTTTCAACTCCGCCGCCAGCGCGCCGAAGAGCTCGCTCGACGGACCCGGAATCGTCTCGGCGAGCTCGAAGTTTTTGTGATCCTCGGTCTGGCAGAAATATTCGGAGGCAAACAGTTCCGGCAGGCAGACCAGGTTGGCGCCGCGCGCCGCGGCCTCACGGATTTTCTCGACGGCACGCGCGCGATTTACCTCTGGCTCCGGCGCACAGCGCATCTGCACGAGGGCGAGCCGGGTGAGCTTTTTTTCCTTTGGCATCGTCGTCCCATTGGGCCCGGCGACGGTCGCAGCGGTCGTCATGCCGGGAATCTGCCCCTCCCTGCCCGACCGGCAAAGCCGTTTTTTCGCCGGGCCTGGCCGCGGCGTCGCGGAAGCGCGGAGGTTTGGCGTTGTCCTCTCCGGGGGCGCGCGGCAGACTGGCTGCGCCCGCCCTCCCCGTCCCGTCCCGTGACGACGATCCTGAAAATCACGGCCTACTTTGTCGCGACGCTGCTGCTTGGCGCCGCGCTGGCGCCGCTGCTGTTTTGGGCCGGCCACGCGAGCGGCAACGCGTTTCTGCGTCGCCACGGATTTTCAGCGCTACTTCAACCGCGCGATTTTTCTTGCCGCCCTGCTCCTGCTCTGGCCGGCGGCGCGCGCGCTGAAGATCGGCGGCTGGCGCGGGCTGGGGCTGCAACCCGACCCACGCTGGGGGCGGCATCTGGTCGGGGGTTTCTGCTGGCGGCCGGCTTGCTCTGGCTGCTCGGCGCCGTGGGCGTGTGGGCCGGGGTGTTCCGCTGGCGGCCGGCGGCGCTCACGCCCGGTGCGCTCGGCTCCATCGCGCTCTCGGCGGCTGGCGCGGCGATCGTCGAGGAGCTGTTTTTTCGCGGCGCGCTTTTCGGGCTGGCCCGGCGCGCGGCGGCGGCCGGGACGGCGCTCGTGTTTGTCGCGGCGCTCTTCGCCATCCTCCATTTTCTGAAACCGCCGGCTGGCACGATCGGGAGCGAGGCGGTGGATTGGACGAGCGGGTTCGCGCTGGTGCCGCGCGTGTTCTGGCAATTCGGTCGTCCCGGGCTGGTTGCGGCCGGATTCGTTACGCTCTTTCTGGTCGGCCTGACCCTCGGCTGGGCGCGGCTGCGCACCGGCGCGCTCTGGGCAGGCATCGGGCTGCATGCCGGCTGGATCGTGGGGTTGAAAACTTTTGCCAAGACGACCCGCCGGAACGGGCCGGACGCCGGCTGGCCGTGGTTTGGCGAGAATCTGTATTTCGGCCTCGGCCCGGTGCTTGCGCTGGTCGTCACCGGTGTGCTCGTCGTGCTTTGGCTGGGGCGGGAAAAGCGCCCGGATCCGGCATGAAGGCGAACCGGCGTGGACAGAGTTCTCCGGCCGGGCCGGGGCGTTTCTGGCGCCGTGGCTGCGCCGGGCCACGAGCGAGGGACGCGACGCGTTGCGCACGCTCGGCGGCTTGTTCTATCCGCCACTCTGCCTCGCCTGCCTGGGCGACGCCGGCGAGCCGGGGGAAACGCTCTGCGAGAGCTGCCGGCAACGCGTCGCGCGGGAAGCGATCGAGCCGCCGTTTTGCGCGACGTGTTCGCGGCCGTTTCCCGGCGCGGTGCTCGGTGCGAATCTTGCCGCGTTTGTTTGCGCGGATTGCCGGGAACGGCGGCCGGCGTTTTCCTGCGCGGTGGCGCGGCGGCGGGCGCGAGGGATCGTGCGGGATTTAATTCATCGGTTCAAATACGACGGTCAGTTTTACCTGCGCCGCCCGCTGGCCGCGTGGCTGGAGGAGGCGCTGGCGGACCCGCGCCTGCTCCCGGCTTCCTCCGCGCCGATTGACGCCTTGGTGCCGGTGCCGCTCCATCCGCGCCGTCAACGGGAACGCGGCTACAATCAGGCCGCCGTGCTCGCTGCGCTGCTGGGCCGGCGCGCGCGGCTGCCGGTGCTGCCGGACGCCGTGCGGCGGGTGCGCGACACGCCCGACGCAGACGCACCTTTCCCGCGAAGAACGCATCGAAAATCTGCGCGGCGCGTTTTCGGTGCCCGAGCGCTCCCGCGCGGCTCTCGCCGGTCGGCAGCTCCTCGTGGTGGATGACGTGTTCACCACGGGCTCGACGGTGGACGCCGTCGCCCGGGCGCTGCGCGGGGCCGGCGCCGCGGGGGTGCGCGTGGTCGCGGTGGCCCGCGGTTGAGCGAGTTTGAAATTTCCCCGGTTCGCCGCTAGCGTCTTTCCCCAGCGTTCCACCCGAGATGTCTTTTTTCCAGAAACCCAGCTTCATCGGCGGCGGCACGAAGAAGCAGATCCCCAACGGTTTGTTCGTGAAATGCCCGGGCTGCGGCGAGCTCATTCACAGCCTGGAACTGCAGGAAAATCAGCGGGTCTGCACGAACTGCGAATACCATTTCAGCCTCGGCGCTCGCGCGCGTTTGGAGCACTTGCTCGATCCCGGCAGCTTCGAGGAAACGGATACCGAACTTCGTGCCGTGGACGTGCTCGGATTTCAAGGCGCGGCCGCCTACAAGGAGCGTCTCCAGAAATACCAGAAGAGCACCGGCCTGCACGATTCCGTGGTCAGCGGGCTCGGCCGGCTGGAAGGGCGCGCGGTGTCGCTCGCGGTCATGGATTTCGAATTTCTTGGTGGCAGCATGGGCTCGGTGGCCGGTGAAAAAATCACCCGCGCCGTGGAGCGTGCGACCGAGAAGCGGATGCCGGTGATCGTGGTTTCCGCCAGCGGCGGCGCGCGGCTTTACGAAGGCATGTTCAGCTTGATGCAGATGGCGAAGACGAGCGGCGCGCTGGCGTTGCACGCGCAGGCTAAATTGCCTTACATTTCCGTGCTCACAAATCCGACGACCGGCGGCGTGACGGCCAGTTTCGCCACGCTGGGCGACGTGATTCTGGCGGAGCCAAACGCGATGATCGGCTTTGCCGGGCCGCGGGTGATCCGTGAGACGACGCTCCAGGATTTGCCGCCGAATTTTCAGACCGCCGAGTTTCTCGAAAGCCATGGTCTCATCGATATGATCGTGTCGCGCAAAAAGATGCGTGCGACGCTGGCGACGCTGCTCGACTATTTCTGCGGCAGCCCGGCGGCGACGGCGGCCTAGAGGACGAGCGTCGCTGGAATGGCCTCGCGCAAAGGACGCAAAGGCGCAAAGGAAAAGGCAGGGGAAGGGGGTTGGGGCAGAACCATTTCAGGCTTTCCGGTTGCCTCTCGCGCGCTATCGCCCCGCGGCCGCTCTCTCATCCATTCCTCTTCTCCTCCCTTTGCGCCTTTGCGTCCTTTGCGCGAGGCCATTATTCGCCCAATCTGCTCGCGCGATGAACTATGCGGACGCCCTGGCCTGGCTTTACGGCACGCAACTCAGCGGCATCAAGCTCGGGCTCGAAAACATGCGCCGGCTGGTCGCTGCGCTGCAGCCCGATTTTTCGACGCAGAAATTCCTCCACGTCGCCGGCACGAACGGCAAAGGCTCGGTCTGCGCGATGCTCGATGCCGTCTGCCGCGCGGCCGGTCACCGCACGGCGCTCTTCACCTCGCCGCATCTCGTGAGCTTTCGCGAGCGGATGCAGATCAACGGAGAGCCGATCGCGGAGGCGGCGGTCGCGGACGGTTTGACCCGCCTGCGTGAGTTGACGGCCGATTGGGAAACGGCGCCGACGTTTTTCGAACTCACGACCGCGCTGGCGCTGGAATGGTTCGCCCGCGAACGCGCGGAAATCGTCGTCCTCGAAACCGGGCTCGGCGGCCGGCTGGATTCGACGAACGTGCTGGCCGCCCCGGCGCTCGCGGTCTGCGTGCTCACCGCCATCGACATCGATCATGCCGCCTGGCTCGGCGACACGCTGGCGGCCATCGCGGCCGAGAAAGCCGGCATTCTCAAGCCCGGCGTGCCGGCCGTCAGCACCGCGCAGGCGCCGGAGGTTGCGGAAACCCTGCTCCGGGTCGCCGGGGAACGGGGCGCACCGCTCCGTTTTGTCGCCGAGCCGGTGCCGCCGGATTTTGTGGTGAATCTGGCCGGCAGCCATCAGCGACGGAATGCGGCACTGGCGCTGGCGGCATTGGCCGATGCCGGGATCGCGGTGCCCGAAGCCGCGGCGCGCACCGGTCTGGCCCAGGTGGAATGGCCAGGCCGCTTCCAACGGCTCGACGGCGGGCGCGTAATCCTCGACGGCGCGCACAATCCCGCCGCCGCGGAACGCCTCGCGCAGACCTGGCGGGAAGAATTCGGCCCCGACGCCCGGGCGACGGTCGTCTTCGGTGCGTTGGGCGACAAAGACGCCACGGGCATCGTCCGGGCGCTTGCGCCGATCGCCGCGCGCTGGGTCGCGACCGGCATCCGTCACAGCCCCCGGGCGCTGGCGGCCGGAGCCGTGGCAGACGCCGTAGCTGCGGGCGCGCCGGGAGCGGAAATTCTCCACGCCGCGGATGTCGAAACCGCGCTGGCCGTGGCGCGCAAACACCCGGAGCCAACGCTCGTGGCCGGCTCGCTGTTTCTTGTCGGCGAAGCGCTGGCGCTGGCGCAGGGCGGGCCGGCGCCGGAGATCAGCGCGCAATAATCGGCCGCCCGAGCGAAGAAGCGATGAGCAAAGGATTGCCGCAAAAAATCTGCGTCCGCTGCGGCCGGCCGTTTGACTGGCGGAAAAAATGGGAACGCTGCTGGGACGAGGTGCGCTTTTGCTCGGAGCGTTGCCGGCGCGAGGCGAAGGCGGCGCGACGCGGCGGCGGTGGTGGCGCGGCCGCGCGCGACAGTCGGCCGCCGTTGTAGAGCCAATTCTGCGAGCCGCTTTGCATTGAATCCCCGACACGCAAAGTCGCCTCCTCGACGACGCGCGGGCCGCGCTCAGGGATTCTTATTTTCCAGTTTGTAGAGCCGGCCGTCGATGCTGAAGCGGGTCGGCTGCTGCTTCGAATCGTTTTTCTCGCCCCAGGGATACACGGTGTGAACCGTGGTGCGTCCGTCGGCGTGCCGCATCTCCATCGTGTTGCCGTCCGTGATCCGGTAGGTGCCGGAATCCTGGCTGGTGCCACCGCCGGACACTTCCCGGCCGCTGCTGGAGCCCGCGGTCGAAAACGAGCTGACCGAGCCGCCCTTGAACGTCCCGTCCGGCTTGAAAGTCAGCGAAGTGGCGCTCGCGACATACGTGTAGGAGCCGCCTCCGACGCTGGAGCCGGCACCGTAGGCGCCGAGCAGTTTCTGGCCTTTCTCGAAGCGGCCGACGTGGTCGTTGTAAATGCCGTCGAGCTCGAAGCCATTTTCCTTCCAAGTAAATGTCTGGCTCGTCTTTGCCCGGTTGCCTCCCCAGTTCACCTCCATCTTTCCGCCGGAAATCCGGAAGGTGCCGCATTTCTGGGGCTCGGCCTTTTGCGCGCCGGCCCAGGAAAAATTCTCCAGCCCGCCCGCCGGCACACCGTCATAAATTCTGCTCGAACCCGGGAAGAAATAATGCCGCTGCTCGTAGCTCAGCCGGCCGCTCCAATACATGGATTCCAGCCGCAGATAGAGCCCGGTCGGCTCGCCACTGCTGCGTCCGCTGCCGCTGCTGCCGCTCCCGCTGCTGCTCCCGCCACGGCTGAATATATAAATGCCGCCGCCGACGTGAAATGCGATGGCGGCCGCGGCGAGCAAGACCAGCGCGGCAATCTTGACGATCTTCGAGATTCCCACGCTGCCGACGGCGGCTCCCGCTCCCGCCGGAGGCGGAGGTGGCGGAGGCGCGGTTACCGGAGGAGGCGGCGGAGGCGCGACGAAAGGTTCCGGGGGTGGCGGCGGTGGCGGTAACTCGGCTGACACGCCCTTCGTCCTAGCCGAGTGCGCACACGGAGGCAACGCAATCCCACCCGACCCAGCCACCCTTTATCAGACCCAACTTCCGCTCGGAATCACGGCGCCTTTCGGCACCACGACGACGCCATCCCGGATGTAGAAGCGGCCTTTCGGATCGTCCATGTTGTCCGGCTTGCCTTCGGGCGTGATGACGACGCCGTCGCCGATGCGCACGTTCTTGTCGATGATCGCCCGCTTGACCACGCAGTTGCGCCCGATGCCGAGCGGCGGCGCGCCGGGCGTGGCATCGACGATCAACTCGGAGCGCGGATCGCTTTCGTAGTAATCCGCGCCCATGATCACGGCGTCGCGCAGATCGGCGCCGCTGTTGACGATCGAGCGGATGCCGAGCACGCATTTCTCGATCCGGGCATCGGTGACGATGCAGCCGTCCGAGACGATGGCGTGGCGGATGTCGGCGCCGTTGATCTTGCTCGCCGGCAGGAAGCGCGGCCGGGTGTAGATCGGTGCATCACGCTCGAAGAACGAGTAGTGCGGGATCAGGCTGGCAAGGTCGAGATTCGCCTCGAAAAAAGCGCGGATGGTGCCGATATCCTCCCAGTAGCCCTGGAAGATGAAGACGTGGACTTTGTGCTTTTTGATCGCCGCCGGGATGATGTCTTTGCCGAAATCGACGAATTCGTTGTTCAACGCGTCGATGAGCACCTGGCGGTTGAACACGTAGATGCCCATGCTGGCCTGATAAAGCTCCTCGTCGGGACGGCGGCCGAGATCAGCGAGGAGTTCCTTCGGGATCTTCAGCTCATCGAGCAGGGCCGGGTCCTTCGGCTTTTCGTCGAAGCGGACGACCCGCCGCTCGTTGTCGGAATGCATGATGCCGAAGCCCGGGGCGTCGCGGCGGGTGACCGGCACGGTGCCGAGGGTGATATCAGCGCCGGTCTCGATGTGTTGCTGGAGCAACACCTTGTAGTCCATGTGATAAAGCTGATCGCCGGAAAGAATGACGTAGTAGTCCGACCCGTGCTCGAGGAAGTAGCGCATGTTCTGGCGCACGGCGTCCGCGGTGCCCTGATACCAGTCCATATTTTCCGCAGTCTGCTGGGCGGCGAGGATCTCGACAAACGGCCGCTGGCGGGTGCTGAATTGGTCGAACTTGTAAGTGGCGTGGATGTGCTGGTGCAGGCTGGCGGTGTTGAACTGCGTGAGCACGTAGATCTGGCGCAGGCCGGAGTTCAGGCAATTCGAGATCGGGATATCCACGAGCCGGTATTTGCCCCCGAGCGGGACGGCCGGCTTCGAGCGGTCCTTCGTCAACGGATAAAGCCGGGTGCCGGCGCCGCCGCCCATGATGACGGCCAGCGAGCGGCGGGTGATGTCGTTGAGATCAAGTTTCGTCATGGGGAAAAGGGAGGAGAAGGGCGAGGCGCAGGGTTCTGAAATGAAAACGCGTGTGACCTCCTGAACGGCTTGGTCCGGTTCCGTCGGGTAGCCGGATTGGCGCGGCGGCCGGCGGATTTTTCCCTTTGAGCCGCTCGGCACTGCCCTTAGCCTGCGGGCACTTATGTGCGGCATCGTTGGTTACATCGGCAAAGCCCCCGCGGCTCCCATCCTGCTCGACGGTCTGCGGCGGCTGGAATACCGCGGGTATGACTCGGCGGGACTCGTCACCATCGACGGCGCCGGGCTGGAAACCCGGAAATGCGCCGGGCGCATCCAGGCCCTGGCCGATGTCCTGGCAAAAGACGACGCCCCCGGCGAGGTCGGCATCTCGCACACCCGCTGGGCCACGCACGGCCGGCCGACGGATGAGAATGCGCACCCGCATTTCGATGAATCCGGCCGCCTCGCGCTGGTGCACAACGGCGTGATCGAAAACTACCAGGTGCTGAAGGATGAGCTGCTGGAAAAGGGCCACACGTTCCGCTCGCAGACCGACACCGAAGTGCTCGCCCACCTCATCGGCGAGCTTTACGACCGGGCCGGCGGCGAGCATTCCAAGGCGCGGCTGCTCGAAGCCTTTCGCGGCGCGCTGAAACAGGTCATCGGCACCTACGGGCTGGCCATGCTCCATCTCGACGTGCCGGACGTCATCGTCGGCGCCCGGCGCGGCAGCCCGCTCTGCCTCGGACTGGGCAAGGGCGAGAACTTCCTCGTCAGCGATCCGCAGGCGATCATCGCCCACACCCGCGAGGCGATTTATCTGAAGGACTACGACATCGCCGCCGTCGAGCGCGACCGGTTCGAAATCACCAGCCTCGTCGGCGCGGTCACCGGGTCGTATGAGGTGACCAAGGTGGACTTCACCAGCGAGGACGTCGCCCTCGGCGATTTCCCGCATTACATGCTGAAGGAAATCTACGAGCAGCCGAACACGGTGCGCGACGCCCTGCGCGGCCGGCTCTCGACCGAGGAAGCCAGCGCGCGGCTCGGCGGGCTGAACATGACGCCGCACGAACTGCGCGAAGTCGAGCGCATCATCCTCACCGGTTGCGGCACCGCGTATCACGCCTGCCTGGTCGGCGAATACCTCATCGAAGCGCTCGCGCACGTGCCGGCGGAAGTCGAGATCGCCAGCGAGTTCCGCTATCGCAACATGCCGATCGACAAGGACACGCTCGTCTTCGCGATCAGCCAAAGCGGCGAAACGATCGACACCCTCGCCGCGGTGCGCGAAAGCCTGCGCAAAGGCCACCGCACGCTCGGCATCTGCAACAACGTCGCCAGCACGATCGCGCGGGAATGCGGCGCCGGCGTTTACATGCACGCCGGTCCGGAGATCGGCGTGGCGGCGACGAAATCGTTCACCAGCCAGGTCACCGTGCTCACGCTCATCGCCCTGCTGCTCGGCCGCATTCACCATCAATCCACGACCGAAGGGCTGGCCATCATCAAAGCGCTCGAAGCCATTCCCGATCAGATCGCGCGGATCCTCGAGCAGACGAACCACATCAAGAAAGTCGCCGAGAAATATGCCGCCGCGACTTCGATGCTGTTTCTGGGCCGGCAGTTCAATTATCCCGTCGCGCTCGAAGGCGCGCTGAAGATGAAGGAGATCACGTATATCTCCGCCCAGGGCTATCCGAGCGCGGAGCTGAAGCACGGCGTCATCGCGCTCATCAACCCCGACTTGCCGACCGTGATGATCGCGCCCGACGACAGCGTGTTCGACAAAAACGTCTCGACACTCGAAGAGGTCAAAGCGCGCCAGGGCCCGGTGATCGCCATCGGCACCGAAGGCCGGCGCGAGCTAGGCAAGCTCGCGGACGATGTCATCTACATCCCGCCCTGCCCCGATTATCTCAGCCCGCTGCTCACCGCCATCCCGCTCCAGCTTCTCGCTTATCACACCGCCGTCGCCCTCGGCCGCGACGTGGACAAGCCGCGCAATCTGGCGAAGAGCGTGACGGTCGAGTAACGCCGCGGTCGCCCGGCAGCGGGAGCGCTCGCCAGCTTCATCCGCGGGCCGATCCCGGGCGGCTGCCAGCCGGTCGGACCCGTCCTTGCCGGGGTTTTTCTTTGACGCCCGTTTTCGAGTCGGGATACAAATGTGGCCAGCGGAAAAATTGTCGCTTTTGTCCGTGGCGCCAGCCCGCCGCGATCCGGGCCTGGCGGGGCGATGCCCGTCTCCCGTTTCTCCTTTCCCGTTCTGCACTTATGCCCAAACCCCGTGCCCTGCTTTCATCCCTGGCGGCCGCGCCGCTGCTGGTGCTGCTGCTGTGCCTATGCGCGCCGGCGCCGTTGACGCACGCCGACAACGTCTTCGATACCGGCGCGTCCGGTGCGCCCGGCACCACTGGCTCCAACGGCTCCATCGGCGCGAGAGGCATTGACGGGATCAACGCGCCGGACATCAACGCGCCCGCTCCCCTGTTGACCCCGGGCTTCACCGGCATCAACGGCGGAGATGGAACCAATGGTTTCTCCGCGACCGCCGGCGGGATCGGTGGCGCCGGCCAACCCGGAGGGACTGCTTCCGCCAGCGCCACGGGTGCCGACACCAACAGCGCCAGCGCCACCGGCGGCGCGGGCGGCAACGGCGGCGCCGGCGGCAATGGCGGCCGGGGTGGTGCGGGCGGCGATGGCGGCAACGGCGGCCGGGGAGGCCCGGGCGGCCCGGGAAGGCCGGGATCGTTTGATCCCTTCAATCCTTTCCCGGGCGGCCAGGGAGCCCCCGGCGGCCGAGGTGGCGACGGCGGCAACGGCGGCGACGGTGCCGACGGCGGCGGCGGCGGGCAGGCCGGTGCCGGCGGCAACGGCGGGGCCGCCACGGCGGTGGCGAATACCACAGCGGCGACGGCCGCGGGAACGACCAATGCGACCGCCACCGGTGGACGGGGCGGCAACGGCGGGCAGGTCGGAGTCGGCGGCCAGGGCGGGCTCTTCGGCTCGCAGGGTGCGCCGGGCCAGGGAGGGCCCGGCGGGATGGGCGGCGCCGGGCTTGTTTTTGGCCCGCCAGGTCAGCCAGGCCCCCCGGGCAGCTCGGGCGTGACCGGCAGCCTGGGTTCGATGGGTCCGGCCGGCACCGGCAATAACGGCGGCAACGGCGGCAATGCCACCGCCACCGCGACTGCCGTCGGCCCGGGCGCCATCACCGTCAATGCCAACGCCACCGGCGGGGCCGGCGGCACGGCTTCGGGCAGCGGTTTTTCCAACGGCGGCAGCGGCGCGGCCACCGCCACGGCCAACGGCACCAGCCAGGGCGGCGCGCTCGTGCGAGCCACCGCCACAAGTTCGGGCTTCGGCGGATTCGCGTCCGCCCAGGCGCGCTCCGAGGGCGGCACCGGCGCGGTTTCCGCCGCGACGACGACCGCTCGCGCTCCCAATCAGGGCACCAATTTCCTCCAGTCCCGCACGGTCACTTCGCTGGGCGGCAGCGCGCCCGCTCGGCCGGGGGCGACCGAGTTTGCCGCCTTCAGCCAGGGCACGGCGCTGCCACAGGCTGCCGACGTTTCCGCCGCCACCGCGGGCCGGCCAGTCACGGCGGGCCTGGCGGCGGGAGCCTTCACCGACTCGCTGGCGCTGGTCACTTTCGGCGGCGGCCGGCCGGCCCTCGGTTTTCCTCCCGGCTCGAACTACACCGGCTCGTTTTCGCTGACCCTGGAGCCGACGCAACTGGCCCACGGCGCCGGCGAGTTGCGGCTCGGGCTGGTGGACAGCCAGAGCAACGGCAGCGGCTTCAACACGTTTCGCTTCACGCTCACCCGCGAAGGCGCGGGCACGCCGCTGCTCGACCAGACGTTCATGACGCTGGCGGCCGCGCAGACCTATTTTTCCGACAACGTGGTCGCGCTCGGCACGATTGACCCGACGGCTTCCCAAACGCTGACTTTTTCCTTCGACCTCGCCTCAAGCCGCAACGGCGACGCCTTCAACGTCACCTTCCTCGTCGCCAACGTCGGCGTCGTGCCGGAGCCCGCCACCTGGGTGCTGGCCCTCGCCGGTGCGGGCGCCGTGCTGTTGTCGCGCCGGCGCCGGCGCGGGTGATGGTGACACTGCCCGGCCCGGTGCGGGCTGCCGCCACCGGGCGTTTGCCGGCCCGTGGCGGCTGGCGGGGTGACGCCGCCCGATTCAAGGGGACATTCCGCGCACCGCCGCGGCCAGACTCCCATGCCCCTTCCCGTTCCTTTCTTCCCGCGTCACCTGCGGCTCATCGCGCGCTCCGTCACCGTCGTCTGCAGCCGCGCGTTGCTGTGGTCCGCCCCGCACCCGGCGGCCGTTGCCCAATCCCCCGCCCCATCGGCGGCGGTTTCAACGCTCGACCCGGTTTTGGAGAAACACGGCGGCCTGGCGCGCTGGCGCGGTTTCGGGACCGTGGAATACGACATGCACTGGGCGTCCGGCGGCGGGCGCGACCTGAAGGATCACCAGATTTTCAACCTGGCGGATCGCACCGGTCTGCTCACCGCGGCCGATGGCTCCTACCGTGTGGGCTTCGACGGCAGAGACGTCTGGATCGCGCCAGACAAAGCGGCGCTCGCCGGCGGCAAGATGCCGGCGCGGTTTTACTTCGGCACTCCGTTTTACTTTTTCGCCATCCCGTTTGTGCTGGCCGATCCGGGCGTGACCGTCACACCGACCGGACGCAAGTCATTCGAGGGCAAGGAATGCGACACCGCGCGGGTGACTTTCGGCCAGGGGGTGGGCGATACGCCGGAGGATTACTACATTCTTTACACCGACGCCGGCACGCACGAGGTGCGGCTCGTCGCCTACGTCGTCACCTACCCGAAGATGCGCGGCACCAAGACGCTGGAGGAACTGGAGCCGCATGCATTGATCTACGACGAATGGCAGGACGCCAACGGCCTGCGGATGCTGCGGCGCGGCCGGTTTGTGAATTGGAATGTGAAGGAAGCGAAAGTCGAGGGCGACACGCGCGGAACCATCGAGTTCACGAACGTGAAATTCGACGCCAGCACGCCGGACGCCGCGAAGTTCGCCAAGCCCGCCAGCGGCGCGGAAATCGACGCGCTGCGCTAAAGAGGCGGCCGCCCGGCGACACCGGCTCGCATCGCAAACACCTTCGCGCCCATGAGTGAAGAGGAAAATCTCTCTCCGGAACAGCTCCGCGAGAAGGTGCGGACCGGCTGGCAGCTCCTGCCGACGACGCCCGGCTTGCGCGAAGCCGCGCGCGACGTGGTCCGTCCCTTGGTCGAGGAGATGTGCGGGCAGGAAATCATCTACCGCTGCCGCGTGGCCTGGCTGGTGCGGGTCACCGCGCTCCGGGTGGATGACGACGGGTTTCACGCGGTTGCCGAGCCGATCCGGGAGTTGCGCGACGGGATGTTCTCCCGGCCGATGGATGCGCCGTTTGATTTCGGCGCCTCCTGGGAATCGCTGCATCTGTCCGGCGAGGCGATCTGCATGGCCATGATCACAGATCACTTCTTCACCGACCCCGCGCTCGTGGCCGAAGTCAAAGCGATGGCCGAGCGAAATGCGTCCCCGCGCGAAATCCACGCCGCGCTGAACCGCCCGTAACCCGCCGCCCGCCAGCGCGGCGGCAACGGCTGGGAGCCGGGCGAGACGCGAATTGAGGAGACACGCCGGCTTCTCCCGCCGGCGCGGGCAAGTCCCGGCCAGATCGGTTCTTGACGTCTGCTTCTCCCCTCCCCCCCGATGCTCGATTACCTGCTGAACCTCGTCGAACGCGTCGGCCCCTGGGGTTACCTCATCATTTTCACCATCGTGGTGCTGGAATGCCAGCCGGTGCTCGGATTGT
The DNA here is from genome assembly GCA_963762725.1 of uncultured Verrucomicrobiae bacterium. Taxonomy (GTDB): domain Bacteria; phylum Verrucomicrobiota; class Verrucomicrobiia; order Chthoniobacterales; family SZAS-18; genus JAFAXH01. Next base: position 81,927 of record CAVXLY010000002.1, on the reverse strand, counting down.
TCATGCCGGGAGAAAGCCTCGTGCTGGTGGGCGGGTTCCTCGCGTCGCGCGCGTCGCTGGATCTCGGGGTGCTCATCGCCGTGGTGGCGCTGGCGGCGATCGTCGGTGACTCCGTCGGCTTCGAGCTGGGCCGGCGCCTGGGCCGCGGCTGGCTGTTGCGCCATGGCGGCAGAGTCGGCATCCACGAAGCCCAGGTGCAGCGGGTCGAGAGCTTCTTCCTCCGGCACGGCGGCAAGGCGGCGTTTGCGTCGCATTTTCTCCACGTGCTGCGTTCGCTGGGCTCATTTGTCGCCGGCGCGGCCGGGATGCGCTACCCCGTGTTTCTGCTCTACAACACGATCGGCTGCATCGTCTGGGCGGCGATCTTCACGGTGCTCGGCTACCTGCTCGGCGAGAGCTGGCCGCTGGTGGAAAAATGGCTCGGCCGGGGCGGACTCATCGCGCTGCTGGCGATCGCGGCGGCCGGCGGTTTTGTCTGGCTGATCCGCCGACGCCGGGCAGCCGCGCGGCGGCGGGAAAATGGCGGCGCGAAGGATGCCACCTGAACCGGCCGGGCGCCCCGGCGCGTCAGCTTTCAAAGCGGTAGCCCTCGCCGCGCACCGTGACGATGAACCGCGGCACTGCCGGCAGGTCTTCGAGTTTTTGCCGCAGCCAGGCGATGTGCACGTCCACGGTGCGCGGGGTGATAAACGGCTGGTCCTTCCAGACCTGCTTGAGAATGCGCTCGCGCGAGATCGGCTGGCCGCGGTGATTGACGAGCAGCCGCAGCAGCTCCGCCTCCTTCGCGGTGAGATGGATCGGCGCGCCGGCCTTGCGGAATTCGCCCCGCGCGAAATCGGCCGTCACGTCGCCGAAGCGGAACTGCGCCACCGGTGTCAGCTCCCCTTTCCGCACCCGCCGCAGGAGCGCGCCGACGCGGGCCACGAGTTCGTCGGGATCGAACGGCTTGACCAGATAATCGTCCGCCCCGGTGCGCAGCCCCTCCACCCGGTCGGGCACCTGGCCGCGCGCGGTGAGCATGAGCACCGCGCCGTCGAAGCCACGCTCGCGCACTTCGCGGCAGATCTCGAAGCCGCCCCGCCCGGGCAGCATGACGTCGAGGATCAGCAGATCAAAACGTTCTTCCAGCGCGCGGCGCAGCCCGGTCTCGCCGTCGGCCGCGGATGCCACCGCGTAGCCCTCGGCGCTGAGCAGATCCTCCACGACCAGCGCGACGCCCGGCTCGTCCTCGACCAGCAGCAGACGCGGAATCATCGCCGCTTGTCCTCCTCCGCCGTCGCCGCCGGATCCCGCGGCGCGGTCACCGGCAGCCGCACGGTGAAAATGGCGCCCTCCCCGCTCCGGCTTTGGACCGACACGCCGCCACCGTGGGCTTCCACGATTTCCCGCACCAGGCTCAAGCCCAGGCCGCTGCCGCGCGTCTGCTTTTCCTGCGACCGGGTCCCGCGGAAAAAGGGCTGAAAAATCCCGGCCTGCTCCTCTTTTGGAATGCCGGGACCACGGTCCGCGACGCGGACTTCGAGCACCGGCGGCTGGCTGCCGTTCACGCAGCGGGCGGTGACGCCGATCCAGCCGCCGCTGCCGCCGTGCCGCGCGGCGTTGGCGAGCAGGTTTTGAAACGCGCGCCGCAACGCGCCGGCGTCGCCCTCGGTCGCCGGCAGATCGGCGGGAATGTCGGCCTGCACTTCGCAGCGCGCGGCCTGCGCGTCCGGCGTCGCGGCGGCGATGGCGGCGCTCAGCACTTCGGCGAGCGCGACGCGTTCGTGCGGCATGACGAGGCGCCGGCGTTTTGCGGCGGCGAATTCCACGACCTGCTCGATCATGCCGGAGAGCTGGTCGGCGTGCTGGCCGATGAGCGCCGCGTATTGCTCGATGCGGCCGCGCCCCTGGATGATGCCGCGCTGGAGATTGTGCGCGGCGCCGCGGATGACGGTGAGCGGCGTGCGCAACTCGTGCGAGACGCTGGCGACAAACAGCATCTGCGCCTCCGCGAGCTGGCGCGAGCGGCGGGTGAAATGGACCAGCGCGACGCCGCTCGCCAGCATCAAACTGGTGAGCAGCCCGGACAGCAGAAGATTGCGCCAGCGCGACGCGGCGACCATGGCTTCCAGCGCCCCGGGCTGATGCCAGACGGTGAGCTGCCACCGGGCGACGTCACCACGGAAACGCCGATCGCTTTCGGCCCGACCCTGCCGGTTGAATGACACCGTGATGGCTTTCCCGGCGGCGGTGGAAGCCGCGGCGTCGGCGTCGCCGTCGATCGTTGAAAAGAGGATGTCGCGCGGCGCGTTCAACACCCGCACCACCGCTTCGCAGCGCGGGCCCTGGCTGTTGTTCAGATACGTTTTCGCCAGCTCCGGCAGCCAGCTCGTGCGGACATATTCGAGGTCCAGCTCGACGATGAGCCACGCGATCTCGGCCGGCGGGTTCGGCGGAGTCGAGTGGCCGAAAATTGGAAACTCGATGAGCACCCCGCTTGGATCCGAGAACGGCGGCGTGCGGCCGGAAATTTTCCGCGAAAGGTTGTCCCGCAACGCTGCCCACCCGGGCGGCCACCCGGCGGGAAGCAGCTGCCCCGTGGATTGGTCCAGCGCGAAGAGTTGCAGCGCCGCGTCCGGGCCGGGCACCGCGACGCTGAGCCGGCGAAACATCGGCCGTGGCTTGGTGTCCAGCCAGGCGCGCAGGCGCTCGACGTGCGGCGCTTCGTAGCCGCGTGCCTCCAGTTCTTCGCTTTGCGGAAGGAGCTGGCTGCAAGCTTTGGAAAGCTCGGCGTCAAACGCGCGGCCGAGCAGCTGCGCCTGGTCGGCGAGATTCGTGCGCGTGCGCTCCAGGGCCGCGCGGCTCAGCTCGCCGGTCCAGCGGTATTGCAGCGCGGTGAGAATGCCGCAGAGCACGAGCAGAAACACGACGAAGCCGCCTTCGATCAGCGTTTGTCGGGGCAGCAGCAATCGGCGCATCGCGGAGAATATTTTTCGCCCCGCGGGTCGGCCGGGGCGTGAGCCGAGAGTAACCGGATTCCCGACGCGGAACAATCCGTCCGGGCCGCTCTTAACACTCCTTAACATGACTTCGCTGCCGGCCGGCGCATGCTGCGGCGTGCGACAAATCCGCTTGCCCAACTCCGGCTCGGTCCGGCGGATGGCGGCAGCGTCGCCCTCCTTTGTTTCCATCGCGCCGCATCCCGATCCCATGCCCAAGCCACCGCAGCCGTTTCACATCCCGCTCGACCGCCGCCGCTTTCTCAAAAGCCTGGCGATCGCCTCCGCCGGGTTCACGCTTCCCGGCTACCTCGCCGAGGCGCTCACGCTGACCCCGCGGCAGACCGAAGGACCGTATTACCCATACAAGAACATCCCGCTCGACAAGGACAACGACCTGCTCCATCTCACCGATCACCTCACGGCCGCGACCGGCATCCCGACCACGGTGAGCGGCCGGGTGCTCGACGCAAGCGGCAACCCGATCAAGAACGCGCTCGTCGAGCTTTGGCACGCGGACACGAACGGCAACTACATTTACTCGAACACGGCCGCGCGGAATCCCGCGGCGGACGCGAACTTCCAGGGCTTCGGCCAGTATCTCACCGCGTCGAGCGGCGCCTACGCGTTTCGCACGATCAAGGCCGGCCTGTATCCGGGTCGCACGCGCCATTTCCACTTCGGCATCACGCTGCCGGGAAACGCGCGCTTCACCACGCAGCTCTACTGGGCCGGCGAGTCCGGCAACGCCAGCGACAGCGTGCTCAACGGCATCGCCGACGCCACGCAGCGCGCCTCGGTCGTCCGCACTTTCGAGACGGTCCCCGGCACCACGACCGGTGAGCAGGCGGCGACCTGGGACATCGTCATGGGCCTCACGCCGATCGACCCGACGTATCCGGGCGGCGGCAACTTCCTGGCCCGCGGCGAACTCGTCGCCGGCCCGACCGGCGGCAACCCGCGCTATGCGCTGACGATCCCGGCGTTCACTGGGTTCATCTATGAAATTTATCGCAACCCGACGCTGGCGGACGCGAGCTGGGCGGCGCTGCCCTTCGCGCTCTCGGCCACCGGCGCGATCGACCGCAATCTCTACACGCCGGCGAGCAGTGGCAGCGTCACGCTCTACGTCGAGAAAAAGGCGGAGAAGGACTTTTACAAAGTCGCCTTCCGCGCCGCTTCCTGACGCTCGGCGCAGCCACCGTTCATCGCCAACCACGCCCCGTTTCATCCCTTCGTTTTATGTTCAAAAAATTCGCCTGGTCCACCGGGCGGTTCACCGCCGTCGCCGCGGTTGCCAGCCTGCTCTTCCTGCTGCCGGCGCCGCGCGTGCGGGCAGCCGGTGACCCGTTCTTTTTCCAGACCCAGGTCAGTCTCGGAAACAACTGGTTCTACTCGCCGGATTTCGGCTACTACAACACGAGCTTTTACACCGGCGGCTCGACCGTGCTTTATAAGGCCGGCTTCGGCTTTCTCTACTCCTTCGGCGACGACGGCAACAGCGGCGCCTACTTTTACGACTTCGGCGGAAAAGGTTTTCTCTACACGAATGCCGCCGTCTTCGATTACCCGGGCTCGGCTTACTTCTACAGCTTCAGCCTTGGCGCCTGGGTCTTTTATTTCGAGGACACGGATGACGCGAATCTGCGCGCGTTCTTCGACTTCTCGGGCAACGTCGTTTTCACGCCGGCGGATTGATACCAATCGCATGACCATGCTCTCCACACGCGGTCCGCTGGACCGAAACATCTCGCCGCTGGCGCTCGTCGTGGACGGCGACGCGGAAACCCGGCACACGCTGGCCGACTGGCTCCGGGCGGAGGGAATCCCCACCGATCTTGTCGCCGACGCCCGCGCCGGCAGGGAATGGCTCCGCTTCACGGCGCCGCGCTACCGACTGATCCTGCTCGACGTCGGCCCGGGCACGCCGGGCGGCGGCGCGCTGCTGGATTGGCTGCGGGCCGAGTCGCTGCCGCTGGCGACCGTCGTGCTGACCGGCGCGGTGGAAGAAACGACGGCGGCGGGCGGGACTGGTCCACGACTGGGCAAGTCGCTGGCCGCGGCGGATTACCAGCGATTCCGCCGCCTCGTCCAGGCGCACTTCCGGCACGGCGGGTGGCACCGGTCGGTCCAGGAAGCATCGCGGGCCGCGTGAATGCGGGGAGAAATTTGTTTTTGTCCGGCGGGGCGTCGGGGTCGAAGGTTTCCGCGGACTCCCTTCTTATGCGCTCTGTCCATCGCCACCGGGTCACGCGCCCGCGAGCGGCTGCGGCCGCCGTTTTGAAGTCGGGCGCGGCCTGGCTCGGTTTTGTTTTTCTCTCGCTGCTGTTGCTGGCGCCGCCGCTGCTGCGTGCGCAAGACCCCGCCTCCGCAGAGCCACGCAACGTTGGGCGCGGACTGGCGGAGATCGCCGACTGGCAGCGCGCTGCGCTCGCGCCGACCCAGGCGAGGACGGCGACGGATGCCGTTTCCCGCGCGGCGGCGTTGCGCGAGCATCTGCGCGCACAGCATCCCCGCCTTCAACATGACGCCGCCGGCCGGATCGTCGTGGACGTGCTGCTCGACGGCAGCGCCCGGGTCGCCGTGGTGCGCGCGCGGCTCGCGGCGCTCGGGCTGGAAATCTTTGCCGAGCATCCTGCCAACGGGCGCTCCGGCTCCGCGTTTGGCCGGTTGAGCGCGTGGCTGCCGGTCGAGCTGACCGCAGACGCCGCGGCGGTGCCGGGCGTGCAGTCGATCGTGCCGGTCCACCGGCCCTGGCGGCGCGTCGGAAAAGTGACTTCCCAGGGCGTGACAGTTCTGCGCGCGGACGCCGTGCAGGCGCGCAATTTTTCCGGCGCCGGCATCACCGTCGGCGTCGTTTCGGACAGCTTTGATCTGCGGTCGCCGCGCGCCGCGGCCGACATCGCCGCCGACGATCTTCCGGGGCCGGGGAACCCCGCCGGGCGCACGACGCCGGTGGTCGTCCTGCAGGAAGGCAGCGCGGGCAACGCGGACAACAGCGACGAAGGCCGCGCGATGCTCCAGATCATCCACGACGTCGCCCCGGACGCGCGGCTCGCCTTCGCCGCGGTCGGCGCGACGCAGACGACCTTTGCCGACGCCATCCGTTCGCTGCGCACCAACCCCGCGGCGGCGTGCGACATCATCTGCGACGACATCGGTTTCCCGGACGAGCCGTTCTTTTCCGACGGCATCGTCGCGCAGGCCGTGGACGACGTCGTCACGCGCACCGATCTGCCGGGCCGGCGGGCGATCTTTTATTCCGCGGCCGGCAATTCCGGGGACATCGGCTTCGAGTGCGACTGGGTGCCGGTGAGCAATGCCGACGCGCGCGCCGGCCGCGCCGGGACGAACAATCTGCAGCTCGCCAGCGTGCCCGCCGCGCTCACCGCCGGCGGCTTCCTGAACTTTGCCGCGGCCAGCGGCAATCCCGGCATCTCCATCGTCCAGCGCTTCACGGTGCGCAGCGGTGATGCGGAGGTCAATTTGCAGTGGAACGACCCGTTTATTCCCGGCCAAATGACGACCGATTACAACCTCCTGGTCTTCAGCGCGACCGGCGCCTATCCTCGGCTCGCGGAGCGGTCGCGACGATAATTTCGCCATCGGCGAAGCGCTCGAAATCGTGACGCTGCCGTCGGGCGCCAACGGGCAGGAAACCACGTATCAACTCGTCATCACCCGCACCAGCACCGCCGGCGTGGCGAACCGCCTGCGCTACGTGGCCGATGGCAGCGGCTTTATCGCGACGAACTTTTCGAAGCCGAATGTGCCGACGCTTTTCGGCCATTCCGGCGCCCGGAATGCGGACGCGGTCGCGGCCTATGATTACCGGACGCCGGCGGTGGCGGAGGACTTCACCAGCTACGGGCCGGTGACGATTTATTTCGATGCCGCCGGTAACCGGCTCGCCAATCCCGAAGTGCGGTTGCAGCCCACGATCGCGGCGGTGGATGGGACGGACACTTCGTTCTTTCCCACCGGCGGCTTCAGCGATGCGGACGGCAACGGGTTTCCCAACTTTTTCGGCACCAGCGCCGCGGTGCCGCACGCCGCCGGCGTCGCCGCGCTCCTGCTCCAGGCCGGCGGCGGGCCGGGCTCGGTTTCCGCGACGGATCTGCGTGCCCTGCTGGCGGCCACGGCGCGCCCGCACGACCTCGATCCGAACGCGGTCAGCGGCACGGTGACGGGCGGCGACGGGACGGAGCTGAGCTTGAACGCGGTGGGCAACGGCAGCGACAGCTCGGCGTTCGCGTCCGATTTTTTCACGTTCAGTTTCACCGGCGGGACGGCGGCGGAAAGCGTGAATTCACTGCGGATCGACCTCGGTCCGGCCGGGCTGAAATTCGATCAGGATGCGGTCTCGGGGTTTCCCTTCACGATCGGTCGCGCGATCGGTTTTGATCCCGGCGCCGTGACCGCAACGGTGAGCAACGGCAGCGCGCCGGCCAACGTGCTCACGGTCAATTTCGCGGCAAACAGCTTTCGGCCCGGCAGCACGCTGGCCTTCGGCATCGACCGCGACCTTGCCGCCGGCAGCGCGGGCAACGGCGCGGACTTGCTCGATGGCGCGACTTTCAGCGTGCAGGTGGTGGACGCCACGATCGGCAGCGAGCGCACGCTCATCGGCACGCTGCGCAACCGGATCGGCACCGGCTACGCGCCGAGCGACGGCTATGGGCTGCTCGATGCCTGGACCGCACTGGAACGCCAGCTCGGCACCGCGGCGGCGCACCCGCCGTTTTTCGCCGGCGAGGTGCCGCTTTCCAACGGCGTTTACTTCCTGCAGTTCCCGGGCAGCAGCAATGTGTTCGGCTATTACACTTACGCGTTCTTCCCGTATCTTTTTCACTTCGATCTCGGCTTTCTCTACTACATCGACGCCCGGGACTCGGCGCGCGGCGCGTTTCTCTACGATTTCGCGAGCGGCGCGTTTTTCTACACGAGCCCGAGCTTCCCGTTTCCGTATCTCTACGACTTCGGTTTGAACGCGTTTCTCTATTACTTTCCGGACCCGAACGAGCCGGGGCGTTACACCCGGAATCCGCGTTTCTTTTTCAATTTCGCCACCGGGCGGATCATCACGAGATAGGGGCGCCGTTTCGCGCTTTGTGCATTGACGGCGCCGTGGCCGAGGGCACACGTTGGCGGCTCCTTCCTCCCATGCTCAACCGTCGCCATTTTCTCCGCTGCTCGGCGGGTGGTCTGCTTACGACCGCCGCCGTCTACCCGATCCTGACTCACACTGCCCGGCTGCTCGCGCAGAGTCCCGCGCCTGCGGCCACGCCGACGCCCGCTCCGCCGCCGACGCCGGTGTTCAAGCCGCTCCGCCGCGGTGTCGGCTACTTCACGGCGCGCGGCGGCACGATCGGCTGGCTGGTGTCGAAGTCGGCGCTGGCGGCGGTGGACGCCCAGTTCCCGGATACCGCGAAGCTATTTCTCGACGGCCTGCCGGAGCGCGGTGGGCGGCCGTTCGACATGCTCTTCAACACGCACCACCACGGCGACCACACGTCGGGCAACCTGGCCTTCAAACAAACCGGCGCCGTGCCGGCGGAAACCTCCATCGTCGCGCACAAAAACGTGCCTGCCCTGCAGCGCGGTGCGGCGACGGCCGACAACTCGCTCGAGCGCCAGGTCTTCGCCGCCACGCTGTTTGACGACACCTGGACGCGCCTGCTCGGCGACGACGTGGTGAACGCGCAGTATTTCGGCCCCGCGCACACAAGCGGCGACGCGATCCTGCACTTCGAGAAAGCCAACATCGTCCACGTCGGCGACCTCGTTTTCAACAAGGTGTATCCGAACATCGACCGGCGCAGCGGCGGCTCGATCACCGGCTGGATGAGCGTGCTGGAAACGCTCCACAAAAAGTTCGGCGCCGGCGGCGACCTCATCTACATCTTCGGCCACGGCAACGCTGAAGCCGGCGTGACCGGCGCGGGCAAGGAGCTGCTGGAAATGCGGGATTATCTCGGCGGTCTCCTGGAGTTTGTGCGCAAGGAGATCGCGGCCGGCAAGTCGAAGGAGGAGGTCTTGAAAAATGAGACGCTGCCCGGTTTTGAAGCTTACCACTCTCCGAAGCCGAACCGGCTCGGGCAGAATCTGACGACGGCGTATGACGAATTGACGGCCGCTGCGCCCACGCCGGCGCCGGCAAAGAGCTAGCCCGCGGCGGCATCGCAGCGCCGTGCCGCCATCGGCCCGGCGGGCTGCGATTCCTGAGGATGTCTTCCCCAAAAGCAATCCTCTTCGACGTTGACGGCACGCTGGTCGATTCCGTCGATCTGCATGCTCATGCCTGGCAGGATGCCTTCCGGGAAATCGGCAAGGAGATCGGCTTTGAAAACATCCGCGCGCAGATCGGCAAAGGCAGCGACACGCTGCTGCCGGAGTTTCTGACGAAGGCCGAGCTGGAGAAATACCGCGAGAAACTCGAAAAAAGCCGGGGCGAGATTTTCAAGCATCACTACCTCGAGCGGGTGCAGCCGTTCCCCGGGGTGCGCGAACTGTTTGAGCGGCTGCGCGGCGACGGCTGGAGGATCGCGCTCGCTTCGTCGGGCGTAGAGGACGAGGTGGCGCATCACCGCCAGCTCTGCGGGATCGATGACCTGGTCGATGTGCAGACCACGACTGACGACGCGGACCGCTCCAAGCCGCATCCCGACATCTTCGAGGCGGTGCTGGAAAAGCTGCCCGGGATCAGCGCGCGCGACGCCATCGCGATCGGCGACACGCCCTACGACGCGCAGGCGGCCGGCAAGGCGGGGATCCGCACGATCGGCCTGCTTTGCGGCGGCTTCCCGGAGGAAGAGCTGCGCGCGGCCGGCGTGGAAGCGGTCTTCCGCGATCCCGCGGATCTGCTCGCGCGCCTGGCGGAGTCGCCGCTCGCGCAGCGGTAGGTAGGCCACGTAGGGAGCCGGCGCCGGTCTCAGGCGTCACCCGCCGGCTTCAGCGTCTTTTTCCGCAGCCGCAGGTTGAGCATTTCGACCACGACGGCGAAGGCCATGGCGAAATAGATGTAGCCCTTGTTGATGTGCTGCCCGAAGCCGTCGGCCACCAGCACCACGCCGATCAAAATCAGAAAGCTCAACGCGAGCATCTTGATCGTGGGATGGCGGTTGACGAAATCGCTGATCGCCCGGGCCGCCGCCAGCATCACGCCCAGCGCGATGATGACTGCCGCGACCATGACCCAGATCTGGCGCACCATGCCGACCGCGGTGATGACGCTGTCGAGCGAGAAAACGATGTCGATGAGGACGATCTGCGTGATGACCGATTTCATTGTCGCGCCGCCCCGGCCGCCGGCCGCGTTTTCTTCGTCGTGCCCTTCCAGTTTGCCGTGGATTTCGTGCACGCTCTTCCAAAGCAGAAACAGCCCGCCGATGATGAGCACCAGATCCTTGCCGGTGAACTCCTGGCCGAAGGCGCTGAAGAGCGGCTTGATGAGCCCGGTGATCCAATACAGCGTGCCCAGCAGCAGCAAGCGGGTGACCAACGCGAGCAGGAGTCCGATCTTGCGCGCCTTGTCCTGCTGATCTGCCGGCAGCTTTCCGGCGAGGATGGAAATAAAGATGATGTTGTCGATGCCGAGGACGATCTCGAGCAGCGTCAGCGTGATCAGGCTGATCCAGATTTGCGGGTCAGTGAGCCATTCCATAAAACGTGGGGTCGGTTTGGGTGGGTGATTTGCAGGCGGGAGAAATGCCGGCCGTCACGCTGCGCGGCGCATTTTCGGCGCGCCCGTCGGAAAGCGCAACGGCGCGGGAACCGTGCATGCAAGCGGCCGTTTCGGCAAATCATTTGCAATAGCGCAGTCGCTGCCTATCCTCGCGGGCTGGATCATGAAGCGTCATCATTCCCCATCGTATCTTGCCGCCGGCGGGCGCCTGCGGGCGACGGTTTCTCTCAGCATCATCCTCATGTTCGGCGCCGGCGCGGCCGCTCTCCGCCGGGGCCGCGCCAACGCTGCGCGTGGCCTCGCTCTCGACCGTGCTCACCGAGGTGGCGCGCCAGGTCGGCGGCGACCGGGTGGAGGTGGTCGAGATCATCAAGCCCGGCGTCGATCCACACGAGTTTCAGCCGACGCCTGCCGATGTGCAGCGCGTGGGCGAGGCGGCGCTCGTGCTGGCTTCCGGCCGGGGGCTCGAGGGGTATCTGCGCAAGCTCGAAACCGGCGCCGGTGGGAAAGGCAAATTCGTGGTCGTCGGCGACGCCCTGCCGGCGCTCAAGATGCAGGAGGACGGCCGGACCGTGGATGACCCGCACTGGTGGCACAGCGTGGGAAACGTGAAAAGCGCCGTGGCCGTCGTGCGCGATGCGTTCACCCGCGCGGAGCCGGCCGGCAAAGCGGCGTTTGCGCAAAATGCCGCGGCCTACATTGCAGGACTCACGGAGCTGGAAAACGTGGTGAAGCTCAAGGTCGCCGAGCTGCCGCGCGACCGACGCAAGCTAGTGACGAGCCACGATGCCCTGGGCTATTTCGCGCGTGACTTCGGGTTCACCGTTTACACCGTGAAAGGTGTCGGCACCGGTGACGAGCCGTCGTCGAAAAAAGTCGCCGCGCTCATCAGCCGGATCAAAAAGGAGGGCGTGAAAGCAGTCTTCCTGGAGAGCATCGAGAACCCGAAAACCGTCGCGGAAATCACGCGGGAAACCGGCGCCCGGATCGGCGGCGAACTTTTCACCGACGGCCTCGGCCCCGCCGGCAGCGACGCGGCGACGTATGACGCCATGATGCGCCACAACGTCAACACGATCGTCGAAGCGTTGAAATAATGCGTGGCCGTCCCTGGCTTCGGCTGCTGCTCGTGGTGCTGGCGTTTGCCGCACTCGCGGTGCCGGTGTGGCGCCTGACGCGCCCCGTTCGGCCACGCTCCGGCGATAGCGGCGGCGGCAGCACCGGCGATGCGCCCGCCCAGCCGCCTATGCAGGCGACCGAGTGCGTGGTGACGGCGGAGTTCGCGCCGCCGCCACGCGAGTTCCAAGTCCAGCATCTCGGCCGCACGCTGCTGGAAGGCCACGGACCGCAGGCGCGGTTCACCGGCGCGTGGCGCGTGGCTTTGCCGAAGGAGGGCGCCGATCTCGCGCTGCAAGTCACTTGGCCCGGAGACGGGTCAGCCGCCGGCGCGGTCCGGCTGCGCGTGGCTTTTCCGGATGGGCGCACGGTGGAGAAAACATTTTGGACGCCGTCGCCACCGGCAACTGAAAACGCCGATCCCTCCGCGACGCCGCCGGCGCCGGCGCTGGTCGAGATTTTCACGGTGCCCGGCAGTCCCGGCGCTTCGTCGTAAGTCAGCGGAAAAACCATCCGCGCACGAGCTGTCATCCCCCTCCCTTTTCGCTCATGTCCGATCATCGGCTCGACATCCATGACCTGACGGTTTCCTACCAGCGGGTTCCCGGCGCTGCACCACATCAACCTCGAGCTGCGCTGCGGCCGCTGCGTCGGCTCTGCTCGGGCCCAATGGCGCCGGCAAGACGACGTTTCTCAAGGCGCTCGCCGGGCTGGTGCCGTTTGAAACCGGCAGCGTCGTTTTCGGCGGCCACTCGCATCAGCACCACGACCACGGCATCGCGTATTTGCCGCAGCGCGGAGTGGTGGACTGGGATTTTCCGCTCACCGTGCGCGGACTTGTCGAGCTGGGCCGCTACCCCGCGCTGGGTTCCTGGCGACGGTTCTCGGCGGCGGACGCGACATCGTGCAGGAGGCGCTCACGGCCACGCATCTCACCGATCTGGCCGATCGGCAGATCAACGCCTTGAGCGGCGGCCAGCAGCAGCGTGCGTTTCTGGCCCGGTCGTGGGCGCAGCAGGCGCACATTTACCTGCTCGACGAACCGTTCAATGGCCTCGATCGCAACGCTCAAGCGCATCTCTCCACGCTCCTGCGCCAGCTCGCGGCCGACGGCCGGCTCGTCATCGTCTCGCACCACGATCTGAAAACCGTGCCGGAACTTTTCGACGAGGTCATCCTGCTCAACGGTGAGCTCGTGGCCTTCGGCAGCGTCGCGGAATCGTTCACGCCGGAGCGGATCGCCGAGACGTTTTCGACGGCAGTGTTCACCGGAAAAACCGAAAACCGGTCGGCGGAAAATTCGAAATCCGAAATCCTGAATTCGGAACCATCAGCATGAAATTTGAATGCCGGAATCAGCCGAAACACTTCAAACTCCCACGTCGCCGCGACAACATCCGCAGCCGCCGTTTTCCCGATTTCGGAATTTCTGATTTTTAGTTCCGATTGTTTCGGATTTCGACATTCGGATTTCGGATTTTCTTCCCTGCTATGAGTTGGTTCACCGAACCCTTTCACTTCGAATTCATGCAGCGCGCCCTGCTTGCCTGCGTGCTCATCGGATTTACCAATGGATTCCTCAGCGCCTTCATCGTGCTGCGCCGGCTCGCGCTGCTGGCGGATGCCCTTTCACACTCCCTGCTGCCGGGCCTGGCGCTGGGTGCGATCCTGTTCAGCCTTTCGCCGCTGGGATTGTTTACCGGCGCCGTCTTTGCCGCGCTGCTTGTCGGCGTTGGCGGGCAGCTCATCGCGCGGATCTCGCGCTTGAAAGACGAAACGGCGATCGGCGCGCTCTACACCGTGTCGTTTGCGCTCGGCATTTTGATGTTGAAATACGCGCGGGTGCCCGTGGACCTGAACCACTTTTTGTTCGGGAACATTCTCGGGCTGTCGAACACCGATCTCTGGCTTTCATACGCGATCTCGTTTGTCACCGTGGCGAGTCTGGTCAGCCAGAGCCGCGGGCTGTTGCTGGCGCTGTTCGAGCCGAGTGTCGCGCTCAGCGTCGGCGTGCCGGTCGGGCGGCTGAATTATCTGCTCATCACGCTCATGATCCTGGCGATGCTGGCGAGTTTGCAGGCAGTGGGCATCGTGCTTTCCATTGGCTTGCTCGTGCTGCCGGCAGCGACGGTTTATTTGCTCAGCGATTCCTACCCGCGCTTGTGCTGGGCGAGCGGTTTTCTCGGCGCCGCGGGCGCGACGCTGGGCCTGCTGCTGAGCTACTGGCTCGACGTGCCGAGCGGACCGGCGATCGTGCTCGTGCTCGGCGTGGCGTTTGTCGGCGCACTGCTCTTCGGTCCGCGCTACGGGCTGCTGGCACGGGCGCTTCGGCCGCGCCATCTCCATCGCGAGTCGCTGGCCCGCTGGGAAGGCAACGCACCGCCGACCGGGGGGGCTTAGACCGGAGCGATGCGGGAATGGCCTCGCGCAAAGACGCAAAGGCGCAAAGGGGGGAGAAAAGGCAGGGATGAGACAGCAGCAGCGGGGCGATGCGATCGCGCGGGCGGCGACGAAGGAGCACCAGAGGTTTCCGTCACTCTCCCACTCTCCTGCCTTTCCCTTTGCGGCTTTGCGCGAGGCCATTCCAGCTCTTCTCCCCCTTTGCGTCTTTGCGTCTTTGCGCGAGGCTCGCTGACGCGCCGCCACGGCCTCGATCCGCAATTTGTCGAAGATGAAATTTTTCCTGCCCGCGGTTTTCACACTGCTGCTGACACTACTTTGCCCGCTGCTCGCGCAGGAATTACCGCAGCCCGCCGGGCCGCGTGATGGCGGTATCGATCTGGCGTTTCAAAAAGCCATCGGCGAAGGCGCGAGCGACCGGATTCACTGCGCGGCCCAATCCGCGGATGGCAGCAAAAAAATCCTGCTCGGCGGCTGGTTCACTTCGTTTGACGGCCAGGAACGCTGGCGGCTGGCGCGGCTGTTGCCGGACGGCCAGCTGGACAAAACCTTTGATCCCGGCGACGGCCCGGGCACCGAGCCGATCCAGGCGCTGGTCGCACTGCCCGACGGCGGCGTGATCGTCGCCGGCGCGTTCCGACGCTTTGCGGAAAAGCCGCGCCGGCTGCTTGCCCGTCTGCGGGCCGATGGCACGCTCGACGCGCGCTTCGACGCCACCCGCGCGCTCGCCTTGCCCGTGCAACCGCCCAAGCGCAACGCCCGCGCCCGCAGCCGCGTCGGCGATCTTTCCGGCCCGCCGGTCGCCGAACAAAAGCCCGTGGATGGGTTGCGCGCCCTCCAGTTGCTGCCGCCGTCGTCACCGGCGGCTGCCGCTGCCGCCGGGTCGCGTGCTGGCCGCCGGCGAATTTGCCGACGGCGCCGGCCATCTGCTTTGCGTCGATCTCGCCACCGGCGCGCCCGACACTAGTTTTCGCGAACCCGAAATTCCGGCCGGGCGGCATCATCGAAGCGGTCGCCCTCCAGCCGGATGGAAAAATTCTCATCGCCGGCCGTTTTGAGACGGTCGCCGGCCAGCCACGTGCCCGCGTCGCGCGATTGGAGCGCGACGGCCGGCTCGATCCGACGTTCCGCCCTGAAGCCGGCGGCGCGGATGGCGGTGTGCTCGGGATCGCGCTTGCGGACACCGCGGGCCGCATCCTGATCTGGGGCGAGTTCACGCAGTTCGCCGGACAATCGCGCCGCGGCCTCGCGCGGCTCGAACCCGACGGCAAACTCGACCGCAGCTTCGATCCTGGCACCGGCGCGGACGAGCCTGTGGAAGCTGTGCTCGCGTCACCGGGCGGCAGCGGCAACAGCAGCGCCCTGCTCGTCGCCGGTCAGTTCAATACGTTCAACGGCGTGCGCCGCGCCGGCATCGTGCGCCTGACCGCAGACGGCGCGCCCGACCCGACCTTTGACTCGGGCGCCGGGCCGATGATTGGCATTGCCCCGGAAGACCCCGGCGCGACCGATGACGACCCGCCCGGCGTCAGCGCTCTCGTCCCGCTGGCCAGCGGCGACGTGCTGGTCGCCGGCCGCTTCGACCTTTTCAACGCCGTGCCGGCTCACAACCTCGCGCGCTTGAAATTCCGCGAACAAAAACCGACCCCGTAGCGCCGGCAGCCATGCCGGGTTCGATCTTGCCTACACCCTCCACCCGCCTTCCCGTCATGCCCCATCTCTTCGACCCGTTCACGATCAAAGACGTCACCTTGCGCAACCGCGTCGGCGTCGCGCCGATGTGCCAGTATTGGAGCGAGGACGGCTTCGCCAGCGACTGGCACCTCGTCCATCTCGGCAGCCGGGCGGTCGGCGGCGCGGGGCTCATCATTTGCGAAGCCACGGCCGTGACGCCGGAAGGCCGCATCACGCCGAAAGACGCCGGGCTCTGGCGGGATGAGCAGATCGAGCCGCTGGCGCGGATCACGAAATTTCTGACCCAATACGGCGCGGTGCCTGGCTTCCAGATCGCGCACGCCGGCCGCAAGGCGAGCACGCTGCCGCCGTATGCCGGCAAGGATGCGCAAGGGCCCTACGGCAAGCGCGGCGCGGTGTCCGACGAAGAAGGCGGTTGGGAGCCGGTGGGGCCGAGCGCGGTGGCGTTTGACGACTCCTACCGCCTGCCGCACGCGCTGACCCGCGAAGAAATCGCGCAGACGATCGCCGCGTTTCGCGCCACGACGGTCCGCGCCGTGGCTGCGGGCTATCGCTGGATGGAGGTGCATGGCGCGCACGGTTACCTCCTGCACGAATTTCTCTCGCCGTTGTCGAACCAGCGCACCGACGAATACGGCGGCTCCTTCGACAACCGCATCCGACTCGGTCTCGAAATCACGCGCGCCATGAAGGAGGTCTGGCCGGAAAATCTGCCGCTTACCTGGCGGCTTTCCGCGACCGATTGGGCCGATGACCGCGGCGGCTGGACGGCGGATGAAACCGTGGAATTCTCGCGGCGTCTGAAAGCCGAGGGCGTCGATCTGATCGACGTTTCCAGCGGTGCGTTGGTCCCCGGCGTGAAGATCCCCATCGGTCCCGGCTACCAGGTGCGCTTCGCGGAACGCGTGCGCCGCGAAGCCGGCATCCCCGCGGCGACTGTCGGACTCATCACGGAGCCGACCCACGCCGACGCGATCATCCGCGAAGGACGCGCCGACCTTGTCATGCTCGCGCGGCAGGAATTGCGCGATCCGTATTGGCCCTGGCACGCGGCGCGGGCGCTCGGCCAAAAGGAGGCACTCGCGCTGCCGCTGCCGTATGACTACGCGGTGCGCGGCTGAGCTGCGGGCGCGCTAGCCATGTTCCGCTCGTGGTCGATCAGCCAGCGCTTGCGCCACACCCCGCCGCCGTAGCCGCAGAGCGCGCCGTCGGACCGGATGACGCGGTGACACGGGATGACGAGGCAGAGCATGTTCGACCCGTTCGTGCGCCCGATGGCGCGCACCGCGCGCGGCGAACCGACGGCCGCGGCGATGTCCGCGTAGGAGCGCGTCTCGCCGCTCGGGATGGCGCAGAGCTGGTCCCACACGCGCAACTGAAAATCCGACCCGACCGGCGCCAGTGGCACCGAGAATTTTTTGCGCCGGCCGGCGAAATATTCCGCCAGTTCCCGGCCGATCGCGGCGAGGTGCGCGGTCGTTCCCGGCACCACGGTGGCACGCAGGCGGCGGCGTAGATTTTCGACCTCGCGCGGCAGCCCGCGTCGGTCGGTGAATTCCAGCAACCGCAAGCCGCGCTCGTCCGCCAGCGCCACCATCGCGCCGAGCGGCGTTTCGTAGCGGGCTTCCAGCAGGCAGCCGCCGACATCGCTGGTGGCTCGTGCCTGGCCGGGAGTTCGGCCGAACGTCTTCGTGAACGCCGCGCGAAACGCGCTCGCGGATTCGTAGCCGCTCTCCGTCTGGGTCGCCGGCAGAGCGCGTCCCGCGCGCACGTCGCTGAGCGCCAGGCCGAGCCGGCGGGCGCGCTGCCACGCGTGAAACGTCACGCCGAAATAGCGGCGAAACTGGCGGCGCGCCGTGGTCGGTTCGATGGCGAGCGCGAGGAGATCCTTGTCCGTCAACCGGCCGCCGGGCGCGGCCTCCACGGCGTCGCGCAACCGCGCCACCAGCGCGGGTGGACGCGGCGCGGCTTCCGTCGGCCGGCAGCGCAGGCAGGGGCGAAAACCGGCAGCGAGGGCGTCGGCGGCGCGGAAATAAAAATCGATGTTCTCCAACCGCGGCGTCTTCGCGCGGCAGGTCGGCCGGCAGAAGATGTGTGTCGTTTTTACCGCGGTGAAAAAAATGCCTTCAAACGCGGAGTCGCGCGCCGTCAGCGCCGCATACATCCGTTCGCGACTGGGCAGCAGCGGGGCCGGGGAGGTCGTGTTCATCGGTTTCGCAGGTGGGATATTTTTGGCCGGCGCGCTTCCTTAATTCCGCTCGATGCGGCAGGCGAAACAACCGTAGGCAGCGAAGCGGACGTGAATGGATTCCACCACCGGCTCCGCGAAAAATTTCCCGATCACCGGCTCCGGCCGGCTGCCGCGCAGCAGCAACTCGGCGGTCACGATTTCCTCGTTGGCATCATAGGCGCGCAGGACAAGATCGCCACGCAGAAAATCCGGGGGAAAGTTGCCGCGCGCGGGCTGCGTCACACCGGGGGCACGGGCCAGCAGAAAAATCGCGCCCACCTCGCGATACAGGCTGCGAGTCCGAAACGGGCTGTAAGCGCAAAGCAGAATTTCCTCGCCGAGCTCGACGCGGCGGAGCGCGTCTCGCACCGGTTCGCCGCTGCCGGATGAGCGCAGAAAACGCGCAGTGTTGCCTTCGTCGTCCGTGCCGGTTGCACGCACGCGCCGGGCGAAGTCGGCAGGGATCGGTTGAACCTGAAAGTCGGTGAATTGCATGCCGTCATTCTGTCTGCGGGGAGGGCGGCGTCAGCACCGGTTTTCGGGCAGGAAATTCGGAGTGGTCATTGATCGCTCGCGGACCGTCTATCCAAAATGATACATTTCGAGGTCTGATCAGAATCAGCAACTCTCCAGCTCAAGTTTGTCTATGAAAATACGTGGCAGCTGATGGTCGCGGCACATCCCTTCCATTGGCGGAGGGGACGTCGTGCTCCCCGCCTGACATCGGCATGTCCCGCTTTACTTTGAGGGCGCATTTGCCGACCAGCTTTGGAGCAAGCAGCGAAGATGAGACCGAAAACCAAGCTGGCTAAGATGACGACCTTGTCGCCGGCCGGAATCGAGTTGTTGAATACTCTGCACCGCGTCGGAACAACGCGTGAGCACGTCAGAACGCAGACGTTGTCATTGATCAATCGTCTTTCCAAATGGCAGAAGCTACCGCTGCTGCTCCGCATCGCGGACCTGCAAGAAGGTCAACCTGGAATAACGGCCCACAACTTCGTGCGGGATTGATTAGCGCAGTTCAATCGCACTCACCAACTTCAACCTAACAAAGAGGAGATTGCATGCCTTCGCCAAGCGCTCGCTACACACGGAAGCCACAGGGAGCGTGAGCTCACTGGTGAGTTTCAAAGAGTCCTGAAAGCGTTCACGAAAAGTTAAGGCGACCCATACTCCGCCTCACGCGGTCGCTGCTGCCCCGCGCCGGGGCGCAAGCTCAACGGCCTGTTCGATCGCCACCAGCAGGCTGCGCTCGTCCGCGATGCCCTTGCCGGCGATGTCGAACGCGGTGCCGTGATCGACGCTGGTGCGGATGACTTTCGGCAGGCCGACGGTGATGTTCACGCCGGACTCGATGCCGAGCACTTTCACGGGTCCGTGCCCCTGGTCGTGATACATCGCCACCACGAGATCGAAGTCCCCGCGGCCGGCACGGAAGAACAGCGTGTCCGCCGGCAGCGGCCCTTCGACGTTCCAGCCTTTTTCCTGACAGCGTTGGATCGCCGGTTCGATTTTCGATTCCTCCTCGCCGTTGCCGAAAAGCCCGTGCTCGCCCGCGTGTGGGTTGATGCCGCAGACGCCGATGCGCGGGTTCTTGATCCCGGCGCGTTCGAGCGTGTCGTGGCCGCGGGTGATCGTGCGTTCGACGAGTCCCGGCTCAATTTTGTTGATCGCGTCGATTAGGCCGATGTGCGTCGTCACGTGGATGACTTTCAGCTTCGGCGTCGAGAGCAGCATGGAGACCTCTTTGGTGCCGGTCAGGTGCGCGAGCATCTCGGTGTGACCGGGGAATTTGTGGCCGCCGGCGTGCAGCGCCTCTTTGTTCAACGGCGCCGTGCAGATGGCGTCGATCTCATCGGCCTGCGCCAGCTCGACCGCGCGCGCGATGTAACGATACGCCGCGTCGCCGGCCACCGGCGAGAGCTTGCCCCAGGGCAGGCCGGCGGGGATGAGTTTCAGATCCATGCAATCCACGGTGCCGGGAGAAAACTTCCCTTCCGCGACGCGCTCGATGCTATGGACGGCGAGCGTTGAGCCGACCACCTGCCCGGCTTCCCGCAACCGGCCGGCGTCGCCGATGACCACCGGCCGGCAGGTGTCGTAAAGCTCGGCGTGGGCCAGGCTTTTCATGATGACTTCCGGCCCGATGCCGGCGGCGTCGCCCATGGTGATTCCGATCGTGGGAAGTGAGGACGAGGTGGACATAGGAAGCAGAGATTTTGCAGGAAAGCGGTGACAGAAAGTGGAAGGCCAAACGCGGCGGATCGCAAGGGCCAGCAGCGACCGTGGCGTCAATAAGTCAACCCCGCGCCCGGAGCCGTCCCTTCAGTGCCGCGCGGCATCGCACCAGCGTGCCCGCGTTGCCAAACGCGCCCGCCTTCGTGATGATCGGCAGGTCGCCCCAGCCCTCTGCGGTGCCCAGCGGGACGCCGGGCTCGATCTCGCCGACAAGCCGGATCCCGGCCGCGCCAGCGGCGTTAAGCAGCGCCCGCGCGGTTTCGCCGCCGGTGAGGAAAATCCCGCCGAAACGCGGCGCCAGCGGCAGCAGAAAGTTGGCGAGCGCGGTGCTCAACAACGCGCTCTCGGCGAGATTGATTCCGTCGTCGAGACCCAGCGCAAGGGCGACATCTTGGCCGCTGGCGAGCGCGCTTTCCACGGCTGCAACTTCGTCGTGCCAGGCGCCTTCGCGCAGCGTTGCCGGAGACAGCGTGATCGACCGCACGCCCGGCTCGGCCGCCAGTGTCTGCAAGCCGTCGCGGGAAACCTGCGACATGCTGCCGACTACGAAGAGCAGCGGCGCGTCCGGCCGGGTTTCCGCGGTCCCGATGCCGGACTCCCTGACCGGCTCCTGGCTGTTGGGGCCTGTCAGCCCAAAAGCGGCGGGGAGATGTCGCGCCAAGCCAGCGGACCCGGCGAAGATGGCAGGCCGGGCCAGTTGCGCGCCGGCCTCGGCGAGCGCGCGCAGATCGTCGTCGGATTCCGCGTCGGCGACCACGACTTCGACGCCCGCCGCAGCCAGTCGGTCGAGCGCGGCAACGAGCGCTTTCGTCCCGGCGCGCACGGTTTCCAAGGGGACAAAATCGGCGCGCAAAGCCGGCACCGCGGCGGTGAGCATCGCGGGCACGTCGGCGACGCCGGTGATCTTTTCGTTGCTCCAGACCGCGGAATCTTCCAGCGGCGCGCCGTTGAGCAGCATCCGGCCGCCGCGCGTCGTGCGGCCGGTGCCGGGAAACGCCGGGGCCACGATGGCCAGCGGCGGCTCGCCTTCGGTATCCGTGATGAGGCCGGCGGCAGCTTGGCGGGCGGCGGCAATTTCCACGGCGAAATTGCCGCGCAGAGTGGAATCAATCTTTTTGTAAAGCACCCGCGTCACGCCGCGGGCGCAGAGCTGCTTCACCGCGGCGGCCGTGAGATCCGCAGCCACCTGCGGCGCGGCGCGGCGGGTATCCGTATCAAACGCCACGACGTCCGCGGAAAGCGCCGCGGCGCGCTCCAGATCGCCGAAGGCTACGACCACGACTGGCAGCCCCGCGCCGGTGCAAGTGATCCCACAATCCGCGGCTCCGGTGAGATCGTCCGCGACGATGACGATGGAAGGACGCATCGGTGAAGAAACGCTCGGATGGATGATGATGATGATTCCCTGACCTGCCTGCTCGCTCGTTTAGTGCGGCGGCCGGTTGCGTGTGGCCATCGGCGAGCCGTCGCCGGGCGTGGCTGGACGCGCCCCGGCGGCGAGCCGGGCGCCGGCAACGCTGGAATCCGTCGCCGCCTCGCTGCCGCTGGTGTCCAGAGCGTCGGCCGTGAGGTCGTCATCATCCCGTGGGATCCCGACTTTGTTGGCCCACCACGCCGTGACGAGCGGGACCACGATGGCCGTGATGACGACGCACGCGGCTACGAGGATCGTCGCCGTTTTTGCCGCGTCGGCGTAAACCGGATTTGCCGCGACCACGAGCGCCGGCACCGCGGCAGCATTCCCTGCGGTGGAGGCCGCCGCCAGCCCGGCCACGCCGGTGCCGCCGGTGAGCTTGTCCGCCAGGAACAGCGCGGCTCCGGTGAAGACGACCACGCTGAGGCCCAGTGCCACACCGAGCAGCCCGGCGCGGACGACGTTGTTCAGATCCAGCGTGAAGCCTAGGGCGAACGCAAAAAACGGGATCAGCGGCGGTGCAGCTTTGCCGAAATATTTGCGGCAATTCGGATCGAGATTGCCGATGATGATGCCGATCGCGAGCGGCAGAATTGCCCCGACGAGATCCTGCCACTTGAACGCGGAAAGCCCGGCGACGCCGAGCGTGATCATCGTCAGAAACGGCCCGCTCTCCAGCGTCATCACGGCATACGCGCCGACATCTTTCGGCCGGCCGTATTTGCCCATCAGCGCCATGTAGAGGCCGCCGTTCGTGTCATTCATCGCGGCGACCACTGCCAGCGTGGAAAGCCCGAGAAACGGACCGGCATCGACCGGTTTTTCCCCGAGGAAATGGCCGAGCACCACGCCCGCCGCCATGCCGCAAAGGATCTTGGTGATGAGCAGCGCGCCGCCTTTTTTCAAAATGTAGGGCGTCGCCTTCAGCTCGATCGTCATGCCCATGCAGACGTAAAAAACCGCCAGCACGGTGAGCGGCCCGGTGAAGAGCGCTTTGGTGAAGGAACCGAAGAAATCCGCGGTGCCGGGCGAGAAGGTTTTGAACGCGGCGCCGACGAGCAGTGGCACGACCATCAGACCGCCGGGAACCCGCTCGATAGAGCGAAGAATTGGGACACTCATGGGTAAGGTGACAGGTTGATTTGGGGTGATAGCATGGACTGGCAAGGGCGGGCGCCGCGGCGTCGGAAGCAGCCGGGAATGGCTGGCCGGGCAGGGATTGCGGCGCTGCCTGAAATCCGATTCGCTTTGCGGAGCGGCAATGCTCTTGCGCGAAGCGGAAAAATCTTTCGCGCGCCGCGCAGGAGCCGCGAAGACCGCAACCCGCGCAGCGTTGGACTTCACGAAATGCTTGGGTGTGCCGCGCTGGGAAGTGTTATAAAACTTCGGAGCAAGCGCCGCTCTGCAAAAAGGCGTTCGCCGGCCGTTAGAATAATCAGCGCAGCGCACCTGTCCGGGCGGCGGCGTCCGGTCATTGTCCCATGAAGGAATTTCGCATTTTTCTCAGCTCGCCCGGCGACGTCGGCAAGGAACGGGAGATCGCCGCGCGTGTGCTTGAGCGGCTGAAGACCGAGCTGCTGCCCCGCGGTGTCGAGCTGCGTCCCTACTTCTGGGAATACCAGCCGATGCGGGCGACCAAGGATTTCCAGGAGCAGATCCCGCTGACCTCGGAATTCGACCTCGTGGTCTGCATCCTCTGGAGCCGGCTCGGCAGCCGCCTCCACGTGAAACACCGGCGGCCGGACGGCCGGCTCTGGAATTCCGGCACGGAATACGAGTTTGAAACCGCCGCCGAGGCCGCCCGCTCCCGCGGCACGCCGGACTTGCTGGTTTATATCAACAAAACGCCGCCCCAACTTATCCTGCGAGCCGGCCAGAAAATCGAGGAGCAGGAAGCCCAGCTGAAGCAGTTCCAGGCGCTGAACGATTTCATCGACCGCTGGTGCAAGGAAGCGACCGACCAGACGTTCAAGGCGGCCTTCAATCAATACGCCGACCTCGCCCGGTTCGAGGAACTGCTCGAGAACCATCTCCGCACGCTGCTGGAGGAAAAATTTCCCGCGATCGATCCGAACACCGGCGCGCCCGCCGACAGTGGCAGCGGCGGTGCCCGGCCGGCGCCGACGTGGACCGGCCAGTCGCCGTTTCGCGGGCTGGCGGCGTTTCATTTCGATCACGCGCCGATCTTTTTTGGCCGCACGCGGGCGATCGACGAAGTGCTCGACCGGCTCCGCGCACAGGCCGCGGCGGGGAGCGCGTTTGTGCTCGTGCTCGGCATGAGCGGCGGCGGGAAAAGCTCGCTCGTCCGCGCCGGCGTGCTGCCGCTCCTGATGAAGCCCGGCGTCATCGAAGGCATCGGCCTCTGGCGGCGCGTGGTGCTGCAGCCGCGCGAAGCCAGCGGCGATCTTTTCGACGGGCTCGCCGCGGCCCTGGTGCGCAGCGGCTCCAGCGGCCAGGGACTCCCGGAATTGACCTCCGACGGCACCACGCCGGAAGCGATCGCGCGCGAGCTGCGCGAGAATCCGGCGAGCGCGGCGACGCTCATCCGCGGCGGCCTCAGCCAGGCGGCGGCGCTGCTCCGGCGCGAGGAGGAGACGCAGATCCGCGCCTGGCTGACGGAAAGCCAGCGCGAAGGGCGGCAGGCGGACACGGAGCGTTATGAGAAGATGCTCGCCGACCTGCCGCAGCGCGAAGCCCGGCTGGTGCTGGTGATTGATCAGCTCGAAGAAATCTGGACGATGCCGAGCGTGACGCCGGAAATGCGCGTCGCGTATGTCGCCGCGCTGGCGGCCCTGGCGCGCGGCGGCCGGGTGTGGGTGCTCGGCACGTTGCGCAGCGACTTTTATCCGCGTTGCGCGGAGCTGCCGGAACTCGTCGCGCTGAAAAGCGGCGCCGGTCAATACGACGTGCTCCCGCCGGAGCCGGCCGAGGTCGGCCAGATGATCCGCCAGCCGGCGCTGGCCGCGGGGCTGCGCTTCGAGCGCGACCGCCACACCGAGCAGGATCTCGACGAAACCTTGCGTGACGCCGCGAAAGGCGACGCCGGCACGCTGCCGCTGCTCCAGTTTGCGCTCGCGGCGCTCTACGAAAAACGGACGCCCGCCGGCGTGCTGACGTATGCGGCTTACGAAAGCATCGGCGGCATCGAAGGCGCGCTGGCGCAACGCGCGGAGGAAGTCTATTCCGCGCTCGCGCCGGAGCAGCAGGCCGCGCTCATCCGGGTCATGCGCGGCCTCGTCACGCTCGGGCTGGACGAAGGCGAGGGCATCTTCAATCGGCGCTGGGCGGACAAGGCCGAGATCACTGATACACCCGGCTCCCGGGAACTGGTGGACGCGTTTGTCGAGGCGCGGTTGTTCATCGCGGACAAAGCGGACGACGGCCGTGCGCTGGTGAGTGTGACGCACGAAGCGCTCCTCACCCGCTGGCCGCGGCTGCGCGCGCTGCTGCTCGAGGACAAGGAATTTCTCCGCGCCCGCGCGCACGTCGCCGCGGCGGCGGAACGCTGGCTCGAGGAAAATCGCTCGCCCGATTTCCTGCTCTCCGAAGGCAAGCCACTGCTCGAAGCCGAGACACTGCTCACCCGCAGTGGCGACGACCTCACCGCGGACGAAGCCGATTACGTGAAGCGTTCGCTCGTCGCCGCCCGCTCCCGGGCCCGCGCGAAGCTCCACCGGCTCCAGGCGGCCGCGGCGGTGTTCCTCGTCCTCGCGCTGGCCTCAACCGTCGGCGCGTATTTCGGCTTCAAAGGCCGGGCTGGCGCGCGGGCGGCGCAAGCCGTTTCCGAGCAGGAAAAAGCCCGCGCCCAGTCGGCGCTCGCGCAGGTGAGCCAGACCCTGGCCCGCTCCGACCTGCTTCAATCCGTAAAGCTCCTGGAGCAAAATCGCGTGGACTCCGCCCTGGCGCACCTCGCCCGCGCCCTGCGCACGGAGCCCGGCAACCCGTCCGCGCTCGACCTTGCCAGCAGCCTGCTTCTCCAGCGCGACTGGCCCCTTCCCCAGACCGAGCCGATCCAGCACGGCGCGAAGGTCAACACCATCGCTTTCAGCCCGGACGGCCGCACGATCCTGACCTCCTGCTCCGACGGCACCGCGCGGCTTTACGACGCCACGACCGGCGAGGCGCGTTTCGGCGGCGAGCCGTTGCGCCAAAAGGCGGTGCTGGTTTCCGCCCGCTACAGCGCCGACGGCCGGAAGATCGTCACGGCGTCGTGGGACACCACCGCGCAGGTGTGGAATGCGGAAACCGGCAAGGCGATCGGCGCGCCGTTGAAGCATGGCTCCATCGTCAGCGCGGCGGCGATCAGCCCGGACGGGCGCCGGGTCGTCACCGGTTCCTGGGATAAAACGGCGCGGCTCTGGGATGCGGAAACCAGCGCGCCGCTCGGCGAGCCGCTCGTGCATCCGGAGATGGTGACAATTGTCGCATTCAGCCCGGACGGGCGCCAGGTGCTGACGGTCAGCGGCAACGAAGGCGCTCCGACGAATCCGGCCGCGGCTCGGGTGTTTGACGCCGAAACCGGGCAGCCGATCGGCGAGCCGATGCGGCACGCCGGGTTGATCCACGGCGCGCTCTTCAGCCCGGACGGGAAGAAGATCGTCACGGTGTCCGCCGACAGCACGGCGCGGCTCTGGGATGCCGCCACCGGCAAGGGAATCGGCGAGCCGATGCCGCATCCCGGCACCGTGACGCTGGCCGCCTTCCGGCCGGACGGCGCGCGCCTGGCCACCGGCGGCACGGACGGCGGCGTGCGGTTTTGGGATGCCGCCACCGGCAAGCCGATCCCCGACGTGCCGATCCTGCGGCACGATGACCGCATTTACGCCCTCGTTTTCAGCGCGGACGGCCGCCGCCTGCTTTCCGGCTCGCAGGACCGCACGACGCGGGTCTGGGACGCCACGACCGGCCAGCCGCTCACCGAGCCGATGCGGCATCGCGGCGGCATCGCGGCGGCGGCGTTCAGCCCGGACGGCGCCCGCGTGGCGACGGCTTCGAGCGACGGCTCGATCGACGACGGCGTCGCCCAGGTCTGGAACGTGCGCAGCGGGCGCGCCCGGCCGCTGCTCTTCGTGCATCGCGAGGACATCCTCGGCGCCAGCCTCACGCCCGATGGCCGGCAATTGCTGACGACTTCCGTGGACAGAATCGCCCGCACCTGGGACGCCGGCACCGGCAAGCTCCTCACCGCCCGCACCCCGCAACCGGACGGCAAGCTGCTCGGGTTCAGCCCCGACGGCAAACTGCTGCTCACCGCCGGGCCGGATCACACCGTCCGGCTTTGGGACGCCGCGACCGGGCAGCCGGTCGGCGCGCCGATGCGGCATCCCGCGGAGCCGCGCAACGGCGATTTCACGAAGGACGGCCGCCGCCTGGTGCTCGGCTGCGCAAACGGCGTCAGCCAGGTGTGGGAAGTCGCCACCGGCAAGGCGATCGGCGCGCCGCTGGTCCACAAGGAGAACATCGCCTCCGCGCGCTTCAGCCCGGACGGACGGAAGGTCGTCACGGCGTCGTTCGACAACACCGCGCGGGTTTGGGACGCCGAAACCGGCCAGCCGCTCACCGAGCCGCTGGTGCATAAATTCTACGTTTCCCGCGCGCTGTTCAGCCCCGACGGCCAGCGCGTAGCGACTTCCTCCTACGACCGCAGCGCGCGGGTTTGGGACGCCACGACCGGCAAGCCGGTGACCGGCCCGCTCGCGCACGAGAACATCGTCCTCGGCATCATCTTTTCCTCCGATGGACAGCGCGTCGCGACGGCGGCCGGCGATAATTCCGCGCGGATCTGGGATGCCGCGACCGGCCAGCCGGTGACCGAGCCGCTGCGGCACGGCAAAGTCGTCTTCACCGCCGTCTTCAGCCCGGACAACCGCCGGTTGCTGACGGCATCGCTCGACAAGACGATCCGCCTCTGGGACAGCTCCACCGGCCAGCCGCTCAGCGATCCGATCAGCCAGGATGCCCCGGTCATCGGCGCCGGCTTCGAGCCGCCGGACAACGGCCGCCAGGCCCTGGCGGCGGGCAGCGATGGCACGGTGCGGCTGTGGGACCTGTTCGCCGCCGGCGCCGGCACGGGCACGGGCGCGACGACCACCGGCCCGGCGCCGGCGTGGTATGCCGAATTGCTCGAAGCCCTCGGCGGCGCGCGCTTCAACGCCCGCGGCATCCTGGAGCCGGTGACGGGCACGCTGCCCGCGTTGCGCCGTCAGCACGCCGGCGGCACGGGCGGTGGCGACGATTTCACCCGGATCGCCCGCTGGTTTTTCGCGGATCGCGCGACGCGCACGGTGTCGCCGTTCAGCCCGGTGCCGATGACGGATTACATCGCCCAATGCCTCGAATCCAGCACGCTCGGGCCGCTCAATGATGCCGCCCGGCTCGATCCTGCCAACCCGGTCGTGCTCGCCGCGCAGGCCGATCTGCGCATTGATTCCGCGCTGGCCGATTTCTACTGCCGCCACGCGCTGACGACGGCGCCGGAAAACGCCGAGGTGCGCTTCCGCGTCGGCATTTCCCGCAAGGACGACAACCTGCCGCTGCTTGCGCTCGCCGAGTTTGAAAAGGCGACGAGCCTTGATCCGAAACAGGCGAAGTATTTCAAGGCAAAAGCCGACGTGCTCTGGACGCTGGAGCGTCCGGTGCTCGCGCTGCAAGCGGCGAACGAAGCCGTGCATCTGGAGCCGGAAAACATGGAGGCGCGGCGCGCGCGCGGCTACATCCATGCGCAACGCGGCGAGCAGGCCGCGGCGATCGCCGATCTGGAGGCGGCGTTGCGCCCGGCGCCAGCGGACAAAATCACGCAGCGGATCTACGGATGGACACTCCTGCTCTTCGGCGACAACGAGGGCGCGCTGACGCACTTCGAGGCAGCCGGGGATTTCGGGTTCACCGGCCGGGCCGCTTGCTTCTGGCTGAAAGGCGACAAGCCGCTGGCCATCACGACCTACCGGGAATTGATCAAGGTGAACGCCTCGTATCTCAAGGAAGCCACCGTCGCCGGGATGGGGCTCCCGCCGCGGCTGACCGCTGTCGTGGAAGCCGTGCGCGCCGCGACGCTCGCCGCGCATCCCGAGATCGCCGTCGCCGGCGGGCGGTAGCACACTGCCCGCGCGCTCCCTACCGATCGCCGCCGGTCTGTGGACGGAAAAATTCGAGCAGGATCGGCTCGGAGCGGATGACGTCCTTGCGGTTGTCGCCGGCGACGAGCTTCAGCCGAAACCGGTGCGTGGAAGTCCGGGGCGCGGAAACCGCGATTTGAAAGCGGTCGGGCTCGCCGGCTTTCAGGTATTGGGAAAGGTCGGCGCGCACCTCGTAGTTTCGCCCTTCGTCGCGCAACGCGATCGCGGCGGCCGGCGGCGACGGCGCGACGCTGGGGGCCGAGCGGGCGGCCGCGGCGGCGCGACGGCCGCCGGGCGGGCTGGCCGTGGCCGGCGGCGCGACGAGCGGCACCTCGGTTTGGAAGCGCAGACTGCTCTCGGCGCGCGAGCCGTCCGGCCGGACCCAGCGGTAGCGGATCTCGCCGAAGCAGGCGGCTTTGGACTGGCCGTCGAGCGCGCGGATGCCGGCGAGCGCGGTGTCCAGCGGCACGTTCACGCCACGCTCGATCGCGCCGAGTTCGCGGGTGACCGGATAGTCGGCGAACGTCGCGACCGTCCCGATGCGCGCGAGATGGCAGCGGAGCGTCGCCGCTTCCACCGGCGCCCAGCCTTCGTTAAAAATTTGCAGTGCGCGGACGTGCCCCGGGTCGGCGTCGAAGCCAAGCAGCGGAGTCGCCGACGCCGTGCTGCTTTCCACTTCCAGCACGGCTTCGGTGTAATAAATCGTCCGCTGGCTGTTGTTCACCATCTTCAGATCCAGGAGGACGTCCGAGGCGACAAAATGCGACGCGCCGGCGAACCGGGCGCGCAACGCGGAGACCGGCGCCCCCTCGCGCAGACTGTCGAGATACTCGCTGAGCGGGCTGATGCGGAGAACGTCGCCGGCGCGCTCGGCGACATAGCGGATCAACGCCGGCGGCGTGCCGCCGAAAAATTCCCGGATCGCGTTTTCACCGCCGGAATTCAGCACCGAGAGATCGAGCGAAATGGCGCCTTCGTCCTCCGCCGCCGTTGCCGTGGGCGCAGCCGGTGACTCCGCTGCGATGCCCTGGCGCGCGCCGGCAGCCCCTGGCCCCGCGGCGCGCGGCAGGAGAAAAAACGCGGCGACTGCGGCGAGCACCAGTGCGCCGCCCACGCCGGCCGCCCAAAGGACGACCGGTGACCGGCGTTTGCCCGCGCCCTCCGCCGGCATGCGCCGGCCCGTCGCGCCATCCCCGGTCCAGCCGCCGCCGGCGATGAGACCGCGCACCGCGCCGGAGAGCTTGGCGATGTGTTCCTCCATCGGCGGCGACATCGCGTCGAGCCAGTGGCAGGAGGCGAGGAAGAACTCCATGCCCTTCGCCATCGGCACATCCTCCAGCCGGAACGGGATGATCGGCTTGCCGAAATTCATCGCCCGCTCGGCTTCGCGCAGGACCGCGGGCGAGACGTTTGAGGCCGCGGAATAGATCAGGACGACGACCCGGCAGGATTCCAGCGCGGAGACGATGGACTCGCCGTAATTGCTGCCCGGCAGCACGTCGCGCGGAGCGATCCAGCAACGGATTTTCCCGTTCTCCAGACCCGCGCACACCGCGTCGGCGACCGCCTTGTTGCGCGACGAGTAACTGAGAAAAACGTCGTGCGACATCCTGGGAAAAATTATGCCGAATCAAGCGAGGCAAAGCCGTGTTGACGCGACGCGTCACGCGGGCGTTTGGCCGCCCTGTCGCCGTGGGAAAACGCGTCGCGCAGCCATCACCGCGGCGCGGGCGACGGACCGGGTCGCGGGCTCGCGCCGCCGGGCGCAGTCGCCGCCGCGCCGGCTTCCTCCTGCCGCGCCTCGGCCTGGCGTTGCAGCTCGGCGGCCGCGTTGCGCGGCAGCAACCCGGCAAGGCTGATCGGGCCGGACTCGACAAAGCCGCCATCGGTCGAGCGCAGACGCACGCGGAACTGGTGGCGCGAGCTGGCGGGCAGGCCGAGCCGCAAGAGGAAGCGATCCACCTCGCCCTTGCGCACCGGCTGGGAAACCGGCACGCGCAGCGTGTAGTTGTCGCCCTGGGTGCGGAGCATCGTTTCGTAACGGCCGGTCACCGGACCCGCGGCGCCGAGCCCTTCCGGCGGCAGGATGAGCACGTCGGCCTGAAAGCGCACGGTTTTCGACTGGTCCTGGCCGGCGGCATCCTTCCAGGCGTAGGTCAGCACGCCGGCGACCCGGCCTTCACCGCCGGTAAACGGACCGATCTGCTTTTTGCCCGTGGTGGTCAGCTCCGTGTAGAGCTTGTTTACCACCTCCATCGTCTTGAGATATTCAGGTGTCTCAGTCGGGTCGGCGTTGTTCGGCAGCTTCACTTCCATGAGCTGATTTTGCTTCGCCTGCACCGCGAGATACTGGCGGACTTTCTCGACGTATTTCGGCGACACGCCGGACTTGATCGCGGCGTCGCCAATGTCCACGTCCACGCTTTCGGTGAACCGGCCGAGCGTTTTCTCGAAGGCAAACGTGTCGCCCGCCGGCGGCTTGGCTTTCTTGGGAAACAAATTGTATTTCACCGTGCACGATTCGATCGGCATCCAGCCTTCGTTCATCAACTGGAAAAACAGCGTCTGGCTGTAGCCGCTGAAGATCAGCACGAGCGGCGTCGGGTCCGGCTGGCTGGACTGGACCTGCACCTGGATCTCGCTGAAAAACACGGTCTTCGCGCCGTTGTTCACCACTTTTAGGTCGAGATTCGGAAAGCTGACGGAGTATTCCGGCGAATAGATGATCGGCTCGATCGGGCCGCCTTTTTCGAGGAGCGTGAGGTAGTCCACGCTCTTTTTGTTGCCCGCGGCCGGGGTCAGCAGCCGGGGCGTGATGCGGGCGGTTTCTTTGTCGCGCTCCAGGGTGTAATCCACGATCGGAAACGCGTCGGCGCCTTCGTCGGCGAGTTCCTTGCGGAAGGATTTCTGCGCCTCCGCGCTGAGCCCGACGGTCAGCGCCAGACCCTCGATCGGCCGGCCGGCGTCAGCGGGAGCCGGTGGCTGCTGGGCACGCGCGGTTTCCCGTGCGGCCGGGAGGAGGAGCCAGAGCGCCGTCGCGGCGGTGGTGAACCAGAAATGCGCGCGAAACCTTCGGCGGGGAAGCGTCGTCATGGCGGGACGACTACCGAAAAATCGCCGGGACAGAAAGCTTTCTGTGCGTGCCGCCAACTTCCGCCCACCGCTACGTTGCCGCCGTCGCTGCCGCGCGAGGAGACCGCAGTCGGCGGCGCAACAGGTAGAACGGAAAGACGCCCGACTTTTTCGGCAGAGCCTTCTGCCCTACGTAGTCGGAAACAAAATCGCGCGACGCGCCCTCGATCTCCGCCAGCGCGGCAAACGCCTGGCTGACGTAGATTTGCCCTTCCTCGGTGATCGGCTCGATGCGCGCCGTGCGGCTGACGTGAAACCCGGTAAACGTCTCGCTGCCCGATGACCGGATCCACGCACGCGAAGACCGGGCCGGCGTGCAGACCGATGCGGATGCGCAGCCCGCCCGGCAGCCCCAGCTCGGTCCAGGGCGTGGCGTCGATCAGAGTCGCGCAGATCGAGCGCAAACCGGCCGGCCGAGGCGACGGTGTCGAAGACGAAATAAAACGCGTCGCCCCAGGTGTTTTTCAGGATCGGCGCGTCGGCGTGCACGGCGATGAGAGCGGCGGCCTTGCCGAGAAAATGGGTGACAAACGCCGGGATGGTTTCGTCGGTCAGCTTGCCGTAGCCGGCCACGTCGGCAAAGAGCAGCGCCTTGATCACCTGCCGGAACTCACCGCCGTTGCCGTCGGCCGCGCCTGCGTTTGCGTTTGCGCCCGGCGTCGGCGCGGTCGGCGTCGTTTCGCCCGCCGAGCTTTCCGCCGACGTTGCCGCGCCACCGCCGCCGGGAGCGATGACGGTGACTTCCGCACCGAGCGCGCGCCACAGGTTCACAAACGACGCCGCGCCCCCTTCCCCGTCGCCGGGCTGGCCGTCCCAGACGGCGAGCGGCGCGACGCGGGTGTCGAGCGTGCGGGCTTTGATGCGCGCCAGCCCGCCGACCATGCGGTTGCCGAACTCGAAGGCCGTGGCGTTGTCCGGCGAGGCTTCGCGGCCCACCGTGGTGACGGAAGCCGCGTCGCGCAACGCGGCGTCAAAGCGCCGGCCCCAATCGGCCGCGTCGGGTCCGCGCTCGACGCTCGTTTTCCGAAACACCTCCTCCGCCAGCGGCAGGACGATGTGGACCTCGGCGCCGCGGGCCAGCATGGCTTCGATGAAAAGAATGTCCGCCCCGCACGCGGCGGCGCAGTAGCCGAAGCCGGCGTTCAGTTGGTCCAACGCTGCGTCAATTTCCGCCCGCACCCGCCCCTCGGCCTCGCGTGGAAAACGGGGCTCGGGCCGATCCGGCGCGTCGGTCATGTGACCGGAAAAAGCGACCACGTTCGGCACGCCGAAACAGGCGTCCATCCGGCTCCGCCCCTCCGGGCCGAAGAGATGCTCGCCCAGAAGCCGTGCCTGCCGGCGGGTGGAACTCAGATCGGCGTAGCGCCCGCGGCCGAGCTGGCCGGCCCGGGCGTAGTGCGCGGCCGCTTTCTCGAAGTCGCCGGAGATCAGCGCCGCCTCGCCACGGGTCGCCTCTGTCCAGTAATCCTCCGACGCGCAATCGCCGGATTCGCACAGCGCGAGAACCTCACGGGCGAGCTGCCGGGCGGTGTCGGTTTCGCCCAGGAGCAGGCCCATCGCGGCGGCGTTGATGCCGGCGTAGTAGCCGCGCGTGATCCCGTAGGCTTCGAGATACAGCTCGAAGCAGCGGCGCAGCTCTGTCCGCTTTTCCTCGGGATCATCGGCGAGCTGCCAAAGGTCTTTGTGCGTGCGCGCGAGCAGGCCGAGCGTTTCCTCGTCGCGATGGCCGCTGGACTGCAGCTGGCGCAGAACGGTATTCGCCTTTTGCGGCGAGCCGCTGCGCGCCAGGGCAAGCGCCTGAAGCTGGAGCAGCCGCAGGTCGGCGGGATCGAGCCGCAACCCTTCGGAAACGATGTCGTAGGCGAGAAACGTCTCGCCTTGGGCGAGCGCCTGGCTGCCGAGCCGGCGGTAATCGGCAAGCGTCAGTTCCGGCGCCGTGAGTTCCGCGGCGGCGGCGTTGCGCTGGACCAGAAACTGGCGCAGCTCGCTGGCGAGCCCGGCGGGAGTGCCTCCTGCGGCGGCGGCGGTGGACATGGGAAGACAAAACCAGAAAACGCGCGCCGCTCAAAGCACGCTCACGCGCACCGTGTCGCCCCAGATTTCCACCCGCACCAGGGGCGTGCGGTTCAGCACGGTCGCGGCATCGGCCGCATTGCGGAATTGGACCCGCGCGTCGTCCAGCGAGGCACGCGCCGCGGCGTCTGAGAAAATGGGGTCGCCCGTGTCTTCCTTGTCGCGGTTGTGGTAGCGATGAAAATTCGCGCGGTCCTGGCGGATGATTTCAGCCGCGGTTTTCAGCCGCTCGCCTGAGGAGTTGAAATGATCGCGCGCGCTCAAACGCGCGACGTAGGTCGCCTGCGGCCCGTCCTGAGCTTGCACGGATCCAGACGCGAAACCGGCGACAGCCAGCGCGAGGAGTGCTGCGCGTCGGAGAGCAGCAGGGGCGAAGATGCGGATGTTCATGGCACAGACAAATTTCCACCCCGGCGGCCTCACGCAAAAAACGGCGCAGGAAAGACAAAGCGTCCATCCTGCGCCGGATTTTAGCGGGGCCGGGAGCGCGCGCCGCGGCCGGACGGTTTTCACCGTCGTGGCCGCGGCGGCGGGCCCGTCGAGTGCGAGGGCCTTACTTGTAGAAGAGACCGCTGCAGTTCGAGCAGCGATACATCCGATACTGATTGGTGTCCTCAATGATGAAACAGGCGGCGCCGCAATTCGGGTCGATGACCAAGTTGCGAATCAGGGCGCGGCCGCCCACTTCGTCGTCGCCTCCGCTCATGGTCTTGGAGGTTTCGCCGACGTTGCTGGTGTCGGCACCGGGCTCAACTTTGCGGCCCATCGTCGCTTTGATTTCTTCTGCCATAGGGATGTGTGGTGGTGAGTTGGTTGGACTGCGTGTTGTGGTGGATTCTTGCACCGGCGCCCCGCGCCGCCTTCCGGCGGCAGGAGCGAGGCGTCGATGGCTGAGGGTTGAACGAGCGAGGCTGCCGGTTTTGCAAAGTGCCGACGAGCTTTTTCGCGCAACCACGGGCGGGTTATTTGTAGAACGTGCCGCTGCAGCGAAAGCAGCTGTAGTAGCGGTAGTGGTTGCTGCTCTCGATGATGTGATTGCGGGCGTGGCAATAGGGACAGATCACAAGGTTCGAAAAGCGGTAGCGACCGCCCACTTCGTCCTCGGCGCCACTGGGGGCTTCCTCGGTCTTGCCGATCTCTTCGGGTTTAACGGTTTCTTCGGCTTTCTTGCCGACAGGTGCTTCTTCAGGCATACGGGTCGTCTTTCTATTTTGGGTTTGGGTTTCACTGCACCGCCGCCACCCGGCGCACGATGATTTGCTTACGGATAAGACGCGTGACCCGGGACGTTTTGCGCCGCCTCGCTGCCGGCTGGCAAGGTGGCGTCCCGAGGATTTCTGCCGGTCAACCGGCCGCCGGGCCCGGCTTTAGTATCGGCATTCCGGGCATTTGCGGTTGCTCACCGGCTTCCGCGCCCGCGCCGTCCTCCGCAGGCGCGTCGGCCTCCTGGTGGAGATTCTGAAGCAGGCCGCCGGCGGCGAGCAACTCGGGGCCGCTGCCCTGCTCGGCGACTGCGCCCTGATCCAGCACGATGAAGTGATCGCAGAAGCGCAGCAGCCAGTGGATGTCGTGATCGATCACCATCACCGTCTTGCCCGCGCAGGCTTCGCGCAGCATCGGCAGGAGCTGGAATTTCTCGATGTTGTCCATGCCGGCCGTCGGCTCATCCAGGAACAGGAAGGTCGGGTCGCGCATCAGGCAGCGGGTGAGCGCCAGCAGCTTTTTCTGGCCGCCGGAAAGCTTGCGGCCGCCGGCGAAATCGACGTTCAGCGGATCCGCCCCGAGCCGTTCCACGAGGATGTCCCACATGCCGGTGCGCTGGCAGACGGCGATGAGTTCTTCGTCGGTGGCGTCCGGCTTGGCGAGGCGCAGATTTTCCCGCAGGGTGTCGTGAAAAAACGCCGGGAACTGCGACATGATCGTGGCGTGCCGGCGCAGGCTGGCGAGGGTGAAATCCTCGGTCGCGCGGCCGCCGAGCAGGATCTGGCCCTGCTGCGGGTCGTAAAAGCGCAGCGCCAGCCGGAAAAAGGTCGTCTTGCCCTGGCCCATGCGGGCGACGAGTCCGGTGACTTTCCCCGGCGGCACCTGGAAGTTCAGCCCCTTGAACACCGGCGGCAGGTCCGGCCGGTAGGCGAACACGATGTCGCGCGCCTCCAGCGTCGGCTCGACCGTGGGCACCTCCTGCGCGCCCGGCTTGTCCACGGTCGGGTTCGGCGCGTTGAGCAGGCTCATCGCCGCGTCAATGCTCGGCCACGACGTGCGGGCCATGATCAAAAAGCTGGCGAGCGCCTGGACCGGGCTCATGAACATCGGCGCCAGCAGCGCCACCGAGACCACGGCGCCGACGTTTGCCGAGCCGCGGCTGCTCAGCGCGAGATAAAGCGCGAAGCCGAGAAACGACGCCTCGGCGATGAGCGTCGGCAGGTTGTTCAGCGCGTTGATCGTCTCCACGGTGCCGCTCTGTTTCATGCGGGCTTCGCTGATGCGGCCCACGGCATCGGCGTGCTTCTTGACGAACACCGGCTCGGCGCGCAACGCCTGGATTTCCTCCGGCGACTGGAGCACGCCGGTGACCAGCCCGGAAAGCGCCAGCATCCGGTCGCGCAACCCCGTGGAGGAGCTTTGCAGCTGGCCGCCGAGGCGGGTGACGAGAAAGGGCGAAAGCAACGCCGCGCCGAGCAGCAGGAGCCGGTAGCCGAGCGGAATGCCCGGCCCCTCGCCCACCTCGGAAAAGCTGAAGAGCAGCAGCCCGGCGGTGCCGATCAGCAGAAGAAACTGCAGCACCGGCTCAAGCATGATGGTGCGCAGGGTGATCTCGGCTTCGATGGTCAGCTGGTTGACCGTCATCGTCAGCTCGCCGGGCTGGTTTTTATTAAAAAATTCCGGCGATTGTCGGATGACTTTTTCGAAGATCTTGCGCTGAAGATACGAGGTCATCAGCCAATCCATTTTGACCGAGGCCAGCTTCATCGCGATGCCGACGGCGATGGAAAGCACCGTCACCACGAGCCAGAAAATGAACGTGCGCTTGGCTTCCGTGCGCGCCAGCTCGGGGTCGGGCTGATCCTTCGTGGCGTTCGCCTGCGCGACGACCTGCGGGTTTTCCGCTTTGCCCGCCAGGGCGGGAATCTGCGTGGTGAGCTGGCCGAAAAGCACCGCGGTGAGGCGCGGGGCGGCGCCGTTTGCCAGGTAAAGCACGGCGTAGAGCACGACGATCCATTTCGCCGCGCCGAGCAGCCACCAGCCACCTTGGAAGATCGCTTTCCAGCTCAACGGCCGCATTCCCGCCAAATCGCCGCCGCCGCTTGCGGCTGCGGCAGCCACGGCGCCGCCGGGCCCGGGCTTCGGCGCGCCCGGGGGCGCTCCCGCCGGGGCGGGCAGCGGGACGCCGGCGGTCGGCGTGGGATTGGCGGCGGTGGGCGGCGGAGTGGCTCCCGGCACCGGGCCGGCGGGTTTTTCGTTCATGGGTCCAGGTGGGAAAACGGGGCGGCGACCGGCGGCGGGAATTTCAGGGAGCGGGCCTCACTCAAGCACGTTGGAACCGGCGAGTTCCGCGGTCCATTGGTGCGCGTGCAGATGGAGCAGCGCCTTGGCCTGCAGCGGCGGCAGGCTGGGATGCACGCTCACCAGCCGCGCGAGCAACCCGGCGACGTGCGGCGCGGCGTAGGAGCTGCCGGTCGCCTGCTTGGTCGCGCCGTCCTTCCAGGCGACTTCGATGTCGTCACCGCGCGCCGCGAATTCCACGAGGTGACCGGGCCGGTAGTAGAACGATTCCTCGGTTTCGGCCTTGGCGAAATTGACGGTCACCACGCTCGGGAAATAGCCGGGCCACTCGGGCTTGGTGAAATCGAAGTTGTTGCACGCCGCGACGACGTGGACGCCCTTCAGATACGCTTCGTCGATCCACTGTTTGTATTGGACGATGTGCTGCTCCAGGCCGCAGCCGAACGAGCAGTTCAGCACGTGGTAGCCGCGCTCCAGCGCCAGACGCACGCCTTCGCGGATGATGGCGGTCTTGGAGTTCAACCGGGTGCCGAGCACGCGGAAGCTGCCGATCGTGGCCTCGGGCGCCAGCCGGCGGATGATCGCGGCGACGCCGGTGCCGTGGCCGAAAACATCGATGCCGCCGCCGGGCTGGGTTTCCAGTTGCAGGCCGTTGTCGATGACGGCCACGTCGTCCGCCAGCGTCAGACCGCTGAGCCAGGGGTGCGACACCTCGATGCCGGAGTCGATGACGGCGACTTTCACGCCGGCGCCGCGCCCGGTGCGCAGGGCTTCCGCAGCTTGATCCGGGGAGAGCCAAAGACGGGTTTCCATGGCG
The DNA here is from genome assembly GCA_963762725.1 of uncultured Verrucomicrobiae bacterium. Lineage (GTDB taxonomy): Bacteria > Verrucomicrobiota > Verrucomicrobiia > Chthoniobacterales > SZAS-18 > JAFAXH01. The sequence continues at coordinate 43,528 of CAVXLY010000002.1, read as the reverse complement.
GAGAAAATCCGAAAAAACGTCCGGTGCCAGCGCGGCCACGGGGCCGCCGGCAGACATCCGGCAGGCACCTGCTTAATGCCCCGCCCAGCCGACCGTCAATCGCAACATGCGGTAGTCGAGCAAATCGGTCACGATCTGCGCAAGCAACTGGATCCCGGCGAGGTGCGTCTGGTTGAACCCCGGCGGCGGCTCGCTGGTGCCCGGCGCCATCACCTGCACGCAGGAAACCACCCCGCGACACTGGCCGAGCAAATAAAACGGCACGACGATCATCGCCTGCGTCACCTGCCCGAGCGAGCGGTCCACCAGCTTCGAGTGCTGGCTGTTTTTATAAACGTCGTTTTCCACAAAGCTCTGCTCGCTGGAGACGACCATGCTCACGATGCCCTCGCTGAGCGGCTGCTTGATCCGGCCGACCAGCTCGGCACTGCGCGCCCCGGTGTTGTAGGCGATGACCAAGTGCTCGTGGCCCTTGTCGAGCAGCCAGACGCTGCCCTCGTGCGCGCCGGCCCGCGCGAAACCTTCGCGCAGCGCGTTGGCGATGAGCCCATCGCACAGGCCGGCGAAGTTCTCCGGCGTGATGCTGTCACCGATCAGGCGCATCCGTTCCTGCAACGCCGGGCGCAGCGGCGTGAAACGCTCGTCCGGCATGAAGTTCGGGCGGACCGGCGGCACGGGCGCGGCGGGGTTGGCAGTGGGAGTGGGCATGGGAAAATCGGTGGTCGGCTCGGTGGCGTCTGCGTGGGATGCCGGCGCGGCACGGGGTTTAACATTCCGCCGGTGGAGGAGGCTCGGCGGGAGTGCCGTTTGCCGCCAGGGCGCGGACGATGCTGGCGAGCTGGCCGATCCATTCGCGATGCTCGTCCAGCAGCCGGCACAGGGTCAGACGCTCCTCCGGCGGGCATTCGCCACGCGCGAGGCGGCGCATTTGTTCGATGATCTCGGCCGGGACGGCGCTGCCGGCGCCAGGCTTCGCGAAACCGGGCCCGATGGCTTCCCGGCCCGAGACTTCCTCCGCGCTGGACGGTGGAGCGAAGCGCTGGAGAAAGTGGTTGAGAATGTCGAATTCGGCCGCCATGCGAAGAGCGCCCGGGCGGGCTCCGGAGGTGAACGAACGGATCGCGCAAATTTGCAGGGAACCAGGGCAATAACGACGCCTTAAAACCACGGCACCGCGGCTGATCCTTCGCAAAGCTCGAGAAAATCGGTCCAGGTCAACTCCAGCCAGAGATCCTCGGCGGCGATCGCCTCCAACGTGTCGGCCCGGATGTGGCGCATCGCGGCATCGAGCGCGCGGCTGACCTTGGATTCGTTCCAGCCCCACATCCGCGCCAGGGTGCGCTGGGAAATATTTTCCAGATAAACGAGCCGCAGCATCACGCGCTCCTCGGCGGAACGCCGGGCCAGCGAGGTCAGCAGCGCGCGACGCATGATCTCCAGCAGCGGGGCATCCGCCGGGGCGCGGTCCGGCGCGGGCGCAGGCACGGCGCCAAACGGGTCGGCCGCGGCGGAGCTACCACCGCCGTCGCCGCCCGCACCGCGCCCGGCGGCCGCCGGCAATTCGCCGACAAATTTCTGCCGACGCTTGAGATCGACGAGCCGGTGCGTGGCCACCGCGGCCAGCCAGGTGATGAGCGCGCAGCGGCCGTGATATTTCGTCAGCAGCCCGGGGCGCCCCTCGGATTCGCCGTTTTCGCCGTTGCTGGTGTGGCCGCCCGTTTTTGCCCCGTGGCGAAGGACCAGGCAATCGGACCAAAGATCGCCCAGAAGATCCGCGGCTTCCGTCGCCGTGGCGCCGCGGCCGTGCAAAATCGCGCGCAATGGCTCGTGCAAACCGGCCCGGAGCCGGTCCCACGCGGCAGCATCTCCGCTCAGACAGGCGCCCACCAACTGCGTGTCCTGTTCGATCCTCGACTCCTTCTCGGCCATGGGGGACTCCTTGTGTAACGGATTCCAGCCCGCGTTGGCAAACCGAAACGGAGGGTTCCACTTTTCCCTGCCGGCGAGCCTTTTGGCTTTCGCCCGGACGGCGTGATTTCGTCATCCTGGGTCAGGGCGCGGGTTTGCCAGCGGCGTGCAGAAATCCTATAAAAACCAGGATGCCCAGGGCCGTTTTGTTTTGCTAGACAGCCTGACCGGCGCGCCTTCCACCCAGAAGAAAATCCCTACTCGGCAGCCCCGATGCATTGATAGGGCGGCGAAAGCAAAATAGCGGCCGGCCGGATTTGCATCCGACCGGCCGCTATTGGCAGTCCACCCGACGGTTGCGACGGACTCACTGCACCGTCTGCTGGACCGCGGCTTCCGCGTTGACGAAACCGAAGCCATCCTGCGTGGCCCAGCCGAAGCCGATCCGGTTCATGATCATGCCGCTGAACGTGCCGCCGTCCGCGGTGGTGCCGGTGAAGAGCATACCCTGCGAGGTCACCGTGCCGCTCGGCAGGCTCACGCCACCGCCAAAGATGTCGGCGCTGTAGAAGATCTGGCCGGTCGTGGCGTTCGTCACCGCGTTGTAGGTGCTGCCCACCGTGTTGATCCGTGCCAGACCGCGACCCACCGTGAAGCGCAACGATTTGGCGTTGGTGAAGTTGCCGTTCGGGATTCCGATCGACAGCGTGTAATACTGGGTGGCCGCCGTGTTCGACGGGTTGCTGCCCAAGGCGGTGGCTCCGGTCACGCTGTTCGCGTGAGCGTTGTTGATCGTGCCGGTGTTGGTCGTCGGATTCAACGTGAACGCTTTGCTGGCCGGCGCAAACATCACGCCGGGCAGGCTGTTTTCGAAGTAGGTGACCGTGCCGCCAACCGTGGCATCCGGGGAGTTGTAGGTCACGCCGTTGTTGCCGCCGCTGACGCCGCCGTCCGCATTCGTGCCACCCGGGTTAAACACCAGGCTGGTGATGGAACTGCCGCCCACGTAGTTGACGGTGAACGCGTTGGTATCGTTACCGCCGGTAGCGGTCAAACCCGTTGCGCTGGCGCCACTGCCGTCACTGCTGATCGAGATCGTCACCTTGCCCGGGCCGGTGGTGCCACCCGTCACGCGGGCAGCGCCGGACGAGTAGTTTGGATCGAGGTCATGCGGAAACGTGGACCTCTGCAGAATGCTCGTCATCTGCGCCGGGGTGACGCTGCGCCGTCCACCCTTGTTCTGGAGAACGAGGGCGGCGATGGCGGCGGCGTGCGGGCTGGCGGCGCTGGTGCCGAAGAACTGGCCTTGGGTGGTATCCGGGTCTTCCGCGTCGTCAGAGGCGAAGATCGCGCTCAGATTGGCCGAGACGTTCGCACCGTCCGCGAACGCGACGCGCGGCTGGAGCCGCACTTCCGGCGTGGCGAGCCGCTGGTCCTGCTTGTTGTAGTAAATCGTCACCGGGCCAGGCGAGGTGAAGGTCTCCGGCAAGCTCGGACGGAACACGCTGTAAGCAGCGCAGCCGTTGCAGCCGTTGGCCATCGCGTGGCCCCCGGTCGTCACGGTGTTGTAGGTGAAATACTCCGCCGGCCCATAGCCCGCGCGACCGTTACCAGGGAGCAGGTAGCGGAGATGCGTCGGGAAGTTGAACCCGGCGGCAGGCACCACGGTGCGAGCGATGACATACTGAATCTGCGGCACCGCCGCCGAGGTGCGGTTGGTATAGCCGAGCTGGAGCGGTTGGTTGGTGGCGGTCGCGTCAGACGTCAGCGAACTGGCGGGGACGTAAGCGCCGGTGTCCACGCGGAACGCCAGGATGCTCAGGCTCGTCGTCGTCCCGGGGGTCGTGAAGCCCGAGAAGGACTGCACCGTCAACGTGAAGGCCCCCGTCGTCGTGCTGAAATGACCGACCTTGATCACGAAGTTGGTGTCATTGACTGGTGCGATAAAACGCACCACCTCGTCTGTGCCCGTGTCCTGCGGCCCTGCGATCACCGTGGTTCCGTCGGAGCGATACACTGTGATGATGCCGTCAAAGGTGCTGTTGTTGGCGGCTTCGATCACCTGATAAGCGGTGCCGGCGGTCACCGGCCCCGAGGTGGTGTAGGTAAGGTCTGCATTGGTGTAGGTGCCGCTCGTCTGGAGCAGGGTGCTCGTGATGTTGACCGAGGTATTCTGGTCATAGGGATCGTTCCACTGGAAGACCGTGGGCACCGTGTTGTTCGCAGCGATGTTGACGGTTTGTGCCACATCGAGCTGGCCAGGGTTCGGGTTGAAGTTGTGGAACCCGCCTGCGTAGAGGGCCGGCGGAACATTGGTCAGGTTGATGTTCGTGCCCGCAAGCGCCGTGTTGCCGGCCGCGGCGGTCAGGCCGGTGCCGTTGGCAACCCAGCGGGTATCGCTGTCGTATCCGTTGGTGCCGATGTCGTTGGCGGCGCTGGAGAAATAAGCGACTCCGGCGGCGGCCACGTCGTCAATGCCGTAGCCGATGATGCCGTCCTGGAAGAACGGCTCGTCGAAGTAACCCACGTCGTCGCAGATCGTATCGGCAGCGAACGTCTGGCCGGCGACCGTGTAACCGGGGAGGCCTGCCAGGCCACGGATGTTATTGGCGAAACCGACCTCACCGGTGTCCGCCGTCGCGAAGCCGAGCTTCGCAAAGGGGGCCATTTTGTAAACGATCTGGAGCATGCCCCGGCCCTCGTCGTCGCTGGCCGAGGAGGATAGGTCGTCCTGCAGCACGAATACCGGGGTCGTCTGGGTGGCGCTGGCCGAGCCGGGCAGGTCGTTGTTGGTCACGTCCACGGACGCGGGGGCCGAAGTGTTCGCGGCGAAGCTGTTGGAAATACAGGCGATCTGCATGCCTTGGCCGGCGAGGTTGAGGGAAGCACTCGGATTGAAGAATGAGCTGATCTGGTCCACGCGGTGCTGAGTGACACCCTGGTCGAAGGTCGTGCCGACTTTGGTCAGCGTCTCGCCCACGGTGGCTCTCGGGTCAGCGGCAGCCTGCCCACCGGCGAGAGGGCCCCGGTTGTGGCGGGGCTTCCACTCGAGGATGACGGCGCGCACGCCTCTGGCGCTGGCCAGAGCCGGCACGTCGGCCACGTCAACGTAGGCGTTCAACACCCCGGCCTTGTAGCTTCGATCCACGGCGGTGATGGTCAGCGAGGAAGCGGCAGCTTCCATGGCCCGCCTCGCTTCTCTGAACGGGGCCGTGCCATCCAGGGTCACCCGCACAAGCAAGCGGCCGCGGTCATCGCTCAGGCTGCTGGTGGCGACGGCGGCAGTCGCCTCGTCGAGGTAAGTTTTGCCGTTCGCGGTGACCAGATTTTCCAGTTGAACGCCGGAAAGCGCGGCGCTGCTGACGGCGAGATTGCTCTCCACCAATTTATCGAGGCCATTTCCCAGGTTTGCGGGAACCGGTCGGGCCTGAAGCGGGGACGCGCAGAACAGGGCGACGCCACTGACCGCGCAGGCGGCCGCCAGCGAGAGTCGGGTCGGCAGGCGAAAACGGACGCGACGGACCGTGGCGGCAACGAAGTGAGCTGGCGCATTCATCGGCGGTGTGTTGGGAACGGACAGGCGAACGGGAACTGACTACGAAAATGCTAGGAATCTAAACAGCTGTGGCCGGTCCGACTCGCGCCAGACCGGCCACAGCATCTATTCGACAGGATTTGATCCGCTTACTGGACAGTTTGCGTGACCGCAGCCTCAGCATTGATCAATCCGAATCCGTCCACCGGCGAGTAGCCGGCACCGATGCGGTTTTTGATCGTGCCGGAGAACGTGCCCCCGTTGGAGGTCGTCCCGCTGAACGTCATGCCATCGGTGATCACCGAGTAGGTCCGGGTGACGGGATCATACGAGTTCGGGACCATCACTCCGCCGCCGAAGAGATCAGCCAGCGAGTTGTTGGTCGTCGTGCCAGGCCCCGGCATCGGCGGATTCACCGTGCCACCGGTGGCGACGTTCGAGGAACGTTGTGCTCCACGCGCGATCGTGAACCGGAGAACCTTGCCGCCCGTGAAGTTGGTGTTCGGGAAGTTCAGGCTCAAGGTGTAGAAGCCTCCATTCGCCGGAGTCGGCGTGCCGGCTGGATTGGAGGTCGTTGCAACGACGTCTGCCGTGGTCAACCCCGTGGAGTTACCAAGGGTGAACGGCTTGTTTGTCGGCGAGAAGACCAGGCCCGGAGCATCAATTTGGAAGTAGGTCACGGTCGGGGACGTGGCGGTCCCGTTGGTGTCGTTCTCGCCGTTGGCGCCGCCAGTGACGTTGCCACCCGTGGCACCAGTGCCGTTTGGGTTAAACGTCAGGCTCGTGATCGCATCCGGCCCGATGTAGGAGACGGCGAATGAGTTGGGATCATTCGTCGCGGTGCTGGCGTTGCCGGCGGTCGCAGTGTTGTTGTAGCCGTCGCTGGTGATGCTGATCGTCACCTTGCCGCCCGTGGTGGTCCGGGCACTCGCCGAGGCGAACGAGGGATCCAGATCGTGCGGGAAGGCGCTGCGCTGCAGGATGCTGCGCATCTGGTCGGGCGTCAGCGAGCCCGGGCCGCCCTTGGCTTCCAGCACAAGCGCGGCGATGCCGGCGGCGTGCGGAGCTGCGGAACTGGTGCCCGAGAAGTTCGGATTGGCATCAAGATCGCTGGCCGAGTCACTAGCGAAATCCGACGTGTTGGCGGCGTCAATCGCAGCCACCCGGGGAACCAGACGGATATCCGGGGTCGGCAGCAAGTTGGCGTTCTTGTCGAACAGGATCGTGGCAGGTCCGGGTGAGGTGAAGATTTCCGGAACATTCGGACGGAAGACGCTGTAAGCAGCCGTGCCGTTGCAACCCTTCGCCGTGGCGTGGCCCTTCGTGGTCACCGCATTGTAGGTGAAGTATTCGTCCGGCCCGATGCCGCCGGCGCCGTTTCCACGGGTGGAGACACGCACCCGGGTGGGCAGGCGCAGGTTCGGCGATGGGTTGTTGGAGCGGGCAATAACGAATTGCAACTGGGTGTTCCCGGTGCCCGCGGCGATGTTCCCGAGCTCGACCGGCCGGTTATTGGCGAGGTTGTTTGTAGTCAGCGACTTTGCCCCCTGGTAAACGCCCGCGGTGTTGAAGACCAGGAGATTGAGGTCGCTGGTGAGAACCCCGGCGGCCTGCGTCGTGTTGACTGTCAAGTTGAAGGTTCCCGTCCCGCTGAAGGGGGTGATCCGAATCGTGTGGTTTCCACTGCTGAGCGCGTAGAACGTCACGACTTCGTCCGTGCCGGTGTCCTGCGAGACAACGGTGTTCCCGTTGGGGTCGATGACCGTGACAATGCCGTCGAGACTTGAGCCGTTCGTGGCGGTTTCCTGGATGACGTAACCGATGCCCTGGGTGAAGGGCACGACGAAGTCCACTTTGTCAGTTGGCGAAGCGATCGTCCCGCTGCCCTGGAAGACGGGCGGCTGGTTGAGGGTCGGCGTCCGGACATCGTAGGGATCATCCCACTGCATCTCGGTCGAGGCCGTCGTGGAGGCAGGGATGTTCCAGCGGCACGCCACGTCCTGGCCGTTCGGATTGAAGTTGTGGAAGCCGCCCGCGTAGAGGCCGGCCGGCACAGTTCGTCAAGTCGATGTTGGTATTGGTCAGCGCCGTGTTACCCGCGGCGGCGGTGGAGCCGGTGCCGTTGGGGATGATCCGGAGGGCAGACTCGTAGGCATTGATGCCGATGTTGTTGCCGGCCGAGGAGAAATAGGAGACGCCCACTGCCGTCGCATCGTCAATGCCGTTGCCGATGATCGATTCGCCGTAGAACGGTTCGCCGCCGTAGGAAATGTCGTCGCAGATGATGTCCGCCTTGAAGCCGTTGAATGGCACCGGGCCCCCGAACGTGTTTTCGTAGCCCGGGATGTTGGCCATCGCGCGGATGTAGTTGGCGAAATTCACCTCGCCATCGAAGCCGGTCGCGTAGGCCAGCTTCGCCCTCGGGGCCAGCTTGTAGATGTTCTGGATCATGCCGCGGCCTTCATCGGAGCCGGCAGCGTCCTCGTCCTTGAGGACAAGGACGGGCGTGGTGTTGCCCGCCGGGTTGCTCGGTGATCCGGGGAGGTCGTAGCTCGCCACGTTGTCCGGCGCGTGGAGTCCCGTCGTGCGGGTATTAAAGCTGTCCGACATGGCGCCGATGGAGATGCCGTTGCCGGTGTAGTTCGAAGGCGCGCTCGGATTGTAGAATTGGTTGATCCGGTCGATCCGATGCTGGACCACGCCCTGGTCGAAGGCGATGCCCAGTTTGGTGAGAGTCTGGCCGACGGCGATCTCGGGGGCCGGGCCGGTCGTTGGTCTGCCGGGAACCGCCGGGGCTTCAGGATTCACCACCACCCGGCTGGTCTCGGGTTTGAGGGCGAGGATGACTGCGCGAACGCCTTTCACCTGCGAAAGGGCCGGCACGTCGTCCAGCGAGACATAGCCCTCGATGATGCCGACACTGCGGTAGTCTTTGTCCACGGCGGTGACCTTCACCCCAGGGAAAGTGGACTCGATCGCACGGCGAACCCGGGCGAAGGACACGCTCCCGGACAAGGTGATGTCCACCAGAAAACGCCCGGTGCCGTTGGCTTCGGTGATCGCTTTGGAAGCGATGTCAGCCGCGACATCGGTAGTGTAGCCGTTGTAGGCAGCCACGGCGGGGGAGCCGTTGGGGGTGGCGAGCTTGCCTTTGAGCTGGAGATTGCTCTCCACGAGCTTGTCCAGACCGTAGCCGAGATTCTGGGGAAGAACGCCGGCGTTCAGTGAGGTGCTCAAGAGAGCGAGACAAACGCTGGCAGGCAGCGCGAAGGCAGGGATGTGGAAACGGGCGCGCTGGGAGGCGGATTTGTGAATCAGTTTCATGATAAGGCGAGGACTAAATGATTTCGTTAATGGATCGGTGAGTGCCGGATACCGGAGAGGACGGAAACGGGAGAACCAGCCCCCGCCCGCGTCCATCAGGATCCGGCGGGGGGATTAAAGAGCGGCAACAACACGCGCCGCGCGGTTGCGACGGCACACTCCGAGGCCCAGCGCCACAGCGCCGGCGCCCATGAGCGCCCAGGTCGAGGGCTCCGGCACGGCGGTCACGCTGGTCAGCGCGATGGTGTAGGCACCGCTCTCGTTGAAGAAGACGTTGTTGCTGAAGTCGGCCACGGTGGGCGGGACCACGCTGGGAGCCGCTGTGCGCACATCGGTCGTGTTTCCAGTATTGAAGAGCAGCTGGTTGACCGAATTCACCGGCTCACCCCCGGAAAGTGCGATGCCAATGTAGTAGATGCCGGGGCTCAGGCCGGAAAGCGTGGCATTGCCCGCCGGGAGGTTGGACTGCAAGGTAAACCCGTTGGCGTCGTCATTGGCGATCACCGCGCGACCGGCGGAGTCGAAAAGAAACACGACGGTGTCCAGGCTGCTGCCGCCGACCGTGGTCGCGGAGAAAAGGGAGGTATTGGTGATGAAAATCCGGTAAAGATCCGCGTCATAAACTCCGCCGACGCTGGGGTTGATAACCCCGCTAATGGAGGTCAAAGACTGTCCGAAGTTCGAGTTCGGAAAGGCGGTTCCCTGGGCGCTGGACAAATTCTGGCCGGCATCGCCGATCTCGGTGTAGGTGACCGCGCGCGCACTGCCAACGCTCAACAGGAGGGCGAGGCCGACCGTGGCGCCGAGGGTGAAATTCAAACGTGATTTTGGATTCATAGGTGGTGACTGGACTGCGGTGCGATGGATGAGGTGCAAGGGGTGAGGAACTTTCCCGACGCAGGCGATCAGAGGTTCAGCTGAAAAATCTGAGCGAGACTACTTCCAAGTCACCGGGAGAAGAGGACAAGGGGGGTTCCAAGCAGGGCATTTGAATCGGAATCGATTTTTCCTACAACCCTTTTTTCGCCGTTTGCCGCTTTTCCTGCGCGATCGCCTGCTGGAAGGGCCGGCGCGCGCCGCGTCCCGAAGGTCAAAAATAAACCCTGCCCATGGTTCCCGGTCGATCGTTGCTCCGGGAATGCGAGGAAGACCGGGCTGCGGTATCGCGCTGCCACGCCGCCCCGGGTCCGCACGACAAAAGGTTCCGGTTCGTGGCGCAACCACGCGGGGCTGAGCCGGGGCGATTTGATGGTTCTGCGTGCGCCGGCGGCGGCGCGATCCGCCATCCCTTCGTTTCGCGGAAAGTCGCCCACCCGCGCACGACCATGCGCGTTCCCACCCCGCCCCTGGCTGCAAAGGATCCTGGGAAAAACAGCTTGCCGCTCCCTGCCGCTCCTGAAAGCGCCGGCGACCACCGGGCGCCACGGCTTCCCGCTTCAAGGGTTCTTTTCCAGCCACCCGTCCTGCAGCCGGATGATGCGATCGCCGTAGGCCGCATTGACCTCGGAGTGGGTCACCTGCACGATCGTCGTGCCCTCCGCGTTCAGCTGCTTGAACAGCTCCATGATCTCGGCGCCCTGATCGGAATGCAGGTTGCCGGTCGGCTCGTCGGCCAGCAGCAGCTTCGGCTTTGCAATGATGGCGCGGGCGACGCCGACGAGCTGTTGCTGGCCGCCGGAGAGCTGCGACGGGCAGAGGTCCTTTTTCCCGACGATCCGAAACCGGTCGAGGATGTCGCCGACCGCCGACTGGCGATCAGCGCGGCTGACGTTGCGATACGAGAGTGGGATTTCCAGGTTCTCGTAAACCGTCAGGTCATCGAGCAGATGGTAGTTCTGGTAAACAAAGCCGACGTTGGCGTTGCGCAACGCGTCCCGCTCCTTCGGCTTGAGCTTGTCGATCGCCTGATCGTGAAACCGGAACTCCCCGGACCACGCGTGATCCTGCAAGCCGAGGATGTGCAGCAGCGTCGATTTCCCGGCGCCGCTCGGGCCCATGATGGAAATGAATTCCCCCTCCTGGATGTCCAGGTTGATCTGCCGCAGCACATAGAAAAGCTGGCCGCCGCCGAGCTTGTAGCATTTCTCCAGATTGCGGAGTTCGATGATGGGTGTCATGGAAAGGCGAAGGTCGGAAGTGCTGCCACCGGCGACTACTCATTACGCAACGCCACCGCCGGGTCCACCCCGGCGGCGCACCGCGCCGGCACCCAGCTTGCCAGCGCCGCCACGGCGAGCAGCAGGCCGGCAGCGGCGGCGAAAGTGAGCGGATCGCCGGGGCCGACGCCGTAAAGCACGCCGTGCAACGCGCGCGACACGCCCAGCGCACCGAGTCCGCCGGCCGCCAGCCCCCAGCCGACCGCGCGCAGGCTCTCGCCGAGCACGAGCCGCGCGACCCGTTCCCGGCTGGCGCCGAGCGCCATGCGGATGCCGATCTCGCGCGTGCGCTGCGTCACCAGATACGCCAGCGCGCCGTGGAGCCCGAGCGCCGCCAGCCCCAGCGCAGCGGCGGAAAAGAAACCGAGCAGCCAGCCCCGCAGCCGCGGCTGCCAGAGCGAGTCCGCGATCTCGCGCTCCAACGCCACGCCGTGAAAAACACCGACATCCGGCGCCGCGGCCGCGACCTCCCCGCGCACCGCTGGCAGCAGCCCCAGCGGCTGCCGCCACCCCGGGCCGTCCGCGCGGGCGCGGATGAGAAAGTGCGTCTGCTTCCAGGCGAGCTGCTGGCTGCAAAAGTAAAGGTCCGGCCCGGGCTGGCCGTCGAGCGCCTGGTGCCGCACATCGCCGACGACCCCGACGACGGTCATCCACGGATCGTTGTTCACGCTGCCGCGCGTGGAGGCCGGGTCGCCGATCTGCAAGCGCTTGCCGAGCGGGTCGGCATCCGGCCAGACGCGACGCGCCAGCCCGGCGCTGACGACGCAAACGCGCGGTGCGGAAAGCGCGTCTTGCGCGGCGAAAACGCGCCCGCGCTGGAGCGGGATGCGCAACGCGCGAAAATAGTCGGGGCTGACGGTTTGAAAGTTCGCCAGCGGATTGCCGCGCTGATCCTCCGGCGACTGGCCTTCGGCGGTGAGCGGCGAGCGGTTCCACGGGCGCTGCGGCACGAATGGCGGGCTGTTGTTCGCCGCGGCGGCTTCCACGCCGGGCAGCGCGGCGATGCGTTCGAGCAGGCGCGAAAAGCGGTCGATGCGGGTTTGCGACGATTCTTCGCTGCGATACGTCGGATTAATCTCCACCAGCAGCACGCCGCGCGGATCGAAGCCGGGCGCGACAGCGCCGAGTTCGGTCAGGGATCGCAGCAACAACCCCGCCCCCACCAGCAGCACCAGCGAGAGCGCGACCTGCACGGTGGTCAGCGCCAGCCGCGTCCGCGTGCCCCGCGCATGGGTGCCGCCGCCGCCCTCTTTGAGCGCGTGCAGCGGGTCCGCTCGCAACGCCTGCCAGACCGGCGCGGCACTGGCGAGCACGCCGGCCGCCAGCGCGAGCGTGACGGCGAAAAGCAGCGCCCCCGGATTCAGCTCGATTTTGACCCAGAACGGCAGCTCGACCGGGATGAAATGCACCAGCCCGCCCACCGCCCAAGCCGCCAGTAAAATGCCGCCGCCCGCGCCGGCCAGCGCGAGCAAGGTGCTTTCCGCCAGCACGGAGCCGGCGATCCGCGCGCGGCTGGCGCCGAGGGCCGCGCGCACCGCCAGCTCGCGCCGGCGCGTCAGAGCACGAGCCAGGAGAAGCTGACTCGCATTCGCGCACGCGATGAGCATCAGGCCGCCGCACGCGCCAAGCAGCAGAAACAATGACGGCCGCACCGCGCCGGTCGTCGCCGCGCGCAACGGCAGCACGGCCGCGCCGACGTCGCGGTTCGAGTCCGGATGCCGGTCGGACAGGCGCTGCGCGATGACGGAAAGCTCCGCCTGCGCCTGCGCGAACGTCACGCCAGGAGCCAGACGCGCGATCGCTTGATCGGCGCGCCACGTGCGGTCCGTGCTCTTCGCAAACGTCGCCCCCATCGGCACCCAGAGATCGGTCTGCACCGGAAATCGAAAGTCCGCCGGCAGCACGCCGACCACGGTGCGGCTGGTGTCGTCCAGACGTAGTTGCCGGCCGACGACCGACCGTTCGCCGCCAAACGCCGTCTGCCAGAGCCGATGGCTGATGAGCACGGTTTTCGCCGCGCCCGGCTCGTCGTCCGCCGCGACGAAATCCCGCCCCAGGAGCGGCCGCACGCCGAGCAGGGAAAACAGATTCCAGGTGGTGAACGTCGTCTTCAGCGTCTCGGTCCCGCCCCCGCCCGGCAGCTCGACGTTGCCGTTCCAGCGCAGGTTGAAAAACGCGAGTTCGCCCAGCGTGCGGCTATCCTCGCGCCAATCGCGAAAGTCGAGAAAGTTGACGCCGAGATCGGCCCCGGCGGCGCGGCTGCGCGATTGCAGACTCACAAGCCGGTCGGCATTCGCGTAAGGCAACGGCCGCAGCAGAAATGCGTGGACCACGCTGAAGATCGTCGTGTTCGCGCAGATGCCGAGCGCGAGCGTGAGCACGACGACCGCGGTGAAGCCCGGCGCGTGGTGCAGCAAGCGCAAGGCGTGGCGAAGGTCTTGCAACAGCGCGGACATGGGACGGAAAAAACTCCCCCTTCCTACTCCTCGCGCAACGCGATCGTCGGGTTCACGCGCATCGCGCGGCGTGCCGGCAAATAGTTTGCCACCAGCGCGACCGCGGCGAGCAGCCCGATGACGCCGGAAAAGGTCAGCGGATCGTTTGCGCCGACGTTGAAGAGCAGGCCCGAGAGCAGGCGCGTCAAGCCGAGCGCCGCGAGCGCGCCGAGGACGAGCCCGAGTCCGGCCAGGCGCATCCCGCCGCCGACGATGAGCCGGAAGACGTCGCTTCGCTGCGCGCCGAGCGCCAGGCGGATGCCGATCTCGCGGGTGCGCTGGGCCACGGCATACGCCATGACGCCGTAGATGCCGATCGCCGCCAGCACGAGCGCCAGCCCGGCAAACCCGGCGAGCAGCAGCGCGGTGAGCCGCCGGTCCGCGACGGACCGGGACACCAGCATTTTCATCGGCTCGATCCCCGCCACCGGCTGGTCGGAATCGAGCGCGCGGACCGCGGCGCGCAAGGACGGCGCAAGCGCCTCGGCGCCCGCCGGATTCGCGGCGCGCACGAGCACGGTCATATAGACGTCCGGCCGCTGGATCAGCGAAAAATACATTTCCTCCCGCGCCGGCTCGGCCACCCGGCGCGAGCGCACGTCGCCGACGACGCCGACGACCTCGGTCTCGGTCGGATCGGAAACGCTGCACAGGATCCTTTGCCCGAGCGCGTTGCCATCAGGAAAGAGGCGCCGGGCCATGGTTTCGTTGATGACCATCACCGGCGGGGTCCCGCCGCGGTCCCGCTCGGTGAAGGCGCGGCCGCGCAGCACCGGAATTTCCAGGGTCGAAAAATAGTCCGGGCTGACGACGCAATACTTTGCCGCCGGGCGCTCTTTCACCGGCGGCAGCGGCCGGCCGATCACCGCGTAGAACATCGTGCCGCCGTTGTCGGTGAGCGGCGCGCCGATCGCCGTCGCCGCGCGGCGCACGCCGGGGATCGCCTGGAGCCGTTCGGTGAGACGGAGGAAAAAGTCGGCCTGCTTTTCGCGTTCCGGATAGCGCGCAGCCGGCAGCATGAGCTGGGCGGTCAGCACGCCCTCGGGATTAAACCCGAGCCGCACCTGCTGGAGCCGCCACAGGCTGGTAAGCAGCAGGCCGGCGCCGACGAGCAGCACCAGGGAAAGGGCGACCTGCGCGACGAGCAACGCGCCGCGCGCCCGGCTCTGGCGCACCCCGCCGCTGGCCCCGCGCGACGCGTCCTGCAACGCCTCGCCCACGTCGCCGCGCGCCGCCTGCCACGCCGGCACGAGGCCGAGCAGGATTCCGGTTGCGAGCGACACCGCCAGCGTGAACCCCAGCGTGACCGGATCCACCCGCACTTCGCTGGCGCGGGGAATGAACTCCGGCCCCAGCCCGCGGATGGCGTCCACGCACCAGAGCGCGAGCAGGACGCCGAGCCCGCCGGCAAGCGTGGTGAGCAGCACGCTTTCGGTGAGAAATTGCTGCACCAGGCGCTTCCGGTCGGCGCCGAGCGCGGAGCGGATGGCGATCTCCTTGCGCCGGCGCGCCAGCCGGGCGAGCAGCAGATTGGCGACGTTCACGCAGGCGATGAGCAGCACGCAGCCGACCGCGCCGGCCAGCGCGTAAAACGCCGGGCGCGACTCGCCGACGATTTCTTCCTGAAACGGGATGACCTTGATGCCGAAGCTGGCGTCCACGTTGCCGGGAAACGCCTGCCGGTAGCGGCCGGCGATGACCTGCACGGCTTCGTTCGCCCGCGCGAGCGTCACCCCGGGCCGGAGCCGCGCCGTGCAGACGATAAACCCGGTGCCCTGCCGGAGCTGCGCGGGCGTGATGCCGGGATTCTCGAAGACGCGCGGGATGAACATGTTCGCCCGATCAAACGGAAACGACAGCCGCGGCGGCAGGATGCCGATGACGGTGTGCGGCGCGCCGTCGAGCGTGATGGACTGGCCGGTGAGCGCCGGGTCGCCGCCGAAATGCTTCTTCCAGAACGGATGGCTGATGAGCACGACCTTCGGCCCGCCCGGCCGGTCCTCCTCGGGCAGAAACGCGCGGCCGTGCAGCGGCTGGAGGCCGAGCGTCTGGAACAGGCGCTCGCTGACGTAGGCGGCGTCCACCTGCGTGGCCTCTTCGCCGCGGCCGGTGAGCGTGAGGCTGGTGCCGGAGGAGACGCCGATTTCCGCGAAGACTTCTTGCGAGGCGTCACGGATCGCTTCGAAACGCGGCAGGGAAATCGCAGCCTGCTCCATGTCGCGCCCCTGCTGCGGCGCGTTGGTCCAGATCCGCACCAGCCGGTCCGGCTCCGGGTAAGCCAGCGGGCGCAACAGGACGGAATGGATGAGGCTGAAAATGGCCGTGTTCGCCCCGATGCCGAGCGCCAGGGTCACGATGGCGGCCAGCGCGAAGCCGGGATTTTTCAACAGCAGCCGGACGGCGTAGCGGAGGTCTTGCAGCAGGGCATTCATGGGAAAGGCGAAACGTGGACGGGAGCCGTTAATCTTCGCGCAAGGCGACGATGGGATTGACGCGGGTCGCGCGCCGCGCCGGCAGCCAGCAGGCAAGGAGCGCGACCATCCCGAGCAGCAGCGCGATGGCGCCAAAAGTCAGCGGATCGCCGGGGCTGATGCCGAACAGCCAGCCGCGCAGAAAGCGCATCAACCCGAGCGACGCGAGGAGGCCGGCGACCACGCCGATGAGCGTCAGCAGCATCCCCTGGCCGAGCACCCAGCGGAGCACCTGCCCGCGTTGCGCGCCGAGCGCCATGCGGATGCCGATCTCGCGGGTGCGCTGCGCCACGGCCGAGGCCAGCACGCCGTAAAGCCCGACAGCCGCGAGCACCAGCGCAGAGAGGCCAAACAACGCCAGCAGCCACATCGGCCCCTGCCGGGACTGGAGCGATTCGACGAGCCGGTCGTCCATCGTTTTCACGTCGAAGAGCGGCAGCTCGGCGTCGGCGCGCCGCACCGCCTCGCGCACCGCCGGGACCAGCGCCGGCGGCGCCAGCGCGGTCCGCACGACGAGCGCCATGTCGGCGTCGGGCGCCTGCGCGAGCGGGAAATAAATCGTCTCTTTTTCCACCGGCTTCGCGAGCTCAACGGCCTGGACCGTGTTCACCACGCCGACGATCGTCCAGCGCACCGGCTCCGCCGCCGGGCCGCCATACAGGATCTCTCGGCCGATCGGATCGCCGCCGGGGAAATAGCGCGTCGCGAGAAGGCGATCGATCAAGACGACCTTTCGCGCGTCGGCGCCGTCGGCTTCGCGCAGGAGACGGCCACGCAGCAACGGGATGCCCAGCGCATCGAAGAACCCGGGCTCCACGATCTGCACGTTCGCATGCGGCGCATTTTCGCCCGGGCCGGGCGTGTAGCCCTGGAGATTGTAACTCGCGCCCGCCTGGGAATCGCCGAACGGCACGCTGGAGACCAACCCTGCGGCGCCGACGCCCGGCACCGCACGCACCTCGGCCAGAGCGCGATCATAAAATGCGCGCATCGCCGCGGCGTCGGCATACCGGCTCTTCGGCAGAGAAATCCGGGCGCTGAGCACGCCGGCCGCGCGAAAGCCGGGATCGACCTGACGCAAATTCCAGACGCTGCGGCCGAGCAGCGTCGCGGCCAGCAGGATCGTCAGCGCGACCGCCGTTTCCACGATGACGAGCATTCCCCGCGCACGGCCTTCTCCGCGCCCGGTGGAAACACCCCGCGCCCCACTGTCCTTCAAGGCTGCCGGGAGATCCTGTTGCCGCCATGCCGTCAGCAGCGGCACAAGGCCGAAAATCGAGCCCGGTCGCCGTCGAAACCACGAGCGTGAAACCGAGCGCGGCGGATCCACGGTGATGGGCTTGATCGCCCGCGGGATCTGGTCCGCGCCGAGCCACGCCACACCTTCCACGCCCCAGACGGCCAGCAGCACGCCGCAGCCGCCGCCGGCGAGCGCGAGGAGGACGCTTTCGGTGATGCAGCTGCTGCGCCAGCCGCCCGCGACCGGCACCGAGAGCGAGGCGGACGGCGAGTTCCTTGCGCCGCGTCGTGGCGCGAATGAGCAGAAGATTTGCGACGTTCGCGCACGCGATCAGCAGGAGAAACCCGACGCCGATCTGCAGCAGCCAGAGTGTCGGCCGCAGATCGCCGACGAGTTCGTCGCGGTAGGAAATCGCGTAGGCGCCGAAGCCGCTGGTTTCCGCGAACTGCTTGCAGCTGCGGCAGCCGGTCGAGATTGCGGCGCACGATGGCGTTCACCTGTTCGTTCGCGAGCGCGAGCGTGGCGCCCGGCCGCAAGCGGGCGATCATCGCGCTGAATTCGTTGCCGCGTTCCTCGTCCGTGGTCTGCGCGGGCGTGAACGCATATGGCACCCAGAGCTGGGTACTGCTCAGCGGCGAGATGAACCCGGGCGGCATGACGCCGATGACGCGCCGGCTCCCGCCGTTCACCGGCACGTCCCGGCCGATGATCGCCGGATCGGCGCCGTAATGGCTTCTTCCACAGCGCATCGCTCAACACGACGACGCCGTCCGCGCCCGGCTGCGCCTCGGCGTCCGCGAAGGCGACGCCCGAGCCGCGGCGAGATGCCGAGCACCGCGAAGAACGACGGCGTCACCGCGAGGCCGAGCACGCGCTCCGGCGCGGCGCCGCCGCCGGCGCCGAGGTTGTAGCTGCCCGGCCGCAGCAGTGCGGACTCCGCAAAGGCCTCGGCCTGCGCGCGGCGGTCGAGATAATCGGGGATCGAAACGCCGGCTTTCGGCAAGCGGCTCTTCGGATATTGGTTCCACACCCAGACCATCCGGTCGGCATCCGGATACGGCAGGCGACGCAGGAGCGCGGCGCTGACGAGACTGAAGATCGTGGTGTTCGCGCCGATGCCGAGCGCGAGCACGAGGATGCACAGAACGGCGAAGCCGGGATTTTTCGACCACATCCGCACGGCGTGGCGGATGTCCTGGAGCAGCGTGTCGAGTCTCACGGTGGATGCGCCGGGACTTGCCTCTACAGCTCCGCGGTGACGACCGTCGCCGCCGCTGCCAGTCGCCCGCCGGGGCGGCCGGCGCCGGGGATGACCCGCCGGCGCCGCCGGCCGCCAGCGAATTTTCTCTCGGCGCGGAGGCCGGGCGGCGGCGGCATTCAGATCGACCGGCGCGCCGGCGCCAGAGCCGACGGTCCGCAGTCCGCAAATCAGCAAAGAACCGGCGAGGCAAAGCGCGAGGCCGAGTTGCAGCGACGTGTCGATCCAGCCTTCGCGGTCCACCTGGTCGGCGTATTGCAGCAGGTCGGATTTGGTTTCGCCCGGGATCGGCTGATCCACAAACAGGCGGTTGTTTGGCGGAAGTTTCGTTTTCATCGGCAGAGTTCCCTTCGTTGGCTTTGGTGTCTTCGCGGCCCTGTCCCGCGGGGTGCGGGAGCGGCGACGGTTTCCCCTATTTGCATGGGGCGTGCCAGGGATTTTCAATGTCTGTAAGTTGTTGCACATCGTGAGGAATAAAGTTTTCATACGCGATCCGTGAAGGGCTCGCACGTCCCGTCCCCGGGACAAGTGCATCCCGATATTGGGACGCTCGGATTTCAGAGCCGCGACGCGGCAAAACAGCGAATGGCGCATGGACCGACGGACGGTTTCCGGTTACTCGAAAGGGTGCTCGCCATGACGCCGCTGCCGCCGCCGACGGATCCGCCCGACTGGGACTTGCTGACAGCGCTCTTTGCCAATGGCACCGGCGAATTCCGGCACCAGATGGGATTGCGCCGGGGCGCGGCGCGCGATTTCTACCGCCGCACACCGGACGCCGACAGCATCGCAGCGGAAAAAGCGGCGATCCTCGCGCGGCCGGACGCGAGCCTTTACCGGCTGGAGTCGCCGGAGGGAAACCGCGCGCTCGCGGAGTTCACGGCGCTGCTGGGTGGCGAGGAGTCTGAGGACCGCGATGCGGCGATTCGGGGCTCGAGCCGGATCTCCTGCTGCTCCTGCCGCCGCGCTGGGAACTCGGCTGGGCGGGCGTCTGCTTTCCGACGCCGCTGGTCGCTCGAAGGCAAGCTGCACGAGCCGGTCACCGAAATTCACGGCGTCGTGCCGGCGCTTAACGCGCAGCTCGGTCGCCAGATCGCCCTCTTTTTCGAGCGGCTGGCCCCGGGCGGGGCGGACAGCGGCTGGCGGCGCACAAACTGGGGCCTGGCAGCGAGCGCGGCGCGCAACCAGCATCCCTCGCTCGCGCTTCCCCGCATCCCGGCGTCCGCGCGGCCGGATGACCTGTTCCTGCGGCTCGAAAATCAGCATTTCATGAAGCTGCCGGACTCCGGCGCCATCGCGTTTGGCATCCGCATCGCCACGCATCGGCTCGCGGAAATTATCGCCCGGCCGGAGATCCGCGCCGGGCTGCGGGAGCGCCTGCGCACGATGCCGGAGGCGATCTCGGATTACAAAGGCATCCCGCCGGATCTATGGCGCGCGCTGTTCTGATCGCGCAGCGGCGGCGCTCCTTTTTGCCGTCTTGAAAGCGGGAGGCGTCCCCCCGCGGCGTCTGTGCCGAAGTCTGCCGTAGTGGATACGTCTTTCCTGTTGCTGGCCGGCGCCGCCTTTGTGGCGGGCACGATGAACGCGATCGCCGGCGGCGGCTCGTTTGTCACGTTTCCCGCCCTGGTCTTCACCGGCGTGCCCTCCATCATCGCGAACGCCTCGAGCACGGTCGCGCTGTTTCCCGGCTCCTTTGCCAGCGCGTGGGCGTATCGGCACGATTACCGCAGCTTCGAGAGCGTGTCGTTTCGCGCGATGCTGGCGGTGAGCCTGGCCGGCGGCGTCACCGGCGCGCTGCTGTTGCTGGCGACGCCGCAGCGCGGCTTTGACCGCGTGATCCCGTGGCTGCTGCTGCTCGCCACGATCGTCTTTGCCTGCGGGCCGCGGATCGCGCCCATCATGCACCGGCACTTTCAGGTCGGGCGAAAGGCGATGCTGTTTTTGCAATACATCGTCGCGATCTACGGCGGCTATTTCGGCGGCGCGGTCGGCCTGATGATGCTGGCGGTGTGGGGACTTTTCGGACTGACGGACGTGAAGGCGACGGCGGCCAGCCGGGTGCTGCTCGTCGGCTCGATGAACGCCATCGCGGTGGTCTGCTTTGTCATCGCCGGCAAGGTCTGGTGGGCGCAGACCGGGATCATGCTCGTCGGCGCGGTGCTCGGCGGCTATCTCGGCGCGCGGCTGGCGCGGCGGCTCGACCCGGCGCGGCTGCGGCTGGCGATCACGGTGTTGAACATCGCCGTCACCGCGGCATTCTTCATCCGCGCCTACCAGCCGGGGAGCTGAAGGCCGGCGCCGCACCCATCGCCTTGCGGCGCAATGTTTACGCGAGCGCGGGCTCGACGCGCTCCGCCAGCACATCGGCGCGGGTGAAAAATGAGACCACTTTCAGGCCGCGGGCCTCGATACTTTCGCGCCCGCTCTGCTCCTGGCGGTCCACCAGCACGAGCACAAACGCCACTTTGCCGCCTTCGGCTTCCACGGCGTCGATTGCCTGGAGCGTCGAGCCGCCGGTGGTGATCACGTCGTCGATGACGACGACCGAGTTGCCGGCGGAGAAGTTGCCTTCGATGCGTTTTTTGAGGCCGTGTTCCTTCGCGGCCTTGCGCACCGTGAAGGTTTGGACCGGGTTGCCCGGGTCATCCAGTTGCGCCGCGATGCCGATGCTCAAGGCGATCGGGTCCGCGCCCATCGTCAGGCCGCCGATGGCATCGACGCGGGCATTTAATTCCGCCGCGGTGCGCTTCACCAGCTCCCAGCCCACGGCGCCCACGAGCAGCGCGGACGCGGGGTCCTGCGTGGTCCGCTTGCAGTTGACGTAGAGATCGCTCTTTGCCCCGGAAACCAGGGTGAACGAGCCGCGCTGGACGGACTTCGCGACGAGTTTTTCCAGCAACGCGGCTTTCCGTTCGGCGAAGGTCGATGGGATGGGCATGGTCAGAAAATCGGGCTCGCCGCGCCGGCCGCGAAAGCCGGGCGTGCGGACACCGCTTCTAGACCTCGCTGGCGCCGGCTGGCAACGACTTTTTGCAAAGCCCGCTGCCAGCCAGGCCGGCGAGTTTCCGCACCCGGTCTGCGTGCTCCGTGGCGGGAGCAGCCGGCCCGCGGCCCGATGCCGTCAGGGAATGAGAAACTCCTCGTCCTGGACGACAAACACATCAGACAGCCGGTTGCTCTCGTCGAACGCGTAATACGCGGCAAACGCGGTGCGCGTCGAGCTCTCGAGCTGACGATGGCGGAAGCCGAGAAACGCGGCGATCCGCTTGCGCCGCACCGACGGCTCCGCGGCGTCCGGCGCAAAGGTCGTGAGCCGGACCGGGCGGCTGCCGGTCAGCGGCAGGCCGCTGTTGGTGCTGAGCAGGCGATTCTGGACAAAGCCGGCGACCTTCTCGAAGTCCGTCCCTTTCGGGGTGAACTCCAGGAGTTGCTTGCGGAGGTAGCCCTGGGGCTGGCGCAGGTCGAGGCTGACGAGTCCGCCGCGCGCTCGGGCCGGCTCTGCAGACGCGGAGACGGACGGAGTTTCCACCGTCCGGGTGCCGGCGGCCGCGCGGGGCGGCAACGGCAGAAGGGTGGCGGCGGCGATGGTGCACAGAACGGTCGGACGAATGAAACGTGACATGGTGTCCTCCTGAGTTGGGGTTTGCTCGGCCTCCCGCAGCCGGGGCGCGCGGCAGCGCTATCGACTCATGCCCAGTTTCTTCCCTCGATCCGCGAAGCCCTTCTGCGGTAACCGATAACAGAAGCATACGCCCGCGAACCGGCGAATGGACAGCGAAATCTGGGACGACTTTTTCCAGGTTGTTCAATACAGCTGCTCAAGCCGATTCCTCCCACTTGAAAAATCGCACCGCCAGCGCCGTCATCACCGCGACCCAGACCAGCAGCGCGATGAAATTTGTCTGCATGGAATGGAGCGGCGTTGCGCCGACCATGACGTGACGCAGCGCGTCGGCCAGATAGTTCAGCGGGATCAGCGGGATCACGAACTGATCGAAAAATTTCGGCAGATGGTTGATCGGAAAAAAGACGCCGGAAAGCAGCAGCATCGGCAGGTTGATGACATTTGCCGCCGCGATGGCGCTCTCCTCGTTTTTCGCCACCGCCGCCATGAAAAATCCGATGGCCAGAAACACCAGGGTGCCGAGAAACAGCCAGGCGCCGAGCGCCAGCCAGCTGCCGATGACCGCGACTTTGAAAAAGAGCGTGCCGATGGCGACGATGATGGCGGTCTGCAACAGCGCGACCGTGAGCCGCAGCGCCACGTAGGCGACGAGCAGCGTCGAGCGGCGCAGCGGCGTGGCGCCAAGCCGTTTCAGCACGCCGCTGGTCCGCAGCGCGATGAGCGGCTGCGCGGTGGCGAAGAGACCGAGCTGCATGATGCTCATCGCCAGGATGCCGGGCAGCAGAAAATCAATCGTGCGCAGCTCGCGCGCGTTGGTCCCGATCCGTTTCAGGGTCAGGATCTGCGGCTCCCCGGTGACCTCCGCCTCGACGCCGCGCAGCACCGGCTCCAGCACTCCCTGGAGAAACGGAATGAGCGTCTGGCGCGACGGATCGATGTGCAGTTCCACTTCGGCTTTCAACGGCTCCGGCAGATCGCTCCCGGCGAGCAGCGCGGCGGAAAGCGTCGGCGGCAGGACGACCACGGCGTCGAGCTGGGCGTTGTTCAGATCCGCCAGCAGCGCCGGCTTTTCGCCCCGGAGAAACGTGAGGCTGGAGAGCGGATTCGTTTCGCTGTCCGCCGTGCTCATGGCCACGGCGGTCGTGGCGGTGGTGCGCGGAAGTTCTTCGAGCCGGGTGGCGAGTTGATCGCCGATGGGTCCGGTGTCATCGACGGCGATGCCGATTCTTGCGAACTGCTTGTCCTGGTTGGTGAAGACCAGGCCGAAGATCACGATGAAGAGCACCGGAAACGCGATCGTCAGACCGAGAGCGCGCTTGTTGCTCAGAAATTCCGTGAGATTGGCCCAGTAAAGTTCGCGCAGTGCGTTCATCGAAGTGGAGGGAGTTGTCCGCAGATTACGCAGATTTTCGCAGATGGGGTTCCGGAGGAGAGGAAAGCGGCCTTGTCTGGTTCCAAGAATTCATCTCCGGAAATCTGCGAAAATCTGCGGACCCCATGCCTTTCTCCGGTCCCCAAAAACCTCTGCAAAATCTGCGGATCATTCCCGCAGATGTTTCCCGGTGAGCTTGAGGAAGACGTCTTCCAGCGTGGCGCTGTTGACGCTGAACCCGCGCAACGTCACGCCGAGTTCCTCGGCCAGGCGCAGGAGCGCCCGCGCGGTGTGCGTCACGTCGCCGCTGCGGATCGTGGTGCGGCCGTTGGCGCTCTTCACATCGTCCGCGCCGGGCAGGCTGGCGAGTTGTTCGCGCGTCACTCGCGGCTCGTCGAAAAACTCGACGCTGGCGCGCTCGAAGTGTTCGTGGATCAACCCGTCCGGCGTGCCGCCGGCGATGATCTTGCCGTGGTCCACGATCACCAGCCGGTCGCACAGATGCTCGGCTTCCTCGAGGTAATGCGTCGTCAGCAGGACCGTCTTGCCCTCGGCACGCAGCCGGCCGATCACCTCCCACAACGCGCGCCGCGCCTGCGGGTCGAGCCCGGTCGTCGGCTCGTCCAGAAAGACGACCTGCGGATCGTTCACCAGCGCGATCGCGATGGCCAGCCGCTGGCGCTGGCCGCCCGAGAGCGCCGCGCTCGGCGCGTCCGCTTTCTCCTCCAGATTCACCCAGGCGATGAGCTGGTCCGGCGGCAGCGATTTCTTGAAAAAACTGCCAAAAAGCCGCAGCAGCCGGCGCGGCGAAAGCTGCTTGTAAAACGCGGTCGTCTGCAACTGCACGCCGATGATTTCCTTCACCCGCTCCGGCTGCCGCACGACATCGATGCCGAGCACGGAAATGCGGCCGCTGTCGGGCCGGCGCAGCCCTTCGATCATCTCGACCGTCGTGCTCTTGCCGGCGCCGTTCGGCCCGAGCAGTCCGAAGACCTGGCCCGTCGGCACCTGGAAGGAAATGCCGTCCACGGCGCGCAGTTCGCCGTAGCTTTTGACCAGCTCGGCGACTTCGATGGCGGGGGCGTTCATCGGTTGGCCGCGCTACGCCTGGTGCGGTGGCGAAAGATTATTGGGACCTCGCGCAAAGACGCAAAGGCGCAAAGGAAAAGGCAGAGAAAAGCAGGCAAGGGAGTGCGGCGGCGGAACGGAGAAACGGATCGAACAATGAGGAGAGCGAGAAGAATTTTGCCCGATTCGCCTCCCTCTTCTCTGCTTTTTTCCTTTGCGCCTTTGCGTCTTTGCGCGAGGCAAAACGCCTACCCACCCCCGGATAAACGCTCAATATTTCAGCAACGCGTCCGTCGGCACCGGATCGAGCTTCGCGCGGCCGCCGAGGAAATCGAGTTCGATGAGAAACAGCGCGGCGAGCGGCTGCGCGCCGAGCTTCGCGATGAGACGCAGCGCCGCCGCCGCGGTGCCGCCGGTGGCGAGCAGGTCGTCGATGAGCACGACGCGGTCGCCAGGCTGCAGCGCGTCCGTGTGCATTTCCACGACCGCCTCGCCGTATTCCAGCGCATACGCCAGCGTCTCTGTGCGGCCGGGCAGCTTCCCTTTTTTCCGGACCGGGATGAAGCCGACGCCGAGCACGTAGGCCACCGCCGCGCCGAAAAGAAATCCGCGCGCGTCGATGCCGACGATCTTGTCGATCCGCGTGCCCTTCGCCTGGCTCAGCGCGCGGCAGCGCGTGGCAAACGTGTCGATCGCCAGCTTCAGGCAATCCGCATCCGCGAGCAGCGGCATGATGTCCTTGAACACGATGCCCGGCTTCGGAAAATCGAGCACGTCGCGCACGGCTCCGTAGAGCGGCCCGAGATCGGGCGGGGCGAGCGAAGAAACGGGTGCGGCAACAACGGCGGCGGCGGTGTTCATTGACATGACAAAGCGAAGAGCGGTGACAGGCGCGGGCAGGTGGATTTTGCGCGGTGCAGCGTAGTGCGAAAACCGGGGTTGTCGAGATGCGAGAATGGCGGGCGGCGGGACCCGACCGACCGTGCTGCCAGGGCTCGCCCGCGATCCACCTTCCCGCCCCCATTCACAGCCGCCAGCCGCTATTTATTGATGATCTGGCCGGTCGCGAAATTGTAAAATTGCCGCGGACCGCTCGTGTAGCGTCCGGGCCGGCTGGTGTCTGGGAAATAATACAAAAACGTCCCGAGATTGAAGTCGTAAAGATACGGCCACAGACCCGGCCCGGTGTAAAACCAGCCCTGGCTCTGAAAGTCGTAGAAATAGATGTTCCCCTGCCCGTCGCTCGCATCGCTGAAGAACAGAAAGCCGAAGTCGAAGTGATACAGATACGGGAAGAAATTGAAGGAATAGAAACCGAAGAGCTGGCCGTTCGGAAACGTCAGGTAATAAACCCCGTTCGTCAGCGGAGCCTCCGTGTTGAAAAATCGCGGATGCCCCAGGCGGTAAACGGCGCCGGCGGTGCCATCGACGGCGTAAACCTCGCCGTTCGCGTCCTCGCCAAACGAATAGATGGCTTGCAGCTTCGGGCTTCCGCTCCCTCCGGCGGTGGAGAGCGCGCCTGTCACGTCGGAAAAACCTGCGGGAAAATTCCCGGCGTCGGCGAAAAACACCTTTGTCCCCGCGGCCGTGTCCTGGCCGAGCGTGTCGCCGAAGATGTAGATGCCCCGGAGCGCCGGCAGCAGCGCGCCGCGATACACGTAGCCGCCGCTGATGCTGCGGCCGACGGTGCGGGGATAATCGAGCACCGGATCCACGGCACCGGCCGGCGCCGGACCGCCGACGCTGGCGGGATTGGCGATCAGGCCCTCGCGCAGCCGCCAGCCGTAGTTTTCCCCGCCGCGCGGATTGCTGGCGCGCTGGACATCGATTTCTTCGCGCGTCGCCTGGCCGACGTCGCCGATGAGCAGATCGCCGGTCGTCCGGTCGAAGCTGTTGCGAAACGGATTGCGCAGACCGTAGAGAAAGATTTCCGGCCGCGCCGCCGTGTTCCCCGACGAAGGGATTATCCGCCGGGATCGCGTAGTTCGCGGTGCCGCCGGGGCCGCCGGTCGCAGCGACATTGATGCGCAGGATCTTGCCGAGCAGCGTCGTCAGGTTCTGCGCGTTGCCGCCGGGCTCGATGTGGCCGGCGCCCTGGTCGTTACCGTTGCCGCCGTCGCCGATGGCGATGTAAAGGTTGTTGCCGTCACCGGGCCGCGGGCTGAAGCCGATCCAGCCGCCGTTGTGGTTCGTCTGCGGCTTGTCCACGGTCAGCAGAACCCGTTGCGATGCCGGGTCGGCGACGTCGGGATTGGACGCCGACACCTGGAACTCCGCGATCGTGATGACGCCGTTGCCGAACGCGCCGCCGGGCGTCGCGTAATCAACGTAGAACTTCCCGCTCGTCGCATAGTCCGGCCGGAACGCCAGGCCGAGCAGCCCCTGCTCGCCGCTGGTGGACAGCCCGGTGAGCGTGAGAAACGGCTGGGCCTTCACCGTGCCGGTCGCCAGATCGAGGATCTTGATGCTGGCGCTGCCCCCGCCCCCTTTTTCCACGATGAACAGCCGCCGCGAATCCCCGGGAGGCGCGGTGACAAAAAGCGGCAGGGACAACCCGGACGCCACCCGCACCAGGGTCACACCGGGCGGCAGCGTCGGCGCGCCCTGAGCCCGGGCGGGAGCAGCACCGGGCGCAAGGAGAAGCCCACACCCGGCGACAAACCCAATCAATGAAGAAGCCGGGAACCGCGGGAATCGGGGGAACAGAGAGAATTTCATGGTGAGCGTTGCCAATGTCAGACCGGCCAAACGTAGCGCGTCCCGGCAGCCGCTGGCATCCCCTTTTTTCCGCCTTCGAAAGTGTTGGGAGCCGTCGTCGCGACGCGCGGGCACATCCGGACGCGACGCGACGGTTTGTTTCTTTTGCGGTATCGAAACGCTCCAGCGACTCTGGTCAACCGGGCCGGGGGCGAGGATACTTCAGCGGGTCTGGCTTCGCCCTTTTATGGGCGCGGCTTTTTCCGGAAGACATCGAAGCGCCAACCCACCGGCCGCAAATCATATGACGAACAGCGATCTGGAAACCACCGCAACGCCACGCGTGAAAGCCGCCGACATCGAGCGGATTCGTTTCAGCCGGGAATTGACCTTTGCGGACCAGCTCGCATCGAAAGTCTTTCCGCCTGACCGCGAGGCGACGCCCTCGGAACGCCCCTCGGCGGATCGCGTGCGGCGGCGTTTGCTGACGACGCACATCAAGCTGTCCGCGAACATGGCGCCGGAGGTCTTCGACTACGCGCGGCAGGCGGCGACGGCGCTGGGCCTGACGAAACCGGTCGAAATCTACCAGGCCGCCGGAGAAGAAAATGCCGCCAACTGGCTGTGCTCGGAAGTCGTGTTCATCAGCGTGCAGGGCGCGATGACTTCGCTGCTCGACCGGGAAAGTTTCACGGCCCTGCTCGGCCACGAATTCGGACACCATCTGGCGCACACGGATTCATTCGCCGGCACCGCGCGGCAACTCGCCCTCGATTGCGCCGTCGGGGTCGCCTACGATTCGCAAGCCCCCGAAGAGTTGCGCATTGTCGCCTCCCGCCTGGCGATGGCCAGGGAGTTCACCGCCGACCGGTTTGCGGCGCTGGCGACCGGCTCGCTGGACGGCCCGCTGCGATTGCTGATGACGGTGGTGACGGGCCTCCCGTCCGAGCGGCTCAAGGCGGATGGCGAGGCGTATCTGGCGCAGGCCCGCGCGCTCTTCGAAGCAGGCAACGAAACCGAGTCGCGCGCCATCGGCTCGCATCCGGAGCATTTGCTGCGCGTCTACGCGCTCTCGCTCTTCGTGGAAAGCGACGTGTTTCAACAACTCACCGGCATCGGCTCCGGCACCCGCGCGCTGGCGGACATCGATGCCGAGTTGGAACGCCTGCTCGTCGGAGCCGAAGGACAGATTTTCGAGGCGGAAAAAGATCGCGCGCTGCCGCCGGAAATTCAGGAGTTCGCGCTGTGCGCGGCTTCGTTGCTGGCGACCGCGGACGGCGACCTGGAGGAGAGCGAAGCCCGGGCGCTGGAGGAAACTTTTTCATCCGTGCTGACCCACTGGAAAGAGCTGCTGGTGCCGGACAAGGCGCTGGAGCGCTTCGCCGAGCTGCTGCCGCTGGCCATCGCGGGCGGCGCGCCGGTGGCCACGAGCGTCTTCCATCTGCTCATCCACGTGATGCTGGTGGATCGCGGGGTGCACGTCCGCGAGCTCGAGGTGCTCTCCGGCATCGGGCGCAGTCTGCGGCAGGAGGCATTGTTCGAGTATCTGCTCGCGGCCGTCACTGAAAAATTGCGCGTGGCACGCTCGGACACGCCGGTGGAGCGACCGCTGCCCGCGCTGCCACCGGGCAGGCACGAGACGCAGGCCGCGCTGGCGGGTCTCTTCGCCGGCATGGCGCGGCGCGGCGGCGGTGCGGTCACGCTCTCGCGTCTGCTCCGCATCGTCGGCACGCCGCGATGGGCGGATGAATTGCTGCCGGTCATCGAAGCCGCCGTGGCGCCCCATCAACTCCTCCTCGATGCGCCGCCCACGGTCGCAGAGGACGGCACGATCCGCACCGAGCAGGTGCTCCATTTCCGGCTCACCGACGCGGAGATCGCGCGCCGCGAAGAGGCCGCCGCCGCGTCGCGGACAAACGAGCTCGCCAACGCCCAGACACGCGACGCGCTCATCACCGCGCTGAAGCATCTGCGCGAGCGGCTCGTCAGCGGCGACGGGCGCAGCCCCAGCGTGCGCCTTTACCGCGCGTCGCCGGGCCGGCATTTCGATCTGGCGCAGCTCGACCGCGTGATCGCGGGGCGTTCCGAGCGGATCGTCGCGATGCTGCACGACAACAACTCCGTGCCGCTGCTCGGCGGCGACGAAGCCGGGTCGAGCAAAGCCGCGACCGACCTCGCCCGCGCGGTGCGCAATCTCGACCGCGAGTTCAAGGCGCGCGTGGAGGAAACCGGGACGCTCGATCTGTTCGTCGGCTATCCCTTTCTCGTCGGAGTCGTCGGCGGATTCTTCGTCCGGGCGCCGCTGATGCTGCACGCCTTTTCGCTGGCGGGAGACAGCAAGGGCGCCGGTTCCTACACGCTCAAACGCCGCGACGACGACGAAGCCACGGCCAATCAGGCGCTCATCCGCCTGCTCTTCGCAAAAAAGGGCTACGCGTTCACGGAAGAACTGGCCGCCAGCCTGGACGCGAAAGCCGCGGAAGGCTGCGAGGCGCTGCTGGAAGCTCTGCACCAGATCGGGCTGGATGCGCGCCCGCTCACGGGATCCGTGGTTCCTTTTGAAGACATGAGCCCGGCGGCGACGGCGTTGCTGCCCGAAGGCATGGCGGTTTCCGAAAATGCCGTGGTCGGATTCTTTCCGCAGTCGAGCTCCGATCTGCTCGGGGATTACGATGAATTGCTCGCCAGGCTGGACGCGGACAACGCCGCGAATCTCGAAGACGGCGCTCAACGCGGCGAGCGCCATCCTGCCGGCGCATTATCGCCCGCCCTTTCAGCCGGCGGCCGGGGCCGACGCACGCGACCAGCCGATCGTCTATTCCGATCCCAGCCAGCGGGCGGCCGTGGTGCATTCCCGCGCGACGCGGCTGCTGGTCGTGGACGGCCCGCCGGGCACCGGCAAGAGCCAGACCATCGTCAACCTCGTCGCCGACACGCTTTCGCGCGGCGGCCGCATCGCCATCGTGTGCGAAAAGCGCGTCGCGCTCGACGTCGTGAAGCAACGCATGGATGCCGCCGGCATCGGCCATCTCGCCGCGGTGGTGCACGACGTTTATGACGATCGCAAGCCGCTCTACGCCCACATCGCCAATCGTCTCGAAAGCCTGGAGCGTCGCACGTTCACCGATCGCAAGCTCACCGTCTCGCGGACCGAGGCCGACGACCTCGAGCGAGGACTCGCGGTCCGCGCCCGCCTGCTCGCGACGGCGATCCCTGGCGGGATGAGCCTCGGCGAACTGCACACGCTGGCGGCCGGGATCACAGGCCCGGCGGTTTCTGCGTCCGGGCTGGAAACGGTCGGCCGCGCCGATCTGCCGCGGCTGGTGCAGGGCGCGAAAGAGCTGCACGCATACGCCAGGCTGTGGGCGGCGGACTCCGTTTTCCGTCCGCGAAACGCGGGACAAAGCCGGGCGTCGTTCGCGGATGCGTCGTCAGCGGAGATTCAGTCCATCGTGCGCGATCTCCGCAGCGCGCACGACGCCGCGCAGGCTTACGCGACGCTCCACGCCGCGGAACCGCTCGCGCCCGACGCTCTGGAAGCCGCGGAGGCTGCGTTGAAGGCAGGCGTTTCGTTTGGTGGCGGGAGCAACACGCCGGCGTTTCCCGAGCTGCCCGGCCGCCTGCTCGCGCTCCGGATTCGGGAGCCCGGCAAGATCGGCGAGGTCGAGGAACACTTCGCCCAACTCGAAAAATATCGTCCGGCCGCTGAGGCGGAAAAGGAGCGGGTGCAGATGGAGGAATCCGGCGAGTTGATCGCCGCGCTTTCCGTCGCGAACCGGCACGCCGGCTCGTTTTTCCGCTTCCTCATTCCCGCCTGGAGAAAAGCGAGCCGCACCATCCGTGAGACGCTCCTGCGCCACTGGCCGGAGAAAGCCGGAGCGAAGATCAACTCACGCCATGCTCGTCGCGGTCGAACGCCGTCTGCAAGCGGCGCGCGCCTGGCGTGCCGCCGAGGCGTTGTTCCGCGATTTTCAAGCGCAGTCGCAACTGCCGCGGCAGGCCACGACGCTCTACGCGCGGCTGGCGGAAATGCTCTCAGCCGTGGGAAGCGTCCGCGCGGCTCAGCCACGCCAGAGCCGCACTGGAAAGGGTGGCTTTATGGCCGCTCGGCGACGCCGCTGCCGAGCCATCGGAGGGTTGGACGGCGTGGGCGGCGCGCTGCCAGGCCGCGCTGAACCTCCTCGCGGCGCAGCGAGCCCGCGACCTCGCCGTGCAGAAGGCCGCCGAAACCTTTCCCCAGGTCGCGGAACTTGCACCCGCAGGTCTCGGCCAGCTGGCCGACGCCGTCGTGAAAGAAGCCCACGCGCTTTGTTCCGCCGACCGCATCGTGAAGCAGTTGCAATCCATCCTGCCCGCTGCGGCGGTGTTGGTGGAAAACCTGGCGGCTCGGCTGACCGGCAGCCCCGCCTCCGCCTGGACCGATGCCGTGCTGCTCGGCTGGGCCGAAGGGAAGATCGCCGCCGCGGAAGCGGACGATGCGGACCTGCAGCTTCTCGATCAGGCGCCGCCGCTCGGGAGTCTGGAGCACGCCTCGGCGCGCCTGCTCGAACTCCACGGGACCATCGCCCGCGAAGAGTCCGGGCGCCTCGCCGCCGAGGGCGACCGCCGCGGGCTGATGGCCGTCGATCCCGCCGAGGCGCGCGTCCGGCGCACACCCGACCAGACTGCCCGCGAAAATCTCATCCGCGAATGCCGCAAGCAGCGCAACGTGACGCCGATGCGCACGCTCGTCCGCCGCACCGCGCAGAGCGGTCTGCTCGACGTGGTGCCGGTGTGGCTGATGTCGCCGGAAACCACGGCCATCCTCTTTCCGCGCGAGCCGGTGTTTGACCTGCTCATCGTGGACGAAGCTTCGCAATGCACGGTGGAAAACGGGCTTCCCGTCCTCACCCGGGCGCGCCGCGCCGTCATCGCCGGCGACGACAAGCAGATGCCGCCGTCGTCATTCTTCAAGGCGGCCTCCACGCTGGAACTGGATGCTGCGGAAGAAGCGCGGCGCCGAGGTCCCCGTGGATGCCTTCGAGTCCGAATCGCTGCTCGTGCTCGCCCGCAACGGCGGCTCGGGCGCGCCGCTCCGCTGGCATTACCGCGCGCTCTTCGAGGAGCTGATCGCCTTCTCCAACCACTCCATGTATGGCGGCTCGCTGCTCACGATTCCCGCCACCCGCAGCCGTTCCGCCGCGCCGGCGCTGCGCTGGGTGCGGGTCGAAAACGGCGTCTGGAACGGCGGCAGCAATCCGCCGGAAGCCAGGCGCGTCGTCGATCTCCTCGGCGAACTGCTTTCCCGCCCGCAACCGCCGAGCGTGGGCATCGTCACCTTCAATCTCCAGCAGCGGCGCACCATTCTCGACGAGATCGACGCCCGGCGCAGCGCCGACGCGGAGTTCGCCCGCGTTTTTGACCCCGCCGCCTCCGCCGAGATGCTGGACGCCCGGCCTTTCGTCAAGAACTTGGAATCCGTCCAGGGCGACGAGCGCGACGTGATTCTTTTCTCGCTCGGCTACGCGCCGGTGGCGCGCAAACGGCGCGATGGCAGCGAGGAAATCTACGTGCCCGCGCGCTTCGGTCCGCTCGGTCAAAAGGGGGGCGAACGGCGGCTGAACGTCGCGGTTTCCCGGGCCAAGGCGGAGATCGTCGTGGTCAGCTCCTTTGATCCCGCGATGCTCTCGGTGGCGCACACGAAGCACGACGGCCCGCGCATGTTCAAAGCCTTTGTCGAGTTCGCCCGGCACCTCGGCGAAGGCCGGCGCAATCAGGCCGAAAAAATCCTCTCCCTGGTCAACGATGCGACCCAGAGCCGCCGCATCCTGCGCCAGCCCGCGGAGCATTCGGCCGAGCTGCATCTCCCGCTCCACCAGCAGATCGCGCTCGCGCTGGAAGCCGAGGGGCTCAAAGTCGAAACGCAGGTCGGCACCTCGGAGTTCCGGCTGCCGGTCGCCATCGTGCAGCGCGGCGATGATCATCGCTACGCCCTTGCGATTCTGTGCGAAACCGGCGCGGCCGAGCCCGACGTTTACGAAGACTACGTCCACGTGCCCAACGTGCTCGCCCACCGCGGCTGGCGTCACCTCCGGGTCAACGCCCGCGAGTGGCACCGCGAGCGGCCGCGCGTGATCGAGCGCATTCGGGCGGCGCTAGGTTAGCTCGGGCGCGGCGGGACGCGCACCTGCCTCGTTTTCGGGACTACGGCGGCGCAATTGCCACCTCCATTTTCATTCGCGATGAACGCAGCCGGGCGTCGAGCGCGCGTTTCCTGGTGCCGGACGCGCGACGGAAACCTCTCGTTCCCTGTGCGTTCAATCGACCCGCTTCAGCCCGGCGGCGAAGCGCTTCCAGTTCGCGACGTAATGCAGCGCTGAGCCGCGGATCTTTTCGATCGACGCGGCGTCGAGCGTGCGAATGGCTTTGGCGGGCGAGCCAACGATGAGCGAGCCGTCGGGGAACTTCTTTCCCTCGGTGACGAGCGCGTTCGCACCGACCAGGCAGCCCGCGCCGATGCGGGCGCCGTTGAGCACGGTCGCGCCCATGCCGATGAGCGAGCCGTCGCCGACTGTGCAGCCGTGCAGGATGGCGTGGTGGCCCACGGTGACCTCGGCGCCGAGCGTCATCGAGAAGCCGGGATCGGTGTGCATCATCACGCCTTCCTGCAGGTTCGTGCGATCGCCGATGATGATGAGATCGTTGTCGCCGCGCACCACGGTGCCGAACCAGATGCCGACGTCTTCGCCGAGCCGGACATTGCCGATGACGTGGGCGTCCGGGGCGATCCAATAACGGCCGGATTCCGGCAGTTGCGGCGAAAGGTCGTCGAGCGTGTAGAGCGGCATGAAGGCGGTGGCGAAGTGAGTCGAAGATGGGTTGACCGAAAGCGATGACGCCGGCCGACGCATCGCCAGCCCGGCCCGGCCCCGTTCGGGGATGGGTGATGGGTTGAACCAAAAGAGTTAACGCAGACGGATGGCGAACCGGATGGTCTCAACGATAGTTGCCGGGTCATGCCGCGTTTTCGAGTCCTTCCCTCCTGCTGGTTTTCTGTTGTGCGCCTGCTGCCGGCGCTGGCGCTGCTGCTCGCGTTGTTGTCGCCGCCGCTGGCGTCGCGCGCCGCGGCGGAGAGCGAGTTGCGCGCGGCCTGGGTGGCGTCGGTATTCAACCTGAATTTCCCCTCCCGCCCCGGTCTGCCGGCCGCCGCGCAAAAGGAGCAGATCCGCCGGATCGTCGATGCCGCCGCGGATCGCGGACTGAATGCCTTGATGGTCCAGATGCGCCCGGAAGCGGACGCGCTCTACGCGTCGCGGCTGGAGCCGTGGAGCCGGTTTCTGACCGGCACGCAGGGAAGCGATCCGGGCTACGATCCGCTCGCCGTTTTCCTGCAGGAAGGCCGGCGGCGCGGCGTGGCGATCCATGCCTGGCTAAATCCGTATCGCGCGGCCGCTAGTGCCGGGGCCAGCCGGGCGGGCAATCACGCCACGCGCGGCGCGCTGGCCGGCGCGACCCGCCGGGTCGGCTCCATGCTCTGGCTCGACCCGGGCGAGCCGGCCGTGCGCGAACACCTTGCGCGCGTCGTGGAGGATCTGCTCCGGCGTTATCCCGCGCTGGCGGGGATCGTGGTGGACGATTATTTTTATCCTTACCCGGACAGCGGTCTGCCGCGCGGGACGTTTCCCGATGACGCCACTTATGCGCGCTACCGGGCCAGCGGCGGCTCGCTGGCGCTGGCGGACTGGCGGCGGGAAAACGTGAACGAACTGGTCCGCAGCCTGCACCGCACCGTCCATGCGGCGCGGCCGGGAGCCCGTTTCGGGGTCAGCCCGTTCGGGATCTATCGGCCCGGCGTGCCGGCGGGCGTCGAGGCGCGGCTGGACATGGTCGCGGATCTGTATGCAGACCCGGTGCGCTGGCTGCGCGAGGGAATTGTCGATTACCTTTCGCCGCAGCTTTACTGGCAGGACCGGGGTCCGCAAAGCTACTCGGCGCTGCTCGGCTGGTGGCGCAGCGCGGAGGCGAATCCGCGCGGCGTTCCGATCTATCCCAGCATCGCGCTGGACCGGCTCGGCGGCAGCCACAACTGGCCGGCCGCGGAGATCGCGCGGCAGCTGCAACTGGAACGCACCATCGGCCCGCGGTCGGGTGGCGGCGGCTGGATCCTGTGGAGCATCGGGCCGCTGTTGCGGGATCAAAAAGGCGTCGGCAGCGTGGTGGCGGCCGCCGGAAAGTAGCGTGGCTCCTCCGGGGCCGACGGGAGGCGCGGGAGAGGCATCTCCAGCAAGAGTTTCCGGCGTGCCCGGAGGTCGTGCCCTACCGGGAAAAGCGACGCCGCGTCGCGGCTTTGAAACGCACCGGGCGACGTGCGACTTGTCCCGCCATGACCCGCGCCGAAAATGACCCCGCTTTGGTGAATCTCCTCCGTGCCGCGCGGAACGTGATGATCTTCACCGGCGCCGGCATTTCCACCGGCAGCGGCATCCCGGATTTCCGCGGTCCAAACGGCGTCTGGACGCGCGGCGGCAAGCCGGTTTACTACCGCGACTTCATGACGTCCGAAGCCGCGCGGCGGGAGCATTGGGAATACAAGCTCCTGCAATGGGAAGCGCTCGCCGGCGCGCAGCCGAACGTCGTGCACCAAGCGATCGCGCAACTCGAAAATGCCGGCCGGGTCCGCGCCGTGGTGACGCAAAATATCGACGGGCTCCACGCCAAAGCCGGCACGTCGGCGAAACGGCTCGTCGAGCTGCACGGCACGAACGCGGCGATCGAGTGCCAGACCTGCGGGGAACGCAGCGAGCCGGAGCCGCACCTCGCCCGCTTCGCAGCAGGACCGTCAGCCGCCGGTGTGTCACTGCGGTGGATTCTTAAACCGGCGACGATTTCCTTCGGCCAGCCGCTCAAAGAAGCCGATCTGATCCGGGCCGAGCATGCGGCCGCGGAGGCCGATCTTGTCGTCGCGCTGGGCTCGACGCTTTCCGTGACGCCGGCCGCGGGGTTTCCGCTCCGCGCGGCGCGGCGCGGCATTCCGTATGTTGTCGTCAATCGCGGCGAAACGGAGCACGACGGGCTGCCCGAAGTGACGCTGCGGCTTGATGGCGACGTCGGCGCGATTTTTCCGCCGGCGGTCGCAGCGGCGCTGGCCGGGGCGTGAGCGTCGTTGCCGGATGAATACGCCGTCCTCACCGCCGCTGCGCATCGCGATGTGGTCCGGCCCGCGGAATATCTCCACCGCGCTGATGCGCGCCTGGGGCAACCGGCCGGACACCGCGGTCTGCGACGAGCCGTTTTACGCGCATTATCTCGCCGCCACGCACCACGATCATCCGGGCCGCGACGAGATCATCGCGCACGGCGAAACCGACGCCGGAAAAGTCGCCGCGTTTCTGACCGGTGCGGTGCCCGGCGGGCGGCAGATTTTTTACCAGAAACAGATGGCTCACCATCTTCTGCCGCAGACCGATCGCTCCTGGTTTCCGGCGGTGACGCACGCCTTTCTCATCCGCGATCCGGCCGAGGTGATCGTCTCTTATTTAAAGAAACACCACGACCCGGTGCCGGAAGATCTCGGCTTCGTGCAGCAGGCGGAAATCTTCGACGCCGTTTGCGCGCTCGATCCCGGCCGCGTGCCGCCGATCGTGGATGCGGCCGACGTGTTGCGCGCGCCGGAGCGGACGCTGCGACTCCTGTGCGAGGCGCTCGGGGTGGAGTTCGACGCGGCGATGCTTTCCTGGCCGCCGGGGCCGCGCGCGACCGATGGTGTCTGGGCGAAGCACTGGTATGCGGAAGTCGAGCGCTCGACTTCGTTCGGGCCGTATCGGCGGAAGGACGAGCCGGTGCCGGCGCGGCTGCGCGGGGTGCACGCGCGCTGCCGGGAGTTCTACGAGCGCCTCCACGCGCTGCGGCTGCACTGAGCCGGATGCGGGTTTTCCTTTCTCTTTATGCTGCAAGCATTTCACGAAAAGAACCGGGATCTCATCGTCAACATCAACGGCAAACTGCTCCATCGGGACGCGGCCGGCATCAGCCCGTTTGATTCCGCGGTGCAGGGCGGCGACGCGGTTTGGGAAGGGCTGCGGCTTTACGACGGCCGCATCTTCAAGCTGCGCGAGCATCTTGACCGGCTGCGCGATTCCGCGCTGGCGCTCGCGTTTTCCGAGATCCCGACGCCCGACGCGATCACCGAGGAAATCCGCCGCACGCTGGCGGCAAACGCGATGCGCGACGGCGTCCACATCCGGCTCACGCTGACGCGCGGCGTGAAGGTGACGTCGGGCATGGACCCGCGGTTGAATCAGTCCGGGCCGACGCTCATCGTGCTCGCCGAGCACAAGCCACCGGTGTATTCGAAAGCCGGGCTCACGCTGATCACCAGCAGCGTGCGGCGCTTTCCGCCGGATTGTCTCGACCCGCGGATTCATCACAACAATTTGCTGCAATCCATCCTCGCCAAGATCGAGGCGAACAATGCGGGCGCGGACGACGCGCTCATGCTCGACACCCGCGGCTTCGTGGCGGAGACGAATGCGACGCACGTGTTTGTCGTGCGCGGCGGGTGCGTCTCGACACCGCGCGCCGTGGCGTGTCCGGAAGGGATCACGCGGGCAACGGTGCTGGAGCTTTGCGCGGCAAACGGGATTCCGTGCGCGGAGCTGGATCTTTCGTTGCTGGATGTTTATCGCGCGGAGGAAATGTTTTGCACCGGCACGATGGGCGAGCTGGCGGCGGTGACGCGGGTGGACGGCCGCCCGATCGGCAGCACCGACGCCGGCGCGCCTGGTCCAATGACGGGTCGGCTGAGCGCGCTGTTTGCCGAGCGCACGGCGCACGAAGGGACGGTGGTCGTGGAGTCACCCTGATGCCGGCGACTGCGAGGCGGGGCGATCCGTCGAGGCCTCGCGCGCCCGCCACGGCTCGCCTCGAATTTTTCGAAGAGCCCTTTGCACCCGCCCGCGGATGGAAATGGGTAGGGCGGGCGTCTCGCCCGCCGGCGGCCGGCGTCTCGCCGGGCGCCCGCAAGCCGAAACCCGGTGCCGCCAACGCTTCGGATCCATCGGTTCGGCCCGAGTCGCCGACGCGGCGGCGGCAATCGATCCTCGGCGATCTTTCCGGCGAGACGCCGGAAAGGGCGGGCGAGACGCCCGCCCTACCCGTAACCGTTCACAAAGGGCGGGCGGCGACCTTCTGCGTTGATGGGCAGCAACCGTCCGCGACGGCGGGCGGCAATGTTTCGCGAAAGGTCGGACGCGTCCGGTCGCGAAGGACGCCACGCTGCTATCAACAAAAGGCGCAGGACAGCCGGCGCCACGGAGTGCACCGACCGACCACCCGCAAAATTCATCATCACCGTGGCTCACGACTTTCCCCCGCCGGCGAGTGGTATCCCGCCCGCGCTCCCTGTGATACAAGTCCCGCTTTCTCCGTTGTTCTTTTCCTTCCCCTCTTTGACACAGACGCCAACATCGCCCCTCGCCCTCGCCTTTGATCTCGGCGGCAGCCACGTCACCTGCGCGATCGTGGACGCCACCCGCGTGCTGGCCGCACGCACCCTGGATGTCGAAGCCAAAGACGGCCTCGCGCCGCTTCTGCCGCGCTTCGCCGAGACCGCCCGCGCCGTTTGCGCGGAAGCCGGCGCCTCCCTCACCGATTGCGCCGGGTGCGCGATGGGACTGCCCTGCGTGGTCGAGCCGGGGACCAACCGGGTGCTGAAAACCTTCGGCAAATACGACGATTGCGCCTGGCTCGATCTCGCCGGCTGGAGCCGCGACGCGCTCGGCCTGCGGCTGGCGACCGAGAACGACGCCCGCGTCGCGCTGCTCGGCGAATGGAGCGCTGGCGCGGCGCGCGGTTTTGCCGACGCGGTGATGCTCACGCTCGGCACCGGCATCGGCGGCGCGGCGATGATGGGCGGCCGCCTGGTGACCAGCAAACACGCGCTGGCCGGCGCGAACGGCGGGCATTTCCCGCTGAACATGAACGGCCGGAAATGCATTTGCGGCAACATCGGCTGCGCCGAAACCGAAGCCGCCACCTGGAGCCTGCCGCTTGTTGTCGCGGACTTCGCCGAACGCCGGCCGGAACTGGCGAAATCCAGCCCGCTGTTGCCCGGCGCCGCTGGCGGCAGCGCGCCTTCACCGTTGAATTTCCGTCATGTTTTCGACGCCGCCCGCGCGGGCGACGCCCTGGCGCGTGCGGTGCGCGACCATTGCATCCGCGCCTGGGCGTTTTGCGCCGTGACCAATGCCCAGGCCTACGACGCGGAGATCATCGTGCTCGGCGGCGGCATCATGCGCAGCGCGGACGAAATCCTGCCGCCGATCCGCGAGCACGTCCGTCAATACGCATTTTGCCCCTGGGGCGAGATCACCGTGCGCGCCGCCGAACTCGGCAACGACGCCGCTTTGCTCGGCGCCGTGCCCTTGTTGCAGAGCGCGACGGCAGAAGGCGGCATCGTTAATGAATCCTGAAGGCTGACCGCGCGGGCGGTGCGTCTTGCGCGTATTCCTGATTTCCGGCTTCATCATCCAGACCTCCTGTTGATTCATGTTTCCCCTC
This sequence comes from uncultured Verrucomicrobiae bacterium, assembly GCA_963762725.1. Classification (GTDB taxonomy): domain Bacteria; phylum Verrucomicrobiota; class Verrucomicrobiia; order Chthoniobacterales; family SZAS-18; genus JAFAXH01. The sequence goes on along the minus strand of CAVXLY010000002.1, from coordinate 3,839 downwards.
ATCCTCAAAGGCTATCTCCTCGGCTGGTCCGTCGCCTGGCCGCCGGGGCCGATCAATGCGGAGATGATCCGGCGCGGGCTGACGCGCGGCTTTTGGTCGGCCTGGGCCGTGGGGCTCGGCGCCTGCACGGGCGACTTCGGCTGGGCGCTGGCGGTCGCCCTCGGGGCCGGGGCGCTGCTCGACCGCCTGCCCGTCTTGCGCCCGGTGCTCGGCGTCGTCAGCATCGTGCTGCTGCTGTTTCTGGCGTGGACGTTCGGCCGCGGCGCCTGGCAGGTCTGGCACACGCGGCATCGGCCGGCGGCGACCAGCAATCTCCCACCGAGCCGGCTCGATTCCTCCCACGGCGGCTTCTTGCTCGGCCTGACGATGGCGCTCTCCAGCCCGTGGAACATCGCTTTCTGGCTGGCCGTCATCGGCTCGCAGGCGAACGAGGTGCAGCCGCTCGGCTTCGGGTCGTCGCTGGTCCTGGCGGCGGCGGTGCTGGCGGGCGCGCTGACTTGGGGTTTCCTGCTTTGCGCCACGGTGCGGCTCGGCGCACGGGTGTTCGCCCGGCCGGGCTGGCTGGCTCTGACCCAGGGGGCGACGGCCGCCTTGATGCTGGCTTTCGCGGTGCGCGTGATCGTCCGGCTCGCCGCGGGCTGAAGGCGCCACTTGCCAAGCTGGTGAATTGGTTCATATTGGCCGCCACCAAAAAGACCCAGAACGAATCACGCGAAGAGGTAAAAGTTTCCCATGGCCACGACAGAGACCAAAGAGATCAAGGCGCTGCGCCTGCATGACAAAGACACCGGCAGCGCGGACGTGCAGGTTGCCCTGCTGACCCAGCGCATCAACGAGCTGACCGACCATTTCAAGGCGCACCCGAAGGATCACCACAGCCGCCGCGGCTTGTTGATCATGGTGGCCCGCCGCCGCAGTCTGCTCGATTACCTCGCGCGCACCGAGGGCGACCGCTACAAGGGCGTCCTGGCCGAGCTAAATTTGCGCAAGTAGTTCTGCGCGCAAGGGGAACGCGATTTGCGTTCCCCTTTTTCCATTTTTGCGTCCAGCGGCCTCCAAGCTTAAGCTGGCGCTCCTTTTCCGGCGTGGGCCGGCCGTGTGAACACGGCTGGCCAGCGCGGGAGATCCAACCCCAAACCCAACTAGAAACCGGGCGCGAAGCCTCGCTTCCGCCTGTCTCCCGGCATCCGCGCCGGCTCCCCGTCTTAATCTTAGGTTTTCGCCCTCAAGCCCTCTCTTGCCCGCACGCGTGTCGAGTGCGGTGGCCGGGAGGGTGAAAACCTACGAGTTAAGATCGAGTGCCGGCCGTTGTCGCCAGATCGGGCGAAGGCGCCGTCTGCCAGCCATTTGTCGGCTGACAGGCCGCCTCGCCGTCCGCGTTCCTTCCTCATTAACTAATGCATCCTCAGACAGTCACGGCGCACATCGGCGCCGCCCCGATCACCCTCGAAACCGGCAAACTCGCGAAACTCGCCGACGGCGCCGTCACCCTCCGCTACGGCGACACCATCCTCATGGTTTCCGCGGTCAGCGCGACGTCCATCAAAGAAGGCCAGGATTGGTTCCCGCTCACCGTCGATTACCGCGAAAAGGCGGCCAGCGTCGGCAAAATCCCCGGCGGCTATTTCAAGCGCGAAGGCCGGCCGAGCGAAAAGGAAATCCTCACCTGCCGCATGACGGACCGCCCGCTGCGGCCGCTCTTCCCGAAGGGCTACCTCTACGACACCCAGATCATCGGCGTGCTGCTCAGCGCGGACGGCGAAAACGATCCCGACCTCCTGCTCATCAACGGTGCCAGCGCGGCACTTTGCGTGAGCGACATCCCGTTCGCCGGCCCGGTCGGCGCGGTGCGCGTCGGCCGCATCAACGGCCAGTTTGTCGTCAACCCGACCCACGCCCAGCGTGAGAACAGCGATCTCGACCTCGTTTACGCGGGCACCGAGAACGATGTGATCATGATCGAAGGCGCCGGGCAGGAATTGCCCGAAGAAGACTTCATCGCGTCCCTCCGCTTCGCGCAGGAGCAGGTGAAAATCATGGTCCAGGCGCAGCGTGACCTGGCCGCGAAGGTCAACAAGCCCAAGCGCCAGATGTCGCTCTTCACCGTGCGGCCTGAGTTGCAGGAGATCGCCTATTCCGTCGCTGGCGACCGCATTGAAGCGGCCATCTACCAGCCGAGCAAAGCGGCCCGCAGCTTCGCGGTCGCCGCGCTGAAAAACGAAGTCAAAGCCGCGATCCTCGCAGCCGCATCCCGACGCCACCGGCTTCGAGATCGGCCAGGCGTTTGATTATCTCCAGAAGAAAGCCTTCCGCCGCTCGATCCTCGACAACGGCAAGCGTGCTGACGGCCGCGGTGTGTTCGATCTGCGCCAGCTTTCCGGCGAGGTCGGGCTGCTCCCGCGCTCGCACGGCTCCGCGCTCTTTGCGCGTGGCGAAACCCAGGCGCTCTGCCTGGCCACGCTCGCCAGCGGCGAAGAAGCCCAGCGGCTCGACGCCTACACCGGCGGCGAGGAGCACAAGTCGTTCATCCTGCACTACAACTTCCCGCCGTTTTCCGTGAACGAAACCGGCCGCACCGGCAGCCCCGGCCGCCGCGAGATCGGTCACGGCGCGCTCGCCGAGCGTTCCCTGTTCCCGGTCGTGCCGAGCCAGGCCGACTTCCCGTATGCGATCCGGGTTTCCTCGGAAATCATGGAGTCCAACGGCTCGACCTCGATGGCCAGCGTTTGCGCCGGCTGTCTCGCGCTCATGGACGCCGGTGTGCCGTTGAAGGCCCCGGTCGCTGGCATCTCTGTCGGCCTCGTCACTGAGTTTGACGACGCCGGTGCGATGCAGCGCCACACGCTGCTCACCGACATCATCGGCAGCGAAGATCACTTCGGCGACATGGACTTCAAACTCTGTGGCACGACCGAAGGCGTCACCGGTTTCCAGCTCGATCTCAAGCTGCCCGGCATCTCCGTCGATCTTCTCGCCCAGGCCGTCGGCAAGGCGAAGGAAGCCCGCACGAAGATCCTCGACGTCATGAACAGCGTGCTCGCCGGTCCCCGCACCGAGCTGAGCAAATACGCGCCGCGCATCGAGACCGTGAAGATCAATCCCGAAAAGATCGGTCTCCTCATCGGCCCCGGCGGCAAGACGATCAAAGGCATCGTCGCCGAGACCGGTTGCGAAATTAACATCGAAGACGACGGCAGCGTCCGCATCTACTCGAACAACGGCGAAGCGATGGCCCGCGCGCGGGAAATCATCACCGGCATGACCAAGGAAATCCAGGTCGGCGAGGTGTATAACGGCCGCGTCGTCAGCACGAAAGAGTTCGGCTGCTTTGTCGAAGTGCTCCCTGGCAAGGAAGGCCTCGTGCACATCTCCGAGCTGGCTGACTTCCGGGTGCGCCGCACCGAGGACGTCGTCAAGGTCGGCGACTCCATCTTGGTGAAGTGCATCGGCGTGGACGAAAAAGGCCGCGTGAAATTCAGCCGCCGCGCCGCGATGAAAGAGCGCGACGCCGAAGAGCAGAGCGGCGGCGATGGAGCCAGCGGCAACGGCGGCGCCGAAGGCCGTCCCCGCGGCGACGGCGCCAGCGGCGAGGAAGCGCGTCGGCCCGCCGCCGGCGCGGAGCCGCGTTTCGCCGACCAGTAAGTAAGAAGAGTGCCGGCAGCCACGAAAAAAACTTGCCGGCGGGCGGAAGGTGCGCGAGAAATCTCGTCCCTTCGCTCGCCGGCCGTGGCGGGCGTAGATTTGCATTTCCGATCCAGCGTAGCTCAGTGGTAGAGCGGTCGGCTGTTAACCGATTGGTCGTAGGTTCGAATCCTACCGCTGGAGCCATTCGCAGAATC
>CAVXLY010000001.1:0-9312 GCA_963762725.1 uncultured Verrucomicrobiae bacterium | reverse complement strand
GGACTCCGGCATCGCCGAGGTCGTGCGCAAACAGGAAGCCGGCTGGGCGTATCTGAAATCCGGCGGCTAGACGGACCCTGTAATGGCTCATCACGCAACATGCACCGGCTCGCCGCCATCGTTCTCTGTCTGCTCGCCATGACCACGCCCGGCGTTGCGCTGTCGGCTGAACCGCGGGCGGCGGCGGTGACGTTGACGATTCTGCACACGAACGACATTCACGGCCACCTGACCGCGTGGCGGGGCTGGGAGGGCGAGCTGACGGGCAAGACGGTCGGCGGGTTCGACCGGCTGGCGACGGCCGTCAACCAGGCGCGCACGGAGGCCGGGCCAGGCAACGTGCTGCTGCTCGACGCCGGCGACGCCATCGGTGACACGATGATCGCCGATCTGACGAAGGGCCGGGCCCTTCCGGACGCATGAGCCGCGCTGCGCTACGACGCGATGACGCTCGGCAACCACGAGCCGGATTTCGCGGCGGCACGTCCTGCCAGCGTTACATCGCCGAAGCGCGCGTTCCCCATGCTCGCCGCCAACGTGACGCTGCAAGCGTACGGGCAAGCTCCTGGCCGAGCCGTTCATCGTCCGCGAAGTCGCCGGCGTGAAGGTCGGCATCCTCGGCCTTGCGTACCCCTACACCGACCTGACCACGGCGAAGAAGAACGTCGCCGGCTTGCGTTCGAGCGGGACTCGGCCGAGGTCGTGAGCGATTCCTGCCGCGGATGCGCAAGGCCGGCGCGCAGGTCGTCGTGGTCCTGTCCCACCTCGGTCTGGGCGCCGACAAAAGCTGGCCGAAGCCGTCCGCGGGATCGACGTCATCGTCGGCGGCCACAGCCACAACCGCATGAGCGAGGCGCTGCGAGTCGGCGGCACGCTCATCGTCCAGGCGGGGCGCACGGCTCCGACCTCGGGCGCCTCGACCTCAGTCAGGAGACGGCAAGTCACCGCGCACCGGCGACAGCTCATCACGCTCGACCACGCGACGTCGCCGCCGGACGCCGGGAGGCGCGGCTCCTCGAATCCATCGTCGCGCCGCTCCGCCCGAAGCTGGACGAGCGGCTGGGCGAGGCGACGGCGCCCATCGTCCGCGCGCAGACGCTGGCGGGTCAGGAAGCCCGCAAGCGCGACGAGCAATCGCCGGCGGATTCGCTCTTCGCCGACATCCTGCGGGAGGAGACGAAATGCGACGTCGCGCTGCTGCCGGGCGTCGGCTACGGCGTCGCGATCCCGCGCGGCCCGATCACCGCCGCGATGCTGCGCAACCTCGTTCCCCACGAGAGCAAGTCATCACGCTCACGCTCACCGGCGCGCAGCTCCGGCAGATCCTGGAACAGGCGGTCGAGAACTCCTACACGGACGACCCGCAGCGCAAAGTCGGCGGCATGATCCAGGTCAGCGGCCTGCGGTTTTCGCATGATCACACGCAGGTGCCGGGAAGCCGCGTGCGCGCCGTGCAGATCGGCGACGCCCCGCTCGATGACGCTCGCTCCTACCGGGTCGCGACGAACTCGCTCCCGGCCGGCGGCGGTCATCATTACCGCACGTTTCTCGAAGGCGGGGACCGGCAGGAGCGCGGCTCGCAATACGAGATGATCGCCGCCTGGATCCAGCGCCACGGAAAGGTCAGCGCCCCGACGGATGTCCGCATCGAATCCGTCGGGGCCCATTGATTGTCCCGGAAACCCAAGCCCCGCCAGAAATGGCGAAGTAATCCACCCACCCGAAAACCAGCCCCTCAAAAAATATGAAACTCCCCTCCGCCCTTCTCAGTCTGGCCGCGAGCCTCGTTGCGCTCGTGGCTGTCGCCTTGTCCGCTTCCACCACCGTCGCGCTCGCCGAGGAGGCGCCGAAGAACCCGGCGGCCCACAGCACCGGCAAGCATCGCGTCTTGTTTGAAGTCACGATGGACGGGGAGGCGCAATGGACGGCGACGTTGAACAACGTCGAAAATCTGCGCACCACCCTGGGCGCCGATACGACGGAGATCGAAGTCATCGCGCACAGCAACGGCCTGGGCTTGCTGCTCAAAAGCGACGAAGCGCTCCAGGAACGGATGCAGGGACTCGCCGCGAAAGGCGTCGTCTTCGCCGCGTGCGAAAACACGATGAAGAAAAAGAACGTGACCAAGGCGGACCTGCTGCCGTTTGCGACCACCGTGGATTCCGGCGTCGCCGAAGTCGTGCGCAAGCAGGAGGCCGGCTGGTCTTACGTCAAGTCGGGTAGCTGAGGCCGGTTGAAGGTCAAAATCCCGTTCGGCGCGGCCGTAATCGTGCCGGGTTCACGGGCGCATTTCATCGCAATACCGGGCCACCGTGAGATCTGCGGTTTCGTCGCCAGAGAAAACCCGCGGGGCGGAGTCCGGGGCAGCGGGCGACCCGTCTGAGAAAGCGAAGATTTCCGAGCCGCAAAAGGCGATGGAGCTTCTCGCCGCCGAACGCACTTTTCTGGCGTGGGTGCGGACGAGCATCGCGTTGATCAGCCTCGGCTTTGTGGTTGCGAAGTTCAGCATCTGGCTGCACGAACTTTCCGCGCGGCTCAATGCCCAGACGCCCGTCCACCACACCGACCTGTCGTTGCCGATCGGGATGGCGATGATGGCGTTCGGCGGCGCCATCGTGGTCCTGGCAGCGTGGCATTTCCATTGCGTGAATCGAGCCATCGAGCAGGGAGAAATCGTGCCGAATCGCGTGCTGGTCCTGGCGATCACGGCCGGTGTCGCCCTGCTGGCTGCGTTGATGGTCGCTTACATGCTCCTCACCGCGGAAACCTTTTGAACGCGGCGCCACGAATCAGGTTTCCCGCCACCCATGAACTTCATTGACCCCAATTCTCCCCCCGCGAGCGGGAATCCTTCTTCCCGTGCGCCGTCGCCGGGCGGCTTTGTTATCCGCCAGAAGGAGCCGGTGAACTTGGAGATGCCGTTTTCGGCGCTGGACGGTTTTGTCACGCCCAATGCCCGTTTCTACGTGCGCTCCCATTTCCCGGTTCCGCATCTCGACGCCGGCACGTGGCGGCTCCGGGTCGAGGGAGCCGTGGCGGAGCCGTTTGAGCTGACCTACGACGAGTTGCTGAAAATGGAGACTCGCACCGCGACCGCGACGCTGGAGTGCGCGGGCAATGGCCGGGCGTTCCTGGTCCCGCAGGTCAAAGGCGCGCAGTGGGGCCTGGGCGCGGTCGGCAACGCGGAATGGACGGGCGTGCCGCTCGCCGCCCTGCTTGCCCGCACCGGGGTCGCTGCGGGCGCCGTCGAAGTGATCTTGGAAGGCGCCGACGAAGGGGAAATTGACGACCCGCCGCGGCCGGGCGGGAAATTCCGCTACTCGCGCAGCCTGCCGCTGCCGAAGGCGCTGGACGATGTGCTGCTGGCCACCCGGATGAACGGCGAGCCGCTGCCGCCGAACCACGGGTTTCCGCTGCGCGCGGTCGTGCCCGGCTGGTTCGGCATGGCGTCGGTGAAGTGGCTTCGCCGCGTGATCGTCACCGCCACGCCTTACGCCGGTTATTTTCAGTCGGTCGATTATTCCTATTGGCAGCGCCAGGAAGGGTTGCCCACGTTGGTGCCGATCACCGAATTGCAGGTCAAAGCGCAGATCGCCTGGCCGGACTTCGGCGAGGTGGTGCCGGCGGGTGCCACGGTGCGGGCGCGCGGCGCGGCCTGGAGCGGCGCGGGCTCGGAGATTGTGAAGGTGGAATTCAGCCCGGACGGCGGAACGACCTGGCAGGAAGCGCAACTCCTCGGCGAGCCGGTGAAGAACGCGTGGCGACTCTGGGAATGCCCCTGGCAGACGCCGGCCGCGGCTGGCAAACAAATCCTCATGGCGCGCGCCACCGATTCCCGCGGGCGCACGCAATCCTCTGATCGCGACGCCGACCGCGGCAGCTACATTATCAACCACCTTCTGCCCATCGAAGTCGAGGTGCGCTGAGATCGCGGGCGCTCCGGCTCCGCGGCCTTTGCCCCCCGGGCGAATTCCGCGTCTCCAATTTTTTACCGACTCTTTTCTTCGCTCCCGACTGATGCTGAACCGCCGCCTGCCTGCTGAATCTGCCCGCCTTTCTTCCGGGGCGGGCGTTTCCATCGTGGTGCCGGTGCTCAATGAAGCGGACACCGTCCGCGAGTTTCTCCAGCGCCTGCGGGCGGGCGCCCCGGAGTCCGAAATCATCGTGGTCGATGGGGGCAGCGAAGATGCCACGGTGGCGCTCTGCCAGGATCTGGCCGACCGGCTGATCCATGCTCCCCGGGGCCGGGCCAGCCAGATGAACGCCGGCGCGCGGGCGGCGGGCGGCGCGGTGCTTTGGTTCGTGCACGCCGACACCCAGGCTTTGCCGCCGGATGCTCCGGGGGAGATCGCGCGGGCATTCGCCGGGATCCGCGGCTCGTGGGCGGTTGCTTCCGGTTGCGGCTGCCGGGCCGGCAATCGGTTTACCGGATCAGCGATTCGTTGGGCAACGTGGGAGTCGATCTTTTTGGTTTTGCGCTCGGGGATCACGGGATCTTTTGCCGGCGCGAGATTTTTCTCCAGGCAGGTGGCTATCCGGAGGTGCCGTTGATGGAGGACGCCGAGTTATACCGCGGCCTGCGCCGGCATGGACGGATGCGGCAACTCCCGGCGCGGATCACCAGCAGCCCGCGCCGCTACGAGCAGCTCGGCCGATATCGCACGACGTTTTTTTACCTGCTGATTCTGGCCCTTTACGTCTGCGGTATGCGGCCGGAAGCGTTGGCGGTCGTTTACCGGCGGCTCGTGCGGCGGGATCGTCCCGGTGCCCGGTCAGCCGGCGCAAGCGAGTCCCGCCGAAGGCTGGCAACTGACTCCGGTGCAATGATGAAACCCATTCCTCTGCTCGACTACGTCGGCACCCCGATCCTGTGGGGCCTGTTTGCCCTTCTGCTCCTGGTGCAATGGAAGTTTCCGCTGCGCCGCCAGCACTTCGCCCTGCTGCGGCGCGCGGTGCGGAACTTCGTGCTCTCGTTTCCCGCGTTTTTCCTGCTGCGCCTCGCGCTGATCCCGATTCCGCTGGCAGCCACGTTTTGGTGCGCCCAGCACGGCGTCGGTTTGTTCCACTGGCTGCCGCTGCCAGCCTGGGTGGGCGGCATCGCGGGTTTTTTCCTGATGGATTGGAGCTACTACTGGTGGCACTTCGCCATGCACCGGGTCCCGCTGTTCTGGCGTTTCCACAACGTTCACCACACGGATTTGGACATGGATATGACGACGGCGGCGCGGTTCCATTTCGGCGAAATCCTGCTGTCGATTCCCTTCCGGCTCCTGGTCGTGACGCTCTTCGGCATCGGACCGCTGACGTATCTGGTCTTCGAGATCGCGTTCGAATCCGCGAGCCTGTTCCAGCATTCCAACTGGCGGCTGCCCCTGGGTCTGGAGCGGTGGCTCAACCACGCCATCGTCACGCCGCGGATGCACGGGATCCACCACTCCATCGTGCAACGCGAAACGGACTCAAACTGGGGCACGATCTTCTGCTGGTGGGATGGGATTCATCGCAGCCTGCGGCGGGACATCGCCCAGGATTCCATCACGATCGGCGTGGCGGCCTATCGCGATGAACAGGAGCTGACCGTGGGGCAGCTTGGATCCTGCCCTTCCGCAAACAGCGCCCCTGGCAGTTGCCTGACGGCGCGGTGCCGGAGCGGGAACCCCGGCCGGCGGCGGAACTCGCGCCCTGACAACGTCATGACCGTCCGCCACCGCCACAAATTTGCGCTCCTCGGTCTGGCACTCGTGGGAGTCTCGGTCGTGCTCTGCCTCACCTCGTGCCAGCAGGTCGGCTGGAACCTGGTGAAGCGAAAGGTGCGCGGCGATTTTCCGACCGTCCGCCGCACCCAGACCGGGGAGCTGGCCGGGTGGCTGAACGATCCGCGCCGTCCCCCGCCGGTCCTCCTCGATGTGCGCACCCGGGCGGAATATGACGTGAGCCATCTGCCCGGTGCCCGGCACGTGGAGCCGGGCTCGGACCCCGCGCAGCTTTCGCTTCCCAAGGATCGACCGGTCGTCACCTATTGCTCCGTGGGTTACCGCTCGGCGGAGTTTGCCCGCCGGCTCCAGGAAGCGGGGTTCAACCGGGTGGAAAACCTGGAGGGCTCCATCTTTCAATGGGCAAACGAACGTCGGCCGCTGGAACAAAACGGGCAGCCCGCGCAGAAGGTTCATCCCTACAACGCAACCTGGGGCCTCTTGCTGGACAAACCGGTGCGCGCAGACGTTCCGCCAGCGTCGTGATCCCGCCCGGCTCGTTCCTTTTCGGGTGGCGGCTCCGTGTTCGTTGTAGCGGCGCCTCTGTGAGGCGCAGATTCCAACCGGATGCGCCTCGCAGAGGCGCCGCTACAACGGAAACGGAAAGCAGACTGAGCGACCACACCTTTCGACTCAAAGGAAAATATCCGTGCCGATCGGTGTAATCTGACGGGTGAAGCGCATTCTCCAGAAAGTGTGGCGCTGGGTTCTGCTCCCCGGCGGCGCATTGCTTTTGGTCGGCGCGGCGGCGCTGCTTTTTTGGCGCGCATTTGTCCAAAGCCGGACGGCGGCGAGACTCCGGATCACCGCGCTGGAAGGGATCGACACCCTGGAAACCGTGCGCCTCGGCGGCGTGGACCAGTGGATCCAGATCCGCGGTCACGATCGCACCCGGCCGCTGCTCCTTTTCCTCCACGGCGGCCCGGGCTTTCCGCAGATGCCGTTTGCGCATCTCAACGCGGCGCTGGAGCGCGACTTTGTCGTCGTGCAGTGGGACCAGCGCGGCGCCGGGAAATCCTACTCCTGGTCGATCCCCGACGACTCGATGCGGGTCGCGCAATTTGTCGCCGATGCGCACGAGCTGACGGAAACCCTCCTCCGGCGGTTCGGCGCGCAGAAATGCTTTCTCGTCGCGCACTCCTGGGGCTCGCTCTTCGGCGCGCAACTGGTCGCGCGTTATCCCGAGTTGTTCCACGCCTACGTCGGCATCGGCCAGGCGGTCAATCTCCCGCAGACCACGCAGGTGCTCTACGATTTCGCCCTCCATTCCGCGCAACGGGAAGGCAATACCCAAGCCGTCGCGGAGCTGCGTCGCATCGGCCCGCCGCCGCACCGCGATGCCGATCACCGGTTCATGGAAAAGTGGGTCGATCACTACGCGGAAAAGGAGCATCCCTCGCTCTCCCGCGCCTGGATGATGGAGCTGGCGCTGGAGTCGCCGGTTTACTCGTGGGCGGACCTGATCCGCATCCCGCTCGGCTTCCGGTATTCGTATGGAAAACTGTGGCGGGAAATTTTCTACCGCACCGATCTTTTCGCCGCGGCGCCGCGCATCGACGTGCCGGTCTATTTCTTCCTGGGGCGCCACGACACCGTCGTGACTTCCGAGGTCGCGCAACGCTATTTCAACGCGCTCGACGCCCCGCGCGGGAAGCGGATCGTCTGGTTTGAGAACTCCGGCCATTTTCCGCATTTTGCCGAAGCCGAGCGGTATCGCCAGGTGATGACGGAGCAGGTGCTCGGGGAAAACGGACCTCGCCGGGAATAAACGCCGCGCGCGCTGCGTTCCCAGTAGGTGAAGTCGCGTGCCCGGGCTGCGGCAGTTTTCTTTTCCCACCAGATGATCGGCCGCACCGCCAAGGCAACCGAGCAGCGCTACGAAAAGCTCGTCGCGGACCATTTTCCCGCCATCCATCGCACCGCGTTCCGGCTGACCGGCGGCCGGGCCGAGGACGCTGAGGATCTCGTGCAAGAAACGTTTCTCCGCGCCGGCCGCGGGCTGGCTGGGCTGGCCGAGAGCGATGCGCCCCGGCCCTGGCTTTTCCGCATTTTGCGCAACGCGTTTATCGACAGCCTGCGCCGCGTCGCCAGCCGGCCGCGGCTGGTTTCCGCGGAGGCGCCGGAGGGTCACAACATCCTCCCCTTCGAGTCGGCCGCGCCGGAGAGCGTCGTGGTCCTGGAGCCGGCGGATTTTGCCGATCGGCAAACGATGGAGCGCTGCTTCGACGACGAAGTGCTCGGTGCCCTGGAAGAGCTGCCCGAAGACTTCCGGCTGCCGCTGTTGTTCCATGCGGTCGGCGGCCTGCGCTACGAAGAAATCGCCCGCGCGCTCGATTGCCCGCTCGGCACCGTCATGTCGCGGCTGCACCGGGCGCGGGCGGTGTTGCGCACGCGGCTCAGCGACTACGGCCGGCGGCGCGGGATGACGGTGAAAAATTCAACGGAGAAAGGAGACGGTTATGCCCATGCTTGATTGCCCGGAGACTCTCGAATTGCTGGCGGCGTTTGCAGCGAACGAACTCGACGCCCTGTCCAGCCTCGGCGTGGAAAAACACCTCGGCGGTTGCGCGGATTGCCGCGAGCAATGGCGCTGGGAACAGGAGGTGTCCGGCTCGCTGCAGCGAATGACGGCAATTGTCCCGGCGCCGTCTGCCGCGCTTCTGGCGCGGGTGTCGAAGCCGCCGCGGGTGGCGGGCGAAGAGCGGGCGGGAGCAGAAGTCGGGTTTTCGCTTTTCGCCGGTCGATTTCGGGTGCGGGTCGCGCTGGTTGCGGCGGCCGCAGCCGCGTTGCTGTTGCTGCTGGCCGCGGTCGGCGGCGGATTTTTGACGCGCCGCGCGGAGTGGAGGAAGTCGCCGGGTGTTTCGTCCGCTGCCGCACCGACGCCGGCACTGCTGGCCTTTGTAGCAAACCACGTTCGCTCGCTGTCGGAAAGCCCGTCGTCCGAGCAGTTCAACGGGGAAAATCCGGCGGCGGCGGCGGCGTGGCTGGAGGCCCGGCTCCCGCATGCCGCGCGCGGGCCACGGCAAGTGCCCGCGGATTTCCGGCTCGTCGGCGCCCGGATTTGCCGGGCCGGTCGCGAGCCTGCCGGGGTCTTGATCTACGAGCACGCGGGCCAGCGGGTTTCCTGTTTCATCTCGCCGCCGAATGCGCCCGCGGTGACGTCGCCGGATGAGCCGGGCGGGCGTCTGGTCGCTCTGGCGGACGGGCGCCAGGTGGTTTGCGGCAGGTGCCGGGGAAGCAGTTTCGCGGCCTGGGAAGAGCGCGGATTTTTCTACACTCTGGTGGCCGATCTGCCGGAAGCTGCGCTCATCGCCTTCGCCGGGGACCGCGCCTGATTTTGCACCGAAGTGGGTTTCCGCGACCGGCCGGGCTTTCCCGCTGGCGACCGCATCCTGGCAAAACTGGCCGCCGCGCGGTGCCTCGGGAATCGGCGCGCGCCGGGAAACGCAGAAAATTCCGGGGCATAATCGGGAAACCGGGAATAAAGTCCCGGGTCGGTGCGTTTCCAGAAACCATGAACGAAGCTCCCAAATCAAAATTTATCGCGTCGCTGCCGGTC